>NZ_CP093331.1:0-3520644 GCF_022637495.1 Pseudoxanthomonas daejeonensis | reverse complement strand
GGATCACCATTCCTGCTCCTCGTGCGGGTCGGCTGCGTTGTCGCTGCGCACGGCTGGCGCTGCGTTGGCGCGGCGGCGGACGATCCAAGTCACGGCCGCGGCGCCGCCCAGCAGGAACAGGCCCGGTCCGAACCACAGCAGCCAGGTGTGTGCGCCGACCTCGGGCCGGTACAGCACGAACTCGCCGTAGCGATCGACCAGGAACTGCTTGACCTGCGCGTCGGATTTTCCCTCGCGCATCAACGCCAGCACTTCGCGGCGCATGTCCTGGGCGATCTGCGCATTGGAGTCGGCCAGCGACTGGTTCTGGCACATCACGCAGCGCAGCTCGGCGGTGAGCGCGTGGAAGCGGGTTTCCTCGGCGATGTCGCTGAACTGCAGCGGCGCGGCGCTGCCGGCCGGCTGCACCTGCGCATGCGCCACGGCCATGCCCAGCGCCGTCGCCACCATCATTGCAAGCAAGGGCGCGCGCAGGCGATCCATCACCGGGCCTGCTCCACCTGTTCCAGCGCCGGCAGCAGCTGGGAGGCCACGACCTCGTCGGTCAGCGGGCCGGTGTATTTCCAGCGCACGATCCCCTGGCCGTCGACGAGGAAGGTCTCCGGCGCGCCGGCCACGCCCCAGTCCAGGGCGTAGCGGCCTTCCTGGTCGGCGAGTACGACGAAGAACGGATTGCCGAACTGTTCCAGCCAGCGCAGCGCATCGGCCGGCTCGTCCTTCCAGTTGTAGCCGACCACGCGCACGCGGCGGCTCTCGGCGAACTTGGTCAGCACCGGGTGTTCGTCGCGGCAGGCCGCGCACCAGCTGCCCCAGACATTGAGCAGGTAGGGCGCTCCGCGCAGCCGTGCCGCGTCCACGGTCACCGTGGGGTCGTGCAGGATCGGCAGGACGAAATCCGGGGCCGGCTTGCCGATCAGGGCCGAAGGCAGCACCTCGCGGTCGGCATCGCCCGAGCGCACCACGCCGTACAGCATCAGCCCGACCAGGCCGATGAAGAACAGCGCGCCGATCACCACGGCGACGACGGGCAGGCCCTGCGCCTTGGCGGGGGTGTTCTGCGGAGCGTTCATGTGGATTTCTCCTCCGGAAGTCGGCGGAAGCGGCGGTCGGCCGCGGTGACCAGGCCGCCCAGCGCCATCAGCAAGGCGCCCGCCCAGATCCAGCGGATGAAGGGTTTGATGTGGACGCGCACCGCCCAGGCGTCGTCGCCCAGCGCCTCGCCCAGGGCCACGAAGACATCGCCGGTGAATCCCGGGAGGATGCCGGCTTCGGTCAGGACCTGGCCGCCGCTCGCGTAGGAGCGCTTCTCGGGATGCAGCAGCGCCAGCTCACGGCCGCCGCGCAGCACCTGCACGTGGCCGCGGTCGGAGAGGTAATTCGGGCCCTGTTTCTCGTCCACGCCCTGGAACACGAAGGTGTATCCGGCGACCTGAAGCGACTGGCCGGGCTTGAGCGCGACTTCGCGCTGCACGTTCTGCGCTTCCACCAGCAGCACGCCGGCCAGGAAGACGGCGATGCCCAGGTGGGCCAGGGTCATGCCCCACATCTCGGCGGTCATGCGCCCGCTGTTGCGCAGGCGGCTCCAGACGAAGCGCAGGGTGCCCAGTGCGACCCAGGCCGCACCGCCCACGCCGAGCGCGGTCTTCCATGCGCCCTGCGGCGCGGTGAAGTACGCGGCCACGCCCAGGCCCAGGGCGACGCCCAGCCACGGCAGCAGCAGCGCGACCACCCGCGAAGGCTGGTCGCGCTGCCAGCGGGTCAGCGGTCCGAACGGCACCAGCGCCACCAGCGGTGCCATCAACACGAAGAACAGCAGGCCGAAGTAGGGCGGTCCGACCGAGATCTTGCCCATGTCCAGCGCATCGGCGATCAGCGGATACAGCGTGCCGAGCAGGATCATCGCGCAGGCGCTGGCCAGCAGCAGGTTGTTGAGCAGCAGGAGGGTCTCGCGCGAGGCCGGCTGGAAGCCGGCGCCGGCCTGCAGCCGTCCGGCGCGCAGCGCGTACAGCAGCAGCGAACCGCCGATCACGAGGCTGAGGAAGACCAGGATGAACAGGCCGCGCGAAGGATCGGCGGCGAACGCGTGCACGCTGGTCAGCACGCCCGAACGCACCAGGAAGGTGCCCATCAGCGACAGCGAGAACGCGGCGATCGCCAGCAGCAACGTCCACCCGGCGAAGCTGCCGCGCTTTTCGGTCACCGCCTGCGAATGGATCAGCGCGGCGCCGACCAGCCACGGCATGAACGCGGCGTTCTCGACCGGATCCCAGAACCACCAGCCGCCCCAGCCCAGCTCGTAGTACGCCCACCAGCTGCCCAGGCCGATGCCGACGGTCAGGAACGCCCAGGCGACATTGGTCCAGGGGCGCGTCCAGCGCAGCCAGCGCGCATCGACGTGCCCGTCCAGCAGGGCTGCGATGGCGAATGCGAACGGCACCGAGAAACCCGCCCAGCCGATGTACTGCATCGGCGGGTGGATGATCATTCCCGGGTCCTGCAGCAACGGATTGAGGTCCTGGCCTTCGATCGGCGCCGGCAGCAGGCGGACGAAGGGATTGGAGGTGAAGATCAGGAACGCGAGGAAGCCGAATCCGACGATGCCCAGCACGCCCAGCACGCGCGCCACCACCGGCTGCGGCAACCGTTGCGAGAACGCCGCCAGCGCGCCGTTCCAGCCCGCCAGGATCAGCGTCCACAGCAGCAGGGAGCCTTCGTGCGAGCCCCACACCGCGGTGTAGCGGTAGACCATCGGCAGCAGCGTGTTGGAGTTGATGGCCACGTAGCGGACGGAAAAATCCTGGGCGACGAACGCCCAGGTCAGGACGGCGTATGCACCGCCCACCAGCAGCAGCTGCGCGTACGCAGCCGGGCGCGCGATGGACATCCACGCCGTGTTCCCGCGCTGGGCACCGGCCAGCGGCAGCGCCGCCTGCAGCGCCGCCACGAGCAGTGCCAGGAGCAACAGGACCAGGCCAAGTTCAGGCAGCATCGCTGCCTCCTGTGGAATGACAGGCAGCATCGCTGCCCATGGCGCGCCAGGAAGCATGTGGACCGCTTCGGCGCACAGCGGCGACCCGCGGCGACGCCATCAAGGTGCCGCCTCCGCCGCCGGCACCTGCACGTCGTGCTTCTGGTGGGCCATGCCCATCTTGTCGGCGACTTCCTTCGGCATGTAGGTCTCGTCGTGCTTGGCCAGCACGTTCTCGGCGACGAACACGCCGTTCTCCATGCGCCCGGTGGCGACCACCGCCTGGCCCTCGCGGAACAGGTCCGGGAGGATGCCGGTGTAGACCACCGGCAGTTGCGCGTCGCCGTCGGTGACGCGGAAGTGCGCGTCCATCGAACCGGTTGGGCGCTTGAACGATGCTTTCTCGACCATGCCGCCGAGGCGGAAGCGGGCGTGCTCGCCGGCTTCGCCGCGTAGCACTTCGGCCGGCGTGTACAGGTAGGCGACGTTGCGCTGCAGGGCCATGGCCACCAGCGCGGTGGCTACGCCGGACGCCAGTACCAGCAACAGCACGAATACCAGGCGACGCTTGCGGGTCGGATTCAACGGCTCAGCTCCACCGCCGGATCGACCGGCTTTCGTTCGCGCGCGGCGCGCAGGCGCGCGGCACGCAGTTCGCGCCGCACCTGCAGGCGCGGCGACAGGAAATCCCACAGGAACACGGCGACGAACAGCGCATAGGCGCCGATCACGTACGGCAGGTAGCTCATGCCGGATCCTCCGCCAGCTTGCGCACCCAGTCCTTGCCCGATTCACGGCGCAGGTTGTCGGCGCGCGCGCGCGCCAGGAGGGAGCCGGCGAACCAGAACTTGGTGCCGATCACCATCCACCACAGCGGCGCCATCATGCTCGGGTCCAGGCTGGATTCGCCGAATACGCGGATGGTCTGGCCCTGGTGCAGCGAATCCCACCATTCCACCGAATAGCGGATCACCGGCAGCAGGGCCACGCCGACGATCGCCAGCAGGCCGGCCATGCGCGCCGAGGCGCGGCGGTCGTCGCCGGCGTGGTACAGGCCGATCACGCCCAGGTACAGGAACAGCAGGATCAGCTCGGTGGTCAGGCGCGGGTCCCAGTCCCACCAGGTGCCCCACATCGGCTTGCCCCAGATCGATCCGGTGGCCAGGGTGATCACGGTGAAGGCCGCGCCGACCGGGGCGCAGGCCATGGCCAGGATCTCGCACAGCTTGATCCGCCAGACCAGGGCGATGGCCGCGTACACCGCCATCAGCCCGAACACGAACATGCTCATCCAGGCCGCCGGCACATGGATGTACAGGATCCGCGCGCTGTCGCCCTGCTGGTAATCGGCCGGGACCACGAACAGCGCCTGCCACAGGCCCACGCCCATCAGCAGCACCGCGGCCAGCCAGCACCACGGCGCCCAGCGCGCGGCGAAGCGGTCGAAGTACGGCGGCGAGCCGAGGAGGTGGAACCAGCGGATCACCGGGTTCATGGAGGAAATCGCATCGCTCGCGGGTTGGCGCCGGCGGGTCGTAGGATGACCGCGCCGGACAGGCTCGAAGTGCTTTCGGGGCATTTTTCCAGACTCGGCGCCCGGGGCCAAGCAAAGTAGTGGGTCAAAGTGTCCAACCCGTTCAGGGCGGCGGGGGCGGGCGGGCCTGCTCGCCCGTTACGGACATGCTGGGATAACGGGCGGACAGGCGCCTTGATCGTGCGCAAACGCAGTCCGGGCCAGGCCTGGTCGTGGCAAAGGGGCTGCCGGGTGGGTTCGGCTGCACGGACGTCGCTGCGGTGTGTCGCAGCGCCCGGTTCGCCCGGCTGGACTCCGCGATCCCGGCGGGGAGCGCCTGGGCGCCGGGTGACTCCGGGCTTGCGCAGTCGCCGCATTCAGCCCTGCGCGATCCGGATCGCGGCGGCGGCGGCCAACGGCGCCAGCACTCCGGAAGCCACCAGCATGGCCGCCATCAGCAGCAACGCTCCGCTCGCGTCCAGGCCCTGCGCGCTGGCCGCGACGCTGCCGGCACCGAAGACCAGCACCGGTACGTACAACGGCAGCGCCAGCAGCGCGACGAGGATGCCGGAGCGCTTCAGGCCCACGGTGAGCGCGGCGACCACCGCGCCGAGCAGGCTCAGTACCGGCGTGCCCAGCAGCAGGGTCAGCATCAGCATGGGCAGCTGCGCACGTGGCAGGTACAAGAATTCGCCCAGCACCGGCACCACCAGAAGCAGCGGCACCGCCGTGGTGAGCCAGTGGCCGAAGGTGCGCACCGCCACCAGCCAGGCCAGCGGCACGGGTGCCAGGATCCATTGCTCCAGCGAGCCGTCCTCGGCGTCGCCGCGGAACAGGCTGTCCAGCGAAAGCAGGCCGGCCAGCAGCACCGCCACCCAGACCGCATAAGGCGCGACGAAATCGCGCAGGATCTGCCGCCCGCCGCCCAGCGCCAGGGCGAACATCACCACTACCAGCAACGCGAACAGGGCCGGCTGCAGCGCATCGCCGCGCCGTCGCCAGACCAGGCGCAGGTCGCGCAGGAGCAGGGCGCGACCGGCCTGCAGCAGCGAGGGCGCGGCGCTCAAACCGGCATCTCCAGCCGGGCACGCGAGCGCGTGCCGGAGGTGCCGGACCGAGAGGGGCAGCAGGTAGTGCTCATGCGATCGCCCCCGCGCGGGCGCCCAGCTCGAGCATGCGCGTGCGCACCGGCGGGGCGGCGTAGGCGCCATGCGTGGTCACCAGCGCCGCACCCCCGTCGCGCAGGTGGGCCGAGATCATCCGGTTGACCAGGTTGATGCCTTCCAGGTCCAGGTTGGCGTAGGGCTCGTCGAGCAGCCATAGCGGCGCCGGCGCCAGCCAGAGGCGGGCGAGGGTGACGCGCTTCTTCTGCCCGGCGGACAGCTGGCGTGCCGGCGCGTCCTCGTAGCCGGTCATGCCGACGATGCCCAGCGCATCGACCGGCCGCTGGCGCGGACGCTGGCCGTGCAGGCCACACAGGAATTCCAGGTTTTCCAGTACCGACAGTTCGCCCTTGAGTGCCGGCAGGTGGCCGAGGTAGGCGATGGCGTGGGCGCGCAACGCCGGGGCGGCGGGCCGGCCGTCGATCTCGATGCGCCCGGTGTCGGCGTGCAGCAGGCCGGCCAGCACGCGCAGCAGGGTGGTCTTGCCGCTGCCGTTGCCGCCCTGCACCAGCAAGGCCTCGCCGGCGTCGACGGCGAAGTCGAGCGGGCCGAACACCGGCTCCTCGTTGCGGGCGAACGCCAGGCCATGGGCGGCCAGCAAGGGGGACGGGGCGATATCGGTCATCGGCGCGCATTGTACCGGCGTGCCGCGGCCGCACTGCGTCCGCCTTTCGCCCATAGCCGGCGGGGTTGTCTTCCGGCGCCGGGCCGCGATCGGGTTTCCCGGCCGGCGCTGCGGCTGGTCAGGCCTGCCTGGGCTGTTGGCGCGTCACCAGTTCCACCACGGCAAGGATCAGGCCGTGACCCGCCATCCCCACCGTCCACCAGATCGTCGGCCACTTCATGATGCTGGCATCTCCCATGCCCAGGCCGATGCCGGCGAACACCAGCATCCCGAACAGGTAGCCAGCGAGATGGATCAGCACGGACAGGCGCAGGGCGGCGATTTCCTTCGCTTTTCCCGTCTGCTCGGCTTTCGCGGCCTGGGCCTCGGTATCGACCGTCAACGCCGCGACGTCGACGCCGAAGGCGGCCGCCAGTGCCATCACCGATTCGCGCGCGGCCTTCTCGCCGTTCTCGATCCTCTGGACCGTCCTCAGGCCGATGCCGGCCACTTCGGCCAGGTGTTCCTGGGACCAGCCGCGACTGTCGCGCCAGCGCCTGACCTGTGCCCCGTCCGCGTGGATCTGCATCGTTGTCTCTCCCCATGGGCCGCCGACTTGCGGCCGGCCACCAGAGTGCCGCATGGCTGCCGGTTTGCAACGCCAGTGGCGCGCCACCTGACCGCCAGCAGGCCGCCAGTCGCCTGCCATGCCGCCATCGTGGCGATGAAGGCTGGCCGCATGCCACTGGCCACGGCAGCCGCTACGGCGATTCCGGAGCCATCCAGTCCACCCAGCGGATGTCGCCAAGCGTGCCGCCTGGCATTGGCCGTGCCCGGTACATCCGCAGTCGCACCGGTTCCCGGGCATCCCAGTGCAGCAGGCCCGCCTGGTCGTAGCGACGGGCCAGGACATCGGCGGTGGCGGCGTCCAGTCCTTCCACCAGCCAGCCGCGCTCCTCCCAGCCGCCGTCGGCATCGGCAGCGGCGGCGCGCAGGGTGGGCCGGCCGAGGGCGTCCAGTTCCGCGCGCAGGGCGGCGTCGGCGGCGGCATTGGCACTCGCCGACCGTACGAGCGACTGCGGGTTCCACGCGGTGATCAGGGTCAGGCGCGAAGCGGATCCGGGAGACAGCGCCTGCACCAGTTCCGCCGGTATGTGCCGTCCGATCGCCACTGCCAGCCAGTGGCCGTCGTCCAGGCGCACGCGGTAGCGGGCGGCGAGGTAGGCGTGCAGCAGCGTATCCGTTGCCGGTGCAGCGCCGGGGATGCTGTTTTCCGCCATGGCCCATCTTCGCCGGCCGCCGCCTTTGCGTACACTCCCGGCTCCCGACCCCCGCCGGAACCGCGATGCCGCTGCAGATCCCGCCGACCAAGCTGCCCAGGGTGGGCACCACCATCTTCACCGTGATGTCGCAGCTGGCCGCCGAGCACGGCGCGGTGAACCTGGGCCAGGGCTTTCCCGACTTCCCGGTGCCGCAACGGCTGGTGGACGAACTGGACGCCGCGATGCGCGCCGGCCACAACCAGTACGCGCCGATGACCGGCGTGCCGGTGCTGCGCCAGGCCATCGCGGGCAAAGCAGGGCGCTGCTACGGCGCGCAGGTCGACGCGGACACCGAAGTCACCGTGACCAGCGGCGCCACCGAGGCGATCTTCAACGCGATCCACGCGGTGGTGCGCCCGGGCGAGGAGGTCGTCGTCCTCGACCCGGCCTACGACTGCTACGAGCCGGCGATCGACCTGGCCGGCGCGCGCGCGGTGCACGTGCCGCTGGATCCGCTGACCTTCGCCGTGGACTGGGACCGCGTGCGCGCCGCGATCACCCCGAAGACGCGGATGCTGATGATCAACAGCCCGCACAATCCGTCCGGGGCGATGTTCTCGGCCGACGACATGCGCGCGCTGGCCGGCCTGCTGCGCGGCACCGACATCCTGCTCATTTCCGACGAGGTCTACGAACACATCGTGTTCGATGGCCGCCAGCACGAATCCGTGCTGCGCTGGCCGGAACTGCGCGAGCGCGCGTTCGTGGTGTCCAGCTTCGGCAAGACCTACCACTGCACCGGCTGGAAGGTCGGTTACGCGATCGCGCCACCCGCCCTGACCGCCGAGTTCCGCAAGGTGCACCAGTACAACGTGTTCTGCACCTTCGCCCCGGCCCAGCACGCGTTCGCGGCGATGATCCGCGACGAGCCCGCACACGACGAGCAGCTCGGCGCGTTCTACCAGGCCAAACGCGACCGCTTCCGCGAGCAGCTGCTCGGTACGCGGCTCAAGCCGCTGCCGGTGCCGGGCGGCTACTTCCAGCTGGTCGACTATTCGGCGGTCAGCGACCTGCCTGACCACGAGTTCGCGAAATGGCTGACGGTGGAGAAGGGCGTGGCCGCGATCCCGCTGTCGCCGTTCTACGAGAGCCCGCCGCAGGGCCAGCGTCTGGCGCGGCTGTGTTTCGCCAAGAACGAGGCGACGCTGGATGCGGCGATCGAGCGGTTGCGGATGCTCTGAGGCGCGTGCACCGGCACCGCATGGGAGTCTGAGATGAAGCTCCTCGTTCCTTACCTGCCTTCCGAAAGTCCGATCCGGGAAATTCCATGAACGACCTCCGCATTTCCCTCGTCCAGGGCGATACCCGCTGGCACGATCCGGCGGCCAACCGCGACTACTACGGCGCGCTGGTCGCGCCGCTGGCCGGCGCGACGGACCTTGTGGTGTTGCCGGAGACCTTCACCAGCGGCTTCTCCAACGATGCCATCGACAAGGCCGAGGGCATGGAAGGGCCGACCGTGGCCTGGATCCGCGAGCAGGCCCGCGTGCTGGACGCGGCGGTGACCGGCAGCGTGCAGCTGCGCACGGCGGAGGGGGTATTCAACCGCCTGCTGTGGGCCACGCCCGATGGCGCGCTGGCGCATTACGACAAGCGCCACCTGTTCCGCTACGCCGGCGAGCACAAGCGCTACGCGGCCGGTCGCGAGCGGCTGGGCGTGGAGCTGAAGGGCTGGCGGATCAATCCGCAGGTCTGCTACGACCTGCGCTTCCCGGTGTTCTGCCGCAACCGCTACGACGTCGAACGCCCGGGGCAGCTGGACTTCGACCTGCAGATCTTCGTCGCCAACTGGCCTTCGCCGCGGGCCTACGCCTGGAAGACGCTGCTGCGTGCCCGGGCGATCGAGAACCTGTGCTACGTGGCCGCGGTCAACCGGGTCGGCCGCGACGGCAACGACCTGTCCTACGACGGCGACAGCGCGGTGATCGACTTCCTCGGCCAGCCGCAGGTCGAAGCGCATGGCCGCGAGCAGGTGCTGACCACGACGCTGTCGGCGGCGACGCTGGCCGCGCACCGCGAGCGCTTCCCGGCCATGCTCGACGCCGACGCTTTCGAGTTGCGTTGACGCCACCACCGCACCCGGCGTAATGGTGGGTGCGTCGACAGCCGGGATGAACTCGAGCCCGGAGGGTAGGAGGACGTGCATGGCCAGCGACGCCCTGCAGCTTGCGTGCCCCGCGTGCGGCGCACTGAACAGGGTTCCCGCCGCGCGGCTCGGCGACCGCCCGGTATGCGGTCGTTGCCGGGCGCAGCTGTTCCCGGGCCAGCCGTTCGTGCTTGGCGCATCGACGTTCGACGCGCACGCGCAGCGTTCGGACCTGCCTTTGCTGGTCGACTTCTGGGCGCCGTGGTGCGGGCCATGCAGGACGATGGCGCCGGCTTACGCGCAGGCGGCCGCGCTGCTGGAACCGCAGTTGCGCCTGGCCAAGGTCGACACCGAAGCAGAACCGGCGCTGGGTGCCCGATTCGGCATCCGCAGCATCCCGACGCTGGCGCTGTTCCTGCATGGTCGCGAGCTGGCGCGACAGGCCGGTGCGATGCCGCTGCAGTCGATCGTGCAGTGGACCCGCCAGCACCTGCCGCCGCGCGCGGCCTGAACCGGAGGAACGGCGATGGAAGAAACCCGCCAGGTCGGCGTCACCCTGCACCAGGAAGCGGCCGATGCGTCGGGCTACGCTTTCCGGGTCGCCTTCGACGACAGCACGATCCCGGAACTGTCGACCGACGAATCGCCGCCGCTGGGCCTGGGCGGCGGTCCCGACCCGTCGCGGCTGCTGGTGGCTGCGGTGGCGAACTGCCTCAGTGCCAGCCTGCTGTTCGCGCTGCGCAAGTTCCATAACGCGCCCGGTCCGTTGACCACGCACGCTACCGCGACGCTGTCGCGCAACGCCGCCGGTCGCTGGCGCGTGACCCATATCCATGCGCAGCTGCGGCTGGCCGAGACGGCCGCCGACCATCGGCAACTGGAGCGACTGTTGGCCCAGTTCGAGGATTTCTGCATCGTCACCGAAAGCGTCCGCCAGGGCGTGCCGGTCAGCGTCGGGGTCGCCGACGCGCAGGGCGCGCATCTGCATGGAGCCGTGGCGCCGGCGGGTTAGGGCTGGAGTGCGGTCGTGCACGGGTTGGCAACGCCACCCTGCTATATGCTCGGCCAAGCCCCACATCGTCCGCACATCCGAACGGAGACCGTCATGACCCGTACCCCGTCCCTCGTGCTCGCTGTTGCGCTCGTCCTCGCCGGCATGTCCACCGCCCATGCGGCCGGCAATGTCGACTGCAAGCTGCACTTCAACCTGTCCGGCTGGTCGGCGTTCTACAAGACCGCCAAGGGCAACGGCACCATCACCTGCGACGACGGCAGCAGCCTGCCGGTCAGCATCAGCGCCAAGGGCGGTGGCGTGACCTTCGGCAAGTCGACGATCGAGAACGGCACCGGCGAGTTTTCCGGCGTGGCCAACATCCGCGAGACGCTGGGCACCTACGCGGCGGCCGAAGCCCACGCCGGCGCGGTCAAGTCGAGCAAGGCCCAGGTGATGACCAAGGGCGAGGTCTCGCTGGCCCTGGCCGGTACGGGCAAGGGCTGGGACCTGGGCGTGGCCTTCGGCAACTTCGTGATCTCGCCGCGCTGAGGCGCATAGCACGCCGCATCTGCAGGGAGTGTCCGCGCCTCGCGCTGGTGGGGTAGGGCTTCCGCGCCACGCACCACGCGCGGGTCCCGGCGCGGAGGTCTCGGAATCCCGAGGCTCCCGGTGTCGCGTCCGTTCCCGCGCCTGCGAGGGCGGTCATTGGCATTCCACGGACGGGCCTGAAGTCGCGACGCGGGTGCCGTCAGGTTGGCAGCGCTGATCCATGCAGCCGGGCGAGCCCGGCTCGACATGCGGGCGGTGTGACTGCGCCGCCTGTGGTTCGCTCAGCCGTGGCCGCCACCGCGTGGCCCGCGGTTGCCACCGCGCGGCGCACCGCCCGGACGCCCACCCGGGCCTCCCGGACCACCGGGACGCCCACCGCCGCCCGGGCGACCGGCACCGCCGGGACGACCGGCGCCACCTGGCCGTGCCGCACCTGCTGCTCCCGGGCCACCGGGACGTCCACCGCCGCCGGGCCGGGCGTTGCCGCCGCCGGGTCGCGCATGGCCCGCCGGACCACGGTTGCCATAAGGGCTGCTGCTGCCCGGGGTTGCGTGGTCGGACGGGAAGTGCGGTGCATTGCCCGGATGTCCATACGGACGCGGCTTGCGCGCACCCGCACCGGCACCCTGGCCTTGTCCCTGTCCCTGTCCCTGTCCCTGGCCACCGCCGGCATAACCGCCGCCGGGCTTGCCGCCCGGCTTGCCATAGCGTGGCTTGCCGCCAGGGCCACCGGGACCAGCGTTGCGATGACCGCTCGGGCCGGTGTCCACGCCTTCGGGCACGTACCAGGAGCGGAACGCAGCCGGATTGCCATCGGGCAGCGGCTTGGGACCCTTGTTCGGGCGCTGCTTGAACGGCTTCTGCGACTGCTTGGCCGCCATCTCGCCGCTCACGGTCAGGCCGCCGTGCGGCTTCTTGTTCCCGCCGCGGCCGCCGCGGCGATCCTCGCGCACGTGGTCGAAGCGGCGCAGCTCGCGGCCTTCGTCGGCCGTGTTGTGGCCGTTGACGTACGCCTGGCCCGGACCACGCTCGCGGCCGACGTGCACGGTCGACTTGGCCGCGCGGCGCTGGCCGATCACCGGCTGCAGGGTCAGGGTCGAGGCCGAGCTGTCCTCGAGCTTGAGCTCGCGCTGCATGGCTTCGACCTGCGCCGCCGGCAGTTCCTGCGACTGGCCGCGCAGCAGTTCGCGCGGCAGCGAGACGTTGCCGTAGCGCACGCGCTTGAGCCGGCTGACCTGGCAGCCTTGCGATTCCCACAGGCGGCGGACTTCGCGGTTGCGGCCTTCCTTGACCACGACGCTGAACCAGTCGTGCGAGTCGGTGCCGCCGATGCGTTCGATCTTGTCGAACTTGGCCGGGCCGTCCTCCAGCGCCACGCCGCGGGCGAGGCGGTCGATGATGGCGTCGGAGACGTTCTCCTGGCCTTCCGGCGCACGCACGCGCACCACGTATTCGCGCTCGACCTCGTAGGACGGATGCATCATCGCGTTCGCGATTTCGCCGTCGGTGGTCAGCAGCAGCAGGCCGGTGGTGTTGATGTCGAGGCGGCCGATCGCGATCCAGCGCGCGCCCTTCAGGCGCGGCAGCGCCTCGAAGATGGTGGGGCGGCCTTCGGGATCGTCGCGGGTGGTCACCTCGCCTTCGGGCTTGTTGTAGACCAGCACGCGCGCCGGCTCGGTCAGGGCGGAGGCGACGAAGGCCTTGCCGTCCAGTTCGACCTTGTCGCCGCTGCGGATGCTCTGGCCGACCTGGGCGACCTCGCCGTTGACCTTGACCAGGCCGTCGGCGATGCGCTGCTCGAGCGCGCGGCGCGAGCCCAGTCCGGCCTGGGCCAGGACCTTGTGCAGGCGCTCTTCGGCCTTGGGCTGCGCGGGCGCGGCTTCTTCGCCGCGCTTGAGCGACAGCTTGCCGAGGGGCTTGCGGGGGGTGGAATCATTCATCAGTTGGTGCTCCGGCCGTCGGTGTCTTCTTCGGCCTGGGTTTCGGAATCGCCTGCGGCCTCGTCGGCCTGGGGCGGGGTAGGGGTGTCGTTCGTGTCGCCATCCGTCGATGCATCGGCGTGGGGATCGCCGATCTCGTCGGAGGTGGAGGAATCGTTCGCCGCGTCGTCGAGCCCGCCATCGGCGGCGTCGCTGTCGTCGGAACCGGTTTCGTCGTCGTTTACGTCGCCGGGCTGCGCGTCGTCATCCTGGAGACCATTGCCGGGGCCCGTGATGCCAGCCCTCGCCGGCGCCATCTCCGGATCCAGCGGCAGCTGCGGCTCCAGTTCGCCGATGTCCTTCAGCTCGGACAGCGGCGGCAGTTCATCCAGGCGCTTGAGGCCGAAATAGTCCAGGAAGCCGCGGGTGGTGCCGAACAGCGCCGGCTTGCCGGGCACGTCGCGATGGCCGACCACGCGGATCCACTCGCGCTCTTCCAGCGCCTGGATGATGTTGGTGCTGACCGCCACGCCTCGGACCTGTTCGATCTCGCCGCGGGTGATCGGCTGGCGGTAGGCGATCAGGGCCAGTGTTTCCAGCGTGGCGCGGGTGTACTTGGTCTTGCGCTCGGTCCACAGGCGCGCGACCCAGCCATGCACGTCGGCCTTGACCTGGTAGCGGAAGCCGGAGGCTACCTCGACCAGTTCCACGCCACGGTCGGCGCAGGCGTCGCGCAACTGCTCCAGCGCCGCCTCGACGCTGCCCGGCGGCGCCGGGGCATCTTCCGGGAACAGCGCATGCAACTGGGCCAGCGCCAGCGGCTGGTTGGCCGCCAGGAGCGCGGCCTCGACGATACGGTTGATCAGCGCCTGGTCCATGTATCCCGCAGGGTCTGGTGGAAAGGGGGCATCGGGTGTCAGCCCGCGGCCGGTTCGTTGGCGGCGTCGCCGTCGTCGAACTCGCTGTGGAACTGCAGCGGTTCGTTGGTATTGCCGATCGCCAGCGACTTCACGTAGATCGGGGCCAGCGGGGCATCCTGGACGATGTCCAGCAGCTGCTCCTTGGCCAGTTCGAGCAGCGAGAGGAAGGTCACCAGCACGCCGAGCTTGCCTTCCTCGGCGGTGAACAGCGTCTCGAAGCGGTGGAAGCGGCCGTCGTCCAGCCGCTGCAGCACTTCGCCCATGCGCTGGCGAACGCTGAGCGCCTCGCGCTTGATGTGGTGGCCGGTGAACAGTTCGGCGCGCTTGAGCACGTCGTACAGGGCCAGCAGCATCTCGCGCAGGTCCACCGGCGGCGGCAGGCGGACCACGGCCCGGTCCGGCACGAAGGCCTGCACCGGCGTGGTGTCGCGATCCTGGCGGGGGAGGGTGTCGATGTCCTCGGCCGCCTGCTTGAAGCGCTCGTACTCCTGCAGCCGGCGGACCAGCTCGGCGCGCGGGTCGGCCTCGTCGCCATCCTCGCTGACCGGCCGCGGCAGCAGCATCCGCGACTTGATCTCGGCCAGGATCGCGGCCATCAGCAGGTACTCGGCCGCCAGCTCGAAGCGCAGGTCCTGCATCACGTTGATGTAGTCGACGTACTGCCGGGTGATCTCGGCGACCGGGATGTCGAGGATGTCCAGGTTCTGCCGGCGGATCAGGTACAGCAGCAGGTCCAGCGGGCCTTCGAAGGCATCGAGGATGACTTCCAGTGCATCCGGCGGGATGTACAGGTCCTGCGGGATCTGCAGCAACGGCTGCCCATGGACCACCGCCAGCGGCATTTCCTGCTGCTGCGGGGACAGGGGCGGCATTGTCGGAGTCGCGTCTTGCGCGGGTTCGGAACTCATCTGCTCGAAAGCCAGGCCCGGTAGGGGGCGCACGGCGACGCTCCATGGATCGGGCGTGCCGCACTGCGATGGCGGCCGTCGCCGGAACTGGCCAGGACGGGCGCCGCTACATGCACATCAATACTGGCCAGGCGCCGCAAGGGAGGCGGCGGCCGACAGCCGGGAGGTGGTCTGCGTGTGGCGGGAGGGGGCAGCGATCGGTTGCCGGGAGTGGCAGGCACCCCCTGGGGGCGTGTCCTGTGCTGTTCCCTTGCCGGCGGGCCGCTGCTTCCGGCCAACGTGTGAAGCAAGGGTAAGCGCTGGCGCACGGCCGTGTCCAGCGGCCCGCGGGCCACCATGGCGTGATCCCGTGGAGCCAGGCAGGCCGGCGCTGGCCGGACGCGAGGGGATGTCGGGCGGAGCGGCGGGTGGTCAGCCCGGCTCCCGGACAGCGAGCGCAGCTGCTGCGATGCAGCATGTGAAACAGGGAGTATCCTGTTGTTAGTTACGGGAAACCGGCCCCTTCATCAGGCTTTCAACGGGGCCTGAAAACGGTTACAGTGCCGCCGCCGGCCGCCTTCATGTCCGGACGGGAGAAGCGATGGGGCGCCAGGCGGTCACGATCCGCGATGTCGCACGGGAGGCGAATGTCTCCGTCGCCACCGTGTCCCGCGCCCTGAACGGACACAGCAATGTCGCCGAACCGGTGCGCCGGCTGGTGCTGGAAGTGGCCAACCGGATGCGTTACAGCCCGCATGCGGCCGCGCGCAGCCTCAGCAGTCGCAGCACCCAGACCATCGGCGTGGTCCTGCCCGACCTGCACGGCGAATTCTTTTCCGAACTGATCCGCGGCATCGACTCGCTGGCGCGCACTGCCGGACGGCACCTTCTGCTGTCCAGCTACCACGGCGATCCCGATGAGCAGGCCGCGGCCCTGCGTGCGATGCGCGGGCGCGTGGACGGGCTGCTGGTGATGTCGCCCTATGCCGAGCGCCCCGGCTTCCTGGCCGAAAACCTCCCGCAGCCATTGCCGGTGGTGCTGATCAGCACGCGCCAGGACGAACCGGCCTGGCCGGTCTTCGAGATCGACAACCATGCCGGCGCCGTGGCGATGACCCGCCACCTGCTTTCGCTTGGCCACCGGCACCTGGCCTTCATCGGCGGGCCGGTGCACAACCACGACGCCCGCGAGCGGCTGCGCGGGTTCCGCGACGCCATCGCCGAGCAGGGCGATGCGCACGGCAGCGAGTTCGGCGGCGATTTCGACGAGGCCTCGGGCCATCGCGCCGGTCTCCAGATCCTGGCTGCGGACGCCCGTCCCGATGCCGTGTTCGCCGCCAACGACATGATGGCGCTCGGTTGCCTGTACGCCTTTGCCCAGGCAGGGCTGCAGGTGCCACGCGATGTCGCGCTCGCCGGCTTCGACGACATTCCACTCGCGCGCTTCGTTCACCCGTCGTTGACCACGATGCGGGTGAGTATCGCGGAGCTCGGTGCGAACGCACTCAAGCGCCTCCTCGCGCAGATCGATGCCAGCGAGCCGGCAGCGGTCGAACACCACGTGCTGCTGCCCGAGCTGGTGGTCCGCCAGTCCAGCGGCGGATCCGAGCAAGCCAGCACGGCGAAGCGGGCAAAGCGGAAATAAGAAGACAACCACACGGCATCATCCTGGGAGGGAAGATCGATGAACGGAAAATGCGCTAGCAGACCCGTACGCAAGCTCCTCACCGTGGCGATGGCCACCTGCCTGGCCCTGGGTGCCGCGCCGCTGATGGCGCAGAGCACCGGCGCCACCATCCGTGGCCAGGTCATGGCCGACTCGGCCCCGGCGGCCAGCGCCCAGATCGTCGTCATCAACACCACGACCGGCTTCCGTCGCAGCGCCCAGGCCGGCGCCGATGGCAGCTACAGCGTGGGTGGTTTGCCGCCCGGGACCTACCGCATCGAAGTACAGGCCGCGGGCCAGAGCACCTCGCGCGAGCTCGTGGTGCAGGTCGGCCAGACCGCGACGCTCAACCTCGGCGTGGGTGGCGTGGCGGAGACCGCCGATGCCGGCGCCGCGACCACCCTGGACGCGGTCCAGGTCGTCGGCACCGCGGTGGAGACGCGCACCTCGGAAGTAGCGACCTACATCAGCAACAAGCAGATCGAAGCGCTGCCGCAGAACAGCCGCAATTTCCTCGCCTTCGCCGACACCGTGCCGGGCATGCAGTTCATCACCGACGCCAGCGGCAACACCCGCTTGCGTTCGGGCGCGCAGAGCGCCAACGCGGTCAACGTGTTCATCGATGGCGTCGGCCAGAAGAACTACGTCACCACCGGTGGCGTCAGCGGCCAGGACACCAGCCGCGGCAACCCGTTCCCGCAGTCGGCGATCGGCGAGTACAAGGTCATCACCCAGAACTACAAGGCCGAGTACGACCAGCTGAGCAGCGCGGCGGTCGTGGCCGCCACGCGCTCCGGTGGCAACGAGTTCCAGGGCAGCTTCTTCTGGGACTACACGATGACCGACTGGCGCTCGGCGACCGACTTCGAGCGGCGCCCGGGCGCGACCAAGGCCGAGAGCAAGCAGGAACAGTACGGCGTCTCGTTCGGCGGCCCGATCGTGCAGGACCGGGCGCACTTCTTCATCGCCTACGAGGCCAAGGAGTTCAGCAGTCCCCGCACTTTCAGCCTGGGGCGCGGCTATACCGTCGACCAGCTGCCGCCGGAGCTGCAGAGCCAATTCGGCAACGGCACCTTCACCTCGCCGTTCAAGGAAGACCTGTACTTCGGCAAGATCGACTGGGCGGTCGGCGAGAACCATTACTTCGAACTGACCGCCAAGTACCGCGACGAAAGCGAGACCATCCAGGTCGAGGGCCAGCGCCTGCCGCCGGCGGCCACGCTCAACACCAATGACGAGACCCGGGTGGACCTGCGCTACCAGTGGACCTCGGGCGACTGGCTCAACGACGCGCACATCACCTACGAGGACGCGTTCTGGAGCCCGCAGC
Source organism: Pseudoxanthomonas daejeonensis (assembly GCF_022637495.1). Classification (NCBI taxonomy): domain Bacteria; kingdom Pseudomonadati; phylum Pseudomonadota; class Gammaproteobacteria; order Lysobacterales; family Lysobacteraceae; genus Pseudoxanthomonas; species Pseudoxanthomonas daejeonensis. Next base: position 3,502,723 of record NZ_CP093331.1, on the reverse strand, counting down.
CGGCCAACTTCACCAACGGCTACTTCCTGAGCGATGGCAACTGGTGGGAGACCATCGTCCGCAGTGGCGGCGGTGACAACTACCAGGACAAGGGCCAGAAGGGCTGGTCTTTCCAGGACGACCTGACCTTCACCGGCTTCGGCGGCCACACCATCAAGGCGGGCATCAAGTACAAGCGCATCGACCTGGATACGCTCGAACAGAACAAGTACAACCCGCAGTTCTACTACGACATCAACGAAAGCCTGACGGTTCCGACCCACGTCGAATTCGGAGCGCCGGTCGCGGGCTACGGAGACGGTACGGTCAGTTCGGGCAACACCCAGTTCGGCATCTACATCCAGGACGACTGGGAGGTCAACGAGCACCTGACCCTGAACATGGGCGTGCGCTGGGATGTCGAGACGACGCCGAGCTACGAGGATTTCGTCACGCCCGGCGACGTGGTCACCGCGCTGCAGAACTCCAATACCAACCTGCCCAACTCGGGCGTGGACATCGACGACTACATCAGCACCGGCGGCAACCGCGATCCGGACCGGAACAACTGGGCGCCGCGCTTCGGTTTCTCCTACGACCTCAACGCGGACCAGCGCCACGTGATCTTCGGCGGCGCCGGACGTTCCTATGACCGCAACCTGTTCGACTACCTGCAGAACGAGGTGTCGAAGGGCAGCTGGGGCCAGTACGTCTACAACTTCAACACGCCGATGCACCCGTGCGCGGTGGGAACCGATGCGACCTGCCGCAACTGGGATCCGGGTTACCTGGATCCGGAGTTCCTGCGCGCTTCCTCGATCGCAGGTGGCGGGCGCGAGCTGTACCTGATGAACAACGACCTGGTCGTCCCGTACTCCGACCAGTTCGGCCTGGGCATGCGCAACACCTTCGAGGTATGGGGCCGGGACTGGAACACCGAGGTGATGTACTCCTATGTCAGGAGCCACGACGGCATCGCGTTCCTGCTCGGAAACCGTCGTCCCGACGGCCTGTTCTTCCCGCCGACCCCGCCGGATGCGACCGATCCTCCGCCGTGGGGGCAGGGCTTCGCGCCGTTCTCCAACCTGATCCTGGGACAGAACGCACTGGAGACCAAGACCAGCGCGATCTACATCAAGCTCGAGAAGCCGTACACGAGCAGCTCGGGTTGGGGCGCCACGTTCGCGTACACCTATACGGACTCCGAGCAGAACAGCCCGGTCGACGGGTTCCCGGGCGCGTTCAACGCCGCGTCCATCGGGGACTATGGCTGGTTCCCGGGCAAGGTGCCCGAGAACCGCATCGTCGCCAGCGGCATCTGGGACGGTCCCTGGGGCTTGACCTTCTCGGGCAAGGGCGTGTGGTCGGACGCGACGCCGCGCTACTACCAGAACTGCAACGTCTCGGCCTGGGCGTACTGCCACTTCGACAGCTACACCCCGGACGATGACTTCAAGCAGGTCGACCTGGCGATGCAGAAGGTGTTCGATACCGGCAGCAACGTCATGCTCCGGCTGCGCTTCGACGTGCTGAACGTGTTCGACTGGACCAACTACTCCGGCTACGAGGACTGGCGTGGTGGCGCTGGCGAGGTCCAGAATCCACTCTGGGGCACGCCGAACGCGATCGCATTGCCGACACGCACGTTCAAGCTGTCGATCGGCATCGACTGGTGAGGTCGCGGCGGCCACCCCGGCCACCTCTCCCGCCGGGGTCGGTCGTCGCACTCCACTTCGCCCGCGCGCCGGATGGTGCCGGGCGGCGCGGGGCCGGTTGATGGAAGCGGGATCAGGAACTCGATACGAAGGGGGGCAGGCGTGAAGTGGCGGCAAGTGCGAATCGGAATGATGGTGGCCGCGGGTGCTTGGCTCGTGGCCGCGTGTGGCCGTGAGCCGCCGCCGCCGCCGGCACAGCCGGCGCCGCCCAGGCCCGACGTGGTCCTGATCGAGCCGGTGTTGCCCGAGCGCCCACCGCGGCCGGAACTGCCGCCGCTGTTCCGGGACATCGAGAAGCGCACGTTCCAGTTCTTCTGGGACACCACCAACGAACAGAACGGGATGACGCCGGACCGCTATCCGTCGCGTCCGTTCGCGAGCATCGCATCGGTGGGCTACGCGCTCACTGCCTATCCGATCGGCATCGAGAACGGCTGGGTGAGCCGTACCCAGGCGGTGGACCGCACCCTGCTCACGTTGCGTTTCCTGCGCGACATCCCGCAGGGCCCGCAGCGCACCGGCAAGGGCGCCTACAAGGGTTTCTACTACCACTTCCTCGACATGCAGCAGGGCCATCGCTACGACAGCTGGGTCGAGCTGTCCAGCGTGGACACCGCGCTGATGATGATGGGCGTGCTGTTCGCCCAGGCTTACTACGATGGCGACGACCCGCGCGAGCAGGAGATCCGCAAGCTCGCTGACCAGCTGTACCGCAAGGTCGACTGGACCTGGCTGCAGCAGCGCGAGCCGCTGGTGTCGATGGGCTGGTTCCCCGAGAGCGGCTTCATCGTCCACGACTGGATGGGCTACAACGAGGCGATGCTGCTCTACGTCCTCGCCCTGGGTTCCCCGACCCATCCGGTGAGCCCGGATGCGTGGACGGTATGGACCCGCACCTACGACCACGACTGGGGCGTGTACTACGGTCAGGAGTACCTGTCGTTCGGGCCGATGTTCGGGCACCAGTACAGCCATGTCTGGATCGACTACCGCGACATCCAGGACCAGTACATGCGCGAACGCGGGATCGACTACTTCCTCAACAGCCGGCGCGCGGCGCTGGCCCACCGGGAGTACGCGATCGCCAATCCGATGAAGTGGAAGGACTACGGCGAGAACGTGTGGGGCCTGACCGCCAGCGACGGGCCGCAGAACACCCGCCAGATGTACCGCAGCGAGGAGCGGGAATTCCGCCACTATTCCTCGCGTGGCGCCGGCCTGCGCGAGAACTTCGACGACGGCACCATCGCCCCGACCGCGGCGATCTCCTCGATCGTCTTCGCACCGGAGGTGGTGATCCCGGCGACCGAGGAGCTCCATCGCCGCTACGGCGACTACATCTATTCCAGCTACGGTTTCCTGGATTCATTCAATCCCAGCTTCGATTTCGACATCCCGCTCAAGACCGGCCGGCTGGTACCGGGCAGGGGCTGGGTGGCGAGCGACTACATCGGCATCGACCAGGGGCCGATCCTGGCCATGATCGCCAACTACCGCAACGAGTTCGTCTGGACGGTGATGAAGAAGAGCCCGTACATCCGCACCGGGCTGGAGCGGGCCGGATTCCGCGGCGGCTGGCTGACCCCGGAAGACGAGGTGCCCGAACCGCAACAGTCCGATCCCGGCGCCGCGGCAGCGCGCGCGCTGGGCATGGCCGAGTCGCGTGCCGCGGCGGCCGAGGCGCAGACGAAACAGGACCAGCCCGCCAACAACCGGGCACAGCCACCACCGTGAGCGCGATCGGTGGTGCCTGGCGCAGGGCGTCGTGTTGCGTGGCTGCGTGCCTGTTCCTGCTGCTGTCCGCCTGCGCACGCAACGAACCCGAACCGGTCCGCTTCTGGGCGATGGGCCGCGAAGCGGAGGTGGTGGCCGAGCTCATTCCCGAGTTCGAGCGCGAGACCGGGATCGAGGTCGAAATCCAGCAGATTCCCTGGACCGCCGCACACGAAAAGCTGCTGACCGCGTTCGCGGCCGAGGCGCTGCCCGACGTATGCCAGCTCGGCAATACCTGGCTGCCCGAGTTCGCCGCGCTTGGCGTGCTGGAACCGCTGCAGCCCTTCGTCGACGCGTCGGCCGTGGTCGACCAGGACGACTTCTTCCCGGGCATCTGGGACACCAGCGTGATCGACGGTCAGCTGCTCGGCATTCCCTGGTACGTGGACACGCGGCTGCTGTTCTACCGCAAGGACATCCTGCGCGAAGCCGGTGTCGCCACGCCGCCGCGGACCTGGGCCGAATGGGAACAGGCGATGGCCGCGGTCAAGGCGCACGTCGGCCCGGACCGCTACGCGATCCTGATGCCGGTCAACGAATTCGAGCAGTTGCTGTCGTTCGGCCTGCAGCAGGACGACCCGCTGTTGCGCGGCCATGACGGCCGCGGCAACTTCCAGAGCCCGGGCTTCCGCCGCGCGCTGGCGTTCTACGCCAACATGTTCGAGCAGGGCTGGGCGCCGAAGATGTCGGAGACGCAGATCTCCAATGTCTGGGACGAGTTCTTCAACGGCTTCTACACGTTCTACCTGTCCGGGCCATGGAACATCCGCGAGTTCCGCAAGCGCCAGCCGGCGCACCTGGAAGGGCAGTGGGGAACCATGCCGTTGCCGGGACCCGACGGTCCGGGCGCGGGCATCGCCGGCGGGACCAGCCTGGTGCTGTTCCGCGACTCCCCGCGGCAGCAGCAGGCGTGGAAGCTGATCGAATTCCTGTCGCGGCCCGACATCCAGCAGCGTTTCCACGCGATGATCGGCGACCTGCCGCCGCGACGCAGCACCTGGGAACATCCGTCGCTGGCGCAGGACGAGCTGTCGCATGCGTTCCGCGACCAGCTCGAGCGGGTCGAGGCGACGCCGAAGGTGCTGGAATGGGAGCGGATCGTGCAGGAGATGCGGATCGCCAGCGAGCGGGTCGTACGCGGTGGGCAGTCGCAGGACCAGGCATTGCGCGAGCTGGACCAGCGCGTGGACGGCATCCTCGCCAAGCGGCGCTGGATGTACGACCGCGACCATGCGGGCGCTGCCGCCGCGGAGCCCACGCCATGAGGCGCTCGCTCGCCGGCTGGCTGTTCGCCGGTCCCGCTTTGCTGGTGATCGGCGTGTTCTTCGGGCTGCCGGTCCTGTCGGCGCTGGCGTTGAGCCTGACCGACTTCGACCTGTACGCGCTGGCCGACCGCAGCAACCTGCGGTTCGTCGGCCTGGCCAACTACCTGGACCTGCTGCGCACGCCGATGTTCTGGAAGTCGTTGTGGAACACGACCTACTTCGTCGTGGTCGGCGTGCCGCTGTCGGTCGCCGTCTCGCTGGGCGCCGCGCTGCTGCTCAACGCGCCGGTCGCGCGGTTCAAGGCCCTGTTCCGCACCGCCCTGTTCGCGCCGGTGGTGACCACGCTGGTGGCCGTGGCGGTGATCTGGCGCTACCTGTTCCACACCAGCTATGGCCTGGTGAACTGGGCGCTGGGGCACATCGGCGTCGCGCCCGTGGACTGGCTGGGCGACCCGCGCTGGGCGATGCCGACGATCATCCTGTTCGCGGTGTGGAAGAACTTCGGCTACAACATGGTGATCTTCCTCGCCGGCCTGCAGGCGATCCCGCAGGACCTGTACGAGGCCGCGCGCATCGACGGGGCCTCGCGCTGGCAGCAGTTCCTGCACATCACCCTGCCGCAGCTGGGCCCGGTCCTGCTGGTGGTGGGCGTGATCACCGTGTCCGGTTACTTCCAGCTGTTCGCCGAGCCGTACGTGATGACCCGTGGCGACCCGCTGCAGAGCACGGTCAGCGTGCTGTACTTCATGTTCGAGGAGGGCTTCAAGTGGTGGAACCTCGGCCGGGCGTCGGCGGTGGCGTTCCTGCTGTTCCTGATCATCCTCGGCGTGACCACCGTGATGCTGCGCCTGGGCCGTCGCAAGGAACTCGTATGACGGTGCGCGCGGGGAGCATGCGATGAGCGCCGAGGTCGGCCAGTCGCGCTGGCACGCGGTGATGGTCAACGGCGCCTTGCTGGTGCTGGCAATGGTCAGCCTGGCGCCGCTGCTGTGGATGGTGTCGGTCTCGTTCATGCCGGCCGGCGAGGCCAGCCGCTTCCCGCCGCCGCTGCTGCCTTCGGCGACGACGCTGGACAACTACCACGAGATGTTCGGCCGCACCGGCATGGCGCGAAATTTCGCCAACAGCGTGCTGGTTTCGGTGGCGATCACCCTGGGTTCGCTGCTGGTCAATACCCTGGCCGGATACGCCTTCGCCAAGCTGCGCTTCGCCGGGCGCGAGCGCATCTTCCAGTTGCTGCTGGCCGCGCTGGTGATTCCCGCGCAGGTGGCGATGCTGCCGCTGTTCCTGCTGATGAAGCAGCTGGGACTGGTCAACAGCTATGGCGGGGTGATCGTGCCCGCGCTGGCCGGCGTGTTCGGTATCTTCCTGGTGCGGCAGTACGCGCGATCGATCCCGGACGAGCTGCTGGAGGCCGCGCGCATCGACGGGGCAGGGGAGTGGCGGATCTTCTTCCAGATCGTGCTGCCGATGCTCAAGCCGGTGCTGGTGACGTTGGCGATCTTCACCTTCATGGCGGCTTGGAACGACTTCATGTGGCCGCTGATCGTGCTGACCGACCAGGAGCACTACACGTTGCCGGTAGCGCTGGCCTCGCTTTCGCGCGAACACATCATGGATGTGGAGATGATGATGGCCGGCGCGGTGGTCACGGTACTGCCGGTGCTGTTGCTGTTCCTGCTGCTGCAGCGCTATTACATCCAGGGGTTGCTGCTGGGAAGCGTCAAGGGATGAGGGGTTGCTGATGCCGGGTGTGCTGTCGGGTTGGAATCTGCGCGCGGTGTCTTGCATCGCCGTGGCACTTCTATCGCTGGATGCGGCGCCAGCGGGCGCGCAGGTGCGGGTGCTGGACGCATTCGAGGACGCCGCGCCATGGCGCGTGGTCACTTCCAACCAGGTCAGCGGCAGCCTGCGCGAGGTGGAGGGCGTGGAAGGCAAGGCCCTGTGCCTGGACTACGACTTCAACGGCGTGTCCGGCTACGCGGGGATCCAGCGCGACCTGCCGCTGGAGTTCCCGGCTAACTACCGGTTCGCCTTCCAGCTTCGCGGCGAGTCTCCGGCCAACGACCTCCAGTTCAAGCTGGTCGATGCCAGCGGCGACAACGTGTGGTGGGTGAACCGGCCGAAGTTCGCGTTCCCTGACGAATGGACCGGAATCGTGTACCGCCAGCGCCACATTTCCAGGGCATGGGGCCCTGATCCGGACAAGGTCCTGCGGCGCAGCGCGAAGATCGAATTCACCATCTACAACAACGCCGGCGGCGCCGGCTCGGTCTGCTTCGACGAACTGACGTTCGAGCCGCTGCCGGTCGATCCTTCGACGCCACCCAGGGCGGTGTCGGCCCAGGCAACGGCGTCGCCGGAAACCGCGACGCTTGCGATCGACGGCGACCTGGGCACGGCCTGGCAGGCGCGCGGGAAGCAGCGGCTGGTGCTGGACCTTGGCCAGGTGCGGGAATTCGGCGGCATGCGCCTGCACTGGTTCGCGGCCGACAAGCGCGCGGCACGGTATGTCGTGTCGCTGGAAGATGCGCACGGCAGCTGGAGGGAGGTGCGCCGCGTGGACCAGGGGCGCGGCGACACCGACTGGCTCGCGCTGCCGGAGGCCGAGTCGCAACGTATCGCACTGGATTTCGAGGGCCGGCGCTATGCGTTGGCAGAAGCACAGGTGCAGCCGCTGGAATTTTCCTCGCATCCGAACGATTTCATCAAGGCCGTCGCGGCCGACCTTCCACGTGGCTGGCTGCCGCGCGGCTTCAGTGGCGAGCAGCCCTACTGGACCATCCTCGGCATCGACGGCGGCCACGAACAGGGGTTGATCGGCGAGGACGGTGCGGTGGAGGTCGCGCGTGGCGGCTTCAGCATCGAACCGTTCCTGCTCGAAGGCGGCCAGCTGCGCAGCTGGGCGGACGTTCACGCGGTGCAGGGCCTGCGCCCCGGTGGAATGCCGATGCCGAACGTGACCTGGCGATCGAAGAATGCGGGCGGTGCGCAGGATGACCTGCTGGAGGTGCTCGCCTTCGCCCAGGGCACGCCGGGCGATTCGCAGCTGGTGACGCGTTACCGCCTGACCAACCCGCATGACCGGCCACGCGAGGTCACCCTCGCGCTCGCCGTGCGGCCGCTGCAGGTCAATCCGCCCAGCCAGTTCCTCAATACCGTCGGCGGCGTGAGCCGGATCGAGCGGCTGGCGCTGGCGGGCGGCCAGGTGGTCGTGGATGGCAGGCCGCGCGTGTTCGCCAGCGCGAAGCCGGATGCGGCGTTCGCCACGCCCTTCGATGCCGGACTGGAGGTGATGCGCCTGGCGGATGGCGATGTTCCGGCGACGGCCGAGGTCGAGGATCCGACCGGGCTGGCCTCAGGCATGCTGCTGTACCGCTGGCGCCTGGCGCCGGGCGAGACCCGCGAGGTGGCGCTGGTCGCACCGCTCGACGGTCCGGCGCGGATGCCGGATGGGTTCGACCTGGCGGCGTCCGTCCAGCGTGCCGAAGGACATTGGCAGGACCTGCTCGGCCAGGTCCGGCTGCGCCTGCCGCCACAGGGACAGGCGTTCGCCGACACCGTGCACACCGCGTTGGCGCACATGCTGGTCTCCCGCATCGGTCCGAGGCTGCAGCCCGGCACTCGTTCGTATTCGCGCAGCTGGATCCGCGATGGCGCGATGATTTCCGAAGGCCTGCTACGGCTTGGGCGGCCGGAAGTCGTGCGCGACTACCTGGAGTGGTACGCGCCGTACCAGTTCGACAATGGCAAGGTTCCGTGCTGCGTGGACGACCGCGGCAGCGACCCGGTACCCGAGAACGACAGCCACGGCGAACTGATCTTCAACATCGCCGAGTACTGGCGCTACACCGGCGACCGCGCGTTCCTGGAGAAGATGTGGCCGCATGTCGCCGGCGCGTTCGACTACATGGAACAGCTGCGCGCCAGCGAGCGCACCGACGCGAACCGCAGGCTGGACCCGGCGTTCTACGGAATGATGCCGGCATCCATCAGCCACGAAGGCTACTCGGCCAAGCCGATGCACTCGTACTGGGACAACTTCTGGGCCCTGCGCGGCTACAAGGATGCGGTGGAGATCGCGCGGGCGCTGGGCAGGGACGACGAGGCGAAGCGGATGGCCAGGGCGCGCGACCAGTTCCGCGCGGACCTGGCCGCCTCTTTGCGCGCAAGCACCCGGCGCCACGGCATCGACTACCTGCCCGGTGCCGCCGAGCTGGGCGACTTCGACCCGACCTCGACCACGATCGCGCTGGCGCCGGGCGGCGAGCAGGACTGGCTGCCGCGCGACCTGCTTGAGAACACGTTCGAGCGTTACTGGCACGAGTTCGTCCAGCGCCGCGACGGCCAGCGCGAGTGGAAGGACTACACGCCGTACGAGTGGCGCAACGTGGCCGCGTTCGTGCGCCTGGGTTGGCGCGAGCGCGCCTGGGAGGCGACCGGGTACTTCTTCCGGGACCGTGCCCCGGTCGAATGGAACCAGTGGGCCGAGGTGGTCTCGCGCACCCCGCGCACGCCGTTCTTCGTCGGCGACCTGCCGCATGCCTGGGTGGCGTCGGACTTCCTGCGCTCGGCGCTGGACATGTTCGCCTACAGCCGCGAGCGCGACGACAGCCTGGTGCTGGCCGCAGGCGTACCGGTGGACTGGCTGGACGGCGAGGGCATCGCGATCGAGGGCCTGTATACGCCCCATGGCCGCCTCGGCTACACGCTGCGCCATGCCGACGGAGAACTGCGGCTGGACTTGTCCGCGGACGCGGGCCTGCCGCCTGGCGGCCTGGTGCTGCCCTGGCCGTATGCGGGAACGCCGGGAGCGACCACCATCGATGGATCGGCGGCGCAGTGGCAGGACGGCGAGTTGCGAATCACCCGACCCGGCGCGCGGGTGCGCATCGCGATGCCCTGAGAGCCGGGCGCAGACGCGAGCCCACAACCTGGGATCACCGGCGGAGACCTGCCATGTCGCGCAGCACTGTTCCCTTATGGATCTTTCCGCTGGCCATCGCGCTGGTGATGCTGGCGTCCGCGCACCTGGCCTGGTGGCTGTCGCTGCGGGCCGGCTACATCGAGCCCTGCAACCCGTACTGGGACGGCTGCACCTCGATCAGTCGCGCCGCCCGGCATGGGTTGGGAAACCACCTGTTCCGCCTGATGATGCTTCCCTGCGCATTGCTGGTGGCGATCCACTGGTGGCTGGCTGGGCGCTGGCTCGGCGCGGGTAGCAAGCCGGCACGCGCGTTGGCCGTGCTCGGAGCGACCTGCGCGGTGGCGCTGGGTGTGTACGCGACCTTCCTGGGCACCGAGGGCGCCGCCTATGGCTTCCTGCGCCGGTATGGCATCACTGTGTTCTTCGGCTGCGGTTTCCTGGCCCAGTTGGTGTTCCTGCGGCGATGGAATGGCGATACGACGAGGGGCGCAGCGCGGCCGCAGTGGCGGATGATGGCCGCGGTCTGCGTGGCGATGCTGCTGCTGGGCGTCGGCAACGTGCTCGGAGATGCGTTGCTGCAGGACCGTGCACGCCAGGACCGGCTGGAGAACGCGCTGGAATGGCAGCTGGGCCTGCTGTTGGCCACCTGGTATCTGCTGCAGGCGTGGTGCTGGCGTCACGAGCGCCTGCATCTTTCCTTCAATGATCCGTAGAGCGCGGCTTGCGCCGCTGCTGCAGCCTGTGAAGTCGATTCGACGCCACGAAAACGGGTCAACGGAAGCAGGGCAAGCCCTGCTCTACAAATCCCTCGTGCGACGGCAGCGGGGCTGGCGCCACTCTACGTACAGCCAAGCGGCTGCGCGTGGGTCAGCGGGCGCGCACACCAGCCACGATCGCCGCGGCCTTCGCCGCACTGGCCTCGACCTTGTCCCACTCGCCGGCCTTGAGCCAGTTCTTCGGCACCATCCACGAGCCGCCGATGCAGACCACGTTGGGCTGCGAGAGGAAGTCGGCCGCAGTGTCTTCGGTGATGCCGCCGGTAGGGCAGATCTTCAGGTCGGCCATCGGGCCGGCCAGGCCCTTGAGCATGGCCAGGCCGCCGACCGCGGTGGCGGGGAACAGCTTGCACACGCGGAAACCGCGCGCCATCAGCGAGAGGAATTCAGTCGGCGTCGCACCGCCGGGGACCACCGGGATCGGCGCCTTCGCCAGTGCGTCGGCCAGCTCCGGCGGAGTGCCCGGGGTGACCAGGAAATCCGCACCGAGTTCGATGCACTTCTGCATCTGCTCGATGGTCAGCACCGTACCCATGCCCACCGCGATGCCGGGCAGCTCCTTCTTCAGCGCGACCAGCGCGTCCAGCGCGGCCGGCGTGCGCAGGGTCAGCTCGATCGCGGTCAGTCCGCCCTTGAGCAGCGCCGCGGACAGCTTGCGCGCTTCGTCCACGCTGTCGGCGGTGACCACCGGCAGGATGCCGGACTTGCGCAACAGCTGTTCGGCCTGGGCCTGGGTGGCGGCGATGCTCATGGGGTGCGTATTCCGTGCGTATTCGTGCGGACGCCGATTCTAACCGAGGCCCCGGGCATCCACGCTTCGGTTGCAGTTGCATCCAATGGGTGAGGCCATGGCGTTGAGCGGGGCAAGCGCGGCGCTACGCCACGCGGTATTGGTGCCGCGTTGCCCGCGTGATGCCGCCGCGGGCTCAGGCGTCCTTGGCCTCGTGTGGTGCGAGCGCGGCTTCGGCGTCGCAGCCCAGTTCGTACTCGGCGTCGTAATCCCAGGCACCACCGTCGTGTGCCGGCGGGCCGCAGGAGATCGACAAAGCACCCTGGTCGGCAGGCCCGACCAGCGCCCGGCTGTTGGCGAACAGGTTGCGACCCATGTCGTGCAGCGCAGGGCTGGTGTTGGCAGCCACCTCGCGTGCGTTGAACTCGGCCGCGTCGACCAGGATCTGCAGCGTGCCGGCCTCGCTGTCCAGGCGCACGAGGTCGCCGTCGCGGACCTTGCCGATCGCGCCTCCGCGCGCCGCTTCGGGGGTGACGTGGATCGCTGCCGGGATCTTGCCCGAGGCACCGGACAGGCGGCCGTCGGTGACCAGCGCGACCTTGCGGCCCTGGTTCTGCAGCATGCCCAGCAGCGGCGCCAGCGAGTGCAGTTCCGGCATGCCATTCGCGCGCGGGCCCTGGTACGTCACCACGGCGACGAAGTCGCGGGGCAGCACGCCGGCGGCATGCAGCTTGTTGAGCTTCTGCGGCGCATCGACCACCACCGCCTGCGCCTCGACGTAGCGGTGCTCGGGCTTCACCGCGGAAAGCTTGATCAGGCCGCGCCCGATATTGCCGCGCAGCAGGCGCAGCCCACCCTGCGCTTCGAACGGCTCGGCAACGGTGCGCACCACCGATGCGTCGGCGGAGAGCGCGGCGGCAGGCGCCGAGGACAGCGTGCCGCCGTCAAGGCGCGGCTCGCGGGTGAAGGCGCGCATGCCCTCGGGCACGACGGTCACCAGGTCATGCATCAGGCCCGCGTCGAGCAGTTCGCGGAACACGAAGGGCACGCCGCCGGCGGCCTGGAAGCGGTTCACGTCGGCCTCGCCATTGGGATAGACGCGCGCCAGCAGCGGCACGACCTGGGAGATCTCGTCCATGTCATCCCAGGTGAGGACGACTCCGGCGGCGCGTGCGACCGCGATCCAGTGGATGGTGTGGTTGGTCGAACCGCCGGTGGCCATCAGCGCGACCACCGCGTTGACGATCGCGCGTTCGTCGATCAGCCGGCCCAGCGGCCGGTAGTCGTCGCCCAATGCGCTCATCGCCAGTACGCGGCGTACCGCTTCATCGTCCAAAGCCTCGCGCAGCGGCGTGCCCGGATTGATGAACGAACTGCCCGGCAGCTGGACGCCCATCGCCTCCAGCAGGACCTGGTTGGAATTGGCGGTGCCGTAGAAGGTGCAGGTACCGGGCGCGTGGTAGGACTGCGCCTCGACCTCGAGCAGCTCCTCGCGCGAGGCTTCGCCGGCGGCGTAGCGCTCGCGTACTTCGGCCTTCTTCTTGTTCGGGATGCCCGCCGGCATCGGCCCGGCTGGCACGAACAGCGCCGGCAGGTGGCCGAACGCGAGCGCGCCGATCAGCAGGCCCGGCACGATCTTGTCGCAGATGCCCAGGTACAGCGTCGCGTCGAAGGCGTCGTGGCTCAGGCCGATCGCCGCGGCCTGGGCGATGACGTCGCGCGAGAACAGCGACAGCTCCATGCCGCCGCGGCCCTGGGTCACGCCATCGCACATCGCCGGCACGCCTCCGGCGACCTGCGCGGTCGCGCCGAGGCTGCGGGCGAGGGCGCGGATGCGCTCGGGATAGTGCTCGTACGGCTGGTGCGCCGAGAGCATGTCGTTGTACGCGGTGATGATGCCCAGGTTCGGGGTGACGTCGGCGCGCAGCCGCGCCTTGTCCGTATCGCCGCAAGCGGCGAACACGTGCGCCAGGTTGGCGCAGCTCAAGGGCTTGCGGTTGGGGCCGTTGCGCACGGCTTCGTCGATGCCCGCCAGGTAGGCGGCGCGCGAGGCGGCGCTGCGCTTGCGGATGCGCTCGGTGATGGCTTCGATCTTGGGATGCAGGCTCATTGGCGTGGGGGCTACCTGAGTCGGGGGGAGGCGCCTGGCGGAATCATCCAGCGCCATGCTCTTCGTTGAATCCCCGCACATGGACGTGCGGGGTCTTGCGAGGGACTCGCATCAAGCACACCAGTGCACGCGCATCGGCTCGATCCCGATGCCGATCGCGGCCCGGATCGGCAGTTCGCGGACATCGTCGCCGTCGAGCGCGCGCAGGAATACCTCGCGCTTGGTTTCACCGCGCAGCAGCAGCAGCCGGTGGCGGGTGCGCGCCAGTCCGGCAGGCGTCAGGGTGATGCGCAGCGGCCAGTCACCGGCCACCGCGCAGCCGCTGGCATCCAGCGCCGCGTAGGGCTGGTCGCTCGCGAGCACGCGGTCCAGGTCGATCGAGCCGGGGAACAGCGACGCCGTATGCCCGTCGTTGCCCATGCCCAGCACCGCCACGCAGGCCTCGTCGGCATGGCGTGCCTCGACGTTCGCGGCATGGACCGACTCGGCCAGGGTCAGGCCTTCCCGGACCAGCGGCTCGAAGCGTCCGACTTCGGCGTGGTCGAGCAGGCTCTCGCGGATCAGGCGGGAATTGCTCGCGCTGTCCTGCGGCGAGAGCCAGCGTTCGTCGACCAGGCCGACCGTGATCCTGGACCAGTCCAGCGGCGCCACCGCCACCTGCGCGTATGCCGGCGCCGGCGTGGTGCCACCGGAGAGCAGCATCCGCGCGCGGCCGCGGATCGCCAGCTCCACGGCGAGCATGCGCTCCATGTCGCGGGCGATGCCATGTACCCAGGATTCCGGATCGCGGTGCTCGATCCACTCTATGCGCGAGTCGCGCTTCATCGGTGCGGGTTTCATTGGGCCTCCCGGCGCAGCAGGTCGACCGCGTAGGCGGCCGCGCCGAGCAGGCCGGCGCGCGGATGCATCACCGCCAGCGACGGGACCCGCGACATGTTGGGCGAGAACCGGCCCTTGTATTCGAAGCGCTGGCGGAAACCGGAGTGGCGCAGCGAGTCGAGCATCTTGGGCACCAGCCCGCCGGTGAGGAACACCCCGTCCCATGCGCCCAGGGTCAGCACCAGGTCGCCGGCGATGGCGCCGAACACCGCGCAGAACACATCGACCGCGCGCATGCCCAGCGCATCGCCCTGCGCGGCGCGCGCGGTGATGTCCTTGGGCTCGAGCAGGCCCGGGTCGACCCCGGCGATCTCGCACAGCGCGCGGTGGATGTTGACCAGGCCCGGGCCGCAGATCAGGCGCTCGTTGGACACGCGGCCGAACTGGGCCGACAGGATTTCCAGGATCCGGATCTCCTCCGGCGTGCCCGGCGGGAAGCTGACATGGCCGCCCTCGGTCTCCAGCGGATAGCAGCGGCCGTCGCGGACCACCAGCCCACCCACGCCCAGGCCGGTGCCCGGGCCGAGCACGGCGTAGGTGCGCGGCTGGTCCGGTGCGGCCGGGATCCAGCCCGCGCCGCCGATCTGGACCACGTCCTCGGGCCGGTACAGGCTGATCGCCATCGCCTGCGCGGCGAAATCGTTGAGCAGGTGGACCTGGTCGAAGCCGAGCATCTCGCAGGTCCGGCTGCGCGAGATCACCCAGGGATGGTTGGTGATCCGCGCCTCGTCGCCGTCGACCCGCCCGGCGACCGCGAACACGCCGCGGCTGGCGTGCGCGCCGACCTGCTCGAGGTAGTGGCGCGCGGCATCGGCCAGCGACGGGAAATCGGCGACGGCGAACTCGCGCACGCTGTCGTCCAGCAAGGGCACCGCGGCGTGCGGGTCGGCCAGGGCGAAGCGGGCGTTGGTCCCGCCGATGTCGGCGATCAGCAGCGTTCCGGACATGCTCAGGACCCGCGCTGCGCCGGGCGACCGACCGCGTCGAACTGCGCGGGCAGGTAGGCGGTGGCTTCATGGGGTCCCGAGGTCCCGGCCGGGTAGTAGCGCAGCGGCACGTCACCGGCCTTCCAGCCTTCGACCACCGAGTCGATCCACGCCCAGGCGGCCTCGACCTCGTCGTTGCGCACGAACAGCGCGTGGCTGCCGTGCAGCGCGTCCAGGAACAGGCGCTCGTAGGCGATGCGACGGTTCTTGCCGGTTTCCGAGGAAAGCTCCAGCTCCAGCGGCTGCAGCTCCAGCGTGCCCCATTCCGGTCCGGCCAGGCTGCTCATCAGGCCCAGCTCGATGTCCTCCTGCGGCTGCAGGCGGAAGGTCAGGCGATTGGGCGCGGCGTGCGCGCCGTCCGGGCGTTCGAACAGCCAGTGGCTGACCGGCTTGAGCGTCACCGTGACCACGGTGGCGCGCTCGGCCATGCGCTTGCCGGTGACCAGGTGGAACGGCACCCCGGCCCAGCGCCAGTTGTCGATGTGCGCGGTGACGCCCACGTAGGTTTCGACATCGCTGTCATCCGGGGCCGCATAAGCCTGCACCGGCGCGCCATCGATCGTGCCCGCGATGTAGCGGCCGCGCACGCTGTGGCGTTGCGCCTCGTGGGCGGTGAACGGGCGCAGCGCGCGCAGCACCTTGACCTTCTCGTCGCGGATGCGATCGGCGGCCAGCGAGGCCGGCGGCTCCATCGCCACCAGGCACAGCAGCTGCAGGATGTGGCTCTGGACCATGTCGCGCAGCGCGCCGGAACGGGCGTAGTAGGCGTTGCGGCCATCCACGCCCTCGGTTTCCGAGACCAGGATGTTGACCGAGTCGATGTAAGTGCGGTTCCAGACCGCCTCCAGCAGCGTGTTGCCGAAGCGCAGGGCCAGCAGGTTCTGCACCGCCGCCTTGCCCAGGTAATGGTCGATGCGGAAGATCCGGTCCTCGTCGATCAGGCCGCCGATCGTGGCGTTGATCTCGCGCGCCGACGCCAGGTCCGCACCGATGGGTTTCTCCAGCATCAGCCGGTTCGGCGCTTTGAACGCGCCGCCCAGGGCGAGGCCTTCGCAGGTGCTGATGTACAGGCCCGGCGGGATCGACAGGTAGCTCACGCAGGGCCGGTCGACCAGGTCGCGCACGGCCTCGGCCACCGATTCGGGCGTGCGCATGTCGACCGAGCGGTAGTCGATCCTGGCCAGGAACGTGTCGACCTGCTCGGCGGTCGGGGTGTAGTGGGCGAGCTGGGTGAAGCGTTCGCGCAGGATCTCGCGGAACTTGTCGGTGTCGTGCGGCGACAGGGCCAGCGCACGCACGCGGAAATTCTCCGGCAGCAGCCCGTCGCCCTGCAGGCGCAGCAGCGATGGGAACAGGTAGCGCTGCGCGAGGTCGCCAGTGGCGCCGAACAGCAGCAGGGTGTCGTGCATCCGGTGGGCTTCCGTGGCGTGTGGCATCGGTTCCGTGGCTTCTCTCGTGGGTCGCGTCCGGCGGGCGGACGGATGACGCTGTGGGGATGTGAAGGCTGCCCGTGCGCGGGCGTACAAACTGTCGAAATATGGCCGTCCGCCGCACTTCTTGTCCAGTGGTCAGGAACGTCTCTGTGGAAACGGTCGATTCCATGCCCCGGCGCACGGAGGGGGCTTGGCCCTATCCCGGTACGCATACCGGCACGCGCCGGACACAACCGCATGCAGGCCCTGTCGTACCTGCATCGCGGGACATCGCGCGTTCTCGCGCGAGCGGCGGCGGGTTCGCCTCGGCCCCGGCCGCGTGACATGATCCCGGTCCAGTCGGGCGAATGCCGGGGATGGCGCCGCACGCGTAACGCATACGTATTCCCGGAGGTCCGGATGGCGGGTTTGCAGCTGGAACAGGTCCGCAAGGTCTATCCGAACGGCCAGGTCGCCGTGCATGGCGCGACCTTCGAGATCGCCGATGGCGAACTGATGGTCCTGGTCGGTCCGTCGGGTTGCGGCAAGTCGACGCTGTTGCGGATGATCGCGGGGCTGGAGGAGATCAGCGCGGGAACCCTGAAGATCGGCGGGCGCGTGGTCAACGACGTCGCCCCCAAGGATCGCGACATCGCCATGGTCTTCCAGAGCTACGCGCTGTACCCGCACATGACCGTCGCCGAGAACCTGGCCTTCGGCCTGAAGCTGCGCGGCCAGCCGCGCGCCGAAGTCGAGCGGCGGGTCGCGGACGCGGCGGGGATGCTCGGCCTGGACGGCATGCTTGGCAAGCGCCCGCGCGAGATGTCCGGCGGGCAGCGCCAGCGCGTGGCGCTGGGGCGGGCGCTGGTCCGCGAGCCGGCGGTGTTCCTGCTCGACGAGCCGCTGTCCAACCTGGACGCCAAGCTGCGCCACTCCACCCGCACCGAAATCGCACGCCTGCACCAGCGCCTGGGGGCGACGATGGTGTACGTCACCCACGACCAGGTCGAGGCGATGACCCTGGGCCAGCGCATCGTCGTGCTCGACGCCGGCCGGATCCAGCAGATCGACACCCCGATGGCGTTGTACGAGCGCCCGGCCAACCTGTTCGTGGCCGGTTTCCTGGGCAGCCCGGCAATGAACGTGCTCGAAGGCGAGCTGCAGCTCGCCGATGGCTTGCGCCTGGTGCTGGACGGGCAGGGCGACGTGCCGCTGCCGGGCGCTGAAGTTCCCCCGGCCTGGCTGGGGCGGCGGGTGGCCCTGGGCGTGCGTCCCGAGCACCTGCTGCCAGTGGCCGGCGAAGGCCTGCAGGCGCGGGTGGACGTGGTCGAGCCGATCGGAAGCGAGGCGTTCCTGCACCTGGATTTCGGTGGTCGTGCCCTGGTCTCGCGGCTGCCGCCGCAGCGCCTGCCCGAGCCGGGCACGCAGCTGAACCTGCGGGCCGATCCGGCGCACCTGCACTTCTTCGACCCGGGCAACGGCATGCGGCTGGCGGCCTGAGCCGCCCTCCGCCCGGACGGTTCAGCGGGCGAAACCCTCGACGAAGGCTTCAGTCACCGTTTCGCTGCCGTCCGCGAGCAGCGGGGCTGGCTCCCGTTCCAGCGGCAGGACCGCCAACGCGTATCGCCGCGACCGCCCGGCCGCACTGACGATGCTGCCGATCGCGGTGCCGGACTGGGTGACCTGGGCGCCCGGATCGACCTTGTCGGCGACCCGCAGCAGGAGCAGTTCGCGCTTGGCCCTGCCGAGGAAATGGGTGCGGGCGACGATTTCCTGGCCGGGGTAGCAGCCCTTCTTGACGCTGAAGGCCTCCAGCCGGTCGAGCGCCAGCTGTTGTGGCGTCCACTGTTCGCGCTGCGGCGGCGGCAGGCGTGGCAGGCCCAGCCGCAGATCGGCGACGTTCCAGGCTTCGACGGATGCGGGATCGTCGGGCAGCAGGGCGGGGGACAGGCGCAATGTGCGCGGCAGCCCCGGCGCTCCGTAATCGAGCTCCAGGCCGCTTTCCTCGTCGCCCGCCAGCACCGGGCCGTGCGCCTGGGCCGGCGCGGCGAACATCCCCGACACGCGCAGGTCGGTTCGCGCCGAGATGGTGACCTTGCGCCGGAACACGAATCGACGAAGCGCGTCGCCCAGTTCCGCCGCGTCGTGGTCCGGCAGCACCAGCCGCAAGGCCGTATCGCCCGTGCGCAGCAGCGCGAACACCGCGATGACCCGGCCCTTGGCGGTCAGCCACGCACTCCAGTGCCAGTGTCCGGGGGCGAGGGCGACGACGTCGCTGGCGAACTGGGCCTGGGCGAAAGCAACCGCATCGGCCCCGTCCAAGGCGAGTACCGTATGGCTCTCCAGTGCGAAAAAACCCGCTGGATTCAAGGGGGATACGAATGGCTGGTTGTCAGGCACGTGACCGGGGCTTAAAATTTTGTGCGTTGCAAGGAATCCCATGATAGGTCAGATCCCCGTGGTTCCCGAGCCTGCCGCCGCGCAGGATCCCGGAACGATGCGGTCCGCGGACGCGGACGGCGCGGTGTTGCCGCGCGAGATCGGTGGTCGCGAGGGTCCGGAGCCGACCCGCTACGGGGATTGGGAAAAGAACGGGCGCTGCGTCGATTTCTGACGCCGTACCTTCAGCCACGCGGCCGGTCGGCCGCACAGCCGAGACATACCAGCGAATGAGCAGTCGCGAACGTCCCCTGTCACCGCATCTGCAGGTGTACCGCTGGCAGATCCAGATGGTGACCTCGATCCTGCACCGCGCCACCGGCATCGTCCTGTCGGCCGGCGCCCTGGTCATCGCCGCGGGCCTGTTGTGCCTGATGCTCGGTCCGGACCACTGGGCCTGCTTCACCGGCGTGGCCGCCACCTGGTACGGCAAGCTGTTCCTGTTCGGCTGGAGCTGGGCCTTCGCCTACCACCTGTGCAACGGCATCCGCCATGTCGTGCAGGACTTCGGCCACGGCTTCAGCATCCCGGCCTTCGTCCGCAGCAGCTGGCTGTCGGTCGTCGCCAGCCTGGCCATCACCGCGCTGATCTGGTTCTGCGCCCGCAACGGAGGTGCCGCATGACCCGTTTCCGCACCCCGCTGAAGAACGTGCGCGGCCTGGGCACGGCCAAGACCGGCACCGAGCACTTCGTCCACCAGCGCCTGACCGCCACCGCCCTGGTGTTCCTGGGCATCTGGTTCGTCTGGTTCGTGCTGGGCCTGGTCGGCAGCGATTACCTCACGGCCGCCGACGCGGTGTCCAAGCCGTGGAACGCGGTGCTGCTGGTCGGCTTCCTGGTCGCCGCCTTCTGGCACGCGCAGTTGGGCCTGCAGGTCATCCTGGAGGACTACATCCACAATTCGCTGCTGGCCCTTGCGCTGCAGGTCAGCGTCAAGTTCATCGCGGTGCTGGGCGCGATCGTCAGCATCTTCGCCGTGGCCCGCATCGCGCTGGCCGGCTGACCGCGCGCAAAGGAACCAAGACTCGATGTCCGCCTACAAGATCACCGAACACAAGTACGACATGGTCGTCATCGGCGCCGGTGGCGCCGGGCTGCGCGCCACCTTCGGCCTGGCCCAGAAGGGCCTGCAGACGGTGTGCCTGACCAAGGTCTTCCCGACCCGCTCGCACACGGTCGCCGCGCAGGGCGGCATCTCCGCCGCGCTGGGCAACATGGGCGAAGACGACTGGCGCTACCACTTCTACGACACCATCAAGGGTTCGGACTGGCTGGGCGACCAGGACGCGATCGAGTACATGTGCCGCGAGGCGATCCCGGCGATCATCGAGCTGGAGCACTACGGCGTGCCGTTCTCGCGCACCGAGGAAGGCAAGATCTACCAGCGCCCGTTCGGCGGCATGACCACCAAGTTCGGCGAAGGCCCGCCGGCGCAGCGCACCTGCGCCGCCGCCGACCGCACCGGCCACGCCATGCTGCACACGCTGTACCAGCAGTCGCTGGCGCACGACGCGCGCTTCATGATCGAGTACTTCGCGCTCGACCTGATCTTCGACGAAGAGGGCGCATGCCGCGGCGTACTGGCCCTGGACATGGCCGAGGGTTCGCTGCACCTGTTCCGCGCCCATGGCGTGGTCCTGGCCACCGGTGGCTACGGCCGTGCCTACTTCAGCGCCACCTCCGCCCACACCTGCACCGGTGACGGCGGCGGCCTCGTGGCCCGCGCCGGGTTGCCTTTGCAGGACATGGAGTTCGTGCAGTTCCACCCGACCGGCATCTACGGTGCCGGCTGCCTGATCACCGAAGGCGTGCGCGGCGAAGGCGGCATCCTGCGCAACGCCAATGGCGAGCGCTTCATGGAGCGCTACGCACCGCATTACAAGGACCTGGCTTCGCGCGACGTGGTCAGCCGTTCGATGACCATCGAGATCCGCGAAGGCCGTGGCGTCGGCGAGCACAAGGACCACATCCTGCTCGACCTGACCCACCTGGGCCCGGAAGTCATCAACGAGAAGCTGCCGGGTATCGCCGAAAGCGCGCACATCTTCGCCGGCGTGGACGTGACCAAGCAGCCGATCCCGGTGATCCCGACCGTGCACTACAACATGGGCGGCATCCCGACCAACTACCACGGCGAAGTCGTGCGCAAGGTCGGCGACAACCCCGACGCGGTCGTGCCCGGCCTGTACGCGATCGGCGAGGCGGCCTGCGTGTCGGTGCACGGCGCCAACCGCCTGGGTTCCAACTCGCTGCTGGACCTGGTCGTGTTCGGTCGCGCGGTGGCCAACCGCTGCGCCACCACGATCAAGACCAACGCCCCGCACAAGCCGCTGGCATCCGACGCCTGCGACAAGGCGCTGTCGCACCTGGACAAGCTGCGCAACGCCGATGGCGACACGCCGACCGCCGTGATCCGCGACCGCATGCAGCGGACCATGCAGTCCGACGCGGCGGTGTTCCGCACCAGCAAGACGCTGAAGGAAGGCTGCGAGAAGATGGCCGACATCTTCTCCAGCTTCGAGGACGTCAAGGTCTCCGACCGCTCGCTGGTCTGGAATTCGGACCTGATCGAGACCTACGAGCTGCACAACCTGCTGCTGAACGCGGTGGCCACGATCAATTCGGCCGAACAGCGCCATGAGAGCCGCGGCGCCCACGCCCACGAGGATTTCCCCGAGCGCGACGACGTCAACTGGCACAAGCACACGCTGGTCACCGTCGACGACAAGGGCGCCTGCAGCTTCGACTACCGCCCGGTGCACATGTACACGCTCAGCGATGACGTGGCCGTGGTGCCGCCCAAGCCGCGCGTGTACTGACGCGGTGATGCAGCGCCCGACCTTCCATTCCCACGACGCGCGCTGCGCGCGCGTCCCGCTCGCACTGCGGGCCGCCTGAGCCAACGAGATCAGCCATGGCAGAGTTCAGTCTTCCGAAGAATTCCACGGTCAGGAAAGGCAAGCATTTCCCGGCCAAGGACGCGAAGAACCCGCGTACGTTCAAGGTCTACCGCTGGAACCCGGACGACGGGGCGAATCCGCGCACCGATACCTACGAGGTCGACCTGGCCGCGTGCGGGCCGATGGTCCTGGACGCGCTGATCAAGATCAAGAACGAGATCGACCCGACCCTGACGTTCCGCCGTTCCTGTCGCGAGGGCATCTGCGGTTCGTGCGCGATGAACATCGACGGCACCAACACGCTGGCCTGCACCCGCGCGATCGCGGATTGCGGCAAGGCCGAAGTGCCGATCTATCCGTTGCCGCACATGGAGGTGGTCAAGGACCTGGTCCCGGACCTGACCCACTTCTACGCGCAGTACGCCTCGATCAAGCCGTGGATCCGCACGCAGACGCCGGCGCCGCCGGACCGCGAGCGCCTGCAGTCGCCGGAAGATCGCAAGAAGCTGGACGGCCTGTACGAGTGCATCCTGTGCGCATGCTGTTCGACCAGCTGCCCGAGCTACTGGTGGAACGGCGAGCGTTACCTGGGCCCGGCGATCCTTTTGCAGGCTTATCGCTGGATCATCGACTCCCGCGACGAGGACACCGGTGCGCGCCTGGACGACCTGGAAGATCCGTTCAAGCTGTACCGCTGCCACACCATCATGAACTGCGCGCGCACCTGCCCGAAGGGCCTGAATCCCGCGCTGGCGATCGCCGAGATCAAGAAGCTGATGATGGCGCGTCGCGCCTGATCAGCGCTGGCAGGTGGAGCGATCCACCTGGGCGAGTATCGAAAGGCCCGGCAATGCCGGGCCTTTTTTTGGTCCTCATGGGTCGCGATACGCAGCCTCGGGTGGTGGTCGAAATTGCGTGCGAGCGGGTGTCGCGAACCGAACGGCCTCGCCCCGGCATGCGGACCCCGCCAGCGAATGTCCCCCGGCATCCGCTTGCGCGGCTGCCTCCTCCTTGATTTCGCTTCTGGGGTCCGCATGCCAGGTCGAGGCTCGGGGAGTCGAGCTTGCTTCAGCGCGGGGTTTCGAACGAGGCTGGCCAGGGCTTGGGCGAAGGTGTCGCTTCCCATGAGTAATACGCCACGGCCGGATCGTCGGGTATGAGGCCTTCCGGGGAGAAATAAAGGAGGAGGCGTCGGCCGCAGGCCGGCGCCGGGGGACATTCGCGCCAGGAGGCCTCGCGCCTGGCGACACGACCAATTGAAAGAGCGGCCTTTTTGGCGGGTGCTTCTTGCGTGAATCGATGCGCTCGAGGCAGACCCGCGCGCCCGCTACTTGACCTGCTGCTTGCCGAGCTTGCGCGCCAACGTGCGCCGGTGCATGCCCAGTCGACGCGCGGTTTCGGAAACGTTGAAGCCGGTCTCGGCCAACACCTCGTGGATGCGTTCCCACTCCAGGGTCTTGATCGAGCTCTGGCGCTCGCCCAGCGCGACTTCCACGTTACCCCCGGCGCGGCCGAACGCGGCCTCGATGTCGTCGGTGTTGGAGGGTTTGGCCAGGTAATGGCAGGCGCCGAGCTTGATTGCCTCCACCGCCGTGGCGATGCTCGCGTAACCGGTCAGCACCACGATCAGCATGTCGGCATCGTGCGCGTGCAGCGCCTGCACGCAGGCCAGGCCGGAACTGCCGCCGGCCAGTTTCAGGTCCACCACCGCATAAGCCGGAGCGAAGTCGCGCAGCACCTCCTCCAGTTCGGCTTGGCTGGTCGCGTGGCGCACTTCGTAGCCGCGCCGTTCGAACGAGCGCAACAGCGTGCGTGCGAACGCGGCATCGTCCTCGACGACGAGGAGGCGGCGTAGCGCGGCAGGAGGGTCATTCGTCATCGGCATCGTCCAGGTCGTTCTCGCCCGCGGCGTCGCCTGGCAGTGCCAGCGAGGCCAGCGGGAGTTCCAGCACCACCGAGGCCCCGTTCGGGACGCGATTGCTGGCGGTAAGACGGCCGCCGAGGCTGCGTGCGACGTTGAGCGAAAGGAACAGGCCCAGGCCACCGCCTGGCCGGCCCTTGCTCGAATTGTAGGGCTTGCCGAAATCGGCCAGGGTGCCGGCGGTGAACCCCGTTCCGGAATCGCTCACCTTCAGCCGCAGTACTTCGCCGTCCTCACCTTCGCGGGTCACATCGAGGCCGACCCATTGCGGCGACGCCTCCAGCGCGTTGTCGAGGATGTTGTTGATCATCTGCTTGAGGCCCGAGTCCGACACGATCGGCACGTCGGCATCGAGCTCGCGACGGTAGTCCAGCGTTTCCACCGGCCGGGTGGCGCTCCATTCGCTGACCAGTTCATCCAGGAACACCGCCAGCGTGGTGTGGGCCGGGGCCTCGCCGCGCGCATCGCCCGCCGACTGCAGGATGCCGGTGACGATGCTCTTGCAGCGCACGAGCTGGGTCTGCATTTCGTCCAGGTCCTGCTGGAGGTCGGGGTGCGAGGTGAACGGCTCCATCCGTCGCCAGTCGCCCAGCAGCACCGACAGGGTCGCCAGCGGCGTGCCCAGCTCGTGCGCCGCGCCGGATGCGAGCAGGCCCATGCGCACGATGTGCTCTTCCTCGACCGCCTGCTGGCGCAGGTCTGCCAGGCGCGCGTCGCGGTCGCGCAGGATCCGCGCGATGCGCCCGATGAATACTGCCGCCAGCACCGTGGTCAGCAGGAAGCACGCGAGCAGGCCCTGCACGTAGGGATCGGCGATGCCGCGCGCAGGGTCCGCTGCGAGGGTGACGGGTCCGGGCGATGCCACCAGGTAGAGGACGCCCACGCAGCTGGCCGCGACCACGACGCGGCCCGCCCAGGCCGGCAGCAGCACCGCGCCCAGGGCGACCTGCAGCAGGTAGAGGAAGACGAACGGATTGGTGATGCCGCCACTGAGGTGCAGCTGCGCGGTCAGCGCGGCCACGTCGACCAGCAGCGCGACCAGCAGGACCGCATCGCCAACCTCCTGGCGCGGCCGCCAGAACACCAGGCTGGCCAGGTTGAACGCCGCCAGCCCCCCGGCCACGGTGAGCATGGACACCAGCGGCAGATGGATGCCGAGGACGAAGTGCACGAACGCGATGGTGGCGAGTTGGCCGACGATGGCGATCCAGCGCAGCTGGATCAGCTGTTGCATGCTGCGGATGCCCGCACCGCGGGTGGTGTCGGTGCGCGCGGACTCGATCGCCTGGCGTTTATCGGTGCCGGGGACCGGCGCTTGTTCCTGGGGCATCCGTGGACTCCGTGTGCTGGCGCCAGCGGCGGCGGATCCGGCGCTCCTCGACCGCGAATCGCCAGCCGCCGCCGGCCACCAGCAGGGCCAGCGCGAACCAGGTCAGCGCATAGCCCAGGTGGTTGTCGCGGAACCGTACCACCGTCAAACCGCCACGGGGCCATGGCGTGCCGGCCTGCGTGGCGGAAGCGGCATCGGCATCGACGAACCAGGGGGCTGCCGGCGCGAGCCCGCGGTGGAGCGCGATCGCTTCGACGTCACGGGAGTACCAGCGCTCCGCTGCCGGCACGTTCTGGCGCAGGAAGCCGCCCCCGGGTTCGGACAGGCGCAGCAACCCGGTCACCGCGGCCCGGCCGGAAGGCGGCTCGGGCAACGGCCAGTCTTCCGGGACGAAGCCCAGGTTGACCAGCACGACGCTGCCATCCTCCCTGCGCAGCGGGCGCAGCAGCCAGCGACCGGCGCCGGCCTCGGTCACCGCCTGTACGCGGGTGTCCTTGCCCGGCAGCCACGCACCGTGCAGGACCACGTGGCGGTACTCCTGGTCCTTCGGTGTGCTGGCGGCCCATGCGGCGGCATCAGGCGCCGGCTCGGCGGGGGCGTGGATGCGCGCGTCCACCCGCGCGACGAGGTCGTGCTTCCAGCCCAGGCGCTGCACCTGCCAGGCGCCGAGCGCGGCGAACAGCAGGAAGCCGGCGATGAACGCGACGACCAGCACGCTCGCCGCGAGCGGGCTGCGCGGCGGGCGCGGTACCTCGCCGCTGGCGTGCGACGACCGCGGCGGAAGTTGCCGGGTGCTCATGTCCGCGTGCAGGGCATGCCGTGGCTGGCCGTGATCAGGGCTGGATCCGCGCCTCGTGGGGCGACATCGGCATCATGTTCTTGTTCATGTGGTGCATCACCCACATCGAACCGGCCAGGATGATCACCACGAATACCGTGGTGAAGATCAACGCCAGGATGTTCCAGCCACCCTCCGAGCGCGGGTTCATGTGCAGGAAATAGACCATGTGCACCACGATCTGCGCCGCCGCGAATCCCAGGATCACCAGCGCGGTGGTCCCCGGGTCGGCGATGACCCCGTCCATCACCAGCCAGAACGGGATCGCGGTGAGGATCACCGACAGGATGAAGCCGGTGACGTAGTCGCGCATCGAGCCGTGCGCGGCTTCCACGTGCGGGCCGTGCTCGCCGCCATGCTCGTCGTGTGCGGGGCCGTGCGCGGAGTCGTGGCGTGCGTGCGGATCACTGGGCAGGCTCATCACAGCACTCCCATCAGGTAGACGAAGGTGAAGACGCCGATCCAGACGACATCCAGGAAGTGCCAGAACATCGACAGGCACAGCAGCCGCCGCTGGTTGGCCGCGTGCAGGCCATGGCGCTGCACCTGCACCATCAGCACCACCAGCCAGACGATGCCGAAGGTGACGTGCAGGCCGTGGGTGCCGACCAGGGCGAAGAACGCGGACAGGAACGCGCTGCGCTGCGGGCCTGCGCCCTGGTGGATCATGTGCGAGAACTCGTACAGCTCGATGCCCAGGAAGGCCAGGCCGAACAGGCCGGTGATCGCCAGCCAGGCCAGCACGCCGGGGATGTGGCGACGCTGCATCGACAGCATGGCGAAGCCGTAGGTGATCGAGGAGAACAGCAGCATCGCGGTGTTGATCGCCACCAGCGGCAGGTCGAACAGGTCCGCGCCGGTCGGGCCGGCGGCGAAGTTGCGGCCGAGCACCCCGTAGACGGCGAACAGCGAGGCGAAGATGAGCAGGTCGCTCATCAGGTACAGCCAGAAGCCGAGCAGGGTGCCCTGCTGCGGGTGGTGATCGCCGGACAGGTCGTAGAACCGCAGCGGCTCGCCGGGCGCGGCGGCGCCGGTCAGGGGCAGGGTGGTGGCGTCAGACATGGGCATCCAGCAGGGCGGTGCGCTGCTCCTCGGTCCGGGCCACGGTCTGCGCCGGGATGTGGTAGTCGCGCTTGTAGTTGAAGCTGTGGACGATGGCGGCGACGAGGGTGGCGGCGAACGAGGCGATCACCAGCCACCAGATGTGCCAGATCAGGGCGAAGCCGAGCACGGTGCTCAGGCCGGCCAGGACCACGCCGGCGGCGGTGTTCCTCGGCATGTGGATCGGCAGGAAGCCGGACCGCGGGCGCGCCGCGCCGCGCTGCTTCATGTCCCACCAGGCGTCGTTGTCGTGCACGACCGGGGTGAAGGCGAAGTTGTACTCGGGCGGCGGCGAGGAGGTGGACCACTCCAGGCTGCGCGCATCCCACGGGTCGCCGGTCACGTCGCGCAGCTGTTCGCGCTTGCGGAAGCTGACGAAGATGCAGATCAGGAAACTGGCAATGCCGATCGCCACCAGCACGGCGCCGAACGCGGCGATCTGGAACCAGATCTGCAGGGAGGGGTCGGTGAAGTGGCTCACGCGCCGGGTCACGCCCATCAGTCCCAGCACGTACAACGGGGTGAAGGCGAACCAGTAGCCGGCCAGCCAGAACCAGAACGACATCTTTCCCCAGAAGTCGTCGAGCTTGAAGCCGAACGCCTTCGGGAACCAGAACGTCATGCCGGCGAACAGGCCGAACACCACGCCGCCGATGATCACGTTGTGGAAGTGGGCGACCAGGAACAGGCTGTTGTGCAGGACGAAGTCGGCCGGCGGCACCGCCAGCAGAACGCCGGTCATGCCACCGACGACGAAGGTGACCATGAAGCCCATCGTCCACAGCATCGGAACCTCGAAGCGGATGCGGCCGCGGTACATGGTGAACAGCCAGTTGAAGATCTTCGCCCCGGTCGGGATCGAGATGATCATCGTGGTGATGCCGAAGAACGAGTTGACGCTGGCGCCCGAGCCCATGGTGAAGAAGTGGTGCAGCCATACCAGGTAGGACAGGATGGTGATGACCACCGTGGCGTAGACCATCGAGCTGTAGCCGAACAGGCGCTTGCCCGAATAGGTCGCCACGATCTCCGAGAACACGCCGAACACCGGCAGGATCAGGATGTAGACCTCCGGATGGCCCCAGATCCAGATCAGGTTCACGTACATCATCGGGTTGCCGCCGAGGTCGTTCGTGAAGAAGTTGGTCCCCACGTAGCGATCCAGGGCGAGCAGGGCCAGCACCGCGGTCAGCACCGGGAAGCTGATCACGATCAGTACGTTGGTGCACAGCGCCGTCCAGGTGAACACCGGCATGCGCATCAGGGTCATGCCCGGTGCGCGCATCTTGACGATGGTCACGATCAGGTTGACGCCCGATAACAACGTGCCCAGGCCGGCTATCTGCAGGGCCCAGATGTAGTAGTCCACGCCCACATCGGGGCTGTAGTCGATGCCCGACAGGGGCGGGTAGGCCAGCCAGCCGGTCTTGGCGAACTCGCCCACGAACAGGGACAGCATGACCAGCACCGCGCCGGCGGTGGTCATCCAGAAGCTGAAGTTGTTGAGGAACGGGAAGGCGACGTCGCGGGTGCCGATCTGCAGCGGCACCAGGTAGTTCATCAGGCCGGTGACCAGGGGCATGGCCACGAAGAAGATCATGATCACGCCATGGGCGGTGAACACCTGGTCGTAGTGGTGCGGCGGCAGGTAGCCCAGGTTGTCGCCGAAGGCCATGGCCTGCTGCATGCGCATCATCAGCGCGTCGGCGAAGCCGCGCAGCAGCATCACGATGCCCAGCACCATGTACATGATGCCGATCTTCTTGTGGTCGATGCTGGTGAACCAGTCACGCCACAGCGTGCCCCACAGCTTGTAGCGGGTGATCAGCGCCAGTATCGCGATGCCCGCGACCGCGGTGCCGATGAAGGCCGACAGGATCACCGGGTCGTGCAGGGGGAACGACTCCCAGCCCAGGTAGCCGGTCAGCGGGTTGTGGGGCGCGGAGGTGGAGTGCGGCGAGGACATGTGTTCGGACTTCCGTCGTCAGGCCGCCACGCGGGCGGCAGGCGCAGGGTTCAGGGCGAATTGCGGTAGAGGGCAGTGGTCAGGCCGGGCGCGGGTGCGTCGGTGGATGCGCACATCGCCGACTGCACGTAGCGGCGCCCGCGCAGGTCGCCGGTGCGACGCTGCTCCAGGCCTTCCATGCCGCTGCGGCCTGGGCCGTTGCCGGCGTCGATGGCCATCATCTCGTGCATGCACATCCGGCGCGGATCCACGCAGCGGTTGAGGATGGCCTCGTACAGGCCGCCTTCGACCTGGCCGAAGTGCTGCGCGGGCTCGCGCTCGCTGGGCTTCTCCAGCACCAGGTACGCCTCGCGGTCGAGCTTGCCGCCGGCGCGCACCGTGGTGACCCACTCGTCAAAGCCGCCCTGGTCCAGCGCATGGAAGCGGAAGCGCATGCCGGAGAAGCCCGCGCCGCTGTAGTTGGACGAGAAGCCTTCATAGTCGCCGGGCGTGCTCATCACCGCGTTCAGTTCGGTCTGCATGCCGGGCATGGTGTAGATCATGCCGGCCAGCGCGGGGACGTAGAACGCGTTCATCACCGTGGAAGAGGTGAGCTTGAACAGGATCGGCCGATCGACGGGGGCGGCCAGTTCGTTGACCGTGGCGATCCCCTGTTCCGGATAGAGGAACAGCCACTTCCAGTCCAGGGCCACCACCTCGACCACCAGCGGTTCGGTGCCTTCGGGGACCGGCCGGCCCTCGGCGATGCGGTCCAGCGGCCGGTATGGGTCCAGGGTGTGGGTGCTGATCCAGGTGATCGCGCCCAGCGCGATGATGATCAGCAACGGCGCGGCCCAGATCACCAGTTCCAGCTGCAGGGAATGGTCCCAGTCCGGCTTGTAGGTAGCGTCCTTGTTGGCTGCCCGATAGCGCCAGGCGAAGAACAGCGTCAACGCGATCACCGGGACGATGATGATCAGCATCAGCAGCGTCGAGACGATGATCAGGTTGCCCTGCTGGCGGGCGATGTCGCCCGGGGCATTGAGCAGGATCGTGTTGCAGCCGGCCAATGGCAGGGCCAGGGCGGCGGCCATCAGCAGGCGGCGCAGGGGCGTGAAGGAAGGCATCTGAATAGGCGGCTGGTGGGGGCGCAGCGAGGTGCCACTCTACTCCCGCTCCGTGAACGCCACGATTGGGCGTTTTGTCCTATGGCCCCCCCGTGGGAATGGTGGGACTCTGTACCGCCGCCACCCGGCCCGGCGGCGGCTGCACGCCCGCCACACGGACCGGTGTAGCCTCTCACGCAGGCCTCAGCACAGCCCCCCCGCGATGTCCTCGACCCCCGCGTCCAGCAGTTCCACCGTCTCCGTCCACGGCCAGGATTCCGGCGCGCATGCGCATGTCGCTCCCGGCGAGATCGCCGTGGGCGTGGTCATCGGCCGCACGTCCGAGTACTTCGACTTCTTCGTGTACGGCATCGCCTCGGCGCTGGTGTTCCCGAAGGTGTTCTTTCCCTTCGCCGAACCTTTGCAGGCGACGCTGTATTCGTTCGCGGTGTTCGCGCTGGCGTTCGTCACCCGGCCGCTGGGCACGGTGCTGTTCCTGTGGATCCAGGAGCGCTGGAGCCGCGGCACCAAGCTGACCGCCGCGCTGTTCCTGCTCGGCACCAGCACCGCCGGCATCGCGTTCCTGCCCGGCTACGGGAAGATCGGCGCGGCGGCCATCGTGCTGCTGGCGATGTTCCGCTGCAGCCAGGGCGTCGCCCTGGGCGGCTCCTGGGACGGATTGCCCTCGCTGCTGGCGTTGAATGCGCCCAAGCACCGCCGTGGCTGGTACGCGATGCTCGGCCAGCTCGGCGCGCCGGTGGGCTTCATCGTCGCCGCATCGCTGTTTGCGTTCCTGTACTCGAGCCTGTCCAACGACGACTTCTACGATTGGGGCTGGCGCTATCCGTTCTTCGCCGCGTTCGCGATCAACGTGGTCGCGCTGTTCTCGCGCCTGCGCCTGGTGGTCACCCACGAGTACGCGCAGCAGATGGGCGAGCGCGAGCTGGAGCCGGTGCCGGTCGCCGAGCTGTTCCGCGAGAAGGGGCGCCACGTGTTCATCGGTGCGTTCGCCGCGCTGGCCAGCTACGCGATGTTCCACATCGTCACCATCTTCCCGCTGTCCTGGATCCAGCTGTTCACCCAGCAGGACATCAGCCGCTTCCTGATGGTGCAGGTGGTCGGTGGATTCCTCGCCATCGGCGGCATGCTCGCGTCGGGCGTGATCGCCGACCGCTTCGGCCGCGTGCCGACCCTGGGCGCGACCGCGCTGGCGATCGCGATGTTCAGCGGTTTCGCGCCGACCCTGCTTGGCGGCGGTCCGGGCGCGCAGCAGGTGTTCATGCTGCTGGGCTTCCTGCTGCTGGGCCTGTCCTATGGCCAGGCGTCAGGTGCGGTGACCCGCAACTTCGGTTCGCGCTACCGCTACACCGGCGCGGCGCTGACCACCGACCTGGCGTGGCTGATCGGTGCCGCGTTCGCGCCGCTGGTGGCGCTGGGACTGTGCGCTCACTTCGGCCTGCCGTACGTCGGCCTGTACCTGCTTTCGGGCGCGCTGGCCACGCTGGCGGCGCTGCTGTTCAACCGCTGGCTGAAGCAGCGCGAAGTGGCTCGCGGCTGATCCGGGTCGTCCGCGCCATGCGCGCGGCGTAGCGGGCTTTCCGACGGCTGGATACCGCGGGTGCTGCGCGGCGCCCTGCCAGCACCGTTTCCGACGCCGATGGTGGCCCCGTCGGTCGCGACCACGGGTTGTGTGGCACTGGGCGGTCGCGTCGTTGTGCCGCGCAGGGGCCCCAGATCCTACAATTGGCGGATGACGGACACGCACACCGACCTGCAAGCCGATCCCGCCGCCGACCTGCGCCGCATCCGCTGGCGCTGCCGCCGCGGCATGCGCGAACTGGACCAGCTGTTCGAGCGCTGGCTCGCACGCGACTATCCGGCTGCGACCGACGCCGAGCGCGGGGTTTTCCTACGCCTTCTGGATTGCGAGGACGATAAGTTGTGGCGCTGGTTCATGGGCTACGAGGCCTGCCCGGATGCGGAACTGTCAGCCCTTGTCGCCCACATCCGCGCCCTGCCGGCTTGAATGGCGTCCCTCGCGCTGGCTGCTGGCCGCGCTGCTGATCTTCGCCTGCCTGGCGCCGCTGTCGGTGCTCGGCTCGGACCTGCCACCTGCGCTGGCCTGGCCGCTGGCCATGGCCGCCGGCGGCTACGGCCTGTGGAGCGCGCGGCGCGAGGCGGGCAGGGCGCCGCGAAGGCTGGTCCTGGCCGCAGGCACCGCGTCGCACGGGCCGCACAGGCCGCCGGACACGCTCGATGGGCGACCGATGCCTGCCTGCCGGATCGCGTGGCGTGGTCCGCTGGCCTTCATCCACCTCGTGGATCGTGACGGCCGCAGCGAACGCCTGGTCTGGTGGCCGGACACGCTGCCACCGCCGCTGCGGCGTGAACTGCGGCTGGCCGCCGCAGCGCGCGCGGCTTCGCGCCACGACCGGCCGATGGCACCATAGTCGCCATCGAACGCCGGGGTGAGCCGGCCACGGACCCCGAAGGCCCATGTTCAAACCCGTGCAAGTGGCCATCGGCCTGCGTTACCTGCGGGCCAAGCGCCGCAACGGCTTCATCTCCTTCATCTCGCTGGCCTCGATCCTCGGCATCGCCTTGGGCGTGACCGTGCTGATCACCACCATGGCGGTGATGAGCGGCTTCCAGAAGGAGATCCGCGACCGCCTGCTCCAGTTCGCCGCCCACGCCACGGTGGTGGCCGACGGGGTGCCGATGCAGGACTGGAGGCATGCGCTGGAGGTGGCCGGGCAGGATCCGCGCGTCTCCGGCGCCGCACCGTTCATCGAGACCGAGGCGCTGCTGTCGGGCCCGCGCAAGCAGCCGGCGATGGTGCGCGGCATCGAGCCGACCCTGGAGGAAAAGGTGTCGGTGCTGTCGCAGAAGATGAAGCGGGGCTCGGCCGACTCGCTCACCGAAGGTTCGTACAACATCCTGCTCGGCCAGGAACTGGCGTTGTGGCTGGGCGTGGACGTGGGCGACCCGGTCACCGTGATGCTGCCCGAGTTCCAGGGGTCGCCCGTCGGCGCAATCCCGCGCTACAAGCGTTTCACCGTCAGCGGGGTGTTCGAGGCCGGCTACAACGACATCGACCGCGGCCTGGCCGTGGTCCACATGGGCGACCTGCAGCGCGTCCTTCGCATGGACGGCGCCAGCGGCGTGCGCCTGATGCTGCACGACATGAACCAGGCCTACGAGGTGGCTCGCGACCTGGCGCTGAAACTGCCCGGCTTCTACCGGGTCAGCGACTGGACCCGCGAGAACGCCAACCTCTACCACTCGCTGAAGATGGAAAAGACGGTGATGGGCATCCTCCTGTCGCTGATCATCCTGATGGGCGCCTTCACCCTGGTGAACTCGCAGGTGATGCTGGTCACCGACAAGCAGGCCGACATCGCCATCCTGCGCACGCTGGGCCTGACCCCGGGAGGGGTGATGCAGGTGTTCATGGTCCAGGGCACGCTGATCGGGATCATCGGCACCGTGCTCGGCTTCGTGGGCGGGGTGACCCTGACCTGGAACCTCGAGCGGATCCTCGATGGCATCGAGGCTTTGTTCAACGTCACCCTGCTGCCGGAGGACGTCTACTACATCACCGGTCTGCCGACCGACATGCAGACCCCGGATGTCGTCGCCACGCTGGTGGTCGCCTTGCTGATGAGCTTCCTGGCCACGCTTTACCCGGCCTGGCGCGCCGCACGCACCCAGCCGGCGGAGGCTTTGCGCTATGAATGAGGCCAGCCCGATGGATTCCGCACCCATGCATGCCGAAGGCGAGGCCTTGCGCGCCGAGGGCCTGGGCAAGACCTACGCCGAAGGCAAGCTGAATACCCACGTATTCGACGGCCTGGACCTGCGCGTGGCCGCGGGCGAGACCGTGGCGATCGTGGGCGCGTCCGGCGCGGGCAAGAGCACGCTGCTGCACCTGCTCGGCGGGCTGGACACGCCCAGCGCGGGCGAGGTCTATGTCGCCGGGCACAAGATGTCTTCGCTTTCCGACAGCCAGCGTGGTCGCCTGCGCAACCGCGCGCTGGGCTTCGTCTACCAGTTCCACCACCTGCTGCCGGAGTTCACGGCACTCGAGAACGTGATGATGCCGGTGCTGCTGGCCGGCGGCGAAGTGGCCGAAGCCAGCCAGCGCGCCAGCGCGTTGCTGGAGTCGGTCGGCCTGGGTCATCGCCTCGCGCACAAGCCGGGCGAACTGTCCGGTGGCGAGCGCCAGCGTGCCGCGGTGGCACGCGCGCTGGTCAACCGCCCGGCCTGCGTGCTCGGCGACGAGCCGACCGGCAACCTGGACGAGAAGACCGCTGCGACCGTGTTCGCGCTGATGCTCGAGCTCAACCGCGCCCAGCGCACCAGCCTGGTCCTGGTCACCCACGACCGCCGCCTGGCACGCCGCCTGGACCGGGTGCTGGAGCTGCACGAAGGCAAGCTGCGCGAGGTGGCGCCGCAGGACGTGCAGCCGGACTGAGCGGTGCGCGGGCATGACCGCGCCGCGCTACAGCGGCGGCCGGTCGCCTGCGTCGATGGAAGCGGGTGCGGACGCTTTCGGCGTCCTGGGCATGAATATCCATAGTGCGATGTAGGCGACGAAGCCCACTCCGATTCCGATGGTCGTCGCGACGAAGATCGTCCGCCACAGCCACGAGGGCAGCGGCGTGTGCTCGCCCAGGCCGCCGCAGACCCCGCTCAGCCAGACATCGCGCGAGGACTTGCACAGGTCCTGCATATCCCACGTCATCGGTTCTTCCCTGGGCTGGGTGGAGTTGCCAGGCCCGAGGATGACGCTGCATGACGCACGTGCGCCATAGGCCGATGCCGCGGCATGCGTCGGATTATTCCGACTCCAGGACGATGTCGCCGCGCGGGTGCGGGCGCGGTGGTGGAGTTCCTTGGCGTACTCCGCGATCAGCACGAAGCGTTAACCGCCGCCGCGCTCGCCCCCGCGCAGGTGCCGCTTTTTTTTCATGGCACGCCATGGTCGGAAGATGAAGGCACGGTCGCGTGTCGGCAGTGCAGGTAGGCGTGGAGCGATCAGTCCACGCGTGGCCCCGCGCGATCGACGTGGCCCAGGTCGCGCCCGGGCGCGATGGCATCGCGGACGCGCTGCTTGAGTTCGACGATGTCGGGGAAGCGTCCCTCATCGCTTCGCGACCACACGAGGTGGCCATCGGCGCGTACCTCGAATACGCCGCCCGTGCCCGGCCGCAGCACCAGCTCGGCGACTTCGCCATCGAAAGTCGTCAGCAGTTCCTGCGCCATCCATGCCGCACGCAGCAGCCAGCGGCACTGGGTGCAGTATTCGATCTCGATGCGATGGGGCAGGGGCGGGCTGCCGGTCGAAGGACCGCTCACCGCGGCCCGCCTGCACCGGCCACGGCCATGCATTCCAGTTCGACCTTCGCGCCCAGGGCCAGGCCGCTCGTCCCCAATGCACTGCGCGCCGGATAGCGGCCGCCGCTGAAGTAGCCGCGGTAGATCGTGTTGAAGGAATTCCAGCCCGACATGTCGGCCAGCATCACCGTGCACTTGACCAGGTCGCCCATGGCGAACCCGTGCGCTTCCAGCGTGGTCCGGATGTTGTCCAGGGTCTGTCGCGTCTCCGCCTCCAGGCCGCCGGGGACCAGTTTCATCGTCCCCGGTTCGATACCGATCTGGCCCGACAGGTAGAGCGAGTCGTCGACGCGCACCGCCTCGGAGAAAGGCAGGCTCGCGGGCATCACCTTGCCGGAGTTGAGGAACTCGACCCGCGCACGGGGTTCGGCGTCGGCGGCCGGGGCGACAGGTGCGAGGGCGAGCATGCCGAGGAGGAAGGCCAGGAATCTCATGTCGTGCGTCGTCCGAAGGGGTGTTGCAGGGAAACGGGGACCGGAGCATGACCGTGAACCGGGTCGCACAGCAGGCCGCTATCGGCCTTCCGGCGGTTGCCACAGTTCGATCTTGTTGCCTTCCGGGTCCAGGACCCAACCGAACTTCCCGAATTCGGAGGGGCCGCTCGCATCTATTACTTCGCAACCTTCTTCGCGAAGCAGGGCGAGCAGTCCGTCGAGGTCGGCTACGCGGTAGTTGACCATGAACGAGGCCGTGCCCGGCGCGAAGGATTCCCCGCCGCCGATCGACCACACGGTGGTGCCGCCGATGGGCACGTCGTTGCCATCGACCCAGCGGAACGCAGTGCCGCCCCAGCTCTGCACGTCGATGCCGAGGTGGGTCCGGTACCAGGCACGAAGTGCCTCCGGATCCCTGGCCCTGAAGAAGATTCCCCCGAGTCCGGTCACGCGGTCCATGGCAGGCTCCTGGCGAAGTTCCTGGTGTGCGCCGGCGTCCGGATCCCGGTCCGCCCGATGGGGCCGGAACGGTTCGACCCGATTGGCGGCTCCGGCGGACCGCGACAGGTCATCCAGTGCGTCCAGCGCCTGCCGTGCCTGGTCGAACGGCACGAACAGATGGTCGTGGCGTACGCCTGCGACCACGTTGCAGCTGATCCCGGCCTGGCCCAGTGCCCGCGAGAATGCGGCAGTGAAGCCGACCGCCGCAAGGTCGGATTGGACACGCAGGGTGATCCAGGCGGCAGTGAAGGCGACCTGCAGGCCGAGTTCCCTGGCGATGCGCTCTTCGACGACCACCGAAAGTCCTTCGGGCTCGCGGATCGAAGCCACGACATGGGCAGGGTCCAGGCCAGTGCCCGGCGGCAGGGCAACGAACGCGTAGCGGCCGGGCTCGAGTTCCGGGCGCATGTGCGCAAGCAGAACCTGCAGTTCGTTGCCGGGTCGCATTGCAGTCCTTGCGATTCGGTCGAGCGGCCGCCTGGCTGGCGGTCGCCCCACCTGGTGGAGAAATCCTACCGTCGCGATCCAGCTTCACCTATCGGCGGCGGTCGCGCGGGCGAACAGGATGGACGCAACGCCTCCGGGGTCGTGCCGGCATGTCCTCTCTGCCATCAAGTGTCGCCACGGGGGAAGCCCGTACGGAACCATGCGAAAGCGCCGCGCCGGTACGCCCATGCCCGCATCCGTTCGGCCCGGGTTGCGCGGCCGGCCTGCTTGCCGGCGCGGTTGCGGTGCTGGGGTTGCCCTGGCTGTTGCCCGTGCCGGCCCTCTGGGGCCTGCTGGTCGTGGGGTTGCCGGCGTGGGCATGGAGGTGGAACGGCCGGGCCGTCGGCGCACTGCTGGCCGGCGCGGGTTGGGCCGCACTGGGCGCTGGCTGGGCGCTGGCCGGCTGGCTGCCGCCGGAACTGGAAGGGCGGGAAGTGGGCCTGAGTGGGCGGGTGCTGGACCTGCCGCAACACGAAGTACGACGCACGCGCTTCCAGTTCGTCGTCGATGCGGACGACAGCGTGCCGCCGCCGCTGCGCGGTCGCCGGCTGCAACTGGCCTGGTACGACGACTTCGGCGCGCGCGAGGCGGGGCCGCGCATGGCGCTGCAGCCCGGTTCGCGCTGGCAGTTCCAGGCCCGGCTGCGTGCGCCACGCGGGCTGGCCAACCCGGGCGGGTTCGATGCCGGGCGGCATGCGCTGGCGCAGAGGATCGCGGCCACCGGCTACGTGCGTTCGCCACACCTGGCACGGGAACTCGCGCCCGCAGCGGGCATCGATGCCTGGCGCGATGCGATGGCCGGACGCATTGCCGGGTCGGTGCCTTCATCGTCTTCGCGTTTCGTCCGGGCGCTGGCGCTGGGCGACACGCGCGGGCTGGCCGATACCGACTGGGAAACGCTGCGGGCGGTCGGGCTGACCCATCTGGTCGCCATCTCCGGCTTCCATGTCGGGCTGGTGGCCGGATTCGCGGCGTGGCTGGCGATGGCCGCGTGGTGGCTGTGGCCGGCACTGGGCCGCCGCTGGCCACGGCCCCAGGCTGCGGCGGTCGCGGCGGTGCTCGGTGCCGCAGGCTACGCGGCGGTGGCCGGTTTCGCATTGCCGACCGTCCGCACCGCACTGATGATCGCGGTGGTGGCCGCTGCGCGGTTGGTGCGAAGGCCGCTGGATGCATGGCAGGCGTTGGCGCTGGCCCTGCTGGCCATGCTGCTGGTCGATCCGCTGGCGGTGCTGCAGTCCGGGTTCTGGCTGAGTTTTGCCGGCGTGGCCTGGCTGGTGTGGTGCCTGCCGGCGCAGGGCGGGGAGCGCCACCTGCTGCGCGACTTCTTCGCCGCACAGGGCGTGGCCACGCTTGGCCTGTTGCCGCTGGGTGCGGTGCTGTTCCTGCAGGCATCGCTGGCGGGACCGGTGGCCAACCTGCTGGCGGTGCCGTGGTGGAGCCTGGTGGTGGTGCCGCTGTCGTTGCTGGGTACCGCGCTGGAAGCCTTGCACGCAGGCGCCGGTACATGGGCCTGGCGCCTGGCCGCCACCTGCTTCGAGCCGAGCTGGGCAGTCTTCGAGCGGATGGCGGCCAGTCCCTTTGCACTGGTGTGGTTACCCGAGGGCCGCGCCTGGGCGCTGCCGCTGGCGCTGCTTGGCGCGTTCTGGTGGCTGCTGCCGCGCGGATTGCCGGGCCGGCCGCTGGCGCTGCTGCTGTGGCTGCCGTTGTTGTGGCCTCCGCGCGACCTGCCAGCGCCGGGCGCCGTCGAACTGAACGTGATCGATGTGGGGCAGGGCCTGTCGGTCCTGGTACGCACCCGCAACCATGCACTGCTCTACGACGCCGGTCCGGCCATCCGCGACGGTTACGACGCCGGCGAGCGCGCGGTCCTGCCCGCGTTGCGCGCACTGGGCGTTTCCAGTCTGGATCGCGTGGTGCTCAGCCATGCCGACCAGGACCAT
Organism: Pseudoxanthomonas daejeonensis; assembly: GCF_022637495.1. Lineage (NCBI taxonomy): Bacteria > Pseudomonadati > Pseudomonadota > Gammaproteobacteria > Lysobacterales > Lysobacteraceae > Pseudoxanthomonas > Pseudoxanthomonas daejeonensis. The sequence continues at coordinate 3,463,833 of NZ_CP093331.1, read as the reverse complement.
GCCGGTGGTTGGCCTGCGGTGCAGCGCGGCATGCCGGTGTCCGTTTCGCTGGCGCCTGCGCGCGCACCGGTGGCGGCGCAGGGGGCATGCGAAGCGGGCCGCCGCTGGAGCTGGGACGGGGTCGAGTTCGCCTTCCTGCATCCGCCCGTGCATTTTCCCTATCTGGGCAACGAGGCCAGCTGCGTGCTGCGGATCGCTTCGCTGCACGGCGCGGTGTTGTTGCCCGGCGACATCGGCGAGGTCGTCGAGCGTCGCCTGTTGCGCGAACCGGGGTTGCTGCGCGCGGACGTGGTGCTGGTTCCGCACCACGGCAGTGGTGGCTCTTCATCGGCCGCGTTCATCGCCGCCACGGGCGCACGCGTGGCGGTGGTCGCGGCCGGCCATGGCAATCGCTTCGGTCACCCGCGACCGGAGGTGGTGCGGCGCTGGCAGCGGCAGGGCGCTGAAGTGCTGGCGACATCGCATTCGGGCGCCATCCGGATCTGGGTCGACGAGGGCGGCATATCGGTACGTGAACGCCGCGCGTGGCGCCGTCGCCTGTGGGACCGGCCCGGCCCGCCTCCCTAGGTGCGGCTGTCCGCCGGGGCGGGTCGCTGCCTGGGGCGAGGCACGCCAGGTGCCTTTCCAGTCGGTGGGCTGGGCGCGACCGGGACATTCTGGCGGATGGAATGTCGGGCCCGCGACGGCGGCGTTCGCTGGGTGCAACCCGTGCTACGGCAACACTTCCGCGCGTGGTTGAGCGTCGACCGGAGGCCATGCGACCGGGCGGGGGAACGTGCGCGGTTCCCCGTTCCCGGCAGCACGGGCTGGCGTCCGGGTCGCGTTTGCCGTCATCCTAGCGGCTCGTCGCAAGCGGCCCGGTGCCGGAGGTGGTTCAGGTGTGGGAGCTGGTAAAAGCCGGTGGATGGCCGATGCTGCCGTTGCTGCTGCTGGGCGTGGCGGCCCTGGCGATCATCCTGGAACGGCTCTGGAGCCTGCGCCGGGCCGAGGTCATGCCGCCGAAGCTGGGGAGCGAGGTGCGCACCTGGGCGGCGCGTGGCCAGCTCGACCCGGCCCACATCGAATCCCTGCGCCGCAACTCGCCGCTGGGTGCGCTGCTGGCCGCCGCGCTGGACGTGCGCCACAAGCCGCGTGACGTGATCCGCGAGCGCCTGGAGGACACCGGCCGCCACCTGGTGTTCAAGATGGAGAAGTTCCTCAGCGCGCTGGGTACGATCGCCTCGGCCGGCCCGCTGCTGGGCCTGCTGGGCACGGTGGTTGGCATGATCCAGATGTTCCTGGGCATCCTCGACCACGGGCTGGGTGACGTGAACCAGCTGGCCGGCGGCATCGGCAAGGCGCTGGTGTGCACCGCCACCGGCATGATCATCGCGGTGCCGGCGCTGATGTTCCATCGCTTCTTCCGCAGCCGCATCGCCGGCTACGTGATCGAAATGGAGCAGGAAGCGACGTCGCTGCTGGACGCCCTGGACAATTCGCGCACCGCCGCGGTGCAACCGGCCTCCGCCGTCGCCCAGGCCGCCGCCGCACGCGTCGCGGCCGCGCGCCCGACGCCCGCCGCCCCGCTGCGCGACTGATCCGCCATGCGCATCCGCGACCAGCGTGCCTACGACGAGCCGGGGATCGACCTGGTCCCCCTGATCGACGTGATCCTGGTGCTGATCATCTTCTTCGTGATCACCACCACGTTCGATGTTCGCTCGACCTTGCAGCTGCAGCTGCCGGTAGCCAGCGCGCAGGCGCCGCCGCCGGCGCAGACCCTGAACATCCTGGTCAATGCCGATGGCCGCTATTTCATCGGCGAGCGTGAAGTGCTGCGCACCGGCATCGAGGCGGTCAAGCAGGCGATCGTGGAGGCCGCGGGCGACGATCGCGACCAGGCGGTGATGCTGCGCGCCGACGCGCGCACCCCGTACCAGGCCGTGGTCACCGCGCAGGACGCGCTCGCCCAGCTGGGGTTCCGCCGCATCGCGATCGCCACCGCGCCGGAGCCGCAGTCTTGAGCGAACCGCGACCGCCGGTCTGGCCGATCTACAGGCGCCTGCTCGGTTACGCGGCGCATTACCGCCTGTTCCTCGGCGCCGCGCTGGTCGGCATGCTGATCGAAGCGGGTGCCGGCGCGGCCTTCATCTGGCTGATGGAGCCGCTGACCAACCGCGGCTTCGTCAAGCCCGAACCGCAGATGGCGGTATTGCTGCCGCTGGCCATTGTCGGCCTGTTCGTGTTGCGTAGCGTGGCCACCTTCGTCACCGACTACGGCATGGCCCGCACCGGCCGCAGCGTGGTCCGCGACCTGCGCGAGCAGGTCCTGGCCAAGTACCTGCGCCTGCCATCGACCCAGTTCGACATCGAGTCCACGCCGGTGATGGTCAGCCGGCTGAACTTCGACACCGAGCAGGTGACCCAGGCCAGTTCCGAGGCGCTCAAGACCCTGGTCACCGACAGCCTGACCATCGCCTACCTGCTGGCGCTGATGCTCTACATGAGCGTCAAGGTGACCCTGGCGATGCTGCTGATCACCCCGCTGATCGGCGTGATCGTCTGGTACGTGGGCAAGCGCTATCGGCGGATCAGCGGCGGCATCCAGGACGGCATGGGCCGGATGGCGGCCAGTGCCGAGCAGTCGCTGGCCGCGCAGCAGGACGTCAAGATCCACGGCGCACAGGCGCTGGAGATCTCGCGTTATTCGGTCCTGGCCAACAGCATCCTCGGCCTGAACATGAAGGTGGAGACCACCCGCGCGGCGGCGTCGGGCCTGGTCCAGCTGCTGGCCGCGATCGCGCTGGCGCTGATCGTGGCGGTCGCCACCCGGGAAGCCCTGGCCGGGCGCCTCAATGCCGGCCAGTTCATCAGCCTGATGACCGCGATGATGGGCATCATCCCGTCGCTGCGCCGGATCACCAGCGTGCAGACCGCGATCGCGCGCGGCGTGGCCGCGTCCGAGCGACTGTTCGCGATCCTGGATGCCGAAGAAGAGGCCGACACCGGTACGCGCAGCCTCGCCCGCGCCCGCGGTGAACTGGTCTTCGACAACGTCAGCCTGCGCTACCGCGACCAGCCCGGGTTCGCCCTGGACGACATCAGCTTCAGCGCACGGCCGGGCACGGTCACCGCCATCGTCGGCCGCTCGGGCAGCGGCAAGACCAGCCTGGTGCGGCTGGTGCCGCGTTTCTACGAACCCAGCAGCGGCAGCATCACCCTCGATGGCGTGCCGCTGCACGACTACCGCATGGCCGACCTGCGCCGGCAGATCGCCCTGGTCGGGCAGAAGGTGATGCTGTTCGACGACACCGTCGCGGCCAACATCGCCTATGGCGGCCAGGCCAGCCACGAAGCGATCCGCGCGGCGGCCGAGGCGGCCAACGCCTGGGAGTTCATCGAACGCCTGCCGCACGGCCTGGAGACGCCCATCGGCGAGAACGGCGCCTTGCTGTCCGGCGGCCAGCGCCAGCGCCTGGCGATCGCCCGCGCGATCCTGCGCGATGCGCCGGTACTGATCCTGGACGAGGCGACGGCCGCGCTGGACAACGAATCGGAGCGGCTGGTGCAGAATGCCTTGCAACGCCTGATGCCAGACCGCACCACGCTGGTGATCGCGCACCGGCTGTCGACCATCGAGCACGCCGACCAGGTGCTGGTGCTGGACCACGGCCGCCTGGTGGAACGCGGCAGTCACGCCGAACTGATGGCCGCCGGTGGACTCTACGCGCACCTGCACGGCATGCAGTTCCGCGAACGCAGGGCCTGATGGGGCCACGGAAGGGAAGGAAAGGATGAGCAAGGGCGCTCCAAAGACGCCGGCCTGGTGGTTCGGCGACGCGGCGGTGCCGTGGTGGGCGCAACTGTTGGCACCGGTCTATGCCGGGGTCACCGGCTTGCGCAGGCGCCTGTACCGCGGCGGCCTGCTGCGTCAGCGCCGCACGGACGTGCCGGTGATCGTGATCGGCAACCTGGCCGCGGGCGGCGCCGGCAAGACGCCGCTGACGATCGCGGTGGTCCAGAAGCTGCGCGACGCCGGCTGGCGTCCGGGCGTGGCCAGCCGTGGCTACGGTCGCAAGGACGAGGGCACGGCGCGCTGGGTGACGGCGGAAACTTCGCCCGAAGAGGGTGGCGACGAGCCCGTCCTGGTCGCGCGCCGGCTGGCCGTGCCGGTGCGCGTGGATCGCGATCGCGCCGCCGCCGCGCGTGCGCTGGCCGAAGCCGGCTGCGACATCGTGGTCTGCGACGACGGCCTGCAGCACTACCGGCTGGCACGCGACATCGAGATCGAGGTGGTCGACGGCGCCCGTCGCTACGGCAACGCCCGGCTGCTGCCGGCCGGTCCCTTGCGCGAACCGGTCGAGCGCGGGCGCTGCTGCGACTTCCGGGTGGTCAACCTCGGGCACGGGGGCGGGGAGGTCGGTACCGGTTTCGGCGAGTGGCCGATGCAGCTGAACGCCCGCGCAGCGGTACCGATCGCCGGCGGGCGTCCCCGCGCGCTGGCCTCCTACATCGGCATTCGCGTGCACGCGGTCGCTGGCATCGGCAACCCGCAACGCTTCTTCGACATGCTGCGTGCCCTGGGCGTGGGCGTGGTGCCGCACGCGTTCGCCGACCACCACGCCTATCGCGTCGAGGACCTGCAGTTCGGCAACGACCTGCCGGTGCTGATGACCGAGAAGGATGCGGTCAAGTGCGCCCCGTTCGCCGATGCGCGCTGTTTCTCGATCCCGGTCGATGCCGAGTTGCCCGCGGCCTTCTGGGTGGCGTTGCTGGACCGGCTCGCGCGCCTGCGCTGACTCCTGGTGTATCGCGACCGCCCTCCGTAGGAGCGGGCATGACCGCGACACCGGCGCCGCCGGCAAGGGCGACGTCCCCTGAAGGCTCCGACCACCTCGGTGTCGCGGTCATGCCCGCTCCTACAAACAGCCATGCCACGGACGCTGTGCGGGGCACGACCGCGACACTGGTTTGCCGCAACCGATGGGCGCGGTGTCCGCCGAGGCCTTCGCTGTCGCGGGCCGGACTGCGCTCCTACAATGGGCGCCTCGACAGGGAGCACTGCATGGACCCCGCAAACGGATTCGTGGTTGCCATCCCGGCCCGTTATGCCGCCAGCCGGCTGCCGGGCAAGCCATTGCGCCTGCTCGGCGGCGAACCATTGGTGCTGCATGTCGCGCGCCGCGCACTGGCCGCCGGTGCGCGCGAGGTGTGGCTGGCCACCGACGACGCGCGCGTGGCCGATGCGATGGACGGAACCGCCGGCGTGCGCGTCGCGATGACGTCCCCCGACCACGCCTCGGGCACCGACCGGCTGGCCGAATGCGCGACGATCGCGGGGTGGGGCGACGACACCATCGTGGTCAACCTGCAGGGCGACGAGCCGTTCGCGCCGGCCAGTGGCATCGGCGAGGTGGCCCGCGTGCTGGCCGCCAGCGGCGCACCGATGGCCACCCTGGCCGAGCCGGTGACCGATGCGCGGACGCTGTTCGATCCGAACACGGTCAAGCTGGTCCGCGCGTCCTCGGGCGATGCGCTGTACTTCAGCCGCGCGCCGCTGCCATGGCCGCGCGACGCCTTCGCCCGCGACCGCGATGTCCTGCCCGAGGGCGGCCATTGGCTGCGCCATATCGGGATCTATGCCTACCGCGCCGGGTTCCTGCAGGCGTTCTCGCGGATGCCGCCGGGTCTGCTGGAGCAGGTCGAATCACTCGAACAGTTGCGCGTGCTCGAGGCCGGGTACCGGATCGCGGTGGCGCTGGCGCCCGAGCCGTTCCCGCCGGGGGTCGATACGCCCGAGGACCTGGAACGCGCCGAAGCGCGCCTGGCCGGCACGGCGCCTCGGACGGCATGAAGCTGCTCGTGGTGTGCCTGGGCAATATCTGCCGTTCGCCGCTTGCGGAAGGGGCATTGCGCGCGCGCATCGGGGCCTCGCCGCTGTCCGGCCGGGTGGAGGTCGATTCGGCCGGTACCGGAGGCTGGCATGCCGGCGAACTCCCTGATCGGCGCGCCATCGCCTGTGCGCGCAGGCACGGCGTGGATATCGGCGGACAGCGTGCCCGCCAGCTGCGCGCGGACGATTTCCACGAGTTCGACTGGCTGCTCTGCGCCGACGCCGGCAACCTGCGCGATGCGCGCAGGCTGGCACCGGACGGGCTGGAAGAGCGCGCGGTGTTGCTGCTGGACTGGAGCGGGATAAGCCCGGCAGGCGAGGTTCCCGATCCCTACCACGGAAGCGAGGACCACTTCGAGGAGGTCTGGCGACTGGTCGATGCAGCGGCACAGGCGGTCGTGGCGCGCCTGTCCCGGCCGGCCGGGACAGGCATAATCGGACCATGAACGCGGCCCCCCTCCAGGAACTGCCCCGCGAACTGCCCTGGCTCAATGCCCCGGCGGCCTCGCTGCACGAATTGCGCGGCCGCCCGGTCGTGCTTGCCTTCGTCAACGCCGCGTCCGCCTGGTGCGCGCAGCGGCTGGCCGAACTGGCCCAGTGGCAGGCGCGCAACCCCGGCCGGCTCCAGATCCTGGTGGTCCAGGTGCCGCGCTTTGACAGCGAGAGGGTGCCGCAGCGCTCGCTCAAGTTGCTGCGCAGGCTTGGCGTGGCCTCGCCGGTGCTGCTGGACGCCGACTGGGCGGCCTGGCAGCGCTATGGCATCGAGGCGTGGCCGACCCTGCTGCTGGTCGATGCCGATGGCTGCGAACGCGAACGCATCGTCGGCCTGGGCGGGGACCTCGAGCGGGCGCTGTTCGCGCTGGTCGAGGGCCTGCCGCGGCCGCTGGACGAGGACCTGCTTTCGACCGAGACGCTGCCTGAGCCGCGCCTGCCGCTGCGATTCCCCTGCGGGATCGCCGCCACTCCCGACCGCCTGTTCGTCGCCGACAGTGGCCACCACCGCATCCTGGAATGCAGCCATGGCGGCCGCATCCTGCGCCAGTTCGGGCTGGGCACGGCCGATTTCATGGACGGCCCCGCCGACCAGGCCGCGTTCAATCGGCCGCAGGGCCTGGCCGTGGAGCGCGAATACCTGTACGTCGCCGACACCGGCAACCACGCCGTGCGCCGGATCCAGCTGCGCACCGGCCAGGTCGACACGCTGTGCGGCAACGGCCGCCCGGGCGACCCGGTTGAGGGTCCGCTCGCGGCCAATGCGCGCAGCCCGCTCAACCATCCGGTGGGCCTGGCAGTAGCCGGCAACCAGGTGCATATCGCCAGCGCCGGAGACAACCGCATCTGGAGTTGCGACCTGGGCCGCGGCGAACTGCACCTGCGGGCCGGTTCCGGCCGTCTGGAGCTTCGCGACGGCAACGCGATGATGGCCGCGTTCGCGCAGCCTGCGGGGCTGGCCGCGGTGCAGCAGGTCGTTTACGTCTGCGATGCGCTGGGTTCTGCGGTGCGTTCGCTGCAGCTGCGCAACGACCTGGTCCAGACCCTGGTGGGGCAGGGGCCATGGGACTTCGGCGATGCCGACGGCCCGCGTTCCAGCGCACGCCTGCAACATCCGCTGGGGATCGCACTGAGCCCGGATGCTCCGCTGCTGTGGATCGCCGACAGCGGCAACGGCACGCTGCGCACCCTGCGCCTGGGCGGCGGCGAGCTGTCCACGATTGAATTGCCGCGGCGCCTGCACGGGCCGACCGGCCTGGCCATCGCCGCAGGTTCGGTCTGGATCGCCGAGACCGACGCACACGGCGTGCTGCGCTACGACATCGTCACCGGCAGCCTGGAAGACGTGTCGATCAGCGAATGAACGACGTGGCGGGCGGTACGGCAGCAGGGGAATTCGATGGCAAGGCGTTCGTCGCACAGCTGAGCACGGCGCCCGGCGTCTACCGCATGTACGCCGCGGACGGCAGCCTGCTCTACGTGGGCAAGGCCGGTGCGCTGAAGCGTCGCGTCGCCAGCTACTTCAGCAACGCCCCGCGGACGCCGCGCATCCACGCGATGGTCGCGCAGATCGCGCGCATGGAAGTCACGGTCACCCGCACCGAGGCCGAGGCCTTGCTGCTGGAAAACCAGCTGATCAAGTCGCTGGCGCCGCGCTACAACGTCTCGCTGCGCGACGACAAGAGCTATCCCTACGTGCTGCTGACGCAGGAGAAGTGGCCGCGGCTGGCCTTCCACCGCGGCCCGCGGGCGGTGCCGGGGCGCTACTTCGGCCCGTATGCGAGCGCCGGCGCGGTACGCGAGACCATGGACCTGATGCACAAGCTGTTCCGCCTGCGCAGCTGCGAGGACAGCGTGTTCCGCAACCGCAGCCGGCCGTGCCTGCAGTACCAGATCGGCCGCTGCAGCGCCCCGTGCGTGGGGCTGGTCGAAGCCGACGAATACGCCCAGTCGTTGCATCGCGCTTCGCTGTTCCTGGAAGGGCGCAGCGACGAGCTGGGCGAGGAGCTGGCCGCGGCGATGGAGGCGGCCAGTGCCCGGCTCGAATTCGAGCAGGCCGCGCGCCTGCGCGACCTGCTGGCGACCCTGCGCGGACTGCAGGCCCGGCAATACGTGGACGGGCATGCCGCCAACCTGGACGTACTCGCCTGCGCGATGCAGGGCAGCACCGCCTGCGTGCTGCTGCTGGCGTTCCGCGACGGCCGCAACCTGGGCACGCGCGCCTTCTTCCCGCGCACCAACGGCGAAGACAGTGCCGAGGAAGTGCTGGCCGCGTTCGTCTCGCAGTACTACGCCGAGCAGCCGCCGCCGGCGGAGATCGTGCTCGACCGCGCGATCCCCGACGCGGACCTGATCGAACTGGCCCTGGCCGAGACCGCCGGGCGCAAGGTGGCGCTGAAGTCCAGCGTGCGCAGCGAACGCGCCGGCTACCTCGACCTGGCCCGGCGCAACGCGCAGCTCGCGCTGGCCACCGAGCTGGCCAGCCGCGGCGCGCAGCAGGCCCGCAGCGAAGGGCTGCGCGCGCTCCTGGAACTGGCGGAAGTCCCGGCCCGGATCGAGTGTTTCGACATCAGCCATACCCTGGGCGAGGCCACGGTGGCCTCATGCGTGGTGTTCGATCCCGCCGGGCCGGTGCGCAACCAGTACCGGCGCTACAACATCACCGGAATCGAACCCGGAGACGATTACGCGGCCATGCGCCAGGCGATCGAGCGCCGCTTCAGGCGCGCGCTGGAGGCCGGTGACGGCGCGTCGAGCCCGGGCAGCAACGCGATCCTTCCCGACGTGCTGCTGATCGACGGCGGCGCAGGCCAGCTGGCCCAGGCGCGCGAAGCGCTGGCCGACCTGGGCGTGGAGGGCGTGCTGCTGGTCGGCGTATCCAAGGGCGAGCAGCGTCGTGCCGGTGACGAGACCCTGGTCCTGGCCGATGGCCGCGAACTGCGGCCCGGTGCCGCGTCGCCGGCCCTGCAGTTCATCCAGCAGGTCCGCGACGAAGCGCACCGATTCGCCATCACCGGGCATCGCGGCAAGCGGCAGAAGGCGCGCAGCACCAGCCGGCTCGAAGACATCCCCGGAATCGGCCCTCGCCGGCGCGCCGCGCTGCTGCGCCATTTCGGTGGCCTGGGCGGGTTGAAGGCGGCAGGCGAAGAGGAAATCGCGCGCGTGGAGGGGATCAACGCCGCCCTGGCCGCGCGCATCTACGCTACCCTGCACGGGCTGGCGCCTCCGGCAGAACCCGGACAAAACGAAACACGATGAAGTTGACCATCCCGACCTGGCTGACCCTGCTGCGGATCGTGCTGATTCCGGTGCTGGTGATGGTGTTCTACCTGCCCTACAAGTGGACCAACTTCGCCTCGGCGGCCGTGTTCATCCTGGCGGCGGTGACCGACTGGCTCGACGGCTGGATCGCGCGTCGTTACCACCAGTATTCGGCGTTCGGCGCCTTCCTCGACCCGGTCGCCGACAAGCTGATGGTGGCCGTGGCCCTGTTCCTGATCGTGCAGGGCCATCCGACGCCGTGGATGGCGTTCTGGGCCTCGGTGATCGTCGGTCGCGAGATCGCCGTCTCGGCGCTGCGCGAGTGGATGGCCGAGCTGGGCCAGCGGGCGACGGTCAAGGTCGCGACGATCGGCAAGATCAAGACGGTCGCGCAGATGGTCGCCGTTTCGTGCCTGCTGTATTCGATCAACCCGAAGTACCCGTTGCACCCCGGGACCGACATCTGGCTCGGCGAGTGGATTTTCCACCTCGGCGACTGGTTGCTGGCGATCGCCGCGGTGCTCACCCTGTTGTCCGGGGTCCAGTACCTGCACGCGGCGTGGCCGGCGTTGCGCGACGACGAAAAGGCCGCAGCGACCCGGGCGAGCGAAGAAAAGCGCAAACACGGTTGACACCGCCCGCCGAATCCCTAAAATGCGCGTCTCCCAAGCGGGAATAGCTCAGTTGGTAGAGCGCAACCTTGCCAAGGTTGAGGTCGCGAGTTCGAGTCTCGTTTCCCGCTCCAGATAAGCTGATCCAGCCGTCGCCCAGGCGCCGGAACGGATCGGAAACAGACCCCGGCAACGGGGTTTTGTTTTGTCGGCAGGCCGCAAGCGATTACACTGCGGTACGCACCACCGGCCTGGTGGCAGAGTGGTCATGCAGCGGACTGCAAATCCGCGTACGCCGGTTCAATTCCGACCCAGGCCTCCATATCGAAAGCCCCTGAGCGATCAGGGGCTTTTTCGTTTCCAGGTGCGTCCAGCCGGTGCGGAGGGGCGGGGCCGGTGATCGGGCCTTGGCGGTGGATTCCCGCGCTGGCCACGCTTGTCGTCCCGCTCAGGGCCCTCGCGGCACCGGCCCGGTCGAGTGCCGGATCTGCAGCTGGTAGGGCACCCTGACGATGCTGCCCGGGCCGCGGCTGCTGATCTCGTCGAGCAACTGGTGAGCGGCGATCCGGCCCATCTCGCGGCTGGGCTGGCGGATCGTGCTCAGGCTGGGCCACACCTGGCGCGACATCGGGGTGTCGTCGAAGCCGAATACCGACAGCTGGTCAGGCACGACCAGGCCGCGCGCGGCCGCCTCGTAGAGCACGCCACAGGCGGTGTCGTCATTGGCGCCAAAGATCGCCGTCGGCGGATCGTCCAGGTCGAGCAATCGCCTTGCGCCGGCGATACCCGAATCGAACGAGAATTCGCCTTCGATCACCAGCGCCGGATCCGGTTCGATCCCGGCGTTGTTCAACCCGTCCAGGTAGCCGGCCAGACGCCAGGCGCGCGCGCCATGGCTGCGGTGGCCGGTGATGTGGGCGATGCGCCGGTGCCCGAGCGCGACCACGTGGGCCATCATGTCGGCCACCGCGGCGCGCTCGTCCAGGGTCGCGCCGATGCGGGTGTTGTTGCGCTTGGCCGAGATGCCGGCATAGCGCACATCCAGCTCGCGCAGCCGCCGCAGCAGCGGCAGGTCGTCGGTCAGCGGGGGAGTCAGCACCAGTCCGTCGGGGCGGTACTGGTTGATCAGGCCTTCGACCGATTCGACGTGTCCGCGGCGGCCGAAATCGACCGGACGCAGGGTCAGTCCGTAGTGGGCCTGTTCGCAGGCCGCCAGCACGCCCTCGATGATCTCCATGACGTAGTTCGACGACGGATTGTCGTACAGCAGGGAGATCAGGTACGAGCGCCGGCCGGCCAGGCTGCGTGCGGAGGAATTGGGCCGGTAGCGCAGCTGGCGCGCGGCTTCCTCGACCTTCAGGCGCGTGTCGTCGCGCACATTGGGTTCGCGATTGAACACCCGCGAGACGGTCTTCATCGACACGCCCGCGGCGGCGGCGACGTCCTCGATCCTTGCGCGCATGCGTCGTGGGTCCCCATTGCCCGCGGCCGGCGGGTCGGCCGCATCATAGCCTGCGACCCGGCCGCGGCGCCCGGCCCCGGTGGCACAATGCACGCGCCCTGCCCGGGTGGTGAAACTGGTAGACACAGGGGACTTAAAATCCCCCAGCCGCGAGGCTATGCGGGTTCGACCCCCGCCCCGGGCACACCCGATATCCGCCAGGAGTTCCATGTCCGAGCCGACCGCCCCGGTGCCGTTGCCGCCCGCCGATGCCCGCATCGCGGTCATCGGCCTGGGTTACGTCGGACTGCCGCTGGCGGTGGCGTTCGGTGCCGTGCGCGAAGTGCTGGGGTTCGACCTCGACGCCGGGCGGGTGCGGGAGCTGGGCGAGGGGATCGACCGCACCCTGGAGCTGGATGGCGCCGAGATCCGCGCCGCGACCGGCCTGCGCCTGGACAGCGACCCGGCCGCGCTGGTGGGCTGCGAGGTGTTCATCGTCGCCGTGCCCACGCCTATCGACGCGTCGCACCAGCCGGACCTGGAGCCGCTGCGCAGTGCCAGCGCGCTGGTCGGCGCAGCGCTGCGGCGCGGGGCGCTGGTGATCTACGAATCCACCGTGTATCCGGGCACGACCGAGGAAATCTGCGTGCCGATCCTGGAGCAGGCTTCGGGGCTGCGCTTCAACGTCGACTTCAGCTGCGGCTACAGCCCGGAGCGGGTCAGCCCGGGCGACCGGCAGCGACGGCTGGCCGACATCCGCAAGATCACCGCAGGCTCCACGCCCGGGGCGGCCGAAGCGGTCGATGCGCTGTACCGGCAGGTGATCAGCGCCGGCACGTTCCCGGCGCCGTCGATCCGCGTGGCCGAGGCAGCCAAGGTGGTGGAGAACATCCAGCGCGACGTCAACATCGCCCTGGTCAACGAGCTGGCGCTGGTGTTCGACCGGCTCGGCATCGATACCGGCGACGTGCTCGAGGCAGCCGGCACCAAATGGAACTTCCTGCCGTTCCGACCGGGCCTGGTCGGCGGCCATTGCATCGGCGTGGATCCGTACTACCTGCTGCACAAGTCCGAGAGCGTCGGCTACCACCCCGAGCTGATCCACACCGCACGCGAGGTCAACGAACGCGTCGGCGCGCACGTGGCGGGCCGGGTGCTGGCGATGCTGGGCGAGCGCGGCGTGGCGGCGGCCCAGGCGCGGGTGCTGGTCCTGGGCGTGACCTTCAAGGAGAACTGCCCGGACCTTCGCAACAGCCGTGCGCTGGACCTGGCACGGCAGCTGGCGGAGGCGGGCGCGCAGGTGGAAGCCTGCGACCCATGGGCCGATCCGGCCGAGGTCGCGCGGCAGGGCGTGACCCTGCTCGCCGAACCGCGGGCCGGCAGCTACGACGCCGTCGTCCTGGCCGTGGCGCACGAGGACTATCGCGGCTACGACGCAGCGCAGGTGCGCGCGCTGGGGCGTCCTGGCGCGGCGGTATACGACGTCAAGTCGGCGTGGCCGCGCGCGGCGGTGGACGACCGCCTGTAGGCGCAGGCGTCACCGCGACACGGACGCCTGAATCGCGCGAGCGAGCGCCCGTGGTGGGGGTAGTGCTTCGTTCCGGTCGGGCCGCGGCTAGACTGGATCGGGTCCGGTCCACGAGGGAGCAGGGATGAGCCGTTACTCGGCCTATGCGGCCAGCTGGCTGCTGTTGCTGGTGTCGATGCCGCTGGCCTTGCGCTGGCCCGGCTGGTGGTGGGGCGTGGGTATCGCCTTGCTGCTGGTGCTGCTGGGATCGTGGGACCTGTTGCAGACCCGCACCACGCTGCGCCGCAACTATCCGATCCTTGCCCACTTCCGCTACGGGCTGGAATCGGTCGGTCCGGAGATGCGCCAGTACTTCATCGAAAGCGATACCGCCGAGGCCCCGTTCTCGCGCCAGCAAAGGACGCTGGTCTACCGCCGCGCCAAGAACGTGATGGACGTGGTCCCGTTCGGCTCGCTGCAGGACGCCTACGCGGTGGACTACGAATGGATCAACCATTCGCTGGCGCCGACCGAAATTCCCGACCACGATTTCCGCGTGGTGGTTGGCGCCGCTTGCGCGCAGCCGTACTCGGCCAGCGTCTTCAACATTTCGGCGATGAGCTTCGGTTCTCTGTCGGCCAATGCGGTGCGCGCACTGAACGAAGGCGCGCGGCGCGGAGGTTTCTACCACGACACCGGAGAGGGCTCGATCTCGCCCTATCACCTGGAAAACGGTGGCGATCTCGTCTGGGAGATCGGTTCGGGCTACTTCGGCTGTCGCGACGAAGCCGGACGCTTCGATCCGGCGCGTTTCGCCGAGCAGGCCGCGCGGCCGCAGGTGAAGATGATCGAGATCAAGCTGTCGCAGGGCGCCAAGCCCGGACATGGCGGCGTCCTGCCGGCGGCCAAGGTCAGCGCGGAGATCGCGGCCACGCGCGGCGTGCCGATGGGGATCGACTGCGTTTCTCCGGCCCGGCACGCGGCCTTCGACACGCCGATGGGGCTGCTCCGGTTCGTGGCCCGGCTGCGCGAGCTCTCCGGCGGCAAGCCCGTCGGCTTCAAGCTGGCCATCGGCCACCCCTGGGAATGGTTCGGCATCGCCAAGGCGATGGCCGAGAGCGCAACGTCGCAGCCGGAATGCCTGCCGGACTTCATCGTCGTCGATGGTGCCGAGGGCGGTACCGGCGCGGCACCGGCCGAGTTCATCGACCACATCGGCGTGCCGATGCACGAAGCGCTGCTGCTGGTCCACAACACCCTGGTCGGGCTGGACCTGCGCGACCGGGTCCGGGTCGCGGCGGCCGGCAAGATCACCAGCGCCTTCGACATCGCGCGCACCCTGGCGCTCGGCGCGGACTGGTGCAATGCGGCGCGCGGCTACATGTTCGCGCTGGGTTGCATCCAGTCGCTGAGCTGCCATACCGACCGCTGCCCGACCGGGATCGCGACCCAGAACCCGCACCGCTGGAAGCACCTGGACCCGGCCGACAAAGCCACTCGCGTCCACCAGTTCCACGACAACACCCTGCGCGCGTTGCGCGACCTGCTGTGCGCATCGGGGCTGGAGCATCCCTCGGACCTGGGGCCGGAGCACATCCTGCGCAGGGTGTCGCCGGTGGAGATCCGTTCGCTGGCGGCGCTGTACCGCTACCTGCGCCCGGGCGAACTTCTGCAGCGTATTCCCGAGCATGCCGTCTTCCACGATTTCTGGGCCGAGGCCCGCAGCGACGCGTTCTGTCCCCCGGCCCGGGTCGATGCCCTGCGCCGGAGCAAGGCCAGCTGAACGCGGAAGGGGCAAGGCGAGGGCGATGCCGACGACGACGCCGGCCGTGCAGCGGTGGCGCCTGCACGCACACGCCACGGGGCATGCGCCTAAACCCTCCGAAAGCACGCCCAGACGCCTCTGCGGCGTTGACCGGATCGCCACGCCCCATTAACATGCGCACCCGCATCAAGGTGCGGCTGATCCAGATTTCCGGGCGGTTAGCTCAGCGGTAGAGCATTGCCTTCACACGGCAAGGGTCACAGGTTCGATCCCTGTACCGCCCACCACATTCCAGGCCTGCACATGCGGGTGCTGTCGGAGAGGCCGGCCCTGCCGGCCTTTTCTGTTTCAGGCTCCCGCCCGTGCAGCCGGCCTCATCCCGCCGCGGGGGACGCGGATCCTGACAAGGCCGATGCCAGCAGGCATCATCGGGCGGTACCGGCCGCATAACGGCCCGACAGCGGAGACCCCGAGCATTGCGGCAGGACAGCCTCACCATCACCTATGTCCGCTGGCGCCTGCCCCTGCTGGTATCGGCGCTGGTCCTCATCCTGCTGGTGCCCTACCTGCTGATCCGGCAATGGACCGAGAACAGCCAGGAGGCCGACCGCTGGGTCCGCCACACCCAGCAGGTGGAATCTTCCACTCATAGCCTGGAAGCGATGATCCGCGAGCTCGATTCGATCGGCTTGGCCCTGGGCAGCGGCAGCAGCAATCCGCGACTGCGCCAGCGCCTGGAGGAAACCCTCGCGCGGATCGATCCGCAGCTGAGGCAGCTGACCGAACTGAGCCGCGACAACCCCGGGCAGCAGATCCTCATCGGCCGCCTGCAGACCCTGATCGAGCGTCGCATCGACGTGGCGAGGCGGCTGAGCATGGGCGTGACCCCGGCCGAACGCCTGGACCTGATCGACGAGCTCTACGGCAAGTACCAGGTCCGCGACCTGTTCACGAATTTCATGGCCAATGAGCGTTCCTTGCTGGCCGAACGCAGCGCCTATGCCGACCGGCAGCGCGAACGCGTGCGCTGGCTGGGCCTGGCTGCGCTCATGGCCCAGCTGACGCTCATGGGCGTGGTCATCTACCTGCTGTACCGGATGGAGCAACGACGGGCCGATTCGGAGGGCGAGGTGCGCCAGGCCAGTGCGCGGGCGTTGGCGGTGGTGCAGACGGTGCGCGAACCGATCGTGCTGCTGGACCGCGAACTGCGCGTGCTGATGCACAACACCGCCTTCGCCGAGCTCTACGCCGACGAGGACGGCGACGAGCATTACGAGCGCCTGGACGAGATCGGGCACGGCGCCTGGCGCGACCCGGTGATCCGCCAGCGCCTGAGCGAAGTGCTCGCCCGCGGTCGCGAACTATGGGATTTCGAACACGTCCAGCGCACTGCCGACGGGGTCAGCCGGACCATGCTGCTCAACGCCCGGCGCATGCAGTTGCCCGATCGCGACGACGACGTCGCGCTGATGACGGTCAGCGACATCAGCGCACAGAAGGCCGCGCAGCACCGGATCGGCGAGCTCAACCGGCAGCTGGAGGGCAAGATCGAACAGGTCACCGAGGTGAATCGCGAACTTGAAGCGTTCAGCTATTCGGTGTCCCACGACCTTCGCGCCCCGCTGCGCCATGTGGCAGGATTCGCAGACAAGCTCTCGCGCCACCTCGGCGACGGGATCGACGAAAAGGGGACGCACTACCTGGAGGTGATCGGCAGCTCCGCGCGGAGGATGTCGACCCTGATCGACGACCTGCTGGTCTATTCGCGCCTGGGCCGCAACGCGATGAAGCTGCAGGCGGTGGACATGCAGTCCCTCGTCCACGAGACGCGGGCGATGCTGGATGCGAACCGGCAGGCCGACGCCGCCGAAGGCGTCGCGGCGCACCGGATCGACTGGCGAATCGCGCCTTTGCCGGTGCTGGTGGCCGACGAGAACATGATGCGGCAGGTGTGGCTGAACCTGCTGGGCAACGCGGTCAAGTACTCCGCCCGCAGGGAACCGGCGGTGATCGAAGTCGCTTGCGAGGTGCAGGAGGACGGCGGCCACCACTTCAGCGTCCGCGACAACGGGGTAGGTTTCGACATGGAGTACGCCGGCAAGCTGTTCGGAGTGTTCCAGCGGTTGCACAAGGCCAGCGACTATCCGGGCACCGGCATCGGCCTGGCCAGCGTGCGCCGGGTCGTGACGCGACTGGGCGGCAAGGTCTGGGCCGAGTCGGTCCCGGACCAGGGTTCCACCTTCCACTTCGTCCTGCCTCCGCAGGACAATATTTCAACGGGCGAAACCTTCAAATGAGCACGATCCGCACCATCCTGCTGGCCGAAGACAATGCCGCCGACGCCGAAATGGCCATCGATGCGCTGCGCGAGGCCAACCTTGCCAACCCGATCGTCCACGTCGAGGACGGGGTGGAGGCGATGGAGTACCTGCTCCGCAAGGGCGCGTACGCAAACCGCACCGACGAGGAGCCGGCGGTGCTGCTGCTCGACATCAAGATGCCGCGCATGGACGGGCTGGAAGTGCTGCAGCGCATCCGCGCCGACGACAAGCTGCGGCGCATCCCGGTGGTGATCCTGTCGTCCTCGCGCGAGGAAAGCGACCTGGCGCGCAGCTGGGACCTGGGCGTGAACGCATACGTGGTCAAGCCGGTGGACGTGGGCCAGTTCTTCGGCGCGGTGAAGACGCTCGGCAAGTTCTGGGCGGTCATCAACGAAGCGCCCGGCGGCGAAGGCTGACGATGGCGCCGTTGCGGGCGATCAGCACCGAAAGGCGGTTCCGGGTCCTGTTCGTCGAGGATTCGCCGGAGGACGCCGAGCTGCTGCAGATGCAGCTGGAGGACGCGGGCCTGGATGCGGACTTCATGCGCGTGGACGAGGAGCCGGCGCTGCAGCAGGCGCTGGCCACGTTCCATCCGGACATCGTCCTGTCGGACCTGTCGATGCCGGGCTTCTCCGGGCACGATGCGCTGCGGATCGTCCGTGCGCATACGCCGCACCTTCCTTTCATCTTCGTCTCGGGCACCATCGGCGAGGACGTTGCGGTGGCGGCCCTGCACGAGGGCGCCAACGATTACATCCTCAAGCACAGCAGCGCGCGCCTGCCGGCGGCGGTGGAGCGCGCCCTGCGCGAAGCGCGCCTGGAGACCGAGCGCGCGCGCGCCGAAGTCGAGCTGATGCGCAGCCAGCGGCTGGAGAGCCTGTCGTTGCTGGCCGCCGGGCTCAGCCACGACCTGCGCAACATCCTGCAGCCCCTGCTGATCGTGCCGGACCTGATCGCCCAGCGCAGCGACGACCCCCGCCTGCACCAGCTGGCCTCGGTGGTGGCCGAGTGCGGACGCCGTGGCCACGAGATGGCCGAATCGATGCTGTCGTTCGTGCGCGGCTCGCGCCGTGCCAGCGAGCGTTTCCTGCTGACGGACCTGTTCCGCGCGGTGCAGCTGCTGCTCAAGGGCAGCCTGCCGCGCGACGTGCAGCTGGAAGTGAGGCTGGCCGACCCGGCGCTGGCACTGGACGCCAACTACACCGAGCTGCAGCAGTGCCTGCTCAACCTGTGCCTCAACGCGATCCAGGCGATGCCCCAGAGCGGCCGCCTGGAACTGGTCGGCGAGGAAGCCGATGGCGGCGTGCGCCTGGTCGTGGCCGATACCGGCAGCGGCATGGATGCGCAGACCATCGCCCAGCTGTTCACGCCGTTCTTCACAACCAAGACCAGCGGTACCGGGTTGGGCCTGGTTTCGTGCAAGCGCATCGTCGAGGGCCTGGGCGGCCGGATCGGGGTGGCCAGCGTGGTCGGCGAGGGCACGCGGTTCGAGCTTTGGCTGCCGGCCCCGGTGGAGGCCGACGAACTGGACCTCGACGACGCGCCCGCGATCGCCGGGCAGGGCGAAAGGATCCTGCTGGTGGCCCGCGAAGGCGCGCGCCTTTCGCTGGTGGGCGATGCGCTGATCAGCCAGGGCTACCTGATCGACCGGGCGGCCGACGGCGCCGCGGCGCTGCGCCGATGGGCCGAGACCGGCGCGGCGGACGTGGTCGTGGTGGATAGCCGGATCAGCCTGTTCCCCGCCGAAGCGTTGCTGTCGACGATGCACGAAACCGGCTACACCGGACCGGCCATCGTGATCGAGGATGACGAGGCGCCGTTCGACCCCGCACAGGTGCCCGCTTCGATGCCCTTGCAGCGGTTGCAGCGACCGCTCGACATGCACCGTTTGTTCGAAGCGGTGGCGGCCGCACTGGCAGCCGGCGACTGACCTTCCGCGCTTCGCGGCGGCGGCCCCCGGCGTCGGCGTGACCGCACGCCGTCCTATACTCGGAGCAACGGGCAGGGAGCGCGACGCATGACGCGGACGGCAATGGACGGGCGTGGCAAGGGGTGGCGTGGCAAGGGCTGGCGTGGAACCGGCCCGGCGTGGCTGGCACGGGTGGCGATGCTGGCGATCCTGGCGGTCGCCGGATGCAGTCGCGATCCCGGCGGCCAGCTGCCCGCAGCGGGCGGCGAGAAGCTGCAGGCCCAGCGTGCCGAGGTGACCGGATTCGCACTGGTCCGTGCCTGGCCCGACCAGCAGGATGGCAGCCTGGCCCTGGCGCTGGAGTTCTCGAGGCCACTGGTCGGGACCCAGGAATTCGACCGCCTGTTGCAGGTCGAGCCGGCCGGCTCGGGCGAAAGCGGCTGGACGCTGTCCGACGATGGCAAGACGTTGCGCTATCCCTTCGTCGAACCGGCGCGCGACTACACCGTGACCGTCGCCGCCGGGCTGCTCGCCGCAGACGGCAGCCGCCTGGACGCGCCCCTCAAGAAAACGATCCATACCGGCGAGCTCGATCCGGTGGCCGGGTTCGCCTCGCAGGGCAGCGTGCTGCCGGCGCGCGAGAGCCGTGGCCTGCCGGTGGTGTCGGTGAACGTGCCGGAAGTGGACGTGGAATTCCTGCGCGTGCGCGAGTCGGAGCTGCCGCGCTTCTTCGCCCAGTTCCAGCGCGGCGGCCGTCGCGGTGGCTGGGAGCTCGACCGTGATTACGACGACCGGGCGCCATTGCGCGAGCTGGCCGAGCCGGTCTACCTCAACCGCTTCGTCCTGGGCGGCGAGCGCAACGAACGGGTCCTCAACTACCTGCCGGTGCAGGACATCGCGGAGCTGCAGCAACCCGGCTTGTACTTCGCGGTGCTGCGCCGGGTCGGCCAGTTCAGTGACCAGTACGACACCGCGTTCTTCAGCGTCAGCGACATCGGCCTGCACGCGCGCGCCTACCGCGACACGCTCTACGTGCACACCGCTTCGCTGCACGACGGTTCGCCGCTGAAGGGCGTGGAGCTGCGCGTGCTCGACGCCAGGGGCGAGGCGGTGCTGAAATCGGCCACCGACGGCAACGGCAACGCGCTGCTGGACTACACGCTCGACGCCGGCCAGGTGCTGGTGGCCCGTCGTGGCAAGGATGTGTCCCTGCTGCCGTTCAACCAGCCGGCCCTGGACCTGTCCGAGTTCGCGGTCGGGGGACGCGCCCAGGCGGATTTCGACGTGTTCGCCTGGTCCGGGCGCGATCTGTACCGGCCGGGCGAGACGGTACGCATCTCCGCTCTGCTGCGCGACGGTGACGGCAAGTCGCTGGCGCCTGCGCCGGGCGGCAAGGCGGGGGCGCCTGGAGCGGGCGCAGCGCAACCGTTGTTCCTGCGACTGAAGCAGCCTGACGGTCGCGTCTTCCGCGAGACCCGGCTCGAGCCGGGCGCACAGGGGTATTACGCGTTCGAGCAGGCGATCCCGTCCGATGCGCCGACTGGTCGCTGGCAGGTGGAGTTCCGCACCGACCCGGCCGGCAAGGACGTCGTCCAGGGCATGGCCTTGCGGATCGAGGAGTTCCTGCCGGAGCGCCTGAAGCTGGACCTGTCCGCGCAGGACACGCTCAAGCCGGGCGAGCCGTTGAAGCTGCAGGCCGAGGCGGCCTACCTCTATGGCGCACCGGCCGCCGGCAACCGCTTCACCGCGAAGATGGCCTTGGCGGTCGCGCGCCAGCCGGTCGAGGGCCTGCCCGGGTTCTTCTTCGGCGATCCGACCGTGGACCTGCCACGGGAGCCTCGCGACGTACTCGATGCGACGCTCGATCCGCAGGGCCGCCTGGAGGCCTCGCTGCCGCTGCCCGAAGAGGCGGCCAAGGCCGCCACGCCGGTGCAGGTGACGATCGCCGGCAGCGTCCACGAGAGTGGCGGACGCCCGGTCAACCGCAGCCTGCAGCGCGTGCTGTGGCCGGCGCCTGCGCTGGTCGGGGTGCGCCCGCTGTTCGACGAGGCCGACGGCGCCGATGCCAATGCCGCCGCCCGTTTCGAGCTGGTGCGGGTGGATGCGCAGGGCAAGCCGCAACCGGCCAAGGGGCTGAAGGTGACCCTGGTGCGCGAGCTGCGTGACTACCACTGGCGCTACGAGGACGATGGCGGCTGGGACTACGACTTCACCCGCCGTTTCGAGGACGTGCAGACGCGCAGCGTCGATGCCGGCGCTACCGCGGCGCGTTTCGATTTCCCGGTGGAGTGGGGCGAGTACCGCATCGACGTGCTCGATCCGGCGACCGGCCTGACCCTGCGCTACCCGTTCCGCGCCGGCTGGAGCTGGGGCGACGACAATCGCGGCCCGGACGCGCGCCCGGACCGGGTCAAGCTGGCCCTGGACCGCACCGGCTACCGCGCCGGCGACACGCTCAAGGTCACGGTGACGCCGCCGCACGCCGGCCGCGGCGTGCTGCTGGTGGAGAGCGACCGGCTGCTGTACGCGCACGACATCGAACTGCGCGGGCAGGACGGCAAGGCGAGCGGCACGTTCGAGATCCCGGTGACCGCGGACTGGGAGCGCCACGACGTCTACGTCACCGCACTGGTGTTCCGCGGCGGATCGGCGGCCAGCCAGGTCACCCCCGCGCGTGCGGTCGGCGTGGCCCACGTGCCGATGCGGCGCGACGACCGTCGTGTCTCGGTCGGATTGAAATTCCCCGCGCAGAGCCGGCCGCAGCAGGACCTGCCGGTCACGGTGAGCGTGCCGCAGCTGGCCGGCCGCGATGCGCATGTCACCGTGTCGGCCACCGACGTGGGCATCCTCAACATCACCCGTTTCCCGGTGCCGGACGCCAACGCGCACTTCTTCGCCCAGCGCCGGCTTGCGACCGATGCCTACGATGTCTACGGGCGGGTGATCGAGAGCTTCGCAGGCGGAAACGCGCGCCTGCGTTTCGGCGGCGACATGGCGCTGGAGGCGTTGCCGCAGGCGCGCAGGCCGACCGCGCGGGTGCAGACCGTGGACCTGTTCTCCGGGCCGGTGAAGCTGGATGCGCAGGGCAACGCGCGGCTGAAGCTGCCGCTGCCGGACTTCAACGGCACCTTGCGCGTGTCGGCGCTGGTCTATGCCGACGACCGCTACGGCAAGCGCGACGGCGAGGCCCTGGTGCGTGCGCCGGTGGTGGCCGAGGCTGGCATGCCGCGGGTGATGGCGCCGGGCGACCGCGGCACGGTCAGCCTGGACGTGCAGAACTTCAGCGGTGCGGCGTCCGAATTCCGGGTGCGCGTGGAAGGCGAAGGACCGCTGGCGGTGGGCGAGGGCCAGCGTCGCCTGCGCCTGGACGACGGGGCCAAGGCCACGCTCGAATTCCCGCTGCTTGCCGAACCGGGCAACACGGTGGCGCGGGTGCGCGTGCGCGTGGATGGCGGGGGATATGCGGTGGACCGGCGTTACGACCTGCCGGTGCGCGCGGCGTGGCCAGGGGTGTTGCGTACCAGTACGCCCGTGCTGAAGGAAGGCACGCCGCTGGTGCTGGATGCGTCGCTCGCCGACGGCCTGGTCGCCGATACGGTCAACGTGCGGCTGCGCGTCACCGCCTCGCCGCCGATCCCGTTCGCCAGTGCGCTGCAGGGCCTGCTCGAGTATCCGTACGGCTGCGCCGAACAGACCACCAGCAAGGGCTACGCGGCACTGGTGATGGATGCGGCGACCGCACGACAGCTCGGCGTGCCGGGCCTGGACCCGGCCACGCGTCGCGCGCGCCTGGAAGGCGCCGTCGGCCGCCTGGCGGCGATGCAGGCTGGCAGTGGCCACTTTTCGATGTGGGGCGGGGACAGTGGCGACACCGAGCCGGCATTGACGCCTTACATCGCTGATTTCCTGCTCGATGTACGCGAGGCCGGCTTCGCCGTGCCCGACGGCGTGCTGCAGAAGGCGCTGGACCGGCTCTCCGAAGACCTGTTGTCCGGCGGTGCGCAATTCTATGGACGCGACCATCGCGACCACCTGCGCTTCGCCAACCGTGCCTATGCCGGTTACGTGCTGGCGCGGGTCAACCGCGCGCCGCTGGGCACCCTGCGCGCGCTCTACGACCAGGAGAAGGGCGAGAGCCTGACCGGCCTGCCGCTGGTCCAGCTGGGCCTGGCGCTGGAGCTGCAGGGCGATGGCAAGCGCGGCGCGCAGGCCATTGCCGACGGGTTCGCGCGCGATCCGGACGACCGTCCAGCCTGGCTGGGCGACTACGGCAGCCGCATCCGCGACGACGCGCTGATGATCGCGCTGCTGCACGAGCGCGGGCGCGGCAATGCGAAATACGACGGGCGCGCGGTCGATCTGGCGCGCGCGCTGCAGGCACGCCGCGACGTCGACCGCGATGGCCGGCTGTGGCTGAGCACGCAGGAGCAGATGGCGCTGGCGCGCCTGGGCAAGGCGCTCGATGCCGGTGGCGGACGCGCCCTGGCCGGGCGCTGGGTATCGGGCGGCGAAACCGTCGAGGTCGAACCCGCGGCGGTCTTCGCGCGCAGCCTGGACCATGCCGCGCTGGCACAGGGCGTGCGCTTCGAGCCGCAGGGCGGCCCGTACTACGCGAGCGTCGAAGTGGCCGGCATTCCGCGGCAGCCGCCGGCCGAAGACCGTCGGCGTGTCGGCATCGTCCGCGACTGGTTCCTGCCCGACGGTTCGCCCTGGAAGGGCGGCACGCTCAAGGAGGGCCAGGTGCTGGTCGCGCGCCTGACCGTGCAGGCCGAGCAGGCCATGCCCGATGCGCTGGTCACCGACCTGCTGGCGGCCGGCCTGGAGGCCGAGAACCTCAACCTCGGCGACAACGCGCAGTGGGACGGCGTGCAGATCGAGGGCGTGGCCCTGTCAGATCGCGCCGACCAGGCCGAGCTGCAGCACGAGGAGTATCGCGACGACCGCTATGTGGCGGCGCTGTCGCTGGACCAGGGCGCCACCGCGCGGCTGTACTACCTGGTGCGCGCGGTCACGCCGGGCACCTACACCGTGCCGCCCCCGCAGGCCGAGGACATGTACCAGCCGACGCTGCGCGGCACCGGTGCGGCACGGCCGGCGACGGTCACGGTGACGCCGCCCTGAGTGGCACGGATTCGCTAGTCATCCCCGCCCAGGCGTGGAATGCGGTTCGAGGTTGTGATGCGGTGGCCCGGGTTTTGTGCGGCAGAGGACCGTGCTCCTCGCTCTCGTAGGAGCGGGCATGACCGCGACACCGACGCCTTCAGCACAGGCGACCCGCTAGTGGTTTCCGAGGCCGTCGTGGTCGCGGTCATGCCCGCTCCTACAGAAGTGCACGCCTCCTACGGAAGTGGCACGCCTCCGGCAGAATGGCGCCACGGTGCTGCATGCGGGCGCGTGACCGGCACAGGATTACTGTGTCGTCCCCTTGGCCTCCATCCCGGCTGCGGGTGGCGCCGATGCCGTCTGCACCAGCTGGTCCATCACTTCGTCCAGGCGCGCCTCGTAGTTTTCCGGGAACGTCCAGAACTGCAGGTCCGCTTCGTTCTGGTTGCGCTGCAGCCCGCGTTCTTCCGGCGCCATGTGGAACAGCATCTTCAGCAGCACGTCGCTGCTGACCCAGGGATGGTCGTACCAGAAGATGTGCGAACGCCGGTCCATGCCCGGCAGGTCGTCGGCGCTGGCCGAGATCAGGTCGAAGTCCAGCCGGTTGGAGGCGTCGATCATCCACTGCGCGTCTTCGGGGCTGAGTTCGGTCGGATCCGGCCTGCCGGCACGCGAGCCACGCTGGTGCAGCCGCGACAGCACCAGCACCGAGTCGCGCATGTTCACCGTGACCGTCACCCTTTGCGGATAGCCGTGGTAGACCTGCAGTTCGCTCACGAACTGGCGGAAGTCGGCGTCCGGCGCGGGGAAGTAGACCTCGCCCAGCCGCGCTGACGCCGGATCGTATCCCGCGGTGGCCGTGCCCAGGATCGCCAGGCCGGGCGAGGCCACCATCGCCCCTGAGCTGTAGGCGATCACGTTGATGTGCCGGGCCCGGGTGTGCTGGCTGAGCATGCGCACGAGCTGGGCGAAAGCCGGAGCGGTGCCGCCGGCCTTGGCCACGTCGTGGGAGAAGCGCATGAAGTTCTCGGCCGACGGCCAGATGAAGGACAGCACCACCGAATTGCGCCCGGTGAAATGGCGGTACTGTGCCGCCTGCGCGGTCGCGCGGCCGACGCTGGTATTGGCGCCGTGGACGTATATGGTCAGGTTCGGGTCGGCACTGCGCGCGAGCGCCTCGTCGACCAGGCGCAGGAAGGCGAGGGCTTCCTCGCCCGGCTCGTCCACGGAGGCGCCCGGTGCGACCGACGCCTTTTCGTCCATCGAATTGACCAGGAGCTGCGGCCGGCGCTCGGCGGAAGCATTGGTGGACTGCTCGTAAAGCCAGTCCCAGCTGCGGCCGCCACCGCCGATGCTGAGGTTGGCCACGCCCAGGTGGAGTTCGTCGCCGGGGAACACGGTGTAGGCGCGCGCGCCCGAAGGACCGAAGGGCACCCGGTTGGTCGCGTAGAAGACCTGGATGTCGCTGCTGCGATCGAGGTTGGCGTTGGCGCCGAACAGGTTGTGTTCGCCGTTGAGGAACACCGCCGGTGCCGGCATCAGCCGTACCGGAGGCTGGCAGGCGGCCAGGGCGAACAGCATCAACAGGCAGGCAAGCAATCGGGTCGACGATCGGAGCATGGGAACCTCGCGTGCGTGGTACATCACTGGGCCCGCGTCCGCGCCATGCATCTGGCCCGGCAACGATGCCCCCTTGGGCGACAGCATCGGCGGGCCAGTTGTAGCAGAGCGCGCCGGCCGGCGGAACATGGGCCGGGCGCGCGGCGTGGATGGTGGCTGCCTGTATATTCGCGTTGACTGGGCCAACGGGATGACGAATGGAACTGAAGGCTGCTGTTGTCGCGCCGCACGCGCACCGGGTCGTTCGCATCGCCTGCGCATGGTTCCTGCTGCTGGCCGCGGGCGTCGCCCATGCGCGGCCCGATGCGCCGTCCGGCGAAGATCCGCAGCGCCTGCCGCCGGTGCAGGGTGAGTGCGTGGTCCTGCTGCACGGACTGGGACGGACCCATCGTTCGATGGCCCGGATCGACTGGATGCTGCGCGATGCCGGCTATGCCACGGCCAATATCGACTACCCGTCGCAAAGCCAGACGATCGAGGCCTCGGCGCGGACCGCGATTCCGCAGGGCGTGCGCGAATGCCGCGACGCCGGCGCGCAGCGCATCCATTTCGTCACCCATTCGATGGGCGGCCTGCTGCTGCGCTACTACCTCGGCAATGATCCGGTCGCAGGGCTGGGCAGGGTGGTGATGCTCGGTCCGCCCAACCAGGGCAGCGAGGTCGCCGACGCGCTGGTCGGCACCACGCTGTACGACCGGGTCAATGGCCCGGCCGGCGCGCAACTGGTGACCGGCCCGGGTGGCATCGCCGCGCGACTGGGGCCGGCGGAGTTCCCGCTCGGCATCATCGCCGGCAACGAACAGACCGCCTTCGACAGCGTGCTGGCCACGCGCATCGTCGGCGAGAACGACGGCAAGGTCGCGGTGGAGCGCGCCAAGGTCGACGGGATGGCTGATTTCCTGGTGCTGCCGGTGAACCACACCTTCATGGTGGTCAATGACGTGGTCATCGGCCAGGTGCTGGAATTCCTGCGCCATGGCCGCTTCCTGCACGAGGAAGCAGCAACCCCGGCAGCGCCGGCCGGATAAAAAAAACCCCGCCTTGCGGCGGGGTTCAATTGAAACACCTGACAGTCGCGGTCAGGCGATCGGGGTGATGTTGGAGGCCTGCGCGCCCTTGGGGCCCTGGGTCACCTCGTAGCTCACCCGCTGTCCTTCCGTGAGGGAACGGAAACCCTTGGAGTTGATCGCGGAGAAGTGTGCGAACACGTCCGCGCTGCCATCTTCCGGCGAAATGAAGCCGAATCCCTTGGCGTCGTTGAACCACTTGACGGTACCGTTGGCCATGATGCTGCGTAGTCCTTAGCGATTGACGGAATGCGCGGCGGCTGCCGCGAAGCGGAGTATGCAAAAGCCGGGGCGCGGCTGACAATCGTCCGGGGCACCGTTGCATGGGTTACCGCTAACACCGGTGGCCGGATCAGCCCCGGGCCAGCTCGGCGACCAGCTCCGGCAGGCCAGCCGACGCGGCGGCCACGTTGTCCAGCACTTCGGCCAGGGTGATCTCCTGCGCGTCGCCGCACCCGGCGGCCCAGTTGGCCACGATCGCCAGGCAGGCGTATTCCAGGCCCAGCTCGCGTGCGAGCGCCGCCTCGGGCATGCCGGTCATGCCGACCAGGTCGCAGCCGTCGCGGCGCATGCGGGCGATCTCGGCATTGGTCTCCAGGCGCGGTCCCTGGGTGGCGCCATAGCAGCCGCCGTCGACCACGCGCGCACCGGTCACCCGGGCGGCGGCCAGCAGCTTGTGCCGGAACATCGGGCTGTAGGGGTGGCCGAAGTCCACGTGCAGCGCTTCGCCTTCGCCGTCCCAGAAGCTCGACTCGCGGCCCCAGGTGTAGTCGATCAGCTGGTCGGGGCAGGCGAGCACGCGCGGGCCGTAGTGGTCGGTGATGCCGCCGACGGTGTTGAGCGCCAGCACGCGCCGGGCGCCGGCCTGCCTGAGCGCATGCAGGTTGGCGCGGTAGTTGACCCGGTGCGGCGGCAGCGCGTGACCTTCGCCGTGGCGGGCCAGGAAGGCGATGCGCGCGTCGCCGAGGCGGCCGATCCGCAAGGGACCGGAGGGCGCGCCGTAGGGCGTTTCGAAATGGCGGGCCTCCGCGTCTTCCAGCGCGGCCAGCCGATAGACGCCGGTGCCGCCGATCACGGCCAGGGCGATGTCCATGCCGCTCAGTCCTTCAGCGCGTAGATGCCCGGCAGGTTCCGCCCCTGCTCGTAGTAATCCATGCCGAAGCCGAACACGTAGCGGTCCGGCAGGTGCAGGCCGACGTAGTCGGCGCGCACGCCTTCCACGCAGCGGTCGTGGTCCTTGACCGTCAGCGTGGCGATGCGCACGTCGGTGGCGCCCTGTTCGATGCACCAGCGGCTGACCTCGGCCAGGGTGTGGCCTTCGTCGAGGATGTCGTCGGCGATCAGCACGCGCCGGCCATACAGCGACGTGGCCGGCCGGTGCTTCCAGACCAGTTCGCCGCCCTGGTTGTTGCCGCGGTAGCGGGTCGCGTGCAGGTAGTCGAACTGCAGGTCCAGCCCGCGCGCGCCCAGCTCCAGAGCCAGCTGGCCGGCGAAGGGCAGGGCGCCGTGCATCACGGTCAGGAACACCGGCACGAAGCTGTCGCCCAGGCGGTGCGGCGGCACGTCGCCGATGTAGTCACGGGCGATGGCATCGGCCATGGAGGCGATGGCCGCATCGATGGCGGGGCGGTCGACCAGCAGGTCGGACTTTTCGAGGACTTCGGCGATTAGGAGATTCGACATCGGGCGATGCTACCGGAAGAGGTGTGGAGAAGCGGAAAAGTAGGTGGCTGGCCGGGTCAGGCGACCGAGGCCGGTGGCAGGCGCGACTGCGCGCTGTCGTAGCGGGCATCGGCGAGCAGGCCGTCCCAGCCCAGTGCGCCGCGGCCGATCAGGCCAGTCAGCGCCGCGGTGTTGAGCGCGCGGCCTTCGACCGCGCGCAGTGATTCCTCGACCAGTTCCGGGTGGCAGACCAGGACCACGTCGCAGCCGGCGTCCAGGT
This sequence comes from Pseudoxanthomonas daejeonensis, assembly GCF_022637495.1. Lineage (NCBI taxonomy): Bacteria > Pseudomonadati > Pseudomonadota > Gammaproteobacteria > Lysobacterales > Lysobacteraceae > Pseudoxanthomonas > Pseudoxanthomonas daejeonensis. Next base: position 3,434,922 of record NZ_CP093331.1, on the reverse strand, counting down.
GAGCGTCGATCCGCGACTTGACCCCGCCCGCGGAGAACGCGGCGGCCATGCCGATGTCGTCGGAGAAGACCACGCCGCGGAAACCCATTTCGCTGCGCAGGACATGCTCGATCCAGAACTTCGAGTAGCCGGCCGGCTCCGGCGCCACCGCCGGGTAGGCCACGTGCGCCATCATCACCGCGTCGGCACCGGCTTCTATCCCGGCCACGAACGGGACCAGGTCCTCTGCGCGCAGCACGTCCAGCGGACGCGGATCGATTGCGTCGTCGAAGTGGGTGTCCTCGAGCACGGTGCCATGGCCCGGGAAATGCTTGAGCGTGGCGGCCATGCCGACGCTGTGCATGCCGCGGACATACGCGCGGGTGAACGCGGCGACCACCTGCGGGTCGTCGCTGAAGGCCCGGTCGGCGATGGCGCGATTGCCGCGGGCCAGGTCGACCACCGGGGCGAAGCTCAGGTCCACGCCACTGGCGCGGATTTCGCTGGCCATCAGCCAGGCATGTTCCTGGGCCAGGGCGAGGGCGGCTTCGGGGTCGCGGCGGTACAGGGCGTCGAAGTGCTGCAACGGCGGCAGCGCGCTGTAGCCCTCGCGGAAACGCTGCACGCGGCCGCCTTCCTGGTCCACGCAGACCAGTTGCGGGCGCGGCGCGGCGGCGCGGATCGCGGCCGACAGCTCGGCGACCTGGTCGCGCGAAGCGAAGTTGCGCCGGAACAGGATCACGCCGGCGACCGCGTCGTGCTGCAGCCAGTCGCGTTCCTGCGTGGTCAGTTCGGTGCCGGCGACGCCGATCACGAGCATGCGTTTGGACTCCGGATCGCGCCGATCGCGCGCCGGGCCATTGTCGCAGATGCGGGCGGGACGCTGTGCACGGGCGTACCGCGCATGCGTCCGTTCTCCGGGGAACGGATCCGGCCTGCGACGCGAAGCCGTTCGCTGGGCCATCCCGGCCTGGATCCGGCCGTGATGGACCGGTCCCGGCAAATGTCCGCCCGGATCGGCTCCTATGCCGAGCAGCCTTCCGGTCCGCAGGCCTCACCGGAGGCAGGCGCCGGGGCGCCCTCGGCCATCGCCTGGCGCAGCGCCTGCGCGAAGGCTTCCGGAGGCTGCCCGCCCTGGATGGCATAGCGGCCGTCGATGACGAAGGTCGGCACCGCGCGGATGCCCATCGCCTGTGCCTGCGCCAGTTCGGCGCGGACCTCGGCCAGGCCCTCGTCCGTGTCGAGGACGGCGCGGACCCGCCCGGCGGCCAGCCCGCCGGCGGCACCGGCCTCGACCAGCGTCTGCGGATCGGCCAGGTCGCGGCCTTCGACGAAGTGGGCGCGGAACAACGCTTCGCCCACGAGGTGTGCGTCACCTTCGCGTGCGGCCAGCCACATCAGCCGGTGCGCGGGCAGGGTGGTCACCCGGACCTGGCCGCGCTCGAAATCCATCGGCAGTCCCTCGGCGCGCGCGGTGGCCTGGGTCTGGGCCAGGATCTGTTCGGTGCGCTCGGCGCCGCCGAACTTGGCGGCATAGGCCTGGCGCAACGGTACCGGCTCCGTGCCGGCGTCCGGATCGAGCTGGAACGGGTGCCAGTGCACCTCCAGCGGCGGGGCGGCGTCACCCAGCAGTTCCACGCCACGCTGGAAACGGTGCTTGCCGATCCAGCACCAGGGACAGACGACGTCGGACCAGATATCGATTCTCATGGCACCCAGATGGGGTCGGGACCCTGTTCCCGCAAGGTGATCCCTGGGAGCGGGACTCGCCCCGCTACCCCTTGCCCCGTGAACCGTCTTCGCGCCGTTTCGCCATGCGCCGGCGCGGCGGTCCTGCTCGAGGAAACGCCGGGTCCGCCGGTGTCAGCGAAGCGGCGGCTCGCGCTCGACCGGGTCCCACCGCGAGTACGGCCGTTCGGCCAGGGCCAGGTTGTAATAGCGCTGCAGGTCGGTGACCTCGATGCCGAGCCAGTCCGGGCGCGCGTAGGCCTCGTCGGCCGACGCCAGTTCCAGCTCGGCCACCACCAGCCCGGCGTTGTCGCCGATGAATTCGTCCACTTCCCACAGGTGGCCGGCATGGCGGACGTAGTGGCGGCGTTTCTCGATGCGCCCACCCACGCACAGGGCCAGCAGCTGGCGGGCGTCTTCGACCGGCACGGGGTAATCGAATTCCTGCCGGGTGTGCCCCGGCTCGCGCGACTTGAGGTTGAGGAATGCGCGATCGCCTTCGATCCGCACGCGCACCGACGCTCGCTGCCCGCCGCCTTCCAGGGCCGCCAGGCTGTTCAGATAGCCTTGCGCCATCGGCTGGACCCGCTCGGCTGCCGCCCGCCAGCCATCGCCGGTGACCGTGAACTTGCGTTCGATCTCGATGCCCATGCCTCGCGTCCTCACACGACAGTCCCGCCGCTCGCGGGGCGCACATGCTAGCGCGCCCTGCGCGGGCACCGGTGACGCACGGCGGCTTTCACGCGACGCGCCATGGACGCTCCGGCGACCATCGTGTATTAAACCGGCTTCGTCCGCGCTTTCCCCCGAGCGCCCATCCCGAAGGCTCCCCTGGCCCACCGCATGCAGAAAGACACCGCGATTCGCCTGCTCATCGTCGACGACCGCGTGGAAGACGCAGAAGCGATCGTCAGTACCCTGCGCAACGGCGGCATCGCAGTACGCCCGCTGCGGCCGACCAACGCCGCCGAGCTGGCGCAGATGGTCGCCAGCCAGCCGATCGACCTGGTCGTGGCCGCCGACGCGGCCTCGATGCCGCTGGAACAGGTGCGCACCCAGGTCGCCGCCAGTGGCAAGGACCTCCCGCTGCTGCTGCTGGTGGACCGGATCGACGAGGCCGCCGTGCTCGCGACCCTGGGCGGCGGTGCCCGCGCCCTGGTCCTCAAGCACCGTCCCGAGCACCTGCTGGAAATCCTCAAGCGCGAATGGGCCGACCTGGACGCGCGCCGTGGCCTGCGCCGGCTGGAAGCGCAGCTGCGCGAGACGGAGCGCCGCTGCGACTCGCTGATCGCCTCCTCGCGCGATCCGGTGGCCTACATCCATGAAGGCATGCACATCCGCGCCAACGACGCTTACCTGGAGATGTTCGGGTTCGAATCGTTCGACGAGGTGGAAGGCATCTCGCTGCTGGACCTGGTCGGCCCGCAGCACATCGACGGCTTCAAGCAGCTGCTCAAATCGATGTCCAAGGGCGAGCCGCCGCCGCCGGAATACCTGATGGAGGCGCGCCATGTCGATGGCAGCACCTTCCCGGCGAAGATGGAGTTCGTCACCGCCAGCTACGAGGGCGAGGCCTGCGTGCAGGTCGTGTTCCGGCGCCGCGAGGAACTGGACCCGGAACTGGCGCGCGAGGTCGAGGAGCTGCGCCGTCGCGACCAGGTGACCGGCTTGTTGAACCGGCCGACCTTCATGCACCTGCTCGAGGACACCGTCGCCACGATCGGGCGCGACGGCGGCCAGTACGGCTTCCTGCTGGTCGATCCGGACCACTACGCGCGACTGCTGCCGGACATCGGCCTGGACTCGGCCGACGCACTGATCGCGGCGCTGGCCGCGCGGGTGCGCACGTCCGTGGACGCCGACATCAAGGTCGCGCGTTTCGGCGAGCACAGTTTCGCCCTGCTGCTGGAGGGCAACCATGCGCGCACGCGGGCGGTGGCCGACGCCTTGCGCGAAGCCTTCGCCACCCACGTGTTCAGCGTCGGTGCGCGTTCGGTCACGGTGACCGCGAGCATTGGCGGCGTGCAGGTCGGCGAGAAGATCGCCAGCGTGCCGCAGATCCTGGCGCGGGCGAACCAGTGCCTGAATTCCGCCGTCGAACTGGGCGGCAACACGGTGCAGGTGTTCGACCCGGGCGCCGTCGACCGCGCCGAGGAAGAGCGCATCCAGTTGTGGGTCTCGCGCATCCGCGAGGCCCTGGTCGGCGAGGGTTTCACCCTGCATTACCAGCCCGTGATGAGCCTGCAGGGCGAGCCGGGCGAGCTCTACGAGGCGCACCTGCGGGTGGACGCCAACGGCGAGCTGGTCACGCCGTCGGGCTTCCTCGGCATCGCCGAGGAGCATGGCCTGCTCGGTGAAATCGACCTGTGGGTGGTGCGCCGGGCGATCACCGTGCTCGGCGAGCGGGAGCGCGCCGGTCGCCAGACCCGGATGCTGGTGCGGATCAGCCCGGCATCGTTCGCCAGCACGACCATGGCCGACCTGATCGGCCGCGAACTGGCCGCGCACGGCGTTCCAGGCGAACGGCTGTGGCTGGAGGCGCCGGAGGCGAAGGTGTTCACCCACCTGCGCAACGCCCAGCAGTTCCTGGCCGCGGTGGCGCCGATGGGTTGCCGTTTCGGGCTCGAACAGTTCGGTTCCGGGCTCGATTCCTTCCAGCTGCTGGCGCACCTCAAGCCGTCGTTCTTCAAGATCGACCCGGGCTTGACCGACGAGATGGGCAGGCCGGGCGAGGTCCAGGACAAGGTCCGCGAGATCACCACGCGCGCGGGCGAAGCCGGCATCACCACGATCGCCGAGCACGTGGAGGATGCGCAGGCGATGAGCCAGCTGTTCAGCGCCGGCGTGGACTATGTCGCAGGCGGCTTCGTCGCGCCGGTGGGCGCGGCGATGAATTTCGACTTCAGCTGAGTCCCGGAGCGGCCCCCGCGCCGCGATCCGGACCCGGAGGAGCGTCATGCGCGAGCAGGACAGGCGGGATCCGGAGACGCACGATCCGTCTCGTTTCGAGACCCACCGGGTGGATGCGCCGCCGCCGTCGTTCGAGCCGCGTGACCTGTGGGCCGACGACGTGGCACTTCGCGAGGGCATCGCGCTCGCCGGCGCGCAGGGGCATGCCGACAGCCTCCAGGCCTATGGCCGGCTTGCCGGCGACGAGCTGTACCGGCTGGGCTTCGACGCCAATCGCGACCGCCCGCGACTGCGCACCCATGATCGGCATGGCCGCCGCATCGACGTGGTCGAGTTCCATCCGGCCTACCACCGGCTGCTCGAGCAGGCCAAGGCGCACGGAGTGGCCGGCCTGTCATGGCAGGAAAAGGGCCGGCGGGCACACGTGGCGCGTGCCGCTCTCAGCTACCTGCACCACCAGGCCGAGGCCGGCACCAGCTGCCCCCTGACCATGACCCATGCGGCGGTGCCGGTGCTGCGGCGCGAGCCGGCGTTGCGCGAGTGGGCGGACAAGGCAGCAGCGCCGCGCTACGACCCGCGCGACGTGCCGGTGGCGGGCAAGGCCGGGCTCACCATCGGCATGGGCATGACCGAGAAGCAGGGAGGCTCGGACGTGCGCAGCAATGCCACCACCGCCACGCCGCTGCCGGCAGGCGATGGCTACGCGCTGGTGGGACACAAGTGGTTCTTTTCCGCGCCGATGTCCGATGGTTTCCTGGTGCTGGCCCAGGCTCCCGGTGGGCTCGCTTGCTTCCTGATGCCGCGGCGGCTGGCCGATGGCACGAAGAACGCATTCCGGCTGATGCGGCTGAAGGACAAGCTCGGCGACTGGGCGAACGCTTCTAGCGAAGTGGAATTCTGCGGCGCGCAGGCCTGGCGCGTAGGCGAGGAGGGGCGTGGCGTGGCCACGATCCTGGAGATGGTGATGCTGACCCGGCTGGACTGCATGCTCGGCGCGGCCGCCGAAGTGCGCATGGCCCTGGCCCAGGCGCTGCACCATGCGCGCCATCGGCGCGCGTTCGGGCGGCGCCTGGTCGAACATCCGCTGATGGCCAACGTGCTGGCCGATCTTGCGATCGAGTCGGAGGCGGCGACGTCTTTCGCGCTGCACGTGGCCGCGGTGGTCGACGCGGCGGCCACCGACCGCGAGGCCGCCGCCTTCGCACGCATCGCCACCGCGATCGGGAAGTACTGGCTGTGCCGGCGCGCGCCGGTCCTGGTCAACGAAGCGCAGGAGTGCCTGGGCGGTGCCGGTTATGTCGAGGATTCGATCCTGCCGCGCCTGTACCGGCAGGCGCCGCTCAATTCGATCTGGGAGGGCAGCGGCAATATCCAGTGCCTGGACGTGCTGCGCGCGCTTTCGCGCGAACCCGCCGCGACGCGGGCGCTGCACGATGCGCTCGAACGGGCGGCCGCATCCCATCCGCTGCTGGAACGCGAGGCGGCGGGATTGAACCAGCAGCTCGCAGCCGCCGAAGTACCGGAAGCGCAGGCACGCTCGTTGGTCGAGCGCCTTGCGCTGGTGCTCCAGGGCTCGGCCCTGCTCGCCGTGGGCAGCCCCCTGGCGGAGGCGTTCCTGCGCAGCCGCCTCGGCGGCGAACACGGGTTGGCGATGGGCACCTTGCCGTCGGATCTCGATTTCACCGGCATCCTTTCCCGCGCGCTGCCGGTGTAGAGGCTGCGTTCAACCAATGCAGGTGGAGCCGGCAAGCAGGTTTCGCCGATCCATGCAGAAGCCGGCTTCAGCTGGCGCCATGGAACAACCGGCATGGGTGATGCGCCACGGCGACAGCTTCGATGCAGCGGATCAGTCCAGGAACTGCAGCCGCGCCAGCTCCGCATACAGGCCGCCCTGCGCGAGCAACTGTTCGTGGGTGCCTTCGGCGACGATCCGGCCCTGGTCGATGACCACGATCCGGTCGGCGCGCAGCACCGTAGCCAGGCGGTGTGCGACCACCAGCGTGGTGCGGCCACGCATCAGGTTCTCCAGCGCATGCTGCACCGCGCGTTCGCTCTGCGCGTCCAGCGCGCTGGTGGCCTCGTCCAGCAGCAGCACCGGTGCGTCCTTGAGCAGCGCCCGGGCGATCGCCACGCGCTGTTGCTGGCCACCGGACAGGCGCGCGCCGCGCTCGCCCAGTTCGCTGGCATAGCCCTGCGGCAGCGCTTCGATGAAACCGTCGGCCTCCGCGGCGCGCGCGGCGGCGCGCACCTCGTCGTCGCTGGCATCGAGCCGGCCGTAGCGGATGTTGTCCATCGCGCTGGCCGCGAACAGCACCGGGTGCTGCGGCACCAGTGCCACCTGCGCGCGCAGGGCGGCAGGGTCGGTTTCGCGCAGGTCGATGCCGTCGATCCGGACCGCGCCCGACTGCGGATCGTGGAAGCGCAGCAGCAGCGAGAGCACCGTGCTCTTGCCTGCACCCGACGGGCCGACCAGGGCGACCGTCTCGCCATGGCGCACGTGCAGGTCGAAGCCCTGCAGCGCCGGCGCATCCAGCCGTTCGGGGTAGTGGAACATCACCTGCTCGAAGCGGATGTCGCCCTGCAGCGGCGACGGCAGCGCGACCGGCCGGGCCGGCGTGGCGACCTGCGGCTGTTCCTGCAGCAGTTCGGAGATGCGGCCCATGCCGCCGGCGGCGCGCTGCAGCTCGTTCCACACTTCGGCCAGCGCGCCCACCGAGCCACCGCCGATCAGCGCGTACAGCACGAACTGGCCGAGCGTGCCGGCGGTCATCGTGCCCTCGATCACCTGGTGCGCGCCGGACCACAGGACCAGAACGATCGCGCCGAATACCAGCACGATGGCGGCGGCGGTGACCATGGCCTGCGCGCCGATCCGCCGACGCGCGGTGGCCACGGCGACGTCCAGCGCCGCGCCGAAGCGTCCGCGTTCGTAGGGTTCGCGGGCGTAGGCCTGGACCGTGCGCACCGCGCCCAGGGTCTCGGCGGCCAGTGCGTTGGCATCGGCGACGCGATCCTGGCTCGCACGCGAGGCCTTTTCCAGCCGGCGCGCACCCAGCACGATCGGCAGCACCGAAAGCGGGATGCCGACCAGCGAGTACGCAGCCAGGTGCGGGCTGGTCACGAACAGCATCACCAGGCTGCCCACCACGGTCACGCTGCTGCGCAGGGCCACGGACATCGTCGTGCCGATCACGCTGCGCAGCAGTTCGCTGTCGGCCGACAGGCGCGAGACCAGCTCGCCGCTGCGGCTGCGGTCGTGGAACGCGGGATCGAGTCCGATCAGGTGCGCATAGAGCTGGCTGCGCAGGTCGGCGACCACCTTTTCGCCGAGCAGCGACACGAAGAAGAAGCGCGCCGCGGTCGCCGCTGCGAGCACCACGGCGACCACGAACAGCAGGCCGAAGGCCTGGTTGATCTGGCTGCCGCCGCCGAAGCCGTGGTCGATCATGTAGCGCACCGCCACCGGCAGGCTCAGGGTCGCGCTGGAAGACACGGCCAGCGCGACCAGCCAGGCGCCGAACAGCCCGCGGTGGCGGCGTACGAACGGCCACAGCGTGCGCAGGCTTCCAAGCCGGCGCATGCGGCCGTCGCGTTCGTTGTCGTTCTCGGCCATCAATGGGTCTCCGGGTGCTGCGGAATGTGGAAGCGGACGCGGTCGCGGGTGGCGTCGCGCAGCCTCCGCTGGAGGGCATCGACCTGCGCGGCGGGCAGGCGCAGCGACAGGTGCGCGCCGTCGGCCTCGAAGCGCTCGCCGGTTTTCTCGGCCGCATGCGCGGGCAGCGCCGCGTGCACCAGGCCCAGGTCGTCGAACGCGCAGGCCAGCCCGAGGTCGGCCATCGCCACCAGTGGCTGGCGAGGGGCGATGCGCAGGCATTCGGCGGCCGTGCCGCCGTACGCGCGCACCAGTCCGCCAGCGCCCAGCTTGATCCCGCCGTACCAGCGGGTCACCACCACGGCGATCCGGTCGTAACCCTGGCCGTCGATCGCCGCCAGGATCGGGCGTCCAGCTGTCCCGGCCGGTTCGCCGTCGTCGCTGGAGCGGTAATCCTGGCCGATCCGCCACGCCCAGCAATTGTGGGTGGCGTCGGGATCGGAGACCCGCGCGACGAACTGCATGGCCGGCACCGGGCCATCCACCGCCTCGGCGTGGGCAAGGAAGCGGCTGTGCCGGACTTCGAGCAGGTGCGTGGCCGGGGCGGCGAGGGTATCGGTCATCTCTGCGCGCATTGTAGCCGCCGGGTCCGCGGCCGCCGGCGCGCTGTGGCGCCCGATGGAGCTCAGGGCGCGAGCAGGCGCAGGTCGTCGGGCAGCGGCACGTCCGGATGGGTGGCGACGAAGCGCGCCATGCTGGCCCGCGCGAGTTCCTGTTCGCCACGGCCGGCGCGCTCGCGGATGCGCTGCAGCCACTGGGTGGCCGGCAGGCGGGCGTCAGCATCGATCATGGCCGTTGCCGTGGCCAGCGATAGGCCCGCCGCGTCGGCGGCGACGGCCTGGGGCGGATCTGCGGCGAAACCGTCATCGGCCGACGCGGCACGGGCGCGCTCGGCGGGTATCGTGCCGGCCGCTGCACCCATGTCCGCGACCGGGGCTGGAGGAGCAGGCGGTGAGGGTTCCTGATAAACGTCGGTCGGGCGCGGTTCGGCCACATCCACCGGCGGTGCGGCGGGGGGCGGCGGCAAGGCGGCGGAAGGAGCGGCAGCCATCTGGCGGGCGGCCTTCTCGGCACGCTGGCTGGTCCGCTGCGACGCGGCGGCGACCGCTGCCTGCTGGGCGCGTGCCTGTTCGGCCTCGGCAGCGGCCCGCGTCTCGGCCTGGCGGGCGGCCTTTTCCTGGCGCTGGTCCGTCCGCTCGCGGGCCGCGGCCACGGCCACGGCCACGCGCTGTTGCTCTGGCGGTGCCTGCCTGGTCGATGGTTCAGTCATCGGTGCAGGCGGCGGAGCCATTTCGGCAACGGGCGCGGTGGCGGGGTGCGAGGCTGCGTCCTCCGCTTCCGGCGGCTGGATGGATACCTCGTCCCGCACCGGCGCCGGAGCCGGCAGCGGCGGTTCGCGCAGCTGCCAGGCGACGCCGACCGCCAACGTCACCGAGGCGGCCAGGCCCAGCGTGGCCGGCCAGCGCAGTCGGCGGCGACGCGGCGCGGACACCTGCGCAGGGCGCGAAGACGCACGCGCGGCGGCCAGGATGCGTGCGTCCAGTCCCGCCGATGGCTCGGCCAGCTCGCTGTCGGCCAGCAGGCGTGCCAACGCGCGCTCTTCCGGGTCCAGGGGTTCGTGGCGTTCGTGCTGCGGATTCATGGGTTCAACCTCGCGCGCAGCTTGTCCAGCGCATAGCGCAGCCGCGATTTGACGGTTTCCCGGCCGACGCCGGTGATCTGCCCGATTTCCTCCAGGCTCAGTTCCTGCTGCAGGCGCAGCAGCACCGCCTCGCGCTGTTCTTCGGGCAGTTCGTCGAGTGCCTGTTGCAGGGACTGGCGCCCTTCCTCGCGTGCCGCCACGCGCTCGGGATCGTCCGGGTCGGCCAGGGCGGCCACGCGCAGGTCCGCGTCGATCGGCGCCGCGGGCCGGTGGCGTTGGGCGCGCCAGTGGTCGTTGAGCCGGTTGTGCGCGATCCGGTACAGCCAGGTGGAAAACGCGGCCTCCGGCTTCCAGCCCTCGCGGGCGGCGATCACCCGTTGCCAGACGTCCTGGTAGACCTCTTCGGCCTGGGGCCGGTCGCGCAGCTGGCCGAGCAGGAACCGGAACAGGGGGCCGCGGTGCCGCGCGTACAGGGTTTCGAACGCGGCCGCTTCACCGCCTGCCCAGGCGAGCATCAGCGCTTCATCGGTCGTCTCGGCCACGGGCTGGTCCATGGCCACCAGACTACGGTTCGGCGGGCGCGGCGCAAGCGGTTGCCGGGCGATGGCCGGCAAGGCCGCCATGCGCGGCAGGGTGCAGGGGAACGACATGCCATGAACAACGCACGGGCGGGCGGATGGGGTCCGGACTGCATACGCGGGCATCGTCGGCGTTATGCTTGGGTCGAGGGGCAGCACCCGGGGATGCATGAGTCCAGCAAGCACACTTGAAAGCGCACCGCTGGCGCAGGCTGCGGTCGGGCCGCGCACGCCCCTGGAGCGCGCAGCCGCCACCCTGCATGCACTGCTGCCGGCGGGCGCGCAGCTGGCCGTGGGCTGGCGCGACGCAACCCTGGGCAATCGTTTCCTGATGGAACCGCCGATCCAGACCGGCCCGGCACGTCGCCTGGAGCTGGCCCTGGCCGAAGCCGGCTCGCTGGCGCAGGAGCCGGGGACCGTGTCGGCGTACTGGAACGACGAGGAAGGCGCGAACGTGTCGCTGGTGGCGCAGCTGCAGGGCCCGCTGGACGCCGCCGCGCGCGAAGCCTGGGTTGCCACGGCGCGGACGTTGCTGGGATCGGCGCTGGAGGCGTCCCGGGCGCAAGCGCGGATCGAGAGGCTCGAGAAGTCGCGGCGCCTGCAGCAGGCGCTGTTCGAGATCGCCGAGCTGGCCAGCGCCGAGGTCGAGATGGGCGACATGCTGCATCGCCTGCACGCGATCATCGGTTCGCTGATGTATGCGCCCAATTGCTACATCGTCACCTACGACGACACGCGCGAGTCGCTGCGCTTCGTCTACTTCGCCGACGAGGCCGACGCCTACCAGCCCGACCCCGAGCAGGAGTGGACCGATGCGGACATGCCCAACAGCCTGACGTTCGCGCTGCTGCGCCACGGGCGCGCGCTGCGCGGGCCGTCGACCCTGATCCGGCGCAAGCTGCAGGTCCAGTACAGCGAGATCCAGGGTCCCGACAGCCAGGACTGGCTGGGCGTGCCGATGAAGCGCGGCGAGCGGGTCTGCGGCGCGATCGTGGTGCAGAGCTACGACCGGCCGGCCAGCTACACCGATGAAGACCGTGCCTTGCTGGGCTACGTCGCCCAGCACGTGCTGACCACCATCGACCGTCGCCAGGCCCAGGTCGAACTCGAACGCCGGGTACGCGAACGCACGCTCGAATTGCAGCACGCCAACCGCGAGCTGCAGGAGGAAGTGGTCGAGCGCCAGCGCGCCGAACGCCTGCAGCATGCGCTGTTCCGCATCACCGAGATGGCGATGAGCTCCGAGTCGCTGGAGCAGTACCACGCCAAGGTGCATGCGGCGGTCGACGAACTGATCTATGCGCGCAATTTCTACATCGCGCTGCTCAGCGACGACCAGGAGTCGATCGAGTTCGTGTACTCGGTCGACGAGAAAGGCGACCACCGGCCGGCGCGCAAGCTCAGCAACGGCCTGACCGAATACGTGCTGCGCATGCGCGAGGCTTTGCTGGTCGACCGCAGCGACATCGACCGCCTGGCCGGCGAGGGCGAGATCCACGAGTACGGCATCCAGGCCTACAGCTGGCTGGGCGTGCCGCTGCACCGGGACAGCGACGTGGTCGGCGTGCTGGCCGTGCAGAGCTATACCGCCGACATCCGCTTCACGGCCGACGACCAGCGCCTGCTGACCTTCGTCGCCCACAACATCAGCAATGGCCTGGCCCGGCAGCGTTCGCAGGAGCGGTTGCGCGCGGCGCATTCCGAGCTCGAACAGCGCGTGGTCGAGCGCACCACCGAGCTGGAGGAGGCCAACGAGCAGCTGGTCGCGCAGATCGGCGAGCGCATGCGCGCCGAGGAACGGCTGACCCACCAGGCCCTGCACGACACCCTGACCGGGCTGCCCAACCGCGCCTACCTGCTGGACTGCATGGCCAGCGCGATCGAACGCGCGCAGCTGGGCGACGGCATGCCGTTCGCGGTGCTGTTCCTGGACCTGGACCGGTTCAAGCTGGTCAACGACAGCATCGGCCACGCCGCCGGCGACGAGCTTCTGATCGAGGTCGCCAAGCGCCTGGTCTCGGCGATGCGGGCCGAGGATGTGGTTGCCCGGCTCGGTGGCGACGAGTTCGCGATCCTGGTCAGCTGCCCGGACGGCGGCGGCAGCGTGCGCGACCTGGCGCCGCGGTTGCTGGCCCTGATCGGCAGGCCGCTGTGGGTGGCCGGACGCGAACTGTTTCCTTCGGCCAGCATGGGTATCGCCCTGTGGCACCCGCGCTACAACACCGGTGAGGAGCTGCTGCGCGACGCGGATGCGGCCATGTACCGGGCCAAGAACGAGGGTCGCGACCGCTACGCCATCTTCGACGAGGACATGCGCGAGCAGGCCGTGCGCAGCCTGGACCTGGAGGCGGACCTGCGCCGGGCGATCATCAGCCGCGACTTCCTGCCGTACTACCAGCCGATCATCCGCCTCGAGGATGGCGAGGTGATCGGCCACGAAGCGCTGCTGCGCTGGCAGCACGAGCGCCGCGGCCTGCTGCCTCCGGCCGAGTTCATCGCGCTGGGCGAGGAGAGCGGCCTGATCGAGCAGGTCGACTGGCTGCTGTACGAGCAGGTGATCGGCGAACTGGCCCGGGGCGGCAGCGGTTACGTGTCGGTCAACGTGTCGCCGCGGCACTTCCGTTCGCCGGATTTCGCCGACCGGCTGCTCGGCCTGCTGCAGTCGGCCGACGCCGATCCGTCGCGACTGCGGGTGGAGATCACCGAGGTGGCGCTGCTGGACGACGCGCCGCGCACGCTGCGCATCCTCAACACCCTGCGCGAGCACGGCGTGCTCGCGCAGCTGGACGATTTCGGCACCGGCTTCTCCGCGCTGTCGTACCTGCACCGGTTCCCGATCTCAGGATTGAAGATCGACCGCAGCTTCGTCGCCGGCCTGGACGAGGACGGGGGACGCCAGGAAAGCCTGGCCCTGGTCCGCGCGATCCTGGCACTGGCCGGTACGCTGGGCATCGAGACGGTGGGCGAGGGCGTGGAAACCGAACTGCAGCGCGACACGCTGAAGGAAATGGGCTGCAGCTGCGGGCAGGGGTTCCTGCTCGGCCGTCCTGCGGCACGTCGCCTGGCCTGAGCCGCCGCCTGAGCCGCCACGCGCTGCGCCGGGGTTCGGGCGCCGTTGCCGTCGCCCGTCTAGAATGCGCGCATGCAGCATGACGCCGTCACCCGCCCCACGCCTCCCGCCTCGGCCGCACCGTGGCCGCGCCGTCCCACCCGCCAGGTCCTGATCGGCGGGGTTGCCGTGGGTGGAGGCGCGCCGGTGGTGGTCCAGTCGATGACCAACACCGATACGGCCGACGTGGCCTCTTCGGTGAAGCAGGTCGCCGAGCTGTGGCGCGCGGGCTCCGAACTGGTCCGGTTGACGGTGAATACCCCCGAAGCCGCGGCGGCCATCCCGCGCATCCGCGACAAGCTGGTGATGATGGGCGTGGACGTCCCGCTGATCGGCGACTTCCATTACAACGGGCACCAGCTGCTCGCCGGCGAACCGGCCTGCGCCGAGGCGCTGGCCAAGTACCGGGTCAATCCGGGGAATGTCGGCTTCGGCAGGAAGAAGGACACCCAGTTCGCCGCGATCATCGAGAAGGCGCTGGAGTACGGCAAGGTCGTGCGCATCGGCGCCAACTGGGGCTCGCTGGACCAGTCGCTGGCCGCGCGCCTGATGGACGAGAACCACGCCCGCGCCGAGCCCTGGGACGCCGGCCGCGTGCTGCGCGAGGCATTGATCCTCTCGGCGGTGGATTCGGCCGCGCGCGCGGTCGAACTCGGCCTGCCGGCCGAGCGCATCGTGCTCAGCTGCAAGGTCAGCGGTGTGCAGGAGCTGATCGCGGTCTACCGCGACCTGGCCGCGCGCTGCGACTACGCGCTGCACCTGGGCCTGACCGAGGCGGGCATCGGCAGCAAGGGCATCGTGGCCTCCGCCGCGGCGTTGTCGGTGCTGCTGCAGGAAGGCATCGGCGACACCATCCGCATCTCGCTGACCCCCGAGCCGGGCCAGTCGCGCACCACCGAGGTCGTGGTCGCGCAGGAACTGCTGCAGACGACCGGGCAGCGCGCCTTCACCCCGATGGTCACCGCCTGCCCGGGCTGCGGCCGCACCACCAGCACGTTCTTCCAGGAGCTGGCCAAGACCGTGCAGGAGCACGTGCGCGCGAAGATGCCCGAATGGCGCGTCTCGCATCCCGGGGCCGAGAACCTGTCCCTGGCGGTGATGGGCTGCGTGGTCAATGGTCCGGGCGAGTCGCGCCACGCCAACATCGGCATTTCCCTGCCGGGGATCGGCGAAGCGCCTTCGGCACCGGTGTTCGTCGACGGCGAGAAGAAGGTCACCCTGAAGGGCGAGAACATCGCCGCTGAATTCGTCGCCCTGATCGACGACTACGTCGACACCCGCTATGCCCGCAGGGCCGGCTGAGGCCCGCTCGCGCCTGTCTTCCCTGGCCGCGGTGCTGCGCGGCAACCTGGGCCTGCTCGTCGTGCTGTTCGCCTGCGTGCTGCTGCCGCTGTGGGTGTTCGCCGAACTGGCCGACGAAGTGCACGAGATGGAAGCGCTGGTCTTCGACGACGCACTGCTGATGCGCCTGCACGGCTGGACGTCACCGGGCTGGGACCGGTTCTTCCTGTGGTTCAGCCTGGCCGGTTACCGCTATGGGGTGATCCCGGTCGACATCCTTTTGTCGCTGGCGCTGCTCGCCTTCCGTCGCTGGCGCGAGGCGGTCTTCGCGATCGCCGCCTTCGCCGGCTCGGCGTTGCTCAACGTGGCGACCAAGCATTATTTCCAGCGCGCGCGCCCGTCGCTGTGGGAATCGATCGCGCCGGAGACGACCTTCAGTTTCCCCAGCGGCCATGCGATGGGTTCGATGACCCTGGCCGCCGTGCTGGTGCTGCTGGCCTGGCACACGCGCTGGCGCTGGCCGGTGCTGGTCCTGGCCGTCGTGTTCACCGGCCTGGTCGGCGTGTCGCGGCTCTACCTGGGCGTGCACTATCCGTCCGACGTGCTGGGCGGCTGGGCGGCGGGGCTGGCCTGGACCAGTGGTGCCTACCTGGTGCTGTTCCGGCAGCGGCGCCCGTGGCAGGACGGTTCCCGCTGGAGCGCGCCTGCGGCTTGAGCGTTCATTCATCCCAGCGGTCGGCCAGTGTTTCGATATGCGCTGCCAGCAGTTCGGCGATGCGTGCATGGTCGTCGAGGGACGGATGCCCGTGGCAGCCGGACATCTGCAGGCCGGCGACGGGCAGGTAGGTGACGGGCACATCGCCGTCGGCATTCAGCCGGGCGACCACCCGTTCGACTTCCGCGCGGATCTCGCCACCGAACAGGTCGGTGGACCAGAGGACGAAGCGGGCTGCAGGGTAGCGGTCGCGCAGCGATCGCACGAAGGCGACGTAAGCGCGTTCGTAGTCGGAGTACAGCGCTTGCCGATCCTTCCAGCGCTCGCCCGCCGCCAGGGGCGTGGAGAAGTCGTTGGTGCCCAGCGCGATGACCACCACCTGTGGATGCCAGCCTTCGTCGCCCGCGCGCTCGGAGCGGTCGAACAGCGCGTAGGGATAGGCCTGGGGCAGCGTATCGGCCGCCATGCCACCGTAGTTGCGCACCACGCCGCGCCCGGAGATGGCGTTGATCCGGTAGTCCGCGCCGTACCGCGCGGCCAGCAGCGGCCCGTAGGCGCGGGTGTTGTCGGTCGTCGCCCAGACCTCCGCCTCGCTGCACTCGCGCCGTGGCGACAGGTTGCCGTAGCCGACGGTGTGCGAGTCACCGATGAACTCGATGCGCCGCTCGCGCAGCGGCGGCGGCAGCCGCTGGCTGCCGGCGGGCAGGAAAATGCCGCCGAAGTGGTTGGGCCCCGCCTGGTTCTCGGTGGCCGCCTGGATGCGCAGGATGTGCGGGCGATTTCCGGCCAGGCCGGAGACGCGGTACAGGCCGGGCGCGGGCCTGGCCAGGGTGGCGGCCGTGCGTCCGTCGACCTCCACATGGAGGATGGTCGCGCCCGCGCCGACCTCGAAGACGGCCTCGCCGCCGGCGAAGGCGGTTTCGAAGTACAGGCCCGGCCACTGCCAGGTCCAGCCGCCGGAGCCCGGCGTGGTCGCGACGCGGCCGCCAATGGCGAAGTGCGCCGGGGCCAGGCCCTCCATGGTGGGCGCGTCCACGCGCGCCACGGACGCTGCCCTGGCCGGCGCCACGAACGGGGCCGCGCACGCGCAGGCCAGGAGCAGGGCGTGGAACGTCTTCTTCATGCAGGCGCGGATCCGGGCGGCGGTGCCTGCGATCCTAAACGAGCGTTCGCGATGTTGCCGGGGTTGCCTTCGCGCAAGAAAAAAGCCACCCGGAGGTGGCTTTCGGAAAAGTGGTGGGCCAGGGTCGCCATAATAATACTCGTAAGTTGCTGTAACGCAATAACTTTATGTGATTCGCTATTTCTTGTTGCCGTCAAAGTTACCGTCAAAGTTGGTCCGCTAAGGCTAGTGCGCTGTCGCGTGCTGCCACTGCAGCGCTCATCCACGCGGTGACTTCGGTGGACACCCAGGCAGTAGCGCCGCCGCCGGGTAGCTGCACAGCCTTGGGAAACTTCCCGGAAGCTGCCCAAGCGTAGAGGGTGCTCTTGCTTACGCCGATGGCGCCAGTGACCTCCTTCGCTCGCATGAACCAGTAGGGGACCGTGGGTTGTTGTAGTTCGATCATGTGGATTTCTCAAACGATGAAAGGCTCGCCAGCGTGTAACGCGG
This sequence comes from Pseudoxanthomonas daejeonensis, assembly GCF_022637495.1. NCBI lineage: Bacteria > Pseudomonadati > Pseudomonadota > Gammaproteobacteria > Lysobacterales > Lysobacteraceae > Pseudoxanthomonas > Pseudoxanthomonas daejeonensis. Next base: position 3,417,716 of record NZ_CP093331.1, on the reverse strand, counting down.
GCGAATCAATCGGATTGGGTGGTGTATTTCTGAAGCGCGGAAACGCCACTGCGGCGCAGTGAACCCATGAGACGGGAGGGGGATGGGGCCGAGCTATGGGTCGGTGCTATGCCGGAGGCATAGGGGGGCGCCCCGTCACAGCGAGTTAGAGAAGGGGGCTCGCGGAAGCGCAACAAATTTTGGCCTGTGACAAGCCACCCTATGTCGCCGCTGTCTCCATGAACCGCTCGTTCTGAGACAATCCCTCGGCTTGGCTGGCCTTCTTCCTGTCCCAATGAGACAGCACGTATTCCACATACGTCCCGTAGGGGCGGGCTGCATCAGCTAAGAAATTAACAGTTTCGGTCGGGTCAATGCTGGACACTTCCTCGGCTGCCAACATCTGCAACGCCAGCGCCCGTTCTTCCGGGGATGAGTTCTCCATCATCCCGGCAATGGCGCGCGCGAGTGATTCGGCATTCCGCACTATGCGCGCTTCATTAGGTAGCATCTCGATGGGTGTTTGCCAAATGGACTTGGGTGTACGGACATACTTCCAGCGTGGCCAATCTGTTCCAGGGTCACGGGCGTCTGGCAAATATTCATCAAGCCTCACCTTCCGCAGTTCCACTAGCATGCGGGAGACCGTTTGGTGTCCGACGCCAAATTTTCCCGCAACCGAGCGCAGAGATTCGCCATGGGGTAGGAAGGGCCGTGCGCCTCGCTCCATAACGGCAGCCAGATACTGCCAAGTGGCATCCAACCGTTGCTCCCTGTGCATGAGGAGTTTGCAACCACTACAGTTGATCGGCTTGGAAACGAGGACTGCCGTTGCGAAATTCATGGGGAGTATGCGAGCGGGAATCGTCTTGCGCTCGGCCTTGTTGTAGGCGCTGAGCCTGTGGTGCCCGTCAACGACGTACAGGCCAGCCTTGATATTCCTCCCCGGCGTTGCTGGTATGTCAGCCAGCCAGATCGGCTCAAGTTCAACTTCTTGGCTGACATCCAGTGCCGAACTGAGCACTTGGATATGGTCATCACTTAGCAGCTTTGCCCGCCCAGCATCCTTGTAGGGAAGAAGGCGCTCGCTTCGCGGCTGCAAATGAGCATGCGTTCTAACTTCCGACACTGCTACGTTGTGGACTTCGGTTGCCTGCATGGCATCCAAGACTGTCCATAGGTTCACGGATTGCTCCCGGCTTTCGGGCGGGTGTGGATCCGGTGCTTCAATACTTCCGCATTTCTAGCATTGCGGCGGATGAGGCCGTTAGGCCTGCGCTGGATGCCCTTCAACAGGTCGAACGATGGGATATCAAAGCCAATCGCCCGCACGTTCAGTGGCCCACTCAAAGCGATAGCTTGAGTAAGGGCGGTGGGGTCTAGATCGATCATGCGTGTTCCTTTTTCGCGTCCTTGTGTCACAACCCTCGTCTGGGGTTCTGTATGTAGGGTACCGAAACAAAATTCAAATACAGATCAATAGGTTGCTGTTGATGCCCAGAGCAGCTTCGGCGAGCGTCTGGCCAGTTCGCTTGCGCCCAGAGCTACGAAATTCGTAGTATCGCGATCAAGGCAAAGTTACGAATCTCGTAGGGGATTTCCTATACGAGCGTCCGTAGCAGTGCCGAGGCAGACCGACATCCGGCTGGTGTTCCAGCGGCGCCTGAAGCAGGCGCGGCAGGGGCATCAGTTGTCGCAGAAGGAGTTGGGTATCCGAACGGGGCTGGATGCATTTGTGGCAAGCACACGTATCAACCGATACGAGCAGGGAGTTCACGAGCCGGACATGGCGATGGTCGAGCGGATGGCCGTTGCCCTGGATGTTCCGACTGCATACCTGCTAACAACGGATGATCGGCTGGCCCGCATGATCCTAGCCTTTGATCGGCTGCCCACCGCGAAGAAAGACGACCTGCTGCGGATGCTTGAGTCTGATAACTCGTAGAGTTCGGACTGCAATAGGGGCAAGTAATGAAAGGGGAAAGAGCTGTTCTGTGCGGCATTGTTGTCGCACTTCTAACCGTAGGCTGCGCGACTCAGAAGAATTGGCTGGTGACGGGAGGCAGTCGCGCCGATGGCATGGTAAGTCTTTCCTACGAACACAACGAGTTCCAGCGCCCGGATCTGAGCCAAGCGGAAGGAGATCGGCTGGCTATGCAGAAGTGCATGGCATGGGGCTACAAGGGAGCCGAGTCATTCGGTTCGCAGCGGAACGACTGTCTGTCTAGGCGGGGGTTCGGCAACTGCGGTAGCCGACGGGTCACGGTGGAGTACCAGTGCACAGGTTCGCCCGGCCAATAGTTGTCGTGAAACGATACAGATGCCGCTCGTGCAGGAGGCCTAATGCTTGAGTTTATCGGGACAGCCGCAATCTGTGCAGTCGCGTTCTGGGTTGCCCGCTATCTTTGGAATTTCTGGAAGTACCGTAGAAGCGTCAATGCCGTGGAAGCACTTGCCATAGCGGTGAAAGCAAGGGCGGATTTTGTCGCAGCCAGTGCAGGTCATGATGCCGCTGAAAAGATCTACTTTGTTGCGGTTTGCTTCAAGAGTCTTGCTGACTCTCTCAGTTATGGGAAGGTCGCGAACCCGCTAATCGCAGAGACGCAGCTTGATGTCCTGGAGCGGATGATTGGATCGCCTGACGATATAGCCTTCTTCATGGGTAGGCCCGTGGAATCCATCGCGGAGATAAGGCTGGGGCTTGTACGTGCTCGCGAGTCATTCGTTTTGTTGCACCGGGCAGGGAAGTAGGCCAACTGTTTAAAATGCGGATGTATAGATAAGGATTCCGGCTTGGTTAGGCTACTTCCAAGCCAGATGCCCAGTTGCAACAGAAATGCCTGCCCGACGTAGGTGGTGAACCCATAGGCCACCCATACCCGGTGTCCATGAGCTAGGATTATTACAGGGCCCAGATGGGGCTATCATCAGGATCGGCAGGGGGCATGGCAGAAGGGGATGCCGACAAAGAGCACCAAACACAGCGCCGTTGGGCCATATCTGGGATACGGGCTCCAGACCGTCAGGCTGTGCGCGCGCCTCCTGAGCGAGTCGCGTTCCGCAACAGTTTACGTCGAGCACGATGATGACGTCTCCGTTCACTATGAGGACGGGACGAGGCTCATGGAGCAGACGAAGAGGAAAGCCAGCAATCCTCTTACTGATTGGTCGGCTGACCTGTGGAAGAGCATCCACAACTGGCTCGAAGATCACGGCCCCATCAGCACCGGCAACGCCTCCCAGCTTTGCCTTTTCGTAACCCCGGTTCACGCGCCCGGCCCGTGGGTCCAAGCACTGCTCGCAGCTAAGACGGCGAGTGATATCGCAACCTTAGTCGCAGACATCCAGAAGGGAATGACACCGGCCAGGAAGAAGTCGGCCGTCTATCCTTTTGTCAAACGTTTCTTAGACGCGGGCCCTGACGAACAACTCGCTTTGGCGGTGAGATTTCGACTGATCTGCCAAGCCGCGCCTACCGAAATGATCCGGAATCTCTATGCTCCAAGCGTCTCGGCCCCTCTGCTCGACAGAATTTTGGCTTATGCGCTTGGCGAGGCCAAGCATCGGACAGATCGCCTCTTGGAGCTTGGCAAACCTGGCTGCCTCAATGCAGGTGAGTTTCAAGATTTGATCCGTATCTTTGTCCAATCCATCAATCTACCCGCCTACTTTGACTTCGACTCTGCCCCTCCCTCGGCTGACGACATCGACGCCGCGCTCTCATCCAAGCCGGTCTTTATTCGTCAGCTGGAACTGATCAATGTAGGCGGGAGCCAACAGCTGAATGCTGTGAGTGACTATCTACGTACAGTAGCCAACAAAACGAAATGGGGGGCGGAGGGGATTCTCCTCCCGCAGTCCTTGGACGAATGGGACGCGAACCTACTGAGCCGCCACGCGGCGATCTGCGACAGCTTTGAAGCGACGCACGAACATCTAGATGGAGTCAAAAGGGGCGCGGCGATCTACGCGGAATGTAGAAAACTATCCGTTGAGCTTCAAGGAAAGACCGTGCCAGACCATTTCACACACGGATGTCTGAACGAGTTCTCTGACAGCAAGAGAATCGGCTGGCACCCAAGCTTCAATGACCTCCTGGGCTAGGAATTGGCCGTAATCTCGCTACCTTCATCCTCCGCGCACTCTCGGCTTTCCGAGCTGGAGCGTGTCTACAACCCGGCTTTGGGCGCATTTCTTGTGTGGCGCACAGCTCAAGGCTATTTTGCAGAAGTCAGTCATGGCATCCCGATTCCGTTAGTCCATGTGATCTTGCCGATTACGCTACATAAGGAAAGCCGTGATGCGCTCACAAGAACTAACTCAGGTTCCGGTCTCAGTCTTTTCGCGGCAAAGCTAGGGAGTAGGCAAGAAGACTTGCTGGCGCTTCACGAGCGTGCACTCGCGCTTCGGAGCCTTAGCCACGCTTCCATAACCGCAGCTGTGATGACAAACATGCTTCATCTCGATCCGATGGCTGCCGAACTGCTTCCGCTGGATATCAAGCTGCCGACTCCATCGCCTAATATTTTAAAGCTCGGAAAAGCTTGCGAGAAGCTAGGAATATGGCTCGCTCGCATGCCTATTGAACAGGTCGCATCCACTCTTCGAGTCGCCTTCTAATGCGCTTTCAAATTCTTCAACTGATCCTCTGGCCCAGAAATGGATCCACCCCAAGATCAGTCGTCTTCGAGCCGGGCATGGTCAACGTCATCACAGGAGCATCGAAGACGGGTAAGTCGGCAGTCATCCCCATCATAGATTACTGCCTTGCTTCCAGGAGCTGCGCAATACCCGTAGGTGTAATTCGCGAAAAATGCGCATGGTTTGGAGTGCTCGTGGAAACAGTCGAAGGACAGAAGCTTTTCGCGAGGAAAGAGCCAGGCACCCAGCAATCGACGAGCGAGATGTTCGTCCTCGAAGCTGTTCTTGTTGAAGTGCCCGGAGTCATCACTGAGGGAAACTCAACTGACTCAGCAGTCCGCGCACTCCTCGACCGACTGGCAGGACTCACGCAACTTGATTTCGAGCCCAACACTGAGTTCGGCTTCAAGCTCCGGCCTTCCTTCCGCGATCTAACTGCTTTCGTCTTCCAGCCGCAGAACATCGTAGCGAACCCTAATGTTCTCTTTTACAAGGCGGATGCTAATGAGCACCGAGAGAAGCTGAAAACAGTACTCCCATACGCATTGAATGCAATCACGGCCCGAACCATTGCTTTACGACACGAGGCCGATCGGCTGACCAGAAGATTACGAAAGCTCGAAGCGGATCTAAAGATTCTCAAGAACGTATCGGGAAGGCGCGTTGCAGAAGGGCGGACATGGTTAACGCAGGCGCGCGAACTGGGTCTATCCACTCGCGATGGCACCCCGGAGGAGTGGGGAGAAATTATCAGCGAGCTCGAACTTATTGCTAATCAATCGCGCTCCGCATTACCGGTGTCTGCGGAAGGCGTTGAGAACACACTTGCCGTGCTCAATACGCTGCGAGATCGCGAACAGAAGCTTGGCGCCGAGGCGTCAACCCATCGCCAAAGATTGATGGAGTTGAAGCGGCTTCGCGAAGGTAGCGATGAGTATGCAGGTGCATTGAAAGTTCAGCGTGAGCGTCTGTCACTCTCCACTTGGATGCGTTCCGAGATCGAGGGAAGACATGAGGCAGGACTGCTCTTTCCTTCCAAGACGGCAGAATCCCTGGATAAGCTAGATGCTGCACTCGTTGAAATCGAAGGTAAGCTCCAAGCTCATCCGCTCGCTACAACTTCGCTTGACGCCGAGTATCAGAGACAACGAACTCTGATGGAAAATGTGCTTTCGGAGATCACTGTTGTAAGGCAAGAAATCAGGACGTATGAAGCGAGCTCGGATCTCGTGCAGAAGGAAATGGCTCGCACGGCGTCAGCAGATCGATTCATAGGTGGCCTGCAACAGTTGCTGAGGCAGTATGACGAGGCGGACAAGTCGCCAGAGATTGAGATCGAGGTCGAGGAACTGCGTAAGCGACTCGAAGAGCTGCAGACTCAGATCAAGGAATCCAACATTCAGCGACGCTTAGACAGCACTTTGGATGAGATACAGCAGATTACTGGAACAATTGTCCCCGCTCTGAACGCAGAGTGGAGCGACAGTCCCGTTCGCCTTGATCCAAAAGAGCTTACCGTTCAGGTCTCAAGGGAAGGACGAAAGGACTATCTTTGGGAAATAGGGAGCGGCGCAAATTGGCTCGCCTACCATGTGGCTATTACGCTCGCCTTACAGATCTACTTCCTTAAGAACCCACCTAGTCCGGTGCCAGCTCTACTGGTCTACGACCAGCCGAGCCAAGTCTATTTCCCCACAATGACCAAGCAGCAGAGCGGAGAGCGGGACTGGAAGCTCACCGATCAAGAAGATATTCAAGCAGTTCGTCGCATCTTTGAAGCTCTGGGCAAGCAAGTCGTCGCTGCGAAGGGTGCTTTGCAGGTGATTATCCTCGACCATGCAGACCAAGAAGTATGGGGTGATCTCCCAGGCGTCTCGTTGGTGGAGGAGTGGAGAGGAGAGAAGTTGGTTCCGCTAGCCTGGTAGTCTTGAAAACGGGCTAGAGTTGTCAGCCTCCGGCCAACGCCGTATCTAGTGATACTGGTGCTTGCACATAGACGAGCGGTGGACCTCAAGAGGCGATGTCCTCGCCCCCAGTGCGGAGCCTACCCAAGCGCTACTCTCTGCTTGAAGGGGACTACCTTGCTAGCCGTGTCGGCTTTCAGTGCATCGAGGTAATCCGCCCATGCCTGCATCATCTTCTTGCGCTCGTCTAGGTACTGCGCTTGGTTATAGACGCCACGAACTCCCGGCATCTTGTGGGTCAATGCGGCCTCGATTGCATCGGGATTCCACAGGCCGGTTTCATTGAGCAACGTGCTAGCCATGTGGCGAAATCCGTGAATGGTGCTTTCGTCTTTTTCGATGCCGCAGCGCCGTGCGGCAACCAGAATGGCATTGCCGGACATATGTTTACGGGGGTCACGCCCCCCGGGGAACACGTACTCGCCGCGTCCGGTAAGGGGATGTAGGTCGAGCAGGATTTCCATTGCCTGCGTTGAAAGCGCGGCGATGTGGGTACGCTTGGTTTTCGTGACGAAGTAGCGCCACTGTCCTGCGTCGCGGTCTATTTCTTCCCACTTCATACGGACAAGTTCGCCCGGGCGGGAGAAGAGCATCGGCGCAAGTCGTAGCGCGCTACGGACGATTGGCCGGCTGGTGGACTGCTGGATTTTCCGCAGCAAGATGGCCGCCTCCGCCTGTGTGGTGGCGGCTGCGAAAGGCATGGGACGCCACGGGGTAAGCGCGCCTTTCAAAGCCCCGGTTGGGTCGCCTTCGGCGCGCCCTGTGCGGACGGCGTAGCGGAATACCGCCCCACACGTCTGCAAGGCCCGATGCGCTGTCTCGATAGCGCCGCGCTGTTCGATTCGTTCTAGGTGCTTAAGTAGTTCCGGGGCAGTGATGCTCGCAACAGGGCGGTTACCCAACCACGGGAAAATGTCGCTTTCCAGCCGGCGGATAACCTTGGTCGCGTAGCTATCGCTCCACCCCGTCTTTTGTTTGGCGAACCACTCGCGGCCTATAACCTCGAAGCTGTTTGCCGCTGCGGCTTCGCCAGCGATCTTGGCAGCCTTCCGCTGCTCGCCGGGGTCGATTCCTGCGGCTAGCTGGCGACGGGCCTCGGCATGTCGCTCGCGGGCCGCTGCGAGGCTAACTTCGGGATATGTGCCGAGGGATAAGGTGTTCCGCGTCTTGGTGACTGGTCGCCTGTAGTCATGACGCCAGCGCATCGCGTGCCGTGGCGGGACTTCTAGGTACAGGCCGTTGCCGTCGCGTAGCTCTAGCGGCTTGTCGCCGGGTGCAGGGCGCTTGGCTTTGCGGATGGCGGCATCAGTGAGAGGCATTGGGCGGCTCCTTGGCGGTAACAGGTTAGGGGAGTGCCCCGGTTACCGCCAAACTTACCGCTAGTTACCGCCGGATTCGAGCGGTCTAGGCTGGACTACCTTGGATACAAGAAAGGCCGAAAACCCATATGCTTCTAGGGGTTTCCGGCCTTGGTTGCACCGTCTAGGACGGGTAGATGGTGGAGCCAGGGAGGATCGAACTCCCGACCTCGTCATTGCGAACGACGCGCTCTCCCAGCTGAGCTATGGCCCCACGGATGAAACTGTGCGACGGATTCTAGCCCGCGGTGGGCGCGGGTGCCAACAGGGGCGCCAGCGTGCTTTCCAGTTCGCCTCGGCGCCAGCCCTGCAACGGCACGGGCCAGCCCGCGCCTTCAAGCAAGGCTTCGAGGTGGCGACGCGACGCCAGCACGCCGTCGGGAAGAGCCAGCTCGGCGCTGCGCCGGGCCACGGCATCCTGCAGGCGCTTGAGCGCCTGGCGGTCCGGGTCGGCTGCGGGCGCCGGCATGCTTTCCTCGTCGGGCAGGGGCGTGGACAGCGCCTGCCAGATCGCCGTGGCGAGGCGGCGTGGCGACTTGGGTATCGCATCCAGGCGCCGCTGCAGCGCCTCGGCATCGGCCGGTGGATCGCGCGACAGGGTCACGGCCAGCTCGTTGTCCAGCACCCAGCTGCGCGGATGGTCGTGTTCGCGCGCGTGGCGGTCGCGCCAGCGCAGCACGCGCAGCAGCCGGCGCTGGCCGGCGGTATCCAGGAACTGGGCCGAACGCATCGACAGGTGCGGCCACGCCTCGCCTTCCTCGCGCGCGGCGTTGGCCAGCAGGCGATCGACATCCTCGCCCAGCCAGGCTTCGCGGCCGAGTTCACGCAGCCTGCTCGCGGTGGCCTCGTACAGCGCGGCGAGGTGGCGCACGTCATCGGCGGCGTATTCGAGCTGGGCCGCGCTGAGCGGACGGCGCAGCCAGTCCGAGCGCGTCTCGCCCTTGGGCAGGACCACCCCGGTGACCTGTTCGACCAGCTTCTGGTAGCCCACGCCGGCACCGATTCCAGCCAGTGCCGCGGCGATCTGGGTGTCGTACATGGGCCGGGGCAGGGTGCCGCAGGTGCACTTGAACGCGACCAGATCCTCGCTGGCGCTGTGCATCACCTTGAGTACGCCCGGCGCGTCCAGCCAGGCGGCCAGGGCGGCGGCCATGCCCGGGACCAGCGGGTCGACCAGCAGGATCTCGTCGCCTACCGCCATCTGCACCAGGGCCAGCCGTGGCCAGTAGGTGCGCTCGCGTATGAACTCGGTATCCAGCCCGACGCGGGGCGGAGCGTGCTCCAGGCGGCGCAGGAGTTCGGCGGGCTGGTCGATCCAATGGGTTTCTGGCACTTCGGTTCCGGTGGCTTCTTCGATTGCCCGGGCGGGCTGCGATAGCCTAACGTCAAACCGCCAGAGGCGGATGGACCGGGAAGGGAGCGATCTTGCGCGCGAGCGGCCACGCACTGATGTTGATGGCGACCCTGCTGGCTGTCGGCTGCGCGCGCGCGCCCGAAGCACCCGGGCAGCCTGCTTCCACGGCGGACGCAGCCGCCGGTGGCGCCGCGAGCCCTGAGGGGCCGCAGGTGACGGTGAGTGGCGACGAAAGCCAGGCGGTCTTCGGCGCCTGGTCACCCCCACCGGTCGACCTTGGCGATGGCGGGGACCTCGCGCCGTGGCGCGCGCGCGCGGCGCAGGCGCTGGAATCGGGCCGCCTGTTCGAGGATGCCGATTCGGCGGTACCGATCTACCTGGCGCTCCTGCAGGCCGACCCCGGCGACCGTGCCGCCCGCCGCGGCCTGCAGCGCGCGCGCGCGCGGGTCGTCGATGAAGCACGAACGCTGCTGGCGGAGCCCGATCGCGGCAGCCCCGGCCTGGCCCGGCTCGAACAGCTGGCTGCGGTGGCGCGCGCACTGGCGCCCGATGACGCAGGCGTGCTGGCGCTGCAGCGGGAGGTGGAGGCCGAGCGGCGCCTGGATGCGCTCGACCGGGCCGGCGAGGACGACCTGCGGGCAGGCCGGCTGGGCGAACAGGGCAATGGCGCCCTGGCGTACTTCCGCGACGCGCTGGCACTGCGGCCGGACGATCCCCGCGCGCTGCAGGGTAGGGCCGCGGTGGAGAGCGCCGCGCTGTCGCGCGCCGAACAGGCGGCGCTCGCCCTGGACTTCGCCACGGCCGAGCAGTGGCTCGGCCATGCCCAGGCGGTACGCGAAGATGGCGCCGGTGCCGTCCGCGACGCACGCCAGCGGGTGGCGTCCCTGCGTGACGCGCGGATCGGCGCGCTGCGCGATGCGGCCCTGCGCGACCTCGTGCGCGGCGACGGCCTGCGCGATGCACGGACACGGCTGGCCGACATCCTGCAGATCGCGCCGCCCGGGGATCCGGTCGCCGTGCAGTTGCGCCAGCGCATCGACCTGGCCACGCACTACGGCGCGTTCCGCCCGGGCCAGGTGTTCACCGACGCGCTGGCCGATGGCAGTCGCGGGCCGCAGATGGTGGTGGTGCCGCACGGCGCCTTCCATATGGGCGCGCCGGACAGCGAGCCGGACTCGTCTGACGCGGAGCGGCCGGTGCACTACGTGCGTTTCGACCGTGGCTTCGCCATGTCGCTGACCGAAGTGACCGTGGCCGAGTTCGGCCGCTTCGTCGCCCAGGCCGGTGCACGGCCGCGCGCGACCCGGCGAGGCAACTCGATCGTGTACGACGAACGCAGCGGCAACTTCGCCCGGCGCAGTGGCGCGGACTGGCGTTCGGGATACGACGGCCGGCCGGCCGGGCAGGGCGACCCGGTACTGCACGTGAGCGTGCGCGATGCCGAGGCCTATGCGGCCTGGCTTTCGGACCAGACCGGTCGGCATTACCGGCTCCCGAGCGAGACCGAGTTCGAGTACGCGCTGCGCGCCGGCGAGCCGGCCCGCTTCCCGTGGGGGAACGCGGCCGTGCCGCCGGAAGGCAGCGGCAACTTCGCCGGCGGGAACGACGTCTCGCCGGGCGGACGGACCTGGAACAACGCCTTCGTCGGCTTCGGCGACGGCTACTGGGGCCCGGCGCCCGCCGGGCGTTTCGAGCCCAATGCATGGGGTCTTCACGACCTTGCCGGCAATGTCAGCGAATGGGTCGCCGACTGCTGGCACGCCAGCTACCGGCGGGCGCCTGCGGACGGTGCGGCGTGGTTCAATCCCGGGTGTCGTTCGCGCGTGGTGCGTGGAGGCGTCTGGGCCGGATCGCCGGCGCAGACCCGGTCGGCATGGCGGGCACCGATGGATTCGGACATGACCAGCGCGCGCATCGGCTTTCGCCTGGTGCGCGGCATCTGAGGCAGGAGGGAAGAATGCGCAACGATCCGTTCGGCGGTTCCGGCGAAGGGCAGGCTCCGCGGCGGCGTGGCGGCGGCATCGGCAACCTGCGCTGGCTGATCCTGCTCGGGTTCCTGGTCTACGGCGGCTGCTATTACTTCTCCAATCGCACCGAGGATCCGTATACCGGCGAAACGGTGCTGATCGACGGCTCGATCGGGCCGGAGCAGGAACGCGCGATGGGCCTGCAGGCCTACCAGGAGATCCTGTCGCAGGAGCAGCCGCTACCCAGGACCGACCAGACCGCGCAGCAGATCACCGCGATCGCGCAGCGCCTGATCGAGAAGGTCCCCGAGGTCACCGCGGCGCTGGCCGCCGAGCACGGCATGGCTGCGCCGGAGCACTGGCGCGAGTTCGAGTGGGACGTCAACGTGATTCCCTCCGAGCAGGCCAATGCGTTCTGCCTGCCCGGCGGCAAGATGGCCGTCTACACCGGCCTGATTCCCGTGGCACAGAGCCAGGACGCGATGGCGGTGGTGATGGGCCACGAGATCGCCCATGCGCTGCTGCGCCACGGCGCGCAGCGGATGAGCCAGCAGAAGCTGGCGCAGATCGGGCAGATGGCGGGCGCGGCCAGCGGCATGGATCCGCAACAGCAGCAGATGGTGATGGCGGCGATGGGTTACGGCTACCTGCTGCCGTATGCGCGCACCCACGAGACCCAGGCCGACGAGGTCGGGCTGATGCTGGCCGCGGCGGCGTGCTACGACCCCAACGAGGCGATCGGCCTCTGGGAGCGGATGAGCGAATCCTCCGGTGGCCAGGCGCCGCCCGAGTTCTCCTCGACCCATCCCAACCCCGGCACCCGCATCCAGACCCTGCAGTCGCTCATGCCCAAGGCGCTGGAATACCGGCAGAGCTTCTGCCGGCAGTAAAGGCAGGCACGGCCGCGACCGGCCCGTGGGGCTGGTCGGCCGGACAGGTATGCGAGCGAGCGTGATGTCTTGCGAGGGAGCGTGCGCGCCGCCAGCCGGTGCGGCCGGGCGCGCGATGGCCTGGTTCAGCGCCGCGGCTTGCCGCCCGTACCGGTGCCGGTGCCACGTTCCGGTTCGCCGCGCGGGGCGGCCGTGCCGGTGGGCCGGCCCAGGTTGCCGGCCAGCCCGCGCTGGAAGTCCTGCCACATTTCCAGGTTGCGCTCGGTCAGCTGGTTCATCGCCGTCCACGGCGTCTGCCCGAGCAGGTTGCCCATCTGCTGGCGGAAGGTCTGCTGCTGCTCGAGGAACAGCGTCATGCTGCGCTCGAGGTAGTTGCCCATGAAGCCCTGCAGCGAGTCGCCGTAGAAGCGGATGATCTGGCTCAGCAGCTGGGTGGAGAGCATCGGCTCGCCGTCCTGCTCCTGCTCGGCGATGATCTGCAGCAGGACCGAGCGGGTGAGGTCGTCGCCGCTCTTGGCGTCGCGGACCTCGAACGACTCGCCGTCGAGGATGAGCTGGCGCACGTCCTCGATGGTGATATAGCTGGAAATCTCGGTGTCGTAGAGCCGACGGTTCGGATATTTCTTGATGATGCGGATGGCAGCCATCGAGCGCTCGCAGACGGACTTCAAGTGGCGCCGAGCATGGCGCACCGCAGCAGCGCATGCAACTGCCGCAGGTCCGCCTTGACGGCTACCACCCCATATGGTGGCCGCCGTTGATATCCAGGTTGGAGCCGGTGATCCAGGCGGCCTGCTCGTCGACCAGGAAACCGACCGCGTATGCGATCTCTTCGGGCTTGCCCAGGCGGCCGGTCGGGATGTCCGCGGCGATCTTGGCGCGCACGTCCTCCGGCACCGCCATCACCATGTCGGTGGCGACGTAACCGGGCGAGACCGTGTTCACGGTGATGCCGAGCTTGGCGTTCTCGCGCGCAAGGGAGATGGTGAAGCCGTGCATGCCGGCCTTGGCGGCGGCGTAGTTGGCCTGGCCGTACTGGCCCTTGAGTCCATTGATCGAGCTGATCTGGATGATCCGGCCCCACTTGCGATCACGCATGCCGTCGATCACCGGGCGGGTGACGTTGAACACCGAGTTGAGGTTGGTGTTGATCACGTCGTTCCACTGGTCGGCCTTCATCTTGTGGAAGGTGCCGTCGCGGGTGATGCCGGCGTTGTTGATCAGGATCTCGACCGGCCCAAGCAACTGCTCGACCTCCCTGACCATCGCCTGCGCCTCGTCCGGCGAGGTGACGTCGCCCTTGACCAGGACGATGTCGTAGCCGTCGGCCTTCATCTGCGCCTGCCAGGCCTTGGCCCGTTCTTCATTGCGGTAGTTGGTGGCGACCTTGTGGCCCATGTCGGCGAGCTTCTTGCAGATTGAAGTGCCGATACCACCGGTGCCGCCCGTGACGAGTGCGACGCGACTGCTCATGGTCAACCCCTCCCGAGGGTATTCAGGTCTATTCAGGATCCGTCGATCCCGTTGTAGTGGCAGCTTCATGAAAGTGCAAGCGCGCCGGAAGCCGTGAACCATCGAAGTGCGCGAGCGCGCACCGCAGCAGTGCATCGGGGCTGTTGGCGCCCCGCAATGGTGCCTGGTCCTGGCCGAGCAGGGCCCAGCACAGGCGCAGCGCGGGCAGGGGATCGGCCGGGTCCACCGGCAGTGCGGCGCTGGATTTGGAGAGCTTCCGTCCATCGGCGTCCAGCACCAGAGGGAGGTGCAGGTAGCGCGGCGTGGGCAGGTCCAAGGCACGCTGCAGCAGTATCTGGCGTGGGGTGGAGTCGAGCAGGTCGGCACCGCGGACGACATCGGTGATGCCCTGCGCGGCGTCGTCGACCACGACCGCCAGCTGGTAGGCCCAGTAGCCATCGGCGCGAAGCAGGACGAAGTCGCCGACCTCGCTGGCGACATCCTGCCGCACCTCGCCCTGCAGTCCGTCTTCGAAGCTGGTGAGGCCGGCGTCGTGCACGCGCAGGCGGAACGCGGGATGCGGCCGCGGGACGGTGGCCACGCACTGCCGGTGGATGCCGCCCTGCGTCGTCAGGTCGCTGCGGGTGCAGGAACAGGGAAAGGCGTGGCCGGCGGCGAGCAGGCGATCCAGCGCATCGCGGTACAGGGCATGGCGGTCGCTCTGCCGCACCGGCGGCTGGTCCGGCTCCAGCCCGAACGCCGCCAGGGTCGCCAGTTGCAGGTCGCTGGCCCCGGGCACCTCCCGCGGTGGATCGAGGTCTTCGATCCGCACCAGCCATTCGCCCCCGGCCTGGCGCGCCAGCAGCCAGCTGCCCAGCGCCGCCAGCAGCGAGCCCATGTGCAGGGGACCGGTGGGCGAGGGCGCAAAGCGGCCCCGGTAGCCATGCGCGTTGGGCAGGCGGGTGGAGGAAAGCAAAGGGGTCGGGGGCGCCGGGTCGTGCATCGATGCCATGGTCGCGGCGGCCGTGGCTTGATTTCAAGCCGCAGCGCACCCATTACGGCGGCGACAAGCCAATTGCGGAGACTTGCCCGTGTTCAGTCGTATCGCCCTGTTCCTTGCCACCAACCTGGCCGTGCTGTTCCTGGCCGGCATCATCATGTCGTTCCTGGGGGTCAATCCGAACCAGATGGGCGGCCTGCTGGTGATGGCTGCGCTGTTCGGATTCGGCGGCTCCCTGGTCTCACTGCTGATGTCCAAGTGGCTGGCCAAGCGCGCGACCCGCGCCCAGGTGATCACCGAGCCGCGCAACGAAACCGAGCGCTGGCTGCTGGCGACCGTGCAGCGCCAGGCGCAGGCGGCCGGCATCGGAATGCCCGAAGTCGCGGTCTACGACGCGCCGGAGATCAATGCGTTCGCGACCGGCGCCAACCGCAACAACGCCCTGGTGGCGGTGTCCACCGGCCTGCTGCGGCAGATGCAGGCCGACGAGGCCGAGGCGGTGCTCGGCCATGAGATCGCGCACGTCGCCAACGGCGACATGGTGACCATGGCCCTGCTGCAGGGCGTGCTCAACACCTTCGTGATCGTGCTCGCGCGCGTGGTCGGCGGCATCGTCGACAGTTTCCTGTCCGGCAACCGCGAGGGTGGCGGCCGCGGGCTGGCCTACTTCGGCATCGTGATGGTGCTGGAGATGGTGTTCGGCCTGTTCGCGACCATGATCGCGATGTGGTTCTCGCGGCGACGCGAGTTCCGCGCCGATGCCGGCGGCGCGCAGCTGGCCGGGCGGCAGAAGATGATCGCGGCGCTGGAAAGGCTCTCGCAGAACCATGGCCAGAGCACGCTGCCGGCCCAGGTCGAAGCGTTCGGCATCGCCGGTGGCATGGGCCAGGGCCTGCGCAAGCTGTTCATGAGCCATCCGCCGCTGCCGGAGCGGATCGCCGCGCTGCGCGCATCCACCGCGGCCTGATCGCACTCTCCCTGCTGCACGACAGCCCGTCCTGGCCGAAACCGGGACGACGCGGAGCGCGGCATGTGCCTGGCCTGTGTACGCAAAGGCGCGGCGCCTGTCGGCTCAGCCGCTGGCGCCGTTCGTCACCTGGCTGCATTCGCGTGCCGGCGTACCGGACAGCGTGAGCGTGGCGCCGCTTTCCCCGCTCCGGAACTCGTTGCCGTTCTCGTCCGCGTAGCGGGTCCCTGAGGTGGCCACCGACTGCGGCAGCGCGAGCTGGCCGCGCTCGTGGATCAGGGTCAGCGTCTGCGAGGCGGGATCCAGGCGCGCGGCCACGCGCTGGTCGCCGCATTGCCAGTGGGATTCGACCGGGGTGCCCGGATTGGGCGCGGCGGTGGCCGAGGCCGTGGGCTGTACGGGCGCCGGTGCCGGCGGACTGGCCTGCGCAGCGGGGCGCGGGACCACCGCTTCGGGTTCGGCAGGCCGGCATCCGGCCGCCAGCACCAGGATCAGGCCTGCGCCCGAGGCCATGGCGGCCAGGCGCGTCGCAGCAGCACCGCCACTCATGCTGACGCCGCCGGCTGCGCGTGGCGGCCTTCGGCGATCTCCTCCACGAGCTTCGCGCAGAACGCCGGCAGGTCCTTCGGCGTACGGCTCGTGACCAGCCCCTGGTCGACGACCACTTCGCGATCGACCCAGCGGGCCCCGGCATTCTCCAGGTCGCGATGGATGTTGGGGACCGAGGTCATCTCGCGTGACTGGACCACGCCGGCATCGACCAGCACCCACGGGCCGTGGCAGATCGCGCCCACCGGCTTGCCATCGTTGAAGAAGTCGCGGGTGAAGCGCAGTGCGTCTTCGTCGTGGCGCAGCGCGTCGGGATTGAACAGCCCCCCGGGAATGACCAGCGCGTCGTAGTCGGCGGCACGTGCGTCGGCCAGGTCGCGGTCGACCGGAACCGTCTGGCCACGATCGAAATGGCGGAAGCCCTGGATCGGACCGCGCTCGGGCGACACCACGTCGACCTGCGCCCCGTGTTCGCGCAGGGCGCGCATCGGCTCGAGCAACTCCGATTCCTCGAATCCGTCGCTGGCGAGGATGGCGATGCGCTTGCCGGTGAGGTGGCTCATCGTGTGCGGTTCCTGCGAATGGGGGTCCACAGCGTCGCCGAGCAAGCGCATGCCCGGCGCGAAGGCGATGTATGCGAAACATTAAACCGTGAGCCGCAGCACGCAGGATCAGGGTGTTTCCGGTTCGGCCGCCGGCTCCGCGTCGGTCGCCAGGCTGAAGCGGACCAGCAGGCCACGATGGTCCGAAGCCCACGTGCCATCGGCATCGGGCTCGGCGAAGAGCAGTTCGGCTTCGACCGGCCGCAGGCGTCCGCGTTGCGCGAATACATGGTCCACGCGCGCCGGTACGCTGAAGTAGGCCGGATTGAGCGTGCTCGATGCGGCGACATCCGCGTCGGGATGCAGCGTGCCCCAGGCGTCCTCCCAGCCCGCATGCAGCGCATCGAGCTCGGGCGCGGTCGCGTCGGCATTGAAGTCGCCGGCAATGAGGGAGGGCGCGTCGCCGGCCGTGGCATCGACGTACGCGAGCAGGTCGGCGAGCTGCTGGGTGCGCGTTGCGGCGCCGTCGGGGGCCCAGTACAGGTGCGTGAAGTACAGGTTCAACGGCTGGTCGCCGACCATCACGCGCGCGAATCCGGCGGTGCGATGGTCCTCCAGCGGATGCAGCATCGTTTCACCGTCCTCCAGCATCTCCGTGCGGGTCAGCAGGGCGATGCCGTAGCGGCGCTTGTGGCTGGGCGGGTCGGTGGTCACGAAGTGCGACTGGTAACCGAGCTCGCGTGCCAGCCAAGTGGCCTGGTTCGGCAGGCTTTCGTGCTGCAGTACTTCCTGCAGCGCGATCGCATCGGGTTGCAGGCGTCGCAGGGTCTCCACGATCTGGACGCGTCGACGCGGCCAGTCGTCGCGGTCGTGGTGCAGGTTGAGGGTGACCACGCTGAACCCGGGCGCCGCATCGGCCGGCGCCGTCGTGCCGTGCTCCAGGGCCCCTGCCAGCGCGGGCAGGGGCGCGGCGCACAGCAGCAGGCCCGAGTACACCAGCAGGCTGGCGGCGACGCGATGCAGGCGGTCCATGGCGTCCTCGACGCGGTCAGCGGGCCGGTGGCGGCTGGTCAAGTCGCAGGACAGGATACAGCCCGTAGCGTTCGTCCCAGGCCGTGTGCCGTCGGTAGAAGAAATCCAGGCGTGCGGCCGGATCGGCGGCGAACGCCGGGTCGGTGGCCACGCGGCGTTCGAATTCCGCGCGCAGCGCCGGATCGGCGGCCAGCATCTTCCGGGCCACGTCCTCGGCGACGTAGTCTTCCATGTACTCCTTGCGTTCGAACGCGATGTTGAAACCGCCCCAGGCGGCAAGCGAATCGGGCGCCTGCGGCTCGAGCAGGGCGAGCACCAGGCGCGAGAGCGGCTGGTCGACCGGGACGAACAGCGCGCCGGGGCCGATGTCGCGCGGCTCGTCTTTCCAGCCGCCCGCCAGCGCCAGCCGCTGGCGGCCTTCGGTGGAGGTGGCGTCGGTCTTGGAGGTGCCGGCGCGGAAAGCCTGGACCGGTGCATCCGGCCATGTCGCTTCCAGGCGGCGGAAGGAAACACCATGGGCTTCCAGCGCGGGCTGCACGAATGCCACCCAGGCCGGTGGGACCAGATAACCGGCCCTGGGCGCGGTGGCCGTCAGCGCGGGAACCACGTGGTCGCGCAACGGCACGCGCCAGACCTGGGGGGTGGTTTCGTCGTAGCGGGTCATCAGCGCGCCGGAGACGTCCGACGGCGTGCGGGTGTAGGCGTAGCCGCGGAAATCGACGGTGCGCGATTCAGCGGTTGCCTTCCACGCCAGCGGCTCGTCCTGCCCGCCAAGGCGGGTTGCGCGCGCATCGGCCTCCAGCGCCGTGCGCCGCCATTGCGCGCCATGCAGCGCCATCTGCTCCAGCACCGAGACGATCGCGTTGCGGGTGCTGCGCACGCGCTCGGGGTAGGGCTTCCAGGAGTGCGTCTCGACCAGCATGCCCAGCCGGTTGCGCAGCAGGAAATAGCCGTGCGAAAAGCGCGGCGGCGCCACGCCGTCCTCGAAGCCCGACGCGGGATCGTCCTGGACCACGAACGAGGGGTAGAACCCCAGTGGCAGCGAACCCTCGCGCGCCGCATCGGCGATCACCGCGTCCCGCCACTGGCGGCCGACCTTGCGCAGGGCCGGGTCGCCGGCGTGCAGCGGCTCGACCTGGAACGAGATGTCGTGCTCGAACTGGGCACCGTTGGTGGCGTGCAGGTCGACCATGGCCAGCGGATCCCATTCCTGGACCAGGCGCAGCATCGCCCGCATTTCCGGCGCGTCGGCTTTCAGGTAGTCGCGGTTGAGGTTGAAGTTCTGCGCGGTGGTGCGCCAGCCCATTTCCACCGGGCCGCGCTGGTTGGGACGGTTCCAGGCGCCGAAACGCTCGTGGCCGTCGACGTTGAACACCGGCACGAACAGCCACACGACCTTGTCGAGCACGCCCGGAGCGGCCTCGCCTTCCAGGATCTGGCGCATCGCCAGGAAGCCGGCATCCTTGCCGTCGATCTCGCCTGCGTGGATGCCGCCCTGGACCAGCACCACGGGCAGGCCGCGGCGGCGGGCTTCAGCGGGGTCGAAGGCGCCGGTCGCGGTCACGACCAGCATCTGCATCGGGCGGCCTTCCGGCGTGGTGCCGAAGCTGCGCGCTACGACCCGGTCCGGATAGCGGGCCTGGAAGGCGGCGGCCAGCGCGGCGACCTCGTCGTAGCGGCCGGTGCGCTGGAAGCCGGAGCGTTCGGACACGGTCGAAAGCGGCTCGGCGGCGGCCGCGGCCCAGGCGGGCGCGTCGAAAGCGCAAGCCAGGCCGGCGAGGGCCAGGCAGGCCGCCACGGGGCGGGACATCAGGCGGGAGCGAGGCGACATCGGCGGCACCAGTGCGGGATGGCGCCATGATGCCAGCACGACGCGGCGCGGGCAGTGGTCGCGGCCCGCCGCACGGCCGGGCGGTTCCGGTGGGGCAGGGCGATCAGGTACCCTCGACTTCTTTTGCAGCACGACCTAGATGAGCACGACGACCGCGGACCAAGGGCGCATGCCGCGCCAGATCTCCTACATCATCGGCAACGAAGCCTGCGAGCGCTTCAGCTTCTACGGGATGCGCAACATCCTGGTGCCGTTCCTGATCAGCTCGATCCTGCTGGCCTACCTGCCCGAGGGACCCCAGCGCGACGGCGCCGCCAAGGACATCTTCCACACCTTCGTCATCGGCGTGTACTTCTTCCCGCTGCTCGGCGGCTGGCTGTCGGACCGGTTCTTCGGCAAGTACCACACGATCCTCTGGTTCTCGTTGATCTACTGCGCTGGCCATGCCTGCCTGGCGATGTTCGAGAACAACGCGACCGGCTTCTACACCGGCCTGTTCCTGATCGCGCTGGGCTCGGGAGGCATCAAGCCGCTGGTGGTGTCGTTCTGCGGCGACCAGTTCGACCAGAGCAACAAGTCCAGGGCCAAGGTCGTCTTCGACGCGTTCTACTGGATCATCAATTTCGGCTCGTTCTTCGCTTCCCTGCTGGCGCCGCTGTTCCTGCGCCACTGGGGCCCGGCGGTCGCCTTCGGCATCCCCGGCGTGCTGATGTTCATCGCCACCTTCGTGTTCTGGCTCGGACGCCGGCATTACGTCAACGTGCCGCCCTCGGGCAACGATCCGCACAGTTTCTTCGAAGTGGTCAAGACCGCGCTGCGCGCGCAGGCGCCCGGGCGCGGCCGTCCGGGCCATGCGGTGGCGATGTCGGGCGTGGTGCTGGCCGTGGCGCTGCTGGGGCTGTGGGCGCTTTCGCTCGGTGGACTGGCGCCGTCGTGGTGGCCGGACTTCGGCTTCGTGATCTCCGCCTGCCTGGCGCTGGGCGTGGTGATCGCGCTGGGCGGCTGGGGCGCGTCGATGCAGCTGGAGCGCGCGCGCGGCGCGCATCCGGATGCGGCGGTGGACGGCGTGCGCGCGGTGCTGCGGATCCTGATCGTGTTCGCGCTGGTGACCCCGTTCTGGTCGCTGTTCGACCAGAAGGCCTCGACCTGGATCATCCAGGGCCGGGAGATGGTCATCCCGCACGCGTCGACCTGGTGGCCGAGCTGGCTGATCCAGGACGCGGCACAGATGCAGGCGCTGAACCCGTTGCTGGTGATGCTGCTGATCCCGTTCAACAACATCGTGCTCTATCCGCTCCTGCGCCGCATGGGCTGGGAGCCCACCGCCCTGCGGCGGATGGGGTGGGGCATCGCCATTTCCGGCGTGTCGTGGATCGTGGCCGGCGCGTTGCAGTTGTGGCTGGACGGCGGCGAGCAGGTCTCGCTGACCTGGCAGGCCCTGCCCTACCTGCTGCTGACCTTCGGCGAGGTGCTGGTCTCGGCCACCGCGCTTGAGTTCGCCTACAGCCAGGCGCCGCACGCGATGAAGGGCGTGATCATGGCCTTCTGGTACCTGACCAGCACCTTCGGCAGCCTTTGGGTACTGCTGACCAATTTCGGTGTGCGCAACGAGGCGGTGCTGAGCCGCATCGCCGGCACCGGGCTCAGCGAGAACGCGTTCCTGATGTTCTTCTTCGCCGGCTTCGCGTTCGTGGCCGCGCTGGCGTTCGCCGCCTACGCGCGCCGCTATCCGATGCAGGACAACTACCGGATCGCCTGAGGACTCCCATGTCGTCTCCCGTGACCCTCGTCCTGATCGCGATCACCGCGCTGGTGTCGTGGCTGGCGTTCAAGGACCGCCGCGTGGTCGACCGGCTGATCCTGTGGCCGCCGGCCGTGTCCAAGCGCCACGAATACTGGCGCCTGGTCAGCTACGGCTTCCTGCACGCGGACCTGCCGCACCTGCTGTTCAACATGGTCACCCTGTTCTTCTTCGGGCGGATGATCGAACAGGTGATGCTGAAGATCACCGGCAGCCCGCTGACCTATCCGCTGTTCTACCTGGCGGCCCTGGTGGTCTCGATCCTGCCGAGCTACCTGAAGAACCAGAAGAACCCCAGCTACTTCAGCCTGGGCGCCTCGGGCGCGGTGTCGGCGGTGCTGTTCGCCTTCATCCTGCTTTCGCCGTGGTCGCTGATCTTCGTGTTCTTCATTCCGGCGCCGGCGATCCTGTACGCGGTTTTCTACGTCGGCTACAGCATCTGGATGGACCGCAAGGGCGGCGACCGGATCAACCACAGTGCGCACCTGGCCGGTGCGGCGTTCGGCGTGATATTCATGCTGGCGATGGAGCCGCGGGTGTGGGAGGTCTTCCTGGAGCAGCTGCTGAATCCGCGTTTCGGTTGATGCGCCACGCTCACCCGGCGTGAATGCCGGGCGTGCAACGGTGTCCCGTACCCACGTTGATGGAGGCGGAGATGGCAACCCGGAGCACGCGAACCCCGACCAGCAAGACCCGCACGTCCAAGACCGTTGCGCCGATGCGCAAGGCGGCGAAGAAGGTGGCCAGGAAGGCCGCGACGAAACGCGCACCGGCATCGAAGGCCGTCGCTGGCCGGAAGACCGCCGGAGCGACCCCGGCGGCGCGGAAGGCGGCCGTGAAGAGGGTGGCGGTCAAGGCGCCTGCAGCCAAAAAGTCGATGGACCGCAAGCCTGTCGCGACGAAGGTTGCCAAGCGGGTCGCGAAGAAGGCGGCACCGACCAAGGTCGCTGCGAAACGCAAGGCTGCGGCGAAGGGTGCGGCCAGGAAGGCGCCGGCGAAGAGGGTTGCAACGAAGAAGGTTGCAACGAAGAAGGTCGCGACCAAGAAGGTCGCAACCAAGAAGGTCGCAACCAAGAAGGTCGCGACCAAGAAGGTCGCAGCGAAGAAGGTCGCAGCGAAGAAGGTCGCAGCGAAGAAGGTCGCAGCGAAGAAGGTCACGGCCCGGCAGACGGCGCCGAAGAAGGCCGTCGCCCGCAAGACGGCGGCCAGGAAGCCGGTCGCGGGCAAAGTGGCGGCGAAGAAGGCGATTGCCGCGACGCTTCAGGCCGCTCCGGTGGCGAAGACGCCAGCCGCGCGCACGCGTGCCGCGAACAAGCCTGCTGCACCGCGCCCGGGCCGTCGCCCGCGCGCCCCGGCGTTGACGCCCGAACTGGCATTGGCGCGGACCCGTGAGTTGTTGCAGGCCCACCAGGAACAGGCGCGCCACACGCCGCCGTGGCGGATGCTGGAAGAGCCGCATGCTGCGCACGCAGCCAGCAGCGACGGCCATGCGCCGGCGGACGTGGAGGCGAAGCTCCAGGAGCTGCACGCCGGCGAAAGCCGGATGCGGGCGATCCATGGCAGCAGCAGCACCCACGACCGGCGCAACCAGCGCAAGCGCGACCACCGGTGAAATAAAAAGGGCAGCCCCGCCGCCGACGGGACTGCCCCCGGACGGATCGCGTGTTCCGCGCTCCGTCCTCCCCCTTGCAGCTGTGTCAGGCGACGACCGAGTAGGCGCTCTTGAGTCGCTCGTAGACCACGCTATCGAGCTGCTCGAACTCCCAGCCATCGGTGTGGCCGTTGACCACGAGCTGGTAGAGGCCTTCGAGCAGGGAGAAGTCGCTGGAGAAATCGTTCGGGCTGGAATGTTCGAATGCGTTCATGGCTGAGGCTCCTTGCAAACTGGGCGTCGAATTCCGATGGATGAACCAACGCATAACCCGTGCCAACCCTCCAGGGGCCCCGTATCCCCTCGTTCAGCAATGTCGTCACCCTGCTTTGCAGGGCCGGACGCCAGAATGTGACGTACTGCGTCGCCTTTTGCCGTCCTCCCGGAGCCGCCATGACCGAATCGCCGTCGCCCATCCACCACGACCCCGCCCGCCAGCGCTTCCGCCTGCTGGACGACGGGCACGAGGCCGAGCTGACCTACCACCTGCGGGACGCAGGTCCGGTGGGCGGCGGTCAGGTCATGGTGATCGACCATACCGGCGTGCCCGCCGCAATCGGCGGCCGAGGCATTGCCGGCCGGCTGGTGCAGGCCGCCTTCGAGCACGCCCGTGGGGCAGGGTGGCGGGTGCTCCCGGCCTGTTCCTATGCGGAGGTCTGGATCACCCGGCATCCGGAATACACTGACTTGCTCGCCGCCTGAACCTACGACCGGCGCGCCTGGTCCTCCAGGTTCCCGCCCATGCACCGGGGAGTACCTCATGAAACCTGCCGCCCTCAACCGTCGCACGGCCGCCACGGCGCTGTTGCTCGTCGCTATGGCAGCCTGCCAGCGCGATGCGGCGCCGGTGACGGAAACGCCCGCTTCGCCGGCGGCCGCAGCCGGTACCGATGGCATCGCCGCGGCTCCGGAGCCGGCCGCTACGGCAGCGCCCGGGCTGGTCGACGTGATCGAGACCGACCCGCGCTACGTGGTCGGGATCAGCTATCCACCCGCCGCCGCGGCCGATCCGGGACTGGCCAAGGCGCTGCATGACTATGCCGAGGCCTCGCGTGCCGAGCTGATGCAGGCGGTCGGCGGGCTGGATGCCGCACCGACGGCGCCTTACGAACTGTCGCTCGGGTTCCGCGAGCTGATGCGGACCGCCGATGTGGTCGCGGTGGCCGCCGATGGCAGCCTGTACACCGGCGGCGCCCACGGCCAGCCACTCGTGGCGCGCTTCGTCTGGCTGCCGGGCGAGCAGCGCATGCTGACCTCCGACTCCCTGCTGGCCACGCCGGCCGACTGGCGCCCGGTCGCCGACTACATCGGCGAACAGCTCGGTGCCGCCGCGCACACCCGTGCCGCCGACGAGGCCCTGGACCCGGCCGATCGCCAGCGCCTGCTGTCCACGGCACTGAAGATGATCGACCAGGGCACCGAGCCGCAGCCGCAGAACTTCGCGCAGTTCGAACCGGTGGCGGCCGCAGATGGCCGTATCGCGGCCCTGCGTTTCGTGTTCCCGCCCTACCAGGTCGGTCCCTATGCCGATGGCGTGCAGAACGTCGAGGTGCCCGCCGCGGTACTGCGGCCGCACCTGGCAGAGGGCGTCCGCGGACTGTTCGTGGAGTAGGCGTGCCATGCCGGGCGCCGATTCCCGCGCACGCCGCCGGATCGAGGCGCTGCTGGGCGAGGCCGGGGTGCGCATCGGCGGCAACCGCGACTGGGATCTGCAGGTCCACGACGAGCACCTCTACACGCGGCTGCTGGCGCAGGGTTCGCTGGGGCTGGGCGAGTCATACATGGATGGCTGGTGGGATGCGCGTTCGCTGGATGGCCTCCTGTGCCAGCTGATGCAGGCGCGACTGGACCAGCGCGTGCACGGCCTGGCCGAGATCGGCGACGCGCTGCTGGCCCGGCTGTCGAACCGCCAGTCGCGGGGACGCAGTGGCGAGGTCGGTCGCCGGCACTACGACCTGGGCAACGACCTCTACGCGGCCATGCTCGGGCGCCGGCTGGTCTACAGCTGCGGATACTGGCGCGAAGCTGACGGGCTGGATGCAGCGCAGGAAGCCAAGCTGGACCTGGTCTGCCGCAAGCTCGAGCTGCGGCCTGGCATGCGCGTGCTCGACATCGGCTGCGGCTGGGGCGAGGCGCTGAAGTATGCGGTCGAGCGGTATGGGGTGAGCGGTGTCGGGGTAACCATCTCGCAGGCGCAGGCGGATTACGCCAGGCGGCTGTGCGCCGGTTTGCCGGTGCAGATCCGGTTGCAGGACTACCGCGACCTGCGCGAGCCGTTCGACGCGGCGTTCTCGATTGGCATGTTCGAGCACGTGGGCGTCCGCAACTATCGCGGCTACTTCGAAGTGGTGCGGCGCTGCCTGCCCGACCAGGCGCTGTTCCTGCTGCATACCATCGGCGGGAACATATCCTCGAACCACACCGACCCGTGGATCGCGCGCTACATCTTTCCCAATTCGATGTTGCCGTCCGCCGCGCAGGTGGCACGGGCCAGCGAGGGCCTGTTCGTGGTCGAGGACTGGCACAACTTCGGCAGCGACTACGACCGCACCTTGCAGGCGTGGCGCGCGAACATCGAAGCGGCCTGGGACCGGCTGGACCCGCGCTACGACGAACGCTTCAGGCGGATGTGGCGGTTCTATCTGTCCGCGTCGATGGCGGCTTTCCGCAGCCGCCGGACCCAGTTGTGGCAGGTGGTGATGTCGCCACGCGGGGTGCCGGGCGGGTACGTCGCTCCGCGCTGAGCATGCCGGCGGATACAGCGTCGACGTCTGCGGTCCGGACATGCAGCGCGCCTCTTTTCCGCTTCGTTCGCCTGCCGGGCGGAGTGCCGCTTTGCACATGCGCAAGCACGCCGGGCAGAGCGGTGCGGATCCCGTGGCCAAAAAAGCGCCAACCATCTTGACAGCCCCGCCACGCCTGCGGCGTCGCCGCTTATCCACAGCTTCGTGCAGCGATCATCCACACTGCCTGTGGAAAACCCCGGGTGCGCACGGACAAGGCTGCGGCCGGAAACGACTGCGCCACCCGAAGGTGGCGCAGTGCGATGCCGCGGTGGACCTGGATCAGCGCGGGGGCGCGGAATCCAGGCCGCGCTTGGCCAGCAGCGGCTCGATCTTCGGATCGTGCCCGGCGAAGTCACGGAACAGCTGCAGGGCGTCCTTGCTGCCGCCGCGCGAGAGCAGGGTGGCGCGGAAACGGTCACCGTTCTCGCGCTTCAGGCCGCCATTGGCGCGGATCCACTCCTGGGTGTTGGCGTCCAGCACCTCGGACCAGATGTAGGCGTAGTAGCCGGCCGCGTAGCCGCCCATGATGTGGCTGAAGTACGGGGTGCGATAGCGCGGCGGGACCGGGCGGAAGTAGATCCCGTCGCCCTTCAGCGCATCGGCCTCGAACTGCATCACGCCGGCGGCGGCAGGCACCTGGTCGGCGCCGATCTGGTGCCAGCGCTGGTCGAGCATGGCCGCACCCAGGTACTCGGTGGTCGCGAAGCCCTGGTTGAACTTGCTCGCGGCCAGGACCTTGTCCAGCAGTGCCTGCGGCATCGCTTCGCCGGTCTGGTGGTGCTTGGCGTAGTTGGCCAGGATCGAAGGCCAGTCGGCCCACATCTCGTTGACCTGCGAGGGGAACTCGACGAAGTCGCGCGGCACCGCGGTGCCGCTGAAGTACGGGTACTCCACGTCCGAGAACATGCCGTGCAGCGCGTGGCCGAACTCGTGGAACATCGTGGTGACCTCATCCCAGGTCAGCAACGTGGGCTGGCCGTCGGCCGGCTTGGTGATGTTCTGGTGGTTGGCCACGACCGGCTGGGTGCCGCGCAGCCCGGACTGCGAGACGTAGGCGTTCATCCACGCACCGCCGCGCTTGGACTCGCGCGCGTAGGGGTCGAAGATGAAGATCGCCAGCTGCTTGCCGTCGGCGTCGAAGACGTCGTAGGTCCAGGTATCGTCGCGATACTTGGGCAGGTCGGTGCGTTCCTTGAAGGTGATCCCGTAGAGCTGGGTGGCGGCGAAGAACACGCCGTTCTCCAGTACGTTCTTCATCTCGAAGTACGGCTTGAGCTGGGACTCGTCGAAGTCGTACTTGGCCTGGCGCACCTTCTCGCTGTAGAACGCCCAGTCCCACGGCTCGAGCTTGAAGGTCGGCTCGCCCTTGGCGGCCTGCTCCTGGTCGATCATCTTCTGCAGCTCGGCGGCTTCACGCGTCGCGTTGGCGACCGCGGCCGGGGCCAGCTTGCCGAGCATGTCGTTGACCGCCTCGGGGGTCTTGGCGGTCGAGTCGGCCAGCGAATAGGCGGCGTGGTTCGGGAAGCCCAGCAAAGCGGCGCGTTCGGCGCGCAGCTTCATCACCTGGGACACGATCACGGTGTTGTCGAACTCGTTGCCGCGGCTGCCGCGGGCGACGGAGGCCTCGAAGATCTTCTGCCGCGCGTCGCGGTTGCTCAGGTAGGTCAGCGGCGGCTGGCCGGTGGTGTTGAGCAGGGTGACGACGTACTTGCCCTCGACGCCACGCTTCTTGGCCTCGTCGGCGGCGGCGGCGACCTGGGCATCGTTGGAGCCGGCCAGTGCTTCGGCATTGTCGAAGGTCACGGCGGAGGCATTGACCTCGTTGAGCACGTTCTGGTCGAACTGGGTGCCCAGCGTGGCCAGCTGGGCGTTCATGTCCTTCAACTTCGCCTTGTCGGCGTCGGACAGCTTGGCGCCGGCGCGGACGAAGTCGGTGTAGTAGCGCTCGACCAGGCGCACGCCCTCGGCGTCCAGGCCCAGGCCTTCGCGCTGGTCGTACAGGGACTGCACGCGGGCAAAGAGTTTCCCGTCCAGGTAGATCGCGTCGCGGTGGGCGGCGAACTTCGGCGAGTAGTCGGCGTCGAGCTTCTTGCGCGCGTCGTTGGTGTCGGTGCTGGACAGGTTGAAGAACACCGTGGCCGCGCGGTCCAGGACCTGGCCGCTGTTCTCCATCGCCAGGATCGTGTTGTCGAAGGTCGGGGCCTCGGCATTGTCGGCGATCGCCGCGACTTCCTTCAGCTGTTCGGCCATGCCGGCGTCGAAGGCCGGGCCAAAATCGGCGTCCTTGATCCGGTCGAAGTGCGGGTAGTGCAGCGGCAGGTCGCTCTGCACGAAGAACGGGTTGTCCTGCGTGGCCGGCGCGGCGGTTTCGGCCGTGGCGGCCGAGCCGCTGGCGGGCGCGTCGGTGCGGTTGCAGGCGGTCATGCCAAGTCCAAGGGCGGCGGCGAGCGCCAGGTAGAGGCCGGTCTTCTTCATTACAACGGATCCTGCGGGGATGATTCCTCTGAATCTAACCCGCGGCCGGGAGCCGGCGCCTGTGACGAAAGGCAGGGGCGACCGTCAGAGCGTCTCAAATTGACGTGCGATCCATGCCGCCTGGTAGGCCAGTCCGAGGCTGACGAAGGCGCCATGGAACCGGGGGCTCCGGGTCAGCATGGCGATGCCGCACAGGACGATGTAGGCCAGGTTCCGCACCAGGAACTCGTTGCCGAAACTGTGGAAGTACGCCGGTCCCTTGATCCAGGTGTCCACCATGTCCACCGCATAGGCCAGCGCCAGCAGGCCGAAGAACCATTGCCGGCGGGCATAGAAGTATTCGCGGTAATCGGGGTATTCGCTGGCGCTGTCGGAGAACACAAGCGCGCACAGCAGGTACAGCAGCAACGCGTACAGGGTCACGAACAGGTACAGGTTGAAGTTCCATTCGACCAGGTGCCCCAGCCGGAACTGCCACCACCAGAAATGGATCAGGAACAGGAACATCGACAGCGCCCAGCCCAGGTGCACCCAGTAGATGCGCTTGCGTTTCGGGTTCTCGATCAGGTTGGCGAAATGGCGCAGCAGGTGGGTCAGTCCCAGGCCGACTATCATCCCGAGCACGATGCGGATGTGCACGTAGAGCGATGCCATCTGGGCGGTGTCGTGAGGGGCCTGCATGACGGCTCCTGTGGCGGGGGCTACGATCGTCGCCAAGAGTAGGGCATCGGGCCGTCGCGCGTGGCCCCGCACGAGGCCGGCTATGCTTGCGGCGTCCCGGCCACCGCGATCCCCCATGACCCGCTTCCACGATTTCTCGGCGATCGACATCGACGGCCACGAGCGCGCCCTTTCCGAATTCGCCGGCCAGGTCCTGCTGGTCGTCAACGTGGCGTCGCGTTGCGGCTTCACCCCGCAGTACGCGGGACTGGAGCGGCTGTGGCGGGAGCGTGGCGAACGCGGCCTGTCGGTGCTGGGATTCCCCTGCGACCAGTTCGGCCGCCAGGAGCCCGGCGATGAAGCGCAGATCCGCGATTTCTGCGCGCTGAACTACGGGGTGACCTTTCCCATGTTCGCCAAGGTCGAGGTCAACGGCCCCGGGTCGCACCCGTTGTGGCAGTGGCTGCGTCGAGAGAAGCGCGGCTTCCTCGGCTTCCTCGGCGATGGTGCGATCAAGTGGAACTTCACCAAGTTCCTGGTCGGTCGCGACGGCCGGGTGCTGGCGCGCTATGCGCCGAACCAGAAGCCCGAATCGCTCGCCTCGGATATCGACCGGGCGCTGGCGGAGCCGCGTAGCGGTTGAGGCCGGTTCGACTCCCTGCGGCGGGTGGCCGTAGCCGAGGGTCGCGCCTTGACCTCGTCCGGCGGCAGCGAAACGACTTCTTCCATGATCCCGCACAGCACGCGCCCTGGGGCGGCGCGCGGGGCTACTTCTCGACGAAGGCGCGCTCGAACACGTACTGGCCGGCGGTGCCGATGCGCGGTGAGGCGGTGAAGCCGCGTCCGTCGAGCAGGCTGCGGAAGTCGGCCAGCATCTGCGGGCTGCCGCAGATCATCGCGCGGTCGTGCTCCGCATCCAGCGGGTCCAGGCCCAGGGTGCGCATCATCTCGCCACTGGCCATCAGGTCGGTCAGGCGGCCATGGTTGGGGAACGCCTCGCGACTGACTGCCGGGTAATAGAGCAGCTTCTCGCGCAGGACGTCGCCGAGCAGCTCGTGGTTCGGCAGTTCCTTCTCGAAATAGTCGCGGTAGGCCAGGTCGCCGATGCTGCGCACGCCGTGGCACACGACCACGCGCTCGAAGCGCTCGTAGGTCTCCGGGTCCTTGACCACCGACAGCCACGGCGCCAGGCCGGTGCCGGTGCCCAGCAGGTACAGGTTGCGCCCCACGTGCAGGTCGCTGATCAGCAGCGTCCCCGTGGGCTTGCGACCGACCAGCACCGTGTCGCCGGGCTGGATGTGCTGCAGGCGCGAGGTCAGCGGGCCGTTGGGCACCTTGATGCTGAAGAACTCCAGCTGCTCTTCCCAGTTCGCGCTGGCGATCGAATAGGCGCGCAGCAGCGGCTTGCCGCTGTCGGTGGCCAGGCCGATCATCACGAACTGGCCGTTCTCGAAGCGGAAACCGTCGTCGCGCGTGGTGGTGAAGCTGAAGTAGTCGTCGGTCCAGTGACGGACGTCGAGCACCGTTTCGGTGCCGTAGGCAGAGGACATCGGGGCGTGGGCGCAGGGGGATATTCGCTGCGTATTGTAGCCGACCGCCGTCCCGCGGCCTTGCGCAGGATCAGGGCGGGATCGGGATACCGGCTCCGCGCCGGGCAGGCTGCCCGGCGACGGAGCGTCGCCGTGGGCCGCTCAGCCCTGCGGCGGTACCAGCTTCAGCAGCTTGCCGTCTTCCTCGTCCGTGACCAGGTAGACGTTGCCGTCGGCGGCCACGCGCACATCGCGGATGCGCTCGCCGACGTCCTGCAGCAGGCGCTCCTCGCCCACGACACGGTCGCCGTCCAGCTGCAGGCGGATCAGGTTGCGCTGTGCGAGGGCGCCCAGGAACAGGCTGTCGTTCCACGGCTTGCCCGGTTGCCCGGTGTAGAACGCCATGCCCGACAGGCCCGGCGAAACCTCGAACACGTGGTGGGCCGGGGCCATGCCTTCTTTTTCCTTGCCCACTGCCTCGGGGATCGGCTGGCCCGAATAGTTGATGCCATGGGTGACGACCGGCCAGCCGTAGTTGGCGCCGGGCTGCGGCAGGTTGATCTCGTCGCCGCCACGCGGACCGTGCTCGACTTCCCACAGCTTGCCGGTGCGTGGGTCGAACGCCAGGCCCTGCGAGTTGCGATGGCCATAGCTCCAGATTTCGGGACGTGCGCCGGCCTGGCCGACGAAGGGGTTGTCCTCCGGAACGCTGCCATCGAGGTTCAGCCGGACCAGCTTGCCCTGCAGCTTGTCCAGCTCCTGCGACATCGTGCGCATGGTGCGCTCGCCCTGGCTGATGAACACATGGCCCTGGTTGTCGAAGGCGAAGCGCGAGCCGTAGTGGTTCTCGGCGTTGACCTTGGGCTCCTGCCGGTAGAACACCGTCACGTCGCTGAGTCCGGTGTCGCCGAGCGTGGCGTAGGCCGCTGCCGTGCCCGACACGCCGCCGTCGCCGGGTTCCGCATAGCTCAGGTAGATGCGCCGGCTCTGGGCGAAGTCCGGGGCCAGGGCCACGTCGAGCAGGCCACCCTGGCCGCGCGCGACCACCGTCGGCACGCCGGCCAGCGGCGCCGATACGCTGCCATCGGCAGCCACATGGCGCAGGTTGCCGCCGCGTTCGGTGACCAGGAAGCCACCGTCAGGCAGCGGTGCCAGCGCCCAGGGATGCGACAGGCCGCTGGCCACCACGCTCAGCTGAAGGTCGCCCTTTTCGCTGCTGACGGTACGCGCCGGTTCTGCCGTCGCAGGCCCCGGAGTGGCCGCGGGCTCCTGTGCCGGCTTGCAGGCCGAAAGCAGGGCGGCGACGGTGAGCGCGGAGGCGAGGGCCGAAACGGTGGCGGTGCGGGAAGGCAGGCGCATGACGGGCATCCTGTCGTGACTAAGGGCCGTCAACGATAGCCGGCGGCCTGCAGTTCGAACAACTCCGCATAACGGCCACCCTGGGCCATGAGTTCCTGGTGCGTGCCACTGGCCTCCACCCTGCCGCCGGCCAGGACCAGGATCCGGTCGGCCATGCGCACGCTGGAGAAGCGGTGCGAGATCAGCACCGCGGTACGCATGTGCGACAGCTCCTTGAAGCGCTGGAACACCTCGAACTCGGCGCGTGCGTCCAGCGCCGCGGTCGGCTCGTCGAGGATCATGACCTGCGCGTCGCGCATGTAGGCGCGGGCGATGGCGAGCTTCTGCCACTGCCCGCCGGAGAGGTCCACGCCGTTCTTGAAGCGACGGCCGATCACCTGGTCGTAGCCCTGCGGCAATGCGCCGATCAGTTCGTCGGCCATCGCCCGGCGCGCCGCCTCGCGGATGCGCGTGTCGTCTTCCATGGCCTCGATCCGACCCACGCCGATGTTCTCGCCGGCCGACAGGTGGTAGCGGACGAAGTCCTGGAAGATGACGCCGATGTTGGCGCGCAGGTCATCCAGGTCGTAATCGCGCAGGTCGCGGCCGTCGAGCAGGATGCGGCCCTCGTCGGGCTCGTAAAGCCGTGCCAGCAGTTTCACCAGCGTGGTCTTGCCGGCGCCGTTCTCGCCGACCAGGGCGAGTACCTCACCTGCGCGCAGCTCGAATTCCAGGCCGCGCAGCGCCCATGATTCGGCGCCGGGATAGCGGAAGCCGACGTTCTCGAACGCGAAGCCGCGAGCGATCGGCCGCGGCACGGGCAGGGCGTCGGGCCTGGAGGCGATCTCCGGCCTGATTTCGAAGAACGAGTACAGGTCGTCCAGGTAGAGCGCCTGTCCGGCGACCTGCGAGAACCCGACCAGCAGGCCTTCCAGCAACTGGCGCAGGCGACGGAAGCTGCCGGCCAGGAAGGTCAGGTCGCCGATGCTGAAGTCGCCCTTCACCGTGCGCCAGGCGATGTAGCCGTAGGCGACGTAGTAGCCCAGCGTGCCCAGCGCCGCCAGCATCGCGCCCCACAGCGCGCGCCGGCGCGCCAGGGCGCGGTTGGCGAGGTAGAACTTCTCGGCCAGCACGCGGTAGCGGTCGATCAGGAAGCGATGGAGGTTGAAGATCTTCACCTCCTTGGCCGTTTCCACGCTGGCGCCGGTCTGGCGGAGGTATTCGAGCTGCCGGCGTTCGGGCGTCCACTGGAAGTTGAGTGAGTAGCCCAGGGCGTTGAAGTGCGCCTCGCCGACGAAGGCCGGCACCAGCGCGACCGCCAGCAGCAGGATCAGCCAGGGCGCGTAGACCAGCAGGCCGGTGGCGAAGGCGATCACCGTGATCGCGTCCTGGGCCTGGCCGAACAGCTGGCTCATCAGGTTCATCCGGCTCATGGTCAGCCGCCGGGCGCGGTCCAGCTTGTCCTGCAGGTCCGGATCCTCGAAGTCCTCCAGGTCCAGGGTGGCGGCGTGTTCCATCAGGCGCACGCTGCTGGCGTTGGTGAACAGCTCCGAGAGCAGGCCGTCGGCATAGCTGACCAGCCGCCCGAGGAGGTCCGACACCACCGCCAGCGCGAGCTCCAGGCCGAGCAGCCACAGCAGGTGGTCGAGCTGGCCACCGCACAGGGCGTCGCCCAGGCCGTCGAACTGCAGGCCGAGCCCGACCAGCCGGATCGCCTCGTCGATGATCAGCTTGCCGATGTACAGGATGACCACCGGCATCAGAGCGCGGACCAGCCGCAGGCCGAGGCTGGCCAGGGTCAGCGCGGGGCTGGTCTGCCAGATCTGGCGCAGGAACGGCGGCAGGTTGCGCAACGCGTCGAAGCGCTCGCGCAGGCTCGGATTGCCGCGCTCGCGGCGGGGCTTGGGTGAAGCGGGCGGTGGTGCGCTGGCCATGCGGGCATTGTGCCGCGCCGGGGCGGGGCCTGTTGTCACGGCCCGTGGCCGGGCAATGCCGCGACCATGCAGGCCATCCGCGCCCACGCATGCGGGTGGCCTGGAAAGCAGAAGGCCCGCTTTCGCGGGCCTTCGCTCGTGACGCGGGTGCTTGAGACTCAGTGCACGCCGTGCAGGTCGCGCAGCTGGGTCGGACGCGAGGCGAAGAACGCAGCCAGGTCGGCGATGTCCTGGTCGCTCAGGCCGGTGGCCTGCGGCGTCATCAGCGCATGCTGGCGCTCGCCCTTGCGGTACTGCTGCAGGGCGTGGGCGATGTAGTCGGCGTACTGGCCGCCCAGCTTCGGGTAGGCGGCATCGATCGGCGCATTGCCATCGGGGCCATGGCAGTCGATGCAGCTCTGGCCGGTGGCCTTGCCCTTGGCATTGGCGAGCTGCTCGCCCACGGCGATGCGGCCGTCAGGCAGGCCCGCCGACGAGCTTTTCGCGGCCTGGGCTTCACCTTCGGCGGCGGAATGGGAGCTGTCCTGCCCGGAACAGGCCGCCAGGAGCAGGGCGGTGGTCAGGGCGATGGCGAGACGCGTTGAGGTCACGGCTGTCGGCATGGGTGGCGGCTGCTTACTTGAGGGTGGACAGGAAGGCGGCGATGTCGGCGATGTCCTGGTCCGAGAAACTCTGGGCCTGGGCCTGCATGGTCGGGTGCTTGCGCTTGCCCTGCTGGTATTCGTGCAGCGCCTGGGCCAGGTATTCGGCGGACTGGCCGCCGATCAGCGGCACCTTGAAGCTCGGGTAGGCGTTCTTGTAGCCGGTGATGCCGTGGCAGCCCTGGCAGGTATAGGCCAGCTGGCGTCCGGTCTCGGCGTTGCCGACCGGCGCTGCCGGGGCGGCGGGCGCAGGAGCGGCGACAGGTTCGGCGGGGGCCGGCGCGGGAGCCGGCGGAGCGGCCCCCTGGGCGAGCGCGGCGAAGGGCAGGGCGGTGAGCAGGGCAAGGCAGGCGGCTAGCGGCAGCGGGCGCATCATTCGGTGGTCCGGGGTCGGTCGCGGTAAGTGGGCTGGTCATGCTGGCGCAGCCGGTGAGGGCGGCGCCTGTCATGAAGCGGCCGCAGTATAGCCTGCGTGTTCACGCGACCGGAACCTGCGGCTTCTCGCATGGGTCCAAGCTCGCCGCCGGTACCCATGACCTTCGGCGCATGGCGACTGACTGTTCAGGTGATCTACTTGCATACAACACCTGATCACACCCCCACCGGGCCCCTCGAACACATGGATATCGTCATGGCCACTCGCCACCCCTTCCGTCCAGGACTGCGCGCCGCCGCGGCCGCCCTTGTCCTCGCCGCCGCGTTGACCGCCTGCAAGAAGGGCGAAGGCGGCCCGGGTGACGCCCAGGCCAAGGAAGCCGAGGTCGAGGCCATTCCGGTCGAGGTGACCAAGGCGGCCAGGCGGCCGATCGCGGCCAGTTACACCGGCACTGCGGCGCTGGAGCCGCTGGCCGACTCGCAGGTGGTGGCCAAGACCTCCGGCGTTGCCCTGGCCGTGCTGGTCGAGGAAGGCCAGCAGGTCAAGGCGGGGCAGCCCCTGGTGAAGCTTGATCCGGATCGGGCGCGCCTGGCCCTGGCCCAGGCCCAGGCCCAGATGGGCAAGCTGGAGAACAACTACCGTCGCGCGCAGCAGCTGGTCGCCCAGCAGCTGATCAGCGCCGGCGAGGTCGACCAGATGCGTTACGACCTGGAGAACGCCCGCGCCCAGTACAACATGGCTGCGCTGGAGCTGTCGTACTCGACGGTGACCGCGCCGATCTCCGGCGTGGTCGCGCTGCGCTCGATCAAGCCGGGCAACTTCGTCCAGATCAACACTCCGATCTTCCGCATCGTCGACGATTCGCGCCTGGAGGCCACGCTCAACGTGCCCGAGCGCGAGCTGGCGACGATGAAGCCCGGCCAGCCGGTACTGCTGCAGGTCGACGCGCTGCCCGGCCGCACCTTCGAAGGCGTGGTCGACCGCGTGGCACCGGTGGTGGACGCCGGCAGCGGCACCTTCCGCGTGATCAGCACCTTCACCGGCGGCGACACCCTGCAGCCGGGCATGTTCGGCCGCATCCGCATCGACTACGACCAGCGCCCGGACGCGCTGGTGGTGCCGCGCGTGGCCCTGCTCGACGATGGCGAGCCGGCGGTGTTCGTGATCCGCGAGGGCAAGGCCGCGCGCGTGCCGGTCAAGGTCGGCTACGTGGATGGCGAATGGATCGAAGTGCGCGAAGGCGTGAAGACGGGCGACCAGGTGGTCACCGCCGGCAAGGTCGCACTGCGCGAAGGCAGCGCGGTGCAGGTGATCGGAGGCGAAGCCCCGGCCAAGGCCGTGGCCGATGCCACCGCCGCCAAGTCGGCCGGTAGCAAGCAATGAGCGCGCCCGACCACGCGCCGCACAACGCGGCAGGCGGTGGCAGGCTGGGGGGAGGGCTGGTCGAATTCTCCACCCGCCGTCGCGTGACCATCGCGATGATCACGGTCACGATGGTGCTGTTCGGCCTGATCTCGCTGGGCAGCCTCAAGGTCAACCTGCTGCCCGACCTGAGCTATCCGACCCTGACCGTGCGCACCGAGTACACCGGTGCGGCGCCGCTGGAAATCGAGACCCTGATCACCGAGCCGGTCGAAGAGACCGTCGGCGTGGTCAAGAACCTGCGCAAGCTCAAGTCGGTGTCGCGCACCGGGCAGAGCGACGTCGTGCTGGAGTTCGCCTGGGGCACGGACATGGACCAGGCCAGCCTGGAGGTCCGCGACAAGATGGAGCTGCTGGCGCAGTTCCTGCCGCTGGAGGCCAAGGCGCCGGTGCTGCTGCGCTTCAATCCCTCGACCGAGCCGATCCTGCGGGTGGCGCTGTCGGGCAAGCAGGCCGGTGCCAGCGATGCGGAAAGCGTGCGCGTGTTGACCGAGCTGCGCCGCTACGCCGACGAGGACCTGAAGAAGAAGCTCGAGCCGGTCGCCGGGGTGGCCGCGGTCAAGGTCGGCGGCGGCCTCGAGGATGAGATCCAGGTCGACATCGACCAGCAGAAGCTGGCCCAGCTCAACCTGCCGATCGACACCGTCATCCAGCGCCTGCAGCAGGAGAACATCAACGTCTCCGGCGGCCGCCTGGAGGAAGGTTCGCAGCGCTACCTGGTGCGCACGGTCAACCAGTTCGCCTCGATCGACGAGATCCGCGAGATGCTGGTCACCACCCAGAGCGGTGGCGACAATGCCGCGGCCTCGGCGGCGCGGCAGATGGCGGCGATCGCCGCCTCCACCGGTTCGGCGGAGGCGATGGCCGCGGCGGCTTCGGTGCAGAGCGCTTCGGGCGGCGGCGGCAGTACCGTCGCCGGCGGCATGCCGGTGCGCCTGAAGGATGTCGCAGACGTCCGCCAGGGTTACAAGGAACGCGAGGCGGTCATCCGCCTGGCCGGCAAGGAAGCGGTCGAGCTGGCGATCTACAAGGAAGGCGACGCCAACACGGTGGCCACCGCCAAGGCGCTCAAGGAGCGCCTGGAGCAGCTGCAGAAGCAGGTGCCGCCGGATGTCGAGCTGACCATCATCGACGACCAGTCGCTGTTCATCGAGCACGCCATCGCCGACGTCAAGAAGGACGCGGTGATCGGCGGCATGCTCGCGATCCTGATCATCTTCCTGTTCCTGCGCGAT
The DNA here is from genome assembly GCF_022637495.1 of Pseudoxanthomonas daejeonensis. Taxonomy (NCBI): domain Bacteria; kingdom Pseudomonadati; phylum Pseudomonadota; class Gammaproteobacteria; order Lysobacterales; family Lysobacteraceae; genus Pseudoxanthomonas; species Pseudoxanthomonas daejeonensis. Next base: position 3,380,342 of record NZ_CP093331.1, on the reverse strand, counting down.
GGCTGGAGCACGTTCGTGATCAGCCTGTCGCTGCCGGTCTCGATCATCGCCACGTTCTTCTTCATGGACCAGCTCGACCTGAGCCTGAACGTGATGTCGCTCGGCGGGCTGGCGCTGGCGACCGGCCTGGTGGTGGACGACTCGATCGTGGTGCTGGAGAGCATCGCCAAGGCGCGCGAGCGAGGGCTGGGCGTGCTCGAGTCCGCCGTGGTCGGCACCCGCGAGGTGAGCATGGCCGTGGTCGCCTCGACGCTGACGACCATCGCCGTGTTCCTGCCACTGGTGTTCGTGCAGGGCATCGCCGGCCAGCTGTTCCGCGACCAGGCGCTGACCGTTGCCATCGCCATCGCCATCTCGCTGGTGGTGTCGATGACCCTGATCCCGATGCTCAGCTCGATCAAGGGTCGTCCGCCGCTGGCATTCCCGGAAGAGGCGCCGCATCCGCAGTGGCAGCCGCAGTCGCGCTGGCAGAAGCCGGTCGCCGTAACCGGTCGCGGCATCGGTGCCGGGATCCGCGGCGTGTTCTTCGGCATCGCCTGGGGCGTGACCCGCGTGTGGCGCCTCGTGGTGGCGGGCGTCGGCCCGGTCATGCGCAAGGCCAGCGACCTGGCGATGGCGCCTTACCACCGCGCCGAGGCCGGCTACATGAAACTGCTGCCGGCATCGCTCGAGCGGCCCACGCTGGTACTCGGCCTGGCCGCGGGTGCATTCATCGCCGCGCTGCTGATGGTCCCGCAGCTGGGCGCAGACCTGATCCCGCAGCTGGCGCAGGACCGCTTCGAAATGACGGTGAAGCTGCCGCCCGGCACGCCACTGGCGCAGACCGACGCGCTGGTGCGCAAGCTTCAGGAGAAGCATGCCGGTGCCGATGGCGTGCAGTCCCTGTACGGCGTCAGTGGCAGTGGCACGCGCCTGGATGCCAGCCCCACCGACAGCGGCGAGAACGTCGGCAAGCTCACCGTGGTCATGGCCAACGGCGGCAGCGCGGAGGTCGAAGCGCGCACCACCGAAGCCCTGCGTGCCTCGATGAAGGGCCAGCCCGGTGCACAGGTCGATTTCAGCCGGCCCCAGCTGCTGAGTTCCTCCACGCCGCTGGAAGTGGAACTGCGCGGCCAGGACCTGGCGACCATCGAGCGCGCGGGCCAGAAGCTGGCGACGATGCTGCGGGCCAATCCGCACTACGCCGACGTCAAGTCGACGGTGGAGCAGGGCTTCCCGGAGATCCAGATCCGCTTCGACCAGGAACGGGCCGGCGCACTAGGACTGACCACCCGCCAGATCGCCGACGTGGTGGTCAAGAAGGTGCGCGGCGAAGTCGCAACCCGCTACAGCTTCCGCGACCGCAAGATCGACGTGCTGGTGCGTGCGCAGGAAGGCGATCGCGCCTCGGTGGACAGCATCCGTCGCCTGATCGTCAATCCGGGCAGCGCCCGTCCGGTGACCCTGTCGGCGGTGGCCGAAGTGGTCGCTACCACCGGACCGAGCGAGGTCCATCGCGCCGACCAGGTGCGGGTGGCCATCGTGTCGGCCAACCTGCGCGATATCGACCTGGGTGCCGCGGTCGATGAGGTCCAGAAGATGGTCGTCGCCGATCCGCTCGGCGCCGGCGTGGGCATGCACATCGGCGGCCAGGGCGAGGAACTGACCGAGTCGCTCAACTCGCTGCTGTTCGCCTTCGCCCTGGCGGTGTTCCTGGTCTACCTGGTGATGGCGTCGCAGTTCGAATCGCTGCTGCATCCGTTCGTGATCCTGTTCACCATCCCGCTGGCGATGGTCGGTGCCGTCGCCGCGCTGTTCCTGACCGGGTCGCCGGTATCGGTGGTGGTGTTCATCGGCCTGATCCTGCTGGTCGGCCTGGTGACCAAGAACGCGATCATTCTGATCGACAAGGTCAACCAGCTGCGCGAGGCCGGCGTGGACAAGCGCACCGCGCTGGTCGAGGGCGCCCGATCGCGCCTGCGGCCGATCGCGATGACCACCCTGTGCACCGTGTTCGGCTTCCTGCCGCTGGCCATCGCGCCGCTGTTCGGCAGTCCGGGCGCCGAAGTGCGTTCGCCGATGGCGGTGACGGTGATCGGTGGCCTGATCGTGTCCACCCTGCTGACCCTGCTGGTCATCCCGGTGGTCTATGACCTGCTGGACCGCCGCGCGGACGAGTACTACCGCGAGCGCGGCCGGCGCGCCGCGCGTGCGCTCGGCCAGGTGGTGGGTGAAGGCGAGGGCGAGCCCGCATGAGCATCGCGGAGTTCAGCATCCGGCGACCGGTCACGGCGGTGATGTTCTTCGTGTCGCTGTTCGTGATCGGCCTGATCGCGGCAATCAGGTTGCCGCTGGAGGCCTTCCCGGAGGTCTCCCCGCCCTTCATCTTCGTCCAGCTGCCTTACACCGGCTCCACGCCGGAAGAGGTCGAGCGCACGGTGCTGCGCCCGGCCGAGGAGGCGCTGTCGACGATGCCGGGCATCAAGCGGATGGAGTCCAACGCCAAGTCCGAAGGCGCGCAGATCTTCATCCAGTTCTCCGACTGGGACCGCGACGTGGCGATCGCCGCGTCCGAGGCCCGCGAGCGGCTGGATGCGATCCGCGACGACCTGCCCGACGACCTGCAGCGCTACTTCGTCTTCAAGTTCTCCACCACCGACGAGCCGGTACTGCGCGTCCGCCTGGCCAGCAAGTCCGACCTGACCGGCGCGTACGACATGATCGAGCGCGAGTTCAAGCGCCGGATCGAGCGTATCCCGGGTGTCGCCCGCGTCGAGGTATCCGGCGCGCCGCCGAACGAGGTCGAGATCGCGATCAACCAGGATCGCCTGACCGCGCACGACCTGAGCCTCAACGACCTCACCCAGCGCCTGCAGGCGGTCAACTTCTCGATCTCCGCCGGCGTGATCAGCGATGGCCCCCAGCGCCTGCGCGTGCAGCCGGTCGGCGAGCTCACCGACCTGCAGCAGCTGCGCGACCTGGTGGTCGGCAGCGGCAACGTGCGCCTGGGCGATATCGCCGACGTTCGCCTGAAGCCGGCGCGGATGGACTATGGCCGCCGCCTCGACGGGCAGCCGGCCGTGGGCCTGGACATCTTCAAGGAACGCAACGCGAACCTGGTCGACGTCTCCAGCAAGGCGCTCGCCGAGGTGGAGGCGATCCGCGCGCAACCGGCGCTGCGGGACGTGCAGATCAAGATCATCGACAACCAGGGCAAGAACGTCACGTCCTCGCTGCTTGAACTGGCCGAGGCCGGGCTGATCGGCCTGGTCCTGTCGATCATGGTGCTGTGGTTCTTCCTGCGCCACTGGCCCTCGGTGGCGATGGTGACCCTGGCCATTCCGATCTGCTTCGTTATGACGCTGGGCTTCATGTACTTCGCCGGCGTCACCCTCAACATCCTCACCATGATGGGCCTGCTGCTGGCCATCGGCATGCTGGTCGACAACGCCGTGGTCGTGGTCGAGAGCATCTACCAGGAGCGGGAGAAGTTCCCCGACGACCCGGTCGCCGCCTCGATCGTCGGCACCCGCCACGTGGCCATCGCGCTGTCGGCCGGCACCCTGTGCCACTGCATCGTGTTCGTGCCCAACCTGTTCGGCGAGCGCAACTTCCTCAGCATTTATCTGGGCCAGATCGCGATCACCATCTCGGTATCGCTGTTGGCCTCCTGGCTGGTGGCGGTGAGCCTGATCCCGATGCTCTCGGCGCGGCTGAAGACCCCGCCGCTGGTGCATGACTCCAGGGGCATCATCCCGCGCATGCAGAAGCGCTATGCCGGGTTGCTGCGCTGGACGCTGGAGCATCGTGGCTGGAGCGTGCTGGGCATCCTGCTGGTGATCCTCGTCAGCCTGGTGCCGATCAAGTTCACCAAGTTCGACATGTTCGGCGGCGACGACGGTGACCAGGCCCAGATCTACTACCAGTGGAAGGGTGCCTACACCAAGGAACAAATGTCCGACGAGGTATTGCGGATCGAGAAGTTCCTGGAGGCCAATCGCGCCAAGTTCCGGATCAACCAGATCTACTCGTTCTTCAGCGAGCAGGGCTGGGGCGGGACCATGGTCAAGTTCGACACCGACAAGCCCAGTGAAACCAAGCCGCTGGTCGAGGCGTTGCGCGAGGCCCTGCCGAAGTCGGCGCGGGCCAACATCGGCATCGGCGACCAGGGCGGGCAGGGCGGCGGCGGGTCCCCGGGCCAGAACGTGTCGTTCCAGCTGGTCGGGGACTCGACTGCGACGCTGGGCGAGATCGCCAACGAGCTGATCCCGATCCTGTCGCGGCGGCCGGAACTGCGCGACGTGCGCGTGGACATCGGCGACCAGAACAGCGAGCTCAACGTGCGCGTGGACCGCGAGCGTGCAGCCGCGTTCGGCTTCAGCGCCGACCAGGTGGCGAACTTCGTCGGCCTGGCCCTGCGCGGGGCGCCGCTGCGCGAGTTCCGGCGTGGTGAAGCCGAAGTGCCGGTGTGGGTCCGCTTCGCCGGTGCCGAGGATTACGGCACGCAGGACCTGGCCGGATTCATGGTCCGTTCCCCGGACGGGCGCACGGTACCGCTGCTGAGCCTGGTCGACGTGGCCGTGACCCCGTCGGCGACGCAGATCCAGCGGACCAATCGCCAGACCACGCTGTCGGTGCAGGCCAACCTGGCCGAGAAGGCGACCGTGCCCGAGGCGCGCAAGGCGATGGAGGAGACGCTCAAGGGCATGTCCTTCCCGCCGGGCTACAGCTATTCGTTCGATGGCGGCGCGTTCCAGGAAGAGGACGAGGCCGGCGCGCAGATGATGTTCAACCTGATGATCGCGCTCGTGATGATCTACATCGTGATGGCCGCGGTGTTCGAGTCGCTGCTGTTCCCGGCGGCGATCATGAGCGGCGTGCTGTTCTCCGTGTTCGGCGTGTTCTGGCTGTTCGCCCTGACCGGCACCACGTTCGGGATCATGTCCTTCATCGGCATCCTGGTGCTGATGGGCGTGGTGGTGAACAACGGCATCGTCATGGTCGAGCACATCAACAACCTGCGCAGGCGCGGCATGTCGCGCACCGATGCGCTGGTCGAGGGCAGCCGCGAACGCCTGCGGCCGATCCTGATGACGATGGGCACGGCGATCCTGGCGATGATCCCGATCGCGCTGGCGGAGACGAAGATGGCCGGCGACGGCCCGGCCTATGCGCCGATGGCGCGCGCGATCGCCGGCGGCCTGGCGTTCTCCACGGTGGTCAGCCTGCTGTTCCTACCGACCATCTACGCGATCCTGGACGACATGCGCAGCGGCATGTCGCGACTGGTGCGGCGCGCCCGCGGCGTGCCCGCGGGCGATGGCCCGGAAGCCGTCGCCGTGGCCGCCCTGCACCTGGAGTGAGTGGTTGCCGCCCGCCGCGAACCGGCGGGCGGCATGGCCGCGCTCGTGCGCGGCGCGAAGCGGGGTTCAGCCGAACAGGCGACCCAGCATGCGCAGGCCGCCGGTCCACACGCCGATGGCGGTACCCAGGCTGGTCAGGAAGAAGTTGAGCAGTACGCGCGCCACGCCGTTGCGCCACCAGCCCTTCACGGTCTGCACGTCATCGCGCAGGGCCATGAAGTCTGCGTAGGTCGGCTTGCGCAAAGTCGCTTCGACCAGGGCGCTGATCGTGCCCGAGGCCAGCGCCGGATGCAGCGGCGTAAGCGGCGAAGCGACGAACGCGGCGAGGATGCTGAGCGGATGGCCGCCGGCGATCGCGCAGCCCAATGCGCCGAGCAGGCCGGTGGCCAGCACCCACTGCACGATCAGGTCCGAGCCCACGTCCAGGCCGCCCTGCCAGAAGCCCCAGGCGAAACCGCCGATCACGAAGACCGTCAGGCCCAGGGTGAACCAGGGGAAGCTCTTCTTCGCCTCGACCACCTCCAGTTCGCTGCGGACCGCCTGCGGGGCGAGCGTGTCCTCGGCGAGGTGGCGGGCCAGGCCGGGCAGGTGGCCGGCGCCGACCACGGCCAGCACCTCGCGCGCGCCGCTGCCGGCCAGGTCGCGCAGGTTGGCGGCCATGTACCGGTCGCGTTCGGCGATGACGCTCTCGTACAGCGCCGGGCTGTGCGCGGCGAATTCGCCGAAACTGGACTCGAGGACGTCGCCGCCCTTGAGCTTCTCGATGTCGTCCTCGCCGATCTCCTCGTCGCCGACCATCGCCAGCAGGATCCCGGCACCGGTCTTGGCCCGTCCCCACCAGCCCAGCTTCTGCATCGCGCGGCGGAAGGTGAGTCCGACTTCGCGGTCGATCAGGTGGAAGGGCAGGTTGCGCGCGCGCGCCTCCTGCACCGCGGCCTTCAGTTCGGCGCCCGGTTCCACGCCCAACTGCTCGGCCAGGCGGCGCTGGTAGGCGGCGAGGGCCAGGTTGGCGGCGAACAGGTGGGCCTTCCCGTCGCGCAGCACCTTGACGATGTCCAGCTGTGCCAACGCGGCCGGATCGGCCAGCGACTGCAGGCGACCGGCATCCAGCTCCACGGCCACGGCGTCGTAGCCACCGCTGTCGATGGCCGCATGCACCGCGTCGATGCTGGCCTGGGAAACGTGCGCGGTGCCCAGCAGGGTGTAGCGCACGCCGTCGCGTTCGACGATGCGGTGCGGTTGGCCTCGCATCGGATCGTTCGCGGCGTCATGCATCGCGTCGGGGGTGTCGCTGTCAGGAGTCATGCGGAGGCTCGTTGTTGCCGGGACCCAGGCTGCGCTGCATCTGCACGGTATCCAGCCAGCGGTCGTGCTTCCAGGCGATGCCGCGGAAGATGCCGACCAGGTGGAAGCCGAACTTTTCGTGCAGCCGGATCGAAGCGGTATTGGTCGGTTCGCCGATCACCGCGATCATCTGCCGGTAGCCGCGCGCCTCGCAGTCGGCGATCAGGCGCTCCAACAGCGCGGCACCGATGCCACGACCTTGCCGGCCCGCAGCCACGTACACCGAATTCTCCACGGTGAGGCGGTAGCCGATGCGTGCGCGGTAGCTGTTGGCGTAGGCGTACCCGGCAAGGCCCTGCGAATCCTCGGCGACCAGGTACGGATACCCGGCATCAAGAACCGCGCCCATGCGCCGCGCCATTTCGGCCTCGTCGGGGATGTCGTACTCGTAGGTGTTGACGTGGTCGCGCACTTCGGCCGCGTAGATGGCGGTGATCGCCGGCACGTCGGCCGGCGTGGCGTCGCGGAGGGTCGGGGGCACGCGCAGGCCTCAGTCGATGTAGCGCTTGAGCAGGTCGCCGTAGGCATCGATGCGGCGGTCGCGCAGGAACGGCCAGATCCGGCGCACGTGCTCGCTGCGCTGCAGGTCGACGTCGCAGACCAGCACGGTCGGATCGCCACCGGCTTCGGCGATGAATTCGCCCTGTGGACCGAGCACGTGGCTGTTGCCCCAGAACTGGATGCCCGAGGCTCCGAGCGGCGAAGTTTCGTGGCCGACACGGTTGCACGACAGCACCGGCAGGCCGTTGGCCACGGCATGGCCTCGGTGGCTCAGCACCCACGCATCGCGCTGGCGGTTCTTCTCGTCCTGCACGTCATCCGGATCCCAGCCGATCGCGGTCGGATAGAGCAGCAGCTCGGCGCCGGCGAGCGCCATCAGCCGCGCCGCTTCCGGGTACCACTGGTCCCAGCACACCAGCACGCCGAGGCGGCCCACCGAGGTGTCGATCGGCCGGAAGCCGATATCGCCCGGGGTGAAGTAGAACTTCTCGTAGAAGCCCGGGTCGTCGGGGATGTGCATCTTGCGGTACTTGCCCAGCAGCGTGCCGTCCTTCTCCAGCACGACCGCGGTGTTGTGGTACAGGCCGGGCGCGCGCCGTTCGAACAGCGAGCCGACGATCACCACGCCATGCTTCTTCGCCAGCGCGCCCAGGCGCGCGGTGCTGGGGCCGGGGACCGGCTCGGCCAAGTCGAACTCGTCCACCGATTCGTGCTGGCAGAAGTAGGCGCCGTTGTGCAGTTCCTGCAGCAGGACCAGTTGCGCGCCCTGTGCGGCAGCCTCCGCCACGCGCTGCTCGATCACCGTCAAGTTGGCTTCGGCATCGCCGTGGTTGCGCTCCTGGACCAGGGCGACGGAAAGACTCTTGCGGCTCATCGGCGGAGGGTTCGTCGGGGAATGCATGGATGGTAACCCGGCGCCGTGCACCGGGTCTGAAGCAGGGTCCGCCGCCAACGTGGGTGGTGCTTCCGCGGGATGGTGCGCTGGACCGCGCGCGACCTCAGTCGTCTATGCCGAGCGGGAGCTGCATGGTGATGCAATGCAGGCTGCCGTTCTGCCAGATCAACGGGCGGCAGGGCACCTGCACGATCTCACGACCGGGGAATGCTTCTGCCAATACATCCGCGGCGCGATCATCTGCGGGGTCGCCATACGCCGGCATCAGCACGGCACCGTTGACGATCAGGAAGTTGGCGTACGAGGCGGCCAGCCGGCGCTCGCCGTCGAGGATCGGTGCGGCCCACGGCAGCGGGAACAGGCGGTAGGGACGGCCGTCGGCGGTGCGCAGCGCGGCGATCTCCGCGGCCATCGCCTGCAGCTCCAGGTAGTGGCTGTCCGCCGGATCGTCGCAGGCCTGGAACACGATCGCATCATGCGGAGCGAAACGCGCGAGGGTGTCGATGTGCGCGTCGGTGTCGTCTCCCTCGAGATAGCCATGGTCCAGCCACAGCACGCGATCCTGCGCCAGCCATCCGCGCAGGCTGGAGTCCAGCTCGTCACGGCCTGCTTCGGGGTGGCGCTCGTGCAGGCAGTGCCAGGTGGTCAGCAGCGTGCCGTCGCCGTCGGTTTCGATGCCGCCGCCCTCCAGGGCGAAATCGACGCGCTGGCGCGGGGTGTCGCCGAACAGGCCCTGGGCACTGAGCGCCTCGACCAGGCGGTCGTCGCGCCCGGCCTCGAACTTGCCGCCCCACGCGGTGAAGCGGAAATCGAGCAGGCGGAAGCCATCGCCTTCGCGCAGGGTGATCGGGCCCGAGTCGCGCAGCCAGGTATCGTCGTAGTCGAACGGGATGAAGCGGACCCGGTCCATGTCCACCCGGGCCGAGCGCAGGCGTGCTTCGGCGTAGGTCTGCAGGTCGTCGTCGGCCACGCAGATCCAGGCGTCCTGGAAGCGGGTGATGGCCTGCACCAGCGCGATGTAGGTCTCCTCGACCTCGGCCAGGCGTTCGGCCCAGTCGGTGCCGGCATGCGGCCATGCGATAAGGATCGCGGACTGGGGTTCCCATTCCGCGGGAAAGCGCAGTGTTTCGGTCATTGCCGGAGGGATGCTCGTGGGGCCCGGAGCCATGCCGGGCGGTGCGGATTTCGACCTGCGCGATCGCGCTCGCCTGCAGGAGGCTGGCCGTGGGCTTTCACGCCCGCCGGGTCGGGCGGGCGCGTGTCTCGGTGCGGTTTACCGGATCGGAGGCTTGGGTCCGATTTCCTGGGCATCGGCCTTGCGTGCCACCACGTCGATCACCTTGTTCTTCTCGAAGTAGACGATGAACTCCGGGTAGACCCAGCGGTTGATCGTCGGCCACTGCTGCTTCTGGCCGCCGCGCGGATCGAGTTTCTCCTGCGGAGCGCCGAAGCGGGACTCGACCTCGCCCATGCTCAGGCCGCGCGAGGGCTGGGCCACCGCCGGGGTCTGGTTGGCGCGTTCGACCAGGAGGGTGTCGGCTTGGGCGCCGCCGCACAGGGCGAGCAGGGCCAGCAGGATGAGGGTGTTCGGACGGTGCGTCATCGCATTGCTCTCCCCGTGGTGGATGGTCATCGCCGGGTCTTGCCGGACGATGCTGGTGCTTGACCGGACGATTGTAAGCAGAAGCGCGCGGCTCGAGGTGGGGCCGGCGTCAAGATCCAGAAGCCCGGCTCGAAGGTTAGCCCCAGAAACGTCGAAGGCCGCATCGCTGCGGCCTTCGGGTTCGATCCGCGTCCCGGCGGGGCCGGAACGCATGCCGGCTTCAGCGCTGGCGGGCCTTGAAGCGCGGGTTCGACTTGCAGATCACGAAGACCTTTCCGCGGCGGCGGACCACCTTGCAGTCGCGGTGACGGGCCTTCGCCGACTTCAGGGAGGACAGGACTTTCATGACACACCTCGGAGGACGACGGATGGGATGCCAGGGCCAGATCGGCCAGGGCGTACAGACAAGCCCGCCATTCTAGCGGCCTTTCCTTTGCTGTTTCAAGTGGTTGCGCCCGGCGCCCGGGGCGGCGGGGCGGGCGGGCTACAATCCGGCGCCCCAGAACCCCTCGGAGCTTCCATGTCATCCGCCGTCCCGGTCCTCACCATCGATGGTCCTTCCGGTGCCGGCAAGGGCACGGTCAGCCGGCTGGTGGCTTCGCGACTTGGCTGGCATTACCTCGATTCCGGCGCACTCTACCGGGCGGTCGGGGTAGCGGCCAGCTGGGCCGACCTGGACCTGGCCGACCCGGCGGCCCTGGTCCGCTGCACCTTCGACACCGCCGTGGACTTCCGTGAGTCCGGGGATGGCCTGCGGGTGCTCGTCAACGGGACCGACGCCACCGCCGAACTGCGGCTGGAGACCACGGGCACCCTGGCCTCGGCGATCGGTGCCATCCCCGAGGTCCGTGCCGCCCTGAAGGAGCGCCAGCGCGCCTTCCGCCGCGAGCCGGGCCTGGTGGCCGACGGCCGCGACATGGGGACGGTCATCTTCCCGGACGCCACGACCAAGGTGTTCCTGACGGCCAGCGCCGACGAGCGCGCCCGCAGGCGTCATAACCAGTTGAAGGAAAAAGGGGTTTCGGTTACATTTGACGGTCTGCTGCGGGAGATTCTCGCCCGCGACGCCCGCGACGCCCAGCGTGCGGTGGCACCGTTGAAGCCGGCCGAAGACGCCGTCCTCCTCGACACCACCGGCCTGTCCATCGACGAGGTCGTCGATCGCGTGCTCGGCCTGGTGCCGGTGCGCACCGACTGACACGGGCTTCCGGTTCGATCGGATCGCGCGCAGCAGAAGGCGCCGTCGTGGATGACCACGGCGGTTTTTCCAATCAACCACACTGGGCTCCCTCGTGGGCCGACCAGGGGGGCGGAATGCGGCATGCGCCGTGCTTTCCGTCCGTGTGTTCAACCGAGTAATCACAATGACCGAATCTTTTGCCGAACTGTTTGAAGCCAGTCAGGCCAACCTTGCCAAGCTGAAGCCGGGTGCCATCGTCATCGGTACCGTCGTGGAAGTCCGCGGCGACGTGGTGGTGATCAATGCCGGCCTGAAGTCCGAAGGCATCGTGCCGATCGAGCAGTTCCGTAACGACGCCGGCGAAATCGACGTGGGCGTGGGCGACCAGGTCAAGGTCGCGCTGGATTCCCTCGAGAACGGCTTCGGCGAGACCGTGCTGTCGCGCGAGAAGGCCAAGCGCGCGATGGTGTGGGACGAGCTGGAAGAAGCCCTCGAGAAGAACGAGACCATCACCGGCCGCATCAGCGGCAAGGTCAAGGGCGGCTTCACCGTCGACATCAAGGACGTCCGTGCATTCCTTCCCGGTTCGCTGGTCGATGTGCGCCCCGTGCGCGACCCGGCCTACCTGGAAGGCAAGGAGCTGGAGTTCAAGCTCATCAAGCTGGATCGCAAGCGCAACAATGTCGTGGTCTCCCGCCGTGCGGTGGTCGAGAGCGAGCATTCGGAAGAGCGCGAGCAGCTGATGGAGAAGCTGCAGGAAGGCGCGGTGCTGAAGGGTGTGGTCAAGAACCTCACCGACTACGGCGCGTTCGTCGACCTGGGCGGCATCGATGGCCTGCTGCACATCACCGACATGGCGTGGAAGCGCGTCCGCCACCCGTCCGAAGTGGTCAACGTCGGCGACGAGCTGGACGTGCGCGTGCTGAAGTTCGATCGCGAGCGCAACCGCGTTTCGCTCGGCCTGAAGCAGCTGGGCGAGGATCCGTGGGACAACATCGCCCGCCGTTACCCGGCCAACAGCCGCGTGTTCGGCAAGGTCTCCAACGTCACCGATTACGGCGCGTTCGTCGAGATCGAGCCGGGCGTGGAAGGCCTGGTGCACGTGTCCGAGATGGACTGGACCAACAAGAACGTCAACCCGTCCAAGGTCGTGCAGGTCGGTGACGAAGTCGAAGTCATGGTCCTGGACGTCGATGAAGAGCGTCGTCGTATTTCGCTGGGCATGAAGCAGGTCGCCGCCAACCCCTGGGAGACCTTCGCCGCGATCCACAAGAAGAACGACAAGGTGTCGGGCCAGATCAAGTCGATCACCGACTTCGGCATCTTCATCGGCCTGGACGGCGGCATCGACGGCCTCATCCACCTGTCGGACATCAGCTGGAACGCCACCGGCGAAGACATCCTGCGCAACTACAAGAAGGGCGACACGCTTGACGCGGTCGTGCTCGCGGTCGATCCGGAGCGCGAGCGCATCAGCCTGGGCCTGAAGCAGATGGAGCAGGATCCGTTCGGCCAGTACATGGCGACCAACCCGAAGGGCTCGAAGGTCGAAGGCACGGTGAAGGAAGTGGACGCCAAGGGCGCCACGATCGAACTGGCCGACGGCATCGAGGGCTATGTCGCCGCTCGCGACATCAGCCACGATCGCGTGGACGACGCCACCCAGCACCTGAAGGTCGGCGACAAGGTCGAGGCGAAGTTCGTGGGCATGGACCGCAAGGGCCGCACCCTGCAGCTGTCGATCAAGGCCAAGGACGAAGCCGAAACCGCCGAGGCGCTGCACGAGTACAACAAGTCGGCCGCCGAGGCCGCTGCCGGCACCACCAGCCTGGGCGCGCTGTTGCGTGCACAGCTGGGCGGCAAGTCCGAGTAAGAAGTAACGCAGTTACCGAGGCGGTCCGGGTTTCCCGGGCCGCCTCGGCCTGTCAACCCGCATCCAGCCAAGCCTGAGATGACCAAGTCCGAACTGATCGAGATCCTGGCCCGCCGCCAGTCGCACCTGAGGGCCGAGGACGTAGACCTCGCCGTCAAGTCGTTGCTGGAAATGATGGGGGGTGCGCTGTCCTCCGGTGAGCGGATCGAGATCCGGGGCTTCGGCAGCTTTTCCCTGCATTACCGGCCGCCACGTCTGGGGCGAAACCCCAAGACCGGCGATTCGGTGGCCCTTCCCGGCAAGCATGTACCGCACTTCAAGCCCGGCAAGGAGCTGCGCGAGAAGGTGAGCGACGTGCAGCCGATCCCGGCATCCGCCGACGACGGCAGCTGACGCTCGTCGACCGCGTTCCGGTCCGTTAAGCTTCCCCGACTGTCGCAGGAGTCGGGACATGACCATTCTTCGTCTGCTGGTGCTCGTCGCCTTCCTGGCCGCGGGCCTGGTGGTCGGTTCGCTCAATCCGCAGCGGATCGCGCTCGATTTCGGCATCGTCGAAGTCGTCACCACCACGGGAATCGCCATCATGGTGTCGCTGCTCGCCGGTGTGCTCCTGGGTGGCGGAATGGTGATGGCGACGACCGTCCTCCCCTTGCATGCACGCCTGCGCCGCGCTAACCGTCCCGTAACCGTCGCAACGGCCGCGGAAGGTCCGCGTCCGCCCAACCCGGGAACCTGAGCGATGGAGTTTCTCAACGAGTGGTTCTGGTTCTTCCTGCTTTTGCCCATCGCCGCGCTCACCGGCTGGGTGATCGGCCGGCGCGGTGGACAGCGGCATGGCGACACGCAGGTCAGTCGCCTTTCCACCACCTACTTCCGTGGCCTGAACTACCTGCTCAACGAGCAGCCGGACAAGGCGATCGAACTGTTCCTGCACATCGCCGAGCTGGACAAGGAAACTTTCGAAACCCAGGTCGCGCTGGGGCACCTGTTTCGTCGCCGTGGCGAAGTCGACCGCGCGATCCGTCTGCACCAGGGCCTGGTGCAGCGCAATGACCTCAGCGATGCCCAACGGGTCCAGGCCCTGCTCGCGCTTGGCGAGGACTACATGAAGTCCGGCCTGCTTGATCGTGCCGAGACCGTCTTCACCGACTTGGCCCGGATCGACCAGCGCGCGCCGCAGGCGCTCAAGCACCTGATCGGCATTTACCAGGCCGAGCGGGATTGGGAACGCGCGATCGACAACGCCATGCGCTACGAGGAGGTCGCCGGCGAGCCGATGGGCAAGCTGGTGTCCCAGTTCGAATGCGAGCTGGCCGAGCGCCATCGCGCCAACGGCGATCTCGATGGTGCCCGCGCGGCGATCGCGCGTGCCTACCAGGCCGATGCCGCCAGCGTGCGTGCGGGCATCCTTGAAGGGCGCATCGAAGCGGATGCCCGCAATCCGGAAGGCGCGATCCGTGCCTACGAGCGTGCTGCCCGCCACGATCCGGAGTATCTGCCTGAATTCCTGCCCAGCCTGCTGGCGTGTTACGGGGAGGTCGGCGACAACGCCGGCGCACGTGCATTCCTGGCCGAGATGGGCGAGCACTACCGTGGCATCGCGCCGGTGCTGGCGCTCACCCGCCTGATCGAGGGCCAGGAGGGACCGAATGCCGCACGTGACTACCTCGGGCGTCAGCTCAAGGACCGTCCGTCCGTGCGTGGCGAGGCCGCGCTGATCGATCTCACCCTGGCCGTGGGTGCGGACAGCACCGCCACCCTGCATGACCTCAAGCACATCACCGACCAGCTGCTCGTCCGCAATCCGAGTTACCGCTGCACGCGTTGCGGTTTCGGAGCCCGGACCCACCATTGGCAGTGTCCCAGCTGCAAGGAATGGGGAACGGTCAAGCCGCTGTTGAACTACGCGGTCGTCTGATGGCAATGGCGGGCTGGCTGGCGCTCCACGCCGGTATTTCGGTACTGATGACCTGGGCGGCGCTGGCCTATGCGCGCCGACGCAATCTGGTCGACCTGCCCGGTGAGCGGCGCAGTCACGCGGTGCCGACGCCGCGTGGAGGAGGCATCGGCATCGCCTGCGCGCTGTTGGCCGGATGCGTGGTCGCGCTGATTGCCGGCACCGCCCGGCCGGCCGCCGTGCTGGGTTTCGCAGGTGGGCTGATGCTGGTCGCCGGGATCGGATGGGTGGACGACCATCGACCGCTTTCGCCCTGGTTGCGACTGGCCGTGCAATGCCTGGCCGGCGCGCTGCTCGCCTGGGGGCTGCATGGAGCGGAGGGGCAGTGGGGCTGGGCAATCCTGACCCTGGCCTTGGTCCCGGGGCTGGTCAACGTCTGGAACTTCATGGACGGCATCAATGGCCTGGCCACCAGCCAGGCCATGTTGTGTGCAGTGGCCTTCGCATGGCTGGCGCCGGGCACCGCTTACGCGGCACTGGCGTTCGGAGTCGCAGCGGCGGTGTTCCTGCCGTTCAATTTCCCGCGGGCGAGAATATTCCTCGGCGATGTGGGCAGCGGGACCCTGGGCTATGCGTTGGCGGCATTGGCATCGGTAGCGGCGGTCGAGCGGGGCCCGGACGGTGCGATCCTGGTGCTCCTGCCCCTGTCGGCGTTCCTGGTCGACGCTTCCCTGACCTTGGGTGCCCGCATGCGGGGGGGCGAGCGATGGTGGCAGCCGCATACCTCCCACCTGTATCAGCGTTGGGTTAAAACCGCCCGGAGTCACACATTTGTGACATGCATCTACGCTACGTTCAGCTTGGCAGCTAGTATCCTTGCGCTTTCCGTGAACAAGATCGGGCCGTGGCAGGCGGCTGCGGTCACGGTCCTCTGGTTTGCATGCGCGGCCCTTGGCTGGTTCTTCCAGCGTCGGCGTCTCGTGTCAAGGAAGAGCGGTTTCAACTAAAGAGAACGCATGAATTCCGGACAAAATTCGGCAGCCGCACTGACCCGCATCGCCGTCGTGCTGCACGACATGGTGATGGTTTACGTCTGCTGGCAGCTGATCCATATCCTGCGCTATGCCAGCCGCCACGAGGGGTATGCCTGGTTCGATTTCTCGCCGACGATCGCCCTGGTGCTGGTGGCGCAGGGGCTCGTGTTCTGGCGCGTGGGGCTTTACCGGGGGCTGTGGCGATTCGCCAGCGTGCCCGACCTCTGGAACATCCTGAAGGCCGGCATCTTCGGCCTCCTGGCGATCGTGATGGCCTTGGCGGTCTACAACCGCCTGGACACGGTGCCGCGGACGGCCCTGGTGGTGTATCCCTTTGCCCTGACCGTTCTGCTGGGCATGCCCCGGCTGCTGTACCGGGTGTGGAAGGACCATCATGTCGGACAGCGCCACTTGTCCGCGCGCCGGGTGCTGATCCTCGGGGCAGGCAGGGCGGGTGAAGCACTGGTCCGGGACCTGCGTCGTTCGGGAGCCTACGAGCCCGTCGGATTCCTCGACGACGCGCCACGGCTGCGGGGATCGCGCCTGCATGGCCTGCCTGTCCTGGGCGGACTGGACGATGCACCGGCGATGGCCAAGGAAACAGCGGCGGGCATGCTGGTGATCGCAATGCCCTCGCTCGATGCCGCAGCGATGCAGCGGGTGATGGGAATCTGCGAGCGGACCGGATTGCTGTTCCGCACCGTGCCGCGCCTGACGGACGTGCTGGAAGGGCAGGCGCTGCCAGGTGAGCTCAAGGAGGTCGCGATCGAAGACCTCCTCGGACGCAAGCCAGTGCAGCCGGACTGGAAGCTGATCCGTGGATGGCTGGGCGGGCGGACGGTGATGGTGACGGGCGCCGGCGGTTCGATCGGTTCGGAGCTGTGCCGGCAGTGCGCGCGCCACGGTGCGCGCAGGATCGTGCTGCTGGAGATCAATGAGCTTGCGTTGATCACAATCCACGGAGACCTGAGGCGCGCCTTCCCCGACCTTGAGATCGAGGCGGTTCTGGGTGACTGCGGGGATCCGGCGGTGACTGCTTACGCGCTGCAGCTGGGGCAACCCGATGCGGTTTTCCATGCTGCGGCCTACAAGCAGGTGCCCTTGCTCGAAAACCAGATGCGCGAGGCCGTGCGCAACAACGTGCTGGCCACCGATACGGTTGCCCGGCTGTGCCGCGAGAGCAACGTCGGCACGTTCGTCTTCATCTCCACCGACAAGGCCGTCGATCCCGCGAACGTCCTCGGGGCAACCAAGCGTTTCGCCGAGATGATCGCGCAATCGCTGGACAGCAAGCACAGCGGCACCCGTTTCGTCACCGTGCGCTTTGGCAACGTGCTCGACTCGGCAGGAAGCGTGGTTCCCCTGTTCCGCGAACAGATCCGCAAGGGCGGGCCGGTCACCGTGACCGATCCCGAGGTTTCGCGCTACTTCATGACGATCCCAGAGGCCTGCCAGTTGATCGTGCAGGCGGCGGCGTCGGGCTCGCATGCGGCGATCTATACCCTCGACATGGGCGAGCCGGTGCCGATCCGGCTGCTCGCCGAGCAGATGATCCGCCTGGCAGGCAAGCAGCCAGGCCGTGACATCGCGATCGTGTATACCGGCCTGCGGCCAGGCGAGAAGCTGCACGAAACGCTTTTCTATGCCGACGAACACTACCGCCCGACCTCGCATTCCAAGATCCTGGAGGCAGGTGCAAGGGAGTCCTCCGCCGAGCTGGTTCGGACAGGTGTCGAACGCATGCGCGAAGCCAGTGCGCGCTACGACGAGCAGGCGCTGCGGCAGGTGTTGCGCGAGGTGATTCCGGAGTTCATCCCCGCCGAGCTGGTCGAGGCATCCGAATCCGGCGCCACCGTGGTGCCGTTCCCGGCGCGTGAGGCACGAGCGACACGATGACGTCCCAGAGGATCAGGAAGGCAGTTTTCCCGGTGGCGGGGTTGGGGACCCGATTCCTGCCCGCGACCAAGACTGTTCCCAAGGAGATGCTGCCGATCATCGACCGGCCGCTAATCCAGTACGCCGTGGACGAGGCGATCGAGGCTGGCTGCGACACGCTGGTATTCATCACCAACCGCTACAAGCATGCGGTCGCCGATTACTTCGACAAGGCGTACGAGCTGGAGCAGAAGCTCGAACGTGCCGGCAAGACCGAGCAGCTGGAGTTGGTACGGCACGTATTGCCCCCGGGCGTGCGCGCGATCTTCGTGACCCAGGCTGAAGCCCTGGGCCTGGGGCATGCGGTGCTTTGCGCCAAGGAAGTCATCGGCAACGAACCGTTCGCTGTGCTGCTGCCCGACGACCTGATCTGGAACCGTGGCGCAGGCGCGCTGAAGCAGATGGCCGATGCGGCGCAGGCTTCCGGCGCGAGCATGATCGCGGTGCAGAACGTGCCCCACGAGGCCACCGGCAGCTACGGCATCGTGGCCACAGAGGCCTTCGACGGCCGCCAGGGCCGGATCAAGGCGATCGTCGAGAAGCCCAAGCCTGAAGTGGCGCCGAGCAATCTGGCCGTGGTCGGCCGGTACGTGCTGAGC
Organism: Pseudoxanthomonas daejeonensis; assembly: GCF_022637495.1. Lineage (NCBI taxonomy): Bacteria > Pseudomonadati > Pseudomonadota > Gammaproteobacteria > Lysobacterales > Lysobacteraceae > Pseudoxanthomonas > Pseudoxanthomonas daejeonensis. The sequence continues at coordinate 3,362,139 of NZ_CP093331.1, read as the reverse complement.
CCGCGCATCTTCGGCCTGCTCGAGGCGACCCGGCCCGGCGCCGGTGGCGAGATCCAGCTGACCGATGCGATCGCCGCGTTGCTGGCCGAGCAGCCGGTGCACGCCTACCGGTTCCAGGGCACGCGCTTCGACTGCGGTACGCATATCGGGCTGATTGAGGCGACGATCCGCTACGCGCTCGACCACGAGAAGCTGAGCGATCCAGCACGGGACATGATGCAGCGCGCCCTGGGCGAGCTGGGCGTGAAGGACCAAGACTGATCGGCGTTGCCCGGCAACTAACTGCCGGCAGCGATAGATAAAAAACGGCGCCTAGGGGCGCCGTTTTTCGTTCTGCCTAGCCGTCCGTTCTACAGGACGCTCTGGACTCAGAGCGCCTCGAAGATCCCGGCCGCACCCATGCCGGTACCAATACACATGGTCACCATGCCGTACTTCTGCTGGCGACGACGCATGCCATGGACGATCGTGGCCGTGCGCACCGCGCCGGTCGCGCCCAGCGGGTGCCCCAGCGCGATCGCACCGCCCAGCGGATTGACCTTGGACGGGTCCAGGCCGCTGTCGCGGATCACCGCCAGCGCCTGCGCGGCGAAGGCTTCGTTGAGTTCGATCCAGTCCAACTGGTCACGGGTCAGGCCTGCCTGCTTGAGCGCCTTGGGGATCGCGGCGATCGGGCCGATGCCCATCACTTCCGGGCGCACGCCGGCCACCGAGAAGCTGACGAAGCGGGCGAGCGGGGTCAGGCCGTAATCCTTCATCGCCTGCTCGGAGGCCAGCAGGACCGCACCGGCACCATCGCTCATCTGCGAAGAGTTGCCGGCAGTGACGGTGCCGCCGAACTGGCCGTTGCGGAACACCGGGCGCAGCTTGGCCAGGCCGTCGAGCGAGGTATCCGCGCGCGGGCCTTCGTCGGTATCGGCCAGCTTCTTGCGCAGCTGGATCGTGTTGCTGGCCAGGTCAGGCACGTGCGACTGGATCTCGTAGGGGCTGATCTCGTCGCGGAACTCGCCGGCGGCAATCGCGGCCAGCGCCTTCTGGTGCGAAGCGACCGCGAAGGCGTCCTGCTCTTCGCGCGAGACCTTCCATTCTTCGGCCACCTTCTCGGCGGTGATGCCCATGCCGTAGGCGATGGCGACGTGGTCGTCCCGGAACACCGACGGCGAAAGGGCGACCTTGTTGCCCATCATCGGCACCATCGACATCGACTCGGTGCCGCCGGCCAGCATCAGGTCGGCGTTGCCCAGCCGGATCTGGTCGGCGGCCAGGGCCACGGCCTGCAGGCCGGACGAACAGAACCGGTTGATGGTCTGCGCGGCCACGGTATCGGGCAGGCCGGCCAGCAGCACGCCGATGCGCGCCACGTTCATGCCTTGCTCGCCCTCGGGCATGGCGCAGCCGATGATCGCGTCGTCGATGCGCGAGGTATCGATGCCCGGCGCCTGCGCGACCACGGACTTGAGCACGTGGGCGAGCATGTCGTCGGGGCGGGTGTTGCGGAACATGCCCTTGGGCGCCTTGCCGACCGGGGTGCGGGTGGCGGCGACGATGTAGGCGTCCTGGATCTGCTTGGTCATTTCGTTACTCCGGAGTTCGGAAGGGCCTGGGACCGCGGCGGACGGAAGGGGGCGCCATCTGCGCGATGGCGCCGCGCCAGCCTCAGTTGCGCAGCGGTTTGCCGGTTTTGAGCATGTGGCCGATGCGGGCCTGGGTCTTTTCCTGCTGGGCCAGCTCGACGAAGTGCGTGCGCTCGAGCTTCAGCAGCCACTCCTCGTCGACGATGGCGCCACGATCGATCTCGCCGCCGCTGAGCACGGTGGCGATGCGGGTCGCGATCTCGTCGTCGTACGGACTGATGAAGCGGCCCTCCAGCATGTTGACCAGCATCATCCGGAACGTCGCGATACCCACGTCGCCGGCGGCCTGGACGCGGCGCGCCGGCAGCGGTGGGCGATATCCACCTTCGGCGAGTGCTCGCGCCTCGGCCTTGGCCACGTGCAGCAGTTCGAAGGCGTTGAACACCACCTTGTCGTCTGCGCGCAGCAGCCCCAGCTCCTTGGCCTCCAGGGCCGAAGCCGACACCTTGGCCATGGCGATGGTTTCGAAGGTCTTCTTCAGCTCGGCGAACACGTCGCCGCCCGGACCGGCCGCACGCGAGGCGCGCACCGCCAGTTCCTTCAGGCCGCCACCGGCCGGCAGCAGGCCCACGCCGGCCTCGACCAGGCCGATGTAGCTCTCCAGGTGGGCCACGGTGCGGGCGCTGTGCATCTGGAACTCGCAGCCGCCGCCCAAGGCCAGGCCGCGCACGGCCGCGACCACCGGGACCAGCGCGTACTTGATCCGCTGGCTGGTGCGCTGGAAGTTGGCGACCATCGCCTCGAACTCGGCGACCTTGCCGGCCTGAAGCGCACCCAGTGCCCCGGCCAGGTCGGCGCCGGCGGAGAAGGGCTCCTTCTGCTGCCAGATCACCAGGCCCTGGAAGTCGCGTTCGGCAATGGTGATCGCTTCCTGCAGCCCATCGAGCACCTGGTCGGAAACGGTGTTCATCTTGGTCTTGAAGCCGACCACCGCGATGCCGTCGCCGTCGTGCCACATGCGCACGCCGTCGTTCTCGAACACGGTCTGGCCGGTGTCGAATTTCTCGCCCAGCAGCGGATCGGGGAAGCGCTGGCGCTGGTAGACCGGCAGGGTGGAGCGGGGCACCAGGGCGTTGTCAGACGGGCTGTAGCTGCCGGCAGCCGCGTGCACGCCGTCGCGGCCGTCCAGCACCCAGGCCGGCAGCGGCGCGTCGCTCATGGACTTGCCGGCGGCGATGTCGTCGGCGATCCACTGCGCCACCTGCTTCCAGCCGGCGGCCTGCCAGGTCTCGAACGGACCCAGCGACCAGCCGTAGCCCCAGCGGATGGCCAGGTCGACGTCGCGCGCGGTGTGGGCGATGTCGGCCAGGTGGTAGGCGCTGTAGTGGAACAGGTCGCGGAAGGCGGCCCACAGGAACTGCGCCTGCGGATGCTGGCTCTCGCGCAGCTTCGCGAACTTCTCGGCGGGGTTCCTGATCTTGAGGATCTCGACCACCTCGTCGGCGGCCTTGCGGTCGGCGGCGCGGTAGTCCTGCTTCTCCAGGTCGAGGACGACGATGTCCTTGCCGACCTTGCGGAAGATGCCGGCGCCGGCCTTCTGGCCCAGCGCGCCCTTGCCGATCAGCGCCTGCAGCCAGTCAGGCGACTGGAAGTACTTGTGCCACGGGTCTAGTGGCAGGGTGTCGGCCATGGTCTTGATGACATGGGCCATGGTGTCCAGGCCGACCACGTCGGAGGTGCGGTAGGTGGCCGACTTGGGACGGCCGACCAGCGGGCCGGTCAGCGCGTCGACCTCGTCGAAGCCCAGGCCGAACTGGCGGGTGTGGTGGATCACCGACAGGATCGAGAACACTCCGATCCGGTTGCCGATGAAGTTCGGCGTGTCCTTGGCATAGACCACGCCCTTGCCCAGCTGGGTGACCAGGAAGGTTTCGAGTCCTTCCAGCACGGACTTGTCGGTGCTGGAAGCCGGGATCAGTTCGGCCAGGTGCATGTAGCGCGGCGGGTTGAAGAAATGCACGCCGCAGAACCGGTGGCGCAGCTGCTCGGGCAGCACTTCGGCCAGCTTGTTGATGCCCAGGCCCGAGGTGTTGGAGGCCAGCACCGCGTGGTCGGCCACGAACGGGCCGATTTTCCGGTACAGGTCCTGCTTCCAGTCCATCCGCTCGGCGATGGCCTCGATGATCAGGTCGCAGTCCTTGAGCTGCTCCAGGCCGGTGTCGTAGTTGGCCGGGGTGACCGCCTCGGCCAGCGACTTGCTGGCGAACGGAGCGGGGCTGAGCTTGCCCAGGTTGGCGATCGCCTTGAGCACGACGCCGTCGGCCGGCCCTTCCTTGGCCGCCAGGTCGAACAGGACGGTATCCACGCCGGCATTGGTCAGGTGGGCGGCGATCTGCGCGCCCATGACTCCGGCGCCGAGCACGGCGGCGCGACGTACAAGAAGTTTCTCAGACATGTCTTTCAACCTTCTGTATTGACAACGTTTATTTCGCCGGAGCGCCAAGGCCCGCGGCGGCGAATCGGATCAGTTCTCGTGAGGCCCGCGCTCGATGGGAGACCTCGCTGGCGCCGGTCGGCCGCTTGATGAGGCCGAAGTCGGACATCGCGTAAGTCAGTGAGCCCGCCAGGAAGTCCAGGCGCCAGTACAGCGTTTCCTTGTCCAGGCCGGGCAGGCAGCCGGCGAGGGCCTTGCCGAATTCCCGCAACACATGGCCGTAGTGGTCGGAGAGGAACTTGCGCAGGCTCTCGTTGTGCTCGGCGTAGGCGCGGGCGATCACGCGCACGAAAGAGGCGCCACCATTGCGGTCCTGGGCCAGCGCCAGCGCAGGTTCGATGAAAGCGGCCAGGACCGGCTCCAGTTCGCCGGGTCGTTCACGCAGGGCGGTTTCCAGCTGTTCCAGGCGCTGGCTGGTCATGCCGTCCATTCGTCGACGGAAGACTTCGTTGACCAGGTTTTCCTTCGAGCCGAAGTGGTAGTTGACCGCGGCGATGTTGACCGCCGCCAGGCCGGTGACCTGGCGCAACGAGGTCCCGGCAAAGCCGTGCTGGGCGAACAGCTCCTCGGCCGCGCCCAGGATCCGGTCCTTGGTGGAGAAATGTGCTGGCTTGCCCATGCCTTCGGTTCCGGATCTTAATCAAACGATTGTTTAATTCTAGGCCCGGTTCCTGACCCGGTCATTTTGCGCTGCAGCAATCGGGCGTTTGCCTGCCGGTCGGCAAACCTGCGGCCACAATGTTAGAATTGCGCTACGCATTTGAAGCTAAGCCCCCGTTTCGGCGCGGGTTTTCCGTGTTAACTTCCGGTCCGTCCTGGTCCGGAACGTCCGTCCGTCACTAGAGAGAAGTCCATGGCGCTGGAGCGCACCCTTTCGATCGTCAAGCCCGATGCCGTTGCCAAGAACGTCATCGGCGAAATCTACTCCCGCTTCGAGAAAGCCGGCCTGAAGGTCGTGGCTGCCAAGTACAAGCAGCTGTCGCGCCGCGAGGCGGAAGGCTTCTATGCAGTGCACCGCGAGCGCCCGTTCTTCAACGCGCTGGTCGAATTCATGATCTCCGGCCCGGTGATGATCCAGGCGCTGGAAGGCGAGAACGCCGTGATCGCACACCGCGAGTTGCTGGGCGCTACCAACCCGAAGGAAGCCGCGCCGGGCACGATCCGCGCCGACTTCGCCGAGTCGATCGACGCCAACGCGGCACACGGCTCCGATTCGGTCGAGAACGCCGCGATCGAGATCGCTTACTTCTTCGCTGCCACGGAAGTGGTTTCGCGCTGATCCGGATGTAAAGACGTGGCCGAACTTCAGCAGATTCCCAGTGTCACCCTCACCGGCGAGCCGCTCGCCGGCGGGGTGGTGCGCCAGAACCTGCTGGAGCTGGACCGCGAGGGTCTCGAGCGTTTCTTCGCCGAGACCCTGGGTGAGCAGCGGTATCGCGCCCACCAGGTGATGAAGTGGATCCACCACCGCTACGTCACCGATTTCGACCAGATGACCGACCTCGGCAAGGCGCTGCGCGCCAAGCTGCATGCGCATGCCGAGGTCGTCGTCCCCAACGTCGTGTTCGACAAGCCCTCCACCGACGGCACCCACAAGTGGCTGCTGGCGATGGGCACCGACGGCAAGAACGCGATCGAGACGGTGTACATCCCCGACAAGGGGCGCGGGACCTTGTGCGTGTCCTCGCAGGTCGGTTGCGGCCTCAACTGCACCTTCTGTTCGACCGCCACCCAAGGCTTCAACCGTAACCTGACCACCGCCGAGATCATCGGCCAGGTCTGGGTCGCCGCCCGCCACCTGGGCAACGTCCCGCACCAGCAGCGCCGACTCACCAACGTGGTGATGATGGGCATGGGCGAGCCGCTGATGAATTTCGACAACGTCGTGCGCGCGATGAGCGTGATGCGCGACGACCTGGGCTACGGCCTGGCCAACAAGCGGGTGACCCTGTCGACGTCCGGCCTGGTGCCGATGATCGACCGGCTCTCCACCGAGAGCGATGTATCGCTGGCCGTGTCCCTGCATGCGCCCACGGATGCGCTGCGAGAGACCCTGGTCCCGCTCAACAGGAAATATCCGATCGCCGAGTTGATGGCGTCCTGCGCCCGCTACCTGCGTGCGAACAAGAAGCGCGACTCGGTGACTTTCGAGTACACCCTGATGAAGGGGGTCAACGACCAGCCCGAGCATGCCCGCCAGCTTGCCAAGCTGATGCGCCAGTTCGACAACTCCGTGCAGGCGCGCGATTCGGGCAAGGTCAACCTGATCCCGTTCAACCCGTTCCCCGGCACCCGCTACGAGCGCTCGGACGAGGTACAGATCCGCGCCTTCCAGAAGATCCTGCTCGACTCGCAGGTATTGACGATGGTCAGGCGCACGCGCGGCGATGACATCGACGCGGCCTGCGGCCAGCTCAAGGGGCAGGTGATGGATCGCACCCGACGCCAGGCGGAGTTCAACCGCAGCCTGGGTCGCGACCTGGACACGAAGGGACAGGTCGACGGGCATGCGGCCTGACCCGCGACTGGTCCTGCTGGCGGGCGTGCTGCTGCTGGCAGCGTGCTCGAAGTCGCCGGTTGTAAAGGCACCCAAGATCAAGGGCAGCGAGCAGATCGCGCCCGAGTACAGCTACTCGGACAGCGAGGCCACCAAGAAGCGGGTGCAGGTCCGCGAGACCTTGGGCCTGGCTGCGCAGCGGTTCGCCTCGGGCGACCTGGCCGAAGCCGAGAAGCAGGCGCACAAGGTCCTCAAGCAGGATCCCACTGCCGCCGACGCCTACACCCTGCTCGGCGCCGTCGCCGCGCGCCGTGGTCAGGCTGCCCAGGCGGGCGAACACTACCGCCGTGCGGCCGAGCTGGCGCCGCGCCAGGGCGAGGTCCTCAACAACTACGGCGCATGGCTGTGCAGCAACGGTTATCCGGCCGAAGCACTGGTCTGGTTCGATCGTGCCCTGGCGGCGCCGAACTACCGCAGCCCCGGGTCAGCCCTGGCCAATTCGGGTGGCTGTGCCCTCAAAAGCGGGCAGGGCGAACGCGCCGAGCGTGATTTGCGTCGCGCTCTGGAGCTTGAGCCGAAAAATGCCTATGCATTGGCCAGCATGGCCGAGTATCAATATGGCCAGGGGCGATACTTTGAGGCACGGGCGTTCTCGGAACGCAGGCTGGCGGCTGCGCCGGCCGATGCATCCGTGTTACAACTCGCGGCCAGGATCGAAGACAGGCTTGGCGACAAGGCGGCCGCCAGTCGATATCAGCAGCGGCTGAGGACGGAGTTCCCGCAGGCCGTGCTTTCCAGTACCGGGGAAGGGTCACAGTGATCCACGAGTCCAGCGCGAACATCCAGGGCGATGCGCGGGGGTGCGGCGAGCGCCTGCGCGAAGCGAGGGCCGCTGCAGGCCTGAGCGTGCAGGAAGTCGCATCGCGGCTGCGCATGCCGGTACACGTGGTCGAGGCGCTGGAGGAAGGGCGCTGGCAGGTAATCGGAGCCAACGTCTTCGTCCGCGGCCAGCTGCGCAGCTACGCCCGGCTGCTGGGCGTGGATGTCGAGCCGCTCCTGGAGACGCACATCGCGCCGGCCGTGCCGGTCGACCTGGTGAGCCATGCGTACACGCCGCGCTACCAGCGGGTGATGGAGAGCGCCGGGCGCCGCGCCGTGTACGTGGTGATCACCGCTGCGATCGCCGTGCCGGTCTGGCTGGCGACGCGTTCGCATTTCAACGACGTCGCCCCGACCACCGCGTCGCTCGACGCGGTACCGGCCGAGGTCGCCCAGCCAGCGCCGCCGTTGCGGGTCGCCCAGTCGGTGGCGGTGCCCGCGACAGGCACGGCGGCCGTCGAGGCTGATTCCGGGGCCCCCTACATGGCCTCGTTGGCGCCCGTGAACCGGGTTCCCCAGGCGTCCTCCGGAAAACTCCTGTTCGATTTCAGCGGCGAGAGCTGGATGCAAGTGACTGCGCCTGATGGCAGCACGCTCGAGCAAGGCCTGATGCGCGCCGGCGATGCGCGCAGCTTCGACACCGCCTCGGTGGGGCGCGTGGTACTGGGCAATGCCTCGGTGGTACGCGTTCAGCAAGCAGGCAGTATCGTGGATACCACGCCGTATCAGCGGGCTAACGTCGCCCGCTTTGCGGTATCCTCTGACGGTTCCGTCACCGCTGCCGAATAACCGGCGCCGGCCGGGTACTCCACTGGGACAATAAGACCTCGCCGGATCCCGCGCGGGGCAGGGAACTGCATGGCAATCGACGACCTTCTGGACGAGCACGAGCAGGGCGAACGCGTCCGCTCGTGGTTGCGCAACAACGCACTTGGAATCCTGGGCGGACTTGCCCTGGGCATTGCCGCCATCTATGGCTGGCGCTGGTGGGTCGCCCACCAGGCACAACAGCAGCAGCAGGCGCATTCGACCTACGCCGAAGCGGTGAAGCAGCTCGAAGCGGGCGCGGTGGACAAGGCTGGCGCACTGCTGGCCGGGCAGAAGGGTACCTATGCGACGCTGGCCGCCCTGCGCGTTGCCAAGTCGCAGGTCGAGGCAGGCAAGGTGGACGAGGCGATCGCGACCCTGCGCGGCATCCAAGCCGAACCCTCCCTGCAGCCGCTAGTCAACGAGCGGCTGGCACAGCTTCTCAATGCCGGCGGCAAGCACGACGAGGCGTTGAAGCTGCTGGCGGACGATGACGGCAGCGCGGGCCTGGAGTTGCGCGGCGATGCGCTGTTTGCCTCCGGCAAGCGCGATGAAGCGCGCGATACCTACGCCAGGGCGCTCGCAGGAACCGACGTGGCCTCGCCGGCCCGTCGCCGCCTCGAACTGAAACTGCAGGAAGCCGGCGGCAAGGTCCCCGAGCCGGCGGAGGCGATCTGACATGACACGCATGCACATGCTTCGCCCGGCTGCGGCCGGCGTCCTGCTGGTGTTCGCACTGTCCGGTTGCAGCACGGTCAAGGGCTGGTTCGCGGGCAAGGATGCGGAGGCCAAGAAGGCCGCCGCACCGGCTGAACTGGTCGATTTCCAGGCCACGGCCAAGCCGTCGAAGATCTGGTCGACGGGCCTGGGCGATGGCGAGCGCAAGATCGGCGCCAGGCAAGGTCCGGTCGTCTCGGAAGGACGGGTGTTCGCCGCGGCGGCGGAAGGCCGGGTCACTGCGCTGGACCTGCAGACGGGCCGGGAAATCTGGCAGTTCCGTGGCGCCAAGGACGACGCGCTGCGCCTGTCCGGCGGCCCCGGCGTGGGTGAAGGCCTGGTCGTCGTCGGCAGCCTGGCTGGCGATGTGATCGCCCTGGACGCCTCGAGCGGCACCGAGCGCTGGCGTGCGAAGGTGACCAGCGAGGTCATCGCCGCGCCGCTGGTGACGCAGGGCACCGTTTACGTGCGCAGCAACGATGGCCGCATCAGTGCTTTCGATGCCGCCAATGGCGAACGCCGCTGGTTCAGCGAGCATGAGTTGCCGGCACTCACCGTGCGAGGCAACGCGCCGCTGGCATGGGCACCGGGCGTGCTGTTCTCCGGCAACGACGACGGTACGCTCAGCGCGCTGGCGCTGCAGGACGGCCGCGTGCTTTGGCAGCAGGCGATCGGCACCCCCGACGGACGCACCGAACTGGAGCGCATGGCCGATGTCGACAGCGGGCCGCTGATCGACGGCACCTTGCTGTTCGTCAGCAGCTTCAAGAACCGCACCGTGGCCATCGACGGCCCGACGGGTCGGCCGATGTGGCAGAGCGAGTACGGCGGCATTGGCGGCATGGGCGTGGGACCTTCAGGGCTGCTGGTCTCGAGCCCCACCGGCACCGTGTACCTGCTCGACAAGAACAGCGGCGCCGCGCTGTGGTCGCAGCCGGTGCTTGCGCGCCGCTCGCTGACCGGCCCGGTGGTCCAGGGCGACTACGCGGTGGTCGGCGATTTCGACGGCTACCTGCACTGGCTGCGCCTGGACAACGGCGAGCTGGCCGCGCGCGAACGCGTGGGCGGCAAGGCGATCAAGGCCCAGCCGGTCGTGGCCGACGGCATCCTGCTGGTCCAGAACGTCGAGGGCGGTCTCACCGCCTTCCGTCTGGACTGAGCGGACGGATGCAGGCAGGGATCGCAGCATGTTGCCGCTGGTTGCACTGGTTGGACGGCCGAATGTCGGCAAGTCGACCCTTTTCAATGCGCTGACCCGCAGCCGCGACGCGCTGGTCCACGACGAACCCGGCGTTACCCGCGACCGCAATTACGGCGTGTGCCGGCTGGAGCCGGAGCGTCCGTTCCTGCTGGTCGACACCGGCGGCATCGCCGGCGACGAGGAAGGCCTGGCCGGCGCTACCGCCCGCCAGGCACGGGCCGCGGCCGGCGAGGCCGACCTGGTGTTGTTCATCGTCGATGGACGCGAAGGGACTTCGTCGCTCGACGACGAGATCCTGTCCTGGCTGCGCAAGCTGGCACGCCCGACCTTGCTGGTGATCAACAAGATCGATGGCACCAACGAGGAATCGGTCCGCGCCGAGTTCGCGCGCTATGGTTTCGCCGACGTGCTGGCGGTGTCCGCCGCGCACCGGCAGGGACTGGACGACCTGCACCTGGAAGTCCTCGAACGCCTGCCGGAAGAAGGCAGCGTGGAGGAGTTCGACAACGACCCGACGCGCCTGCGCGTGGCGTTCGTCGGCCGCCCCAACGTGGGCAAGTCGACCCTGGTCAATCGCCTGCTGGGCGAGGAGCGGATGATCGCTTCGGAGGTGCCGGGCACGACGCGCGACTCGATCGCCGCCGACCTTGAACGCGAGGGCCGCCTGTACCGGCTGGTCGACACCGCCGGTATCCGCCGCAAGGGCAAGGTCGAGGAAGCCGTCGAGAAGTTCAGCGTGGTCAAGACCCTGCAGGCGATCGAGCGCTGCCAGGTCGCGGTGCTCATGCTCGACGCCACCGAAGGCGTCACCGACCAGGACGCGACCGTGCTCGGCGCGGTGCTCGACGCCGGCCGCGCCCTCGTGGTGGCGGTCAACAAGTGGGATGGACTGACGACCTACCAGCGCGAGCAGGCCGAAGCGCTGCTGTCGCGGAAGCTGTCCTTCGTGCCCTGGGCCGAAGCGGTACGGATCTCGGCCAAGCACGGCTCGGGCCTGCGCGAACTGTTCCGCGCGGTCCATCGCGCCCACGCGTCGGCGATCCGGACCTTCAGCACCAGCGAAGTGAACAAGGCGCTGGAAATCGCCTACGAGACCAATCCGCCGCCGGCCATCCGCGGCCACGTCTCCAAGCTCAGGTACGTGCATCCGGGCGGGGAGAACCCGCCGACCTTCGTGGTCCACGGCACGCGCCTCAAGGATCTTCCAGAGTCGTACAAGCGCTACCTCGAGAACTTCTTCCGCAAGCGCTTCAAGCTGGTCGGTACGCCGGTGCGGATGCTGTTCCGTGAAGGCGCGAACCCCTACGAAGGCAAGAAGAACGAGCTGACCGATCGCCAGGTCGCGCGCAAGCGTCGGCTGATCCGCCACGTCAAGAAGCGCGGCAAGTGAGATGACGGCGGTGCGGGCCGCCCAGACACCGGTTAACGGGCTGCCGACCCTGGGCCTGCTGGCCGGCGGTCGCGGCACGCGGCTCGGTGGCGTCGACAAGGCCTGGCTCGTGCGCGACGGGCTTCCCCAGGTACTGCGGTTCGCTCGGCGTTTCTCCGGGGAAACCGGTCCGGTGCTGGTCAGCGCCAACGGTGACCTGCAGCGCTACGCCGAGGCGGGATTGCAGGCGGTTGTCGACCGGCTGGATCCGGGCAGTGGGCCGCTGGCGGGAATCGACGCGTTGGCCGCCGCCTGCAGCACCGAGTGGCTGTTGATCCTGCCGGTGGACCTGTTCGACGTGAACGACTGCCTGCTGCGTACCCTCGCCAGTGGTGCGACCGGGAACGGTGCCTTGGCCGAGGACGACGACGGCCTGCAGCCCCTGGTAGCCCTGTACCGCTGCGAAGCCCTGCGCCGCGAGCTGCCCGCGATGATTGCCGAAGGCGACCTGGCGCCGCGCAACCTTGCGCGACGCCTGGGCCTCTCTCGCGTGCGCCTGATGGGCGTACGCTTCGGCAACCTCAACACGCCACGGGACCTGGCGACGGCATGCATGGAGCTGCCCAGGCCATCCGGCGATCCGACAGGCCCTGAATGAGCGAAACGTTCCCGACCCGCATTTCCCTGGCCGAAGCGCTGCAGATCGTACGCACGGCCGCCGGCGCGCGGCGCCTGGAAGCCGAACGCGTCGCCACATCGCGCGCCGACGGCCGGGTGCTGGCGGCTGACGTGGTCGCCCCCGTCGCGCTGCCAGCCTTCGACAACAGCGCGATGGATGGCTTCGCGCTTCGCCATGCCGACCTGGCCGCGCAGGACGGCACGACGTTGCGACTGGCGGGCGAACAGTTCGCGGGGCGCGACCTGGGCTTGCAGCTTGCGGCCGGCGAATGCGCGCGCATCACCACCGGGGCGCCCTTGCCGAGGGGCGCCGACACGGTGCTGATCAAGGAGAACGCGGTCATTGCGGGCGACCGGGTGACGGTACCCGCCGGGCTGGCGCGCGGTGCCCACGTGCGCCTGCGCGCCGAAGACGTGGAGGTAGGCGATGTCGTCCTCTGCACCGGGCAGGTGCTGACCCCGGCACGGATCGGCCTGGCCGCTTCGCTGGGCATCGACCGCTTGCCGGTGGCCGCGCGTCCGACGGTGGCGGTGTTCACCAGCGGCGACGAGCTGGTCGAGCCCGGTCTGCCGCTGGAAGCCGGGCAGGTCTACAACAGCAACCGCGAACAGCTCATGGCCCAGTTGCGCGCGCTGGGGCTCGAGCCGGTGGCCTGGCCGACGCTGCCGGACGATCCGGCGCGGATCGAAGCGATGCTGGCCGACGCGGTCGCCAGCTTCGATGTCGTCCTCACCTGCGGCGGCGTCTCGGCCGGGGAGAAGGACCACCTGCCGCGCTGGCTGCAGGCCCACGGTCGTATCCTGTTCTGGAAGGTGCGGATGCGACCGGGCATGCCGGTCCTGTTCGGCGAGGCAGGAAAGGCCATGGTGCTCGGCCTGCCTGGCAATCCGGTCTCGGTGCTGGCGACCTTCACCATGCTCGGCCGAGAGCTGCTCGATACGCTGCAGGGCCGCAGCGAACCGCGTCCGCGCTGGCGCGCGCGGCTGGCCTCGTCCTGGCGCAAGCGGCACGAGCGGCTTGAACTCCTGCGCGGCCAGCTCGTGCAGGGTGGGGACGCCGCGCTGCAGGTCCATCCCAATCCGGCCGACGGTTCGCATCGCCTGCGTGCCGCCGCCGGCAGCGACGCGTTGATCGTGCTGGAGGAGGGCGCGCGCGACTATGCGGCGGGCGACCTGGTTGAGGTCGTGACGCTCTGACGCCCATGGCCGGCGCGGCGGTGCATCGCTGCGAACCGGGATCGCCTGGCGCGCCGCAGCGGTGCACGCCACTCGAGAAACACAGCCCCGCGACGCGTGGTGCTTCCGCCCGTCATCCGCGCGGTCGATAATCGGGCCATGGCCATTTCCGAGATCACGCCGTCGCAGGCGCGCGAACGCCAGCATCACGGTGCCGTGCTGGTGGACATCCGCGACGCACATGAGCGCTTGGCCGGCCAGGCGGAGGGGGCGATCGCGATCGCCAAGTCCGAACTTGAGGGCGCCCATGCAAGCCACCTGCCGGGGGTGGAGCGCCCCGTCCTGCTGATCTGCCAGTCAGGGCGGCGTTCTGCCGCCACCGCGGCGGTGCTGCAGGACGCCGGTTACACCGACGTGCACTCGATCGCGGGCGGCACGACCGCCTGGATCGCCGAGGGGCTGCCGGTCGTGCGCCCGCGGCTGGATGCCGACGAAGCCGATTTCCTGGAGCGCTATTCACGGCACCTGCGCCTGGCGGAAGTGGGAATCGAAGGCCAGCGCCGGTTGCAGGACTCGCACGTGCTGCTGGTGGGTGCCGGCGGGCTGGGTTCCCCCGCGGCCTTCTACCTGGCCGCGGCAGGCGTGGGCCACCTGCGCCTGGTGGACGACGACGTGGTCGACCGCAGCAACCTGCAGCGCCAGATCCTGCATGTGGAGGCCGCGATCGGTACCGCCAAGGTCGAATCGGCGAGCGAGCGCCTGGCCGCGCTCAATCCGCGCGTGCGCATCGAGCCGGTCGCCGCCCGGGTGACCGCGGCGAACGTCGAGGCGTTGCTCGACGGTATCGACGTGGTGGTGGATGGTTCGGACAACTTCCCGTTGCGCTACCTGCTCAACGATGCCTGCGTGAAGCTGGGCAAGCCGCTGGTGTATGGCGCGGTGCAACGTTTCGAAGGGCAGGCCAGCGTGTTCGACGCCGGTCGCCACCGCGGACTGTGCCCCTGCTACCGTTGCCTGTTCCCGGAACCGCCCCCGCCGGAGTTCGCGCCCAGCTGCGCCGAAGCCGGCGTACTGGGCGTGCTGCCCGGCATCGTGGGCCTGCTGCAGGCCAACGAGGCGATCAAGCTGCTGCTGGGCATCGGCGAGTCGCTGGCTGGACGCCTGCTGCAGTTCGACGCACTGGCGATGCGGTTCCGCGAACTCCGCCTGGCACCCGATCCCGATTGCGCGGTCTGCGCGCCGGGCCGGTCGTTCCCGGGCTACATCGACTACGCTCGCTTCTGCGCGACCGGCGGCTGACACGCGGCGGCGCGTGTCGCATGGAAATCGCGCCGGCGCGAACGCCGGCCTGAAAAGGAAAGGATCGGGATGGCGGTCGAAGGCACCACCGGAAGCGAGCTGGTCAGTATCGTCGCGCTGCTGGGCGCAGCGGTGGTCATGGTCCCGATCTTCAGGCGACTGGGGCTCGGCTCGGTACTGGGTTACCTGTGCGCCGGGCTGCTGATCGGGCCGTTCGGCCTGCGCTGGTTCACCGATCCGCAGGCGATCCTCCACGTGGCCGAGCTTGGCGTGGTCATGTTCCTGTTCGTGATCGGGCTGGAGATGCGCCCATCGCACCTGTGGGGACTGCGCCGGGAGATCTTCGGCCTTGGAACGCTGCAGATCGGCGTGTGTACCGCGGTGCTGACCGGTGTTGCGATGTTGCTGGGGCTGCCGCCCCGGACGGCGTTCATCGGTGCGGCCGGTTTCGTCCTGACCTCGACCGCGATCGTGATGCAACTGCTCAGCGAGCGCGGCGACATCGCCTTGCCGCGCGGGCAGAAGATCGTCTCGATCCTGCTGTTCGAAGACCTGCTGATCGTGCCGTTGCTGGCACTGGTCGCATTCCTGTCGCCGCTGCCCCACGACGATGGCGGCGGTCGCTGGGTCGGGGTGGCGATCGCCGTGGCGGCGCTTGCCGGACTGGTCGCGGCGGGGATCTGGCTGCTCAACCCGCTGTTCCGCCTGCTGGCGGCGGCGAAGGCGCGCGAAGTGATGACCGCCGCGGCCTTGCTGGTGGTGCTGGGCGCGGCACTGCTCATGGAGATCGGCGGGCTGTCGATGGCGATGGGCGCGTTCCTGGCCGGCGTGCTGCTGTCCGAATCCACCTTCCGGCACCAGCTCGAAGCCGATATCGAGCCGTTCCGCGGCCTGCTGCTGGGCCTGTTCTTCCTCGCGGTGGGCATGGCGCTGGATCTGGCCGTGGTCGCCGCGAACTGGCCGCTGATCGCGTCGGGCGTGGTCGCGATGATGGTGGCCAAGGGGGTGTGCATCTACGCGGTCGCGCGGATCACGCGCAGCGGGCGTGGCGAGGCGCTGGATCGCGCCGTGCTGATGGCGCAGGGCGGCGAATTCGCTTTCGTCCTGTTCGCCGCCGCGCAGATGGCCGGCGTGATCGATTCGCCGGCCAACGCCAATCTGACCGCGATCGTGGTCCTCTCGATGGCCTTGACCCCGCTGGTGGTGCTGCTGGTGCGCCGTTTCGTGCGGACCGAGGCGAAGTTGTCGATGGACGGCATCGACGCCGCCGAAGGCCTGGGCGGCAGCGTGCTGATCATCGGCTTCGGACGTTTCGGCCAGGTCATGAGCCAGGCGCTGCTCGCGCGCGACGTCGACGTGACCATCATCGACACCGACATCGAGATGATCCGCAGCGCCGGCGAGTTCGGCTTCAAGGTCTATTACGGTGATGGTCGGCGGCTGGACGTGCTGCACGCGTCCGGTGCCGGCACCGCGCGTGCGCTGGCGGTGTGCATCGACGACCGCGCCGCGGCCAACCAGATCGCCGAGCTGTGCCACGGTCATTTCCCGCAGGCCAAGGTGCTGGTGCGGGCCTTCGACCGCGAGCACGCGCTGGAACTGGTCGCGCTCGACGTGGATTACCAGATCCGCGAGACCTTCGAGTCGGCCGTGCGCTTCGGCCAGGCCGCGCTCGAAGCCCTCGGCGTGGACGCCGACGAGGCCGCTCGCGTGAGCGAGGAGATGCGGCGCCTGGATGCGGAGCGCTTCAGCCTGGAAGTGGCCGCCGGCGACATCCGCGCCGGGCGTCCGCTGATCATCGGCAACACCGCGCCGGCCACGCCGACGCCGTTCACCACGCCGCGGCGCGAGTCGCAGCGGCTGGACGCCAGCACTGGCGGCGACGCCGCGGGAGAGGGCGGCACCTGACCGCCAGCGCCGGGATGCTGCGGTGGATCAGCGCATGAATCCGGCCAGCGCCTCGCCATAGCGAGGATCGTCGGAAAGGTCGTTGTGGCCGCTGTCCGGGAAGTCCACCACCCGTGGCGGCCGCGGCAGTGCGGCCAGCAGGCGGTCGGTATTGCCCGGCGGGACGACCTGGTCGCGACCAGCGCGCAGGACCAGTACGCGGCCCTGGTAGCCACGCAGGTATTCGGCGGATGGATAGCGCTCGTCCATCAGCAGGCGAACGGGCAGCCAAGGGTAGTGCGCCTGCCCGACCTCGGCCAACCCGTCGAACGGGGTGACCAGGGCGAGGCGATCGACCGGACGCCGCGAGGCCACCCAGGCCGCCACGCCGCTGCCCAGGCTGCGTCCGACCACGCCAATGTCGCCATCGGGGTGGCGGCGCCGGACCTCGTCGTAGAGCGCCAGGGCGTCAGCCCGCAGGGCTTCCTCCCCCGGCTCCCCCTCGCTGGCGCCATAGCCGCGGTAGGCGACCAGGTAGACCGTGCGGTGTCCGAACCACTGCGCGAACGGTTCGCGCCAGGCTTCGATCCGCTCGGCGTTGCCGCCGAAGTAGACCAGGGCATCGTTGCGCCCCGGGTTCACCCGCCAGCCGCGCAGGCGGATGCCATCGGAATGCAGTTCGAAGTCGGTCGCTTCGGTGCCGACCCGGGTATGGCCGGGATGGTAGACCAGGTCGCGCTGGCGCGCGTACATCAGCGCGCTGATGGCCGCGTATCCGACCAGCACCAGCAGTCCGGCCGCGAGCAGGACCCGGCCCGGGCGCAGCCGCTCAGCCATGGCGCTGGCGTGCCGCCTCGAAGGCGGCGAGCTGCTCGGGCGTGGCTTCTGCCTGGTGGCGCTGCTTCCATTCGGCGAACGGCATCCCGTAGATCGCCTCGCGCGCCTGCTTCTTGTCCATCGGTTCGCCGGCGGCCTGCGCGGCTTCGCGATACCAGTCGGCCAAGCAGTTGCGGCAGAACCCGGCGAGGATCATCAGGTCGATGTTCTGCACGTCGGTGCGCGCCTCGTTGAGATGGCGCAGCAGCCGGCGGAATGCGGCCGCCTCCAGTTCCACGGTGTCGACCATGGTCGTCCTCCCTATCTGGCCGTAGCCGAATCGGGGACAATGTGCCGATTCCACGCCCCCAGCCGCAAGCATTGCCCGATGACAGCAGCGCCGATCACCGCCCGCATCCTCGATGGCCGCCGGGTTTCCGAAGACCTGCTCGACGGGCTCAAGGTGCGGGTCGACGCCCGCGTGGCCGCGGGCCGTTCGCGGCCGGGCCTGGCCGTGGTGCTGGTGGGGTCGGACCCGGCGTCGGCCGTGTACGTGCGCAACAAGCGCCGCGCCGCCGAGAAGGTGGGCATCGAGGCGTTCGACTACGACCTGCCGGCCGGTACCTCGGAGGCCGACATCCTGGCCCTGATCGACCGGCTCAACGCCGACCCGGAGATCCACGGCATCCTGGTCCAGCTGCCGCTGCCGGGCATTCCCGATGCCACCGGCCTGATCCGGCGGATCGATCCGCGCAAGGACGTGGACGGCTTCCATCCGGAGAACGTCGGCCACCTGGCCCTGCGCCAGTTCGGGCTGCGGCCGTGCACGCCGCGCGGGATCATGACCCTGCTGGCGCACACCGACCGGCCGGTGCGTGGGCGCAACGCGACGATCGTGGGCGTCAGCAACCATGTCGGGCGGCCGATGGCGCTGGAGCTGCTGATCGCCGGCTGCACGGTGACCAGCTGCCACAAGTTCACCCCGGCCGAGGTGCTGGAGGCACGGGTCCGCGACGCCGACATCCTGGTGGTCGCGGTCGGCCGTCCGGGCATCGTGCCGGGCGAATGGGTCAAGCCGGGTGCGGTGGTCATCGACGTCGGCATCAACCGCCTGGACGACGGCCGCCTGGTCGGTGACGTCGGCTATGCCGCCGCCGCGGTGCGTGCCAGCTGGATCACGCCGGTGCCCGGCGGGGTCGGCCCGATGACCGTCGCCACGCTGATGCAGAACACGATCGAGGCGGTCGAGGCACTCGAGCAGGGCGCCTGACCCCGGGCCGGGTAACTCCGGAGACCGGGAGCCCGTGCCGGCGCCGGTCCGCGCGACCGGGCCGTGCAGACGCCATCCGGAGAATGCAGCGTGTCGTCCGGCAGGCAGGCGGGGGCGCCCCATTCGCAGGTATAATGGCGCGCTTCCCCACATCCGGGTATGCCGATGCTCCGCATCCAGGCCGAAGCACTGACCTACGACGACGTTTCGCTCGTCCCCGCCCACTCCACCGTGCTGCCGAAGGATGTCGACCTCGGTACGCGGCTGACCCGCGACCTGCGCATCAACCTGCCGATCGTCTCGGCGGCGATGGACACCGTCACCGAGGCCCGCCTGGCCGTGGCCATGGCGCAGCTGGGTGGCATCGGCATCCTGCACAAGAACATGACCGCCGAGCAGCAGGCGGCCGAAGTGGCCAAGGTGAAGAAGTTCGAGTCCGGCGTGATCCGCGACCCGATCACCGTGCGGCCCGACACCACGATCCGCGAAGTACTTGCGCTGACCCGCGCGCGCAACATTTCCGGCGTGCCGGTGGTGGACGACGCGGGCCAGCTCACCGGTATTGTCACTCGCCGGGACATGCGCTTCGAGACCGAGCTGGACGATCCGGTCCGCCACATCATGACCAAGAAGGACCGCCTGATCACGGTCAGCGAAGGCGCCAGCGACGAGGAAGTGCTCAAGCTGCTGCACCGCAACCGGATCGAGAAGGTGCTGGTGGTCAATGGCGATTACGCGCTGCGCGGCCTGATCACGGTCAAGGACATCCAGAAGAAGACCGACAACCCCAATGCGGCCAAGGACGCGTCCTCGCGACTGCTGGTCGGCGCGGCGGTGGGCGTGGGTGGCGACACCGAACAGCGCGTCGAAGCGCTGGTCGCCGCCGGCGTGGACGTGATCGTGGTCGATACCGCCCATGGCCATGCGCAGGCGGTGGTCGACCGCGTGGCCTGGGTCAAGAAGAACTTCCCGCAGGTGCAGGTGATTGGCGGGAATATCGTCACCGGCGAGGCCGCGCTGGCGCTGTACGACGTCGGTGCGGACGCGGTCAAGGTCGGCGTGGGTCCCGGTTCGATCTGCACCACGCGCGTGGTCGCCGGCGTGGGCGTGCCGCAGATCACCGCGGTGGACCTGGTGGCCGAGGCGCTGCAGGACCGCATCCCGCTGATCGCCGACGGCGGCATCCGCTATTCGGGCGATATCGGCAAGGCCATCGCGGCCGGTGCCTCGACCGTGATGATCGGTGGCCTGTTCGCCGGCACCGAGGAATCGCCGGGCGAGATCGAACTGTTCCAGGGTCGCAGCTACAAGAGCTATCGCGGCATGGGCTCGCTGGGCGCGATGGAGAAGGGTTCCAAGGACCGTTACTTCCAGGATGCCTCCGACGCCGACAAGCTGGTTCCGGAGGGCATCGAAGGGCGCGTGCCGGTGCGTGGCCCGCTGTCGGGCGTGATCCACCAGCTGGTCGGCGGTCTGCGCGCCACCATGGGCTATGTCGGTTGCGCGGACATCGCGCAGATGCGCAGCAAGCCCAAGTTCGTGGTGATCACCGGCGCCGGCCAGCGCGAAAGCCACGTCCACGACGTGCAGATCACCAAGGAACCGCCGAACTACCGGATGGGGTGAGGCAGGCCGCTTGCGCGGCACTGCCGCGCGGTCTGCCGAACGCCCGGCCACGAATGGCCGGGCAGGGCGATCCGAAGTCCGCCATGTCCCGCCAGGGATGGCCACCACAACCCAAAACGAAGAAGCGCTCCGCCCGCCGATGACCGACATCCACAGCGACAAGATCCTCATCCTCGACTTCGGCGCGCAGTACACCCAGCTGATCGCCCGGCGCATCCGCGAGCTCGGCGTCTACTGCGAGATCTGGGCCTGGGACCACGACCCTGCGCAGATCGCCGAGTTCGCGCCGAAGGGCATCATCCTGTCCGGTGGCCCGGAGTCGACGACCGAGGACGGTTCGCCGCGCGCGCCGCAGCAGGTGTTCGATGCCGGCCTGCCGGTGCTGGGCATCTGCTACGGCATGCAGACCATGGCCAAGCAGCTCGGCGGCGAGACCGAAGCGGCCGACCAGCGCGAGTTCGGTCATGCGGAAGTTTCGCTGGTGGCGGCTGACCGCCTGTTCGAGGGATTGAAGGACCATCCGGGATCGCCGCCGCGTCTCGATGTGTGGATGAGCCACGGCGACCACGTCTCCGTCGCGCCGCCGGGCTTCACGGTCACCGCGAAGACCGACCGCATCCCGGTCGCCGCCTTCGCTGACGACCGCCGCGGCTGGTACGGCGTGCAGTTCCACCCGGAAGTCACCCATACCAAGCAGGGCCAGGCGCTGCTGCGCCGCTTCGTGGTCGACATCTGCGGCTGCCAGACGTTGTGGACGGCCGAGCACATCATCGAGGACCAGATCGCGCGGGTGCGTGCGCAGGTCGGCACGGACGAGGTGATCCTTGGCCTGTCCGGTGGCGTCGACTCCTCCGTGGTGGCCGCGCTGCTGCACAGGGCCATCGGCGACCAGCTGACCTGCGTGTTCGTCGATACCGGCCTGCTGCGCTGGCAGGAAGGCGACCAGGTGATGGCGATGTTCGCCGAACACATGGGCCTCAAGGTGATCCGGGTCAACGCGGCGGAGCGCTACTTCACCGCGCTGCAGGGCGTGGCTGACCCCGAAGCCAAGCGCAAGATCATCGGCAACCTGTTCGTCGAGATCTTCGAGGAAGAATCGAACAAGCTGAAGAACGCACGGTGGCTGGCGCAGGGCACGATCTACCCGGACGTGATCGAGTCTGCCGGCAGCAAGACCGGCAAGGCGCACGTGATCAAGAGCCACCACAATGTCGGTGGGCTGCCCGAGCACATGAAGCTGGGCCTGGTCGAGCCGTTGCGCGAACTGTTCAAGGACGAGGTGCGGCGCCTGGGCGTGGAGCTGGGCCTGCCGCGCGCGATGGTCTATCGCCATCCGTTCCCGGGCCCGGGCCTGGGCGTGCGCATCCTCGGCGAGGTCAAGCCCGAGTATGCCGAGCTGCTGGCCAAGGCCGACGCGATCTTCATCGACGAGCTGCGCAAGGCCGACCTGTACGACAAGACCTCGCAGGCGTTCGCCGTGTTTCTGCCGGTGAAGTCGGTCGGCGTGGTCGGCGACGCGCGCGCCTACGAGTGGGTGATCGCGCTGCGCGCGGTGGAGACCATCGACTTCATGACTGCGCATTGGGCGCACCTGCCGTACGAGTTTCTCGGCAAAGTGTCCAACCGGATCATCAACGAGCTGCGCGGCGTCTCGCGCGTGGTCTACGACATCAGCGGCAAGCCGCCGGCCACGATCGAGTGGGAGTGAGCTGCGCGCAGCCGCCCCATGCTGCCGGACGCCGCGCCTTGCGGACGGCACCGGCAACCCACTGACAGGAGTCGTCCATGCGTTCCAGAGCCTTCGGCCGTACCGGCCGCAACGTCGGCGAGATCGGCTTCGGCGCCTGGGCCATCGGCGCGGCGTGGGGCAAGGTCGACGACGCCGAGTCGGTGGCCGCACTGCATGCGGCGCTGGATGCGGGGCTGGACTTCATCGACACCGCCGACGTCTACGGCGACGGCCACTCCGAGCGGCTGATCGCGCGGGTGCTGAAGGAACGCGGCGGCGAGCGCCCGTTCGTGGCGACCAAGGCCGGCCGGCGCCTGCCGCAGCAGACCGTGGAAGGCTACAGCGCCGACAACCTGGAGGCGTGGATCGACCGCAGCCTGCGCAACCTGGAGGTCGAGGTGCTCGACCTGGTCCAGCTGCACTGCCCGCCGACCGATGCGTACTACCACCCGGAGGTGTTCGAGCGGATGGAGCGGCTGGTCGAGCGCGGCAAGCTGCGCCACTACGGCGTCAGCGTCGAGCGGGTGGAAGAGGGCCTCAAGGCGATCGAGTACCCGGGCGTGGCCAGCGTGCAGATCATCTACAACATGTTCCGCCATCGGCCGGCCGGGCTGTTCTTCCGCCAGGCGCGGCAGCGCAACGTGGCCGTGATCGTCCGGGTGCCGCTGGCCAGTGGCCTGCTCAGCGGCAAGTTCAGCGCCGACACCCGGTTCGAGGCCGATGACCACCGCCAGTTCAACCGCCACGGCGAAGCCTTCGACGTGGGCGAGACCTTCGCCGGCGTGCCGTACGAGGTCGGCCTGGCCGCAGTGGAGAAGCTGCGGCCGCTGGTGCCCGAAAGCGCCACCTTGGCCCAGCTGGCGCTGCGCTGGATCCTGATGGACGAGGCAGTGACGGTGGTCATCCCCGGTGCGCGCAATCCGCAGCAGGCGCGGGCGAACATCGCCGCCGCCAGCCTGGACGCGCTGCCACCGGAGACGATGGACGCGGTGGCCCGCATCTACGAACAGGACATCAAGCCGTACGTCCACCAGCGCTGGTAATGGATATCGACGATCCCACCCTCCGCATCGCTCCCGCCGAAGGGGCCGACCGCGACGCGCTGGCCGACCTGCTCGTGGAAACCGTGGCCGGCAACGGCTCGGTGGGTTTCATGCATCCGCTGGGCCTGGGCGAGGCCCGGGCTTTCTGGGACGACGCGCTGGAAGCGGTGGTGCGCGGCGAACGCATCGTCCTGTGCGCCTGGCGCGACGGCGAGCTGCTGGCCACCGGCTCGCTGGCACTGGTATCCGCGCCCAGCCAGCCGCACCGTGCCGAGCTGACCAAGGTGATGACGACCACTGCGGCGCGTGGATCGGGCATCGGCGCGCAGTTGGTGCGAGCGCTTGAGCAGGCTGCGCGCGAGCGGGGCCGCCGCCTGATCACCCTGGATGTGTCCCTGGTCGAGGGCGCGACTGCGTTCTACCGGCGCCTGGGCTACAGCGTCGCCGGGGACATTCCCCAGTACGCGCACAAACCGCTGGGCGGACTGGGCGCGACGCGGGTGCTCTGGAAGCTCCTGGACGCGCGCGAGCCGGTCGCGACGGCCGTGGTCGACCCGGCGGTGGACGAGCGCTTCATGCGCCACGCGCTGTCCCTGGCCGAACGCGCGGAGAACGAGGACGACGAGATCCCGGTCGGCGCGGTGCTGGTATCGCCGGCGGGCGAGGTTATCGGCGAGGGCTGGAACCGCAACATCACCGAGCACGATCCCACCGCCCATGCCGAGATCATGGCCATGCGCCAGGGCGGCAAGCGCCTGGGCAACCACCGGCTGGTGGGCTGCACCCTGTACGTGACCCTGGAGCCGTGCGCGATGTGCGCCATGGCCCTCGTGCACGCGCGGGTCGCGCGCCTGGTCTACGGCGCGGGCGACTCCAAGACCGGGGCGTGCGGCAGTGTCTCGGACCTGGTGTCCGATCCGCGCCACAACCACCGCGTGCAGGTGCAGGGTGGGGTACTGGGCGAGGAGTCGGGGCGGCGCCTGACCAATTATTTCCGCAGCAAGCGCGGCAAGCCGCCGCTGTAGCGCGGCCATGTGCGATGGCGAGCTGCGTCCGGAATCCTGGCCAGCCACGCCCTCGCTGTCGATGCGCCGGGCGTGGGGCAGGGCCCGCTCTACGGAATCGGTTTGGGTGCGACCGGCCGGTGATCCATCTCCTCGTTGATCGCGGTGACGGCCAAGGTCGATTCGCGTGCCAGCAGGATGCTGGCCGCGAACATCGAAAGCACCCCGGCCGACGCCAGCCAGATCGGCAGCGCTCCCAGGCGGTGCCCGGTGAACGTGTCGACCGACACCGCCAGGCTGGTACCGACGAAGCAGCTGATCGCCCCGTACAACAGCTGTCCGGCGCGCAGGATGTTCAGGCTGCGCCTGCGCTGCAGGGCGATGCGCCGTTCGTACAGGGCGCGCTCGATCTCGTCTTCGATCAAGGCCAGCTCGCGCAACAGGGTGCGGGCGCGGTCGATGATGCGTGCCAGGCGGTTGTTGGCCGACAGCAGCAGGGAGGCGGTGGCGGTCAGGAAGAACGCCGGCGCCAGCATCGCGGCGAGCACGGCATGGATGTTCGCGGAGTCCATGGAACGGCCGGTAATGGGGTCTGCGCTATCATGCCAGCCCAAGCGCGGCCCGCAAGGACGCGACACGACCACCGGAATGGACGCACATGGGCATAGCCGCAGGACAGGACCGCCTGATCTGGATCGACCTGGAGATGACCGGGCTGGATACCGGCGGAGATTCGATCCTCGAGATCGCCACCGTGGTCACCGACTCCCAGCTCAACGTGCTGGCCGAGGGGCCGGAACTGGCGATCGCCCATCCACTGGCTGCGCTGGAGGCGATGGACGAGTGGAACCGCAACCAGCATCGGAAGTCCGGCCTGTGGCAGCGCGTGCTCGACAGCGACGTCGGTATCGCCCAGGCCGAGGCGCGCACCGTCGCCTTCCTCAACGAATGGGTGCCGGCGAAGGCATCGCCGATGTGCGGCAACTCCATCTGCCAGGATCGGCGTTTCCTTCACCGCCTGATGCCGCGGCTGGAGCAGTACTTCCACTACCGCAACCTCGACGTGAGCACGCTCAAGGAGCTCGCGCGGCGCTGGGCGCCGGACGTGCTGGCGGGCGTGCGCAAGCAGTCGGCACACACTGCCCTGAGCGACGTGCATGATTCGATCGACGAGCTGCGCCACTACCGCAGGCACCTGGCGCAGCTGGCCGGCGGCTGACGACGCGGCATAGCGGACACGGCACGGCTTCGCAGCTGCCGCGGTGGCTCAAAAAAAGGCCCGCCTTCCGGCGGGCCTTCTGCTTGCAGGGCGCGGCGGATCAGCCCGCCTTGGTCTTGGCCAGCCGCAGCCAGGTATCGACCACGGTATCGGGATTCAGCGACACCGATTCGATGCCTTCGGCCATCAGCCATTCGGCCAGGTCGGGGTGATCGGACGGCCCCTGGCCGCAGATGCCGACATACTTGCCCCTGGCCCGCGCGGCCTTGATCGCCATCGACAGCAGCTTCTTCACCGCAGGGTTCCGCTCGTCGAACAGGTGGGCCACGATCGCCGAATCGCGGTCCAGGCCCAGGGTCAGCTGGGTCAGGTCGTTGGAGCCGATCGAGAAGCCGTCGAAGATGTCCAGGAACTCGTCGGCCAGCAACGCGTTGGACGGCACCTCGCACATCATGATGATCTTCAGGCCGCGCTCGCCCTGGCGCAGGCCGTTGGCGGCCAGCACCTCGATGACCTTGCGGCCTTCCTCGAGCGTGCGCACGAACGGGATCATCACCCACAGGTTGTCCAGGCCCATCTCGTTGCGGACCTTGAGCACCGCCTTGCATTCCAGCGCGAAGGCGTCGGCGAAGGAGGGATCGACATAGCGGCTGGCGCCGCGGAAGCCGATCATCGGGTTCTCTTCCTCCGGCTCGTAGCGGTGGCCACCGATCAGGTTCGCGTACTCGTTGGACTTGAAGTCCGACAGGCGCACGATCACCGGGTGTGGCGCGACCGAGGCGGTGAGGGTGGCGATGCCCTCGACCAGGCGATCCACGTAGAACCCGACCGGATCGGAATAGCCGGCGATCTTGGCGTCGATCTTCTTCTTCGTTTCCGCGTCCTGCTTGCCGTATTCCAGCAAGGCCTTGGGATGCACGCCGATGTGGCTGGCGATGATCATCTCCAGACGGGCAAGACCAATACCGGCGTTGGGCAGCTGTCCGAAGTCGAACGCACGCTCCGGATTGGCGACGTTCATCATGATCTTGAGCGGCGCCGGCGGCATGTTGCCCAGGTCGGTGGTGGTGCGCTCGAAGGGCAGGGCGCCTGCGTAGATGAAGCCGGTGTCGCCCTCGGCGCAGCTGATCGTGACCTCCTGGCCGTCGGCGATCTTCTCCAGGCCGTTGCCGGTGCCCACCACCGCGGGCACGCCCAGTTCACGGGCGATGATCGCCGCGTGGCAGGTGCGGCCGCCGCGGTTGGTGACGATCGCGCTGGCGCGCTTCATCACCGGCTCCCAGTCCGGATCGGTCATGTCGGCGACGAGCACGTCACCGGGCTGGACCCGGCTCATGTCGTCCAGCGAACGGACCACGCGGGCCACGCCGCTGCCGATCTTCTGGCCGATCGCGCGACCCTCGGCGATCACCTCGCCACGCTGCGACAGCGTGTAGCGCTCGATCTGGGTGGCCTTGGCGCGCGACTTCACCGTTTCAGGGCGGGCCTGGACGATGAACAGCTTGCCGCTGACCCCGTCCTTGGCCCACTCCACGTCCATCGGCCGGCCGTAGTGCTGCTCGATCACCAGCGCCTGCCGGGACAGCTCCTCGACGTCGGCATCGGAGATCGAGAACTTTGTACGCAGCTCAACCGGGGCGTCCTCGGTGCGCACGCGCTCGCCGGGCTGGTCCGAATAGACCATGCGCAACGCCTTGCTGCCCAGCGCGCGGCGCAGGATCGCCGGCTTGCCCTGGCGCAAAGTGGGCTTGTAGACGTAGAACTCGTCCGGATTGACCGCGCCCTGCACGACCATTTCGCCCAGCCCGTAGCTGGAGGTGACGAAGACCACGTCCCGGAAACCCGATTCGGTGTCCAGGGTGAACAGCACGCCGGACGAGCCCACGTCCGAGCGCACCATCAGCTGCACGCCGGCCGAAAGGAACACGTCCTCGTGCTTGAAGCCGTGGTGCACGCGATAGGCGATCGCACGGTCGTTGTAGAGACTGGCGAACACTTCCTTGACCTTGTGCACGACATCGTCGGCACCGGTGACATTGAGGAAGGTTTCCTGCTGGCCGGCGAACGATGCGTCCGGCAGGTCCTCGGCCGTGGCCGAGGAGCGCACGGCCACGGCCACGTCGCCGCCGCCGTTGTCGGCACACAGCTGCGCGTACGCGGTGCGGATGTCGCGATCCAGCTCCGGCTGCAGCGGGGCATCGATCACCCAGCCGCGGATCTCGCGGCCTGCCGCGGTCAGCGCCGGCACGTCCTCGACGTCCAGCGTGGCCAGCTTGTCGAAGATCCGCTTGGAGAGGTCGTTGTGGGCGATGAACGCCTTGAACGCCTCGGAGGTGGTGGCGTAGCCCCCGGGAACGGACACGCCCAGGCCGGCCAGGTTGCCGATCATTTCGCCGAGCGAGGAATTCTTGCCGCCGACGCGGGCCAGGTCGGCCAAGCGCAGCTCGTGCAACCACAGGATGTTCTGGTTCAAGTGCGATGCTCCGTAGAGCCACCGCCCGGCCGGGCAGTGGCCGCCGTCCCGAGATATGTGGAACCGTTATGATGCGCCCCAGCATCCAGGCATATCAATCTTGTAAATGCGGCCGTTTTGGTGTGAGACGGAGAAAACGATTCCATGACCAGCATCCGCCCGGTGTTCTACGTCTCCGATGGCACCGGTATCACCGCCGAGACCATCGGCCACAGCCTGCTTACCCAGTTCAGTGGCTTCCAGTTCCTCACCGACCGGCTGGCCTTCGTCGATGACGTCGACAAGGCGCGCGAGGCGGCCGGGCGCATCCACGCGGCGGGCGTCCTCCACGGGGTGCGGCCGATCGTGGTCAACTCCTGCGTCGATCCGCAGCTGAGCCTGACCCTGGCCGAGAGCGGCGCGCTGATGCTGGACGTGTTCGCGCCCTTCATCGAGCCGCTGGAGCGCGAGCTCGAACAGCCGCGGCAGTCGCGGGTGGGGCAGGCGCATGGCATGGTCGATTTCGAGACCTATCACCGCCGTATCAACGCGATGAACTATTCGCTGAGCCATGACGACGGCGTGGCGCTGGACTATGACGAGGCCGACGTGGTCCTGGTCGGCGTGTCGCGCGCGGGCAAGACGCCGACTTGCGTCTATCTGGCGCTGCACTACGGGATCAAGGCGGCGAACTATCCGCTGACCGATGGCGACCTGGAGAGCGATCGTCTGCCGCCGCGGCTCAAGCCGTACCGGCGCAAGCTGTTCGGCCTGACGATCGATCCGGAGCGGCTGCAGCAGATCCGCCAGGAGCGGCGGCCGGATTCGCGTTACGCGCGGCTGGACACGTGCCGGCGCGAAGTGCAGGCGGCCGAAGCGATGTTCAGCCTTGAGCGGATCCCGACGCTGAGCACGACCCATACCTCGATCGAGGAAATCTCGGGCAAGGTCCTGTCGACGCTGGGGTTGCAGAGGGAAATGTTCTGAGCCGACAGGGGATCACACCCCCAGTGGCTTCCCCAAGGTAGGCCTGTGTGCGTTCACGGTCAATGCTGCCGCGCCCGTTGCACAGCGTGTAGCATCGGTCGCATGCAGCAGGTCACCCCACACGGCACGCGCATCCCGAGATTGAGCCGCTTCGGCTGGCTGATGGCGCTGTACGCTGAAAACCACGCGCGGTTGCAACGCCTGTTCGCGCCGGCACGCCTGGGCGAGGGCAGCTACCTTTCCAGCGTGGGCGACGGCCTGGACGTGCGCCTGGACGTACTCGAGCGCCATCCGTACACGCTCGAACTTCGCCTGACCTACGACCTGCGCGATCCGCTGACCGGCGAACCGGATCCTTCGGCCTACCTGCGCCTGTACAGCGACGCGCGACAGGTGGAAACCACCCACTGCTACGTGGGTCGTCGCTGGCAGGACGTGATCGGCCTGTATCCGCCGCCGGCCGAACTGGTTGGCCATCGCCTGCGCATGAACACGTTCCTGGGCAAATGGCTCGAGTACCTGGCCGAGCGGGGCCATGGTGTGGCCACGCTGGCGCCCGCCACCGCGCGCCTGGCCGGGCCAGCCACGCCGGTGCGCGAGGCGGCGCGGCGATAGCGACGTAGTGAACGCCTGGCAGCCCGCGTGACGCAGACCATTCCACTCTCGGTCCTGGACCTCGCACCGGTGTGCGAAGGCAGCGACGTGGCCACCGCGCTGGGCAACAGCCTGGACCTGGCGCGCCATGCCGAGGCGCTGGGTTACCGGCGCTTCTGGCTGGCCGAACACCACAACATGCCCGGGATCGCCTCCGCGGCGACGGCGGTGCTGATCGCGCACATCGCCGCCGGTACGCGCGCGATCCGGGTGGGCGCCGGCGGAATCATGCTGCCCAACCATTCACCGCTGCAGGTGGCCGAGCAGTTCGGCACCCTGGCCGCCCTGCATCCGGGCCGGGTCGACCTGGGCGTGGGCCGCGCGCCGGGGACCGACCAGGCCACCGCGAAGGCCCTGCGCCGCTACTTCGACAGTGCCGAGCGTTTTCCGCAGGACGTGCAGGAACTGCTGGGCTACTTCCAGCCAGCCCAGCCCGGACAGGCGGTACGCGCCGTGCCGGGGGCGGGACTGGAGGTACCGGTCTGGATCCTGGGCTCCAGCCTGTTCGGGGCGCAGCTGGCCGCGGCCCTGGGCCTGCCTTTTGCCTTCGCCTCGCATTTCGCGCCCGACGCGATGGACCAGGCATTGATGCTCTACCACCGCGACTTCCGGCCATCGGCGCAGCTGCGCCAGCCGCACGCGATGCTGGCGGTGAACGTGATCGCCGCCGGCAGCGACGAGGAAGCCCGGCGCCTGTTCACTACCGCCCAGCAGGCGTTCGTGAACCTGCGGCGCGGCCGCACCGGCCTGATTCCCGCGCCGATCGACGACATCGAGGCCTATTGGACGCCGGAGGAGAAGGCCGGAGTCGAGCGGGCGCTGGCCTGCAGCGTCGTCGGTGGTCCGGAGACCGTGGCCCGGGGGCTGGCGGCGTTTGCCGCCCGGCACCGCCCGGATGAATTGATGGTGGTGGCCAACATCCACGATCATGCCGCCAGGGTGCTGTCGTACCAGCTCGCTGCCCGGGCTTGGGGGCTGCCGCCCGGGCCCGTCGCGCCTCCTCCTGAATAGGCGGGCAGCCCGGACTCGCTATTCAGCGGAAATCCGGGTATGGTGCGCGCACTGTGTTTGCATGGGTCACCGTGAATCGTGGCCTGGTGCAGTCGATCTGACGATCCGCTACATCGTTCCGCTTTGCCAACGCCTGCAACCCAGTACCGTCGCGGATGTGCCGCGCTCGGTTTTCCATTTAAAAGTTGATAGGAGTTAGCAAATCATGTCCGATCGTCAGACTGGTACCGTCAAGTGGTTCAACGACGCCAAGGGCTTCGGCTTCATCACCCCGGAGAGCGGTGCCGACCTGTTCGTGCATTTCCGTTCGATCCAGGGTTCGGGCTTCAAGTCGCTGCAGGAAGGCCAGAAGGTCTCCTTCATCGTCGTGCAGGGCCAGAAGGGCCTGCAGGCCGACCAGGTTCAGCCGCTGTAATTGCGTCGACCTGCCACAAGGCCGGTCACCACGAAACGCCGGGGGCGCAAGCCTCCGGCGTTTTTCGTTGCGGGCGGTGAAATGCGAGGATGGGGCATTCCCCCGCATCCGGCGCCGCCATGATCACCGTCCACCACCTGGAAAGCTCCCGCTCCCAGCGCGTGCTGTGGCTGTTGGAGGAGCTGGCCTTGCCGTATCAGCTGGTGCGCTACGCACGCGACCCGGTCACGATGCTGGCGCCGCCGGCGCTGCGTGCGGTGCATCCGCTCGGCAAGTCGCCGGTGCTGGTGGACGACGGCCATACCCTGGCCGAATCCGGCGCGATCCTCGAGTACCTGGTCGAGCGTTACGACACCACCCACGCGTTCTCGCCGACTCCGCTGCCGATGGATTCGTCCGAACGGCTGCAGTATCGCTACTGGATGCATTACGCCGAAGGTTCGGCGATGCCGCCGCTGCTGCTGAGCCTGGTGCTTGCGCGGATCCGCGCCGCGAAGATGCCGTTCTTCGCCCGCCCGGTCGCCGGGCGCATCGTCGGCAAGGCGATGTCCGGCTTCGTCGGGCCGCAACTGAAGCTGCACCTGGACTGGATGGAAAGCTCGCTGGCCCGCTCCGGTGGCTGGTTCGGCGGCGAACGGTTCACCGCGGCCGACATCCAGATGAGTTTCCCGGTCGAAGCGGCCGCGGTGCGCGGCGGGCTCGAGCGGCATCCGGCGCTGGCGGGTTTCCTGCGGCGCATCCATGAGCGACCGGCCCACCAGCGTGCGCTGGCACAGGGTGGGCCGTTCGCGCTTTCGGCGGGCTGAAGCGGCGGGCGTGGCCTACGGAAACCGCGCGACGCCCCCATCTGGTCAGCATGCAGATCCAATTCGACAACGCCTTCCTGCGCGAGCTGCCCGGCGATCCGGAATCGGGGCCGCGCATACGCGAAGTAGAGGCGGCGGCCTGGTCGCGGGTGGATCCGGCGCCGGTTTCCGCTCCGCACCTGCTGGCCTGGTCGCCGGAGGCCGCGGCGCTGGTCGGCCTGGATGCGGCCGATGTCGCCGCGCCGGACTTCGCCCGCGTGTTCGGCGGCAATGCCCAGCTGCCGGGCATGCAGCCGTGGGCAGGCAACTACGGCGGCCACCAGTTCGGCAGCTGGGCCGGGCAGCTGGGCGACGGCCGCGCGATCTCGCTGGGCGAAGCCCTCGGTGCGCAGGGGGCGCGCTGGGAACTCCAGCTCAAGGGCGCTGGCCGGACGCCTTACTCGCGTTTCGCCGATGGCCGGGCCGTGCTGCGCTCGTCGGTGCGCGAGTTCCTGTGCAGCGAGGCGATGCACCACCTGGGCGTGCCGACCACGCGTGCGCTGTCGCTGGTGGGCACCGGCGAAGGCGTAGTCCGCGACATGTTCTACGACGGCCATCCGCGACCGGAGCCGGGCGCGATCGTGTGCCGCATGGCGCCGACCTTCCTGCGCTTCGGCAGCTGGCAGTTGCCGGCTGCGCGCGGCGACGTCGCGCTGCTGCGGCGCCTGACCGACTACACGCAGCGGTATCACTTCCCGGAGCTGGCCGGCCAAGGCGAAGCAGGCGATGCGGAATGGTTCGCGCAGGTGTGCGAGCGCACCGCATGGATGGTCGCCGGCTGGATGCGGGTCGGCTTCGTCCACGGCGTGATGAACACCGACAACATGTCCATCCTCGGCCTCACCATCGACTACGGTCCCTACGGCTGGGTCGAGGACTACGATCCGGACTGGACCCCCAACACCACCGACGCACAGGGTCGGCGCTACCGCTTCGGCACCCAGCCGCAGGTCGCGTACTGGAACCTGACCCGGCTGGCGCAGTCGCTGGCCCCGCTGTTCAAGGAGGTCGCACCACTGGAGGCCGGCCTGGCGCGCTTCGGGCGGGCCTGGGACCTGGCCCACCGCGACCTGGTCGCGCGCAAGCTGGGGCTGGCCCATTGTCGCGACGAGGACCTGCGCCTGTTCGCAGAGCTGCAGCAGTTGTTGCAGGAGGGGCAGGTCGACATGACGCTGTTCTTCCGCGCGCTCGGCGAGCACGAAGCGGCCGGCGCGGACCGGGCGCCGTTCGCGGAGGCTTTCTATGACGCGGACGCGCGCGCCGGGATCGAGGCGTCACTGCTCGGATGGCTGAAACGCCACCGGGCCAGGCAGCTGGACGACCCGCTCGATGCGGAGCAGCGGCGCGAAACGATGCGCCTGGCCAATCCGCGCTACGTCCTGCGCAACTGGCTGGCGCAGGAGGCGATCGACCGTGCCGAGCAGGGTGACTCCGCCGGGATCACCGAATTACTGGACGTGATGCGGCGGCCATACGAGGAACAGCCTGGTCGCGGGCACTACGCCGGCGCACGACCGGAGTGGGCGCGGCACCGCGCGGGCTGTTCGATGCTTTCATGCAGTTCATGACCCACGGTTGCGTCAGCATCGAGGGGCATGGACCGGAATCGGCCGACAGGACAAGGAGGCTTTGCGATGGATGATCGGAAGACGCCGGAATGGGCGGCGCTGATCCGGGACGTGCCGGATTTCCCTTCGCCGGGAATCATGTTCAAGGACATCGTGCCGCTGCTGGCCGATGCGCATGGGCTGGCTGCGATGGTGTCGGCGCTGGGCGCGCCGTGGCGCGATGCCGGAATCCAGGCCGTGGCGGGGGCGGAGTCGCGCGGCTTCATCCTCGGCGCGGCGCTGGCACGGGACCTGGATGCCGGTTTCGTGCCGCTGCGCAAACCGGGCAAGCTGCCGGGCGCGTTGCTGGAAGAGGCCTACGCACTGGAGTACGGCAGCGATCGCCTGCAGATCCAGGCCGATGCGCTCGCGAGCGGTACGCGGGTGCTGCTGGTCGACGACGTGCTGGCCACCGGCGGCACGCTGGCCGCGGCCGCGCGGCTGCTGCAGCGCCAGGGTGCACAGCTGGTGGGCGCGGCGGTGCTCGTCGAGCTTACAGGGTTGCGCGGTCGCGAACGCTGGACCGCAGCGGCGCCCCTGCGTGCGCTGCTGCGGGCCTGAACCCGAACGCCGACGGCCAGGCGCTGCGTTATCCGCCGGGGCGCGTCAGGAAGTGCGGCTGCGCATCGCGCGCGGCGCCAGGCCGGTCCAGCGCTTGAACGCACGCCGGAACTCGCGGGGATCGTGGAATCCGATGGCCGCGCCGACCGCGGCGACATTGGAGCCGGGACCGGTCAGCAGGCTTTGCGCGGTATCGCGTCGCAACCGGTCGTGGATTTCCTTGTAGCTGGTCCCGGCATCGTGCAGGTAACGACGCAGGGTGCGTTCGTTCACGTGCAGCTCGGCGGCGATGTCGAGCAGTCGCGGTGCGTCTGCCAGCTGCAGTCGCACCAACTGCTCGACCGCGGCCACGATTTCGCTGGAGGGCCGCACGGCCGGCATCTGCTGCTGGCACAGTTCCAGCACCTGGCGGGCCGTGGACGGGTTGTTGGCCGGCATCGGCGCGCCGAGCCAGCTTGCGTCGATGACGACCCGGTTGCTGGCCGCCTCGAAGCGCACCTCGCAACCGAACAGGCGTTCGTACTCGCCGGCATACGCCGGGGCCGGGTAGGCCAGTTCGACCAGGGCCGGGACAAAGCGCGGTCCGAGCAGGCCGCGGCAGAGCATCAGGCTGCTGGCGAACAGCTCCTCGCACAGGAACGGTTCGATATCCGGTTCGGGCGTGCCCATGCGCGCGATCATCGCCACGCCCGGGCTCCCGCCCTCCGGCACCTGCGCTTCCAGCTGCAGCTGCAGCTCCATCATCGCCCCGGTGATGGGCGCGAACTGCACGCCCAGGCGCAGCGCCTCGCCGAAACTCCCGGCGGTCATCATCGCAAGCCCGAGCAGGCCGAAATGGCCCACGTCCTGGGCCGTGCCCAGCGCGAGGCCGTGTCCATCCCCCGGGAGCGTGCGCAGGGCGCGCCCGACGATCTCGCAGGCCTGGCGGTAGGAGAGGTAGACGGGGGTTTCGGTAACGAACTGCGCGCGCTCGAGCCGCAGGCCCTCGAACCAGCCATCGCAGGGCACGTCCAGCCGGTCGGCCATGGCGACCAGGCCGGCGACGATCCCGCACTTGATGTTGGCGCCGTGGAGGGGCAGGGCGTCCAGGGGGGCTTTTGGCGTCATCGATCACAACCTGTCCGCTTTACCCCCCTCATTATGCCGGCTTTGCCCTCGCGTACGCCCCCGGATGCAGCGGAGACTGGGGGACGGCCACATGATCGTGGCATCGACGGGGAGGGACCATGGCGAAGCGGGGCAAGGGCAGGGGCGCAGCAGGCGCGCGGGGATGGAAGCAGGGCGCTCCGGCGCTGCTGGTGGCCGCGTTGGCCGCGGTGCTGGCCGGCTGCGGCGACGGCGGTCCCGCGCACGTCCCGAGCGCGACCGTGGCCGAGGGCGATGCCGCTTTCGCCGACGCCCTGCGCCAGAAGCTGCTCGACGCCAAGCCCGGCGATGTCATCGAAGTGCCGGCCGGTCGCTACACGTTCGACCGCAGCCTGAGCCTGCGCGTGGACAACGTGACCCTGCGTGGCGCGGGCCAGGACAAGTCGGTGCTCAGCTTCAAGGGGCAGAAGGCCGGCGCCGAGGGCCTGCTGGTCAACGCCGACCATTTCACGATCGAGAACATCGCGATCGAGGACGCCAAGGGCGATGGCCTGAAGATCAACGAGGCCGAACACATCACCATCCGCGGAGTGCGCGTGGAGTGGACCGGCGGGCCGAAGACTTCCAACGGCGGCTATGGCCTTTATCCGGTCCGCACCCGCAACGTGCTGATCGAAGATTCGATCGCGATCGGCGCTTCGGACGCGGGCATCTACGTGGGCCAGTCGCAGGACGTGATCGTGCGCAACAGCCGCGCCGAGTACAACGTCGCCGGCATCGAGATCGAGAACACGATCAACGCCGACGTCTACGGCAACGTGGCCACCAACAACACCGGCGGCATCCTGGTGTTCAACATGCCGGCGCTCAAGCAGCCTGGCGGCAACGTGCGCGTGTTCAAGAACCAGGTGTTCGCCAACAACACCGGCAACTTCGGCGCCAAGGGCACGCCGGTGGCGAGCGTTCCGGCGGGTACCGGCGTGGTGATCAATTCCAATGACGATGTCGAGATCTTCGACAACGACATCAAGGACAACAAGACCGCCAACATCATCGTCTCCAGCGTCTACTCGACGGGCTACAGCGCCGACAGCCGTTCGGAGAGCTTCGATCCGTACCCTGAGCGGATTTCAGTCCACGGCAACCGGCTCTCGGGCGGCGGCGACGCGCCCGACGGTTTCGACCTGAAGGCGCTGAAGGTCGCGCTGTTCGGGCTCAACGGGCGCCTGCCCGACGTGCTCTGGGACGGTTACGCGAACGCGGAGCTGGTCGAAGGGCCGCAGATCTGCCTGCATGACGTGTCCGGCGTGGTCAATGCCGATGGCCCGAATGGCTACAAGAACCCGACCAGCGACGCGACGCCGTTCGGCTGCACGCTGCCGCCGCTGCCGCAGGTGGACCTCAAGCGTGGTTGATCGGCCGTCCCGCGGGCGTGGCCCGCTGTCCAGACTGGTGGCCCTGGCAGGCGCGGTGGCGCTTGCCGCGGGGCTGGTTTCCGGCTGTCGTCCTGCGCACCCGCCGCCGGTCGCGTTCCATGCCGAAGGCCAGCCGGAATCGCTTTCCGAATGGCATCTCTTCGACATGGCCGATGGGCGGCTGGAATTGAACGAACGGGTCCTGCCCTACGACCTCAATTCCGCCCTGTTCACCGACTACGCGCACAAGCTGCGCACGGTCTGGATGCCCGAGGGAACGTCCGCGCACTACGACGCGAACGAAGCGTTCGATTTCCCGGTCGGCACGATCATCAGCAAGACCTTCTATTACCCGCGCATCGAAGGCGAGCCGCGCGACAGCCAGGCCGTGCTGCGCAGCCAGGGGCACGAGGG
The DNA here is from genome assembly GCF_022637495.1 of Pseudoxanthomonas daejeonensis. Lineage (NCBI taxonomy): Bacteria > Pseudomonadati > Pseudomonadota > Gammaproteobacteria > Lysobacterales > Lysobacteraceae > Pseudoxanthomonas > Pseudoxanthomonas daejeonensis. Next base: position 3,325,407 of record NZ_CP093331.1, on the reverse strand, counting down.
CCAGCTGCCCGGCGGGCAGCTGGAACTGGACAAGGTGCGGCTGCTCGAGACGCGGTTGCTGGTGCGGCGCGAGTCGGGCTGGGTCGCCTTGCCCTACGTCTGGAACGCCGAGCAGACCGAGGCCAGGCTCATGCGCGCCGGCGACCTGGTGCCGCTGACCCTGGTGGACGCCAGCGGCTCGCGTGAGGAAGCCGCCTACCAGGTGCCCGACCAGAACCAGTGCGCCGGGTGCCACGTCAGCGACCTGAGTACCCGTGAGTTCCAGCCGATTGGCCCCAAGGCCCGCCACCTCAACCGCGATCTCGCCTATCCCGGCGTCGATGGCGAGGTGGTGGTCGCCAACCAGCTGGCGCAATGGCAGCGCATGGGCTACCTGGACGGCCTTCCCGAAGCCTCGGCGGTGCCTCGCGTCGCCAACTGGCAGGATGCGGCGGAGAGCGTCGATGCGCGGGCCCGGGCCTACCTGGACATCAACTGTTCGCACTGCCACAGCGCAGCCGGGCCAGGCAACACCTCGGGGTTGTGGCTGGCCAGCGATGTCAGCGAGCCACTGCGCCTGGGGCGCTGCAAGCTGCCGATCGCCGCGGGCCATGGCACGGGCGACCGGCGTTTCGACATCGTTCCCGGCAAGCCGGACGAGTCGATCCTGACCTACCGGATGATCAGCACCGATCCAGGGGTGATGATGCCGGAACTGGGCCGCAGCGTGACGCACGCGGAGGGGGTCGAGCTGATCCGCGAGTGGATCGCGGCCCAGCACGGCGAGTGCGGCAATACAGGGTAAGTCGACCGCGTTTCCAGCAACAACCAAAACAAAATCAACCAGCGACATAGCGAGTAGGGGAGTACTCCATGATGGTTCGCAAGAATCCTTTGAGCCTGCGCGTGCGCCAGGCATTGTTCGGCAGCATCGCGGCGGGCGCCGCATCGCTGGCCTTCGCCGCGCCGCAGGAGAGCCAGGTCGCGCCCGACGCGGTCACGCTCGACAAGATCACGGTCACCGCGCAGAGCCGCGAGCAGGAACTGCAGGACGTTCCGATCGCGTTGCAGGTCGTCAATGCGCAGATGCTCGACGACGTCGTCGCCGAGGACCTGAGCGGCATCGACATGTTCGTCCCCGGCCTGGTCGTCAATGGCCAGCAGCCGACCCAGCCCAGTTTCCAGCTGCGCGGCATCAGCACCGACGACTTCGGGATCGGTACCGATCCGGCCGTCGGCGTGTATGTCGACGGCGTCTACGCCGGGCGCGGCGGCGGCGTGCTGCTGCCGTTCACCGACGTGGAGCGGATCGAAGTGCTGAAGGGACCGCAGGGCACCCTGTTCGGGCGCAATACCGCGGCTGGCGCCATCTCGATCGTCACCCACCGGCCCGGGCCGGATGCCGAGGGTCGCGCGCGCCTGCGCCTGGCCGAACATGGCAAGCAGTACGTCGACGCGATGGCCAACATCCCGGTCGGTGAGGACTCCGCGTTCCGCCTCAACGGCGTGTTCAACCAGGCCGACGGCTGGATCCAGGACGCCAATACCGGCGAGGACCTGGCGCCGGAGGACAACTGGGCGACCCGTGCGGCCTTCAGCACCCGCTTCGGCGACAACACCACCGCCTGGATCACCTGGGACCATGAAAACCTGGACCAGCTGGGCCAGGCCACGATCGGCATCGTGCCGCTGCCCGCGGCGCCCGCCACGCCGTCGTTGCCGGTCGACGAAACCGCCTACCTGGATCCGCGCAGGACGCCGGCCGCGGTCGACGTGGACGGCAACGAGGAGTCGCGGCGCTTCGACGGCGTGACCCTGATCGTGGACCACGCTCTGTCGTGGGGCAGCCTGACCTCGACCACGGCGTGGCACGACTACGATTCGCTGAACCGGGTCGAGGAGGACGGTACCGACCGCCGCGACCTGTACGTGGATTCGGTCAACACCGAGAGCAACACGAATTTCTACCAGGAATTCAAGTTCGCCGGCAGCGGCGAGCGCTTCGACTGGGTGGCCGGCGCGAGCTACTTCCGCGAGAAGGCCGACCAGACCAGCCAGGTCAACGCCTATACCGACTCGGTCGATACGATCGTGCGCAACATGGGCCTGGCGCCGACCCCGGACGGGACGCTGTACGGCTTCACCAGCCAGGTCATGCAGATGTACGGCATCCCGTTGACGCTGATGGGCGAGCCCTGGAACGAGCAGTTCGTCAACACGCTCGAGACCACCGCCTATGCGCTCTACGGCGACGTGATCTGGCGCGCCAACGACCGCCTCAACCTGACCTTCGGCCTGCGCTACACGCGCGACGAGAAGGATTTCAGCTGGTTCAACGACCAGCGCCATGCGCCGGGCCTGGATGCGACGCTGGACCAGATGGAGGCGCTGGGCATCTTCGCCATGCTGGGGATCCCGAAGGAGGCCTACATCTTCGACATCGCCTTCATCGATCCGCCGGCGATGATGAACAAGGGCGTCAAGACCCGCGATTCGAACAGCTGGGACGACATCAGCCCGCGCTTCGTGGCCGACTACCACTTCACCGACGACCTCATGGGCTTCGCGTCGGTGGCCAAGGGCTACAAGGCCGGCGGCTTCAACGCGCTGCAGATCGACAGCCAGTTCGAGAACGAAGACGTGTGGAACTTCGAGACGGGGATCAAGCAGGTCCTGCCCGAATACGGCTTCCGCTACGACGCATCCGCGTACTACTACACGTACGACAACCGCCAGGCGATCCGCCTGGACACGACGCCGGCGATCCCGCGCTACGTGGTCGACACCTCTGACCTGGAAGCGTGGGGCGTGGACTTCAACGCGATCTGGCAGGCGACCCGCGCGCTCTCGCTGGATTTCAACGCCGCCTACATCGATTCGACCTACAGGAACTACGTGACGCCGGAGGGCATCGACGTCAGCGGCCAGGCGACCGGCATCCCGAAGTGGTCGTTCGCCGCCGGTGCGGCCTACCTCTGGGACCTGGACGAGAATGGCAGCGTGCGTGCGTCGGTGCGCTACGGCTATCGGGGCAAGACGCGCTGCAGCGACGAATCGCAGAGCCAGGGCACCTGTGGCGTGAGCCCGGCGTTGCGCCTGGGCGAGTCGCAGGAACTGGCCAACCTCCGCGTGGGCTGGACCTCGGGTAGCGGCCGGTACGGCGTGGCCGTGTACGGCGAGAACCTGCTCGACAACCAGTACGTGAACGGCCTGGCCACCTACGGCAAGACCGTGCTGGGGACGGTCGGCGCACGCGTGACGCCGCCGCGCGTCTGGGGCGTGGAGTTCACCGCAGGCTTCTGATCGGATTCCCGTGCTGGCGGGAGGGGGCTGGCGGGCCGCGGGGAGCGGTCCGTCAGCTCTTTTTTTTGCGCGTCGTGCGGCAGGCAAGCAGATGCTCCACGCGCGCGGAGGCAACAGGGATTGCCTTGGCCTTGAACCGGCGTTGCGGCGCCCTGCCGGGCGCGGCCGTCTTGCTTCAGAGAGGCCGAACCCGGAAGCGCCGCCCCTTGATCTTGCCCGCTTCGAGCTGCCTGAGCGCGCGTGCGGCCTGTTCGTGGGCGATGGCCACGTAGGAGCGGGTGGCATGGATGGCGATCTTGCCGATCGCCTTCGCCGGCACGCCCGCTTCGCCGGTGAGCGCACCGAGGATGTCGCCGGCGCGCAGCTTGTCGGTCTTGCCGCCGTCGATGCGCAGCGTGGTCATCGGCGCCTGCGCCGGCTGCGCGGGACGGCCGGTGGCCAGCGGCGAGGATTCGCGCGGGGGCGGCGCGTCCTGCGCGGCGGCGATCATCTCCGCGCGCGCGTTCTCGCGCGGGGCGACCAGGCTCAACGCCAGTCCCTTGCGGCCGGCACGCCCGGTGCGGCCGATCCGGTGGCGATAGGCATCCACGTCGGTCGGCAGCTCGTAGTTCAGCACCGCCGCCAGGTCCTCCACGTCGAGGCCGCGCGCGGCCACGTCGCTGGCGACCAGCACATTGCAGCTGCGGTTGGCGAGCTGCAGCAGTACTTCGTCGCGGTCGCGCTGCTCCATGTCGCCATGCAGGGCCAGCGCGGAGAACCCGAACTGGCGCAGCGAGCCGGCCACTTCGTCCACGTCCTTGCGGGTATTGCAGAACACCACGGCCGACTCGGGCCGGTAGCGCAAAAGCAGCCCGGCCACGGCCTTCTGCCGGTAGGCGGCATCGACGTCGAAGAAGCGCTGCTCGATCGCCGGTGCGCTGTCGCTGCCTTCGGCCGACACTTCCACCGGCTCGCGCAGCAGCTGCCGGGCCAGTTCGCGGATCTCGTCGGGAAAGGTCGCCGAGAACAGCAGCGTCTGCCGGTGCTTGTCGCAGCGGCTGGCGATCTCGCGGACGGCTTCCTCGAAGCCCATGTCCAGCATGCGGTCGCCTTCGTCCAGCACCAGCGTGCGCACGCCGCCCAGGTGGAGCACGCGCTTGCGGGCGAGCTCCTGGATCCGGCCCGGGGTGCCGACCACCACCTGCGGGTCGTGCGCCTGCAACGATGCGATCTGGGGTTCCAGCGCCATGCCGCCGGTAAGGATGCTCAGCTTGAGATTGGGGATGCCGGTGGCCAGCCTGCGCAGCTGCTTGCCGACCTGGTCGGCCAGTTCGCGGGTCGGGCACAGCACCAGCGCCTGCGCGCGGGACACGCCCGGATCGAGCCGCTGCAGAAGGCCCAGGCCGAACGCGGCGGTCTTGCCGCTACCGGTCGGCGCCTGGGCGATGAGGTCCAGGCCGTCCAGGATCGGCGGCAGCGCCAGGGCCTGGATCGGGGTGGGGGTGGTGTAGCCCAGCGCGTCCAGGCCGGGACGCAGGGCCGGGGACAGGGGCATGGAAGCGAAGTCGTTCATGCGCCATTTTCGCAGGTCACGGCCGCGAAAGGGCGCCGATCACGCATGTCACGGGGTCTGGCGCCTCGCGGCGCCCGGTACAATGTGCGGATGCCTTTGATCACCCTGCAGAACCTCGACTACAGCGTCGGCGGCCCCTTGTTGCTGGAAAAGACCGACCTGTCGATCGAACCGGGCGAACGCATCGCCCTGATCGGCCGCAACGGCGCCGGCAAGTCCACCCTGATGAAGCTGATCGCCGGCGAACTGAAGCCCGACGACGGCGAAGTGCGCGTCCAGCAGGGCGTTCGCATCGCCCGGCTCGAGCAGGAGGTGCCGCTGGGCGCGGCCGGCAGCGTGTTCGACGTCGTCGCCGATGGCCTGGGCGACCTGGGCAAGTGGCTGGCCCAGTTCCACCACCTGAGCCATGCCGACGAGTTCGACGCCGATGCGATGGGCAAGGTGCAGGCCAAGATCGATGCCGCCGATGGCTGGGCGCTGGACCAGCGCGTGGTCGAGACGCTGACCAAGCTGGAACTGGACGGCGATGCCGAGTTCGCGCGCCTGTCCGGCGGCATGAAGCGACGCGTGCTGCTGGCGCGTGCGCTGGTGTCCTCGCCGGACCTGCTGCTGCTGGACGAGCCGACCAACCATCTGGACATCGAGGCCATCGACTGGCTGGAGGGATTCCTCAAGGCGTGGGCGGGCAGCGTCCTGTTCGTCACCCACGACCGCCGCTTCCTGCGAGCGCTGGCCACCCGCATCGTCGAGATCGACCGTGGCCGGGTCACCAGCTGGCCCGGCGACTGGGCCAACTACGAGCGCCGGCGCGAGGAACGGCTGAACTCCGAGGCGCAGGAAAACCAGCGCTTCGACAAGCTGCTGGCGCAGGAAGAGGTGTGGATCCGGCAGGGCATCAAGGCCCGTCGCACCCGCGACGAAGGCCGCGTGCGTCGCTTGAAGGCGATGCGCACCGAACGCACCCAGCGCCGCGACCTCGGCGGCAACGTGCGCATGGAGGCCGCGCAGGGCGAGAATTCCGGCAAGAAGGTCATCGAGGCCAAGGACGTCTCGTTCGCCTTCGGCGCCAGGACCATGGTGCGTGATTTCTCCAGCGTGATCCTGCGCGGCGACCGCATCGGCCTGGTCGGCCCCAATGGCAGCGGCAAGACCACGCTGCTGAAGCTGCTGCTGGGCGAGCTGCAGCCGCAGGCGGGCGAGGTGCGCCAGGGCACGAACCTGAAGATCGCCTATTTCGACCAGTACCGCGCGACCTTGCGCGAGGACTGGAGCGCGATCGAGAACGTCGCCGAAGGCGCGGACTTCATCGATATCAACGGCAAGCGCAAGCACGTGCATGCCTACCTGCAGGATTTCCTGTTCACCCCGGAGCGCGCCCGCGCGCCGATCACGCGGCTGTCCGGCGGCGAGCGCAACCGCCTTTTGCTGGCGCGCCTGTTCGCCCAGCCCTCGAACCTGCTGGTGATGGACGAACCGACCAACGACCTGGACGTGGAAACGCTGGAACTGCTGGAAGAACTGCTCGGCGATTACAGCGGCACGCTGCTTCTGGTCAGCCACGACCGCGACTTCCTGGACAACGTGGTCACCTCGACCATGGTGATGGAAGGCGAGGGCAGGATCGGCGAGTACGTCGGTGGCTACAGCGACTGGGTACGCCAGCGTCCCGCGGCGCCGGCCAGCGCCGCGCAGGTTGCCCGTGCCTCGGCGACGGCGAACGCCACCTCGGCGGCCGTACCGGCAGCGATCCAGGCGTCGGCATCCGTTGCCGATGCCACGCCCAAGCGCAAGCTCAGCTACAAGGACGCGCGTGAGCTGGAGCAGTTGCCGGCCCGGATCGAGACCCTCGAGACGGAGCTGGCGGCCCTGGCCGCGGCGATGTCCGATGCCGGCTTCTACCAGCAGGACCCGGGTGCGGTCGCGGCCCATACCCAGCGAATGGCCACGGCCCAGTCGGAGCTGGATTCGGCCTACGCACGCTGGGCCGACCTGGATGCCTGATCCCGGTGCGACGGCGTCAGCTGTCGCGCGCGGAGACGGGGCTTTCCAGGGCCACGAACGCCCAGAACGGCACCTCAGCCTCGGCCCACCAGTGCGAGGCTTCCTGGAGCAGGCCCAGCAGGGTCTGCAGTTCGTCGGCGCGCGCGGACTGCAGCTGCCCGGCGGCCTCGAACAGCAGCATGTACCCGGGAGCGGGCAGCCATTCGAGGTCGCGCAGCGCGTCCATCAGCGCATCCCAGTTGCCGCCGCGCCCGCCGGGCACGTCCAGCATGGTGGCGATCCGCAGCAGCAGGGTCTGCTTGTCGCGGCAGCCGGCCAGGTCGATGCGGCGCACCAGCAGCCCGGCATCGCGCGCGGCGGCGGCCAGCGCAGGCACGTCGGCCGCGTCGACCTGGTACACGCCCGCCTGCGAGGCATCGTCGAAACCGAGGTCGAATCCGGATTCGCTCATGGGAACCCTTCCCGTGCGGGTGGCTGGAAGCGGCGGAAGCTTTCGTAGTGGTCGCCGGTGTAATACCAGTCGCGCGGCGGATCTCCGCCAGTGACGATCCGGCGTGCACCGCGATGGGACAGTCCGGGCGTGGGCACCGTGTACTCGCGGTAGTAGCCGTGGGCATGGCGGGGCAGGCGGCCTTCGCGGTTGCCGAACACGCTGCCGTCCTGGCGGTGCTGGAACGACCCGCCATCCTGGATGCGCCGGATCACCGCCGCGGCTTCGCCGGGCAGGAAGGCGGGCAGGGCCTCGGCGTGGGCGGCCGGAGCGGTATCGACAACCTGCGTCGATGCGCCCGGAGTAGCCGATCGGTCCGCGACGGGTCGCGACAGCCAAGCCAGCGCTGCCAGGGCGACGACGACCAGCAGCAGGCTGGCAGAACGGGTGGGGCGCATGCGCGGGACGTGCTAAAGGGTGTGGCCGGAGTATGCGCGCGCGCCTGCGGCGCTGCTTGAACGCAGGCACAGCGCCGCCGCTTCACGTCGTGGGAACCCGCTCGCGCGCATGCTGATGCCCGGTTGGGCCGACGTCGCCGGGACGCTGCATTCCCCGCCAGGCAACGCAGACACCTTGGTTGCGCGCGCCCGCATCCCTACACTGTTGCCCGCAGCGTCCGGTTCGCCCGGACACGGATTCCCACGAATTCCAAGGAGAGCACCATGGCCTATACCCTTCCCGAGTTGCCGTATGCCTACGATGCGCTGGAACCGCACATCGATACGGAGACGATGAAGATCCACCACACCAAGCACCACCAGACCTACATCAACAACGTCAACGCCGCGCTCGAAGGTACCGAGTACGCCAACCTGCCGGTCGAAGAGCTGGTGGCCAAGCTGAAGACGCTGCCGGAGAACCTGCAGGGCCCGGTGCGCAACAACGGTGGCGGCCATGCCAACCACACCCTGTTCTGGACGGTGATGTCGCCCAAGGGTGGCGGCGAGCCCAAGGGCGACACGGCCAAGGCGATCGACAAGGACCTGGGCGGCTTCGAGAAGTTCAAGGAAGCCTTCACCAAGGCCGCGCTGACCCGCTTCGGCAGCGGCTGGGCCTGGCTGAGCGTGACCCCGGACAAGAAGGTCGTGGTCGAGAGCAGTGCCAACCAGGACACCCCGCTCAGCGACGGAAATACCCCGATCCTGGGCCTGGACGTCTGGGAGCATGCCTACTACCTCAAGTACCAGAACCGTCGCCCGGAATACATCGGCGCGTTCTTCAACGTGGTCGACTGGGACGAGGTCGAGCGCCGCTACCAGGCGGCCGTGAAGTAAGCCGGACCGCACGCGACGCGCCACCGACGCCCCGGTAATCCCGGGGCGTCTTCGTTTGCGCCATCGCCTTCCGCTTCGCACTATCCGCACAGGCGTAAAAAAGCCCCGGCATCGCTGCCGGGGCCTTGCATGTCGCACGCGGTCGCGGGGATCAGTCCGTCGTCGCGTCGCTACCGCGCTGCTTCTCCAGCCATTCCTTCGACGGCTCGTCCAGCTTGTCGCCCAGCATGCGCCGGACCACGATGAAGAACACCGGGATCAGCAGCAGGCCGAGGAAGGTGGCGAAGACCATGCCGCCGATCACGCCGGTACCGATCGCATGGCGCGCATTGGCGCCGGCGCCGGTGGAGATCGCCATCGGGACCACGCCCATGATGAACGCGAACGAGGTCATCAGGATCGGCCGGAAGCGCAGGCGCGAGGCTTCGATCGTTGCCTCGCGCAGGGTCTTGCCCGCCAGGCGCTGCTCCACCGCGAACTCGATGATCAGGATCGCGTTCTTGGCGGCCAGGCCAATGATCGTGATCAGGCCGATCTTGAAGAAGATGTCGTTCGGCAGGCCGCGCATCAGGCTGAACAGCACCGCGCCGAGCAGCCCCAACGGGACCACCAGCAGCACCGCCACCGGGATGGACCAGCTCTCGTAGAGCGCGGCCAGGCACAGGAACACGACCACGATCGAAAGCACCAGCAGCAAGGTGGCGGCGTTTCCGGCCAGGATCTCCTGGTAGGACATGCCGCTCCAGTCGTAGCCGAAGCCGCCCGGCAGGTCGTTCTGGACGATCTCCTCCATCGCCTTCATCGCTTCGCCCGAGCTGTGTCCCGGTGCAGGCGAGCCGACGATATTGACCGCGGCATAGCCCTGGTAGCGACTGAGGGCTGGCGCACTGGTGTTCCATTCGGAACCGACCACCGTGGACAACGGGATCATGCCGCCAGCCTGGCTGGGCGTGTAGAAGCTCGACAGCGATTCGGCGCCAGTGCGGAACGGTGCGTCGGCGCGCAGGTTCACGCGCTTGATGCGCCCCTGGTAGAAGAAGTCGTTTGCGTACACCGGCGCCAGCATCAGGCTGATGGCGTTGTAGATGTCGCTGACCTCCAGTCCCATCGACTGCGCCTGCACCCGGTCCACGTGCAACTGCAGCTGCGGGGAGTCTTCCAGTCCGTTCGGGCGCACACCGACCAGTCCCGGGTTCTGCGCGGCCTGGCCGAGCAGCATGTTGCGGGCCTGGGTCAAGGCGGCCTGGCCCTGGCCGGTACGGTCCTGCAGCCACATGTCGAAGCCGCCGAACTGGCCCAGGCCCTGCACGGTCGGCAGGTTGACCACGAAGATCGTGGCTTCCTTGATCCCGAACAGCGCGCCATTGGCCTGCTGGATGAACTCAGGTGCGGTGAGGTCGCGTTCGTCCCACGGCTTGAGCTTGATGAAGGCCATGCCGACGTTTTCGCCCGAGCCGACGAAACTGAAGCCGGCTACCTGCAACATGCTCTCGAACCCGTCCAGCTGCTCGAGCGAACCGCGCATCTGGTCGAACACGCCCTGGGTCCGCTGCAGCGTGGCGCCCGGCGGCAGTTGCACGATCGCCATGGCGTAGCCCTGGTCCTCCTCGGGGAGGAAGCTGCCGGGCATGCGCGAGAACAGGAAGCCGCACAGGATCGCCAGCGCCGCGAACAGGATCATCCAGCGCGGCGCGTGCCTGACGGCGCTGCCGATGTGGCCGACATAGGTATGGCTGACCTTGTCGTAGTACTTGTTGAAGGTACGGAACACCCAGTTGGAATTGGCGTGGTGGCTGGGCTTGAGGAAGGTCGCGCACAGCGCCGGGGTGAAGCCCAGCGCGAGGAACGCGGAGAACGCCATCGCGATGGCGATCGTCAGCGCGAACTGCTTGTAGATCTCACCGGCCGCGCCGCCCTGCAGTGCGCTGGGGATGAACACGGCCGCCAGCACGACGGTGATGGCGACCACCGCGCCGGTGATCTGCTCCATCGCCTTGAGCGTGGCCTCGCGCGGCGGCAGGCCTTCCTCGGTCATGATGCGTTCGACGTTCTCGATCACGACGATCGCGTCGTCGACCACGATACCGATCGACAGCACCATCGCGAACAGGGTCAGCTGGTTGATCGTGAAGCCGATCAGCGTCATGCCCAGGAATGTGCCCAGCAGGGCCACCGGGATGACCAGGGTGGGAATGATCGTCGCGCGGATGTTCTGCAGGAAGATCAGCATCACCAGGAACACCAGCACGATCGCCTCGACCAGGGTCTTGACGACCTCCTCGATCGAGATCTTGACGAACGTGGTGCTGTCGTAGGGCGACATCCAGGTCACGCCCTGCGGGAACGTGGACTGCAGCTCGTCCATCTTGGCGCGCACGGCGCCGGCCACGTTAAGTGCGTTGGCGCCGGGCAGCAGCTGCACCGCGAAGGCGCCCATCGGCTTGCCGTTGAACTTGGTGTCGAAGCCGTACGAGCCGGGGCCGAAGCTGACCCGGGCCACATCGGCCAGGCGCACGGTGGTGCCGTCGCTGTCGGCGCGCAGGATGATGTTCTCGAACTGTTCGGGCGAACTGAAGCGGCCCTCGGCCGAGACCGTGGCGGTGAACGCCTGGCCTTCCGGTGCCGGGTCCGCGCCGACCGAACCGGCGGCGAACTGCACGTTCTGGCCCCGGATGGCCGCCAGCACCTGGGTGGCCGACAGGCCGAAGCCCTGCAGCTTTTCCGGGTTCAGCCAGATGTTCATCGCGTACTCGGCGCCGAACTGCTGGATGCTGCCCACGCCGGGGATGCGCGAGATCTGGTCGATCACGCGCGAACCGTTGAGGTCATTGAGCGCATTGCGGTCGACCGCCGGGTTGTCGGAGACCAGGCCCACGACCATCAGGAAGCCCGCGTTGGCCTTGGCCACTACCACGCCCTGCTGGATCACTTCGGTCGGCAATCGCGGCGTCGCCAGGGCGACCTTGTTCTGCACCTGCACCTGGGCGATGTCCGGGTCGGTACCGGTCTCGAAGGTCAGGGTGATGCTGGCGCGTCCGCTGGCGCTGGACGACGAGCTGAAGTAGAGCAGGTGGTCGATGCCGGTGAGCTGCTGCTCGATGACCTGGGTGACCGCTTTCTCGACCGTGTCAGCACTGGCACCGGGATAAGTGGCGCCGACGGTGACCTGCGGCGGTGCGATGTTCGGATAGGATTCCACGCCTAGGCCAAGAATCGCGATCACGCCGGAAAGCGAGATCAGGATCGCTACGACCCAGGCGAAGACCGGGTGGTTGATGAAGAACTTGGGCATTGGGATCGGTCCTTACGCGGCCGGTTCGGGCGATTTTTCGGCTGCCGCATCGACCGGTGTCTCTGGCGCCTGGGCCGGCTTGCCCGGTGCTGCCGCCGGCTGCCACGGCGTCGCCTGCACCGGTGCCCCCTCCTTGGCCTTCTGCACGCCGCTGACGATGATCTTGTCGCCCGCCGCCAGTCCGGAGGTGACGATCCAGCGCCCTTCATGGGCGGCGCTGGTGGTCACGTTCTTGCGCTCGACGTTGCCGTCGGCGCCGACCACGCGGGTGAAGGCGCCATTGGCATCGCGCAGCACCGCTTCCTGCGGCACCAGGAATACTTCGTGCAGCTCGCCCATGTTCACCTTCAGGGTGACGAAGCTGCCCGGGAACAGCGTCTGGCCCGGATTGGGGACCAGGGCGCGCATCGTGACCGCGCCGGTGGCCGGGTCGACCGTCGTGTCGGAAAAGTCCAGGGTGCCCGGCTGCTCGTGCACGCGGTCGCCGGGCAGCACCACCTGCACGGTGGCCTTGCCGGTGCCGACCAGCGAAACGTTGGTCGCTGCGCGCAGCTGCGCCAGTTCGGTAGAGCCGATCGAGAAGTTGGCGAACAGCGGGTCGAGCTGGTCGACCGTAGTCAGCAGGGTCGCTTCACCCTGGCCGACCAGGGCACCCTCGGTCACGCGCTGCTTGCCGGCGCGGCCGGCGATGGGCGCGGTGACCTTGGCGTAGCCCAGGTTGATATCCGCGTTGCGCACGTTGGCACGCGCCGCCGCGACCGCGGCCGAGGCGCTGCGCTCGGTGGCGACGGCGTTGTCCAGGTCGCTTTGCGAGACGAACTTCTGCGGCGCCAGCTGGCGGGCACGGTCGGCCGTGGTGCGTGCATTGGCGTAGGTGGCTTCGGCCTGTGCCAGCTGGGCCTGGGCGACGCCGAGCGAAGCCTGCAGTGGCGCGGGGTCGATCTCGAACAGCACCTGGCCTTCGCGCACATCGCTGCCTTCTTCGTATACCCGCCGCAGCAGCACGCCCGGTACGCGGGCGCGCACATCGGCGCTGCGGTAGGGCGACAGGCGGCCGACCAGGTCGCGGTTCAGCGGCACGGTCTGTGGCTGGGCCTCGATCACGCCCACTTCAGGGGGCGGTGGGGCGGCAGCTTCGTCCTTGCCGCCGCCGCAGGCGGTCAGGGCAAGCAGGCCGCAGGACAGGAGGAGGGGGAGGCGCATGGGAACTCCGGGGAAATGTAGGAACAGGACTGGGAATCAGGTGCGTGGAACGGGCGGGGCGAATGCGCGCAGGAAACTGTCGACCGCGAATTCCGCCCACTGTGTCCGCAGGCTGGTTGTGTCGCGGTGAGGAACCAGGAAGCGTTGCCGGTCGAAATCCAGGCCGACGATCATGCCCAGCAACAGCTCGGCCGCCGAGTGCGGATCGTCATGCCGGAGCAGGCCCCGGCGCATCGCCTGTTGCAACCAGGTGGCGAGGCGCTCCTGCAGGCCCTCGATCCAGATCCCGTAGAGTGCCCGCACTTCGTCGGGGAACTGGCAGGCCTGGCCGGTGATCAGTCGCGCGGTCCCGATCGTGCCCGGTCCGGACAGGCGGGCCAGGTGGTCGCGGGCGAAGGCGACCAGACGCGGGCGCAAGGTCGCGGAATCGGGAACGCCGGTGAGGACCGCGGCCTTGCGGCTGTCCTCGCTCAGGACCCGCAGCAGCAGCGACTGCTTGGAGCCGTAGCGCGCATACAGCGTCTGCTTCGAGCATCCGGCGCGCGCGGCCACCGCGTCCATGCTGATCTGCACGCCCTGCTCGCGGACCAGGGCGCGCACTGCATCGTGCACCCGCTGGTGGCGGGCGTCGTCGACCTGTCGCGGGGCAGCGGGGCTGGGAGTCTGCATGCGGACTGGACTATACCGTCCAGTTCATTAATTTGGAAGCGGTGATTTCTTCCGTCCTGCAGCAAGGTTGTTGCGATGGGCGCGGCTACAATTGTCCGCACACACTTTTGCTGCGGAGTTACAGGCGATGAAATCCACTTCTTCCGGTGAAAAACGGACGACGAAGCCGACGAAGGCCGCGAGCCCGGCGAAGAAGGCCGCAGCGCCGGTTGCCGCACAGGCGCGCTTCTCCTTGGAGCCTGTGTACGCAGCGGCGCGGCGCCAGGCGCCGGCGACGCGCCAGGCCGAGTTGCAGGAGTTCCTGGGCGAGTTCTACCGCCGACTGGAAGAAGACGAATATCCGCAGCACCCGCCCAAGACCTGGGCGGCGATCGGCATGGACATGCTCGAGTTCGCGCGTCGGCGCCGGGCAGGAACGGCCAACGTGCGCGTGTTCAACCCGACCCTGGCCGCCAACGGCTGGGAGTCCGCCTACACGGTGCTGCAGATCGTCAACGACGACATGCCGTTCCTCGTGGATTCGGTCAGCATGGCCCTGGCCGAGATGGGCGTGGGCGTGCACGTGCTCGGCCATCCGCTGGTGCGCTTCGCGCGCGATGGAAACGGCAAGCTGCAGTCGGTCGGCGATGGTCGTCCGGAATCGCTGATGCTGCTGGAGATCGACCGCCAGGCGCCGTCGGCGATGCGCCAGATCGAGCAGCGCATCGCCGCAGTGCTGGACGAAGTCCGCGGCGTGGTCGCCGACTGGGGCCTGATGCGCGAACGCATGCAGGTACTGGGCGACGACCTGGCGACGCGGCGCATGCCGGTGGACGACACCGGCCGGCGCGAAGCGCAGGAGTTCCTGCGCTGGGCGGCCAACGATCATTTCATCCTGTACGGCTACCGCGAGTACAAGGTGGTCAAGCAGGGCGGTGAGTCGGTGCTGGCGCCGGTCGAGGGCTCGGGCCTGGGCCTGATGCGCGGCAAGGACAGCTCTCCGCCGCGGCCGGTCAAGGGCCTGGCGGCGCACGGCCTGAACCGCTCGGGCACCAGCGAGGCGCTGATCCTCACCAAGACCAATGCGCGCTCGCGGATCCACCGCAAGGGCTACATGGATTACATCGGCGTGCTGGAGTTCGACGCCAACGGCGTGATCACCGGCGAGCAGCGCTTCCTGGGCCTGTATACCTCCAGCGCCTACAACCGCCGCCCGTGGGAAATCCCGCTGGTGCGCGAGCGCTACGAGCACGTCATGCGCCGCAGCGGGCTGTCGCCGAGCAGCCACAGCGGCAAGGCGTTGCGCCACATCCTGGAGACGCTGCCGCGCGAGGAGCTGTTCCAGTCCAGCGAGGAAGAGCTGTACCGCACCGCGACCGGCGTGCTGGGGCTGCAGGAGCGCGTGCGCAGCCGGCTGTTCCTGCGCCGCGACCGCTATGGCCGCTTCTTCTCCGCCCTGGTCTACATCCCGCGCGAGCGCTTCAACACCGACGTGCGCCTGCGCATCGAAACGCTGCTGAAGGACGCGTTGCAGGGCGAACAGGTCGATTCGAGCGTGGTCCTGGGCGAGTCTCCGCTGGCCCAGCTGCACCTGATCGTGCGTCCGCGGGCCGGCGCGTCTACCGACATGAACACCAGCGAGCTGGAGCGTCGCCTGGCCCACCTGCTGCGCAACTGGCAGGACGACCTGCGCGAACTGCTGATCGCACGCCACGGCGAGGCCGACGGCCTGCGCATGGCGAGCGGGTACGGGCGGGCTTTGCCGGCCGGCTACATCGAGGACATCACGCCCGAGCTGGCCGCCAACGACGTCGAACAGCTGGCCGCGCTGACCGGGCCGGAAGACCTGCGCCTGAGCCTGCACGCGGTCGCGCGCGAGGGCACCGCCGGGCTTCGCCTGAAGCTGTACCGCCAGCATGACGACATCCCGCTGTCGGATGTGCTGCCGCTGATGGAGAACATGGGGCTGAAGGTCATCTCCGAGCACCCGTACCGGCTGCAGGCCAGCCTGGACGATGGCGGCAGCCAGCCGATCTACATCCAGGACTTCGAGGTCGAGCGCGCCATCGGCGGTGGTGACCCCACTGCACTTGCACCGGTCTTCGAACAGGCTTTCGCCGCGATCTGGTCCGGCCGCGCCGAGAACGACGGACTCAACCGCCTGGTGCTGGCCGCCGGCCTGGACTGGCGCCAGGTCGCGCTGCTGCGCGGCTACTGGAAGTACCTGCTGCAGACCGGCGTGCCGTTCTCGCAGAACTACGTCGAAGAGACGCTCGGCCGCTACCCGCTGCTGGCCCGCCTGCTGGTCGAGCTGTTCGAGGCGCGGTTCCATCCGGCCACCGGGAATGAAACGGCCGCGCAGATCCTCGACGGCCAGCAGCGCCTGGTCGACCAGTTGCGCGTCCTTGCCGCCGGCGACGAACCGGCGATCAAGGCGCTGCAGGAAGTGGTCGACGCGCGCAGCGCCGATCGCACCACCCAGGAGCGCGTCACGCGCGCCGCACTGCTCAAGCTGCTCGACCGCGTCTCCAGCCTGGACGACGACCGCATACTGCGCGGCTTCATCGGCGCGATCGACGCGACCTTGCGCACCAGCTATTTCCAGACCGGCGCCGACGGCAAGCCGGGCCACTGCATCAGCTTCAAGTTCGACTCGGCGCTGGTGCCCGACCTGCCCAAGCCGCGCCCGTACCGCGAGATCTTCGTCTACGGTCCGCGCGTGGAAGGCGTGCACCTGCGCTTCGGCCCGGTGGCGCGTGGCGGCCTGCGCTGGTCGGACCGTCGCGAGGACTTCCGTACCGAAGTGCTCGGCCTGGTCAAGGCACAGATGGTCAAGAACACGGTGATCGTGCCGGTCGGGGCCAAGGGTGGCTTCTTCGTCAAGCAGCCGCCGGCGTCCGGCGAGCGCGATGCGGTGATGGCGGAAGGCATCGCCTGCTACAAGCTGTTCATCCAGGGCCTGCTCGACATCACCGACAACATCGTCGAAGGCAGGATCGTGCCGCCGCGCGACGTGGTCCGCCACGACCAGGACGATCCGTACCTGGTGGTCGCCGCGGACAAGGGCACGGCGACGTTCTCCGACATCGCCAATGGCCTGGCCATCGCCCACGGCTTCTGGATGGGCGATGCCTTCGCCTCCGGCGGCTCGGTCGGCTACGACCACAAGGGCATGGGTATTACCGCCCGCGGCGCGTGGGAGTCGGTCAAGCGCCATTTCCGCGCCCTGGGCCGCGACTGCCAGGTCGAGGACTTCAGCTGCGTGGGCATCGGCGACATGTCGGGCGACGTGTTCGGCAACGGCATGCTGCTGTCCAGGCACATCCGCCTGGTCGCCGCGTTCGACCACCGCCACATCTTCCTGGACCCGGATCCGGATGCCGCGCGCACGTTCGCCGAACGCGAACGCCTGTTCGCGCTGCCGCGCTCCAGCTGGGCCGATTACGACACCAAGCTGATCAGCAAGGGTGGCGGCGTGCACCCGCGCAGTGCCAAGTCGATCGAGATCACCCCGCAGGTGCGTGCCGTGCTGGGCCTGGACGAAGGCGTCAGGTCGATGTCGCCCAACGAACTGATGTCGGCGATCCTGCAGGCGCCGGTCGACCTGCTCTGGAACGGCGGCATCGGCACCTACGTCAAGGCGTCCACCGAGCAGCATTCGGACGTGGGCGACCGCGCCAACAATGCACTGCGCGTCAACGGCGGACAGCTGCGCTGCCGGATCGTGGGCGAGGGCGGCAACCTCGGCATGACCCAGCTGGGCCGGATCGAGGCCGCGCACGCCGGCGTCCTGCTCAACACCGACTTCATCGACAACTCCGCCGGCGTGGACACCTCCGACCACGAGGTGAACATCAAGATCCTGCTCAACGACGTGGTCCGTGCGAAGAAGCTGACCATGCCGGCCCGCAACAAGCTGCTGGCATCCATGACCGACGAGGTCGCGCGGCTGGTGCTGTTCGACAACTACCGGCAGAACCAGGCGATCAGCCTGATGGAGCGGATGAGCGTCAAGCGGCTGGGTTCCAAGCAGCACTTCATCCGTACGCTGGAGTCGCAGGGCCTGCTCGACCGGCAGATCGAGTTCCTGCCGTCGGATGCGGAGCTTTCCGCACGCAAGGCGCGCGGGCAGGGCATGACCCGGCCGGAACTGGCGGTCCTGCTGTCCTACTCCAAGCTGGTCGCCTTCCAGCAACTGCTGGATTCGGACATCCCCGAGGATCCGTACCTGTCCAAGGAGCTGCAGCGCTACTTCCCGCTGCCCTTGCAGAAGAAGTACACCGACGAGATGGAGCGGCACCGCCTCAAGCGCGAGATCATCGCCACCGCCGTCACCAACACGACCATCAACCGGATGGGCGCGACCTTCCTGCTGCGCATGCAGGAAGACACCGGCCGCAGCCCGGCCGAGGTGGCCAAGGCCTACACCATCAGCCGCGAGACGCTGGATGCGCGGATGCTCTGGACCCAGATCGACGCGCTCGACGGCAAGCTGCCCGAGGCCGCGCAGATCGATGCCCTGCAGGTGATCTGGAGCCTGCAGCGCTCGTTCGTACGCTGGCTGCTCAACCGCCCCGGGCCGATGCCGAGCATCACCGAGGCGGTGGATCGCTACCGCGATCCGTTCAACGACATCCGCGAAGCGTCGGGCGTGCTGCCCGATTCCCAGCGGCCTGCGTACGAAGCGGCGCTGCGCGAATGGCGTGACAAGGGCATGCCGCCCAAGCTCGCCCAGCAGCTGTCCGAACTGCCGTACCTGGAGCCTGCCTTCGACATCATCGAGCTGGCGCGCGCGCGCAAGCTCAAGCCGGTCGATGTCTCGCGCGTGCACTTCCGCCTGGGCGACGCCCTGCAGCTGCCGTGGCTGTTCGAGCAGGTCGACGCACTCGCCGTGGACGGTCGCTGGCATGCGGTCGCCCGGGGCGTGATGCGCGACGAGCTGGCCGCCCACCACCGCGTGCTGGCGGGCCAGGCGATGTCCCAGCCCGGTGCCGATGCCGACGCGAAGGTCCGTCACTGGCTGTCGCGCGACGATGCCGCACTGCGCTTCACCCTGGGCATGCTGTCGGAGCTGTCGGCGCAGAAGACGCTGGACTATCCGACCCTGTCGGTGGCCGTGCAGAAGCTGGGCCAGCTCGCTTCGCGCGGCTGAGCCGCGATCGGGGCGCCGGCATGACGCCGGCGCCCCTGCTGGACATCGATCTGTCGCGAGCGGTTATCCTGCCGGCTCCCGACGGAGATCGTGATGAGTGCCAGTCCCCGCATCGCCTTCCTCGCCAGTACGGCGCCCAACGCGCAGGAGACGCTGCAGGCGATGGTGGCCCGGCATGGGCAGCATCCGCCCGAGGAGGCGGACGTGATCTGCGCGCTCGGCGGAGATGGCTTCATGCTGCAGACGCTCCACCGGCACGGCGGGCTGGGCAAGCCGGTTTACGGCATGAAGCTGGGCACCGTTGGTTTCCTGATGAACCATTTCAACGCCGACGACCTGCTCGAGCGGATCGCCGCGGCCGAGCCCGCCAAGCTGCGTCCGCTTGAGATGGTGGCGCAGACCGAGTCGGGCACCAGCATCGGTTCGCTGGCCTACAACGAAGTCTCGCTGCTGCGGCAGACGCGGCAGGCCGCGCACATCCGCATCGGTCTCAACGGCCAGACCCGCCTGGACGAGCTGATCTGCGACGGCGTGATGGTCGCCACGCCGGCCGGCAGCACGGCCTACAATTTTTCCGCGCACGGACCGATCCTGCCGCTGGGGTCGCACACCATCGCGCTGACCCCGATTGCCGCGTTCCGGCCACGACGCTGGCGCGGCGCCATCCTCAAGGCCGATACCGAGATCCGCTTCGAGGTGCTCGATCCGTACAAGCGGCCGGTCAGCGTGACCGCCGACTCGCACGAGACGCGCGACGTGGTGGAGGTGGTGATCCGCGAGTCGGCCGACCGCATGGTCACCCTGCTGTTCGATCCCGAGCACAACCTCGAGGAACGTATCCTCAGCGAACAATTCGTGGTATGACGTAGCGCGCCGGGTGAAGTGGGTAAGCCTTCCCGGTCACAACCAGAATCCACTCGAAGTCATCGAGCTTCAACGGCAGGGGAGGGGTCCCGTGAAGTTGTTGTATCTGATGCTGCTGTGCGCCATGCCGGCGCCAGCGGCCGCTGCGTGCATGTTCACCAGCAACGTGACGCCTTTCCAGGCCGATGCTCCGGCGCTGGTCGACAACGCGCAGATCCCGGCGCCGGAGATCGAGATCGCAAGCCTGACGCGTGGCATCGGCGGCGGCGCGACCTGCGACGCACTGGGCTTCCTGTCGGTCCAGTTGAAGTGGCCGCGGGGCAGCGACTATTCGCTGGACGAGATCGGCTTCGAGTACCGGCTGGTCAGTGGCCAGGCACCGGAGGGCCTCCTCCCGGCCGTGGTCGTGGCCTCTCCTGTCTCCGGACGGAAGGCCGAGCACCAGTTCACCTGGCAGGACGTGCCTACCAGCCAGCAGAGGCCCGTGCACCTGGAGCTGGAAGTGCGTGCGGTCACCCGCGATCGCCAGCGCGGTGCGCCGGCCCGCGTGAGGATCGATTCGCCCGGCGGTTGAGGCACTGCGCGCCATGCACGTGGCGTCGGCATGGTCGATAATGCCGGCATGGCCAGACCCGACGACAACGCCCCCCGCCTGCTCACGATCGCGGTGACCTCGCGTGCGTTGTTCGACCTGGAGGAAAGCCACGCGCTGTACGAGCGCGAGGGCGTGGATGCCTATGCCGGCTACCAGCGCGAGCTGGAGGACGAAGTGCTCGAGCCGGGCGTGGCATTCCCGGTGGTGCGCAAGTTGCTGGCGCTGAACCGGCGTTTGCCCCCGGGGACGCCGCAGGTCGAGGTGATCCTGCTGTCGCGCAATTCGGCCGATACCGGCCTGCGCATCTTCAACTCGATCCAGCACCACGGCCTGGGCATCGTGCGCGCGGTGTTCACCGCCGGCGAGCCGACCTGGCCCTACGTGGCGCCGTTCGGCACCGACCTGTTCCTGTCGGCCAATCCCGAATCGGTGCGGCGCTCGCTGCAGCACGGGGTCGCCGCGGCGACGATCCTGCCGGCTCGCGCCGCCAATGCGGCGCGCGACCAGTTGCGGATCGCATTCGATGGCGACGCGGTGATCTTCGGTGACGAGAGCGAGCGCATCTCGCGCGAACAGGGCGTGGAGGCATTCGGGCTTCACGAGCACGAACGCGCGCGCGAGGCGCTCCCGGGCGGGCCGTTCCGCGGCTTCCTGTCGGCCCTGCACGATCTGCAGGCGGCGTTCCCGCCCAGCGAGGACGCGCCAATCCGTACCGCGCTGGTCACCGCGCGTTCGGCACCGGCGCATGAGCGCGTGATCCGCACGCTGCGCGAGTGGGGCGTGCGCCTGGACGAGGCGCTGTTCCTCGGCGGACGGGCCAAGGGCCCGTTCCTGGCGGCGTTCGGTGCGGACATCTTCTTCGACGATTCGGCGCACAACATCGACAGCGCCCGCCAGCACGTGGCGGCCGGACACGTCCCGCACGGCGTGGCCAACCCGGACTGAGCCGCCGGCGCAGGCAGTTCGACGCCGGGTCCATGTATGACATCAGCATTGCCGGCCAGCACGGGACCGCCGCTCGCGTTCCGTACCGCGCGTTCATTCCGGACCGAACCGAACCGGGCCGCACCGAACGCAGTGCGTTCCGGTCAGCCGGTCGCGGCCGGCGCGTGCGAACCGGCCAGTTCCAGCAGGCGGCCGGCGATGCGATCGAGCGGCACCACTTCCTGCGCCGCACCGAGCTTGAAGGCCGCGCCGGGCATGCCCCAGACCACGCTGGATGCTTCGTCCTGGACCAGGGTTGGCGCGCCGGCCTGGCGCAGTTCCAGCAGGCCTCGCGCTCCGTCGTCTCCCATTCCGGTGAGGATCGCGCCCACGGCATTGGCGCCGGCGCTCTGCGCGACCGAGCGGAACAGCACGTCGACCGCTGGCCGGTGCCGGTTGACCGGTGGACCATCGTCGATCCGGCAGCGCCAGCGGGCACCGTCGCGGATCACCCGCAGGTGGCGGTCTCCGGGCGGCAGGTAGGCGTGGCCGGGCAGGACCGCTTCGCCATCACTGGCTTCGCGCACCAGCATCTGCGAGTGGCGGTCGAGCCGTTCGACGAACGCGCGGCTGAAGCCGCCGGGGATGTGCTGGGTCAGCACGATCGCCGGCGCATCCGGTGGCATCTGTTCGAGCACGACGCGGATGGCCTCGGTGCCGCCGGCGGAGGCGCCGATCGCGATCAACCGATCGGTGGTGCGGAAACGCGCCGCGGTCGGAGTGGCCGGACGCGCAGTGGCAGCGGGCTCCAGCCGCATCGCGGGCCGTGCCAGTCCCTGCACGCGCGCACGCGCGGCGGCCTTGACCTTGGCGATCATCTCGTTGGCGTATTCGCCCAGGCCGCGCGCCACGTCGAGTTTCGGCTTGGTGACGAAGTCGACCGCACCCAGGGCCAGCGCCTGCAGCGTGATCTCGGCGCCGCGCTCGGTCAGCGAAGACACCATCAGTACCGGCATCGGCCGCAGGCGCATGATGTTCTCGAGGAACGCCAGGCCATCCATGCGCGGCATCTCCACGTCCAGGGTCAGCACGTCCGGGTTGAGGCGCTTGATCTTCTCGCGTGCCAGCAGCGGATCGGCGGCGGTTCCGACCACCTCGATGCCCGGGTCGCTGCCGAGCAGTTCGGTCAGGATCTGCCGGACGACCGCCGAATCGTCGACCACCAGAACCTTGATCTTCTCCATCAGAACAGCTCCACGCCGCCGCTGACCGGGGTGCGCGAAAGGCGCGTGCGCACCGCCGTTTCGGTGGCCGCGACTTCGACGCCGTGCGCGTGCGGCAGGCGGTTGACCATGACCTTTCCGGTCTGCGGGAAGAAGAAGACCTTGCGCGGATGGATGCCGCGCAGGTCCTCGGCGACGACCGGAATGCGCTCGGCGTCCAGGTAGGCGAGCACGAACTCGGCGTTGCGGGTGCCGACCGGATTGCTGGTGAAGCCCTTGAGTACGTTGGCGCCACCGAACACCTTGGCTTCCAGGCGCTTGCGGCTGGCGCCGCGCTTGAGCAATTCGTTGATCAGGATTTCCATCGCATAGCTGCCGTAGCGCGCCGGTGCGCCGTCGCCGGTATTGCCGTCCGGGAGCAGGAAGTGGTTCATGCCTCCAAGTTGCAACGCCGGGTCGCGGATGCACGCGGCCACGCACGAACCCAGGATGGTGACCAGGGCGGTGCCGTCGTCCACCACCAGGTACTGCGTCGGCAGCAGTTTGGCCGCCGGGACCTTGAACTGCGGGTCGCTGTAGCGCATGACCGTATCGGCCTGAAGCGCGATGCCGCTCATGCGCGCGCCGCGGACGGATTGCGCCGGTACAGGGTGCGACCGCAAGGCTGGATCAGGTCGGCCGCGTGCAGGTAGTTTTCCGAGTGCCCGGTGTAGAGCAGGCTCGTGGCGTCCATCTGCGTCACCAGCCGCGAAAGGATGTCGCGCTGGGTCGGCTTGTCGAAGTAGATCATCACGTTGCGGCAGAAGATCGCCGCGAATGGGCCGCCCACGTCGTAGCGCGCGTCGAGCAGGTTCAACGGGCGGAAGTCGACCAGGGCCTGCAGCGCAGGATGGACCCGGCAGCGGCCTTCGTTGGGGCCGGTGCCGCGCTTGAAGTAGCGCCTGCGCGTGTCTTCGTCCAGCCCGGAGATGCGCTCGAGCGGATACACGCCGCGCTGCGCGGTGGCCAGCACCTGGGTATCGATGTCCGTGGCCAGGATGCGCACCGGCGGGGTGAGGGTGCCGAACGCCTCGCAGGCGGTGATCGCGATCGAGTAGGGCTCCTCGCCGGTGGAAGCGGCGCAGGACCAGAGCTTGAGCGGGCCGCCGCCCGATTCGGCCAGTTGCGCGTGCAGGCGCTCGAAGTGGTGCGGCTCGCGGAAGAAGGCGGTCAGGTTGGTCGTCAGCGCGTTGGTGAACGCCTGCCATTCCTCGCCATCCGGATGCGCGTCGAGCTGGTCCAGGTAGTGGCCGAAGTCGGACATGCCGAGCGCACGCAGGCGCCTTGAAAGGCGCCCGTAGACCATGTCGCGCTTGCCCGGTGCCAGGGCGATGCCGGCACGGGCATGGATCATCTGGCAGACCCGGCGGAAGTCGCGATCGGAGAACGGAAACTCGCGCTGGTCCGTTGGGGGGTGCGGCAGATGCGTGGCGCTCATGGGAGGTCCGGTAGGGGGACGGTACGGCCGGGCGGGAAGATTCCCGTCACCTTGAATATCGGCGCGAGGCCGCCGAAGTTGATGGGCGTGCGGTGTGGCTGCAGCACGGCTACTAGTGCGCTGCCTTTTTGTAGGAGCGGGCATGACCGCGACACCGACGCCGCTGGCACAGGCGACGACGACGCGGCTCCGATGCCCTCGGTGTCGCGGTCATGCCCGCTCCTACAAAGAGCAAAGCCCCGGTTTGGACCGGGGCTTCGCCTGTGTCGCACGATCCGGCCTCAGAACTCGGCCCAGTCGGCCTCGTTGAGTGCGGTGTTGCCGGCGGTGCGCGGTGCGGGAGCGCGCGGGGCCGGGGAGCGCGCCGGAGCCTTGCGCGCCGGCAGCGGCACGGCCACCGCTGCGCTGGCCGGGGCATGGGCCACCGCGGCGTCGCCCTCGATCCGGAACACGGCGATGGCCTGGGCCAGCCCGCCGGCCTGTTCTTCCATCGAGCGTGCCGCCGCGGTGGCTTCTTCCACCAGCGCCGCATTCTGCTGGGTGGTCTCGTCCATCTGCACGATGGTCTGGTTGACCTGCTCGATGCCGGCGGCCTGTTCCTGCGAGGCCGCCGAGATCTCGGACATGATGTCGGTCACCCGCTGCACCGAGGCGACCAGCTCGTCCATGGTCTTGCCGGCCTGTTCGGCCAGGGCCGAGCCGTCGGACACCTTGCTGGTGGAGTCCTCGATCAGCGACTTGATCTCCTTGGCCGCGGTGGCCGAACGCTGGGCCAGCGAACGCACCTCGGTGGCGACCACGGCGAAGCCGCGGCCCTGTTCGCCGGCACGGGCCGCCTCGACCGCCGCATTGAGCGCCAGGATGTTGGTCTGGAAGGCGATGCCGTCGATGACCGAGATGATGTCGGCGATCTTGCGCGAGGACGCCTGGATGTCGGTCATGGTGGTGACGACCTGGCCGACGACCTGGCCCCCCTGCGAGGCGACCGAGGCCGCGCCGATGGCCAGCTGGTTGGCCTGGCGGGCGTGGTCGGCGTTCTGCTTGACGGTGGAGGTGAGCTCCTCCATCGAGGCGGCGGTTTCTTCCAGGTTGGCGGCCTGCTGCTCGGTGCGGCGCGACAGGTCGTTGTTGCCGGCGGCGATCTCGGTGGAAGCGACGTTGATCGCGCCGGAGGCCTGCTGGATGCGGCCGACGATCGAGGACAGCTGGGAGACGGTGGCGTTGGCGTCGTCGCGCATGCGGGCGAACACGCCGTGGAAGTCGCCGTCCATGCGCGTGGTCAGGTCGCCATCGGCGATGGAGCGCAGCAGGTGGGAGAGCTGGCCCAGGTTGCGGTCGGAGGTGTCCATCATTGCGTTGAGGCCCTGGACCATGACCTTGAAGTCGTACTGGTAGGCGGACTCGTCACCGCGCATGCTGAAGTCGCCGGCCGACGCGGCCTGCGCCAGCCGCTTGATCTCCACGTTGATCGACTGCAGGGATGCCTTGGCCGCATCCATGGCCTCGTGCAGGAAGGCGCGGCTGCCCGGCAGGCGTCGCGCGTCGTGCGAAAGGTCGCCATGGGCGTACTTCCGCAGCACAGCGATGGCGTCGGTGATCGCATCCAGGTGCTCGAACATCATCGTGTTGATGCCGGCGGCCAGTTCGCCGTACACGCCGGGGAATTCCTCGGGCATGCGATGGGTGATGTCCTCGGCGGCGTGCAGCCGGATCATCTCGTGGGTCTCGTGCGAAAAGCGCTCGAGCATCTGCACCATCTCGTCGGTGGCCTTGAGCATCTGCCCGACCTCGTCGCGGCCGTGGTGGCCGGTGCGAACGCCGAGGTCGCCGCGGGACACCCCCTTGACTGCCGCCAGGGCGCGGCCGATGGAATCGAGCACCGATCCGCCGATCACCCAGCCGATGGCCAGGTTCAGCAGTACCAGCAGGCCGCCGGCGACGGTCATGATCGCGGTGAACTGCAGCGCCTGTGCCTGGGTGTCGTCGACGTAGACGCCGGTGCCCACCACCCAGCCCCACGGCGCATATAGCGCCGCATACGAGGTCTTGGGCACCGGATCCTTCTCGCCGGCCTTGGCCCAGCTGTAGTCGACGAAGCCGCCGCCGCCCCGCGCCGCCGCCACGAACGCGGGGAAGATCGCCTTGCCATCGGGACTGAGCACGTCCGATACCGGCTTGCCGTCCAGGTCCGGCCGGGTCGGATGCATGAGCATCGTCGGCGTCTGGTCGGTGACGAAGAAGTAATCCACGCCCTTGGATGCCTGCATCATCGACAGGGTCTTCAGGGCCGCCGCCTTGGCCTCCTCAGGTTCCAGCTCCCCGGATTCGGCGCGGGCGGTGTAACCCTCGATGACGCCCATCGCCATCTCCACCTGGGCGCGCAGTCCGGCCTGGCGGGTGGAGTTGAGATCGAGGTACTGGATGCGGGCGGCGACGACCGCCAGGGCGACGATGCCGACGGCGACGAAGGCGGTCTGCATCAGGAACTTGCGCTTCATCGGCAAGTTGGAGAGGGCGCGTGACGCGAGGGATCGCAGGCTCATGGGGTAGGACTTCGGGGGGATACCTGGAAGGTATCGGCCGCCAGCGCGCCAACTTTCGGCGAGAGGGGTCCTGCGAGCTGAACCGGGTGATGGATCATGGCGTACGGACCACGGAGAACGGCTCCGGAACTCCGGGCGTCGCGATGGGCTTTTGCCGAACACCACGACGCCGGCATCGGTCCGTCAAAAAAAGAACCCCGGCCTGGGCCGGGGTTCGAACATGCAGGCGATACGCCCGTGCTCAGAACTCGGCCCAGTCGGCCTCGTTGAGGATGGTGGCGGTGTTGCCGGCGGTACGAGGCGCCGCAGCGCGGGCGGAGGCCTTGCGTACCGGGAACTGGACCGCCGTGGTTGAACTGGCCGCGACCGGCGCATGTTTCGCCGCCGCGCCGCCCTCGATCCGGAACACGGCGATGGCCTGGGCCAGCCCGCCGGCCTGTTCTTCCATCGAGCGTGCCGCCGCGGTGGCTTCTTCCACCAGCGCCGCGTTCTGCTGGGTGGTCTCGTCCATCTGCACGATGGTCTGGTTGACCTGTTCGATGCCCGCGGCCTGTTCCTGCGAGGCGGCCGAGATCTCGGACATGATGTCGGTCACCCGCTGCACCGAGGCGACCAGTTCGCCCATGGTCTTGCCGGCCTGCTCGGCCAGGGCCGAACCGTCGGACACCTTGCTGGTGGAGTCCTCGATCAGCGACTTGATCTCCTTGGCCGCGGTGGCCGAACGCTGGGCCAGCGAACGCACCTCGGTGGCGACCACGGCGAAGCCGCGTCCCTGTTCGCCGGCACGGGCCGCCTCGACCGCCGCATTGAGCGCCAGGATGTTGGTCTGGAAGGCGATGCCGTCGATGACCGAGATGATGTCGGCGATCTTGCGCGAGGAGGCACGGATGTCGGCCATCGTCGCGACGACCTTTCCAACCACCTGGCCGCCCTGCGAGGCGACCGAGGCCGCGCCGATGGCGAGCTGGTTGGCCTGGCGGGCGTGATCGGCGTTCTGCTTGACGGTGGAGGTGAGCTCCTCCATCGAGGCGGCGGTTTCTTCCAGGTTGGCGGCCTGCTGCTCGGTGCGGCGCGACAGGTCGTTGTTGCCCGAGGCGATCTCGGTGGAAGCGGTGGAGATGGCCGAGGATGCCCCGCGGATGCGGGAGACGATCGAGGTCAGCTGCGAGACGGTGGCATTGGCATCGTCGCGCATGCGGGCGAACACGCCGTGGAAGTCGCCGTCCATGCGCGTGGTCAGGTCGCCCTGCGACAACGAGGTCAGCAGGCGCGAGACTTCCGACAGGCTCACCGCGTTGGCGTCGAGCAGGGTGTTGAGCTGACTGGCCAGCTGCAGCAGGAAGCCATGCTTGCCTTCGGTGCCGATGCGTCCGGACAGGTCGCCCGCGGCAGCCGCTTCGACGATCCGCGCGACTTCCTGTTCGACATGGATTTCGGTGGTGCGATCGCGCCACTCGGCCACGGTGCCCACGTTCTGCCCCTGGGCATCGCGGATGACCGAGATGTTCTGGAAGAAGACCGCCTCGCCGTAATGCACCTCGCGTTCGCCGCGGCCGTCCTTCTCCAGCTGGCCCAGGAACGCCGGATCGATCTTGCCGCCGTGCTCGAGCACGGTCACCGGCTGGCCGACCAGCGGCCGCGCCGGGTCGATGCCGGGAAGGGCGCCTACGATCTGCTCGGCATAGGAGTCGAGCATGCCGCGCAGGGCGGGGTTGGTGTAGACGACCTGCAGCTCCGGGTCGGTGATGATCAGGCCGGTGGTGGAACTTTCCAGCGCCGTGCGGACGCGCAGGTTCTCGTTGGCCACCTTCTGGTCGCGTTCGGTGCGCTCGCGCAGGTCGTGCTGCATGCGCTGCATCGCCTTGAGCAGGTCGCCGATCTCGTCGCTGCGCGTGGTATCGATGCGGGTGTCGAGCTTGCCACTGGCCACGTCGTTGGCCACGCTGACCGCCCCGCGCATTGCGCCGGTCAGGTTGCGGGCCAGCAGCCAGGCGATCGCCAGGCCACCGCCGATGCCCGCCAGCAGCATGAACAGGGTGACCAGGCTGGACGCGGCATAGGTGCCCTTGGCGTCGTCGCCTGCCTTGTCGGCCTGGCGGTCCGCTTCCTTGATCAGGGCGGTGACGACCGCGCTGGCCTGGTTGTGGCGTTCGGCGGTTTCGCCGAGGAACGTATCGATGGCATCGTCCGGAAGGTCCAGGTCGATCATCTCGTTGACCGAGTCGTACGAGACCTTTGCTTCGGCCCAGGCGGCGACGAATTCACCGTGCAGCTTGCGTTCTTCGTCGCTGCTGGCCAGCTTCGCGTAGTCGGCAACCGCCTCGTCGACTTTCACCGACAGGTCGGCAGTCTGCTTGCGCGCATCCTGCTTGACCGCATCGCTGGCGCGGGTCAGGCCGCGATACGACGCGATGCGGAACTCGCCGAGCAGCGAACGCAGTTCGGCGGCCGTGGACACCGTGTCCATGGTGTTGCCCGCCAGCTGCGTGGTGGCCCGATTCAGCGAAGACAGCCCGTAGTAGGCGCCCAGGCCCTGGACCACCATCAGGACCAGCACCACCCCGAACGCCAGCATGAGCTTGGGCGTGAGCTTGAGGTTCTTCAGCCAATGCATTGAACGTTTCCCCTTTACGTTGCAGCAG
Source organism: Pseudoxanthomonas daejeonensis (assembly GCF_022637495.1). NCBI lineage: Bacteria > Pseudomonadati > Pseudomonadota > Gammaproteobacteria > Lysobacterales > Lysobacteraceae > Pseudoxanthomonas > Pseudoxanthomonas daejeonensis. Next base: position 3,296,245 of record NZ_CP093331.1, on the reverse strand, counting down.
GGCAGGCCCGGGCGCGCGATGCGACCGGGCCGGCGTTATTACTTGATGGTCGCCAGCTTGAGGTTCGACGGCGAGGTGACCGCGATCTCGGCACGGCTCGCATCGCGCTGGATGGTGCCGATCACGCACACGTCCTTGCCCTCGAGCTCTTCGGGGCTGGGCTTGAACTTGTTGCGCTGGTCGCCGGGGATGCGGGCGGAGAAGGTGTGGCGCGGGAAGGCGCCGCCCATGTACAGGAAGGTGGGTTCGCCTTCGGAGTTCTGGGCGTAACGGGTCTTCTCCACCTTGCCGCAGACCATGCCGTCCTTGCCCACGAAACGTGCGGCTTGTTCGGCCGGGATGGCGTCGACGGCCAGGGCGGCGACCGGGGCGGCCGCCAGCACGGCGGCGGCGAGGATCAGCATGTGGAAGGTCGGCTTCATTTCAGTACTCCAGGAAAAAGGTGCGGATCCGGGCAAGCGCCCTGTAGGGTGCCTATCGGCGCGCGGCCGCAGGACTTTAGTCAGGCTCAGGCGGCCTCGAGCGAGGGCGCTTCCGCGCCCAGGTCGGTGCTGTCCAGCAGCATTTCGATGTCGAGCAGGATCAGCATCCGCTCGTCGAGCGTGCCGATGCCGCTGATGAAGCGGGTGTCGACCGCGGCGCCGAACTCGGGCTTGGGCCGGATCTGTTCCTGCAGCAGGGGCACCACGTCGGAAACGCCGTCGACCACGATGCCGACCACGCGATCCTTCACGTTGAGCACGATCATCACGGTCAGGCTGTCGTAGCGAGCCTCGCGCAGGCGCAGCTTCAGGCGCAGGTCGATCACCGGCACGATGGTGCCGCGCAGGTTGATCACGCCCTTGATGTATTCGGGGGCATCGGGGACCCGGGTCACCGCGTCGTAGCCGCGGATCTCCTGGACCTTGAGGATGTCGACGCCGTAGTGCTCTTCGCCCAGGGTGAAGGTGAGGAACTCGCCGGGGGTGGGGGTCGGGGTGCTGCTCATGGGTGCGCTCCTGCAGGGCTTGGCCGCGCCTGCGCGCGGATCGGTTCGATGGAAGGATCGGCCGCGGCGGCGGCAACTTTAGCGGCGCTCACACCGCGCGCCGCTCGCGGGCGTTGCGCTGGCGCTCGACCCGGAAGATGTACTGCAGGACCTGCTTCTCCGAATGCGGCGACAGGCCGATGAAGCGGCAGCCGGCGCGCAGGGCTGCGCCCGGTGGCGGGTCCCGGCGGGACACATGCGCCACTTCCAGCTGGACCGGCATCGGATCGATGTCCGGCAGCCGCAGCAGGCAGTCGGACAGCACGGTGCGCGCGGCGAAGCGGCGCTCGTCCTCCTCGCGGACCGCCAGGGCAAGGCCGCCGCCGCTGAGGTCGAGCACCCGGACCTGCAGGGCGGGGTCGCGGTCGGCGACGGCGGGGACCTGCACGGTCACCAGCGGGCCGGGCACCAGCTGCAGCCGGTAGAGTTCGCGCCGCTGCAGCTTGAGCAGCGCTGCCGGCGCCGGTGCGGAGAAGGCGGTCCGCCCGTCGTTGTCGACCCGCACCAGGTCCTGCAGCCGGAACTGGATCCTCACCCGGTCGAGTTGCGAGACACAGGTCAGGTGGTGGGCCGTCACGATGCGCTGGTTGATGCTCTCCTGGTGGTTGCCGTCCACCAGCACGTTGCCGTCGACATCCACGTCCAGCAAAGCGGTCGGGCAGGGCAGCCCGCCGGGCATGATGTGCGCGCTGATCAGGGCTCCGGCCTCGACCAGGGACTGCAGGACGCGCGCGATCTCGCGTGGATCGTGCAGCACGTAGCGTGCGGCATCCTCCAGGTCCTGCGGTTCGGCGAGGGAGTCGTGCATTTCCTGCATCGGAGCTTGCGACGGGACTTCGGTTACCGACGTATCGGCCCGCGGCGGGAAAAATTGACCCGCAAAGCAAGAACCCCGGCCGGAGCCGGGGTTCTTGGACATGCCGCGGTCGTGCCGGCCTCAGAACTCGGCCCAGTCGGCCTCGTTGAGTGCGGTGTTGCCGGCGGTGCGCGGGGCGGGAGCGCGCACCGCCGGGGTACGCGCCGGGGCCTTGCGCGCCGGCAGCGGCACGGCCACCGCTGCGCTGGCCGGGGCATGGGCCACCGCGGCGTCGCCCTCGATCCGGAACACGGCGATGGCCTGGGCCAGGCCGCCGGCCTGTTCTTCCATCGAGCGTGCCGCCGCGGTGGCTTCTTCCACCAGCGCCGCATTCTGCTGGGTGGTCTCGTCCATCTGCACGATGGTCTGGTTGACCTGCTCGATGCCGGCGGCCTGTTCCTGCGAGGCGGCCGAGATCTCGGCCATGATGTCGGTCACCCGCTGCACCGAGGCGACCAGCTCGTCCATGGTCTTGCCGGCCTGCTCGGCCAGGGCCGAGCCGTCGGACACCTTGCTGGTGGAGTCCTCGATCAGCGACTTGATCTCCTTGGCCGCGGTGGCCGAACGCTGGGCCAGCGAACGCACCTCGGTGGCCACGACGGCGAAGCCGCGGCCCTGTTCGCCGGCACGGGCTGCCTCGACCGCCGCATTGAGCGCCAGGATGTTGGTCTGGAAGGCGATGCCGTCGATGACCGAGATGATGTCGGCGATCTTGCGCGAGGAGGCCTGGATGTCGGTCATGGTGGTGACGACCTGGCCCACGACCTGGCCCCCCTGCGAGGCGACCGAGGCCGCACCGATGGCCAGCTGGTTGGCCTGGCGGGCGTGGTCGGCGTTCTGCTTGACGGTGGAGGTGAGCTCCTCCATCGAGGCGGCGGTTTCTTCCAGGTTGGCGGCCTGCTGCTCGGTGCGGCGCGACAGGTCGTTGTTGCCGGCGGCGATCTCGGTGGAAGCGACGTTGATCGCGCCGGAGGCCTGCTGGATGCGGCCGACGATCGAGGACAGCTGGGAGACGGTGGCGTTGGCGTCGTCGCGCATGCGGGCGAACACGCCGTGGAAGTCGCCGTCCATGCGCGTGGTCAGGTCGCCATCGGCGATGGAGCGCAGCAGGTGGGAGAGCTGGCCCAGGTTGCGATCAGAGGTGTCCATCATCGCGTTGAGGCCCTGGACCATGACCTTGAAGTCGTACTGGTAGGCGGACTCGTCACCGCGCATGCTGAAGTCGCCCTGCGCGGCGGCCTGGGACATGCGCTTGATCTCGGAGTTGATCGCGCCGAGGCTGAGCTTGACCGCATCGACCGTGTCGGTCATCACCGCCTTCTCGCCCGGCAGGCGCGCGATGTCCACGGACAGGTCGCCGATCGAATAGCGCCTGATGATGGACAGCGCATCCAGGATCGCATCCACGTGCGCGCCGACCAGCTGGTTGGTGCCGCGGATCATCTGGCCGTACTCGCCCGGGAAGACCGCCTCGTCCATGCGGTAGCTGACCGTGCCTTCGTCGTGCAGGCGCGCCATGTCGTTCTGCGCGGCGATGACTGCCTTGAGCTGCTCCTGCATCGCGCGCATCGACTCCAGCAACTGGCCGGATTCGTCCCTGCTTTCGGCCATGATCACGTTGTCCAGGCGGCCCTGGGCGATCTGGCCGGCGACGCGGGTGGCCTTCTGCAGGGGCTTGGCGATCATGCGGGCGATCTGCCAGCCGAGCAGGCCGGCCAGCACCACCAGCAGGCCCATGCCGATCCAGATCGCGGCCACGGTGCGCTGGTGCGCTGATTCGGCCGCTTGCACCTGCCGATCCAGACCCTGCACATTGAACTCGATCAGCGCCTTGAGCGATTCGGCGAACTGGCGGCGCATCTTGCGCGACTCGCCGCTGGACACGTCCTCGGCCGCCACGAAATCGTCGATGGCGATGGCGGCTGCAATATTGTCGTGGGAGGCGAAGTAGCCGGCGCGCGCCTCCTTCACCGCCTCGTACAGAGCCAGTTCGTCGGCGTCGGACGCGGAAGGAATCGCGTTGTACGCGGCCTCCGCAGCCTCGATGTTCGCGCGGGTGTCGGCGAGGCGCTTGTTGTAGTCGGTGATCTCTTCCGCCAGGCCCTGCTTGCCCAGCTGCGCCAGCTCGTAGGTGCGGTACTCGTTGAGCAGGGACAGCATTTCGCCGAGGTGGACGACGGCGGGCATCCAATTGTTGTTGCTTTCCCGGATCTGGTCGTTGGCGGTGCCCAGGCGCAGCAGCGCGAACAGGCCCAGGGCCACGGTCATGACCGTGGTCGCGGTGAAGGCCAGGGCCAGCTTCCTTGCGATCGGGAGATTGTTGAACCAGTTCATGGCGGAACCTCGAAGCGGGTGGAATGGCCGCGGACCGGTGACGAACCGACGGCGCGAGGAGTTGTTCTCCATTAGCGGCCGGACACGCAAAGGCTTGACAACCCGCGTGCGATCGCGGCCGTTACGTTGGTGGAGCGGAGGCGAAACCCGCGGCTACAGGCGGAAACGACGATGCCCGCCAGGTGGCGGGCATCGTCAACAGTCCCGGTTTGCGCGTCCGGCTGCGTCGTATCAGGCAGCCTGCGGCAGCTGGTGCCGCAGGCGTACCAGCCCGCCGACATCCACGATCAGCGCGACGTGGCCGTCGCCCAGGATGGTGGCGCCGGAAATGCCGGGCACGCGCCGGTAGTTGCGTTCCAGGTTCTTGACCACGACCTGCTGCTGGCCGACCAGTTCTTCCACTTCCAGGGCCAGCTTCTGTCCGTCGCCCTCGACCACCACGACCAGCGATTCGGTGCCCGGATCCTGGAAACCATAGTGGCCGGAAAGCGACAGCAACGGCAGGTACTCGCCACGCACGCGCAGCACGCGGCCATCGCCGGCAACGGTGCGGATGTCGTCGGCTTCCGGTTGCAAGGCCTCGAGCACGTGGTTGAGCGGCAGGATCAGGATCTCGCCGCCGGTGGATACGACCATGCCATCGAGGATGGCCAGGGTCAGCGGCAGGCGGATCACCACGCGGGTGCCACGGCCTTCGCCGCTTTCCAGCTGGACTTCGCCACCCAGCGCCTGGATGTTGCTACGGACCACGTCCATGCCCACGCCGCGCCCGGACAGGTCGGTGACCTGGTCGGCGGTGCTGAAGCCGGCCTGGAAGATCAGATCCCAGACCTGCGCGTCGGTGGGATTCTCGGGAATCGCCAGGCCGCGTTCGGCGGCCTTTTCCAGGATCCGTCCGCGGTTGAGGCCACGGCCGTCGTCGGCGACTTCGATGACGATGTGTCCGCCCTGGTGCGAGGCGGCCAGGGTGATCGTGCCGGTCTCGTCCTTGCCGGCGGCGCGTCGTGCCTCGGGCAATTCCAGGCCATGGTCGATCGAGTTGCGGACCAGGTGCACGAGCGGATCGGCGATCTTCTCGATCAGGCCCTTGTCCAGTTCCGTGCCTTCGCCAATCGTGCGCAGGCGGACCTGCTTGCCCAGCCGCGCCGACAGGTCGCGGACCAGGCGCGGGAAGCGACGGAACACCGCATCGACCGGCAGCATGCGCACGCCGATCACCGCTTCCTGCAGGTCACGGGTGTTGCGTTCGAGCAGTTCAAGCCCGGCGGTGAGGCGTTCGGACAGTCCCGGATCCAGTCCGCCACTGACCTGCTTGAGCATGGCCTGGGTGATGACCAGCTCGCCGACGAGGTTGATCAGCGCATCGACCTTGTCGACGCTGACCCGGATCGAACTCTCCGCTTCGGCGGCAGCCGCGGACGGTGCCGCAGCCGCAGTGCCGGTGGTGGCGGGCGCGGGGGCAGGGGCCGCCGCGACCGCCGCGGTGGCAACCGCGACGGCCGCGACGGCTGGCTGCGGCTGGATATCCAGCGTGCAGTCGTCCACCACCCAGGCGAACACGTCGTCGATCGCGCTGCGCGGCACCTTGGCCTGCAGGCCAAGGTCCCATGCGATGCAGGCTTCCAGCGGGTCAAGCTGGGCGAAGGCGGGCAGGCGCTCGAGCCGGGCGGCCACGTCCAGCGGGCCGAGGTGCTCGAGCTCGCGCAGGATGCGCAGCGGATCGTTGCCGCTCATGAACAGCGACGGCGCCGGCGAGAAGGCGATGTCCCAGCCTTCGGGCTCGGCATCGACCCTGGCTGCGGCCTTCGTTTCGCCGCTGCCGCCCAGTTCCTGCCCCAGGCGCGCGTGGACCGCGGCGACCGCGACCGGATCGGCCGGCTTGCCGTGCTCGGATTCGGCCAGCAGTGCGCGCAGCACGTCGACCGAACCGAGCATCGCGTCCACCGCGCTGGCCGCGAGTGCGCGCTTGCCGGAGCGGATCTCGTCCAGCAGCGTCTCCAGCACGTGGGTCAGCGCGGTCATCTTGTCGAAGCCGAACGTCGCCGCACCGCCCTTGATCGAGTGCGCGGCGCGGAACACCGAGTTGACCACCTCCGGATCCAGGCTGCCGCCTTCGAGGGCGAGCAGGCCGGCCTCCATCGCATCGAGGCCTTCGCGGCTCTCTTCGAAGTAGGTGGCGTGGAAGCGTTGCAGGTCCATGCTCATGGCGACGCGCTCGGTATGGGGTACGGCGGGAGTCAACCGAGGACTTTCTGGACGGTGGCGACCAGCTGCTCGGGGTTGAACGGCTTGACCAGCCAGCCGGTGGCGCCGGCGGCCTTGCCTTCGGCCTTCTTGTCGGCCGCCGATTCGGTGGTCAGCATCAGCATCGGGGTGAAGCGGTAGTCGGGCAGGCCGCGCAGCGCGCGGATCAGCGAGATCCCGTCCATGTTCGGCATGTTCACGTCGGTCACCACCGCGTTGAAGCGCTGGCCCTGCGCGCGGCCCAGTGCGACCTGGCCGTCCTCGGCCTCGTCCACGGCGAAGCCGGCGGAGGTGAGGGCGAAGGAGACCATCTGGCGCATCGAGGCCGAATCGTCCACCACCAGAATGCGTGCGCTCATGCGGGGTTCTCCACGGGTTGCTTCAGTTGCTGTCCGTCGCCGGACGATTCGTTTGTGGCCAGGCCCAGCTGCGTGGACAGGCCCAGCAGGCGGGCGGCATCGCGCAGCGCGTCGCTGCAGGAGGCCAGTTCGGTCTGGCGGCCCTGCTCGCCGCGGCTGAGGAAGAACGCGCACAGCACCTGCATCGCGGCCGTGTGCACGCGCTTGACCGCACTGCCGTCAAGCGCCAGCGCAGGGTCTTCCAGGTGCGCGGACAGGCGTTGTTTCAGGTCGGCGCTGGCTTCGATGCCGAGGTCGTCGCCTAGGGACACGGTGTTCATCGCGTCTCCGGAATTGGGATTGCAACTGGTAGCGGCTGGCATGGCTCGACCTTTAGTGCGCGGCCGCGCCGGTGGGCACGAGCAGTTGCGAGGCGTCGAGCAGGATCACCGGCTCGGCCGACTGCCGGGCGATGCCGCGGAACAGGTCGCTGTGGATGCGGCCGGCGCGGTTGCTGTCCGGCGGTTCGATCTGGTGGTCGGTGAGGTTGACGACGTCCTCCACGGCCGACACGCGCAGGCCCAGGGTTTCGCCTTTCTCCTCCAGCACCACGATCCGGGTGGCGCCCGTGCCCGGCTGCGCTGCCTGGCCCAGGTGCACGCCCAGGTCCATCACCGGCACCACCTGGCCGCGCAGGTTCATGACGCCGAGCATCGCCGGCGGCGTGCCGCGCAGCGGCAGGAGCGGGGTGGCCAGCACGACCTCCTGCACCTTCAGCAGCTCCAGGCCGTAGGCCTGGTTGGCGCAGCGCAGCCGCAGCCAGCGCGAACTGCGGTCGGCGGCGCGGCGGTGGGAGTGGGAGGAGACCGGTTCCTCGGGCTCGAGCGAGGCGGCCGGAGCCGCCGCAATCCTCGGGATCGGGATCGGTGCCGGCTGGACTGGCGTGCGCGGCGGCATCGGCGCGAGCCGGGGCGGCGCCGGTGCCGGTGCGACAGGCAGCGGGGCCGGCTCGATGGGCTTGTGTTCGTCCGCCGGCGCGAGCACCAGCAGTTCGTCGAGGTAATCGTCGAGGGCGGCGGCCGGGATCATGCGGCACGCTCCAGCGCCTGTTCGCCATCGCTGGCCAGGATCCATTCCAGCGCGCGGCGGTAGCTGGACAGCGCGCGACCCGGATAGCCGCCTTCCTCGCCAACCGGCTGCACCAGCTGTTCGGCGTTGCACAGCCGCGTATCGACCGGGATCGCGTCTTCCCACACGCGCTCACCGTGGTCTTCCTGCATCTTGCGCAGCGCGTCCTGGCCGGCGCGGGTGCGGCGGTCGTAGAGGGTGGGCAGGACCGACACCGGCAACGGGCGCCGGCGCGAGCGCTCGACCATCTCCGCGGTGCGGCGCATGCCCGCCAGCCCGTGCAGGGCCAGCGGTTCGGCCTGGGTCGGGATGACCACGCGATCGGCCGCGGCCAGCGCGTTGATCATCAGCAATCCCAGCGTCGGCGGGCAATCCAGCAGCACGTAATCGTGCTGCCCGGCGTGGCGCGTGAGCGCCTGCGACAGGGCCAGGCCCAGGCCGGGCTGGTTGGCGCTGCGGCGTTCCAGCGTGGCCAGCGCGGTCTGCGCGCAGACGTAGGCCAGGTTGGGGATGGCACTGGGGCGCGCCAGCGCCGCCAGCGGCTGCGGCGGGGTGGCGAACAGTTCCAGGACGCCCTCCGGCGCCGGATCGGCGGGGATGCCGAACGCGCGGGTCAGCGAGGAATGGGGGTCCAGGTCGACCAGCAGCACGCGCTCACCGCGCAAGGCCAGGCCTCGGCCCAGGGCCAGGGTGGAGGTGGTTTTTCCCACACCACCTTTCTGGTTGGCGATCGCCCATACGCGCATCGTTCAGTCCTTGTCCTAGGGGTTGGCGCCCACCGGCACCAGGCCGCTGCCCGCGACGGGTGCCGGGGCCACTGCGGTTATCGGCGCCGATGCCACGGTCTTGACCGCATCCTGCGGCCGGGTGTCGTCGTCGGGGCTGGCAAGCACGATCAGGACGACGCGCCGGTTGCGGTTGCGGCCTTCCTCGGACTGGTTGTCCGCGCGTGGCCGGTACTCGCCGTAGCCGACCATCGCCAGCCTTGGCTGGGCGACGCCCTGGCTGGCGAACAGGTGGACCACGCTCGCCGCGCGGGCGGCCGACAGTTCCCAGTTGGACGGGAATTGCACGGTATTGATCGGCCGGTTGTCGGTGTAGCCCTCCACCCGCACCGGGTTGGGCGTGTCGTGCAGCACGGCGGCCAGCTTGGCCAGCACGCCGCGCGCGGACAGGTCCAGGCTCGCCGAGCCGGTGTCGAACAGGATGTCGCTGTTGATCTCCACTTCCAGCCACAGGTCCGAACGCTTGATCGTGATCAGCTTGGCTTCGACCAGCGAGGCCAGCGCGCTTTCCATCTGGGTGGCGATGTCGCCCAGCTGGCGCCGCGCCCGGCGCACGGCGTCGGCGTTGGCCACGTCCATCGGCTGGCCGGTGCGCAGGTGCGAGGCCAGCGAAGGCAGCAGGGTGGGGTTGGGTGCGGGCGAGGGTGCGGACGGGCCCTGCTTGGCGCCGGACTTCATCGGCGATGGCCGGTCGAAGTCGGCGCCCTGCAGTTGCTGGTTGCCCACGTGCACCGGGTTGATCGTGCGGGGTGCGCCGCCGAACGCCGCGTTCAACGCGTCGGCCATGACCCGGTACTTGCCCTCGTTGAGCGAGGAAATCGCATACATGACCACGAAGAAGGCCAGCAGCAACGTCATCAGGTCGGCGTAGGGGATCGCCCAGGCCTCGTGGTTGCCGTGTTCCTCGTGCTTCTTCCTCCGGGCCATCGACGTCGGGCCTCAGTGCAGGAAGCCGGCGAGCTTGGATTCGATGTTGCGCGGATTCTCGCCCTGGGCGATGGCGATGATTCCCTCGATGATCATCTCGCGCTCGCCGGTGCGGCGGGCGATCACGCTCTTGAGCTTGGCGGCCACCGGCAGGAAGAACAGGTTGGCCGAGGCGATGCCGTAGATGGTCGCGGTGAACGCGGCGGCGATGCCGTGGCCCAGCTTGCTCGGATCGGCGAGGTTCTTCATCACCGCGATCAGGCCGAACACCGCGCCGATGATGCCCAGGGTCGGCGCATAGATGCCCATGCCCTCGAACACCTTGGCGGCGGCAAGGTCCTGGTGCTCCTGGCCGTCCAGGTCGATCTCGAGCATGTGCCGGATCTGTTCGGGTTCGACACCGTCGACCAGCATCTGCAGGCCCTTCTTCAGGAACGGGTCGTCCTGCTCGGCCACCTGCTGCTCCAGGCCCAGCAGGCCCTGGCGGCGGGCGATGTTGCTCCACTCCAGGATCTGCGCCATCAGCGTCTCGCGATCGGCGGCCGGCGGCTTCAGGATCCAGCTGGCGATGCGCAGCGCCCGTTTGAACACGGTCGGCGGCGTATGCACGAAGATCGCCGCGATCGTGCCGACGATGACGATGACGAACGCGGCCGAAGACCACAGGGAGCCGAGCCCGGCACCCTTGAGGATGCTGCCGCCAACCAGCGCGACCAGTGCGAGCAGTAGACCGACGAGGCTGAGGATGTCCATGGGACCCGTATCGGCATGGGTCCGGGGGACTTGAGCCGGGATCGGTCGGCGCGGGGTGTTCGGCGGCTGCGACGGCAAGCGGTAACCTGCGCGCAACGACGCGCTGCACGGCGCAGGGCATGCAAGGGAGAAGGATTCATGGTCATGGAACTCGCCTGCCGCTGCGGGCAGGTGCGGGGCGAGCTGGATCCGGCCCGCACCTACGCCCGCGCCACCTGCTACTGCCGCGATTGCCAGGCATTCGCGCGCTTCCTGGGCCAGGCCGGGGTGCTGGATTCCCGTGGCGGAACCGATATCGTGGCGATCGCTCCGGACGGGCTGCGCATCACGGCCGGCAGCGAGCACCTGGCATGCATGTCGATGGGGCCCAAAGGCCTGCTGCGCTGGTATGCGGCCTGCTGTCGCACGCCCCTGGCCAACACCTCGCGCGATCCGAAGCTGTATTACACCGGCGTGGTGTCCTGCGTGGCCGTGGTCCCCGCAGCGCTCGACGCGGCGCTGGGGCCGCGCGACCGGGTCGCCGTGAACACCGGTTCGGCCACCGCCCCCGTCAAGTCATCGCCCCTGCGCTTGCTGCTGTGCGGCCTGCACATCTTCGGGCCGGTCATCGCGTCGCGCCTGCGTGGCCGGCGCGCGGGTGCGCCGTTCTTCGATGGGCAGGGCAGGCCGTCGCGCGAACCGGAAGTGATCAGCCGCGAGCAGCGTGACGCGCTGCGCCGTGGCGGTTCTTCGTGAGCTACTGCCTGGACTCGCGGCACCAGCGCGCGGCGGCGAGACCCGCACGCTGGCCGCTTGCGAAGCAGGCGGTGAGCAGGTAGCCGCCGGTCGGGGCTTCCCAGTCCAGCATCTCGCCGGCGCAGAACACGCCGGGCAGCTCCCGCGACATCAGCCCTTCGTCGAGGGCCTCCAGGCGCACGCCACCGCCACTGCTGATCGCTTCGTCGATCGGGCGGGGGCGACGCAGCGCCAGTGGCAGGCGCTTGAGCGTGGCGGCAATCCGTTGCATGTCCGCGAGCGCATCGGCGTCCAGTACTTCCCGCAGTAGCGCGGCCTTGACGCCCTCGATACCCGCCTGGCGTCGCAGGTGTTCGCTGAGGCTGCGGCCGTTGCGGGGTTTGGCCAGGTCGGCACTCAGGCGCTCCAGCGTCCGACCCGGTACGAGGTCCAGCCACAAGGTCGTCTGTCCGTCGCGGGCGATGGCATCGCGCAACGGCACGGAGAGTGCATAGACCAGGCTGCCCTCGATGCCGGTCGATGTCGCCACGCATTCGCCCTGCAGCGCGTGTTCGACACCGGCTGCGTCGCGCCGGTAAGCCACGACCGGCTTGAGCGGGGCACCGGCATGCCGCGCGGCAAAGTGGCTGCTCCAGCCGACGTCGAAACCGCAGTTGCTCGGCAGCAGCGGCGCGACATCGATGCCGCGATCCTGCAGGGCGGCGACCCAGGCACCGTCGGAACCCAGTTGCGGCCAGCTGCCGCCCCCCAGCGCCAGCACGGTCGCGCCGGCGCGCAGTCGGCGGATCCCCGCAGGGGTCTCGAAACGCAGCGACGTGCCGCTCTCGTCCCACCCCAGCCACCGGTGCTGGACATGGAAGCGAACGCCCTGGTCCTTGAGCCTGCGGACCCAGCCGCGCAACAGCGGCGCGGCCTTGCGGTCCAGCGGGAATACGCGGTCGGACGTGCCGACATAGGTTTCCACGCCCAGCCCGCGCGCCCATTGGCGCAGCTCGTCCGGGCCCAGGTCGCGCAACCAGGCCCCGACCGCGTCCCGGCGCAGGCCGTAGCGCGCGCCGAAGCCGGGCATCGGTTCGGCGTGGGTCAGGTTGAGGCCGCCCTTGCCGGCGATCAGGAACTTGCGCCCGACCGAGCCCTTGGCTTCGAACAGATCCACTTCCACGCCTGCCGCGCGCGCGACCTCGGCGGCCATCAGCCCGGCCGGGCCGCCGCCGACGATCGCGATGCCGGGCAGTGCTTCGACGCCTGACGGTGGATCCTGTACCGGCATGTCCGTGCTCAGTGCGGCCTGACGTCGACCAGTTCGACTTCGAAGACGAGCGATGCACCCGGCGGTATCACCCCGCCCGCGCCGTTGCGCCCGTATGCGAGGTAGGAAGGAATCAGCAGCGTGCGCGTGCCGCCCACGTGCATGCCGGCGACACCGTCGTCCCAGCCGCGGATCACCTGGCCGGCGCCGAGCAGGAAGGTGAACGGCTCGCCGCGGTCGCGGGAACTGTCGAACTTCGCGCCGCGCTTGTCGGCCGCGCCTTCGTCGTACAGCCAGCCGGTGTAATGCACGGTCACGTCGCTGCCGGCGGTGGCGACGGCGCCGCTGCCGACCTGCTCGTCGACGCGCTGCAGCTCGGCCACGCTGCCGCCGGGTGGCGGACCCTGGTCGGCCTGGCAGGCGGACAGAAAAAGGACTGAAAGCAGGCAGAGCAGGGCGGGGATGCGGCGCATGGCAGGGGTCGATTCGAGGGGCGGCAAGGGTAACCGATGCGATGCACGGCCGGCCGGCGCGGCGCCGGTATCATGCGCCCATGACGAAACGCCTGTTCAACCTGCGCAACGTGCCCGACGACGAGGCCGACGAGGTGCGCGATCTGCTGACCGCGCACGCGATCGAGTGGTATGAAACCGCTCCCGGTCCGTGGGGCATTTCCTCACCCGCCCTGTGGCTGCAGGACGCCGATGCCTATCCGCAGGCCAGGCGCCTGCTCGACGACTACCAGCAGGCCCGGCGCGAACAGGCCCGGGAACACGCCCGCCAGCACGGGAGCGAGCGGTTCATCGACCTCCTGCGCCGCCGGCCCGGCTACGTGCTGCCCCGGCTCGCGGCCATCGTGGCGATCGTCCTGCTGATGCTGGCCTTGCCCTGGCTCCTGCTGCGCTGACCCTCCTCCGTTTGTGCCCGAAGCCCTTGGGACGCACTGGTGATCCGGGCGCGACGGACGCATCCGCTCAGCGGGCAGTGCAGGGCGCGCGCCTACAATACGGGCCATGATCAACGCTGCCGCCTACCACTTCACCCACGTCGAGGACCCGCGCGGCCTCGCCGACCACCTGCACGAGGCCGCCGGGTCGGCGGAGCTCAAGGGGACGGTCCTGGTCGCCGTCGAAGGCATCAACCTGTTCCTGGCAGGCGAGGAGCAGCCCCTGCATGCGTTCGTCGATGCGCTGCGCGCCGATCCGCGTTTCGCCGGCCTGCAGGTCAAATACAGCGCCAGCACCCGGCAGCCGTTCGCCCAGCTCAAGGTCAAGGTCAAGCCCGAGATCATCAGCTTCCGCCATCCGCAGGCCACGCCGCTGGCCGTCGACGGGCGCGCCCCGTCGATCGACCCGGCAACCCTGGCGCGCTGGCTGGGGCAGGGCGGGCGCGACGACAACGGCCGCGCCGTGGTCATGCTCGACACCCGCAACCAGCAGGAAGTGGAGCACGGAACCTTCGCCGGCGCCCTGACCCTGCCGATCACCCGCTTTACCGAACTGCCGGACGCCTTGCTCCCGCATCGCGACGCGCTGCGTGATGCAACCGTGGTGAGTTTCTGCACCGGCGGCATCCGCTGCGAGAAGGCGGCCCTGTGGATGCGCCAGGATGGCATGGACAACGTGCTGCAGCTCGAAGGTGGAATCCTCAACTACTTCGAGCAGGTCGGTGGGCTGGGCTACGAGGGCAACTGCTTCGTGTTCGACGAGCGCGTGGCGCTGGATCCGCAACTGCGCCCGCAGGTGGAGTGACCGGCGAACCCGCCGGCGCGACCGGGCCTGAAGAAAATTCACGGGAAGGCTTGCGCGTCCCTCAAAGGCTGCATACAATTTCGCTCCTCAGCTCGTGGGGCCATAGCTCAGCTGGGAGAGCGCTTGCATGGCATGCAAGAGGTCGCCGGTTCGATCCCGGCTGGCTCCACCAAATTCTCGCCTTCGGGCGGAAGAGCGACCAGGTAACACGTCCCCATCGTCTAGAGGCCTAGGACATTACCCTTTCACGGTAGCGACCGGGGTTCGAATCCCCGTGGGGACGCCATACAAGCAGACGGGCCCGCAGAAATGCGGGCCCGTTTTCTTTTGGCGATGCCCGGAGCGGGTCATCGAGGCATGGGTCAGCGCTGCTGCTTGTGCTGTTCGTCCTGCTGCGGACGCTGCTGCGGGTTGTGACCCTTCTGGCCTTCCGGATCCTGCCATTGCTGCTGCTGGCGGTTCTGGTCGGGCTCGGGCTTCGGGTGCTGGCGTTGCTGATCGTTCTGGTTTTTCTGGTTCTTCATGATCGTGCGGTTCCAACGCGCGGCCTGATCGACCGCGTGGACAGCATCCGGCACGGCCGGTAAAGCACGAGTGGAGCGATCGCTAGCTTTGCGTGATGCGTTCACCTGCAGCGGTTCCAGGCAGCCATTCATCCGACGCGAGGCTCACCAGGCTTTCCGGCCGCTGAATCGCAGCCGCAATGCGTTGCCGACCACGGATACCGAGCTCAGGCTCATCGCCAGAGCGGCGAGCATCGGCGACATGACCATGCCGGTGAATGGATAGAGCGCACCTGCCGCAATCGGCACGCCCAGCGCGTTGTAGAGGAAGGCGAAGCCCAGGTTCTGGCGCATGTTGCGCACCGTGGTCGCCGAGATGGCGATCGCGTCGGCGATACCGCGCAGGTCGCCCTTGACCAGGGTCACCTGCGCGCTGGACATGGCCACGTCGGTGCCGGTGCCCATCGCGATGCCGATGTCGGCTGCAGCCAGTGCTGGGGCATCGTTGATGCCGTCGCCGGCCATCGCCACGCGCCGGCCCTGGTCCTGCAGTTGGCGGAGCAGGGCGACCTTGCCGGCCGGCGTCATCTCGCCATGCACCTGGTCGATGCCCAGCTTCCGGCCCACCGCCCGTGCGGTGGCGACGCCGTCGCCGCTGGCCATGACCACGCGCAGGCCTGCCGCATGCAGGCGCGCGATCGCTTCGGGCGTGCTGTCCTTGACCGGATCGGAGACGGCGAGCATGCCCGCGGCGCGTCCGTCGATGGCCAGGAACACGACGCTTGCACCCTCGTCCCGCAAGAAAGCGGCTTGCGCGTCCAGGTCGGGGAAGTCGACCGCTTCGAGCCGCATCAGGGCCGGAGATCCGAGCAGCAGGTCGTGGCCATCCACGCGACCTCGTACCCCGGTGCCGGTTCCGGATTCGAACTCGCTGGCGGGCGACAGCGAGAGGCCGCGTCTACGCGCTTCAGCGACGATCGCATGGGCCAGCGGGTGTTCGCTGCCGGCATCCAGGCTGGCGGCCAGCTGCAGCACGCGCCCGGCGTCGTAGCCCGGCAGTGCGACGGCGTCGCGGAACTCCGGCCGGCCCCGCGTGAGCGTGCCGGTCTTGTCGACCACCACGGTGTCGACCTGGCGCAGGCGCTCGATCGCTTCGGCATCACGGAACAGCACGCCGGCCTGCGCCGCGCGCCCGGTGGCGACCATCACCGACATCGGCGTGGCCAGTCCCAGCGCGCAGGGGCAGGCGATGATCAGCACCGAAATCGCGTGCAGCAACGCCCGGGTCCATGACGGTTCCGGGCCGAACAGGCCCCAGGCAAGGAAGGCGATGGCGGCGACGCCGATCACGGCGAGGACGAACCAGAACGAGGCGCGGTCGGCCAGCTTCTGCATGGGTGCGCGCGTGCGTTGCGCCTGCGCGACCAGCTGCACGATCCGCGCCAGCACGCTTGCTTCGCCGACCCGCGTGGCGCGGACAACGAGGGCGCCGTTGCCGTTGAGCGTGGCGCCCACGACGGCATCACCCGTGCTCTTGGCGACCGGCATGGCCTCGCCGGTGAGCATCGATTCGTCCACGTGCGAGCGGCCCTCGATCACCACGCCATCGGCCGGCACCTTCTCGCCGGGACGCACCCGCAGGCGATCGCCGGTCCGCACCTGCGCCAGCGGCACGTCCTCTTCGCTGCCGTCTTCGTGCAGGCGGCGCGCCATCGCCGGGGCCAGCTCGAGCAGCGCGCGGATCGCCGAGGACGTGCGCGAGCGGGCCTTGAGTTCGAGCAACTGGCCGAGCAGGGTCAGCGAAACGATGGTCGCGGCGGCTTCGAAGTAGACGCCGACGCGTCCATGTTCGTGGAAGGCCAGCGGAAACCAGCCGGGAACGAGCGTGGCGACCACGCTGTAGAGATACGCGGCCAGCACGCCGGTTCCGATCAGCGTCCACATGTTCGGGTTGCGGGTCGCCAGCGAGGCGGCCCAGCGCTGCAGGAACGGCCAGCCGGCCCACAGCACGACCGGCGTGGCCAGGGCCAGCTCCAGCCAGGTCCGCGTGCTGGCGGACAGGCCATGAAGCAGATGCCCCGCCATCGCCAGCAGCATGGTGGCCGCGGTCAGCGGCAGCGACACCAGGAAGCGCCGGCGGAAGTCGACCAGCTCCGGGTTCTCGCCGTCGTCCAGGCCCGGCACGACCGGCTCCAGCGCCATGCCGCAGATCGGACAGGTTGCCGGTCCGTCGCGGACAATCTCCGGGTGCATCGGGCAGGTGTACGGGGTTCCGGCAGGTGCCATGGGCGCATCCGCAGAGGCGGATGGCGCGAGGTAGCGTTGTGGGTCGGCGAGGAATCGCTCCTGGCAGCGGGCCGAGCAGAAGTGCCAGGTGATGCCGTCGTGGCTGGCCTGGTGGGGTGAGCGTCGCGGGTCGACGGTCATTCCGCAGACCGGATCGACGATGCTCTCCCCGGCGACCGGCGCGCCTTCATGGGTCGGGTGGGGTGAGTGGCAACAGCTGCCTGTCGCGTTGGGTGCCGCTTCGTGGGTATGGGAATGGGTGTTCAATCGACGGCCCCCGCCAGCGCGGACATGATCGGGCAGTCGCCGAGTTCCCCGTGCCCTGGGCACGAGTCCACCAGCCCGCGCAACGCATCGCGGACGCGCTCCAGTTCGCAGATGCGTTGCTGGATGAGCTCGAGCTTCACCTGGGCGGCGCTGCGCACGCTGGCCATGTCGGCATTGCGCGCATCGCTCAGGGCGAGCAGTCCACGGATTTCGTCCAGGGCGAAACCCAGCTCCTTGGCCCGGCGTACGAATCCCAGCCGCTGCGTGTCGGCCGGTCCGTAGTGGCGGTAGCCGTTGGCGCTGCGGTGGGGCGTGGGCAACACCCGCTCGCGTTCGTAGAAGCGGATGGTGTCGATCGGCACGCCCGTCTGGCGCGCCAGCTGGCCGATGTTCATCGTTCAAACCCGCGTTGATCCATGCGGGTAGTCTCAACCCTTGAGCGCCCTCAAGGGTCAAGTCTTGCGTCAATTCACTTTAACAAGTATCGATAAATAATTGATTAACAATAATATTATGCGCGAAGTTTGATCCCGATACTGTACCTTCCCGTGGCCGAAGCGCGCTTGTGCCGGACGGTAAGCCAGTACTCGCCGGGGTGGAGCTTGCGCACGATGCGGGCGTTGAGGCCACGCCCCAGGTCGTCGTTCCATGCCAGGACGGCGCCGCGGTCGTTCGGGCCGTGCAGGGTCAGCACGGTATCGGTCGGACCCTCGGTGGTCATGATGAAAGTGCCGGGCTGCGCGACCTGGAAATGGAAACTGTCCACTTCGCCGGCCGTGGCCAGGTCGGTTTCAAGACGCGGCCCGCCGGCCTGCAGCTCGCTGATGGGCGCCACGTTGCGTGGGTACTGCCGGCGCATGAATTCGATGTCGGTCGGCGAGAACACGGTATTCCAGCCGATCGCGTACGAACCCACGGTCAGCGAATCGGGCACCGCGTACTGCATGATCGAGTCCGGATCGAACGCACTGTGGTTGGTGCTGTCCTCGTCGTAGACGGCGAAGATGTTGTGGTCCACGTCGGCACGGTTCCAGCCCTGCTGCGCGTAGTACGCGTAAACCTTGGGCCGGTCCCAGGGAATGCGCCCGGAGGCGGCCGGATTCTGGTGTTCGTGGATCATGCCCAGCGCATGGCCGAATTCGTGCCGGACCACGCGCTGGTACTCGCGCAACGCGGTGCCGGGTTCGAGCCAGCCGTAGTTCATCGTCGCCTCGGAAGAAGGAACGGTGAGCGCGTCGGTGCCCACGGTCGACCAGGAGAAATCCTTCTCGGCGAAGCTGATCCGGATCTGCGACGCACCGCTGTCGACGAAGCGCAGTTCCAGGTTGGCCAGCGCCTCCCATTCCTTCGCGATTTCGCGCACGCGCGCCTGCACTTCGGGCAGGCCATCGAGGAAGCGGATGCGCAGGATCCGGCCGTTCTCCCAGAGTTTCAGGCGCTCCACCGCGGCACGCGTGCGCCCGGTGCCGACACGCAGCGGCGTGACGCGCACGTTGTCGACGCGCTCCTGGCTGGCCAGGTCATCGGCCATGTCGCGCACGCTGCCGGCCTGGGTCAGGCCGGGGACGAAAGGGGAACAGATCATGCAGGTATGGCGGCCCATGGAAGCCTCTACGACGGTTTGGATGTCGATGGCGATGCGGGAGGTCAGGACGTGCCTTCGGGACGGTCCGGTGCGACCCGGATCCAGCCCTCGCGGAGCTCGGCCGGACTGTCGGGCAGCAGCGCCGTCTGGGTCGCGGCCAGGATGGCGTCGGTGCGCCACGTGGCAGGCGTATCCCGCCACAGGAAGTTCTGGTCCTTGCCGAAAACCGACACCTTGGGCAGGCGCACCTGGCCTTCGCTGGCCAGGTCGGTTTCGACCAGCACCGGCCCGGTCCTGAGCGATGGCGCGAGCGCGGTCAGGCCGGGGCCGACCCAGTCGCGTGCCAGCGCCAGCTGCTTGCGCGGCAGCAGGCCCGAGGTGAGCGTGGCCTTGCCCGCGGGATGCATCAGCATGGTCAGCGTCACCTGCTGGCCGAGGTGCAGGTGCAAGGTGTCCGCATCGTCGCTGCCGGCGATGTAGGGATGGACCAGCGCATCGTTGGCGGGCATTCCCGGCGCCGGCGGGTACAGCCCCAGTTGGCCGCGACTGCGACCGGACTCGGTGGCGGCCCCGGCAATCGCCTTGTCGACGAGGCGGAAGCGCGAATAGTCGTCATCGACGAAGAAGCCCAGTACGCCGTCGTCGCTGCGGGTGATCTCGCCGATCCTGACCGGGAACGCGTACCTGGCCGCGTCGCGCTCGGCCTGGCGCCAGGCTTCGGCCCACTGCGGATCGGAAAGGTCGATGTCCTCGGGAGGGCGCAGCTCGAGCCGCAACTGCGCGCGGACCATCGCCAGCGGTCGCCCGACCAGTCCGGCCACGTGTTCGCTGCCGAGCGAAGCGAAGCTGTCGACCGACCACAGCGTGGTGTCGACCGCGCGCAGCATCGCCGAGAGCGCACTCTCGCCCGGACCATCCGGATCCAGCGCGGCGCCCTGGCGCGCTGCGGCGTCGGCGGCCACCAGTGCGGCGGCGAAGTCGCCCAGCGCTCTCTGCGCCGGGGCCAGCCCGTAATGCGGCCCGGCGTCGGCCGGACCTTCGCGGCCCGCGGCGATCTCCCACATCACGCCACCGCTGCCAGGCTCGTGCAGCAGCTCGCCGACCGGCGCACCGCCGGCATCGAACAACTCCAGGCTTTCGTCCAGGTGGTCGGGCATCAGGAAACCGGCCACCGGGCTGACCTGCAACGCCGGTTCGATCTGGTCCACCCGCGCCTCGATGCCCTCGGCACCGGCAGGCGTCGCGGCATCGACCAGGCGGAACTGCCAGCGGGCCGGTCGCAACAGGCGCGGTGGCATGGCCAGCACGTCCGGACGATCATCGAACGCGGCGCGCGCCGGCGTGCGTACCGCATCGACCGGGACTTCCAGCGTGCGCCCGAATGCATCGAGCAGGCGCGCGCGGGTCAGGGCCAGGGTGCCGGCCAGCAGGCCGCGTGGCGGCGCCACGGGAGCCGGTTCGGCGACGCCCCCGGGCATCGCGGGCCTGCGCAGGCCATCGGTGGATTCCAGGCCGAGCAACTGGTGGCGCAGGCCATCCAGGGTGGCCGTCACCACGTCCAGCCCTTCCACCGCATCGGCCAGGATGCGATAGCTGTCTTCCACGTCCTCGTCGACCAGGCCGGCTTCGGCGGCGTCCAGCGCGTCCTCCTTGCGCAGCCAGTCGTCGATGGCGTCGTGCAGGGTCTTTGCCGCGCCGGTGGCCAGTTGCGCCCGCCCGCGCACCTGGGCGGTGCCGCCGGCAATGGTCACGGTGGCGTTCTCGAAGTCGACCGCGCCCAGCGTCCAGGCCTCCAGGCTGGGCGGATCCAGTCCCTCGACCTTCACTTCCCATTCCAGCCACATCGGAATCCACGGCTGGGCCCAGGTGGTGACGCCGACCGGATCCGGGTCGGCGCCCTTGAACAGCGAGAAGCGGCGCATTTCGTCGGCGACCCGCTTCTGCTGCTGCCAGGCACCGGCGCGGACCTGCTGGCGGGCGGCCATCGCGCGCGCCGGCGTGGCCCGCGCAAGCACCGGATCGAAGGCGACCGTCGCACCGTCGTAGGTGCCATCGCGGCCATAGCGCAGCACCGATTCGGCCTTCAGTCGTTTCAGCAATGCGGTGCGGCTGCTTCCGGCCGGTGCCAGCGCCGCGGCGATCCACTCGTCGTGGTACGGGTCGTGCAGCAGCGCTTCGCGGGCCAGGCCGAGGACTTCGGCGGGGATCGAACCGTTGCCCAGCGAGGCGATGAAACGGTCGCTGGCGATGACGCCATCGATGGACGAGACGACGTGGCTCGGCCAGCGGCAGGTCAGCTTGCCGTCCGCGGAGAAGCGCCCGTCATTGCTATGGCGCAGGCTGCGACTGGCGCCGCGCACGGCGACCATCGGTTCGGTGGGGAAGGCGTGGCGCGGGGCCGGGCGGTCGACCACGCGTGCTTCGGTGGGGGTCAGTACGTCGCCGACGCGGGATCGGGCGAGGTCACCGATCGCCGCTTCGCTGGCGATCATCAGCGAGGGCCGCGCATGCACGGAGAAATGCGTCTGCGCCTGCAGCAGCGGCGATTGCGCGGCGGATGCACCGGTCTTGCTCTTCTGGCGCGCGGCGACCTCGATGCCGCGCTTGCGCCCCAGCGCCAGGCCGCCGACGCCGCCGGTCTGCACGCGCTTGAGGTAGCGGTCGTTACCCGCGGAGCCGGCGGGCAACGAGGCGAAGGCGACGCCATGCTCGTATTCCTCCAGTTCGACCGCGCCATCGGCGGCGCCGAGCCGATCGACCTTCTGCGCGGTGAATGCGGTCAGCAGCCGGTCTGCGGCACGACGCGCTTCGATGCCCGCGCTTCCGGGGACTGCGAGCGCGGCCAGCAGGTCGTCCTCCTGCAAGCCCAGGGAAACTTCCAGGGTGCGGCTGTCCGGGCGTCTGTCCACTGCAGGTTCGCCGCGCACCGGCACGCCATGGATCACGCCATGCAGCAGGCAGGAGCGAAGCTGCCAGGCTGGCGCGACGAAGCGTTGGACGGCATCGGCCGCGAACACCGAGGCGGAAAGATTCGGCTGTAACGCAAGCACGGTCTTGTCCAGCGGCACATAGGCCGTGGCCTTGGCCGACTGCGCGGCGGCGCGTGCCTGTCGCGCCGTCTTCTTCGCTGGACGCGGGGCATCGGTGCGCGCGGCGCTGGTCAGGCCGAGCGCCTTGCGCAAGTCGTCCTGCGCCTGCTGGCGACTGCGCTCGGCGGTCTCGTCGCCCCATTCGTAGAGCAGCCGCCAGCGCATGCGCTCGAGCAGTTCATGCAGGCTGGCCTTGCTGCGCGCCGCGTCGAGCGGGTCGCGGCCCGGATCGCTCCACCAGCCGGCCACGACGTAGCTCGCGCAGTCCTCTTCCACGCCAGGTCGCGCCAGCGCATCCACGTCGTCGAGCGGATCGTGGAAGGCGAAGCGGTTGAGCACGGCGTCGTACACGCCCGACCAGCTGACCGCGCCACCGACGGTGCCGGTCAGCGCGTCGGCGTCGATCGCAGTGCCCGCCGGGGTCGCGCTGGCCGATGCGGCGCCATCTTCGGTCCATTGCGCCAGCGGCACGGCGATCGCGCGATCGGCCTCCAGGACCCAGCCGGTCACCACCGGCTTCGCGGCTCCCGAAGGCAACAGCAGCCTCAGTACGATCCAGCGGTCGGGCAGCGGCGGCAGGGCGAGGCGGTTCGGCGCGCCATCGGCGGCGGACTTCATTTCGCCACGCAGCAGTGCGTCGGGCATGGCCCAGTGCAGGTGCACGCCGGCCGGTCGCGGCTGGCCCGGGTCGAACGGGTCGGGCATGCCGTCCTCGACGTCCTGCACTGCATGCCCGCCAGCGCCGGCCACCAGCATCGGCAACCGCACCATCGGCTCGCTGCCGCCGGGCGGGACGTACAAGGCTTGCACGTCGATCGGCGCGAGCAGGCGCCGCTCGCGCAGCAGGTACCTGTCCCATGTCGCGATCTCGCCCAGGTCGATGGCGGCGCGGTCGGCGGCGAGGAAACGCTTGCCTCGCAACAGTTCGCGGGTCGCGGCGTTCGGATTGGCGGCCGCACCGGCCGGCGGCACGGCGGTGTCTCCCTTGCGGATCCGGGTAGCCATCAGGGACCTCCGTCGAGCTTGCCGGCCAGTTGCGTCTTCCATGTGTCCAGCGCCAGCGTCACCTTGAACTGGTCCAGCGGGTAGAACCGCTGCTGCTCCCTGTTGTCCGGGTCGCCGAACACCTGGCGATACGGGAAACGCAGCATCTGCAGCGCGAACTCGTTCGATTCCAGCGATCCCCCCGAATGGGGCGCCTTGATGGCCAGGCGCTTGCGCAGCTCGTGGATGTTGATCACGCCCGGCGCGTTCGCGCGGAACGGCACGGCCACCGAGTTGGCGTCCACCATCGCATCGAGGGGCGGTACGCCATTGCCGTTGGCGCAGTCGCGCACCGGCAGGCGCGCCTGGCTGCTGCCCTGGCTGTTGCGCGTGGTGCGCACGCCGAACTGCAGCCCCTGGCGGGGTTCCTCGATGTGCACCACCGCCGGCACGCCATCGAACAGGACCAGCAGGACCGAGGGGGCGAGCCGCTCCAGGCGTAGCACCTTCATCCGGTACGGGCTCGATTCGGCCTGCGTGGTCAGCGCGTTGTCCGGCAGCGAGTCCACCGAATAGGCGCGCACGTGCAGGTTGGGCCATCCGGACACCAGGCGCGAACGCATGACGAAGCCGGTGATCGCACCTCCGCCTGCCTTGAGCAGGTCCTCGCGCGCCGGGCGCCGGATGTTGCGCTCGGCTTCATCCACCTCGTCGCGGATATGCGGATAGACCGCTTCGAGCTGGGCGCGGTCGGTGCTGGTGATGGTCCCCACGCTCAGCGCACCCTGGACCAGTGCATCGGTCCAGGCCCGGTCCAGGTGGAAGAAGCGGATCGATTCCAGCGGCAGCAGGTCCGCGTCCGGGACCAGGTAACTGAAGGGGACGCCGTGCAGCAGGCGCAGCCGGGCCAGGAAACGGCGCAGTTCACCCGGCACGACATGGTTGCCATCGTCCGGATCGTGATCGGTGACCAGGTCGGTGTATTGCGTGGCCTTGAGGGCGGCTTTGAGCGCCACCTGCGCGTTGATGGCGGACTTCATGGCGTTTCCTCCCCGTCTTCGTCGCCGACCCGCTCATCCGCGGCGAGGCTGTCCAGCAGTTCGTCCAGCGCGTCGCGCACCGGGGTTCTCGAGGCGGCGCCCGAGCGGGCACGCGTGTCGCGCTGGACGGCTTTCTTCGGCGCGGCGACTTCCAGCGTGCGCTGCAGCTCGCCGCGCAGCGCGGCCTGCAGGGCCGGCAGCATGACCTTGTCCGATGGCGGTCGGCCGGGACTGGCCAGTGGCGCCGTCGTGCTTCCCAGCGCAGCGATCACACCGATGCTGTCGGCCTGCTTGCGCACGGCGGACAAGTCCAGCCCCAGGCCTTCGGCGATCACCGCGTCGAGATCGCCCGAAATCCGCAACGGTCGGCCCGGATCGGCGACAGGGCGGCGCAGGCCGAACGTGGTGCCCGGGTCGCGGGTGAAATTCGTGAGTGCGTGCAGGGCGACGAAGCGTCCCAGGTCCACCCGCGCCGCGCCCAAGGTCGGCAGTTCGAAGCCGACCAGTCCGGCCAGCAGCTCGCGGACCCGGCCCGCACCGAACTGCTCGGCACGGAACCGCAGCAGCGCCGATACCACCGACAGCTGTGACAGCGCCATCAGTCGGCCGATCTCGAATGCCGCCGCAAGGCCGAGGTCTTCTCGGCCGTCGGGGATCACACGCCGCAACTGGTCGGCCGAATGCGCCAGTGCCGCGGCCGTCGTGGCGGCATCGCCATTGCGCGCAGTGGGGAAGGGCACGCACGGGCCGCGGTACCAGGCGCGGACCGGATCGCCGCGGCGGGTGCGGTGGTCCAGGCCGATGTGCCCGGTCTGCACCACTTCCGGCACCGTCGCCGCCGGGGCTGGAGCCTCGGGCAGCGTGCCGAGCAGGCCGACGTCCAGATCCTTCATCAGGTTCTCGAAGTCCACTTCGCCAGCGGTGGTGAACGACCAGTGCGACAGCACCGGGAAACGCAGGGTCTTCTCCCGGGCGTACAGCTCGATCGGCAGGCGGAAACCCTTGGCCATGGTGTCGCGGACCAGCACCTTGGCATCGGGCTCGCGCGCGGCCGCGGTCACCTGCGCGGTCACGGGCGACCACTGGCGGGTCACCGGTACGTCCCGGATCGAAGCCATGCCGTCGAGCGCGGGCCCCATCGGCGAGGCCTTGGCCGTGGGGGCGGAGACTGCGGCGGCCACCGGGGTGTCGCGCGGCGTGCGCAGCGGTTGCGGCATCGGTAGTCCACCCAGTACGCGCAGGTCCGGACTGCGCGCTTCCAGGTTCGCCAGCACCGACCAGTCCTGGGCCAGTTCGAACACGAAACTGTCGGCGATGGTCTGCGGCGGCGGCAGGGCGTCGAGCTGGCCTTCCAGGTTGACCAGGCAGGCCATGTAACGCACCGCCTTGCCGTTGGCGTGGTCGAACACGGGCAGACGGTTGGCCAGGATCACGGCGAGCCAGCCATCGTCGTCGCCATTGGCCAGCTCGGTGTCGTTGACGTCCACCTCGCGCACGTGGGCTAGGAGCGGCAGGTCCTCGCGGCAGGGAAATATCTTGCGCACCACCGTTTCGGTGACCGCCAGGTACAGGCCCTGCTCGACATCGCGATCTTCCGGATGCGACAGCGAAGTGCCGGGCGTCACGCAGTCGGCCACGCGCGTCGCGGTCGACAGTTCGGCCTCGCCCTCGGCCACCACCACCAGCGCCAGCCAGGGTGTTTGCGATGGCTCCAGGCCGCCGGCGGGGTTGCGCTCCCAGGGCAGGGTGCGGCGCTTGAGCACGATCTGCGGCAGCCTCTCGCCGAATGCGCCCTCGGCATTGGCCGGTGGGAAGCTCGACAGGACCTGGTCGGTCGGCATGGTGAAGCGCGGCGACGAAACCTGGATGTGGGTGATCTCCGGTTCGACCTCGAAGGGCTGGCCGGTCTGCCGCGTCGACAGCTGGTAGCGGCCTGCGGTGATCCGCGGCATCACGTTGGAGTGCAGGATGAAGTGGCCGGTATTCGGGGGCATCAGCGGGGCGCTCCATTCTTGCGTGCGTTGCCGTGCCGCGTGCGTGCGGGTTCGGGGGATTTCTTCGGGGACGCGCGGGACGGCTTCTTCGCGGCGGGTTCTTTCGTGGCTCCGCTTTCAAACGGGCGTCCGGCCTGGGCCCTTGCCGCGATCCGCGTCTGCCGGTCGCGCACCGGTCCCTGCCATGCCAGCAGGCTCGAAGCAGCGTTGCCCGCAATGGAGGCAGGCGCGAAGGGCGCCACGACCGCGTCCAGGCCGCGCGCAGCGATCATGGCGATCGCCGACTTCGCATCCAGGTCCGGCGAAGCCATCACCCCGACCAGCGACCAGTCGTCGTCGCTGGCGATGGTCACCACCACTGGCCGGTCGCCGTCGGCGACGATGTCGTAGGCCAGCACGCTGCGGTTGTCCATCACCAGCAGCACCGGCGGCCGGTCGCTCGCCCCATCACGCACCCGCACCGCGCCGTCCAGGCCCAGCAGCAGCTGGCGCGCAGCGGAGGGTTCGCCGGCCACGGCCGGATCGTCCAGCGCCACGAGCAGCATGCGTGGCGCGCCGCTGAAGGTGGTGGCCACCGTGCCGGTGCCTCGCACGAGCTCGGCGCCGCCGACCCATCCGGCGTCCTGGCGTTCGCCATGCAGGGCGAGGCGCTGGCCGCGTGCGCGCACGACGCACCCCGGAGCGACCGCCGTGGACCAGCCCGCATAAGGCAGCTGCATGCCGGCGTGCCAGCCGGACAGGCCGCGTGCGGCGACAGCGCCCGCGTCCATGCTGCCCTGGCCGATCGCGATGATCCGTTCGGTTCCCACCGGCAGTTCCAGCGACGCCGCGTCCTGTCCCGGCCCGACCTGCCGGTCGGCCAGCCAACGGCCGCCATGCGCCAGCAGGACCACGCGAGCGGGCATGCCTGAGACCACGAGCCGGGGACGCTCGGCGTTGCTGGCGACATCGGCGCGGGCATTCGGCAATTTGAGGATCACGGTCTGTCCCGCGGCCAGGGTGGCTCCCGAGGCGGCGGCAGCGCGCCGGTTCCGGGGGCGCACGACCGCGGCCCGGGTGCTCATCGCAGCGGCAAAGCCGGTCAACGCGTCGCTTTGCGCCGAGCCCTGGCGGGCCACGCTGGCGCTGGCCGCGTGTGCGATCGCGGTGGGCGGCAGCGTGTTGGCCGCGAGCACGGTTCCATTGCGGCTCGCAAGCGCGGGCGTATCGACCACCGTCAGTCGCGCGGCGATCGAACGGCTGCGACCGGCGTCGACCGCTGCCAGCGTGGGCGGTGCGATGCGCCAGCCGCGCTCCGATCCCTTGACGCTCGTGCGTGTCCTGGGCGCGACCGACACGCCAACCGTCACGCCGTCGAGCAGGCCGACGACCACCGGGGCATCGATGAAGTGGTCGTAATCGGCTACCGCCGGTGGCGATGCGGGCGCGGGCACGGTCGTGGCCTGCGCGATCTCCAGGCCCTCGGTCAGCGCACCGACGCGCGGCGGCGACTGCCGTTCGCCACGCAGCGCGGCCAGCGCGGTGGGCGTGGCGGTGCGTGCGAGATAGTCGCGGGCAACGGCAAATGCCGCGGCGGTGGTGCCGGGCTGCTGCACCAGTGCGGCGACCGATTGCGCCGCTGCCAGCTGCGCACTGATCGCGGCCGGGCGGCGACTGAAGGGCAGCGGCTTGCGCTTGCCGATCTCCACCTGGTGGTAGGCGATCTGCGGACCGCCACCGCTGGGTTCGGCACTGCACACCAGATCAAGTTCGTTGAGCGCCTTGACCATCTCGCCCTTGGGCACCTTGCGCGCGTTCGGATCCTGCTCCGGGCCCCAGATGCCCATGGGGAAACTGCCGTGCGGGCGTGCACGGTCGCGGAACGGGAATGGTCGGTCCGCGCCATCGGCCCGCCACGCCAGGCCAATCGTCGAAGCCGTCATCGCCGCGCCCATGGGTGCGACGCCGAGGGCGGCACTGGGTGGATGGGATGTGCTGGCCTGCTGCCCCGGGCGTGGCTGGGTGCGCGCGACGCCAGTGGCGGGCACGGTGGTGGTGAAACTCATCGAAAACTCGTTGACCACGACGAACGGCCGCGACGCCGAGCCGTCCGGCGTGGAATCCTCGCCACGCGCCGGCAGGGCGCCGGTGTTGACCATCACCGCATGCGGGCGGGCCTTGCCGTTGTCGGCCGCTTCCAGGTACTTGCCGATGAACGCGTCGGCGCCGAGCAGGTTGCGGTCGGCCTTCTCGCTGCCGCCGAACCTGACCGTAAGCTCGATCGGCCCGATCTCGAAGGTCGCGCTGCCGCGGAAATCCGGGCCCAGCACGTGGATGCGCGCCCCGATGTTGATCGAGAAGGTGATTTCGCCGAACAGCCACGTGTCGATGGTCACGCCCGCCGCGATCCGCGCGTAGGCGCTCACGTCGTAGTGGAACGGATCGAAGAACACGATGCCGTGCGCACCGAACTTCACCTCCGCCCATGCCGGGCCGAAGCGGGCGGAGACCTCGAAATCGCCACCGGCCATCAGCGCTTCGGAAGTCAGCGCGAAGTAGGTACCGGCCTTGATGACGATGTTGCTGCCGATGCTCCAGCGCAGGCCCAGCCGCGGCACCACCGGATAGCCGTCGCGGTGGAAGTCGGGATGGTAGCCGCCCAGGGACAGCACGAACTCGCCGGCGCGCTCGCCCTTGAACCAGATCACGTAGGCGAACCCGCCGGTGATCTTGACGTCCTCGTACAGCAGCCAGGAGTTGTCGGTGAGCTGGCCCTGCACCCAGAGCACGCCTTCGCTGCTGGAGAAGCGCACCATCAGCGCCAACTCGATCGAGACCAGCGCAGCCTGCGGACGCGGCAAGGCCATGCGCGCCAGGCCGAGCAGGTTGATGTCCAGTCCATCGCCGATCTGGACACCGACCACCGCGATGCCGTCCACCAGCGCGAAGCTGTTGAAGGACATGCCCGCGGCGAACCAGAACGTGCCGCGCTGCATCGGGAAGTAGCTGCCGAGCTCGCGCAGCTGGGTCATGGGGTCGCTGGGCGACGCGGCGATGTCCAGCGCCTGGATCAGCGGATAGTCGCCGAACTGGGCCAGGTCCGATGGCAACCGCAGCTGGCGGTTGATGCCGAAGCCCCCACCGATGCCGGTGAGGAAGAACGCCGGCGGGCCGCCGATCGGCCCGTTGACCGCGCCGATGGCGAAGAATGCGGTGAACTTCTGTCCGTCCTGTTCGCCTTCGCCATAGCCGCCGTACACGGTCAGCCCGTAGACCGCGAAACGGCCCAGCAGCATGCCCAGGTACTCGGTGCCCTTCGGCGTGGTCTGCTTGAGCAGGCCACCGGCCAGCGACACGCCGGCCATGTCGGCCGATACCGCCAGCCCGGCGAGGTCGACCTGCCAGTTGGCGGGGTTGAAGAAATCGTCGTTGCCGGCGAAGTAGGTGATCTGCAGGTCGTCGACCGTGCAGGTCAGGCCGAACATGGACACCGAGCCGTCCATCAGCAGCGAGATGCGCTCCAGGCGCCCGTTGAGCGACGTGGCGCCGAAGCCGATCTGTTCCAGGTACAGCGGACCGAAGCCGCGTCGGATGCCGATCCACCAGGGGCCGGCGCCATCGCCGGCTGAAAGCGACACGTTGACCGGGCCGCCGTCGTGCGACTGGATCGCCAGCGCCGGCGAGAACGCAGGCTTGGGTGGCGTCGGGCCGGTGTCGCGCATGATTCCCTGGGCGACGCCGTTGTCGCCCTGTGCGCCGGAGGTGGCGACGGCCAGCTCCGAGAACTGCAGTTGCAGGCCCAGGTCGGGCGCGGTGTCGCCATCGACATTTGCGAACACATGCAGCGCCACCGAACCGATGCTGATCCCTGCATCCAGCAAAGGTCCGCTGGACTTGCCAACACGCAGGCCGACGCCGCGCACCGCCAGGCTGGGGGTGAACGCCAGCGGGCCGGTCTTCATCAGGCCCACGAACACGCCGCCGCCCGGGTCGCTGCTGCCATCCTCGATCCAGTCGGCATCGTTCTCCAGCCAGAGGCAGACATCGCCCTCGACCAGGGCGAAGCGGTTGTCGATGCCGACCTGCAGGCCGATCGTTCCATCGCCGGAGCTGGTGATGGCCAGCTTGAGGTCGCCGGCATCGATCTCGAATGCGGCGCCGGCAATATTCCGGAACAGGCGCTGGACGCGTTCGAGCAGAGCCTCCGGATCGAACAGGCCGTCGATGAGCTGGCCCGGATCGGCATCGTCCAGCAGCACGCCCTGCAGCAGCCTGCGCACATCCGAGCCGGCGGCCGAGCCGAACGACGTGTCGAGCAGGTCCTGCACCGGCTGCTGGGCCATGGCCATCGCTGCGACCACGTCGGCGACCACGTCGACGATGCGCAAAGCGACCTGGGCCGGGTCCGTGGTCGCGATCGCGTCGGCGAGCACGCCATCGCTGGCAACTACGTCGAAGCTGCCGCCGTCCAGGTTCCAGCGTGCGGCGAAATGATGCGTGTCGTCGGCCGAAAGGCCGAGCAGCACGCGGCGGCCACCGGCCGGTGCGTTGCCGGCGGCAATGCTGGCGAACGGTCGCAGCAGCACGCCGCCCGCGTCGATCCGTGCCGGTCCGACCGCGACGGCGAGTTCGTCCAGTCCGGCCGCACTGACCGCAAGCTTCAAGCCGAGCGTTTCGATGCCGGGCACGGCGAGCGAGGGTGCCAGAACCTGCATGCGACCTTCGCCCGGACGCCAGACCAGGGTGACGCCGGAGACGGTGACGTCGAGCTGGGCCGGGATCGCCGTGGCCTGCACGGCCGCAGGCAGGAAGTCGTCGAGCAGCGGCGCGATGGCCTGCAGTGCGCCGCCGGTGAGGGTGGGAATCGCCCCGGACAGGGCCGCAGCCGGGTCAGCCGCCCACGCACGCAAGGCATCGACGTCGAACTTCGCATTGCGACGCAGCGCGAGTGCGTCGCCAACCGCGCGAACCAGATCGCCGGGCGTGCCGTTCAGGCCGGCAATGCGGTCGAGCAGGAAGGGCAACACCGATTCGGCCGCGGTCTGTGCCAGCGAGCCCAGGCCGGCGAACGGCAGCAAGGCGATGTCGGCACCGCTGGCCGGTCGCAGCGCCACGCGCAGGCCACTGTCGCCAAGTGCAACGGCCAGCGACTGGCGATCGCCAATCCCCCCGGACAGGCCGATGCGGGTTTCCAGGCCGAGGCGTGGTGCTGCGCCGGCAGACAGGGCCAGCGTGGCACCGATGCCACAGGCCAACCGGCCGGTTACCGCTGGGGCGGCATTCCACGAGGAGGAATCCACACCCAGGGCCAGGCGCGCGCCACCGCTGTCGGCGGCCACGGCCAGCGTGACACCCGGCGCCAGCGCCAGCGACTGGCCCACGCTGCCTGGCAAGCCCATGAGCGGTCGCAACGCATCGAGCAACGCCTGGATCCGGACCGGATCGGTAGCCAGCGCGCCGCTGCCGCGCAGCCACGCGACCGGATCGGCGAACATGCCGACCAGGGGCCGCAACGATCGCTGCGCATCGCTGGCAACACCGGCCAGCATGCCAAGCGTGTCCAGCGCGCTGTCGAGCACCGGCCGCACAGCTACATCGGCACGGCGCATCGTTTCCACGGCCGCCTGCGCAGCCAGGCCGGGCGCGGCACGCGCCGCCATTCGAGCCAGTGCCTGCGGATCGGGCAGGGGCCAGAGTTCGACGGCTTCCGAGCCGCCGCCCGGCAATTGCCAGTCCAGCGCGACGCGGAATGGATCGAGGTCGAGCTGCAACTGCAGACCGCCGGTCACCGGCACGTCGATCGACCCCAGTCGCGCCTGGCCTACCGGGCCATCGGCGCCCGCCGACAGATCCAGTGACCAGTCGAAGCGGCCGCGACCTTCGCCTTCCACGTACACGCGCCGCGCCGGCAGGTCGATGCCGATGCCGCGCTGGCCCAGCAGCGAAGCCACTGCAGCGGCGACTTCGCTGCCTGCGCTGGCCATGCGCTGGCGGACCAGGCCGGCCGGATCGTGCACGAACTGGTCGAGCGCGTCGCCGACCAGACCGAAGGCGCCATCGAGGATGCCCAGCGCCTTCAGCAGCTGCGACAGCGCCAGTGATGCCTGGCTGGCGGTGTCGCGGGTCAGTCGCTGCATCGCAGCCGCCAGCAGCACGCGCGCTTCCGGCAGGACCGCGGCCACCGCATCGGCCGGCCCGCCGCAGGCAAGCGCCTCCCAGGACTGGCCATAGATGCGCGCGTCGTGCAGCACCACGCGCGCGGACGCCGGCAGGTCGCCCGCCAGCGGCAGGGTCAGCGCGATCGAGACCGCGCGCAGTTCCAGCTCATCGGTGGCGACGATCCAGCCGATCGCATCGTCGATCCGGACCTGCACGTGGAGCGCCCGCGCCAGTTGCGGATTGCCGGCCATGTCGCTGCCGACAAGCTCGAGCTGGGCGCCGCCGCTGAGGTTCAGCGTGCCAGCCGCGCCCGACGGTAGCGGCCAGTGCAGGCCGGCGCGGATCGCGGTGGCAGGGGACGCTGTCTGGGTACGCGCGCCCAGGCCGGCGGCGACGATCGCGGTGAGTGCGCGCGCCACATCCGCTTCCGCGACGACGCCGAAGATCGCGCGCACATCCAGCCCGGCACGCGGCGGCGGCGGGGGGACATCGGGCAGGCCCAGGTCGTCGGCCGGATCGGGCAGGGCGGCCAGTTCCATCATCGAGCGGACCAGGCCGCGGCCCAGTTGCAGTTCGGCCGAGTCGGCAGAGTCAGGTGCCGGCAGCAGGCGTTGCAGCAGCCGCAGCGCATCGGCCGTGGGCTGGATCGACAGGGCAGTGAGCGAGACCGGCGTCAGCGGCGTACCCAAGGTGACCAGTGCGGTCACGCAAGCGCATTCGGGCTTCTGCGCAGCGACGCGCGCGGCATGGCCCGCTCCCGCCACGGCGACCACCACGACCTGGCTGTCCACCGCACTCAGCGTCGAGAGCCAGCGTGCGAGCCGCTCAGCCTGCCCCGCGGTACCGTCGCCGCCGCCGGTTCCCCGGCATTCGGCGCGCGTCCCCAGCGCCACGTACCACTCGCCCGTGGCCGCAGCGGGCAAGGCGAACATCGACGCATCGCGCCCGCTGCCGCACAGGTCGATGCGTCGACCGGCGGGGGCATCGGGCCAGGCATCGGTGCCGAGTGCCACGTGCACGATGGTGGTCAGCGGACGGCCCAGCAGCGCGGGCAGGTTGATGCGTCCAGGCAACTGCACCGCAGACAGCGGCGCGGTATGCAGGGTCACGCCTGCAGGTGCGGTCGCGGGCATGACGATGCGCCCGTCGCCACCGGCCCAGCGTTGCTGCAGCGCGGCCAGCGCGGCTTCAACGTCGCGTCCGTACAGCAGCGCACGCAGGTCGGCGGAAAGCGCGGCACGTGCGACCAATGCCGCCTGCAGTACGGCCGGCGGCAGCCCGGCCTGTCCGGGTTGCCAGCCATCGAGCAGGTCGTCGATCGAAGGCACCACGGATGCGATGCCCTCGGGAGCGAACCAGAGCGCAAGCTCGGGCAGCGCCGGGTCGACCGCGATCCGGTACGGATCATCCGGACGACCGATACCCGCGAGCACACCGGGCAATGCCGGGGTGCCGGAAAACAGGTCGGCGGCGATGGCCAATGCGCGTTCGCGCAGGTCGCCGCCCAGCAGCAAGGGCAACCACGCGCGCAACGCCGCGGCAGGGTCATCGACCAGGTCTCGCAGACGCAGCCGCTGGGCGGAGGATGCATCCGGCGGGCCATCCCAGCCCAGTACCGCGACCAGTTCGGCGGTGAAGCCACCCGCCAGGCGGCCCAGCTGGCCGGCGAGCGCCTCCACGCCATCCCAGTCGGCAGGCGCGAGATCCACGCGGCCATCGGCGGCGATGGCCGGCAGCCGGATCGGCCACTGTGTCGCATCCCGATGCAGGGCCAGCGCCGGCACGTCCGCCGCCACCGACAATCCGGCCGCCGGCGACCAGGCCATGCGCAGGCCGGCATGGCCGGCCTCCAGTGACAGGCCGTCGGCCAGTGCCAGGCGCGCGAGCGGGGTGCTGCCCTGTGCACGCGTGGCCAGCAGCGCTTCCACTTGGCCTAGCAGTTCAACGCCGCGATTGGCCAGGTCGATCCTTGCCAGCCGTGCCGCGATCCGCGACTGCACGGTCGAGGCCGCACCGAGGCTGGCGACGACGGTTTCAACACCCAGGTCGACCACCAGCACGTCACCGTCGCGCCAGACCTCCAGGTTCAGCGGTCCGGCCAGGGACAGGCGCCAGGGCGCGGCACGGGTGCCGTCGCCGATCAATGGCACCGCGTCCTGCGCCGCATCGGCGATCGCGCGACGCAGGTCCTCGAGCACGCTGGCAGCGGCGGTGGGCACGGCCAGCAGGGCACGCCAGTAATCGGCCACGGCGGCAAGCGGATCGGCCAGCAGCTGCTGCGCGGAAATCGCTGGAACCCCGGCAGGGGGCGACAGGCCGGTCAGGCGCCGGACCAGGCCCAATGCGTCGCCGAGTCCGGCGAGTACCTCGTCGGCGATCTCGTCCAGTGCATCGGAAACGATGGCGCCGGCGGCCCCCATCACCGCATCGGGCGTGCCCAGGTCGAGCGTGCCGTAGGAAGTCCCGCGCACCTGCACGCCGTCGGCTGCCAGCACGAAGGTGAGGCGTCGCGCCCCATCCAGGGCGAAGCCCAGGCGCAGCGTCTCGGCTCGTGCTTCAGTGCTGTCCAGCAGCGGGCTGGCCGGCGTGCCTGCGGCGGCCCACAGTCCCAGCGAGGGCAGGGCAGTGGCCTGGCCCGTGACCAGGTCGATGCGCAACAGGTCCGCGCGTGCTTCCACGCGGGTATTGCCGGTGCCGAGCAGTACCGAAAGCGACGGGGTCAGGCGCGGGTTGCCGCTGGGCCCGTTGTCGACGCGCAGGGCGAGTTCCAGCTGTGCCGCACCCCCAAGATCGAAGCGCGCCGCACCCGCGGCCACGCTGCCACCGAGCAGGCCGGCCAGGTGGCCCAGCCAGTCGGCACGCGCAGCGGTGTCCAGGAGGATGCCGCGGATCCAGTCGGCGATCGCCAGCGCGCCGCGCGCCGGCAGCGTCGTGATCGGGAAGTCGGGAACCTGGTCGCCATCGCGCAGGCCGAGCAGGCCGGCAAGCGCCGAAAGTTCGGGCGAGGCTGCGGCGGCATCGGCCTGCGCCTTGACCAGCGAGAGCACCAGGTCGAGCAGGGCATCGTCCAGTGCATCGGTGCCATCGGCCGAGACGCGGACGTCGCGCGGGGTCGGTGCACCCGGCAGTTGCAGCCCCTGGAGCAACAGCGCGAACACCGGCGCTGCGGGATCGTACGGCGAGGTGGGCAGATCGATTTCCAGGCCCACGCCGCCCAGCCGCGGTTGGCCGGGCACCGGCGGCGCGGCATCGAGCGTGATCGTGCTGCCCAGGCGGATGCGTCCGCCGCTGGAGCCGAGCAGGAGGGGCTCGACCGGCAAGCCTCCTTCCTTCTGTGCGCGGAACAGGGGGATCGCCAGCGTGGTGGCCGAGCCCGGGTCGGTGGTCGAACAACGCAGGCCCAGGCCGATGTGCAGGCCTTCCGTCGGTCGTTCGTCGACGGTCACGGCCACCTGCAGCGGCGGGTCCTCGATCTGCAGCAGCGGCAACCAGGTCAGGCCGTTGTCTGTGCTGCGCTCCGCGCCGCCCATCGCCTCATCGACGAAGGCCATCAGGGCCTCGCGTTGCGCGGGACTGGCCAGGATGGTCCTGAGCGAATGTTCCGGGTTGGCGAACCAGTCCTGGTTGGGATCGCCCTCGGCATCGAATATGCCCAGCGCCTTGCCCAGGTTGCCGAGGACTCCGAAATCACCGCTGCCCAGGCTCACGAGCGCACCGCCGTGCTCTTCAGCGAACTCGTGCCGGAGAACCGGAACCGCGCCATCGGCACGATCTCGATGCCCTGCTTGCGGGCCGAAAGCTCGACCGGCACCAGCAGGTTGCCGCGCTGGTCCTTGCCCACCGCGGCGGCCATGCCGCCGACCAGTTCGAGCAGGCAGTTCCAGGCGAATGCGACCAGCGCCTCGCTCCAGATCGCCACCACCGGCTCGGGGCCGATCGGCCTGCTGGCGGTGGCCGCATACAGTCCGGAAGGCGAGGCCGCCGAACCGACCACGAACAGCACGGTGACCGTGCCCTTGCCGATCTGGTCGCAACGCACCGGGATGCTGACCTGCAGCGCACCGTCGGCCAGCTTCACGTCGACTGCGGCGAATCCCACGGCCAGCTCGCTGTCACCCTGGACCCAGATGACTTCAGTCTTCTTCGTCGCACGGAAGAAACCGGCGGCGCGACCCGCCCCCACGCGCAACAGCGGCGTGAGCCGCGTGGCGGGGACGAACACAGTGGGGAACACATCGCCTTCGGCGATCTTCGTTCGCGCCGCGGCCTGTGGCAGGCGCTTTGCGCTGCGTTCGGTCTCGATGAAACGGACGAACTCGGGAGCGACGGTGTCGGCCATCCGTGGGCCCTCCAATAGGGTGCCGCGCGTGACATGGCGACCGCACGGACGCATGCGCATCCGGAGGTGGCCTTACGGGGAGGAAACGACTGTTGCCTCTCCTCGAACGCAAGGGCGCCAAAGCTGCGGCCACATGCAAGATGAATACGCCGGTGGCCCGCGATCATGGCCCGTACCTGCCGGTACGGATCGCGGGCGCCGGTTTACTTTTGGTCCGTCCGCCGCACAGCATGGCCCTGACTGCCGCAGCCGCGGCCCATCGAAGGGGTGGGGTATGGCATCAGCTGACGCGAAAATGTCCCGGTTCCAGCTCACCGCGATGGTGGTGGGCAGCATGGTCGGCGCGGGGATCTTCTCGCTGCCCCGCACCTTCGCAGGCGCCACCGGCCCGCTGGGTGCGGTGATCGCCTGGCTGATCGCCGGCACCGGCATGTACATGCTGGCGCGGGTGTTCCAGTTCCTGGCCGAGCGCAAGCCGGACCTCGACGCCGGCGTGTTCGCCTACGCCAAGGCCGGTTATGGCGACTATCCGGGCTTCCTGTCCGCGTTCGGCTACTGGATCGGCAGTTGCATCGGCAACGTGTCCTACTGGGTGCTGATCAAGTCCACGCTCG
Organism: Pseudoxanthomonas daejeonensis; assembly: GCF_022637495.1. Classification (NCBI taxonomy): domain Bacteria; kingdom Pseudomonadati; phylum Pseudomonadota; class Gammaproteobacteria; order Lysobacterales; family Lysobacteraceae; genus Pseudoxanthomonas; species Pseudoxanthomonas daejeonensis. Next base: position 3,259,279 of record NZ_CP093331.1, on the reverse strand, counting down.
GCGCGTTCTTCCCTGTGTTCGGCGAAGGCAACACGCTGGTCGCCATCCTGGTGTCGTCGATCGGCATCTGGCTGTTCCATTTCATGATCCTGCGCGGGATCCAGCAGGCCGCCGCGTTGAACATGATCGTCACCATCGCCAAGGTCATTCCGATCGTGGTGTTCATCCTGATCCTGTTCTTCGCCTTCCGCATGGAGATGTTCCGCTTCAATTTCTACGGCGGCGGGCTGGATGGCGGGATATTCGAGCAGGTGCGGATGACGATGATGGTCACGGTGTTCGTGTTCATCGGAATCGAGGGCGCCAGCGTCTATTCGCGCTACGCCAAGGAGCGGCGCGATGTCGGCTTCGCCACCATCGTGGGCTTCGTCGGGGTGACCTCGCTGATGGTGCTGGTCACGCTGCTGCCTTACGCGGTGATGCCGCGCGAGGACATCGCCGGCATCCGCCAGCCTTCCATGGCTGGCGTGCTCGAGGCGGTTGTCGGCCCTTGGGGTGCGGTTTTCGTCAGCGTAGGCCTGCTGGTTTCGGTGCTCGGTGCCTACCTGGCGTGGGCGCTGATCTGCGCCGAGGTGATGTCGGCCGCCGCGCGCACCCGCGCCATGCCGGCGATCTTCGCCCGCGAGAACAAGAACAAGGTGCCCGTAGTGGCGATGTGGGCGACGAGCATTGTCATCCAGGTGATCGTGATCACCACCTACTGGTCGACCGACGCCTTTGGGCTGATGCTCAACCTGACCAGCTCGATGGCCCTGGTCCCGTTCCTGCTGGTGGCCGGGTATGCGTTGCAGCTGACTACGCGTGGCGAAACCTACGAGCAGGAACGCTCGGCGCTGCGCTCGCGGCACATCCTCATCGCCGCGGTGGCCACGGTCTATACCGGCTACCTGCTCTATGCCGGCAGCCTGAAATTGCTGGTGTTGTCGGCCATCCTGTATGCGCCGGGCAGCCTGCTGTACGTCTGGGCGCGGCGCGAGCAGGGCAAGAAGGTATTCGAGCGCACCTCGGACATCGTGATCCTGGCCTTGGCCACGCTCGGCGCGATCGTCGGCATCTACTGGATCGCCACCGGTTACATCGTCCTGTAACGATCGAGGCAGTGCGGCAGGATGCAAGAAAAAAGCCCCGGCGGATCGCCGGGGCTTTGATTGTTCGCGCCAGTCCCAGCCCGCGAGGGCAGGGAGTGCTCAGCGCGAAACGCGGGTGGTGACGCCGTCGGAAGACACGCGCACCTGGTCGCCGACGCGGAACTGGTCCGGGGTGCCTTCCTGCACGACCGCCATGGTCCTGCCCGACTCCAGCTGCACGGTGACTTCCACGCCAGGACGCGTGGTGCCGGCCACGGCATTGCCCGCCGCACCGCCCGCCACCGCGCCGCCGACGGTCGCCGCGGTCTGGCCGCGTCCACCGCCCACGGTGCTTCCGGCCAGTCCACCCAGGACCGCACCCGTGGCGGTGGCAACGCCGCGCGAATCGTTCTGGATCTGGACCGCGCGCACCGCAGTCACCGTGCCGGTTTCGACGTGCTGCGCCCTTCCGGCTTCGGAACGGGTAAACGTGTTGGGGTTGTTATGGGTCGCACATCCGGACAGGGCGGCAATACCCAGGACCAGCGCTGCACCAACAATGATCTTCGTCTGCTTCATCAGGTTCCTCCGTTGAAAGAATTCGGTTGCGAGTGGCGCCTCGCTTCCCCCCTTGTCTTCCGGGAACACGCGATACTCCGGACACGCAGGTTGTCGGGACGCAGGTTCATAACGGCATCGGATTGCCCGGACATTCATACTCCCCATGCGACGGCATGCGCAAGGGCATGCCCCGTATCCACCCCGGGGTGTGATCGACAGGCGACCGTGGCCGGTGTCAAGATGAGCTGAACGATCAGGGCCGCGAAGCGCATCGCCCAGGACATGGCTACGGGCGGAAGGGCGGCGGCACCACCACATTCCACGTCCAGCTTGGAGATTGGCATGTCCGCACCTGTCTATGGCGTTCACTCGGAAGTCGGCACGCTGCGCAAGGTCCTGGTCTGTTCCCCCGGCCTGGCGCACATGCGCCTGACGCCCAGGAACAAGGACGACCTGCTCTTCGACGACGTGATGTGGGTGGACAACGCCAAGCGCGACCACTTCGATTTCGTCTCCAAGATGCGCGACCGCGGCGTGGATGTCGTGGAGATGCACCAGATGCTTGCCGAGACCGTGGCGTTGCCCGAGGCGCGCAAGTGGATCCTGGACCACCAGATCAACGCCAACGAAGTCGGCCTGGATGTCATGGTCGACGTGCGCGCCTACCTGGAGAGCCTCTCGCCACAGGAACTGGCGATCACGCTGATCGGCGGGCTGAGCGTGCTCGATGTCCCGGACGATTTCGCCGGCCCCATCCTCAGGGCCGCGCGCGAGGTGCCGGACATGTTCGGTTACCTGCTGCCGCCGCTTCCGAACATGCTCTACACCCGCGACACGACCTGCTGGATCTACCAGGGCGTGACCGTGAATTCGCTGTACTGGCCGGCGCGCCACGAGGAAACCATCCTCACCACCGCCATCTACAAGTTCCATCCGGATTTCGCGACGGCGAATTTCCCGACCTGGTACGGCGACCCGACCGTCGACCACGGCAATGCCACCCTCGAGGGTGGCGACGTGCTCGTGCCCGGCAACGGCGTGGTGCTGGTCGGCATGAGCGAACGCACCTCGCGCACCGCGATCCTGCAGATGGCCAAGGCGCTGTTCGACAACAAGGCCGCCGAGCGGGTGGTGGTGGCCTCCATGCCCAAGCTGCGCTCGGCGATGCACCTGGATACCGTATTCACGTTCGCCGACCGCGACGTGGCGACCTACTTCCCGCACATCGTCGACCAGATCACGCCGATCTCGCTGCGTCCCAGCGACAAGGCGCCGGGTTTCGAGGTGACCGTCGAGAAGAAGCATTTCAACGACGTGGTCGCCGAGTCGCTCGGGCTGAAGAAGCTGCGCATGGTGGCGGCCGGTGGGGACCACTACGCCGCCGAGCGCTCGCAGTGGGACAGCGGCAACAACCTGGTGGCGCTGTCTCCGGGCGTGGTCATGGCCTACGACCGCAACCCGACCACCAACACTGCGCTGCGCAAGGAAGGCATCGAGGTGATCACCATCGTCGGCGCCGAGCTGGGCCGCGGCCGCGGGGGCGGTCATTGCATGACCTGTCCGTTGATCCGCGACGGCGTGGATTTCTGATCCCGCCGGACCGGCGACAAGGGGAGGGAGGCATGGCTGCATGGCGCCGGGTCCCTCGTACGCAACAGGCAACGATCGAGACGGGAGCTTGATGAACACCACGCACGCGCGGCACACCGGTTTCCTGCATTCGCTCTATCCCGGCCTGCGCGGCGGATCGTTGCTCGCGCTGGCGATCGCCGGTGCATTGGCCAGCGCGCCCGCGCTGGCGCAGGTCGATACCGATGCGATCTCCGACCTGATCGACGAGCCCGGGAGCGCGGGCCTGGGTTTCCTCTACCGCTTCGAGGAATCGCCCTACAAGGACGCCGGCCAACGTAGCGACCTGCTGCCGTTGTACCTGTACGAAGGCGAGCGCTTCTACCTCAACGCGGACCGGGCAGGGGTCAAGTTCGTCGATGACGGCACCCATCGCCTGGATGCCTTCCTGTCGCGCCGGCTGGAAGGTTTCGCCGAAGACGACATCCCGGACATCCTCGAAGGCATGGTGCCGCGCAACGCCGGTGCGGACCTGGGCATGCGCTACCGGCACAGCCTGGACTGGGGAACCCTGCGCGCGACTGCGCTGGCCGACGTCAGCAGCACGTCCAACGGCAGCGAACTGCGGCTGGGCTACTCGTACACCTGGAGCGGCGACCGCTGGAGCCTGCGCCCGGACGTCAGCGTGTCCTTCCGCGACGCCGACCTCAACAACTACTACTACGGCGTAAGGCCCTACGAGGCCACGGTCGACCGGCCGGCCTACGCGCCAGGCAGCGGCACCGACGTGACCGTGGGCCTGTACGGCACCTACGGTTTCCTCAAGAACTGGCGCCTGATCGGTGGCGTCGCGGTGACCGCGCACGACAGCGTCATCGAGGACAGCCCGATCATCCGCGACGGCCTGCAGCCGGCGGTCTTCGCCGGCGCCGTCTACGACTTCGGCACCGCGATCGCACGCTGGGACGACGAAGACGTACCGCTGCTGATGAAGGTGTTCTACGGCCGGGCGTCGGGCGATGGCTGCCACATGGCCAAGATCATGACGCTCAGCTGCACCTCGCTGGACCACGAGAATCCGAGCAGCGTCACCGGCGTGCACCTGGGCAAGCCGTTCGTGGAGCGGATCAACGGCTGGCCGATCGACTTCCATGGCTATGCCGGCTTCCTCTATCGCAACGAAATGAACACGATCGCACCCGATGCGTGGCAGTTCGACGCCTACATGAAGGGCTTCTTCTACGGCTTCCCGTGGAGCCACCGGGTCAACACCCGGTTCGGCATGGGCGCGGGTATCTCGTACTCCAACCACGTGCCATCGCCGGAAGTCACCAGCCAGGCGCGGCGCGAACGCCCGACGTCAAAGCTGCTCAACTACCTGGACCCGACCATCGACATCAGCCTGGGCGACCTGTTTGGCAAAAAGGACTGGAAACAGACCTACTTCGGCCTGGGCATCTCGCACCGTTCCGGCATCTTCGCCAGCTCGCGCCTGCTGGGCAGCGTCAATGGCGGCTCGAACTACATCTACGCATACGTGGAGACGACGCTCTGATCGATCGGACATCGATGAGCGCTGGAACTGGATGATGCGTCGGGCGATGCACGGGCATCCGCCGTGCGTGTCCTACAGGAACTTCAGGAAATTCCGACCTTCCAGTCGGTACTTCGCACCGGGTACCGCTGCGGAGTCGGGGATACGATTCCCCTATGGGAATGCATGCGCTCCAGTTGAGTTGCCTTGTGGTGGGACTGGTTTCTTCGGATGCATGCGCGCAGCACGTGTACAAATGCGTCGCAGGTGATCAGGTCGCCTACCAGTCGGCGCCTTGCGCGGAAGGCGCGACCACCGAGAAGGCCTGGAGCCATGGAAGCTATGAGCCACCTCGGGAGGCAGACCTGCAGCGAATCCGCGAGATCGAGCAAGCGAACCGACCGCGCGACATGACCTCGCAGGCTTCGCGCAAGGTCCGACGATCCCAGCCCCAGGCCAGCACAAAGCGCACATCCACGATCGGGCGTTGCCAGGACGCCAAAACCCACCGTGATCGCGAGCTCTACCGGCTGGGGCCATGGCGGAAGATGCAGGATCTGCGCAAGTGGGACGGATACGTGGCCCAGGCGTGCAAGTTCTAGTCGGGTCGGCCTGGTCGCCTCCCTGTGGGTGGACTACGGAGCTGCCGGCGTGGCGCTGACCTTCGCCGCCTGGCAGTGGCTGCGAGGGGAGGGGAGAGCACTCCCAGCCGCTTTGGCCGCTTTGGCCGGGATCTGCGCTTACAACGGCAATGGCTGGGTGCTGGTGGCGCTCCCGCTAATCCGGGTGCTGGGGAAAACCAAGGCGGAGCTGCCGCGCTGGCTGGACCTTCCTCGGATACTACGTCGGGCACCTGGTCGTACTGGCCACCATTTCGGGGGGAATGGATGTTTCGGGGAACGTTGCTGATCCTGCTGGCGCTGTCGCCGGCAGCACACGGACAGTCGATCAGTAAATGCAAGCATCCGCGCACCGACGCGGTCGCATACTCGTCGAGCCCTTGCCCATCCACCGAAGCCGGTTGGAATGCCGAGTTTGAGGGCACTGGCGATGCGCGTGATCGTGACCGCATGACGGCTGCGCAAGCTCAAGCGAGCGTGACCGCCAATCAGCGCTACTTGGCCGATCTAGGCGCGCAGAGCGCTCTACGAATTCGGGATCCCAAGGTTATTCGATGCCGTCGAGCATTGGTCAATGCGAGGCAGCGAAGCGAACGCGAGACGCTAATCTGCAAGCGTCGCGGCCACGTCAAGGGCATTCCATTGAATCACTCAGATCGTGGGATGAGTACGTCGCAGCGGCGTGCAAGTGACTAGACCTTTAGCCCATAGCGGTACAAACCGAATGAGGGGCAATGCAGGCGCACGTGGTTGCGGGCGATCTGGTCGCGCACTTGCTCGGCGCACTGGTTCGGGCAGGCTTGGTCCGCGTGCCAGCACGGCGGGCGGAAGTTGGAAGCGGTCAGATCCATGCGCGGAGCTCCACGTGATCGGGTGTGGCTTTGGGCCGCTGCAGCTTGTGTGCCAGCCAATCGCGGAGGACACGGCCCACGTATCGCAGCCGTCCTGTATTTCGCATAATGCACATTATGTCGACCTAGGGGCCGCAGGGAAGGAATCCATAGGCCCCTTCTGCCAATGGCGGCCCAGTCGGCTTCTGCGGTACACCTAGCGCGACCACGGATCGGGGTCGTGGCCGCGGTTGGCGATGGAGCCGGAATCCCCGTGTACGTTCCTGGGGCGCTTATGGAACCGAACGCGAAGTCGTCTCCCGGTGGCCGACGCCATCTGCTCGCAGCACTGCGTGGCGTAACAGTCCTGGGCCTGCTTTTGTCGGCCGTGGCACTGGGTGCGGCACCGGCCACGTCGCCTTTGCCGGCACTCCCGGGCGCCGCGCCGCCTCCCGCGGTCGAGACCCCGGCAGACTCCGAGGCCACGGTCCGCTTCTACAACCGCGACATCGTGACCCTGCGCGCCGAGTTCCTGGGCCGGACGCCGGAGCTGCGTGCCCGCACCACCGAGGCGGCCATCCGCCGCGTGGTCGAAGCGTCCGGTCCGGTGAAGGTCAACTTCAAGCAGTCCTCGGAGGGATTGCTGGTGCTGCTGTCCGACGAGCTGGTGATGATGTTCACGACCGGCGATCTGGACGTACTGCATGGCGAGACGATGGGCCAGGCCCGCATCGCGATCGCCGGGCGCCTGCAGGAGGCCGTCGACACGGCGCGGCGGGAACAGGCGCCGGCCCGGCTGCTGCAGGGCCTGCTGTGGTCGCTGCTGGCTACCGTCATCGCGATCGCGCTGGCCGTGGGCGTGCTGTGGCTGGGCCGCCGGATCCGGGATCGGCTCAAGCGCCTGGTCGAGGCGCGCAGCGAAACGATCGAGCGCGACGCGATACGCCACCTGGTGGGTGGCATACGCATCGTCATCGGCTGGCTGATGCGCGTGTTCATTGCGCTGACCATTTTCGTGATCCTCGAGGAATGGGTGCGGTTCGTCCTGGGCCAGTTCGGCTTCACCCGGCCGTGGGCCGAAGCGATGACCGGCTGGATGCTGGACCTGTTGCGCAGTTGGGCCCAGGCCATCGCCGCCGCACTGCCAGGCCTGGTGGCCGCGATCCTGATCTTCGTGCTGGCGCGCCTGCTCACCCACTCGGTGACCATCACCTTCCGCGGCGTGCAGGATGGCCGGTTCCAGCTGTTCGGCATCGACCAGGTGCTGGCCGAGCCCACGCGCAAGCTGGTGAATGTCGTGATCTGGCTGTTCGCCCTGGCCATGGCCTACCCCTACCTGCCCGGCTCGGAGACCGATGCGTTCAAGGGACTGAGCGTGCTGGTCGGCCTGATGATCTCGCTGGGTGCGTCGGGCATCGTCGGCCAGGCGGCGGGTGGTTTCACCATCCTCTATTCGCGGACCATGTCCGTGGGTGACTACGTTCGCAGCGGCGAGGTCGAAGGCGTGGTCCTGCAGATCGGATTGTTCACCACCCGCCTGCGCACCGTTGCCGGCGTGGAAGTCAGCATTCCCAACAACGTCGTGCTCGGCGGGCAGCTGCACAACTATTCGCGCCATCCCGAGGGTCCGGGGATGTGGATGGAGACTGGAGTCACCATCGGTTACGACGCGCCCTGGCGCCAGGTGCACCGGCTGCTGCTGCAGGCCGCCTCGCGCACCCCGGGCGTGGCGGTCGATCCGCCGCCGTTCGTGCTGCAGACCGCGCTTTCGGACTTCTACGTGGATTATCGCCTGCGGGTGCGCGTGGCCGAGGCGCTGCGTCGTGCCCTGGTGCTCAGCGAACTGCACGCGCAGATCCAGGACGCTTTCAATGCCGCGGGCGTGCAGATCATGTCGCCCAACTACGAGGCCGATCCGGAGAGCCCCAAGCTGGTACCGCGCGCGTACTGGGACGGCCTGCCCGTGGAGCCGGATCCGCGCTCGGATCCGTCGCAGCAGTAGGCGCGGCGGCTTGAACGCGTGGTTGCATCGCAGCGCGACAGTGCCGCCCTACTCTCCCCGGATACCGGGAGGCTGGGTCCGCCAGGCGGGCCCAGCCCGCGCGGCGTCGTAACCGGCCTGGTAGAGCGAAGCCATCTGCGCGGGATCGAATGCCGTGAGGTCCGGCAGCACGACGCTTTCGTCGATCGTGACCCAGTGGAAATCGGCCTGGTTGCGCTGGGCGAAGGTGAATTCGCGGAACAGGTCGCCGACGATGCCGGCGCGCCCGGAGATGTCGATGGTGCGCACGGTGATGCCGCGCAGCGAGCGCGTGGTCGAAGCGGGAGGCGCATTCAACTGCCCGTTGTGGATGACGAAGATGTCCTCGTGGCCAGGGGCGCGACCGGCGCTGGTGTGCAGCTTGGCCGGATCGAAGATGCCTCCATTGAGGAACACGTTGGCCCAGACGAAGCCATCCACGTGCATCTCGTCGTAACGCTTGCCGTCGGCCTCGACCTCGAACAGCACCGGCGGGAACGCGATGGGCACCGAAGAAGACGCCAGCATGACCTTGCGGAACAGGGCCAGCGCGGCATCGTCGGCCTGGCAGGCGATCAGGCCCATGTTCCAGACCATGAAGCTGCGCGTATCCAGGTCGACCGTACCCATGAACAGCCGCCTGCCCTGCCGGTGCGCCTGGGCGACCTGTTCGAGCAAGGCCGTGTCGATGTAGCGCTCGATGAGCGTTACCAGGGGCGCGGTATCGGCGAGCGCGTCGCCACGCATCAGCGCCATGAGCCGGGAGCGCTCTGTGAACACGTTGGCGGTGGTCGTGGTGGTGTAGAACTTGTGCAGCGACTCGTCGTACTGGGGGCCGAGGAAGGCGAAAGGCGCCATCAGCGCGCCGGTGGAGACGCCGGTGACGATCTTGAACACCGGGCGCGTGCCGGTCTCCGTCCAGCCCTTGAGGAAGCCCGCGCCGAAGGCGCCATTGACCCCGCCGCCGGACAGGGCCAGGTGCGGGTAGTGGATGATCCCGTCCGCGGCGATCGGGAAATCCTCGGGCGATTCCTGTTGCAGCGATAGCAGGTAGTCGCGCTCCATCGCAGGTGCCGGCCGCCCGGCACGGGCACGCACGCCGGGCATGCCGGGAATCTGCGCCTGCTCGACCAGTGCGGGAGGAACCGGGTTGCGCGGCAGCGACGAACATCCCGGGATCGCTGCGGCGATGACGAATCCGAGCACGAGGCTGCGGATTGCCGCAAGCGGGAATCCGCCAGCGCGTGTTTTCGGAACCGATGCGGGCATGCGGCCTTCCATGCGTCGGGGGTTCTGGGTAAGGGACCGGGCACGCGTCGCATGCACCGCGTCGTGGCACCGGTCGCCTGCGCCCCACCCTCCCCGGATCCGGATGCGCAGGCACCTGATGTTCCGGCAGTTTGGCCACAAGGTCGCTGGGCATGCAAATGCCTGGCCTGACTGGGCGGGACGTTCGCCAGGGGGGCCTGCCGCACGCGCTCTTGAGCCGGGACGGTGTTTCGCGGTATTGAAGTAGCCATCGTTCCGGGATGGAGTGATCGTCATGAAGCGGATCCTGCTCGTGCTCGCCCTCGCCCTGCTTGCCACGGGATGCGCACACTCCGGCGCGGCCCTCAGCAGCGCCGACCGTCTCGAGCTCTATCGCGCGCATGCAGGCCCGCCGGTCGGGAGCTTCAACATCGACAGGATCGCCGGGGTCACCCGCTGGACGCCGCTGGGCGACCAGGCGCTGGCCATCTGGAACACGCCCAACCAGGGCTACCTGATCGAATTCCGGACGCGCTGTTCCGGCCTGTCCTTCGCCAGTTCGATCACCATCAGCAACTCGCTGGGAATGGTGAACGTGCGCATGGACAGCGTGCAGCCTCGGGCTGCGAACGGTTCGACCATCGCCCCGCCCTGCCGCATCGCCAGTGCCCGTCCGCTCGACGGCCGCGCCATCAATGACGCCAAGCGGGAGTTGCGCGAGGCCAGCGTGGTCGATCGACCCGCCGACGCAACGCCGGAAGAGGAATAGCGAATCGTGCACGACGGCAATCCGCGTCCAGCGCGCCGGCAATGCCGGCCCGCCGTTTCCTGCGGCATCGCGCCCAAGGCCCCCCAGATCCAGCCGCGACAGGAACTTTTCCAGGTAACGATCGCGAGGCCGCACCCCGCACGTTGAAAGTACCCACCACGGAAACAACCGTAATCCCGAGCCCGGCTGCACGTTCCCCCTCAAGGAGAGGCTGTATGTCGCAATATGATCCGGATCGCCGCACGTTTCTGAAGGTGGGTACTGGCGCGGCCGTCGGCGCCGCGCTTGCCATGCGCTTCCCCATGGCTTCGGCGATGGCCCAGGCAGTCACCACGTTCGACATCGACACGCGTTTCGCCGACTTCATGCGTGACATCGGGGGCGCTGCCACCGATGCCGGCGGCAAGGTGGAGTTCACCGGATCGGACCCGCTGCTGCGCAGCCATTTCCGCATCGGCGCGTGCATGGCGATCCCGGCGATGGCCGCCGGCGTCGGCGCGGCCGCCATCTGGCGCCAGCGCACCGGCGAGGGCCAGGACCTGAGCGTGGACCTGCGCCAGGCGGTGTGGAACACCAATCCGCTGATCGGCATGGTCCATACCAAGATGCAGGCGGTCGGCCTGATCCCGGCCAGCGACCCGATCCCGGCCGCGCTCACCGCGTGGAAGCCCAGCGTCAACGGATTGATGCTGCAGGCCCCGATCGGCCTGGACAATCCGCTGTCGTTCCAGGCCTTCGAGACGCGCGATGGCCGTTTCATCAACCTGACGGGCATCTACCCGCACCTGATGGATCGCATCCTCAACGTGCTCAAGGTCACGGCGGACCAGACCGCGATCCGCGCGGCGGTCAAGAAGTGGGATGGACAGGAACTGGAAGACACGCTCGCCGCCAGCAACGGCGTGGCCGCCCTGCACCGCACCCGCAAGGAATGGCTGGCGCACCCGCAGGGCAAGTACCTGGCCGGCACGCCGCTGATCGAACTGGTCAAGGTCGGCGATGCCCCGCCCCGCAAGTTCGCGCCACAGGCCGCCCGGCCACTGTCGGGCATGAAAGTGATCTCCTGCACGCACGTGATCGCCGGCACCACGGCGGCGCGGACGCTCGCCGAGTACGGTGCCGATGTGCTGCACATCGCCCGCGACCAGAGCTTCGAACACGAGGCGCTGGTGGTGGACGTCAACGTCGGCATGCGTTCGGCCTGGGTCGACCTGCGCAACAAGGCCCAGAACGCCAACTTCGCCGGCCTGCTGCCGGATGCGGACGTGTTCATCGAAGGCTTCCGCGGCCGCTCGATGGAACGGCTGGGTTTTGGCGTGGAGGAAGTGGCGGCCAAGCGGCCCGGCATCGTCTACTTGTCGGTGCGTGGCTACGGCTGGGAAGGACCATGGGGTGATCGCGCCGCCTTCGACATGGAGGGCGTCTCCACCACCGGTTTCACCATGACCGAGGGCGGCGGAACCGGCGTCCCGCGCTTCCCGCCGACGCTGGTCATGAACGACTACATCACCGGCTACATCGGCGCGGCCGGCATCCTCGCCGCGCTGCGTCGCCAGGCCATCGAAGGCGGCACCTGGCACGTGCGGGTCAACCTGGCCCGGGCGGCGATGTGGTTCCAGGACCTGGGCCATTTCGCCGACATCCGCTTCGATGCCTCGCGCCCCGAAAACCGCATGTCGCCACCGGAGACCATGAAGCGGCAGACACCCTACGGCGAAGTGGAACGCCTCGTGCCGCAGGTGCGCCTGTCGAAGACGCCCGGGCAATGGCGCGATCCGCTGGTGACCGTGCGCGGCAGCGACCTGCCGCGCTGGGAGGGTTGAAGGATGCGTGATCGCCCTGTTTCCTCCCCCGAATGGCGCCGCCACGCGCTGGCGGCCGCCCTGTTCTGCGGCATGTCGTCACTGGCGGCACAGGCCCAGGAAGCGTCACCCGCCCCGCCGGCGGAAGCGGCGCCTGCACCCGCCCCGCTCGACCTGACCCTGGCCGATGCCGCCGCCGACGAGCTCTATCCCAACCTGCTCGACACTTCGATGTCGGTACAGGGCGACCTGCAGGAAGACACCGCGGTGCCGACCGGCTGGCTGCGTCGCGAGACCGGGATGAATTCCTGGTTCGGCTGGAAGAACCAACTGCGCCAGGACACCGGCCTCACCATCGGCGGTTCCTGGATGATGCTGTGGCAGAACTACTCCCACAGCCTGATCGACGAGCACAACGCGGTCGGCAGCAAGCTGACGCTGAATGCCTCGTACGACCTGTTCAACCGCGGCCAGGCCAATGCGCTGTCGTTCGACATCGCGGTCGAGGACCGGCGCCCGGTGGGCACCGACCTGGCGCCGTTGCAGGCGGGCATGGCCACCGGCTCGCTGATTCCCACCGCGGCCACTTACGGTGATTTCAGCCTCGGCGTGACCCAGGCCTACATCCGCCAGAACCTGGCCGACAACCGTTTCCAGTACACGATCGGCAAGATCTTCGCGCCGAACTTCCTCAACGCCTATCCGTTCTTCGACGACAACCGCCAGTTCCTGACCCAGGCGTTCTCGACCAGCCCAAGCATCGCCGCGCCACTGCGTGGCTTCGGTGCGGTCGCGGCGTGGTATCCGACCACCACCGGGTTCTACCTCAAGCCCGGCATCTTCACCGTCCACAGCGACGACACCGGCAGCACCATCGACGACTTCTTCAGCAAGGACGAGCATTTCTACATGCTCGAGGTCGGCTGGAGCGCGCTGGCCCGGACCGGCACGCCGATCCAGGCACGGGCGGCGATGGACGCCAACAACATCCACCTGACCGCCTGGTATCGCGATCCCGAACAGGGTGGCCTGCCGCGATCCAAGGGGCTGGCGTTCAACGCCAACTACATGATCGGGCCGAGCATGATGTGGTTCGCGCGCGCTGGCTGGTCCGATGGCTGGTTCGTGGACAACAACGCGGCGGTCGGCCTGGGCTGGCGCCCTACCGAGCATTTCTCCGACCTGTTCGGCGTCGCCATCGGTGGACTGCAGCCCGCCAGTCCGCAGCTGCGCAACCAGTACACCGCCGAGGTGTTCTACCGCTTCCACGTCACCCCGCACTTCGCGATCACCCCCGACCTGCAGGTGCAGGTGGACCCGGCGCTCAACCGTTCCACGGATGCGATCTGGGTGTTCAGCATGCGCGGCAGGTTGACCTTCTGACACGTGCATGCCGGCCGGGATCGTGGCTCTCCGCCCTCCGGCCGGCATGCGCCCGCTGCGCGCCTTTCGCGTCCGTGGCCACGGGTAAACCGTGATCCGCACGAGCTGGGAAACCCGGCTTGCCTTGCTGTCGCTGTCCGGACAGGCGGTGTCCTATGCGCTGGGAATCGTCCTGGCCCGGCAGCTGGGCGTGGCGGGCTTCGAGAGCTACGTGGTGGCGGCCGCGGCGTTCATCCTGATGGTGACGCTGGTTCCGCAGGGCCTGGAGAAGTTCACGCTCAAGCTCGTGCCGACGCTGCTGGAACACCGGCAGCACGACGTGCTGCGTGGTTTCCTCGGCTTCTCCTGCCGGCGGATCCTGTTGGGCAGCGCGCTGGTCGGCATCCCGGTCGGCCTGTGGGCGTGGCATGCACAGGACCTGCATGCGCAGACCCGCCTGGGCATCGTGATCAGCTGCGTGTCGCTGCCGGCCGGCGCCCTGGTGCACCTGGTGCTGGAAGTGCTGGCCGCATCCGGCCGCGCCATGCCGGCCACGCGGGTGTTCCGGCTGGTGGTGCCTGGCACCGTGCTCGCGCTGGTCGGCCTCGCCCTCGCGTTGTCGCTGGAACTGCATGCGCCGGTGGCGATCGCCGCCTGGGGTGTGTCCTGGTGCGTGGCGCTGGTGCTGATGGCATGGCAGCTCCGCCGCGCACTGCCGCCACCGGTGTATTCGGTCGCGCCGGTCGTCCATGCGGAGCGCTGGGCGCGGGAGGCGCGGCCGTTCTGGGCCTATCGCGTCTCGCTCGCGATCTTCGCCCAAGGGGGCATCATCGCCCTGGAGTGGGGGCAGGCCCCGGCGAGCGCGGTGGGCGGCTTCGCCGTCGCGTTCAGTACCGCGGCGATCGCGCAGGTGCTGGCCACCGCGACCAACCGGGTCTATGCAAGCCGGCTGTCGCTGCTGCTGGAGCGGGGCGACATCGACGGGATCCGGCGCCTGCGCCGCGAGCGCCTGCGCTGGCTGGCGATGCCGCTGCTGGTCTACCTGCTGGTGGTGTTCACCTTCGCGCCGGAACTGATCGGCCTGTTCCGGCCGGAATTCGTCGCCGATGGTGCGCCTGCGCTGCGGATACTGGCTGCCAGCACCGCGTTGAGCACGGTGCTGGCGATGGCGCCGACCTATCTCAAGCATCGCGGTGATAACGGCGTGCTGTTCCGCAGCGTGGCCGTCGCCGCGCTGCTGCAGGTCATGCTGCTGATGCTGCTGGTGCCGCGCCTGGGCGCAACCGGCGCGGCGATCGCCTGTGCCATCGCCAGCACGCTGCTGTATGGCGCCCTTGCCCACCGCGCGCACCTGGCGCTGGGACGACTCCAGCCGCCTTCCGCCTGAGCGGATGCCGCCCGAAGGCGGCGCACCTCAGACCGCGGCGGTCACCACGATCTCGACCTTCCAGTCGGGCTTGGCCAGCGCGGCCTGTACCGTGGCGCGCGGCGGCGTGTGCCCGGCGGCGACCCAGCCGTCCCAGGCCTGGTTCATGCCGGCGAACTCGGTGATGTCGGCCAGGAAGATCTCGGCGCGCAGGATGCGCGACTTGTCGGTACCGGCCTGGGCAAGCAGCGCGTCGATCGCCTCCAGGACCTGGCGGGTCTGGCCGATGATGTCCTGCGAGGTGTCTTCCGGAATCTGTCCGGCGAGATAGGCGACGCCGTTGTGGACGGCCAGTTCGGACATGCGCGGACCGACTTCGAAACGCTGGATCATGGGGGGCTCCTTGCGAGGGTCTCGGGGATCACGCCGGCGGTTGACCGCGACGGCGGCGCAGCATACACCGGCGGGCTTCAGCGGATGCGCAGGGGTTCCAGCGTCGCGGCGCTGGCGGCGAGCAGCCGCCGCAACACCTCGGGCGAGGCATCCGAGAGCCGCCGCAGGTACAGGCATGATTTCCCGGCGCGATGGCGCCCCAGTTCGGCCAGCAACGCCTGGCGCCCGTCGAAGCCGTCCATCACGTAGATCGACAGTTCCTTCGCTCGCGGGGAGAAAGCGAGCAGTGGCCAGGGCACTTGGCGGCCATCGGCATAGCGCTGGGCGTACTGGCCGAAGCCGACGATGTCGCCGCCCCACACCACCGGTGGCTCGCCGGTCACTTCCTGCATGAGCTCCACCAGCGCACGCGCTTCGGTGCGGCGAGGTTCGACGAACCTGCCGAGGAAATCCTCGACAGGCTCACCGGTCGGGCGTGTCTTTGGTTCGGTCATGGCGTCCGCATCGGTCGATCAGCGCATGGATACCCGATGTACCGGCGCCCTGGTCACGGCAGCCGTGGGCTCAACCGCACTTGAACCGCTCGCCCAGGATGTTGGCGCAGCCATCGTCGGCCAGCCACGTCCAGTACCAGCTGTCGAAGCCGCCCTCGGGATAGTTGCCGCCTCCACCCGGGCCGTACTGCAGCACGATGGTGTACCGGTAGTTGGCTCCGCCCGATTCCTTCACCGGTTCGCCCGCCTCGTTGGCGAGGACCCAGTAGCGGATAGGGATCGGGGCGACCATGTGCGCCTGGAAGCTGCCGGTGCCGTCGGCGGCGAGCACGATCTTCGGCTCGCCCTGCCTTTCGTAGAGATACTCGCCCACGACTCCGTCGGGGATCGCACTGGTCTTCCACACCGTGGCGCCATTCAGCTCGACACTGTCCACCACCGGGGCCGCGCCGGCATGGGTGGCCGCCAGCAACGCCAGCAGTGCGCCGGCAATGATCCCGCTCCTGTTCCGCCTGGCCATCGCGTCCCCCTGTGGACGAGTCGTCGGTTCCCGGAGTCTAGCGCAGGTCGCGGGCCTCACCTTCGCCTCAACTTCGCCGCGACCGTGCCGATACCGGACCGACCCCAACCGCGCGCCGTCATGCTCATCATCATCGGCTTCATCATCGTCATCGTCAGCGTGCTC
The DNA here is from genome assembly GCF_022637495.1 of Pseudoxanthomonas daejeonensis. NCBI lineage: Bacteria > Pseudomonadati > Pseudomonadota > Gammaproteobacteria > Lysobacterales > Lysobacteraceae > Pseudoxanthomonas > Pseudoxanthomonas daejeonensis. The sequence goes on along the minus strand of NZ_CP093331.1, from coordinate 3,242,959 downwards.
GGGGGCTTCGTCCTGTCGCACGGCAAGCTCGCCGCGCTGTGGCAGCCCTACGAGGTGCTGATCATCGGCGGCGCGGCGTTCGGCGCGTTCCTGGTCGCCAACCCGCTCAAGGTGGTCAAGGCGGCGATCATCGGCATCCCCGGGCTGCTCAAGGGCGCCCGCTACAAGCGCAACGACTACGTCGACATCCTGTCGATGGTCTACGACGTGCTGGTCAAGGCGCGCAAGGAAGGCATGATCGGGATCGAGAAGGACATCGACAATCCCGGGTCCAGTCCGGTGTTTTCCAAGTATCCCAAGCTGCTGGCCGACCACCACCTGATGGAGTTCACCACCGACTGCCTGCGGCTGATGGTCAGCGGCAACATGGAGCCGCACGAACTGGAGCAACTGCTCGAGATCGAGGTCGAGACCCACCACCAGGAAGCCGCCGAGCCGGCGCATGCCCTGCAGGTGCTGGCCGACTCCCTGCCCGGCTTCGGCATCGTCGCCGCGGTGCTGGGCATCGTGGTGACGATGGCCTCCATCGGCGGCGACGTCGCCACCATCGGCCACCATGTCGCCGCCGCGCTGGTCGGTACGTTCCTGGGCATCCTGCTGGGTTATGGATTCGTCGGCCCGCTGGCTGCGTCGATGGCGCATCGCGCCCACGAGGAAGGAAAGGCATTCGAGATCATCAAGATGGCGCTGGTGTCGAGCCTGCGTGGCTATCCGCCGAGCGTGGCGGTCGAGTTCGCGCGCAAGCTGCTGTTCTCCGACGTGCGCCCGGCGTTCGCCGACCTGGAAGCACACCTGCGCAGCAATCGCTGACCGTCCATGGACAAGAACCAGCCGATCATCATCCGCCGGATCAAGAAGGTCAGCGGCGGCCATCACGGGGGCGCGTGGAAGGTGGCCTATGCCGACTTCGTCACCGCAATGATGGCGTTCTTCCTGGTGATGTGGCTGGTCGGCATCGCCAGCAAGGAGCAGAAGGCCGCGGTCTCGGAGTACTTCAAGAATCCCAGCGCGGTCGAAGGCACCGCGGCCATCCCGGGCACCAGTTCGCTCGGCCCGGGCGGCGCGTCCGACAAGCTGATCCCCACGGCCAATGCCCTGTCGATGCCCGGCGGCATCGGGCCGAAAGTGGGCGAGCCTGGCGAGGCCACCCGCAGCCGGATCCCGAGCGAAGATGCGCGTGCCGCCGCCGCGGCAGAAGACCGGCGCCAGTTGGAGGAACTGCGCAAGGACCTGGAAGCGGCCGTCGAGAAGAGCCTGGCGCTGGCTCCGTTCAAGGACCAGCTGCTGATCGACCTCACTCCCGAAGGCCTGCGCGTGCAGATCGTGGACCGGCTCAACCGGCCGATGTTCGACCTGGGCAGCTCGAGCATGAAGGACTACACCATCGAGGTCATGCACGAGCTCGGCACGCTGCTCTCGGACACGCCGCACAAGATCGCCCTCGCCGGCCACACCGACGAGACGTCGTTCCAGGCCCCGCGCGGGTACGGCAACTGGGAACTGTCGAGCGATCGCGCCAATGCGGCGCGCCGTGCCCTGCTCGAGGGCGGACTGGACGAGGCGCGGATCGCGCGCGTGGTCGGGCTGGCCTCGTCGGTGCCTTTCGACCGCAATGACCCGCGTGCGCCGATCAACCGCCGGATCAGCATCGTCGTGCTGAACCGCACTCCGGACGCCGTGCCGGATGCGCTGGCCGCGCCGCCGGCCAGCGCGCCGACCTCACCTGCAACGGAGCCGGTAGACACCCGGACCGGCACCGGTGCGGTCACCGCCACCGCTCACGGATAGGCATACACTGGCCGCGACGCAGGACACCGGGAGATTGCCATGCTGAACAGCTGGACGATGATCGCGGCGTTGGCGCTTGCGCCTGCCGCCGCCCCCGATGACGGTGCTCATCTGCCCCCGCCGGCGTCCGTGCCCACGACCGCGCAGGTGATGGCCGTCCCCGACGAACTTCGCGAGCAGGTCCAGCAGCGGGTCGTGCTGCCGGGCGGGTCGCGCGACGAGAAGCTGGAACACCTGGCCGGCTATGTCTTCGGCGACGATGGTCTCGCACTGGAATACGACAACGAAACCACGCGCACGGTCTCCGAGGTCTACCGCGACCGCAAGGCCAACTGCCTCTCCTTCACCCTGCTGTTCGTCGCACTGGCGCGCGAAGCCGGGCTGGAAGCGCAGGTGCAGGAAGTGGGCGAGGTGCTGGCGTGGTACCAGGACGAAGGCGTGATCTACAACGCCAACCACGTCAATGTCGGCGTGCGCACCACCATGCAATGGCAGGTGGTGGACGTGGATACCAACATCCTTGCCGCGCGCAACCGGCCGCGCGGGATCACCGACCAGCGCGCCATGGCGCACTTCCACAACAACCGGGGCGCCGAGCTGATGGCCGCCGGCGATCCGCTCGGCGCCCGCTCCGCACTGCTGGCCTCGCTGGCCGACGCGCCCGATTTCGTCCCGGCCTGGAACAACATGGGCGTACTCCTGTTACGCCAGGGCGACTCGCGGGGTGCCGAGCGTGCGTACATGACCGCGCTGCGAACCAAGTCAGACCACGCGGCCACGCTCAGCAACCTGGTGGGCCTGTACCGCCGTTCGGGCGACGCACGCATGCAGCGTCGCTACGAGTGGCGGCTGGACCGGGTCCAGGCCACCGATCCGTTCCACCAGTTCATGATCGCGCTGGAATGCGAGAACGACGCCCGGTACGACTGCGCCATCGCCCGCTATCGGCGCGCGATCCGCCTGCAGGGCGAGCAGCACCAGTTCCATTTCGGCCTGGCGCGCGCCTACTTCCTGTCCGGGGACCTGTCGCGCGCGCAGCGCGAACTCGGCCGGGCCTATACCCTTGGCGGCAACGAGCAGGTACGCAGCGTCTACCGGCAGAAGCTCGACGGCCTGCGCCGCTGGCGCGAGCAGGCATCAAGCCAGTTCCGCCCCTGAACTACGAGGCATGATGGAAAACGTCGATTTCGAGCTGGAAGGTGAGTACGTCGAACTGAACCAGCTGCTCAAGCTGGCCGGGATCTGCGACAGCGGCGGTGCCGGCAAGGCCCTGGTGGCCGACGGTCAGGTCCAGGTCGATGGTGCGGTCGAGCTGCGCAAGACCTGCAAGATCCGCGCAGGTCAGCGCGTGGAATGCGACGGGGTCTCGATCCGGGTATTGCCCGGCCCCCTGCCCGCCTGAGCGGTATCATTCCGCCAGGAACTTGCGCGACGGGGGACGCCGCATGCCTACCGGGGTTTCCCTGGATCCAGACACCGATGCGCCACCGGGTACCGCGACTGCGCTGACTTCCGCCGCCTCCGGGCGACAGGCGCGCATGCCACGCCAGGTCTATCTGCTGCGCGTGCTCGGCATGGGCCTGGGCGGTATCGCACTGGCCGCGGTCCTGTACGAGAACAATGCCGGCATCGGGTCCTGGGCATGGCTCGGGTTCACTGCCCTGCTGTGGCCGCAGCTGGCCCTGTGGACGGCGCTGCGCAGCCGGCATCCGCACCGGGCCGAAGTGCGCAACCTGCTGTTCGATTCGGCGCTGGCCGGGATCTGGGTGCCGCTGATGCACTTCAACCTGCTGCCCAGCGTGCTGCTGCTGACCCTGGCGACGGTGGACAAGATCAGCACCGGCGTGCCGCGGCTGTGGCTGCAGTCGCTGCCCGTGATGCTGGCGGGGATGGTGCTGGGCAGCGTGGTGGCGGGCCTCGCGTTCCAGCCCGCCACGAGCATGCTGGTGATCCTGGCCTGCCTGCCGATGCTGCTGATCCACACCATCGCGGTGAGCCTGGCGGCCAACCGCCTGATCGCCCGGATCCGCGAGCAGAACCGCGCCCTGGACCAGTTGCAGCGCATCGATGCGCTCACCGGCCTGGCGGGACGCCGCCACTGGCAGCAGCAGGCCGAGGCCGCGCTTCGCCGGCTGCGCGACGACGGGACCGTGGCGACGCTGCTGATGGTCGACATCGACCGCTTCAAGGACATCAACGACCAGTACGGCCACGCTTCGGGCGATGACGTGCTGCGCCTGGTGGCTGGCCTCCTGCGCCGGCGCCTGGGCGATGCCGACAATGCCGGGCGCTTCGGTGGCGACGAGTTCGCGGTCGTGCTGGCCGGCATCGGGCGCGACGAAGCGTTCGCGATCGCCGAAGGCATGCGCCGCGACGTCGAGGCCGCCGAGACCTCCGCCCGGCACGCTGGCGGCTTGCGCTGTTCGGTGAGCATCGGCGTGGCCGAGGCCGATCCTGCCGATCCCGGCCTGCGCCAATGGCTGGAGGCCGCCGATCGGGCGCTCTATGCGGCCAAACATGCCGGTCGCAACCAGGTCGCCGCGACGCCCGTGCGGGACCGGAGCGACCGCATCTCCTAGAATGCCCGGGCGGCGATCGCGCCGGCCACGCAGGAGCATCCGCGGGATGAGGGAACGTCTGCCCGTATGGGTGCAGGACTGGCTGGGCACGGTGTTGCCGATCGGCGAAGTGTTGCTGGTGCTGGTGGTTGCCTGGGTCCTGCAGCGCCTGGTTCGCGCGGTCGTGCGCCGCCTGGTCGCGCATCGGGGCCTGCCACCGGAGATGGCGGCGGTGCTGCGCCGCGTATCCGCCACCCTGATCGCCTGCGCCGCGCTCCTGCTGGTGCTGGAGCGGCTGGGTGTTTCCGGCACGGTCCTTTGGACCGCGTTCACCGGCTTCGCCGCGGTGGGTGCGGTGGCGTTCTTCGCCGCATGGAGCGTGTTGTCCAACATCTTCTGCACGGTGCTGATCTTCAGCACGCGGCCGTTCCGCCTGCAAGACCACATCGAGGTACTCGAGAACGGCGAGAAGCCGGGACTCAAGGGCCGCGTAATCGACATCAACCTGATCTTCACCACCCTGCAGGAGGTGGCCGTGGACGCCACCGACGAGGGCAGCGTCCTGCAGATACCCAACAGCCTGTTCTTCCAGCGCACCGTGCGCCGATGGCGTGGCCACCAGGTGCCACAACGGTGGCTCGCTCCGCCGCCGCCCGATCCTGCAACGCAGGAGAGTCGCTGACGCGACGCACCCTGTCCGCGCGATCGCGGTCAGCGCAACTGGCTGTCCTTGCTGCCACGGCGATTGAAGCCGCTGAAGCCGTTCTCTTCGTCATGCGCTTCCTGGCAGGCGACGCACAGGCGCACCCCGGGCACGGCGCGGCGACGCGCGACCGGTATCGGCGCGTCGCACTCCTCGCAGCGCTCCAGGCCGGGCCCCTGCGGAAGTTGCCGGCGCGCGCGTTCCACGGCGTCCTTCACCGTCGCGTCGATCTGCTCGTTGACCGCGTTGTCGCCTGCCCAGCCGGTTGCCATGGCGCTGTCCTCTTACGCTTTCGACCCAGCGTGCCCCCCTCACGATGAACCGTGGCCGAGCCACGGCTTCGTGGCTCATCCGGCCTTGTCGCGGGGTGATCGGGCCCGGCCTCCAACGCGAAGATCTCAGCCTGCCGTGGCCCTGGGACGCGCATGCCAGGCCTTGAGCACTTCGGCTTCGCGCTCGCGGGTGATGCCGGCACGCAGCTTGGCCCGGCGCTCGGCCGGCTGGCTGCCGAACCACTCCAGCGTCTCGGCCACGGTGGTGGCCAGCGGACGGAAGGTGAGCCCTGCACCGACCGCACGCGCGTTGCTGACCTGGCCATAGCCGGCATACGGGCCTTCTCCGCGCGGCACCCAGATCGGCAGGTCGACCTTCTGTTCGACCAGGAACTCCGGGGCGACATGGGTGAACGTGGCGCTGCTGCCGCTCACCGAGCGCGAGGTCGCGAGCATCGCGTCCATCAGCAGCGGCTCGCGCGGGCCGACCGCATTGAACGTGCCGAAGGTGCGCGCCTCGGCCAGGCGGATCATCCATTCGCCCAGGTCGCGACCGTCGATGACCTGGATCGGGTCCTTGCCATCGCCGGGCACGAGCACTTCCCCGCCCTGCGCGACCCGGTGCGGCCAGTAGGTGAAGCGGTCGGTCTCGTCGCGCGGTCCGACGATGTAACCCGGGCGCACCACGGTCACGTTGTCGCCGAACTGCTTCCACGCTTCGGCTTCACTGAGTGCCTTGAGCGGGCCGTACAGGTTCTCGACGTCGGCCATCAGCGTCTGCTGGGTCTCGGCCATCGCATCCTTGCCCTTGTACGCCGCCAGCGGCGCGTCTTCGGTGATGCCCGGGCGGCTGCCGTCTGCGTAGACGGAGATGGTCGAGATGAAGAGGTAGTGGCCGACATTGCCCTTCAACGCCAGGCCGGCGTCGCGCACCCAGAACGGCAGGCTGGTGGGGTTGTCGATGCACACGTCCCACTGGCGTCCGCGCAGCGCGGACAGGTCGCCGCTGTTGCGGTCGCCGTGCAGCTGTTCGACTTCGCCCGGCCATTCCGGCGATGGCCGCTTGCCGCGGTTGAACAGGGTCACCTTGTGGCCGCGGGCCAGTGCGTACTGGACCTGGAAGGGGCCGGTGAAACCGGTGCCGCCCAGGATCAGGATCCGCAATGGACGGGCCGCGCGCGCGATCGGCATCGGCTGCGCCGCACCGGCCAGGCCGGGCAGCGCCGCCGCAGCAGCAGCCAGGGCACCGAGCCTGATCAGTTCTCGACGGGTGGTACGCATGCGGCCTTCCTCCTTGCGGCGGGGACGCCCCGGGATGGAGCGCCTCCCCATGGCGGAGGGATTGATAGCATCACCCCGCCGGGCATGCCCATGACGGAAGTCGGGGGGCTGATCGGCACGGCGTCACCCGAGGTACGTCGCGCACATCGATCGACCTGATCCCGCGTTGACGCCACTGGCGTCACGCTGGCGCACCCGCCCTCCCCCGGAGCTGTCCATGGAACCGACCGTACACGCGTTCTCCGACCTGTTCGCACAACTGGGCCTGCCGAACGATGCGCCCAGCATCCGCGGCTTCATCGCCACCCATGCGCCGCTGGCGGACAACATCCGCCTGGAAGACGCCCCGTTCTGGTCGGCATCGCAGGCCCAGCTGCTTCGCGACGAGCGGATCGAGGATGCCGACTGGGCCATCGTCGTCGACCAGCTCAACCTGGCATTGCGCGCGCCGGCCTGAAGTAACCGGGTGCGCCGCCAGGGTCGTCGGCGGCGCGCTCAGGCCTTGCGCAGGAAGATGGTCTTCAGCACCAGGCCCTTGATCTTCTCCGAGTTGCCTTCGATGTGCTCGGCGTCGTCCTCGACCAGGCGGATGTTGCGGATCACGGTGCCCTGCTTGAGCGGGATCGAGGAACCCTTCACCTTCAGGTCCTTGATCACCACCACGGTATCGCCGGCCACCAGCACGTTGCCGTTGCTGTCGCGCACGACCACGCCGGCGGCGGCAGCCTCCTCGGCGCCCCATTCATGGCCGCAATCCGCACAGATCCACAGCGCGCCATCGACGTAGGTATTTTCCAGTCCGCACTGCGGGCAGGTGGGCGACGTGGGCATGACTGTTTCCATTCCGGAGGCAAGGCGCGCCATTTTACCCGCACCTGCCGCCGGCGGTGATCCGTGGAGCGTCAACGACGCCGGCACACCATGGAATCTACTGGGGCTCGCCCGGTGGCGGCATCGAAGCCGGGCGGGCGCAGCCGCTCACCGGCGTGCCACCGTCGATGACCAGCACCGCTGTGTAGGGAAAGCTCGCACCGGCCATGGTGTCCTGGCATTCGCGGGCGACGATCTTGAGCTCGACCAGTCCGTTCGCGTCGGACGCGCGCAGTGTGCGCGTATCGCCCGCGACATCGTTGGTGCTGATGGCCAGCTGGCGCTCGCTTTCGATGCCGCGCAGGGTCAAAACCGGCCCGGAGGCCTGGGCGTGCCAGAACGGCTCGTTGGTGGAGGCGATGACGTCGCCCTGCAGGGCCGTATCGGCAGCCGTCCCCGCGGATGCGGGCGTCGTCGCTGCAACTTCGCCGCCGGCTGCGACTGCGGCGTCGGCGCTGGCGTCCTGTGGCGCATCCTTCCGGCACGCCGCAAGGGCGAGGCACAGGATCGCGGTCAGGCAGAGGTTCGCGGCAAGCAGGGGTGTGCGCATGGTGCGTCTCCTTGTTGCGGGAAAGGCCATCATGCATCAAGTGCGGCAGGTGGCCAAAAAACAGCGGATGCCCGGTGTGCGTCGACGCCGCGCCCGGCGACGCCGCTACAGCTGCGATTCCACCGGCAGGATCCGCATCAGCCACGCCAGCGCCTTCTGCGAGCCGGTAGCCTCCGGATCGCCGGTCCAGGTCTTCTCTCCATCGCGCCAGCGCAGGTCGCCGTGGTCCAGGGTGACCGACCAGGCGTGATCGGGCGCGGTCTGGCGCGCGAACAGCAGCGCCAGTTCCGACGCGAGCGCCGGATGCCCGACCAGCACGCCCTGCTCGGTGTTCAACGAGGTCGAACGCGGATCCAGGTTGTAGGAACCGACGAACACCCCTTCGTCGACGATCATTGCCTTGGTGTGCAGGCTCGAGCCGGAGGACCCGGCGAGGCTGAATTTCGCCGGGGTCCCGCTGGGCTTGAGCTCCCAGAGGCCGATGCCGCCTTCGAGCAGGTCGCGGCGGTAGCGACTGTAGCCGCCATGCACCGCCGCCACGTCGTTGGCGGCCAGCGAGTTGGTCAGGATGCGTACGTCGATGCCGCGCCCGGCCGCACCGACCAGTTCGGCCGTGCCGCGCTCGCCTGGCACGAAATACGGCGAGATCACCAGCAACCGCTGGCGCGCGCCGGCGATCTGGGGCAACAACGCGGCGACCACCTCCGAACGCTTTTCCAGCGGCAGGCGCGCCTTGAGCGGATCGTCGCTGACGAAACGCCAGGTCCCGCTCCAGTGCAGCTGCGTGCCTCCGTCGATGATGTCCTGCACGCGCGGATCTTCGCGCAGCACGGTGGCATAGCCGCTGCCGGCCAGTTCCTCGACACTGGCTTCGAGCACGGTACGCAGTCGCTCGAGTTTCTCGTCGCTGACCGCTTCGGGGGACAGCTGGTGGATCGGGTAGTTGGACGGTGAATTCCAGAAGCGATCGAAGTTGCTCGCTGCCGCATCCACCACCGGGCCGACCATGAGCATGTCCAGGTCGATGAAGTTGGCGCCGTCGCTGGCATTGAAGTATTCGTTGCCGAGGTTGCGCCCGCCGACCAGCGCCATGCGTCCGTCGGCGATCCAGCTCTTGTTGTGCATGCGGTGGTTGAGCCGCTTGAAGCCGGTGCTGAATTCGCCGGCCATGCCGAGCTTGCCCGAACGACTGGCCATCGGGTTGTACAGGCGCACCTCGATCCGGGGATGCGCATCCAGCGCGGCGAGCCCGGCGTTCTTGGCGCGCGCGTCCAGGTCGTCGACCAGGATGCGCACGCGCACGCCGCGGTCCGCCGCCTGCAGGGCCTGGCGGGCCAGCAGCCTGCCGGTGAGGTCGGCATGCCAGATGTAGGTCTGGATATCCAGGCTGCGCGTGGCCGCCTGCGCGCTGTAGGCACGCAGCGCGTACGCCTGGGTGCCATCGCTCACCAGGTGGAAGCCGGACTGCCCCGGGTTCGCCGTCGTGAGCGGGACCACCCGGCCGGCGATCACGCCCTCCGTGGCGGCGGGCAACGCCGGTTCGTCGGGCAGTTCCGCGCGAGGCGGCAGCCGGGCGCAGCCGGCAACGACACCGAGCAGGACGACCAGGGCCAGGCTGCGGCAGCATCGCGCAGCTCCGGAAAGGTCGTAGGACACATTCATGCCGGTTGCCATCCCCTGCCCCTGCTCAGGCCGGTCCCGTCGGGACGCGCTCAGGCCGCAACCGATCCTCACCGATACCGCGGGGCGCTTCAAGCGCCCATGCGCAGCACGCGGTAGGTGTACAGGCCCAGCGCGGTCAGCAGCAGCGAACCGAACAGGTGCAGGGCCACGCCGAGCACCGCGGTGCCGTACTGCTGGCGGGTCAGGTGCTGGACGATCTCGGCCGAGAAGGTCGAAAAAGTAGTCAGGCCGCCCAGCAGCCCGGTGACCAGGAACAGGCGCCATTCCGGCGCGATGCCCGGCCGGAACGTGATCCAGCCCAGCGCGATGCCGACGACGTACGCACCGACCAGGTTGGCCGCCAGCGTACCCAGGGCTACCGGACTGCGCGACGGATTGAGCCAGGCCGACAGCCCCCAGCGCATCCAGGCACCGATCGCCGCGCCACTGCCGACGGCGATGAAAGAACGCACCAGGTCCACCGCATCCTCCTTCTGCCCGCGGCCGGGCGGCATGCGCTATCGCTGCGGTTTGCGCGCCTGTTCGCGTGCCACACGCAGGCGATCGAGCTTTTCCTTCAACCGGATCTCGAGCCCGCGCTCGACGGGCGAGTAGTAGGTGCGCTCGCCCATGGCATCGGGAAAACCGGTCTGGTCCAGCGCGATGCCGCCGTCGCTGTCGTGGTCGTACTGGTAGCCCTTGGAATAGCCCAGCTGCTTCATCAGCCTGGTCGGCGCGTTGCGCAGGTGCAAGGGCACCTCGGCGGTGCCGTACTCGCGCACGTCCGCCCGCGCGGCGTTGTACGCGTTGTAGGCGGCGTTGGACTTGGCCGTGCTGGCCAGGTAGATCGCGACCTGGGCCAGGGCCAGGTCGCCCTCCGGGCTGCCCAGCCGTTCGTACGTGTCCCAGGCGTCCACCGACATCTGCAGTGCGCGCGGATCGGCCAGGCCGATGTCCTCGACCGCCATCCGGGTCAGGCGCCGGGCCAGGTAGGACGGATCGCAACCGCCGTCGAGCATCCGCGCCAGCCAGTACACCGCCGCGTCTGGATTGGAGCTGCGCACGGACTTGTGCAACGCCGAAATCTGGTCGTAGAACTGCTCACCGCCCTTGTCGAAGCGCCGGGTGCGATCGGCCAGGACCTGCAGCAGGGTCTGCTCGGTGATGCGGCCGCCTTCGTCGACCGCCAGTTCGGCGGCGATCTCCAGCAGGGTCAGGGCGCGGCGCACGTCGCCGTCGGCCGCGCCGGCGATCTCGCGCAGCAGTGCGGATTCCACTTCGATGCCCTGCCCGCCCAGTCCGCGTTCGCCGTCCTCCGCCGCCCGCACCAGTGCGGAAGCGATGTCGTCGACCGACACCGCTTCCATCACGTGCACGCGGCAGCGCGACAGCAGCGCCGAGTTGAGCTCGAACGACGGGTTCTCGGTGGTGGCGCCGACGAAAACGATACTGCCGCGCTCGATGTGGGGCAGGAACGCATCCTGCTGGCCTTTGTTGAAGCGGTGCACTTCGTCCACGAAAAGCACCGTGCGGCGTCCTTCGGCGAAGCGTTGCGCGGCCTCGGCCAGTACCTGTCGGACTTCCGGCAAGCCGGACAGCACCGCCGAGATCGCACGGAAATCAGCCTCGGCGTAACGGGCCAGCAGCAACGCGAGCGTGGTCTTGCCGCAGCCCGGCGGGCCCCACAGCACCATCGAATGCACCCGGCCCGATTCCACCGCGCGTCGCAACGCTGAACCCGGTGCCAGCAGGCGGCGCTGGCCGACCATTTCATCCAGGGTGCGCGGGCGCATGCGTTCGGCCAGCGGGCGCATGGCTAGCTGGCCTGCCTCATCGACGGCCAGCAGGCCGTCGGAAGCCGGTTCGGGGTTGCGACGGGTTCGACTCATGACGCCATCCTAGCGCCTGCGGTCGCAGGCCCGGCGAGCGGCCCCGGAGTCACTGCGGCTTGATCACTGGCCGACGACGTCGACGTCCTTGCCCGGGACGAACTTGAACGTTCCCGGTGCGAACGACGGATTGCGCTTCCAGCCATCGAAGCGGATCTCGGTCTTCTGCCCGACCAGGTCGAGCACCTGCATCCGGGCCAGGCCCTGCGCTCCGAAGCCCAGTCGCGCCATCTGGAAATTGGCTTCGGCATCGACCTTCGGGGTGAGGGTGAGCCACTGCAGGCCTTCGTTGGCCGCCGCTTCCTCGCTGACGTCGAACTGGCGGTCCAGCCGGGCCGGGTCGAACAGCGCGACCAGCGGGCTGTTGCGCTCCTCCTCGCCCTGCGTCTTGACGGTGGCCTGCTGCAGGTCCGGTTCGTAGACCCAGACCTTCTGCCCATCGGCGACGATCATCTGCGCGAACGGCTTGACGTATTCCCAGCGGAACAGGCGCGGCGCGGCGACGGCGACGGTGCCGCTGCTGCTTTCCTTGGCCCGGCCGTTGGCGTCGAACACCTGCTGGGTGAACCGCCCTTCCAGGCCCTTGAGCCCGGAGGTGAAGCGGGTGAGCTCGTCGCGGGCGCCGGCGACGGCATTGCCCGCCAGGAGCAGCGACATGGACAGGCCAAGAACGATTCGGGAAACGATGCGCGGGGAGCGATGCATGGGGCGTCGGTCGCGAGGGTGGAGTGTGGCCGCCAGTGTGGCGCGACGAACCTGAACAGGCGTCGAGAATTCCACGACAGGCGGGCCGGGGTTCAGTCGCGCGGCGGTGGCGGCGCCAGCACGCTGCGGTCGCCGTTGTGCTCGGGCGGCGTGACCACGCCGGCCGCTTCCATCGCCTCGATCAGGCGCGCGGCGCGGTTGTAGCCGATCTTCAGGCGTCGCTGGACACCGGAAATCGAAGCGCGGCGGGTCTCGGTGACGATGCGCACCGCCTCGTCGTACAGCGGGTCGGATTCGTCGCCGCCACCGCCGCCGGACTCGGGCAAGCCGGTCGCGCCGACAACCACCCCGTCGCCCATGGTCTGCACCTCGTCCAGCACGCCTTCAATGTAGTCGGCGCGGCCACTGGCTTTGAGGTGTTCCACCACGCGATGTACTTCCTCGTCGCTGACGAAGGCACCGTGGATGCGCTCGGGCATGGCCGTGCCCGGCGGCAGGTAGAGCATGTCGCCATGGCCGAGGAGGGTCTCGGCGCCGGACTGGTCCAGGATGGTGCGCGAGTCGATCTTGCTCGACACCTGGAACGCGATGCGGGTCGGGATATTGGCCTTGATCAGGCCGGTGATGACGTCCACCGAAGGGCGCTGGGTGGCCAGGATCAGGTGGATGCCGGCCGCGCGCGCCTTCTGCGCCAGTCGGGCGATGAGTTCTTCGACCTTCTTGCCGACGATCATCATCATGTCGGCGAATTCGTCGATGAAGATGACGATGAACGGCAGCGGCTCGAGCGGACGCGGTGCTTCGCCCAGCTCCGGGTTCGGCTTGAACAGCGGGTCCATCAGCGGCTGGCCGGCGTCCTGCGCGTCCCTGACCTTCTTGTTGAAGCCGGCCAGGTTGCGCACGCCGACCGCGCTCATCAGCTTGTAGCGGCGCTCCATCTCCGCCACGCACCAGCGCAGGCCGTTGCCGGCCTCCTTCATGTCGGTCACGACCGGTGCCAGCAGGTGCGGGATGTCCTGGTAGACGGACAGCTCCAGCATCTTCGGGTCGATCATCAGCATCCGCAGGTCTTTCGGGCTGGCCTTGTACAGCAGGCTCAGGACCATTGCGTTGACCGCCACCGACTTGCCCGAGCCGGTGGTGCCGGCGACCAGCAGGTGCGGCATGCGCGCCAGGTCGGCCACGGTCGGGCGGCCGGCGATGTCCTTGCCCAGCGCCAGGGTCAGCGGACTGGCGGACTTGTCGTATTCCTTGGAGCGCAGCAGCTCGGACAGATAGATCATCTCCCGTCCGGTATTGGGGATCTCCAGGCCGATCACCGACTTGCCCGGGATCACGTCGACCACGCGCACCGACTTCACCGACAGGCCGCGGGCGATGTCCTTGTCCAGCGAACTGATCTGGCTGACCTTCACGCCCGGCGCCGGTTCCATCTCGAAACGGGTGATCACCGGGCCCGGATAGGCGCCGACGACCTGCGCGTCGATACGGAAGTCCTTGAGCTTGAATTCGATCTGCCGCGACAGGGTCTCGAGCGTCTCCTCGGAATAGCCCTTGGTCTGCGGCTTGGGATCGTCGAGCAGGGCCAGCGGCGGCAGGCCGTCGGCGGTACCGCCGGCGCCCTGGAACAGCGGGATCTGGGTTTCGCGCTTGGCCCGCTCGCTCTTCTCCACCACCGGCGCGGCCGGCGGTTCGATCCGCACCGGCTCGCGGCGGGCCTGCCTGACCGCGTCGGTCTTGCGGACTTCCTCGCGCTCCTCGCGCAGGTCGCGGGTGCGCTTCCACTCTTCGGCCTGCTGGGTCTTGCGCCGCAGCAGGTCCGGTAGCGCGAGTACGCCGGCGCCGATCTTCTCCATCACCCAGAACCAGGACAGGCCGGTGGCCAGGGTGACCGAGACCAGCAGCAGCACGACCAGGAACAGGTTGGCGCCGAGTTCGCCGAAGCCGGTGGCCAGAGACTTGCCGACCAGCTGGCCGATCCCGCCGCCGGCCTGGCCCGGGTCACCGACGCCGCCGGTTCCGATCATCCGCAGGTGCAGCAGGCCGGTCAGCGAAATGAGGAAAGCGACGATGCCGACCAGGCGCAGCGCCGGGCCGAGCTCGTCTTCCTCGCCCAGGCCGAACAGCGCAATCCATGCCACCGCGCCGATGATCACGGGCAGGACGAATGCGGCGTAGCCGAACAGCTGGATCAGGACATCGGCGATCCAGGCGCCCGCCAGTCCGCCCAGGTTCTGCACCTGGCCGGTCACGCTGCCGCTGTTGGACCAGCCCGGGTCGTCGGGCGAATAGCTCACCAGGCATGCGAGCAGGTACAGCAACAGTGGCGCGATGACGATCAGCGCAAGGTCGCGCCACAGGCGTTGACGTCGCGGACTGGCCGCGCCGGCGTCGTCGCGCGCGTTCGTGCCGCGGCTGGACTTGCTGCGTTCCGTCAATGCCTTGGCCACGTCTGAAGATTGATCCTATGGTCCGGAAGCGCGGGTCTGGAAGCGCTCGCAGAATGCGATGTTAGGCCTTGATCTTAAACGCTTCTGTCAGCCATTGCCTAGCGCTGCATGGCATCCCCGGATTTGTCCGGGGACCTGCGCCGCGGCCGGACCCGTCCTTGATTCGCCCCGGTACGGCCGCCACTCTATACGCCGACCTTCCCTCATCTTCTCCGGACTGCATGACCGCCACCAAGCATTCGCGCCTGCTCATCCTCGGTTCCGGCCCCGCCGGCTGGACCGCTGCCGTCTACGCCGCCCGTGCCAACCTCAAGCCGGTGGTGATCACCGGCCTGCAGCAGGGTGGCCAGCTGATGACCACCACCGAGGTCGACAACTGGCCCGGCGACGCGCACGGCCTGATGGGCCCGGACCTGATGACCCGGATGCAGGCCCATGCCGAACGCTTCGATACCGAGGTCATCTTCGACCACATCCACACTGCCGACCTGTCGAAGAAGCCGTTCACCCTGAGCGGCGACAACGCCACCTACACCTGCGACGCCCTGGTCATCGCCACCGGCGCGACCGCCAAGTACCTGGGCATCGAGTCGGAGGAGAAGTTCAAGGGCCGCGGCGTATCCGCCTGCGCCACCTGCGACGGCTTCTTCTACCGCGACCAGGACGTGGTCGTGGTCGGTGGCGGCAACACCGCCGTGGAAGAGGCGCTGTACCTGTCCAACATCGCCCGCAAGGTCTACCTGGTGCATCGCCGCGACACCCTGCGGGCGGAGAAGATCATGCAGGACAAGCTGTTCGCGAAGATCCAGGCCGGCAAGATCGAACCGGTCTGGCACCACGCCGTCGACGAGGTGCTCGGCGACGACGCGGGCGTGACCGGGGTACGGGTGAAGTCGGTGCAGGACGGCAGCACCCGCGACATCGCCGCGCATGGTTTCTTCGTCGCCATCGGCCACCATCCCAACACCGGCCTGTTCGAGGGCCAGCTGGCGATGGACAACGGCTACCTGGAGATCCGCTCCGGCCTGGGCGGCAATGCGACCCAGACCTCGGTAGAAGGCGTGTTCGCCGCCGGCGACGTGGCCGACCAGCATTACCGGCAGGCGATCACCTCGGCCGGTTTCGGCTGCATGGCCGCGCTGGACGCAGAGCGCTACCTCGACAAGGGCGCCTGATGCGATGCCGCCGTCCCGACCCGGTACGGCGGCACGCTGACCGTCCGCGACGTCCTGGCGCCATGGCTCGGGGCAAGCGTCCGCGATGACCCTGCAGGTCCGCTTGCTGCCTGCGCTGGCGCAGGTCGACGCGGTGCAATGGGACGCGCTGCACGACGGCGCCAATCCATTCCTCTGCCATGCATTCCTCGAAGGCCTGGAGCGCCATGGCTGCCTGCGCGAGGACTGGGGCTGGACCCCGCGCCACCTGACCCTGTGGGAAGGCGAGCGACTGGTGGCGGCGGCACCGGGTTACCTCAAGGCCAACTCGCACGGCGAGTTCGTGTTCGACCACGCATGGGCCCATGCCTACGCGCGCCACGGACTGGATTACTACCCCAAGTGGCTGTTCGCGGCGCCCTACTCCCCGGTTACCGGGCCGCGCCTGCTCGCGCGCGATGAGGCATCCAGGCGTGCACTGCTTGCCGAGATCGCGCGGCGGACCGCGGCCGATGCCGTGTCGTCGGCCCACGTCAACTTCCACACCGAATCGGAAGACAGCCTGTTCGACGAGGACTGGCTGTCGCGGATAGACGTGCAGTACCACTGGCACAACCGGGATGGCTGGGCGGATTTCGATGCCTTCCTTGCCGCGATGGACCACAAGCACCGCAAGAACATCCGCCAGGAACGGGCGAAGGTGCAGCGCGCCGGGGTCGTCTTCCGTCGAGTGCATGGCGACGAAGCCACGCCCGGGGACCTCGATGCGATCCACCGCTTCTACCTGCAGACGTTTCGCGACTACGGCAACGCACCCGCACTGACCCGGGATTTTATCGGACACATTGCGCGAATAATGCCTCGCAATATATTGATAATATTGGCAATAAGTAATGGCGTCGCGGTCGCCGGTGCGCTCTGCCTGCGCGGTACCGATGCGCTGTACGGCCGCTACTGGGGCGCGGACGGGGTACTGCCGGGGCTGCACTTCGAGACCTGCTACTACCAGGGCATCGAGTATTGCCTGGAGCATGGTCTGGCGCGGTTCGAGCCCGGCGCGCAGGGCGAGCACAAGCTGGCCAGGGGCTTTCTCCCGGCCCTTGTCCGCAGTCGCCACCGGATCACCCATCCACAGTTCCGGCAGGCGCTGCGCGACTGGTGCACCGAGGAGACCAGTTCCGTGCAGCGGTATGCCGCCAACCTGGTCGCCCACTCGCCCTTCCGGGCATCGTCCTGATGGGCGCGGGCCACCCTAGACTCGCGTGATGGCTGCCCGACCCTACCTGCTGCCGGACGACCCCGGCGCGCCGTTTCCGCCGGCCAGCCAGGCCCTGCGCGAACCCGACGGCCTGCTCGCCGTGGGCGGCGACCTGTCGCCCGGGCGCCTGCTGGAGGCCTATCGCGGCGGCATCTTTCCCTGGTACTCGCGGGGCCAGCCGATCCTGTGGTGGAGCCCTGACCCGAGGATGGTGTTCCGCACCGATGCGGTGCACCTGTCCTCGCGGCTGCGTCGCGAACTGCGCCGCAGCCGCTGGTGCATCCGCGCCGATACCGCGTTCGATGCGGTGCTCGCCGCGTGCGCCGATACACCCCGCCCCGGGCAACGCGGCACGTGGATCACGCCGGAGATGCGACTGGCCTATGCGCGCCTGCACCGCCTGGGCCACGCCCACTCGGTGGAGGTGCTGGATGGAGACGGACAGCTGGCGGGCGGCATCTATGGCGTGGCGATCGGGCGGATGTTCTTCGGAGAGAGCATGTTCAGCGCCCAGCCCGGAGGCTCGAAGGTGGCTCTGGCGGCACTGGCCCGCCAGCTGGAGGGATGGGGCTGGCCGCTGCTCGATGCCCAGGTCGAGAATCCCCACCTCTACACGCTGGGGGGCGAGACCTGGCCGCGCGCGCGCTTCCTGGAATCAGTGGAAAAGCTGGTAGGCGAGCGTGGCCGGGATGGAAGCTGGACCGCGGCATTCGGCACCGTGCAGGCCTCGACGCTAGCCGCTGCGACCGCCTGTTAACATAATTTTTGCCTTTGCCGCCAGCCTGGCGTAAAATACCCGGCTTTCCGCCCGCCCGCGCCTAATCTGGAACCGCATGTCGAAAGACGACTCCATCGAGTTCGAAGGCACCGTCGCCGAGACGCTGCCCAACACCACGTTCAGGGTACGCCTGGAGAACGGGCATGAAATCATCGCCCACATCTCCGGCCGCATGCGCAAGAACTACATCCGCATCCTCACCGGCGACAAGGTGAAGGTGGAGATGACGCCGTACGACCTGACCAAGGGACGCATCACCTATCGCATGAAGTGATCGCCCACGGCATGATCGCCATGCGTGCGAAAGAAGGCGGCCATCGGCCGCCTTTTTCTTTGCGCGTCCTGATGGAAAAACACGACTGCTGAAGTGGGCAATGACGCATATCCGGGCGTTTGATATGAACGTGCCATTACTGTCGGCACCTCCATGACCTTGGTCATTGTCACCATAGGCAGGTTCACGAATCCGGGGTGGCGCATAGCCTGTGCGCGGTCCAATCCGGACCGGACCCGACCCCATATCGCCATGAACATCAAGCGTCTTTGCACTGCAGTGTTCCTCGCCAGCGCAGCGTTCGCCGCCAACGCCGCTGAAAGCACTTCGATCACCGATTGCGTCGACCTGAGCACCAACCAGGAGATCGTTCGTGGCGGTGGCGCCCAGAACATGTTGCTGCGCGACGGCGACGCCCACTACCTGGTCGGCTTCCGCGGCGACTGCAGTTCGCTGGCCACCGCGACCAGCATCGAGATCAGCACCGATGGCGCGGCCAACCGCCTCTGCCCGAAGGGCAGCAAGGTCAAGACCAACCGTTCGACGTGCAGCGTCGGCAAGGTCGAGTCGCTCGAAGCCGAAGAGTTCGCCAGCCGCAAGAAGCGCATCTCGCGCTGATTTCCGGCGCAGGACCGTCGCCTACCGTCTCCTCGTCGTGGCGGGCGGCGGCGGTCCTGCCATCTACGTGGCTTCAACTCGGGCCCGGCGTCGATAGCTCGATGCACCGCCGGAAGTCACCGCCCCTATCGGGCCAATGACGACGGTCATTGTCACCACAGGCAGATTCGCGACCCGTGCGGCGGCCCTAGCCTGAGTCCGGTCCAATCCGGGCCGGCGCCAGCCACACTGCCATGGATACCAAGCGTTTTCTCGCTGCCGCTTTCCTTGCGGGCATCGCCTTCGCGGCTACCGCCAACGAAGCCCCCGCGCTCACCACATGCATCGACCTAGGCCCGGACCGTGACATCACGCGCCACGGCAGCACGTCGTCCTTCAGCCTGCGCGATGGTGACAGCTACTATCACGTCGAATTGCGTGGCGCCTGCCACTCGTTGGCGTCGGCCCGGTCGGTTTCGATAAGGTCCCAGGGCGTCGACAACCGCGTGTGCCCGAAAGGGACCCGGGTACAGACCCGCTACGACATCTGCCAGGTGAAGCGGATCGAAGCGATCGGAGTTTCGCCTGCTGCTGCGCACCCGCATTGAACCCGCGGACCATGACTGCCGCCGGGTACGAGGCGTGAGACATTCCGGTCGCCGCGCATGCTGGCCACTAGCGCGCCGGGGCTCTCGCCACCCGGCGCGCGTGCAGGGTCACACTGTCGCGGGCAACAGCCGTTCCGGCTCGGAGTGGCTCTCCACCACGAGCACCCCATCGACGACGTCGATGTCGACCCGGCCGCCGTCGACCAGCTTGCCGAACAGCAGTTCGTCGGCCAGAGGGCGCTTGATCTTGTCCTGGATCACCCGTGCCATCGGCCGGGCGCCCATCAGCGGGTCGAAGCCGTGCTGCGCCAGCCACTCGCGGGCGGTCGGCGAAGCCGACAGGGCCACGTGCTTTTCGTTGAGCTGCATTTCCAGCTCGATCAGGAACTTGTCGACCACACGCAGGATGTGTTCGAAGCCCAGCGGCTGGAACTGCACCACCGCGTCGAGGCGGTTGCGGAACTCGGGGCTGAAACCGCGGCGGATCGCTTCCATCGCGTCGGTCGAGTGATCCTGCCGGGTGAAGCCGATCGAACGCCGCGACGCCTGCGCCGCCCCTGCATTGGTGGTCATTACGATCACCACGTTCTTGAAGTTCGCTTCGCGCCCGTTGGTGTCGGTCAGCACGCCGCGGTCCATGACCTGGAGCAGGATGTTGAAGATGTCCGGGTGCGCCTTCTCGACCTCGTCCAGCAGCAGCACGCAGTGCGGCGTCTTGACGATCTTCTCGGTCAGCAGGCCGCCCTGGTCGAAACCGACATAGCCCGGAGGCGCGCCGATCAGGCGCGACACCGAGTGCGGTTCCATGTACTCGGACATGTCGAAGCGGACCAGCTCGATGCCCAGCTGCAACGCCAGCTGCTTGGTCACTTCGGTCTTGCCCACGCCGGTGGGCCCGGCGAACAGGAAGTTGCCGATCGGCTTGTCCGGGTTGGCCAGGCCGCTGCGCGCCAGCTTGATCGCCGAGGCCAGCGTCTCGATCGCCGGATCCTGGCCGAAGATCACCATCTTCAGGTTGCGCTCCAGGTGCTGGAGCACGTCCTTGTCGGTGGCGCTGACCTGCTTGGCGGGGATCCGCGCCATCTTGGCGACGATGGTCTCGATCTCCTCGACGTCGATCAGCTCCTTGCGCGTGCTGGGCGGCAGCAGGCGCTGGCGCGCGCCGGCTTCGTCGATCACGTCGATGGCCTTGTCGGGCAGCAGCCGGTCGGCGATGTGCTTGACCGACAGCTCCACGGCCGCCTGCAGCGCCTCGTCGGCGTAGGTGACGCCATGGTGGGCCTCGTAACGGGGCTTGAGGCCCTGCAGGATCTCGTAGGTCTCGCCCACGGTCGGTTCGACGATGTCGATCTTCTGGAAGCGGCGGGCCAGCGCCCGGTCCTTCTCGAAGATGCCGCGGTACTCCTGGAACGTGGTCGAGCCAATGCAGCGCAGCTCGCCGGACGCCAGTGCCGGCTTGATCAGGTTGGAGGCATCCATGGTGCCGCCGGAGGCCGAGCCGGCACCGATGATGGTGTGGATCTCGTCGATGAACAGGATCGCGCCGGGGATCTTCCTGATCGACGAAAGCACGCCCTTCAGGCGCTTCTCGAAGTCGCCGCGATACTTGGTCCCGGCCACCAGCGCGCCCAGGTCCAGTGCGTAGATCACCGCGTCCGACAGCACGTCCGGGACCTCGCCTTCGACGATCCGCTTGGCCAGGCCCTCGGCGATCGCGGTCTTGCCCACGCCGGCCTCGCCGACGTACAGCGGGTTGTTCTTGCGCCGGCGGCACAGCACCTGGATGGTGCGCTCGATCTCGTCGGCGCGGCCGACCAGCGGGTCGATCTTGCCGATCCGCGCCTGTTCGTTGAGGTTGGTCGCGTACTCGGCCAGGGCATCGGTCTTGCCGTCGCCCTCGCCGGCCTCGGCCTTGCCCTCGCCGTCGCTCGGCGCCGACGAGCCGCTGTCCTGTTCGTCGCCGAGCTTGGCGATGCCATGGGACAGGTAATTGACGACGTCCAGCCGGGTGACGTCCTGCTGGGTCAGGAAATAGACCGCGTGCGAATCCTTCTCGCCGAAGATGGCGACCAGCACGTTGGCGCCGGTCACCTCCTTCTTGCCGGAGGATTGCACGTGGTAGACGGCCCGCTGCAGCACGCGCTGGAATCCGAGCGTGGGCTGGGTGTCGCGCCCGTCGTCTTCGGCCAGGCGCGAGACGGAGGCCTCGATGGCCTGGTCGAGCTCGCCGCGCAGGCGGCCGGAATCGGCCCCGCACGCCCTGAGCACGGCCTGGGCGGAAGGATTGTCGAGCAGCGCCAGCAACAGGTGCTCGACGGTCATGAATTCATGACGTGCTTCTCGAGCGCGCTTGTAGCACTGGCCGATGGTCTGTTCGAGGTCTTTGCTGAACATGGTGGACTCCGGCGGTATGCCAACAATATGCGGCCTGTTACCCGGAATTCCACAACCCCCTCGGATCGCTGCGTTCAGCCTGCGGCACGCCGGGGCGACCGGGCCCTCCGGCCCGGCAGGCCGCTCAGGCCTTTTCCATGCTGCACAGCAAGGGATGCTGGTTCATCCGCGAGAATTCATTGACCTGGGCGACCTTGGATTCGGCCACTTCCCGCGTGAAGACGCCGCAGACGCCGCGGCCGCGGGTATGCACGTGGAGCATCACCTGGGTGGCCCGTTCCATGTCCAGGGCGAAGAACTGCTGCAGCACCGCCACGACGAAGTCCATGGGGGTGTAATCGTCGTTGAGCAGGACCACCTGGTACATCGGCGGTGGCGCGACTTCGGGCTTGCCCGGATCGACCAGGGTCCCGTGTTCGTGTTCGTGTCGGGGGGTGTGGGGCATGGCCGCGATTATAACGGTCGCCTGCCGATGGACTCGATCGCGCTGGCTGCCGGACAATGCCGTCGCGCCACCATCACAACTCAAACCAGGGATTCCCATGTCGCTGCGTCGCCTCGCCGTCCTGCTCCTGCTGGTCCTCCTCCCGCTTTCCGCCCTCGCAGCACCGAAAGCCGATCCGTCGGTAGCCGCAATGCTCGACGAGCTGGGCTACAAATACGAAGTGGATGGCGATGGTGATTACAAGATGATCATGGCCCTCGAGGGCAAGGACAACGCCGAGCGCAGCCAGCTGGTATTCGTCCGTTCGCCGGTGGAGACCTATGGCACCCATCGCATCCGCGAGATCTGGTCGCCCGCCTACAAGTCCAGCGGCGCCTTCCCGGGGCCGGTCGCCAACCGGCTGCTGGAAGCGTCGAACGACCTCAAGCTCGGCGCCTGGGTCAAGCACAACGGGCATGCGCTGCTCGTGGTGAAGCTCGACGCCGCAGCCGGTGCCGAGGCGCTGGACCAGGCGATCAACGCCGCGGTGACCAGCGCCGACGAAATGGAGCGGGAACTGGCTGGCGATCCCGACAGCGACGAGTTCTGAGCCGTTGGCTTCCCTGCCCGTCCGTGATTGGCATCCCGACGTGACCGTGGCGAGCGTGATCGCCCGTGACGGGCGCCTGTTGCTGGTCGAAGAGCGCATCGAGGGTCGTCTGGTCCTGAACCAGCCGGCTGGCCACCTCGAGCCGGGCGAGACCCTCGCCGAGGGGGCGGTGCGCGAGACCCTCGAGGAAACCGGCTGGGAGATCGCCGTGGAGGCCTTCATCGGCACCTACCAGTGGACCGCGCCGGGCGGGCAGCAGTACCTGCGGTTCGCCTTTGCCGGCCGGGCAGTGGCCCATGATCCGTCACGCCGGCTGGACGAGGGCATCGAGCGTGCCGTCTGGCTGACGCCGGCCGAACTGCGTGCGCGGGCCGGCGACCACCGCAGCCCGCTGGTCTGGCAGGTCGCCGCCGACTGGCTGGCCGGGCGGCGCCATCCGCTGTCGCTGGTGCAGGCGCTGTGACCCTGCCGGCCTGCATGGAGGCATGTCGATGAGCGCGCCGCGCACGGTGGTCGGCGTGTCCGGTGGCGTCGACTCCTCGGTGGCCGCCTGGCTGCTGGCCCGCTCCGGCGAGTCCATCGCGGGCCTGTTCATGCAGAACTGGGACGACGACGGCAGCGGAGAGTGCCGTGCCGAGGAGGATCGCCGCGATGCGGTCGCCGTCTGCGGCCGGCTCGGCATCCCGTTCCATTTCCGCGACTTCTCGAAACAGTACTGGGCCGGCGTGTTCGAGCACTTCCTGGCCGAATACGCCGCCGGGCGCACCCCCAACCCGGACGTGCTGTGCAACCGCGAGGTCAAGTTCAAGCACTTCCTGGACGCGGCCCGCGAGCTGGGGGCCGAACGCATCGCCACCGGCCATTACGCGCAGGTCGTCGAATCCGGCGGCCGCTGGCGGCTGCTGCGCGGCGCCGACCGCGACAAGGACCAGAGCTACTTCCTGCACCAGCTCGGCCAGGCCCAGCTGGCCGCCACCGTCTTCCCGATCGGCCACCTGCCCAAGGCGCAGGTGCGCCAGATGGCGCGCGAAGCAGGGCTTGCCAACCATGCCAAGAAGGACTCGACCGGCATCTGTTTCATCGGCGAGCGTGATTTCCGCGAATTCCTCGGCCGCTACCTGCCTGCGCAGCCGGGCGAGATCCGAGATCCGGACGGGGTGCGGATCGGCATGCACCCGGGCGTCTTCTACTTCACCCTCGGCCAGCGCGAGGGCCTGAACATCGGCGGCGTGCGCGGCCGGCAGGCGGCGCCGTGGTACGTGGTCGGCAAGGACGTGGCGGGCAACGTCCTCTATGTCGACCAGGACCGCGACAGTCCGTGGCTGCAGTCGCACGCGCTGCGCAGCGAGGCGATGCACTGGGTCGAGGGCGCACCGCCGGCGACCATGTTCGACTGCACCGCGCAGGTCCGCTACCGGCAGCAGGAAGAACCCTGCCACGTGCGCGTCGAGGAGGACGGCAGCGTCTCGGTGCGATTCGTGCGCGCCCAGCGTGCAGCCACGCCCGGACAGTCGCTGGTGCTCTACGACGGCATGGCGTGCCTGGGCGGTGCCGTGATCGATTCCACCGACGCACCGTCGCCGGGGCGCTAGGGCACCCTTTTCTCCCTTCCGATGGCGATGTGCAGGGCGATCGGCGCCAGACACGGGACGAACGTCACACTGCGGCGTCGCATTTCTTCGCCCACCACCTGCGACGCCCGCCTGCGCTCGCGATCGGGCATGGGCGCGGTCGCGGTCGCAACCGCCGGTTAGAATGGACGCATGACTTCTCCCTACGATGATCGCGTGCTGGCGCTGGCCGGCCTGGCCCAGGCGCTGCAACAGGTACGCCGTATCGCCGAGACCGGCCAGAGCGAAACCGGCGCCGCGCGCCCGGTGCTGGACAGCGTGTTCCGCATCGACGCCGACTCCACCGCCCAGATCTACGGCGGCGTGCGCACGCTCGAACCCGGCCTGCGCGTGCTCGCCGACTACCTCGGCAGCCGTGGCGACGACCCGATGCTGCCGCGGCTGGCCTGGGCCACGATCCAGCTCGAGCGCCGGTTCACCGGCGAGCCCAACACCCTGGCCGCGGTGGCCAACGGCATCGCCGCGATCGCCCCGCAGGCCGAAGAACACGACAGCACCCATCCGGAGGTGCTGGCCGCGCTGGGCGGGCTGTATGCGGACACCATCAGCCACCTGCGGCCGCGGATCATGGTCCAGGGCAACCCGCATTACCTCGGCCAGCCCGGCGTGGTCTCGGAAATACGCGCCCTGCTGCTGGCCGCGGTGCGCTCGGCACTGCTGTGGCGCCAGGTCGGCGGCCACCCGTGGCAGTTCCTGCTCGCCCGCCGGGCGATGTTGGAAGCGGTCGGCGGACAACTGCGCTGAGCACGCTACCGGCGCGTGAAGGCGCCGGTCGTGCTAAAGCCCCCCGGGCTGCGGCCGATACTGCGAACGTAGCTCCGCAGAGATCGCCCATGGACCCCCGACTGATTATCCGCATGGCAGCACCGCTGGTGCTGACGCTCCTCACCCCTCTCGCCATCGGCTTTGACTGGCCGCCTGCGGTGCGCTGGGCCATCCTGACGACGCTTACCCTGAGCTGGTTCGGCTTCGCGGCATGGCTGCTGTTGCGCGGGGCCGGCACGCCGGCGCGCTCGCCCGAACACCAGCGCGTCCTGCGCGAGCAGGAACAGCTGCTCGGCGACCTGCGCAGCTTCGTCGGCAAGGAAATCGACGGTTCGCGCCACGAGGTCGAGCGCGCCCGTGAACTGATCCGCCAGGCCGTTGCCGGCCTGGGCGGCAGCTTCGATGCGATGAACCGCAAGTCGCGCCAGCAGGGATCGGCGATGGCCCGGATCATCGCCGACCAGGACGGCGCCGGCGGCGTGGATGTCGCCCGCTTCGCCCAGCACGCCAGCTCGCGCATGGAGCAACTGGTGGAGGCGCTGGAACAGGTCGCCGGGCAGAGCACCGTCACCGTGCAGCACATCGACCAGATGGCACAGCACCTGGACGGCATCTTCGCCCTGCTGGAAGACGTCAAGTCGATCGCCGACCAGACCAACCTGCTGGCGTTGAACGCGGCGATCGAAGCGGCGCGCGCCGGCGAGGCCGGGCGTGGCTTCGCGGTGGTCGCCGACGAGGTGCGCAACCTCTCCGAGCGGTCGACCACCTTCAACGAGCAGATCCGCAAGCTCGCGCACAGCTCCAAGGACGCGATCCAGAAGGTCCGCGAAACGGTCACGCAGATGGCCTCGCGCGACCTGGACCGTTCCCGCGAAGCCCGTGCCGAAGCCGCGCAGATGCTGCAGAACGTCGCGGCGATCAACAGCTCGC
Organism: Pseudoxanthomonas daejeonensis; assembly: GCF_022637495.1. Lineage (NCBI taxonomy): Bacteria > Pseudomonadati > Pseudomonadota > Gammaproteobacteria > Lysobacterales > Lysobacteraceae > Pseudoxanthomonas > Pseudoxanthomonas daejeonensis. The sequence goes on along the minus strand of NZ_CP093331.1, from coordinate 3,216,808 downwards.
TGGGCGATGGCATGCGCGAGATCTCCGAATGCGGCCGTGCCATCGACGGCTCCGTCGCCGAAGCGGTGCGCGCCCTGCAGTTCGAGGACATCGCCACCCAGGCCCTGGGCGGCGCACACGTGCACCTGGACCGCCTCGATGCGATCAACCGCGAAGCGCTGGCCCTGCAGGAGCTGCTCCATCGCAGCAACGGCGCGGCCGACGAGGACGTGATGCGCGCATTGCAGCGCCTGGGCCAGCGCCTGCGCGACCTGCGCGGCGACTGGGAACAGCCGCCGCACAAGCCGGTGGCCCAGCAGAGCATGGGTGCCGGTACCGTCGAGCTGTTCTGAGATGGAACATTACGGGATGCCGTCGCGCGATACCGGTGCGGCCCTCCCCGCCAGGCCCCGGCCCCAAGCCGGGGCCTTGGCCTTTGCCGGCAGCGAGGCGGCCATGGAAGCCGCCCCTGTCCCGGCACCCGATCAGTCGGTGGCGACGGCGAACGCCGGGAGTGAAGCTGCCTCCCCCGCCGCCCGCAAGGCGGTCCTGTCCCGCCTGGAGCAGCTCGCCAACGACGAGATCGGAGCGGCACGGGCGCTGGTGGACGCGAAGCAGATGGCCGACGTGCTGGCCGCCTGCATCGATTGGGACCTGGACTCCTCGACCGGCTGAGGCTTCGGCAGGCTGACGCCGTCATCGCAACGCGCCAGGCGCGCGCCGCCTGCAGCCCGCACCGCCTCCCGGTTGCAACGCGTGCCCCGGGGAAGCCTCAGGCGTCCTCGCGATGCTGACGTGACCGGGCCTGCGCACCTGCGCAGATCGGCTTCGGTACCGACCACGCAAGCACGTGACCTCCAGATCCCTTCCACAAAAAAAAGGGCCGCCACCGGCAGCCCTTTCCATATCCCGGGGGAGTCCTCAGCGGCCGTGCGATGCCAGGCCCGCGGTCCAGCCGGCAGGGCCGGCCTCGGGCGACAGCTGGCGCAGCCACTGCGCCAGTTCGCGTGGCGGCAGCGGCCGCGTGTACAGGTAGCCCTGGATCTCGTCGCAGCCCCAGCGGGCGAGCTGCGCCTGTTCTTCCAGCGTTTCCACCCCTTCGGCGACCACGCGCATGCCCAGCGCATGGCCCAGGTGGATGATGGCCTGGGTGACTTCACCGGCATTGGCATCACGCAGCATGTCGGTGACGAAGCTGCGGTCGATCTTCAGGCGCTGCACCGGGAATCGGTTGAGGTACTGCAGGTTGGAGAAGCCGGTGCCGAAATCGTCCACCGCCAGCTGCACGCCATGGCGTTCGAACACCTGGAAGCAGTGCCGGACGTTGTCGCTGTCCACGATCAGGGCCGACTCGGTCAACTCGAGTTCCAACCGGCCCGGCGGCCAGCCGGCGCGCTGGCACAGGGTCACCACGCGCTCGGCGAAACCGCGGTCGCGCAGCTGCACGCCGGAGACATTGACCGCGATCCGGCCGAAATCGAGCCCGGCCGCATGCCAGGCCACGGCCTGGCGACAGGCCTGTGCGATCACCCACTCGCCCAGCCGCACGATCTCGCCGCACTGCTCGGCCACCGGGATGAACTCGCCCGGATGGCAATGGCCGGCGGGCCGGTGCCAGCGCAGCAGGGCCTCGATGCCCGGCGCCTGCCCATCGCGCAGGCTGACCTGCGGCTGGTAGACCAGGCTGAATTCCTCGCGTTCCAGCGCCCCGCGCAGCGAATGCTCGATCTCGAGCCGGCGCCGCGTCTGGCGGTGGATGTCCTGGTTGTGCAGCTGCCAGCTGTTGCGGCCGCGTTCGCGCGCGGCCCGCAGCGCGGCATGCGCCGCGCGCAGCAGGTCGTCGAAGGCATCGCCGTCGCGGCCGAGCAGCGCGATGCCGACGCTGGCGCCGACCTTGAGCTGTTCGCTGCCGAAGGCCAGCGGCTCGGAGAGCGCGGCGATCAGCCTCGCCGCCAGTGCCTCGGCGGCATCCGGGTCGGTCGGCCCGCGCAGCGCGACGAGGAATTCGTCGCCGCCAAGCCGGCCGAAGAACTCGCCGTTTCCGAGCGCGTGGTGCATGCGCCCGGCGGCGGCCTTGAGCATGGCGTCGCCGGCCGCATGGCCGAACGAATCGTTGATGTTCTTGAAGCCGTCCAGGTCCACCAGCAGCAACGACAGGCCTCCCTCGCCTGCTTCGTCCTGCGCCGCCATGATCGCCTCCTCGGCCTGGGCGCGCAGCAGGAAGCGGTTCGGCAGTCCCGTGAGGAGGTCGTAATGCGAGAGCAGTTCGATCCGCTCGCTGGTCTCGCGCTCGCGGGTGATGTCGCGGTACAGCGCGACCAGCCGCGGCGCCAGGCCCTGGCGCGTATCCATCTCGACCAGGACCTGCACCCACACGCGTTGTCCGCTGTGGCGGTAGAAGCACAGCTCCAGTTGTTCGGGCGGACCGCCTTCGACCAGCCGCGCCAACGCGGCCTCGAACGCCTCGCGCGAGTCGCGCGTGTACAGCGCCAGGGCATCGTCCAGGCCCAGCGGGCCCGGCGGCATGCCGTGGATGCGGCAGCATTCTTCGGTCCACTGCACGCGCCGGCTGACCGGCTCGATCTCGCAGCCGCCGATGTGGCCCAGCGACGAGACCCGGTCCAGCAGTTCGGTACGCCAGCGCAGCAGTGCATCGGCGTTGCGCTGCGCGGTCACGTCCTGGACCTGGCCGAGCACGCGGACGATGTGCCCGTCCGCGTCCATTTCCGGGCGCGCCCACGCCTGCAGCTGCAGGGGCGCACCCAGCGCATCGCCCACTTCCAGGTGGAAGTGCACCGGCTGGCCGTCGCGGCGCATGCGCCGCCACGCGCCACGCAGCGTCGAGGCTGCCGCGCGCGGCAGCCGCCGCAACCAGGCCCGGGCGCTGTCGCGCGGCTGGAACGGATGGCCGGCCAGGTGGTAGAGATCCGCCGGCCACCAGCCGCTGTCGCTGCGCGGATCCCAGGACCACGGCACCATCGCGGCGACGCGCTGGACGTCCTCGAGCAGCGCCTGCTGCCTGCGCAACTCGGTCTCGAGCTGCTTCTGTTCTTCGATCGCGGTATGGGTACCGACCATCCGCAAGGGCCGGCCGTCGGCCGACCAGGCCACGACGCGCCCGCTGTCGCGGACCCAGCGCCAGCTGCCGTCGCGGTGGCGCACGCGGTGCTCGCCGGCATAGACCCCGGCATGCCCGTCCAGGTGCGCCTGCACGCCACGGCGCACGCGCTCGATGTCGTCGGGATGGACCAGCGACAGCGCCGACTCCAGGCTGGTATCAGGCGCGTCGTCGGCGGTGTATCCAAGCATCGCCAGCCAGCTCTCCGAGCGGAACAGGCGGTTGGCGGCGATGTCCCAGTCCCACAGGCCATGCCCGGCACTGTCCAGCGCCACCTGCCAGCGGCCGACGCCTTCCGGATCAGGGATCCCCAGGGTGTAGGCCAGCACGCCCCCTTCCGGCGCGCGCACCGCGCGCAGCCATCCATCGAGCCGGCGTTGCGGCCCCGGCAGGCTGCAGGCCACTGCCTGCAGGCCGTCGGCGGCCAGGATCCGGCGCAGGTCCTGCAGCATCGGCGCATAGCGGGCCGCCGCATGCTGCAGGCCCAGCGCCTGCGCGGCCGGGTTCGCGGCCAACGGCATGCCCTCGCGATCGAGCACCAGCAGGGCGCTGTCGATCGGATGCTGCATCAGGCTAGCGATCGCACCCGCGTCCATGCCTGCACTCCATGCAATCGCCCGTAGCGGGTCGTCAAGGAGGTAGCGGCCGCCATGGACGTTTGTTGAGCCGTGCCTGTGCGCCCGCCCGCATCGGGCACGCATGCGCTGTGCACGCCGGGGGCACTGATATGCTTGCGATCCACGCCGGGGGGATCGATGCGCGCACAGGAAAAGCCAGAGACGCAGGGCCCCGCCCCGGCGGTCGGCATGCCACTGGTGGAATCGAAGGCGCGCGGCCTGGTGTGGCGCATCGCCCTGTTCTACGTCCTCCTGGGCATCTGCTGGATCCTGTTCAGCGACCAGCTCATCGCCAGCCTGTTCGCCGACGTCCGCACCGTCACCCGCCTGCAGAGCTGGAAGGGCGTGGTCTACATGGTGGGCACCGGCCTGCTGCTGTACCTGCTGCTGCGTCCGCTGGTCGATCGCCTGCTCCTTGCGCAGCAGCGACTCGTGAATTCCGAGTCGCGCTACCGGGAGATGTTCGAGGCCAGTCCCAGCCCGATGTGGACCTACGACCTGGAGACGATGCGGATCCTGGATTCCAACCCGGCGGCCAGCAGCTTCCTGGGCTGGTCGCGTGGCGAGTTGCGCGGCATGGAGATGCACATGCTGTGGCCCAGCGAAAGCCGGGAGTACTACGACGCCGGCGTGGCCGCCATCCGCGCCGCGCCCGACCAGCCCTACGCGCGGATCGAGCGCTTGCGGACCAGCGACGGCAGCCATCGCGACGTCGAGATGCGCAGTTCGGAACTGGTCTTCGTCGGCGGCAACCGCATCCGCCTGATCGTGACTTTCGACCGTACCCTGGAGCTGCAATCGCAGCGCTCCCGGGAGCAGGCCATGGCGCGCCTGCAGGAAGCACAGCGGCTGGCCCGGCTGGGCTCGTTCGAGATCGATTCGCAGACCCGTCGTGGCCACTTCAGCCCGATCCTGCAGCACCTGCTGGGCCAGGCCGGTGGCGACGACCGGGCCCGCGCATTGCAGGACGTGCTGGTCGCCGCCGATCCGGTCAACCAGGCGCGCCTGGACCAGCTGCTCGACGAACTGGCCAGCGGGCAGGCGCAGAAGATGGACGTGCTGTTGCCCTTCATCGGCACCAGCGGGCAGGAGCGCCTGCTGCGCCTGCGCGTGCAGGCCGTGGACGAGGACCGGCGCCGGCTCCTGCGTGGAACCGCGCAGGACGTCACCGAGGAGCAGCAGACACGGCGGTTGCTGGGCGAGCGCGAACAGCAGTTCGCGGAACTGATGAGGATCCTGCCCGATGGCGTGATGATCCTGTCCGGCGAACACGTGATCTACGCCAATCCGGCCTGCGCAGGACTGTTCGCCCGGCAGAGCGAGCGCCTGCTGGGCGAGCCGCTGTCGGCGCTGGTCGACGCACCCGACCTGGTGCGGCTGCGCGAATACCTGCAGTCGGGCGTTCCCGGCGAGGAGCCCTCGCCCTGCATGCGCCGCGAGGATGGCAGCACCTTCCGGGTCGCCCTGTCGTGCAGCGACGCACGCTACGGTGGGCAGCAGTGCAAGCTGCTGGTCATGCGCGACCTGAGCGAGCCCGAGCGCATGCGCTACGACCTGGCCAACAGCAACCAGGAACTGCAGGCAATGGGCCGGCAGCTGTTCACCGCGCAGGAGGACGAACGCCGGGCGATCTCCCGCGAGCTGCACGACGACATCGGCCAGGCGATCACCGCGATGAAGCTGTCCGCGTACGCCGCGATGGGTGAAGCCGACGCGGACCGGCGCCAGGAAGACCTGCATGCGCTGGCCGAAACCGCCGACACGACCCTGGACAAGCTGCGCAACCTGTCCATGCTGCTGCGCCCGCCGCAGCTGGACGCGCTGGGCCTGGAGGCGGCTTTGCGCTGGCACGCGGGCACGTTGATGCGCAACTCGCCGGTGCACCTGGAGCTGGATATCCAGGCCCTGCCGCAGCGCCCGGAGCGTGAGGTGGAGCAGGCCTGCTTCCGCATCGCCCAGGAGGGACTGACCAACGTCCTGCGCCATGCCCGTGCGCGCAGCGTGAGCCTGGCGCTGGAGGATGGCGAAGGCACCTGCCTGCGGCTGCGGATCGAAGATGACGGCCGCGGCTTCGAGCCGGCAGACGCCAGCGGCCTGGGCCTGGTGATCATGCGCGAGCGCGCGCAGAGCGTCGGCGGCCAGCTGCGCATCGACGCCCTGCCCGGCCGCGGCACCCGCATCCACCTCCAGCTGCCGTACGCGCAGCAGGCCACGTCCTGAACGCCATGCCCCCGATCCTGCCCGCATACGACCACGGCGGCGTAGCGGCACCGCCGCGCCTGGGCGCCGCCAACCCGGCGCTGCAGGCGATGGTCGACGACGCCCTGGCCGGTGGCGCGCCGCTGATGGTGGTGCACCTGGACATCGACCACTTCGCCTCGGTCAACGAGAACATGAGCGTGGCCGTGGGCGACCTGGCGCTTGACCTGCTGGCGCGCCGGCTGGAGGCTTCGCTGGAGGGCCGTGGCCGGCTGTGGCGGCATGGCAGCGACGAGTTCGTCGCCGCGATTCCCCTGGTTGCCGGCAGCCCCGATGCGACCGACGTGGCCTGGGCGCTGCAGCGCGAAGCGGAGCTGCCGCTGAGCGTGCTTCCGTACACCCTGTTCCTTACCGTCAAACTGGGCGTGAGCTTGTGCCCTGGCCACGCACAGGACGCCGACACGCTGCTGCGCACGGCCGAGATCGCCTCGCGCCAGGCCACCCATGGCGACGAGCGCATCCAGTTCTACGGCGGCCAGAGCCTGCAGAACGTCCACAACGAAAGCGTGATCGCGCGGCAGATCGTCGATGCGATCCCCAATGGCGAACTGCGCCTGCGCTTCCAGCCGGAGATCAGCGCCCGCGACGGCCGCGTGATCGGCATGGAAGCATTGGTGCGCTGGCAGTCGCCTAGCCTGGGGCTGCTGGTGCCCGAGCGCTTCATGCCCACGGCCGAGCGCCTGGGCGTGATCGTCCAGATCGGTGGCTGGGTGCTGGAGAACGCGATCGAGCAGCTGCGGCTGTGGCGCGAATCGGGCTTCGACGACCTGTTCGTCACGGTCAACGTCTCGACCCTGCAACTGCAGCGGCCCGGCTTCCCGGACGAGGTGCTCACCCTGCTGCGCCAGGCCGGCGTGCCGCCCGAGTGCCTGGTGCTGGAGATCAACGAAAGCGCGCTGGCCGCCAACGTCATCCCGGTCTACGAAGGGCTGGTCGCGCTGCGCCGCGAAGGCGTGGGCCTGGCCTTGGACAACTTCGGCACCGGCGATTCGAGCCTCAGCGCGCTGGTGCGCTACCCGGTCGACAAGCTCAAGATCGACCGCAGCTTCATCCGCAGCTCTCCTGCCGGCGAGCGCGAAACCGCGATCGTGCGCGCGATCATCGCGATGGGCCACCAGCTCAACATGAAAGTGATCGCCAACGGCGTGGAGACCGAAGCGCAACTGGGCTACCTGCGGCGCAGCGACTGCGACGTCTTCCAGGGCTACCTGTTCGGCGAGCCGATGCCGGCCGACGCCGCCGGCCTGGCCCTGCGCCGGCGCTACCTGCGCCCGGAACTGTTCGCCGCCAGCAAGCAGGACCAGACCCTGCTGCTGGTCGACGACGAGGAGAACGTGCTGCGCTCGCTGGTGCGCCTGTTCCGCCGCGACGGCTACCGGATCCTGGCCGCGGGCAACGTGCGCGATGCATTCGACCTGCTCGCCACCAACGACGTGCAGGTGATCCTCTCCGACCAGCGCATGAGCGACATGAGCGGCACCGAGTTCCTGGGCCGGGTGAAGATGCTCTACCCCGATACCGTGCGCATGGTCCTGTCCGGCTACACCGACCTGGCCACGGTCACCGACGCGATCAACCGCGGCGCGATCTACCGGTTCCTGACCAAGCCGTGGAACGACGACGAACTGCGCGAGCACATCCGCCAGGCGTTCCGTACCCACCAGGTGCGCCCGCCGATGGCGTGAGCGCGGTGCGCTCCGCCGGGCCCAGCATCGCCCGGGCGCTTCAGGCCGCCGGCTGCGGCTGCCGCACCGGCAGCACGATCCGGAAACGCGAGCCTTCGCCGATGCGGCTGTCCACGTCGATCCGGCCGTGGTGCTTGGCGACGATGCCGTAGGAGATCGACAGGCCCAGGCCGGTGCCCTTGCCGACCGGCTTGGTGGTGAAGAACGGATCGAAGATGCGCTGCTGTGCCTCGGGCGGGATGCCCGGGCCGCTGTCGGCGATCTCGACCCAGACGTGGTCATCCTCGTGGCCGGTTTCCACGCGGATCGTGCCGCGCTCGCCGAGCGCCTGGCCGGCGTTGATCAGCACGTTCATGAACACCTGGTTGAGCTCGGACGGCAGGCACTCCACCGGTGGCAGCGTGCCGTAGCGCTTCTCCAGCGTGGTGTTGTACTTGAGCTCGTTCCAGATGATGTTGAGCGTGGATTCCAGGCCGGCGTGGATGTCCACCAGCTTCCACGACTCGTCGCGCTCGCTGCGCGAGAAATCCTTCAGGTCGCGCACGATCCGGGTCACCCGCTCGATTCCCTCGCGCGATTCGGTCATCAGCTGTGGCAGGTCGCGGCTGATGAAGTCGATGTCCAGGCGCGAACGGGTCTGGTCGATCTCCGGGATCATCGCGCGCGGGTCCGGCGAACGCAGGGCGCGCTCGTAGGCCTCGATCAGCGCGAACAGGCTGTGCAGGTACTCCTGCAGGCTGCCCAGGTTGGAATGCACGTAGCCGATCGGGTTGTTGATCTCGTGGGCCACGCCGGCGGCGAGCTGGCCGATCGAAGCCAGCTTTTCGGCCTGCAGCAGCTTCTCCTGCGCCGCGGTCAGGCGCACGTTCAGTTCGGCATGGCGGCGCAGCAGGTCCTGCTCGTAGAAGCGGATCTGCCTCAGGTCCTGCATCACCACCAGGAAGTGGCCGCCCTCGTTCTGGTCGAAGTAGAGGTGGACCATCAGGATCGCGTCCTGTCCGAACGACAGGTGGCCGTTCCAGCGCCCGCTCGCGCGAGCCTGGACCAGCGCGTCCAGCGGCAGCAGCTGCTCCAGGCTCAGGCCGCTGGCGAGGTCGCGTGGATAGCATTCCCGGCACAGCGCATGCGCCGACGGATTGGCGTAGAGCAGGCGACTGTCGGCGCCATACAGCAGCACGCCCTCGAGCATGCGGTCGCTCAGGGCCTGGATGGTCTGCACGGAGGGGACGCGTGCTGCGTCTGGAGTTTCGGTCACGGCACTGCCAGCAGGGTTCGCAGCATCCGATTCTAGCCGGCTGCGCATCGGCAGCCGCGTGCGGCGATCACACCACCGCCAGTTCGCGGCGCGCCTGCAGCTGCTGGGCCTGGCCCTGCGCGTCGTAGGCCGGCGCGCTTTCGGCGCGGCCGAGGTGGCGCAGCGCCCAGTTGACCTCGCGCCGGCGGCGCGCCAGCAGTGCGCCATTGCTGCGGTTGGTCTCGGCCAGTTCGGCCAGGCGCTCGGCGATGCCGCCGGGCAGGTCCGCTTCCAGCCGGCGTAGCGCCGCCAGCTTGTCGTGGGTGGAGCGCACCAGCAGTTCGATGTCGTGGCCCAGCAGGGCCCGGCGCTCGTCGGCGAGCGCCGCGGCCAGGCGGTCGAGCGCCTCGTCGCTGGTGGCCGGGGCGTCCATCGATCAGCCGCCGCCCAGCTGCTTGTCCAGGTCCAGCATGCGCTCGGCGATCTTCGCCGGATCGATGCGGTAGGTGCCCGATTCCAGCGCCTGCTTGACCTCGGCCACGCGGGCCTGGTCGATCGCCGGGGCGGCCGACAGCTCGCGCTGCAGGGCCTGCAGGCTGGTGGCCTCGCCGGTCAGGCGCAGGCTGTCGCCGGGCTGGCTGGCTTCGACCGGGTTGGAGCGATCGGCGCCTGCGGGCGCGATGCGGCCACCGACCGGACCGGTGCTGCGCACGGCCGGGGGCGGGGTGCCTTCGATCTTCTGGCTCATCACGGTGAGTCCTTCTTGCGGGGTACGCCGGGGGTATCGGCAAGGGAGCGGGAGAACTTTAGGCCCGGGTCGAAAATATTTCCGGCGGTCGCCTTCGGCGTGTCCGGAGCGGCGCTTGCGAAGTCTTTCATCGGGTCACCAGGACCTCGCCGCCGGGACCGACCCTGCCCTGCAGGACCCGCCGCGATGACAGGTTCTCGACCGCCACGCGCTCGTTCTCGCCGGCATCGCCCAGGGCGCGGCCGGAGACCCGCACTTCCACGCCGCCCCGGCGCGACACCAGCGCCACCTGGTCGCCCCGGCGCACCAGCCGCGGTGCGACCAGGTCGCCGGCGGAAAGAACCGTCCCCGCCGGCAGGACACGCCGGGCCACCTGGCCGACGGCCTGCCCGGCATCGGACAGGGCGGCACCGGCGATCCGCGAGGTATCGCGGGTCTCGGTGGCCAGCGCGTCGGCCGGTATGGGCTCGCCCGCGGCCACGCCACGGGCCAGGACCAGCACCGGCTGGGTGCGTCGCAGCTTGACCGGCACGAACAGCCGCCAGCCATCCGGGCAAGCGACCTCGACCGTGCCAGCGGTGGCCTGCTGCGCCTGCAGCGCCTGCGCGCAGGCGGGCATGCGCAGGGCCGGGTCGAGGCTGGCCTCGGCCTGGCCGCCCGGCACCGCGCCCAGCGCGGCGGCACGGATCGACTCCACCGGCTGGAAGCCACCGGCAGCCAGCGCCACCGTCATCGGCAGCGCCAGCAGGAACATGAGCATCGAGCGCATCAGGAGCACGGCGGCCTCCCATGGAATGTCGTGGCAACGACCATGCAAGCGGCGTGCCGCCGCGACCCCGCCCGCCCGCTCAAGCCATCGCCGTCGGCGCCGATACCGGGCACATGGCGCACAACCTGCTCAACCGCATCGACCAGAGGACCCGGCTCGCCGGCCACAACCGGCTGGCCCTGCTGCTGTTCCGGCTCGGCGGCCGCCAGCTGTTCGGCGTGAACGTGTTCAAGGTGCAGGAAGTGCTGCGCCGGCCGGCGCTGTTCCAGCTTCCGGGGCTGCCACCCCAGTTCGCCGGCGTGGCCGACGTGCGCGGCCGCTCGGTGCCGGTGCTGGACCTGGGCCTGGCCATCGGCCATCCCGAGCGCGATGGGTCCGGCGATGGCGAGAGCACGCACTACCTGGTGGTGACCGAATTCAACCGTTCGGTCCAGGGTTTCCTGGTCAGCGACGTGGAGCGGATCGTCAACATCGCGGTGGAAGACATCCACCCGCCGCCGGACCTGGGCGCGCAGGCCAGCTACCTGACCGCGGTCACCCGCTTCCAGGATGCGCTGATCCAGGTCATCGACGTGGAAAGCGTGCTGGCCGACATCACCCAGGCGCGGATGGACGCGACCCTGGACCCCGCGCTGGCGCTGCCCGCCGACGCCCCGCCGCTGCAGGTGCTGGTGGTGGACGACTCGCGCGTGGCCCGGCAGCAGATCCGCAGCGTGCTGGACCAGCTCGGCGTGGGCGTCACCCTGCTCTCCGACGGCCGCCAGGCGCTGGACCACCTCTTGCAGGTGCACGCTGCCGGCGAGAACCCGGCCGAACGCTACGCCATGGTCATCTCCGACATCGAGATGCCGGCCATGGACGGCTACACCCTGACGACGGAAATCCGTCGCCACCCCGGGCTGGCCGGCCTGTACGTGCTGCTGCACACCTCGCTGTCGGGCGTGTTCAACAACGCCATGGTCGAGCGCGTGGGCGCCAACGCCTTCGTCGCCAAGTACAGCCCGCACGAGCTCGCCGAGCACGTGCTGGCGCGGCTGCACCAGGTCGCCCGCGCGGCCTGAGGCCCACCGGCGGCGCGGTTCACGGCCCCGGCAGGCGGCCCTCCCGCTCCTTCTGGCACGGCGCTTGCCTGTGTGACGGCAACGGTCCGTCCGGAGGCAGCATGTCCAATCCGATCTCTTCCTACATGGGTGTCCACGCCGACGCCTTGCCCCTGCGCGAGCAGCGGATGAAGCTCATCGCCAGCAACCTGGCGAACGCGGATACGCCCGGCTACAAGGCCCAGGACATGGACTTCAACGCCGCGCTGGGCGCGGCGCGGATGCAACGCGAAGGCCTGGCGCCGGCCACGGGCCTGGCCACGACCCGCGAGGGCCACCTGTCCGATGCGATCGCCACCGGCCAGCTGCCGTTCCAGCTCACCCGCCAGTCCAGCCAGCCCAGCCTCGACGGCAACACCGTCGATCCGGATGCCGAGCGCGCCGCCTACGGCCGCGCCGCACTGGAATACCGCGCGTCGCTGAGCTTCCTCGAATCCAAGGTGCGCACGCTGCTCACCGCCATCACCGGCCAGTAAGACCGGCCCACAGGGAACACGTCGCCGCCATGAGCAACCTGCCGATCTTCGACGTCGCCGGCTCCGCGCTGCAGGCGCAGTCCGTGCGCCTGAGCACCATCGCCAGCAACCTGGCCAATGCCGACTCGGTGGCCGGTTCGGCCGATGCGGTCTACAAGCCGCTGGAGCCGGTGTTCCAGGCCCAGGCCAACAGCCGCGACCCCAGCCTCACCGGCGTGCGCGTGCGCGAGATCGCGCAAAGCGAAGCACCGCCGGTGCGCCGCTACGAACCGGGCCATCCGCTGGCCGACGCCGACGGCTACGTGTTCTCGCCCGACGTCGATCCGGTCGCGCAGATGGTCAACCTCATTTCCGCTTCGCGCAACTACCAGGCTGGCGTGGAAGTCATCAACACGGCCAAGGATCTCGCCCTGGCCACCCTGACGATGGGCCGCTGAGGAACCCGCGCATGAGCACGATTGGCAGCGATATCTATTCCAGCCTCGGGATGACCGGCAACACCTCCACCAAGAAGAAGGAGGAGTCGCTGGGCCAGGCCGACTTCCTGCGCCTGATGACCGAGCAGCTCCAGCACCAGGATCCGCTCAAGCCGATGGAGAACAGTGCCTTCCTCGGCCAGCTCGCGCAGTTCTCGACCGTGCAGGGCATCCAGGACCTCAACTCGCAGGTGCAGGGCTTCTCCACCTCGCTGGGCAACGACCAGGTGCTGCGGGGTGCGGCGCTGGTCGGCCGCCAGGTGCTGGTGCCCTCGTCCAAGCTCGCGCTCGGCGCCGACGGTGGCGCCAGCGGCGCGGTCGCCGCACCCGGCGCCGGCAACGTGACCTTCACCATCACCGATGCCAACGGCCAGAAGGTGCACGACTTCACCCTCGCCGCGACCAAGGCCGGCGAAGTCGCGTTCAACTGGGACGGCAAGGACGCGCTCGGCAACCGCCTGCCCGCCGGCAGCTACGGCATCACCGCCAGCCACGCCGGCAGCGACGGCACCAACACCAAGGTCGACACCTACGTGAAGGGCACCGTCGACAGCGTCACCGTCGGTACCGACGGCCTCTACCTCGACCTGCCCGGACTGGGCACCGTTCCCCTCGACTACGTGCTCCGCGTCAGCTGAGCCTCCTTCCCGCACGCGACACGCAAGACTTCATCCAGGAGTCCGCCATGAGCTTCAACACTTCACTGTCCGGCATCAACGCGGCCAATTCCGACCTCAACGTCACCGCGAACAACATCGCCAACGTCAACACGACCGGCTACAAGGAATCGCGCGCCGAATTCGCCGACCTGTTCTCGTACACGACCTACGGCCTGTCGCGCAACGCGATCGGCGCCGGCGTGAAGGTCAGCAACGTCGCCCAGCAGTTCTCGCAAGGCAACATCGACCCGACCGGGCGCAGCCTGGATTTCGCGGTCGACGGCGAAGGTTTCTTCACGGTGAACAAGAACGGCAACACGCTGTACACGCGCGCCGGCAACTTCCAGACCGACAACCAGGGTTTCGTGGTGACGCCGGACGGTGCGCGCCTGCAGGTGTTCGCGCCCAACGCCGGCGGCAACGGCTTCGACGTGGGCCGCCTGAGCGACCTGCAGCTGCTGACCACCGACAGTCCGCCGGCGCAGACCTCCAGCGTCGACCTGATGGTGACCTTGCCGGGCAACGCCGCGGCCCCGGTCACCACGCCGTTCGACCCGGCCGACCCGAACAGCTACACCTCCTCCAGCGGCGGCGTCACCGTGTACGACTCGCTGGGCGTGAGCCACGTGCAGACCTCGTACTTCGTCAAGACCGCCACGCCCAACGAGTGGCAGGTCCACAACTACGTCGACGGCACTGCGGTCGGCGCGCCGACCACGCTGCAGTTCTCCTCCACCGGCACGCTGCTGACCCCGGCCAACGGCCAGGTCGTGATGGACCCGTACACGCCGGGCACCGGCGCCGGCGTGCTCAACATGACCCTGGACCTGTCCGGAAGCACCCAGTACGGCGGCAGCTTCGCCCTGCGCGACGTGCACCAGGACGGTTATGCCGCAGGCAAGCTCAGCGAGATCAGCGTGGCCGAGGACGGCGTGGTGTTCGCCCGCTACACCAACGGCGACGACGTGGCCCTGGGACAGGTCGTGCTGACCAACTTCGTCAATCCGCAGGGCCTGCAGTCGCAGGGCAACAACCAGTGGGGCGCGACCCACGCGTCGGGCACGCCGCGCACCGGTGCGCCGGACAGCTCGGACTTCGGCCAGATCCAGGCCGGCGCGCTGGAGTCGTCGACCGTGGACCTGACCGAGCAGCTGGTGAACATGATCGTGGCCCAGCGCAACTTCCAGGCCAACGCGCAGATGATCTCCACCCAGGACCAGGCGACCCAGACGGTGATCAACATCCGCTGATGCGGATGGATCGCACGCAACCTGCCTGTAGACCGAGAAGAGACCCCGCATGGACAAGGCCCTCTATGTCGCGATGACCGGTGCGCGCGCCACCCTGCAGGCGCAGGGCACGGTGTCGCACAACCTCGCCAACGCCGACACCGCCGGCTTCAAGGCCGCGCTGGCCAACACCGAGGCCTTTCCGGTGCGTGGACCGGGCTACGCGTCGCGCACCGCGGCCATGCACATCGACGAGGGCTTCGACGCCCGCGCCGGTGCGCAGCAGGTCACCGGAAATCCGCTGGACGTCTCGCTGCAGGCCGACCGCTGGCTGGCCGTGCAGGCACCCGACGGAAGCGAGGCCTACACGCGCGCCGGGAACCTGTCGCTGACCCCGAACGGGCAGCTGGTCACCGCCGGCGGGCGCGCCTTGCTGGACCAGGAAGGCAACCCGATCGCCCTGCCCCCGCACCAGTCGCTGGAAATCGGCCAGGACGGCACGATCTCGATCGTGCCGCTGGGCGAAGGCGCCGACACGATGGCCATCGTCGGTCGGCTGAAGGTGGTGGAAGCCACGCCCGACCGGCTCGCCCGCGGGCTGGACGGGCTGATGCGCAACACCGACCCGCGCCAGCCACTCGCGCAGGCGCCGGGCGCGGTGATGGCCACCGGCGCGCTCGAGCAGAGCAACGTCGATGCGGCCGGTGCGCTGGTGCAGATGATCCAGCTGCAACGCCAGTTCGAAATGCAGGTCAAGGTGATCCAGCGCGGCGACGACAACGCGCAGGCCTCCAACTCGCTGCTGCGCCTGGGCGGCTGAGGCCGGCATCCGGGAAGGCTTGGCGTAGGGTCCGCAAGGCGCAAGGCGCTGCCGTCAAACGGGCCGCGGTGTCGGAGGGCGCTGCAGCAAGAGCTCCCGCTTCGGAAGGGGCCGCCGTGCCCTGGGGATAGCGCGCATCGCTCCGCTCCGGCGTCCAGCCTCCGAGGAGCGAGCGCAGCACATCCCTGTGCTGCTTGCGCCCTATCCCCAGGACACGACGGCCTCGGGTCGCTTCCAGGGCGTGGCTTCGTTCTACGACACGCGTCGCCAGTGACCGGGCGCTTTCCTGTAGGAGCGGGCATGACCGCGACACGGGCGCTGGAACCTCGAGGACATCGCCTGTACCGAAGCCCTCGGGTCGCGGTCATGCCCGCTCCTACAAAAGCAGGGCCACGGCATTCGGATTTGAGCGGAGCCGCGGCTCGGCCCGAAGCCGGCCACCGCCGGCGCTTCCTACCTGCGCGCCAGGTCATCTCAGCCCCCGCCGATCCCCCGGCCCCGTTCTGGCACGCCGCATGCATCTGCACCGGCGTCAATCCGCCTCACGAGGTATCGCGCCATGAATCAGGCACTCTGGGTCGCCAAGACCGGCTTGGATGCGCAGCAGACGCGCATGTCGGTGGTCTCCAACAACCTGGCCAACACCAACACCACCGGGTTCAAGCGCGACCGCGCCAACTTCGAGGACCTGCTGTACCAGCAGCTGCGCCAACCCGGCGGCTCGACCTCGGCGCAGACCCAGCTTCCGTCCGGCCTGCAGCTGGGAACCGGTGTGCGCGTGGTCTCGACCTCCAAGGATTTCCAGCAGGGCAACCCGCAGCAGACCGGACGCTCGCTGGACGTGATGATCAACGGCCGCGGCTTCTTCGAGGTGCTGATGCCCGACGGCAGCTCGGCCTATACCCGCGACGGCAGCTTCCAGGTCAACGCCCAGGGCGAGCTGGTCACCAGCAGCGGCTATCCGGTGCAGCCGGGCATCCAGATCCCCGAGGGCGCGCAGTCGATGACCATCGGCAACGACGGCACGGTGACCGTGCAGATGGCCGGCGAAGGCCAGTCGCTGGAAGTGGGCTCGCTGAGCGTCACCGATTTCATCAATCCCGCGGGCCTGCAGGCGCGCGGCGAGAACCTCTACGTCGAGACCACCGCATCGGGCCCCGCCCAGAACGGCACGCCCGGCCTCAACGGCCTGGGCCTGGTCGTGCAGGGTTCTCTGGAAGGCAGCAACGTCAACGTGGTCGAGGAGCTGGTCAGCATGATCGAGACCCAGCGCGCCTACGAGATGAATGCCAAGGCCATCTCCACCACCGACTCGATGCTCGGCTATCTGAACAGCAACGTCTGACGGCCGCCACGGCGCCGCAGGAGACACCGCCATGAAGACCCACGTCCTGACCGCCCTCGCCTTCCCGTGCGCCACGCTGCTGCTCGGTGGCTGCGTCGCCGCCGGCGACGTGCGCCCCTATCCGGCGATGGCGCCGGTCGTGCCGGTGGTCGCCCCCGTCGCGCAGGCCACGCCGGGTGCGATCTACCAGGCAGGTCCCGGCCTGTCGCTGTACTCGGACCGCATCGCGCGCGACGTCGGCGACCTGCTCACCATCAACCTGGTCGAATCCACCACGGCGCAGACCAGCGCCACCACCCAGGTCGGCAAGACCAGCGACATCAGCATGTCGGCGCCGGAGATCCTCGGCGCACCGGTGACGTACAACGGCCGCGACATCCTGTCGGCCACGATCAGCGGCGAGCGCGACTTCGACGGCCAGGGCAAGAGCAGCCAGAGCAACCGGCTGCAGGGCAGCGTGACCGTCACCGTGATCCAGCGCCTGCCCAACGGCAACCTGGTCGTGCAGGGCCAGAAGAACATGCGCCTGAACCAGGGCGACGAACTGGTCCAGATCCAGGGGGTCGTGCGTCCGGCCGACATCAACCTGGACAACAGCGTGCCTTCCAGCCGCGTCGGCGAAGCGCGGATCGTCTACGGCGGCCGCGGCGCGATCGCCCAGTCCAACGCGATGGGCTGGCTGGGCCGCTTCTTCAACACGCGCCTGTATCCCTACTGAGAGCCCTATATGCGAGTCCTTCGCAAAAGCCCGTACGATGACATGCGAGTCCCTCGCAAGAGCCCGCACATCCATGTGCGGGGGTTCAATGGGAAAATCCTCTTCGCTCTTGCGCTGCTGGCCGCGTTCCTTCCGGCGGCGCATGCCGAGCGGATCAAGGACCTGGCCCAGGTCGGCGGCGTGCGCGGCAACGCGCTGGTCGGCTACGGCCTGGTGGTCGGCCTGGACAACTCCGGCGACCGCACCAGCCAGGCGCCCTTCACCGTGCAGAGCCTGAAGAACATGCTCGGCGAGCTGGGCGTCAATGTCCCGCCGAACGTCAATCCGCAGCTCAAGAACGTGGCGGCGGTGGCGATCCACGCCGAGCTGCCGCCGTTCGCCAAGCCCGGCCAGACCATCGACATCACCGTGTCCTCGATCGGCAACGCGGTCTCGCTGCGCGGCGGCTCGCTGCTGATGGCGCCGATGAAGGGTGCCGACGGCCAGGTCTACGCGATCGCCCAGGGCAACCTGGTGGTCGGCGGCTTCGGCGCACAGGGCAAGGACGGTTCGCGCGTGTCGGTGAACGTGCCCAGCGTCGGCCGCATTCCCAACGGCGCCACGGTCGAGCGCGCGGTGCCCAGCGCGCTGGATTCCGGTGGCGACATCACCCTGAACCTGCACCAGAACGATTTCACCACCGTCTCGCGCATGGTCGACGCGTTGAACGGCGCATTCGGTTCCGGTGCGGCGCGCGCGGTCGACGGCGTCACCGTGTCGGTGGCCGCACCGTCGGACCCGGGCGCGCGCATCGGTTTCCTGGCGCGCGTGGAGAACCTCGAGCTCACCCCCGGCACCGCACCGGCCAAGGTCATCGTCAACGCGCGCACCGGCACCGTGGTCATCGGCGCGCAGGTGCGGGTGATGCCGGCCGCGGTCGCCCACGGCGCCCTCACCGTGACCATCAGCGAAGCGGTGGACGTCAGCCAGCCCAACGCCTTCGGTGGCGGCCAGACCGTGGCCACGCCCTCCTCGACCGTCAGCACCTCGCAGGAGGGCAGCCGCATGTTCAAGTTCGAGGGTGGCACCACCCTGGACGAGATCGTGCGCGCGGTGAACGAAGTCGGTGCCGCTCCGGGCGACCTGATCGCGATCCTGGAAGCCTTGCGCCAGGCCGGTGCGCTGCGCGCGGAGCTGGAAGTGATCTGATGCGTATCGGGGCGCCCTCACCGATCGAACTGGCCAGCACGAACCGGCCCGATGCCGCGCGCATCGACCAGGTCGCGCGCCAGCTCGAGGGCCAGTTCGCGCAGATGCTGGTCAAGAGCATGCGCGACGCCAGCTTCGGCGATTCGCTGTTCCCCGGCGAGAACCAGACCTTCCGCGACCTCTACGACCAGCAACTGTCCAAGGCCCTGACCGAGGGCAAGGGACTGGGCCTGGCGCCGATGATCGCGCGCCAGCTCGGCCGCCAGTCCGGCGTCGCCCCGCAGGCCGCACCGGCGCTGGACACGCAGTTGCCGGGCGCGGTCGACGCGCGGCCGGGCCCGACCCGGGCCGCAGCCGCGGCGCTGGCCTATTCGCGCGTCGGCGCCAGCGACAACACCTCCACCGCGGAAGTCGATCGCGCCCTGGACCTGATCGCCGGTCGCGATAGCGACGGCGGCGCGTCCGCGTCCACGTCGCCGCTGGACGCACTGGTCGCGCGGCTGATGGCCACGCCCGCCGCCGCGGCAACCGGCACGACCGATGCTGCCGCCGCGAGCGAGGCTGCCGCCAGCTTCGCGCCGCGCAGCCCCGAACAGTTCGTGGCCAAGATCTGGCACCACGCCCAGGCCGCGGCAAAGGAGCTGGGCGTGGATGCCCGCGCGCTCGTCGCCCAGGCCGCGCTGGAGACCGGCTGGGGCCGCAAGCAGATCGAGCGCGGCGACGGTGCCAGCGCGCACAACCTGTTCGGGATCAAGGCCACCGGCTGGAAGGGCGAGCGCGTCACCAGCGGCACCCACGAATTCGTCGACGGCCGGCGCGTCAGCGAGACCGCCGACTTCCGCGCCTACGCCTCGCCGGCCGAAAGCTTCGCCGACTACGTGCGGATGCTGAAGAACAACCCGCGCTACCGCCAGGCCCTGCAGTCCGGCGGCGACGTGAAGCGCTTCGCCCAGGCTTTGCAGAGCGCCGGCTATGCCACCGATCCTTCCTACGCGGCCAAGATCGCCTCGATCGCCAACGGCCCGACCATCGGCCGCGCGGTGCAGGCGATCGCCGGCGTCGCCGCGCGCACGGGGGCCGATGCGGCCACCGGCGCCGGCGCCGTCGTGGCCACCGCCGCCGGCGCGCTCGGCTCCCTCGACGCCGCCTTCCGGAGATAAGCCCGATGTCCGTCCTGTCCACCGGTACCGGCGCGCTGATCGCATTCCAGCGGGCGCTTTCCACCGTCAGCCACAACGTCGCCAACGTCAACACCGAAGGCTACAGCCGGCAAAGGGTCGAGTTCGCCACGCGCAACCCGACCGACTACGGCTATGGCCAGGTCGGCAACGGGGTGAAGATCGCCGACATCCAGCGCATCGCCGACCAGCTGGCCACTTCGCGACTGCTCGACAGCGGCGGCGAACTGGCGCGCCTGGAGCAGCTGTCGGGCCTGTCCAACCGGGTCGACAAGCTGTTCTCCGACAAGGCCACCAATGTCGCCGGCCTGTGGTCCAACTTCTTCGATTCGGTCAGCGCACTGTCTTCCAACGCGGCCGGCACCGCCGAGCGCCAGGACCTGCTTGCCCAGGCCGGCTCGCTGGCGACGCGCTTCCGCCAACTCGACGGGCAACTGCAGTCGCTGGACGCGGAGGTCAACAACGGCCTGGTCGCCGGCGCGCAGGAGATCAACCGGCTCGCCGGGGAGATCGCGCGGATCAACGAATCCATCGGCGGCAACCTGGCGGGCGCTTCCCCTGACCTGCTCGACCGCCGCGATCGGCTGGTCAGCGAGCTGGTCGGCTATACCGGCGGCACCGCCGTGGTCCAGGACGGCGGGATGCTCAATGTCTTCACCGCCGGCGGGCAGCCGCTGGTGGTCGGCAACCAGCCCTCGTCCGTCACCACCGTCGCCGATCCCTACCGTCCCGAACGCCTGCAACTGGCGTTGAGCAGCCAGGGCACGACCGTGGCCCTGGACCAGCGGACGCTCGGCGGGCGCATGGGCGGATTGGCCGAATTCCGCGCGTCGGTGCTCGATCCGGCGATGGCCGAACTGGGCCGCATCGCCGTCGCCATGGCCGACACGTTCAACACCGGCCATCGCGCCGGCATGGACCTGTACGGCGACATGGGCGGCGACTTCTTCTCGCTGCCCGCGCCGAAGGTCAGCGGGCACGGGGGCAACGCCAGCGGCGCGGGCCTGCAGGCGACCCTGGCCGACGCCGGCGCCGTCACCGGGCAGAACCTCGTGCTGCGTTTCGACGGCGGCGCCTGGACCGCGACGCGCGCCGACACCGGCGTGGCCGTGGCCCTGGCCGGCACCGGCACCAGCGCCGATCCGCTGCTGGTGGATGGCATCGCCCTGGTCGTTTCCACGACCCCGCCGCCTGTCGCGGGCGACCGCTTCCTGCTCCAGCCCACCGCCGGCGTCGCAGCGGGGATGAGCGTGGCGATCAGCGATCCGTCGCGGATCGCCGCGGCCAGCCCGGTTTCGGGCAAGGCGGACCTGGACAACGTCGGCACCGGCGCGCTGAAAGGCCTGAAGGTCGTCGACGCCGGGGACGCCAACCTGCTCGACGACGCGGTGATCGAATTCCTCGACGCAGGCCAGTACACCATCGACGGTGCCGGTCCGTTCGCGTTCACCCCGGGGCAGACGATCAGCGCCAACGGCTGGAGCGTGAGCCTGGACGGCGCGCCGGCTGCCGGGGACCAGTTCCGCATCGGCCGCACCAGCGCCCGTTCCGGCGACAACGGCAACGCCGCGCTGCTGGCCAACCTGGATGATGCGCGCGTACTCAACGGCGGCACCATCAGCCTCAACGGCGCGATGGGCGGACTGACCACGATGGTCGGTTCGGCCGCGCGCCAGGCCCAGTACTCGTACGACGCCCAGCAGGTGATCCACGACGACGCGCAGGCGCTGCGCGATTCGATCTCCGGGGTGAACCTGGACGAGGAGGCGGCGAACATGCTGCGCCTGCAACAGGCCTACCAGGCGGCCGCGCAGATCATTTCCACGGCCGACACGATGTTCCAGTCCATCCTCAACGCGGTGCGCTGATGACCGATCGAATCTCCACCGGAATGATGTACAGCCAGTCCCTGTCGGGCATGCTGGCGCGGCAGAAGCAGCTCAATTCGCTGCAGGAGCAGCTCGCTTCCGGGCAGAAGCTGGTCACCGCCAAGGACGACCCGGTCGCCGCCGGCAGCGCGGTCGGCCTGGATCGCACCCTGGCCGAGCTGGAGCGTTTCGGCAAGAACGCCAACACGGTCGCCAATCGCCTGGGGCTGCAGGAAAACATCCTGGCGCAGGCCGGCGACTACATGACCCGGGTCAGCGAGCTCACCATCCAGGCCAACAACGGCAGCCTGTCCGATGCCGATCGCAGCGCGATCGCCGCCGAGCTGCGTTCGATCCTGGACGGCATGATCAGCGTGGCCAACAGTACCGACGGCAGCGGACGCTACCTGTTCGGCGGCAGTGCCGACGATTCAGCCCCTTTCAGCCGCGTCGCCGGGGGCGTGGCCTACAACGGCGACCAGACCCAGCGCCGGATCGAGATCGCGCCGGAGACGTTCGTCGCCGATGCCACGCCCGGCAGCGAGATCTTCATGCGGGTGCGCACCGGCGACGGGACCCTGGACGCCAGCGCCGACCCGGCCAATGCCGGCACCGGCGTGATCGGCGGCTACGGACGCGGCAACACGGGCGCCTGGAACGGCGAGGCTTACCGGATCCTCTTCACCGGCGCCAGCACCTACGACGTGCTAGATGGCGGCGGCGCCACGGTCGGTGGCGGCACCTGGATCAACGGCGAGGACATCGTCCATGGCGGACTGCGCGTTTCCATCGGTGGCCAGCCGGCGACGGGCGATGCCTTCGACGTCGGCCCGGCCGGCACCCGGGATGTGTTCGCGACCCTGCAGGACCTGATCGGCGCGCTGGAAGCGACGGCGACCACGCCGGCCGAGCAGGCCGCGCGCCAGAACGCGCTGCAGGGCGCGATGCGCGATGTCGCACGGGCGTCGGCACAGATGATCGACGCGCGCGCCGCCGGCGGCGCGCAACTGGCCACGATTGACGAAGCCGCCGCGGTACGCGATGCCAACGGCGTCATCATCCAGGGCACGCTGTCGGAACTGCGCGACCTGGACTACGCCGAAGCGATCACCCGCTTCCAGATGGAAAGCACCGCGCTGCAGACCGCGCAGACCGTGTTCACCCGGATGCAGGGCATGTCCCTGTTCAACCTGCTGCGCTGAGCCCGCCCGCCGGATCCCCGGCGCACCGCGTTGTTCCCCGTCGAAGCGGCGCAGGCACCTGCGCCGCTTTTTGCTTGTTCCGGCGCCTGCAGCAACCCGGGCTAAATTTCCGGCGCCGCGTGCCGTTACTGGTACCGGCGGGAAACCGCCACGGTGGCGCAGCGACGGGTTGCAGCGGAAAAACCGGGGAAGCCGAAAGATTTTCTCCCGACCCGCTAAAGCTTCTTGACAACGCGCCGTTATCCAAACCAGCAGCGGCATCGGTCAACTTGATGACCCCCCTGCGGAGGCTCCGGCCAAGGCTCTGAAACCTTCCCGGGATAAATCGCTTAGGAGAATCAAAATGGCACAAGTCATCAACACCAACGTGATGTCGCTGAACGCGCAGCGCAACCTGTCCACCAACAGCGCAAGCCTGGCGACCACCATCCAGCGCCTGTCCTCGGGCCTGCGCATCAACAGCGCCAAGGACGACGCGGCCGGCCTGGCGATCAGCCAGCGCATGACCACCCAGGTCCGCGGCATGGACGTGGCCGCCCGCAATGCCAACGACGGCATCTCGCTGGCCCAGACCGCCGAAGGCGCGCTGAGCTCGATCGGCGACAACATGCAGCGTATCCGCGAGCTGGCCGTGCAGGCCGCCAACGGCACCAACAGCGCCGAGGACCGCAGCGCGCTGCAGAAGGAAGTCAAGCAGCTGTCCGACGAAATCACCCGCGTCAAGGACAACTCCAACTTCAACGGCACCAAGCTGCTGAACGGCTCGACCACCAGCTTCACCATCCAGGTCGGTGCCGACGCCGGCGCGGACAACCAGATCGCCATCAGCACGGTCGACATGAGCGCCACGGCCACCGCCGTCGCCGCCCTGGACATCTCCTCGGCCTCCGGCGCCACCGCCGCGCTGACCGCGATCGACACCCAGCTGCAGTCGGTCAACACCGCCCGCGCCGACCTGGGTGCCATCCAGAACCGCTTCAGCTCGGTGATCTCCAACCTGCAGACCAGCTCGGAGAACCTGTCGGCCGCCCGCAGCCGGATCCAGGACACCGACTACGCCAAGGAAACGGCCGAGCTGACCCGCACCCAGATCCTGCAGCAGGCCGGTACGGCGATGCTGGCCCAGGCCAAGTCGGTTCCGCAGAACGTGCTGGGCCTGCTGCAGTAACTTCGCAACACAGAGCGGTTCCACGCAATACGGCCAGGCCCCTCTCCGGAGGGGCTTGTCCGTTTCCGGCCTTCCAGCCGCCGCCGCTTCCCACGGCATGGAACTTGCCTGTGGAACGGGACCACGGAAGCCCCCGGCTCAAGTCCCGCGGGCATCCGGCCGATAGTGGTTTCAGCAATCCCGCGCGCCTGCGTGCGGCGCGCACTGGCAGGGCCAGGCCGCGGCCGTGGCAGGCCTGTCGTGACTGGCGAGGAAGAGGAACATGGCGAACACGATCTCCGCGTCCGGCTCCGGCCTGGACATCCCCACCCTGGTCTCCCAGCTGGTGACGGCCGCGCGCACCCCGACCGAAACCCGGATCAACAAGGCCGGCTCCACCGCCACCTCCAAGCTGTCGGCGATCGGGCAGATCAAGAGCGCCATGACCTCGCTGCAGACCGCGCTGTCGAAGATGGGCGAGGCGGCCGATACGCCCGCGTTCAAGGCGACGGTGCAGTCCGGGGCGGGCTTCACCGCCACCACCACGTCCAAGGCGGTCGCCGGCGACTACAACGTCGAGGTGGTGAGGCTGGCCAGCGCGCAGAAGCTGTCCTCGGTGGCCTTCGCCAAGGACGCCACGGTCGGCAGCGGCACCCTGTCCATCACCTGGGGCAGCGGCAAGGACGACAACGCCAAGGTCGCGATCGGTGCCGATGCCACGCTTGCCGACATCGCCGCGGCGGTCAACCGCGCCGCGGGCGGCAAGGGCGTCACCGCCAGCGTGGTCACCGCCGACGATGGCCAGCACCTGGTGTTCAGCGCCACGACCACCGGCGCGGCGGGCACGCTGTCGATCAGCGCCAGCGGTGGCAACGGCGGCCTGGCCGCGCTGACCAACGGCGCTGGCGGCGGACTCACCCAGACCGTAGCGGCCACCGATGCGCTGGTGCGGGTGGACGGATTCGAGCGCACTTCCAGCAGCAACACCATCGGCGACCTGGTCCCGGGCGTGAACCTGACCTTGACCAAGGCGCTGGCCGGCACTTCGTACTTGGTCAACGTCGCCTCGGACAACAGCAGCCTCAAGAGCTCGATCGCCGCCTACGTCACCGCCTACAACAGCGTGGTCGGCACGCTCAAGTCGACCAGCGCCTACAACAGCGATACCCGCACCGCCTCGGCGCTGACCGGCGACTCGCTGGTGCGCACCCTGCAACAGCAGCTGCGCGGCCATGTCAGCGCCAACGTGGGCGAGCTCAAGGCGCTCGGCGTGAGCGTGTCCAAGGATGGGGTGATGGCCTTCGACGCCACCGCCTTCGACAGCGCGATTGCCGGCGATCCCGAAGCGGCCAAGGCCCTGCTCGGCAAGGAGGGCGGCTACGGCGGCGCGGTGGCCAAGCTGATGGACAACCACCTCGATTCGATCGACGGCACGCTCGTCCTGCGCAGCAACAGCATCAACAAGCAGATCTCCGGCCTGGAGGACCAGCTCGACCGCCTCGACGAAAAAATGGCGCGCCTGAGCACCCTCTACACCACGCAGTTCACCGCGATGGAAACGATGATCGTGCAGATGCAGGGCAGCGCCAGCTCGCTCAACAACCTGCTTTCGCCGTCCGACTGATGCCGGCGCTCAAGCCCGCGGGCAGGCCTGCCGATAAGGACCGTATCCAGCATTGCGGCCCCACCCGCGAAGGCTGTCCCGCCTTTCGATCCCGACCGGTCCCGCTCTCCGAGGAATGACTCCATGTACGGTTCCAGCCGCCACTTCGCCGAGCAGTACCGCAAGACCGGTGTCTCCGCCAAGGTCAACGAGGCCGATCCGCACCGGCTGATCTCGCTGCTGTTCGAAGGCGCCGGGCAGCGCATCCGCCGGGCCCAGGCCTGCCTGGCGCAGGGCGATCCCGCGCACAAGGGCAAGGCGATCGGCGAGGCCTGCGCGATCATCGGCCACCTCAACGGCTCGCTGGACCACGAGGCCGGCGGCGAAGTGGCGTCCAACCTGTCCGCGCTGTACGACTACATCGTCCGCCGGCTGATCGAGGCCAACCTGCACAACGACCGGGCCGCGCTGTCCGAGTCGCTGGACCTGCTCGGCGAGATCGAATCGGCATGGAACGCCATCCCCGAGGCGCAGCGCGCCATGGCGGTCGAGTCATGACCGGCACGGCGGCACGGCTGGACGCATTGCGCGGGGCGATGGCTTCGATCCGTGCCACGCTCGAGCGCGACGACCTGGCCGCCCTGCCCTCGATGATCGACGACTACGACGTCGGCGTCCGCGAGTTCTGCGCCCTGCCCGATGCGCGCCTGTTCGCCGGCGAGATCGGTGCGCTGCGCGACCTGCAGCTGGACACGATCGAACGCATGCGCGAGCGCAAGGGCCTGCTGCTCGACCTGATCCGCCAGCAGCGCCAGTCGACCCAGGCCGCGAGCGCGTACGCACGCGCCGGCACGCGCTGATCCCCGCCCACCTCCCGCATACCGACCGCAGCCACGCCATGAACGCCACGCTCGACGCCCTGCATGCCGACCTGCTGGACCTGCGTGACGCGCTGGACGGCGAGGACTACGGCAACGCCGGCGACGTGCTGGCCCTGCACGACCGGCGCATGCGCCAGTACATCGACACCGTCGGCCTGCAGGCACCCATGCAGGCGTTGCGCGACCTTTTGCGGATGCAGCACCTGCTGCACGAGGATCCGCGCGTGGTGCCGCGTCCCCATGGGCTGTCGTCGTGAGCGCGCACTGGCCCGACGCGGCCGCCGGCGTCGAAGCGGCGCTGTTCGACGAGACACTGGCCTGCGAAGCGATCCTCCCGGCCGGCTTCGCGCCCGGCACCGGCGCCGCGCAACTGCAGCAGGCCGAGGCCCTGTTGAAGGGCCTGGCCCAGGTCGAGGACCTGCGGGGCGAGGACAGCGGCGAAGAGAAGCGCGGCGAGCTGCCGCAACTGGCCCAGCGCATGGACGCCAAGCTGGACCTGCTGCTGGTCCTGCTGGGGCGGCTGGTCCGCCAGTCAGCGCACGCGCTCCCCGCGCAGCCGCTGCGCTGGTCGGTGCACGGCCTGCGCCTGGCGGTGCCGGACGACGCCGGACTGGCCATCGGCAGCGCCGGCATCGTGCGCCTGCAGCCCTCAGAATGGCTGCCCGACGACCTGGAACTGCCCGCGACCGTGGCCGCCAGCGCCCTGGTCGACGGCCAGGCCTGGCTCTGGCTGCGCTTCCGGCCGTTGCCGGCCAGCCTGGAAGATGCGCTGGAACGGCACCTGTTCCGGATGCACCGCCGCGAGGTCGCCGCGCGCAGGCGTTGAGACGGGCGTCCTTTCCCCTGCCGCCCCGCTGGGCTAAGGTGGGGGCCGGTTCCGGGGAGCCCCCATCCGCCCGTGCGTGTCCTGATCGTTGACGACCATACCCTCGTACGGGCCGGCCTGAGCCGGCTGCTGCAGACCTTCACCGGGGTGGATGTGGTCGCCGAGGCCATGAATGCGGACCAGGCGATCGACCTGGCCGTGATGCACCGCCCGGACCTGGTCCTGCTCGACCTGTCCCTGCCCGGCCGCAACGGGCTGGAGGCGCTCAGCGGCATCCTCGGCAAGGTGCCCACCACGCGCGTGGTGATGATGTCCATGCACGACGATGCGATGCACGTGCGCGATGCGCTGGATCGCGGCGCGGTCGGCTTCGTGGTCAAGGACGCCGCGCCGCTGGAGCTGGAACTGGCGCTGCGTTCGGCTGCCGGCGGCGATGTTTTCCTCAGCCCGCGCATCTCCTCGAGGATGATCGCCCCGCTGCTGGGCAAGTCCAAGCCGGTCGGGGTGGCGGCCCTGCCGCCACGCCAGCGCGAGATCCTGTCCCAGATCGGTCGTGGCCTGAGCAGCAAGGAGATCGCCGCCGACCTGGGCATCAGCGTCAAGACGGTGGAGACCCACCGCGCGCGGATGATGGAGGCACTCGGATGCCGCCGCGCCAACGAACTGGTCCTGCTCGCGGTCAAGCACCTCAACGAACTGGGTTGACGCCGGTTTCCCAGCGGACCGTCGGCCGCGGCGCCGGAAATCCGTGGCCATGTCGGGGAAACCCCTACGCCATGTAGGGAAATCGACTACCCGACTCGGGGACGCCCCGATTCAATTCCCGTCATGCCGGGCGCACGATGCCCCCATCGCGCCAGGGAGCCCGGCGCACGGGGATCAAAATGAAAGCCAGCGTCTCGGTCCAGCTCGGCCAGCAACTGCACCTCACACCGCAGTTGCTCCAGTCCATCCGCCTGCTGCAGCTCGATGCGCAGCAATTGCAGATGGAAGTGGCCCGCGTGCTGGAGCAGAACCCGATGCTCGAGCTCGACGAGGAATCGAGCGCCGGCGATGCAGATGCAGGGAACGTGCCGGAAGGCGCGGCCGAACAGCAGCTCGAAACAGCCGCCTTCGACGAACTGCCCGAATCCTCGATGTGGGACGTGCCCGGCGCCAGCTGGAGCGGCGAAGGCGAAGACCGCATGCACCGCATCGCCGAGCCCGGTTCCAGCGACCCGTGCGTGCGCGTGCTGCAGCGCCTGGAGCTGGAACTGGACAGCCGGCAGCTGGAAATCGCCGGCTTCTGGCTGGAGCACTGCGACGACGCCGGCTACCTCGACGGCGACCATGAAGCACTGCTGCTGCGCGCCTGCGCCCGCTTCGACGTGAGCGCCGAGCGGATCGAAGCGGTCCGCCAGCGCGTGCTGCACGGCGAGCCGGCCGGCATGGCCGCGCGCGACCTGCACGAATGCCTGCAGGCGCAACTGGCCGCGCTGCCGGCGCCGTGCGCCGGTCTCAACCTGGCCGTGCGCATCCTCGACCAGTGCCTGCCGGCGCTGGCCGCCCACGACCATGCGGCCATCGCCCGCCAGCTGCAGGCCGACGAAGGCGACGTCGCCGAGGCCGTGCGCCTGGTGCTGTCGCTGCAGCCGCGCCCGGCGCAGGCCGAGGTCGACCCGGTCGATTCGGGCTACATCATTCCCGATGTGGTCGTGTGGCAGGCCGACCGCCAGTGGCGCGTGGCCCTGAATCCTGCGACCGCGCCGAAACTCTCGGTGAACGGCACCTACGAACGCGCCCTGGCCCAGTCCGGGGAAAGCGAAGGCAGCAGCCGCCTGCGCGAACTGCTGCAGGAAGCGCGCTGGCTGACCCGTGGCCTGTCGATGCGCTACGACACCCTGCTGCGCACCGCGCGCGTCATCGTCGAGCGCCAGGCCGCCTTCCTGGAGCGCGGCGACGAATGCATGGCCCCGCTCACGCTGAAGGAAGTCGCCGACGAGATCGGCATGCACGAATCCACCGTCTCGCGCATCACCAGCGGCAAGTACGTGCAGACCCCGCGCGGCACCTTCGAGCTCAAGCACTTCTTCGCCGTGCGCCTGGAAGGCGCCAATGTCTCCGGCGCGGCGGTCAAGGCGATGGTGCGCCGGCTGATCGAGTCCGAACCGGCGGCGCGCCCGCTGGCCGACGACGCCATTGCCGCGCTGCTGGCCCGCCAGGGGGTGCACATCGCCCGGCGCACCGTGGCCAAGTACCGCGAACAGATGTCCATTGCCCCGGCGCGCGAGCGCCGCCGCGTCGCCGCCCCGCTGCTGGCCCGCGCGGGCTGAGGAGGAGTTCCCATGCGCAACATCCGTGTCCTGCTGGTCGACGACCACGACGGCTTCATCAACGCCGCGATGCGCCACTTCCGCAAGGTCGAATGGCTGGAGATCGCCGGCACCGCCGGCAACGGCCTGGAAGCGATCGAACGTTCCGAGGCGCTGCGCCCCGATGCGATCCTGATGGACCTGGCCATGCCGGAGATGGGCGGGCTGCAGGCCACGCGCCTGATCAAGGCCCAGGACGACCCGCCCTACATCGTGATCGCCAGCCACTTCGACGATTCCGAGCACCGCGACCATGCCATGCGCGCCGGCGCCGACAGCTTCGTCAGCAAGCTGTCCTACCTGCAGGAAGTGATGCCGATCCTCGAGCGCCTGGCGCAAGGGAGCGCTCCGTGAGCGAGTCGCGCATCCTGGTGATCGACAGCCAGGCCGAGC
This sequence comes from Pseudoxanthomonas daejeonensis, assembly GCF_022637495.1. Taxonomy (NCBI): domain Bacteria; kingdom Pseudomonadati; phylum Pseudomonadota; class Gammaproteobacteria; order Lysobacterales; family Lysobacteraceae; genus Pseudoxanthomonas; species Pseudoxanthomonas daejeonensis. The sequence continues at coordinate 3,186,939 of NZ_CP093331.1, read as the reverse complement.
GCGCCGAGCGCGTCTGCGGCCTGCTGGAATTCATGGACCTCAATCCGCGCTGGTCGGCCTCGCCGGCCGACGTCGCCACCGCCCGCCAGCGCCCGACCGACTGGATGGCCCTGGTCGTCGGCGAGCTGGACGACGCGCAGGCTGCGCGCGATTTCTTCGCCTGGCTCGGCGCCACGCCCTTGCCGCCGCCGATTCTGTTGCTTGAAGGTGATACCGCTAACTTCGCCGCGACCCATGGCCTGCACGAAGCCGGGGTCTGGCCGCTGGAATCGCCGATCCGCCACGCCCAGCTGGAAGCCTGCCTGCGCCGGGCCAGCCTCAAGCGCCTGGACGCCGAAGCCCAGGCCGGCGTGGCGGTGCAGGACAGCGGCCCGACCGGCAACGGCGTGGCCGTGCAGCGCCTGCGCCGGATGATCGGCCAGGTCGCCCCGTTCGACACCACCGTGCTGGTGCTGGGCGAATCGGGCACCGGCAAGGAAGTGGCCGCGCGTGCGATCCACCAGCAGTCGGCGCGCCGCGACGGGCCATTCGTGGCGATCAACTGCGGCGCGATCCCGCCGGACCTGCTCGAGAGCGAACTGTTCGGCCACGAGAAAGGCGCGTTTACCGGCGCGCTGAGCGCGCGCAAGGGCCGCTTCGAGATGGCCGAGGGCGGCACCCTGCTGCTGGACGAGATCGGCGACATGAGCATGCCGATGCAGGTCAAGCTGTTGCGCGTGCTGCAGGAGCGCAGCTTCGAGCGCGTCGGCGGCAACCAGACCATCAAGTGCAACGTGCGCGTGGTCGCCGCGACCCATCGCCACCTGGAAGAGCGGATCGCCGAGGGCAGCTTCCGCGAGGACCTGTTCTACCGCCTCAACGTGTTCCCGATCGACATGCCGCCGCTGCGCGAGCGGCGCGACGACCTGCCGGCACTGGTGGACACCATCGCCGGCCAGCTGGCCCGCACCGGCCGCGGCGAGATCCGCTTCGCCCGCGAAGCGCTCGCGGCCCTGGCCGGTTATGCCTGGCCGGGCAACGTGCGCGAACTGACCAACCTGGTCGAGCGCCTGGCCGTGCTCAATCCCGGCGGCCTGGTGCGGCTGGACGACCTGCCCGCGCGCTACCGCGCGCACGTGCCGGCCGGCAGCGAGCCGGCGCCCCTGCCGCAGCAGGCGCCCGCCTGCGAGCCGGTTGCCGCCGCGGCCACCCCGCCCGCAGCCGATGCCGCCAGCCTTCCCGAGGATGGCCTGGACCTGCGCGAGCACATGGCCCGGATCGAGCTCCAGCTGATCCGCGAAGCACTGGAACGCAGCCAGGGCGTGGTCGCCCACGCCGCCCAGCTGCTGGGCCTGCGCCGCACCACGCTGGTCGAGAAGCTGCGCAAGTACGGGATCGAGCGCGACCCGGCGGAACTGGTCGGCTGAGCAGCGCCCGGCGCGGGCACGCGCCTTGCATGACGGGAGCGGGCGCCCGCGCTGCGGCCGGTGCGCGCACGCATGGACCGCACGGCACGAGGAGCGAGCGATAGTGGCAGGCCTGGAAATCGACATCGACCACCTGTTCCAGGCCGAACTGGGCAGCAGGTTCGTGCATGTGCGCCACCCGGGCGACGAAAACCTGATCCACCAGTCGCGGCGGGACGAAGGCGCGGGCGCGGCCCTGGCCCACCTGTCCGGCCATGGCTTCCTCGTCTACAAGTTCGCCAGCGAAGGCGGTGCGGTCACGTCGTTCGTCCATGCCGCGATCGCGCCGGCGTTCTGGGCGCGGCATACGGATTTCGGCCTGCGCGAGCACGGCGGCATCTGCTACAGGCTGGAGATGCCGGCGCACGGCGCCGCACGCCGCCTGCTGGTGATCTTCTCGAGCATGTCGCAGGTCGACCAGATGTACGAGGCCGGTTTCTCGGCCCGCTATTTCATGCGCAACCTGAGCCAGGCGCCGAAGTACACGCCGCCGGATACCGCGATCCTGCGGATCGCCGACCTCGGCGGCGTGGTCGGCGCGTTCTATACCGATACCCTCGCCCAGCCCGACAACGAGGCGCGGGTGTCCGCGCTCATCGCCAAGGTCATGGCCGACCTTGCCGTCGACCCGCGATACACCGTCCTGTACGGAACCTCCAAGGGCGCATCCGGTGCCCTGCTGCACTCGCTGAGGACCGGGCTGAAGGCGGTCTGCGTGGAGCCGATCCTGTCGGACGACTACTACGTCAATCGCTACCGGGACTCGCACTTCACCCGCGGCCTGTTCCCGCGCGACAAGCGCGAACTGTTCGCCGCCCACCTCTCGGCCGATGGCCCCGGGGCCGAGCGCGTGGTGGTCTATTCCAGCCGCTCGCCGCAGCTGCCCTACATCCGCGACATCGCCATGGACTCGCCGCGCGGCCGCGAAATGGCCTTCATCGACGTGCAGAGCCCGACGATCATGGACCACCCCGACGTGGCGCCGGCCTCGCTCGGCCTCCAGGTCTCGCTGGTCAACCAGATGCTCTGCGGCGTCGAGGTCGGGGCGCACCAGCTCGATGCGCTGCGCGCATCGAACGCGGCCTGACGGATCGCACCGATGCACGGCAACCCCCGCCTGGCCCCCGCCTTCCAGCGTGTCCGCGAACGCCTGCCGGGCGTGCCGGAACTGCGCACCCGCACCTTCGCCCCCGGCGAAGACCGCTGGTACAGCTACAAGCTCACCGCGCTGGACGAGGCGGTACGCGAGGTTGGCCTGCCCGGCGATTTCCTCCAGCTGGGCGTCTACAAGGGCGAGTGCGCGCGCTTCCTGCACGCGCGCATGCCCGCGGACCGGACGCTTTACCTGCTCGACAGCTTCGAGGGACTGCCCGAAGACTGGATGGGCCCGTGGAAGAAGGGTGCGTTCGCGCTTGGCGAAGGCGAGCTCCCCACCTTCGAGCCGGCCAACGTCGAGGTCGTGCCGGGCTGGTTCAGCGACACGATCGCCGGCGTCGCCGCGCGCCTGGACCAGCCGCTCGCCCTGCTCCACGCCGATGCGGACCTGTACAGCTCGACCTTCGAAGCGCTCGAGGGCCTGGATGCGCGGATCGCGCCCGGCACGGTGATCCTGTTCGACGAATACTTCATGCAGGCCGGCAACGACTTCCGCGACGACGAGCATCGCGCCCTCCTCGACTGGTGCACGCGCTGCGGGCGGGATTTCGAGTACCTGTGGAAGTCGGAGTGGGTGCAGGTCGCGGTCCGGGTCACCCGCTGACGACAGCACCCGGCCGGGCGGCCCGGCACGCGGCTTGCATGGTCCGGTGGGCATCGCCAGAGCCCTTCCGGAGTCCGCATGACCATCGTCCTGACCTACGGCACCTTCGACCTGCTCCACGTCGGCCACGTCAACCTGCTGCGGCGCGCACGGGCCCTGGGCGACACCCTCCTGGTCGGCCTGTCCTCTGACAGCTTCAACGCGATCAAGCACAAGCGCGCGACCCAGAGCTATGCCGACCGCGAGGCGGTGCTGCGCGCGATCCGCTACGTCGACGATGTCTTTCCCGAGGACGCCTGGGAACAGAAGGCCGGCGACATCCGCCGCTACGGCGCCGACGTCCTGGTGATGGGCTCGGACTGGCTCGGCCATTTCGACGAGCTCGCCCGCTACTGCGAAGTCCGCTACCTGGCGCGCACCGAGAACATCTCCAGTTCCTCGCTGAAGGCCAGCATCCGCGCCGTGCAGTAACCCGCCCTGCACCCACGACGGCATCCCGATGGACGACCACAGCAGATCCCACGACTCCGGCCCGGCCATCGAGGCCGGTGCGGGGCACGCCACGACCGGCACGGACACCGTGCCGGCGTGGTTCGACGCCGCTTTCTACCAGGCGCAGAACCCGGACGTCGCCGGCGGCGCGAACGCGGCCTGGCGCCACTTCCGCAGCGATGGCTGGCGCGAATTCCGCAATCCCTCCGCCGGCTTCGACCTGTGGTGGTACCAGGCCGCGCACCTGGAAGGCGACCATCGCCGCGATCCGGTCGCGCACTACCTCGGCAGCGGCCACGCCGCCGGGCTGGAGACCACGCTGGCTTCTGGCGAACGGCTGGACGTGGCGCGCAAGACCCAGTTCAACCTGCGCACCCTGGCCCTGCTCGACGGATTGCAGGCGTCAGGGGCGGTGTTCGCCCGCATCGCCGGCAACCTCGCGCAGTTGCGCCTGTGGGACGTGGCCGACATGTTCGCCGTGCGCGCCTGCGAACTGCAGCCGGAGGTGGCCGCGCACCACGCCCTGCTCGGTGCGATCGTGGCCAAGCGCAACGGCTGGCGCCGGGTGGTGACGGCCATGCGCGCGGCGACCACGCTGGAGGATGGGCGTGCCGACTGGTTCCAAGCGCTGGGCCTGGCCTGCGAACGCCTCGGCTGGCTGGACGACGCGGCCGGCGCCTACGCAAGCGCGCTGGCGCTCGACGGCGGCGACGCCGACACCCACTACCGGCTCGGCCGGGTCGAGGAACAACGTGGGCGCATCGATGCCGCCGAGGCCTGCTATGCGCGGGTCATGGCGACGGACCCCGAGGTCGCGATGCTGGGAATCGGCCTGCGCCACGAGCGCGAGAAGGACTGGGCCGGTGCCGAGCGTGCCTACCGGCTGCGCCTGGCCGATCCGACCCATGCGGCAAACGCCCGTCTGCATTCCGCGCACGGCTACCTGCTCGAGACGCTTTACCGCTGGGAGGAAGCCGCGGATGCCTACGCGAACGCGCTCGCCCTGGAACCGGAGCAGGCCGGGTGGCACTACCGTCGCGGCTGGATGCTCGAGCGCCTGGAGCGTCCCGCGGAGGCAGCCATGGCCTACGCGTGCGCGCTGGCGTGCCGGGAAGACGCCGACTGGCGCTACCGCCAGGGCACGTGCCTCCACGCCGCAGGCGAGACCGATGCGGCGATCGACGCATGGCTGCGCTGCGTGCCGGAAGAGCTGCGGTTCGCGCCGCCCAGCGGCGTCGACGATGCGGCGCGACGCAATGCCCTGCTCGGCGACCTGCAGGCGCGCACGACCGATCCCCACCTTCATTTCGAACTGGGCCTGGCATGCGAGCGCCTGGGCCTGCATGCCGAAGCCGCCGCGGCCTACCGCGCCGGCATCGACCGCCACGATGCGCACGCGCCGCGCTGGAGTTTCCGCCTGGGCGTCGTCCTGCATCGCGCCGGTCTCGGTGCCGAAGCGTGCCACGCCTTCCTGGCCACGCGCCTGTTCCGGCGCGATTTCGACATCGTTCCCGAAGCGCCGGCTGTCGAAGGCCAGGCCGCGCCGACGCGCGACATCAAGCTGGAGTACGCCGAGTTCATCGAGACCTTGCCGGTCCGCGACGAGGTCGTGCTCTACGAAAGCTTCCACGGCGATTCGGTGAGCTGCAATCCGCTGGCCGTGTTCCGTGCCGCGCGCGAGCGCCTGGCAGGGCGCGGCCTGCTGCACGTGTGGGCGGTCAAGCCGCACGCGGCCATTCCCGAAGACCTGGCCGCGATGCCGGACGTGGTCTTCGTGCAGCATGGCAGCCCGCTGTATGCGCGCTACCTGGCCACCGCCGGCTGGCTGGTCAACAACAACACCTTCATGCCGTACTTCGTGCGACGGCCGGAGCAGCGCTACCTCAACACCTGGCATGGGACCCCGCTGAAGAAGCTGGGCATCGACATCCCCGGGGCGCTGTTCGACCACAAGAACGCGCTGCGCAACCTGCTGCAGGCCACCCACGTCGCGATGCCCAACGCCTTCACCCGCAAGACGCTGCTGGCCTCCATGCAGGTGGAGGACGTGATCGGCGCCCGCATCGCCGACACCGGCCAGGCGCGGATCGACCTCATGCTCGGCGCCGACGCCGAGGCGCGCGCACGGCTGAAGGCGCGGCTGGGCCTGGCCGCGGACGCGAAGGTCATCCTGTACGCCCCGACCTGGCGCGGCAGCCTCGACGGCGCCTCGCTGGACGCGGCGCTGGTGTCCGAAGCGATCGCACGCCTGGCCGGCCACGGCGCGCGCGTGCTGTTCAGCGGCCACCATATGGTCGCGCGCACGCTCGGCCCGCTGCCCGATGGCGCGATGGCCGTTCCCGCCGGCATGGACATCACCGAGCTGATGTCGGTGGTGGACGTGCTGGTCACCGACTATTCCTCGATCCTGTTCGATTTCCTGCCCAGCGGTCGTCCGGTGCTGCTGTACGTGCCGGACCTCGAGCAGTACCGCCGCGAGCGCGGCCTGTACCTCGATCCGGCCAGCCTTCCGGTGCAGGCCTGCGCCACCCCCGATGCGCTTGAACAGGCGCTCGTCGCGGCCCTTGGCGGAGCGGCGGTCACCGGGGCGGCAGTCGAGGCGGCGCGCCGGGATTACTGGCCGCTGGAAGACGGTGGATCGGCCGCACGCACCGTCGCGTTCTTCTTCGAGGACAACACGCGCCACGTGGTCCCCCGGGCACCGCGCAGCAAGCGCACCCTGCTCTTCCAGGTCGGCAACTTCAGTCCCAACGGCGTGACTGCCTCGTTCAACCGGCTGGCCGGCTCGCTGGACCCGTCGCGCGTGTCGGTCACGGTGACCGTCGATCCGTGGACCCTGGAAAGCTACCCGCAGCGCCTGGAGCGCTTCGCCGAGCTGCCCGCGCACGTGGCGCGCTGGGGCCGGATCAGCTACCCGGTGGCCAACCGCGAGCAGCAGTGGCTCAGCGCACGCCAGGGCGGCCGGGAGGTGCTCAACGCACGCCAGCTGCGCCTGCTCGACACCTACTACGTGCGCGAGTACGCACGCCAGTTCGGCAGCGCCGACTTCGACGTGGTGGTCGACTTCTCGGGCTACGCCGCGTTCTGGACCGCGCTGTTCGCGCGCGGCCGCCCGGCCGGGACGCGCTGCGCGGTCTACCTGCACAACGACATGGACCAGGAGCTGCGCAGCCGCCATCCGCAACTGGCCAAGGTATTCGAGCAGTACCCGTTGTGCGACGCGCTCGTCTCGGTTTCCGACAGCCTCGATGCGGTCAACCGGCGCCGCTTCGCCGGTGCGCCGGGGCAGCAGCCCGACCGCTTCCACAGCGTGGAGAACTGCATCGACCCCGGTTTCATCCGCGCCCGCGCCGGGCAGGAGCTGCCGCCGGGGCTGGCACGCTGGCGCGAAGGCCACATGCTGCTGGGCACGGTCGGCCGGCTGTCGCCGGAGAAGGGCCATCGCCGCCTGCTCGACGCGTTCGCCCGGGTGCGGCGCGCGCATCCGGCCGCGCGCCTGGTGATCGTCGGCGAGGGGCCGGAGCGGCCGGTGCTGCAGCAGCGCATCGCCGAGCTGGGACTGGAAGAGGACGTGCTGCTCACCGGTGCGCTCGCCAATCCCTATCCGCTGATGCGCGAGCTCGACCTGTTCGTGCTGTCGTCGCACTACGAGGGCCAGGGCATCGTCCTGCTGGAGGCCTTGACCCTCGGCCGGCCGGTGCTGTCGACCGACATCCCCGGCCCGCAGAGCGTGCTGGCCGATGGCGCCGGACAACTGGTCGCCGATTCCACCGATGGCCTGGCCGAGGGCATGTGCGCTTGGCTGGACCGCCCGCAGGCGGGCCCCGCCTGGGACGCGGATGGATATTCGCGGCGGGCGCTGGCCCGGTTCGAGCGCGCCGTGGCGGGCATCGACTGACGTGTCCGGGCCGATCAACGTACTGGTGTTCCCCTGCGGCTCGGAGATCGGGCTGGAGGTCCACGCCGCGCTGCGGTACGCCAAGGACGTGCGCCTGCATGGCGCGTCCTCGGTCGACGACCACGGCGAATTCGCCTATCGCAGGTATCGCCGGATCGATGCCGACACGGTCGACGGCGACCTGGTCGGCGCGCTGAACGCGCTGATCCGCGAATGGGACATCGACCTGGTCGTGCCCGCGCACGACAGCGTCATCCCGCTGCTGGCCTGCGCGCGCGAACGCCTGCTCGCCCCGGCCGCGGTGCCGGATGCGGACACCGCCGCGCTGTGCCGCGACAAGCGCCTGGCCCACGCGCGCCTGCGCCCGCTGGGCATCGTCCCCGACGACGCCGGCGCGCCGGGCGGCGCGTACCCGGTATTCGCCAAGCCGGCCATCGGCCAGGGCAGCCAGGGCGCCGAGCGGGTCGATGATGTCCTGCGGCACCGGCAGTTGCTGGAGGGCACCACGCCCTACGTGATCAGCGAGTACCTGCCGGGCGACGAATACACCGTGGATTGCGTGTCCGACGGCGATGGCGTGCTGCTGCATGCCGCGCCGCGGCGAAGGAGCCGGGTCAGGAACGGGATCAGCGTGCGCACCGAACCGGCCACCGGCGACCCCGCGCTGGCCGCGATGGCCACGGCGATCGCCGGCGAGCTGCGCCTGCGCGGCGCATGGTTCTTCCAGGCGCGGCGCGACGCCGACGGCGTGCCCAAGCTGCTGGAGGTCGCGCCGCGTATCGCCGGTTCGATGGCGCTGTCGCGGGTGCGCGGCGTCAACCACGCCCTGCTCCACGTCTACGCCCACCTGGGCCGCCCGTTCGCGGTGCTGCCGCAGTCGCATCCGGTGCAGCTCGACCGCGCGCTGGGCAACCGCTACCGCGCCACGCTGGACTACCGCCGGGTCTACCTGGACCTGGACGACACCCTGATCGTGGACGGGGCGGTCAACCCGGTACTCGCCGGCCTGCTCTACCAGTGGGCCGCCGCCGGCATCGAGATGGTGCTGCTGACCCGCCACGCAGGCTGCCCGCACCAGGCCCTGGCCCGGCACCGGGTGTGCGCGGACCTGTTCAGCCGCATCGTGCACCTGCGCGACGGCTCGCCCAAGAGCGCGGCGATCGAGACGGGCGTGCCGGCGATCTTCATCGACGACTCCTTCCGGGAGCGGCAGGACGTCCACCGGGTCGCCGGAATCCCGGTGTTCGACCCGGACGCCATCGAGCAGCTGCTGGACCTGCGTGCCTGAGCCCCGCGACGGCACGCGGCTTGCATCGACCGGACACGAGGCCCGCAAGGCGAGCCGCGCTCCTTCCGCCGCATCGAAGCCGCCCGGATGAATGCCAAGCCCATCCAAGTCACCAGCCCGCTGCTGCCTCCCCTCGAGGAGTTCGTCCCGTACCTGGAGCGGATCTGGGAAAGCCGGATCCTGACCAACGGCGGCAGCATGCATCAGGCGCTCGAAAAGGCGCTGTGCGCCTACCTGGGCGTGGAGCACATCGCCCTGTTCGCCAACGGCACCCTGGCCCTGGTCACCGCGCTGCAGGCGCTGCGCATCACCGGCGAGGTGATCACCACCCCGTACTCGTTCGTGGCCACGGCCCATTCGCTGCTCTGGAACGGGATCAAGCCGGTGTTCGTCGACGTCGACCCGGTCACCTACAACCTGGACCCGGCCAAGGTCGAGGCGGCGATCACCCCGCAGACCACCGCGATCCTTCCGGTGCACTGCTACGGCACGCCTTGCGACGTGGACGGCATCGACCGGATCGCCGAGAACTACAACCTGAAGGTCATCTACGACGCCGCCCACGCGTTCGGCGTGCGCGACGGGCGCGGCAGCGTGCTGCGCCACGGCGACCTGTCGGTGCTCAGCTTCCATGCCACCAAGGTGTTCAACACTTTCGAGGGCGGGGCCATCATCTGCCCCGACGCGCGTACCAAGCAGCGCATCGACCACCTCAAGAACTTCGGCTTCGTCAACGAGACCACCGTGGTCGCGCCGGGCATCAACGGCAAGATGAACGAGGTCTGCGCCGCGTTCGGCCTGCTCCAGCTCAAGCACATCGACCACGCGCTCGCCCGGCGCGCGCAGATCGACGGACTCTACCGGCGCCTGCTGGCCGGCGTACCCGGCCTGCGCTGCCTGCGCCCGCCCGTCGGGGTCACGGGCAACCACGCCTATTTCCCGGTGATGGTCGGCGAGGAGTTCGCGCTGCAGCGGGACCCGCTGTACCAGCTGATGCGCGATCAGAAAGTCCTGGTGCGGCGCTATTTCTACCCGCTCATCAGCGAATTCCCGATGTACCGGGGCCTGCCTTCGGCCGCTCCGGGCAACCTGCCCGTGGCCAGCACCGCCGCACGCCAGGTGCTGTGCCTGCCGATCCACCCGGAGCTGGCCGACGAGGACGTCATGCGCATCTGCGACATGGTCACCGCGCCGGCACGGGTACGGGCGGCGTGAGCGCGCCGGTGCGCATGCCGCCATGGCGGCGACGGATCGTGCACGCATGGCTCGGCGTGCCCCTGCTCGCCCTGTGGCGCGTGTTCGACCTGCTGGTGCCCAAGCGGATGGACCGCTGGGCGTTCTTCGTGCATCCGCTCAAGCCGGGCCAGTTCACCGAGAATGCGCGCGCGGTGTACGAGCACGTCAGGCACGACCCCTCGATCGAGCGCTGGATCTTCGTGCGGGGCGGCTACCGCCCGCCGGGGCTGGAAGAATCGGCCCATACCCGCGTGCAGGACCTGGACACGCTGGCCGGCCTGTGGGCCCTGGCCCGCTGCGGCGTGCTGCTGCTGACCAATTCGACGAGCCTGGACATGTCCATGGCGTGGAGGGGCGGCGGCTATTCGGCGCCGCGGCCCTGGCTGCGCCGGCGCGTGGTCGTCAACCTGTGGCACGGGATCCCGCTCAAGCGCCTGTTCGCCATGGCCAACCCCGCGCAGCGACGGAACGGCGACCGCAACCGCTTCCGCCGCCGCGAGCGCCGCCATTACGACGGCCTGGTCGCCTCCTCGCCGGTCGATGGCCATGCGATGGCCGCGATCTTCCACCCGCTGCCGCCTTCCCGGGTCTGGGTGACCGGGCTGCCGCGCACCGACTTCCTGCGCATGGATGAAGCCGTCCTGCCGGAGTGCCTGCGCGAGGAACTGCTGCGCGTGCGCGCGCTGCGCGACGGCCGGCGCCTGGTCCTGTATGCGCCGACCTACCGCGACGCCAGCGTCGCCCGCGAGCGCTGCTACCGGTTCAGCGACATCGAAGTGCAACGCCTGAAGCGGCTGCTCGCCCGCCACGACGCGGTGCTCGGCGTGCGCGGCCACTACCTGGCCAACGCGCCATCGCCATTCGACCGCGACCGCGACCTCGACGGCCGCATCTTCGAGCTGGAACACGACGCCTTCCACGAGATCGCCCCGCTCCTGCGCGAGAGCGCGGTCGTGCTCACCGATTACTCGTCGGTGTATATCGATGCGCTGTACCTGGAATTGCCGGTGGTGAGCTTCGCCTGGGACGCGGACCACTTCCGCGACCACCAGAACGGCCTGCTCTACGATATGGACCTGGCCTTCCCCGGCCCGGTCGCCACCGATTTCGACGCCTTGCTGGCCGCGCTCGACGCGGCGCTTTCCCGTCCGGCGAATCATCCCGACCCGCACTACTGCATGGTGCGGCGGATGTTCTTCCAGCATGACGACAGCGCCAATTCGCATCGCCTGGTCGAGCGCCTGCGCCAGGCCGTGGCCGCGCGGGGCGCACGATGAGCGACGGCGGGCAGGCACCCTCCACCGCCGCCGCGCTGGTCAGCGTGGTGATGCCGGCCTACAAGGCCACCTGGCTGGGGCAGGCACTGGAAAGCGTGCGCAGGCAGACCCATCGCCCGCTCGAACTGGTGGTCTGCGACGACTCGCGCGACGACCGGGTCCAGGCGCTGGTCGAGGCGTTCGCCGCCACCGCCGGCTTCCCGGTGCACTACTCGCGCAACCCCTCGCGCCTGTGGGAGACGCGCAGCACCGCGCGCGCCATCGCGCTGGCATCCGGCGAATACATCAAGTTCCTGCACGACGACGACGTGTTGCACGACGGCTGCATCGCCGCGCTGGTCGACGCGTTCGCACGCGCCCCCGGCGCGGTGCTCGCCACCGCACGGCGGCGGCGGGTCGACAGTAACGGCGCGCTGTTGCCCGACACGCCGGCCACCGCCTTCCCGCGCCGGGACCTGCTTCTGGACGGCCACGACCTGGTCGATTTCCTCGCCGACCGCACGATCAACTTCCTCGGCGAACCGAGCTCGGTCATGTGCCGGCGTGCGCCGCTGCTGGAGATGGGCGACGACCTGCCGGTGCTGGATGGCGTGCGCGTCGCCTGGGTCGCCGACCTGGCCCTGTACGCCAAGCTGCTGCGTCGTGGCCCGGTGGCGATGCTCGGCACGGCGCTGCTCGACTTCCGCGTCTCGCGCCAGCAGTTCAGCCAGGCGGGGCGGGACCGGCCCGGCGTCGGAGATCCGGGCCACGAGGCGTTCCGCCACGGCATCCGCGCGCTGGGCTGGTATCGCGGCGACCGCGACACGCGCATGGTCGCGGCGGCCCCCCTGGACCGTTCCGTGCCCGCAGAACCGCTCGACCTGGTGCAGGCGCTGGAGGACGCGCACGCGGCCGGCCTGGGCCAGTGGCAGAAGCACGACTGGCAGGCCCGCCGTCGCCTCCTGCCGGCGCAGGCGCTGCTTTACGACGCACACCTGGCAAGCCTGCCGGGCCTGCCGGTACTGGGCGTGCTGGTGGTCCCCGACGCGCGCGCGCCGGACGGACTCCGCACCACGCTTTCGAGCCTGGCCACCCACGCGCCCGCGCAGGCGCGCATCGATGTCCGCGTGGCCGGCGATGCGGCGCTGCCGGCAGACGCCCCGATGCCCGCGCAAGCGGTGCCCTGGCAACCGGGCGCGACCGCCGCCTCGCTCGATACCGCGCTCGCCGGCTGGGACGTGGACTGGGTGCTGGTGGTCGAGGCCGGCAGCGAGTTCACCGGCAGCGGCCTGCGTCGCCTGCTGCCCGAGCTGGCCACGGCCGGGGGCCTGCAGGCGCTCTACGCCGACGAGTGGTATCGCGACGACGACGGCCACATGGCGCCGGCGCTGCGGCCGGACTTCAACCTCGACCTCCTGCTCGGCAATCCGGCCGCAATGGCCGGGCACTGGATCTTCCGCCGCCAGTGCGTGCTCGATGCGGGCGGGTTCGATCCGGCACACGAAGGTGCGGCGGAGCTGGACCTGATCCTGCGCCTGGTCCTGCGGCACGGGCTGGCCGGCTTCGGCCACCTGGCCGAACCCCTGCTGTCCTGCGCGCCACCGCGCCTGGCCGACGAGGCGCAGCGTGGCGCGATCCTCCGGCACCTGCATGAGCGCGGCTATTCCGCAGCGACCGTGACCGGCTGCGCCCCCGGCCTGCACCGCATCGACTACGGACACGAAGGGCAACCGGCCGTGTCGATCATCGTGCTGGCCGGCGATGCGCTGGCACCGCTGGAGCGCTGCGTGCTGTCGGTGCTGGAAAACACCGCCTGGCCGCACTACGAGCTGGTGCTGGTCGACCGTGGCGCTCCGGCCAGCCTGCGCCAATGGATGGACCAGGTCGTTCCGCTCGCCGCCGGCCGGGTCCGCGTGGTCGATGCCGGCGCCGGCACCTCGCCCGCCGCCGCCCGCAACCTTGCGGCGGAATCGGTGGCCGACGGATTCGTGCTGTTCCTCGATGCCGAAGCCGCCGTGCTGGACCCCCGATGGCTGCACGGCCTGCTCAACCATGGCCAGCGTCCCGAGGTCGGCATTACCGGGGCCAAGACGGTTGCCGCCGACGGCACCATCACCCATGCCGGACTGGTGCCGGGGTTGCATGCCGGCAGGGGACGCGTGTTCGCCGGCCAGCCGGTCGGCGCAGGCGGCTACATGGGCCGGCTGCAGGTGGCGCAGGACTACGCCGCCGTCTCGAGCAGCTGCATGCTGGTCGAGCGCGAAGTGTTCGCGGCACTCGGCGGCTTCGACGCCAATGCCTTTCCGGACCAGGGCTGCGACGTCGACCTGTGCCTGCGCGCCGGTGCAGCCGGCCGCCTCACCGTGTGGACCCCCGACGCACTGCTGCTGCATGCGGCCGATGACGCGGCCACCGACGCCCCGGCGCAGCAAGCGCTTTACGCACGCTGGCTTCCGGTGCTGGCGCGTGACCCGGCCTACAACCCGAACTTGCGCCTGGACGTGCCCGGCGGCTTCGAACTCGAGGAGACCGCCCTTTCCCGCCGGTCCCTGCCCGCCGGCCTGCTGCCCCGCGTGCTGGCCCAGCCCAGCGACGCCCATGGCAGCGGCCACTACCGCGTGCTGCAGCCGTTCCTGGCGCTGCAGGCGGCGGGCCTGGTCGAAGGCGCCGCGCCGCCGCGCGCACTCGACGTGGTGGAGGTCGAACGCTTCAGCCCCGACGTGATCGTGATGCAGCGCCGCGTCGGCGAAGAGGACATCACGCGCATGGGCCACCTGCGGCGCTTCTCGCCGGCCTTCAAGGTCTACGAGTTGGACGACTGGCTGCCCGACCTGCCGGCGCGCAACATCCATCGCCGGCACATGCCGCGCGATGTAGGCGAACGGCTGCGGCGCGGCCTGGCCCATGCCGACCGCTTCGTGGTCTCCACCCAGCCGTTGGCCGAGGCCTGTCGCGGCTGGCACCCGGACATCCGCGTGGTCGAGAACCGGCTCGATCCGCGCTTGTGGACCGGCCTGCCCGCGACCGCGCGCAAGCCGGGCGGCAAGCCGCGGGTCGGCTGGGCCGGCGGGGTCAGCCACGATGGCGACCTGGCGATGATCGCCGGCGTCGTCCAGGCGCTGGCCGGCGAGGTGGACTGGGTGTTCTTCGGCATGTGTCCCGAGCGGTTGCGGCCGCACGTGGCCGAGTTCCATCCTGGCGTGCCGATCGGCGCATACCCGCGGGTGCTGGCCGCGCTGGGCCTGGACCTGGCGCTGGCGCCGCTCGAAGACCATCCGTTCAACACCTGCAAGAGCAACCTGCGCCTGCTCGAATACGGCGCCTGCGGCTATCCGGTCGTGTGCAGCGACCTGTTGCCCTATCGCGGCGACCTGCCCGCCACCCGGGTGCGCAACCGTCCGCGCGACTGGATCGACGCCATCCGCGCCCATCTGGCCGAGCCTGCGGCCAGCGTCGCGGCCGGCGGGGCCCTGCGCGACGCGGTGCGTCGCGACTGGATGCTGGAAGGCCCGGGCCTTGAGGCCTGGCGCCGGGCCTGGCTACCGGACTGACCCGGAACGGGCCGCCTTCGGCGCGCCTTTCCTTCGCACCCCGCGTCACCCGCCCCTTGCCCCTGCCGGAATGCCGGCACGGTTCCGGCACGCCGCTTGCATCGACAGCGGCGTGCATTGCCCGGGGGTCCCATGACCGATTCGATCAGCTCCGTCCTGTCGCAGATCCGTGCCTACCAGACCCAGCTGGGCCAGGCGCCGCGCGTCGCGGGCGACATGGCGCGCAGCGACGCGATCCAGGGCCTGCCCGGAGGCCTGCAGGCACCCGGCCAGGTCGGCGCCGTCGGCGGCACCAGTTTCAGCGAGACCCTGCGCGGCGCGATCAATGGCGTCAGCGAGGCCCAGGCGAAATCCGGCGCATTGCAGCGCGCCTTCGAACTGGGCGAACCCGGTGCCGACCTGGCCCGGGTGATGGTCGCCTCGCAGCAATCGCAGGTGGCGTTCCGCGCCACCGTGGAAGTGCGCAACCGACTGGTACAGGCGTACCAGGACGTCATGAACATGCCGCTGTAAACGCAGGGACCGGACCGCGATGGCGCTTTCGATATCCAGGGAATCACTGAACCGCGAGCAGGCCGCCGAGAAGGCCGCCTCGGCCGTGGTCAAGCTCCAGGAAATGCAGCTGGGCCGCAAGGCCGGCACGCTGGCGATGATCGCGCTGGCGGTCGCCGCCGGCCTGTACGTGTTCTTCTGGTCGCAGAAGCCCGACTACAGCCCGCTCTATACCGGCCTGGACCCCAAGGCCACCGCCGAGGCGGCCGACCTGCTGCGCGCCGCGCAGATCCCGTTCAAGCTCGACCAGGCCACCGGCGCGATCTCGGTGCCCGAGCAGAACCTGCACGACGCGCGGCTGAAGCTGGCCGGGTCCGGCCTGGCCGAAAGCGGCCGCCTGGGCTTCGAGCTGATGGAACGCGACCCGGGTTTCGGCGTCAGCCAGTTCGTCGAGAACGCGCGCTACCAGCACGCGCTGGAGACCGAACTGGTCCGCACCATCGCCACGCTGCGCCCGGTCCGCGACGCGCGCGTGCACCTGGCCATCCCCAAGCCGTCGGCGTTCACCCGCCAGCGCGAGGCCGCCAGCGCCTCGGTGGTGCTCGAGCTGCGCTCGGGCGCCCTGCTCGAGCGCAACCAGGTCGATGCGATCGTGCACCTGGTGTCCTCGTCGATCCCCGATTTGTCCCCCGAGCGGGTCACCGTGGTCGACCAGAACGGCCGCCTGCTCAGCAGCAACGGCGGCGACAGCGAATCGGCGCTCAGCGCCGCCCAGTTCGAGCAGGTCCGTCGCCAGGAAACGTCCTACAACCAGCGCATCCGCGAGCTGCTCGAACCGCTGACCGGGCCGGGCCGGGTCAACGCCGAAGTCACCGTGGACATGGACTTCTCGGTCACCGAGGAAGCGCGCGAACTGTTCAACGGCGAGCCGGCCAAGCTGCGCAGCGAACAGGTCAGCGAGAACAGCTCCGCCGCCGAGGGCCCGCAGGGCATCCCCGGCGCGACCAGCAATACCCCGCCCGGTGCGAATGCTCCGGTCGCCGCTGGCGCCGCCAACCCTGCCGATCCGGCTGCGGCGGCTCCGGCCAATGCCACCGTCGCCGCGGCCGGTCCGACCGAAAGCTCGCGCAGCGCCACCCGCAACTTCGAACTGGACCGCACCCTGCAGCACACCCGCCAGCCGGCGGGCAGGATCCGCCGGATCACCGCCGCGGTGCTGGTCGACCACGTGCCGCGCCCCGGCAAGGACGGCAAGAACGCGCTGCAGGCGATGGACGCCGAAGAGGTCAAGCGGGTCGAGGAGCTGGTCCGCCAGGCGGTGGGCTTCGATGCCGCGCGCGGCGACGTGGTCTCGGTGGTCAACGCCGCGTTCGTACGCGAAGACGCCGATGCCATCGAGCCGCCCAAATGGTGGGAAGACCCGCGCGTGCGCGATGCCCTGCGACTGGTGCTCGGTGCGCTGGTGGTGCTGGCCCTGCTGTTCGGCGTGCTGCGCCCGGCGCTGCGCCAGATCGCCGGTCCGGCGCCGAAGGCGCGCAACCGCCAGGACCTGGCCGAGGAAACCGCCGAGGTGTCCCTGGTCGACGACGACATGCCGGCGCTGGCCAACGACACCGCGCACATCGGCCACGCGCGCCAGCAGACGATCGCGCTGGCCTCCGATGCCTACGAGGACCGGCTGCGCAACGCGCGCGAAGCGGTCAAGTCCGACTCCAAGCGGGTCGCCCAGGTGGTGAGGGAGTGGGTGGGCAATGAAGCAACCTAACGCCACCGAAGAACTCAATGGCGTGCAGCGCGCCGCGGTGCTGCTGCTGTCGCTGGGCGAGAACGACGCGGCCGAGGTACTCAAGCACATGGGCGCCAAGGAAGTGCAGAAGCTGGGCCTGGCGATGGCGACCATGAGCGGCGTCACCCGCGACCAGGTGCTGCGGGTGATGGACGACTTCGACGGCGCGCTGGACAAGCAGACCTCGGTGGGCGTGGGCGCCGACGACTACATCCGCAACGTGCTGATCCAGGCGCTGGGCGCCGACAAGGCCGGCAGCCTGATCGACCGCATCCTGCTCGGCCGCAACACCACCGGCCTGGACACGCTGAAGTGGATGGACTCGCGCGCGATCTCCGACCTGGTCCGCAACGAGCATCCGCAGATCATCGCGATCGTGCTCTCGCACCTGGACGGCGACCACGCCGCCGACACGCTCAAGCTGCTGCCCGAGCGCACCCGCGCCGACGTGCTCCTGCGCATCGCCACCCTGGACGGCATCCCGCCCAACGCGCTCAACGAACTCAACGAGATCATGGAGCGCCAGTTCTCCGGCAACCAGAACCTGAAATCCTCCAACATCGGCGGGGTCAAGGTCGCGGCCAACATCCTCAACTACCTGGAAACCGGCCAGGACCAGTCGATCCTCGGCGCGATTTCGCAGGTGGACGCCGAGTTGAGCCAGCGCATCCAGGACCTGATGTTCGTGTTCGACGACCTGGTCGAACTGGACGACCGCGAACTGCAGACCCTGTTGCGCGAAGTCTCGGGCGAACGCCTGGGCATCGCCCTGCGCGGCGCCGACGTCAAGGTGCGCGAGAAGATCACCCGCAACATGTCCCAGCGCGCCGCCGAGATCCTGCTCGAGGACATGGAGGCACGCGGACCGGTGCGCCTGTCCGACGTGGAAGGCGCGCAGAAGGAAATCCTGACCATCGTGCGGCGTCTGGCCGACGAAGGCGTGGTCAGCCTCGGCGGCGCCGGCGGCGGCGAGGAGCTGGTATGAGCGCGGTGGTGCGCTGGCTGGCCCCGGACCTGGATGCGACGCCCGCCGCCGCGATCGATGCGCCCGGCGACATGCCGCTGCCGCGGCCGCCGAGCCTGGAAGAGGTCCAGTCCATCGAGGAGGCCGCGCGCCGTGACGGCTACGAAGCCGGGCTGGCGCTGGGCCACCAGGAGGGATTCGCCCAGGGCCAGGCCGAAGTGCGCCGCCTGACCGCCCAGATCGAAGGCATCCTCGACAACTTCTCCCGCCCCCTCGCCCGGCTCGAGGACGAGGTCACCGCGGCGCTCGGTGAGCTGGCCGTGCGCATCGCCGGCAGCCTGGTCGGTCGGGCCTATGGCGCCGACCCGGTGCTGCTCTCGGACCTGGTCGGCGAAGCACTCGACGCGGTCGGCGGCACCAGCCGCGACGTCGAGGTGCGCCTGCACCCGGACGACATCCACGCACTGGCCCCGCTGCTGGCCCTGGTCAGCGGCGCGCGCCTGGTGCCCGACCCGACCCTGGGCCGCGGCGACCTGCGCGTGCACGCCGAAGCGGTGCGCATCGACGGCACCCTGGAAGCCCGCCTGCGCGGCGCGCTGGAAAGCGTGATCCACAAGGCCGGAGCGCGCGCATGACGCCGCAATCCAGTCCCGCCGCCCCCGCTCCGGCCGTTCCCGGCGCCGTGCCGGCCGACTGGCTGGCGGCACGCAACCTGCGCCTGGCCACGCGCCTGGAAACGATCGCGCTGGATCCGTCCAGCGGTCGCGGCCTGATCCGCGAAGGCATCCTGCGCCGCGCCATCGGACTGACCCTCGAGGCGACCGGCTGCGAGGCACCGATGGGCGCGACCTGCAAGGTCGAAGTCGCCGATGGCGGCTGGGTCGAAGCGGAGGTCGTCGGTTTCGCCGGCGAACGCACCTCGCTGATGCCCAGCGCCGAACTGCATGGCCTGCTGCCGAACGCGCGGGTGGTCCCGGTCCGTCGCCGCGGCGGCGTGGAAGTCGGCGAGGGCCTGCTCGGCCGGGTGATCGATTCCGACGGCGTGCCGCTGGACGGCCGCGGCCCGATCCGGGCCGAAGGCAGCGTCGGCATGGCCGGCGTCTCGATCAATCCGCTGGCGCGCGAACCGATCATCCAGCCGCTGGACGTGGGCGTGCGCGCGATCAATGCACTGCTGCCGATCGGCCGCGGCCAGCGCGTGGGCCTGTTCGCGGGCTCGGGCGTGGGCAAGTCGACGTTGCTGGGAATGATGACCCGCTACACCGCCGCCGACGTGATCGTCGTAGGCCTGATCGGCGAACGTGGCCGCGAAGTGCGCGATTTCGTCGAGACCACCCTGGGCGAGGAAGGCCTGCGCCGCGCCGTGGTCGTGGCCGCACCGGCCGATCGCCCGCCGCTGGCGCGGCTGCATGGCGCCTATCGCGCCACCGCCATCGCCGAGTGGTTCCGCGACCAGGGCCTGAACGTGCTGCTGCTGATGGATTCGCTCACCCGCTTCGCCCAGGCCCAGCGCGAGATCGGCCTGTCGGTGGGCGAGCCGCCGACCACCCGCGGCTATCCGCCGTCGGTGTTCGCCAAGCTGCCGGCCCTGGTCGAGCGCGCCGGCAATGGCGCCGCCGGCCGCGGTTCGATCACCGCGTTCTACACCGTGCTCACCGAAGGCGACGATCCGCAGGATCCGATCGCCGACGCGGCGCGCGCGATCCTCGATGGCCACATCCTGCTGTCGCGGCGGATCGCCGATGCCGGCCTGTATCCGGCCATCGACGTGGAGTCCTCGGTCAGCCGCGTCGTGCAGGACATCGCCGACGACACCTGGCGCGCACGGATCCGCGCGCTCAAGCGCCTGGTCTCCGCCTACAACAGCAACCGCGACCTGATCGCCATCGGCGCCTACCAGCGCGGCGGCGATCCGGTGGTGGACGAGGCCCTGGACCGCTGGCCGGAAATCGTCGAGTTCCTCGGCCAGGACGTGGCCCGTGCCGCGGACCTGCACCACAGCCGCGACGCGCTGGCCGCCCTGCTTGAGCCCGGCCTGCTGCACAAGAAGGAAAACGTCGCATGATGCAGTCCCGCCGCTTCGACCCGCTGCTGCGCCGCGCGCAGGAGCACGAAGACACCGTGGCCCGCGACCTGGCCGAGCGCCAGCGCGCGCACGAGCTGCAGGAATCGCGGCTGGCCGAACTGCGCCGTTACGCCGACGAGTACGCCTCCAGCCAGATGGCCGCGATCAGCCCGGCGCAACTGGCCAACCGCCGCGCCTTCCTGGACCGGCTCGAGAGCGCGGTGGAACAGCAGAGCCGCACCGTGGACCACAGCCGCGAGAACGTGGACGCCGAGCGCGCCCGCCTGCTCCTGGCCAGCCGAGACAAGCAGGTGCTCGAGCAGCTGTCGGCCAGCTACCGGGCGCAGGAGCGCAAGGTCGACGAACGCCGCAGCCAGCGCGAGATGGACGACCTCGGCGCACGACGCGTCCGCGCGGCCCAGCAGGCCGGCGATGCGGAAGGGGAATCGCGTTGAATCCATCGGCCTTGGCCAGCGCAGTTTCGTCCGCGCCACAGCCCGGTTCGGCAGGCAAGCAGGCGGGCATTTCTGCAGGTGACGCCCGCGAGGGCGAGGACTTTTCGCGCATGCTCGACGGCGGCGCACCGGCGGGATCGGGCGAGGCCGCGCAGGCCCCCGGCCGCCGGGCGGAATCCGGTGGCCGCGACAGCGCCCAGCCGCGCGCATCGAAGACGCAAGAAGCCGCGTCGGCGCGCGACATTGAAAGCACCCCGGCGCCCACTGCGAGCGCCGCCAGCGGGGACGCCCTGGAACTGGTGCCGGCGGACGAGCCCACTACCGACCCCGAAGCCGCCTGGCCGCCGCCGGGCCTGGCCAGCCTGCTCGCGCCGGGTCTTGCGCCGACGCCTACACCGCCACCGACGACGCCCACGCCCACGCCGACGAGCGCGATGGCCGCGCCGTTCCCGCATGCAAGCGCTGCCAGCACCGCGGCGATGACTGCCAGCGGGGGACTGGCCGTCGGCACCGCGGATGCCGCCGCCGATGCAGCGGCCACCCCGGCAGCGGCCGATACGCTGGCCACTTTGCTGCAACCGGTCGCCGATGCCGGTGCCGACACCACGCCGAACGCAGGCGTAAGCGCCTTCCCGCTGGCGATG
Organism: Pseudoxanthomonas daejeonensis; assembly: GCF_022637495.1. Taxonomy (NCBI): domain Bacteria; kingdom Pseudomonadati; phylum Pseudomonadota; class Gammaproteobacteria; order Lysobacterales; family Lysobacteraceae; genus Pseudoxanthomonas; species Pseudoxanthomonas daejeonensis. The sequence goes on along the minus strand of NZ_CP093331.1, from coordinate 3,165,608 downwards.
GCCTCACCTGCGACGGCTACGCAGGCCTCGCCCACGCCGCCGCTGTCGACGCCCCCCAATGCGCCGACGCCGCAGCTGCACGGTGAAGCCTTCGCCGATGACGTCGGTACCCACGTGCAATGGCTGGCCGGGCAGAAGATCGGCCACGCGCACATCCGCATTTCGCCCCAGGACCTCGGACCGGTGGAGATCCGCCTGCAGCTGGACGGCGACCGGATCAGCGCCGACTTCAGCAGTGCGCAGCCGGAAGTGCGACAGGCCCTGGAGAACGGCCTGCCGCGATTGCGCGAAATGCTCGGGCAGAACGGCTTCCAGCTGGCCCATGCCGGCGTGGGCCAGCAGTCGCAGCAGGACGGCAGCGGACAGGGCAATGGCTCCCGTGGTGGTGGCGCAAGCGGCGGGACGGATGACGGCCCTGCCACCCCGCCCCCGGTACGACAGGTCGCCCGCGGCCTGCTTGACGCCTACGCCTGATCCAGGCGCAGGCGCGCCAATCCCGGGACTACACCGTCCCTGTAGGAGCGGGCACGACCGCGACACCGAGCCCATCGGAACCACGACGACGACGCCCAGGCCAACGGCGTCGGTGTCGCGGTCATGCCCGCTCCTACGAAAACCAGGCATCACGGTACGCAGGGACCCACGCGCCGGTTTCCCGCCGGAGCCACGGCACGCCGCTTGCATCCTGACCGGGGCAACCCTCAGGAGATCGACGCGTGGCCACAGCTGCCGACAAGAATTCCCGCGCCACGGCCCAGAAAGGCGCCGCGCACGCCACCAAGGCCGGCAGCAAGCTGCCGCTGATCATCAGCGCTGTCGCGGTCCTGGCTGCCGCTGGCGCCGGCGGCGGCTGGTACTGGAGTTCGCGCCAGGCCTCCGCTGCCGAGCAGGCCGCCGCCGAAGCGCGCAAGCCCAAGCTGCCCGCGCCGGCCCAGTACCTGGCGCTGGAACCGCCGTTCGTGGTCAACCTCACCGGCGCCAATGCCGGCCCGCAGTACCTGCAGGTCGAGATCCAGCTGATGACCCGCGATCCGGCCGCGCTGGCCCAGCTCGAACGCCATGCCCCCGCGATCCGCGCGCGCCTGCTGATGCTGCTCGCCCAGCAGGATGCGCAGGGCATCGCCGATCGCACCGGCAAGGAGAAGCTGCAGGCGCTGGCCCTGGCCGAAGTGCGCAAGCTGATGCGCGCCGAGACCGGCTCGCCCAGCGTCGAAGAACTGCTGTTCACCAGTTTCGTCACCCAGTAACCGGATCCCGCGCGCCATGAGCATCAACGACCTGCTGTCACAGGACGAGATCGACGCGCTGCTGCATGGCGTGGATTCCGGCGCCGTCAGCACCGAGCCCGAGCCGTTCGATCCCGGCGTCGCCCGGCAGTACGACTTCGCCAGCCAGGACCGGATCATCCGCGGCCGGATGCCGACCCTGGAGATGGTCAACGAGCGCTTCGTGCGGCTGTGGCGGATCGGCCTGTTCAACCTGATCCGGCGCTCGGCCGACCTGTCGGTGCGCGGCATCGAGCTGATCAAGTTCGGCGACTACATGCATTCGCTGTACGTGCCGACCAACCTCAACCTGATCCGCTTCAAGCCGCTGCGCGGCATGGGCCTGATCGTGTTCGAGCCCAAGCTCGTGTTCACCGTGGTGGACAACTTCTTCGGCGGCGACGGCCGCTACCCCACCCGCATCGAAGGCCGCGAGTTCACCCCGACCGAGATGCGGGTGATCCAGCTGCTGCTCAAGCAGACCTTCGCCGACCTGGTCGAGGCCTGGGCGCCGGTGATGAACGTGGAGTTCGAGTACATCAACTCCGAGATCAACCCGCACTTCGCCAACATCGTCACCCCGCGCGAGTACGTGGTGGTCAGCCGCTTCCACGTCGAGCTGGAGGGCGGCGGCGGCGAGATCCACGTGACCCTGCCGTACTCCATGCTCGAGCCGATCCGCGAACTGCTCGACGCCGGCATCCAGAGCGACCGCATCGACCGCGACGAGAGCTGGAACAGCACGCTGCGCGAGCAGCTGATGCTGGCCGAGGTCACCGTCTCCAGCGTGCTGGCGAGCAAGCGCATCGACCTGCGCCAGCTCACCCGGCTCAAGGTCGGCGACATCCTGCCCATCGACCTGCCGCCGAGCGTGCCGGTATGCGTCGAGGACATTCCGGTCTTCACCGGCGAGTTCGGCCTGTCCAACGGCCGCAACGCGGTGAAGATCGTCCAGACCCGCCCGCCCGGCGCCCCGGCGCCGCGCACGCCCGTCAATACCGAGGAAACATCCGCATGAACACCCAGGAAGAATCCGCCACCGCGCTGGCGCAGTTCGACGCGCTGCAGTCCGACAGCATGCTCGACGCGCGCGACCTCAACCTCGACGTGATCCTCGACGTGCCGGTGACCCTGTCGCTGGAAGTGGGCCGCTCGCGCATGCCGATCCGCAACCTGCTCCAGCTCAACCAGGGTTCGGTCATCGAACTGGAGCGCGGCGCAGGCGAACCGCTGGACGTCTACGTCAACGGCACCCTGATCGCGCATGGCGAGGTGGTGGTGATCAACGACCGGTTCGGCGTGCGCCTGACCGACGTGGTCAGCCCGAGCGAGCGGATCCGGAGACTGCGGTGAGCCTCACGCTGTCCACCCTGGCTGCCGCCACGCCGGCCATCGCGAACGCGGCCAAGCCGGCGGCGCAGGCCGCGCCCACCGGCCTGTTCGGCGCGTTCCTGGCGCTGATGCTGGTGCTGGGGCTGATCCTGGGCCTGGCCTGGCTGCTCAGGCGCCTGCCCGGCGCCGGTTTCCGCCCCACCGAAGGGCTGCGCGTGGTGGCCAGCCTGCAACTGGGATCCAAGGAACGCGCCGTGGTGCTGGACGTGGGCGGTACGCAACTGCTGCTGGGCGTGACCCCGGCCGGCATCACCCGCCTGCACGAACTGGCGCAGCCGCTGCCCGCAGTCGAAGCCCCCAAGCTACCCACCCTGAAAGACCTGCCTGACTTCGCCCAGCTGCTGTCCAAGCGGCTGCGCAAGGACGCCTGACATGCCGCGCCTCCGCCTTTCCCGCGTCCTCATCCTGCTTGCCCTGCTGCTGGTCGCATGCGCGCCGCTGCTGGCGCTGGCCGCGCCCGTCGCGCCGCAGATGCCGACGCTGCCGAACGTGACCGTCGGCCGGATCGGCGATGCGCCGGTCAGCGTGCCATTGCAGACCCTCTTGCTGATGACGGCGATCACCCTGCTGCCGTCGCTGCTGCTGGTGATGACCGCGTTCACCCGGATCATCATCGTGCTGGCCCTGCTGCGCCAGGCGCTGGGCACCGGGCAGACGCCCTCCAACCAGATCCTGGTCGGCCTGGCCCTGTTCCTGACCGCGATGATCATGATGCCGGTGTGGCAGAAGGCCTGGGACCTCGGCTTCGCACCGTACCTCGACGGCCGCATCGATTTCCGTACCGCCTGGGACCTGGGCACATCGCCGCTGCGCGGCTTCATGCTGGCCCAGGTGCGCGAGACCGACCTGATGACCTTCGCCGGCCTGGCCGGGCACGACACCTACAGCGGTCCGGAAGCGGTGCCGTTCCCGGTGCTGGTGGCCTCGTTCGTGACCTCCGAACTGAAGACCGCGTTCGAGATCGGCTTCCTGATCTTCATCCCGTTCGTGATCATCGACCTGGTCGTGGCCAGCGTGCTGATGTCGATGGGCATGATGATGCTGTCGCCGATGCTGATCTCCGCGCCGTTCAAGATCCTGCTGTTCGTGCTGGTCGACGGCTGGGTCCTGACCGTCGGCACCCTGGCCGCCAGCTTCAACGGAGTCTGAGCATGGCCCCCGAACTCGCCCTGACCGAACTGCGCCGCGGCCTGGAAGTTGCGCTCTGGGTCGGTGGCCCGCTGCTGCTGGCGGTGCTGGTGGTCGGTATCGTCGTGGGCGTCATCCAGGCCGCGACCCAGCTCAACGAGCCGACCATCGCGTTCATCGCCAAGGCGGTGACCCTGACCGCGGCACTGTTCGCGCTCGGCAGCTTCCTGCTCGCCTACCTGGTCGACTACACCATCGCGCTGTTCCAGCGCATCCCGCACCTGATCGGCTGACCCGGGCGCGACGCGCGATGGATGCCGCCACCGCCATGCTGATCGATGGCCAGCAAGCCTTCGGCATGCTGGGCACGATCATGTGGACCATGCTGCGCACCGGCGCGATGCTGATGGCCATGCCGCTGATCGGCACGCGCGCGGTGCCGGTGCGCCTGCGCGTGCTGCTGGCCGGCGCGCTGGCGATGGCGATCGCACCGATGCTGCCACCGCCGCCCCAGGCGGGCGGCATCGACGCGGTCACCGTGCTGGGCGTGGCCCGCGAAGTGGCGATGGGCGTGGCGATGGGCTTCGTCCTGAAGCTGGTGTTCGAGGCCGGCGCGCTCGCCGGCGAACTGGTGTCGCAGGGCATGGGCCTGGCCTTCGCGCAGATGAACGATCCGCTGCGCGGCACCAGCTCGGGCGTGGTCGCGCAGTGGTTCTACATCGCGTTCGGGCTGCTGTTCTTCGCCGCCGACGGCCACCTGGCCATGATCGCCTTGCTGGTGCGCAGCTACCAGGTGCTGCCGATCGCCGCGCCCTGGGGCGACACCGGCGCCAGCCTGGGCGTGGTGGTCGAACTGTTCTCGCTGGTCCTGCGCGGCGGCCTGACGCTGGCGCTGCCGGTGATGGTCGCGCTGCTGGCGACCAACCTGGCCTTCGGCGTGCTCGCCCGCGCGGCACCGGCGCTCAACCCGATCCAGCTCGGCCTGCCGGTGGCCGTGCTGACCGGCCTGTTCCTGCTGGCGGTGCTGGTCGGTGAACTGGCCACGCCGGTGCAGGCCCTGTTCGATGCAGCCTGGGCCACCGGCGCCCGCGTCGCCGCTCCCTGAGCCGGGTCAAGATCGCCCGCCACCACGCCGATACCAGCCAGTAGCGCAGCAATCCCATGCGGCGTGGAGGCTCCGCCGATGCACACCCCGTACTGGCGAGGCGCCGGCCTGCGCCGCCCCGGCCCAGGGCATCGGCGGCAACGCTTTCCATTTGCCGATGGCGGCCGCATAGTGCGGTCGGGCACTGACGCAGGGGGCGTCATGCAGCAATGGACCCGGCGCAATACCCGCGACGCGATCCTGATCGCGGCGCTCTGCTTCGGCCTGCCGCTGCTCGCCATTCCCTACTGGCCGGGCTTCGGCACTGGCGCGACCGCCTCGCTGGCCCACCTTCAATGGGGCGTGCTGCTCGCCCTGGCGATGCTCTCGCCGCACAAGCTCTACTTCCGGATCGGCTACCTGTCGCTGTTCCTGGCCTGGTGCGTGCGACTGCTGCTGCGCGAGGACGACAGCGGCACCTGGGAGCTGTTGCTGCGCTCGCTGCCGCTGTATGCGGCGATGTATGGCTGGACCGTACTGTGCGCCCACTGGATGGGTTGGCCGCGCCCGCCCGGAAAGAACAGGATCCGCCAGCGCGACATCGTTCCGTACGGCGCGATCGCGCTGGTGCTCTACCCGCTTGGCTGGGCGCTGGGCCACGCGCTGGTCAACGGCCTGTTCTCCGAAGTCGCACCACCCAACCTCCTCGACCAGACCCTGCAGGTCGGCTTCGCGCGCTTCTTCGGCGTGCTCTGCCTGACGCTGCCGATCGTGCTGTTCTTCACCGGTCGCAACGAGCCTGCGCCGATGCCCAGCCGCATGTTCTGGTGGGAGTGGGTCCTGCTGGGCGGCTATTCCATGCTGCTGACGGCGCTGCTCTGGGCGCTGCCAGGGAGCAGCCAGCATCCCCTCGGCGGCCTGCTCGACCAGCGCTTCATGCTCGCCGCGCTGATGGTCTGGGCGGTGCTGCGCCTGCCCTGGCGCTGGTCGGCGCCGCTGATCGCCGCGGTGACCCTGCTGCTGGTCTACCTGGTCGGCGCCGGCACCCGGGTCGGATTGCGCAGCGATGCCTTGCACCTGCTGCAGATCGGTTTCGAGATGAGCGTGCTGCAGCAGCTCATGGTGCTCACCCAGGTGATCGCGCGCGACAACCGCCGCGCCATCGCCCGACTGGCCGAGGAAAGCCGTCGCGACGGACTCAGCGGCGTTCCCAACATCAATGCGCTGCGCCACGACCTGACCCACGGCGGGCAACCACCCGCCGAGATCGGCTGCCTGGGCATCGAGCACCTGGACAACCTGATGGCCGGCTACGGCCTGCCGGCGCAGGAAGCGCTTACCGCCTCGATCCATGATTTCCTGCAACCGGACGTGCAGGCCTACACGCTGGGCATGGGCCGCTTCGCGCTGGTGCCGACCCGCGCGGACATGTCGTGGAAGGCGCTGCTGGCCAGGATCGAACAGTTCGAGTTCAACTATGCCGAAGCCCAGGTGCGGATCGAGCCCCACCTGGGGGTGTGCCCGCTGCGCGACGCGAGTGCGCAATCGCTGGAACTGGCGCTGGACGCGTCCTACGGCGCGATGCAGGCCGCGCGCCAGCGTGGCGAGACCGCCCCGGTGTTCGCGACACCCGGGCTCAGCGACCCGGCCGCGCTGCGGGCGATGCTGGAAACCCATTCCCTGGCGCTTTCGCTGCTGCGCCGGCGCAAGATCGAACTGCACGTGCAGCCGATCCGCCGACTGTCCGCGACCACCGCGCAGATGGGCGAGATCCTGTGCCGGCTGCGCAGCGACGACGGGCGCCTGCTGATGCCGCGCGACTACATGGACGAGCTCGACGCCAGCCGCGGCGAGGTCGAACTCGACCGCGCGGTGATCGAGACCCTGCTGACCTGGATGCGCGACAACAGCCACCAGCTGCCGTACCCGCGGCTGACCGTGAACCTGACCGGTCGCAGCCTGGTGTCGGAGAACTTCCGCAACTGGCTGCTGTACCAGCTGGACGTGTTCCCCGGTTGCGCCGAGCGCCTGTGTTTCGAGATCACCGAACGCGCGATCACCGGTGGCCTGGTCCAGGTGCGCCCCTTGCTGGACGGGCTGAGCCAGCGCGGCTGCCTGATCGCGCTCGACGACTTCGGCACTGGCATGCAGAGCTTCGAGCGCCTGCAGCAGTTGCCGATCGACCTGGTCAAGATCGACGGCACCTTCGTGCGCAATGTCGCCAGCAACCCGCGCGACCGCGACCTGGTCCGGGCCATGGTCACCATCGCCCGCGCCTACCAGGCCGAGACGATCGCCGAGTACGTCGAGGATGCCGCGATCCTGGCGGTCCTGGAGGAACTTCAGGTCGACTGGATCCAGGGCTACCACATCGGCCGGCCGCAGCCGCTGGACAGCCTTCCGAGCCTGGCCGGGTCGTCGCCCTGAGCCCGCGGCGCGGCAGCGAGCGGGAGCCGATCTTCACCGGCCTGCATGGGCCTGTCCCGGCGGGGTTCGCGTCGGTTGTGGAACGGGGCTTGCATCGCCTGACCTGATTCCCGGTCCCCACCCCGGGGCAGGAACCGGCGATGTCCGAGAACGAGGACGGCCAGGAGCGCACTGAGCAACCCAGCGAGAAACGGCTGCGCGAGGCCCGCGAAAAGGGAAACCTGCCGCGATCGCGCGAGCTGGCGACCGCCGCGGTGTTCGGCGCCGGGGTGATCGCGCTGCTCAGCTATGGGCCTGCGCTGGCGCATGGCACCCAGGACTGGCTGCGCGGCGCACTCACTCCGGACCGGGCGCTGCTGCATGCGCCCGAACGCCTGTTCGGGCACATGGGCCTGCTGGTCCTGCAGCTGGTCTGGGTGATGCTGCCGCTGGCGGTCGTGTCGCTGCTCGCCGCATTCGTCGCACCGCTGGTGATGGGCGCCCTGCAGTTTTCCGGCAAGTCGCTCGTGCCCGACCTGGGCCGGCTCAACCCGATGTCCGGGCTCAAGCGCACCTACGGCCCGGAAAGCCTGGCCGAGCTCGCCAAGTCCCTGATGCGCGTCGCATTCGTCGGCACGGCCGCAGGCCTGACCCTGGCCCACGGCATGGACGTGCTGCGCAGCATGCCCAACCAGAGCCTGGAGGAGGCTGCGCGCACCGGCCTGCACTTCGCCGGCCGCCTGCTGCTGGCCACCGCCGGCGCGCTGGCGCTGCTGGCCGCGATCGATGCGCCCTACCAGCGCTGGAACTGGCTGCGGAAGCTGAAGATGACCCGCCAGGAACTTCGCGACGAGGCCAAGCAGAGCGAAGGCAATCCGCAGGTCAAGGGCAAGATCCGGCAGATGCAGTTCCAGCTGTCGCAGCGCCGGATGATGGAAGCGGTGCCTGCCGCCGACGTGATCGTGGTCAACCCGACCCACTACGCGGTGGCGCTCAAGTACGACGGCGACAACATGCGCGCGCCCACGGTCGTGGCGCGGGGCGTGGACGAAGTGGCGCATCGCATCCGCGAAGTGGCCGACCGGCACCGGGTCACGATCGTGTCGGCGCCGCCTCTGGCACGCGCCTTGTATAGGGAGAGCCAGCTCGGCAAGGAAATCCCCGTGAGACTGTACGCCGCTGTCGCCCAGGTCCTGTCCTACGTCTACCAGCTGCGCGCCTGGCGCGCCGGCACCGCGCCCGCCTCGCCGCAGCTGGGCGCCGTGGCCGTGGACGAGTTCCCCGACAACGGAAAGCCGGGCGGTAACCGCCGATGAGCGCCCTGCCCTCGTCCACCCCGATGTCGCGCCGCCTGGTCGAACTGGCCCGCAACGGCCTGGGCGCACCGCTGGTGGTGATCGCCCTGCTGGGCATGATCGTGGTGCCGATGCCGCCGATGCTGCTGGACATGCTGTTCAGCTTCAACATCGCGATCTCGCTGGTGGTGCTGCTGGCGGTGGTCTACGTGCAGCGACCGCTGGACTTCACGATCTTCCCGATCATCCTGCTGACCACGACCATGCTGCGCCTGGCGCTGAACGTGGCCTCCACGCGCGTGATCCTGCTGCATGGCCAGGACGGCCACGAGGCCGCCGGCCAGGTGATCGCCGCGTTCGGCGAATTCGTGGTCGGCGGAAACTACGCGGTCGGAATAGTGGTCTTCGCGATCCTGACCATCATCAACTTCGTGGTCATCACCAAGGGCTCCGGGCGCATCTCCGAGGTGACGGCGCGCTTCATCCTCGACGCCATGCCCGGCAAGCAGATGGCGATCGACGCCGACCTCAACGCCGGCCTGCTGACCCGCGAGGAGGCCAAGGCCCGCCGCGAGGAAGTGCGCGAGGAAGCGGACTTCTACGGCGCGATGGACGGCGCCAGCAAGTTCATCCGCGGCGATGCGATCGCCGGCATCCTGATCCTGTTCGTCAACCTGATCGGTGGCCTGGGCGTGGGCGTGCTCCAGCACGGCATGCCGGTGGCCGACGCGGCGGCGACCTACACCCTGCTTTCGATCGGCGACGGCCTGGTCGCGCAGTTGCCGGCGCTGCTGGTGTCGACCGCCGTGGCCATGCTGGTCACCCGCGCCTCGCGCGCCCAGGACATGGGCCAGGCGATGGTTGGCCAGGCGTTCGGCCAGCACAAGGCGCTGGCCATCGCCGCCGGCATCCTGATCCTGGTCGGCCTGGTCCCGGGCATGCCCAATGCCGCCTTTTTGACACTGGGCGGTGCGCTGGCCTTCGGCGCCTGGAAACTGTGGAAGCGCAGCGAGCAGGGCCAGGACGGCAGCGCCGACGGCGCGGTCGCCGGCGCCTTGCCGGCGCCGGGCCAGTCCAGCGCCGAACTGGACTGGGACGAACTGCGCCCGGTCGATCCGCTCGACCTGGAAGTCGGCTACCGGCTCATCCCGCTGGTGGACAAGGCCCAGGGCGGCGAGCTGATGGCACGGATCAAGGCCGTGCGCCGCAAGCTGACCCACGAGATCGGATTCCTGATCCCGCCGGTGCACATCCGCGACAACCTGGAACTGCCGGCGAACCATTACCGCCTGCTGGTCCACGGCGTGCCGGTGGCCACCGGCGAGATCCATCCCGACCGCGACCTGGCACTGGACCCGGGTGGCGCGCTGGGCGCGATCGACGGGATCAAGGGCAAGGACCCGGCGTTCGGCCTGGATGCGGTGTGGATCCAGCCGCACCAGCGTGCGCAGGCCGAATCGATGGGGTACACCGTCGTGGACCCGGCCACCGTGGTCGCCACCCACCTTTCGCACCTGGTCCGCGAACACGCGCCGGAGCTGCTCGGCCACGAAGAGGTGCAGGAGCTGCTGGCCACCCTGGCCAAGCGTGCGCCGAAGCTGGCCGAAGACCTCAGCCCGAAGACCCTGTCGCTGTCGGTGCTGGTGCGCGTGCTGCAGAACCTGCTGGTCGAGCGCGTGCCGGTCCGCCAGCTGCGCAAGATCGCCGAGGCCCTGGTCGAGCACGGCGCGCACAGCCAGGACCCGGCCGTGCTCACCGCCGCGGTGCGCAACACGCTGGGGCGCTTCATCGTCCAGGAGATCGCCGGTGCCGCGCCGGAGCTGCCGGTGTTCACCCTGGCGGCGCCACTGGAACGGGTCTTGCAGGATTCCGCGCAAGGCGCTTCCGGCGCCGCGCTGGAACCGGGTCTTGCCGAACGGTTGCAACAAAGCCTGGCCGATTGCGCAGGCCGCCAGGAAGCGCGCGGTGAACCGGCGGTGGTGCTGGTGCCAGCCACGGTTCGCGCCGCGCTGGCGCGGCTGGTCCGCCACAGCGTGCCCTCGCTGTCGGTGCTGGCCTACACCGAGGTGCCGGAAGACAAGCGGCTCAAGCTGATCGGCACGATCAGCTGATGCGATGAAGTGAACAGGTAGCGGTAAGGAGCAGTCATGAAGATCAAACGATTCGTAGCCGTCGACATGCGCACCGCGCTGCGCATGGTCCGTGCCGAACATGGCCCGGACGCGGTGATCCTCTCCAACCGCCGCACCGACGAGGGCGTGGAGATCGTCGCCGCCAGCAACTACGACGAGAACGCGGTGCAGAAGGCGCTGTTCGACGCGCAGCGCGCCGCCGAGGCCGAGGCCACCGCCGAAGCCGCCGCCCGCGCCGTCGCCACGCGACCGGCCGCGCCGCGCCCCAATCCCTTCCTGGACAACATGCCGCCGGCGCCGGTCCCGGCCACCGCGCGAACGACCTCCGCCGATTTCGCCGCGGCGATGGCCGCGGCGCTGACCACGCCGACCGCGCAGGCAGCCAACGCCATGCACGCACCGCTGGCCGCCGCCGCACCAAACATGGCTCCCAGCGCGATGTCCGCCCCGGAGAACGCCGCCGCCGTCGCCGAGGCCGAAACCACCGCCATGCCGGCACCTGCAGCGGGCGCCACGCTGACCGCGGTTCCAGTCGCGCCGGCCCCGGCAAACGACGAACAGCTCGCCGCCATGCGCGACGAACTTGCGCAGATGCGGCAGATGATCGAGCGCGAGATGCACCGCCTCACCGACGAGCGCCTGCGCGGCTCGCCGGTGCGCCTGCAGGCGATGGAACTGATGGAGGACTATGGCTTCGATGCCGGGATCACCCGCGACATCGTCATGCAGGTGCCGGCCGACACGCCCGACCACCGCGGTCGCGGGCTGATGCTGGGCCTGGTCTCGCGCCTGCTGCCGGTGTGCCCGGTCGATCCGCTGGAACAGGGCGGCGTGATCGCCCTGGTCGGCCCGACCGGCGCCGGCAAGACCACCACCATCGCCAAGCTCGCCGCGCGCTTCGCCGCCGAGCATGGCGCCCGCAACATCGCCCTGGTCACCACCGATACCGCGCGCATCGGCGGACGCGAACAGCTCTACAGCTACGGCCGCCAGCTCGGGATCGCCGTGCACGAAGCCGACAGCGATGCCGCCCTGATCGCCCTGCTGCAGCGCCTGCAGGACTACCGCCTGGTGCTGGTCGATACCGCCGGACTGGGCCAGCGCGACCGCGCCCTGGCCAGCCAGCTCAACTGGCTGCGCGCCGCCCGCGAGGTGCGCACGTTGCTCGTCCTGCCGGCCAACTCCCATTACGCCGACCTGGACGAAGTGGTGCGCCGCTTCGGCCCGGCCAAGCCGCAGGGCGTGGTCCTGACCAAGCTGGACGAGACCGGCCGCCTGGGCAGCGCCCTGTCGGTGGTCGTGGACCACCAGTTGCCGCTGACCTGGATCACCGACGGCCAGTGCGTTCCCGACGACCTCCACCGCGCCAATGCGGCCAGCATTGTTCTTCGCCTTGAAGATCTGCGCCGCGCGGCCGATAAGCCGAATATCCCGGAGCACGATCATGCCGCCGCGTGAGTACGCCAACTTGAACCCGTCAGCCGCCAACCCGAGTCACGCTCCCGTCCGCAGCATCGCCATCACCGGCGGCAAGGGCGGCGTGGGCAAGACCAACCTGTCGGTCAACCTGGCCGCCTCGCTGGCCGGGCTGGGCAAGCGCACGCTGCTGCTCGACGCCGACCTGGGCCTGGCCAACGTCGACGTGCTGCTGGGGCTGTCGCCGCAGCACACCCTCGCCGACCTGGTGTCGGGCCGCTGCGAGCTGGACGAAGTGATCCTCGAAGGCCCCAACGGCATGCTGGTGGTGCCCGCCGCCTCCGGGCGCCGGCACATGGCCGAACTGCAGCCGGCCCAGCACGTGGGCCTGGTCAACGTGTTCAACGACCTGCAGCGCGACCTGGACATCCTCATCGTCGATACCGCCGCCGGCATCACCGACAGCGTGCTGACCTTCTGCCAGGCCGCGCAGGACGCGGTGGTGGTGGTCTGCGACGAACCCGCATCGATCACCGACGCCTACGCCCTGATCAAGGTGCTCGCCCACGAGCGCGGCGTGAACCGCATGCAGGTGGTGGCGAACATGGTGCGCAGCCCGGCCGAGGGCCGCGGCCTGTACGACAAGCTCGCGCGCGTGTGCGAGCGCTTCCTCGGCGACGTGTCGCTGAACTTCCTCGGCGCCGTCCCGCAGTGCGACTGGCTGCGCATGGCCGTGCAGCGCCAGCAGGCCGTCGCCACCGCCTACCCGGCCAGCCCCTCGGCCCGCGCGATCGCCGAGATCGCCCGCCGCGCCGCCCGCTGGGATGCGCCGGCGGCACCGCGCGGCAACATCGAATTCTTCGTGGACAGGCTGATCCAGCAAAGGCTCGGCCAGGGAGCGACGGCATGAACGCGCTCGCCGAATACCGCGCCGTCCAGCGCTCCACCGCCGATGACGCCGTCGCCCGCCACGCCGAGCTGGTGCGCCGCATCGCCCACCACATGGCCGCGCGCCTGCCGGCCAGCGTCGAGGTCGACGACCTGATCCAGGCCGGCATGATCGGCCTGATCGAGGCCTCGCGCAGCTATGACCCCGACCAGGGGGCCTCGTTCGAGACCTACGCCTCGATCCGCATCCGCGGCTCGATGATCGACGAGATCCGCCGTGGCGACTGGGTCCCGCGCTCGGTGCACCGTCGCGCCCGCGACGCGGCCGCCGCGATGCGCCAGCTCGAGCAGGCCACCGGCCGTGCAGCCACGCCGCAGGAAGTCGCCGCGCGACTGGAAATGCCGCTGCCCGAGTACATGCGCCTGCTCGAGGACGCCTCGCGCGGCCAGGTGCTCAGCCTGGACTCGCACGTGGAAGACCACGGCGAAGTGACCCTGCACAGCGGTGGCCTCAATCCGCAGCAAAACCTCGAACGCGGTGATTTCGGCCGCGAGCTGGCCGAGGCCATCGGCCAGTTGCCCGAGCGCGAACAGCTGGTGCTGTCGCTGTACTACGAGCAGGAGCTGAACCTCAAGGAGATCGGCGCGGTGCTCGGGGTCAGCGAATCGCGGGTGTGCCAGATCCACGGCCAGGCCGTGCTGCGCCTGCGTGGCCGCCTGTCCCAGTACGAATCGCGCGACGCCGGCCTGGAAGACGCATAGGCCGCCATCGCGATGAACGCAATCCCGCACCGCACGCAGTTGCACGCACCACCCAAGAACCGGAGCACGAAGTGAACAAGAACATGCGCATCCTGATCGTTGACGATTTCTCGACGATGCGCCGCATCGTCAAGAACCTGCTCAACGACCTGGGCTACAGCAATACCGCCGAGGCCGACGACGGCCACACGGCACTGGCCGCGTTGCGCTCGGCCCCGTTCGACTTCGTGGTCACCGACTGGAACATGCCGGGCATGACCGGCATCGAGTTGCTGCGCGCGATCCGCGCCGACGACAAGCTCAAGACCCTGCCGGTGCTGATGGTCACCGCCGAAGCCAAGCGCGAGCAGATCATCGAGGCCGCGCAGAACGGCGTGAACGGCTACATCATCAAGCCGTTCACCGCGCAGACCCTGGAAGAGAAGCTCGGCAAGATCTTCGAGCGCCTGGCAGCCACCGCATGAATGCCTGCACCTCGCCCGAGCGCATTGCGCTGATCCAGCGCCTGCACGAGGCCCTCGACGCGCTGGAGCGCGGCGACGAGACCGCCATGCGCGCGGTGATCGACGCCCTCGCCTCGGCACGCACCCGGCCGCTGGTGCAGGGCCTGGGCCGCCTGGCCCGCGAGCTGAGCCAGGCGCTGGGCGAGTTGCCGCAGATCCCCGGCGAGGACGCCAAGGCCGCCGAACTGGACGATGCCTGCGCGCGCCTGGACCACGTGGTCACGGTCACCGAGCAGGCGACCCATCGCACCCTGGACCTGGCCGACCAGTGCCGCGACCTGGTCGAGGACCTGCGCATCGAAGGCGTCTCCGCGCGCCAGGACGAAGTGCTGGACCGGATCCGCCACAACCTCACCGAGATCGGCTTGACCCAGAGCTACCAGGACCTGACCGGGCAGATCATCCGCCGCGTCGCCGGCATCGTGCGCACCGTGCACGAAGGCTTCGGCGCGCTCGGCCTGCCGCCGAAGGAAAGCGAACACGAGGGTTCCGGACTTGCCGGGCCGGCGGTCGCCGGCCTGGACCGCCACGCGGTCTCGCAGGTCGATGCCGACGCCCTGCTGGCAGACCTGGGGCTCTGACGATGGACAGCGAGCCATGAGCGGCGTGACCCCGGAAATCGCGGCCGACTTCATCGTCGAGGCCCAGGAAATCCTGGACCGGCTGGGCGAGCAGCTGGTCGCGCTCGAACATGCGCCCGACGACCGCGAACAGCTCAATGCGGTGTTCCGCGGCTTCCACACGCTCAAGGGCGGAGCCGGCTTCCTCGGCATCCATGGCATGGTCGAACTGTGCCACGCGGCGGAAGAGACGCTCGGCAGCGTGCGCGCCGGCCAGGCCGTGCTCGAAGCGCAGCACTTCGATGCGGCGCAGCGTTCGCTGGACTGGCTGCAGGCCATGCTCGACGCGGTCGCCGGCGGAACCGAACCGGTCCATGCACCGGCCGAGCTGATCGCACAGTTCAGCCTCGATCCGGTGGCCGTGCCGGCACCGGTCGCGTCGCCGGCACCGGTGGCCACTGCAACGGGCGGCATGATCGACGATGACGAGTTCGAGGCGCTGCTCGACCAGCTGCACGGCACGGCCGCGCCCGGCGTGCAGCCCCCTGCCGTGGCTCCGTCCAGGCCCGCCTCGGGCATGATCGACGACGACGAATTCGAAGCGCTGCTCGACCAGCTGCACGGCGCCGCCGCACCCGGTGCACATGCCATGCCGGCCGTCGTGCCGCCCAGCGCGCCCGCGCGCGCACCCTCTCCCGCCGTGCCCGCACCCGTTGCAGCGCGGCCGGCCGCGGCGCCGCCGCGCGCCGCGGGTGGCGGCGAAGCCGAGCAGACCGTGCGCGTGGATACGCGCCGCCTGGACGCCATCGTCAACCTGATCGGCGAACTGGTCCTGGCCCGCAACCGGCTCAAGACCCTGCGCACCCGGCTCAAGGACGAAGAGCTGGACCGCGCGGTCGGCACGCTCGACGTGGCCACCGCGCGCCTGCAGTCGGCGGTGATGCGCACGCGCATGCAGCCGGTCGGCAAGGTGTTCTCGCGTTTCCCCAAGGTCGCCCGCGACGTCGCCCGCTCCCTGCAGAAGGAAGTGGAACTGGAGATGGTCGGCGCCGAGACCGAGCTGGACCGCAACCTGGTCGAAGCCCTTGCCGATCCGCTGGTGCACCTGGTCCGCAACGGCATCGACCACGGCGTCGAAGCGCCCGCGTTGCGCGAAGCCGCGGGCAAGCCGCGCGTGGGCCGGCTGCGCCTGTCCGCGCAGCAGGAAGGCGATTACGTCGGCATCGAAGTGCAGGACGACGGCGCCGGCATCGATCCCGAACGCCTGCGCGCGAAAGCGCGCGAGAAGGGCCTGATCGACCCCGAGGCCGCCGCGCGCCTGGGCCCGGAGGAATGCCTGCACCTGATCTTCCTGCCCGGCTTCTCGACCAAGGCCGAAGTAACCGACATTTCCGGGCGCGGCGTGGGCATGGACGTGGTCCAGTCGCGTATCCGCGAACTGGGCGGGCAGATCCAGATCCAGTCCGAACTGGGCCGCGGCAGCCGCTTCATGATCCGCGTGCCGCTGACCCTGGCGATCCTGCCGACCCTGCTGGTGCAGGCCGGCGAAGCGGTGTACGCGCTGCCGCTGGCGCGCGTGCTGGAAGTGCTGCACGCCGCGCCGGCTTCGCTGGGCTGGTTCGACGGCCGACCGGTGCTGGACCGCCAGTCGCATGCCCTGCCCCTGCTCGACCTGCGCCGCTGGCTGGGCATCGAGGCATGCGAAGCGACGCTGCTCACCGTGGTCGTGTTGCAGATGGGCGACTCGCGCTTCGGCCTGATCGTCGACCAGGTCCGCGGCCGCGAGGAAGTGGTGATCAAGCCTTTGCCACGCGCCCTGCGCGGCCTGCCCGGCTATGCCGGCGCCACCCTGATCGGCGACGGCCGCCTGGCCCTGATCCTGGACGTGGACGGACTGCGCGAGTCGGGCTGAACCGTGCGCGCGGCCGCCGGCGATTCCCGGCGGCCGCAGCACTCATCCGCGCACGCCGTTGGCGGTCGGTCGCGGCGGCGGCGGACACGGCCGGCCATGCGCCGGGTCACAGCGGATCTGCCGCTTCACTTCGTCGCTGATTTCCTGGATGAAGTCGTCGCTGATCGTCTGCGAGCGGTCGTCGGGCACCCGCGTGTCCCACGGGCCGCCGCAGACCTGCAGCTCGGCGGTGGCCACGCCACGGAGGTTCTGCAACGCGAACTGCCGGGCATTCATCTGCGCCGCCGCGGTGTCCGCCTGCTCGCTGGCCACGAAGAACCGCGTCTCGCCGTTCTCCGGCCCGCACACCACCGCACCGGCGCCGCGCGAAGTGCTGATCAGCAGCGTCTTCCAGCCGTCGGCCGGGTCGAACTTCGCTTCCAGTTTTTCCACCGCCTGGCGCGACGGACGGTTGCCGGCCACCACAACGCGGCCGGTGCGGCGGTTACCCATCACCAGCAGCCAGGCCGGATTGCCCGGCGCGTCGAACGACAGGATTTCGATCGCCGGATTGTTGGACGGCGTGTCGAGCGACACGATCTCGATTCCCGGGCTGTGGGCCGCCGACGCCGCCTTGGCGATTTGCGGCGCGGGCGCCGCAGTGCCGTTGCGGCTCCACGCCACTCCCTGGAAGCGGGTGGCGCCGCCGCATTCGGGACACGACTGCTGCGCCAGCGCGGACTGCGTGCGGGTGATCGCCTCGACCGAGGGGCGCATCTGGCAGTAGCCCTGCGCCTGGCCGCGCAGCAGGCCCTTGCCTCGCAGGTAGCCGAGGAATTCGGCGCCATAGCCGGCACGCTCGGCCATCGGCCCGATCGGCATCACCGGCGAGACGAACACCGTGCCGCTGGCCGGATCGGGCACGTAGCAGAAGAAGTGGCTCAGCTGCTGCGCCGACAGTGGAGCGCTGGCGGCCAGCAGGAAGAGAGGCAGCATCCTGCGCAATGACATGGGCATGGCTCAGTCCGCTCCGTGGCTGCGCAGGTAGCCGGCCGCGACTTCCGCGGACTGCTGGTGGGCCGCGTAGGTGCGGTTGGCGTCGGCCTCGCTGTAGCCCTGCGCGATCGCGCGCTTGTACATCGTGTAGTAGTCGAACGCCTGCCCACACATGGCGTACAGCTGCTGGTCGCCGCCGCCGGACACGGCCTTCTGCTGGTAGTTGGATTCCGTGAATCCCGCGCACGCCGACTGCGCCAGGTTCGGTCGGGTCGGATAGCTGCCGCCACCGCCGCTTGCCATCCCGGCCAGGCTGCTGGCGGCCCCCATCCCGGAAACACCACCGGTGACCAGCTCCTGGCCCGCGGCGCCCAGGATCGAGGCCGCGGCGCTGTCGGGATTTGCGATCGTCGCGCCGACCAGTGCGCCCCCCATGATCTGCTCGGCGCTGCCACCGTGGTAACCCACCGTCGCCGCACCGACCGTGGCGATGGCCAGGGTCCCGAGCATGCGCCCGATGCCCGAGCCGCCGGAGGCCTCGTCCCGCGCCTGCTGCTCGGCCAGTTCCCGTGCGGCGCGCTCGCGCTCGCGCGCAAGGTCGGCGCGCATCCGGGCCTGGCGCGTCCGCAGTTCGGGCACCAGGGCGGCGAGTGCATCGCGATCGCTCGGCCAGTAGCGCAGGGAACCGTCGTAGCTCTGGCTGCCGTCAGGGTTCAGCTTGACCGCCGTTGCTTTCTTGCGGGTCGGCCGGCCGCTGTCATCGACATCGTAGAAGATGGCCAACAGGGTGTCCGCGTCCAGCGGCAGGAATTCGTTGTTCTCCTTCGAGTCCACCGTGCGGTAGGTCTGCGTGGCCGGATCGAGGCGGTAGTCGGTCATCTCCGGCGACTGGTGGACGCCACCATCGTTGACCGTGCCACCGACGATGCGGAACACCCCGTCCTTGCCGCCCCACAGGTACCGCTTCCACTCGATGTATGCACGCTCGCCCTGGGCCTGCCACCCGAACTGCGTGCGCAGGGTGCGATCCTCCAGACGGGCCAGGATCGCCTGCACCGCTGAAACGCGCTCGGCGCGCCATGCCGGATCTTCCAGCACCGGCGCGGCCGGACCGGTATCCACCGCGACCAGCGGCGCAGGAATCGATGCGGCACCGGCCGGCACCATGCCACCGCCCGGCTTGCCGGGCTTGCGCTTGACCTGCAGCGTGTAGGAACGGCCCGGTACGCCCACGGGCACGAACCAGTAGTAGCCGCCGCCGGCGGTCATCGAGTGGATCTGGTTGAAGGTGAGGAAGGCCTCCCTGCGCTTCGCGCCGGCCACCTGCTGCAGGTTGGCCATGCAGTCGGGCCCGTGCGCCAGCCCGAGGTGCGACACGACCAGCCCCGGGACGTACGCATCGTCGGCCTGCGTGGTGATTTCCCAGCGGTCGCCCGGCTGGGTCTGGAGCAGGTAGCAGTCATAGCGGTTGCCCTGGCGATCGATACCCGACACGCCGGGGCTGAAGCTTCCGCTGATGGTTCCGGCGCCGCTGATGACGCGCACCGGATACGATCCGGCCGCGTTACCTGGAGCAGGCGCGACGGCTGGCACGGCCGCAGCGGATCTGACCGCGGGAGAAGCCGCAAGGCCCACCGCCGGCGCGGGCGCGGCGCCCGCGGTGGCCGCGACCGCCGTGTTCGTACCCGCCGCCTGCAGCGCGGTGTACACGTATTCCATGCGCACGCTGTTGTCGCCCTTGAGCTGCTGTTCGACCCAGCTGCCGCCATCGCGGCGGGAGATGCGCATGGCCGGCTCGAGCACGCCTTGCTTCGGGAACAGCAGCGATCCATCGGCCTGGACGCGCGCGAGGCGCGTCGTCTTCAATCCCTTGCGTTCGTTCACGACCTGCAGCTCGCCCGGCACCGGGGTGCGGCTGATCGTGGTCTTCGAGAACGCGCTGCCGTCGTCCAGGTGGGTTTCCGCGATAAGCATGCGCTGGCCCGGTTCGATCCAGCTGAACTCGAACACGCGTGGGCGCGAGCCGATATCGAGGCGCCAGCGTTGCCCGATGAAGCCTGCGTAGTCGCCCCATACCGCGATTTCGGCTTCCGTCGCCCCACCCCCGGCGACCGTTCCCGGCCCGGCGGCAGCGGCGAGCGAAGCCGGTGCCCGGGCCACGGGCGCGTTCGCGATGAATGCCTGGTCCAGGGTGCCGCGGCCGTCCACGTAGCGCCCCCCGACGAGCTTCACGGATCGTTCCTGGAGGCCGTTGTCCGTCCCGACCGTCATCCGGTAGGGCATCTTCAGGATCCCCTGGTGGACGAACACGATCGAGCCATCCGCCTGCGGCGTACCGAGCCATCGGCGATGGATCGTAGGAAAACTCTCCAGGGTTTCGGCCTGGAGGATGTGGGCGCCATCCTCCGACAGGGTGTAGTCACTGACGTTCTTGGTGATGCGCGCGCCCTGCCATTCGGTACGCCGCAACGTGCGCCCGTCCTCGCTCCATTCGAAAGCGATGCCGGAAGCAGGCGCGTCCCGTTTGCTCAGCTTCTGCCCTGCCAGGCCAGCCAGCAGCTCCCATGCAGAAGCCGAAGGCCTCTCGGCCGACTGCGCCGACACGCCGCCGCTGGCCAGCACGGCCATGCACAGCGCCAGCAGCATCGCCGGCATTCCCTTGATCATCCTTCGCATCGATATCCCCTGTTCCGTAGTCCGAGTGCCGGCCACGACCACGGACGCACGGATGCGTTCGAGCCCGCAGGCATGCCACCGGGGAAGATCGGCCGTGATGCGGCGTTCTTGAACCGCCATGCGCGATCACGTGGCCGTTCCGGCCGCGCGCGCGCAGGTTCATCGATATCCCCCTGCCGCAGGCCCGTCGAACGCGCCATGGACGCGCGATGTGGCAGTGGCGGCGAGAGCCTAGCCGATGGCCGGCGCCCGAAAAGCCCCTGATCAGGACTGGACGCGGGAGGCGGAATGTGTTGCGTGCGGCGCGATCACGCCGGATGCAGGTGGCGCCGAACCCGGCCGGGGGACATCTCGCCCGGCGGCTCCCCATGCCATGGACATACCGAAGCGGGCACCCGCGCGGGGTGCCCGCCACGTCACAGCTTATTGCCGCTGCGGCGACGGCTTCGCCAGCCCCTTCTCCAGCGACTCGGCGATCAGGTTGCGGGTATCGCGTTCGGCGCGCTGGCTTACCTGGTCCATCTGCTTGCCGAGGCCATCCATCTGCCTGCCCAGTGCTTCCATCGGCAGGGAGGCCTGCTCCATCTGCCGCGACAGCGCTTCCATGGGCTGCATGCGCTGCTGGTGGCGTCCGGCCTCCGCTTCGAGCTTCTGCGACTGGGTTTCCATCCGCTTCGACAGCGCTGCCTGCTCGCGCTCCAGTACCTGCATCTGGTCCTGCAGCTCGGCCTGGCGCCTGACGTCGCGATCAGCGGATGCATCGGCCAGGGCCAGCGAAAGGCGGGCCTGGCGTTCGCCCAGTTCGCCCTGCTCGCTACCCAGCGCTTCGAGCTGGCGGGACACCGCTTCGAAGCCTGGCGGTGAGCCCATGTCGCCCGAAGCCTTCTCCATCTCGCGGCCGATGGCCTCCATCTTCCTGCCGTGGCCTTCCATGTCCTGGCTGAGCGCGCGCATCCGCTCGCCCAGCACGTCGGCTTCAGCCCATGACTTCCGCACGCGCGCCACGGTCGCAGGATCGGTGACCACGTAGTCCTTGCCGCCGCGGCGGAACCAGAGGAAGTCGCCATCGACCGAGCGGCGCACCGTTTCGATCTGCGGCATGTCATCGCTGGAGCCGGACATCAGGTAGCCGTCGCTGCCCTTGCGCACCAAAGCGTACGGCTCGCCGTGGGTGCCATGCTGGCGCATGCCGGCGATGACCGGTGCAGGCGGCGCGGGAGGCGCAGGCGGCGCCTTGCCCGCACTGGGGGTCGGCGGCGCGGGAGGCGCGGGCGGCGCCTTTTCCGCGCTGGGGGTCGGCGGAGCCGGGGGCGCAGGCGGTGCCTTGAGGGTCGGCGCTACCGGCGCTGCCGGCGGCGCGGGCGGCGCCGGAATGGAGGACGCACGCGTTCCCTTCGCGACCGGGGCGGCCTGCGCGGTCGTCGAAGTGCGCGGCGCAGGCGCGGGTGCGGCGGACGGCGAGGCGAGCACGCCCACGGCGGCGGGCGCCAGGGTGATCGCCGGCGCAACCGACGCCTGCGGATCGCGCTGTGCATGGGCGTAGAAGGCCAGGCCGGCGGCAGCCAGTCCGATCAGCGGGAAGACCAGCCGGCCACCGCTGCTGACACGGCCGGGACGGACGAGGTTTTCGATGCGCGACATGAGGTGTCCTCTGTGGTTGCCGAGCGCGGCAAGTGCGGGTTGCGGGAGCAGGCCAGGCGCGGTGCGTGCGTCTGCCAGGGCCGCCAGGGCCAGGGCCAGCCGTCGGGGATCGCCCATGGCCTCGGCGGCGATGCGGTCGGCCACGTGCTCGCGTTCGTCACGGATGCGACGCGACAGCCACCAGGTGACCGGGTGGTAGAACAGCAATGCTTCGGCCAGCCCTTGCAGCAGGTTGACCAGGTAGTCGTGGCGGCGCACATGCGCCAGCTCGTGCGCCAGCAGCGCTTCGAGGTAATCCGCCGGCAGGCGGGACAGCAACGACACCGGCAGCAGCACCATCGGCCGCCACCAGCCGACCGCGGCCGGCGTGTCGATCTCGTCGACCAGGCGCAGGGTGACCGTGCGTCGTACGCCGCAACGTGCCGCCAGCGCATCGACCCGCTGCTGCCATTTCTGCTGGATGTGCGGCAGCGGCAGCAACGGCAGGCGATAGACCCACCACACCCCGGCTGCCATGCGCAGCGACAGCGCGCACGCCCCGGCTGCCCACGCGGCGACGATCCAGGGCAGCAGGGCGTCCACGCGCCACTCCGCCGGGCCAGCGAGCAGTGCCGGCCCGGCGAAAGCCGCCGCCGGCGCCGCGGACAGACCCGCCAAGGGCACCATGTCGGCGGGACCGCCGGGCGCCATGTCCGCCAGCTCCCAGGCGACCGTGGCCATCGGCAGGAGCACGCAGGCCAGCAGTGCCAGGCACGCCACCGCGTAGCGCAGCTGCGGTCGCGCGTTGCGCAGCAGTTGCAGCGCAAGCGCCGCCAGCAGGCCGATCAGCCCGCCCTGCCAGAGGAAATGCAGCAAGGCCCGGCCCAGCACCGGAACCAGTTCGGCGATCTGCTCATGCATGGCCGGTTCCTCCCTGGTCCGCGGGCGGCACTTCGGTTTCCTCGAGCAAGCGCCGGATCTCGTCGCGCTCGCCTTCGCTGACGTGCCCCTCCAGCGCCGCCATCACCAGTGCCTTGCCCGAGCCGGAAAACACCTTCTGGATCAGCTCGTCGAGCAGGTTGGTCTGCAGCGCATCGCGCGCATGCGCAGCGGCGTAGACATGCGAACGCTTGCTCTCGTCGCGTACCACCAGGCCCTTGCCGTGCATCACCTGCAACAGGCGCAGCACGGTCGCCGGCTGTACTTCCGGGCGCTCCACCTGCAGCGCCAGGTGCGCTTCGCGTGCAGTCGACGGGCCCTGCCGCCAGATCACCCGCAGCAGGTCCAGCTCGGCGGCGGTCGGCTTCGGGGGTCGGGTATCGGGTCGGGACATGGGCAGGCATCCATCGGGCGATGGAGCGATCCTGCACCTTCCAGACAGGATTGTCTAGAACAATCTGTCTAGGTCAAAAGTCATGGGTCATCGGCCCGGATCCGGCCCTCACGCGAGCGCCTGTCCGAGGTCCATCGAAGCGAGCGCGGCGGGTCCGGCCGACGCCAGCGCCCGACCCAGCCCGCCCATTGCGGCCACGTCATCGAGCGCCTGCTCGTCCAGCGCGCCCAGCAGGCGCGGGGACAGCTGCCACTCCGCTGCCACCAGCCGCCCGATGCGTGGCGACCAGCGCTGCAATACGTCGGCGACCCTCTCGGGCGGCAGGGTTTCCTGTCCGCGGCTGGCCGCTTCGTCGCGCAGGGTCTGCACCACGACAATGGCGCCCAGTCCCTGCAGCAGCGCCAGCAGCTGGGCGGCGAAGGCATCCTCGCCTTCCACTTCCCGGGCCACGCGCGCGCCTTCCAGCGCGGCGTGCTGCGTGTGCTCCCAGATCCGCTCGGGCAGGCGCCCGAACATCCCCCGTTCGGTACGCATCACCGGCTGCATCAGCGCCACCGCCACCAGGCGGCGAAGGCCTTCGGTGCCGATCAGTGCAACCGCGCGATCGAGGCTTTCAACGGGCGCAGGCTGGATCCGGTACAGGGAGCTGTTCGCCAGCCTGAGCAGCGCGGCCGCGAGCGCGGGATCGCGCGCGATAAGCGCGGCGATGCGCTTGCCGGAGGCTTCATCGTCGTTGAGCGTGCCGAGCAGCTCGGGCAGCAACTGCGGCCGGCGTGGCAGGCGCTGCGGTTCGGACGCGAAACGCGAGAGCGCGCGTTCCGCCGCGCGCACGACCTCGTCGTCGGTAGCGCCAGGCGCGACCGGGTCATCGCCCAGTGCCGACTCCACCAGCGGCAACGCCCACTGGCGTCCGGGGTCGCTGTCGCTGCCATCGACACCTACCGCCACATCGGCCGCATGCCCCGCCTGCGACCGCCCAGGCATTGCCCGGGCGCGCCAGATCCACGCGCACGCGCCACCCGTCAGCGCCATGGCCAGCAGCCCCAAACCGATCCATCCCGACATCCGATCCCCCGGAAAAACTGCAAGGCACGCGTGGGCGGCCCGCCGGTCATCGCCGGACAGGCAGCGCACGCTCGCATCCCTTGCGCATTATCCATCACCGCGCGCTCCCGCCGACCGCTGCCTCTGCGCTGCGGCCAAGGCCGCACCGGCGACGCGTACCGGTCTCAGCCGTGCGCCAGCGCGTAGTCGATCGCCGCGCGCACCGCCGCGACCTGCGCGTCGTTGCATTGCGCGGCGGTGGCCTTGGGGCTGTCCGGATAGACCTCGGTGGTGGTCACGTACTTCGCACCGCTGATGCCCGCGCACAGGCCAAGCGACTTGACCGGATAGTTGATCACCCCCGGCGCCACCACCGGCGAGCCGATCATCATCCCTTGCGCGTCCGCCGGCGCGATGTGAGTAATCCGCTCCACCGCCGCGATGATCGCCTGCTGGAACTGCGGCTGCGGATTCTCGCTGTCGCCGACCAGGTAGAAGCCATCGGGAATGCCATTGGGCTCGAACGGCTTGCCGTCCCGTGCCGCCAGCGCCGGCCGGAATTCGGACTCGTCGCTGTCGGTGGTTTCATGCAGGTCGACATGGACCAGCACCCGCCCCTGCAGCGGCGCCAGCAAGCGCATCAAGGCGATGGATTCAAGCGCGGCGCCGTGCTCGCCGAAGGACCGGTTCGGATCCACCGCCGCCGGGTTCCAGCGCTGGACGTGCTCGTAGGCCCAGGGACTGACGCAGGGCACCACCAGCAGGTTGATCCGTCCCTCGTAGGCGCTGCCGCAGTCGGCGGCGAACTTGAGCGCGCCATGCACCCCGCTGGTCTCGTAGCCGTGCACGCCTCCGGTCACCAGCGCGACCGGGCGCGCATGGTCCCAGTCGCAGCCGTGCAGGGCGACCAGCGGATAGAAGTCGGGCGCGTAGTCGAGCTCGCCATAGGCCTGCACGTCCCAGTGGGCGTGCAACCGGGCCAACGGATCGAGCACGTCCTCGGCATAGCTGCGCTGGCGGCGCTGCTGCGCCCGCCAGGCGGACCGCTCGGCCTCGCCCCAGGGCTGGCCGGGAACGCCGATCGGATGGAAACGCTCGATCATTGGGGGGCCCCCGCATTCGTGATGCAGCCACTCTAGCAGCGTGCCGGCGTGCGACCGGCGAGGCATGCCAGCCAGGCCGCGGCCGGCCGGAGCCGGCCGTGCTCCGGCCCTGCTCCGGGCGTGGCCGCAAGTGGCCTGGACCGGCACCGCTCCGGCCCGGTTCACGCGCATGGAGTAGGATGGACCGGCGTCCCATGGCGCAATCCCCGCAACCCCTCGCCACCCGGGCGACGGTGCGCCTCGCTCCTTCATCGATGCCCCACCCGCGCGCAATGCGTGCGGCTCCACCGGATTCCGCGTGCCAGGCCACGAAGCCATCACCGATACCCCCGGGCGCAAGCAGTCGCGCCAGGCGGAGCCGTTGTGCAGCCGCTGCGATGCGGTGTGCTGCCGGCTGACCGTGGTGCTGATGCCGGAGGACGACCAGGTACCCCGCCACTTCGTCACGCGCAATGCCCAGGGCGTGGAAGTGCTGGCACACAACGAGGAAGGCTGGTGCGCGGCGATCGACCCGCTGCACATGCGTTGCTCGATCTATGACGAAAGGCCTTCCATCTGCCGCCGGTTCTCGATGGGCGGGCCCTACTGCCGGGATGTACGCGCCACCTACCGCGACCAGCGGCTGCGCGGCATCCCCTTGACCCTGTACTGACACGGAGAAGTTTCCAGATGGCGACGCGCAAGCCGATCAAGACCCCGACCGCGTACCGCAAGCCTGCCGGCGAAAGCTCGAAATCCGGCAACACGCTGACCAGCGAACGCATCTCCGACGACCTGGAAGCCTTCCGCAAGTCCGGAGGTCGCATCGAAGTGCTGGGCACGACCCGCGTGCTTACCCGCCTGGACGAGCCGGAAAAGAAGCCGGGCAAGTAACCGGCCGGCGCGCGGCGGCGCGACGGCCAGGCGTCAGATGCGCGAGGTCGGCAGCGGCCGCTCGCGGTGCATGAGCGACCATTCGGCGTGTTCGGTCAGCGCGGCCTCGCCCAGCGCGACCAGGATGCGGCGCTTCTCCGCCAGGCCGGACGCGCCCTGCAGCAGCCGCTGCGCCGAACCGAATATCCGCTGCATGAACCGGTACTGGCGGACCATTTCCTTGTCGGCCTTCTTGTGCACGTAGGCCTCGTGCACGCCGGCGGCGATCGAGACGAAGCCCATCGCCGACACCAGCACGTGCTTGAGGTGAGCATCGAACTGGCGCGCGAACAGGGCGAGCACCACGCTCAGTCCCACGCCCAGCCCGATGCACGCCAGCCCCAGCGACTCGGCGCGATGGTGCAGGCGCCCGCGGCGAAGCGACGCCGACGAGTAGTACGCCAGTTGCCCGCCTGACGTGGGCGTGCCGATCCATTCGGCGATCACCGCATCCACCTCCGCGGCATCGGCCTGCACCGGCACGCGCATGCCGTCCAGGCTGGCGCCCCGCATCACGTTGCGGATCCAGCCCAGTTCCACGTCCTGCTTCTGCAGGAAGTTGTCATGGGCCACGGCCGGCGTGCCGGGCTGCACGATGCCCGCGCGCCGCCAGTACGACTGCACTCGCAGGCCTTCGGCCAAGGTGCGGTAGTCCAGGTACTTGCGCTGCCATTGGCGACGGCTGGCCAGCGTCGCCACGCCCAGCCCGACCAGGAAAAGCAGCAGGAAACCGTAGATCACCAGGTCATGGCTGGCGACGTGGGTGTAGGTGAAGAAGGTGAAACCCATCAGCGCCACCAGCACGTAGGTGATCCACAGCACCCGCGCCACCCGCCGCTGGTAGGTGCGTGCCAGCCAGTCCGCGGCGGTGAAGGTACGCCAGATCGGGCACGCCGAAGCCGCCGGGGAAGTCGGCGCCTGTCCGGCGATCTGGCGCGCGTACTTGCGCGCGTCGATGTTGAACGCCTCCTGCCGGTGGAAGGTCCGCGCGAATGCGGGCGGCAGCGGGACTGCGACCTCGCGCCCCTCCTCCGCCACCAGCCAGCGTCCCCGCGTGCCGGCCAGGTCGGGATCGCCCTGGCGCGCCACCGGCAGGTGGTACACCACGTTCTCCTGGTCCGGGCCGAGCAATGTCGCCGCCGCGTGACGCCGCTCGGCCTCCCCGTACAGCGAACCGTGCAGGTGGTAGCGCACCACCTGCGCGGTGCCGCCCAGGCGCGTGGATTCCTCGCCGTCCCACAGCGCGAGCAGCACGTGGCAGTGGCTCGACACGAAGATCCCCGCCTGCGCGTACTGCCGGTCGCGTTCCGGCCCCGGTCCGGCCACCGACGCACGGGTCGTACCCGGCTCCAGCGGCAACTGCATCATTTCAACCCGACCCAGCAGGGCGTCGAACCGCTCCCTGCCCGGCCCGTCGAAATCCTCGCGGTACAGCTCCAGCGGCAGCGGCAGCGGCGCGATCACGCGCACGCCCAGTTCCAGCGCCACCTCGGCGACGAGCTGGTCGCTGCCCTCGGCCAGCGATGAAAGCAGCACCAACGGCAGGTTCGGGTGGCGCGACTGCACCTCCTGCAGTCCGGCGCGTACCCGCGCGTGCAACCCCGCAAGGTCGGCGTCGCGCAACTTTCGGTGGCCGGTAACTCCGACAACGAGGCTGTGGGTGAGCAACGGAGCCTCGTCTGTGTCGGTGTCCGTCATCGGCATCCCCATTCTTCCCGCGCCTCAGGCAGGCTGCACGTCGGCCTTCAGGGCCAGGCGATCCCTGGCGCCCCCGATCATCCCGTCGTACCGCGGATCGGAACGGATCGGATCGAGGTCGGAATCGGTTTCGATCCAGCTCAACATGCCCTGCGACGAGCGCGACACCACGTCTTCGAGGATGTCCAGGGCGCGGCCGTACTCGCCCAGCAGCGACATCGCGCAGGCCAGGTTGTATTGCAGGTTCGCGTTCTCCGGATCGACCAGGTGCGCACGCGTGGCCCACTCCATCGCCCGATCCTTCTGGCCCAGGGTCACCAGCATGGAGACGCCAAACCCGATCGCCCGCCCGTGCCCCGGGTCGTCCGCGACGATCTTCTCGATCCGCTTCATCGTCCGCTCGGCGGCCGCCTGCACCCGCGCCACGTCGCCCTTGGTCTCGCAGGCCTGGACGATGAAGCTGGCCGCGGTGAAGTCCGACTCCATCGCGTTGGCGGCGACCTCGAAGTAACCGATGGCCCGGTCGTAAAGGCGTAGGCCCATGCAGCTCAGGCCGGCGAGCCGGTTTGCCACATAGGACTCCGGCTCGAGGGCCACCGCCCGGTCCGCCGCTTCCAGTGCCTCGCCGAACTTGCCCACGCTGCGCAATGTCGCCGACCAGGCCGCGTGCGAATCGGCAAGGTGCGGACCCAGCTCCAGCGCCCGCTTGGCCGGATACTCCAGGTCTTCGTACGCCAGGTCGGCCTGCCAGAACAGGTTCCACTGCGCCAGCGCCATCGTCGCCCAGGCCTGCGCGTAGTTCGGATCCAGCTTGACCACGTGCTTGCAGATGCGGATGACGATCTCGTTGTTGCGCTCGTTGTCGCGCAGCCAGAACTGGCGCGCCATCAGGTACAGCTTGTAGGCCTCGGCGTTGGTGGTGGCGCGCTGCTCGAGCGCCTGCTTTTCCTGCGGCAGCAGGGTCAACTTCAGCGCCGAGACAATGGCCTTCGAGATCTCGTCCTGGAGGGCGAAGATGTCGTTGAGGTCGCGGTCGTAGCGCTCGCCCCAGACCTGCGAATCCCTGGCCGCGTCGACCAGCTGCGCGGTGATCCGCACCCGGTCGCCCGCCTTTCGCACGCTGCCGGCGAGCACGTGCGTGGCCTTGGTCTGGCGTCCGATGT
Source organism: Pseudoxanthomonas daejeonensis (assembly GCF_022637495.1). NCBI lineage: Bacteria > Pseudomonadati > Pseudomonadota > Gammaproteobacteria > Lysobacterales > Lysobacteraceae > Pseudoxanthomonas > Pseudoxanthomonas daejeonensis. Next base: position 3,136,341 of record NZ_CP093331.1, on the reverse strand, counting down.
CGGCCACCCCGCCGGTCGCGCCCTTGAACGAGAACGCCAGGTTGCGCGACACGATCGACAGCGCCGAGACCTTGCCCAGGTCGGTGATGATGTCCTCAGTGATGCCGTCGGAGAAGTATTCCTGCTCGGGGTCGCCGCTCATGTTGGCGAACGGCAGCACGCAGATGCTGACCTGGCTGCTCTTGCGCGCGGGGACCGGATCCGGCTTGGGCGCGCCGAGCTTGCCTTCCAGTGCCTTGCACAGGCTCACGAACGCCGCATGGCCGCGATCGCCGTCCCAGTCGTCCAGGTCGGTCGCGTGCAGGGCCCGGAAGTCGATCGGGAGCTTGGCGTGCTCGAAACGCACCGGCACCAGCACGCCGCGGTCGGCCGCATCGCGCGCCTCGCCGCGGACCCAGCGCGAATCGACCGACTGCGGCGTCCACACCACGATCAGCGAACGGGCACCCTCGAGTTCGCGCGAGATCAGGGAGTCGAATTCCTCGCCCGGATTGATCTCCGGATCCCACCATACCGACCAGCCCTGGGCCTCCAGCGCCGCGACGAGCGGCGCGACCCGGGCGCGATCCTGGCGGGAATAGGAAACGAAGATGTCGGCCAAGCATCGCCTCCAGTCGGAAGAAGCGTCGCACTTGCCACGCACTTGCCGTCCAACCCGTGCCGGGATGCCTGCCAGGTCGCCATGCCCCCGCGCGCAGCCGTAGCGGCCACACGCCCGCGGACCGTCGATCCGCCGGACGATTAGGCTCTCCCCCGCCGTTCAGGTCAACCGGCGAGCCATGCGCGGTCATGGACTCCGGCGTGGCCATGGATCGCGCAGGCCGTCGCACCCTCGCCGGTCAAGCCGGACTACGGTTACCTGTGGTGGCTCAACACCGGGCGCCAGGCCATTCCCGCCGCGCCCGAAAGCGCGTTCTGGGCAGCCGGCTTCGGCGGCAACCACGTATACGTCGACCGCGAGCACGACCTGGTGATCGTAGTCCGCTGGACCCCGGACCTGGCCGGCGTGGTCACCCGGGTACTGGCCGCTTTGGAGTGATCGTCGGCGGGAGGCAGCCCGCCGTGCCGGGGGCGAACGCTCAGTTCCCGCCCAGCGCGGCAAGCAGGTCGCGCACGTGGTACGGCTTCTCGAGGAACTGCGCATTCGCCGGCAAGGTCGGCAACTGCGCCAGCGCATAACCGGAGATCAGCACCGTGCGACAGGAAGGGCGCGCCTGCAACGCGGCCTCGGCCACGTCCACGCCGGTCACCCCACCCGGCATGCTGATATCGCTGACGACGTAGTCGAACCCTTCGTTCGCGGCGAGCAGCTCGCGCGCGGAGTGGCCGTTGCTGGCCTGGGTGACCTCGAAACCGGCCTCCTCCAGAGCGATGGTGGTCACCATCTGCAACAGCTCGTCGTCTTCCACGTACAGCAGTCTGGGCACGTTGTTACTCCACGACCGGAACGGCGATGGTGACACGGGTCCCGGCACCCGGCTCGCTGTGGATGGAAGCGAAGCCACCGGACTGGCTCGCGAAACCGAAGACCTGGCTCAGGCCCAGGCCGCTGCCCCGCCCCACGTCCTTGGTGGTGAAGAACGGCTCCATCGCGCGCAGGCGCACCTCCTCGCCCATGCCCGGGCCGTCGTCGGTGACCGTGATGTAGAGGTAGCGCCGCCCGGGCTGGAGATCGGGATGGACGCCATCGGCCGGTTGCACGACGCGGGTGGCGATGACGATGCTTCCCTGCGCGGTCATCGCATCGCGCGCGTTGGCCACCAGGTTCATCAGCGCCGCCTCGAACCGGGCGCCGTCCACGTAGGCGACGGGGTCACCGTCGACCAGGTCCAGCGTGCAGGTGGCGATCGCACCGGCGGCGCGCCGGTACACCTCGATCGATGCACGGATGAGCTCGTTGACGTCCAGGTTCGCCGGCGACAGGTTCTGCCCGCGCGCGAACGCGAGCATCTGCCGGGACAGCATGCTGCCGCGATGCGCCGCCTTCTGGGCGGCATCCACCAGCTGCTGGCGGCGCTCCTCGGAGGAGGTCCTGGCGATCAGGTCCAGGCTGGCCGTGACCACCGCCAGCACGTTGTTGAAGTCGTGGGCGATACCCAGGGTCAGCTGGCCGATCGCATGGATCTTCTGCGACTGGGCCAGCGTCCGCTCGGCTTCCTGCAGGCGGGTCTGCGCCTTGAACCGCTCGGTGACATCCTTGGTCACCTTGACGAAACCCATCAGCTCGCCGTCCTGCCAGATCGGATCGATCACGATGTTGGCCCGGAACTGCGAGCCGTCCTTCCTGACCCGCCAGCCCTCCGCTTCGAAACGGCCCTCGCTCCTGGCCGTGGCCAGCCCGCGCTGGGGTTCGCCCCGTCTCACGTCGTCCTCCGTGTAGAACTGCGAGAAGTGGTGGCCGATCACTTCGGCGTCGGTATATCCCTTGATCCGCCGGCCACCTGGATTCCAGCTCAGGATGTGGCCCTCCGGATCGAGCATGTAGATGGCGTAGTCGGTGAGGCTCTGGACCAGCAGCGCTTCGGCGTTGAACGGGAACGAGGAGGCGGCCATGGATGCGCGTGCTGTGCTGTGCTGGGCAATCTAGGCGTCGGTTCGTGACGGAGGCGTGGAACGGGACCGCTGCGCTGCTGCGCCCGGACCCTCCGTCCCCGGATCCAGCATCCGCTCCAGGTCGCGGTCCTTCTCCTCCCACAGTCCGTTCATCCATTTCTGGAAGCGGGCCCTGAAGGCGCGATCCTCCTGGTAGTTGCCGGCGGCCAGTTCGGCCGGGATCGGGCGCTGTCGCACCAGCACGCGCACGTTCGGCACGCGATTGGCCATCAGGTCGATCATCGAAGGGCGGCCGCCCGGATAGGCGATGGTGACGTCCAGGATCGCGTGCAGGCCGTCGCCCATCGCATCGAGCACGAAAGCCACGCCCCCGGACTTGGGCTTGAGCAGGTGCCGGAAGGGCGAGGCCTGGCCGTCATGCTTCTGCGGGGTGAAGCGGGTGCCCTCCACGAAGTTCATCACCGAAACCGGGATGTCGCGGAACTTGTCGCAGGCCCGCCGGGTCGCCTCCATGTCGCGGCGACCCAGCTCGGGATTCTTCGCGATCTGCTTGCGCGTGAACCGGCCCATGAACGGGAAATCCAGCGCCCACCAGGCCAGTCCCAGCACCGGCACCCAGAACAGCTGGCGCTTGAGGAAGAAGCGCAGGAACGGCGCGCGCCGGTTGAACACCTTCTGCAGGACGAGGATGTCGACCCAGCTCTGGTGGTTGGCCAGGACCAGGTAGTGGCCGTCGCGCTCAAGCGTGCCGTGCTGTTCGACCTCGAAGCGCGTGCCGGTGAATGCCGCCATCATCGCGCTGTTGACCGCGATCCAGCTCTCGGCCAGCCCGGTCAGCACCGAATTGCACGCCCGCCGCAACGGCGCGAACGGCAGCAGCGCCTTGAGCACGCCGACCGCAAGCAGGGGCAGCGCATGGACCAGCGTATTGAGCACCACCAGCGCCATGATCAGCGCCAGACGCAACCACAGGATGGGGGACACGGTCGGACCTGCAGACGAGGGCCGGCAAGCCTAGCAAATTCGTCATCGATCGCACGACGCGGCGCCCGGCACCGATGCCGCGGACGCGCGCGCCGCAAGGCGCCACCGCCCGGCGTGGAAGCTCGCGAGCCCGCGCTGCGGAAGAAAAAGCGGCCGCATCCTGGTGGAAGCGGCCGCCCACGCGCACCGGTAGGGTTTCCCCATGGCGGGGACCGGTGCGCCCGGCGCCAAGGGGAAGGACGCCGGTTGCCACAACGTCGCGACGACCGCCTCAATGCACCAGCGGAATCGCCTGGGCCAAGCGGGCCTGGCCTGCCAGGCCCAGGCGGCGGCTGACATGGATCACGCGCGCGGCCTTGCCCGGCGGGATCACCTTTGCGAACTCGACCAGGTACTTCTCGCGCAGGTCATGGATCTTCTGGTCGCGGTCCAGCAGCGATCGCACGTATTCCATCGATTCTTCGTCGTTCAAATCCGCATACTCGCTCGCATACTCGCGTATCGCCCCGACCTGGCCATCGATGATGGCCGCCTTCTCGGTCTGGAACTTCTTGAACACGGGCCAGAAACGCGTCGCCTCGTCGGCGGTCAGCGAGATCGACTTTGACACCACCTCGGTCTCGATCACCTGTATCTCGTCGCGGAACTCCGCCAGCAACTGCTGGGTCGTCTTCTGGCCAGCTTGACCAGCCGCAGCGGGCTCGGCCGCCGATACCGGCAGAACCGACAGTAACCCGATTGCCAGTACCACGGACTTGAACATCGTACCTGCGCTCCCCTTGGCTAACCGACGTCGGATGCATCGGACTGGGCGCAGCCTAGCGGGTCGCAAACGCAGGTGATGTAGGCCTCTGGGCCAATGCCGCCGTGGCTGCGCGGCAGTACAGGGCGACGGTCACAGCGTGCGTATGGTGTCGCCGCCATGGGCCGTCAGCATTTCCTGGGCGCGATCGCGCTGGGCGTCGTCGAAGGCGTGCACGACGACCGCGCAGCGACCCTCCTTCAGCGCGGTCCGGACCTTGGCGACGTAGGGGCTGTGATCGGGCCGCAGCGACACCAGGCCGCCGGCCATGAGTCCGAACACGCCGCCGTAGCCGACGATCAGGGCGGCGGCCAGGCCGGGGGACAGCACCACCGCCTCGAGTCCGGACATGTACAGCACGGCGAAGAGTGTCGCGCCCATCGCCAAACCGATAAGCCCCAGCTTGTAGTGCGCGACGAGGATGGTGCGGAAGATGCCGCGGCCTTCCGGTTCCATTTTGCGACCGGGCCGGGTGTCGAGCGGGGTGATGACCTGCACCTGCCCCTGCTGCGCGCCGAGCATGTGCTGGACCTGGCGCGCGATCGCGCGCGCCTCCGCTTCGCTGTCGAACACTGCCGCGACCTTGCTGTCGGATATCTCGCCGGTGACGGAGGAAAGGAGGTTCATGGCCTGCCTGCCGTTGATTTGGGAACGCATGCAGGCTCCCACCCGAGCGATCAGTGGAACGTGAGGCCCGGACGCGAAAATCGGGCGAACGTTCAGGCAGTCCGCAAGGAGGTTGGTGATGCAGGCCAGCCTGTGCAGCACCAGGCATTTGATGAACGATTTGGCCAGCGAAAGATGTAAAGCAGGCCTTCACCGAAAACACGCCGCATGGGTAATGCGGCCTTGTGCATCCTGCAATCGAACCATGGCACCCGGCCATGGCAGCAGGAGCGCCGAGATGGCCAATCAGAACCAGAACCAGCCGAACCAGAAGCAACAGGGCCAGCAGGGCCAGCAGGGCCAGCAGGGCCAGCAGGGCCAGCAGGGCCAGCAGGGTCAGCAGAACCCGCGCGACGACGAGCAGGGCAAGCAGGACCAGAACCGCCAGCAGCAACAGCAGGACCAGGACCAGCAGCGCAATCGCGACAAGGACCAGAACAGGAACGACCAGGGCCAGCAGCGCTGATCCCATAGACGAGCCGCAGTCATCGCGGAGAGGGCCTCTACGGAGGCCCTCTTGGTTTGACGGGTTTGCGAGGCGAACGCCATGAAGCATGAGCAATCCCCTCCCGCGCATCCCCCGCTTCCGCGGCGCGGAGAGCAGACGGGCAAGCGCGAGGGCGACCAACGCAACGATCCCGCCGTGCAGCCCGGCGCCCGGGAAGGCCAGCCTGGAATCCGCGAGCGTCGCGACCGGCAAGCCGAGCGCAGGCCGCGCCCACCCCACCCCACCCCATGAACCACGACATCGGAACAAATCCACATGACCATCAAGACCATCGAAGAATTGTTCGTCCATGAGTTGTCCGACATCTACAGCGCCGAGAAGCAGTTGACCAAGGCGCTGCCCAGGCTGGCGCGCGCAGCCGACAACCCCGCGCTCGCCGACGGCTTCACCACCCATCTCGCCGAGACCGAGGGACAGATCGAACGCATCGACCGCATCGTCGAGGTCTTGGACATCCGCCTGAAGCGGATCAAGTGCGCCGCCATGGAGGGCCTGGTAGAGGAAGGCAAGGAGATCATCGACTCCATCGATGCCGGACCGTTGCGCGATGCCGCCCTCATCGGCGGCGCCCAGAAGGTGGAGCACTACGAGATCGCCGCCTACGGCACCCTCGCCGCGCTGGCCAAGCAGCTGGGCTACAAGCAGGCCCTGCCGCTGATCCTGGAGACCCTGGAAGAGGAAAAGGCCACCGACGCGAAACTGACCCTGCTCGCCGAGCAAGGTGGCAACCAGCGCGCCGCGCGCGAATCCAGGGCTGCGTGATGAAGGCCCTCACCTACCAGGGGGCGCGCGACGTGCGGGTCGAGACCGTGCCGGATCCGGCGCTGGTCGCACCGGACGACATCATCCTGCGGGTCACCGCCACCGCGATCTGTGGCTCGGACCTGCACATCTACCGCGGCAAGATCCCGGGGATGGAGGATGGCGACATCCTCGGCCACGAATTCATGGGCGTGGTCGAGGAGGCCGGGCGCGAGGTCACCCGGGTCAAGGTCGGCGACCGGGTGGTGATTCCGTTCGTGATCGCCTGCGGGCAGTGCTTCCACTGCCTGCTCGACGAGTTCTCCGCGTGCGAGACCACCAACCCCGGCAGGGGCGCGGCGATGAACGCCAAGAAGATCAAGCCGCCGGCTGCGCTGTTCGGCTACAGCCACATGTATGGCGGCGTGCCGGGCGGCCAAGCCGAGCTGGTGAGGGTTCCCAAGGCCAACGTCGGCCCGCTGCCGGTGCCCGACGTCCTGAGCGACGAACAGGTGCTGTTCCTCTCCGACATCCTGCCTACCGGCTACCAGGCCGTGCTCAATGCCAAGCTCGGACCCGGCTCGACCCTGGCGATCTTCGGCGCCGGGCCGGTCGGCTACATGGCGGCCGCCTGCGCGCGGATGGTCGGGGTCGAGACCATGTTCATGGTCGACCACAACGAGTACCGGCTGGAGTTCGCGCGCCGGACCTACGGGATCATTCCGATCAACTTCGACGAGCAGGACGACCCGGCCGCCGTGATCGTGGAAGCCACCGCCGGGCGCGGCGTGGATGCCACCATCGAGGCGGTGGGCTTCGAGGCCAAGGGCAGCACCACCGAAACGGTGCTCACCACCTTGAAGCTGGAAGGCTCCAGCGGCCACGCCTTGCGCCAGTGCATCGCCGCCACGCGGCGTGGCGGCGTCGTCAGCGTTCCGGGGGTGTATGCGGGATTCATCCACGGCTTCCTGTTCGGCGATGCCTTCGACAAGGGCCTGACCTTCAAGATGGGCCAGACCCACGTCCAGGGACTCATGCCCGAGCTGCTCGAGGCGATCGGCGAAGGCCGGCTCGCGCCCGAGGCGATCATCTCCCACCGCATGAAACTGGCCGACGCCGCCCGCGGCTACGAGATTTTCAACGCCCGCGAGGACGACTGCCGCAAGGTGGTGCTGACACCCTGACCGACCACGCGGCCGCCGCCAGGCCGCGTGCGCCCACCGCCACTTCACGCCCGCTTCTTCCACGCCCCGCACGCCGCCTCCAGTCTTCCGCCATCCCAAGATGACGGTGGGGCCGCAATGCCCGCTTCAACCCCCGACCTGATCGTGGTCGGCGCCAGCTTCGCCGGTGCCGCCTGCGCGATCGCCGCCGCCCAGCGCGGACTGCACGTGTGCGTGCTTGAGCGCAAGCATGACCCCGGCGAGAAACTGCACACCACCGGGATCATCGTGAAGGAGGCGGCCGAACAGACCCTGCTCGGCCGCGTGCCAGCCACGATGGTACGGCGCGTCGAACAGGTACGCCTGTACGCACCCAGCCTGAAGCAGGTCGCGCTGGCGGCGCCGGGCTACTACTTCCTCACCACCGACACGCCGGCGGTGATGCGCTGGCTTGCCACGCAGATGCGGACCAATGGGGTCGACCTTCGCCTGGGAAGTGCGTTCACCTCCTGCGAACGCAGCACCGAGGGCTGGCGCGTGGATGGCGTCGGCCACGCCCGCTACCTGGTCGGGGCCGATGGTGCGCGCTCGCGCGTGGCGCGGCACTGCGGCCTGGGTGGTGTGCGCCAGTTCCTCTACGGAATCGAGTACGAATTCCCGGGTGCCCGGCTCGCCCATCCCGACGCCCTGCACTGCTTCATCAGCCGCCGCCATGCGCCGGGCTATATCGGCTGGATCGCGCAGAACCCGACCGGGATCCAGGCCGGGCTGGCGCTGCGCCACGACCCGGCGCGCGCGCGCGTTCCCGACATCGACGACTTCCTGCTACGCGTGGGCCAGGCTGGCGGGTTGCCGCGCCTGCTGCGGCCCGGCACCACCCGCGCCGGGCTGATCCCGTGCAGCGGCCCGGTGTTCGACCTGGCCCGCGACCGCGCCATCCTGGTCGGCGATGCTGCCGGCGTGGTCTCGCCGGTCACCGCTGGCGGCATCCATTCGGCCTGGGAGCACGGCTGGACGGTCGGGCGGGCCATCGCTGCCCGGCTGCGCGATGGAGGCCCGGAACCGGAACAGGTGGCGATCGATGCCGCCCCGCGCTTCCGCTTCAAGCGTGCCCTGCGCTGGGCCTACGACCGGATGCCGTTCGACTGGCCGTTCGACCTGCTGCTGCAGACCCCGCCGCTGCGCTGGGCGGCCGAACAGGTGTACTTCCACAAGCGCGGCAGCTGATCGGTTCGCCCTCGCCGCGCCATCACGCCCGGGGAGTAGAGTCCACGCGGTCCACCGCGACAGTTCCGAAGGAGTCCAATGTCCCACGCCACGCACGAGCTGATCCGCGAAGCGGCCGCCGGCTCGGCTGAAGGACGGCTGCATTTCGGCCAGGTGATCGGACTGATGGTCGTGGCGGGCGTGGACAGCTACGCCGTGGACTACCGCAGCGCCCGCGCCACCTACTACCCGCGTGACGGGGCCCCGCTGGACCTGCCCCTGGAGACGCCGGACATGCCCATCCCGGAGGGATTCAACACCGTCGCGCTGAAGACGGCCATCGCCGGCTCCCAGCGCGGCGTGGTGACGTATCCACAATTCAAGCGGCTGTCGATGGCCGCCGGCTGCGTCGGCTACACGGTGTGGATCGCGGGCCGGCACGTCACCTACTACGGCCGACGCGGCGAAACCCACGTGGAGCAGTTCCCGGACTGAGCACGATGCGGGCGCGGGCCGCATCCATGCCGCCAATCGGGCTTCGCGTGTGCGAATCCGACAACTGCGGCCCGATTCTGGATGCCGCCTTCACCGGCGTGATGCCAGCGTACGCATCCACCTCCCACATCGACCTGCAATGGACGCAGCGCCGCGCACCACCCTCGACCTCCGCCTCGCCGACGCCTGTCGCGTCGAGCACTACGGCCTGTCCGTCCTCCAAGCCATCGCCAACAACGCGGCCTTGCCGTGGGACGTGCGCGAGCGCGCCGACCTGCACCATGTCGAAACCGAAGCCCAGCTGGGCCGGCTCGCCCGCGCACTGGAAACCCTGGACCCGGCATTGCGCGCGCGCCTGGCCGGTTCGATCGAGCCTTCGGCGAGGCTGATGGCCATTCCGGACTGGGTCCGGCTGGAACGGCGCGAGATCGCTGCGTACATGGACCTGATGCCGTACGCGCGGCATGCCCACCTGGAAGGACTCGCCCGCGACTGCGCCTCGGCCCTGGACCTGCAGCGGTCGGTGCTGCACTGGCTGGAATCGCTGGACGCATCGGCGCCAGGTACTGCACCGTCGGCGCTGCGCACGCCGGCATAGGCAACACGCATCGGAGCTGCTGCCGGTTCCCGGCTACACCGGAAACAGCCCATCCATTCGTGCACTCGAACGCACGTCGCCCAGCAACGCCGTCCTGACGATGGCCAGGGCGCCCTCCTTGCGCGCCGGCGTCTGCGCGGCGACGCAGTCGCGGGGCACCCACAAGCGGTACTCGCGCATGTTGGCGTCCTGCGCGGTCACCAGCACGCACGAATCCGCCGCCAGTCCGGTAACCACCAGCCGGCGCACGCCGAGCTTGGCCAGCAGTACCGGCAACGCGGTCGCCAGGAACGCGGAATGCTTGGGTTTGAGGATGTAGTAGTGGTGCGGCGCCGGGCGCAACCGGCCGACGATCGTCGCCGGCACGCCACCGGCGGCGATGCAGCGCCCGATCAGGTCGCTGAACTCGCCCTGCCAGTGGGTGAAGTTGTCGTTGACGTAGACGACGGGGGCACCGGCTGCATCGAAGCGCGCCCTCAGTGCGGACAGTGCCGGCACGATCGAAAGCGCATCGCGGGCCAACCGCCCGCCGCCTTCGAAATCGAACAGGTTCACCATGTCCAGGATCAGCAGCGCGGTGTCCTTGGCCGATGCCATCGGTGGTTCCGCCCCCTACTCCGCGTCCGGCTCGAGCACCGGCAGCAGTCCGCGCCGGCGCCGTGCGGCCAGCGCACTGCCCAGCCAGGCCCCCAGCAGGGACCGGTACTCCGAACGGCTGCGTCCGCCGCTCAGGCCGTGGTCGGCATTGCGGATCTTGCGCACGGTCAGCGCCTGCGCGCGCGGGAATGCGACCTGGAAGCTCTCGGACACGCCCTCCGGCAGCAGCTCGTCGTGGCCGGACCAGACCAGCAGCACCTCGCCTTCGAACGCCGCACACGCTGCCAGCGCCTGGTCCGTATCGCGATCGCGCCTGGAATGCCGGTACGCCGCCAGCCCAGCGTCGTCCAGCGACTCCTTGGAACGGTCCCACCACTGGTCCGGATACAGCGCCGGCACCCGCAAAGCGAGCCAGCGTACCGGCCGCTGCGTGGTCAGCAATGCGGCCGGCCAGCCGCCGAAGCTGCTGCCGACGACCGCGATCGCATCGCCGTCCACGTTCTGCATCGCGGCAAGTGAATCGCAGGCATCGACCGCATCGGCCAGGCTGCCGCGCAAGGTCACCTGCGCGCGTTGGTCCGCCGTGGCGCGGTGCCCGTGCAGGTCGTAGTCCAGGCATGCGAAACCGGCCGCCGCCGCTGCCATCATCGGCCCGGCCATGTCCTGGCGGCTACCGGTCCAACCATGGATGAACAGCGCGCCCGGGACGCGCGCCTGCTGCACGCGCGTGCCCTGCAGGCCGGATCCTGCGATCGCGACCCTTTCGACCTGCATGCCAGCAACATCCTTCATGACAGGAAAGTCCGCGGGGAAGACCCGATGTTCTTCGCATGCGCCCCGCCACGAAGGCGTGAAGCCGGCGGCGTGGCTGGTCCGCCATTTACTCCACGCTCGCACGGCTTTGATCGTGTGCTGACGCCGCTGCGCGCACTGTTGCAGCACTCCTTGAGAGAACGACCATGAAGCCAGAACGAAAGGACGCGCCAGCTTCGCAGGCACCGCCACCCCAGGTTAGCCATAAGGCTGGCGACAAGGCTGGCGATGCCGCCGCGCCGACGCACGGAAGCGTGGACGCCGACACCGCGCAGAACCGCGGCTACAACCAGCGCGGCTACGGCAAGGGCGGCAAGCTGGGGCGCGGCGAACCCGACGGCACGCCGGAACGCGACGGCAGCACGCAGCCGGACTTCGGCCAGGCCGACGCCTTGGGCGACGGTCCGGACACCACGCGTTGACGCGCGCGGTTGCACGCGACATGCCCACGCATCCGACACCCGCGCGGGCGAAGTCCTCCCGCCCTACTGCAAAGGACGAGCGTGGAATGCATGGTGCCTCGCGACTTCCAGGCCTGCGCATCGACCACTACAACCTGCTCGTACCCGATCCGGACGGGGAAGGCTTCCTGGGCGACCGCGCGAGCCAGACCGCGTTCCGCGAACTGCTTGAGACCGCGCGCCAGCATCACCGCACCGGCAAGGATCCGTTCGGCAAGACCCCGTCGACCGAGCTTGGAAAGAAGGAGATCGACCTGGTCCTGGTCGGCGGCGATCCCGATGCCGCGCATCTCGTGCACCTGGCCGTGGAGGAGTACGCACGCCGGCTCGTGCACGTGGTGCAGGTCTTCCTCGCCCAGCCGCAATGGAAGGGCGTGGAGAAGATCGTGCTCGGCGGCGGCTTCCCGGACCACGAGGCCGGTGGACTGGCGACGCGCCGCGCGGTCTGCCTGCTGGAGCATGCGGATGTGGACGTGTCCCTGCACCCGCTGCGACACGACGCCGACGAGGGCGGCCTGCTGGGCTGGGTGCCACTGTTGCCGCGCACGCACCGCGACCGCGCCGCGTTCCTCGCGGTGGACGTGGGCGGGACCAACATCCGCTGTGGCATCGTCGAACACCGCCTTGGCAAGCACCCGGATGGCGGCAAGGCGCGCGTGCTGGAAGTACTCAAGTGGCGCCACGCCGACGATGCGCCGTCACGCAACGAAGCGGTCATCCGCCTCGCGGCCATGCTCAACGGCCTGACCGCGCAGGCGCGCACGCGCGGGATCGACCTCGCCCCGTTCGTCGGCGTGGCCTGCCCGGGCCAAGTGGAAGCCGACGGAACCCTGTCGCACGGCGCGCAGAACCTCCCGGGCGACTGGGAGCAGCCGTTCAAGCTGCCCGAGGCGCTCGCCGCACACCTCGATCCGATCGACGGGAACCCGCCGCAGGTCGTCCTGCACAACGATGCCGTGGTCCAGGGCCTGAGCGAGCACCGGCGCATGCGCAAGACCAGGCGGTGGGCGGTGCTGACCATCGGCACCGGGCTGGGCAATGCGAGCTACAGCAATCGCTGAGCGCGGGTGACGTTTGCGGCCGGGACAAAGGGGCCTGCAGGATCGCCGCGGAGTCCGGCTTGCTCGCGCACGCTGGCATCGTCCAGCGGGTCGACGCGCATCTGTCCTGCCGGCGCAGAGACTTGCGTAGTACTCAGGCATTGCCGCATCCGCCATCGTCCCCGGAGCACGACATGCCCGAGTTCAACGTCAACGTCCATCGGCACGATCCGTACAAGACCTACAAGTTCCGCCTGATCTGGGACGGTCGCGTGGTCGCCGGCATCTCCAAGGTCAGCGCCTTGCGGCGAACCACCGACGTCGTCACCCACCGCAGCGGCAACGACCCGTCGTCCACGCGCAAGTCGCCGGGCGCCATCCAGTTCGAGCCGATCACCATCGAGCGTGGCGTGACCCATGACCTGGAATTCGAACGCTGGGCCAACCGGGTCTGGAACCTGCAGGCTGCAAGGGGCGCCGAAGTCGCGCTCAAGGACTTCCGCAAGGACGTGCGGCTGGAGCTGTGCAACGAAGCCGGCCAGCTGGTGCTGGCCTACAACATCTATCGCTGCTGGCCCTCGGAAATCGAAGTGCTGCCGGAACTGGACGCCAACCACGGCGTCACCGCGATCCAGCGCCTGGTGCTGCAGAACGAAGGCTGGGAGCGCGACACCGAAGTGGCCGAGCCGGCCGAGCCGGGCGACAACGCCGCCTGACCTGGCCGCACGGAGGATCGCGCGACCGCACCCTGGCGCGGTCGCTCAGCCCTGGAACACCGGCTCCAGCATCCGGAACGTCCCGGCGTCGGCATCCATCTCCACCTGGCCACCCACCGGGACGATGAACTGCTGGCGGATGTGGCCGATCATCGCGCCGCGGTACGCCGGGACCTTCAGCGGCTTGAAATGGTCGTCGAAGATCTGCGGCAACGTCAGCGAACCGAAGCCGCCGCCGGGATCGCACTCGGTGCATTCGCCGAAGATCACCCCGGCGACCTGGTCCAGCGCGCCCATCAGCTTGAGCGTGCTGAGCATGCGGTCGACCCGGTACGGCGCTTCGGAGACGTCCTCCAGGAACAGGATCTTCCCGCGGAAATCCGGGAGGTAGCGCGACCCGGCCAGCGCGACCAGCACGCTGAGGTTGCCGCCGACCAGCTCGCCACGCGCAGTGCCGCCGGTGATGGTGACGGTGCGGTTCCTGCGCTGGACCAGCTCGTCGCCGGGGTCGGACACGTTGCGGTACTGCATCAGTTCGCGCGCGAAGAACACACGCCGGAACTGGTCGGCATTGAAGGCGTTCCAGCTGCCCGAACCGATCGGCCCGTGGAAGCTGACCAGGCCGGCCTGCGACAGCAGCGCGTTGTGCAACGCGGTGATGTCCGAGTAGCCCAGCAGCACCTTGGGGTTGCGCCGGATCGCCTCGTAGTCGAGCAAAGGCAGCAGGCGCGCCGCGCCGGAGCCACCGCGCACGCAGACGATCGCCCGCACCTCGCGGTCGGCGAACATCGCATTGAGATCACCGGCACGCTCGGCATCGCTGCCGGCCAGGTGGCCACGGCGCGAGGCCAGGTGCGGCGCAAGCCTGACCTTCAACCCCAGCGCCTGCATCGCCTCCTGCGCCAGTTGCAGGTCCAGCGGGTCGTCGGTCGCCGCCGACGGACTGACCAGGCCGACCGTATCGCCCGGATTGAGCGGCAGCGGCAGGACGCGCCGACGCGGCGCGGCGAGTGCAGCGCCGCCATGGGCCAGCGGCAGCACGAGCGCCGCTGCCGCCAGCGTCGCGCTGCCGAGGAAATGTCGTCGATGCATGCCGTCGTTCCATGGAGGCCAGGTTCCGAGGCAGGGTAACAACGTCACCTTCGGGCAACAATCGATGCCGGCGCTGCATGCGTCGCGGCGCGCAGCGACGTCCTACGCGTCAAGCCCTTCGCGCACCTTGACGATGAAGGTCATCGCCGTGCCGCTGCGCAGCGCGCCCTTCTGCACGCGGACGAAGAACGGGATGGTGCCGTTGCCGACCAGCGACCAGGGTTTGCGCACCAGCTGGTAGGTGCCCTCGAGGCCGGCGACGCCTTCGACTTCGACCACGAAGAATCCGTCGAGCGAATCGAACAGATGGCCCATCTGCCAGAGCTTGAAGTTGGCGACCTTCAGTCCGGCCACCGGCACGCCGTCGGTATCGGTGACATGCACGACGATGATCAGGCGGCCGTCATCCTTGAGCGTGGCGCCCTGCGCGGTCACCCGCAAGGGTCCGGTCGCCACGGTCGGGCGGTAGGTGGGAGCGACGGTGATATCGCGGGCGCGGCCGGGCGTGCCGCCGCCCCCGGCCTTCCTGGCCACTGTCTTCGTCGCCTTCTTTGTCGCCTTCTTCGCCGTCGTCGCCATGGCCGAACCTCGCTGGGGATGTATTGCCTTCCAACGCAGTGCGGCCGCGGCCGGGGACAGGCCCGCGGCATCGCGGGCGGACAGGCTTGCGCGGAGCTGCGCCAACCCCTTCACCGTGCCCGCGGCGACCTTCTCTCCCGCTTGATCCCGCTTCCGCTCTACTCCCGGCCTCAGCTGCGACCCCGCGAACCGCCGTGTCGATTTCCAACCCAGGCATCCGTCGGACCCATACAACCGGCAATACCTCAAGGAACCCCCGATGACCCCGAAGAACACGATCTGCCTGTGGTACGACGGCGCGGCGCTCGAGGCTGCGACTTTCTATGCCAGGACTTTCCCCGACAGCGCGGTCGGCGCGGTGTTCCACGCCCCCAGCGATTTCCCCTCCGGCAAGCAGGGCGACGTGCTGACGGTGCTGTTCACCGTGCTGGGCATCCCTTGCATCGGCCTCAATGGCGGACCGGCCTTCAAGCACAGCGAGGCGTTCTCGTTCCAGGTCGCCACCGATGACCAGGCCGAGACCGACCGCCTGTGGAACGCGATCGTCGACAACGGCGGCCAGGAAAGCGCCTGCGGCTGGTGCAAGGACAAGTGGGGCCTGAACTGGCAGATCACACCGCGCGTACTGACCGACGCCATCGCCCACCCGGACCCGGCCGTGGCCCGGCGCGCGTTCGAAGCGATGATGACGATGCGCAAGATCGACATCGCCACGATCGAGGCGGCGCTGCGCGGATAAGCCTGCCCCCGATTACTGCCTGCCCGGGATCGTGGTCGGCTCGCCGACGTCCACGTTCTCCCTGGGCGGGTCCTTCCACACCTGGTCGGTCCATTCCTGGTACCGCTGCGGATTCCAGAACTTCTCCGCGTAGAAGTCGTGGCCGCGGATCGTCGTCCACAGTGGGCCCGGACCCGGCACCACGACGTTCGCACCGCGGTTGAAGCGTCTTCCCGTCATGGAGCGGCGTGCCTTGAGCAGCTCCTTCTTCATCGCGACCTGCGTGACCTCCTGGGAGTACACCGGCAGCAGTGGCTGGCCGACCTGGATCGCACGCTCGCGCTCCTGCGGCGTGAGCTGGGCCCAGTACCGTTCGCGCAGCGCCACGAACTGCCGGTAGCCACGTTCGGCGGCCAGGTCGGCCCAGGCATAGCCGAGCGGACGATCGACCGGTTGCCCCTGCCCCTGCCACGCCATCTCGGCCAGCATCGCCTGCGACATCTTGTCGCCGAAGCGGGCCGCCTTCGTGAAGTGGCCGATCGCCGTCGCGTAGTCGCCGGCCTCGAACGCCAGCCAGCCCTCGCGCCGGTACTTCAGGTCCGGGTGGGCGTTGAGGAAGCTGGCGGTGCTCATCACCTGCTGATCTTGGCTATCGATCAACGGGTCCGCTTTTTCCTCCGCATGCACGACGCCGGTCGCCATGCCCAGCATGAGGCCAACGCCCAACATCCATCCGCTCTTCCGCATGCCGCAACCCTCCCTGCAGGACCATCGATGTGGAGACGAACCCGGCCGACTCACTCCCTGCCCGGCACCGTGGCCGGCTCGCCGACATCCACGTTCTCCTTGGGCGGATCCATCCAGACCTGGTCGTTCCATTCCTGGTACCACTCCGGATTCCAGAACTTCTCGGCGTAGAAGTCGTGGCCACGGATCTTGGTCCACAGGCCACCCACGCCCGGAACGTACACATCCCCACCGCGGCTGACCCGGCCGGCGATCATGTAGCGCCGCGCCTTGCGCAGGTGCTTGCTCATCGTCACCTGCGTCACTTCCTGCGAGTAGAGCGGCAGCAGCGGCTGGCCGACCTCGATCGCACGCTCCCGTTCCTGCGGCGTGAGCTGGCCCCAGTAGTGTTCGCGCAGCGCCACGAACTGCCGGTAACCGCGTTCGGCGGCCAGGTCCGCCCAGGCATAGCCGAGCGGACGATCCACCGTTTGCCCCTGCCCCTTCCACGCCATCTCCGCGAGCATCGCCTGCGACATCTTGTCGCCGAAGCGGGCCGCCTTCGTGAGGTGGCCGATCGCCGCCTCGTAGTCGCCGGCCTCGAACGCCAGCCAGCCCTCGCGCCGGTACTTCAGGTCCGGGTGGGCATCGAGGAAGGCAATGGTGCTCATCACCTGCTGGTCGTCCCGGTCGATCGACGCGTCGTCGTTGCCCGCGTGCGCGACGGCGGTCGCCATGCCGCACAGCAGGCCTGCGTACACCACCCATCCGTGAATCCGCATGCCGCCTCCGTTGCATGGCCGATGTCGCAGGCCTGTCCCTGCGTCGACCGCACCGCAGGTCGACGCCGTCTGCCGGCCCGATCCTAGCCGATCATCCCGGACGCCGCGCCGGCGCATGCATATGCATATGCAGGCCTTGCCGTCCGCTTCGGGTATCCCCGAGAGACAGCACGCGTGACGGTGCCCCCGGTCAGGCCTGGGGCCGGTCCGTTGCCGTGCCCTGCAGCGTCTCGATCCGGTTGCGGCCGGCGCGCTTGGCCGCGTAGAGGCAACCATCCACGGCCTCCAGGAAATCGCGCGCCGTCGCGCCTGCGTCCACGTGTGCGACGGTGCCCAGGCCCAGGCTGGCGGTGACGAACGCACCAGCGCCCTGCCCGCCATGGGCGATCCGCAGCGCGGCGATCCGCGCCACGCACTCCTGGGCCAGCAAAGCCGCTGCGGCCGCGCCCGTTTCCGGCAACAGCAGGATGAATTCCTCGCCACCGAAACGGGCCACGATGTCGCGGGGCCGTCGCGCGATCGCCCGCAGCGCCCCGGCGATCTTCTGCAGGCACTCGTCGCCGGCGAGGTGGCCGTGGGCATCGTTGAACTGCTTGAAGTGGTCCAGGTCGAGCACGACCAGCGACAGCGGCTGGGCACTGCGCCGCGCCGCGTTCCATTCGATCTCCAGGCACTGGTCGAAGCTGCGGCGGTTGGAGATTCCGGTCAGGCTGTCGGTCAGCGAAAGCTGCTCCAGATCCCGATGCAGCCGCAGCAGCTCTTCCTCGTCGTGCTTGCGCTGGCTGATGTCGAACATGAAGCCGACCAGCGAATCCACCTCGCCGGCCGCGTCGCGGACCACGTGGACCACGTCGCGGATCCAGACGTAGCCGCCGTCGCGCGTCAGCGCCCGGTAGTCGGCCTCGTGGTCCACGCCGGCCCGGGACTGGGACACACAAAAGTCCACCACCGTGGCGCGATCGTCCGGATGCATCCGCGCCACCCAGTCGTCCACCGTCTGCCAGCTGTCCTGCTCCCAGCCCAGCAGCGTCTCGATCTGCGGGCCGATGTAGGCGAAACGCATGCTCGCCCAGTCGATCTTCCACGGGATCGCCCGGGTCGACTCCAGCAGGGTCTTGTATACGTCGGGGCTCTCGGGGAGGACGTGCGGCGGCTCGGGGCGGGCCGTGGCCGGCAATGGACGGGTGCTCATGCGGGCATGGTACGGAAAGCACGGCGATGGCGGGAACGGAGCACCCGGGCACCCGCGGCGCGCCTGGATACCGCGGCGCTCACCGGTACGGCCCCGGCCCCCGCCAGACCAGTTCGCCGCGCTTGTACACGTACATCACCGTGATCACCTGGCGCGCATCGCCGACTCCGTCCATTTCCGGATCGCCCGGGTCGAGCAGGCGGCATTTGCTGGAGCCGC
Organism: Pseudoxanthomonas daejeonensis; assembly: GCF_022637495.1. Lineage (NCBI taxonomy): Bacteria > Pseudomonadati > Pseudomonadota > Gammaproteobacteria > Lysobacterales > Lysobacteraceae > Pseudoxanthomonas > Pseudoxanthomonas daejeonensis. Next base: position 3,117,690 of record NZ_CP093331.1, on the reverse strand, counting down.
GCCGCAGCGCGACCTCGGCCGGGCAGACCATCAGGTAGCGGGTGCCCGGCAGCGGGATCGACACCTCCTTCATGCCCGCCTCGATCCAGCCGCGCAGGCGCTCCTCGCCGAGCAGGTCGTAGATGATCTGGAAGCCGCCCACGTCCATGCTCGGCTCGCCGGCGGCCATGTCGCGCTGGTTGCCGTCGCGCTCGACCGGGCCACGCCCGCGCCCGTCGTCGTTGGCGACGTCCTCCTCGAGCATGCCCGGTGGCCGACCCGTCCAGGTCTCCGGCCGGCGCTGCGCCGGAGCCGGCGAACTGGCCGCGGGCGCCTGGGCCTGGCTGTCGCTGGGCAATTCCTGGCGTTCGCGCGTTTCGGGCTCCTGCTCCGGTTCGCTCGGCGGCTGGATGAAGGTGGCCTCCAGCACCGGCTTGCTCGGGTCGGCGCGCTCGCGCACCACCGGCTTGGCCGGGGGCTTGGCGGTCTGGGTCGGCGTCGGTCGCGGGCTGACCGGCGCGTCCTGTTCGGCCTGCGCCGGCTCGCCGACGAAATTGACCTTCATCCGCCCGCTGCTGGACGCGCCCTGCGGGGTGGTCACGATGGGTTTTGACGACCACAGCAGGATCAGCAGGAACAGCACGTGCAGCAACACGCTGAGGATCGCGGCGATCCACGGTTGCTGGCGCGTGATCCGGGGCTCGGCTCCGGGTGCCGGTTGCTTCGTGGTGTCGCTCATGCCGCCAGGGGGTCGTGGGGATTGCGGGCCCGCATGCGGAGGATCACGGCAGGAAGTCGCGACGTGCAATCAAGGGGGTGCGGCATCGTACCGCGTCGGGTCGGCCGATGACGTGCGACCGTGGTTCCGTTCCCGAGTTCCTGCGCCCCGCAGGAGGCGGCAGCTGCCGCCGGATCGACGCGTCGGCATCCGGGATGACGCCTGCTAGCCCCCTTCCCGGCCAGACCCGGCAGTCCCGCAACGGCAGGCCGCCGTCGCACCCCGTGGCGCGCGTCCTGGAGCGCGCTCCCGACGCTGGAAACCGCACTCGGCCCCCGATTTCCACAGGCCCGCGCCACCCGTGCTGGTACCATGCGCACAGACCGGTTAGGGGACCGATGTCGGAATGCCGCATGTCCATTGATGTCCAGCGCGCCTGCGCGCTGCTGCCGCATGTCCTGCGCGGCCTCCTGTGCGCCGTCCTGTGCGCCACCCTCCCCACCGGACCCGCCCACGCCCTGGACCCCCAGCGCGCCATCGGGCAGTTCACCCATGTCTGGTACGAGAACCAGCTGCCGCAGGGCACCGTCCTGTCGATCGCCCAGCAGGGCGACGGTGCCATCTGGCTGGCCACCTATGGCGGCCTGGTCCGGCACAGCGGCGCCGGCTTCGACGCCATCGACCCGCGCAGCGCCCCGGCCCTGAAGAGCTCGGCGATCACCGCGGTCAGCGCGGCGGTCGGCAAGGACGGAGGCGCAAACGGCATCTGGGTCGGCACCCTCAACGGCGGCCTGTACCGGCAGCGCGGACGCACCCTCGAACCGGTGCCATTGCCCGAGGGCATCGAGAGCGTGTTCGGCATCGTGACCGACACCACCGGGGCGCTGTGGCTGACCACCAATGCCGGCGTGGTCCGCATCGTCGGTGGCGAGCCACGACTGCTCGGCGACGCCGACGGCTTCCCGCCGCGCGGCTTCTACCGGGCGATCGTCGCCGCCCCAGACGGCGGGGTCTGGATCGCCGCCGACGGCGTGGGCGTCGTGCATTGGCAGGACCAGCGGGTGGCGGTCTACGACGAGAAGCAGGGCCTGCCCAGCAATGCGGTCTACAGCCTGGCCATCGACGCGGCCGGCACGGCGTGGGCCGGCACGCAGGCTGGACCGGCGTTCTTCCGCGACGGCCGCTTCCATCGCGAGCCGCGCGCGGCCGCGCTCGACGGCCGCCGCATCTACCACCTGTTCGGCGACCGCGAAGGCACGGTCTGGTTCGCGCCACTGGACATGGGCCTGTGCCGGCTGACCGCCGAGCGCTTCGCCTGCGACGAGCGCCTCGCCGGCATGCACGGAGAAACCGTGCGCTCGATGTTCGAGGACCGCGAAGGCAACCTGTGGATCGGCACCACCTCCAGCGGCCTGCACCGGCTCAGCCAGTCCAAGCTGGTCACGGTCACAGGCCAGATGGCCTCCAACGCCGTGCGCGCCGTGCACCAGGTCCCGGGCGGCGACCTGTGGATCGGCACCGACGGCGGCGGCCTGGCCCGCTACCGCGACCAGACCCTGGAGCCGGCCGCCGACTACAACGCGCAGCTACCCAGCCAGCTGGTGCGCGCGATCGTGTCCGACGCGCAAGGCCGGCTGTGGGTCGGCGGCACCGAAGGCGTCACCCGCTTCGACGGCGATGGCAAGGCGCGCAACCTGGGCATCGGCGACGGCCTACCCGGCACCATTGTTTTCGCGTTCGCGCCGGCGCGCGAAGGCGGCATGTGGACCGGCACCCTGCAAGGCGTGGCGCGGATCGAAGGCGACGAGGTGCATGTGGTGGAGGGCAGTCGCGGCGACGACACCCGCGCCCTCTACGAAGACCCCGACGGCCGGCTCTGGATCGGCCTGCGCAGCGGCCTGCACTGCCTGCACGCCGGCGTGTTCGATCGCTGCGGTACCGACGGCCTGCCCGGCACCAGCGTGTTCGCCTTCCACCCCACGCCCGAAGGCGACCTGTGGCTGGGCACCAGCGTGGGCATCGTGCGCATCCGCGACGGCGTGGTGACCCGTTACCTGGAACGCGCCGGCTTCCATGGCGACGCGGTGTTCGCCCTGCTCGACGACGGACGCGGCAACTTCTGGTTCAGCTCCAACCGCGGCATCGGCCGGATCGCCAAGGCCGACCTGCAGGCGCTGGACGACGGCAGCAAACCGCAGGTCGAGCCGCGCTGGTTCGGCACCGCCGACGGCATGCTCAACGCCCAGGGCAACGGCGCTTCGCAGACGCCGGCCGCGCGCAGCGACGACGGCCGCCTGTGGTTCGGCACCGCCAAGGGCGTGGTCGTGGTGGACCTCGACAGCATGCAGGGCAATCCGCAGCCGCCCCCGGTGACGGTCGAGCGGATGCTGGTCGATGGCGTGGACGTGGATCCACTGGATCCCGGCCGGCTGGGGCCGGGCGTGGAGCGCCTGGAACTGCAGTTCGCCGCGATGAGCTACGTCGCCCCGTCCGCGGTGCGCTACCGCTACCGCCTGGAAGGCTTCGACCGCGGCTGGAACCAGGCCGGCAGCCTGCGTACCGCGTACTACACCAACCTGCCGCCCGGCGACTACGTGTTCCGCGTGATGGCCAGCAACAACGACGGCGTGTGGAACCAGGACGGCGCCTCGGTGCAGTTCAGCCTGCTGCCGCTGTGGCACCAGACGTGGTGGCTGCGCCTGCTGGTGGTGCTGGCCGGGCTGGGTGCGATAGCCGGGCTGGTCCGCCTGCGCCTGCGCGCCGCGCGCCGGCGCGAACTGTCGCTGACCCGCGAGGTGACCCAGCGCACCGACGCCCTGCGCGAGGCCAACGCGCAGCTGCGTCGCCTTGCCGCGATCGATGCGCTCACCGGCATCGCCAATCGCGGCGAATTCAACCGGCGGCTGCTGCAGGCCTGGGACGACCATGCCCGGCGCGACGCGCCGCTGGCCGTGCTGCTGGCCGACGTCGACGACTTCAAGGCCTACAACGACAGCTACGGCCACCTCGGCGGCGACGATGCGCTGGGCACCGTGGCCAGCACCCTGGCCGCGAAGGTCCGTGGCGAAGCCGACCTGGCCGCGCGCTACGGCGGCGAGGAGTTCGCATTGCTGCTGCCCGACTGCGACGCCGACGCCGCGCTCGCCCTGGCCAACGCACTGGTCGCCGCCGTGCAGGAGCTGTCGATCCCGCACCGCGCCTCGACCGTGGCCGGCCGCCTCAGCATCAGCATCGGCGCCGCCAGCGTGCGTCCGGCGCGGGGCGGCACGCCCGATGACCTGCTGCACGCAGCCGACGAAGCGCTGTACCGGGCCAAGGCCGAAGGGCGCAACCGCGCGTTGCCGGCCTGATCCCGACCGGGGGTCGCATCGTGGCCGCCGGGCAGGACCCGGCGCCACGACGCCGCTGCACGCCGACGCTGCCTCCCCCGCTACCGGGCGGGTTCTTTCTCCGTGGTCTTGGGCGGCTTGGGCTTGACCTTGAGGTCGCTGCCACTGACCCCGGTCAGCGTCGCCTTGGCCGCGGTTTCCTCCGGCGCCTTGGCCTGCACGTCGGCGCGCGCGGGCACGGTTTCAACCTTCTGCGCGGTGGGCTTGTTGCTGTTCATGCCGGCGTACGCCGGCTCCTTGGCGCTGTGTTTTCCCTGCTCGGCGCAGGGCTTGTTGCTGTTCATGCCGCAACCGCCTTCGGCCAGTGCAAAACCGTGCCCGGCCAGGGCGAGCAAACCGGCAAGCGTTGCGCATGCGATGGCTGCTTTCATCGGAGGCTTCCCGCGACGTGCCCGGACGGGCACGGGCTGCCTGTAGCACGCCCCTGGAGCGGATTCCACAGCCGCCGGCCGCGTTCCTGGCCTATGCTGGCCACTGCCCGAACGGAGCTTCGCCATGCGCATCCTGCTCGCCGCAATCGCCCTGACCGTCCTGCTTGCCGTCGCACCGCGGCAGGCGCAGGCCGCCGACGCCCCGCTCTCCTACGCCGGCAAGACCGCCCTGGTCACCGGTTCGACCGACGGGCTCGGGCGCGAGCTCGCCCTGGCCCTGGCCGCCGACGGTGCGCACGTCATCGTCCATGGCCGCAACGCGCAACGCGGCCAGGCCGTGGTCGACGAGATCACCCGGTCCGGCAAGGGCTCGGCCCGCTTCATCGCCGCCGATTTCTCCTCGCTGCAGGCCACGCGCGATTTCGCCGACACCATCGCCCGGGACTATCCCAGGCTCGACCTGCTGGTGAACAACGCCGGCATCGCCTTCAACAACGCGCCGCGACGCAGCGCCAATGAAGACGGCTACGAGCTGCAGTTCGTCGTGAACTACCTCGCCGGCTGGATCCTGGTGAACAGGCTGCTGCCGAACCTGGAAGCGGCCGCGCCCTCGCGCATCGTCAACATCTCTTCCGGCGCCGCGGCGGCGATCGATTTCGACGACGTCATGCTGGAAAAACCCGGCGCCCACCATCGCGGCTACGCGCAGAGCAAGCTGGCCCAGGCGATGATGACCACGCAGCTGGCCCCCGCGTTCGCCGGGCGCGGCGTCACCATGATCTCCCTGCACCCGGCCACGCTGATGGACACCACGATGGTCAAGGGCATCGGCATCCCCGCCCGCACCACCGTCGCCGAGGGCCGGGACCACGTGATGGGCCTGATCACCGCACCGACGCTGCAGCCCGGCGCGTTCTACCTCGAAGGCAAGCCGGTGTCCCCGATGGACCCGCAAGCCGGCGATGCGCAGGCACGTGCACGGCTGGTGGCGCTGAGCGCCGAGCTCACCGGCGTGCCCTGAGCAAGGCGAAGCGGGCCACGCCCTCGCAGGAGCGGGTATGAGCGCGACACCGAGCCCGTCTGATCCCGCAGGGCCTCGCCCGTGCCGACCAACTCGGCTTCGCGGCCTGAAGTCCGCTCCTACAGAAACCCTAACCCGCCCTTGTAGGAGCGGGCATGACCGCGACACCGAGCCCGTCGGATCCCGCAGGGCGTCGCCCGTGCCGACCACCTCGGCTTCGCGGCCTGAAGTCCGCTCCTACAGAAACCCTAACCCGCCCCTGTAGGAGCGGGCATGACCGCGACACCGAGCCCGTCGGATCCCGCAGGGCGTCGCCCGTGCCGACCAACTCGGCTTCGCGGCCTGAATTCCGCTCCTGCAGAAACCCTAACCCGCCCTTGTAGGAGCGGGCATGACCGCGACACCGAGGCCGCCGGATCCCAAGGCATCGCCCGTTCCGACCGCCTCGGTGTCGCGGTCATGCCCGCTCCTACGCAAGGGCCCAACACATACGGAGTACGATCGCGTCATGGGCGGCAGGCACCCGGATCACCCGGGAACTGGTCAGGTACCCGCTGGGGAGCGGATCGATGGCAACAGGTTCAATCAGGGTATGCCTCGGGCTGAAGGCCTTCATCGCCGCCGGCCCGCGGCGCCCGGCGTCGCACTCCGCTTCGCCAGCCCATGCGCCGCGAATCGCCCCCTTCCTGCTCGCCGCGCTCGCCTGGAGCCTGCCCCTCCTCCCCGTAGCCGCCATCGCTGCGCCCGCATCGCCCGCATCGCCCGACCGCGAAGTCTCGATCGTCTTCGTCGGCGACGTCATGGTCGCCGAGCGCCCCGGTGAACTGATCACCGCCGGCATCGATCCGTTCCACGCCTTCGCGCCCCTGCTCGATGCGCACGACCTGCGCATCGGCAACCTGGAATGCGTGGTCGCCACCGGTGGCGACGCGCTGGCCAAGCCTTACACCTTCCGCGCCGATCCGAACGTGCTGCCGGTGCTCAAGCGCCACTTCGACGGCCTGTCGCTGGCCAACAACCACTCCGGCGATTTCGGCAAGCAAGCGTTCGCCGAGCAACTGGACCTGATGCGAAGCGCCGGCCTGCCCGGCTTCGGCGGCGGCCGCAACGCCACCGAGGCGCATGCGCCGCTGATCCTGGAACGCGACGGCCTGCGCATCGCCCTGCTCGGCTACGTCGAGTTCAAGCCGCGCTCGTTCGAGGCCGACGCGACCCGCCCGGGCGTGGCCTGGAGCGGCGAGGACGAACAGGTGATCGAGGACATCGTCGCCGCGCGCCGCGACCACCACGCCGACATCGTGATCCCCTACCTGCACTGGGGCTGGGAGGAGGAAGCCCAGCCCAGCCCGCGCCTGCGCGCATTCGCCCGGCGCATGATCGACGCCGGCGCCGACATGGTGGTCGGCGGGCACCCGCACGTGACCCAGGGCGCCGACGTCTACAAGGGCAAGCCGATCATCTACAGCCTCGGCAATTTCCTGTTCAACAGCTTCGAGACCGAAGCCACCACCACCGGCTGGGTGCTGTCCGCGCAGGTCGGCCCGGAAGGCGTGCGCAACTGGCGCACGCACGTGGCCAGGCTCGACGCCGATGGCGTGCCATGGCCCGCCGAAGGCGTGGCCAGCCCCTGCGGCCAGGCCGGCGCGACCACCGTCAACCTGTGCAAGGGAGCCCCGTGATGCAGCCCCCCATGCGCACGTTCCTGCCGTGTTGCCTGCTGCTCTGCGGACTGCTGGCGTGCGGCGCCGCCCAGGCCGCGACCGCACGCTGCCACCTCATCTATGGCGGCGAGGAATGGATCGTGGACGCGGCACCGACGGCCACGCCCTACACCGTCGAAGGCCGCAAGATCGGCCGCTACTTCGAGTTCAAGCTGGTCTATGCCGACTTGCCCACCACCGGGAAGTTCATCCGCGCCTACACCTATGGCATGAGCAGCGGCGATCCGGTCCTGATCCACCAGGCCACCTGGCGACCGCCCTTCGATGCGCGCAAGGATGCCTACGGCTTCAGCGGTTTCCAGTACGTCTACGAACCGAGCAAGAGCAGCGAGATCCAGTACTGGTGCCAACACCTGCCGTGAGGTGATGCAGGCTGCCTGAGCATCGCCAGCCTGCGCGACCTCACCCACCCCGTTCCAGATACCGGACCGCCTCGTCCGCATACGCCTCCCTCCCCGGCGCCAGGTGCGGCAGCAACAGGCGCACCCAGGCGCGGCTGGTCTGGCGGCTTTCGCGCGGGCAGCCGGCGGCGCGGGCGGCGGTGAGGTCGCCGGCTTCGATCATGCCGGCGAAGTCGTCCGGATCGGTGCCGTAGATCAGGCATTGCAGGTTGAAGAAGCGCTGCTCGCCCAGCGCATGCTCGTCGGCGAAGGCGTCCAGGTCATAGGCGCCGGTGCTGCGGGTGAGCATCCAGTTGGCGACCAGGCGCAGGTCGTCGATCACCTCGCCCGGGCTCTCGGCGAGTCCGCCGAAGCGCAGCATCAGGATCGCCGCCAGCTGGTCCACCGCATCTTCCTGGCGGCCGGTGACCGGCAGGTCCAGCAGGTCCACCAGCGCGTGGCCGGTTTCATGCAGCACCATGAAGCGCACGTTGGCCCGCAGGTAGCGCAGCGGATGGTCCTTGCCCAGCCCCAGCGCCTGCTGGTGCGCCTGGCCCTGCGCGTAGAGCGCGCGCAGGGTCTCGTAGCACAGCACCACCTCGGCCTGCTCCGGGCGGTAGAACGCGCCGGGCTCGCCGCACTCGGCGGTGACGAAGCGCAGGCGACGCGGCAAAGCGAACATGCCGTCGATCTCCTGCACCTCCGGCAGCTGCCGCCACAGGTCGGCCTCGCGCACGCGGCGGTATATGTCCTTGAGGTCGCGCGAGGCCGGCGGGATGTAGGCGTATTCGAAGGCGGGGCCGGGCGCGCCCGATGCCGGCTTCCCGGGCGGGCCCGCCTGGCGCGACAACGCGGCATCGCCCGCGGGCACCGACGTGCCCGGCCTGCCGCCAGCCGGCCCCGGCGGCGCGGCGCAGGCGAAACCGGCGGCGGTCGCGGCCAGCGCGAACATCAGGGCGGTGAGGCAGTCCTTGGAAGCCATCGAACAACCGTCGTCGGATGCGGGTGCCGGAAGCGTATGTGAACCGCGTGCGGCGATCCACAGGGCTGCCCGGTCTACCGGACACATCTGCGGCAGGGACACACCTCTGCCCCTGCTTTTCCCCATCTCCTTCTTCCCACGGGGCACTACGCGCCAACACCCGCCAGGACACGCCCCCTCGAAACGACCGCTTCCTCCACGGGATCAGAACCCCCGCCCCTCGCCGTGAGCTTCGACCGTGCGGGAAACCCGCATCGATCACAGGCGTACCTGACCGCGTTTTCAGGGGGCCGGCCGCGCATGCCGTACCATGTCGCCCCCGGCAGGCCTCGCGCCTCGCACCCGTGCCACCCGCCTCCCGCGCAAGCGCCCACCCGGCCGCCCCGCGCGCCCCGATCCGAATCCGTTGCCCAGCCCATGACCACCCCACCCCGCGCCGCCGCCGGCGATGCCACCCTGCCCGAGCGCGCGCGTATCGCGCGGGAACTGCTCGAAGCGATCCGCGACGACCGCAGCGTGCTCGACGCGCTCGACGACGACGAACGCATCGGCCTGCTGCAGGCCGTGGCGCTCGTGCACCATCCCGAACCGCGCACGCGGCGCAAGCAGGCCAGGAACGACGCGCGCGAACGCGCCCGCGAGAAGGCCGAAAAGACCGAGGCTCTGCTCGACCAGACCGGGATCCGCACGCTGCGCCGCAAGCCGGTGTTCACCACGCCCAACTACTTCCCGCCGCATCCGCCGGGCCAGCACGACCCGCGCAACAACGCGGCCGATCCGGTGTCCTCGTATGACGCCTCGCACGTGGCCTCGGTCGGCGAGTCGCCCGAACTGCTGCACTGCTACGTCTGCAAGCAGAAGTACACCCAGGTCCATCACTTCTACGACCAGATGTGCATGGCGTGCGCGGAGTTCAATTTCCGCAAGCGCACCGAAACGGCCGACCTGAGCGGCCGCGTCGCCCTGCTCACCGGCGGGCGGGTCAAGATCGGCTACCAGGCCGGGCTGAAGCTGCTGCGCGCCGGCTGCTCGCTGATCGTGACCACGCGCTTCCCGCGCGATTCGGCGCAGCGCTACGCGCAGGAACCGGACTTCGAACAGTGGGGCCACCGGCTGGAAGTGTTCGGCCTGGACCTGCGGCATACGCCCAGCGTCGAGGCGTTCTGCGCCGAACTCATCGCCACCCGCGACCGCCTCGACTTCATCGTCAACAACGCCTGCCAGACCGTGCGCCGCCCGCCGGCGTTCTACGCGCACATGATGGCTGGCGAGACCGCGGGCCTGCACACCCTGCCCGAGCACGTGCGCAAGCTGGTGGGCGGCTACGAAGGCGTGCGCGCCGCCGACCTGCTGCCCGGTGGCAGCCAGTCGCTGGTGGATGGCATGGCGCGCAACACGCCGGCCGGCCTGGCGCGCGCGGCGGAACTGTCGCAGGTGCCCTTGCTGGCCGACGAACTGCTCGGGCAGGCGCACCTGTTCCCGGAAGGCCGCGTCGACAAGGACCTGCAGCAGGTGGACCTGCGCGGAAGGAACTCATGGCGCCTGCAGATGGACGAAGTGCCCGCGGTGGAGCTGCTGGAAACCCAGCTGGTCAACGCGGTGGCACCCTTCATCCTCAACGCGCGCCTGAAGACGCTGATGCTGCGCACGCCCGAGCGTGACAAGCACATCGTCAACGTGTCGGCGGTCGAGGGCCAGTTCTACCGCAACTTCAAGACCACCAAGCACCCGCACACCAACATGGCCAAGGCCGCGCTGAACATGATGACGCGCACGGCGGCCGCCGATTACCACGGCGACGGCATCCACATGAACGCGGTGGACACCGGCTGGGTGACCGACGAGGATCCGGTGGAGATCGCCGCGCGCAAGATCATCGAGGAACGCTTCCACCCGCCGCTGGACATCGTCGACGGCGCCGCGCGCATCGTCGACCCGATCATCGACGGCATCAACACCGGCACCCACGTCTGGGGCCAGTTCCTGAAGGATTACGCGCCGACGGACTGGTGAGGCCCCGCCTCCCGCTTTTGTAGGAGCGGGCATGACCGCGACACCGACGACGTCGGCGCGGCGGCGGCATCGTGATTCCGGCCGCCTCGGTGTCGCGGTCATGCCCGCTCCTACAAAGGCATCTCCGGCCTGCCGCCCCGGTCGTCGCCGGCGTTGCCACCGCGCGGAAAACCCGCATCGGCTACCGGGAACAAGCCCGGACAAGGGAGCGCAGGCCAGGCAGGCCTGCGCTCCCTGCACAACTCAGAACCTGGCTTCGACGCCCAGGGTCACCATGTCGGCCCGATTGATCTCGGTCTCTTCGTAGCCACCGTAGTAGTAATAGGTGGTCGCGTAGGCGTGGTTGGTGTACATCAGGTTGACGTTGAAGTTACGCGTCACGTCCACGCCGATGCCGAAGCTGGCGTAGCCGCCATCCACGTCGCTTTCGTCGTCGCCATCGCCGTCGGCCGACCAGTAGCCCAGGCGCGCGATCGCGAACCACGGGCTGCCTTCGCCAAAGTTGAAGCGCGCATTGGCGCCGACACTGCCGTAAGTGACCTTGCCGTAACGCCAGCCGTCATCGTCGGTCTCGGCCAACCGGCCACTGGCCAGCTCGATGCCGACCAAGGTGACGTCGCCGGCCTGCCAGCGGTAACCGCCATTGATGGCCGCCACGTTCTGGTCGACATCGTCATAGATCCAGCCCTTGCCCACCTGCGCACCCAGGAAGAACCCACCCTTGGGTTCGGCGGCAGGACGTGTATAGCCGTGCGGCGGCGGCGGGACGCTTGCCGGCGCTGCATAGGTCGGCGCCTGGACGGGCGCAGCCGTCTGCGACGCGGGTTGTGCTTCGCCTTGAACCGGCGCGGGAGCGGCCGACGGCTGCTGTTCCTTGTTGCGATAGGCATCCCATGCCGGCGAGACCGACTGGGCACCGGCGCACGGGGCCAGCATGGCCAGAATGAGCGGCAGGACTACGGTTGCAGACTTCTTCACTACGGTATTTCCCCTGTTTGAGATGCATGCTTGCGGAGCGCGCACAACCACCCGCACGGGCCAGTGGCGCGTGCTGGAGGTCGTACGGGAGTGTTCCCAGGCGCCCCTATAGCGGATGCAGGCGCATCCGCAGTCCCTGGCGGGACGCGCGCATTCTAACGATCGCCGTCCCACACGGTGAGATTGGGGCGGACAGAATCGCTTCCGCCCCCTCATGCCTGCCGCAATTCCAACGGCTCAGTTCTTGGCCGTCTCCGGCTTGGCCGGCGGATCATCCGAAGGATGGTCGACCACATACAGCCAGCGTCCATCGATCTTCTTCTGCACATCGGTGAAGCGGCCGCTCTGGGTGAACTCGGCGCCGCTGGCCTTGTCGACCGCGCGGATGGCATAGGTGCCCCACGCCACCCGGGCATCGCCGATGCCTTCATGCCCGATCTCGGTCATCTGTACCTCCTTGACCGTGAAGCCGTCCAGGAAGCGGGCGAATCGGTCGCGGATGGCGACGCGTCCCTGGGCCTTCGGACCACCGGGGAACCAGATGATCCCGTCTTCGGCGTAACAGGCCGCGACCGCATCGGCGTTGTTGGACTCGAAGCCGGCCTTGAAGCAATCGCCCGCCGAAGGCTCCTTGCCGGCCGCGACCGCCGACCCGGCCCACAGGGCCAGTGCGCAGAAGACGGCTTTCCCCACCCGATGCCCGTGCTGCATGTCGTTCTCCCTGGTGGCGTGCGCGGGATGGCACGCATGTCGGAGGCGAACGCGATGGCCCCGCCCGGGCGGCCAACACGCGCGCGGAAAGTGATGCCCGATCCTGTCGGCTACCCCCTCACTTCCCCAGCTCATACAGATACTCCACGTACGACATCACCGCGCCGTCGTAGCCCTGCACGGCCGGGTTGCTGGATTCGATCAGGAAGTATTCGTCCGGGGCGTGCGCGCCGCCGCCGTGGCCCAGGCCGAAGTGGGCGGCGGGCAGGCTGAGCGGGGCGTCGGTGAAGACGAAGCCGGGATACGAACCGGCGTTGCGCGGCCACAGCAGGGGCTTGATGCCGCGGCGTTCGAGCACGGCGCGCTGGGCCTGGATCAGCTCGGCGCCGGCGGAGGTCTGGGTGCCGTCGTAGCCGCCGCTGACGTTGACCTCGATGTCGCCGTAGCCGCGCTTTTCCAGGTGCGCCTTCAGCGCGGCGATCGCGTCGTCCTTCTTCATGCCCGGGACCAGGCGTAAATCCATCTTGGCCACCGCGCGGCCGGGCAGCACGGTCTTGCCGCCGGGGCCGGTGTAGCCGGCGACCAGGCCTTCGATGTTGACCGTGGGCTGGGAGACCAGGCGCTCGTTGGCCTGCCGCCAGGCCAGGTCGTCGATCCAGTGCTCCACGCCCAGCTGTTCCTTGGCCTTGGCTTCGCTTCGCACCTGGGCGGCGGCGGCGACCATCACCCGGTGCTCGGCGCTGATCGGCGGCGCCTTCGGATAACCGTCGATGGTGATGGTGTTGCCGTCCTCGGAAACCAGCGTGTCCAGCGCCTTGACCAGGTGCCAGACGGGGCTGTCGACCATGGCCTTGAGCGAGGAATGCACGTCCTTCTTCGGGCCGCGTCCCCACTTCTCGCCGCTGGCGACCAGTTCCAGTTCGATCACGCCCTTGGCGCCCAGGGAAATGGTCACGTTGCCATCGGAATCCTGCGCCGCGTACGGCATGAACACGCCGACCGAATCGCGCAAGACCTCTTCCACTTCCGGGCGGTGCACCAGCTGGCCGATATGCGGCGAGCCGATCTCCTCCTCGCCCTCGGCCACCAGCACCAGGTTCACCGGCAGCGGCTGCCCGGATTCGCGGATCGCGTGCAGTGCGCCGAGGAACGCGGCCTGCGGGCCCTTCTGGTTCACCGCGCCGCGCCCCATCAGCACCTTGCCCAGGCCCGGCTTGTCGACCAGCCGCGACTCCAGCGGCGGCGAGGACCATTCGGCCGGGTCGTACTGCTTCACGTCGTACATGAAGTACAGGCCCACGGTCTTCTCGGCGCCGGCATCGAGCGTGGCGAACACGCCCGGCTTGCCGTCGGTGTCGATGATCTCCACGTGCTGGAAGCCCGCATCGCGCGCCAGCCTGGCCATGTACTCGGCACCCTCGCGCGCGTTGAGGTCTTCGGCCGCGATCGACGGCAGCGCGATCCAGTCCTTCAACCGCTTGAGCGAAACCTTGTGCTGCGCGGCAACGATGCGCTCGATGGCGGCCAGGTCAGGTCCGGGGGCCGGGGCAGGCTCGGCGGCGGGCTCAGCGGCGGGATCAGGCTCGGCTGCGGCGGTAGCCTCGGCGGCGGAGTCAGGCTCGGCCGCCGGTTCAGGGGCGGCGGCGGGGTCAGGCTCACCCCCGAGGTCACGCTCGGCGGTGAGGTCAGGCTCGGCGACCAGACCAGGCTCGTTGGCCGAGGCCAACGGCGGCAGGCCGAGCATCGCCAGGAGCAGGCCGGCGGCAACCGCGCGGCGTCGAACGGGGACGGACGGATACATGCGATGCTCCGACTCGGATGATGGCGACAGCGTTGAGCGATCCTAACCGGTCGGTGGCCAGGAACACGCACCCTTCGCCCGGAGAAGTGCACTCCGACCACCGGTTGGGTGGAAGGAGGTGTGGTGGCCCGGCGACAACGAACCCCTCGCCTCGCCCGCCCAAGACTACTGAACCTGGCCCCCAAGTTGGCGAGATCCCGTCGCCTCCCCTCTTTGTAGGAGCGGGCATGACCGCGACACCGAGGTGGCCGGAATCCACGATGCCCTCGCCCGCTTCCCGTAAGCGCGGCCACCCGCCCCCGTAGGAGCGGGCACGACCGCGACACCGAGGCGGCCGGAATCACGATGCCCTCGCCCGCATCCCGTAAGCGCGGCCACCCCACCCCTGTAGGAGCGGGCATGACCGCGACACCGAGGCGGCCGGAATCCACGATGCCCTCGCCCGCTTCCCGTAAGCGCGGCCACCCCACCCCTGTAGGAGCGGGCATGACCGCGACACCGAGGCGGCCGGAATCCACGATACCGTCGCCCGTGCCGAGGGCGTCGGCGTCGCGGTCATGCCCGCTCCTACAAAGGCATCCCCGGCGGCGCCTCGCGCTTACCCGCCCGCATCCCACACCCGCCCCGACACGCTGCCGCCCTTCTCCACCAGGAAGACCTCGACCGCGAAGACCTGGTAGGTGGGATCGTCGCTGGCGTCGAAGTTGTCCAGGTTGGGGAGCTTCCAGCCGCTGGCTTCCCACGCCTTTACGTGGTCGGCAAAGATGATCTTGTGGTCGACCCCGAGCGGCAACTGCGCCTTGGGCTTGCTCCAGTACTGGTAGAACGTCTCGGTGTTGTTGATCGAGGGCTTCTGCGTGCGCACAGTGCGCCAGGTGGTGTACTCCACGCCGTTGCTGACGAAGGAAACGCCCTGCTCGCCGCCCTGGCCCGGCTCGCGGACCCCGCGCTGGACGATGTAGTACTCGACCAGGTGGGCCGGATCGGCCGGATCCATCGTCTTGTCGTAGCCCCAGCCATAGAGGGTCACGTAGCTCGCGCCCGCGTCCTCATTCAAGCGATAGCCGATCACGCGATTGCGGTCGCCGCTTTCCCAGCCCGGGCCACCGACGTAGTTGTAGTCGCCACCGATCCAGTCGATCTTGAAGTTGCCCTGCTCGTCCAGCTTGAACGAGGCTTCGCCCCCATCCTTCCAGTGGGTGAAGAACAGGTCGCCCACGTGGCCGGTCGCATGGCTCTGGGTGAGCAGGGTCTCGCCACTGAAGCGCTGCGTGTAGGCCTTGAACTTGGTGATCGGCGGCTTGGCCGGGATCGCAGCCGCGACCTGGGCAGGAGGCGCATCCGGCGCCGAGGGCGTGGCGCAGCCGGCAATGCCCAGGATCAGGGCGCAGGTCAGGATCGAGGTCGCGAGGCGGTAGGTCATGAGTGGCGTGGTGAACCTGTGGTTTCTGCGCGGGAACCCGACCGTAGCATCCACCACGGCATGAATGCTCACGCCCGGCGACGATCATGGACACGGCTAATCCCAGAACCCAGCCACCCATCCGCGCCCTTGTAGGAGCGGGCACGACCGCGACACCGACGCCCCCGGCCGGCGCGACGGCATCGTGCTTCCCGCCACCTCCGTGTCGCAGTGGAGCCTTTGTAGGAGCGGGCACGACCGCGACACCGACGCCCCCGGCCGCGACGACGGCATCGTGCTTCCCGCCACCTCCGTGTCGCAGTGGAGCCTTTGTAGGAGCGGGCATGACCGCGACACCGACGCCCCCGGCCGCGACGACGGCATCGTGCTTCCGGCCGCCTCCGTGTCGCAGTCGAGCCTTTGTAGGAGCGGGCACGACAGCGACACCGACGCCCTCGGCCGCGACGACGGCATCGTGCTTCCCGCCACCTCCGTGTCGCAGTGGAGCCTTTGTAGGAGCGGGCACGACCGCGACACCGACGCCCCCGGCCGGGGCGACGGCATCGTGCTTCCGGCCGCCTCGGTGTCGCGGTCATGCCCGCTCCTACAAAAAACGCCCCGCACCCCACCGTGTCGATTCCCAACGCGCAAGCGCCGCCCCATCATGTCGATCCCCACCGCCGCCACCCGTCGCATGGTTGTATCCGGAGCCCCCGGCTCCATGGACCACAAGGAGCGCACATGAAGATCGTCACCAGCCTCAGCTTCCAGGGCCAATGCCGCGAAGCGTTCGAGTTCTACGCCAAGGTGCTCGGCGGCAAGATCACCTTCGCCCTGCCCTACAGCGAGGCGCCGCCGGAGATGCAGGTCAGCAATCCCGACCACAAGGACTGGCTGATGCACTGCTGGCTGGAGGTGGGCGACCAGGCCCTGATGGGCGCGGACATGCCGCCGGAATGGGCGCCCAACATCGACAAGCCCAAGAACGGCTTCGACGTCAGCCTGCACACCGACGACGTGGCCCAGGCCCGGCGCTGGTTCGACGCCCTGGCCGAGGGCGGCAAGCCGACCATGCCGCTGGCCGAAACCTTCTGGTCGCCCGGCTTCGGCTCCCTGGTCGACCGCTTCGGTATCCCGTGGATGATCAACACCAATCCGCCGGCGGACGCGAAGTAAATCAGGCAATCGGAGTTCGGAGCTCGGTCGCCGGAGAAAAAAGCTCGACGCGCCGAGCTCGGAGCTTCGACGTCGCTGAAAATTTGTCCGACCGCCGAGAAAATAGCTCCGACGTTGATGAAATTTTGTCCGACGGCCGAGAAAATAGCTCCGGCGTCGGTGAAATTTTGTCCAACGTCGGAGCTCGGAGCCCTGGCGATGGTGAAAATTTGTCCGAACGCCGAGCTCGGAGCCCTGCGCGCCGAGTTATTTTCCCTGACCGTTGCAAAAGAAACGGCCGCCCTGGGGCGGCCGTGAAAGGTGCAGCGGGGGGTTTAGCCCGGAACAGGCTCCGATGCACCCCGGCGCGGGGGAGAGACAGCGCCGGCGCGGAAGTCGTGCAAAGGAACGCGGATCAGGCCTCGGCCGGCTCGGGTTCGGCGCTGCTGCGGCGAGCCCAGCGGTTGGACAGTTCCTTGCGCAGGCCATCGAGCCCCTGCTGGCGGCCGGACACCCGCAGCAGGCCATAGCCTTCCAGCGCCGCGTCCATCACATCGGCGCCCAGCGCCATCTCCGTGTCGCGGCCGCGCTCGGCCAGGCGCTGCAGCCGGTCCAGCAACGGCGCCAGCTGGTCCAGCGCCAGCAGGTCGGCCTGCGCCTCGGCCAGGTCCAGCCCCGGCGGCACCACCTGCGGGTTCTGCGACAGCACGCGCAGCGTCTGCCGGCAGAACACCTCCGACTTCTGGCCCATCTTGACCAGCCGCCGGCGGTCGGCCGCCTTCAGCGACACCAGCCCGACCAGGGCCTGCTCCAGCGCGGTGACGGCCTGCTCGGCCTGCGCCAGTTGCTCGTTGCTCAGTTCCAGGGACACGTTGTTCTGCGACACGGCGGTTCTCCTTTTCCGGTGAGCCAGCCGGGATTGGCTGGACGGACGCAGGGTCAACGGAAAAGTTCCGCGGGCGTAGTCGGCGCGTGCCGCGCTGGGGTGTGGGAATGGGCTGATGTTCGTGTAGGAATTTTCCGAGTCAGGGGTAGGAATCCCCCTTTATCCGATCTGGTCACGCCCCGTCTCCACTCCTGAGACATAGCCAGGACAACGTTTGCGGACCGCCAAACGGAACCTGTGCCATGAGCAAGAAGTCCCATCCCGGGCCCGCCCCGCTCCATGCCTTGGAATACCTCTATCGAGACGCCGCCAACTGGAAGACGCACGGATTGGTCCTCCTACAAGGTTCCTGCCCGCCCACATTGCAAGCCCAGATCATCGACTCCCTCGACAATGGGCTCTACTTCGTTGCCGAGCAGGTCAAGCTGCCAGCGCTGCAGCGTCGCCACAACGCCGAGTACGGCAGTGCAGATGAGGATCTGGACCACGCCTTCCACGAGTTCCTCGAACTGCGACCGGCCACGGCCAGCGACCTCACGCAGGCGGAGCTAACGGTTTCTGCGCAGGACGTGCGAAAGCTTTTCGCGATGGCAAAGCGGCGGTGGGATTGTGGGCTTTCGCCATATTGCTGAGCCCAATCGGGGACCGGTGTAGGCCTCCTGCCACTAAGCCGCCCCTGCCCCCAGTTTGCCTACCGGGTTAACCTGGTACTTGGGAACCAAGCCGCCTGGACGACAGCCGCTGCCTCAGTCCGGGTCCAAGGGGAAGATGGGGAAATGTTGAACGTCATGAAGCGATTCCGTATGGGACAACTCTATCGCTATCCCAGACCCGCACAGGTCGATGTTCCTGAGATCGATGGCCTGCCGAACTTCTATTACGTCGTCTCCCAGCCCGGCTCGCCAAGCCTGCAGCTCGAGAAAGGCATCAACTCCCCCAGCGCGACCCGGGCGCCCGATGGCGAACGGCTCGCCGTCATTCTGTTATCGAGCAACGAACATAAGATGGGTTCGGCCGAGAACCCATGGCATGACACTCTCTCTCCTGACGAGGGATTTGCCCGCTATTTTTGGCGATAACAAAAAGCCCGATATCGATCCCGGTATCGCCCCCGGTAACCGGACCCTGCTGAAGCAGTTCGAATTTCACACCTCGGCAGACAAAGCCAAGCGCGCTTTGGCCGCTCCCATCCTGCTTTTTAGCTCACCGCGCAAGGGCATCAAGGAGTTCGCGGGGTTGGCCCTGATCGTTGGCGCACGTCGGGTCACTCAGTATTCGGAACAGAACGGCGGGTTCTTCACCAACTACCTCTTCGAATTGGCGGTGCTCTCGCTCACCGAGGAAGACGAGAGTCTGGCGATGCTGTGGATCAAGGACCGCCGCGACGCCGGCCTCGATGTCGCCACAGCCAACGCCATGGCGCCGAAGGCATGGCTGCAGTGGATCAGGTATGGAAGTCCAGAGATCGAGCGCATTCGCCGACGCGTCTCGCGACATCACATCCTCCCCAGGAAGGGACAGGTGGCACCGGTCGGCTCGGAGAACAGCAAGACGCTGGAGACCATCTATCGGTTCTACGAACCCCGGAGGCATCGGTTCGAAGCCTTGGCCAGCCTGGCCTGCGAATCCATGATCCGGGGTACCGGTGCCAGTTATCACCGTGGCTGGCTGACCCGTGGCACCGGTGATGGCGGCTTGGACTTCGTAGGACGCATCGACATCGGCGAAGGCTTGTCCCGGACCAAGCTCGTGGTCTTAGGGCAGGCCAAGTGCGAAAAGGTCGATGCCCCCACCGGAGGCGTCCATATTGCCCGCACAGTGGCTCGACTGCGCCGTGGCTGGGTCGGTGCCTATGTCACCACGTCGTTCTTCTCCGAGGCGGTGCAGCGCGAGGTGTTCGAAGATCAATATCCGGTGCTTCTACTGAATGGCGCTGGCCTCGCGAATGAAGTCACCAAGCTCAAGCTGGCATCCGGATTCAACAGCGTGGACAAGTTCCTCGAGCACATCGACGCGGACTACGAAGCCCAGGTAAGCAGCCGGAGGCCGGAAGAAGTGCTCTGGGACTGAGCCCCCCGGAATGGCTGCAACGCCCATGACCTGCATTGACCGCGAAAGTATATAACCCGACCCTGCACCTCTAGCTTCAGAACATCGACCCGACTCTCGAGAAGAATATGTCAGCCAGCCTCAGTCGCCTAACGCTGTACGCGCTGATATCCAGCATCGAACTGGATATGCGAAACAATCTAGTTCGATACGCAGCCCCGGCGGTGAGCCCAACCGATTTTTTTGGAATTGAGCTACTTAGAACCGCACTAAGCCGCGCGGGCGCTGACCCTCTAAACGACTCATCGCTTCCACATTCCGCAAGCCTTATTGAGTTCATAGACTTCGGCGACGTTATCGCGCTAAGCAGACGCCACCAGAGGCTACTGCCGGAACGATACACGCATCAAATCACTTCCCTACGACAAGAGTTCGATCGTCTAGTGGGGACACGCAATCGTGTCATGCATTCTCGCCCTCTTGAATTTGATGATCTTGCTAGAACAACGAATCTGACCGAGATCCTTGTAAGGGAAGACGCGAATTGGCCGGAGCTCCACCGCACAGTTTTGGACCTCTCTGTGTCACCAGAGCATGTGCTGAAGATTAAAATTCCACCGTTCGCTGAACCGACTCGAATCCTTCACAATTTGCCATTAGCTGATTTCGATGAAACTGGATTCATCGGCCGAAAACAAGCGTTGAGCAACCTGGTTAAGGCATGCAATGGCCCTTACCCCGTAATTACGGTTGTCGGCGAAGGCGGGCTAGGCAAAACATCGCTAGCGCTAAAGGCCGCCTATGAAATACTAGACTCAACTTCAAAATTTGAAGCAATCATATTCGTCACCGCCAAAGCAACCCAACTGACAGCGAATGAGATATCAAGGATCAAGGGCGCCATAAACTCCTCTCTTGGCCTAATGGAGGCCGCAGTAGAAGTTCTTGGCGGAAGTGACACCGAAGATCCAATTTCAGACCTGAAGGAACTTTTAAATACCTTCAAAATATTACTTATCATCGACAATCTTGAGACGGTGCTCGATCATCACCTTAAAGCCGTCCTTGAAGATTTGCCCTTCGGGAGCAAGGTCCTGATCACGACCAGAATAGGTCTTGGCGCGTTTGAATTTCCGGTCCAACTGCAAGGCCTTAGCGACACCGAGGCAGTTCAACTACTACGGGCAACCGCCGAAGTCCGCGGCTGCAATCGACTTACAAATGCATCCAACGAGAAGCTGTCTACTTACTGTAAGCGCATGCGAAACAACCCACTTCACATTAAGTGGTTTGTTTCAGCTGTACAGATTGGGCGCCGCCCCGAAGAAGTACTCGCGGACGAATCACTATTTCTGAAATTTTGCCTGTCGAATGTGTTCGATCAGATCAGCGAGGATGCCAGGTCGATTGTTCGCGCCTTGCAGGCCCTTGGTGGATCGTACACAGTCGCCGAGCTTTCTTACTTGACAGAACTTGATGAAGATATCCTTCTTAAGGCAGTTCAAGAATTAATGCGGACAAATATGTTCTTGATGAACAGCTCACACCTCGGAAACACATACGAGAGCAGCTACGAACTCTCACAACTAGCCAGATCCTATCTGTCTAAATTCTTTCCAGCAGGGAAGGAAAAGCAGGTCCAAATAGTCTCAAGAAAGAACAAACTCGTTAGTGCGGCTGAAGACCAAAAGAAGGCATCCATCAAGAATCCGCTGTCACCGTACACCATACATACTCGCAGCCGCAGCGACTGGGTCATTGCCAAGCACCTGAAAGATGCATTGACCCTAACCAAAGAGCGAAATTTTGATGAAGCCTTGAAGATCGTGGAGCGAGCAAAGATTCTTTCCCCCGACTTCTACGAGTGTTTCCGTGTCGAGGCATGGATCAATGCATTAATGGGGAACGCAAGCGAGGCTTACGACA
This sequence comes from Pseudoxanthomonas daejeonensis, assembly GCF_022637495.1. Lineage (NCBI taxonomy): Bacteria > Pseudomonadati > Pseudomonadota > Gammaproteobacteria > Lysobacterales > Lysobacteraceae > Pseudoxanthomonas > Pseudoxanthomonas daejeonensis. The sequence goes on along the minus strand of NZ_CP093331.1, from coordinate 3,096,208 downwards.
GCTATGAGCGCGCCATTGAGACGGAGCCGGCAGCTGCGAATGCCCGCACCATGTTTGCCGGATTCTTGCTTCGAGACCTTCACGACGCGGAGAAGGCCGCAGAGCAGCTGACCATTGCAATGCAGCTTGCCCCGACTAGTCCTGAGCCAAAGCTTGAATATGCACGCTGCTGCTTATACTTAGCAAAATTCGAAGAGGCGAAAAACATACTCGACGCCCTTTCTGCGCTGCCGGACTGCCATGAGCGGGTGCGCACAAAGATCGTCGACCTGCAAATACAGACGTATTGTCGAACTGCGGATTTTTATTCTCAGAACCAAGAGCCCGTGCGAGCAATCGATGCACTGGAGGCGTTGGTAATATACTTTGACGGGATCGAATACCCAGATAGCAAAATGTTTCAGCGCTTGGCACGGGTCCGTCGTGCCGCCGCCTTGTGCAGAGGAGCCTTCCAGGCAAGTACGCCGAATCATGCCAGATCGGAGCAGATCCTTGGCTGGATCGATTCCCGCTGTTCCGAGCAAGAAGCCGATGCTGATTCGCTAGAGGCCGATCAACTCGATCTTTTTGTGCGAGGGCAGATAGCGCGTTTTCATAACAGCTACAAATTCGGCTTCATCCGCACCAATGAAGGGGAAGAAATATTCTTCCACATCAGCGGACTGGCTGATCCCACCTTGCTCGAACAGGGTGTAGGCGCGCGGGTAAAGTTTCACCTTTCGATCGATTACATGAATAGGCCAGTTGGCATTGACATTCAACGCCATTAAAAAAAATCCCACCAGCGCCCCTCAAGTCAGACCTACATGTTCCTTCGATACTCACCACCCACGTCATACAGCGCATGGCTGATCTGACCGAGGCTGTGGGTCTTGACCGCTTCCACCAGCGCCGTGAAGACGTTGCCCCGCCTGCGCGCCGTGTCCTGAAGATACGCCAGGCCGTGGCCGTCGTGGGCGGTGGCCGCGGCAATCGCCTCGTCGTCGCCGGCGACATGGCCTGACTGGGTCTCCCCTTCGGGGGCTAAAGCATTCCGGTTGGACTGCCAGGCCAGGACGTTGGCGATCTGCTGGCCCTTCTCGCCCTCGGTGGAGCGGATCAGCTCGATCTCGGTGGCGACCTCGCCGGCGTGTTCCTTGGGCAGGAAGGTGTTGACGCCCACCAGGGGCAGCGAGCCGTCGTGCTTCTTGTGCTCGTAGTACATCGACTCTTCCTGGATCTTGCCGCGCTGGTACATGGTGTCCATGGCGCCGAGCACGCCGCCGCGCTCGCTGATGGCCTCGAACTCCTTGTAGACCGCTTCCTCGACCAGGTCGGTCAGGTACTCCACGGCGAAGCTGCCCTGCCAGGGGTTCTCGCAGAAGTTCAGCCCCAGCTCCTTGTTGATGATCATCTGGATGGCCACCGCGCGGCGCACGCTCTCTTCGGTCGGCGTGGTGATGGCCTCGTCGTAGGCGTTGGTGTGCAGGCTGTTGCAGTTGTCGAACAGCGCGTACAGGGCCTGCAGCGTGGTGCGGATGTCGTTGAACTGGATCTCCTGCGCGTGCAGGGAGCGGCCGCTGGTCTGGATGTGGTACTTCATCATCTGGCTGCGCTCGTTGCCGCTATAGCGCTCGCGCATGGCGCGGGCCCAGATGCGGCGGGCAACGCGGCCGATGACGGTGTACTCCGGGTCCATCCCGTTGCTGAAGAAGAAGCTCAGGTTGGGCGCGAAGTCGTCGATGTGCATGCCACGGGCGAGGTAGTACTCGACGATGGTGAAGCCGTTGCTGAGGGTGAAGGCGAGCTGGCTGATCGGGTTCGCCCCGGCCTCGGCGATGTGATAGCCGGAGATGGACACCGAGTAGAAATTGCGGACCTGGTGGTCGACGAAGTACTGCTGGATGTCCCCCATCATGCGCAGGGCGAACTCGGTGCTGAAGATGCAGGTGTTCTGGGCCTGGTCTTCCTTGAGGATGTCGGCCTGCACGGTGCCGCGCACGGTGCGCAGGGTCTCGGCCTTGATCGCGGCATAGGTGTCGGCATCGAGCAGCTGCTCGCCGGTGACGCCGAGCAGGCCCAGGCCGAGGCCGTCGTTGGTGGGTGGGAGGTCGCCGTGGTACTTCGGACGCTCCCTGCCCTCGAACAACGCATTGATCTTCTTTTCTGCTTCGGCCCAGCGCTGCGGATCGGCCTTGAGGTGCTTCTCGACCTGCTGGTCGATGGCGGTGTTCATGAACATCGCCAGGATCATCGGCGCCGGGCCGTTGATGGTCATCGACACGCTGGTGGTCGGCGCACACAGGTCGAAGCCGGAGTACAGCTTCTTCATGTCGTCCAGGGTCGGCACGTTGACCCCGGAGTTGCCGATCTTGCCGTAGATGTCCGGGCGCGGCGCCGGGTCCTCGCCGTACAGGGTGACCGAGTCGAACGCGGTGGACAGGCGCGCGGCCGGCTGGCCGACGGACAGGTAGTGGAAGCGGCGGTTGGTGCGCTCGGGCGTGCCCTCGCCGGCGAACATGCGGATGGGATCTTCGCCGGTGCGGCGGTACGGGTAGACGCCGCCGGTGTACGGGTAGCTGCCCGGCAGGTTCTCCTTGCCCAGGAAGGTCAGCAGCTCGCCCCAGGACTTGTAGGTGGGCGCGGCGATCTTGGGCACGGGCTGGTGGCTGAGCGATTGCCGGTAGTTCTCCACGCGGATGGTCTTGTTGCGGACCTGGTATTCGGTGGCCTCGTCGGTGATCGATTTCAGGCGCTGCGGCCATTCGCGCAGCTGGCGCAGGGCTTCGCTGGAGAGCGACTGCACGGCGTCGTTGTAGCGCTGGCGCAGGGTGAGCAAAGACCGGTCCGGCGCTTCCCCTGTAGGAGCGCGATTCATCGGCGACCCGACGCCGTCGCGCATCCCCGCGTTCGACAGCGTTGCCGGGTCATCCGACGGCTTCGTTGAGTCATTGCCCGTGTCGCCGATAAATCGGGCTCCTACAAGGCTGGCGTCGCGAACAGGGAGGCCGTCGCGGCCGGGAGATGCGTTGCGACCGGCGCGGGCGCCATCGGTGACCAGGGCATCGGCGGGATAGAGGCCGAGGGCTTCGGGCAGGCTTGGGTCGCCCAGGTCGCGCAGGGATTCCCAGTACGACTGCGCGCGGCTGGCGCTCTCGGCCTCGGTCTCGATGCGGCGGTTGATGCCGCGGCCCTGCTCGGCGATCTCGGCCAGATAACGCACGCGCGCGCCGGGGATCAGCACGGTGGCGCGCGGCTCCTTGAGCGTGGTGTCGAGCTGCGGGGTCCACTTCTCCACCGGCAGCGACAGCTTGGTCGACAGCAGCCGGCACAGGTTGGCGAACATCCAGCTGATGCCGGGGTCGTTGAACTGGCTGGCGATCGTCGGATAGACCGGGATGTCGGCGTCGGCGGTGCTGAAGGCGGTGCGGTTGCGCTTCCACTGCTTGCGCACGTCGCGCAGCGCATCCTCGGCACCGCGGCGGTCGTACTTGTTGAGCACGATGAGCTCGGCGTAATCGAGCATGTCGATCTTTTCGAGCTGGCTGGCGGCGCCGTAGTCGGAGGTCATCACGTACATCGGGAAGTCGACCAGGTCGACGATCTCCGAATCGGACTGGCCGATGCCGGCGGTCTCCACGATCACCAGGTCGAAGCCCAGCGACTTGAGGTAGCCGATGCAATCCTTGAGCACCGCGTTGGTGGCCACGTTCTGGCGGCGGGTGGCCATCGAGCGCATGTAGACGCGATGGCTGCGCAGCGAGTTCATGCGGATGCGGTCGCCCAGCAAAGCGCCACCGCTGCGACGACGCGTAGGGTCGACCGAGATCACCGCCATGCGCATCGCCGGGAAGCTGGCCAGGAAGCGGTTGAGCAGTTCGTCGGTGACCGAGGACTTGCCGGCGCCGCCGGTGCCGGTGATGCCGATGACCGGGGTGCGGCCGGAGGCCAGCTGCCACTGCTTGCGCAGGCGGGCCAGTTCGACGTCGGCGTGGTCGCCATCCTCGATGGCGCTGAGGGCGCGGCCGATGGAGATTTCGTCGGCGGTGGACGGCGGCGTTGTGGTGGGGGATGCGGCGTTGGGGCCGGTGGCACCGGCATCGGCGAGGGCGCGACCGGGGGCATTGCCACGAACGGCATCGGCACGGTTGGCCTCGACACGCGCGGCGCTGGCCCGCGCGACGACGTCCTCGATCATCTCCACCAGCCCCATCTTCATGCCGTCGTTGGGGTGGTAGATGCGCTCGACGCCGTAGGCTTCCAGTTCGCGGATTTCCTCGGGCGTGATCGTGCCGCCGCCGCCGCCGAACACGCGGATGTGGCCGGCGCCGTGCTCCTTGAGCATGTCGACCATGTACTTGAAGTACTCGACGTGGCCGCCCTGGTAGCTGGACAGCGCGATCGCGTCGGCGTCTTCCTGCAGCGCGGCGCGGACGACGTCCTCGACGCTGCGGTTGTGGCCCAGGTGGATGACCTCGGCGCCCTGCGCCTGGATCAGCCGGCGCATGATGTTGATCGCCGCGTCATGGCCGTCGAACAGGCTGGCGGCGGTGACGAAGCGCAACGGGGTGGCGTCGGGGTTCGGCTGCGGGGTGACTTCCGAGGAGCGGGGACTGGCGGGCGTGCTCATGCGTGCGCTGCTTGAATCAAGGACTTGGGCCAGATTCTAGTGCTTGCAGGCGAAACGTATGGGTGCGCTGCAGCGTGACTTTGGCCGGGGGTGGTTGGGCCCGGGGTGGCCGCGGGTGGCGGGGTTCCCGTAGGAGCGGGCATGACCGCGACACCGACGCCCCTGGCCGGGGTGACGGCCTCGAGATTCCGACCCGGCGGCTTCGGCACGGGCAACGATTTCGGGCTTCCACCCGCCTCGGTGTCGCGGTCGTGCCCGCTCCTACAAAAGCGCGGGCTGACCGCGAGGTGGCAGGGTTCTCGTAGGAGCGGGCATGACCGCGACACCGACGCCCTGGCACGGGCGACGCCGTCGAGATTCCGACCGGGGGCTTGGGCACGGGGGACGGCCTCGTGCGCCCACCCGCCTCGGTGTCGCGGTCGTGCCCGCTCCTACAAAAGCGCGGGCTGACCACGAGGTGGCGGGCTGGTGTAGGAGCGGGCATGACCGCGACACCGACGGCCTGGGCCGGGGCGATGGCGTCGTGATTCCGGCGAGAGCCTCGGCACGGGGAACGGCCTCGTGCGTCCGACCGCCTCGGTGTCGCGGTCATGCCCGCTCCTACGACGGGCTGAAGCGCTTGCGGGGGCAAGCCCCGCCTTACGCCACACCGCCGGCAAGCCCGCCCCGCCCGGCCATCGGGCGCCCTGGGGAGAACCGCCCTGTCGAGGGGGCGGGCTTGCCGGCGGTGCGGCACACACGGGCCGTCGAAACGGCGGGACCGTTCGCGCCGGGGCCTGATGCCGACTACCTACCTGCGCACGTCACCGTCCTCACGCAAACCCGAACGGCAGGTTCGGCGAGGACACCACGCGCTCGCCGACCGCTTCGCCACGCAGGAAACGCAGCGTGGCGTCGATCACCGTCGCATCGCCGGCGATGCGGTGGTGGCCCAGGCCGGTGGTGGTGAGCAGGCGCGCGTCGGGCCACAGGCGGGCGTAGCGCTCGCCTTCGTCCCACGGCACGTCGTCGTCTTCCAGGTCGTGCACGACCAGCGCCGGCGCGGCCATGCGCGGGGCGTGGTGCTGGGCGGCGAAGCTGTCGACCGGCAGGCCGATCTGGCGCTCGAAACCTTCGAACATGCGCGCCACCAGCGGCGGCGCCAGGCCGATCATCCGGCCGAAACGGCCGCCGGCGGCACGCAGGTCGGCGGCCGGCGCGAGCAGCACCACGTGGCCGGTGCGCAGGCCGGCGCTGAGCGCGAGCATCGCCGCCGCGCCGCCCATCGAATGGGCAACCAGCGCGGCCGGCGCGCCATGCCGGCGTGCAACCGCGGTAAGTGCGGCGGCGAACGACGGCAGGATCGCGCGCCCGCCCTCGTTGCGGCCGTGGGCGGGATGGTCGAACGCGACGACCGCGTAGCCGGCCGCGCGCAGCGGCGCGATCCACGGCCGGCAGCGCAGGCCGAAGCTGGACCAACCGTGCGAGAACAGCACGTAGGGCTCCGTCGCCGGATCGCCCCAGGTGTAGGTGGCGACGGCGTGGCCTTCGCTCATGACCTGGCCGACGCGTGCGTCGCCGGCTTCGGCCGCCAGCGCCCGGCTGCGCGAGGACGCCATCGGCGTGCCGAACAGGCGCGAAGCGCGGCGCACGGTGGCGTCGGGCATCAGCCAGCCACCGACAGCAAAGGCCATCCGCAGCAGGCGCGGCACCGAAGAAGTCCGAACGATCGTGCTTTTTTTCGGGGAAGTGACGGGCGCGACGGCAGCCATGGCGGTGCTCCTTCGGGGACTCAGGCGGTGGGGGAAGCCGCGGGCGCGGAGGTGTCGGCCGCGTAGCGCGCGAACAGGTCGGCGACCGCACGCTCGGTCAAGGCACGGGCGGACTGCGGGTGGTGCATGCGGGCGTGGTGGTAGCCCTGCATCAGGGCCTGGAACTGGAACGCGACCAGTGCCGGGTCGGTGCCGGCACGCAGGTGGCCCTGCTCCACCGCCAGGGCCACGGCGCGCTCGAGCGCGCCGCGCCAGGACTCGAGCAGGGTGGCGACGTGGTCGCGCATCGGGCCGGGGCGGCCGTCGTATTCCATGGCCGCGCCGAGGAACACGCAGCCATCGGGGTGTGCGGTGATCCAGGCCAGCCAGGCATTGCTGATCGCCTGCAGGCGCGGCATGCCTCGCGGCAGGCGCAGCGCGGGCGTCATCACCTCTTCGATGAACTGCCCGGCCGCCCAGTCCAGGGTCTGCCGGACCAGGTCCTCGCGCGAACCGAAATGGGCGAAGACCCCGCTCTTGGACATGCCGGCCGCACTGGCCAGCTCGCCGATGCTGATCCCTTCCAGCCCGATCCGGGCAGCCATGCCGCAGGCCCGCTCCAGGAGCATCCCGCGGGTGCTGGCGCCCTTGGGGGTGGCGGCGGCGGTGGCGGCGGACGGAGTCATGGCGGCTTGAATAGCACGACCGTTCGTATCTTTCAAGCCCCGTGCGAACGGGGTACAAGGCTGGGGTTAGAATGCGCCTGCGACGACCCGCCCTACCCCCGGTTCCGTCGCATTTTTGTTTTCTGGACCCGGCGTTTCCCGGGCGCAGACCCGCCACCTCCAGCCACACACGGCCCCTGTCGCGCCCTGCCCGTCCACGCGCGACACGACCCGGAGCCCACGATGCTTTTCGAAACCCTCGCCACCTCCGGCCACGAGCAGGTCATCTTCTGCAACAACCCCGAGGCGGGCCTGAAGGCCATCATCGGAGTGCACAACACGGTGCTCGGCCCGGCGGTCGGCGGCGTGCGCATGCGCCATTACGCCAACGAGGCCGACGCGGTGCGCGACGTGCTGCGGCTGAGCCGGACGATGACCTACAAGAACGCACTGGCCGGGCTGAACATCGGCGGCGGCAAGGCGGTGATCCTGGGCGACCCGAAGACCGACAAGACCGAGGTGCTGTTCCGCGCCTTCGGCCGCCAGGTCGAGGCGCTGGGCGGACGCTACATCACCGCCGAGGACGTCGGCACCGACGTCAACGACATGGAACAGATCTACCTGGAGACCGAGTTCGTCACCGGCGTGCACCAGGTGCATGGCGGCTCCGGCGACCCGGCGCCGTTCACCGCCTACGGCACGCTGCAGGGCCTGATGGCCTCGCTGCAGCGCAAGTTCGGCCACGAGGAAGTGGGCAAGACCAGCATCGCCATCCAGGGGCTGGGCCACATCGGGATGGAGCTGGTGAAGCTGCTCAAGGAGCGCGGCGCGAAGCTGTACGTCGCCGACCTGGATCCGAAGCTGGTCGATCGGGCGGTGAGCGAGTACGGCGCCGAAGCGGTGTCGAGCAGCGAGATCTACGACGTCGCCGCCGACGTGTTCGCGCCGTGCGCGATGGAAGGCAGCATCGATGCGCAGACGCTGGAGCGCCTGAAGGCCAAGATCGTGTGCGGCTCGGCCAACAACCAGCTGGCCAGCCACGCGATCGGCGACGAGCTGTACCGGCGCGGGATCCTGTATGCGCCCGATTACGCGGTCAATGCCGGTGGCGTGATGAACGTGTCGCTGGAGATCGACGGCTACAACCGCGAGCGCGCGATGCGGCTGATCCGCAGCATCTACCACAACGTCGGCAGGATCTTCGACCTGTCCGAGCGCGAAGGCATCAGCCCGCAGTACGCGGCCGACCGCATCGCCGAGGCACGCCTGAACGCGATCGGCAAGCTCAAGCTGCCGATGGGCCGCACCCGCCCGCGCATGGGACACCTGCGCGGCGAGCGCTGAGGGCGGGACCTGCTTCCGTAGGAGCGGGCACGACCGCGACACCGAGGCGGCAACACCGGCGATGCGTTGAGATTTCCTGGGCTTGGGCGCGGGCGACGCCGTCGTCGTTCCCATGGCATCGGTGTCGCGGTCATGCCCGCTCCTACAACACGCCATGACGCAACGCCCTTGTAGGAGCGGGGTTCAGCCCGCGACACCGGCGAACCTGACAGGACGGCGCCCTCGTGCTTCCGGTGTCGCGGTCATGCCTGCTCCTACAACACGCCATGACGCAACGCCTTTGTAGGAGCGGGGTTCAGCCCGCGACACCGGCGAACCTGACAGGGCGGCGCCCTCCTGCTTCCCACCGCGTCGATGTCGCGGTCGTGCCCGCTCCTGCAACACGCCATGACGCAACGCCTTTGTAGGAGCGGGGTTCAGCCCGCGACACCGGCGAACCTGACAGGACGGCGCCCTCGTGCTTCCGGTGTCGCGGTCATGCCTGCTCCTACAACACGCCATGACGCAACGCCTTTGTAGGAGCGGGGTTCAGCCCGCGACACCGGCGAACCTGACAGGGCGACGCCCTCGTGCTTCCATGGCATCGGTGTCGCGGTCATGCCCGCTCCTACAACACGCCCATGACGCAACGCCTTTATAGGAGCGGGGTTCAGCCCGCGACACCGGCGAACCTGACAGGGCGGCGCCCTCGTGCTTCCCACCGCGTCGATGTCGCGGTCGTGCCCGCTCCTGCAACACGCCATGACGCAACGCCTTTGTAGGAGCGGGGTTCAGCCCGCGACACCGGTGAACCTGACAGAGCGACGCCCTCGTGCTTCCCACGGCGTCGGTGTCGCGGTCGTGCCCGCTCCAGCGAGAGCGCTGATGCCTGCCTCGGGAAATGAGCATGCGCGAACCCGGTTTTTGTGCGGTCGCACGTGTGGCCGTGGCGGCACGCGCCTACAATGGGTGCACATGTAACCATCAGGGGATCCGATGCACGCGTTCCAGCTGGGAGAGGAGATCGACGCCCTGCGCGAGGCGGTGCGCCGGTTCGCCGAGGCCGAGATCGCGCCGCGCGCGGCGGCGATCGACGAGGAGAACGCCTTCCCGCAGGACCTGTGGCCCAAGCTCGGCGAGATGGGCCTGCTGGGCATGACCGTGCCAGGCGAGTACGGCGGCAGCGAGATGGGTTACCTGGCCCACCTGGTGGCGATGGAGGAAATCTCGCGCGCCTCCGGCTCGGTCGGCCTGAGCTACGGCGCGCACTCCAACCTGTGCGTGTCCAACCTGTACCTCAACGGCAACGACGCGCAGCGCACGAAGTACCTGCCGAAGCTGTGCAGCGGCGAATGGAAGGGCGCGCTGGCGATGAGCGAACCGGGGGCCGGTTCGGACGTGGTCGGCTCGATGAGCTGCCGTGCGGAACTGCGTGACGGCGTGTGGGTCGCCAACGGCAACAAGATGTGGATCACCAACGGCCCCGAGGCCGACGTGCTGGTGGTCTACATGCGCACCGCCGGCAAGGACGCGGGCAGCCGCTGCATGACCGCCTTCATCGTCGAGCGCGGCATGAAGGGTTTCTCGACCGCGCAGAAGCTGGACAAGCTGGGCATGCGCGGCTCCAACACCTGCGAACTGGTGTTCGCCGACTGCGAGATCCCGCAGGAAAACGTACTCGGCGAAGTGAACCAGGGCGTGCGCGTGCTGATGAGCGGCCTGAACACCGAGCGCCTGGTCCTCACCGGCGGCCCGATCGGCCTGATGCAGGCGGCGATGGACATCACCCTGCCCTACGTGCGCGAGCGCAAGCAGTTCGACGCGGCGATCGGCACCTTCGGCCTGATGCAGGGCAAGATCGCCGACATGTATACCGCCCTGCAGTCCAGTCGTGCATTCGCCTACCAGGTCGCGCGCGATTTCGACGCCGGCCACGCCTCGCGCGCCGCCTCGGCCGGCTGCCTGCTGCATGCATCCGAGGCCGCGGTGCAGGTCGCGCTCGAGGCGATCCAGTCGCTGGGCGGGAATGGCTACATCAACGAATTCGACGCCGGCCGCATCCTGCGCGACGCCAAGCTCTACGCGATCGGCGCCGGCACCAACGAGATCCGCCGCATGCTGATCGGCCGCGAACTGTTCGAAGGGCGAGGCTGATTCGCGTACGCGGCACTGCCGCGTGAATCAGCCGAGCGCCCGCCGCGCTGCGGCGGGCCGGAACGAGGATGACCTGTTTGCGCGGCATGCCGCGCAGGTCAGCCGAGCGCCCGCCGCGCTGCGCCGCGCTGCGCCGGGCTGGAACGAGGCTGATCCGTTCGCACGGGATGCCGCGGACCATCCGAATGCTGCGCCCGCCCCTGTAGGAGCGGGCATGACCGCGACACCAATGCCGCCGGGTTCATGATGCGATCCCGATCCCGGCGTTGAAGGTCATTGTTCGATCACTGTTCGCACTCCGGCTCCGGCCAATGTGGCGATGGAAACGGCGCGAGCGTTCGCTCGGAATCACCCCGGCCTGCGCGCCCAACGCCATCAGTGTCGCGGCCATGCCCGCTCCTACGAGAAAATGACGTCGACGCGTTCGCGGATCAGAACCCGAACGCGTACTTCAGCGACACCAGGCTCGCGTCCCCACGCGGGCCAAAGCGCTGGTCGTAGCCGAACGACACGGTCGAATTCGTGGTCAACCATGCCTTGGCCGAAAGCCCGAACATCCCGCCCGACAGCGCCGGGTTGGACGCCGCCAGCGGCGACCAGCTGTCCACGCCGACGAAGCTGGCCGACACCTCCAGTCCATCGCTGGCCAGGGTCTGCTGCCACTCCGCATAGCCGCTCAGGCTGAAACGCTGCCAGTCGCGGCTGGCGCGCAGGCCGGCGATGGCCTGGGTGCGCGAAGACGTGCTGGCGCCGGTGCGCAGGCCGAACCCGGCCGCGCCCTGCTCCTGGAAGCCATCGCTGCGCACCTGCGTGTGCTCGGTACCCAGGTATGGCACCAGCGTGCCGGCCGCGCCGTCGAAGCGATAACCCGTCTCGACGCCGGCCACGGCGAAGTCGCCGTCGTAGTCGCTGTGCACGCCGTAGGTGCTGGCGCCCAGCAGCAGCTCGCGATCGATCTGCCGCTGCCACTGGCCGGCGCCGAACTGCCCCATTACGTAGGTCTGGTTCCACTGCCGGCCCAGGTAGGCCTGCGCCTGCGTCTGTCGCTCGCGGCTGCGATCGATCGCGCCATTGATGCGGCTGTCGGTCGTCGACTCGCCGAAGGCCACGCCTGCCACCATCGCCCCGTCCAGCCCCACGTCATGGCCGGCCAGCCAACCGTCGACCTGCGCATCGACGCCGCTGCCCAGTGACGCCGTGCCACCGAGCGCTTCCATCCAGCCGCCCGCGCGACGAGCACCGGACGACAGATCATCGAAGCGCGAGGACAGCGCACGCCGACCCAGGTCCAGGGTGTCGTACGTCGCCGCCGCGGCCGCCGCATGCACTTCGCCGGACAGGCTGCGCAGGGAGGCGGCCGCCGCATTGGCGCTCGCGGTGTTCTGGAATTCGCCGGCAACTTGCAGGAAAGCATCGGAAATACCACCTGCACCATCGCGTTGGCGCCCGTCGACCTCGTCGAACGCCGCCTCCACACGCTGCGCCGCACCGATCGCCGCAGGCGTGATGTCGGCCAGGCTCAGTGCCGCTGCGGTAACCTCGAGCCGGTTGATGTCCAACCAGGCCTGGGTTGCGCTGTAGCCCGCCGTTGCATACAGAAATATGTCCGGTGCGCTTTCGATCGAAGTGAACTGACCCGTTATTCCTCCATCGGCAGTGAGGACGTACTCACGCGACTTCCATGTGTATCCCTGGCGCACGCCTTCGACATGGAGGATGCCGCTGGTGAGCGTCGCGGTACCAGCAACATGCAGCGGGTCATATCCAAGCACTACCGACAGCTTGCTGCCGTAGCCGCTCTGCAGATAATTACCCGCAATATTGATGCCATTGGCGTCGGGCCGTGTCTCGCCCACGTGAACCACCTCATGGTTGGCCACATTTCCGCCGAGCCAACCCACGATCTCAAGCCGTGCAGGCGTGGAGCTGAAAGAGGACGCGACAATTACGTTCGAACGCGTAAGCCTGCCCAGCACACGCAAGGTTCCCCCGTTGACCTGGGTCTCACCTGCGTAGTCAAGATCCGCCGTTGGCGAACCGATGCTCAACGTGCCACTACCGGACTTCTGCAGCCCGCCGACACCTGTAATCGGATTGGTCCAGGCCGATTCCCCGCCAAAGCCGGGCCTCAGCCACTCCTGGTGGGACTCGACCGGACCGCCAAGCGCTTTCCCGACGTTGAGCAGACCACGCCCGAACACCGGATCGCGACCCGGCGCGCCAAGGTCGGTCGCCGTATCCAGCAGTATCTGCTGGATCATGTAGTTATTCAGATACGGGTACTTCTCCCACAGAAGCGCGGCCGCACCAGAAACAAGCGCTGCCGCATACGTGGGGTCGCTGACGAACTGGTAGGTCGGATTGCCCTGGCTGTCATTGGATCCAATGAAGCCCGCCTTGCCCGGCGCGACCAGACAGTAGTAGCTGGCGCGACCACATGCATTGGAGCCGGCCATCAATTGCGATGGATCGGATGGATCGATCGCCGCGGCCACAATCCAACCGCGCTCGAGTTCAGCCAGGTTGGCACTCGGGTACGTGCTGCCGTCACGCTCATTAGGTAGCGAAGCCATCTCAGTGGGCTCGCTGCGCCCATTGTTGCCGGCGCTGAAGACGACCAGCGCACCGTCATCCTTGATCACAGTCCGATACTCGCGATACAGCGTTGCATTGTCGACATCACTCGTCCAACGCGGACCACCCCAGGCATTGGTGAGGATCCTGGCGCCTCGATTGGCCAGGTCCTCGTTGGCTGCCTTGATGCCTAGCCCGCCGTAAAGCTCGGCCGTCTCCCATGCGCTAGGCGGTGACCGGTCATCCAGGAACCTCGCCGAAAGGACGGTCGCCCCGGGGGCGACTCCGCCCGGCCATTGCCCGAGTGGCTTTCCCGCCGCCAACTGCGCGACCACCGTACCGTGGCCGACCTTGTCGTCGACGGCCACATCGTTGGTTGCTGGATCGACGTAAGTCAGGTTGGCCTCGACCCTCGGCGACAGCGCCGGATGATTGCGGTCGACGCCGGTGTCGATCACGCCGATGCGCACACCGGCACCGGTGTAACCCTGACGCTGGCTGTCGGTCGCATTGATCATGACCAGGTGCGCATCAAATCCGGGCGGTGGTCCGACCAGGGGTGGCGGCGATACCGGCGGCGGTGGCGGGACTGGTGGTGGCGAGACTGGTGGTGGCGGTGAAACCGGAGGCGGCGGCGACACCGGCGGAGGCGGAGGCGGTGAAACCGGCGGCGGTGGTGGAGGCGAAGTCGGCGGCGGACTGGTCGGCGCCGGATCCGGCTTCGTGTTCGCCCCGCCCCCACCACAGCCCGCCAGCATCACGATGGCCGCACTCAACCCCAAGTACAGCGCTGCGCGCCTGTACTTCCCCCCGTCGATCGACATCAACTTCCCCTTGGTTTCAGCCAAATGAAAGATCGGACTGCCCTGCTCCCGTGAGGCAGTCCGATCACGATGATCCTTGAGCGTCTTCGACGATCAGAACCCGAACGCGTACTTCAGCGACACCAGGCTCGCGTCTCCACGCGGGCCAAAGCGCTGGTCGTAGCCGAACGACACGGTCGAGTTCGTGGTCAACCATGCCTTGGCCGACAACCCGACCATGCCGCCCGACAGCGCCGGATTGGACGCCGCCAGCGGCGACCAGCTATCCACGCCGACGAAGCTGGCCGACACCTCCAGTCCATCGCTGGCCAGGGTCTGCTGCCACTCCGCATAGCCGCTCAGGCTGATCCGCTGCCAGTCGCGGCTGGCACGCAGGCCGGCGATGGCCTGCGTGCGCGAAGACGTGCTGGCGCCGGTGCGCAGGCCGAACCCGGCCGCACCCTGCTCCTGGAAGCCATCGCTGCGCACCTGCGTGTGCTCGGTACCCAGGTATGGCACCAGCGAGCCGGCTGCGCCGTCGAAGCGGTAGCCCGCTTCCACTCCGGCCACGGCGAAGTCGCCGTCGTAGTCGCTGTGCACGCCGTAGCGGCTGGCGCCCAGCAGCAGCTCGCGATCGATCTGCCGCTGCCACTGGCCGGCGCCGAACTGGCCCATTAGGTAGGTCTGGTTCCACTGCCGGCCCAGGTAGGCCTGGGCTTGCGTCTGCCGCTCGCGGCTGCGATCGATCAGGCCGTTGATGCGGCTGTCGGTCGTCGACTCGCCGAAGGCCACGCCTGCCACCATCGCCCCGTCCAGGCCCACGTCATGGCCGGCCAGCCAGCCATCGACCTGTGCATCGACGCCGCTGCCCAGTGACGCCGTGCCACCGAGCGCCTCCATCCAGCCACCGGCGCGGCGGGTGCCCGACGACAGATCATCGAAGCGCGAGGACAGCGCACGCCGCCCCAGGTCGAGCGTGTCGTACGTCGCGGCCGCGGCCGATGCGTGCACTTCGCCGGAGAGGCTACGGAGGCTCGCAACGAATGCCGCCTCGCTGGACACCTGCTGGACCTCTCCCGCCGTGCGGATGAATCCATCGGCCACGCCTTCCATACCGGAATCGATGGCATCGAACGCGCTTTCGACACGACTGGCCGCGCCGAGCGAAGCAGGGGTAATGCTGCTCAGGCTCAATGCCGCTGCGGTCACCTCGACGCGGGTGATGTTCAGCCAAGCCGAGGTCGCGTCGTAGCCGAACGTGCTGTCCAGCAAAAGCCCGCCGCCCACCTGGATGCCGTCGAACGCGCCGCTCAGGCCCTGGGTCGCGCTGAGCAGCGTCTGCCGAGACTGGGTGACGTATCCGTCGACCACGCCGTTCACCCGGACATTACCCCCCTGGAGTGCGGCGGTACCGGTGATCTGCAGTGGATGCGCACCTAGCCGGGTCAGGAAGGTGGCGCCGGCAAACTGCACGTAATTGCCCTCGATCGTGCCTGGGCCGCCGACGTTGGTACTCGCGAACGTGCCCCGGTTCTCGACGTTACCCTTCACACGCGCGGCCGGGAAAATCTGGAACGACGCAGGTGAACCATTGGTGGTGGCGCCGATCGAAACCGACGAGGTGATGGAGCCCAGTACCCCGAGGAAGCCGGATTCAACGCGGGTATTACCGGTGTAGGTATTCTTACCCTCCAGCGCCAGGGCGCCGGGGCCGCGAACGATCAGCCCACCGGCACCGCTGATGTCGTTCTTCCAGGCGGTGCCGGTGGACGAGTCCGGAATCGTGACCGTGACATCGCCCCAGTCGAACCGCCCCGGCCCGTCCAGCGCCTTGGCCACGTTGAGCAGGCCATAGCCGAACACCGCGTCCGGGCCGGCAGTGCCAAGGTCGGTCGCCGTGCCCAGCAGTGTCTGCCGGACCAGGTCGTTGTTGAAGTATGGGAATTTCTGCCAGACCACCGCCGCGGCACCCGAGACCAGCGGAGCCGCATACGAGGTGCCGCTGCCGTACTTGAGGTTGGGCGTGGCGCCCGTATCGGTATGGGACGGGAATATCGAGGTCCCCGGCGCGACCAGGCAGTAGCTCTTCGCCAGGCCGCAGGCGTTGGAGTAGTACATCAGCCGGCTGGGATCGGAGGTATCCAGCGCCGCCACCGCCAGCCAGCCCTGCTCCAGGTCGGCCGCGGGCATCGTGCCATTGGGGCCGGGCTGGCTCGGCAGCGCCGACATGTTGGTGGGGTCCGGACGGCTTTCGTTACCGGTGGCGAAGACCACCAGGCCGTCGTTGTCCTTGATGAAGAAGCGGTACTCGTCGGCGATCGGCGCGGTCGCGGTGGCCTGCTTCCAGTAAAGGCCGCCCCAGGAGTTGTTCATGATCCGCATGCCACGGGCCACCAGGTCCTGGTGGATCGGCTTCAGGCCCAGCGCGCCAGTGACTTCGTTGCCCTGGCCGGAACCGTCGTCGGTCGGACGCTCGTCGTTGATGATGCGCGCCGACAGGATCGAGGCCCCCGGCGCGATGCCGCCCGGCCAGCTCCCATACGCTGCACCCGCGGCAAGCAGGGAGACGGTCGTGCCGTGGCCGACCTTGTCGTCCACGTTCATGTCGTTGGTGTTGCGGTTCACGTAGATGAGGTTGGCCGCGACCCGCCCGGCCAGGCTGGGGTGGTTGCGGTTGACGCCGGTGTCGATCACGCCGATCCGGTAATCCGCCCCCGTATAGCCCTGCCGTTCGGCCGCGGTGGCGTGGGTCAGGGTCAGGTGCGCGTCGATCGGCGGCTGGACCAGGGGCGGTGGCGGCGGCGAGGTCGGGGGCGGTGAAGTCGGCGGCGGTGAAACCGGGGGTGACGAAGGGCTGCCCGGGCGCAGGTTGCCCCCGCCGCCGCCGCCGCAGGCGGCCAGGCCGGAGGCCAGCGTGGCCGCGATCGCGACCGCCAGCAGGGAGCGCGCCACGCCGCCGCGTGCGAATTTATTGCCAAAAATGTGTTTCACGTCACGCAATCCTCGATGATCGGCGGCATCGCCGCCCCGTCCCCCGACACGCCGTTTCTATACCGCAATCGGCAAGGACTGTCGCCTGTCCGGGAGCACGGTGGCGGGTGCCGGCGGGTGCCGCGATAATCGGGGCTCATCCCCACAGGCATACCCCCATGTCCGACGTCGTCATCGCTGCCGCCAAGCGCACTGCCATCGGCTCCTTCCTTGGCCAGTTCACCGGCGTGCCCACCCCGACCCTGGGCGCCGCCGCGATTTCCGCCGCGCTCGACCAGTCCGGCATCGCGGCCGCCGATGTCACCGAAGTGATCATGGGCTGCGTTCTCCCGGCCAACCTGGGCCAGGCCCCCGCCCGCCAGGCAGCGCTCGCCGCCGGGCTGCCGACCTCGGCCGGCGCCACCACGATCAACAAGGTGTGCGGCTCGGGCATGAAGGCGATCATGCTCGGCCACGACCTGATCAAGGCCGGTTCGGCCACCGTCGTGGTCGCCGGCGGCATGGAGTCGATGACCAATGCCCCGCACCTGATCCCCAACTCGCGCACCGGCAACCGCTATGGCAACTTCCAGGCGGTGGACCACATGTCCTGGGATGGCCTGACCAATCCCTACGACGGCCAGGCGATGGGCGTGTTCGCCGAAGCCACCGTCGAGAAGTACGGATTCACCCGCGAGGAGCAGGATGCGTTCGCCATCGAATCGGTGACCCGCGCGCAGGCCGCGCAGGCCGCCGGCGCGTTCAATGGCGAGATCGTTCCGGTCAAGGTCGCCACCCGCAAGGGCGAGGTCGAGTTCGCCAGCGACGAACAGCCGGGCAAGTCCGACGTCGCCAAGATTCCCACCTTGAAGCCGGCCTTCAGGAAGGATGGCAGCGTCACCGCGGCCAGCTCGTCCTCCATCTCCGACGGCGCCGCGGCCACCGTGCTGCTGTCGGCCGACGAGGCTGCGCGCCGTGGCATGCAGCCGCTGGCGCGGATCGCCGGCCATGCCACCTTCTCGCACCAGCCCGAATGGTTCACCACTGCGCCGATCGGGGCGATCTCCACCCTGCTCGACAAGGTCGGCTGGTCGGTCGCCGACGTGGACCTGTTCGAGATCAACGAAGCGTTCGCCGTGGTGGCCATGGCGCCGATCAGGGAGCTGGGCATCCCGCACGCCAAGGTCAATGTCAACGGGGGTGCCTGCGCGCTGGGCCATCCCATCGGTGCGTCGGGTGCGCGCCTGGTCGTGACCCTCGTCAATGCCCTGCGTACCCGGGGCCTGAAGCGCGGCGTGGCTGCGCTGTGCATCGGTGGTGGAGAGGCCACGGCGCTGGCGGTGGAAGTGCTGTAACCGTTTTTCACCAACCTTTTACAAAGGTGACCCAACCGGCGCTTGACAGCCGACACCGGCTTGTCATCATGTTGCCGGCGCGCAATGGCGCGTTGCCCAACTTAACGACGAGGAACATCCAATCATGAGCATCAACAAGCTGCTGATCGCCCTGGCCCTGGGTCTGGCCCTGGCCGCGTGCTCCAAGCAGGAGCAGGCCCAGGACGCTGCCGCTGCTGCTGACGCCGCCGCTGCCGAAGCCCAGGCTGCTGCCGACTCGGCTGCTGCCGCCGGCGCCGCTACCGCCGACGCTGCCCAGGGCGCTGCTGACGCCGCTGCCGCTGCCGCCGACACCGCTGCCGACGCTGCTGCCGCCACCGCTGGCGCCGCGACCGACGCCACCGCCGACGCCGCTGCTGGCACCGCCGAGGCTGCTGCCGACGTTGCCGAGCAGGCCAAGGACGCTGCCGAAGAGGCCAAGGAAGAAGTCAAGCAGTAATCTGCTGACCTTCCTGCTGTACCTGGAAAGGCCGTCGGGAAACCGGCGGCCTTTCTTCTTTTGCGCGCGCCCCGCACGCGCGCTGATTCACGGGATGCTGAAGTCGCTTCAGCCATCCTCCTTGGCGACCCTTCCCACTCGAGGACCATCGCCATGAATCGACTTCTTCCGCTGCTGTCCATCGCCGCCGCGCTCGCCCTCACCGCCTGCAACGAGCCTGCCCGCACCGAAGCCGGTCGTGCCGCCGACCATGCGGCTGCCGCTGCCGACCATGCCGCGGCGGCGACCGAAACAGCGGCAGCCGACGCCGTCGATACCGCCCGCGAAGCCGGCGCCAACGCCGAAGTCCATGCGCAGCAGGCCGCGGCGGAAACCGAGCAGGCCCTGGACCAGGCCGCGATCGCCAGCCGCGACGCCGCCAACCGCGCTGCCGATGCCACCCGCGACGCGACCGCACGCGCTGCCGACGCCACTGCCGATGCAGCGGAAAGGGCCGCGATCAAGGCCCGCGAAGCGGCCGAGAAGGCCGAGCGCAAAGCCGAGGACCAGTAATTCCTTACTGAAAGTCCGGGCACGCCGGAACGGAGCCGCCGCCCCGTTCCAGCGTGCCTTGTTGCGCCGCCAGAAGGCGGATCGCCGGCGCTGCCGTATCCTGCGTGCATCCGCACGCCAGGACGCCCATGCCCGCCCTCCGCAGCCAGATCGATCCGCGATCGCCCGAATTCGCCGCCTACTCCGATCATCACCGCCAGCTCGCCGCTGAACTGCGGCGGCGCCTGGAGCGCGCCGCCGGGGGCGGCGGCGACAAGGCCCGCCAGCGCCATACCGAGCGCGGCAAGTTGCTCGCCCGCGACCGCATCGATGCCCTGCTCGACCCCGGCTCGTCCTTCCTCGAGATCGCTCCGCTGGCGGCCGAGGGCATGTACGACGATGCCGCGCCGGCCGCTGGCATGGTCTGCGGCATCGGCACGGTCTGCGGCCAGGAAGTGGTGGTCGTGGCCAACGACGCCACGGTCAAGGGTGGCACCTACTTCCCGATGACGGTCAAGAAGCACCTGCGTGCGCAGGAGATCGCGCGCGAGAACCGCCTGCCGTGCATCTACCTGGTCGATTCCGGCGGCGCGTTCCTTCCGCTGCAGGACGAAGTCTTCCCCGACCGCGAGCACTTCGGCCGGATCTTCTACAACCAGGCGCGACTGAGCGCGGACAACATCCCGCAGATCGCGGTCGTGATGGGCAGCTGTACCGCCGGCGGCGCCTACGTGCCGGCGATGTGCGACGAGTCTGTGATCGTGCGCGACCAGGGCACGATCTTCCTCGGCGGCCCGCCGCTGGTGAAGGCGGCCACCGGCGAGGTGGTCGATGCCGAATCACTCGGCGGTGCCGACGTGCATACCGCGGTGTCCGGCGTGGCCGACCATTACGCCGAGGACGACGAGCACGCGCTGCAGATCGCGCGCGGCATCGTCAGCCACCTCAATCGCAAGAAGCGCATCGACGTCGCCGTGCGCGCGCCGCGCGATCCGCTGTACGCAGCCGAGGAGCTTTACGGGATCGTCCCACCCGACACGCGCCGCCCGTTCGACATCCGCGAAGTGATCGCGCGCCTGGTCGATGGCAGCGAATTCGAGGAGTTCAAGGCGCGCTACGGCAAGACCCTGGTCACCGGCTTCGCCCACCTGCATGGCTATCCGGTCGGCATCGTCGCCAACAACGGCATCCTGTTCGCCGAGAGCGCGCTCAAGGGCGCGCACTTCATCGAACTGTGCAACCAGCGCGGCATCCCGCTGGTGTTCCTGCAGAACATCACCGGCTTCATGGTTGGCCGCAAGTATGAGAACGCCGGCATCGCCAAGGACGGGGCGAAGATGGTGACGGCGGTGGCCTGCTCGTCGGTGCCCAAGTTCACCGTGGTCATCGGTGGCAGCTTCGGCGCCGGCAACTACGCCATGTGCGGGCGCGCCTATGGCGCGCGCTTCCTGTGGATGTGGCCCAACGCGCGGATCAGCGTGATGGGCGGCGAACAGGCCGCCAGCGTGCTGGCGACCGTGCGCCGCGACGCCCTGGAAGCCGGCGGCGGCCAGTGGAGCGCGGAGGAGGAAGAGGCGTTCAAGGCCCCGGTACGCGAGCAGTACGAACAGCAGGGCAGCCCGTGGTACGCCACCGCGCGCCTGTGGGACGACGGCATCATCGACCCATCCGACACCCGCCGCGTACTCGGCCTTGCGCTGTCGGCTTCGCTCAACGCACCGGTCGAACCGGCACGCTTCGGCGTGTTCCGCATGTAGCCGCGCGGTCCACCATCGATCCGGGAGGAACCAGGCCATCGACCTGCAACTGCAAGGCAAGCGCTGCGTCGTGCTCGGCGGCAGTCGCGGCATCGGGCGCGCGATCGCACTGGGACTGGCGGCGGAAGGCGCCGACGTGGCCACCTGCGCCCGTGGTGCCGACGCACGTGGCCGCAACGCGCTGCACGAGGTGGAGGAATCGCTGCGACGGCACGGTGGACGCGTCCATGTCCGCCCCTGCGATCTCGGCGACGGGCCCTCGCTGGCGGACTTCCTGGACGGCGTACGCCAGGCCTTCGGCGGCGTCGACGTCCTGGTCCACAACGCTTCGGCGCTTGCGCTGGGGCCCTCGGTGGTCGATTTCGAGGCGAGCCTGCGCGTGGACGTACTGGCCGCGGCCCGCGCCTGCGAACAGGTGATCCCGTGGATGAAGGCGGCTGGCGGCGGCAGCATCGTCCTGGTCGCGTCCATCTCGGGCCTGGAAGCCAGTCCCGGGCCGGATTTCGGCTATGCCTCGGCCAAGGCCGCGCTGATCGCCTACGCCAAGAAGCTCTCGATCTTCCATGGCCCCGACCGGATCCGGGCCAACGCGATCGCACCCGGCTCGATCGAGTTCGATGGCGGCCTGTGGGACCAGGTCCGTCGCCAGGATCCGCCGCGCTACGAAGCGGTGCGCGCGGGCATTCCCTGGGGTCGCATGGGCACGCTGCAGGAAGTGGCTGACGTCGCCTTGTTCCTCGCCTCGCCGCGGGCGATGTGGGTGACCGGCGCCTGCGTGCCTATCGATGGCGGGCAACACAAGGGCATGCGCTGACGACGCTGCCGCCCTGTCGATCGCACTGCGGCCGATCCGTCGTAAACGAAATCCAACCACTCGCGGAGAATCGCCATGGCTACCGGTACCGTCCGTCTCCATCGCGTGTTGCGCTGTCCGCCCGAGCGCGTCTATCGCGCGTTCACCGAGGCCGACGCAATGGCCAAATGGCTGCCGCCCTACGGCTTCACGGCCAGCGTCGCGCACCTGGAGGCGCGGGTGGGGGGCACTTTCAGGATGTCCTTCACCAACTTCGGCACCCGCAACACCCATTCCTTCGGTGGCGAATATCTCGAGCTGGTGCCGCACGAGCGGATCCGCTACGTGGACCGCTTCGATGATCCCAACCTTCCCGGCGAGATGCAGGTCAGCGTCCGCCTGAAGGCCGTGCTGTGCGGGACCGAACTGGAAGTCGTGCAGGAGGGGATTCCCGAAGTGATCCCGGTCGAGATGTGCTACCTGGGCTGGCAGGAATCCCTGGAGCAGCTCGCGCGCCTGGTCGAGCCTGACATTCCCGACCAGTGATGGCACGACGCGCATGCCGATGCGTACGGGGCTGGCGCCCTGCTAACGTCCTCAGCCTCCACGCCCCGAACGTACGCACAGGAACCGCATGACCGTCCACTACCATCGCATCGCCGCCCTGGCCGCTCCCTGGTTGCTGTGCACCATGCTGGCCGCATGCACGCCGGCGCCCGTAACGGCGGGTTCCGCACGCGCGCCTGCCCCATCCGAGGACGCGACGGCAGCGAAGGGCGCCGTTGCCTCCGGGCAGTACCCGGACCTGTTCGCCGAAGCCGGCTACGGGCGCGAGGAAACCGAAGCGAAGGTCGAAGCGGCCTTCCAGCAGCTGTTCCATGGAAACGGCACCGACCAGGCCGTCTATTACGAAGCCGGCAGCAATGCGCATGGCCCGCTCGCCTACATCCACGACGTCAACAGCGACGACGTGCGCTCGGAAGGCATGTCGTACGGAATGATGATCGCGGTGCAGCTGGACCGTAAGGCCGAGTTCGACGCGATCTGGAACTGGGCCATGACCCACATGTACCAGGACGACCCGGCGCACCCGGCGCATGGCTACTTCGCCTGGTCGGTCGGCACCGATGGAGTGGCCAACGACGAGATGCCCGCACCGGATGGCGAGGAATACTTCATCACCGCGCTTTATTTCGCCGCGCAGCGCTGGGGCGATGGCGAAGGCCTCCATGACTACAGCGCGCAGGCCACGCGCCTGCTCACCGATGTACTGCATCGCGAACGCATCACCGGCACGACCGCACGCGGCGAGATGACCGCGGTGAACCTGTTCGACCGGGAAGCGAAGATGGTGCGCTTCACTCCCGACGTTGCGAACGCGGCGCACACCGACGCGTCCTACCACCTGCCCGCCTTCTATGAAATCTGGGCACGCGTCGGGCCCGAAGCGGACCGTGATTTCTGGCGCCAGGCGGCGCAGGTCAGCCGGGACTATTTCGCCACCGCCTCGCACCCCAGGACTGCGCTTACGCCCGACTACGGCAACTTCGATGGCTCGCCGTGGGCGGCGCCCTGGCGCCCGGAGTCGGCCGACTTCCGCTACGACGCGTGGCGCAGCGCCATGAACTGGTCGGTGGACTGGTCCTGGTGGGCGCGCGATCCCCGCCAGATAGAGTTGAGCAACCGCCTGCAGGCATTCTTCGAAGCCCAGGGCATGGACTCCTACCAGAGCCTGTACACACTGGACGGTAAACCGCTCGGTGGGGGTCGGACGACGGGCCTGATCGCGACCAATGCGGTGGCCAGCCTGGCCGCCGACGATCCGCGACGCCTGGCCTTCGTCCGTGCGCTGTGGGAGCACCCGGTACCGACCGGGCAGCACCGTTATTACGACGGGATGCTGTACATGATGGCCCTGCTCCACTGCAGCGGCGATTTCCGCGCGTGGCTGCCGGAGGGTGCGGACGGCTGATCGTTGGGCGCCAGGAGGCGGCAACGTCGAACTGGGCGGCGCTCCCGTGGCTCCGGACCACCTCGGCGTCGCGGTCATGCCCGCTCCTACAAGGTGCAGCGACGCTCCACGCGGGCGAGTATCCCCGGGCTGCGAATCGTTCGGTGTCGCGGTCATGCCCGCCAGCGAAGGCGGCCATTCGTCGGACTCCTGCAGGAGCGGACTTCAGTCCGCAAAGCCGACACGCCGGCAACCGCGACCCCTTCTAATCCCGACGTCCCTGCCGCTGGTTGAAGCCACTTCAGGCGGGGCGAGCGGGAACGATCCAGCTAACGCTGCTTCGGCTCCGGGCCGCAGTTGTCGCAGCCACCGCAGGCCGACACGCCCGGGCCTGAGCCCGGCGGGGCGATGCGCCGCGCCAGCGAACGCATCCATGCAGGCCGGCCATCACGTACCAGCGGTGCGGCCAGGGCCAGGCGAGCGCGGCGCAGGCTGCCCGGCAGCTGCTTCTTCGCGAAGATCCACAGGGCAAGGGCGACCACCACGCCGATGACGGCGTACTGGAGCCACAGCGGCAGCGCGATGTTCATCGTCGTGCGCCCTAGCCCGCCCCGAGCCGCACCGCGACCTGGTAGGTCAGCAGCGAGGCCAGGTAGGCGAGCGCGAACAGGTAGCCGGCAGCGATGGCCATCGTCTTCCACGAACCGGTCTCGCGCTTGATGGCCGCCCAGGTGGCAAGGCATTGCGGTGCGTAGATGAACCACACCAGCAGCGACAATCCGGTGGCGAGCGACCAGCCATCGGTGATCAGCGGCATCAGTGCCTGGGCGGCGGCCTCGTCGTCGGCGGCGGACAGCGCATAGACCGTGGCAAGCGAGGACACCGCCACTTCGCGCGCAGCCAGGCCGGGGATCAGTGCGATGCAGATCTGCCAGTTGAAGCCCAGCGGCGCGAACACCACCGCCAGCGCATGGCCGATGCGGCCGGCGAAGCTGTAGTCGATCGCAGGCATCGTCGCGTCCACCGGCGCCGCCGGGAACGAGAGCAGCACCCACAGCAGCACGGTCAGGGCGAAGATGATCCCGCCGACGCGCTTGAGGAAGATCATGCCGCGCTCGTACAGGCCGATCAGAAGATCGCGCGGATTGGGCAGGCGGTACGACGGCAGCTCCAGCATCAGCGGATGCTCGCCCTTGTCGCGGCGCCATTTCTTCATCACCCACGACACCGCCAGCGCACTGAGGATGCCGGCCATGTACAGGCCGAACAGCACCAGCCCCTGAAGGTTGAAGCCCCCCCAGACCTCGCGCGCCGGGATGAACGCGCCGATCAGCAACGCGTACACCGGAAGACGCGCCGAACACGTCATCAGCGGCGCGACCAGGATCGTGGCCAGGCGGTCGCGCGGATCCTGGATGCTGCGCGTGGCCATGATCCCGGGGATCGCGCAGGCGAAGCTGGACAGCAGCGGGATGAACGAGCGTCCGGAGAGGCCGGCGCCCGCCATCATCCGGTCCAGCAGGAATGCGGCGCGCGGCAGGTAGCCGGATTCCTCGAGGGCGAGGATGAAGGCGAACAGCACCAGGATCTGCGGCAGGAACACGATCACGCCACCGAGGCCGGCGATGATGCCGTCGACCAGCAGGCTGGCCAGGGGCCCTTCGGCCATGCGCGCGCCGACCCATTCGCCCAGGGCGGCGGTACCGGCCTCGATCAGGTCCATGACCGGCGTGGCCCAGGCGTACACCGCCTGGAAGATCAGGAACATGACCACCGCCAGGGTCAGCAGGCCAAGCACCGGGTGCAGCAGCCAGCGGTCCAGCGCATCGTCGATCCTGGCCGTGCGGGTCGGCATGGATACGGTGGCGGCGAGCAGGCGCCGGGTCTCGGCATGCAGGTCGGCGTCATCGGCCAGTTGCGCGACCGGCGGATGCAGGTGCGCCGCCACGCCATCGATCCGTTCAACCAGGCTATTGGCGCCGTGGTGGCGCACGGCGACCGTTTCCACCACCGGTACGCCCAGTTCGCGCTCCAGCGCTGCGCGATCGATGGTGATGCCGCGACGCTGCGCGGCGTCGCTCATGTTCAGCGCCACGATCATCGGCTTGCCCATCTGCCGCACTTCGAGCACGAAACGCAGGTGCAGGCGCAGGTTGGTCGCGTCGACCACGCAGACCAGCACGTCAGGGGCCGCCTCCCCGGGATAGAAGCCCCGGCACAGGTCGCGGGTGATCGCCTCGTCCAGGCTGGCCGGGTTGAGGCTGTAGGCACCCGGAAGGTCCAACACCGCATACGAATGGCCCGCCGGCGAATGGAGGCGGCCTTCCTTGCGCTCTACGGTGACACCGGCGTAGTTGGCGACCTTCTGCCGGCTGCCGGTGAGCAGGTTGAACAGCGCGGTCTTGCCCGAGTTGGGGTTGCCGAGCAGCGCCAGGCGCAGCGGGGCGGCGGCCTGGGCGCTCATGCGCCGGCCTCGCCGAGGGCGGGGGCAACGTGCACGCGGGCGGCCTCGGACCTGCGCAGGGCGAAACGGGTATAGCCGACCTGGACCAGGAGCGGTTCGGCCCCGAACGGCCCCCGCGCGACGACCTGCACCGGCTCGCCGGCGACGAAGCCCAACTCGCGCAGGCGGCGGGCGATGGGATCGTGCGGGTGGTGGTCCACCACGGATTCGACGACGACAGGGGTGCGCGGCAGCAGCTCGGACAGCGTCACGGGACATCCGGTTATCAAGAACTGTTCTCAATTCTATCACCGCCGCTGCGGGCACGCCGCGCTGCGTCATGGCCGTGCCGGCTGGCGCGGCTATCATCCAGGCCTGCAATCCCCGGAAGCGAAAGATGGCGGAACCGCTGCTGATCGAACGCGCAGGCCCCGTGCTGCGCCTGCGCCTGAACCGGCCGCAACTGCACAACGCCTTCGACCCGGCCCTGATCGCCGCGCTGACCTCGGCGCTGCAGGCCACCGCCAACGATGACGCGGTCCGGGTCGTGGTGCTGGAGGGCGAAGGCGCCTCGTTCTCCGCCGGCGCCGACCTGCAGTGGATGCGCGGGATGGCCGCCGCCAGCGAGGACGAGAACCGCGACGATGCCCTCGCCCTCGCCCGCCTGATGCGCACCCTGGACGAGTTGCCGCTGCCGACCATCGCCCGGGTCCAGGGACCGGCCTTCGGCGGCGGCGTGGGACTGGTCGCCTGCTGCGACATCGCCATCGGCACGCCGCAGGCGCGTTTCGGCCTCACCGAAAGCCGGCTGGGGCTGCTGCCGGCGGTGATCTCGCCGTACGTGATCGCGGCGATCGGCCCGCGCCAGGCGCGGCGCTGGTTCGCCACCGCCGAGACCTTCGACGCCGATATCGCCCTGCAGGTCGGCCTGCTGCACCGGGTCGTGCCGGCCGATGCGCTGGACGACGCGGTCGCCCAACAGGTCGCCCTGCTCTGCCGCGCCGCGCCGCGGGCCGCGGCCGCGGCCAAGGTGCTGGTGCGCGAGGCCATGCTGCCCGCTGATCCGGTCGTCCGCGATCGCGCCAACGCTTCACTGATCGCGCGCCTGCGCGTGTCGCCTGAAGGCCAGGAAGGCATCGGCGCCTTCCTCGAGAAGCGCGCGCCGCGCTGGCTTCCAGAGGAATGACGGCCAGGCCCGGCCACGCAACCACTCCCATCGAATCCGCTTGCCGCCGGCCGGAACGGGCAGGCACCCCACCGAGCCGTCGCAGACCCGCATGTTCGAAAAAATACTGATCGCCAACCGAGGCGAAATCGCCTGCCGCATCATCCGCTCCTGTCGCCGGCTGGGCATCGCCAGCGTTGCGGTGTACTCGGAGGCCGATGCCGGCGCGCTGCACGTGCGCCTGGCCGATGAAGCGCACTGCATCGGCGGTCCGGCGCCGGCCGACAGCTACCTGCGCGGCGACGCGGTGATCGAGGCGGCGCGGCGCAGCGGCGCGCAGGCGATCCATCCGGGCTATGGCTTCCTGTCCGAGAACGCGGACTTCGCCGAAGCGGTCGCCGCCGCCGGCCTGGTGTTCATCGGGCCGCACGCCGCATCGATGCGGCGCATGGGCAGCAAGGCCGGTGCCAAGCAGCTGATGGCCCAGGCCGGCGTACCGGTGGTACCCGGCTACAACGGCGAGGACCAGTCGCTGGCCACGCTCTCCCGCGAAGCCGCGCGGACCGGTTTCCCGCTGATGGTCAAGGCGGCCCACGGCGGTGGTGGCAAGGGCATGCGCGTGGTCCACAGGCTGGAAGACTTCGCGCCGGCACTGGAGAGCTGCCAGCGCGAGGCGCGCAACGCCTTCGGCCGCGACCGCGTCCTGCTGGAACGCTATGTGTCGTCACCACGGCACATCGAGATCCAGGTGTTCGGCGACACGCACGGCCAGGTGATCCACCTCAACGAACGCGAATGTTCGGCGCAGCGCCGCTACCAGAAGGTGCTCGAGGAATCGCCCTCGCCGTTCCTGACCGATGAACTGCGCCAGGCGATGGGGGAAGCCGCGGTCGCCGCCGCGCGCACCATCGATTACGTCAACGCCGGCACGGTCGAGTTCATCGTCGATCCGGACGGCGCGTTCTATTTCATGGAGATCAATACCCGGCTGCAGGTCGAGCATCCGGTCACCGAGATGGTCACCGGGCTGGACCTGGTCGAATGGCAGCTGCGCGTGGCCTCCGGCGAACCACTGCCTTTGCAGCAGCCGCAGGTGCCCCGGAACGGCCATGCCATCGAGGTGCGGCTGTACGCGGAGGATCCCGAGTCGGGCTTCCTCCCCGCCTCCGGCACCCTGCGCGCGTTGCAACTGCCGCCGCCTTCGCCGCAGGTCCGCATCGACGCGGGCGTGGAAGCGGGCGACACGGTCACCGTGTTCTACGACCCCATGATCGCCAAGCTGATCGTCCATGCGGCGGACCGACCCGGCGCGCTGGCGCTGCTGCGCGAATCGCTGGCCGCCTGCCACGTTGCCGGCCCCAAGACCAACCTTGCTTTCCTCGAGGTGCTGGCGCGTCATCCGGCCGTGGTCGAAGGCCGGATCGACACCGGCTACCTCGACCGGCACCTGGACGAGTTCCTCGACCGCACCGACCCCGCCCCCGCGGACCTGCTGGCGGCGGCATGCGCGGCGTCCCTGCTGCGCGCACAAGCGGATGCGAGCCGCGAAGCCGGCGGCAGCGGCGACCCCTATTCGCCCTGGCACCTCGGCGACGGCTGGCGCCTGCAGGGCCGCGCCGCCCGCCGCCTGCGGCTGCAGGTCGCCGGCCAGGTCCACGACGCCAGCGCCACCGGGCATGGCGGTGACTGGACGATCGTGGTGGACGGCGCGACCCACGCAATCTCCGGCGCACGCCTGGCCGATGGAAGCCTGGACCTGCGTATCGACGGACAGGGTCGGCGCCTGGCGGCGCGCTTCGACGGGGATACGCTGGAGCTGCACGACGGCCATCGGCGACTGCCGCTGCGGCTGCTGCCGGCGGAGCGTGGCGAGGGATCGGGCGACAGCGGCGGCGATGGTCGCGTGCTGGCGCCGATGCCTGGCCGCGTGGTGCTGGTCAAGGCCAGCGCGGGCCAGGCCGTACTCGCGGGGAGCGAACTGCTGGTGATGGAAGCCATGAAGATGGAGTTGACCGTCAGGGCGCCACGCGATGGCGTGGTCACCGAGCTGCGCGCGGCCACCGGCGACTTCGTCGAGGCCGATGCGGTCCTCGCGGTCGTGGCTGCCACCGTGGCCGCCGCCGCGGAGCAGGCATGAGCGAATTCGTCCGCATCATCGAGGTAGGCCCGCGCGACGGGCTGCAGAACGAATCGGCGATGGTCGACACCGCCGACAAGATCGAACTGGTCGACCGGCTCTCGGCCACCGGCCTGCGCAGCATCGAGGCAACCAGTTTCGTCAGCCCCAAGTGGGTGCCGCAGCTGGCCGATGCGGCCGAGGTGATGGCCGGCATCCGGCGTCGCGACGGCGTGTCCTATCCGGTACTGGTACCCAACGAACAGGGCTACGACCGCGCCCGCTCTGCCGGTGCCGACGAGGTGGCGGTATTCACCGCCGCCTCGGAGGCCTTCAACCTCCGGAACACCAATGCCTCGATCGACCAGTCGATCGAACGTTTCGCGCCCGTGCTGGCGCGCGCGCGCGCAGATGGGGTGCGCGTGCGCGGCTACGTCTCCACCGTGCTCGGCTGCCCGTACCAGGGAGACGTGCCGCTGGCCGACGTGGTCCGGGTCGCGCACCGCCTGCACGACCTGGGCTGCTACGAGATCTCGCTGGGCGACACGATCGGCGTGGGTACCCCGCTCAAGGCGCGCCGGATGCTGCTGGCAGTGGCCGATGAGGTCCCGATGGCCGCGCTGGCGGTCCATTTCCACGACACCTACGGCCAGGCCCTGGCCAACGTCGCCACCTGCATCGAGGCCGGCGTTCGCGTGGCCGATGCGGCGGTGGCCGGCACCGGCGGCTGCCCTTACGCCCGCGGCGCCAGCGGCAACCTTGCCAGCGAGGACCTGGTGTATATGCTGCAGGGCATGGGCATCGATACCGGCATCGACCTGGACGCTCTGGCCGAGACCGGCCGCTGGCTGGCTGCGAAGCTGGGCCGGCCGACCGGCAGCAAGGTCGGACGGGC
The DNA here is from genome assembly GCF_022637495.1 of Pseudoxanthomonas daejeonensis. Classification (NCBI taxonomy): domain Bacteria; kingdom Pseudomonadati; phylum Pseudomonadota; class Gammaproteobacteria; order Lysobacterales; family Lysobacteraceae; genus Pseudoxanthomonas; species Pseudoxanthomonas daejeonensis. Next base: position 3,065,896 of record NZ_CP093331.1, on the reverse strand, counting down.
GCTGGCGGCCGCATGAGCGCCGCCGGCCAGGCCGTCTCCGAGTCCGCTTCGCTGGCGGATCCGGAAGCGGTTTTGGCCGCACTGGAACGTGCGCTACGAGAGCCGGCACTGCAGGAACCTGCCCTGCACGACCGCGCCCTGCCCCACGGCACCCGCCTGCTCCTGCAGCAGGCCCATGACGCGCTCAGCCACGCCCTCGCCGAAGGCGAGTCGGCGCGCGTGCGCTATCACGCCCTGTTCGACGCGGTCCCCGACCCGGTCAGCGTGCTCAGCGAGACCGGCATCGTCCTGGACCTCAACAAGGCCGGCATCCGCGCCTACCACCGGTCGCGCGAGGAGATCATCGGCCAGCCGATCGAGACGTTGAATCCGGACCTGCCGCCGGACCACCTCAAGCCGGTCTGGGAAACGATCAACCGCGGCGAGACCTACGTGATCGAGGTCACCAACATGCGCGGCGACGGCAGCCGCTTCCCGGTCGAGGTGCATTCGGCCGGGTTCGAGCATGCCGGGCGCCGCTGCATCGTCGCCGTCGCCCGCGACCTAAGCGGCCGCTGGCAGGCCGAATCGCGCTACCGCCTGCTGATGGAGTCCATCGACAAGGGCGTGCTGCTGCTGGACCGCCAGTTCCACCTGCTGTCGGCCAACCCGGCCGCGCACCGGATCCTCGGCCCCGGGCTGGAAACGGACCTGCGCGCACCTACGCAGGAATGGACCATCCTGGACGAGCATGGCCGGGTGCTGCCGGCAGACCAGTGGCCGGCGCAGCGCTCGCTGCGCAGCGGGCAGATCATCCCCAGCACGGTGATCGGCCTGCACAACCTGGCCAGCGACCGCATGGTCTGGATCTCGGCGACCACGGTCCCGGTGTTCTCGTCCGGCCGCGACGAGGCCGACCACGTGTTCGTGCTGTTCAGCGACATCACCGACCTCAAGCGCGACAGCACCCTGTTCGACCGCGCCCAGTCGCTGGCCCACATCGGCGGCTGGGAATGGGACCGTGGCCGCCAGCGCATGTACCTCACCGGCGAGGCCATGCGCATCGTCGACCTGGCCCCGGGCTCGCATGCGATGGACGACCTGCTGGCGCGGATGCGCAGCGGCGACCGCATCCGGCTGGAAGCCGCGCTCGAGCGCGTGTTCGCCCAGCGCACCGGCTTCGACCTGGAGCTGCAGGGCCAGCGTGGCGACGGCCACGCGTTCTGGATCCGCATGATCGGCGAGGTCGAGCCGGGCAACCACGTGTCGCCGCGCATCGCCGGCACGCTGCAGGACATCACCGAACGCAAGCAGGCCGAGGAAACGCTGCGCATCCAGGCGCGCACCGATCCGCTTACCGGCATCCTCAACCGCGACGCGATCCTGGGCGAACTCGACGAACGGCTGCGCGAACCGGCGCACTGCGCGGTGGCGGTGCTGTATATCGACCTGGACCGCTTCAAGACCGTCAATGACGTGCTCGGCCACGCCGCCGGCGACGACCTGCTGGTCCGCACCGGCCAGCGCATCGCGCACGCGATCGGCACCGAGGGACTGCTCGCACGCTTCGGCGGCGACGAATTCCTGGTGCTGTGCGACGGCAGCGAGCCGGAGCAGGCCCCGCAGCTGGCCGACAAGATCCTGCAGGCCCTCACCCGGCCCTTCATGTTCGGCGAAGACGAGTTCATGGTCGGCGCAAGCATCGGCATCGCCTATGCACCAGCCGACGGTACGCGGCCGCAGCAGCTGATCCAGAGTGCCGACATCGCCATGTACGACTGCAAGCGCCGCAGCCGCAACGGCTGGCAGGTGTTCACCCCGGACCTGGCGCAGAAGCAGCAGGACCGCCTGCAGATCGAGACCCAGCTGCGGCGCGCGCTCGACAACGCCGAGTTCCGCCTGGTCTACCAGCCGCAGGTGGACCTGCGCCAGGGCAGGATCGTCGCCGCCGAAGCGCTGATCCGCTGGCAGAGCCACCAGCTGGGCGAACTGCGCCCGGACCTGTTCATCAGCCACGCCGAGACCACCGGCGACATCGTCCGCATCGGCGACTGGGTGCTGCGCGCGGCCTGCCGCCAGGTGCGCGAATGGCAGGAACAGGGCCTGGGCATCATCCGCGTGGCGGTCAACGTGTCCTATCGGCAGTTCGTCGCCGAAGACCTGGCGGTGAAGGTCGCCGAGACGCTGCGCGAGTTCGACCTGCCCGGCTCGGCGCTGGAACTGGAGTTCACCGAGCGCGTGCTGATCGAGGACGCACCCGCCACCCTGCGCACCTTCGCCGAGCTGCGGCGGATGGGCGTGATGCTCACCATCGACGATTTCGGCGAAGGCTACAGCGCGCTGAACTACCTGCGCCGGCTACCGATCCACGGACTGAAGCTCAGCCAGCTGTTCGTGGAGGGCGTGCCGGAGAACCGCTCCGACGTCGCCGTGTGCGAGGCGGTCAGCGCGATCGCCCGCAGCCTGGGCCTGGGCCTGGTCGCCGAAGGCGTGGAGCAGGAATCGCAACGCCGCTTCCTGCTCGAACTGGGCGTGCCGGTTGGCCAGGGCTTCCTGTTCGCACCCGGGCTGCCACCGGACGAGCTGGCGAGGCGCCTGGCGAACTACAGCCGCCCGGCCTGATCACGCCCGCCCGGACCGCGTGGACCGGATGTGCGCAACACGCCATCGTCGGCGTGGGATCCCAACGCGAATCAGACCGCATCACCATCGCCGGCCTGAGTCGAAGCCTAGGGCGAGGCTCCGGGACCGTGCAGACGCGACTCCCAGCTCTCGGTGTCGCCCTGCTCCAGCCGGCGCTCGAACAGCCGTCTCCATGACGGCACCAGCGGCAGCGCCAATGCGCCACGCAACTCGTCGCGATCCAGCGTGCGCCGGTACAGCAGTTCGGACAGGCGCGGCAGCGCCCAGTCCACGTGCGGCCGTTCGACCAGGGCCAGCACGTCACTGGCCTGCACGATCCCCGGCTCGAGTACCCGGTAGTACCAGCCACAGCGACCGGTGTCCTGCACGCGCCGCGCCATGTCGGCGATGCCGAAACGGTCGGACAGCTTCCAGCACGGCTGCCGTGCCTGCGAGACCTCCACCAGGGCCGTGCCCAGCCGCAGGCGATCGCCCAGGCACACGTCCGCTTCGGTGATGCCGGTGGTGCTGATGTTCTCGCCGAAGGCGCCAGGCGCCATCAGCAGCGGGTGTGCGCCCACCTCGCCCTGCCAGGTCGCGTAGTGGTCGCGCGGGTAATGATGGATGGCCTTGTCGGGCCCGCCATGCACGCGGCGGTCGCCCTGCTCGTCCCCGGCCAGGCCTTCGAGGCCGACTCCGACCGGGCCCGCCAGTGGATGCTTGTCGATCGCACTGCGGCTGCCGGGCCGGGTGTAATCCACGGCCCGGCCCACCAGCACGGCATCGATCCGGCAGGGGGCGCGCGATGCCATCAACGCGCGTCCCGCTACCTCAGGCGGCCGCCGGCAGCGCGGCGATCTCGGCCTTCAGCAGTTCGCCGAGGATCTTCACGCCGGCGTCGATCTTCTCGCCGGGTACGGTCACGAACGACAGGCGCAGGCTGTTCTTCTTCGGATTGACGGCATAGAACGGCGCGCCCGGCACGAAGGCCACGTTGCGCTCGATCGCCTTGGCCAGCAAAGCGCCACTGTCCACGCCCTCGGGCAGGTCGACCCAGATGAACATGCCGCCATCGGGCCGGTTCCAGCTCACCTGCTCCGGGAACTCGCGCTCCAGCGCGGCCAGCATGCGTTCGCACTGCTGCCCGTAGAGCGTGCGGATCGACGGAATGTGCGCGTCGAGGAAGCCGTCCTGCACCGCTTCGTACACGATGCGCTGCGAGAACGACGGGGTGTGCAGGTCGGCGGCCTGCTTGGCCTGGACCATCTTGCCGAACACCGGCTCCGGCGCCACGACATAGCCCAGGCGCAGGCCCGGCGCCAGCACCTTGGAGAACGATCCCATGTAGATCACGCCGTCCGGGTTCATCGACAGCAGGCTCGGCAGCGCCTCGCCACCGTAGGACAGCTCGCCGTACGGATCGTCCTCGACCAGCGGCACGCCGGCCGCGTTCGCCAGCGCGACCAGCGCCTTGCGCCGCTCCAGCGGCATGCGCCGGCCGGTCGGGTTCTGGAAATTGGGCAGGCAGTACAGGAAGCGCGCGCCGGCCAGCTGTTCGACCGACAGGCCGTCGGTGACGATGCCCTGCTCGTCGCTCGGCAGCGAAGCGAAGTCCGGCGAGAACAGCGAGAACGCCTGCAACGCGCCGAGGTAGCTCGGTGTCTCGACCAGCACCTTGCTGCCCTCGTCGATCAGCACCTTGCCCAGCAGGTCCAGGCCCTGCTGCGAACCGGTGGTGATCAGCACGCGGGAAGCCGGAACCACCGCGCCGCCATGGCTCAGGCGCGCGGCGATCCACTCGCGCAGCGGCGTGAAGCCCTCGGTCGGGCCGTACTGCAGGGCGGCCTGGGGCGCCTCGCGCAGGACCTTTTCGGTGGCCTCGCGCATGCGCTCGACCGGGAAGGTCGCCGGGGACGGCAGGCCGCCGGCAAAGGAGATGACCTCGGGGCGCTCGGTGACCTTGAGGATCTCGCGGATGGCCGAGCTGGTAAGCGCCTGGGCGCGACGGGACAGGGTATAGGTGGTAGTCATGGAGGGCATTGTACCGGGTCGGCCCGGGCTGGGCCCAAGCACGCTGCTTCCGGCGTGCCTACACAACATTCACGGTGCGGCAACGGCTGCTTAAGGCGCGGCGCGAATAATCGGTGCCGGACCGGTCGCGTCCGTCGACAGCCCAGGAGGCCAGCATGTCCTTCCGCCAGTTCCCCGCCACCGCCAGCGACGGCAATCCCTACATCATCATCGAATTCCACGACGAGCACGGAGGGCCCGATGGCCAGCCGTCGCTGCGCTACGAACTGGCGGACGGCCAACGACTGCAACGCCGGGACGATCGCTTCGCCAATGCCGATGGCACCCTGATACTGACCGCGGACTGATCCTGCGACGCGTCAGGGGCGCTCCAGCACGCGTCCCAGGCCTGACTGGTCGATCTCCGCGGCGGCTGCGCGCAGCGAGGCGACATCGGCGCCGGAATCGAATCCGATCCGGAAATGGACTTCGCCTGCCGGCGTCCGCGAGGAGTGGATCGAGGACAGGCTGATGCCATGCGCCTCGAACACGTGCAGCAGCGCCCGCAGCGAACCCGGGCGATCCTCGGGCAGGTGCACGCTCAGCCGCCGCGTCTCGGTCAGGTCGGCCAGCAGGTAGCCGACGCGCTCGAAGGTGTAACTGCCGTCGGCAGCGGCGCCATCGCCCCAGGCCTCCAGGTTGCGGCTCAGGAAGTGTTCGCGGAACTCGGCGCGCGCCGGCTCATCGCCGCGACCGACCAGGGTGCGCAGGCGGGCGATCTCGGTAGCCAACCGCTCCAGCATTTCGCCGGTGTGCGGATTGCCGAACTGGATGTCCTCGTAGATTTCCGGGTTCAGCGACAGGATCCGCGCGGTCACCGCCGCATCCATCTCGAAGCCGATGGAGCGGTATGGCATCAGCTGCGCCGGTCCGCCGAGTTCGGCAGCGAAACTTCGCAGCACGCCGGCCTGCCCCAGGTGCGCGGCATGGACCATGGCCTGCACCAGCGCCATGACCCGGTCATGGTGGGCAGGGGTGCTGCGCACGTACTCGCCCTGCAACGCTTCAAGCAAGTGCTGCAGCCACGGCCGCCAGGCATCCAGCCGCGCTTCGCAGACCACCACCACGCGGCCCTTCAAGGTAGGCGTCTTCAAGGGTGCGGTCATCGGGTGCAGGCCCACCACCTCGGCCTGGGACTCGAGCATCGCCGCCACCGGCGCCTGCTTGAGCGAGGTGATGTCCAGCCACAGGCGACCCCGCTCGCGACCCGCCGAACGCGCGACGTAATCGGCGATCAGCCCGGGCGTGTGCCGGATCGGCGCGGCGAAGACCAGCACCTCCGCCTCTTCGACCAGCAGCGACGGTGGATCGCTGCCCGCATCGGCTGGATCGTGGCCCAGCACCCGCAGGCCCATGCGCTCCTCGAAGAACCGGCGCAGCCAGCGCCCATAAGCGCCGGCGCTGCCGACCAGGCCGATTACCGGCGCCCCGCCTGCTTGCGCTCCGGGGGTAAAGATCGTCGAAGTCAAAGCGGCACCGCCGGGAAACGCGCTGGCCCTTCCGCCAGCGCCGCCGCCGGAGCGGCGAGCACGTCGAGCTCCTCCCAGCCATGGAGGAGGGTCGATTCCAGCGTGGCATGCACGCCGGCCAGCGCACGCTCGGCAGCTCGTTGCGGTGGCTCGCCGCGAAGCAGGAACGTCGCCAGCAGGGCCGACAGCACGTCGCCGGTGCCCGCCACGTCCACGTCCAGGCGCGGCGAGGTCATGCGCCAGGCGCGCTCACGCCCCACCAGCAGCGTGACCAGCGCTCCATCCCCGCCTTCCACGCTGTGCGCGAGTACCCACTGCGGGCCACGCGATAGCAAGGTGCGGGCCGCTTGCACCGCGTCGGCTTCGTGCAAGGCCGGTTGGCCGGCAAGCCGCTCCAGTTCGAAGGCGTTGGGCGTGACCATCCACGCCAGCGGCAGCAGCCGCGTGGCGAATACGGACTCCAGTCCCGGCTCGACGTAGGCGCCGGTATGTGTGTCGCCGATGACCGGATCGAGCAGGTAACGCGGCGCCACGCCTCCGTGGTGCAGGCGCTCGAGCCAGCCGGCAAAGGCTTCGCCGTTGGCGACGCTGCCGAAATAGCCCGAAACGACCATCCGCGCGCGGGTGCTGACGCCGCGATCGTCCAGGCCCTGCAGGACGTCGGCCAGCCATTCGGCGGGCAGCACCCGCCCGCGCAAGGTCGCGTAGAAGGGGGTATTGCTGAGCAGCGTGGTCGGCACTTCCACCACGCGCACGCCGAGCATGCGCAACACCGGCACCGCCGCGCTGTTGCCCGCGTGGCCATAGGCCAGTTGCGACTGCACCGACACCAGGTCGACCGGCAACGATCCGGAAGGCCGGTTGCGACGTTCGTGGACCAGGTGGCTTTCGAGCGCCTCGCTCATTCGATCGACCGTGATTCCGGGCCACGCATGCTAGCGCGTCGCCTCGCGGGCGGCGCGCAGCGTTTCAGCTGCAACGGTTGAGGCTGATCACACCGGGTTACTTGCACTTCGATGCAGGCGCCCGATGCCGGAGTCGGTGTTCCATGGCGCACCTGCGCGGCCAGACGCAGGTGCGCGACTGCTTACGGTGAAGTGATCCGGCCGAAGAACGACTTGACCCCGTCGAGGAACGTGGCCGAGCGCGGCGAATGCCTGCGTCCTTCCTCGCCGATGAACGTCGCCTCGAACCGCTCCAGCAGCTCGCGCTGCTCGGCGGTGAGGTTGATCGGCGTCTCGACCACGACGCGGCAGTAAAGATCGCCGGGGCTGCGGCTGCGCACCGACTTGACGCCCTTGCCGCGCAGGCGGAATACCTTGCCGGCCTGGGTCTCGGCCGGGATGCGGATTTCCGCTTCGCCTTCCAGCGTGGGTACGTTGACCGTGTCGCCAAGCGCGGCCTGCGAGATCCGGATCGGCACGTCGCAATGCAGGTCGTCGCCGTCGCGGCGGAAGATGTCGTGCTCGCGCACGCGCACTTCCACGTACAGGTCGCCCGGCGGCGTGCCCGGCGGACCGGCCTCGCCCTCGCCGGACAGGCGGATGCGGTCGCCGTTGTCCACGCCCGCGGGGATCTTCACCGACAGGACCTTCTCGTCCTCGATCCTGCCCGCGCCATGGCAGTCCTTGCACGGGTTGCGCACGACCTGGCCACGGCCACCGCACTCCGGGCAGGCCTGCTGCATGGTGAAGATGCCGCGCTGGAACCGCACCTGGCCGCGGCCGTGGCAGGTATTGCAGCCCTCGACCTTGCCGTCTTCCGAGCCAGTGCCGGTGCAGGTCGTGCACCCGGCCAACGTCGGGATCTCGATGCGCTTCTCGGCCCCGGCCACCGCCTCTTCCAGGTCCAGCTCCATCACGTAGCCGATGTCGGCGCCGCGACGCGCAGCGCGGCCACCGCCGGCGCCGCCGAAGATGGTCCCGAAGATGTCGCCGAAGATGTCGCCCATGTCCGGGCCTGGGCCGGCGCCACCGCCGCCCATGCCGTGCTCGAACGCGGCATGCCCATGCGCGTCGTAGGCGCGGCGCTTGCCACCGTCGGACAGCACTTCGTAGGCCTCCTTGCACTCCTTGAACGCCGCTTCTGAGGCGGAGTCACCCGGATTGCGGTCCGGGTGGTGCTTCATCGCGCAACGGCGATAGGCCTTCTTCAGTTCTTCGTCGCTGGCGTTGCGGGCCACGCCCAGCACTTCGTAGTAGTCGCGCTTGCTCATCGGGATTCCGTGTCTGACTTACGAGACAGCCCGCGCCATGCGAAGGCGCGGGCTGCATGACCACCGGCGGCGCTACGCCGCACGCGGCTTACTTCTTCTCGTCGTCCTTGACCTCGGTGAACTCGGCATCGACGACATCATCCTGCGCGCCACCGGAAGCGGCGCCACCGGCATCGCCTTCGGCCCCGCCCTGCGCTGCAGCCGCCGCGTACAGCGACTGCCCGGCCTCTTCCAGGGCCTTGGACTTGGCCTCGATCTGGCCCTTGTCGTCGCCCTTGAGTGCGGTCTCCAGCTCGGCGATGGCGCCCTCCACGCGGCCGATCACGTCGCCCGGCACCTTGGCGCCGTGCTCGGTGATGGCACTGCGGGTGGCATGGATCAGGCCGTCGGCCTGGTTGCGTGCCTGCACCAGCTCGTGGAACTTCTTGTCTTCCTCGCGGTTGGCTTCGGCATCGGCCACCATCCGCGCGATCTCGTCCTCGGACAAACCCGAGCCGGCCTTGATCTCGACCTTCTGTTCCTTGTTGGTCTTCTTGTCCTTGGCCGACACATGCAGGATGCCGTTGGCGTCGATGTCGAACGACACCTCCACCTGCGGCATGCCGCGCGGCGCCGAATCGATCCCGGTCAGGTCGAACTTGGCCAGCGACTTGTTGAAGCGGGCCTGCTCGCGCTCGCCCTGCAGCACGTGCACCGTCACCGCGGACTGGTTGTCCTCGGCGGTGGAGAAGGTCTGCGAGGCCTTGGTCGGGATCGTGGTGTTCTTCTCGATGATCTTGGTGAACACGCCACCCAGGGTCTCGATGCCCAGGCTCAGCGGGGTCACGTCCAGCAGCAGCACGTCCTTGACGTCGCCACCCAGCACGCCGCCCTGGATCGCGGCGCCCAGCGCCACGGCCTCATCGGGATTGACGTCCTTGCGCGGTTCCTTGCCGAAGAACTCGGTCACCGCCGCCTGCACCTTCGGCATGCGGGTCTGGCCACCGACCAGGATCACTTCGCCGATGTCGCTGGCGCGCAGGCCGGCGTCCTTCAGCGCGGTGCGGCACGGTTCGATGGTCTTCTTCACCAGGTCATCGACCAGCGCCTCGAGCTTGGCCCGGGTCAGCTTGATGGTCAGGTGCTTGGGACCGGAGGCGTCGGCGGTCACGTACGGCAGGTTGACCTCGGTCTGCTGCGCGCTTGACAGCTCGATCTTGGCGCGCTCGGCCGCATCCTTCAGCCGCTGCAGGGCCAGCGGGTCCTTGCGCAGGTCGATGCCCTGGTCCTTCTGGAATTCCTCGACCAGGTAGTCGATGACGCGCGCGTCGAAGTCCTCACCACCGAGGAAAGTGTCGCCGTTGGTGGCCAGCACCTCGAACTGCTTCTCGCCGTCGATGTTGGCGATCTCGATGATCGACACGTCGAAGGTGCCGCCGCCCAGGTCGTAGACGACGATCTTGCGATCGCGGTTGTCGTCCTTGTCCAGGCCGTAGGCCAGGGCCGCGGCGGTCGGCTCGTTGATGATGCGCTTGACGTCAAGGCCGGCGACGCGGCCGGCGTCCTTGGTCGCCTGGCGCTGGCTGTCGTTGAAGTACGCCGGCACGGTGATGACCGCCTCGGTGACGGGCTCGCCCAGGAAGGCCTCGGCGGTCTTCTTCATCTTCTCCAGCACCTTGGCGGAGATTTCCTGCGGGGCCATCTTGCGGCCGTCGCTGGTCTGCACCCAGGCGTCGCCGTTGTCGTGGGCGAGGATGCCGTAGGGCACCAGGTCCAGGTCCTTCTTCACTTCGGCGTCGGTGAACTTGCGGCCGATCAGGCGCTTCACCGCGTAGAAGGTGTTCTTCGGATTGGTGACCGCCTGGCGCTTGGCAGGCGCGCCGACCAGGACTTCGCCGTCCTTGGTGTAGGCCACGATCGAAGGCGTGGTGCGGTCGCCTTCCACGTTCTCGATCACGCGGGCCTTGCCGCCGTCCATGATCGCGACGCACGAGTTGGTCGTGCCCAGGTCGATGCCGATGATCTTGCTCATTGTGTGGTGCTCCCTCGGAATGGAATGGCCGGTGAAACCGTGGCCTTGCTCGCTAGATAGGGCCGCGCCGGCGCCGTTCAAGAGGGCGTCGCGGCATGGATGAGACCAGTTCAGTCGTGCCGGGCCACCACGACCAGCGCCGGACGCAGCAGGCGGTCGTTGAGCATGTAGCCCTTCTGGAAGACCTGCAGCACGCTGCCCGGCGCGGCGGCGCCCGGATCGGCCTGGCTGATGGCCTGGTGGTGCTCGGGATTGAACGGCTGGCCGGCCGGATCGACCACCGACAGGCCGTTGTCGGCGGCGACCTTGAGCAGCTGGCGGTAGGTCAGCTCCATTCCGTCCTTGAGCGGGCCGCTCTGGTCGACCGCGGCCGCCAGGCCGGCATCGAGGCTGTCGAACACCGGCAGCAGTTCGCCGAGCAGGCGCTCGTTGGCGAAGCGGCGGGCCTGCTCGACATCGCGCGCTACCCGCTTGCGCTGGTTTTCCAGGTCGGCGCGCTCGCGCAGCGAGTCGGCGCGCAGCTGTTCGATCTCGCCCTTCAGGGCTTCGATCTCGTCGCGCAGCTGCAGCTCGAGGGTGGCTTCGTCGTCCGCACCGGCGGCGGAGGGGATGTCGTTCTGGGTCATGCAATCGGCTCCGTGGCGGCGCTCCCGGCCGCCCATCCGGCCCGTATGGGGGCCGGGGTGGAGCGATTCAAGTCGCGGAGCCGATTCGACCGCCGACCGGATTCAAGTCGCCGGGCGTTCGCCAGACGACTGCAGCGCCGCGCCGAGCACGTCGGCAGCCGCCTGGACCACCGGAATCACCCGGTCATAGGCCATCCGGGTCGGGCCGATCACACCCAGCACGCCCAGCACCTGGCCGCCGGCGCCGTACGGCGCGGTCACCAGCGAGACCCCGTCCAGCGGGGCCAGTCCGGTTTCCTCGCCGATGAAGATGCGTACCCCCGGCGCGCGCTGGGTGCGCTCGAGCAACTGCAGGATCTCGCGCTTGCGGGCGAAGGCCTCGAACAGCTCGCGCAGGCGCTCCACGTCGGACAGGTCCTGCAGGCCCATCAGCCGGGTCTGCCCGGCCAGGACCATGTCGTCGCCGGGCGGCTCCAGTGCCTGTTCGGCCAGCTCGACCGACTGGGCGAGCAGCAGCTCCATCTCGTCGCGGGCCTGGCGCAGCTCGTGCAGCAGGGTCGCGCGGATCTGGGCCAGCGGCCGGCCGGCGCAATGGGTGTTGAGGTAGTTGGCGACCTTTTCCAACTCGGCCGGTTCGAAGGTGCGCTGCGGCTCGACCACCCGGTTCTGCACCTCGCCGTCGGCGAACACCACGATGGCCAGGATCCTGCGCCCGCCCAGCGCGACGAAATCGATCTGGCGGAAAGCGAACTGCCCGCGCCGCGGCGCGCCGACCACGCCGACGAAATGGGTCATCGCCGAAAGCAGCTCGGAGGCATTGCCCAGCAGCGCCTGGGTGCCCCCCGCCCCCGCGGTGAGCTCGGCCCGCAGCCGGGCCATCTCGCGTTCGCCCAGCGACTTGACCTGCAGCAGGCTGTCCACGAACACCCGGTAGCCCTGCACGGTCGGCACCCGCCCGGCCGAGGTATGCGGCGAGCTCAGCAGGCCGCTGTCCTCCAGGTCGGCCAGGATGTTGCGGATCGTGGCCGGGCTGACATCCAGGCCGGCATGGCGGGCCAGGGTCTGCGATCCCACCGGCTCGCCGTCGCGGATGTAGCGCCCGATCAGGGTGCGCAGCAGCTGGCGCGCGCGCGGGTCGAGCGGAAGGGCCGGTGGCGGGTTGGGATTCATGGCGGATAGATAGCCCCAGCGGCGACCGGCCCGCAAGCGGAACATCACCCATGCGGCGGTCCGGTCACGGCGCGTCTCAGCCCACGCGACCGCCGGGCCGCAGGCTGCCCCGGCCTGCGGAAGGCCCGTGCCCGCCTCTACAATGCCGACATGCTCAGCCACCTCGCCCTCAAGGATTTCGCCGTCGTCCGCGCCACCGAACTGGAATTCGGCCCCGGGATGACCGTGATCTCCGGGGAAACCGGCGCGGGCAAATCGCTGCTGGTGGATGCGCTGGGCTTCCTCTCCGGGCTGCGGGCCGACAGCGGCGTGGTCCGCCACGGCAGCGAACGCGCCGAACTGTCGGCCGACTTCGACCTTACCGGCAATGCGCTCGCGCGCGACTGGTTGCGCGGCAACGAACTGGACGAGGACGGCCAGTGCCAGCTGCGGCGGATCATCCGCGCCGACGGCGGTTCGCGCGCCTGGATCAACGGCCGCCCCGTCACCCTGGCCCAGCTCACCGAGCTGGCCGGCCTGCTGGTCGAGATCCATGGCCAGCACGAGCACCAGTCCCTGCTTTCGCGGGCCAGCCAGCTGGCCCTGCTCGACGCCCATGCCCGCAACGAGGCCGAGCGCGCCGCGGTGCAGGCGACTGCGGCCGCCTGGCAGGCGCTGCTGGCCGAACGCGAACACCTGCAGGCCCAGGGCGACGTCTCCGACCGGATCGGCTGGCTGGAGCACCAGCTGGCCGAACTGGAGCGCGAGGACCTGGAGCCCGCCGCGCTGGAGGCACTCGACCTGGCGCACCGCCGGCACGCGCACGCTTCGGGCCTGATCGAGGCCTGCGACGACGCGCTGGTCCGCCTGGGCGGCGAGGACTCGCCATCGCTCGCCCGCCAGCTGCAGCAGACCCGCGCCGCCCTGGCCCGTGCCGCCGAGCACGAGCCGCGCCTGGCCGAAGCCGACACCCTGCTCGAAGGCGCCGGCGTGCAGGTCGAGGAAGCGCTCGCCCTGGTCGGACGCATCCGCGACGACCTGGAAGTGGACCCGGCGCGTTTCGAGCAGCTCGAGCGTCGCCTGGGCCGCATCCACGACCTGGCCCGCAAGCACCGCCTCGCCCCGGCCGAGCTGGCGGCTTACCGCGATGGCGTGGCCGCCGAACTTGCCGTACTGCGCGGCGCCGGCGAGCGCCTGGATCGGCTCGACAGCGAGATCGCCGCCGCGTCTGCCGCCTGGCGTAACTCAGCAGCTACCCTTACCGGTACCCGACGCAGCGCCGGCCAGGCCCTGGCGACGGCCACCACCGCGCTGATCGCCGAACTGGGCATGGGTGGCGGCCGCTTCCTGGTCGAACTGGAACCGGGAGACGGCGCGCGACCGGATCCGAACGGCGCCGAACGCGTGGAGTTCCTCGTTGCCGCCAACGCCGGCCAACCGCCGCGGCCGCTGCGCAAGGTCGCCTCGGGCGGCGAACTGTCCCGCATCTCGCTGGCGATCGAGGTCGCCGCGCTCGGTTCGGATGCCGTGCCGACGATGGTCTTCGATGAAGTCGATTCGGGCATCGGCGGCGCCGTAGCCGAGATTGTCGGCCGCAAGCTGCGCGCGCTCGGTCGCGCGCGCCAGGTGCTGTGCGTGACCCACCTGCCCCAGGTCGCCGCGCAGGGCCACGCGCATTACCGGGTCAGCAAGGCCCCGGTGGAAGGCATCACCCGCAGCGCCGTGGAACTGCTCGACGACGGCGGCCGCGAGGCCGAACTGGCACGGATGCTCGGTGGCGTCGAAATCGGCCCGGAGGCCCATGCAGCCGCACGCCGGCTGCTGGACGAAGCCATCGCGGCCGAAGCGGACGCCGTCGAAGCCGAGGAGTCGGTCCGTCCGGCGCGCCGGTCAGGCACCCGCTCGCGCTGAACTCACCCCGCGGTGACGCCGCCGCCTGGATTCAGCGGCGCTTCTTGCGCACGTAGAGCACCAGCGAGTGTTCTTCCAGTTCATAGCCGTGCTTGGCAGCGATCTCGCGCTGCAGCTTCTCGATCTCGGCGCTTTCGAACTCGATGATCTTGCCGGTGTCCAGGTCGAGCATGTGGTCGTGGTGGCCACCGCGATCCAGTTCGTACATCGCCTGGCCGCCCTCGAAGTTGTGCTTGATCACCAGGCCAGCGGCCTCGAACTGGGTCAGCACCCGGTACACGGTCGCCAGGCCGATCTCGTCGCCATGCTCGAGCAGGCGGCGATAGAGGTCCTCGGCGGTGAGGTGGTGCTGGGGCTGCTTCTCCTCCAGCAGTTCGAGGATGCGCATGCGCGGGTGGGTCACCTTCAGACCGACGCGGCGCAGATCGTTCGATTCCATGACCTCTCTCCGTTCTTCCGGCCATTCACTGCCGGTTTACCGCCAGCCGCCGTACGACGGCCTCCAGGCGCGCCGGGAGTGTATCATCGGCCCACTTTCCGTCCCGCGTGCCCGCAATGCCAAGCTTCCGTCGCCTGTTGCTGATCGCTCCCCTTTCGCTCGCCGTCGCCGGCTGCGGCGTGCTCTACAAGCAGCCGATCTACCAGGGCAACCTGATGGAGAAGGAAGCGGTCGACCAGCTCAAGCCCGGACTGAGCAAGCAGCAGGTCGCGGCCCTGCTTGGCACGCCCTCGGTGGCCGATCCGTTCCATGCGCAGCGCTGGGACTACGCCGCAACCGAACGCACCAACCGTCGCGGCACGGTCGAATCGAAGACGCTGACGCTCTATTTCGAAAACGACACGCTAGTCCGCTGGGATGGCGATTACTTCCCCGAGCAGGACCTGGAGCTGTCGCAGAAGGCCTATCGCCAGTTCGGCCCGAACCTGGCCAGGGACAAGGACAAGAAGGGCCGGCGCTGAGCCGGATCAGCCTTCGCGCTGGCGCTGTGCGCGCCGGCGCCGCGCCTCCTTCGGATCGGCCTGCAAGGGCCTGAGCAGCTCCAGGCGGTCACCGTCGCGCAGCAGCGTGGCCGGTTCCACCGCCACCCCGAACACCGCATGGCCCGCCACGCCGGGTTCATGGTCCAGGCCTGCCTGCCTGATCGCATCAGCGACCGTGGCGCCCGGCTCGAGCCGCAGGTCGAGTTGCACGAACCGGTGCGGCCAGGCCAGCACCACCTGCACGCGCAGCATCGCTGTCACCCGCCGTTGTCGGCCACGCGCACGAAATCGTCGACCATGCGGTCGGCCAGGCCCTGGAAGCCGAGCGTGAACACCGGCCCGAGCAGCCGCGAATGCGGCTCGAATTCCAGTGTCAGCGTCACTTTGCAGGACGATTCGTCCAGCACGTGGAAGTTCCACACGCCGTGCAACTTGCGGAACGGCCCATCGCGAAGCTGCATGTCGATCCGGTGCGGCCGTTCGAGCCGGTTCTCGGTGGTGAACCACGTGCTCAGCGAACCCAGGCCCAGGTCCAGGCGCGCCAGCATCCGCCCCTCATCCTGTTCCAGCACCTGCGCCTGCTCGCACCAGGCGAACCGGCGCGGATAGGCCGCCACGTCGTTGACCAGGTCGAACATGCGGGCGGCGGAATGGCCGACCAGGGCGCTGCGTTGGATGCTGGGCATGCTTGGTGCGTCTGCGGACGCCGGAATTCGGCGACAATGGTGGAATGAGCAAGAATCCGGCCCATGATAAGGCAAAGGCCAAAGCCAAGGCCGCGCCCGCCCAGCGCACCATCGCGCTGAACAAGCGCGCGCGCCACGAATACCACCTCATCGACAGGTTCGAGGCCGGACTGGCGCTGCAGGGCTGGGAGGTGAAATCCATCCGCGCCGGCCGCGCCAACCTCACCGACGGCTACGCCTACGTGCAGGACGGCGAGATCTACCTGATCGGCGCCCAGATCACCCCGCTTATCCAGGCCTCCACCCACGT
This sequence comes from Pseudoxanthomonas daejeonensis, assembly GCF_022637495.1. Lineage (NCBI taxonomy): Bacteria > Pseudomonadati > Pseudomonadota > Gammaproteobacteria > Lysobacterales > Lysobacteraceae > Pseudoxanthomonas > Pseudoxanthomonas daejeonensis. Next base: position 3,049,867 of record NZ_CP093331.1, on the reverse strand, counting down.
CATCGCCAACGATCGTCGGACCCGCAAGTTGCTGCTGCACCGCCACGAGATCGACAAGCTGATCGGTGGCGTCCAGCGCGACGGCTACACCATGGTGCCGACCGCGATGTACTGGAGCGGGAACAAGGTCAAGCTGGAGATCGCCCTGGCCAAGGGCAAGCAGGAGCACGACAAGCGCGATACCGCCAAGGAGCGCGACTGGCAGCGCGAGAAGCAGCGGACCATGCGCCGCCACAACAAGAACGCCTGACCGGTCGGTCCGACGTCCCTAGCCCCCCTCCAGCGGGCGGGTAGGAAAAGTCCTACACGAAATCGGGAAGTATCCCGACTGCGCATGGGCATCCTGGGAAGGCATCCTGTCGTTGCCCCGGCAGAACGGCTTGCACCGCCAGCAACGGAACCGCTCTGCAATGGACAAGGTCGCCGGCAGGATGCCGGGCCGGGGACCCTCTTCCCGTGGAGCAGCCCCAATGGATGACAGCACCCTCCAGCTGGTCGGATCCCACGGCGGCTGGCGCTTGATCGACAACGGCGAACCCTCGTTCTGGTTCCTGGAACGTGACCAGGCCATGCAGATCGCCCGGGTCATCGCCGATTCGCGCGCCGGCCTGCGCTTCATTCCCACCCGCATCGAAGCCGAGAACGACGACGGCGAGCTGGAGCTCGTCGCCTCCTTCCCCTGACTCGAAGCCGAAGCGGATGCAGACAGGGCCGGGCGTTCCCGGCCCTTTTTTTGCTCCCTGGGCACCGCCCGGCCCGGGATGCAGCAACTTGGCCAAGGTGCCGTCAGGCGTCATCCCGGCAAGGCGAGCCACCCTGCCCCTTCTCCGGCGCGCGCCGCGCCTTCTCGGCAAGCGCCTCGTACTGGCTGCGGAACGCCTCCAGCTTGTGCTCGTCCATCTCCTCCATGTCGAGCAGGATGTTGTCCGCTTCGCGGGTCGCCCTGATCAGTTCGTCCAGCTTCAGGTGCAGCGCCGCCGTATCGGCGTTCTGCGTGTGCTGGATGAGGAACACCATCAGGAAGGTGACGATGGTCGTGCTGGTATTGATCACCAGCTGCCAGGTGTCGTTGAACCCGAACAAGGGCCCACTCATGGCCCACGCCAGAACCACGCCTAGCGCGAGGCAGAACACCCAGGGCGTCCCGGCCGCATGCGAAGCCTTCTTGGCTACGGTGTTGAATGCGCTTTCCGCACCCATGGCAGACACTCCGGGGAAGCAGCCCGAAGCGTAGGCGCGGCCTCATCGCGAAGTCGTGCAGGAAGGGTGAAAGGGCGATGATGAAGTGCAGGCGGGTGCGCGCTGCGCCCAAAACAAAAACCCGATCCACCACAACCTGGGGGATCGGGTTCTTCAGCAACATCCGCATGAAGCCGCGGACCAAATTGGTGGAGGTGGGCGGAGTCGAACCGCCGTCCGAAGGCGATTATTCTGGATTCTGACGGACCCTGACATACATTTAAGCTACTGTTTTTGCTAGTTTTTACTCTGTCATTATCCGCAAGGGGCTGTTATCATTTTCCGTACCCAGTCCGTACGGAACTTGCGATGAGCCGCGAAGATATCGACAAAGTCGGTGTACGCAATCGCCTTCAGGTTCGACGCGAGCCCTATTGGGGCCCCCCGGTAGAGCGCGGGCTATACGTAGGATTCCGTCGCCTGAGCCTTGGCGGCAACTGGGTGGCCCGCTTTCGGACCGAGGACGGCAAGCAGGTCTATCAGTCCCTGGGCCCAGCGTCCGCGGAACATGACTACGAAAGTGCCAAGCGGGAGGCTAGGCGCTGGCGCAAAACGGTCGACGCAGGCGTCCAGGCGGACCGGCTGGTCACGGTAGCCGACGTATGTCGGGACTACACCGCCGCCATTGAAGCCGAGGGACGCACCCGCGCCGCCGTCGACGCCCGAAAGCGATTCGACCGCATTGTCTACGCCGACCCGATTGGAAAGGTCCGAGCGGACAAGCTCACACAGCGGCACCTGGAGGCATGGGCGCTGCGCATGGAGGCCGGAGAGATGACGGGCCGCAAGAAGGCCCTCCCCTCGCGCGCCACGCTAAATAGAAACCTCACGACCCTGAAGGCCGCACTTAATCGCGCCGTAAGCCGCCGGGAGATTCCCCAGGATCGCGCTATCGAGTGGGGCGCGATAAAGCCGCACAAGGGCGCCGGCGTGCGCCGGGAACGCTACCTCGACAAGGCGCAGCGCCGCGCGCTACTGGAAGCAATGCCTTGCGACCTGCGCGCGCTCGCGGAATGTGTCGCGCTTACCGGGTGCCGTCCGGGGGACCCGGCGGCAATGCTTCGCAAGGATTGGGACGCACGGCACGGGCTTGCCACGTTCACTACGAAGACCGGGGCGCGCACAGTTCCTGTGTCGCCACCTGCACGCAGCCTTTTCGACCGCTTAGCGAAGTCCAAACTACCAGGTGCACCGATGTTTACGAACGGTGATGCGGCCTGGACTCCGCAAGCGTGGGCCCCCCAGGTCAAGGCGGCAGCGGCCAGGGCTGAACTACCGTCCGACGTCGTGCTGTATACGCTTCGGCATGCATGGATCACCGATGCAATCATCGGCGGCCTGGACCCTGTCACGGTTGCGCGGTTGACCGGTACGTCTCTGGAAATGATCTCCAAGCACTACGGCCACCTGGCGCAGGATGCGGCTCGCGATAAACTGGCAAGCTTGGCCTTCCTGTAGCGTTTAAACGCTGCGGAAATTCCTGCAATGAACATCCGATGGCGTCGTCGTCAATCTGTCCGCGTCCGCTTAATTCCGAGCGGAAATAGAGGACTAAGACAGCATGCGCGAACGCAAAGAAACACACCCCGAAGCAATCGCATTCTCCGTTGAGGAAGCGGCCCGCCGATTGGCCGTCGGTCGATCGACCATGTATCAGCTGATTCGAAGTGGTGAAGTCGCAACCTCGCGATTCGGTAGGCGGACTGTAGTCCCCGCTAGCGAACTGAGTCGGGTGCTGTCGGCGCACCTGGTGGCCGCCGCATGATCGACGACATTCAAATCATCGAAGCGGCACAGCGTGCCCAACGGATCAAAGCCGTCATGCCAAGCATTGGCGTCTCGACGGACGCCCTATTCGTGGCGATCGCGCTAGCGAAGCGAAAGCCTGGCCGCCCTGCGCTTCGGCCGAAGATCGTCGTTCCTGTTGAGCCGCAGCCGTGGTTCGAAGAAGCCGTCGCCGCGCTGAGAGGCAAGTCGCTCACTATTGGCCAACTAATGCTGACCGCTGGGCGCTTCCCCTGCACCAGGCAGGAGGCAACCGCGGTAGGAAAATGGCTACGCCAGTCGGGTCGGCAGCCGCGAAAGACGAGCGGACGCCAGGTGTTCGACCTATAGCGGCCAACTGCCCCAGAATCGCCCCGGCTCACGTCGGGGCATTTTTTTGCGCGGGGCACAGGATGGCTAAAGGCACCGAAGTTAATTGCACCTGTCCTGAAACGAAGCCGCCGGAGCCGCAGAAAGGACCGGATAAGGTCAAAAGCTGTACCCGCCTAGCGCTGACCCGTACCCACCCGATACCCACCCCGTACCCGCCTTAACTGTTTGTGCATAAAGGCATTTCTCTCTAAGCGGGTATGGTGGGTATGGCTATACCACCAAATCTATAAGAAGCAGAGGCAGAGCATTGGTGGGGACAAGCAATTTCAAGTACCTGTCCTAGTCCATCGGCTATATGGAAAAGCCGTACCCACCGTACCCGCCGTACCCGCCTACCAATCGAACTAGGCCACGCGCGCACCGCTCCAATTCGCTTCATGTGCGCGAATCAAGTCGGCGGCGACGTCTACGATCTGATTGATCGACGTGGGCGCGTTCCTCGCGCCATCTTTGAACGAAGCGCCGGACTGGTAGACGTCGCGGGCGTCGACGACTAGATGGCGATCATGCATCGACCGGTCGGGCAACGCGCGCAGTTCTACAGCGGTGCCGTGCTGAGCCTGGAATAGGTTCAGCGATTGACGCAGCGCGGCAACCTGCCGCTCCGCCGTCAGTAGGCGAACCCCAACACCTTGGGGAATCTGCGGAAGGTAACGCGTGACGAAAGTGGCGTCGATGTAGGGATCGATGAACAGCACATCACGGGATGCACCAGCTAAGAGTTGCCGGACTTCCTCGAAATAGTCGTGAACCGCCCCTGCGCCAAGCTGGCGCGTGGTGAACGTGTTAGTCGCTAGTTGCAATTGGGTAAGCAAGCTTCGCGCCCTTGCAACGAACTCTGCCTGTGCGCTCATGGTCATACTAGCGGCTAACGGATTTTGGGCCGCCAAGTGAATGTCCGTGACGCGAGGCAGCATGGCCTGAAACGTTGCGCCTTGGATCGGACTATGGGCAGATACGATGCCGGCAACGTCAGCAAACCAAGCAGCGGCCGCATCAGACCAAGGATCAGCGGGTCGATTATTGAGAGCATCACGAAGTAGCGCAACGCACTGCTCGGCAGGAATACCCACACCTCTCTCCCATTAAAGGTACCGACTACAGACATTAGTCGATTTCCTTCGCGACACATATGGGTCCTTCCGGACGGGGGGTGGCCTGCGGGGTCGCCGACACCGCGCGATTCTCGATGTGCGAGGAGTTTCAGAACTGACTTGTTGTTTTCTATACCGCTCGGTATAGCAACAAGGCCCGGCACTTAAGCCCGGTAGAGAAATAAGCGACACCGGCAGCTATGTGTTCATACCTGGCGCCGAGGAAATTCCTGCTAAGGACTCTAGAACTCAATGGGCGGACATTCCTGCAATGGGAACGCGCTTCCCTGCCATTGACACTAGCGCCATACACCCAAGTAGGACTCCAAATCGCATGACCCCTGACTTAGGCATCGCGCAACAGCTGCATAGGACTGCGCAAGACGCCGACCTGGCGCAGCCTTATCGCGGTCTCACGCCGCCAGGCTTTCAGGAGCCGACCGCCTATGCGCGCACGCATACTGCGCGTTCCCTGCCAATCAACCTGAAGACGGCCAGCCTACCTACGGCGTTCGACAAGGAAGGCCGTCTGATTCGCGCACCCAAGGCTGGCAGTGCCTGCGCGACCGCAAAGATGGATGCCACAATCGTCGCGGCCTCACGGGTCGCTGGCGTTGGCGCTCATGTGATGGTGTTGCCTGATACTCGCAAGGCACATGCCGTCGGCTTGCGGGGCGGGATCGCGGTTGAGGACGTTCCGGTCGAATTCCGGACTATCGAAGCCGCGACCTTCAGCGTCGTCGACATCGACAGCGAGGACGATGCACCGACGGTCGCCCTGCCCGTCCTCGGCGCCTCGATGTCTTGGAAGCAAGCAATCACCCTCGGCGTTCGCTTTGAGATTCCCCGAAGCGTACGGCGCCGCGATACCCCTGAAGACTTGCACGCGGAAATTTCGATCGCTTTGTCGTTGGGCCTGGCCCGCGCGGCCGACGCCGTCCTACTGAGCGCCGTGACGGCGACTGGCCCCGGCGCCTTCAGCCTGGCGGCGGCCGCAGCGCGCGGGCTCCGCGTCGACGAACTTCGCGCGATCGTTGGTACTGGCAGTGCCGGCGCCGCGTTCGGAAACGACGGAATTCTGCGTGCAGCTGGCGTACGTGCTGAACTTTGCGCAGACACAGCATCGACCATCATCGGCGCCTGGAACCGGTGCGGCATCGCGGTCAACGAAGATGTGACGGTCCACTACGAAAGGCTTGGAAAGGCGGGCCATCTGGCGTGTACCGCTTGGGCCACGATGCTGCCGCTAGTGCCGGATGAATCTGCGTTCTGGACGGTCGCCGCGTAATGCGACTGCTCCGCCCCATTGTCGGCGGTCGTTTAAACGGGCCTTCTCAGGGTCGGGCCCCTAAGCGACCGCCGGCAGTACTTTCCCCCGCCCTGGAATCGGCCATAGAAGCGGCCGTAATTTCGAGCCGTTCCCGCGACGAGACGGGCGACCGAATAGTCGTCATCTGTCCGATGCTCGGAGGCGCATTTTTGTATGACAAAGCCGAGGCCGAACGCCGTGTTCGCAAATTCTTTCCGGAACTTACAAACGACGCAGTTAACCGCGCGGTTGGACACGTAGGCGCCCGCGTTCGGATACACGTCGCACCAATCAAGCACGCCAACCGCGTCCGATCCTCCTGGGCTCATGGCTGGAACAATCAAGACTAAGGAACCGACTAAGCATGGCGCTTATCGAGAAGACAAAGACCGTATCTACCACCCGCCGCCACCTGAAGGTGATCGGCAATCCGCACACTTTCCTGATCGCAAATCAGATTGTGGCAGTCGGCGCAATCGTTGAGGTCAGTATGGGTGATTCCGTCGGATTGATCCGCCGGGGACTCGCGGTCGATGCGACTCCCGCCGAAGTGACCGCAGCCGGCGCGAACACCATCATTGCCCCGATGCGCGGCGACACCTGGCAGGATGCCGCCTGATGTCCGTATGCTTGGGGCCGGGCTTCTCAAACAACGTCGCTGCCCTCATTGCTGGCGCTTGGGCAACCTATGTTGAGAGCGGTGACCCGCGCGACGAGGTTATCGCGCGAATGATTACCGAAACGGCGCTGGAACCGAGGCTTAGGGTAAAGGCCAAGCCGAAACAGAAATTCAGCCGCCACCAGCGCAAGCGCCTGGCCGTGAGAGGTGGCTATAGCCTAGACCCAAACGCCCACATTCTTGACCAGGTGCGAAACCTTGGGAAACGGTGACCCGTGGGAAACCGCTCCTGTGCGGTTTCTCCTGGGCCGCGCTTATCACGATGTCGCCGAAGTGCTTGGCTGGCAAAAGGCGGTCGACTTCGGAATGGATGTGTGGGCGCGCAAGCGCCCCCCATCCGAACGAAAGGCCCAATCTGTCTACGGCGGCGGTCACGGGTCCATCTACATCCCAGAAAAAGTCAATTCCTTCTTTGGGCACGAACTTGTCGAACTGCTCGGTGAAGATGACGCAAAGGCATTGTCCGCCCGTCTTGGTGGCGAGATTCTTGAATTTTCGGCCATAGCGCCTGCTTTCAAGAAGCAGCGGAATCAGGCAATTCTTGATCGCGCGATGGAAGGGCTAAGCCCGAATGTGATCGCATTCCTCTTTGAGCTTACGCCAAGGAGTGTCCGAAGAATCATTCATGTAGGTATGTCCTGAGAATTGGCAATGTCTATCAAAACTCTCAAAGCGAGCATCGTGATCGGTGGCGCCATCTCTGGCAGCCTTCGGTCTGCCCTGTCTTCGACAAGGTTCGGTCTGAAGGCAATCGGCGAGGAGGTCATGAACGTCGAGCGTAGGCAACGGCTGCTTGGGCGCCAGATCAACACCTTCGGGCGGATGGGCAAGAACGTCGACAAGATGCGGCGCGAGTATGCCCAACTTGCGCGCGAGGCCGACAAGCTGCGCATTGCGCAGGCCCGCCTTGCCGGCGTGCAGGAACGCATCGAGGCGAACAAGGCCCGCCGCGGTGAAGCGCGCGGCCAGTTCTTCGGAGCGGCGGCGACGTTCGGTGTTGTGGCCGCGGCCAGCCTGGCGCCCGTGCGCGTGGCCGTCCAGTTCGAAACCGCGATGCTGGGTGTCGCAAAACAGCTTGACGGCGCGCGCGATGCTGCCGGCAACCTGACGCCCGTTTATTTCAGCATGGCCCGGCAGGTTCAGCAGCTTGGGCGCGAACTTCCGCTGGCGACGAACGACCTTGCGGACATGGTCGCCGCTGGGCTGCGGATGGGAGTCGCGAACGACGAAGTCGTCGCGTTCACCCGCACCGCGGCCATGATGGCGGACGCGTTCGAAATGCCGGCGGGCCAGCTTGCCGACGACATGGGCAAGATCGCGGGCCTTTTCCAGATTCCGATTCCGCGCATCGGCGAACTTGCCGACGCGATCAACTACCTGGATGACAGGTCGCAGGCCAAGGGCGGCGAAATCATCGACGTCATGCAACGGATTGGCGGCATGGCGCGCGCACTGAAGATGCCCGCAAGGGAAGCCGCTGCGCTCGGGTCCACGTTTGTTCACCTCGGCAGTTCGGCCGAGGTAGCCGGTACCGCATCCAACGCCGTCCTGCGCATCCTCGGTGCCGCGACGGTCCAGTCCAAACGCGTACGTTCCGGTCTGGCCTCCTTGGGGCTCAATGCCGACGGCGTTCAGGCCAGCATGGCAAGGGATGCCACCGGCACAATCCTGTCGGTCCTGGACAAGCTCAACGCGCTCAACACCGAACAACGCATGGCCGCCGCAACGCGCCTATTTGGCGCCGAGTACGGCGACGACGTTGCCAAGCTCGCTACTGGCGCAGCAGAGTACCGCCGCCAACTGGCGCTGGTACGGGGCGAGGAAGCTAAGGGCAGCATGGCGCGCGAGTTCAATGCACGTCTCGGCACGGCTGGCGCGCAGTGGGAAATCACGAAGAACCGCATGCGGGAGGTGTCGGTCGTGATCGGCAATGCCTTGGTGCCGGCCATGACACGCATGATGGAAACCGCAGCGCCGATGATCGAAGGCTTTGCGAATTGGTCGCGAGAGAACCCGCGGCTAATCAAGGGGATCGTGGGGTCTGCATTGGCGCTGACCGGCCTCCGCGCCGCTACCGCTGGCGTCGCCTACGCCTGGACGGCGGTCAAGGGTCCGGTCTTATCCGTCATGGGGCTATTCGCTCGCATGCGAGCCGCTGGCGCGCTGGCCGCCTTGGGGCGATTCGGTCCTGTTGCTATGCGGATCGCCGGTCCGCTGCGGGCTGTTGGCGCGGCGATCGCGGCCATCGGCGCCGGTCCTGTGTCGATTGCTGTCGGAGCGCTCACGGCTGGCGCCTTGATCGTCCGGAAATACTGGCAGCCGATCAAGGCTTTCATGGGCGGCATGTTCGAAGGCATTCGCTTGGCGGTCGGCCCGGCGATGGCAGAGATTGGAGCCGCGCTCGCGCCGCTGCGCCCCGTGTGGGACGGCATGGCGAATGCGATCGGTAAGGCTTGGGCCTGGGTCGTCAAGCTGTTGGCGCCGCTGAACCTGACGAGCGAAGAACTCAAGGGCGCCGCCGCCGCTGGCCGCACGTTCGGCGTCGTCCTGGGCGCGGTGATCGCCAACGGGCTTCGGGGCTTCGCTGCCCTGGTGCGCGTGATCGGTTGGGTTATCGGCAAAGCCGCGACGTTGAACAGCATCGCATCCCGTATCCCCGTCGTCGGGACCGGCGCGCTGTTGGCAAAAGCGGCCTTCAGCGATGGCCCGGCCCCGGCAGGCAAGCGCGCACCGGTGCGGGCTGGTAGCGCTCGCGGTCGCGCAGCGCCGGCCGTGCCGGCAGCAGCCCCGCGCGGCGGTGTCACTGTGACCGACGCGTCGTCGCATACGTACAACATCACGCAGCAGCCCGGCGAGTCGACCGAAGCGCTGGCACGACGGATCGAGGCCGAGCAGCGCCGTCAAGCCGGCGTCGATCGCCGCGGAAGGTTGGCCGATGACGCGGCGTAGCAGGATGCCAGGGACAGATTGCGACGGGTGTAGATGATAAAGCCCGCCTATTGTCCGCTGTCCACGATCCGAACAATCGATTTCACGGGCGCGGGCCTGCATCGCATGCTCTGTGCACGCCTTGTCCGGCGCGATCCTCCAACCAACAGGGGAACAACCTTGCGTTACGAAGCAACGATCGATAGCGAAACTCTGGAAATTATTGACAAGAAGACACAGTCGCCCGTGGATGCTGTGGCTGTCATACCGGATCATCTGCCGGACTTGGAAAGACTCGTCGCGATGGTACCGAGAGACCTGGCGGAACACCTGGCGAGGCTTGCGGCCTGGCGGGCATTAGGAATGGAAGGCGTGCCGACGGATTGTTTTAGCGTCTAGCTCCGTCGCTCTAATGCAGAAGCCCCGCCAACCGCTTAACGCAGGGCGGGGCTTTTTTATTCAGGGGGCGGTTATTGTCGCACCTTCAAACCCAGTTGCAACAGACTTGTTCGATGCGTTAGAGCGGCGCAGCCTTACTTTGCTGGAATCATCCAGCGAAGGAGAAAATCATGGCCAAGAACGAACAAACCGGCAAGGCAGCAGGTACGTCGGCGTCCAAAGTGATGCGCGGAAAGGGAACGGCGGCCGACGCTAAGAAGGCTGCCGCCTCTGCAATGACCCAACGTCCGGACAAGGGCGGAAAGAAGAAGTAGCCGTGGTCCGTTTGTAGCTGCGGCTCGCTGGTATTAGGGGCCGCAGTTTTGTATTGGAGCGAATCGGATGGCGTTGAATTGGGTGCAGATGAAGAATCACTCAGTCATGCTGGTGGCAGCGTACCGCCGATTGATTGATGAGCAACCGCGGGGAGACGGAAAGGCAGGCACCGAAGTGCCGGCGCCGGCAGCACTTGTGATGGGGGCGCTTGCCATCGAGATCGCTTTCAAGGCACTCATTTGCAAGCAGAACAACATTTCCGAAACGGCACAGCTGCGAGCACTTAGGGTTTCAGACGGTGGCCACAATTTGCTTGAACTATTCGGCCATCTAGACGCCGAAACCCAATTCTTGTTCACGGCAGGATTCGACAAGCACTTCACCCAGAACAGGGAAACAATCATCATGACCTCTCTTGTGCTGGACGAAGCGCTAGTAGAGGAATTCTTGCGTCCAAAGTCGTTTCATGAAGAGTTAGCGCTGGCATCGCGAACCTTTGTAGACTGGCGATATAGCTATGAGCTTGACTATGTGAGTGCGCACATTTCGTTCATGAAATATCTAGTGGGACGCGTGAGTCTCTTATTCGGAATTCCGGAAGACCTGAGATTCTCTAAGCCGCCTACCATGCATAAGAAAATAAGAGATGGGTCGGGCACCGCCTAGTTCGCGGGCCGCAATCAGGTCGCAAGCTCGACGGCGGTCTCGGCGGGACATCGCGCCCCGCGAGGTAGAAGACGCCTTTGGCGAGAAGTAGCCAGCAGCCCCGGACACAGGGGAGGATCAACGGGACCCGCGCGGGGTATGGGCCTGGACTCCAAGGGTCGGCGCGCGCGTTGCTGGCGTCCTAAGATTCGCGCCTCTGCGCCGGCCGCACCATCAGTGGATGCCTACATACGGGGTCAGACTTTTCCGAATGTTTTCCGTACAGGCGTCCGTACAACGAAAAAGGCCACCCGCGAAGGTGGCCTAAGTCGATGATTAGAAATGAATTTCTAATCAATTTTTGGTGGAGGTGGGCGGAGTCGAACCGCCGTCCGAAGGTACTCCATCTCCGGCACTACATGCTTAGCTCACCGTTGGATCTCGTCCCGTGGCAGCACGGCGTGCTAAGCGCACCCAAGGACCAGCCTGTTTTGGGTTAACCGGGCGCTGACAGGCAACCACCCCCGGCGATCCTGTGATAATGACCCTACATCCACGAGCACAGGCACAAGTGGGTTCGGGGCTACGCCTTAAGCGGCGAGAGCGTAGTTGTCGTCGTTGGCAACTAGAGTTTTGCCGCTGGATTAACGAGGAAAGCTGCCCCCTCGGCATGCGCCAGTCGATTTCGCAACCCCCGTCGAAACCAGGACACCCCCGGTAGCGCGGGCGAAGCCATCTCGCCAGACCCTTCCAGTGTAGGGACGCCTGCCCCCCGCATCAAGGCGCCCCCCACCGGCGCTGTGCATGCGTTCATGGCGGCCGCAGTTCGCTGGGTGGGCACGGCAGGCGCGCCGTGTCGCGATCACCGTCAGGCCGCGCACGGAGCTAGGCGCGGACACCGCCCGATGCCAGCGGGTGCTCACCGGTCGCGTGCACCCTCGAACTCATGCCGTGCGCGGCGCTCCAGTGCACGCAGGACGGTCAGCACCGCCAAAGCCAACAGGGTGATTGCCAGGGCGAGGATGTAGTAGCGGAAACCAACCGTGATCCCGATCGCCGCGACCATCAACAGGGATGCCGCGGTGGTGATGCCCTGCACGCCCTGGCCGCCGCGGCTGGCGAAGATGGTGCCGGCACCGATGAACGACACGCCCGCGATCACCGCTTCCACCAGGCGCAACGGGTCGATCTGCAGGCCATTGCCGGCGTAGTGCGAGTCTTCCAGCACCATCCTGCTCAGGCCGAGCAGCAACGCCGCGGTTCCGGCGACCAGCATGTGGGTACGGAAGCCGGCGGGCCGGTCCTTGAGCTCACGCTCGAAGCCGATGGCGCCGCCCAGCGCCATCGCGTAGAGCACTCCGGGAAGCACGCGCAGTTCTTCGATCCAGTCCATCGGCGCAACATCGCCGAAGCCCCGTGAAGACGCCGTGCGCCGCCATCAGTAAGCCTCGACTGCACCCGTCGCTGCCAGATCCGCCCCCTGCCCGGCCTGGCCTGTCCCGCCCAACGCCTTGTAGATCGCGACGGCCGCGATGTTCACCGCCGCCTCCGCGTCGGCGAGCGCATCGTCGGCTGCGAGCTGGTTGCGCTGCGCATCGAGCAAGGCCAGGAAGTCACCGCCCCCTTCGCGATAGCCGACTTCGGCCAGTTGGCTGGCCCTGCCAGCGGCGACCGCCTGGTCGACCACGATGCGCAGGCGTTCCTGGCGCCTGGCGTAATCCACCAGCGCATTCTCCGTGTCCTCCAGCGCGAGCAGCACCGTCTTTTCGTACTGCACGGCGACGCCATCGGCCGTGGCCTCGGTGGCGCGCAGGCGCGCGCGCACGCTGCCCATGTCGAACGCGGCCCAGCGGATGGATGGCGTCAGCGACCAGGCCTCGTTGTCGCCGCTAACCAGCCCGCTGAAGTCGCCGGAAACGAAGCCGGCAAAACCGCCGATGCTGATCCGCGGGAACAGGTCGGCCGTGGCGACACCGATGCGCGCGGTCGCGGCGGCCAGGCGACGCTCGGCCGCGCGCACGTCGGGCCGGTTGCGCAAGAGCTCGCGCGTATCACCCAGCGGCAATGCCTTCGCGTAGGCCGGGGCCTGCCTCGGCGACAGCAGTGCATCGAGCGCGCCAGGCCTTTCACCGACCAGCACGGCCAACCGGTGGCGCGCACGCGCCTCGATCGATTTCAACAGCGGGATGTCCGCCTCGATCGCCTTCAGCCGTGCTCGACTACTTTGCGCGTCGACCTCGCTGCCGGCGCCCAGTTCCCAGCGTGTCTCGGTCAGGCGCTGGGTCTCGTGCAGGTTGCCCAGCGTCTGCTCGGCGACCGCGACGCGTTTCTGCGCACCACGAAGCAGGAAGTAGTTACGCGCCACCTCGGCCGCGACGCTGACCTGTACGTCCTCCAGTCCGGCCTGCTCGGCGCCCAGGTCGGCGCGTGCCGCTTCCGCACCGCGCCGCAGCCGCCCGAACAGGTCAAGCTCCCAGGCTGCATCGAAGCCCAGGCTGTACTCCTCGACGGCCGTGCGCACGCCGTCGCCGGCCGGTTGCCGCCCGCGCACCTGGCCCGCGTCCATCTGCACGTGCGGCCAAGGATCCAGCCCGAGCTCGACGAACACCGCGCGCGCGGCCTGCACCCGGGTCATGGCGATGCGCAGGTCCGGATTGGCGACCAGCGCATCTCCTACCAGCCGGTCGAGCACCGGATCCTCGAACTGCCGCCACCATTCGGCCACCGGCGAGTCCGTGGCGAACACCGGTGCTTCGGCGTTGTGCAGCTGGACCGGAGCGGGCGTGGAGGCCCGGTAGTCCGGTCCGACCGCGCAGGCCGACAGCAGCGCGAGCGACAAGGCCGCAAGCAAGGGTCGCATCACCATGGCAGCACCTGGTCCATATAGAAGTAGCCGCCCTGCGGGCCGTCTTCGCCGATCAGGGCCAGCCTGACGCCGGTGCGTGCGCCGTCGGCGATCTCGATCTCGCCCTCTCCACCGTTCATGTCGGTTTTCACGTAGCCGGGGTGGATCGTGTTGACCTTGATCCTGCTGTCGCGAAGCTCATAGGCCAGCTGCACGGTCCAGGCATTCACCGCGCTCTTGGACACGTTGTAGGCAGGCACCTTGAAGTCGTAGATGGGCGAACCCGGCTGGGCGTGCAGCGCCAGCGAACCCAGCAGGCTGGAGACGTTGACGATGCGTGCGGAGGGCGCGCGGTGCAGCAGCGGCAGGAACGCCTGGGTGACCGCGACCAGTCCGAACACGTTGGTGTCGAAGGTGCGACGCCACGTGTCCAGCGACTGCTCCGACACGGACTTTCCGATCTCGTCGAGCATGACCCCGGCGTTGTTGACCAGGATGTCCAGGCGACCGTAGCGGCGCTCGATCTCCTGCGCAGCAGCGGCGATGCTGGCGGCGTCGGTGACGTCCAGGGCGATGGCCTCTACCGGCAGGCCCTGCGCCTGGAGTTCCAGCGCCGCCTCCACGGCCTTCTCTCGATTGCGACCGGCCAACAGCGCGTGCACGCCGTTCTCGGCGAGCTGGCGCACGGTCTCGCGGCCGATGCCACGGGTGGCGCCGGTGACCAGCGCGACCTTGGATGAGGTATTCATGGATGTCTTCCTGTTTGGGGGATGAGGGTCAAGCGTGTGCCGGTGCGACGTCGGCGGCCGGGCCATGCGACACCAGCGGCCGGTCCGCAAGCTTGCGCAGGGCGACGTAGAACACCGGGGTCAGGAACAGGCCGAACAGGGTCACGCCGAGCATGCCCGCGAACACGGTGATGCCCGTGACCGAGCGCACCTCGGCGCCCGCGCCGGTGGACAGCACCAGCGGCACCGTGCCGGCGATGAAGGCCACCGAGGTCATCACGATCGGACGCAGGCGCAGGCGGCAGGCTTCGAGTGCCGCTTCGACCACGCCCTTGCCCTGCAGCTCCAGCTCGCGGGCGAACTCGACGATGAGGATCGCGTTCTTGCATGCCAATCCCATCAGCACCACCAGGCCGACCTGCACGAACACGTTGTTGTCGCCGCCGCTGGCCCACACGCCGAGCAGGGCCGACAGCAGCGTCATCGGCACGATCAGGATCACCGCCAGCGGCAGGGTCCAGCTTTCGTACAGCGCGGCCAGCACCAGGAACGCGAGCAACACCGCGAGCGGAAACACGACCAGCGCCGCCTTGCCCTGCGTGGCCTGCTGGTAGCTCAGGTCGCTCCAGTCGATGCCCATGCCCGGTGGCAACACCTGCTGCGCCAGTTCGGTCACCTTGGCCATCGCTTCGCCGGAGGACAGCACGCGCGGATCGGCTTCGCCCATCAGGTCGGCAGCGGGATAGCCGTTGAAGCGGATCACCGGATCGGGGCCGTAGCTCTCGCGGATCTGGACCATCGATCCGATCGGCACCATCTCGCCCCGGTCATTGCGGGCGCGCAGGTTGGAGATGTCCTCGACCTCGTCGCGGAACGGACCGTCAGCCTGGGCGATCACCTGCCAGGTGCGGCCGAACATGTTGAAGTCGTTGACGTAGGCCGAGCCGAGGTAGGTCTGCAAGGTGTCGAACAGCTCTGTGAGCGGGACGCCCTGCGCCTTCGCCTTGACCCGGTCGACCTCCGCATCCAGCTGCGGCACGTTGGCCTGGTAGCTGCTGATCGGATATCCCAGCCCCGGCGTCTGTGCGGCCGCGCCCTGGAAGGCCTGCACGGCGTTCTGAAGTTCACCGTAGCCCAGGCGGGTGCGGTCCTCGATGAACAGCGACCAGCCCGAACCGTTGCCAAGCCCCTGGATCGGCGGCGGCATGAACGCGAAGGTAAAGCCTTCCTCGATGCCGGCGAAACGCTGGTTGAGTTCGGCGGTGATCTGCTCGGCGCTGTTCTTGCGCTCGGCGAACGGCTTGAGCGGGAAGAACACCACGCCGCTGTTGGGCGTGTTGGTGAACTGCAGCGGATTCAGCCCCGGGAAGGCGACTTCGTGGGCGACGCCCTCCACTTCCATCGCCATCGCCGCCATCTTCTTCAGCACCGCGTCGGTACGCTCGATGGATGCGCCCTCGGGCATCTTCACGCCGGCGATCAGATACAGCTTGTCCTGCACCGGGATGAAGCCGGCCGGCACCGCCTTGAACATCACGCCAGCGCCGAGCAGGAGCACCGCGTACACCGCGAACACCGCGCCACGCCGGCCCAGCGCCCAGCCCACTGCACCCTCGTAGCGCTCGGAGGTGCGCCTGAAGAACCGGTTGAACGGCCGGAACAGCCAGCCGAACAGGTGGTCGATCAGGCGCGACAAGGCGTCCTTGGGCGCGTCGTGCGGCCTGAGCAGCTTGGCCGCCAGCGCCGGCGACAGGGTCAGCGAGTTGATCGCCGAGATCACCGTGGAGATGGCGATGGTGACTGCGAACTGCTTGTAGAACTGTCCGGTCACACCGGTAAGGAATGCCATCGGCACGAACACCGCGCACAGCACCAGGGCGATGGCGATGATCGGCCCGGATACTTCGCGCATGGCCAGGTGCGCCGCTTCCAGCGGCGTGGCGCCATGCTCGATGTGGCGTTCCACGTTCTCGACAACGACGATGGCGTCGTCGACGACGATGCCGATCGCCAGCACCAGCCCGAACAGGGTCAGCGTATTGATCGAGTAGCCCAGCAGGTACAGCACCGCGAAGGTGCCCACCACCGAAACCGGCACGGCCAGCAGCGGGATGATCGAGGCACGCCAGGTCTGCAGGAACAGGATCACCACCAGCACCACCAGCAAGGTGGCCTCCAGCAGGGTGGTCACGACCGACTTGATCGAGTCGCGCACGAAGATCGTGGTGTCGTAGATCGACTGGATCTCGACGCCCGGCGGCAGGGTCTTGCGGATCTCGGCCATCCGCTCGACCACCGCATCACGGATCTCCAGCGCGTTGGCGCCCGGCGCCTGGAAGACGCCGATCGCCGCAGCGTTCTTGCCGTCCAGGCGCGCACGCAGCGTGTAGTCGCCTGCGGCGAGCTCGATCCGGGCCACGTCGGCCAGGCGCACGGTCTGGCCGTCGGCACCGCTCTTGAGCACGATCGCGCCGAACTCCTCGACGCTCTCAAGGCGACCCTTGGCGTTGATCGGCAGCAGGAAGTCGCTGCCGTTGGGCATCGGTTCGGCGCCGAGCTGCCCGGCCGACACCTGCACGTTCTGCTCGCGCACCGCGCGCAACACGTCGCTGGCGGTCAGGCCGCGCGCGGCGACCTTGTCCGGATCCAGCCACAGGCGCATGGCGTAGTCGCCGCCGCCGAACAGTTGCGCATCGCCGACGCCAGGGATCCGCGCCAGGTCGTCCTTGACGTGCAGGCGCATGTAGTTGCGCAGGTACAGCGAGTCGTACTGGCCGTCGCTGGAAGTCAGGTGCACCACCATCAGGAACACCGGCGACTGCTTCTGCGTGGTCACGCCCTGCCGGCGCACGTCCTCGGGCAGCCGCGCCAGCGCTTGCGCCACGCGGTTCTGCACGCGCACGGCGGCATCATCGGCGTCGGTGCCTGGCTTGAAGGTGACGGTCAGCTGCAGGACGCCATCGGAGCCGGCGACGGACTTGACGTACATCATGTCCTCCACGCCATTGATCGCCTCCTCCAGCGGCGTGGCCACCGTTTCGGAGATGACCTTGGGATTGGCGCCGGGATAGACCGTGCGCACCACTACCGAAGGCGGCACCACGTCGGGGTATTCGCCGATCGGCAGCAACGGGATCGAGATCAGGCCGGCGGCGAAGATCACGATCGACAGCACCGCGGCGAAGATCGGCCGGTCGATGAAGAATCGGGAGAAGTCCATGGGTGGATTTCCTGGAACGTGGGAATGGGGGCGCCCTGCCCCTGCCGGGGGGCGGCAGGAGCGGGCAAGGAGCGCGTGGCGCGTCAGTTCAGTTGGCGGCGACGGCGGGCGCCGCAGCGGTTGCGGGTGCGCCCATCGCAACCGGTCGCGACTCGACCGGCATTCCGGGGAAAAACACCTTCTGCACGCCGCTGACGATCACCCGGTCGCCTGCCGAAAGGCCGGCCTCGACGATGCGAAGGGGCGCGCCGCCTGTCGGGCGATCGATCGGGCCATCGGCGTCGGCCAAGCGCCCGAGGCGTACGTCGCGCCGCTGCGCCTTGCCCTGGGCATCGACCACGTAGACGTACTTTCGGTCCTGGTCGGTGAGCACCGCCTTGTCGTCGACCAGGGCAGCCTTGAATGCACCGCTGCCGGGCAGGCGAACGCGTGCATACAGGCCGGGCGTGAAGCGACGGTCGGCGTTGTCGAGTACCGCGCGGGCACGGATGGTGCCGGTGCCCGGATCGACCTGGTTGTCGAGGAAGTCGACCCTGCCTTCGTGCGGGAAACCGGTCTCGTCGGCGAGCGCCACCTGTACCGGCAGCGTGCCTTCGCGTTCGCTGGGCCGCTCGCCCTTGCGCGCCAGCTCCGCGTAGCGCAGGAAGCTGCGTTCGTCGGCGTCGAAATGCACGTGCACCTTGTCCAGCGAGACCACGGTGGTCAGCACGCTGGCGGCATCGCCGGCGCCTACGAGATTGCCGGCGGTCACCAGCGCACGCCCGGCGCGACCATTGATCGGCGCACGCACCTGGGTCCAGTCCAGCGCCAGCCGCGCCGTATCGACCGCGGCCTGCGCCGCGGCCACGTCGGCCTGTGCCTGCTCGGACGCGGAACGTCGCTGCTCGAAGGTTTCCACGGCGATGACCTGCTGCTCGGACAGGCGGCGTGCACGGTCGGCTTCGCGGCGACCCAGGTCTGCACGGGTCCGCGCCCGCGACAGTTCGGCCTGCGCCCGGGCCAGCTCGGCGCGATAGCTGCGTGCGTCGATGGTGAAGAGCACATCTCCCTTCTTCACCTCCTGCCCCTCGCGATAGTTGACCTGCTCGATGTAGCCGGAAACGCGCGGACGCAGGTCGACGCTCTCGACCGCCTCGATGCGACCGCTGAACTCGTCCCACTGGCTGACCTGCCTGACGAGGACCTGCGCGACGCCAACCTGCGGAGGCGGGGCCTGTTCGCTGGCCTGTCCGCTGCAACCGGCCAGGACCGCCAACGCCAGCACGCTGGCGGCGCCCAGGCGCAGGAGCCGCGGTGACGGCGCATGGAAGAAGGAATGGATGTTCATGGGGGAAACCTCGCGGGGATCGGAATAGGCAGAAGTGGAAGAAAGCAGCAGGCGGAAGCCCGCATCAGGCCGCGGCACGGCCGCCGTCATGGGTACCTGCCGCGGCCTGCAGCGCCTGGGCGAAGTCACGCGCCAGCAAGGGACTCGCGGGAATTGCGTCGCGCGCGGAACAGGCCACGATGCAATCAGGCCGTCCGCTGCCGGCGACCAGCGATACCGCGCTGCGCCCGACTGCGAGCGCGGCGTGCCAGCCGCTGCAGGCGGAGCTGGCGTTATCGGCATCCCAGACCGGCGCATCGACCGCCAGCAGCTGCAGGCGTATGCCCAGAGGCAGTGCCTCTTCGTGCAGCACCTTGGCCAGCATGCGCAGCGCCGCTCCGGTGATCGATGCATGTCCGTATCCGGCCCAGCCGCACTCGGCCTGCGGGCCGCCGATGAGCAGGTAGCGCGCTGCGTCGACTTCGCCCTGGCGACTGTCGTTGGCCAGGAGCGGCAGCAGGTGGCGCGCGGCGGCCAGGTGCGGCAGCAGGCCGCGATCCAGGCTGTGGCGCAGGAACGTGGCGCGGCGATCGAGCAGGCGGGCACTGCGACGCGGGCCGGCGACCGTATCGATGACCGCGCGCAGTCGACGCGGGCGTTCGGCGACCTGCGCGGCCAGCCGTGCCGCCTCGCGGTCGGTCGCCACCGATCCGGCCAGCAGCTCCAGCGCCGGCTCGTCGGCATGCATCTGCGCCAACGCCTGCAGCCGGCTGTCGTCGCGTCCGACGGCGAGCACCGGGCTGCCTGCTTCCAGCAGCGCGGCGACCACGCCGGAACCGACCCGGCCACTGGCGCCCAGCACCAGGGTCTCGGGGGAAAGCATCCCGCTCACGGGATATTTCCTCCCACACACGGGATAATCCCATCTGGGCACCCAATGGATTTCGATGCCCTCCTGGCCTCGCCCACGCCACCGCGCTGGTAGCGCGGCGGGACGGTGAACTCCCGGAAATGCCCGGTGGGCCGGCTCTCACCCAGCCCAGGCCGAACGAAAACCCGCTCCCGGCTTGGGGCCGGTGACGGGAACAGGCGGGACATGAACTTGGTGATCCACATGCGTGTGGCCAGGGCTACGGGGGATGCCGGCCAAGTTACGCCGCCAATCAGGACTTGATTAGTCCTGATTAAAGGGAATAATCATCCCGCCGAAGGGCCAATCCATTCTCCTCCTCCCGGATTTCCGACATGGCATAAGACCTCAACGACACCCTGGTCTTCGTCAAGGTGGTTGAACAGGGCAGCTTCATCGCCGCGGCCAAGACCCTCGGCCTGCCCAAGACCACCGTCAGCCGCAAGGTGCAGGAACTGGAAACGCGCCTGGGCGCGCAGCTGCTGCACCGGACCACGCGCCGGCTGGGCCTGACCGAAGCCGGCAACGTCTACTACGAGCACTGCCAGCGCATCGCCCACGAACTGGACGAAGCCGAAAGCGCGGTCGGCCAGTTGCAGGGCGGCCCGCGTGGCTGGCTGCGCTTCACCGTTTCCTACTCGATCGGCATCGCCTGGATATCGCCCTTGCTGGGCGAATTCCACGAACGCTACCCCGACATCCGCCTGGACATGCACATGAGCAACGATCCGGTGGACATGATCGGCAACGAGATCGACGTCGCCCTGCGCGTCGGCACCCTGCCCGACTCGAGCCTGGTCGCGCGGCGATTGGCCAGCTTCCGCACCCAGATCTTCGCCAGCCCGCACTACATCGCCAAGCATGGCGAGCCGCTGCATCCGGACGAACTGCAGCACCATCGCATCGTCGCGGTCCGCAAGAGCTACCACCACCATCCCTCGCGCATCACCTGGCCGCTCAGCGACGGCAGCCGCACGGTGGAATATCCGATCAACCCGCTGATGGCCGCCAACGATCCATCCGCCCTGCTGGGCGCGGTGCTGTGCGGCGAAGGCCTGACCCTGGCCAGCGACGTCACCGCAAAGCCGTACGTGGAGGCCGGCGTGCTGCGGCGCGTACTGGCCGGCTGGACCGGTCCGGAGGTCGACCTCAACGCGGTGTTCCCGCGGGGCCGGGTGGTGTCGCCGAAAGTGCGCGCCTTCGTCGACTTCCTGGTCGAACGGCTGAGCTCCAACGCCGATTACATGATGGCCCAGTGCCCGGCGATGTGCAGCGTCACCGGAGAGCTCAAAAGCCAGGCCGCTGCAGCGAGCGCCTCCACGGATGAAGAGTCCGCCGGACGGGAAGGCAAGCGCATCCTCGAACAGGTCACAGGCTGAGCTGCGGCTCCTCCACATCCGCGATCTCGCGCCAAAAAAACGGGCCGCAAAGCGGCCCGTTTTCTTCGTCGACTCCGCGAGCCCGCGGCCGGGGGATCGGTTTACGACTGCACCGGCACCAGGGTGATCTCGACCCGGCGGTTCGCCGCGCGTCCCGCCTCGGTGTCGTTGCTGGCGATCGGATAGCGCTTGCCGCCACCGATGGTGATCAGGCGCTCCTGCTGCACGCCCTGCGCGGACAGGTACTGGGCGACGGCGCCGGCACGCTGCTCCGACAGGCGCTGGTTGACCGCCTCGCTGCCGATGCTGTCGGTATGGCCAGCCACCTCGACCACGGTCTGGTTGTACTCGCGCAGCACGCCGGCCACGTCGTTGAGCACCGGATAGAAGCTCGGGTCGATGTTGGCGCTGTTGAAGGCGAAGGTGACATTGCCCGGCATGTTCAGGGTGATGTTGTCGCCCTTGCGCGCCACGTCGACGCCGGTGCCCTGCAGCTTCTCGCGCAACGCGGCCTGCTGCCGGTCCTGGTAGTTGCCGATCGCGCCGCCGGTCAGGCCGCCGATGCCGGCGCCGATCATCGCGTGCTGCCGGCGCTCGACGGCGCTGTCACCGGTCAGCAGGCCCGCGGCGATGCCGATGCCGGCGCCGATCAGCGCACCGGTGCCGGTACGGTTGGCCTGCTGCTGGCCGGTGTACGGGTCGGTGGTCTGGCAGCCGGCCACGGCGACGGTGAGCAGCGCGGCGGCGAGGACGAAGGAAGTCTGCTTGCGGATCATGGACACGCTCCTGTGCATGGTAAACATGGCCATTCCGGCCACGGACGGGCAATGCTACGGCGCCGATCGTGAGCGCCGGGTAAGGGCGCGCGCGGCCTGTCACGCAGCCGCCACCTCCCTGGAACCGCGCTACTCGAACACGCCGACCGCGTCGTGGGTCAGGTTGTCGAAGCGCGTGTACTCGCCGAAGAACTTCAGCTTCAGCGAGCCGGTCGGGCCGCTTCGCTGCTTGCCGATGATGACTTCGGCCAGGCCCTTGTCCGGCGAATTCTCGCGGTTGTAGTAGTCGTCGCGGTAGATGAAGACGATAAGGTCCGCATCCTGCTCGATGGCGCCCGATTCGCGCAGGTCGGCCATCACCGGACGCTTGTCGGTACGCGTTTCCAGCGAGCGGTTGAGCTGCGACAGCGCGATCACCGGCACGTTGAGCTCCTTGGCCAGCGCCTTGAGCGAGCGGCTGATCTCGGAAATCTCGGTGGCGCGGTTCTCGTTGTTGCCCGGCACCTGCATCAGCTGCAGGTAGTCGATCACGATCAGGCCCAGGCCGTGCTCGCGCTTGAGCCGGCGCGCCTTGGAACGCAGCACGTCGGGCGACAGCGCCGGGGTGTCGTCGATGAATATCTTGACGTCGCGCAACATGCGGATCGCGCTGGTGACGCGGCTCCAGTCCTCGTCCTCGAGCTGGCCGGTACGCAGGCGGGTCGCATTGACCCGGCCCATCGAGGAAATCAGGCGCAATGCCAGCTGCGAGGCCGACATTTCCATCGAGAACACGGCCACGGCCTTCTTCGACTTCATCGCCCCGTACTCGGCGATGTTCAGCGCCAGCGTGGTCTTGCCCATCGCCGGGCGCGCGGCCAGGATGATCAGGTCGGTCGGCTGCAGGCCGGCGGTCATCTCGTCGAATTCGGTGTAGCCGGTGGGCAGGCCGGTGACGCCGCCGCCGCTGTTGTAGCGGCTCTGCAGCACCTCGAAGGCTTCGGTCAGCGCGCGGTTGACCGGGGTGAAGTCCTGGCGTCCACGCGACCCGGCCTCGGCGATCGCGAACACCTCCTGCTCGGCCTTGGCCAGCAGCTCGGCGCTGTCGCGGCCTTCGGGCTGGAAGCCGTTGTTGACGATGCCGGTGCCGATCTCGATCAGCTGCCGCAGCACCGCCTTGTCGCGGACGATCTCCGCGTAGGCGCGGATGTTGGCGGCCGAAGGCGTCGTCGTCGCCAGCTCGACCAGATAGGCACCGCCATCGATCTGCTCGGAATAGCCCTGCGAATCGAACCACTCGCCCAGGGTGACCGCGTCGAACGGGCGGCTCTTCTCCGCCAGCTCCCGGATCGCCCTGAAGATCAGCTGGTGGTCGCGCCGGTAGAAGTCGTTCTCCACCAGCACGTCGCCGACCGCGTCGTAGGACTCGGGGGCGAGCATCAATCCGCCCAGTACCGCCTGTTCGGCCTCGACCGAATTGGGCGGAACGCGGAGCTGCTCGATGCGGGCATCACTGCGGTCGCTGCGGTCGTTGCGGAAGCCGGGGCGTGCGGACATCGGGGCGCTGGACTCCAGGCTGCGTGCGGAGGGAAGGAAGGGAACGGGATCGGCCATGGTAGTCGCCTCGGCAGAGGGGACGTTGCAGATAACCCTGTGCATAACCGGTGGGCATCTCACCGGCCGCGACGGCGCCGCACAAAAGCGAAGGGCGCCCTGCGGCGCCCTTCGTCATGCCATGGCCGGATGGATCAGGCTTCCGGCTGGACCACGACCTTGACCGTGGTCTCGACGTCCGCGTGCAGGTGCACGAGCACGTCGAACTCGCCGATGTGGCGGATCGGGCCTTCGCCCATCACCACTTCGCTCTTCTCCAGCGGCAGGCCGGCGGCGGTGAAGGCGTCGGCGATATCGCGCGGGCCGACCGAGCCGTACAGCTTGCCTTCGGTGGAAGCATTGACCTTCAAGGTCACGCTGGCGCCTTCCAGCTGGGCGACGCGGCCCTGGGCGCCGTCAAGGTTGGCCTTGGCCTTGGCCTCGTAGTCGGCGCGCTTGGCCTCGAACTCGGCCACGTTGGCGGCGGTGGCCGGCACGGCCTTGCCCTGCGGGACCAGGAAGTTGCGGCCGTAGCCCGGCTTCACGTCGACCTTGTCGCCGAGGTTGCCGAGGTTGGTCACCTTCTGCAGGAGGATCAGTTGCATTGTCTTGCTCCGTTATCCGTTAGCGGCGCCGGGGCGCCGCAACGAGTGCTGTCCGAATAGGACGGGTGTGTTTCGACAGCGGGTGTGACCCGGGGCGCCCTTCGCCAGCAGTCCGCAGGTGGATGCGCGGACTGTTGCGAAGGACCCGCATCACACGTCGTGGTTGTCGGTGTACGGGATCAGGGCCAGGAAGCGCGCGCGCTTGATCGCGGTCGACAGCTGGCGCTGGTAACGCGACTTGGTGCCGGTCACGCGGCTCGGAACGATCTTGCCGTTCTCGGTCAGGTACTGGCGCAGGGTGTTGAGATCCTTGTAGTCGATCTCCTTGACACCCTCGGCGGTGAACTTGCAGAACTTGCGGCGACGGAAGAACTTGGACATGTGTGTGCTCCTAGGGGGCGAGATCAGGCGGCTTCGGCGTTGTCGCCGTCGTTGTCGGCGGCAGCAGCAGCAGGTGCGCCCTCGCCTTCTTCGTCACGGCGGCGGCGCTCGCCACGCTCGGGCTTGTCGCCCTTCTCGTCCTTGCTCTTCATGATCAGCGACTGCTCGGTGTCCGGGCCATCGCGGCGGATCACCAGGTGGCGCAGGATCGCGTCGTTGAAGCGGAAGGTCTCGACCAGCTCGTCGATCGCAGGCTGGCTGGCCTCGATGTTGAACAGGACGTAGTGGGCCTTGACCAGGTTCTGGATCGGGTAGGCCAGCTGGCGGCGGCCCCAGTCTTCCAGGCGGTGGATGGTGCCGCTGGAGCCTTCGATCAGCGACTTGTAGCGCTCGATCATGGCCGGCACCTGCTCGCTCTGGTCCGGATGGACCAGGAACACGACTTCGTAATGACGCATTGTGTCTTCCTCGTGGATGCGGCCCTTGCAGGCCTGGCAGCCCCCCGTCGATCCGGAACTGGATGCGGTGGGGCAAGGTCTCCCCGCACCAGGTAGCGCAGGGAGCCGGAAATTATGCAGGGTCAGGCACTTGGACGCAAATCCCGGGTACAGATCCGGTCTGGATAGCGGCACGGCCGGGGGCCCGCGGTTCCGGGCCGGGTACCCCCGGCCCGGCCCATACTCTCCCCCGGACCGCCCTGACCCCGGGATTCAGCCCGGCTTGCCGGCCCGCTTTCGCTCGGCGATCCAGGTCCGGACACGCTTCTCGAGCGTCTCAAGGGGTACCGAGCCGGTATCCAGGACCGCATCGTGGAAGTCGCGCACGTCGAAGGCCGGACCCAGTTCGCGCGCCGCCTCCTCTCGCAGGGCCGAGATCCGCAGCTGGCCGATCTTGTAGGCCAGGGCCTGGCCCGGCCAGGCGATGTAGCGGTCGATCTCGTTGACCACGTCCTGTCCGGTCTTGGGCGAGTTGTCCATGAAGAAGTCGATCGCCTGCTGCCGGCTCCAGCCCTTGGCGTGCATGCCGGTATCCACCACCAGCCGCACCGCGCGCCACATGTCGTAGGCCAGCTGGCCCATGCGGTCGTAGGGGTCGTCGTAGAGGCCCATGTCGTAGCCCAGGCGCTCGGCGTACAGGCCCCAGCCCTCGCCGTAGGCGACGAAGTAGGCGGTGCGGCGGAACATCGGCAGGTCCGGCAGCTCGGCCCCGCGGGCGAACTGGAAGTGGTGGCCCGGTACGGCTTCATGCAGGGACAGGGCCAGCATTTCCCAGGTCGGCCGCACCTCGGGCTTGTACAGGTTGACGTAGTAGAACCCCGCCCGGCTCCCGTCCACCGCGCCGGGCTGGTAGTAGGCCGTGGTGGTGTCCGGGGCGATGTTGTCGGGGATGGCACGCACCCCGTACGGCAGGCGCGGGATGGTGCGGAAGACCTTCACGAGTTCCGGATCGATGCGCTTGGACAGGGCCTGGTAGGCCTCCAGCAGGTCGGCCGGATCCTTGTGGAAGAACTTCGGATCGGTGCGCAGGTGCTGGAAGAAGGCGTGCAGGTCGCCCTTGAAGCCGACCTCGGCGCGGATCTTCTCCATCTCCGCGCGGATCCGCGCCACTTCCTTCAGGCCGATTTCGTGGATCTGCCCGGCGGTCAGGTCGGTGGTGGTGTACCAGCCGGCGAGGAAGTCGTAGTAGGCCGGGCCATCCGGAAGATCGGTCGCGGCGATGGTGTCGCGGGCCCGCGGCAGGTAGTCCTGCTCGAAGTAACGGCCGAATTCCCGATAGGCGGGGACCACCTGCGATGCGATCGCCTCGCGCGCCTGCTTGCGCAGCGCTTCCTGCGTGGCCGCCGGGATCGATTCGGGCATCTTCAGGAACGGCTTGTAGAACGGGCTCTTCGCGGGATCCTCCACCACCTGGCCGCGGATCTGCGCCGGCACGCGCTGCATCAGCACCTTCGGCGGCATGCTGCCGGCCTCCGCGCCCGCTTTCATCAGGGCGGTGTTCTGCTCCAGCAGCACCGGCAGCGCATGCAGGCGTGCGATCCAGTTGCGGTAGTCCTGCTCGCTGGCGAACGGCAGCAGCTCGGCGATGCCGTCGGCGGTCTGCACTCCGCCCTGGTGGCCGATCGGCTGCAGGTACTCACGGAACTTCTGCCTGGCCACCGCCCGTTCCTGCAGCCAGGCGAACGTGTCGTAGTTGAGCTGGTCGGCCGGCGACAGCGACGCGCGGTCGATCCGCTGCAGCGCTTCCAGCGCTTCGCGATCGGCCGCCTCGCGCCGGGCGATGGCCGCCAGGCTCATGTCGCTCCAGCGGTCGTCGTAGCGCCGATCCCCCTGGTAGGCGGCATTTTCCGGGGATTCGCGCAGGCCGCGCTCCCACTCGGCATCGAACAGGCGATGCAGTGCGACTGCGGCTTCGTTGCGCGACGCGACGGCCGGCTCGCGTGCGGCGGGGGCGGCGAATGCGGGGAAGCAGCAGGCCGCCAGGGCGGCGGCGAGGACGGTGCGGCGCATGGAGTCTCCAGCTGGACGGCAAAGCCCAAGCCTAACCCGTCGCGGGCCGACGGCGCCGTGCCGGAAGTCTCCGCTCGAAGCCGCAGGCGCTCAGGCCTCGCCGGTGGTGAAGCTCTCGCCGCAGCCACATCCGGCCGTGGCGTTGGGATTGTTGAAGACGAAGGTCTCGCCCAGTCCCTGCCGGGCGAAATCGATCTCGGTACCGTCCACCAGCGGCAGGCTGTCGGCGTCCACGAAGATGCGCACGCCGGACTGCTCGAACACCGCGTCGCCTTCACGGCTGTCGCGGGCCAGGTCGGCCACGTGGCCCCAGCCGGAGCAACCGGTGCGGGTCACGCCGAAGCGCAGGCCCAGCGCGGCCGGGTCGTGCTGCAGGAAGCGCTGCACGCGCTCCAGGGCGACAGGGGTCAGGGTTACGGCCATCAGGAACCTCCAGGATTGCCCGTCGATTATAGGCGGGGCCGGCGCCTCGCCGGTGCCGGGATTGATATCGGCCGCAGGACGCTGCGGCGCGGCGCGGGCATCGGTGCCTCGCAACCGCGCGGCCGCAGCCGCTACACTTCCGCTCTCACAGATGGGCCCCAGGCCAGAAGGATTCAAGCCATGACGGTGGTCAGCGTCGAACATGCGCTTGCGGGCAGGATCCCCGCCGGCGGCGAGGTCACGGTACGCGGCTGGGTGCGGACCCGTCGCGACTCCAAGGCCGGCCTGAGCTTCGTCAACGTCAGCGATGGCTCCTGCTTCGCCGCCATCCAGGTCGTTGCGCCGTCCACGCTGGCCAACTACGAATCGGAAGTGAAGCACCTCACTTCGGGCTGTTCGGTGATCGCCACCGGCACCCTCGTCGCCTCGCAGGGCCAGGGCCAGAGCTTCGAGATCCAGGCCTCCAGGATCGAGGTGGTGGGCTGGGTCGAGGATCCGCTGACCTATCCGATGCAGCCCAAGCAGCATTCGCTGGAATACCTGCGCGAGTTCGCCCACCTGCGCCCGCGCACCAACCTGTTCGGCGCGGTGACCCGCATCCGCCACTGCCTGTCCCAGGCCGTGCACCGCTTCTTCCACGAACGCGGCTTCTACTGGATCAGCACGCCGATCATCACCACTTCCGACGCCGAGGGCGCCGGCCAGATGTTCCGCGTCTCGACCCTGGACCTGGCCAACCTGCCGCGCGGCAAGGACGGCGCGGTGGATTTCTCCCGCGACTTCTTCGGCAAGGAAACCTTCCTGACCGTGTCCGGCCAGCTCAACGTGGAGGCGTACTGCCTGGCGCTGAGCAAGGTCTACACCTTCGGCCCGACCTTCCGCGCCGAGAACTCCAACACCACCCGGCACCTGGCCGAGTTCTGGATGATCGAGCCGGAGATCGCCTTCGCCGACCTGGCCGCCGACGCCGACCTGGCCGAGGATTTCCTCAAGTACCTGTTCCGCACGGTGCTGGAAGAACGCGCCGACGACATGGCCTTCATCGCCGAACGCGTGCAGCCCGATGCGATCACCAAGCTCGAAGGCTTCATCAACGCGCCGTTCGAGCGGATCGACTACAGCGAGGCGATCACCCTGCTGCAGAAATCCGGGAAGAAGTTCGACTTCCCCGTCGAGTGGGGCCTGGACCTGCAGACCGAGCACGAGCGCTGGCTGACCGAGGAACACGTCGGCCGCCCGGTGGTGGTCATGAACTATCCCGAGCACATCAAGGCGTTCTACATGCGCCTGAACGACGACGGCAGGACCGTCGCGGCGATGGACGTGCTGGCGCCGGGGATCGGCGAGATCATCGGCGGCAGCCAGCGCGAGGAGCGCCTGGACGTGCTCGACGCGCGCATGGCCCAGTTCGGCCTGGATCCGGAACACTACGGCTGGTACCGCGACTTCCGCCGCTATGGCGGCGTGCCGCATGCCGGCTTCGGCCTGGGCTTCGAGCGGCTGGTGGTGTACGTGTGCGGGCTGTCCAACATCCGCGACGCGATCGCCTACCCGCGCGCGCCAGGCAGCGCCGAGTTCTAGGATGCGAGTCCCTCGCAAGAGCCGGCACGTCCATGTGCCGGGGTTCAACCCGATGCGAGCCCCTCGCAAGACCCGGCACGTGCATGTGCCGGGGTTCAACCTGATGTGGATGTCACAAGCACCATGATCCTGTTCTTCGCCCTGTGTTTCGTCGGCGTGGCCATCGCCGGGGCCACCGCCTTCGTGATCTTCTGGCCGCTGACCCTGGTCCACGTGCGTGACCGGCATGCCGGCACCTCCGCGGACTTCGGGCCGGGCGCCTTCGCCAATCCGGCTGCGTTGCGCTGGCTGCTGGGCGGCGGCTACCGCGCCACCCCCGACCGCTCGCTGAGCGGCCTGGCCACGCCGGCGCGGATCGCCCTGCTCACCATCATCTTCGGCCTGTCGATGGCAGGCCTGCTCTGGCTGGTCGCCGAGGTAATGCCATGAATCCCGATGCTTCCCTGCACCAGTCCTGGTGGCTGGCCACGCTGGGCCACGTCCTGCACTGGGCACGACTGGGCGAACGCGAAGGCGGCACCGGCGAGGTGCTCGACCACAACGGCAACCTGCACACCTATGACAGCGAAGACACCGCGCGCGCACTGCTGATGGACGCCGGTTTCGTCGAGTTCGATGGCATGGACGAGGAAGACGCGCTGGAGCGCGGCTTTTCGCTGGACGAAATCGCACCCCCTCGCGCCGATAGCGACGAGGAACTGGTCGCGCAGATGACCGTCAACCTCGGCCGCCGGGCCTGAGCCGGCAGGCGTTCCCGTCAGCGGGAACGACCACGCCCATGTACACACCCCACGCCTTCGCCGAACACGACCTCGCCGGCCTGGACTGGCTGGTAGCGCGCGATCCGTTCGCCACCCTGGTGACCTGCGGCGCCGATGGCCTGCCGGTCGTGTCGCACCTGCCGGTGCTGTATGCGCGCGATGGCGGCCGCATCCTGATCGAAGGGCACTGGGCGCGGCCCAATCCGCAGGCCGCGCATGCGGGCCCCGCCCTGCTGCTCGTTCACGGCCCGCACCATTACATTTCGCCGGGCTGGTATGCGGACAAGGAAGACGCGGCCCGCGTACCGACCTGGAACTACGCGGTCGCGCACCTGGCCGGGATGCTGCAGCCGCTGCACGAGGAAGCGGCGCTCGCCTCGATCGTCGCCCGCCTGGGCGAGCGCTTCGAAGCGCAGGTGGGCGGCCAATGGCGCTACGACCACGACAACCCGCGCGAGCGTTCGCAGCTGCGCGGCATCGTCGGGTTCCGCTTCGAGCCGGACCGGGTCGAGCTGAAGTTCAAGCTCAACCAGAACCATCCGGTGGCCAATGTCGAAGGCGCCATCGCCGGCCTTGGGCAGCTGCCAGGCGAAGCCGCCGCCGGGGTGGCCGCACTCATGGCCGACCGGCTGGCAAGGCCACGGGACTGAACCGGCGCGCGGCCGCCCGGCACGGGGTGCGAGCGGCGACCGGCCCGGGTCTGTGATAATGCCGGTATGGCCGACGAACTGAACGAACTGATCCACCGCAACCATGCCTGGTCCGAGCGCGTGCGCGCCGAGGATCCGGAATTCTTCTCGCGGCTGTCGCAGCAGCAGGCGCCGGAATTCCTGTGGATCGGATGCTCCGATTCGCGGGTGCCGGCCAACCAGATCATCGACCTGGCGCCGGGCGAGGTCTTCGTCCACCGCAACGTGGCCAATGTCGTGGTCCACACCGACCTCAACTGCCTGTCGGTGATCCAGTTCGCCGTCGACGTGCTCAAGGTCAAGCACATCCTGGTCGTCGGCCATTACGGCTGCGGCGGTGTCTACGCCGGCCTGACCAGGCTGCGGCTGGGCCTGGTCGACAACTGGATCCGCCACGTGAGCGACGTGGCCGACCGCCATGCCGACTGCCTGCACCATAGTGGCGGCCTGGAGCTGCAACACGACCGCCTGTGCGAGCTCAACGTGCTCGAGCAGGTGGTCAACGTCTGCCAGACCACGATCGTCCGCGATGCGTGGGCGCGCGGGCAGGAACTGACGGTGCACGGCTGGGTCTACAGCCTGAAGGATGGTCGCGTGCACCACCTGGGCATGGACATCGACACGATCGACTGCCTGTCCGGCAAGTACGACGCCGCCCTCGCCCGCATCCGCCAGGATCGCGAGAACCGCTGAGCCATCCGCTTTCAAGTGCCGGCCCCGGCACCGCGCAGGAATCCGCCATGCTGCCCGCCCCGCTCAACCTGCAGGCCTGGATCGAGGAACACCGGCACCTGCTCAAGCCGCCGGTCGGCAACAAGTGCATCTACGACGGCGATTTCATCGTGATGGTGGTCGGCGGCCCGAACGCGCGCACCGACTTCCACTGGGACGAAGGCCCGGAGTGGTTCTACCAGCTCGAAGGTGAAATGGTGCTGCGCGTGCAGGACAACCCGCAGGGCGGCCCGGGCGCCTTGCGCGACATCCCGATCCGCGCCGGCGAGATCTTCCTGCTGCCGCCGCGGGTGCCGCATTCGCCGCAACGGCTGCCCGGCAGCGTCGGCCTGGTGGTCGAGCGACGCCGGCTCGCGCACGAGGACGACGGCCTGCTGTGGTTCTGCGAACGCTGCAACCACAAGCTGTACGAAGAGTATTTCCACCTGCGCGACATCGAGCAGGACTTCCCGCCGGTGTTCGAACGCTTCTACGGCTCCGAGGCGCACCGCACGTGCAGCCACTGCGGCCACCTCAACCCGCGCCCGGCGCGCTACGACCCGCAACCCGAATCGCTGGCCGACATCACCTGATGCGGCTGCCCACCCTCTTCCGTACCTGGAATCCATGAGTCACGCCACCGCAAGCGCCCGCACCCACGCCCTCGCCATGGACGCCGCCGACCCGCTGCGTCCGTTCCGCAACGAGTTCCTGATCCCCAGGCACCGCGACCGCGAGCAGACCTACCTCGTCGGCAACTCGCTGGGCCTGCAGCCGCGCGGCGCGCGGGCGCACGTGCTGGAGGTGATGGACAAGTGGGCCGGCGAGGCGGTCGAGGGTCACTTCAGCGGCGACACCGGCTGGATGACCTACCACGGCCTGGTGCGCGAACCGCTGGCGCGCCTGGTCGGCGCGCAGCCGGGCGAAGTGGTGGCGATGAACACGCTGACGGTGAACCTGCACCTGATGCTGGCCAGCTTCTACCGGCCCACCCGCGAGCGGCCGGTGATCCTGATGGAGGCCGGCGCGTTCCCGTCGGACCGGCATGCCGTGGAATCGCAGATCCGCCTGCACGACTTCGACCCGGCCACCGACCTGGTCGAGGTACAGCCCGACGAGCCCGACGGCACGCTGTCGATGCAGGCGATCGAGCGTGCCATCGCCGAACACGGGCCGCGCCTGGCGGTGGTCCTGTGGCCCGGCATCCAGTACCGCACCGGGCAGGCTTTCGATCTGCAGGAGATCGCACGGCTGGCGCGGGCCCAGGGCGCGGTCGCAGGTTTCGACCTGGCCCACGCGGTCGGCAACCTGCCGCTGGCGCTGCACGACAGCGGCGCGGACTTCGCGGTGTGGTGCCACTACAAGTACGTCAACGCCGGTCCGGGTGCCGTCGCCGGCTGCTTCGTGCACGAACGGCATGGCCAATCGGGCATGGCGCGACTGGCCGGATGGTGGGGCCACGATGCGGCCACCCGCTTCCGCATGGCGCCGGAATTCGTTCCAGCCGCCGGCGCCGAGGGCTGGCAGCTGTCCAATCCGCCGGTGCTGGCACTGGCCCCGTTGCGTGCCTCGCTGGACCAGTTCGAACGCGCCGGCGGCATGGCCGTGCTGCGTACCAAGTCGGAGAAGATCACCGGCTTCCTCGACCAGCTCATCCGCCAGCGCCTGGCCGGCACGCTGGAGATCATCACCCCCACCGATCCGTCCCGGCGCGGCGCGCAGCTTTCGCTGCGCGTGGCGGGCGGGCGCGAGCGCGGCCGCGAACTGTTCGGGTACCTGCGCGATACCGGCATCCTCGGCGACTGGCGCGAACCGGACGTGATCCGGATTTCGCCAGCGCCGCTGTACAACCGCTTCGCCGACGTCCTGCGGTTCGTCGAGGAAGTGGAGCATTGGCGTGGGGTCTGACTCCACGCCGCGCGAGCGCGGCCTGACCCTGGTCGGCGCCGGCCTGGCCGGCTCGCTGCTGGCCATCCTGCTCTCGCAGCGCGGCTGGAAGGTCACCGTCTACGAGCGGCGTGGCGACCCGCGGATCAAGGGCTACGAGTCCGGGCGCTCGATCAACCTGGCCTTGGCCGAACGCGGACGCCACGCCTTGCGCGCGGCCGGCGTCGAGGACGCGGTCATGGCGCAGGCGGTGATGATGCGCGGGCGCATGATCCACGGCCTGGACGGGTCTTTGCAGCTGCAACGGTATGGACGCGACGATTCGGAAGTGATCTGGTCGGTGCACCGTGCCGACCTCAACATCGCCCTGCTCCGCGCCGCCGAACGCGCCGGCGCCACGATCCATTTCCACCGGCGCCTGCACACGGTCGACTTCGACGCGGGTTCGGCGCGCCTGATCGACGACCGCGACGACCAGCCGCACGACATCCGCTTCTCCACCCTGATCGGCAGCGACGGCGCAGGTTCGGCCCTGCGTGGCGAGATGGTGCGCAAGGCCGGGATCGGCGAGCGCACCGAGTTCTTGGACCATTCGTACAAGGAACTGACGATCCCACCCGGCGCCGACGGCGGCTACCGGATCGAGCCCAACGCGCTGCACATCTGGCCGCGCGGGCACTACATGTGCATTGCGCTGCCCAACGACGAGCGCACCTTCACCGTCACGCTGTTCCTGCCCAACCATGGACGGCCCGGCGGTCACGGGGCACCGGGCATCGACCCCAGCTTCGCCAGCGTGCGCAGCGGCGAAGAAGTCCGGGCGCTGTTCGCACGCGATTTCCCCGACGCGCTGCCGCTGATCCCGGACCTGGAACAGGACTGGGAACAGCATCCGCCAGGCCTGCTCGGCACGCTGTACCTGGACCGCTGGCACCTGGGCGGCCGCGCGGTGGTCCTCGGGGATGCCGCCCACGCGATGGTGCCGTTCCACGGCCAGGGCATGAACTGCGCCTTCGAGGACTGCGTGGCGCTGGCCGACGCCATGGACGCGCATCCCATGCTCGCACAGGCGTTCGCCGCGTTCGAGGCCGAGCGCCAGCCGAACGCGGCGGCGATCCAGGCGATGGCGCTGGAAAACTACATCGAGATGCGCGACCGGGTCGACGACCCGCGCTTCCTGCTGCAACGCGACCTGGAGCGGGCCCTGCAGGAGCGCCATCCGCAGCGTTTCGTGCCGCACTACGCCATGGTCACGTTCATGCGCATTCCCTACGCGGTCGCGCTGGAGCGCAGCGAGATCCAGCGCACGATCCTGGAGCAGGCCACGCAGGGCCACGACGACCTGTCCGCGGTCGACTGGAGCGCGCTGGACCGCATCGTCCACGAGCGCCTGCCGGTCCTGGAGGACGCGCGCTAGCGCGAAGGCAGCCCATGACCGACAGCTTCCTGTTCTACGACCTGGAAACCTTCGGCGCCGATCCCCGGCGCAGCCGCATCGCCCAGTTCGCCGCGGTCCGCACCGACAGCGCGCTGCAGGTGGTCGAGGACCCGGTCAGCCTGTTCGTGCAGCCCGCCGAAGACCTGCTGCCCTCGCCCATCGCCACGCTGATCACCGGCATCACGCCGCAACAGGCCCTGCGCGATGGGGTGGTCGAGGCCGAAGCCGCCGCGCGCATCGTCGACGAACTCTCGCGTCCCGGCACCTGCACGCTCGGCTACAACTCGCTGCGCTTCGACGACGAGTTCGTCCGCCACACCCTGTTCCGCAACTTCTTCGATCCCTACGAGCGCGAGTGGCGCAACGGAAACTCGCGCTGGGACCTGCTCGACGTGCTGCGCCTGGCGCACGCGCTGCGCCCCGAAGGAATCACCTGGCCGAAGCGCGAAGACGGCGCCACCTCGTTCCGGCTCGAGCACCTGGCGCTGGCCAACGGTGTACGCGAGGGCGATGCGCACGAGGCGCTCTCGGACGTGTACGCGACGATCGGCCTGGCGCGCCTGCTGCGCCAGTCGCAGCCCCGGCTGTGGGACTACGCGCTGAAGCTGCGCGACAAGCGCCACGCCGCCGGCCTGGTGGACACCTTCGCGATGCAGCCGGTGCTGCATGTATCGCAACGCTATCCGGCCAGCCGCCTGTGCGCGGCGATGGTCCTGCCGCTGAGCGTGCATCCGTCGATCAGCAACCGGGTGATCGTGTTCGACCTGGATGGCGACATCGATGCGTTGATCGAACAGGACGCCGCTGGCATCGCCGAGCGGCTCTACACGCCCGTCGCCGACCTGCCGCCCGGGGTAGCCCGCGTGCCGCTGAAGGAAGTGCACCTGAACCGGTCGCCGATGCTGGTGCCCTGGGCGCACCTGCGCCCGGAGGATTTCCAGCGCCTGGGGCTGGATCCGGATACGCTGCAGGCCAAGGCCGTGCGCCTGCGCGAGCGTGGGCCGGCCCTGGCCGAGAAGGCACGCCAGGTCTACGCCACCGGCCGCGACTACGCCGACGGCGACGTGGATGGCGCGCTGTATTCGGGCTTCTGCGGTGAAGGCGACAAGCGGCTGTGCACCCAGGTGCGCGCCACCGCGCCGGCCGAGCTCGGCACGCGCGCCTTCGACTTCCGCGACCCGCGCCTGCCTGAACTGCTGTTCCGCTATCGCGCGCGCAACTGGCCCGAGACCCTGACGCCCGCCGAACGCGGACGCTGGGATGACTATCGCCGCCGCCGGCTGGCCGACGGCAGCGAACTGTCCGAGTACGGTCTTGACGGCTACTTCGCCGAGATCGCCACGCTGCGCGCAACCCACGCCGGCGACCCGTCCAAGCTGGCCCTGCTCGATCCGCTCGAGCACTGGGGCCGCGAACTGCAGGCGACCCTGTGAGCACGTATTTCAGCGCTGCCAGTTTCAAGTTCCTGCGCGGCCTGTCCCGGCACAACGACAAGGCCTGGTTCGAAGCCCACCGCGAGGATTACGAGGCGCACGTGCGCCAGCCGTTCCTGCGCCTGATCACCGACCTGCAGCCTGGACTGGCCGCGGTGAGCCCGCACTTCCGCGCCGATCCACGCACGGTCGGCGGATCGCTGTTCCGTATCTACCGCGACGCGCGCTTCTCCAATGACAAGTCGCCGTACAAGCCGTGGCAGGGCGCGCGGCTGTTCCACGAGCGTCGCCGCGAGGTTCCCGCGCCGTCGTTCTACGTCCACCTGCAGCCAGGCGAGAGCTTCGTCGGTGGCGGACTGTGGCATCCGGAGCCCGACACCCAGCGCCGCGTGCGCCAGTTCATCCTCGACAACCCCGGCGCCTGGAAGAAGACCGCGCATGCGCCGGCTTTGCGGCGGCGCTTCGAACTGGATGACAGCGAAGTGCTGTCGCGCGCACCGCGCGGCTTCCCGGCCGATTTCGAGTTCATCGACGACCTCAAGCACCGCAACTGGGTGTTCACGCGGCCGCTGGATGATGCGGCCATGACCGGTCCGCGCCTGAGGAAGACCCTCGAAACCGACCTGGCTGCGTTGGGGCCGTTCATCGACTACCTTTGCGCTGCACTGGACCTGGAGTTCTGAGCCATGGATCCGAAACCCGCGCCGCCTCCCGTTCCTGGCCGCCGTGCGCCACCGCTGCGCGGGATCGTCGCAGCGCTCGTGCTGTTGCTGCTGGCGCTGCTCGCCTGGGTGGCCGCCGGCCCCTGGCTGGCGGTGCGCGGGATCGAACGCGCGATCGCGCAACGCGATGCCGCCGCCCTCGAACGGCATGTCGACTTCCCGCGGCTGCGGGTCAACCTCAAGGCGCAGCTGGACGATCGCATGGTCCGGACCGCCGGCGAGGACGTGGCAGGCAACTTCTTCGGCGCCCTGGCCCTGGCGGTAGCCGGCAGCGCCAGCGGCGTGGCGGTCGACACCCTGGCCACGCCGCTTGGCATCGGTGCCCTGCTGCAGGGCCACGTGCTGTGGCAGCGCGCGGGCGGCCGCACGGTCGGTGGCGACACCTGGGCGGAGGCCGAACCGGCGCGCCCGCTGCAGGGCACGCGCCTGCGCTACGAATCGCTGTCGCGTTTCACCGGCACACTCGAGCACGCCAACGGGCACCGCACGGTGTTCGTCCTGCAGCGCCAGGGCCTGCGCTGGCGCCTGGTCGACATCCGCCTGCCCGAGGACCTGTCGACCTACCTGCGCTGAACCGCTCACGAAAGCGGCGACTGGTGTCCTGAGCCACGGCCCGCCTGCGTTGTCCTCGTAGTCACCCGTCATGGAGTGGAGCCCGCATGGACACGGATATCAAGCGCAGCGTCAGCGATGCGATGTGGAAGCAGCTGGCGGCCCGCCTCCAGGTCGAACTGCCCGCCCTGAAAGCCATCGCCGAGGTCGAGTCCAGCGGCAGCGGCTTCCTGCCCGCGCCGGACCGCCGGCCCAAGATCCTGTTCGAAGGGCATATCTTCCACCGCCTCACCGCGGGGCGGTACAGCGCCAGCCATCCCAACATCAGCTATCCCAAGTGGGACCGGCGCCAGTACTCGGGCTCGCTGGCCGGCGAATGGAAGCGCCTGGACAAGGCCGCAGCGCTGGACCCTGCCGCGGCGATGCAGTCGGCCAGCTGGGGCGCGTTCCAGATCATGGGCTTCAATTACGCGCTGTGCGGTTTCGACAGCGTCGGGCGCTTCGTGGAGTGCAATGCCGGTGGCGCCGACGGACAACTGGAAGCGTTCGCGAGCCTGCTGGCTCGACCCGGCTCGCCGCTGATCGTGCCGCTGCGCCGCAAGGACTGGGCCAAGTTCGCCAGCCTCTATAACGGCCCCGGTTATCGGCAGAACCGCTACGACGAAAAAATGGCTGCCGCTTACGCGCGGCACGCGGCCGCGCCGGTGCGCGGCGGGCGCCGCGCTGGCGCGGGCGCCGCGAAGAAAGCCTCGCCCCGTTCGCTGGTCGCACCCGGCCGGCCGGAGATGGCGCCGCTGGAAATGCTCGAGCTGACCGCCGTGGGCACCGCGCGCAAGCGCACCAGCCGCGTCTTCAA
The DNA here is from genome assembly GCF_022637495.1 of Pseudoxanthomonas daejeonensis. NCBI lineage: Bacteria > Pseudomonadati > Pseudomonadota > Gammaproteobacteria > Lysobacterales > Lysobacteraceae > Pseudoxanthomonas > Pseudoxanthomonas daejeonensis. The sequence continues at coordinate 3,011,820 of NZ_CP093331.1, read as the reverse complement.
CGTGCGGCCGGACTCGGTCGACCTGCGCGACTGGGAGTACCAGCCGCCGGTCTCATCAGCGCCACAGGACGTGCGCTATCCGCCGGACGTGCGGCCCATGCTCGACCAGGGCATGACCAGCGCCTGCACCGGCTATTCGCTGGCGGTGGTGATCGAGTACCTGCTGGTACGCGCCGGCCGCCATGTCGAGTCGATGTCGCCGTTCATGCTCTACAGCATGGCGCGCCGCTACGACGAGTGGGCCGAGAACGACGACGGCGGTCCGGAGGCCGACTCCGGCTCCTCGCTGCGCGGCGCGCTCAAGGGCTGGCTGCGCCATGGCGCCAGCAGCGCGCGGCTGTGGCCGAAGATGGACATGCCGGTACCCAAGCAGGCGGCCAGCGAGGACTGGTGGACCGACGCGATCAAGCGCCCGCTCGGCGCGTACTACCGCCTGGACCCACGCTCGCTGCGCGACATGCACGTGGCCATCGACCAGGTCGGCGCGCTGTACGCCAGCGCCTTCACCCATGGCGGCTGGGAAGAACTCCTGCTCGACCAGCCGGTGCCGCGACCGGAAGACCCGGCCGACCTGCCGGTGATCAAGCGCAAGACCGGCAGCCCCGACGGCGGGCATGCATTCGCCATCGTCGGCTACACGCGCGACGGTTTCATCGTCCACAACTCCTGGGGCAATGTCTGGGGCAAGAGTGGACTGGCGGTGCTGCGCTACAGCGACTGGCTGGAGAACGCGATGGACTGCTGGGTCGCGCAGCTGGGCGTGGTCACCGCCGAGCACGAGGCGATCGCCGATGCGACCTCGCTGCGCATCGATACCAGCGGCAAGGGCGTGGTTTCCAGCAATCCGATCCTGGCCGCGCACGAGCTGAGCCCGTTCATCATCAACATGGAGAACAACGGCAAGCTGAGCCAGCGCGGCCAGTTCCGCACCCAGGAATCGGACGTGGACGCGCTGTTGCGCATCCACCTCAAGGAGGCCTGCCGCAAGTGGGGCATGCGCGCCAACCAGGCGGTGGACATCGCCATCTACGCCCACGGCGGCCTCAACAACGAGGACGCGGCGGCCCAGTCGGCCAAGCTGTGGGTACCGAAACTCTATGACGAGAAGATCTTCCCGGTGTTCCTGATGTGGGAAACCGGCGCGATCAAGACCGTCACCAACATGATCGAGGACAAGATCGCACCGGACGAGGCGCGCGCATCCGGCGCGTGGCAGAAGGTCAAGGACAACTGGAAGGAATGGTGGAACCAGCGCGTGGAAGGTATCGCCCGCCCGCTGGGTCGTCCGCTGTGGAGCGAAATGAAGGAGAACGCGGCCCGGATCAGCAGCAACCCCGGGTCGGGCGTGCGCATGCTGTTCGACCTGTACAAGGCCAAGGGCAAGGAATACGGGTTGCCGAAGATCCGGCTGCACCTGATCGGACACTCGGCCGGCGGCATCCTCCATTCGCACCTGGGCGCGGCGGCCATCCAGGCCGGTTTCGACCTGCGCTCGGTCAGCCTGATCGCGCCGGCGGTGCGGGTCGACGAGTTCGACCGCACCCTGGGCAAGGCGGTACTGAAGACCGGGACCAAGCTGCTGGTGGCGCACCTGACCGATGCGGCCGAGCGCGCCGACCCGACCTGCAAGCCCTACGGCCATTCGCTGCTATACCTGGTCTCGCGCTCGTTCGAGGACAAGAAGGAGACGCCGATCCTGGGCCTGGAGCGCGACCTGGTGCCGGCTCGCGCCACCCTGCCGTGGGGCGCGCAGATGATGGCGGTGGCCAGCCCGCATTCGGACATCGCCCGGTTGCCCAGCGCCACGGCAATCGACGGCAGTTCCAGCCGTTCGACCGAGGCCACCACCCACGGCAGCCTGGACGACGACAAGGCGCTGCAGCGGCTGGTGTTCGACCTGATCCACAAGGCCTGAGCGGGCGCCTCGCGCCCGCCGGCTGGAACGAGGAGAGGCGAGATGGAGGCGGTGACCGGCGTCGCCGGCCGAGCATGGGCCGCATGCCGCGCGCGCGCGAAAGGCACAGTGGCCGGCCTGCTGCTGGTGCCCGTGCTGGCACTGGGCCTGCACGCGCGCGCCGATGCCACCGTGGCCCTGCCCGCACCGCCCGCACCGCCCGGCGTGGAAGCGGCGGTCGAACCGGATCCGGCTGCGCGCGGCGAAGGCGTACTGGTCGATTCGGCGGCAGTGCGCGACGTGTTCGATCCGCTCCCCGGCGTGAGTGCGCGCACCGGCGCCTACTGGCAGGCCGCGGTGGCCACCCTGCCCGACCCGGTCGAGTCGCGGCTGGGGCGTTCGTTCGACATCGAAGTGGCCACGCTGGTGCGAAGCTTCCAGTTCGGCGGCTACGTGCTGCAGGGCCATGCGATGCCCTGGCCGGTCGTGGCCGAAAAAAGCGACGGGCCGCCGCCGCGACCATTCCGCAGCACGCCCGGCGTCCTCGTGTTCCGCAACGATGCCTGGCGCGATCCCGAAAATGCGGGACCGCGCACGCGCTACTTCGTCCTCTACCTGGTGGGCGAATCACCGACCTTCGGCGTGCAGCGGCTGGCATTGTGCCGGGCCGTGCGCCAGGCCATCGCGCTCAACGCCGGCGGCGAGCGGCCGGGCAGGGACGATGGCGGCGCCGCATGCATGACCGGCGCTCCTGCCGAACTTGGCGCCACCGCACGCGTGGCGGTGCTCGGCCCCACCTTCTCCGGATCGCTGGCTTCGATTTCCGGCATCGCCCAGCAGGCCGGGCTGCACCTGGACCTGATGAGCCCGTCGGCGACGGTCGCCAGCAACCGGCTGATCGAGCAGGATGATCCGGCGGGTCGATATTCGGTCCGTTACCGCACCTTCGCCCAGTGGGACCAGCTGGCGCAGATGGCCCACCTGTTCGCCTACCTGGAAGTCGTGCATGGCATCTGCCCGGGCGAGGTGGTGGTGCTGACCGAAGAGTCCGCATTCGGCCAGGGCACCCAGGAGACCCGCACCCAGCTGGGTGGCGAGCGCGCCGCCGCCGAAGCGATGGGCGAAAAGGCTCCGACCTGCGCCGGCAGCCCGCAACCGACCTACCTGCAGTTCCCGCAGAATATTTCCGCGATCCGTGCCGAACACGCCAATCTCGATCGCGAGGCAGCGAAGAATCCGCAACTGGTCACCCGCCGTTTCCTCGAGCTGGACATGCGCGACGCCGGCGCCAGCCTGGATCTGCCGCCGGTCTACCAGCCGCAGCTGAGCACGCGCTCGGACGAACTGAGCCTGCAACAGCTGATGGACGCCTTGAACGTCTACGTGCGACCGCGCGCGGTGATGGTGGTGGCGACCGACGTGCGCGACCGGCTGTTCATGCTCGCGGTGGTGCGACGCTCGGTGCCGGGGGCGATACCGGTGGCGCTGGAAGGCGACCACCTGCTCGCCCATCCCGAGTACCGGCGCGCCAACCGCGGCACCCTGATGGTCGCCAACGGCCGCATGCAGGCCTGCTACGTGGACGTGGTCGAAGGCAGGCGCCGCTATCGCACCGAATGCCAGCGCCCGCGCGAGGGCGCCGGCGAGCGCGAGATCGTGCCCGGAACCCGGCGCATCTTCGCCTTCCCGACCGACTATGCGGCCAACCTGTTCCGTGCCAGCCAGGAACTGCTTGCGTCCCAGGCCACGGGAACGCAGGCAACGGAAGACATGGTGCCGGCCCCCGGTGGTCGCAATCGTTCGCCGCTGAGCGTGGTCACGCTGGCCGGAATCCAGGGCCTGGAACCTGACACCTACATGCGGCTCGACGATGCGCCTGCGGTGCCCGGATCCAGCGCGACCCAAAACACCGGCACCTGGCGGGCCCGCGCACGCAGCACCCTCATCGCCGCCGACTTCCGCGTGCTCTCGCTCAACCTGGTGCTGCCGATGCTGGTCGCCGCGTCCAGCCTGGCGCTGATCGCCAGCCTGTGGTTGATGCTGTCCTCGCGTCCCGGGCGCACGGTGCTGCCGCCGGTGCGCTATGCGCTGCGCGAGACCGGGTGGCGGCTGGACCGGCTGCTGCGGGGCGGCACCGAGGGCCACGCTTCGCGACTGGCATCGGCGGCCGGCCGTCCTGCGTACAGCGCCCCCTCGCTGGCCTGCGCGCTGCTGGCGCTGCTCGCGCTGGCCACGCTGCTGCTGTTCGCGGTGCGCTGGGGCCACCTGTTGCTGACCGAGCAGTTCCGCGGCGCCATGCGCGGCGCGCTCGACCTGATCCACGGCCGCGACCGGGTCACCCTGTGGGCGATGTTCGCCCTGTACCTGTGGTTCGCCGGGCTGGTGATGACCCGGCTGCGCGCCTGGAACCGGCGCTGCGCGATCCACCTGCGGCATGCGCCGGCGGAGTTCGATGCCGGCCGCTACCTGAGCCGCCGCTACACCTTCAGTTCCATCCTGCTGGCCATCGCCGCGGTGCTGGCGCCACTGGCCTACTGGGGCAGCCGGATGCCCGAAGCGGTCGACGGCGCGCGCATGCCAGGCGCGCTCGCCCTGGCACTGCTCGGACTGGGCGTGTTCTTCCTGTCGCAGGCATTGCTGCAGAACGGCCGCCTGGTCCGACTGGGCCGCGACCTGCGCGACCATGTGATCGAACGCCTGCCCGATGGCGCCCTCCCCGCCGACTGGCCCAATCCGCACTGGCTGGGCATGTCGCCGCGCTCGCCGCTGGCCGCAGTGTTCCACGACGAGGACTGGCTGGCGCTGGAGCGTGGCGACGACCCTTGGCCGGTGCCCGATCCGGCCGATGTCCAGGCCGCGATCGCATCGACCGACCAGCGCGCACGCCTGGCTCGCTGGCGTGACCAGACGGCGGCCGAAATGAAGTTCGGCCTGACCTGCGTGCGCAGCTGCCTGTGGGCCGCGTTCGCTGCGCCGGTGGTGTTGCTGGCGATGCAGGAGGTGTTCCCGTTCGCGCTGGAGTGGGAACAGAGCGCGGTGGCGCTGGGCTCGATGACGTTGGCCTTCGCGGTCAGCGCCTGGCTGTCGATCTCGCTGGAACGCGCACCGCTGATCGGGCAGATGTTCACCAAGGATGCGCAACACGTGTCGCTGATGGACCTGATGCGGATCCTCGGGGCCAAGCTGCTGGTCCTGCTGCTGATGCTGGCGGCCACGCTGACCCCGAACCTGGGCGAGTGGCTGCAGAACTTCGTCGGCGTGCTGCGGATCTGATCTTGGCGTCGCTGCACAAAAAAGCCCGGCGCATGGCCGGGCCTTTCAGTTTTCCGTTGATTCAGATGCGTCAGGCCGCGACGGTCTTCGCCACGTCCTGGTACTCCTCGATCTGGTCGAAGTTCATGTAGCGGTAGATCTCGTTGCCGCTGGCATCCAGCACGCCGATGTCGGCCATGTACTCGGCCTTGCTCGGGATCCGGCCCAGGCGCGAGCAGATCGCCGCCAGTTCCGCCGAGCCCAGGTAGACGTTGGAGTTGCGGCCCAGGCGGTTGGGGAAGTTGCGGGTCGAGGTCGAGAACACGGTCGCGCCCTCGCGCACCTGCGCCTGGTTGCCCATGCACAGCGAGCAGCCCGGCATCTCCATGCGCGCGCCGGCGGTGCCGAAGGTGCCGTAATGGCCTTCCTTGGTCAGCTCGGATGCGTCCATCTTGGTCGGGGGCGCGACCCACAGGCGGGTCGGGATGTCGCGCTTGCCTTCCAGCAGCTTGGCCGCGGCGCGGAAGTGGCCGATGTTGGTCATGCACGACCCGATGAACACCTCGTCGATCGTCGCACCGGCGACGTGGGACAGGGTCTTCACGTCGTCCGGGTCGTTCGGGCAGGCCACGATCGGCTCATGCACATCGGCCAGGTCGATCTCGATGACCGCGGCGTACTCGGCGTCGGCATCAGGCTCGAGCAGCTGCGGGTTGGCCAGCCACTCTTCCATCTTCTTGATGCGGCGGGCCAGCGAACGGGCGTCGGCATAGCCTTCGGCGATCATCCACTTCAGCAGCGTGATGTTGCTGGTGAGGTATTCGATGATCGGCTCCTTGTCCAGGCGCACCGTGCAGCCTGCGGCCGAACGCTCGGCCGAGGCGTCGGACAGCTCGAACGCCTGCTCGACCTTCAGCTGCGGCAGGCCTTCGATTTCCAGGATGCGGCCGGAGAAGATGTTCTTCTTGCCGGCCTTGGCCACGGTCAGAAGACCGGCCTTGATCGCGTAAAGCGGGATCGCGTTGACCAGGTCGCGCAGGGTCACGCCCGGCTGCATCTGGCCCTTGAAACGGACCAGCACGCTCTCGGGCATGTCCAGCGGCATCACGCCGGTGGCCGCTGCAAACGCGACCAGGCCGGAACCGGCCGGGAACGAAATGCCCACCGGGAAGCGGGTGTGCGAGTCGCCACCGGTGCCGACGGTGTCAGGCAGCAGCATGCGATTGAGCCAGCTGTGGATCACGCCGTCGCCCGGACGCAGCGAGATGCCGCCGCGGGTGGAGATGAACTCCGGCAGGGTGTGGTGGGTCTTCACGTCCACCGGCTTCGGATACGCGGCGGTGTGGCAGAACGACTGCATCACCAGGTCGGCCGAGAAGCCCAGGCAGGCCAGGTCCTTCAGCTCGTCGCGGGTCATCGGGCCGGTGGTGTCCTGCGAACCGACCGAGGTCATCTTCGGCTCGCAGTAGGCGCCCGGGCGCACCCCCTGCCCTTCGGCCAGGCCGCAGGCACGGCCGACCATCTTCTGCGCCAGCGAGAAGCCCTTGCCGCTGTCGACCGGCTGCTGCGGCAGGCGGAACAGGTCCGAGGCCGGCAGGCCCAGCGACTCGCGCGCCTTGGCGGTCAGGCCGCGGCCGACGATCAGCGGGATGCGGCCACCGGCACGCACCTCGTCAAACAGGACCTCGGACTTGACCTGGAACTGCGCGATGACCTGCCCGTCCTTGAGCGCCTTGCCGTCGTAGGGGCGCAGCTCGACCACGTCGCCGTGGCCCATCTGCGAAACGTCCAGCTCGATCGGCAGCGCGCCGGCGTCTTCCATGGTGTTGTAGAAGATCGGGGCGATCTTGCTGCCCAGGCAGACGCCGCCGAAGCGCTTGTTCGGGATGAACGGGATGTCCTCGCCGGTGAACCACAGCACGCTGTTGGTCGCCGACTTGCGCGACGAACCGGTGCCGACCACGTCGCCGACATAGGCGACCAGGTGGCCCTTGTCCTTCAGCGACAGGATTTCAGCGATCGGACCACGCTTGCCGTCCTCCTCCGGCACGAACGGCGCGCCTTCGCGCGTGTTCTTGAGCATCGCCAGCGCGTGCAGCGGGATGTCCGGGCGGGTGGTCGCGTCGGGCGCCGGCGACAGGTCGTCGGTGTTGGTCTCGCCCGGCACCTTGAACACGGTGATCGTCAGGCTCTGCGGCACTTCCGGGCGGCTGGTGAACCATTCCGCGTCGGCCCAGCTCTGCAGAACGGCCTTCGCATTCGCGTTGCCGGCCTTGGCCTTCTCTTCGACGTCATGGAACTGGTCGAACACCAGCAGGGTCTTCTTCAGGCCGTCGGCGGCGATGGACCCAACGGCGGCATCGTCGAGCAGCTCGATCAGCGGCGAGACGTTGTAACCGCCGAGCATGGTGCCCAGCAGCTCGGTGGCGCGCTCGCGCGGGATCAGCGCGTTCTTCTCGCTGCCGAAGGCCAGTGCGGCCAGGTACGAAGCCTTGACCTTGGCGGCGTCGTCGACGCCGGCGGGCACGCGGTGGGTGATCAGGTCGACGAGGAACTGCTCTTCGCCGGCCGGCGGGTTCTTCAGCAGCTCGATGACGGCGGCGGTCTGCGGCGCGCTCAGCGGCAGCGGCGGGATGCCGAGGGCGGCGCGTTCGGCGGCGTGGTGGCGATAGGCTTCCAACATGGGAACTCTCCGGGGGATCCAACAAAAAAGGAACGGGTCAGGCCTGGGGAACGACCAGTTTCAGGCCCTTGAAATACTCGCGATAGAACGCCGCATCGGTAGTGATCAGCGCATCGCACTGCAGCAGGGCGTGCGCGCCGACGAGGAATCCGGCCATCGGCCGCGGTTCGTCGCCGCGCTGGCGCTGGCGGCGCCACATCTCGCCAGCGCGTATCGCCGACTTGGCCTCCAGCGCATTGAAGTGGATGCCCATCTCTTCCAGCGCACCCAATGCTTCGGCGCCGTTCTTCAGGCGCGCGCACAACTCCGCCAGCGCCGCATCGGCGACCACCACGCGCCCTCCGACCAGGCATTGCCGCAGGCAGGCTTCGGCCGCGTCGGCCTGCGGGCCGTCGGTCAGCAACTCCACCAGCACCGGGGCGTCGATGGCGATCATCAGCCGTCAGTCCTCGCCGGCCTGTGCGGCCGCGTCGAGCGCGAAGCGGCCACGGACCCGGGAGATCGCATCGTCCACGCTCTTGCGCAGCACGATCCGGCTACCCTCCAGCTCGACCTTGAGTACGCTGCCCTTGGTCAGGCCCAGCGCATCGCGCACGGCCTTGGGCAAGGTGATCTGGCCTCGCTCGGCGACGATGGCTTCCATGGGCCTCTCCACGACGGAATCGGTATGACGCAATGATACATACCATTCCATGCATACTCAAACCGGCATACGCTTCACCGGCGCACAATGGCGGGGTCCGATCCCCGGCCAATGCCTCCCCCCAACGGTGGATTGCCACCGGCCACGGACGCGTCATCCAATCCACCGGATAATGCCGTGAACCCTTCAGTCGCCACCGGAGTGTGGCGACGCAGCTACAGGAGCCCGCCCCATGCGCGATTCCTTCGCCACCCGCAGCCGCCTGGACGTCGGCGGACAGTCCTATGCCTACGCAAGCCTGCCCAAGCTCGGACAGCGCTTCGACCTGGCCCACCTGCCCTATTCGATGAAGATCCTGCTGGAGAACCTGCTCCGCCACGAGGACGGGGTCACGGTGCTGCCTGCCCATATCGAAGCGGTGGCCAGGTGGGATCCGAAGGCCGAGCCTGATATCGAGATCGCGTTCATGCCCGCGCGCGTGGTGCTGCAGGACTTCACCGGCGTGCCCTGCGTCGTCGACCTGGCCGCCATGCGCGATGCGGTGGTCAAGCTCGGCGGCCGGCCGGAACAGATCAATCCGCTGATTCCCTCCGAACTGGTGATCGACCATTCCGTGCAGGTGGATGTGTTCGGCAGGGCCGACGCCCTGGACATCAACGGCCGCATCGAATTCGAGCGCAACCAGGAGCGTTACGCGTTCCTGCGCTGGGGCCAGAAGGCATTTTCCGACTTCAGGGTGGTGCCACCGAACACCGGCATCGTCCACCAGGTGAACCTGGAGAACCTGGCCCGGGTCGTGATGACCGGCGACGCAAACGGCGAAGCCTGGGCCTACCCTGACACCGTATTCGGCACCGACTCCCACACCACCATGATCAACGGTATCGGCGTGCTGGGTTGGGGCGTGGGCGGCATCGAGGCCGAGGCGGCGATGCTCGGCCAGCCTTCCTCGATGCTGATTCCGCAGGTCGTCGGCTTCGAGCTCACCGGCAGGCTGCCCGAGGGCGCCACCGCCACCGACCTGGTGCTCACCGTCACCCAGATGCTGCGCAAGCACGGGGTAGTCGGCAAGTTCGTCGAGTTCTACGGCGACGGCCTGCAACACCTGCCACTGGCCGACCGCGCCACCATCGGCAACATGGCCCCGGAGTACGGCGCGACCTGCGGCATCTTCCCGATCGATGCCGAATCGTTGAGCTACCTGCGCCTGTCCGGTCGCAGCGAGGCGCAGATCGCGCTGGTCGAGGCTTACGCGAAGGCACAGGGCCTGTGGCACGAGCCCGGCGCGGCGCCTGCGCGCTACAGCGCCACCCTGCACCTGGACATGGGCGAGGTGAGGCCGTCGCTGGCCGGGCCCAAGCGCCCGCAGGACCGCGTCTTGCTGGAAGACGTCAAGCAGAACTACCGCGATGCGCTGGTCGGGCTCACCGCCAACCGCGACCGGCGCAGCCCGGAAGTGGCCGACTTCATCGCCGAGGGCGGCGCGGCCGCGGTCGGGAACGATGCACTGCAGAAGGGCGTGGCGCACATCGAGATCGACGGGCAACCGGTCAAGCTCAGGGATGGCGCGGTGGTCATCGCCGCCATCACTTCGTGCACCAACACGTCCAACCCGGCGGTCATGGTCGGCGCGGGCCTGCTGGCGCGCAACGCGGCCGCCCGCGGCCTCGACCGCAAGCCGTGGGTGAAGACCTCCCTCGGCCCGGGTTCGCGCGTGGTCACCGACTACCTCGAAAAAGCGGGACTGCTGAAGGAGCTGGAGAAGGTCGGCTTCTACATCGTCGGCTATGGCTGCACGACCTGCATCGGCAATTCCGGACCGCTGCCGGTCGAGGTCAGCGCCGGCGTCGCCTCCGGGGACCTGGTAGTGGCGTCGGTGCTGTCGGGCAACCGCAATTTCGAAGGCCGGGTCCATCCCGAAGTGAAGATGAACTACCTGGCCTCGCCGCCACTGGTGGTCGCCTACGCACTGGCCGGCACCACCGACATCGACCTGACCACCGAACCACTGGGCACCGACCGCGACGGACAGCCGGTCTTCCTCAAGGACATCTGGCCGACCACGAAGGAAATCGGCGACGTCATCGCCGCGACCATCGGTCCGGAGATGTTCAAGCAGAACTATGCCGACGTGTTCAAGGGCGACAGTCGCTGGAACACGATCGATTCGCCCGATGGCGAGCTGTACGCCTGGGACGACGCCTCCACCTACATCAAGAACCCGCCCTACTTCGACGGCATGACCATGGCCGTCGGCACCATCGACGACATCCACGGCGCGCGCGTGCTCGGCCTGTTCGGCGATTCGATCACCACCGACCACATTTCCCCGGCCGGCAACATCAAGAAGGATTCACCGGCCGGCCGCTTCCTGCAGTCGCGCGGCGTGCAGCCGGCGGACTTCAACAGCTACGGCAGCCGCCGCGGCAACGATGACGTGATGGTGCGCGGGACCTTCGCCAACATCCGCATCAAGAACCTGTTCTTCGGCGGCGAAGAAGGCGGCAACACGCTGTACTTCGGCGCAACGGGCACCGATGGTGGCCAGCCCGCGAAGATGTCGATCTACGACGCGGCCATGCGCTACAAGGCCGACGGCACGCCTTTGCTGGTCATCGCCGGCAAGGAGTACGGCACCGGCTCCTCGCGCGACTGGGCCGCCAAGGGCACCAACCTGCTCGGGGTCAAGGCGGTGATCGCGGAGAGCTTCGAGCGCATCCATCGCTCCAACCTGGTCGGGATGGGCGTGTTGCCGCTGCAGTTCCAGGAAGGCCAGAACGCGCAGGTCCTGCGACTGGACGGCACCGAGACCTACGCGATCACCGGCCTGGCCGACGGCAGCAGCCGTACCGCGCAGGTCACTGCGCGCCGCGCCGATGGCAGCACGGTCGCGTTCACCGCGCACGTCCTGCTGCTGACGCCCAAGGAAGTCGAATACTTCCGCCATGGCGGCCTGCTGCAGTACGTGCTGCGGCAGCTGGCGGCACGCAAGGCCGCCTAGCGGGCGGGTCGCGGAAGCCCCGCATGCACGGTGCGGGGCATCCGGTGTGCGTCCGGCGCATTCCCACTCGCCACGGCAGCGCGCCGTATGCGCTGTACCAGCCGGTCGAAGACGACCGCGCGATCCTGCTGAGGTGGCGGATGCGCGCTTTCCCGCAGGATATACCCGTCTATTTCGGTTGCCACTCCGCGTAGTACAGGCGCCACGCTCCCCCTTCGTCGCGCCAGCCGCTGGTGACGTCCCAGGCCTGCGCGCGGTCGGGCAGGAAACGTCCGCTGCCACCGGTCGCCATCGCACTGAAGCGGACCGTGGCACGGTCGCCCTGCACCTCCACATCGGCCGGCCCCAGGGTCAGGCCGATGTTCGCGTTCGCCAGCATCTGGGCGCGGACGATCTGCTGCAACGCAGCACGATCCATGCCGTCATTGCCTCCGAAGTCGTCCGCGACGCCGTCCATGAAGGCACCCGCCTGTCGCTGCTCGAGGGCGTCCTGCATCGTCGACAACTGCTCGCGCAGGCGTTGATCCGGCGGCATTCGACTGCAGCCGGCCAATGCCACCGCCATCGCCATCGCACACGCGACAAGGAGAACGACCCTCGCCCCACCCAGTCCGCTTTTCATGGCTTCGCCTTTTCCATCCGGGACGGTATGCTCACATCCACGGCGGCGGAAAGCGACACTGCATGACCGCCACATCACCTCGGGAGGAGGCGCAATGAATCCGGATCGTCCTTGGCTGCAGAGCTATCCGCAGGGTGTGCCTGCCGAAATCGATCCGGACGAGTACCGTTCCATCTCGGCGGTGTTCGCCTCTTCCGTGTCCCGCTATGGGGATCGGCCGGCCTACAGCAACTTCGGCAAGGTCATGACCTACGCCGAAGTCGACGTGCTCAGCGCGCAGTTCGCCGCGTACCTGCTGGGCGAACTGGGCCTCAAGAAGGGCGATCGCGTCGCGCTCATGATGCCCAACTGCCTGCAGTATCCGATCGCGACGTTCGGCGTGCTGCGCGCCGGCATGACCGTGGTCAACGTCAATCCGCTCTACACCGCGCGCGAACTCAAGCACCAGCTGGTCGACGCGGGCGCCGCGGCCATCGTCGTGGTCGACAACTTCGGCCACACCGTGCAGGAAGTGCTGGCCGACACGCCGCTCAAGCAGGTGATCACCACCGGCCTGGGCGACATGATCGGCTTCCCCAAGGGCGCCATCGTCAACTTCGTACTGAAGTACGTGAAGAAGATGGTGCCGGACTACGACATTCCCGGCTCGGTGCGTTTCCGCGAGGCGCTGGCGGTGGGCAAGCGCCACACCCTGCCCCAGGTGGACATCGATCCCGGCGACATCGCCTTCCTGCAGTACACCGGCGGCACCACCGGCGTGGCCAAGGGCGCGATGCTGACCCATCGCAACCTGGTGGCGAACATGCAGCAGGCCTCGGCCTGGCTGGGCGCCAACAAGCTCGAGCGCGGCAAGGAAGTGATCATCACCGCGCTGCCGCTGTACCACATCTTCGCGTTGACGGCGAACGGCCTGGTCTTCATGGAACTGGGCGGCCTCAACCACCTGATCACCAATCCGCGCGACATGCCGGGCTTCGTCAAGGAGCTCAAGGGCACGCGCTTCACCGCGATCACCGGCGTCAACACGCTGTTCAACGGCCTGCTCAATACCCCGGGCTTCGACGAGGTCGATTTCTCCTCGTTGAAGGTGACCCTGGGCGGCGGCATGGCGGTGCAGCGCGCGGTCGCCGAGCGCTGGAGGCAGGTCACCGGCGTCACCCTGGTCGAGGCCTACGGCCTGACCGAGACGTCGCCGGCAGCCTGCATCAACCCGCTGGACATCAAGGAGTTCAACGGCTCGATCGGCCTGCCGATCCCGTCCACCGACGTGTGCGTCAAGGACGACGACGGCAACATCCTGCCCCACGGCGAAGTCGGCGAGCTGTGCGTCAAGGGTCCGCAGGTGATGAAGGGCTATTGGCAGCGTCCCGAGGAAACGGCCCAGGTGATCGACGCCGACGGCTGGCTGCACACCGGCGACATGGCCCGGATCGAACCCAGCGGCTTCGTCTATATCGTCGACCGCAAGAAGGACATGATCCTGGTCTCGGGGTTCAACGTGTACCCCAACGAGGTCGAGGACGTGGTCGCGGCGATGCCCGGCGTGCTGGAAGTGGCCGCCATCGGCGTGCCGGACGAGCGTTCGGGCGAGGCAGTGAAGCTGTTCGTGGTCAAGAAGGACCCGTCGCTGACCGCCGAACAGATCAAGGCCCATTGCCGCGAGGCGTTGACCGGCTACAAGCAGCCGCGCCAGATCGAGTTCCGCACCGAGCTGCCTAAGACCAACGTCGGCAAGATCCTGCGCAAGGAGCTGCGTGGCCCAGCGCCGGCCCCAGGCGCCAGCGCCCACTGAGGCCGCCCCCGGCCCGGGCGCCCAGGCCCGGGCCCACCCGCGCGTCCATACGGGTGCGGTCTGGTCCGGCCTCCGGGTCGGGCCGTGGCAACGGCCCCCGGCTTCTGCCCGCCCCCATGCAGGGGCGCTCTCCGGCGCTCTTAACAACTCGTCCACGCAGGTTTTCGGGCTCAGCGGCCAGCCACTTTTAATTGTTCGTTCAGGTGTAGCATGGCCGGGCAACATCCCCCGCCTGCCGTCACGCCGGCAGGTCAAGCCGCCCCCGGAGACCGCCATGAGCACGATCGAGAAACTGCAGCGCACCCACAACTTCCCCACCATCCGCGTGCAGACGCCGCCGGATGGCAGCGCCCATTGGCTGTACATGCATGCCGACGCCGCCCAGGCCGGCGTGCGTCCGTGTTGCCGCTTCGAGATGCTCGAGGACATGTGGAGCTACATGAGCTCCATCACGCTGCGCGAATCGCAGCGCCACCAGGGCCGCCTGCGCCATTTCGTGCTGGCCTCCGCCGCCAGTGCCTACAACCTTGGCGGCGACCTCGATCTGTTCAGGAAGCTGATCATCGAGGGCAATCGCGAACGCCTGCTCGCCTACGCCCGCCGCTGCGTCGAAGGCGTTCACCACGTCCACACCGGCTTCGGCGGCGACATGCATACCGTGGCCCTGATCCAGGGCGACGCCCTGGGCGGCGGCCTGGAAATGGCGCTGGCCTGCCACACGATCGTCGCCGAGGAAGGCGTCGGCATGGGCCTGCCCGAAGTGCTGTTCGGCCTGTTCCCGGGCATGGGCGCCTACTCGTTCCTGTGCAAGCGCGTCACCGCGCGCCAGGCCGAGAAGATGATCCTCAGCGGCGAGGTCTACAGCAGCGAGGAGATGTATCGCCTCGGCGTGGTCGACGTGCTGGTTCCCAAGGGCCAGGGCGAATCGGCGGTGCAGGACCTGATCCGCCAGCACCAGCGGGCTCCGCATTCGCACCTGGCGATGAACGCCGTGCGCAAGATCGGCCAGCCGGTCAGCTACGAGGAACTGATGGGCATCACTGAAGTGTGGGTCGACACCGCCCTGGCGCTGGGCGAGAAGTCGCTGCGGACGATGGAACGCATCGTGCGCGCGCAGGCCCGGAGGGCCAGTTCGGAAGCCGCCTGATCGATCACTGCGGCCCTCCGGCCGGCAGTGTCAGGGGGAAGATCGGGCCCGGCAGGATGCCGGGCCTTCGCTTTTCTGGGGATTACGTTTTTCCTGGCGCATCGTCCGGTCGGCCCGGAACGCCAGAAGAAGGCGCGCTTGTCAGCCGGACTCGTTGCCGCCGCCGTCGCGTACGCTGCCGCGTGCCTGCTGGCGCGCCAGCAGCGCATCCCGACCCTGGGTCAAGGCGGCGTTGAGCATCGCGATCCGCTGCCGCCACTCGTTGCGGATCTGCCAGTCGGCCAGGCGCATCAGCTCGCTGCCCTGCTCGGCGACCCGCACCAGGCCCATGTTCGCCGCCACGCCCTTGATCGCATGCGCATGGTCACGCAGCCGGGCCCAGTCAGCGGCCTCGGCCGCGTGCGACATCGCTCCGATGCAACCGTCGGCGTCGGCCAGGCAGTGGCTGATGAACTCGCGCTCGAACTCGTCGCCCATGCCCATCGCCGCCAGTTCGTCCAGGACCGAGCTGTCCAGCACGCCGGCCGGCGCTTCGGCACCCGCAGCCGGACGCTGCGCCAGGGTCGCATTGCGGCGGCCGCGCTGCGCTGCGACGTCCGAGAGCGTTTCCAGCAGGCGGGCAGCGGCGACGGGCTTGGCCAGGAAGGCGTAGGCCCCGGCCTGCTCGCAGCGCTGGATCGACTCGGGAGTCACATCGGCGCTCAGTACGATCACCGGCGTCCGCGGGCCACCCCCGGCCTGCATCACCCGCACCTGCTTGAGCAGGTCCAACCCGCTCACCCCGGGCATGTGCAGGTCGACGATCACCGCGTCGTATTCGCTCGCCGCCATCGCGTCGAGCACTTCCTCGCCACCCTCGACCGAGGTGACGCGGTGCCCGGCTTTCTGCAGGAGGCGCTGCAGGACCATCCGATTGGCTTCGTAGTCGTCGGCCACCAGCAACTGCATGCTGCGCACGCGCGCGCGGTGGCGCAGGAACGGGTCGGCGAAGGCGATGACGTTGCCGCCGGCGTCGCGCAGCGCGGTCTCGCTCTCCACCTCGGCGACCGGCGCCATGGCCACGCGCGCCGAGCGCTCCAGCGGTGCAGCGAACGGGATCTCGACCCAGAAGCGGCTGCCCCGGCCCTCGATGCTCTCGAAACCGATCCGGCCGCCCATCGCCTCGGCCAGGCCCTTGGCGATCGTGGTGCCCAGTCCGGTGCCGCCATAGCGCCGCGCCAGGCCCGCATCGGCCTGCTCGAAGGCCTCGAAGAGGCGGCCGCGCATCGCGGCCGGAATGCCGATGCCGGTGTCGGTCACCGAGAAGCGCAGGCGCGTGCGGGTGTCGTCCGCGGCGCCCGGGACCGCCTCGACATCGACCCGGACCCGGCCCTGGTCGGTGAACTTCACCGCGTTGCCGACCAGGTTCAGCAGCACCTGGCGCACGTGGCCGGCATCGCCGTTGACCTGCTCGGGCACGTCGTCGCCGATCACCACCAGGTAATCGAGGTTCTTGACCCGGGCCTGCGGATGCAGGATCAGGCCGATGCTGCCGACCAGTTCGCGCGGCGAGAAGTCCTGCAGGTTGAGCTTGAGCTTGCCGGCCTCGATCGCGGAGATGTCGAGCACGTCCTCGACCAGCGCCATCAGCGTGCGCGTGGAAGCCTGGATGGTGCGCACGCATTCGCGCTGCTCGTCATCCAGCCTCGTGGTCCCCAGCAGCTCGGACATGCCGCCCAGGCCGTTGAGCGGGGTGCGGAATTCGTGGCTCATGTTGGCCAGGAACCGGCTCTTGGCCTCGCTGGCGCGCCGCGCTTCCTCGGTGGCGCGGGTGAGCTGCTTGAGCAGGCTGGACAGGTACAGCGGCACCGCCGCCAGGCCGACCAGGAGGCCGATACCCAGGCCGCGGACCTGGGCCCAGAAATCATTGGTCAGGAGCACCGTGCCGAAACTGGCGAGCGCCATTGCCACGGCCACGTAGAGGTAGCGGGTGCCGTAGCGCAGGCCGTTGCCCACGGTCACCCACATCACCACGACATAAACCCAGGCCAGCGGCTCGCCCATCGCGATCATGCCGGCGGCCATCAATCCGTAGTCGGCCAGCATGCCGACCACGCGACGTGCGTCGGATCGGCCCGGATGGGCCAGCAAGGCCGTGAAGATACCCAGGCTCAGGGTGAGCCCGGTCAGCACGATCGCCAGCACCGTGCGGTACTGGCCCGGCTCGAGCCCCGCGCGCGAAGACGGCAACAGCACGTAGCTCAGGATCAGCAGGATCAGGACGATGCGCACCAGCGCCTGCCCGTGCTCGCTGTCGGGGCGGCCGGAAAGGCGCTCGCGGAACCAGGCGTAGGCTTCAGCCACGGGCCAGCCCCCCTGGACGCGCGGAAGCGGTCGAATACTGCTCGCATATCTGCTGCAGGCGCTCGCGGCCGCGCATGAGCGCATCGACGCATTCCGGGTCGAACAGGCGGCCGCGCTGCGCGTACAGGTAGGCCAGGGCGGCGTCGACCGTCCATGCCTCCTTGTATGGCCGCGGCGAAATCAGCGCGTCGAAGACGTCGGCCACGGCCACGATGCGTGCTTCCAGCGGAATCGCCTCGCCAGCCAGTCCGTCGGGATAGCCGCTGCCGTCGTACCGCTCGTGGTGGCGCAGGGCGATCATCGACCCCACCTGGATGAAGCGGTTCTGGCTGCCGCTGAGCAGCTCGTGGCCGATGCGCGGGTGCCGGCGCATCACCGCCATCTCGTCCTCGTCGAGCTTGCCGGGCTTCATCAGGACCGCGTCCGGAATGGCGATCTTGCCCATGTCGTGCAGCGGGGCCGCCATCTCGATGGTCCGCACGTCGTCTTCGGGCAGGCCCAGGCCTTCGGCGACAAGGCCGGCGACCCGCGACATGCGCTCGAGGTAGGCACTGGTACCGGCATCGCGGAACTCGATCGCGCGCGCCAGCCGCGAAAGCGTCTCGCGCTCGCGCTCCTCGACCTCATGCATGCTCGACAGCAGTCGCTGCTCGAGCGAAAGCGCACGCTGCTTGACCGTCTCCGACTGCTGGCGCAACTGCAGCAGGTTGTGGCAGCGCGCGCGCAGTTCGCGCGGACGCACGGGCTTGACCAGGAAATCGATCACCCCGGCCTCGAGTGCAGCCTGGCGGACCGGCTCGTCGCCGACCACGGTGATCAGGATGACCGGGATGTCGCGATGCTTGGGCAGGCGACGGAAGCGGCGCGCGAACTCCAGCCCGTCCATGCCCGGCATGCGGTAGTCGAGCAAAAGGAGGTCGGTGGGATGGGTGTCGCACCAGTCCAGCGCCTGGCGCGCGTCGCCGAAGTCGTGCACGGCCAACTCCGAGGTGATGTCCTCGATGATGTGGCGCAGCATTGTGCGCGCAGATGCCTGATCGTCGACGATGACGATATCCAATTCCCGCTCCGCCCCGTTCCATCCCGCTCTGGCATCGCAGAATACCGCGGTATCGGCCTTGCCCGCACCCATGGCCCGCTCCCGTCCTTCCGCCTCCGGGGGCGCCCCTGCGCCCTGCCGTACCTGAAAAGGACGCAGGAACCGTGCCACGGGCGGGCCAGCGGGCATCCAGAACAGTGACGCGATGCCGGAAAACGCGACATCCGCCGCGTCCAGCTTCCCTCGAGGGGTCTGGCCCCGGCCTAGGCGCCCTGTTCCGGGCGCATGTACGGGAACAGCAGTACGTCCCGGATCGAGGTGCTGCCGGTCAGCAGCATGACCAGGCGATCGATGCCGATCCCCAGTCCGCCGGTCGGCGCCAACCCGTACTCGAGTGCGCGGATGTAGTCGGCATCGAAGTGCATGGCTTCGTCGTCGCCCCCTTCCTTGGCCTCGACCTGGGCCTGGAACCGGGCCGCCTGGTCTTCCGGATCGTTCAGCTCGGAGAAGCCGTTGGCGATCTCCTTGCCGTTGATGAACAGCTCGAAGCGGTCGGTATAGCCCGGCTCGGTGTCGCTGGCGCGGGCCAGCGGCGAGACCTCCACCGGGTGGTCGGTGATGAAGGTCGGCTGGACCAGGGTGTGCTCGACGGTCGCCTCGAAGATCTCCAGCAGCAGCTTGCCCCAGCCGTACGACGGCTTGGTCCGGATCTTCAGCCGTTCACAGTGGCCCCGCAGCGCGTCGCGATCGGTGCAGTCGGCGGCGCTGATCTCGGGGTTGTAGTGGCGCACCGCTTCGTCCATCCGCCAGCGGCGGAACTTCGGCCCCAGGTCGATCGCCTGCCCGTCCCACTCGACCCGGGTGGTGCCCAGCACGGACTGCGCGGTGTCGCGGATCACGTTCTCGGTCAGGTCCATGACCTCGTGGTACGTGGCATAGGCCTCGTACAGCTCGAGCATCGTGAACTCGGGATTGTGCCGGGTAGACACGCCCTCGTTGCGGAAGTTGCGGTTGATCTCGTACACGCGCTCCAGGCCGCCGACCACCAGGCGCTTGAGGTACAGCTCCGGCGCCACGCGCAGGTACAGCTGCAGGTCCAGTGCATTGTGGTGGGTGGTGAACGGCTTGGCCGTGGCACCGCCGGGGATGTAATGCATCATCGGCGTTTCCACTTCCAGGAAGCGCCGGGTGTCGAGCCACTCGCGCATCGCGCGGATGATCTTGCTGCGCTTGACGAACACCTCGCGCGCCTCGGGCGTCACGATCAGGTCGACGTAGCGCTGGCGGTAGCGCTGTTCGACGTCGCTCAGGCCGTGCCACTTGTCCGGCAACGGACGCAGCGACTTGACCAGCAGGCGCAGCGAAGTCGCCTTGACCGACAGTTCACCGGTACGGGTGCGGGTCAGCCCGCCTTCGACCGCGACGATGTCGCCCACGTCGAACGACTTGAACGCCTCGTAGGCCTCGCCGAGCACGTTCCCCTGCAGGAACAGCTGGATTTTCCCGGACTCGTCCATGACCTGGGCGAAGCTGGCCTTGCCCATCACCCGCTTGGCCATCAATCGTCCGGCCAGGGCGACCGTGCGCGGCAGTGCTTCGAGCGCTTCGGCGGTCCACTGGTCCGCATCGGCGTACTCGCCCTGCAGATCGCCGGCGTACTCGACCCGCTTGAAGTCGTTCGGGAAGGCCACGCCCTGGGCGCGCAGCGCGGTGAGCTTGGCGCGGCGTTCGGCGATCAGGTGGTTCTCGTCGACCGGTGCGGCCTGGGGGGCGGATTCGCTGGGCTGGGTCATGGTGTCGATCGGACGCGCGGACTGCGCTTGGGATTTAGGGGCCCCGGCGTCCGCATCGGCGGCACCGGGCATCTCGTCGGGAGGATGCGGACGCGGTACCTGGCTCGCCCTGCACGGGCGGCCCGGTCAGGCCGCGT
This sequence comes from Pseudoxanthomonas daejeonensis, assembly GCF_022637495.1. NCBI lineage: Bacteria > Pseudomonadati > Pseudomonadota > Gammaproteobacteria > Lysobacterales > Lysobacteraceae > Pseudoxanthomonas > Pseudoxanthomonas daejeonensis. The sequence continues at coordinate 2,991,474 of NZ_CP093331.1, read as the reverse complement.
CGGTACGTTTGGCGCCAGCCTCCAGGCCGGCCTTGAGGCTGGCCTCGACGAACTCGTCCAGGTCGCCATCCAGCACTTTCTGCGTGTCGCTGCGTTCGATGCCCGTGCGCAGGTCCTTGATCCGGCTCTGGTCGAGCACGTAGTTGCGGATCTGGCTGCCCCAGCCGATGTCGGACTTGGTCGCCTCGACCGCGTCGCGTTCGGCATTGCGCTTCTGGATCTCCAGCTCGTAGAGCTTGGCGGCCAGCATCTTCATCGCATTGTCGCGGTTCTGGTGCTGGCTGCGGCCGGTCTGGCAGGCCACCACGATCCCGCTGGGGATATGGGTGATGCGCACCGCCGATTCGGTCTTGTTGACGTGCTGGCCGCCCGCGCCGGAGGACCGGTAGACGTCGGTCCTGAGATCGGCCGGATTGATCTCGATGTCGATGTTGTCGTCGACTTCAGGCGACACGAACACCGAAGTGAAGCTGGTATGCCGGCGGTTGTCCGAATCGAACGGCGACTTGCGCACCAGGCGGTGCACGCCGGTCTCGGTCTTGAGCCAGCCGTAAGCGAAATCGCCTTCCACCCGCAGCGTGGCCGACTTGATGCCGGCGACGTCGCCACCGCTGGCTTCCATCAGCTCGGTCTTCCAGCCGCGCGATTCGCACCAGCGCAGGTACATGCGCAGCAGGATCTCGGCCCAGTCCTGCGCCTCGGTGCCGCCGGCGCCGGCCTGGATGTCGACGAATGCGTTGGCCGAGTCCATCTTGCCGGAGAACATGCGCTGGAATTCCAGCGTTTCGATGTGCTTCTCGAAGCGGTCGACGTCGGCGACCACGGCCAGGGCGGTGTCCTCGTCCTGCTCGCTCTCGGCCAGCTCCAGCAGTTCGGTCGAGCCTTCCAGGCCTTCCAGCACCGAGGCGATGCCGCCGACCGTCTTCTCGAGCATCGAACGCTCGCGGCCCAGGGCCTGGGCGCGTTCGGGATCGTCCCAGACGTTGGGCAGTTCGAGCTCGCGGTTTACTTCTTCCAGACGCTCTTTCTTGGCGTCGTAGTCAAAGATACCCCCGGAGCGAGATCACGCGACCGGTCAGGTCGGCGATGCGCTGGCGGACGGGGTTGAGCTCGATCATGGCGGCATGCAGGCTTGAAAACGGCCGCCGATTCTAGCAGGGATGCCCGCCTCTCGACCGGAGCCCATCCGCAGCTTCGCCGCGGCTCGACGACGCGCCAGCATGCGCATCAGGGCCTGACGCTGCCGTTGTCTTCCTGGAGTTCGGGCTTGAACGGCACGTCCGGTGGCGGCCTGCCGTCGGCGGGCTGCTCGTTGAGGTCGGGATCGCTGATGCCGCAACCACCGCCAAGTTGCAGCACCGAGATCATGCAATTGATCTTCTTGCCGGTGCCGGGAATCGGGATCGCCACCGATTTCATGCCCTTGCGTACCCATTCGGCCAACAGCGACTCGTTGGGTACCCAGAAGCGGTCGAAGCTGGTGGGTTCGTAGTCGTATGGCGGCCGCTTCAGCCAGGTTCCCGACTGGTCGATCCGGTCGCGGGTCCAGCGGTCGCTGTCGCTGCCCGGCGCGCCACGTTCGGCCATGCCCTCGCCCGCCGCCGGGCCCGGCCCCTGCCCGGCGCCTTCGCCCGGCAGGCGCACCCGGCCGTCGCCATCGAACAGCCCCGGTGCGCCGCCCGGCCGCGCTTGGCCGGAACGGGCCTGGCCCCAGTCGTCGCCGGCGACCGGACTGTCCCAACCACTGCCCGGGGCCGGACGCGGGGACGCCGCCGGCGAGGCACCGCCGGAGGTCGCACGCGGCGCGGCGGCCGGTCCTGTCGGCATGCCCGGCGGTGCGCCGCCGGCCTGTGCGGCGGTCGCAGGCGCTGCGGCTGGAGTGGTCGCAGGCGCGGATGCGGGTGCCGCGGCGGGCGCGGGCGCCGGCGGTGATGGCATCGCCAGCTCGCGCTCGCGGACGGTGGATGCCGGCGCCTGCCGCAGCCGGGGCTGGACCTGCGGCACCTCGACCGTCACCGGCTTCAGCGCAACCTGCGGCAGCGGCTCGTTGACCTCGCGCGTGCGCAACTGCAGCTCGCGCGGCTGGACCAGCGGCACGTCGACGGGTCGCGCCTGCGGCGTGCGGATCGCCGGCAGCTCGACCACTGCGACCTCGCGTTCCCGCAATTGAGGTTGCCTGATCGCCGGCGCGGTGACCTCGCGCGGCGTGGCAGGTGGCAACACGTAGTCGATCGTGGGCTGTTCGACCTCGGTCACCTGCACCGGCTGCTCCGCGGGCACCTCCGCCACCTCCGGCTCGGCGACCTCCGCCACCTGCGGCGGTGTGGGCGCGGGCGGCGTCGGGGCAGGTTCGACGGCGACCTCTTGGGGCACCGGCGGTGATGACGCGCTTTCGTCGGCGGCTTCGGCCGGCGTGGAGGCCGGCGTGGACGATTCGGATGCCGAAACCGGTTCACCCGTCGCCGAAGAGGATGCCGCCGGGGCCTCGGACTGGGGCGTCCCCGGATCGCCGGCACCGATGAAGCCGATCGCCACCCGCTCGCCGCCACCCCCGGCCTCGGGCGGCGGCGGTGGCAGCAGCGATTGCAGGTAGGCCATCCAGGCCAGCGCCGCGATGAACAGGACATGCAGCACCAGGCTGCCGGTACCCGAGAACCAGCGGAGCGGACGTTCGTCGCGCGGCGGTGGCAACCAGCCCTGGTGGAAAAGCGAGAAGAAGGCCGGCCAGCGCGACAGTTCCCTGCCCGGCGCGCGCGCTGCAGGCGGGCGCTCCACCAAAAGGTCGACGACCTCGGCCGGGCGAGCATGCGGATGCACCGGCAGCGGCGGTAGCGAACGCAGCCACAGCGCCCAGCCGTAGGGCATGCGCGTGTGGCGTTCGACGGGGGGATGTGGGGGTGCGCGCCCGATCAGCGCCTGGATGATTTCAGACGCGCGCGTCACCGCGTCAGGCCGCGTTTCCGCGCGGCATGTACGGCGCCGAGCCGCTGTCGTGGTCGGTCGCGTCGCGCACCGCGGTCACCCCGGGCACGCGCGCGATGAGCGTCTTCTCGATGCCCTGCTTGAGGGTGACATCGGCCATTCCGCAGCCGTGGCAGCCACCGCCGAAGCGCAACAGGACCACGCCCTCGGCCGACACTTCCTGCACCGTGGCACGGCCGCCATGCGAGGCCAGTTGCGGATTGACCTCGTTTTCCATCACCCAGCGCACGCGTTCGACCAGGGAGGCCGAATCAGCCGGCGCCTCGCCCTTGATCTTCGGCGCGCGGATCGTCAGCTGCGCGCCGGTGCCCTGGAACACATAGTCGATCTCCGCACCGTCGAGCCAGCCGACGCTGTCGGCGGCGACATACAGCGTGAAGCCATCGCAGTCGATCGCCCACTCGTCGCCGGCCAGCTCGGCCGGTTCGGCGAACTCCAGGCGGGCATCGGCGCGCGATGTACCGGGATCCATGGCACTCAGGCGCACGCCCAGGCCGGGGATGGCCTCGCGTTCCACCAGCTTGCGGAAATGCGCCTGCGCGCTGTCGGAGATGTTGATCATGCGGGTATTCTAGCCAAGTCCCGGCGGCGGCCCGCAGCGGCCCCGCGGACCGTTCAGACAGGCACCACGGAGGCTCCCCATGTCCGACCTCATCCCGCTCGCGCAGGCGCACTGCCTGCCCCGCAGTGGCCACGAACACCGGCTGGGGCAGGCCCGCATCGCCGAGCTGATGCCGCAGGTGCCGGGCTGGGAGCTGGCCGAGGAAGGCCGTGCGCTACTGCGCACCTTCCGCTTCAAGGACTATCACCGCACGATGGCCTTCGTGAACGCGCTGGCCTGGATCGCGCATCGCGAAGACCACCACCCGGACCTGGGCGTGCACTACGACCGCTGTGTCGTGCGCTTTTCCACCCACGACGTAGGTGGCCTGAGCGAGAACGACTTCATCTGCGCGGCACGCGCCGCGACCCTGCTGGAGGACTGAACCATGGCCCGTCCGATCTTCCTGTTGTCCGCATTCCTCCTCGCCTCGCTGCTGGCGGGCTGCGGCGGCAGCACGCCCCCGGCCGAACCCGTGCCGGCGCCGACCCAGATCGCCGCGATCGACACCCCGCCACCGGAATACCCGATGGCACTGGCCTGCGCCGGTATCGGCGGCCAGGCCCTGCTGGAGGTCGAGGTCGGCACCGCCGGCACGCCGACCCGGATCGACCTGGTGCGCGGCAGCGGCAACGACGACCTGGACCGGCTGGCGAAGGAGTCGGTACAGGGCTGGAAATTCCGCCCGGCCACGCGCGCCGGCCAGCCGGTGGCGCAGACCATCCAGGTGCCCGTGAACTTCACCGCGCCGGCGGTGCGCCCCGACGCCTGCTTCGCACTGGACGCCGGCCGCTCGCCGACCTGAGCGCGGCCACTCACGGATGAGGATGCACGCGCATGCATGACCCCTCGACCTCCGCGATCCTGATCGCGCTGGCGGTAACGCTGGCCGCGGGGCTGGCTACCGGGCTGGGCGGGTTGCTGGTGGTGTTCGCGCGCGGGCCCAATCCGCGGCTGCTCGCCTTCGGCCTGGCCTTCGCCGGCGGCGCGATGGTCTACGTGTCGCTCACCGAAATCTTCAGCAAGGCGGTCGCGTCGTTCACCCTGGCCTACGACACGCGGCTGGGCTTTACCTTTGCCACGTTCGCGTTCCTGGCCGGCCTGCTGCTGATCATGGTGATCGACATGCTGGTGCCCAACCCGCACGACACCCTGGCCAGCGACGACCCCGCCCTGCGCGAACACAACCGCGAATACATCCGCCGCGTCGGCCTGATGACCGCGGTCGCGATCACCGCGCACAATTTCCCCGAGGGCCTGGCGACGTTCTTCGCGACCCTGGGCAATCCGGCCGTCGGCCTGCCGCTGGCCTTGGCCATCGCGATCCACAACATTCCCGAAGGCATCGCCATCGCGATCCCGGTGTATTTCGCCACCGGCAACAAGGGATACGCCTTCATCGCCAGCCTGCTGTCGGGGCTGGCCGAGCCGGTGGGCGCGGTGATCGGTTTCGCGCTGCTGTCCAACTACCTGACCGATGCGGTGTTCGGCATGGTGTTCGGCCTGATCGCCGGTGTGATGGTGTTCCTGGCCATCGACGAACTGTTGCCGGCGGCCAAGCGCTACGCCAAGGGCCACGAGACCGTGTATGGTCTGGTCAGCGGCATGGGCGTGCTGGCGCTGAGCCTGGTGCTGTTCAAGTGGTAAGGCGCGCGCCCTAGGCCAGCCGGTCCAGCACCTCGCGCAGCTCCGGTGCCAGCGGCGCACTGATCGTGTAGGGCGTGCGCCCGTCATCGAGGGCGAACTCCAGCGAGGCGGCGTGCAGGAACAGCCGGCGCAGGCCAGCCTTGTCGCGCAGGCGCTTGTTGGCCTCCGGATCGCCGTACTTGTCGTCGCCCGCCACCGGGTGTCCCAGGTGCTGGGCGTGCACGCGGATCTGGTGGGTGCGGCCGGTGTCGATGCGCACCTCGCAATAGGATTGGCCGCCGCGCCGCTCCAGGACCTTGAAGTGGCTCGTCGAAGGCTTGCCGTCGGGATCGACCTGGACATGCCGCTCCCCGCCCTGGCGCAGGCCCACGTGCAGCGGCGCGTCCACGCTCAGGGTCCCATCCGGCATCCGCCCGGTGAGCAGGGTCAGGTAGCGCTTGCGGATGCCGCGGCCCGCCCCGCCCTCGCGGCTGCCTTCACGCATGAGCGCCTGCATCTCGGTCAGCGCCGAGCGCTTCTTGGCCACGATCAGGACCCCCGAGGTGTCCCGGTCCAGGCGATGGACCAGCTCGAGCGTCTGGCCCGGGCGCAGCGCACGCAGGGTCTCGATGGCGCCGAAGGAGATGCCGCTGCCGCCATGGCTGGCCACCCCGGACGGCTTGTCCAGGGCCAGCAGGCGTGCGTCCTCGAACACGATGGCCGCCTCGATCCGCTGCAGCAGGCCCGGCGCGGGCGTGCCGCGTTCGGCTTCGCCCTCCAGACGCAGCGGCGGGATGCGGACCTCTTCGCCGGCCACGAGCTTGCGCTCGGCCTTGGCCCGCCCGCCGTTGACCCGGACCTGGCCGCTGCGGACCAGCTTGTAGACCAGGCTGCGCGGCGCGCCCTTGAGCTGGCCGAGCAGGAAGTTGTCCAGCCGCTGGCCATCGCGGTCCTCCGGAACCTTCACGGTGCGGGCAGCGGACTTGGCAGGTTGGGGGTCGGTCATTGACTTGTTAATTCTGTTAGACTCGGCGGGCGATGTAAGGGTTTGATTCCGCTGGAAGAAGTTGCAGGGCCAGAAGCCCGGGCTTCCCGCGATCCCGGCACAGTGCGCGGCCACCGCCCCAGGGGCGGCCATGTTAGCGGCTTGCAGGCAGACCCGGCCATGGCCCGGTGGGTCAGAGCACCGGTTGCTGAACATGTCCCGCGTGGCGTCCGCGCCGCCGGCCCGCTGTACCCATTGAAGACACCCAATAGCAAAGCGCTCCCGCGGCCCGCCGTGGTGTTGCAGCGCTGGAAACCAGGATCCGCCCGGACCGCGCCCAGCGCGACGGACGGCGAAACCCGCCACCCCTGCTCCCCCGAGCGGACAGGTGGGATTCCAGAGTGCGAACGCCCGGCGTTCCGCGCGGTAGAGCGCGCGAGGAACGCACCATGAAGCGAATGCTCATCAACGCCACGCAGGCCGAAGAACTGCGCGTGGCCATCGTCGACGGCCAGAACCTGTACGACATCGACATCGAACAGCCGTCGAAGGAACAGAAGAAGTCCAACATCTACAAGGGCCGCATCACCCGGCTCGAGCCGTCGCTTGAGGCGGCCTTCGTCGAATACGGCGCCGAGCGCCACGGCTTCCTGCCGCTCAAGGAAATCTCCCGCGACTACTTCCAGGCCGGGGTCGACCCGAACAAGGCCGGCATCCGCGAGCTGCTGCGCGAAGGCCAGGAAGTGGTCGTCCAGATCGACAAGGACGAGCGCGGCAACAAGGGCGCGGCGCTGACCACGTTCATCTCGCTGGCCGGCCGCTACATGGTGCTGATGCCCAATTCACCGACCGCCGGCGGCGTCTCGCGCCGGATCGAGGGCGAGGACCGGGCCGAGCTCAAGCGCGCCATGGACGCGCTGAACATCCCCGACGACATGGGCGTGATCATCCGCACCGCCGGCGTCGGCCGCGATGCCGAAGAGCTGCAGTGGGACCTGGACTACCTGCTGGCCGCCTGGCGCGCGATCGCCGAGGCCGCGCTGAGCAAGCCGGCCCCGTTCCTGATCTACCAGGAGTCGCGGCTGATCATCCGCGCCCTGCGCGACTACCTGCGCGCCGACGTCGGCGAGATCCTGGTCGACACCGAGGAGATGTACCAGGATGCGCGCCTGTTCATGGAACAGGTGATGCCGCAGACCCTGCGCAAGCTCAAGCACTACAAGGACGACATCCCGCTCTTCAACCGCTTCCAGATCGAGTCGCAGATCGAGAACGCCTACGAGCGCACCATCCGCCTGCCCTCCGGCGGCGCGCTGGTGATCGACCAGACCGAAGCGCTGACGGCGATCGACGTCAACTCCGCGCGCGCCACCAAGGGCGGCGACATCGAGGAGACCGCGTTCCACACCAACCTGGAAGCGGCCGAGGAAGTGGCCCGCCAGCTGCGCCTGCGCGACCTGGGCGGCCTGGTGGTGATCGACTTCATCGACATGTCCTCGTCCAAGCACCAGCGCGCGGTCGAGGACCGCCTGCAGGGTTCGCTCAAGTACGACCGCGCCCGCGTCCAGCTGGGCCGCATCTCGCGCTTCGGCCTGATGGAGATGAGCCGGCAGCGCCTGCGCGCCAGCCTGGGCGAGTCCAGCCAGATCGTCTGCCCGCGCTGCGAAGGCCACGGCCGCATGCGCAGCGTCGAATCGCTGTCGCTGTCGATCATCCGCGTCGCCGAAGAGCACGCGATGAAGGAGAACACCGGGCAGGTGCTGGTCCAGGCCCCGGTGGAGATCGCCAACTTCCTGCTCAACGAGAAGCGCGGCGCGCTGCGTGAGATCGAGCAGCGCCATGACGCGCCGATCATCATCGTCGCCGACGAGCAGCTGCACACCCCGCACTACGAAGTCACCCGCCTGCGCGAGAACGAGCTCGGCGAGGAAAGCGGCAAGCCGAGCTACCAGCGCGGCACCCCGCGCAAGCTGCCGGTGCACGCCCTGACCAAGGCCCAGCTCAACATCCCGCCACCGCCGGCGGTGACCCGCGTGGCCCCGCCGCGCCCGGCACCGGTTCGCGAAGAGCGCGAAGAAGCACCGGCCCCGGTCGCAGCAGCTCCGGCACCCCGTGCGCCCGCACCGGCGCCCGCCGCTGGCGGCGTCGTCGGCTTCTTCAAGCGACTGTTCGGTGGCGGCGATGTCGCCACTGCGCCCTCCCCGGAACGACAGGGCGATGGCCGTGGCAACCGCAGCGACCGTGGCGATCGCAATGACCGCGCTCGCCGCGACGGGCGCAACGAAGGCGGCGGCCAGCGCGACAACCGCGGCAATCCGCAGCAGAAGCAGCGTGGCAACGCGCAGGCCAAGGGCGGCAATGCCCAGCAGCCGCAGAAGCAGGAGCGCCAGGAACGCCAGCCGCAGCAGCAGAAGGGTGGTGCCAGCGGCCAGGCCGCCACGCAGCAACCCGGCAACCGCCAGCCGCAGCAGCAGAAGCCGCCGCGTGAGAAGAAGCCGGTCACCGAAAGCGTCGACACCAGCAAGCCCGCGCAGCAGAACCCGCCGCGTCCGCGCAGCGATGACGCGCCGCGCACGACGCCGGCCCAGTCCGAGACGGCTGCGGAGGTCGCATTGACCGCCGTGGTCGCACCGGCCGCCGTGGCTGCGCTCGCCGAGGGCGTGCCCGCGGTCGAGACGACCGCGCAGGTCGCCGCCGGCGAGGCCACGACCGGCATCGATGCCGAGGCCGGTGATGCCGCGACGTCCGATGGCGGCAGCCGCCGCCGTCGCGGTCGCCGGGGTGGTCGCCGTCGCCGTCGTGGTGGCGAGGCCGCCGGCGTACTGGCCGACGAAGCTGGCAACGAGTCGGGTGACGACCTCGACGACAACGGCGAGGACGACGTCGCGTCTGGGGAGGACACTACCCGGTCCGGCGATGCGAACGCCGCGACGGTGGCCCATGCCGGCCAGCCCGAGTTCGATTTCGACGATATCGTCGCGCCCGCCGCGCCAGTGGTGGCCCCCGCTCCCGTCGTCGAGACTGCTGCCGTCGAAGCGCCCGCGACCGCGGTGAAGGACGCAAGCACCGTCGCACCTGCCCATGTGGCGACGAGTGCGGAAACGCCCGCGGCCGAAGTCGCTGCGGTCCCGCACGAAGCCGAAGAGGTCGTTGCGGCCGCACCGGCGAGTGCCGCGGCGATCGCCGCCGCAGCGGAACCGGCGCCGGTGGATGAAGTCGCTGCCCCCGCCGAAGCCGCTGCGATCGCGGTTGCCGTCGAAGCCGCCGCGCCCGTCGTGCCCGTCGTGCCCGCGCATGCACCGATCGAAGAGGACGCGGCCATCGTCGCCGGCCCCATCGATCCCGTGGTGCAGGCCGAGCCGCAGACCCCGGCGACCACTTCGTTCCCGACCACGGCCGGCCTGTTCGACCAGGTTTCCGCCGGGGAGACGACCGCGACGGTCGTGGCCGATGCCGCCGCACAGGCGGATGTCGATGCCGAAGCGGATGCGCCGGGCATGACGACCGCCGATGCCGACACTGCTGGACCCGACGACGAGCAGCCCCGCCAGCAGGTCTGACTGATCGTTGGAACATCCTCCCGCAGACGCGGGAGGATGTCGGCATTCGCGCGCCGCGCGCCGCGCGCGCGCTCAGATCGTGGTCGCCGGATCCATCAAGCCATAGCGCGCCGCCAGGCGCGCCAGGGCGATGTTGTCCTGCACGCCGACCTTCTCGAACAGGCGCGACTTGTGCGTGTTGATCGTCTTCGGGCTCAGGCTCAGGCGCTGCGCGATCATGTCCTGGCGGATGCCCTGCACCAGCAGCATCGCCACTTCCAGCTCACGGGGCGACAACCCGTCGAACGGCGAGACCTCTCCGCCTACGCTGGCCAAGGCCATGTTCTGGGCGATGCTGCTGCCCAGGTAGCGCTTGCCGCGCGCAGCGTCCCGCACCGCGCTGAGCAGTTCGAGCGCATCGCCGCCCTTGCCGACGTATCCGGATGCACCGACGTCGAGCAGGCGCTTGGGCAAGGGTCCATCCTCGAGCACCGATACGATCACCACGCGGCAACCCACCCGCCCGCGAATGATGCGTTCGGTCACTTCCAGGCCACTGATACCGGGCAGGTGCAGGTCGCACAGCACCACGTCGGGCTTGAGCTTGCGGATCAGCGGCAATGCGTCCTCGCCGCACTCGGCTTCGCCGAGGATCTCGATGTCGGGCTGAGCCGACAGGATCATGCGCAGGCCGGTCCTGACCAGCGCATGGTCGTCCACCAGAAAAACGCGGATGGTCATGCCGCTCCCTCGGTATGCCGTCGCGCGCAGACTATCCCCGCGCCTGCCGGCGGGCAAGCGGGGTCGTGCATACTGGACGCCTGTTGCCGGGGAAACCTTCATGGACCTGCCTGACCCGTCGTTCCGGGCCCGTCGTCGTATCGCTGCACCTGCACTCCTGCTCGCCTTAGCGCTGCTCACTGCCCCCCTGTCCGGGACCGCACTCGCCAAGGCCCCACCCGACCCCGTCGCCGACCGCTGGCAGGCCCAGGTCGCGCAGACCAGCGCCGGTGCCGACACCGCCGCGCGCGCCACCTCGATCACCGACCGGCTGGACGCGCTGGGCATCGCCTGGCACGCGGAGGCGTTCGAACTGGACGGCAAGCACGGCCGCAATGTCGTCGCCGACCTGGGCGGGCCGGCCGATGCGCCGCTGCTGCTGATCGGCGCGCACTACGACCGCGTCGACGTCGGCCACGGTGCGACCGACAACGCTTCCGGCGTAGCCACGGTCCTGGAACTGGCCCAGGCGCTCAAGGCGCGCCCGCTGCAGGCCCACCGGGTCAAGCTCGCCTTCTGGGACCTCGAGGAGCAGGGCCTGCTCGGTTCGCGCGCGTGGGTCGCCACGCCAGGACAGGAGAAGCCAGCGCTCTACGTGAACTTCGACGTGTTCGGCTGGGGCGACACGCTGTGGATGATGGCGCCACAGTCCGATACGCCGCTGGTCAAGGCCCTCGAAGCGCTGAGCAGGCAGCAGAAGCTCGGCTTCCAGCCCGGCGACAAGTATCCGCCTACCGACCACCTGGCGTTCCTCAAGGCAGGCTGGCCCGCGGTGTCGTTCTCGCTGGTCGGCGGCGATGAAATCCCCGACATCCTGCAGGTATTCGCCGGACAGAAGCCGGCGCAGGCGCCGAAGGTGATGAAGGTCATCCACAGCCCGCAGGACGGCATCGACCAGCTGGATGCCCGCAACGTGCCGCGGGCACTGCGGGTACTGGAGAACGGACTGCGCTCGCTGGACGCCAAGCCGGCGCCCGCCCCGACGGACTAGGGTGGCGGAAGCGGTGGGATTCGAACCCACGAATGGTTGCCCATTGCCGGTTTTCAAGACCGGTGCCTTCAACCGCTCGGCCACACTTCCGTTGTCTGCATTCTACGCTGCCGCTGCAGCGGCCAGCGTCCCGCACCGGTCGCGTCGATGCCCTCGACGGCCGATCGCGCCCGGTCCAGAGCAGCGCCTCTTAACCGGCTATTCCTCCTAGGCCTGCCGCCTGCCACGGTACTGCGGTGCGCGCAGCCGGGTGCCGCGGAATTTTCGCATATGCGATGCGATCAGCCGGCCTTTGCCGTTTCCACGGGTTTCTCCCCCGCCTTGCCGCAATTGCCGCAATCCAGCCGCGAGGACTCGATCTGCTGCGGCAGGTGCTCGGCCAAGAAGTCGATGAACACGCGCACCGCCGGCAGCAGGCCGCGGCGCGATGCGAACACCGCATGGCAGATGCCCTGCGGCAGCGACCACTCGGGCAGGACAACCTCCAGCTCGCCGCGGCGCACCGCTTCGGCGCAGACGGTCTCCGGCAGCATGGTGATGCCGAAACCGTCGCGGACCATCGACTGCAGCAACGGGAAGTCGAAACCGGCCACGCGCGGCTGCAGGTCCACGCGACGCACCTCGCCGCCCGGTCCGTGCAGCTCCCAGCGCTGGTGTGCCTCGTCCTCGTGGATGCTCAGGGTCAGGTGCGAGGCGAGATCGGAAGGATCCTTCGGACGTCCCGCACGATCGAGGTATTTCGGGCTGGCCACCAGCAGCTCCTGGATCTGGCCGAAGCTGCGCATCACCAGGCTGCCGTCGTCATCCAGGCGCGCACGCACGCGCAGGGCCAGGTCGAAACCTTCGTTGATCAGGTCCACCCTGCGGTTGCCGATGTGCAGCTGCAGGCGCACCTTCGGGTACTGCTCCAGGAAGCGCGGAAGCAGCTTCGGCAGTTGCTGCTGGGCCAGCGCGACCGGGACGCTGACCCGCACCACACCGCGCGGTTCGGCACTCAGCCGGTCCACGACCTCGCGAGCGGCCTGGGCCTCGGTGAGCATCGTCTGCGCATGGCGGTACACGCTCATGCCCACGTCGGTGACCGCGAACCGGCGCGTCGAGCGCTGCAACAGGCGCACGCCCATGTCGGTTTCCAGCTGGCTGATGCGCCGGCTCAGGCGTGACTTGGGGATACCCAGCGCGCGCTCGGCAGCGGCGAATCCGCCGTGCTCGACCACCATGGCGAAGTAATAGAGATCGTTGAGGTCCTGCATGGCTATATTTCCATGTACGGAACAGATGGTGGCATCTAACCACCTTTATCCCATTAATGCAACGACGGATAGTGTCCCTGCCGCGGCGACCTCGCCGCACCGAACAAGGACACGCCATGAAACTGCTGCATATCGACTCCAGCGCCCTGGGCCAGAACTCCGTCACCCGCGAGCTGACCGCAACCATCGTCGCACAGTGGTCGTCCTCGCTCGATGGCCTCCAGGTCGATTACCGCGACCTGGACCGTGAACCCCTGCCCCACCTGACCGGCCAAAGCCTGGCCAAGGCCGATCCGGCCGAGGCCGCCGAAGCCGAACGGACCCTGCAGCAGTTCCTGGATGCCGATGTCGTGGTGATCGGGGCGCCGATGTACAACTTCAGCATCCCCTCCACGCTCAAGGCCTGGATCGACCGCGTCGCCGTCGCAGGACGCACATTCCGCTACACCGAGAACGGACCGCAGGGCCTGGCCGGCGGCAAGCGGGTGATCGTGGCCAGCGGCCGCGGCAGCGTCCATGGCGCGCCAACGGACTTCCAGGAGTCTTACCTGCGCCAGGTGTTCGCGTTCCTCGGCATCGACGAGGTCGAGTTCGTACGCGCCGAAGGGGTCGCCTATTCGCCCCAGCACCGCACCGATGCCATCGCTGCGGCCAAGGCGTCGATCCCGCGACCGGCCGCGCCGTTGCTCCAGGCAGCTTGAGGGAAACGGGAGCGGCAGCCGTCGAAGCGTGCTGCTGCTCGTCCATCCCGCGCTCGTAGAGCGGGGCTTGCTCCGCGATCGGCGCCATTACACGGACACGCAGCCGCGCTTCCCCCGCTCCAAGGCGATTCGGGGAGCGCGGCCGTCAGGCGATGTGTTCCGCGCCGCCCATGTATGGACGCAGCACGTCGGGCACGGTGATCGAGCCGTCGGCGTTCTGGTAGTTCTCCATCACTGCGATCAGCGCGCGGCCCACGGCCACGCCCGAACCGTTGAGCGTATGCACCAGCTCGGGCTTGCCGGTGGCCGGGTTGCGCCAGCGGGCCTGCATGCGCCGGGCCTGGAAATCGCCGCAGCTCGAACAGGACGAGATCTCGCGATAGGTGTCCTGCGAGGGCAGCCACACCTCCAGATCGTAGGTGCGGCGCGCCGAGAAGCCCATGTCGCCGGTGCACAGCAGCACCTTGCGGTACGGCAGACCCAGTCGCTCCAGCACGGTCTCGGCGGCGCGCGTCATGCGCTCGTGTTCGGCGTCGCTGTCTTCGGGCGTGACGATCGAGACCAACTCAACCTTCTCGAACTGGTGCTGGCGGATCATGCCGCGGGTATCGCGGCCACCGCTGCCGGCCTCGGAACGGAAGCACAGCGAATGCGCGCTCATGCGCAACGGCAGGCGCTCGGCCTCGAGGATTTCGTCGCGGACGATATTGGTCAGCGGCACTTCCGAGGTCGGGATCAGGTAGCGCGTGTGTTCGCCCAGTTGCGTGGCGAACAGGTCTTCCTCGAACTTCGGCAGCTGGCCGGTGCCGCGCAGCGAATCGGCATTGACGACCAGCGGCACGCTGGTCTCCTCGTATCCGTGCTCGCCGGTGTGCAGGTCGAGCATGAACTGCGCCAGCGCGCGATGCAGGCGCGCCAGCTGGCCGCGCAGCACGGTGAAGCGCGCACCCGACAGCTTGGCCGCGGTGTCGGCATCGAGCCAGCCGTGGCGCGCACCGAGTTCGACGTGGTCCCTGACCGGGAAATCGAACGCGCGCGGGGTACCCCAGCGATGCTTCTCGACATTGCCGGCTTCGTCGTCGCCCTGCGGGACGTCGTCGGCCGGCAGGTTGGGGATGCCCATCGCGATCGCCTCGATCCGGCCGCGGATTTCCTCCAGGCGCGCCTCGGAAGCTTTCAGCTCGTCGCCGAAGCCGGCGACCTCGGCCATCAGTGCCGACACGTCCTCGCCCTTCGCCTTGGCCTGCCCGATCGCCTTGGAACGGGTGTTGCGCAGGTTCTGCAGGTCCTGGGTGCGCACCTGGATCGCCTTGCGCTCCGTTTCCAGCGCTTCCAGCGCGGTGGCATCGAGCGTATAGCCGCGCACGGCGAGGCGTTCGGCCAGGGCGGCGGTCTGGTTGCGGAGCAGCGCGGGATCGAGCATGGGAGAAGGCGTGGCGATTGGGTCGGCCATTATCGCCAATCGCGGCCGGATGCGCCGGTCGGTTCACTGACCCTGTGACAGAATCCGGATGAACCAACCGCCGGACCCTCATGGCCACCTCCAGTCGTTCCGCAGGTCCCGGCCTGCTCGATTACCTGCCGCAAGGCCGCTGGCTCCTGGTCGGTGCGGCCTTCCTGCTGGGCTGGCTGCTGTTCGCCCTGGTCTGGCTGGCCGGGCGCGGCGACGACACGACCACGCCCGGCCCCGCCAAGCCGGTGGCCGAGCCGGTGGCCTTCGAACCGCTGCCGCGCCCCATGGCCGCCGGCGACGCTGCCACGCCCTTGCCCGCTCCCACCGAAGAGGCGCGCGTGGTGGAGCAGGCCCCTGCCCCGGCGCCGGCGCCCGCACCAGTCGAGACGACTCCACTGCCGCCGAGCATCGATGAGGCCGCACCGGTCGCCGGCCAAGCCATGCAGGCGCCCTCGCCACTGCCCGAGCAGTCGCCGTCGCCGCGCTATCCGCTGGACGCGCTGCGTCGCGGAGAAACCGGCACGGTAATCCTGCAGGTGCAGGTGGACGCACAAGGCCAGCCGGTATCGATCGACGTGAGCCAGCGCAGTGGTTCGCGCGACCTCGATCGCGCAGCGGTCGAAGCGGTTTCACGCTGGCGCTTCTCTCCCGCGCTCGATGCCGCGGGCAACGCGGTGCCGGGCGGCCTGTCGGTTCCAGTGGACTTCAAGCTGGAATAGCGGCCCCCTCACCCGGCGTGCAACTCGCTGAACCGCGTCCCGTGCCTGTGGAATGGTTCAGCCGATATCGACCTCGCGCAGACATCGTCGTGCGGAAACTCGGCCACGGTTCAACCACCCGAGGAGACGCACATGGCGACCTATACCAACCATTCCCAGCACGCGCATCTCGATCCGGTCGAAGGCGACACCGTCGGCGAGACCCGCCAACGCACCTCGCCCGTGCTCATGGCCGGCCTGGCCGTCGCGCTGGTCGCCGCCGGCGTCTGGTGGTACGCGCAGCGCGACGACGGCGGAATCGGCACGACCGCAACCCCCGTCGTGACGACCATCGAGCCGCCGGCCGCGACCAGCACACCGGATGCGCGCCCGGTCGTCGGCTCCCGGGCGATCGCCGAGCGCGCCCGCCCGGTGATCGCCAACCGCGCGCCGCTGCCACTGGCCGGCAACCCCCTGCCCGAATATCCGCGGAGCGCGCTGCGCGCCGGCGAGGAAGGGGCGGTGCTCGTACGCATCGCCGTGGACGCACAGGGCGTGCCCGGCGACGTGCAGGTCGTGGAACGCACCGGCACGCGCGATCGCAGCTTCGACCGCGCCGCCATCGAAGCGGCCCGCCAGTGGCGCTTCCAGCCGGCGATGCGCGACGGCAAGGCGGTACCGGCCACCGTGCAGCTGCCGGTGGATTTCCGCCGCGGCTGAGCCTGGATTACACGCGGCCGCCTGGCGCCTTGCCAGCTAGCTGCGAAGCCCGAACCCGCAATCCCGCGCGAGCCGGTCGAAACCCGGGAACGACGTGGCCACGTTGGCCACGTCGTCCACCCGCACTTCCCCGCTCGCGCGCTGCGCGGCCACCGCGAAAGCCATGGCGATCCGATGGTCGCCGTGGCTTTCGATCGTACCGGCACCCAGCAGGCCCGGATGGATCGTGGCCCCGTCGGGCGTCTCGTCGATCCGCAGTCCCAGCGTGCGCAAGCCGACCGCCATCGCAGCGAGGCGGTCCGATTCCTTGACCCGCAGTTCGGCAGCGCCGCGCACGACGGTCGGGCCTTCGGCGCAGGCGGCTGCGACGAACAGCGCGGGAAACTCGTCGATCATGTCCGGGACCAGCGCCTCCGGCACCTCGATCCCGCGCAAAGGCGCATGGCGCACCACCAGGTCGGCGACGGGCTCGCCGCCATGGGTCGAGGGATTCTCCTCGGTGATGTCGGCACCCATCAGGCGCAGTGCCTGCAGCAGGCCCGTGCGACGCGGATTGAGGCCGACCGCGCGCAGTCGCAGTTCCGACCCCGGAACGATGCTGGCCGCGACGAGGAAGAAGGCCGACGAGGAGAAATCCGCCGGTACCGCGATATCGGTCGCGCGCAGGCGCTGGCCGCCGCGCAGGCGGGCGTGGCCGGGCGAGAACTCGATCTCCACGCCGAAGGCCGAAAGCATGCGCTCGGTGTAGTCCCGGGTCGGATGCGGCTCGGCGACCGACGTCTCGCCCTGTGCATAGAGGCCGGCCAGCAGCACCGCCGACTTCACCTGCGCCGAGGCCACCGGCAGGGTGTATTCGATCCCGTGGAGCCCCTGTGCGCCATGGATGTGCAGCGGCGGCGTGCCGTCCTCGCGCGTATCGATCTTCGCGCCCATCTGCGCCAACGGAACGGTGATCCGCCGCATCGGCCGCTTCGACAGCGACTCGTCACCCACCAGGACGCTGTCGAACGATTGCGCCGCCAGCAGCCCGGCCAGCAGGCGCATGCCGGTACCGGCATTGCCGCAATCCAGTGGACCATCCGCCGCGCGCAGGCCATCGACGCCCACGCCATGCACGATGCGACGCGAGGGCGACGGCGTTTCGATGCGCACGCCCAGCTGCGAGAAGATCGCCGCGGTGGCGCGCGTGTCCTCGCCTTCGAGGAATCCGTCGATGGTGGAAACGCCATCGGCGAGCGCGGCGAACATCACCGAGCGGTGCGAGACCGACTTGTCCCCGGGAATCTCCAGCGTGCCGCGCAGCGGCTGACCGGCGGTTGCGACCCAATGCTGCGACTGCGACATCTCTGCTCCGTATCCCTGCTGCTTTTCCAATCAATCGAAACCCGTTGGGTGCCGCTGCCGTGCACGTGCGCGGTTATGGCACCGCCACCGGATACGAACCCAGCACCTTGACCTGGGCCACGTGCTTCTCCAGTTCGGCCAGCGCCTGCTTCATCGCCTGGTCCTCCACGTGCCCGGCCAGGTCGATGAAGAACGCGTACTCCCACTTGGCCTGGTGCGACGGCCGCGATTCGATCCGGTTCATGCTGATGCCATGCCTGGCGAACGGGCTGAGCACGTCGAACAGCGCACCGGGCTTGTCGTGGATGAACACCAGCACCGAGGTGCGGTCATGGCCCGATGGCGGGAAGATCTGCCGCCCGATCACCAGGAAGCGGGTCGTGTTGTCCTTGTCGTCCTGGATCGGACGCATGATGACCTTCTTCAGGCCGTACACGTGCGCCGCGCTTTCGCCGGCGATGGCGGCCGCGTCGTCGGCACTGCGCGCGCGCCGGGCGCCTTCGGCATTGCTCGATACCGGTACCTTCTCGGCCTTCGGCAGGTTGGTGCGCAGCCAGCCGGCGGTCTGGGCGAAGGCCTGCGGATGCGCATAGATGCGCTCGATATCCTCGATCCGGCCGCTGCGCGACAGCAGGTACTGGTGGACCATCAGCTCCACCTCGCCGCAGATCTTCAGCTGCGAGGTCAGGAACATGTCGAGGGTGACCTGGATCGTGCCCTGCCCGGAATTTTCGACGGGAACCACGCCGAAATCGGCATTGCCGGCCTCGACCTCCTGGAACACTTCCTCGATGCTGCCCAGCGGCAGGCCATGCGCGGATCGGCCGAAATGCTTGAGCACCGCCTGCTGGCTGAAGGTGCCCTCCGGTCCGAGGTAGCCGATCTTCAGTGGCTCCTGCTGGGCCAGGCAGGCCGACATGATCTCGCGGAACACATGCACCAGGACTTCGTCGGACAGCGGGCCCTCGTTGCGATCGACCACCATCCGCAGCACCTGCGCTTCGCGCTCGGGCCGGTAGTAGTCCACCGCCGCCGCGAGCTTGCCCTTGGCCTTGCCGACCTGCAGCGCGAAGCCGGCGCGCTCGGCGATCAGGGCCTGGATCTGGCGATCGATCCCGTCGATCTGGGCGCGCACGTCGGCCAGTACAGGCGCCGCGGCTGCCGGCGCCTTGCTGGCCTTGGGCGTTGCCGGCTTTTTCCGGGCCGGCTTTCCGGCGGCGGGCTTCTTCGGTGTTGCCATGTGCGGGGTTCCGTTGTGCTTGGGGCCAGCCGCGTCAGCAGCCTGGTGGGTCGCGCCTGGAGTGCATTCCTAGAAAAGCATGCAGCCGTCGTGCTCAGCCATTGCGTTGCTGGAAATCGCGCATGAAATCGACCAGCGCCTGCGCGCCTGCGACGGGCACCGCGTTGTAAAGCGACGCGCGAAGGCCGCCGACCGCCTTGTGGCCCTTCAATGCCAGCAGCCCCGCGGCCTTGGACTCACTGACGAAGCGGCTGGTGAGCGCTTCGTCGGGCAGGAAGAACGGGATGTTCATGCGCGAACGCACCGCCGGCACGACCTGGTTGCGGTAGAAGCCACCGGAGCCGTCGATCGCACCGTAGACCAGTTCCGCCTTGGCTGCGTTGCGGCGCGCGAATTCTTCCACGCCGCCCTCGTCGAGCATCCACTTCACCACCAGGCCGAGCAGGTACCAATTCCACGTCGGCGGCGTGTTGAGCATCGAATCGCGCGCCGCGTGCGAGGCGTAGTTAAAGATGTCGGCGCGCGGCTGGCCCGCGCGTTCCAGCAGTTCGCGACGCACGAGCAGCACCGAGATGCCGACCGGGCCGAGGTTCTTCTGCGCGCCGGCGTAGATCAGTCCGTACTTCGATACATCCAATGGCTCCGATGCGATCGACGAGCTGAAATCGGCGAACAACGGCACATCGCCCACGTCGGGCGTGTCGCGGAACTCGACGCCGTGGATGGTTTCGTTCGCGGTGATGTGCACGTACGCCGCGCCCGGACTGAGCGTCCAGCCGGCGCGCGACGGGATGTCGTGGAAACCCCCGGGCTCGCCGTCCGCGGCCACGTGGACGTCGACATAGGGCTTGACCTGCTTGATCGCCGTCTTGCCCCAATGGCCGGTGACGATGTAGTCCACGACCTGGCCCGGCGCGGCGAAGTTCAGCGCCAGCAGCGCCTGCTGGGTGGTCGCGCCGCCGGCCAGGAACAGCACCGCGTAGTCGTCGGGCACGGACAGCAGCTTCCTCAGGTCCGCTTCCGCCTGCGCGGCGACGCCCATGAACTCGGCGCCGCGATGGCTCAGTTCGACGATCGACGCGCCTACCCCGTTCCAGTCCAGCATCTCGGCCTGCGCCTGGCGCAATACCGTCTCCGGCAGCGTCGCGGGGCCGGCACTGAAGTTGTAGGCGCGCGTCATGAACCACCCGTCACGAAAGGCCCCGTAGTATGCCGCAGTGCAGCGGTTGCGGGCGCAACCAAGACCCGCCCCTGCAGGCCATGCGCGACGCGGGAACCGTATAGTCGCCACGGGGTCCAACCCACATCCACCGCGGGAGTGATGCGATGCCAACGTTCCGCCTGCCCGACATCGCCTCCGCCGGGATAACCGACGAAAACGTCTACCGCGAACGCCGCCGACTGCTGGCCGCATTCGCCGCAAGCCCGCTGCTCGCCGCACTCCCGGGATGTGCCGAAGCCGAACCCCCGCCGCCGCCGAAGACAGCGGTCAGCGCCGTCGATGCCAACGCCGGTTTCAGCACCCGCGAGGAGCAGACCCGTTTCGAGGATGCCACCACCTACAACAACTTCTACGAGTTCGGCACCGGCAAGGGCGACCCCTCGAGCGCCGCCAAGACACTGCGCACCTCGCCGTGGACCGTGGCGGTGGATGGCGAATGCGCCAAACCCGGCCGGATCGCCCTGGAAGACCTGTTGCGTGGCCAGGCTTCGCAGGAACGGATCTACCGGCTGCGTTGCGTGGAGGGCTGGTCGATGGTGATCCCGTGGATGGGCGTGCCGCTTGGCGAAACGCTCAAGCGCTTCGAACCGACCTCGAAGGCGAAGTACGTCGCCTTCACCACACTGGCCGACCCGCAGCAGATGCCCGGCATCCGCTATCGTTCGATCGACTGGCCATATCGGGAGGGCCTGCGCATCGACGAGGCGATGCACCCGCTGACCCTGCTGGCGACCGGGATGTATGGCAAGCCGCTGCCGCAGCAGAACGGTGCGCCCTTGCGACTGGTGGTGCCGTGGAAGTACGGGTTCAAGTCGATCAAGTCGATCGTGGCGATCCGCTTCACCGAGAAGATGCCCGAGACCGCCTGGCACCAGCTGCAGCCATCGGAATACGGCTTCTTCTCCAACGTCAATCCGGCCGTGGACCATCCGCGCTGGAGCCAGAAGACCGAGCGACGCATCGCCGGCAGCAAGAGCAAGCTGTTCGCCGAGCGGATCCCGACGCAACCGTTCAACGGCTACGGCGATCAGGTCGCCTCGATGTATGCCGGCATGGACCTGCGCAAGTGGTATTGACGGCCTGCACAGCGGCCGGCCACGCATGAATCGCCGCCCCGCCTCCAACACGGGTGCCAGGACGGGCGCGAAGACGGGCGCAGGTCTCGCCTGGGCCAAGGCGGGCGTGCACGCCGCCGCCCTTGCACCCGCGTCCTACCTGGCCTGGCAGGTCGCCGAAGTGTGGCGAACCGGCAGCGACGCCCTCGGCGCAGACCCGGTTGCGGCGATCGAACATCGCACCGGCCTGTGGGCATTGCGCCTGCTGCTGATCACCCTGGCGATCACGCCGGTGCGGCAGCTGACCGGCCAATCAGTGTTGCTGCGTTTCCGGCGCATGCTCGGCTTGTACGCGTTTTTCTACGCGAGCCTGCACCTGGCCGCCTACCTGGTCTTCGACCTGGGCGGCTACTGGGCGCAGATCTTCGAGGAGATCGCCAAGCGTCCCTACATCACCGTGGGCTTCACCGCCTGGCTGCTGCTGGTGCCGCTGGCGGTGACCTCGACCTTGGGCTGGATGCGCAGGCTTGGCCGGCGCTGGGGTCAGTTGCACAGGCTGGTCTACGCAGTGGCCGTGCTCGCCGTGCTGCATTTCTGGTGGTTGGTCAAATCGGACGTGCGCGAGCCGGCGGTCTATGCCGGCATCGTCGCGGTGCTGCTCGGCTGGCGCGTGTTCCGGCGGCTCAGCGTGCGCCGAACCACAGCAGCGCGCTGAGGAGCAGCCCCAGCATCAGGGCGGCCAGCAACAGCCAGGGCAGACGGGTGCCCGGACGGACCGGCGCGGGGGGAGTCGCCGCCTCGAGCTGCGACACCGGCTCGGGTGCATCCACCGGACGGGAGTCCGGCACGGCGGGAAACTCGACCACGAAGCGATGCTGGCCGTCGAACACCACCTGGTCGCCAGCGCCCAGCACCGCGTCGCGGACCGTCACGCCGTTGACCACGCTCGACTCCTGGCCGAGGCTGCGCAGCAGGACCACGTCGCCATGACGCTCCAGCAACGCATGCCGCGCCGGGAAGCCGGGTGCGTCGATGCGGATGTCGGCTTCGCGCGAAGTGCCGACCAGCCGTTCGGGACCCAGAGTGAAGCTGCGGCCGTGGTACTGGCCACCGACCCCGCGCAGGACCACGCGCGGATCGCCGGCATGTTCGCCCGGGTCGAGCGGCCTTGGCGCGGCCCGCAACGGCGTGCGCACCAGCAGCTCGACGCCATCGACATAGACCGCGTCGCCGGCACGCAGCAGCGCCATGCGCAGTACGGGTCGTCCGTTGACGTGGATGGCGCGCGCACCGCCGGGCACCTGCAGCCACAAGCCCCGCCGGTCCAGGCAGAGCTGGGCCAGGAGGACGCCCGGCAGGGTGTCGCCGACACCCAGCACGCCATTGGACTGGCGCACCACGCGATGCACCCCGGGGGACAGCGGGTGATCGGCCTGCTGGCGATTGCTGAAATGGAGTTGCAGGTCGGACATTCGGCGAAAGCCTAGCAAATCCGAGGTCCGCATCGCTGGCCCGGTGCCGCGGGCGAGGCTAACCTTGCCGTCCCTCCCCGCGATTTCCGCCATGGCCCGCATCGATATCCTGCACCCGCACACCCGCAGCGCCGACGAGGCCCGCACCATCGTGGAAGGCATCGCCGCGCAGCTGCGCGAACACTACGGACTGTCGGGCACCTGGCAGGGCGATGCGGTGGTCCTGTCCGGGCCGGGCCTGCAGGGCCTGGTCGAAGTCCTGCCGCAGCAGGTGCGCGTCAGCGCCGAACTCGGCTTCCTCCTGTCGGCGCTGCGCGGCCAGGTCGAAGGCGAGATCCGGCGCGTGCTGGGCGAACGGCTGGACTGAGCCGGCGAGCTCACGCCTCCTTATCGCCCCGCCCCACACACTGCCCGGACGCGAACTTACAAGGACCGCCCATGAGCGCCGATCCCCGCACCCCCGGCTTCACCAGCGTCGCCGACCTCCAGGCACAGGCAGGACGCGTGGCCCGCGAACTGGGCGACAACGCGCACCAGGTATGGCTCGCCGGCATCGGTGCGCTGGCCCGTGCGCAGAGCGAGGGCAGCCGCCTCTTCGAGCAACTGGCCGAAGAAGGCCGCCAGGTGGAAGATGGCGAGACCCCGGCCAGCAGCGCGGCGGGCCGCCTCGAAGGCCTGCGCCAGAACCTGGATGCAGCGATGGGCCGCGCCCAGACCCGCGCCGGCGAGGCCTGGGAAAGCATGGGCCGCGTATTCGAACAGCGCGTGCAACAGACCTTGCGCCAGCTCGACGTTCCCACCCGGGACGACCTCGACGCACTAGGTGCGCGGATCGACGCATTGACCCGCGAACTCCAGCGCACGCACGCAGGTACTTCCAGCCCCGCAAGCGGGAACGAGAGCACGCCATCGGCGGGATGATCGGCCGCGCTTTCGCTGCCGCCCGTTTTGTTGCACAGCACAAGACAACGCGGCAAAATCGGAGCCGGCCCGCCAGTCCAACCGCCGTTTGCTCCCCTCCCCTCACGGCTACCGGACTGGCGGGCCACCTTCGCCTGTCGACGCCCTCATTCGCGCGCAGCCGACCGCCACTTGAAACCGGGTAACATCGCGGCCGGTACAGGGGTTTTCACAGGGATCGGCATGTCTTCCTGGATTTTGGGGTTGGGCCTGGCTGCGCTCGCAGCCGTGCTGGCGGTGCTTTACATCTGGCTGGTGCGGCGTCCGGAAACGGAAACGGCCGCCGGCCTGCGCGCGCTGGCCAACCTGCGCTGGCGCGAATTCGCAACGATCATCGGCCAGGCCATGCAGCAGCGCGGCCTGCGCGACGCCAACCAGGGGTTGGACCAGGGTGGCGACTCGACCAGCAGCCAGCTGCTGATGACCGATGGCGACAGCCGCTGGCTGCTTTCGTGCAAGCACGGCATGGCTTATCGCCTCGGTGAAGCGAGCGTGGAAGAGCTTGCCGGCGCGATGGACCTGGCCGGCGCACGGGGTGGCATCCTGCTTACCGAGGGGCATGCCGAACGCGACGCCCTCGCCGCCGCCGCCGCGCGCGGGATCGAAGTGATCGATGGCCGGCGCCTGTGGCCACTGCTCAAGCCTTTCCTTCCGGTTGACGTGACCCAGCGGATCGAAACCGCCGCCAAGGCGCAGGCCAAGCGACATACGTCGATCGCACTGGGCGGTGCGCTGGCACTGGGCCTTGTCGTTGCAGTGTTGCTGCCGCGCCTTGAATCGGCCGCGACCGAAACACCGGCCGTCACCGCAGCCACGGCGCCATCGGGCCCGGCCGGGACGCAGAAAGCCGTGGCCGCGCCCGCTGCCACCGAGGCGCCCGCCGTGGATGAAAGCGTCATCCTCGACAATCCCGATGACGCCACGTTCGCACGCTACCAGGGCGATATCGCACGCACGCTTTCGGTCGTGCCCGGGATCACCCGCGCCTACTGGCTGACCCGCGCGACGCTGGTGATCGACCGCAGTGGCAGCGACCAGATGGTCTGGCCGCTGATCTGCAGCGAACTGGAGCGCTACCCGCCGCTGCGCAACGTGCGCGTGCAGCTCAATCCGCGCCCCGGCAGCGAGGACGCGGTGCGCTGGAGGCAGTGCCGGACCATGTGATCGCGATGATCGACGCACAGGCGTGCTCGCCTCGCGTCGGTTCCACCGCACAAATGCGAACGCCGGCCCTGGGCCGGCGTTCGCATTTGTAGAACCTGGCGTGGATCAGGCCTGCGGAGCGACTTCCGCTGCGACGTCATCGCCGGCGGCCCGGGTGCCGGCCTGTTCGTCCTCGTCGTCCAGCGACGCATCGACGCGCTCGACCGCCTGCAGCGACTCGCCCTCGCCGAGCCGGATCAGGGTCACGCCCTGGGTGTTGCGGCCGACCTGCGAGATCTCCGAGGCACGCGTGCGCACCAGCGTGCCGCCGTCCGAAATCAGCAGGACCTCGTGCTGCTCGGACAACTGGATCGCGCCGACCAGCTTGCCGTTGCGCTCGGTGGTCTGGATCGCAATCACGCCCTGGGTGCCGCGGCCCTTCTTCGGGTATTCGTCGAGCGGCGTGCGCTTGCCGTAGCCGCGCTCGCTGGCGGTGAGGATGTCGCCCTCGTCCTCCGGCACGACCAGGCTGACAACCTGTTCGCCCTGCGCCAGGCGGATGCCGCGCACGCCAGTAGCGGTACGGCCCATCGAACGCACTTCGGACTCGTCGAAACGCACGGCCTTGCCGTTGGACGCGAACAGCATGATGTCGCTGGCGCCATGGGTCAGGGACACGCCGACCAGGGCGTCGCCCTCGTCCAGGCTGATCGCGATCTTGCCGCGCGCCAGGCGGAACGCGAATTCGGTCAGCGGGGTCTTCTTGACCGTGCCGTCGCGGGTGGCGAAGAACACGTAGTAGCCCTCGGCATACTCGCGCACCGGCAGCACCGCCTGGACCTTCTCGCCTTCTTCCAGCGGAATCCAGTTGATGATCGGCCGCCCGCGGGCATTGGAACCGGCTTCCGGCAGCTGGTGCACCGGCAACCAGAACACCTTGCCGTTGCTGGTGAAGGTCAACAGCGTGTCATGCGTGTTGACCAGCCACAACTGGTCGATGAAATCCTCTTCCTTGGTCGCCGCCGCGCTGCGGCCACGGCCGCCACGCTTCTGCGCGCGATACGCCGAGACCGGCTGGCGCTTGGCGTAGCCGGCATGGGACAGGGTGACCACCACGTCTTCAGGGGCGATCAGGTCGAGGATGTCGAGGTCTTCCTCGCTGGCACGGATCTCGCTGCGCCGCTCGTCGCCGAACTCCACCTTCAGGTTCTCCAGCTCGGTGCGGATCACCTGGCGCAGCACGTCCGGGTTCTCGAGGATCTCGATCAGGCCGCGGATGGCTTCCAGCAGCTGGCGGTACTCGTCGGTCAGCTTGTCCTGCTCCAGCCCGGTCAGGCGGTGCAGGCGCATTTCCAGGATCTGCTGGGCCTGTACTTCGGTCAGCTGGTACTGGCCATCGATGAAGCCCACGCCGGCCGGCAGGTCGTCCGGTCGCGAAGCCTCGGCGCCCGCGGCGCCCAGCAAGGCACCGACCAGGCCCGGCTCCCAGCTGCGGCCGAGCATGCGCTCCTTGGCCACCTGCGGGCTCTCGGAGGTCTTGATCAGTTCGATCATCTCGTCGATGTTGGCCAGCGCGACGGTCAGGCCTTCCAGCACGTGCGCACGGGCGCGTGCCTTGCGCAGTTCGAAGATGGTCCTGCGGGTCACCACCTCGCGGCGGTGGCGCAGGAACGCCTCGAGGATCTGCTTGAGGTTGACCAGCTGCGGGCGGCCGTCGACCAGCGCCACCATGTTGATGCCGAACACCGACTCCAGCTGGGTCTGCTGGTACAGGTTGTTCAGTACCACCTCGGCCGATTCGCCGCGCTTGATCTCGATGTAGATGCGCATGCCGTCCTTGTCGGACTCGTCGCGCAGCTCCGAGATGCCCTCGATCTTCTTTTCCTTGACCAGCTCGGCGATCTTCTCGATCAGCCGTGCCTTGTTCACCTGGTAGGGGATCTCGGTGACGATGATCGATTCACGGCCGTTGTCGGCCACTTCCACGTCGGCCTTGGCGCGCATGCGCACGCGGCCGCGACCGGTGCGGTATGCCAGCTGGATGCCGCCCACGCCGTTGATGATGCCCGCGGTCGGGAAATCCGGACCCGGGATGTACTGCATCAGCCCGTCGATATCGAGCTCGGGCTCGTCGATCAGGGCGAGCAGGCCGTTCACCACCTCGGTCAGGTTGTGCGGCGGGATGTTGGTGGCCATGCCGACCGCGATACCGGCCGAACCATTCACCAGCAGGTTCGGGAACCGGGTCGGCATGACCGTCGGCTCCTGTTCCTTCTCGTCGTAGTTGGGCTGGAAATCGACGGTTTCCTTGTCGATGTCGGCCATCAGTTCGTGGGTCAGGCGCGACATGCGCGCCTCGGTGTATCGCATCGCCGCAGCCGAGTCGCCGTCGACCGAACCGAAGTTGCCCTGCCCATCCACCAGCATGTAGCGCAGCGAGAACGGCTGGGCCATGCGCACCAGCGTGTCGTACACCGACTGGTCGCCGTGCGGGTGGTATTTACCGATGACGTCGCCGACGATTCGCGCGGACTTGTAGTACGGCTTGTTGCTGTGCGCGCCCAGTTCATCCATCGCGAAGAGCACCCGGCGGTGCACCGGCTTCAGGCCGTCCCGCACGTCGGGGAGCGCGCGGCCGACGATCACGCTCATCGCGTAATCGAGGTAGCTGCGGCGCATTTCGTCTTCGAGGTTGACCGGGATGATTTCTTTGGCGAGATCGGTCATCAGGACTCTTCAGCGGGGGCGATTGCGGGGCGGTGGCGGGCATGCCGGGCGGCCGCCACGGGGGCTGCACGCGGTGCTGCGCAAGCGGACTTCGCGCAACCGGTCGATTCTAGCACAACGAGCGCCGCCACGGACTCTCATTCCCACGCAGAAACAAGCACTTGCGGACGATTTTGCGGACGCGGCGGGCGCCTCCGGCGATCTCGCGTGCATGGCCACGACGGCGAGCCGGCGGACGACCGGGTGATCGTGGAACATACACAGCCATCGAGCCCGGCGGCGGCTCCCATGCGTCGGCCTGGGGGGCGGGCGATCGCGGGCGGCGCCGCAACCCCGCCAGTCGCTCAGTCGCCGAACACGGCGCGCATGCGCGCCGTGTCGGGACGCTCGACCACGCCCTTCTCGGTGACGATGGCATCGATCAGCGCAGCCGGGGTCACGTCGAACACGGGGTTCCAGGCCGCGATGCCCTCGGCGACGGTGCGCACGCCCCCCACGCCGTGCAACTCGCCGGGGTCGCGCTGCTCGATCTCGATCGCATCCCCATCCGGCGTGTCCAGGTCCACCGTCGAGGACGGCGCCACGACCATGAATCGCACGCCGTGGTGGCGCGCGGCGATGGCCAGCTGGTACGTCCCGATCTTGTTGGCGGTGTCGCCATTGGCACAGATCCGGTCGGCACCGACCACCACCCACTGCACCGCACCGGTCTTCATCAGGTGGGATGCGGCCGAATCGGCGATCAGGGTCGCATCGATGCCGTCCTGCTGCAGTTCCCATACCGTCAGGCGCGCGCCCTGCAGCCAGGGCCGGGTTTCGCCGGCGAACACGCGCGCGATGCGCCCTTCGGCGACGCCGGCGCGGACCACGCCCAGCGCGGTACCGAATCCGGCGGTAGCCAGGGAACCGGTGTTGCAGTGGGTCAGCACGCCGCTGCCCGGCTCCACCAGCCCGGCGCCCAGCGCCCCCATGTGCCGGTTCGCCGCGAGGTCTTCATCGGCAATGGCCTGGGCCTCGCGCTCGAGGACGGTGCGCCAGTCGGCACCCGTGCCGGTGAGCGCCCGCCGCATCCGCGCCAGCGCCCAGGCCAGGTTGACCGCCGTGGGCCGCGCCGCGTTGAGTCGCTGCAGCGCCGGCTCCAGCTTCGGTGCGGCCTGCGCGCCATCGTCGGCCTCGACCGTGCGCGCAGCCAGCACGACGCCCCAGGCGGCGGAGATGCCGATCGCTGGCGCACCGCGCACGGCCAGGTCGCGGATCGCCTGCGCGACTTCGTCGCTGTCGTGGCAGGTGACATGTTCCACCGCGAACGGCAGCCGGCGCTGGTCCAGCAGTTCCAGCGCTTCGCCGGTCCACAGGATCGGACGGATGTGGTCGTAGCGGTCGAAATCGAAGGCGTTTTCCATGCGTGGATTCTAGCCGCTGCCGGCACCTTCGCCGCCGTTGCCCGGCCTACTCGACGCTGAATTCGGCGCGGCAGCCCTTGTCGACCCAGATGCCCTCCGCGCCCCAACCCCAGCTGCGCCCTTCCTCGCAATCCATCCCCGAAAGCTGGCGATGCAGCACCGCGCCGTGGTCGATGGTGGTGCCGCAGCTGCGCTTGAGCCGGTCCTTCGACTCGCAGGTGACCAACCGCCGCCCCGGCGGGAAGCCGCTGTCGCGGTCACCGATCTCGAACTCGCCCTTGCAGCCGCGCGAGGCCCAGATCTCGTTGCGGCCGACCCCCCAGCTCTCGTCGCGCTTGCAAGGCAGCGCCGACAGCTGCCGCAGCAGGCGCACCGGCGCGCCCCGGAGCATCACCGCGCAACTGCGGGTGCGACCACTGCTGGATTCGCAGCGGATCATGCTCCGGCTCACCACCGCGTCCGCCGCGCGCGCACGGAATTCGGCACGACACCCGCGCGCGACCCATACGCCCTGGCCGTCCACGCCCCAGTCGGATTCGCGGATGCAGGCGTTCCCGGAGAGCTGGCGCACCAGGTCGACCCCCCCGCCGGTATCCATCGGGCAATGCACGCGGCGCAGGTCGTCCGATTCGCAGCGCACGACGCCTTCGGCCGCCGATGCCGTACCCGCCCAGGCCATCCATGCCACGCACGCACCGGCGGCCATGCCCGCCATGCGCCATCGCGTCGTGCCGCCCGTCATTCGACCGCGTCCTGCCTCCATCCGTGCCGCCCCCTCGACTGGTTCACGCAAAAAAGATTCTGACGCGCGCGGCGGAAGGCCCGGTGAAAGCGCCCCGGCGGCACGGGTCGTCGCGCTCAGGCCCGACCGAAGTCGAAGGCCAGCACATCGGCGATACGACCGGTACCGGACAGCGCCATCAGCAACCGCTCGACGCCCAGCGCCACGCCCGCGCAGTCGGGCATGCCGGCCTGCAGCGCCGCCAGCAGGCGTTCGTCCAGCGGCGGCTGCGCCGTTCCGCGGCCCGCGCGGACCTGGTTGTCGCGACGGAAGCGCGCGCGCTGTTCATTCGCATCCGTGAGCTCGTGGTAGCCGTTGGCCAGTTCGAACTGCCCCAGGTAAAGCTCGAAGCGCTCGGCCACCGGGGGATCACCGTCGCGGACCCTGGCCAGCGCGCATTGCGTGGCTGGCCAGTCGTGCACGACGGTGATCCGGTCCCTCTGGAATTGCGGCTGGATGCGATGGGTCATCAGCAGGTCGAGCCAGTCGTCCCGGCCCAGGCCCGTGCCATCGATATCGACCCCTTCCAGCGGCGCACGCAGCTGCGCGTCGCTGGCGGTGAACGGGTCCACGCCGGCTCCTTGCACGAACAGCTCGCGATACGTCAGCGAGACCACGTCCGCCTGTCGCCCGACCAGGGCCAGCGCCTGCTGGACCAGTTCGACCGTCTCCGCGGCCAGGCGCCGGTGGTCCCAGCCGACGCGGTACCACTCCAGCATGGTGAACTCCGGGTTGTGGCGGCCCCCTGCCTCGCCGTTGCGGAACACCCGGCCCAACTCGTAGCAGTCGCCGATGCCGGCAGCGATCAGGCGCTTGAGCGGGTACTCGGGCGAAGTGCGCAGCCAGCGCTGCGGCAAGCCGGCGTCGCGGTGGCCGCTGAAGGTGGTGGTGAAGCTTTCGATGTTGGGCTCGGTGTTGCCGGCCTCCGACAGCACCGGGGTTTCCACTTCCAATACGTCGCGCTGCGCGAAGAACGCGCGGACCAGCGCATAGACGCGCGCGCGCAGGCGCAGCGCCTCGATGCCGGAAGAAGGTCGCCAGTCGACGGCATCGCTCACGCGTGCTGCTCCAGGAACGCGAGCAGGCGCGCTTCGTCCCAGACCTCGATACCCAGTTCCTCGGCCTTGGCCAGCTTGGAACCGGCCTCGGTCCCGGCGACCACGAAACTGGTCTTCTTCGATACGCTGCCTGCGGCTTTCGCGCCGAGCGCCTCCAGCCGGTCCTTGGCCTCGTCGCGACCCATCGATACCAGCGTCCCGGTCAGGACCACCGTCCTGCCCTCAAGCGGCCCCGCAGACGCCGCGCCGCGCGCCGGCAGGCGTCCACGCAGCTCGACCAGCGCCTGGGCGCTTCGCAGCAGCAGTCCGGCATTGGCCTCGTCTTCGAGCCAGGCGACCAGTGCGTTCGCAGTCTCGTGCGGCAAACCGGCGGTCACTAGGTTGTGCGCCGGTGCATCCCGCAGTGCCTGCGCGTCGGCGAAGGCCGAGCCCAGCTGCGCAGCACGCACCGGCGTGACCTTCGGGATCTCCAGGTCGACCAGCAGCGTGGCCAGGTCCAGCCCCTCGCCCAGCTTGGGGTTCGGCGCATGCGCATCGCCGATGCGCACGCCGCGCTCGAGCAGCCGATCGATCACCTGCTGGTTGCCGGGCTGGTCGAGGAAGTGGCCGATGGCACGCGCCACCTCGCCACCGATGTCTGGCACGCGCTTGAACAGCGGCCATGGCAGGCGGCGGATGAGTTCGAGGTCGCCGAACCACTGCGCCAGCGCCTTTGCGGTGCTCTCGCCGACATGTTCGATCCCCAGCGCGTACAGGAAGCGCGCCAGGGTCGTGTCGCGGCTGCGATCGATTGCCTCGACCAGGTTGTCGGCCCACTTGGTGGCGACCTTGCCGGCCTTCACCGTTTCGGGCGTCGTTCCGTCGCGCTCGTCGGCTTGTCGCTTCATCTCCAGCAGGTCGTCCACGCCGAGCCGGTAGAGGTCGGATACGTCCTGCAGGTGGCCAAAATCGGAGAGCGACTCGATGTAGCGCTCGCCCAGCCCGTCTATATCCATCGCCCTGCGACTGGCGAAGTGGAACACCGCCTGGACACGCTGCGCCGGACAGGACAGCTCGCCCGAGCAGCGCCATACCGCCGCGCCCTCCTCGCGCACCACCTCCGAGCCGCACACCGGGCAGGCCATCGGCATCGACCACGGCGTCGCATCCGCCGGGCGCCGGTCCAGCACCACCTGCACCACCTCGGGAATGACATCACCCGCGCGGCGCACGATCACCGTATCGCCGTTGCGCACGTCCAGGCGCGCCACGTGGTCGGCGTTGTGCAGGGTGGCGCGGGTGACGGTGACCCCGCCCACCTGCACCGGCTGCATCAGCGCCCAGGGCGTGACCGCGCCGGTGCGGCCGACGTTGACCTCGATCGACTCGACCACCGTGGTCTGCTCCTGCGCCGGGAACTTGTGCGCGATGGCCCAGCGCGGCGCGCGCGAGACGAAGCCCATCTCGCGCTGGCCGGCGTAGTCGTCCAGCTTGTAGACCACCCCGTCGATGTCGAACGCCAGCCCGTCGCGGGCCTCGCCGATCCGCCGGTAGTAGCCGAGCAGGCCATCGACGTCGTGCACGATCGTGGCCAGGTCGCTGACCGGGAAGCCCCATTCGCGCAGCCGCGTCAGGGTCGCCGAATGGCTGTCCGGCAGCGTGCCGCCCTCGACCAGGCCGACGCCGTAGGCGTAGAAACTCAGTGGCCGCTGCGCGGTGAGTTTCGGATCGATCTGGCGCAGCGAACCGGCCGCGCCATTGCGCGGGTTCGCCAGCACCTTGCCGCCGTGCAGCCGTGCATGTTCGTTGTAGCGCTCGAAGTCGGCGCGGCCCATGTAGACCTCGCCGCGCACCTCCAGCACCTTCGGCCAGCCGCTGCCCTGCAGCCGCTGCGGGATCACCGCGATCGTGCGCAGGTTTGCGGTCACGTCCTCGCCGGTGGCGCCGTCGCCGCGGGTGGCGCCCTGCACGAAAACGCCGTCCTCGTAGCGCAGGCTGATCGCCAGTCCGTCGAGTTTGGGTTCGGCGGAAAACACCAGGTCCTGCCGGTCCAGCCGCTCGCGGATGCGGCGGACGAAGTCGGCGACCTCGCCGTCCTCGAATGCATTGCCCAGCGACAGCATCGGCACGGCATGGGTCACTTGCGGGAAGCGCCCGGCCGGCGTCGCGCCGACGCGACGGGTCGGCGAGTCGGCGGCGGCCAGTTCCGGGTGCTTGGCCTCAAGCGCCTCCAGTTCACGGACCAGGGCGTCGTACTGCGCGTCGGTGATGTCCGGCGCATCGAGCTCGTGGTAGCGGCGGTTGGCGTCTTCGATCAGGCGGCGCAGTTCGGCGGCGCGCGCGGCGGTGTCGGGGCTGTTCATGCGCCGATTCTACCCGGGTGCTTGTCGCCCTCTTCGCGCTGACGTAGCGTGCCTGCAGCCCTCCAGCCAGCGCGCGCACATGGCCCATCCGCTCAGCCGTCGCCACTTCCTCGGCCTGTCCGCCTGCAGCCTGGCCACCGCCGGGCTGGCGCCCCTGATCGGGTCCGGGGGCATGGCTCGGGCGCAGCTGCCCCCATCGATTCCGGGGATGGACGATCCGGACGCGGTGCTGCTCAATTTCAACGAGAACCCGCACGGGCCCTTCGCCGAAGCGCAGCAGGCGGCGGCGGATGGCCTGGTCCAGGCGAACCGCTACCTGTTCGGGCCGCAGCGCGAACTGGTGCAGGTATTCGCAGGACAGAACGGGCTGCGCGACGACCAGGTCGCCGGCTACTGCGGCTCCGGCGTGGCACTGGATTCGGCGGCGCTTGCGTTCACCTCGCCGCGGTCGGCCCTGGTGATCGCCGATCCGACCTTCGAATCGCTGGCGCAGATGGCCGACGCCCACGGCGCCAAGGTCGTGCGCGTGCCCTTGAAAGCCGACGGCGCCCACGACGTGCAGGCGATGGCCGCTGCCGCGAAGGCGTCCACTGCCGGCCTGATCTACATCTGCAATCCGAACAACCCCACCGGCTCGGTCACTCCGCGCGCGGACATCGACTGGCTGCTGGCGCACAAGCCGGCCGACGCCGTGCTGCTGGTCGACGAGGCCTACATCCACTACAGCGACGAACCCGACACCCTGGACCTGGTCCGTGCCGGCGCCGACGTCGTCGTGCTGCGCACCTTCTCCAAGATCTACGGCATGGCCGGCATGCGCCTGGGCCTGGCGATGGCGCGACCGGACCTGCTGCAGCGGCTGGTGCTGTTCGGGGTCAACAGCCTGCCGGTGCCCAGCGTGGCGGCCGGCATCGCCAGCCTGCGCAACCCGCAGCACCTGGCCACGCGCAAGGCCGAGAACACCCGCCTGCGCGGGGAGACCGTCGCCTGGCTGGCCGCGCGCGGCCATGGCTGCCTGCCCAGCCAGGCCAACTGCTTCATGGTCGACGTGAAGGGAGACGGCCGCGCGTTCGCCGCGAAGATGGCGCAGCACAAGGTCTTCATCGGCCGCAGCTGGCCGTCGATGCCGCAGCACGTGCGGATCACGGTCGGGACGGAAGCGGAGATGGCGCGCTTTCGCGAAGTGTTCGCCCAGGTGGGGGCAGCGACCTGAGCGACAGGCCAGCGACGCAGGCGGTTCAGTCCGGCTTGAACTGCGCGGAGGCCGCGTCCATCACCGCGTAGGCCGCCAGCCGCTGATCGAGCGTGCCGGCATGCAACTCGAACAGGTGGTTGTCGTCGTCGTGGAAATAGAGGGACTCGCCCTCGCCCTCGATCCGCCCGCGCCCCGGCAGCACCTCCACGCCCAGGGCCTGCAGTCGCTGCCGATACCCCGGCAGCTCCGCCGCGTCCACCGCGAAGGCCACGTGTCGGTAGCTGCGATCGGCCAGCGGCGCGCCCTGCATGGCCACCAGCCAGAGGTCGCCGAGGACGAAGAACTTCTCGCGGGAAATCGAGTGCTCGCGACCGGCGCTGTCGTACACCTCGCGTGCGCCGAGCCCCTCGCCGAACAGGCGAGCGGTCCGTTCCAGGTCGGCGACCACGAAGGTCACATGGCTGATGCCGCGTATCGACACAGGCCGTCTTCCGCCTCCCAACGCGCGCTTACCAGCGCGGCGCCTTGGTCAGCGGCGGCGCTTCGTGCTGGCGGTCGTAGGCGCGCAGTTCGTCGCGGATATGGGCGATGCGCTGGCGACCGAGCGCGTTGCGGCTGTCGTCCAGGACCACGCCTTCCAGCAGCTCGGCCATGCGCTGCACGGTCGGCAGCATCTTCTCCCACGCGTCCAGCGCAGGCACCGGCGCCGGCAGGGTCAGGAAGAAAGCGATCGCCGGCGTCTCCAGCTCACGGATCGTGGCCATGTCGAAACTGCCGGGTTTGATGATGCTGGCCATGCTGAAGACCGGGCCGCGTTCGGGATGCCCTTCCAGCAGGCGGTGGAACACGCTCATGTGGCCGAAGACCATGCCGGTCTTCTCGGCCGCCACCACGATGTCCTCGCCGCGCAGCACGGTGCCAGCCCGGGCCGCCACGTACAGCGAGACGATCTTGTCGAAATCCTGGGTCTCGCGGCGGCCCAGGTTGCTGTCCGGCGCCGGTTCGGCGCCCAGTCCGAGTTCGGGCTGGCTCACGGCCTCGCTGCTGTAATCGCCATCCCCGCCACCGTCCGCAGGGCCTTCGCCTTCCAGCGACGGTTCGCGCCGGGCGCGACCGTACTCGGACGTCATCACCGGGGACCCTCGCGATTCGCGCGATTCGCGACGCCGTCCCTGCTCCTCCTTGCGCGGCCTTCCGAAGAACCAGATCGCCACCAACAGCAGGAGGCCGGCGATCAGGATGCCGATGCGCAGCAGGTCTTTGTCGGACATGGAACGCGTCTCCGCCGGGGGTCAGAAGGGTGCAAGGATGTCACGAGCGGCACCCCGGAAAAAACCCCGAGGCGCCGCGATCGTCTCAGGCAGCGCCTGCAAGGCGCGCGGCCTCCTCCAGATCCACGCTGACCAGCCGCGACACGCCGGGCTCGCGCATGGTCACGCCGGAGAGCTGGTGGGCGGCCTCCATCGTCGCCTTGTTGTGGCTCACGAACAGGAACTGCACCTTCTCGCTCATCTCCTTGACCATGCCGGTGAAGCGGCTGACGTTGGCCTCGTCCAGCGGCGCGTCCACCTCGTCGAGCAGGCAGAACGGCGCCGGGTTCAGCTGGAAGATGGCGAACACCAGCGCCACCGCGGTCATCGCCTTCTCGCCGCCCGACAGCAGGGAGATGTTGGAGACGCGCTTGCCCGGCGGCCGCGCCATGATCGCCACGCCGGTGTCGAGCAGGTCCTCGCCGGTGAGTTCCAGATAGGCGTGGCCGCCGCCGAACAGGCGCGGATACAGCTGCTGGATGCCGGAATTGACCCGGTCGAAGGTGTCCTTGAAGCGGCCACGGGTCTCGCGGTCGATCTTGCGGATCGCCTCTTCGAGGGTCTCGAGCGCGGTGGTCAGGTCGGTGTTCTGCGAATCCAGGTAGGTCTTGCGCTGCTCGGCTTCGCCGCATTCGTGGATCGCGGCCAGGTTGACCGGCTCGAGCCTGCGCATGCGCCCGTCGATCTGGCCCACCGCCTGCTCCCACTGGGCCACGTCGGCCACTTCGGGCAGGGTGTTGACCACGTCCTCCAGCACCAGGCCTTCGGCGGTGACCGCCTGGACCAGTTGCTCGGCCTTCAGCGCCAGCGCCTGCTGGTCCAGCCGACGCTGCGAAATCCGCTCGCGCTGGGCCAGCGACTGTTCGTCGCGCTGCTGCCGGGACTGTTCGAAGCCGCGCAGTTCGTGGTCGATGCCTTCCAGGACCGCACGCGCCTCGCCGAGCGCACGCTCCACGCGCACGCGCTCGGACAACGCGGCCTGGTGCTCGCCCTCCAGGGTCTGGATCGGCGAGTCGCCGGTGCTGAGCTGGGCCGCCAGTTCGCCCAGGCGCGAATCGAGCTGGCCGCGCTGTGCCTCCATGCGCTGCAGGGCCTGGGTCAGCGAGGCGATCTGGGTGCGCTGCGATTCCAGGCCCAGGGCGAGCGCGTGGGTGGCGTCGCGGCTGCTGCGCGCGGCATCGCGCGCCAGGTCGCGGGCTTCGGTGCGCTGGCGGCGTTCGGCCTCCAGGGCCTGGCGCGCGGTTTCCAGGTCGCCCATCGACGTGACCGCATCTTCCAGCCGGGCGCGGGCCTCGCGGGCCTGCTCGCGGCTGCTGTCCAGGGTCTGGACCAGCTGCGCCAGTTCGTTCTCGATGCGCTCGATGCGCTGACGGGCCGTGTCCATCCGGCCCTGCTGGCTCTGCAGCTGGCCGGCCAGTTCGGAGACGCTGCGGTGCGCCATGTACAGCTGGCGCTGCGCGTCCTCGCGCTGCTGTTCGGCGGCCAGCAACTGGTCGCGCAGGTGGACCAGGCGCTCTTCCAGCGCGGCTTCGCGCTGCTGCAGTTCCTCGATGGCCACGCGCAGCGACTGGATCTCGCGTTCGCGCAGCAGTGCACCCTGCTTCGCGGCGCCCGAGCGCGATACCCGCAGCCAGCCCTCGCCTAGGCGTTCGCCGGCACGGGTGATGATCGAATCGCCCTCGCCCAGCGTCGGCAGCAGCCGGCGCGCGTGGGCCAGGTCGTCGGCGGCATGCAGCCGCGCCAGCAGGCGGCGCACGGCCAGCGGGCCCTGCACCTTCGCCGCCAGCGAGGTCGGCGCGAAGGTCGCGGTCCCCGCCGCTTCTGCGACCAGCGCGATGCGCCCGTCGCCCAGGTCGGCCAGCGCCTCGACCAGCTGCTCGGGTGCGTCGACCAGCACGCCTTCGATCAGCTGGCCCAGCGCGCCTTCCACGGCGTTTTCCCAGCCGTCCTCGACGGTGAGTCGCTCGCCCACTCGCGCGGACGAGTCCAGTCCGCGTGCCTTGAGCCACGCGACCGCCGCGCCCTGCTCCTGGCCGAGCGCGGCCTGCTGCAGGGTCTCCAGCGAAGACAGGCGGCCGCGCGCGGCCTGGGCCTGCTTGCGTACATCGGCCAGCTCGGCCTGCGCGGTGCGCTGCTGTTCCTGCAGTCCGGATACGCCCTGCTTGCGCGCTTCCAGCTGTTCGTTGAGCCCGTCGAGCGCGGTCTTCTGGGACTCGTGCTGGATCTGCGCTTCTTCGAACACCTGCGCCAGCGATTCCAGGTCCAGCCCGGCGCGTTCGCCTGCCAGCGCCTCGCGACGCCGGTCAGCTTCCAGGGCCTGCCGGTCCAGGTAGTCCACGCGGGTGCGCTCGACTTCGCCCGAGCGCGAAGCCTCGGCCGACTGGCGGCCATGCGTTTCCCAGCGCTGCTGCCAGTCGGCCAGCTGCGCCTCGGCCTCGCGTAGCGCCTCCTGGCGGAACACATCGTCCTCGCGCAGCTGCTCCAGGCGCGGTTCGGCTTCCTCGACCGAGGCGCTGAGCACTTCGAGCTTCTGCCGGTCGTCGCCGATGTGCTGGTCGAGCTCGCCCAGCGCGGAGGCCGCTTCGTCGCGGGCCTGGTTCAGGCGCGTGGACAGCTCGCGCTGGTGCTGGATCTGCTGTTCGATCCGGGCCAGCACGCCGCCGACCTGGTAGACCTCGGCCTGGGCCTTGTTGAGCGTCTCGGCCGCTTCCTCACGGCGCACCCGGCCGGTCTCGATCTCGCGCTCGGCCTCGCGCTGGCCGGCGATGATCTGTTCGAGCTTGGTCTCCTCCTGCCCCAGCCGCTCCCGCAGCCCCTGCAGCTGCACGTCCAGCGCGCGGAACTGCAGCGCCTTCCACTCGGCGTCCTTGACCTTGCGTTCGGCCTGCAGCGCCTGGTACTGCTCGGCCTGGCGGGCCTGGCGACGCAGGTGGTCGAGCTGCTTGTCGACTTCCTCGCGCAGGTCGTTGAGCCGGTCCAGGTTCTCGCGCGTGTGGCGGATGCGGGTTTCGGTCTCCTTGCGCCGCTCCTTGTACTTGGAGATGCCGGCGGCCTCTTCCAGGTACACGCGCAGGTCCTCGGGCCGGGCCTCGATGATCTGGCTGATCATCCCCTGCTCGATGATCGAATAGCTGCGCGGCCCCAGGCCGGTGCCCAGGAACAGGTCGGTGATATCGCGGCGGCGGCACTTGGTGCCGTTGAGGTAGTACTGGCTCTGGCCGTCACGACTGACCGTGCGCTTGACCGAGATCTCGTTGAACGCGGCGTACTCGCCGGCGATGGTGTGGTCGGAGTTGTCGAAGATCAGTTCGACCGTCGCCTGGCTGACCGGCTTGCGCGCGGCGCTGCCGGAGAAGATCACGTCGGTCAGCGAGTCGCCGCGCAGGCGGCTGGCCGAGCTCTCGCCCATCACCCAGCGCACGGCGTCGATGATGTTGGACTTGCCGCAGCCGTTGGGACCGACCACGCCGGTCATGTTGGTCGGCAGGTGCAGCGTGGTCGGGTCGACGAAGGACTTGAAGCCGGACAGCTTGATCGTGGACAGGCGCATGCGGCGGACAGTTTCCCGGGGGTCTCGCGGCGCAGTGCGCCACCGGATTGATGTTGTTTGCCAGAAATGCGGCCCAAATCATTGATCTGTAAAGGCGCCGCTGTCTGTCAAAAGCGTTTGGACCGTGCAGTATAGCCGGCACCGCGGCGCCCTCCGCAGCCCCGCCCCGCGATCCCCGCTGCATGCCCTTGACCTCGATCAGGGCGCCGCGCCGCCGCCTGCCTAGACTGCGCGGGACGCAAACGGAGAGCGCACATGCAGCACGACATCGCCATCGTCGGCGCCGGGCCGGTCGGCCTGTGCCTGGCCCGTGCCCTGGCCATGCAGGGGTTGAAGGTGGCACTGGTCGAGCGCCAGCCGCAGGAAGCGCTCGCCGACCCGGCCTTCGACGGCCGCGAGATCGCCCTCACCCATGCCTCGATCCGCCTGCTGCGCGAGCTTGGGGTGTGGCCCCACATCCCCGACGGCGAAATCCATCC
The DNA here is from genome assembly GCF_022637495.1 of Pseudoxanthomonas daejeonensis. Lineage (NCBI taxonomy): Bacteria > Pseudomonadati > Pseudomonadota > Gammaproteobacteria > Lysobacterales > Lysobacteraceae > Pseudoxanthomonas > Pseudoxanthomonas daejeonensis. Next base: position 2,951,864 of record NZ_CP093331.1, on the reverse strand, counting down.
CATGCACGCGGCGCGGGTGATGGACCGCGACCTGCCGCAGGAACTGCGCATCACCCCGCGTGTCGCCCCGGACGCCGGCGGGCATCTGGGCAGCCTGGTCGCCAACCACCTGATCCGCCGCGCGGCCTGGCTTGCCGCACAGGAGACGCCGGGGATCGACCTGTACCCCTCGGCGACGATCCAGGCCGTGCACGCCGGCGCAGATGCCGCCTGGCTGCAGTTGCGCGACGGCCCTCGCCTCGAGGCACGCCTCCTGGTCGCCGCCGACAGCCGCTTTTCCGAAACCCGGCGCGCCCTGGGCATCGACGCCGACCTGCACGACTTCGGCAAGAGCATGCTGGTCTGCCGCGTGCGGCATGAGCTGCCGCACGAGCACGCAGCCTGGGAATGGTTCGGACTCGGGCAGACCCTGGCCCTGTTGCCCCTGGAAGAGCATCTGGCCGGCGCCGTGGTGACCCTGCCGGGCGAACAGGCGCGCGTGCTGGCGGCGCTGGACGACGACGCCTTCGCCCGCGAACTGGAGAAGCGATACGGCGGGCGCCTGGGGCGCATGGAGCTGGTCGGCAGCCGCCATGTCTATCCGCTGGTGGCGACTTGGGCACGCCGTTTCACCGGGCCGCGCCTGGCGCTGGCCGGGGATGCGGCCGTGGGCATGCATCCGGTCACGGCGCATGGCTTCAATCTGGGGCTGGCCAGCGTGGAGCGCCTGTCCGACCTTGCGGCCACTGCCCTGCGGCAAGGCCGCGACCTGGGCGATCCGTTCCTGCTGGTCCGCTATGAACGCCGCCACCGCCGTGGCAGCTGGCCCCTGTTCCAGGCCACCCGCGCGATCGTCGGCCTCTACACCGACGAACGCGCCCCGGCGCGCTGGGTGCGTGGCGCCGCACTACGCGCCAGTGCCGCGCTGCCGCCGTTCAAGCGCGTGCTGGCCGCCGTCCTGACCGATGCGGGCCCGGTGGACCCCTCTCCGCTGCAGCGGCTGCGCAGCGGCCTGCAGCAACTGCGGCCGGGCTGACGCGCCGGAGCTCAGCCGCGCTGGCGGTCGATCCACTCGACGAAACGGTCGACGAAGTCTTCGAGGAACTCGCGGGTGTCCTGCCGGGTGACCTTGCCTTCCTCGTCGACCAGCCCGTCCTTGAAGTGGATGTACGCCTCCGGCTGCGGCATCACCGCCATGTCCAGGTAGGAAAGGATGTTGCGCAGGTGCTGCTGCGCCATCGCCGTGCCGATCGCCCCGACCGATGCCCCGATCACGGCGGCCGGCAGCCCCGCGAACGCGCTGTCGCCGTAGGGACGCGAGGCCAGGTCGATGGCGTTTTTCAGCACGCCGGGTACCGAGCGGTTGTATTCGGGGGTTACGAACAGCACCGCGTCGGCGTCGCGCAGCTGCGACTTGAGCGCCGTGCCGGCCGCGGGGTAGTCGCCGTCGAAATCCTGGTTGTAGAACGGAAGGCTGCCGATCTCGACCAGGTCGAACACCAGCCGGTCCTCGCCCAGCCGCTCCAGCGCGCGCGCCAGCAACCGGTTGAAGGAGCCTTCACGAACGCTGCCGATGAGGACCGCGACCTTGCGCTTGTCCATGGCCATGCTCCTGCGGGGGACAGGCCCACGATGCTAGGCAGCCCGGTGCGTTCGCCAGGTGAAGAGTCGCCCAGGCGCCGACGCGAGCCGGGGCGGGGATCGCCCCCGCTGGCGCCTCACGCTCCTGCCGCACGCAAGCGGGAAAACCCGCCTGCGTCCGCGGCCTTCCGTCAGCCGGCCAGCTCTGCTGCCGCCGCGACGATGTCGTCGTCGCCGGGGATCACCAGGAAGGCCGCGCCTGCCAGCGGCGTGTAGGTGTCGGCACCCACCACGCGGCGGAACGGCCGTGCGCCATAACCCCCCTCGATGATCGCGGTGATCACACCCTCGCCCACGCCGGCGCTGCGCCGGCCCTCGTCCACGATCAGGATCCGCTTCGCGTCGCGCGCCTGTTCGGCGATGAACGCGTCGTTGAGCGGCACCAGCCAGCGCAGGTCGACCACGCGCACTTTCCAGCCGTGGGCGGCTTCGATCCTGCGCGCGGCGCGCAGGCTCATCGGCACGCCGTTGCCGTAGGTGAACACCACCAGGTCGTCGGCTTCCTCCGCGTATACCCGGCCCTCGCCCAGCACCATCGCCTGGCCCTGCTCCGGGTACGGGAACAGCCACTGGCCGTCGCCGGCCTCGTGCAGGTCCTTGGCCATGTAAAGCGCGATCGGCTCCAGGAACACCGCCACGCGCCCGTCGACCTTCGCCAGCGCGGCCAGCGTGCGCAGCATCATCGCCGCATCGTCACCGCGCGACGGGCAGCCGACGACGATGCCGGGGATGTCGCGCAACGCGGTGATCGAGTTGTCGTTGTGGAAGTGGCCGCCGAAACCGCGCTGGTAGCCGAGCCCGGCGATGCGCACCAGCATCGGGTTGCGGTACTGGTCGTTGCTGAAGAACTGCAGGCTGGCCGCCTCGCCGCGGAGCTGGTCGCAGGCGTTGTGGAAGTAAGCCAGGTACTGGATCTCCGGCAGGGGCAGCATGCCCATGTTGGCGTAACCCTGGGCCAGGCCGAGGATCATGGTCTCGTCCAGCAGCGTGTTGAACACGCGCGCGCCCTTGAACGCCTTCTGCAGGCCCCTGGTGACGGTGTAGACGCCACCCTTCTGGGCCACGTCCTCGCCGAACAGCAGCGTCTCCGGGTACTTGGCCATCAGCTCATGCAGGGCCTGGTTGATCTGGATCGCCAGGTGGCGCGGCGCCTGCTTCTCGGGCAGCTTGTCCTCGCCACCGAACGCGGCGATGCGCGCCTCCTGCGGCGCGGCGCGCGCGGCCTCCTTCGCCACTGCGGCCGGCGTGAATGGCGCCAGCGGCGCGATCACCTCGGCCAGCGAAGCCAGCCTGGGACGGCGGTCGGCATCCTCGGCCGCGGCGAAGCAGCGCTTGCGGGTGGACTCGTACAGCTCGAGCAGCTCGTCGACGCCCATCAGGCCGGATTCGAGTGCGATGGCCGCGCTGCGCAGCAGGGGATCGGTCGCCTCCACCGCGCACAGTTCCTCGATGCTGCGCCACTCGATCTCGAAGTCGGTGCCGGCGTGGCCCATGATCCGGGTCGTGCGCAGGTGCAGGAAGGTCGGGCGCCGCGTGCGCCGGCAGTGCTCGACCGCCGCCTGCACCTGGCCGTAGCCGGCCGCGGCATCGAGGCCGTCGGCCTGGAAGTAGTCCAGGTCGGCGCGATTGCGGAAGTTGCGGCCGATCCAGCCGTCCGGCGTCTTCACCGAGATGCCGATGCCGTTGTCCTCGCAGACGAACAGCACCGGTGCGGGCAGGCCCTGGTAGGCGGTCCAGGCCGCGGCGTTGAACGCGGTCTGCGCGGTGGCGTGGTTGCTGGAGGCATCGCCGAAGGAGCAGATCGCAATGCTGTCGGCCGGGACCGGCAAAGCGTGGCCGATGCGCCGCGCCTGCTCGATGGCGACAGCAGTGCCCAGAGCCTTCGGCAAATGCGAGGCGATCGTGGACGTCTGCGGCAGCACCCACAGCGGCTTGCTGCCCCAGACCTTGTGGCGACCACCCGAGGCCGGGTCTTCGGCGCTGGCGGCGAAGCTCAGCGCCGAGTCCATGATCGGGTCCATGCCGGGCAGCTTGCGGAAGCGCTCGGCCATGAAGCCGCCGCTGCGGTAATGCAGGAATGCCGGATCGGTGTGCCGCGTCAGGCGCGCCACCATCGCGTTGCCTTCGTGGCCACTGCTTCCGATCGTGTAGAAGACCTTGTTCTGCACGCGCAGCACGCGCGCCATCAGGTCCAGGTGGCGGCTGATGAGCTGCGACTCGAACAGCTCGCGGAAGCCGCGCGCGTCGAGCGCGCTGCCCGGCAGCACCGGATCCCCGTCGCGCGGCCGTGGTGCCGGCGTGCCACGCCAGGCGCGCACCGCTTCGGTGAAGTTGCGGTCGCAGATATCGGCGCGGTTGATGCCACGCTTCCAGGCAGGAATGGTCTTGGCGGGGATGGTGGAGTCGTTCATTCGGTCGTCGTGTTCTTCGAGTTCAATCTACGAGTGCCAGTCGTGCCTTCGCCTCGTCGTCGAGGTCGGGCATCGGCACGAAACCCGGCGTGCCGCGCACGCGCGCGAGCCAGGCATCGATATGCGGATAGGCGGCGAGGTCGAAGCCACCATCGGCGGCGCAATGGGTATACGCGAACAGGGCCACGTCGGCGATGCCGTACGCAGGGCCGCTGAACCATCCGGACTCCCCGAGGTGCCGCTCCATCACCGCCAGCGCCTGATGGCCGCGCTCGCGCAGGCGCGGCAGGTCGGCGCGGCGCGGCGAATCGGCCGGTGTCCAGCCGCGGATGAAACGGGCCACGGCGATGTAGGGCTCGTGGCTGTACTGCTCGAAGAACATCCACGACAGCGCCTGCGCCTTCTGCCAGGCGTCGGATGGCAGGTACCCCGTGCCCTCGGCCAGCCAGCACAGGATCGCGTTGGATTCGACCAGCACGCGGCCGTCTTCCAGCTCGACCAGAGGCACCTTGCCATTGGGGTTCTTGGCCAGGAATTCCGCGGTGCGGGTCTCGCCGCGGGCGCTGTCCACCTCGACCCAGCGGTAATCCCGGCCCAGCTGTTCCAGCAGCAGCCGCAGCTTGTAGCAGTTGCCCGACATGGCCATGCCGTACACGGTGATCATGCGCCGGGCTCCTTGCGTGCGCGCCATTGCTCGCGGGTCTGGCCCCAGATTTCCACCGGCTTGTCCTGATGCGGTTCCGGCAGCCGGCCCATTTCAAGGAAACGCGAGCCGAGCTTGGCCGCGACCATCTTGGAATTGGCATTGCCAGGGGCGATGGTGTGGATCACCTCGCTCCAGCCCAGCGTGTCGAACGCCCAGTCGGTGCAGGCGGCCGCAGCCTCGGGCGCATAGCCGCGCCCCCAGCGGTCGCGGGCGATGCTCCAGCCGACCTCCGTGCCCGGCCAGCCTTCCGGGTGCCACGGCCCGACCCGGCCGACCCATCGGCCGCTGTCCTTCTCGATCACCGAGAACATCGCGAAACCCTTCAGGTGCCAGACGCCGACCATCGCGGCGAAGCTGCGCCAGGCCATCGCGCGCGGCTCGGTGCCGCCGATGTGGCGGTTGGCTTCCTCGTCGGCCTTGAATGCGGCCCACGCCTCGAAATCCTGCGCCTGCGTTGGACGCAGCAGCAGGCGCGGGGTTTCCAGTTGCAATCCGGCCAGGTCCATCGCGGCGGCTCTCCCGATCAGGGCAGTACTGGAGAAGACGAAGCTGGTGCGGAAATCCCGCACCTGCCACGCCTCGACGCAAACCTCCCGCAGGACGGGAGGCGCAGGCCGGTCAGAACGCGCTGATGCCGGTGAGTTCGCGGCCGATCACCAGCTGGTGCACGGTCTCGGTGCCCTCGTAGGTGATCACCGATTCCAGGTTCAGCGCGTGCCGGATCGCGGAATGCTCGGTGGTGATGCCGGCGCCGCCCAGCAGGTCGCGGCACTCGCGGGCGATGTCGATCGCCATGCGGCAGTTGTTCCACTTGGCCAGCGAGACCTGCTGCGGCTGCATCTGGCCGGCATCCTTCAGGCGGCCCAGCTGCAGGACCAGCAGCTGCGCCAGGGTGATGCGGCGCGCCATGTCGGCCAGCTTGAGCTGGGCGCTCTGCGTCGCGGCCACCGGGCGGCCGAACAGGATGCGTTCCTTCGAGTAGTTCAGCGCCTCGTCCAGGCACGCGATCGCCGCGCCGACCGGACCCCAGGTGATGCCGTAGCGGGCCTGGGTCAGGCAGCCCAGCGGCCCCTTGAGGCCCTTGACGTTGGGCAGGCGGCTGGAATCGGGCACGCGCACGTCGTCGAAGAACAGCGACGACGTCACCGACGCGCGCAGGCTCATCTTGTGCTTGATTTCCTGGGCGGTGAAGCCGGGCGTGCCCTTCTCCAGCACGAAGCCCTGGATGCCGTCGTCGGTCTGCGCCCAGACGATGGCGATGTCGGCCACGTTGCCGTTGGTGATCCACATCTTGGAGCCGTTGATCACCCAGTCGCCACCGTCCTTGCGCGCATGGGTCTTCATGTTGGCCGGATCCGAGCCGCCGTGCGGCTCGGTCAGCCCGAAGCAGCCGATCACCTTGCCCGCGGCCATGTCCGGCAGCCAGCGGCGGCGCTGTTCTTCGCTGCCGTAGGCGTAGATCGGATACATGCACAGCGAGGACTGCACGCTGACGAAGCTGCGGATGCCGCTGTCGCCGCGCTCGAGCTCCTGGCAGATCAGGCCGTAGCTGACCGCGTTGAGGCCGGCGCAGCCGTATTCCTCCGGCAGGGAGGAACCGAGCAGGCCCAGCGAGGCGATCTCGGGCACCAGCTCCTTCGGGAAACGCGCCTGGTCGAAGCAGTCGCCGATGATCGGCAGCACACGTTCGTCGGTGAAGCGGGCTACCGCCTCCTGCACGGCGCGCTCCTCGTCGCTGAGCAGGGAACGCACGTCGAACAGGTCGTAGGCGGACAGGGCCATGGCGGGAACCGGTGTTGGGATGGTTGCGATTGTATCGGCCCAGCCCACCCGAGGGCGATGCGCGGCGCAATAAAGCGGCAAAAAGAAGGCCGGCACGGGGCCGGCCTTCTCCTGGTTCCGCGTCGGGCCGCGGTTACTGGCGCGTCGCGCCTTCCGGCACTTCGACCACCGCGGTGGAGGTCACGATCTTGCCGTCGACGACCGGCAGGCGGTCGGTATCCGGCTTCTGGTCCATCCGCAGGGTGCCTTCCTGGTCGTTGTAGCGGTAGGTCACGTCGTAGCCGATGACCTGGTCGCTGTTGCCCATCGCCACGCGCGTACCGGGCTTGCTGGCCATGCGCATGGTGCCGGTGGTGCCGTCGGCATTGCGGTAGGTCACGTTGTAGCCGGTCACCTTGCTCGACTCTGCGACCGCGTTCTCGGTGTGGCACTGGCGCTCGGTGCGGGTCACGACCTTGCCGCCGACATGGCGCTTGTCGGCCTGGTTGCCGATCACGCCGCCGGCGATCGCACCGGCCGCGGTGGCCGCCTTCTTGCCGCTGCCGCCGCCGACCTGGTTGCCGAGCAGGCCGCCGATCACGGCGCCGGCCACGGTGCCGCCGACGTTGCCGTCCTTCTCGGGCAGGCGCTCCTCCACCACCACGTCCTCGCATACTTCCTTCGGAACAGAGGTCTGGGTGGTCTCGCGCACCGGCTCGGTGCCGATCACGGTGGCGTACACCTTCTCCTTCTGGGTCACCGGATCGACCCTGACGATATCGGCGTACTGCAGCGCGCTGGTCTGCAGTTCGTCCTCGGCGCCCAGCGGCGCATCATCGGCAGCCAGCGCCGGATCGGTGGACGTGGTGACGGCTACGGGCTCGGCCTGCGAGCCGCGATTGTTCATGAATGCCGCTGTGGCAATGCCCCCGACCAGGAGGGCACCGGCAGCGATCAGTACGGTAGTAGCTTGTTTCATGGCCTGGGCTCCTCGCGGGACGATCCCGCTGCAATCGATGCGATTCCATCACGGCGAAGCTGAACAGGACCCGGAGCCTGAGCGACAGCGGGCGTCGGCGGGTCCGTAGCGGCCATGTTAGCTTTCGCGACATGCCAGAGCGAGTTGCTGCCATGCCCGGCCCACTGTTGCTGTCTTTCATGGAATGGGCGCGAGGACTGCGCTTTCCGACGCTGTTCAAGGTCACCGCCGCCGCGCTCGTGGTCAACCTGCTCCTGCCCGATCCGATCCCCTTCGTGGACGAACTGGTCTTCGGGCTCGGCACCCTGCTGCTGGCCAACTGGAAGCGGCGCAAGGATCCACCAGCGCTGCCGGACAACAGCCGGCGCTGACCGGCGCGCGACACCGGCGCCATGGATCTCGTCGACAGCCACTGCCACCTCGATGCCGCGGAATTCGACGCCGATCGCGAGCAGGTGATCGAACGCGCCCGCGCCATCGGCGTGCATCGCCAGGTCGTACCGGCGGTGACCGCTGCCAGCTGGCCGAAACTGCGAGAGGTCTGCGCCAGCGCGCCAGGCCTGTACCCGGCGTACGGGTTGCATCCGACCTTCCTTGCCGAGCACCGGCCCGAGCACCTGGATGAACTGCGCGGCTGGATCGAACGCGAGCGTCCGCTGGCCATCGGCGAATGCGGGCTCGATTTCTTCGTCGAGGGGTTGGACCCGCAAGTGCAGGCGGACTACTTCGACGGGCAGCTGCGGCTTGCACGGGACACCGGATTGCCGTTGATCGTGCATGCACGCCGCGCCGTGGACGCGGTGATCGCCGCGATCCGCCGGATCGGCGCCACGGCGGCGGCAGGCACGAAATTGCGTGGCGTGGTCCACAGTTTTTCCGGCAGTCCGGAGCAGGCGCGGCAGCTGTGGCAGCTGGGCTTCCTGGTCGGGCTCGGCGGGCCGCTTACCTACGATCGCGCGCAGCGCCTGCGCCGCCTGGCCGCGGAGATGCCGCTGGAATTCCTGCTGCTGGAGACCGATGCCCCGGACCAGCCCGATGCGGGCATCCGCGGCCAGCGCAACGAGCCGGCGCGGCTGCACCGGGTGCTGGAGACCGTGGCGCTGCTGCGTGACCAGGACCCGGCCGAGATCGCCGCGATCACCAGCGCCAACGCGGCGCGACTGTTCGCGCTGCCGCCCGCGTCCGCCCTGTAGAGCCGGGCTCGCCCCGTCCTATGCGGGACCGCGCTGCTTCAGCAGCATCTCCAGTGCCTTGCCCGCCGCGGCAAAGGCAAACGTACCGGTCACATGGGTGGCGGCGCCCAGGCCCGCTCCGCAGTCCAGCTTGAGCGCCGCATCGGCACCCAACTGGGGACGCACGCCACAGACGCTGCCGTCGGCATGGGGATACTTCACGTTCTCCAGCGAATACACCGCCGGCACGCCGAAGAAGCGGTCGGGATTCTTCGGGAACTTGAAGTCGCCGCGCAGCCGCTTGCGCACCAGCGCCAGCATCGCGTCCTGCTCGGTGCGGGACAGGTCGCGCACGCGCACCAGGGTCGGGTCGGTGCGACCGCCGGCGGAACCGACGGTGAGCAGCGGCAACTTGCGCCACCGGCACCAGGCGATGGCCTCGACTTTGATCCGCAGGCTGTCGCAGGCATCGACCACCAGGTCGATGTCCTGACCCAGCAGCTCTTCCAGGTTTGCCGACGCAAGGAACGCCTGCACCGGCCGCGCGTCGATCGCCGGGTTGATCGCCCGGCAACGCTCGGCCATCGCCTCGGCCTTGTTGCGTCCGTACTGCCCGGTGATCGCCGGCAGCTGGCGGTTGGTGTTGGACACGCACAGGTCGTCGGCGTCGATGAGCTGGAGCGTGCCCACGGCCGAACGTGCCAGCGCCTCGGCGACCCACGAGCCCACGCCGCCCAGTCCGACCACCGCCACGCGGCGGGTCGAAAGCCAGTCCACGGCACCGCGACCGTACAAACGGTCGATGCCGGCGAATCGTTCCAGCAGTGGATCATCCATCGCGTGCATTCTACCGGGGGTGCACCTGCGGCCATGGTCGCCCTATCATCCGGCCCTCATCGCCAATGGAGCCCGCATGTCCAGCCAGGAACCCCGCAAGACCCGCTACGCCGGACGCTACCTGTTCCTGTTCCTGCTGGGACTTGTCATCGGTGCGATCTGCACGGTGATGGCCCTGCGCGCCCTGCAGGCGCGCACCGATCCGTTTCCCGACGCGCTGATGCAGGTGATGGCCCAGCAGTCGCGCGAACTGGGCCGGTCCGCCAAGGCCAACCGCTGCACCCCCAGCGACACCCTTCCGCGCCTGCAGTCGCTGCGCGCCCTGTCCAACGACATCGAACCCGCATTCCCGGGATTGAGGGACGACGCCCGCTTCGATACCGCAGCCAGCGGGCTGCGCGCGACGCTCGACGGGGCGCTGGCCGCGCCGCCGGCGGACTGCACCCAGCTGGCCACCCTGGCCCAGCAGATCGGCGAGGACTGCAAGGCCTGCCACCGCGATTTCCGCTGAACGTTCGCTGAGGCCAGCCCGTTCCGATCACGCGACCGTGCCGTTGCTTGGCGCTGCATTCACGCGGCTGCACGGACGATGCCTCCAGCGCGACGCCACGCGCATGGATCCACCCACGGTTCGTCACCCGTCACCTGAGGACTCACGATGATGCAGAAGCACCCCGGCTCCTATCGAATGCTCGGACTGGCCGCGGTCGGCATGCTTGCCCTCGCCGGCTGCTCCACCACCTCGCCCAATTACGGGTCGTCCTATCCTTCTTCGTCCTCGTATCCGTCGCAGCCTGCCCGTTGCGTCGACTGCGGCCTGGTGACCCGGATCGAAGCGGTGGCCTCCGGCCGCAGCGCACCTTCGGCGACCGGCGCGATCCTGGGCGGCATCGTCGGCGCGGTCGCCGGCCATGAGATCTCGGACAAGACCGGCGGCAGCAAGGGCAACCAGAACGTGTCGGCCGTCGCCGGCGCGGCCGCTGGCGCGATGGCCGGCAATGCCATCCAGAAGAACGTCACTTCCGATACCTACAACATCCACGTGCGCCTGGACGACGGCCGCACCGTGGTCATCAACCAGCGCGACCTCGGCGGGATCCGCGAGAACACCTACGTGCGCGTGGTCAACGGCAAGGTCGTGCTGCGCTGAAGCCCCACGCCCGCTCCAGCTGGAACCGGAAAAAGGAACGGCCCGCGCAAGCGGGCCGTTCCCGGTACGGCGAGCAGCGGGTTTCAGGCGGCCTGGACAGCGTCCGCCTGCAGGCCCTTCTGGCCCTGCACGACGGTGAAGCTGACCTTCTGGCCTTCCTTGAGGCTCTTGAAACCCTGCATCTGGATGGCGCGGAAATGCACGAATACGTCCTCGCCATTCTCGCGGCTGATGAATCCGAATCCCTTGGCATCGTTGAACCACTTCACGGTGCCGACTTCGCGATCTGCCATTACTGCTGACTCCTCGAACTTTGCTGGGTGGTGGTTACGCCGTTGCCACGGCGGCTGGTTGCAAGGAGTACGCGCGAAGTAACGATGTAGCGGTCCATCACCATCACATCAGGACTTACCGTTTTCCGGCCACGGTTCACGGTGACCTTGTCAAGCGCAGCGGCCCAAAAGTTACCCCTCGTTCAGGGGAAATGCAATCATGGCAAGGACTTGGCCGCCGAACGGATAGGACCCGCTCCGCATGGATCCCACGCTCTTCTGGTATGCCCTCGCCGCGGTGCTGGTCCTGGTTGGCCTGGCCGGGGTGATCCTGCCCGCCCTGCCCGGCCTGCCACTGGTCTTCGTCGGCATGCTGGTGGCGGCGTGGGCCGGGGATTTCCAGCGGATCGGCGCCGTGCCCCTGGTCCTGCTGGGATTGCTGACGCTGCTGTCGGTCGTGGCCGATTTCGTCGCCACCGCCGCGGGCGCCAAACGCGTCGGTGCCGGGCCGCTTGCGGTCTGGGGAGCGGCACTTGGCACCTTCGCCGGGATTTTCTTCGGCCCACTCGGGCTGCTTGCCGGGCCGTTCCTCGGCGCCCTGCTCGGCGAGCTCTGGCATACCCGCGCCTTGCGCCGGGCCACCCATGTCGGCCTGGCCACGTGGCTGGGCCTGCTGCTGGGTACCGTGCTCAAGCTCGCACTGGCCTTCGCCATGGTTGGCCTGTTCATCCTCGCCTGGTTCTTTTGAACCACCCCCTTTGTCTCGGGCGGTCCTCCGCCCTGGGAGTTTTCCCTTGAAGCATCCCCCCGCCCCGCATCGCCTGGTCTGCGCCCTGGTGGCCAGCTTCGCCGCCGGCCCGCTGGCCGCGCAGGAATCCACCGCCCGGCCCGCCACCGCCGAGGCCTGCCTGGCCGTCGCCTCCGACGCGGTGCGGCTGGCCTGCTACGACGCGTTCTATGGCCATTCGGCACAACCCACCGCGCAGGCCGACCACGTCGCCCGCCAGGCCGAGCAACAGGTCAAGCAGGAAAAGGCCGAGCAACGCGCGGCTGCCCTGCCTGCCGAGGCAAGCGCGACGGATCGCGCCATGCAGCGGACCGGCGAGCTGTTCCGCAGGAGCGACCTGCCGCCCAACACGGACGCACAGGATGCGATCGCCAACGCCGGCCGCGGCTCGTTGCTCGACAGTCGCTGGGAACTGGCCAAGGACTCCAAGCTGGGCATCTTCCAGTTCCGCGCATACAAGCCGGTCTACGTGCTTCCCGCGTTCTGGACCAGCAACGTCAACGAGATGCCGTCCTCGCCCAATCCCAACAACACGGTGACCACGCCGGAAGAACTGGACAGCATCGAGGCCAAGTTCCAGATCAGCTTCAAGACCAAGCTCGCGGAGAACCTGTTCGGCGACAACGGCGACGTCTGGGCGGGCTACACCCAGAGCTCGCGCTGGCAGGTCTTCAACTCGGAGATCTCCCGGCCTTTCCGCGAGACCAACTACGAACCCGAAGTGATGCTGCTGTTCCGCAACAACTACAGCCTGCTGGGCTGGAACGGGCGCATGACCGGAATCAGTTTCAACCACCAGTCCAACGGCCGCAGCGACCCGCTCTCGCGCAGCTGGAACCGGGTGATCCTCAACGTCGGCCTGGACCGCGAGAACTGGGCCTTCGTCGTGCGTCCCTGGTACCGCATCGAGGAGGACGCCGCCGACGACAACAACGCCGACATCGAGGATTTCATCGGCCGCGGCGACGCGATGCTGGTGTACAACCGCAACGGCCACGAGCTGTCGCTGACGGCGCGCCACTCGCTGCGCGGCGGCGACCGCTCGCACGGTTCGCTGCAATTCGACTGGGGTTTCCCGATCACCAACCTGCTGCGCGGCCACGTGCAGGTGTTCGACGGCTACGGCGAAAGCATGATCGATTACAACCACAAGGCGACCTACGTCGGCGTGGGCTTCGCTTTGCTGGAGTGGTTCTGATGGCGGGCACGGAGGTCACCATCTGGCACAACCCGCGCTGCTCCAATTCGCGCGCCGCCTTGCAGTTGCTGCGCGAGCACGGGATCGAACCGCGCGTCGTCGACTACCTGGCCTCGCCTCCCGATCGCGCGACGCTGCTCCAGGTCGCCGCCGACAGCGGGCTGGGGCTGCGCGGACTGGTCCGCGACAAGGAAGCAGTTTTCGCGGAGCTGGGAGTGGGTGCCGCCGGTGACGATGCGCTGCTCGACGCCATGCTCGCCCATCCGCAGCTGATCAACCGGCCGGTGGTGATCAGCGGCCGTGGCGTACGGCTCTGCCGTCCGCCGGAAACGGTACTGGAACTGCTGCCCTGATCCGGACTCAGGTCCAGTCGCTGATCCCCTCGCGCCGGTAGACCTCGGCGAAGGACGGGCGGTCCTTCATGCGCCGCGCGAAATCGCGCAGCACCGGCCAGTCGTCGGTCGGGCGCGGCATGTTGCGCGACCAGCGCATCAGCATGGTCAGGACGAAGTCCACCGCCGAGGGCTGCGCGCCGAGCATGTAGGGGCCGCCCTGCTCCAGGTGGTCGGCCACCTGCTGCCAGGCCGCTTCCAGCTGGATCCGCGCACGCTCCCTGACCAGCGCGGCATTGGCCTCCCCGGCCGGCTCGTCGGCGTAGAACCAGCCGCGGTACGCCGGCATCAGCGTGTACACGCAGAAGCACACCCAGCGGTAGTAGGCGCCGCGCGCGGCGGTGCCCGGTGCCGGCGCCAGCCCGGCCTGCGGATACAGGTCGGCCAGCTGCATGGCGATGGCGGCCGATTCGGTCAGCACCTGCCCGTCGACCAGCAGCGTCGGCACGCGGCCGGCGGGATTGATCGCCAGGTACTCCGGCGACTTCTGTTCGCGCCGGTCGAAATCCAGCTGGTGCAGTTCGTGCTCGATGCCAAGTTCGATCAGCAGCCAGTGGACGACGAGCGAGGCGGTGCTGGGCGAACCGTAGAGGACGACGGACATCGATGCGGACTCCTGTGTCTGGTGCGGGAAGAAAGAAGCCGGCGCGAGGCCGGCTTCGGGATTTTGCGATGGCTCAGGCTTCGACCACGACGGGGATCCCGGCGATCCGCGCCTGCCATTCCTTCGGCCCGGTCTTGTGCACCGATTCGCCGGCCGAATCGACCGCCACCGTCACCGGCATGTCCTTGACCTCGAATTCGTAGATCGCCTCCATGCCCAGGTCCTCGAAGGCGAGCACCTTGCTGGCCTTGATCGCCTTGGACACCAGGTAGGCCGAGCCGCCGACGGCCATCAGGTACACGGCCTTGTTGTCGCGGATCGCATCGATCGCCGCGTCGCCGCGTTCGGACTTGCCGACCATGCCCAGCAGGCCGGTCTGCTCGAGCATCTGCCGGGTGAACTTGTCCATGCGCGTGGCCGTGGTCGGACCGGCCGGACCCACCACTTCGTCGCGTACCGGATCGACCGGGCCGACGTAATAGATGAATCGGTTGGTGAAATCGACGGGCAGCTTCTCGCCCCGGTTGAGCATGTCGATCATGCGCTTGTGCGCGGCGTCGCGGCCGGTCAGCAGCTTGCCGTTGAGCAGCAGCACCTCGCCCGGCTTGAAGGTCGCAACCTGCTCGCGGGTGATCGTGTCCAGGTCGACGCGGCGTGCGTTGGCCGGGTTGTAGGTCAGCGTCGGCCAGTCCTCCAGTGAAGGCGGGTCGAGCGCAACCGGGCCGCTGCCGTCGAGGGTGAAGTGCGCATGGCGGGTCGCCGCGCAGTTCGGGATGAGTGCCACTGGCAGGTTCGCGGCGTGGGTCGGGTAATCCTTGACCTTGATGTCTAGCACCGTAGTCAGGCCGCCCAGGCCCTGCGCGCCGATGCCCAGCGCGTTGACCTTCTCGTACAGCTCCAGGCGCAGTTCCTCGGCGCGGTTGGACGCACCGCGGGCCTTGAGGTCGGTGATGTCGATCGGTTCCATCAGCGCCTCCTTGGCCAGCAGCATCGCCTTCTCGGCGGTGCCGCCGATGCCGATGCCGAGCATGCCCGGCGGGCACCAGCCCGCGCCCATGGTCGGCACGGTCTTCAGCACCCAGTCGACGATCGAGTCCGATGGATTGAGCATGGCGAACTTGGACTTCGCCTCCGAGCCGCCACCCTTGGCCGCGACGATCACGTCCACGGTGTTGCCCGGAACGACCTTCACGTTGACCACCGAGGGGGTGTTGTCCCTGGTGTTCTGCCGCTTGCCGGCCGGGTCGGCCAGCACGCTGGCGCGCAGCTTGTTGTCCGGGTGGTTGTAGGCGCGGCGCACGCCCTCGTTGACCATGTCCTCCACGCCCATGGTCGCGTCGTCCCAGCGCACGTTCATGCCGATCTCGAGGAACACGGTGACGATGCCGGTGTCCTGGCAGATCGGGCGGTGGCCTTCGGCGCACATGCGCGAGTTGATCAGGATCTGCGCCATCGCGTCCTTGGCCGCCGGCGATTCCTCGCGCTCGTAGGCGGCAGCGAGGTTCCGGATGTAATCGACCGGGTGGTAGTAGCTGATGTACTGCAGCGCGTCGGCGACGGACTGGATCAGGTCATCCTGGCGGATCGATACCGGGGCGGAAGAAGCGCTGGCGGGGCGGGAAGCGGTCACGGCTGGCTCATGGCGGGCGGATAACCCGCCCATTTTAGGCCAAACCAGCGTCCCGGCCGGTCGTACGGGCGACACGGGGCGTTCCGTGTCGCGTAGAGCCAGACCTGGCCGGCTGCCTTCATCGCAGGGCTTTGGAGGCAGCAGCCGGGCAAGCCCTGCTCCACGGGACGCCCCGGCCGCCGGAAGGATCCGCCCGGAAGGCCGGTCGCGGCGAAGATCAGCTGGCGCCGCTGTCGATGCGCTCGCGCAGTTCCTGCCGATGGCGGCGGCTGCACGGCAGCACGGTGCCGTCGCGCAGGTGCAGGCGCGCCTCGCCCGCATCCAGCGGCTCGATCGAGGCGACCTGGCCGAGGTTGACGATGTAGCTGCGGTGGACGCGGGCGAACACGCGCGGATCCAGGCGGGCCTCGATCCCGGCGATCGTGGTCCGCAGCGGGTAGTCGTGGCCGCGCACGCGCAGGTTCACGTAGTTGCCCGAGGCCTGCAGCCATTCGATGTCGCCGGCGGCGACCAGGAACTCGCGGCCCAGCTTGCGCACCAGGAAGCGCTCGGGGCGCTCGACCGGCTCCACGGGCGGTCCCTCGTCCGGTTCGGAGAGCAGGCTGGCCTCGCCCTGCAGGCGCCGCAGCAGCAGCCGGTAGAAGCTGACCAGCACCACGATGCCGATGTAGCTGCGCACATCCTTGACGTACTCGTAGAACAGCTCGCGCGGCCAGTCGCCGAACTCGTAGACCTGGCCCTGGCTTGCATAGGCCAGCGTACGCAGGCCGACCATCCCCAGCACGTGGACGAGCGACACCACCACGCTGGCCAGGAAATGCCAGGGCAGCTGTCGCCACCAGTTGTCCCAGTGGATCGGGAAGCGGCGGCTGAACCAGACGATCGGCCACACCAGCGCCAGCCACATCAGTCCGCTCGACCACTCCCAGACCACCGGCTCCCACGCCGCGTATCCCAGTCCGTTCTTGCGGATGTCGACGATCACCGTGTAGCTGTTGCCGACCGCATTCACGACGGTCATGCCGACCCAGTACCCGACCTCCATCCAGCGGCGCCAGGGCAGGTAGCGTTCGTACGGCGTGGGACGGGTCACGGACATGCCGCGCATTCTACGGAGCGCGCCACCATCGCCCCAGCCGCCCCGTCACTGCGGTCCGCGGTTCGTCCCTCCCGCCCCGCCAACGGTCACCTTTCGGGTACGCGGCGATCCGTCCGGATGCACCTTGGGCGCCCCGCCCCGCCGGACGCCGCCCATGGAACGCCGCTACGACCTCGACTGGATCCGCATCTGCGCCTTCGGCGTGCTCGTGCTCTATCACGTCGGCATGTATTACGTGACCTGGGACTGGCATGTGAACAGCCCGCACGCCAGCCACGCGCTGGAGCCGCTGATGCTGCTGTCCTCGCCCTGGCGGCTGTCGCTGCTGTTCCTGGTCTCCGGCGCGGCGACCGCGTTCCTCTGGGACCGTTGCCGGCGCGACGGCGCCCGCTTCGTCGGCCCGCGCTCGTGGCGCCTGCTGCTGCCGCTGGTGTTCGGCATGCTGGTGATCGTGCCGCCGCAGTCCTATTTCGAGGTGGTCGAGAAGCTGCCCGGCGGCTACCACGACGGCTACCTGGCGTTCTGGGCGCGCTACCTCGCAGGCGACGGCTCGTTCTGCCGCGAAGGCGACTGCCTGGACCTGCCGACCTGGAACCACCTGTGGTTCGTCGCCTACCTGTGGTGCTACACGGTGGTGCTGTGGCTGTTGCTGCGCTTCGCGCCGCGCGCGACCGGGACCGTGGCCGAACGCCTGCGTGCCCTGTTGTCGCATCCGGCCGGGCTGCTGTGGCCGCTGGCCTGGCTGGCCGCGGCGCGCTTCCTGCTCGTCGCCCGCTTCGAGTCGACCCACGGCCTGATCGACGACTGGTACAACCACGCCCAGTACCTGCCGCTGTTCCTGCTCGGCTTCGCCATCGCCCGGCCCGGCCCGCTGTGGGAACGGATCGAGCGCGCCCGCTGGCCCGCGCTGGCCGCCACGCTCGCCAGCTGGATCTTCATCGCTTGGTACTTCGGCCACTACAGCGACGGAACGGAGCCGCCGGAATCACTGCGCCAGCTGCAGCGCCTGCTGTGGTCGGTGCAGCAATGGGGCGCGATCGTGGCGATCCTCGGCTTCGCCCGGCGGCATGCACCCGGCGACAGCCCGGTGCGGCGCTGGCTGGCCGAAGCGGTGTTCCCGGTCTACATCCTCCACCAGACGGTAATCGTGCTGCTCGCCGTGTACCTGCGCCCGCTGGACCTGCCGGTACTGCTGGAAGGACCGCTGCTGGTGCTCGCCACCTTCGCGCTGTGCTTCGCGGCCTACGGAATCGTCCGCAGGATCGGCTGGTTGCGACCGCTGTTCGGATTGAAGCGCGCCGCGCCGCGCACCCGGGCGCCACGGCACGAGGATCATCCGGAAGCTGCGTGACGCGGGACGGGCAGCGCCCCGTCACGCCTGGGCGCGATGCTCCACGACGAGCTGGACCGCCTGCCCGCCGCGGTAGTCGTCCGGCGCCAGGCGGTACGCGAGGTGCGCATGGGTCGAAGGTGGCTGCCCCTGCCAGCCACCGAAGTGGATCGCCGCCAGCGGCTCGCGCCTGTCGGGATGCCGCAGCGTCAGCTTGAGGTGGCGCTCGCCAACCACGCGCCAGTCCAGCACCTCGAACAGCCCGTCGAACAGCGGCTCGGGGAATCCCTGCCCCCATGGCCCGCCGTCGCGCAGTGCCTCGGCATGGAAGCGGTCGAACTCCTGCGGGCGCAGCTCGCCATCGCTGAGCATTTCGGCCTGCAGCAGGCCGTCGTCGAGCACCTGTGCGGCATGTGCCTGCCAGGCCTGTTCGAACGCGGGCAGGTTGGCCAGCGCCAGGGTCAGGCCCGCGGCCATCGCATGGCCACCGAAGCGCTGGACCAGATCGGGGTTCGCCGCATCCACCGCCGCCAGCGCATCGCGGATATGGAAGCCGGGAATCGACCGCGCCGAACCGCGCAGCAGGTCGCTGCCGGGCTCGGACGGGGCGAAGGCGAGCACCGGACGGTGCAGCCGCTCCTTCATCTTCGAGGCGACCAGCCCGATCACGCCGGGGTGCCACTCCGCGT
The DNA here is from genome assembly GCF_022637495.1 of Pseudoxanthomonas daejeonensis. NCBI lineage: Bacteria > Pseudomonadati > Pseudomonadota > Gammaproteobacteria > Lysobacterales > Lysobacteraceae > Pseudoxanthomonas > Pseudoxanthomonas daejeonensis. Next base: position 2,933,227 of record NZ_CP093331.1, on the reverse strand, counting down.
CGAACAGGCACGGCGCCAGCGGCACGTCCGTTTCCGCCAGCATCGCCCGCGACAATGCGGCTTCGGCATCGTCGGTCATGTCCTGCTGCACGGCACGGCGTTCGGCATTGATGCCGTTGAGCAGGGTGGCCAGCTCGCCCGCGCGTTGCGCATCGTCGGTCAGCAGGCATTCGATGCCCAGCGCCATGTCCTCGAGCCGCCCGGCGGCGTTGAGTCGCGGCCCGATCGCGAAACCGATGTCGCTGGCGGTCAGCCGCGCCTGTTCGCGACCGCATGCTGCGATCAGCGCATTCAAGCCTGCGCAGCCCAGGCCCGAGCGCAGGCGGCGCAGGCCTGCTGCCACCAGCGCGCGATTGTTCGCATCCAGCGGCACCAGGTCTGCGACGGTGCCGACCGCGACCAGGTCCAGCAGCGCGCCCAGGTCGGGCGCCTCGCCACCTTCGAACGCACCGCCGTCGCGCAGCCTTCGCCGTAGTGCGAGCAGCAGGTAGAACACCACGCCCACGCCGGCCAGCGCCTTGCTCGGGAACGCATCGCCGGGCAGGTTCGGATTGACGATCGCATCGGCAGCCGGCAACCGCGGCCCGGGCAGGTGGTGGTCGGTGACCACGACCTGCCAGCCATGGGCACGCGCTGCCTCGATGCCCGCGTGGCAGGCGATGCCATGGTCGACGGTCAGCAGCAAGTCGGGCTGCAGGGCGGCAAGCTCTTCCACCAGCGCCGGCGACAGGCCGTAGCCGTGGACCATGCGATTGGGCACCGCGTACGACACCCGCCGTGCGCCGAGCAGGCGCAGTCCGCGCACGCCGGTGGCGCAGGCGGTGGCGCCATCGCAGTCGAAATCGCCGACCACCACGATGTGGCGGTCCTCCGCCATCGCCTGCTGCAGCAGTGAGGTGGCGAGGTCCATTCCCTCCATCGCATCGGGAGGCAGGAGGCCGGACAAGCGTGGACGCGCCAGGTCGGGGCTGCCGGCGCCGCGGGCGGCGTACAGGCGACGCAGCAGCGGCGGGATCGAATCCGGCCACGGGCCACCGATGTCCACCTCGGCGCGACGGACGATCCGCGGCGCAGCCATCAGGGCGCCAGCGCGGGCATCGGAGTGCGCCAGAACTGCCAGCGCCGCTGGCCATGGTGCAGGCCCAACCGGGTGCCGTCCTCGAAATCCAGCTCCAGCGCGTCGAACTCGCGCCGCGCCATCGACTCCAGCAGCGGCGGCAACACCTGCGTGCCCAGCAGGTCCAGGCTGCGCATCCGCCGCATGTCGACCAGGCTGTCGCCGGCCGGTGCACCCTCGGCGCCATCCGGTGCACTGATCGCCGCACCGGCCATGCGCGCGAGCGCCTGCAGGAGCGTGTCCGGGCTGCGCACGTGCAGGTAACGCGACTCCACTGCCGTGGGCAGCCTGCCCGCACCCCAGAACCACAGCGCATTGATCGCGGGCTTGCCCTGCGCGGCGCGTTCGCGGTTGTGCGGATGCTGGTGCAGCACGACCTGCACTTCGGTGATCAGGGCGCGCCAGCGGCGCGCAGCGGCATCGTCGCCCTGCGGCAACGTGGCGAACAGGTCTTCGCCCAACGCTTCGTCGGGACCCGGCAGCGCCGGCAGGCGCGTGCCCTCTGGCAGGCGCAGGTACCAGCGCGCGGGATGCGGCGCATCGAGCTGGAAGCCGGCGTCGCCGAACAGGGGCCGCAGCGCGGGCAGGAAAGCGCGCGCGTCCTGCGCCTCGATGCCCAGCCCCTCGCCCCATCCGAGCAGGCGCGCGCCGTTGATGTCGGGTGCGATATGCGCCGGGTCGGCGCGCAGCCACACGTCCGCCGCATTGCCGCCGGCACCGGCCGCGTTGTCGCCGGCATCCACCAGCCGGGTCAGCGCGGCGACCGGCCAGTGGTCGGGCAACAGGCGGAAATGGCGGCGCAGCTGCGCACGCGCGCCGGCTTCACCGTCCCGGCGGTCGGCACGTCCCAGCACCCGGCCGATCGCCGCCGGCAACGGACCCGGCAAACGCGTCCGCTCCGGCAGCAGCAGGGTGATGGTCGCCATCAGCCGAGGTAGGCGACGCCGGCGATTTCGTACTCGCGCTTGCCACCGGGCGCGTCGATCACGACTTCGTCGCCCTCTTCCTTGCCGATCAGCGCACGCGCCACCGGCGAGGAGATCGCGATCTGGCCCTGCTTGATGTCCGCTTCCAGGTCGCCAACGATCTGGTAGCGGACTTCCTCGTCAGTCTCGACGTCGGCCAGGGTCACGGTCGCGCCGAACACCACCTTGCTGCCGGCGTTGAGCTTGGCCACGTCGATCAGGTCGGCGTGCGAGAGCTCGCCCTCGAGCTGCTTGATCCGGCCCTCGATGAAGCCCTGCTGCTCGCGCGCGGCGTGGTACTCGGCGTTCTCCTTGAGGTCGCCATGGGCGCGGGCCTCGGCGATCGCGGCGATCACTTCCGGCCGCTTCACCGACTTCAGGTGGTCCAGTTCCTCGCGCAGGCGCACGGCGCCCTGCAGCGTCATCGGCGCCCTCATGCCTGCAGCTCCTTGTGCAGCTCCTGCAGCGACCAGACCGGCCCGGTGCCGCGGAATTCAAGCGAATGCACCAGGGCCTTGGCCCCGGCAATGGTGGTCGAATAGGTCACGCGCTGCTGCAACGCCTCGCGCCGGATCGAGAACGAGTCGGCGATCGCCGCGCGGCCCTCGGTGGTGTTGACGATGTAGGCGATCTCGCCGTTCTTGATCGAATCGACGATGTGCGGACGCCCCTCGGCGACCTTGTTCACCACGCCGCACTCCACGCCATGCTCCTGCAGCCAGGCCGCGGTGCCACGGGTGGCCACGATGCTGAAGCCGCGCTCGATCAGCGCCTGCGCGACCGGCAGGACGCGCTTCTTGTCCGGATCGCGCACCGACACGAAGGCCTTGCCCGGCGTGGGCGCCTTGATCCCACCGGCCTCCTGCGCACGCGCCATCGCCGCGCCGAAGCTGCGGCCCACGCCCATCACCTCGCCGGTGGAGCGCATCTCGGGGCCGAGGATCGGATCCACGCCCTGGAACTTGGCGAACGGGAAGATCGCTTCCTTCACCGAGTAGTAATCCGGCACCACTTCCTTGGTCGCGCCCTGTTCGGTCAGCGAAGTGCCGGCCATGCAGCGCGCGGCGATCTTGGCCAGCGACACGCCGGTGGCCTTGGACACGAACGGCACGGTGCGCGAGGCGCGCGGGTTCACTTCCAGCAGGTAGACGGTGTCGTCGCCGTCGTCATTGGACTGGATCGCGAACTGGGTGTTCATCAGGCCCACGACTTTCAGCGCCCGGGCCAGTTCGATGACCTGGCGGCGCAGCTCGTCCTGGGTCGCGGCCGACAGCGAATACGGCGGCAGCGAGCACGAGGAGTCGCCCGAATGCACGCCGGCTTCCTCGATGTGCTCCATCACGCCGCCGATGAACGTCGCGCCGGTGGAGTCGGCGATCAGGTCGACGTCGACCTCGACCGCGTTGTCCAGGAAGCGATCCAGCAGCACCGGCGAATCGTTGGACACCTTGACCGCGTCGCGCACGTAGCGGGCCAGGTCCGACTCGCCATACACGATTTCCATCGCGCGGCCGCCGAGCACGTAGCTCGGGCGCACCACCAGCGGATAGCCGATCTCCCGGGCCAGGACCAGCGCCTCGTCCGGATTGCGGGCGATGCGGTTCGGCGGCTGCTTCAGGCCGAGCTTGTCGACCAGCTGCTGGAAGCGCTCGCGGTCCTCGGCCAGGTCGATCGAATCGGGCGAGGTGCCGATCACCGGCACGCCGTTGGCTTCGAGCGCACGCGCCAGCTTCAGCGGCGTCTGCCCGCCGTACTGCACGATCACGCCCTTGGGCTGCTCGAGCTCGACGATCTCCAGCACGTCCTCGAGCGTGAGCGGCTCGAAGTACAGGCGGTCGGAGGTGTCGTAGTCGGTGGACACGGTCTCCGGGTTGCAGTTGACCATGATGGTCTCGTAGCCATCCTCGCGCAGCGCCAGCGCGGCATGCACGCAGCAATAGTCGAACTCGATGCCTTGGCCGATGCGGTTCGGACCGCCGCCCAGGATCATGATCTTGTCGCGATCGGTCGGCTGCGCCTCGCACTCGTCCTCGTAGGTCGAGTACAGGTAGGCGGTGCTGGTGGAGAATTCGGCGGCACACGAATCCACGCGCTTGTACACGGGGCGCACCTTGTGCGCGCGGCGCAGGGCGCGGATCGCGGCTTCGTTGGTGCCGGCCAGCTGGGCCAGGCGCGCATCGGAGAAGCCGGCGCGCTTGAGCTTGCGCAGGCGCGCGGCGTCGAGCGAGTCCAGGCCCTCGGCGGCGAGCTTCTTCTCCTCGGCGATGATCTCCTCGATCTGGTCGAGGAACCATGGGTCGATGAACGACAGCGCGTGGATGTCCTCCACGCTCATGCCGGCGCGGAAGGCGTCGGCCACGTAGAACAGGCGCTCCGGACCCGGCGCCTTCATCTCGCGGCGCAGCTTGATCAGGTCGTCCTCGTCGGCCAGGTCCAGACCGGTGGGGTCGAAACCGACCTTGCCGGTTTCCAGCCCGCGCAGGGCCTTCTGCATCGATTCCTGGAAGGTGCGGCCCATCGCCATCACCTCGCCCACCGACTTCATCTGGGTGGTCAGGCGCGCATCGGCCTGCGGGAACTTCTCGAACGCGAAGCGCGGGATCTTGGTGACGACGTAATCGATCGCCGGCTCGAACGAAGCCGGGGTCAGGCCGCCGGTGATTTCGTTCTTGAGCTCGTCAAGGGTGTAGCCCACCGCCAGCTTGGCGGCGACCTTGGCGATCGGGAACCCGGTCGCCTTCGACGCCAGCGCGGAGGACCGCGACACGCGCGGGTTCATCTCGATCACCACCACGCGGCCAGTCTGCGCGTTGATGCCGAACTGCACGTTGGAACCACCGGTGTCCACGCCGATCTTGCGCAGCACCGCGATGGAGGCATCGCGCAGGCGCTGGTATTCCTTGTCGGTCAGGGTCTGCGCCGGGGCCACGGTGATCGAGTCGCCGGTGTGCACGCCCATCGGATCGAGGTTCTCGATCGAGCACACGATGATGCAGTTGTCCGCGGTGTCGCGGACCACTTCCATCTCGAACTCCTTCCAGCCGAGCACCGATTCTTCCACCAGCACCTCGGTGGTCGGCGAAAGCTCCAGGCCGCGGTTGACGATGTCGATCAGTTCCTCGCGGTTGTAGGCGATACCGCCGCCGCTGCCGCCCAGGGTGAAGCTGGGGCGGATGATCGTCGGGTAGCCGACGCGGGTCTGGATATCCAGCGCTTCCTCGAGCGTGCGCGCAACTTCGGCCTTGGGGCACTCCAGACCGATCTCGCCCATTGCCACGCGGAACAGCTCGCGGTCCTCGGCCATGCGGATCGCGTCGCGCTTGGCGCCGATCAGCTCGACGCCGTACTTCTCCAGCACGCCGTGCTCGGCCAGGTCCAGCGCGCAGTTCAACGCGGTCTGGCCACCCATGGTCGGCAGCAACGCATCGGGCTTTTCCTTGGCGATGATCTTCTCGACCGTCTGCCAGTTGATCGGCTCGATGTACACCGCGTCGGCGGTATCCGGGTCGGTCATGATCGTGGCCGGATTGCTGTTGACCAGGACCACGCGGTAACCCTCCTCGCGCAGCGCCTTGCACGCCTGCGCGCCCGAGTAGTCGAACTCGCAGGCCTGGCCGATGACGATCGGGCCGGCGCCGATGATGAGGATGGTCTGGATATCGCTGCGCTTTGGCATTTCGTTCTCTGCTTGTTCCCTGTGGGGGACTCAGGGGCTTCCGGCCGGGGCGCTGGTCGCACCGGGGCCGATGTGCTTGTCGAAGAAGGCCAGCATCTTCGTATAGAGGTTCACGTTGTTCTGCACGTCACGGAAGCCGTGGCCCTCCTTGGACTCGACCACCACGACCTCGGGCTGCCTGCCGACCTTGCCCATCTGGTCGATCAGGAAATTCATGTTCTTGATCGGCACGCGCTGGTCCTTGGCGCCATGGACCAGCATCACCGGGGCCTTCAGCCTGTCCACCCCGTACGCGGGCGATTGCGCCACGCGCTCGGCTTTGGTCGGCGGATAGACATCCTTGAGGTAGTTGCGGCCGGCTTCGTGGTCGCCGATGTCCGAACTGCGCTGGGCATCCAGGTCGTAGACACCGACGTAACCCACCGTGCACTGGTACAGATCGGGCTCGCGCACGGCGCTCATCAGTGCCGCGTAGCCGCCGTAGGACGCGCCATAGATGCAGACCCGCTTTGGATCGGCGATGCCCTGGGCCACGGCCCATTTCACCGCGTCGGTCAGGTCGTCCTGCATCACCGTGCCCCACTTGCGGTAGCCCAGGCCTTCGAACGCGTTGCCGTAACCGCCGGAGCCGCGATAGTTGACCTGCAGCACCGCGTAGCCGCGATTGGCCAGCAGCTGCACTTCCGGATTGAATCCCCACTCGTCGCGCGGACCGTGCGGGCCGCCATGCGGGTTGATGATCAGCGGGAGGTTCTTGCCATTGCTACCCGCCGGAATCGTCACGAAACCATGCAGCTCCAGCCCGTCGCGGGCCTTGAAGCTGATCGGCTTCATCTGCGACATCTCCGCAGGCTTGATCCATTCCATGCTGCCGGTCAGGAAGCTGGCTTTGCCCGCCTGCCGATCGAACAGGAAGGCTTCCGGCGGCTGCTGGTCCGAATACACGCGCATGGCCAGGAAACGGCCATCATCGGAGGGGCGAAGGAAGCTGATCGCCTTCCCCGGGAAGGCCTTGACCAGGCCAGCATAGGCCAGGGTTTCCGGATGGTCGCGGGCGATCCAGTCCCAGTAAGGGATGCCATCCTCGTACTGGACGCCCAGCAACGTCTTGCGGTCGCTGCTCCAGAGCAAGGCGGAAGGACTGACCGTCCCGTTGCTGGACAGCTGCTCTTCCTCGCGGGTCTCGCTGTCCAGCAGGACGATCGACTCCGGCTTCCCGTCCACGCCCTTGGCCATGTAGACGTGGCGGTTGTCACCCGCGAAGCCGATCGGGCGGTAAGTGGCGCCGTTGCGCTCGCTACGATGCACCTGAGTCCACTTGTCGCCATCGCGGCGGTAGGTGACGTTGGTGCCATCGTTCATCGCGCCCCAGACATAGCGCGGGTTGCGCTCGTGGTCGACCAGGAAACTACCCTGCTCCACTGGCGCAGTCGCCACGGTGACCAGTCGCCCGTTATAGATATCGAGCTTGGACAGATACGACGTTTCGACAGAGCGCTCGACCAAGATCGTGCGCGGATCTTCGGGCGTCAGGCTGACGATGTTGTAGTAGGCACCGTTGGGAATGTCGATGCGCTGGGTGCCATCGATGTTCGACGCATACATGTCGCCTTTCGACGTCTCGAAATCGAAGCGCCCGGTCTTGAAGGTGACGGTGAACAGCAGGCGATCATTGTTGACCCAGTAGACCTGGCGGAAATGCCGGTCCGGACCGAAGTCCCACTTGCCGACCACGCCCTTGTCGGCGACGCGCAGAACCGCAAGCACGGTCCGGTCTTCCTGCGGCACCGTCACGGCCATGTGCTTGCCATCGGGCGACAGGCTCAGCGCGGTGAACTCCGCATCCTTGAAGAAATCCTGGATCGGAACTTCGCGCGCGCCGGCGTTGAAGCCGAGCACCAGCATCGTCACCAGCAGCATCCCTTTCAGCAGTCGCATTCCCTTACTCCTGTTGTGCATGGATTCCATCGGACGGCGCCTGGCGGGGATCAACCGGCCATCGACGCCACGAAACGGTCGAACAGCGGTGCCACGTCATGTGGCCCGGGCGAAGCTTCCGGATGTCCCTGGAACGAGAACGCCGGCGCGTCGGTCAGCTCGATGCCCTGGTTGGTTCCATCGAACAGGGATCGGTGGGTCACGCGCACGTTGCCCGGCAACGTCGTCTCGTCGACGGCGAAACCGTGGTTCTGCGAGGTGATCATCACCCGGCCGCTGTCGATGTCGATCACCGGATGGTTGGCGCCATGGTGGCCATGGCCCATCTTCACGGTCTGCGCGCCGGCGGCCAGCGCCAGCAGCTGGTGGCCCAGGCAGATGCCGAACAGCGGCACCTTCTTCGCCACGAACGCCTTGATGGCCTCGATCGCGTAGTCGCACGGTGCCGGGTCGCCGGGGCCGTTGGACATGAACACGCCGTGCGGCGACATCGCCAGCACATCGGCGGCGGGGGTTTGCGCCGGGACAACGGTCACTTCGCAGCCGCGCTCGGCGAGCATGCGCAGGATGTTGGTCTTCACGCCGAAGTCGTAGGCGACGACCTTGAACTTCGGCTCGGCACGGACGAACGCGTTGCGGTCCAGGTCGAGCTGGCCCTCGGTCCACGAGTAGCGCTCGGCGGTGCTGACCACCTTGGCCAGGTCCATGCCCTTCAGGCCGGGGAACTTGCGCGCCGCTTCCAGCGCCTGCGCAACGTCCAGGCCCTCGCCGGCCATCAGCGCGCCGTTCTGGGCGCCGCGCTCGCGGAGGATGCGGGTCAGCTTGCGGGTATCGATGCCGGCAATGGCGACCACGCCTCGCGTGATCAGCCAATCCTGCAGCGACACCTCGCTGCGCCAGCTGCTCGGGCGGCGCGGTACGTCGCGCACGATCAGGCCGGCCGACCAGACCTTGGCGGCCTCGTCGTCCTGGCTGGTGCAGCCGGTGTTGCCGATATGGGGATAGGTGAGCGTGACCAGCTGGCGGGCGTAGGAGGGATCGGTGACGATCTCCTGGTAACCGGTCATGGCGGTGTTGAACACCACCTCGCCCACCGACAGGCCGCTGGCGCCTACGGATTCACCCTCGAACACGGTGCCGTCTTCGAGGACGAGGATTGCGGGTTGGGTCACGTCGTTCGCCTTGGTGTGGGGGAGCCCTGTCGCTACCCGGCGCGTCGGAGCCGGGCTGCAGAAAACCGCGGACTCGGTTTCTCTCCGGTCCGTGGTTTGGGGTAACAGGCGAGCGGGAATTGTACCGGCGAAGGTCGAAAAAGGGAACGCCGCGGGCACTGCCGCGGGTCCGCCGGGGCCGCGCATTCAGCTGTCGCCGAAGAGCAGCCCGCGCATCGAGTAGAGCCCCGCGTCCCGCCCATGCAGCCCGTTGGCGGCCTGCAACGCGCCGTGCGCGAAGATGTCGCGGCTGGTCGCCCGGTGCACCAGCTCGACCCGCTCGCCCTGCCCGGCAAACTGGACCAGGTGCTCGCCGACGATGTCGCCGGCCCGCAGGCTGGCGTAGCGCGGCTCTGCGCCGCCACGCCCCGCGGAATCGCCCAGCGTGAGCGCGGTCCCGGATGGCGCGTCCTTCTTGTGCACATGGTGCGACTCGACGATGTCGCAGTCCCAGCCCGGCAACGCGCGCGCGGCGCGCTCGACCAGTTCGTCGAGGACGGCGACGCCGATGCTGAAATTGGACGCCCACAACAGCGGGATCCGGGCCGCGGCAGCCTTGATCGCCTGCCGTTGCCCGTCCTCGAGCCCGGTCGTGCCCGAGACCAGCGGACAGCGGCGTGCCACGCACAGCTCCAGCACCGGGCCCAGCCCCTCCGGCAGGCTGAAGTCGATCGCCACGTCGAATGCGGGCACGCCCTGCAGTTCGGCAGATCCGAAGAAAGGCACCCCGTCGACCACGCGTTGCGCCGGCGGGCGGCGGGTCACCGCCGCGACCACCTGCCAGCGGCCCGGGGCTTCGCCGGCCAGGCGCAACAGGGCCTGGCCCATGCGTCCGGAGGCGCCGTGGATGAGAACGCGCAGGGGGTTATCCATAGGCCGGGCAGGCTAGCGGGCGGGACGGCCCGCGGGCAAGCGATGCGACGTGGTAACGCGCGCAACCATGCGGTCGGGTGCACGTCGCACCCGGCCAGGGTGCAGGCTCAGGAGCCCCTCACCAGAGCAGGTCGTCAGGCACCTGGTAGCGCGGATCGGCATAGGGATCGTCGCCGGCAGGCGCGTCCGGGTCGACCCGCAAGGCCACGGCCTGCGGGAACACCGTTTCGGCCTCGGCCACGACGGAAGCGTCGACCAGCAGGTAGCGGCCGTTGACCTGGACCACGCCCAGCTCGCCGGCATTGAGCGCAGTGAGCTGCGGTGCGGTGACGTAGATCCGCTTGATCTTGCCGCCGTATTCGAAGTGACGGGCGATCTCGGCGGCCTCATCGTTCAGGCCCTTGCCCTGCAGGAGCTGCTCGAGCCTGGCCCGCGCTTCACGGCGCTGGCGCGCTTCTTCCTGCTTCTGCCGCTCCTCCTCGATGCGCTGGTTCTTCTCGTGCTGGGCGCGCAATGCGTAGGCCTTGCCCAGGTCCATCTCGCCGGACCTGGGCTGCGACGGGCCGGGGCCGCGCGGTCCGCGAGGCGTGCGCTCGCCTGCGCCACCGGGGCGCCCGGCGGGTTGCGGCTGCCCCCTGCCCTGCGGGCCACGCCGGTCGTGTGCGGGCCGGCCATGCGCGGGCTTGCCGTGCACGGGCTTGCCGGAGCCCCTGTGGTCGTTGCCTTCCCGGGATTTTCGCTCGGGCGGCGCCGGTGCCTTGAAGCCCAGGGTGAGCAGCTGGTCGCGGAGGGTATCGGTCATCTTCGTGGCGTGGGACGGTCGCAATGGCCGCGGATCGGGCCGGGAAATAGGAAAGTCGATCAGTAGTGCGGCGGCGGCGGTTCGCTGGCCGGATCGGAATACAGCGAACCGCGCAGGCCGCGCAGGTCGGCCAGGACCGCCTGCAGCAGGGCCTCGCTGCGCGCGCTTTCACGGCGTGCATCGGCCAGGGCCTCGCTCAGTTCGTTCAACGCGTGCTCCTGGAATGCGAGCCGCGTTTCCAGCTCCACCAGGCGCTGGTCCAGTCCGCTCTCGAGCGGACCGTCGCCGCCGAAGCCGGGCATGGGGATCTGTGCCGGGCTCATGGCGTGCGCACCGAGCGACCGCGGCCGATGCCGTAGTAGGCCAGGCCGGCGGCCTCGATCTCTTCGGGCTCGTACAGGTTGCGGCCGTCGAACACCACCGCGTCACCCAGTGCCGCGTGCAGCCGCGCGAAATCCGGGCTGCGGAATTCCTTCCATTCGGTCACCACCACCAGCGCATCGGCGCCGTCCAGCGCCGCATGCGCCGAATCGCACAGGACCAGGCCCTCCCGCTCGCCGAAAATGCGCCGCGCCTCGTCCATCGCCTCGGGGTCGTAGGCACGGACCGTGGCGCCGGCTTCCCACAGCTGCGCCAGCAGCCGCCGGCTGGAGGCCTCGCGCATGTCGTCGGTGTTGGGCTTGAATGCCAGGCCCCACACCGCGAACACCTTGCCGCGCACGCCTTCGTCTTCCCCCCGGTCGTAGTGGTGCTGGACCAGTTCGAACAGCCGGCCTTTCTGCCGCTCGTTCACCGACTCCACAGCCTCGAGCAGTTGAGGTGAGTAGCCGTGCTGCTCGGCGGTACGCGCCAGTGCCTGCACGTCCTTGGGGAAGCACGAGCCGCCATACCCGGCACCGGGATAGATAAAGTGCCAGCCGATCCGCGGGTCGGAACCAATCCCCTTGCGCACCGCCTCCACGTCCGCCCCCACTCGCTCGGCGATGTTCGCCATCTCGTTCATGAAACTGATCTTGGTCGCGAGCATGGCGTTGGCCGCGTACTTGGTCAGTTCGGCCGAACGGACGTCCATCACCACGAAACGGTCGTGGTTGCGGTTGAAGGGCGCATACAGGCGACGCATCCGCGCCACCGCGGCCGGGTTGTCGGCGCCGATGATGATCCGGTCAGGACGCATGCAGTCGGCCACCGCAGCTCCCTCCTTCAGGAACTCCGGATTGGAGACCACATCGAACGCCACGTCGGCGCCGCGCGCGGCCATCTCGGCGGCGATGGCATCGCGCACCCGGTCGGCCGTGCCCACCGGCACGGTCGACTTGTCCACCACCACCACCGGTCGCTCGATGTGCCGGCCGATGGTGTGCGCCACGGCCAGCACGTACTTCAGGTCGGCGCTGCCGTCCTCGCCGGGCGGCGTGCCCACGGCAATGAACAGGATTTCGCCGTGCGCGACGGCGACGGCCGCATCGGTGCTGAAGTGCAGCCGGCCAGCCGCATGGCTGGCGCGGACCATCGACTCCAGGCCCGGCTCGTAGATCGGGACCACGCCCTTCTTCAGGCCCTCGATCTTGGCCGCGTCCACGTCGACGCAGACCACGTCGTGGCCCACCGCGGCCAGGCAGGCCCCGGTGACCAGGCCGACATAGCCGGTGCCGAAGATCGCGACGCGCATTGCGGCGTGTGCCTGCCGGGAGGCTTACTGGGCGATGCCCAGCAGCTCCACGTCGAAGGTCAGGGTCGCGTTCGGGCCGATCTTGCCGCCCGCCGCGCCCTCCGGACCGTAGGCCAGGTCCGACGGGATCCAGAAGCGGTACTTCGCGCCCACCGGCATCAGCGACACGCCCTCGGTCCAGCCGGCGATGACGCGATTGAGCGGGAATTCGACCGGCTCGCCGCGCGCGTAGGAGCTGTCGAACACCGTGCCGTCGAGCAGCTTGCCCTCGTAATTGACCCGCACCGTGTCGCTGGCCAGCGGACGCTGGCCGCTGCCCTCGCGCAGGATCATGTACTGCAGGCCCGACGGCGTGCTGAGCACGCCCTTGGCGGAGCGGTTCTTGGCCAGGAACGCGGCGCCATCGGCGCGGTTCTTGTCCCCCGCACCCTTCTGCTTGCGGGTCATGAACGCCTGCATGGTCGCCATCGCGTCCTGCTCGTTCATCAGCGGCGTGCCGGTCTTGCCCAGGCTGGTACGCACGGCCTGCATCAGCACCGCCGTGTCGACTTCGTCCTTGAGCGGCTGCAGCGACGGACCCACCATGCTTCCACCGACCAGCAGGCCGACCTGCTCCTTCGACGGCACCGGCGGCTCGCTACCCGGCGGCATGCCCGGGACGCGCTGCCCGGAGCGCGCGGCCACCGCGGCCTGCAAGCCCATGTGGGTCGCCTGCGCCTGCTCCTCGGACAACAGCGGCTTGCCGCCGGCCAGCGCGTTGTCGATCCCGCGCTGCATGGCGGCGAAATCGATATCCTGTGCGATCGGCTGGAACGAACGCGCCACGTCCAGGCCGATCGCGTAGCTCACCTTGTCCTTCTCGGTCGCCAGCGTCGTCTTGTCCTGTGCCACGGCAGTTCCCGCCATCATGCTTGCTCCCATCACCAGCGACGCCAGGGCGCCGCGCATGCGGTTGTTCATTCGTTGATTCCCTGAGGGGTTGTTCGGTCCACCGGCGAGGCCGGCGCGGCGCCATTGTCGCATGCGCGAAGTAGTACAGCGCCCGCCCTCAACGTTTCGGCGCAGGCGCCTTCAGCTCGCGCTCGATCGCCGCGACAAGCCCCGGATCCTCCGGCGTGACCTTGCTCGGCCAGTTGCCGACGACCCGCCCGTCGCGCGAGACCAGGTACTTGTGGAAGTTCCAGCCGGGCGACACGCCGGTGGCGTCATGCAGGCGACGGTACAGCGCGGTGGTTTCCGGACCGGTGACGTGCACCTTCTCGTACATCGGGAACTTCACCCCGTAGGTGAGCGTGCAGAACTCCTGGATCTCCTTTTCCGATCCCGGGTCCTGGCCGCGGAAATCGTTGGACGGGAAACCGAGCACGGAAAACCCTTCTGCCCCGTAGCGCTTCTGCAGCGCTTCCAGGCCTTCGAACTGCGGCGTATAGCCGCACTTGCTGGCGGTATTGACCACCAGCAGGACCTTGCCGCCCTGCTGGGCGTTCAGGTTGACCGCCGTCTTGGACGCCAGCGGGCGGTATTCCACATCCAGCAATGCCGGTGCAGCAGCGACCGCAGGCACGGCCACGACCAGCAACAAAGCCTTGAAAATCATTGACTTCAACGACATGGGGAGCTCCTGACGAAGAACGGCACCTATATAGGCCATCAGTTGGGCAGGTCATAGTTGACATGACGTGTTTAGGTGTTATAGTTGAATACAACACCAGTCATCCAACGCAGGACACCCGCATGAAACGCATCCTGTCAGCCCACCGCTCCTGGTTCATGGCCCTGGGCCTGGCCATGGTGGTCGTGGGAACGACCCGGTGGCTGCCCGACCACGATGGACGCCGTGGTGATTATGGACTCGCCGAGGCCGCCGCGACACGCGGCGACGCGGACCTGGACGCGGCCGCGGAGCGGCCGGCGCGCAGGCTCCGCGCCTCTTCGACCATGCCCTATTTCTCCTTTGCGCAGTCGCTGCGCTCACGGGGTTGACCATGAGTGACATCCAGTGGAGCGACGGCGCTCCCATCTACCGCCAGCTGAAGGACCGCGTGATCGCCATGATGCTGGACGGAATCCTGAAACCCGGCGAGGCCCTGCCTTCGGTCCGCCAGGTGGCCGCCGAGTACCAGCTCAACCCGATCACCGTCTCCCGCGCCTACCAGGAGCTGGCCGACGAGGGCCTGGTGGAGAAGCGGCGCGGCCTGGGCATGTTCGTGACCGAGGAAGCCTCCAAGCAGCTGCGCAGCAACGAGCGCGAGCGCTTCCTGAAGGACGAATGGCCGGCCGTCGCCGAGCGCATCCAGCGCCTGGGCCTGTCCGTGCAAGACCTGCTCAATCCTCTGGGGAACCACTGATGAACGCTGTCGCTCCCGAAACCCGAGGCACCGGCGCGGTCGTCACCGCCCGTGGCCTGCGCAAGGCCTACAAGAACAAGGTCGCCGTCTCCGGTGCCGATTTCGATATCGGCGCCGGCCGGATCGTCGGCCTGATCGGCCCCAACGGCGCCGGCAAGACCACCGCGCTCAAGGCGATCCTGGGCCTGACCCCGTTCGAGGGCCAGCTGACGGTGCTGGGCAAGGATCCGCGCACCCAGCGCGACGAGCTCATGAACGATGTCTGCTTCATCGCCGACGTGGCGGTGCTGCCGCGCTGGATGCGTGTAAGCGAGGCGATCGACTTCGTCGCCGGCGTGCACCCGCGCTTCGACCGGGCCAAGTGCGAGCGTTTCCTGGCCAACACCCAGCTGCACCCGAAGCTGCGCGTGCGCGAGATGTCCAAGGGCATGATCGTGCAGCTGCACCTGGCCCTGGTGATGGCCATCGATGCGCGCCTGCTGGTGCTGGACGAACCGACCCTGGGCCTGGACATCCTCTACCGCAAGCAGTTCTACCAGCGCCTGCTGGAGGATTACTTCGACGAGGAAAAAACCATCCTGGTCACTACCCACCAGGTCGAGGAGATCGAGCACATCCTCACCGACGTGCTGTTCATCCGCGACGGCCGGATGGTGCTGTCCTCGCCCATGGACGACGTGGCCGAGCGTTACACCGAAGTGCTGGTCGGCGCCGACCGGGTCGAAGCGGCGCGCGCGCTCAAGCCGATCGACGAGCGCGGCCTGCCGTTCGGCAAGACCGTACTGCTCTATGACGGCGTGCCGCAGACCCAGCTCGCCACACTCGGCGAAACCCGCAAGCCCGGTCTGGCCGACCTGTTCGTCGCCATCATGAAGGGGACCTACGCATGAACGCACTGAACCCCAGCCCCACCCACACCCCGCCGCACGACACGGCCAAGTTCAAGTGGCTGCTCAAGCGCGAGTACTGGGAGAACCGCGGCGGCTTCTTCTGGGCGCCGCTGATCACCGGCGCGATTATCGTCGGCCTGAACCTGATCCTGGCGGTAATCGGCAGCATTGCCGCGCGCCGCAGCATGGGCAGCAGCGGCTTCGTGTTCGACGACGGCACCGACGCGCACCAGATCGCCGACGCCCTGGGCGCGATGGGCGATGGCATGCTGCTCGGCGGCGTGCTGCTGGCCTGCGTCGTGCTGGCCTTCGTGGTCTTCTTCTACGCGCTCGGCTCGCTGTACGACGACCGTCGCGACCGCAGCGTCCTGTTCTGGAAGTCGCTGCCGGTCTCCGATTCGCAGATGGTCCTGTCCAAGGCCGCCTGGGCGCTGGTGCTGGCGCCGCTGTGGGCGATCGGCGTGGGCCTGCTGATCGGCGTGGCCCTGTGGGTGATCTCCGCGCTGACCATCACCGTCAACGGACTGCCCGCCGCCCATGCCGTGTTCACCCAGTCGCATCCGCTGCGCATCATCGGCGGCGTGCTGGCTTCGCTGCCGGTGTACATGGTGTGGGCGCTGCCGACCGTGGGCTGGCTGATGTTCTGCTCGGCCTGGGCGCGCTCCAAGCCGTTCCTGTGGGCGGTGCTGGTGCCGGTGCTGGTCTGCGTGGTGATCAGCATGATGACGATCCTGCCGGGCGTGGACATCGCCCACGACAAGGTCTGGTACACGGTGGTCTACCGCGGCCTGCTGAGCGTGGTGCCCGGTGGCTGGTACCCGGCGATCGGCGGCGTGGTGGATCCGTCGGTGCACATCAACACGCCCGACGACCTGTCCGGTGCGATCGACCTGACCCGCAGCTGGCATGCCTTCGCGACGGCGGACCTGTGGATCGGCGCGGTGATCGGCGTGGCCTTCATCGCCGCCGCGATCCGCCTGCGCCGCTGGCGCGACGAAGCCTGACCCGACACGTATCCGGAGACACACCATGCGCCCCACCCTGCTCGGACTGTTCGGCCTGCTCCTGATCGCCCCCACGGCGGCGCTGGCCGACGACCACTGCACCCATTCGGCCGCGCGCCAGCTCACCCTGGACCTGGCTGGCGTCAAGACGGTGCGCTTCGAAGTCAACCAGCACGACCTGGTGCTGCGCGCCGCGCCCGGCGGCAGCCACGAACTGAAGGGCCGCGCCTGCGCCAGCAAGCCGCAATGGCTGGACGACCTGACCGTCACCCAGGAAAAGAAGGGCGACACGCTGGTGGTGAAGGTGCGCCGCGAGAAGGAGGCAGGGCTGTCGAGCCTGTTCGGCGACAACTACGCCTGGCTGGACATCGCCGGCACGGTGCCCGACAGCGTGCTGGTGCAGCTCGATGTCGGCTCGGGCGACGCATCGCTGGACGGCGGCGCGGCGGCCAGCGCGGACGTGGGCTCGGGCGATGCCAAGCTGCGCGGCATCCGTGGCCTGGTGACCGCCAAGGTCGGTTCCGGCGACGTCGAACTCGACGGCGGCGGTTCGCTCAAGGTGCTTTCGATCGGTTCGGGCGATGTAAAGGCGCGCAACGTGGGTGGAGCAGCCGAAGTCGGCAGTATTGGCTCTGGCGACTTCAAGCTGGACGGCGCGCGTGGCGACGTGAAGATCGGCTCGATCGGCTCCGGCGACGCGGAACTGCGCAATGTCAGCGGCCGCGTGCGGGCCGAGTCGATCGGCTCGGGCAACCTGGAAGTGCGCGGCGCGGGCGCCCTGTCGGTCGGCTCGATCGGCAGCGGCGATGTCGACCACAGTGGCGTGACCGGTCAGATCGACCTGCCGCGCCGCGACTGAACCCCATCGGGAGAACGCCATGGAACGCACGCATATCCGTCGATCGCTGCTGCCGCTGCTGCTGGCAGGCCTGTTCCCGGTGGCCGCCCACGCAGCGCCGCCGCAGGAACGCAGCATCCAGGAAGAAATCAGCGCCGAGATGGCCGAGGCGCGCAAGGAAGTCCGCCGGGAACTGGCTACTGCCCGCGCAGAACTGCAGCAGGGCAACCTGGAAGTGGGACGGGACAACCTGAATTTCGGCAAGTCCGGCGAGCGCAAGCGCAAGGACGACGCGACCTTGCCCAAGGCGGAAATCACCCCGCGTGGCGACTTCCTGCTCGATGGCAAGGCGGTCGCCGTCAACGAACGACAGCGCAGGGAGCTGCTGGAATATCGCGGCCAGGTCATCGACATCGCGATGGCCGGCATCGACATCGGCGAACGCAGCGCGCAGATGGCCCTGGAGGCGGTCGACCGCGGCCTGTTCAGCCTGATGCTCAGCGCCATGACCGGCAGCCTCGAACGCAATCTGGAAAAGACGATCAAGGCTTCGATCGAACCCGGTGTCGTGCAGATCTGCCGCAGTCTTCCCGCTTTGCTGGACAGCCAGCAGCAGCTGGTCGCCAGCCTGCCGCAGTTCCGGCCGTACGCCACGCTCCAGGCCGACGATGTCCAGGACTGCGAAGACGAGATCCGCCGCGAATTCGCACTGAACTAGAGGAGAGGAACAGACCATGCGACATTTCCACGCTCTTGCCCTCGTGGCCATGCTGCCGCTCGCTGCCTGCGGCAGGGACGAACCGGCACCCACGCCCGCCGATGGCGGCAGCGCGGCTTCCGCCGCGACGGCGAACACGGCCCTGGGCCGGAAGATCCAGGAAGCGATGGCGCAGGCCAGCCGCAAGCTGGCGACCGAGAACATCCGCGTCGGCGAGCAGTCCGACAAGCCCAAGGCCGAGATCAGCCCGCAGGGCGACTTCCTGGTCGATGGCAAGCCGGTCCCGGTCGACGACGCGCAGCGCAAGCTGCTGCTGGCCCATCGCGCCAACCTGGTGTCGGTCGCCCAGGCCGGCATCGCGGTCGGCATGCAGGGCGCGGACCTGGGGATCGAGGCGGCCACCGGCGCGCTGAAGAGCGTCTTCCAGGGCGACAGCGAGAAGTTTGGCCAGGAAATGGAAGCGCGCGGCAAGCAGATCGAGGTCGAGGCGCAGAAGATCTGCGAACGCCTGGCGCCGCTGCTCGCCTCGCAGCAGGCGCTGGCCGCCGCCCTGCCCGCCTTCCAGCCCTACGCGACGATGGACCAGGGCGACATCGACGAATGCGGCGAGGACGGCAACTTCAACGTCAACGTCGGCGGCGGATCAGACGACCTGACCGAGGTGGCTCCGGACGCTAAGCACAACATGGACGCAGCCGCCGAGGCCGACGCTGCCGCGGCGCGACCCGGGAACTGACCGGAACGCGCGCCGCCTGCTCATCGCTGCAGGCGGCCGCGCCGCCGCCGGGCTTCAGCCGCCACCACCGCCCGGCTTGCCATGGATGCCGCCCTTGGCCAGCACCGCCGGGTCGAGCAGCGCCGCCAGCGTCTTCGCCGGCAACCCGGTGACTTCGATCGCCACCTCCAGCACCGGCCTTCCTTGCTTGTAGGCCTGCTTGGCGATCGCCGCGCCCTTCTCATAGCCGATCACCGGATTCAGCGCGGTCACCAGGATCGGATTGCGCGCCAGCGCTTCGCGGATGCGCTCCGGCCGCACCTTCAGCCCGGCGATGGCCGAGTCGGCCAGCAGCGTGGACACGTTCGCCAGCAGGCCGATGGAATCGAGCAGGTTGGCTGCGATCAACGGCAAGGTCACGTTGAGCTGGAAGTTGCCGGTCTGGCCGGCGATGGTGATCGCGGTGTGGTGGCCGATCACCTGCGCGGCGACCATGACCGTGGCTTCCGGGATCACCGGATTGACCTTGCCCGGCATGATCGAACTGCCGGGCTGCAACGCCGGCAGCTCGATTTCGCCCAACCCGGCCAGCGGTCCGGCATTCATCCAGCGCAGATCATTGGCGATCTTGATCAGGGCCACCGCCAGCGCATTGAGCTGGCCGGACAGCTCGACCGCGTCGTCCTGCGCGGCCAGGCCCTCGAACTTGTCGGATGCGCTCTCGAAGCGGGTGCCCGACAGGACCGAAAGCGCCCGTGCCGCGCGCGCGCCGAAGCGCGGATCGGCATTGATGCCGCTGCCGATCGCGGTGCCGCCCAGCGGCAGGCGGCGCAGGCGCTTGAGGCTGTCGCCGATGCGCTCCTCGGCCGAGCGGAGCTGCGACGCCCACGCGCCGAACTCCTGTTCGAAGGTCAGCGGCATCGCATCCATCAGGTGGGTGCGACCGGTCTTGACCACCCGGCGCAGCTCGCGGCCGCGCTTCTCGATGGTCTTGCGCAGGTGCCGGAGCGCCGGCAGCAGGTCCTCGAGCACGGCCAGCTGCGCCGACACGCGGATCGCGGTCGGAATGACGTCATTGGAACTCTGGCCCAGGTTGACGTGGTCGTTGGGATGGACCTGGCCCTTGCCAGCCTTGCCCGACGCATTGGCCAGCGCGGCGATCACCTCGTTGGCATTCATGTTCGACGAGGTGCCCGAACCGGTCTGGTAGATGTCCACCGGGAAGTGGGCGTCATGCGCGCCCGCAGCCACCTCGAGCGCCGCGGCGCGGGTGGCGGTGGCCACGTTCTTCGGTAAGAGGCCCAGCCCGGCGTTGACCTCGGCGGCCGCGGCCTTGACCAGGCCCAGCGCGCGGATGAAGCCGCGCGGCATCGGCCTGCCCGAAATCGGGAAGTTCTGCACCGCGCGCTGGGTCTGCGCGCCCCACAGGGCGTCGGCGGGCACCTGCAGCTCGCCCATGCTGTCGTGTTCGATGCGGGTGCGGGGACTGCCGGGCGCCGATGCGGCGGTGGACCGGCTGGCGCGCGGGGACGCCTTCGCACGGGGCCTTGCAGGGGTCTTGCTCATGACCGTCTCCAGCGGGGATGGACCACGGCGGGCGGCCGGTGACACCGGCGGCTGGCGGGGCAGCCAGCATACGCCAGGCCCCGATCCGGCCCGGCGCGTTAAACTTGAACGCTCCCTTCCGCCGCATCCCGCCCCCATGTCGGATTCCGCCCTGCTTGCCCTGTCCCCGCTCGACGGCCGCTACGCGTCCAAGGTCGACGCCCTGCGCCCGATCTTCTCCGAGTACGGCCTCATCCGCGCCCGGGTCAAGGTCGAGGTCGAATGGCTGCTGGCGCTCGCCGCCGAGCCGGGCATCGCCGAGCTGGCCGGATTTTCCGCCGCTGCGCAGCAACGCCTGCGCGCGCTGGCCGACGACCTCTCGGTCAACGACGCGGCGCGGGTCAAGGAGATCGAGCGCACCACCAACCACGACGTCAAGGCGGTCGAGTACCTGATCAAGGAGCGGCTGAAGGACGACGCCGGCGAGCTTGCCGAAGAGCTGGGGCCCGCGCTGGAATTCGTCCACTTCGCCTGCACCAGCGAGGACATCAACAACCTCAGCTACGCACTGATGCTGCGCGAGGCGCGCGACACGGTGCTGCTGCCGGCGCTGGACGGCGTCATCGCCCAGCTGCGCGCGCTGGCCGCGGCCCAGGCCGCCCAGCCGATGCTCTCGCGCACCCACGGCCAGACCGCCTCGCCAACCACCCTCGGCAAGGAAGTGGCCAATGTCGTGGCCCGCCTGGAACGCCAGCGCAGGCAGATCGCCGCGGTCGAGCTGACCGGCAAGATCAACGGCGCGGTCGGCAACTACAACGCCCATGCGATCGCCTATCCGGAAATCGACTGGCCTGTGTTCGCGCAGCGCTTCGTCGAAGGACTGGGCCTGCCCTTCAACGCCTACACCACCCAGATCGAGCCGCACGACAACATCGCCGAACTGGGCGATGCGGTGCGCCGCGCCAACACCGTGCTGGTCGACCTGGCGCGCGACGTGTGGGGCTACATCTCGCTGGGCTATTTCAGGCAGAAGCTCAAGGAAGGCGAGATCGGCTCCTCGACCATGCCGCACAAGGTCAACCCGATCGACTTCGAGAACGCCGAGGGCAACTTCGGCATCGCCAACGCGCTGTTCGAGCATTTCTCGGCCAAGCTGCCGATCAGCCGCTGGCAACGCGACCTGACCGACTCCACCGTGCTGCGCGCGCTGGGCACCGCGTTCGGCCATACCCAGGTCGCGCTGGACTCGCTGGGCAAGGGCCTGGGCAAGCTGACGGTCAATCCCGAGCGCCTGGAGGCCGACCTCGACGCGGCCTGGGAAGTACTGGCCGAGGCGGTGCAGACGGTGATGCGCCGGCACGGCCTGCCCAACCCGTACGAACAGCTCAAGGCGCTGACCCGCGGCCAGGGCATCGACGCGGAGGCGATGCGCGGTTTCGTCGCCTCGCTGGACCTGCCGGAAGATGCACGTGCGCGCCTGCAGGCGCTGACGCCCGCTGCCTACACCGGCCTGGCCGAACGCCTGGCGCGCGCGCTGTGAAGGTGCGGACGCTCGCCATCGCGGCCGTCGCGCTGCTCGCGCCCTTCGCCGTGCGTGCCGGTGCCACGAGCGCAGCCAGCCCCGCGCCTGCGCCGGCCTGCGCCGCCGACGCCGGCTGGGACGATCCGTCCCCGCCCTACCACCTGCACGGCGACACCTGGTTCGTCGGCACCTGCGGCATCACCGCGCTGCTGGTGACCTCCCCGCAGGGTCACGTGCTGCTCGATGGCGGCACCGCCAAGGGTGCCGCACTGATCGAGGCGAACATCCGCGCCGCGGGCTTCCGGGTCGAGGACGTGCGCTACATCGTGGGTTCGCACGAGCATTTCGACCATGCCGGCGGCATTGCCGCCTTGCAGAAGGCCAGCGGCGCGACCGTGGTCGCGCGCGAGCCGGCCGCCGTGGTGCTCGAGAGCGGCCGCAGCGGCCGCGAAGACCCGCAGTTCGCAATGCTCGACGCCATGGCGCCCGTCGCAGGCGTGCGCCGCATCGGCGATGGCGAGGAGCTGTCGCTGGGCGGCTGGCGCCTGACCGCGCATGCCACACCCGGGCACTCGCCCGGCGGCACCAGCTGGACCTGGCGCTCCTGCGAGAACGGCGCCTGCGCCGACATCGCCTACGTGGACAGCCTCACCGCGATCTCCGACGACGAATGGCGTTTCAGCGACCATCCGGACTACGTGGCAAGCCTGCGCCGCACGCTCGACGCGGTCGCCGTCCTGCCCTGCGACATCCTGGTCACGCCGCATCCGTCCGCCAGCGACCTGTGGTCGCGACTGGGTCCGGGCGCCCGCCAGCCGCTGGCCCAGGAAGGTGCGTGCCGTGCCTATGCCGGCAAGGCGCGCGAGCGCCTCGACAAGCGCCTGGCCGACGAAGCCACCACCCCGCCACAACGCTGATCCCCGCCGCCGCCGACGCGATCCGACATGCAGCTGCTGATCAACATCGACGTCGACGACCTGGCCCGCGCCGAGGCGTTCTATCGCGACGCGTTCGGCCTGGCGGCCGCGCGGCGCTTCGGCGATGGCGGCCTCGAAATGACCGGTGCACCGGTGCCGTTCTACCTGCTGCGCAAGGAGACCGGCAGCGAAGGCGCCGCCGGTTCGTCGCGCAATTATCGGCGCCACTGGTCGCCGATCCACCTGGACCTCGTGGTCGAGGACCTGGACGCCGCCCTGGCCCGCGCGACTGGCGCCGGTGCCCGCGCCGAAGGCGAAGTGCGCGAAGCCGCCTGGGGCCGCATCGTGCAGCTGGCCGACCCGTTCGGGCACGGCTGGTGCCTGCTCCAGTTCCTCGGCCGCGGCTACGACGAGATCGCCACATGACCCCCCGCACCAAGAAGACCTCCATCGAGCCGCCCTTCGAGATCGATGCCGCGCGGCTGCCGCCGCTGGGCATGGATCCGGCCGTGTTCCTGCGCGACTACTGGCACAAGCGCCCCCTGCTGATCCGCAATGCCTTCCCCGGGCTGCAGGCCCCGCTGCAGCCCGAGGACCTAGCCGGGCTGGCCTGCGAGGAAGGCGTGCTGGCACGGCTGATCTCCCACGACCGTGCCAGCGGTGCCTGGAATGTGCGCCATGGCCCGTTCGCCGAGGAGGATTTCCCCGACCTGCCCGACCACGACTGGACCCTGCTGGTCCAGGACGTCGACAAGTGGGACGCCGACGTGGCCGCATTGCTGGAGCAGTTCCGCTTCCTGCCGCGCTGGCGCATCGACGACGTCATGGTCAGCTTCGCCGCCACCGGCGGCTCGGTCGGCGCGCACGTCGACCATTACGACGTGTTCCTGCTGCAGGCACAGGGCCATCGCCGCTGGCAGATCGACGCGAGCGTGGCGATGGGCCAAGCCGCGCCGGACCTGGACTTCCAGGACGAGGTGCCGATCAAGCTGCTGCGGAAGTTCGATCCGACCCACGACTGGGTGCTGGGCCCGGGCGACATGCTCTACCTGCCGCCTTTGGTACCGCACCACGGCGTGGCCGAGGACGCCTGCCTGACCTGTTCGATCGGCATGCGCGCGCCGGCCGCATCCGAACTGATGGGGGACTGGCTGGACGAAGTGCTGCTCGGCGCCGACGAGTCCGTCCGTTACCACGACGAGGACCTGCTCGTGCCGGCCGATCCCAACGAGATCGACGTGGACGCGATGAACCGGGTGGTCGAAGCGCTCAACGCGATCCGGATGAACGACCCGGACCGCCTCGGCGACTGGTTCGGCCGCTTCATCACCACCTACCGCGCCGCCGGCGAGGTCATGCCGCGCGGCGACGAGCGTCCCCGGATCGAGCTGGAGTGGGACCTGACCCGCGGGGCGGTGCTGCAGCGCCATCCGTGGTCGCGGATGGCCTGGCGGCGCACCCGCGACGACGCCAGCCTGTTCTGCAGCGGGCGGGCGCTGCCATTGCCGGTCGCCGACGCGCGCCTGCTGGCCGACGCCCAGGCGCTCGACGGCGCGCTCTGGTCGCAGCTCTCGCCGGACGGTCGCGAGGCCGCCCACGCCCTGTACCAGGCCGGCCACTACGCCCTGCTGGTCGAAGACCCGGACGCGGACTACGACGCATGACCGCTGGTTTCACCATCGCCACCGTCGACTACGCACGCGACCACGCGCGGGTGCACGCGGTGCGCGAGGTGGTCTTCGTGCAGGGGCAACAGGTTCCCGTCGAACTGGAACGCGACGCGCTGGACCCGCTGTGCTTCCACGTCCTGGCCGTGGACGCCGACGGCCAGGCGCTGGGCACGGCCCGACTGACGCCCGACCGGCGGATCGGGCGCATGGCCGTGCTGGATGCGCACCGCGGCCGGGGCATCGGCGAGGCGATGCTGGCGGCGCTGGTCGCCGAAGCCCGGCGCCGCCAGTGGCCGGAGGTCTCGATGCATGCCCAGCTCCACGCGCTGCCGTTCTACGCCCGCGCCGGCTTCGTTCCCTCCGGCCCCTCCTTCGTGGAGGCCGGCATCGACCATCGCGAAATGCGCCGCCGCCTGCCCGGCTCAAGCCCGATCGAGGACGCCATGGGCGCCGCCGCGGTGCTGGTCGCCCTGGCCGGCCACGCACGACGCGACCTGGGCGTCTACAGCCGGGCCATGGATCCGGGGCTGCTCGATCGCATGGACGTGCTCGAAGCCCTGCGCCGCTTCGCGGTAAGCGGCGGGGAACGCCGGGTCCGGGTGCTGCTGCAGGATGCGGCCACGCCGCAGCGCAATGGCGCGCCGTTGCTGCCGCTGGCCCAGCGCCTGCCCAGCGTGTTCGCCTTCCGCGAGGTCCGCGACCCGGTCGACGCCCGCTATCCCTCGGCCTACGCCTTCAACGATACCGGTGGCGCCTGCTTCCGCCCGCTGGGCCACCGCTTCGACGGCGAAGGCGGCGTGGACGACGCACCGCTCGCCCGGCGCCTGCAGCTGGACTTCGATCGCATCTGGGAGCGTTCGCGGCCCTGCACCGAGTACCGCACGCTCTAGCACGGCCCGTGCTGTCGCTGCGGCAGGTGGCGAACGCGTACGCAGGCGGCGGGCCGACCCGGGCAGGCCCCTGCATGGATGCCACGCAACGGTGTATTTCGTGGACCGGGCGCGGGACAGCGCAGGGCGAATCGCGAACCCGCGGCGAATCGGTGCACACGGAGTGTGAACAGGCGCACCACGCGTGCCTCGACGGGCGTGGATCGGCCATTCGTCTAGGTCCCTGAACGGGCGATGGGGGTTATACTTTTGCGGCTGTCACGCCCGCTCCGGCGGGCCTGGGGCCAATACCGGCCCGTCCCCCCTCCAGACGCGACCATCGTGGACAACCTACTCAAGCAGTTTGCACAGTCTTCGCTACTCGGCAGCAATGCCGCCTTCATCGAGGACCTGTACGAGCAGTACCTGGTCTCCCCCGAAAGTGTCGATCCGAAGTGGAAAAGCTACTTCGACGGGTTCAAGGGCCGCGAGGCCGGTGATATCCCGCACTCGGTCGTCATCGCCCACGTCGCGCAGGCCGCCCGCCAGGCCGCCAACAACGGCCATGCGACCGCCCCGTCCGCCGGCGACGAGCGCGAGCGCAACGTCGGCCGCCTGATCACCGCCTACCGCTCGCGCGGCCACCTCGGCGCCCAGGTCGACCCGCTCGCCCTGACCCCGCCGATGAACCCGCCGGACCTGGGCCTGGGCTTCCATGACCTGTCCGAGCGCGACCTGGACAGCGAGTTCAGCACCGGCGGCCTGGCCGGCCAGCCGCGGATGAAGCTGCGCGACCTGCTCGCCCGGCTCAAGGCGACCTACACCGGCCCGATCGGCGCCGAGTTCATGCACATCCCCGAGGTCGAGCAGCGCCAGTGGCTGTACCAGCGCCTGGAGCTGGCCGGTGGCGACTACAACCTCAGCGCCGAGACCCGCCAGCGCGTGCTGGAGCGGCTGACCGCCGCCGAGGGCCTGGAGCGCTACCTGCACACCAAGTACGTCGGCCAGAAGCGCTTCTCGCTGGAAGGCGGCGATTCGCTGATCCCGCTGCTGGACACGGTGATCCGCCAGTCCGGCGTGGACAAGGTCAAGGACATCGTGATCGGCATGGCCCACCGTGGCCGCCTCAACGTCCTGGTCAACACCCTGGGCAAGAACCCGCGCAAGCTGTTCGACGAGTTCGAGGGCAAGTTCGAGCACGACGCGCTGGCCCACGCCGGCGACGTGAAGTACCACATGGGCTTCTCGGCCGACCTCGCCACCCCGGGCGCGCCGGTGCACCTGGCCCTGGCCTTCAATCCTTCGCACCTGGAGATCGTCGACCCGGTGGTCGTCGGCTCGGTGCGTTCGCGGCAGGAGCGCCGCGGCGACGACGAGCGCCGCCGCGTGCTGCCGGTCGTGATCCACGGCGACGCCGCGTTCGCCGGCCAGGGCGTGGTCATGGAGCTGTTCCAGATGTCGCAGGCGCGCGGCTTCGCCGTCGGCGGCACCGTGCACGTGGTGGTCAACAACCAGGTCGGCTTCACCACCAGCAACAAGGAAGATGCCCGCTCCACGATGTACTGCACCGACGTGGCCAAGATGGTCGGCGCACCGGTCTTCCACGTGAATGGCGACGATCCCGAAGCAGTGGTGTTCGTGGCCAAGCTGGCCTACGAGTTCCGCCAGCAGTTCCGCAAGGACGTGGTCATCGACCTGGTCTGCTACCGCCGCCACGGCCACAACGAGGCCGACGAGCCGGCGGCGACGCAGCCGGTGATGTACCAGACCATCCGCAAGCACCCGACCACGCGCGAGCTCTACGCCGCCAGGCTGGAAAAGGCCGGCGTGATCGCCGCCGACGCCGGCAAGGCGCTGGTCGACGCGTACCGCGACAAGCTCGACGCCGGTGAGTACACCACCGAGCTGGCCGGTTCCAAGCCGGAAGACTACGAGCTGACCATCGACTGGTCCAAGTACCTGTCGGGCACGCTGTCCGATACGGTCGACACCAAGGTCAAGAAGGGCACGCTGGTCCAGTTGGCCAAGATCATCAACACGATCCCGCAGGGCGTGTCGCTGCATCCGCGCGTGGCCAAGATCTACGACGACCGCCTGAAGATGACCGCCGGCGAGATCGGCGGCGACTGGGGCTTCGCCGAGAACCTCGCCTACGCCACCCTGCTGTCCGAGGGTTACGGCCTGCGCCTGGTCGGCCAGGACGCCGGCCGCGGCACGTTCTTCCACCGCCACGCGGTGCTGCACGACCAGAAGACCGACAGCTACTACCTGCCGCTGCGCCAGCTGGTGGAAAGCCCGGAACAGGCCACGATCATCGACTCGCTGCTCAGCGAAGAGGCGGTGATGGCATTCGAGTACGGCTTCTCCACCACCGACCCGAACACGCTGGACATCTGGGAAGGCCAGTTCGGCGACTTCGCCAATGGCGCCCAGGTCGTGATCGACCAGTTCATCGCGTCGGGCGAGGCCAAGTGGGGCCGCATTTCCGGCCTGACCCTGCTGCTGCCGCACGGCTACGAGGGCCAGGGCCCGGAGCACAGCTCCGCGCGTCTGGAGCGCTTCCTGCAGCTGTGCGCGCTGGAGAACATGCTGGTCTGCGTGCCGACCACGCCGGCGCAGTGCTTCCACATGCTGCGCCGCCAGCTGAAGATGAGCACCCGCAAGCCGCTCATCGTCATGTCGCCCAAGTCTTTGCTGCGCCACAAGCTGGCCGTGTCGAGCCTGGACGAGCTGGCCAACGGCGAGTTCCAGCACCTGATCCCGGACACCAGTGCCGACCCGAAGAAGGTCAAGCGCGTGGTCGCCTGCTCGGGCAAGGTCTATTACGACCTGCTCGAGGACCAGCAGAAGCGCGGCCAGGACAATGTCGCCATCGTCCGCATCGAGCAGCTGTACCCGTTCCCGCGCGAGGCGCTGGGCACCGTGCTGCAGACCTACGCCAAGGCCACCGAGGTGGTCTGGTGCCAGGAGGAGCCGCAGAACCAGGGTGCCTGGTACCAGATCAAGCACCACCTGCAGGCTTGCCTGGCCAAGGGCCAGGCCCTGAGCTACGCCGGCCGCACCCGCTCGCCCTCGCCGGCCGTCGGCCATTTCGCCGACCACGTCGAAGAGCAGCTGAAGCTGGTTGCCGACGCGCTGGTCAATCCGCCCGGCAACCAGATCGTCGCCGAATAAACCTTCGCCCTGTTTGCCCTACGCATAACGAATCAAGGACGCCCCATGGCCACCGAAGTCAAAGTTCCGGTCCTTCCCGAATCCGTCTCCGACGCCACCATCGCCAGCTGGCACAAGAAGGCCGGCGACGCGGTGAAGCGCGACGAGAACCTGGTGGACCTGGAGACCGACAAGGTCGTGCTTGAGGTCCCCTCGCCGGTCGACGGCGTGCTGAAGGAAATCAAGTTCAAGGAAGGCGACACGGTGACCAGCCAGCAGCTGCTGGCGATCATCGAGGAAGGCGCATCTGTTGCCAGTGGCGCAGCCGCTGCCGCACCGGCCGCCGCCAAGCCGGCCGCGGGCGCCGAGGAAGTGCAGCCCAAGGCCGCCGCCGCCAAGGCCGAAGCCGCCGCTCCCGCCTCGACCAAGCCGGCTCCGGCTTCGGGCAGCGAACTGCCGCCGGGCGCGCGCTTCACCGCCGCCAAGGAAGGCATCGATCCGTCGCAGGTCGACGGCACCGGTCGTCGCGGCGCGGTGACCAAGGAAGACCTGGTCAACTACGCCAAGAGCGGCGGCGCCGGCAAGGCCGGCGGCGCACGCCCGGAAGAGCGCGTGCCGATGACCCGCATCCGCACCCGTATCGCCGAACGCCTGATGCAGTCGAAGAACTCGATCGCGATGCTGACCTCGTTCAACGAGGTCAACCTGGCCAAGGTGTCGGCCGCGCGCAAGGAGCTGGGCGAGGACTTCCAGAAGGCCCACGGCATCAAGCTGGGCTTCATGAGCTTCTTCGTGAAGGCTGCGGCCAACGCGCTGCAGCGCTTCCCGGTCATCAACGCCTCGGTCGACGGCAGCGACATCATCTATCACGGCTACGCCGACATCTCGATCGCCGTGTCGACCGAGAAGGGCCTGGTGACGCCGGTGCTGCGTAACGTGGAACGCATGGGCTTCGCCGACATCGAGCAGGGCATCGCCGATTACGCCAAGAAGGCGCGCGACGGCAAGCTCGGCCTGGACGACCTGCAGGGCGGCACCTTCACCATCACCAATGGCGGCACCTTCGGTTCGCTGATGTCCACGCCGATCGTCAATCCGCCCCAGAGCGCGATCCTGGGCATGCACACCATCAAGGAGCGCCCGATCGCCGAGAACGGCCAGGTCGTGATCGCACCGATGATGTACATCGCGCTGTCCTACGACCACCGCATCATCGACGGCAAGGATGCGGTGCAGTTCCTGGTCGACATCAAGAACCAGCTCGAGAACCCGAACCGGATCCTGTTCGGGCTGTAAGCACGACCGCCCTCCTCCCGCGCGGAGGAGGGCCTTTCGCCAGGGCTGGCGGAACACGCGCTCCATTCCGGCTCCACCGCCCTGCCGCACTCTCCATGCCCCCGACGGGGCTGCTTCCCGCGACGGGGAGCGAACGGCAAAGGAACTGGAAATGGCTGAACAATTCGACGTCGTCGTCATCGGTGCCGGCCCGGCCGGCTACCACGCCGCGATCCGTGCCGCGCAGTTGGGCCTGAAGACGGCCTGCATCGACGCGGCGCTGGGCAAGGACGGCAAGCCGGCGCTCGGTGGCACCTGCCTGCGCGTGGGCTGCATCCCTTCCAAGGCGCTGCTGGATTCCACGCACCAGTACTGGAACATGCAGCACCAGTTCGGCCAGCACGGCATCAGCTTCAAGGATGCGCAGATGGACGTGCCGAAGATGGTCGCCCGCAAGGACGCCATCGTGAAGCAGTTCACCGGTGGCATCGCGATGCTGTTCAAGGCCAACAAGGTCACCGCGTACTACGGCTTCGGCACGCTGCAGCCGGGCAACGTGGTCAAGGTCAAGCAGCATGACGGCGCCGAAGTCGAGCTGAAGGCCACCAACGTCATCATCGCCGCCGGTTCGGATTCGATCGAGCTGCCGTTCGCCAAGTTCGACGGCGAGAACATCGTCGACAACGTCGGCGCGCTGGACTTCACCGAAGTGCCCAAGCGCCTGGCCGTGATCGGCGCCGGCGTCATCGGCCTGGAACTGGGCAGCGTGTGGCGCCGCCTCGGCGCCGAGGTCACCGTGCTCGAAGCCCTGCCCGACTTCCTGCCCGCCGCCGACGCCGAAGTGGCCAAGCTGGCCGCCCGCGAGATGAAGAAGGAAGGCCTGGACATCAAGCTGGGCGCGAAGGTATCCAAGGCCGAGGTCGTGCCGTCCAAGGGCGCCGGCAAGGGCAAGAAGAAGGAAGTGGCGATCGCCTACGCCGACGCATCCGGCGAGCAGTCGCTGGTCGTGGACAAGCTGCTGGTGGCCGTGGGCCGCCGCGCCGCGACCAAGGGCCTGCTGGCCGAAGGTACCGGCGTGCAGGTCAACGAGCGCGGCCAGGTCGTGGTCGACGAGCACTGCCACACCGGCGTCGATGGCGTCTGGGCGGTCGGTGACTGCGTGCGTGGGCCGATGCTGGCGCACAAGGGCTTCGAGGAAGGCATCGCCGTGGCCGAGCTGATCGCCGGCCTGCCCGGCCACGTCAACCTCGACACCATCCCCTACGTGATCTACACCGCCCCGGAGATCGCCTGGGTCGGCAAGACCGAGCAGCAGCTCAAGGCCGAGGGCGTGCCGTACAAGACCGGCAGCTTCCCGTTCGCCGCCGTCGGCCGCGCCGTGGCCATGGCCGAGCCGGTCGGCTTCGCCAAGGTGATCGCGCATGCCGAGACCGACCGCGTGCTCGGCCTGCACCTGATCGGCCCGAACGTGTCCGAACTGGTCCACGAGGGCGTGCTGACCATGGAGTTCAATGGTTCCGCCGACGACCTGGCGCGCATCTGCCACGCCCACCCGTCCCTGTCCGAGGCGATCCACGACGCGGCCATGGCGGTGGACAAGCGCGCGATCCATAAAGCCAACTGAGTTGGCTTTATGGATGGAGGACATTCAAGATCGAATGTCCTCCATGGAACTGCCATCCCCGCCATTTCGCGCCGCTGGCGCGAACCGCCCCCGACTCGGGGGCTATGGCCAGGAGCCGTCGGAGATCGGCGCCTCGTGGAAGCCGCCATCCCCGCCGTCGCGCGCCTTTGGCGCGGACCGCCCCCGACTCGGGGGCTACGGCACAACGAAGCCGGGTGATGCCCGGCTTTGTCGTTCCACAAGCACAGCAACCGATCACAGAGGGTGACCATGGCTTCGAACGGACTGCCGCATCGCGTGACCGCCGGCCTCTACATCGCCGCCGGCGTGATGTTCATCGCCGGCGCGGTCGCCAGCCAGCGGCTTGCCTTCGGTGGCGTCGGCGTGGCCTTCATCGTATTGGGCGTCGCCATCGTGGTGCGCCAGCGCAAGTCGAAGAACTGATCGGGCAACGAAGGACATCGGCATGAAATCGATCTGCGTCTACTGCGGCTCCAACTCCGGCAGCAAACCGGCCTACACCGAGCGCGCGATCGCCCTGGGCGACCGCATCGCCCGGGAGGGCCTGCGCCTGGTCTATGGCGGCGGCAACGTCGGCCTGATGGGCACGGTCGCCAATGCGGTGCTGGCGGCGGGCGGCCAGGTCACCGGCGTGATTCCCAAGCAGCTGGCCGACTGGGAAGTGGCGCACCGCGGCCTGACCGAACTTGAGATCGTCGGCTCCATGCACGAACGCAAGTCGCGCATGTTCGACCTGTCCGACGCCTTCGTCGCCCTGCCCGGCGGCTTCGGCACGATGGAAGAGATCTTCGAGATGCTGACCTGGCGCCAGCTGGGCATCGGCAGCAAGCCCTGCGCCTTCCTCGACGTCGAAGGCTTCTACGCCCCGCTGATCGGCATGATCGACAGGATGGTCGACGAGCGCTTCCTGCATCCCGACCAGCGCGCGGACCTGTGGTACGGCAACGACCTCGAGGCGATGCTGGCGTGGATGCGGGGGTATGAGCCGGCGCAGGCGTCAAAGTGGATCGACGAGAAGCGACGCGACGCGATGCGATGAGGCCGCAGGCGCGTGGCGACGCGCCAGACGCCGCCAGCGCCCCCCTGCAATCCCGGCGCGGCGCGACCTTTATCCGGACCTCCTCTGCCCGCTTTGATTTCCGCGGGCGAGGCGGCAAGAATCTAGGCACTGGGTCCCGGCGTTCCCCGGGACGACGGAGTTCCACGCATGACCATCCCCGCCTCCTTCCCCGCTTTCCGCATCCGCAACGATGACGCCGGCTACCGCAGCGGTATCGAAGCGTTGTCGCTGGACGAGCTGTCGCCCGGCGAAGTGGTGGTCAAGGCCGAATGGTCCTCGGTCAACTTCAAGGACGCGCTGGCCGGCACCGGCCAGGGCAAAATCCTGCGCCGCTTTCCGCTGGTCGGCGGCATCGATGTCGCCGGCCACGTGGTCGCCTCCACCGATCCGAAGTTCCGCGAAGGCGATCCGGTCCTGGTCACCGGCTGCGGCCTGAGCGAAACCCGCGATGGCGGCTACGCGGCCTATGCGCGCCTGCCGGCCGAATGGGTCGTCGCCCTGCCCCGCGGACTGGACCTGCGCCAGGCCATGATCCTGGGCACCGCCGGCTTCACCGCCGCGCTGGCGCTGTACCGCATGCGCGAGAACCGCCAGCGCCCGGAGCTGGGCCCGCTGGCCGTCACCGGCGCCACCGGCGGCGTGGGCTCGCTGGCGGTGGCGATCTTCAGCCGCGCCGGCTACCAGGTGCATGCGATCAGCGGCAAGGCCGACCAGGCCGGTTACCTGAAGTCGCTCGGCGCAAGCGAAGTGCTCGGCCGCGACGCGCTGGATGCGAAACGGCCCCTGGAATCGATCCGCTTCGGCGGCGGCCTGGACAACGTGGGTGGGCCGATGCTGGTCAGCCTGCTGGCGCAGACCGCCGCCTACGGCAACGTCGCCGCCGCGGGGCTTGCGGCCACGCCTTCGCTGGAGGCGCTGACGGTGATGCCCTTCATCCTGCGCGGCGTTTCCCTGCTCGGAATCGGATCGGCCGGCACGGCGCGCGACATCCGCGACGACATCTGGGCGCTGCTGGCGGACGAATGGAAGCCGGTGCAACTCGACGCCATCTGCACCCGCGAGGCGACGCTGCAAGACCTGCCGGCCGTGTTCGACACCATGCTTGCCGGCGGCTCGCTGGGCCGCACGGTGGTCCGCCTGCCTGCGTAGACCGCTCCCGCTGACAGCGGATTCAGTCCTGAAGCAGCGGATACACCCGCACGTAGTCGACCTCCATCCATGCCGGGAACGCGGACTCGTCGACGCCCTGCGCACCGCCCCAGTCGCCGCCGACGGCCAGGTTCATCAGCAGGTGGAAGGGCTGGTCGAACGGCCAGGAATCCGGGCCGGTGCCTTCGTTGGCGAACTCGAACACCGGCGCGTCGTCGATGTAGCCGCGGATCCAGTCCGGGGTCCAGTCCACCCGGTAGCGATGGAATTCGCTGCTGTGGCCGTCGACATGCGCCTGCTTGCCGCGCTGGGTCTTGATCTTGTGGTTGTAGGCCTGCGTATGCACCGTTACGTGGACCTGGCCGGGGTCGTAGCCCACGTGCTCCATGATGTCGATCTCGCCCGAGCGCGGCCATCCGCCATGGCGGTTCTCGGTCGGCAGCATCCACAGCGCGGCCCAGGTGCCGCGGCCGACCGGCAGCCGCGCGCGGAACTCGATGCGTCCGTACTGGAAGTCGCCCTTGCCGCGCGAGACCAGCCGCGCCGAGGTATACGGGTTCTTTCCCGCCCTCTGCCTGCGCGCGACGATGGTCAGCAGGCCATCGGCGACGAACGCATTGGCCGGCTTGTCGGTGTAGTACTGAAGTTCGTTGTTGCCCCAGCCCTTGCCGCCGAGGTCGTAGCCCCACTTCGCCGGATCGGGCTGGCCGTCGCCGTCGAATTCGTCCTGCCACGAAGGCGTCGATGCGAACGTCCAGGCCCGCGCCTGCGCGCCGGCACCGTCTTCGGCCTGCGCCGCCAGCGCCAGCATCACGCCCAGCAGGCACAGCACCCGCCCCATTCTCGCGATCGGACCCATGCGCTGCTTCCCCCTGATGGAATCCCCCGATTCTAGGCACGCGCCGCTGCCCGGCGAAGCTGCAGCGCAGCGAGGCGGGTCGCTGCGTCGCAGCGGGTGCCCGGCGGTGGCGGCGTTTACCCTTGCAGGCATGATCGATCCCCCCATGCGCATGCATGGCCCGCGAATGGCCGCCCTCCTGCTTGCTTCGGCATGCGCTTTCCCGCACCTCGTCGTTGCCGGCGCGCCGCCGGTCACAGGCGTGGCAGCGGGCTCGCCCGCGGAGGTCTCCAGCGCGCGCCCCGCACTCCTGGTGTTCACCCGTACCGCTGGCTGGCGCCATGACTCGATTCCGCAGGCGGTCGCCACGCTGCGCGACCTCGCCGACCAGGCCGGGTTCGACATCGTCCACAGCGAGGATCCGGCGATGTTCGACGATGCCCGCCTGCCGGGCTTCCGTGCGGTGCTGTTCGCCAACACCACCGGCGAGGTGCTCGATCCTGTGCAACGCGCAGCATTCGAGCGCTATGTCGCCGCCGGCGGCGCGTTCATGGGCGTGCATTCCGCCGCCGATACCGGCAAGCAGTGGCCGTGGTACGGCGACCTGGTCGGCGCCTGGTTCAAGGGCCACCCACCCGGCCTGCAGGCAACCGAGGTGCGCTTCGAATCCGGTCGCGGGCCCGATGGCCTGCAACGCTGGCGCGTCAGCGACGAGATCTACAACTACCGACGCAATCCACGCGCGGGCGTGGACGTGATCGCCACCGTGGACGAATCGACCTATGCCGGCGGGACCATGGGCGCGGATCATCCGATCGCGTGGTGCCACCGTGCCGCCGGGGGGCGTGCGTGGTACACCGGCCTCGGCCACGATCCAGCACTGTATGCCGACCCGGTATTCCGCGCGCACCTGCTGCGCGGCCTGCGCTACGCCACGGGCCTGTCGGGCGACTGCTAGGGACCCATTCCGGGGCCGCAATGTGCGCATGGTCAATCTTCGTGGCGGCGCCGGGGCCGCGGGAGGCTTCCGGCGGCTTCACGCAACGTCTACACTCCGGCGCAGGGGAAATACCGGGGGACGCACCATGGCACGCATCCTGATCGTGGACGATTCGCCATCCCAGCTCATGGGAATCCAGCGCATCGTCGAGAAGCTCGGCCACGAAACGCTCACCGCCGAAGACGGCGCTGCGGGCGTGGAGGTGGCCAAGGCGCAATTGCCCGACCTGATCCTGATGGACGTGGTGATGCCCAACCTCAACGGGTTCCAGGCCACGCGCACCCTGAGTCGCGAAAGCACCACGCGCGACATCCCGGTGGTGCTGGTGACCACCAAGGACCAGGACACCGACCGCATGTGGGGCATGCGCCAGGGCGCGCGCGCCTACCTGACCAAGCCGTTCTCGGAAAGCGACCTGTCGGACGTGATCGGCCGCCTGCTCGGCGACGAAGCCGGCCTCGTACCCGAGGCCTGAGCCGGGCCTACTCGCTGTCTCCGAACGCCGCGCCCAGGTCGCGATAGGCCTGGCGCTGCGCCTCGTTGCCCGGCGCCGGCGCCTGCACCTCAAGCTCCACGATCTGGTCGCCCGGCGTGTCGCCCGGCAGGCCACGTCCACGCAGGCGCAGCTTGCGACCGGCATCGGAGCCGGCCGGAATCTTCAGCTCCACCGGCCCGCCCAGGGTCGGCACGCTCACCGTCGTTCCCAGCGCCGCGTGCCAGGCCGGCACGGGCAGCGTGTGCAGGATGTTGCGCCCGTCCACTTCGAACTGCGGGTGGGCCTGGTACTCGATCTCCAGCAAGAGGTTGCCGCCGCCGTTGCCCTGGCCGGAGAGGCGGATCGCCTGGCCGGCGCGGATGCCCTTGGGGACCTTCACTTCCAGCTGCCGGCCGTTGAGGGTGATCCGCACGCTGTCGCCGCGGTAGACCGCCTCCAGCGGCACTGCGAGCTTGGCCCGGGTGTCGCCGCGCGGCTGTGGCCCGCCGGCGCGCGGACCGGCACCGCGCTGGCGTGCGAACACGCTTTCGAAGAAATCGCTGAAGCCGCCGCCACCGCCACCGCGGCCACCCATGTCGCCGAAGATCTCGTCGTAATCGAAGCCGCCACCTTCGAAACCGCCCGGCGGCGGATGGAACTCCTGCCCCGGCCGGTAGCCGCGCGCGCGCAACTGGTCGTAGGCGGTGCGCTTCTGCGGATCGCGCAGGGCCTCATAGGCTTCGCCGATCGCCTTGAACTTGTCCTCGGCGTCGGATTCCTTGCTCACGTCCGGGTGGTACTTGCGCGCCAGGCGGCGGTAGGCCGACTTGATCTCGGCTTCGCCGGCGCTCGGTTCGACCCCGAGGATCGCGTAATAGTCCTTGAATTCCATCATTCACCACGACTGGCTGGGTGCCGGGCGTCTGCCGCCCGGCACCGGAAACATAAAGGCCCGCAGCGCGGGCGCCACGGGCCTGATTCTAGGCGTTCGCCCGGCACCGGCGCGAACCGGCGACGGGTCCCGGCGCTGCGCTCGCAGCGCCGGGCGTGGCATCACTGCACTTCGATGCGGCGCGGCGTAGCCCGCGGGCGCTTGGGGATGTCGATGCGCAGCACGCCGTTGCGGCCGCTGGCGGTGATGTTGTCGGCATCGGCACTGTCGGGCAGGGCGAAGCGGCGGTGGAACGCGCCCCAGGCGCGCTCGCGGCGCGAATAGCCCTGGGTTTCCCCTTCCTCGCCGGCGCGTTCGCCCTTGAGGGTCAGGACGCCCTTGTCCATCTGCACCTCGATCTCCTTGGGATCCACGCCCGGGATGTCGGCGAAGATGACGAACCGGTCGGCCTCCTCGCGGATATCCACCGAGGGTGCCCACTGGCTGGTCACCACGTCGGACGGATCGGCGCCGGCCTCGCCGAGGAAGCGCTCGAACACCTGGCGGAATTCATCCTGCAGGTGGCGGCCGGGAACGGTGTTGTAGCGGACGAT
This sequence comes from Pseudoxanthomonas daejeonensis, assembly GCF_022637495.1. Taxonomy (NCBI): domain Bacteria; kingdom Pseudomonadati; phylum Pseudomonadota; class Gammaproteobacteria; order Lysobacterales; family Lysobacteraceae; genus Pseudoxanthomonas; species Pseudoxanthomonas daejeonensis. The sequence goes on along the minus strand of NZ_CP093331.1, from coordinate 2,895,857 downwards.
GGCCATGGAGGTCTCCTTGCTCGAAGGGCCGCTGCGGGATGCGCGGCGATGCCCGGAAAATGGGAATCGGCCGGCATGTTTCAAGCGTCGCCACGCGGCGGCGACCGCCAGACGGCTAGACTGTGTTCAGCCACCAGGCGACGCCCGCCCCCCTTCCCCACAGGAGCCCTCCGATGACCATCCAGACCGGCGACCGCATCCCCGAAGTCGTGCTCAAGCGCATCCGCGAAGGCGTGGAAAGCGTGGACACGCCCACCCTGTTCGAAGGCCGCAAGGTCGTGCTGTTCGCCGTGCCGGGTGCGTTCACCCCGACCTGTTCGGAGAAGCACCTGCCCGGCTTCATCGCCCGCTTCGAGGACTTCCGCAGCCGCGGCATCGAGGTGATCTGCATGGCGGTCAACGACCCGTTCGTGATGCAGGCCTGGGGCAAGTCGCTGGAAGCACCGGACGGCCTTCAGCTGGTCTCCGACGGCAACGCCGACCTGACCAGGGCCCTGGGCCTGGAAATGGATGCCAGCGGCTACGGCATGGGCATCCGCGCGCGGCGCTTCGCCCTGTACGCCGAGGACGGCATCGTGCGCCAGCTGTTCGTCGAGGCGCCGGGCGAGTTCAAGGTGTCCTCGGCCGACCATGTGATCGCGCATCTCAATTGAGCACGTCTCGACTGAACCGGCCTCCACCGAACCGGCGCGCGCACCCTATTCCGGGAACGCGCGCTCCAGCCATGCCGGCACCGGCAGTGCCTTGTCGCGCAGGAACGCCGGATTGAACAGCTTGGCCTGGTAGCGGGTGGCCGCATCCGCCAGCACGGTGACGACGGTGTGGCCGGGGCCCAGCTGCCGCGCCAGCCGCACCGCGCCGGCCACGTTGACGCCGCTCGAGCCGCCGGCGTTGATGCCTTCCTCGTGGATCAGCGCATGGACCCACGGCACCGATTCGGTATCGGGGATCGACCAGGCCAGGTCGATCGGCGCGCCGTCGAAATTGGCGGTGATGCGACTGGAGCCGATGCCTTCGCTGATCGAGCCGCCTTCGCTCTTCAACTCGCCGGTGTTGATGTAGCTGGCCAGCGCCGAGCCGGCCGGATCGGCGAGCGCGACGACCACGCCTGGATTGCGCGACTTGAGTGCGTGGCCAACGCCGGCCAGGGTGCCGCCGGTACCGGTGGCGCAGACGAAGCCGTCGATGCGCCCGCCGGCCTGCTCCCAGATCTCCACGCCGGTGGTAGCCTGGTGGAAATCGCGGTTGGCGGTGTTGTCGAACTGGTCGGCGAACCAGGCGCTGCCCGGATCGGCCCCGTTCATCGCCTCGGCCAGCCGCCGCGCCTGGTGCGCGTAATGGTCGGGATTGGCATAGGGCACGGCCGGCACCAGCCGCACCTGCGCCCCGGTGACGCGCAACGCGTCGATCTTCTCGCGGCTCTGGGTCTGCGGCATGGTGATGATGGTGCGGTAGCCGCGGCTGGCGCCGAGCAGGGCCAGGCCGATGCCGGTGTTGCCCGCGGTGCCTTCCACGATCGTCCCGCCGCTGCGCAGCAGGCCGCGGCGCTCGGCGTCCAGCAGCAGGCCCAGCGCGGTGCGGTCCTTGATCGAGCCACCGGGATTGAGCGATTCGACCTTGGCCAGGATTTCGCAGCCGGTCAGTTCCGAGGCCTGGCGCAGGCGCAGCAGGGGCGTGTGGCCGATGGCGGCGGCCAGGTCCTCGGCGATGGCCGGGCGTGGGTTCATCGCGGTGGGGCTCGGTGGGTCGCGGGGAGCGCCAGCATGGCCGGCGCCGGGCACAGGCCTGGCTTGCGGCCTGAGGACAGACCGTCAGGGGCTTGCGATGGCCGTGCCCTGCACGACCGGCCGTGCGCCTCCGTCCATGTCCGCCACCCGGAACCTCACCTGCGCCCAGGCGCCACTGTCGGCCAGTGCGGTCAGCACATGCTCGCCGCGGCCGGCCAGGGCGTAGTCATGCTCGAATCCGCGCGCACCTTCGGTCCTTGCGATCGCGCGGCCATCGAGCAGCCACTGCACCGGCATGGACGTACCCAGCGCGCGGATCCGCAGGCGCAATCCGCGCGACGCACCGGGGGGTTGCGCCAGCGTAGCCCGGTCGACGATGCCCTCGATGCGCAGCGTCTCCGCGGTGCCGCGTCCGTCATCGACGCAGTCGCGCGCCAAAGGCGGCAGGCGCGCGGCGTTGCGCACCTCGGCGGGCAGCCACGGCGACAGCAGCGCCGGCCAGCGCGCGAGCTCGCGTGTTTCGACCGGATGCGGCCGGGTGCATTCGGCCGACACGCGCAGGCCGGTGGTCGCGTCGACCTGGAAGCGCTCGCGCCCCGCATTCCACAGGCGCGCATCGCGCTCGGGAAAGGTGGGTGGCACCACTCCCTCCAGCCGCCAGGCCTGCAGGCGTCGCTGGCACAGCGACGCGGGGGTGTCCGCGCTGGCACGACCCAAGGGCCAGCACACTTCGACCGCATCCACCGACGATGGTCGCGGCACGGCATCGGCATCGCCGGGCAGGCGCGGCAGGCTGTCCACCGTCTCCAGCAGCAGCGGAAGCGCGGTGAGCGCACCGTACTGCCCCGGCAAGGGCGTGCCATCGGGTCGGCCGACCCAGACACCGACCGTGTAACGACGCGTACCGCCGACCGCCCAGGCGTCGCGGAAGCCGTAGCTGGTGCCGGTCTTCCAGGCCACCGGTGGCCGCGACCCGGTATCGAAGGCCACGTTGCCCTGGCCCGGCCGCGGGCTGGACTGGAGGATGTCGCGCACGATCCAGGCCGCACCGGGCGACAGCAGGCGGCGCTCGACCAGTGGCTGCTGCGCCGTGTAGCGCACCTGCGCGGCGACGCCCTCGCGCTGGAACGCGGCGAACGCACCGACCAGGTCCTCCAGGCGCACGCCGGTGCCGCCGAGGATCAGCGCCAGGTTCGGGCGCGCCCCGCGCGGAAACCGCAGCGCGATGCCGGCATGGTCCAGCCGCGCGGCGAAGCGCGCCGCGCCGATCCGGTCGAGCAGGTCCACCGCGGGCACGTTCAACGAGAGTCGCAACGCGGACGCCGCGCCGACCGGGCCATTGAAGGCCTCGCCGAAATTTCCCGGCCGGTAGCCGCCGAAATCCTGCGGTGCGTCCACCAGCAGGCTTTCCGAGTGGATCAGTCCATCGTCCAGGGCCATGCCGTACAGGAACGGCTTGAGCGTGGAGCCCGGCGAGCGCCACGCACGGACCATGTCCACATGGCCGAGGCGTTCGCGATCGCCGAACACCACCGAACCGATATACGCGCGCGCCTGCATGTCCGTGTTGTCCACCACCAGCAGCGCCGCCGAGGTCCGTGGCGGCAACGTGGCGAAATAGGCCGACACCCGCTCCTCCAGCGCGCGCTGCAGGTCGGCGTCGATCGTGGTGGCGATGCGTGCCTGCGCCGGCGCGGCCTGGCGCAATCGCTGCGCCAGCAAGGCGGCATGCACCGGCACCTGTAGCGACCGTGCGACCACCGGCTCGATGCGTGCGTCGTCGACTTCCTCCGGTGTCCACACGCCGAGTGCCTGCATCCGCTCCAGCACCTTGTCGCGCGCCGCGCGCGCGGCCTCCGGATTCCGGTCCGGACGCAGCCGGCTGGGTGCCTGCGGCAGCACTGCGAGCAAAGCCGCCTCGGCATGCGACAGGCGCGCGGCCGGCTTGCCCAGGTAGGCCCAGCTGGCGGCCTCGACCCCTTCGATGGTGCCGCCGAACGGTGCGCGTTCCAGGTACAGCTGCAGGATCTGCGGCTTGGAGAGCCGCGCCTCCAGTTGCAGCGCGCGCGCCATCTGCCGGAGCTTGCCCGTGGCGCTGCGGGTCGGATGGCCTTCGAGGATGCGCGCGACCTGCATGGTCAGCGTTGAACCGCCGGAAACGATGCCGCCACTGCGCAGCCACTGGCCGGCCGCACGCACCAGCGCGGGTGGATTGATTCCAGGGTGGTATTCGAACCAGCGGTCCTCGTAGCCCAGCAGTGCCTGCACGTAGAGCGGCGAAACGGTCCCGGGCGTGGCGGGATAGCGCCATACGCCCTCGCCATCGGCGAATGCGCGCAGCGGGGTACCGTCGGCGGCGGTCACCACGCTGGCCACGCCATGGCCCGCCTCCGGCAGATGCGGCGGAAAGGACAGGTCCAGCGCGAGCACGGCCAGCAACAAGGCGATCGTGCCCCAGCGCAGCCAGGGCCGCATGCGACCCAGCGCCCTGCGCAGGTGTTGGATCCTTGACGTCTTTCCGGGCACTAGAGGTTTTCGTTCCTGCACTGCGACCGGACCATTTGAAGCGATTGTGCGTCCGAGAAAAAGCGCCGGGTCAGTGGACGGTCATCCGGTGCCGAAAGAGCCCAGCTGTTGCGCGAGACTCCTGGCGACATCCAGGAGCAGGAGCATCGGCTTCGGCAGGGGCCGCCGGGCCATGCGGGTATGGCTTACCGCTCGGGCGGACATCCCTGTCCGCACTCGCGGCCGTGGCACATCCATGTGCCACTTGCGCCATACCCGCATGGCCCGACGTCCTCCGGCGACGGTGGGGTCGTGGCTTCGATCGCACGGCTGCACGGGAAACCTCTACCGCAAACCAGACGGGTCCCGGTCGCCGAACGAAGCCATGTCGTCAAAGCATCCCGAAGCCGTGGCGGGCCAGGGGTATCGCGGCAGCGGACATGGATGTCCGCGTCGGCACGTCGGCACAAGGACGTGCCGTCGTGCCGACCGCGATACCCCTGGCCTGCCACGGCTCAGACCGGAGCCGATCACTCCACCTGCAGGGCATTTTGCGGTTGCGGTTGCGGTTGCGGCTCCGCTTGCGCCCTCGCCAACCAGCAGCAAGCGCATAAAAAGAAACGGGGCCCTTCGGCCCCGTTTCCAATCCCATCCATTCGCCGCGCCTCAGCGCAGGCCGGTCTCGCTGCGGGCGATGACCAGGCGCTGGATTTCCGAGGTGCCTTCGTAGATCTCGGTGATCTTGGCGTCGCGGAAGTAACGCTCCAGCGGCATCTCCTTGGAGTAGCCCATGCCGCCGTGGATCTGCACGGCCTGGTGGGTGATCCACATCGCCGCTTCCGACGCGGTGAGCTTGGCGATGGCCGCCTCGGCCGAGAACGGCTTGCCCTGGCCCTTCAGCCACGCCGCGCGCAGGGTGAGCAGCAGCGAAGCATCGAGCTTGCACTTCATGTCGGCGATCTTGGCCTGGGTCATCTGGAAGGTGCCGATCGCCGCGCCGAACGCCTTGCGCTCCTTCACGTACTCCAGGGTCTTCTCGTACGCCGCACGCGCGATGCCGATGGCCTGCGAAGCGATGCCGATGCGCCCGGAATCCAGCACGCCCATCGCGATCTTGAAGCCTTCGCCTTCCTTGCCCAGCAGGTCTTCGGCCTGCGCCACGTAATCCTGGAACTCGATCTCGCAGGTGGCCGAGGCGCGGATGCCCAGCTTCGGCTCGGTCTTGCCGCGGTGGAAACCCGGACGCGTGGTGTCGACGACGAAGGCGCTGATGCCACGCGCGCCCTTGTCCGGTTCGGTCACCGCGAACAGCACGATGTACCGGGCAACGGGGCCGGAGGTGATCCAGCTCTTCTTGCCATTGACGACGAAGGTGCCGTCGGCCTGCTTCACCGCGCGGCAGCGCATGGCGGTCGCGTCGGAACCGGACTGCGGCTCGGTCAGGGCGAAGGCGCCGATCTCGCGGCCCTCGGCAATCGCGCGCACGTACGCCTGCTTCTGCTCCTCGCTACCGTGCTTGAGGATGCCCGCGCTGAACAGCGAATTGTTGACCGACATGATCGTGGAGTGGGCGGCGTCACCGGCGGCGATCTCGATCATCGCCAGCACGTAGCTGACCGGGTCCATGCCCGCGCCGCCGTACTCGGCCGGCGTCTCGATGCCCATCAGCCCGTTCTCGCCAAGCAGGCGGATGTTGTCCAGCGGGAACTCGCCATTGCGGTCGAAGTGTTCGGCGCTCGGCGCGATCACGTCCTGCGCGATGCGGCGCGCGACGTCCTGCAGCATCAGTTGTTCTTCGGTGAAGCTGAAATCCACGGCTGACCCCTCCGGTCATGGGCAATGGCCAATTGTAACTGTTGCAACCACATTGCCATTCGCAGGCGTATGCAGCTTGACCGGTCCAGCCCCGCGCCGCCACAATATCTCTATATCGCGATAGGAAGATATTTATGGATCTGGAGGACTGGTCGACCCGGTTGAAGGTCTTCGCCGACGCCACCCGCGTGCGCCTGCTGGCGCTGCTGGAGCTTGAAGAGCTGACCGTGGCCGAATTGTCCTCGATCACGCGGCTGGCGCAACCGCGTGTCTCCACCCACCTGGCCAAGCTCAAGGAAGCCGGCCTGGTCCGCGACCGCCGCTCCGGTGTCTCGGCCTATTACCGCTATGACGAAGCCGCGCTGGACCCGGCGCAGCGCGCCCTGTGGCAGGCCCTGAGCACCGGCAGCGACGATCCCTTGCTGCGCCAGGATGCCGAGCGCCTGCCCTCCGTGCTTGCCGCCCGCGCCGCCGACCAGAACTGGGCCGACAGCGTGGCCGGCGACATGGAACGCCACTACTCGCCCGGACGCACCTGGGAGGCCCTGGCGCGCAGCGCCCTGCCCTTGCTTGAAACCGGCGACGTGCTCGACATCGCCTCCGGCGATGGTGTGCTCGCCGAACTGCTGGCGCCGCACTCGAACCGCTACGTGTGCATCGACACCAGCGCGCGGGTGGTCGCCGCGGCCAGCGAACGCCTGCGCCGGCTGGAGAACGTGGAGGTGCGCGAGGCCGACATGCACGCGCTTCCGTTCAAGGAAGGCAGCTTCGACCTGGTGGTGCTGATGCACGCGCTCACCTACTCGGCCAAACCGGCCCAAGCCGTGGCCGAGGGCGCACGCGTGCTGCGCAAGGGTGGGCGCCTGCTGCTGAGCAGCCTGGCACGCCACGAACACAAGGCCGTCGTGGACACCTACGGCCACGTCAATCTCGGCTTCGCCGCCAAGGAACTGCGCAAGTTCGCCGAGAAGGCCGGGCTGGAAGTGACCAGCCTGGAGACGGTGACCCGCGAGCGCCGCCCCCCCCATTTCGAAGTGATCTCGCTGATCGCGCAGAAGCCCTGAGTACGACATGAGCCGACCCCTGCCCTGGCTGCACCCCCACCGCGTTGCCCTGCTCGAGCAGGCCCTGCGCGAGCGGATCCTGGTCATCGATGGCGCGATGGGCACGATGATCCAGCGCCACGACCTGCAGGAGGTCGACTACCGCGGCGAGCGTTTCGCCGAGGGCTACGACCACGCGCAGCATCCCGACCACGAGGGCCATGGCCCGCATTGCGGCCACGATCTCAAGGGCAACAATGACCTGCTCCTGCTGAGCCGGCCGGAAATCATCGCCGGCATCCATCGCGCCTACCTGGACGCCGGTGCCGACCTGGTCGAGACCAATACCTTCAACGCGACGTCGGTCAGCCAGGCCGACTACCACCTCGAGCACCTGGTCTACGAACTCAACAAGGCCGGTGCGCAGGTCGCGCGCGAGCAGTGCGATGCGGTCGAAGCGATCACCCCGCAGCAACCCCGGTTCGTCATCGGCGTACTCGGCCCGACCAGCCGCACGGCCTCGATCAGCCCGGACGTCAACGATCCGGGCTTCCGCAACACCAGTTTCGACGAGCTGCGCGCGACCTACCGCGAGGCGGTCGAGGGCCTGATCGACGGTGGCAGCGACACGATCATGGTCGAGACCATCTTCGACACGCTCAACGCCAAGGCCGCGCTGTACGCGATCGAGGAAGTGTTCGACGCGCGCGGCGCACGGCTGCCGGTGATGATTTCCGGCACCATCACCGACGCGTCCGGGCGCACCCTGTCCGGGCAGACCGCCGAAGCCTTCCATGCATCGCTCGCGCATGCGCGGCCGCTGTCGATCGGCCTGAACTGCGCGCTCGGCGCCAAGGACCTGCGCCCGCACGTGGAATCGCTGTCGGATGTGTCGCCGTACTACGTCAGCGCCCACCCCAACGCCGGCCTGCCGAACGCCTTCGGCGGCTACGACGAAACGCCCGAAGAGATGGCCGAAGTCCTGCGCGAGTTCGCCCAGGCCGGCCTGCTCAACCTGGTCGGCGGCTGCTGCGGCACCTCGCCCGAGCACATCCGCGCCATCGCCGAGGCCGTGCGCGGCCTGGCGCCGCGCCGCCCGGCCGGCGCCAGCGCGCTGGCGGCCTGATCCCACACGCCCGAACCGAAACCCGAAGCCCACCGATGTCCATGCCCTCGCCCCGACATACCCGCCTTTCCGGCCTGGAACCGCTGGTCATCACCCCGGAGTTGCTGTTCGTCAACGTCGGCGAGCGGACCAACGTCACCGGCAGCGCGCAGTTCCGCAAACTGGTCAAGGAAGATCGCTACGCCGAAGCGGTGGAGGTGGCCCGCCAGCAGGTCGACAGCGGTGCGCAGATCCTCGACGTGAACATGGACGAGGGGCTGATCGACTCCGAGAAGGCGATGGTCCGCTTCCTCAACCTGATCGCCTCCGAGCCGGACATCGCCCGCATCCCGGTGATGGTCGACTCCTCCAAGTGGGAGGTGATCGAGGCGGGGCTCAAGTGCCTGCAGGGCAAGGGCGTGGTCAACTCGATCTCGCTCAAGGAAGGCGAGGAACAGTTCGTCGAACATGCGCGCAAGGTGCTGCGCTACGGCGCGGCCGCCGTGGTCATGGCCTTCGACGAGCAGGGCCAGGCCGACACCTGCGCGCGCAAGGTCGAGATCTGCACGCGCGCCTACCGGATCCTGGTCGACGAGGTCGGATTCCCGCCGGAAGACATCATCTTCGACCCGAACATCTTCGCGATCGCCACCGGCATCGAGGAGCACGACAACTACGCGGTGGACTTCATCGAGGCCACCCGGATCATCCGGCAGACCCTGCCGCACTGCCACGTGTCCGGCGGCGTGTCGAACGTGAGCTTCTCGTTCCGCGGCAACGAACCGGTGCGCGCGGCGATCCATTCGGTGTTCCTGTACCACGCGATCGCCGCCGGCATGGACATGGGCATCGTCAACGCCGGCGCGCTGCCGGTGTACGACGACCTGGATCCGGAGCTGCGCGAGCGGGTCGAGGACGTCGTCCTCAACCGCCGCAGCGATGGCACCGAACGGCTGCTGGAAATCGCCGAGCAGTACAAGGGCAAGAAGGGCGAGAAGAAGGTCGAGGACCTGGTCTGGCGGCAGAAGCCGGTCCGCGAACGGCTGGCGCATGCGCTGGTCAACGGCATCGATGCCTTCGTCGAGGAAGACACCGAGGAGGCGCGGCAGCAGTCGAGCCGGCCGCTGGACGTGATCGAAGGCCCGCTGATGGATGGCATGAACGTGGTCGGCGACCTGTTCGGCGCCGGCAAGATGTTCCTGCCGCAGGTGGTCAAGTCGGCGCGCGTGATGAAGAAGGCGGTGGCCTACCTGCTGCCCTGGATCGAGGCGGAGAAGCTGCGCACCGGCGACGCCGGCAAGTCCAACGGCAAGATCGTGATGGCCACGGTCAAGGGCGACGTGCACGACATCGGCAAGAACATCGTCGGCGTGGTCCTGGCCTGCAACAATTTCGAGGTCGTCGACCTGGGCGTGATGGTGCCCGCGCAGAAGATCCTGGAGGTCGCGCAGGCCGAGAACGCCGACATCATCGGCCTTTCCGGGCTGATCACGCCGTCGCTGGAGGAGATGAGCCACGTCGCCCGCGAGCTGCAGCGGCAGGGCTTCACCACCCCTTTGCTGATCGGCGGCGCAACGACGTCGCGCGCGCACACCGCGCTGAAGATCGACCCGCACTACAAGGCCCCCACGGTCTGGGTGAAGGATGCCTCGCGCGCGGTCGGCGTGGCCCAGTCGCTGATCAGCACCGAGCTGCGCACGAAATTTGTCGCCGCCAACGATGCCGACTACGCCGAGATCCGTACCCGCCACCGCAATCGCGGCGACGCCAAGCGTCTGGTATCGCTGCAGAAGGCGCGCGGCCAGCGTTTCGACGGCGGCTGGGACGCCTACGTGCCGCCGGCACCCAACCGGACCGGCGTGCATGCCTTCGAAGACTGGCCTTTGCAGGACCTGTTGCCGGTCATCGACTGGACGCCGTTCTTCCAGGCCTGGGAACTGGCCGGCAAGTACCCGGCGATCCTCGAGGACGAAGTGGTCGGCAAGCAGGCCAGCGAGCTGTACCGCGACGCCCTGGCGATGCTGGACAGGATCGTCACCGAAAAGTGGCTGACCGCCCGGGCCGTGTTCGGCCTGTGGCCGGCGCAGGGCGTGGGCGACGATGTCGTCGTGCGCCACGACGGCGGCGAGACCACCCTGCACTTCCTGCGCCAGCAGGTCGACAAGCCGGTCGAGCGGCCGGACTTCTGCCTGGCGGACTTCATCGCGCCGCGGGACAGCGGCGTGCAGGACTGGATCGGCGCCTTCGCGGTCACCGCCGGCATCGGCATCGAGCCGCACGTGGCCCGCTTCGAAGCCGACCACGACGACTACAACGCGATCCTGCTCAAGGCCCTGGCGGACCGGTTGGCCGAGGCGCTCGCCGAGCGCCTGCACCAGCGCGTGCGCCAGGAATTCTGGGGCTACGCGACGGACGAGGCGCTCGACAACGAAGCGCTGATCTCCGAGAAGTACCGCGGCATCCGCCCGGCGCCCGGCTACCCGGCGTGCCCGGAACACAGCGAGAAGGCGACCCTCTTCGGATTGCTCGGTGCCACGGCCAAGACAGGCATGACCCTGACCGAAAGCTTCGCGATGCTGCCGACCGCGGCCGTCTCGGGCTACTACTTCAGCCATCCGCAGAGCCAGTACTTCGTGGTCGGCCGGCTGGGCAAGGAGCAGGTGGCCGACTACGCACGGCGCAAGGGCGTGGAGCTGGCCCAGGCCGAGCGTTGGCTGGCTTCGAACCTGGACTATGACCCCGAGTAGCGCCATGCCCGTGGTGCGTTGCGCCCGCAGCCATGCGGTTCCAGGCGAGGACGCCGCGCGATGAAGGTCCTGGTCACCGGTAGCGCCGGACGCGTCGGCCGAGCGATCTACGTGGCGCTCGCCGCGGCCGGGCACGAGGTGGCCGGCATCGACATCACGCCGTCGTCGACCAGCGGATTGGTGGGCGACTTCGCCGATCCGGCGCTGCTCGGCCGTGCGCTCGCCGGCACCGACGCGATCGTGCATACCGCCGCGCTGCACGCGCCGCACGTGCCGCACGCATCCGAAGCGACCTTCCGGCGCATCAACGTGGAGGGCACGCGCCGCCTGCTCGATGCCGCGACCGCCGCGGGAGTGCGTCGCATCGTGTTCACCAGCACCACCGCGCTGTACGGCAGCGCCGCCACGCCGCCGGGGCGCGCAGGCTGGGTCGACGAGACGCTGGAACCGCAGCCGCAGACCGTCTACCACCACACCAAGCTGGAAGCGGAACGGCTGCTGGCTCAGGCAGCGGCGCAAGGTGGCCCGGTCCTGCGCGTCCTGCGCATGTCGCGCTGCTTCCCCGAGCCGGTCCAGGTCATGGCCGCGTTCCGCCTGCACCGCGGCATCGACGCACGCGACGTGGCCGCCGCGCACCTGGCCGCGCTGGCCCACCAGGGCCCGGCCAGCGCCTGCTTCGTGGTCTCCGGCGCGCCCCCGTTCGGACGCGGCGACGCCGGCGCGCTGCTCGCCGATGCGCCGGCGGTACTCGCCCGGCGCGCGCCGGACCTGCTCGCGGCGCTGGCACGGCGTGGCTGGTCGCCGCCGGCCACGATCGACCGGGTCTACGATCCGGGCCATGCGATCTCGACCCTTGGCTGGCGGCCCCGGTTCGGCTTCGAGGAAGTCCTGGCCCAGCACGATGCCGGCGTGGCCGAGGTCCTTCCCTGGCGGGACGCGGACCCGGTCGCGCGCGACTGACCCTTGACCTGCCAGTCCGGTGCGCTGCGGACGCGGCCGCCGGCTCCCCTACAATAGGCGCCTCTCCTTTTCCCGGAACCTGCGCATGCAGCCCGATACCGTCCGTGCCGTCATCACCGGGGGCGTATCCGGCCTCGGTTTCGCCGTGGCCCAGCGCCTGGTCGCCGATGGCGGCAAGGTCGCCCTGCTCGATGTCAACGACGACAAGGGCGCCGATGCGGTCGCCACGCTTGGCCCCGGCAACGCCCGCTATTTCCGCACCGACGTCACCGACGAGTCCGGCGTGGCCGCCACGCTCGATGCCGCGCGCGATTTCCTCGGTGGCCTCAACGCCGCGGTGAACTGCGCCGGCATCCTCGGCTCGGGCCGCGTGCTCGGCAAGGAAGGTCCTCTGCCGCTGGATGGCTTCGCGCGCACGGTCATGGTCAACCTGGTCGGCAGCTTCAACGTGGCCAAGGCCGCCGCGGCGCTGATCCAGCACAACGAACCAGGCGAGGACGGCGAGCGCGGCGTGATCGTCAACACCGCGTCGGTGGCCGCCTATGAGGGCCAGATCGGCCAGGCCGCCTATTCGGCGTCCAAGGGCGGCGTGGTCGGCATGACCCTGCCGATGGCGCGCGAGTTGGCGCGCTTCGGCATCCGGGTGATGACCGTGGCCCCGGGCGTGTTCTGGACGCCGATGGTCGACGGCATGCCCCAGGCCGTGCAGGACTCGCTGGCCGCGACCATCCCGTTCCCCTCGCGGCTGGGCCGGCCGGAGGAGTTCGCCGACACCGTCGCCTTCATCCTGCGCACGCGCTACCTCAACGGCGAAACCATCCGCCTGGACGGCGCCACCCGGCTCGCGCCGAAATAGGCGCGCGTTCCGCCCGCCGGCAACATCCCGCTCCGCGCACGCGCGGCTCCGCATCCCAATGAAGAACCATCCATGAAAGCCAACGAGATCAAGAAGGGCAACGTCGTCGAGTACAACAACGGCGTCTACCAGGTCCGCGACATCGAGCGCAGCTCGCCGCAGGGCCGCGGCGGCAACGTCCGCTTCCGCTTCATCATGTACAGCGTGCCCGGCGGCGCCAAGCTCGACGCCAGCTTCGATTCCGACGACAACCTGGTCGAAGTCGAGCTGCTGCGCCGGCAGGCAACGTTCTCGTACAAGGACGGCGACGCGTTCGTGTTCATGGACGACGAGGACTACACCCCGTACACCCTGGATCCGGACGTGATCGGCGAGGCTGCCGGTTACATCACCGACGGCCTGGCCGGGATCTACGTGCAGGTCATCGACGAGCAGCCGGTGGCGATCCAGATGCCGCAGCACGTGACCCTGGAAGTGGTCGAGACCCCGCCGGAACTCAAGGGCGGCACCGCGACCAAGCGCCCGAAGCCGGCCAAGCTCAGCACCGGCATCGAGATCATGGTCCCGGAGTACATCACCAACGGCGAGCGGATCCTGGTCAACACCACGACCGGCGAATTCGGCGGCCGCGCGGACTGACGCGAGCTACCGGGAGCGGGCCCGCCACGCTCCCGGGCCGGAACGGATAAGCAGTGCGTGGGGACGGCCCTACGATCCGGCGGCGAGCGCGCGCAACCGCTCGCCGATCAGCACCACGTTGTCGCCCGTGTCCTCCAGCACTTCACGCTGCGCCGGCGGCAACAGCTGCCGGACGGCCGCCTCGAGCGCCTCGACCTGCTCCACGCGCGAGGCCGCATCGGCGCGGATGCGTCCGCCCAGGACTTCCCGCTCATCGGCCTGCGGCAACCCGTAGCCCGGCACGCCCTGCAGCCACGACGCAGGCCTGCTGAAGGCACTCCCCAGGCGCAGAAACTCCCGCAATGGCGCGGCGATATCGCCTGCGGCATCCACCGATCGCGCATCGCCCAGCCAGCGGCGCTTGAGCTCGTCGCGCGCCAGCGCTTCCTGCTGGCGCAGGGCCGCCGATTCCAGCACCAGCAGCGCCGCGGCGCTCTTCAGCCCCGCCCGGCGCAATGCCGGCGCGCGCGCCTGCGGCGGCAGTGCCAACCAGTCGCCCGCGTCGACCGCCTGCAAGCCGAGCTCGTCGCGCGCGACCGCATACATCGCCTGGTAGTGCGCACTGGCGGGTTCGAAGTAGTAACCCAGGCGGACCTGGCCGGCGGCGTCGGTCGGGATGCCTGCCTCGGCGGTGACGCCCGCTTCGCGCAGGCGCGCCAGCAGGCCGTTTGGGCGGATGCTCGACAGAGGCAGCGCCGCCAGGCGCGGCAGCGCGTCGTGCAGCAGCTTCCAGGTTTCCACCGCGCAGTTGTTGCTGACGAAGTAGTAGTGGCCGTCGTAATTCCAGTGCAGCTGCGCGGCGCGCCCGGCGAGCGCACCGATCTCCTGCCGCGACAGCGCCAGCGGCACCGAACGCAATCCGCGCAGCTCCACCCGCGTGTATTCGTCGATGACCTGGCCCAGCGGCAATGCGAACAGCCGCGAGGGATAGGAACCGGTCAATCCGCGCCAGCTGGATATCTGCACGTCGCCGACGAACGCGCGGAACGAGAGCACCAGGTGGTGCTGCAGGTCCAGGCGGCAGTCCGGTCCGCGGGGGCGGCCGGGCGCGCAGACCACCAGCCGCAGCATGCTGTGGCCCCAGCGGCTCATCGGCCGTTCGTTGGCGTCTGCCAGCAGGTAGTCGACCTCGAAGATCCGCCCCGGATCGAGCAGGCGTTGCGGATCAGCCGAGCGCAGGTCGTCGCCGACGAACAGCAGCCCATCGGCGCACGACGCCGTCGACGACGGTTGCGTGCCGAAGTGCGCGTCGAAATGCGCGGCCAGCGCAGGCCGCCGGCATGCGTAATCCGGATCGAGCAGGTAGTGCTCGAGATTGACCGCCACGTACTCCTTCGGCGACGTGGCTTCGTACGGATCAGGTGTTCGGTCGCGGAAGTCGTTGCGCGCCCGCCTTCCCGGCATCACCGCCGCGACCTGCCAGCCGGCCAGGTCGAGCAGGCGCGGATCGCGCGAAAGACCACCCGCGGGCGTCCGGTCGTACAGGTGGGCCAGTTCGTGCAGCAGTGCGGCCAGGGCGGCACGCGTGGCCGGATCGTCGTTGCCCGTATCGGGCCTGTGCGCCATCCACGCGGCCAGGAGGCGACGATCCAGCGCGATCGACCAGTGCCTGGCGCGACCATGCACGCCATCGGGCAGGTCGTCGCGCCAGGTGAAGGCGATCGGCCGATCCAGCGCCATCGACCACGAAGGCGGCAACATCCGCAGCCCCTGCCCGAGCAGTTGCAGCGTGGCCGCGCGCTCGGCCGGCGGTATCTCGTCGGCGATCGTGAATGCCTGCGCGTTCGCCGTTGCATGGCCGCCCCCCAGCCACAGGAGGGCGGCGGCGAACGCGAGGAAGATGCGGTTCATGGGGGCAGCAGCAGCCGCGCGGATCCGTGCGCCCCGCGGATTACTCGCGGGCGAGGATCGCGCGCGCCAGCTCCAGGTCGCTGGCCTGGCGGGCGGAAGCATCGCGCTCGCGCATGACCCGCAGCGCCGCTTCCAGGCGTGCGCTGCGCACCTGGCCTTCGCTGGCCACGAAACCGGCCGCGTCCTCGCGCGCTTCGCGCACCAGCTTGTCGTCGCCGCCGGAGCTGCTGTTGGAGGATGCCGAGCTGCCGGCGGAAGACGCACCGGCCGAGCTGCCGGCCGACGTGCCGGCGAAGCTGCCCGCCAGGGCAACCGGGGCGAGCGCGCACAGCAGGACCAGCGAAGCGGGAATGGCGAAGGATTTCATCGGGAATCGGTCGTGGAGGCCGCTCTGCGGCGAAGCCCGAAGATTAACCCGGACGGCGCCTTCCGCGCCGGCACTCCATCGCGGATCAGGCGTCGAACAGCTTGCCGGGATTCAGGATCCCGTTCGGATCGAACACGCGCCGGACCCCGCGCATCAGCGCGATTTCGGCCGTGCCGCGGGTACTTTCCAGGTAGGGCTTCTTGACCAGGCCGATCCCGTGCTCGGCCGAGATGCTGCCGCCATGCGCCTTGAGCGCCTGCGCCAGCAGCTTGGTCACCTGCTCGCACTGCTCCAGGAAATCGGCATCGGAGGTCCCCTCGGGCTTGAGCACGTTGATGTGCAGGTTGCCATCGCCGATGTGACCGAACCAGACCACGTCGAAATGCGGGTAGGCCTCGCCGAGCAGGGCCTGGGTCTGTGCGAGGAACGCCGGCATCGCCGAAATCCGCACCGAGACATCGTTCTTGTAGGGCTTGTAGCGCGCGACCGCCTCGGTGATGCCCTCGCGCAGCCGCCACAGCTGCTGGGCCTGGGCATCGCTCTGGCTGATCACGCCGTCGGCGACCCAGGCGCGCTCCATGCAGTGCTCGAACGCCGCCATCGCCGCGGCCTCGGTCGCCTCGTCGTCGCTGGCGAACTCGGTCACGACGTAGAACGGATACTCGTCCTCCAGCGGCTTCTGCGCGCCATGCGTGAGCACGTGGCGCAATGCACGGTCGGTGAAGAACTCAAAGGCTTCAAGGCGCAGGCGGCTGCGGAACTCGGCGAACACCTGCATCAGCACCTCGAACGAGGGCAGCGCCAGCAGCATCACGTTGGTCGGCGGCGGCGGGTCGGTCAGGCGCAGGATCGCCTCAACGACAATACCCAGCGTGCCTTCCGATCCGATCAGCAGCTGCCGGAAATCGTAGCCGCTGGAATTCTTGACCAGGGCGCGGTTGAGTTCGAGCACCTCGCCCTCGCCGGTGACCACGGTCAGTCCGGCGATCCACTCGCGCGTGTTGCCATAGCGGATCACCCGTATGCCGCCCGCATTGGTGGCGATGTTGCCGCCGATCGAGCACGAGCCGCGCGCGCCGAAATCCACCGGATAGACCAGCCCGTGTTCGCGCGCGGCGTTGTGCACCGCTTCGAGCACCATGCCGGCCTGCACGGTCAACGTGCGGTCGACGACGTCGAAGCCGAGCACCTTGTTCATCCGTTCGAGGCTGAGCACCAGTTCGCCGTTCGCGGCGACCGCGCCGCCGGACAGGCCGGTGCGGCCTCCCGACGGCACCACCGCCACCCGGTGACGGTTGGCCCAGCGCACCACCGCCTGCACTTCCTCGACCGTGGCCGGCAATGCGATCGCCAGCGGCGCCGGGGTCCAGCGCCGGGTCCAGTCGCGGCCGTAGTGCTCGAGGTCGGCGGCGTCGGTCTTCAGGCGCAGGTCGGGCAGCGACTGCTGCAGTTCGGCCAGGCGGGAATCGGTCATGGGAAGCGGCTTGGATCGTGCGTGCGGGAGCGCGCAAGCGTGCCAGCGACGGCGCAGTGCGTCCAGCACGGACGCCCAACCGGGAGCCCGCTCCGGGCCCGGTTTCAGGGGCAACCTTCGCGGGCGTGCGATTGACGTCGATCACCGCACACGGTGTTCCGCAGGGCCAGCGAAAACGCGATGACGCACTGCGGAAAAATGGCACCGCATCTGGCATAGTTCCCGGCTCCCGCCACGATCGCCGGAAGCCGACGCGCATGTCGCCCAAGAAGACCTCCTATCCCAAGCAGGACATCCGCGTATTGCTGCTGGAGGGCGTCAGCCAGAGCGCAGTGGAGACCTTCCGCGCCGCCGGTTACAGCCAGATCGAGTTCCACGAAAAGTCGCTGCCGGAGGACGAGCTCAAGGCACGGATCGCCGAAGCCCACATCGTCGGCATCCGTTCGCGCAGCCACCTCAGTGCCGACGTACTGGCCGAAGCCAAGCGCCTGATCGCGGTGGGCTGCTTCTGCATCGGCACCAACCAGGTCGACCTGGACGCGGCCGAGCTGGCCGGCATCCCGGTGTTCAACGCGCCCTACTCCAACACCCGCAGCGTGGCCGAGCTGGTGGTCGCGCAGGCGGTCCTGCTGATGCGCGGCATCCCGCAGAAGAATGCCGAGTGCCACCGCGGTGGCTGGTCCAAGTCGGCCGCCGGCAGCCACGAAGTGCGCGGCAAGACCCTGGGGATCATCGGTTACGGCCACATCGGCACCCAGGTCGGCGTGCTGGCCGAGGCGCTGGGCATGCAGGTGATCTTCCACGACATCGAGGCCAAGCTTTCGCTCGGCAATGCGCGCGCGGCGATCGGCCTGGACGACCTGCTGTCGCGTTCGGACGTGGTCACCCTGCACGTGCCGGAGACCGCGGCGACCAAGAACATGTTCGCCGCCGCCCAGATCGCGGCCATGAAGCGCGGTGCACACCTCATCAATGCCTCGCGCGGTACCGTGGTCGACATCGACGCGCTGGCCGCGGCGCTGGCGTCCGGGCATGTCGGCGGCGCGGCGGTCGACGTGTTCCCGGTCGAACCCAAGGGCAATGCCGATGCCTTCGTCTCGCCGCTGATCGGGCTGGACAACGTGATCCTGACCCCGCACATCGGCGGCAGCACACTGGAGGCCCAGGAGAACATCGGCGTGGAAGTCGCCGCCAAGCTGGTCCGCTACAGCGACAACGGCAGCACCCTGTCGGCGGTGAACTTCCCCGAAGTCACCCTGCCCGAGCACGAGGACAGCCTGCGCATCCTGCACATCCACCGCAACGTGCCGGGCGTGCTGTCGAAGATCAACGAGATCTTCAGTCGCCACGCGCTCAACATCGACGGCCAGTTCCTGCGCACCAACCCGAAGGTCGGCTACGTGGTGATCGACGTGGCCGCCGACGAGGCCCAGGGCGCCGCGCTGCGGGAAGAGCTGTCCGCCATCCCCGGGACGCTGCGCACGCGCGTGCTGTATTGAACGGAAGGGCGCCGCAGCAGCCCGGCAGGCCGGGCGCTACGTAGAGCGGGGCTTGCCCCCGCCGGCACCACTCCACGCGGCCCCTACCCGGCCAGCCACTTGGCGGCCATGCGCCGCATCGACTCGTCGCTGGCGGGATCGTCGGCCACGGCCGTCACGTCGCGCCACGCCAGCGCGTGCGACTCCTCGCTGACCACGAAGCGCTCATCGGGCCCGGCCCGGACGACATAGCGCACGTCGTAGTGCCAGTGACCGGGGATCGCGCCGCGTTCCGGGATCCAGTGCCGGTCCAGGTCGAAGATGGCACCGTCGTCCAGATGCAGGCCCGGCACGCCGGTCTCCTCCTCCGCCTCGCGCAGGGCCACCCGGGCCAGGTCCACGTCGCCATCGGCATGCCCGCCCGGCTGCAGCCAGCGGTCCAGCTTGCGGTGGTGGGTGAGCAGGGTCCTGCGCCCGTCCAGGCTGACGACCCAGGCCGATCCGGTGAAGTGGCCGGCCAGGCGCTCGCGGACGAAGGGGTCCTGCGGGTCTTCCAGCAGCGCGAGGAAGCCATCCACGACCGCGGCCTCGTCCGGCCAGCGATGCCCGTAGTCGCGCAGATCGCCGCGGATGTCCCGGTGCTGCATCAAACCTTCCTTGCGCGGGGCTGCCGCAGTCCATTCCCGGCCGTTTCCGCCGCAGCACAGCTTGTGATCGCCCCGGGCGTTTGGCAAGGTACGGCGCTTGGGCCGTCCGCCGGGGGCGACAGCGGCGACCACACCACAGGCACATCGGACGGCCGCTTTCCGGGGAAAACCACGCAATGTCCAAGGGTCTATTCATCGTCAAGCCGGTCGAACCGGCCGGGCACGTCGATGCGGGCGAGCCGGTCGAAGGCAGCCTGCAGGGCGAAGCCTCGCTCAAGCGCACCCTGACCGCCCGCCAGCTGGTGCTGCTGGGCGTCGGCGCGGTCATCGGCGCCGGCATCTTCGTGCTCAGCGGCCATGCCGCGGCCGAGCATGCCGGTCCCGCGGTGGTGCTGAGCTTCATCATCGCCGGCATCGCCTGCGCGCTGGCCGGCCTGTGCTACGCCGAGTTCGCGGCGATGCTGCCGGTCTCCGGCAGTGCCTATTCCTACTCGTACGCGACCCTGGGCGAATTCGTCGCCTGGTTCATCGGCTGGAACCTCGTGCTGGAATACATGTTCGCCGCCTCGACCGTGGCGGTGGGCTGGTCGGGCTACCTGAACAGCCTGCTGACCACGCTGGGCATAGGATTGCCGGCCTCGCTGGCGGCCGCGCCGCTGAACGTGGTCGACGGCGCGCTGGTCTACACCGGCGGCCTGATCAACCTGCCGGCGGTGGCGATCATCGCCGCGGTCAGCGGCCTGTGCTACGTCGGCATCACCCAGTCGGCCTTCGTCAACTCGATCATCGTGGCGATCAAGGTCACGGTGATCGTGCTGTTCGTGGCCTTCGCCGCGCAGTACGTGAACCCGGACAACTGGGTGCCGTTCATCCCGGAGAACGAGGGCCCGGGCAAGTACGGCATCGACGGCATCATCCGCGGCGCCTCGGTGGTGTTCTTCGCCTACATCGGTTTCGACGCGGTCTCCACCGCCGCCGGCGAGGCCAGGAACCCGCAGCGCGACATGCCGATCGGCATCCTCGGCTCGCTGGTGGTGTGCACGATCATCTACATCATCATGGCCCTGGTCCTGACCGGGCTGCTGCCGTACACGCAGCTGGGCACGCCCAAGCCGGTGGCCACCGCGCTGGAAACCTATCCGTCGCTGGCCTGGCTCAAGCACATCGTCGAGATCGGCGCGATCGCCGGCCTGTCTTCGGTGATCCTGGTGATGCTGATGGCTCAGCCACGCATCTTCTACTCGATGTCCAAGGACGGGCTGCTGCCGAAGTTCCTGGCCAAGGTCCACCCGAAGTTCCAGACCCCGTACGTGGGCACGATCCTGGTCGGCATCTTCGCCGCGCTGCTGGCCGGCTTCCTGCCGATCGGCCTGCTCGGCGAGCTGGTATCGATGGGCACCCTGCTGGCCTTCGCGACCGTGTGCATCGGGATCGTGATCCTTCGCCGTACCCGTCCCGACCTGCCGCGCCCGTTCCGCGTACCGCTGTACTGGCTGATCGCCCCGCTCGGCGCGGCGGCCTGCCTGTACCTGTTCTGGCAGCCGTTCCGCGCCCACTGGCACCTGATGGTGGGTTGGACCGCCATCGGCATGGTCATCTACTTCGCCTACGGCTACCGCCACAGCAAACTGCGCAACGGCGGCTGAGGCCGACTCCACGCCACGCGGCCGGCCCCAGCGCCGGCCGCTTCGTTTCCACACCCGGGCTGCCAGGCCAAGGTCCACCACTTCCAAGGGCAGGCGCAGATGAGCGCAACCTCCGCACGCAAGATCGGCCCGGTCCTGGCGACCTTCGTGGTCGCCAACAACATGATCGGTTCGGGCTTCTTCCTGCTGCCCGCGACCCTGGCCAAGTCCGGCGGCGTGACCGCGCTGGCCTGGCTGCTGTGCACGGTGCTGGCGATGATGCTCGGCAGCGCCTTCGCGCGCCTGGCCAAGCATCATCCGAACCTGCAGTCGCCGGACGACTACGTGCGTCCCTCACTGGGTCGCGATGCCAGCTTCCTGGCCACGACCATGTACTGGGTCTCGTCGTGGATCGGCAACAACGCCATCGCCGTGGCCGCGTTCGGCTACCTGGTGATCCTGCTGCCGATCGAGGACAGCCCGGGCGTGCGCCTGGGCGGGCAGATCGCGCTGATCTGGCTGATGTTCGCGCTCAACCTGCTCGGCCCGCGGCCGATCGCACGCTTCCAGTCGATGTGCGTGGTGCTGGGCCTGCTGCCGGTCGCGGTGATCCTCACCGCCGGCTGGGCGCATTTCGACCCGACCCTTTATCGCGCCGCCTGGAACGTCTCCGGCCAGTCCGACCTGAACGTGGTCATGCATTCGCTGGCTCCGATCTTCTGGGCCTTCGTCGGTCTGGAAACCGGTGCGATGGTGGCCGGCGTGGTCGACGACCCGGACAAAAACGTGCCGCGCGCGACGCTGGGCGGAATTGCCATCGCCGGCGTCGTGTACCTGGTGTCCTCGGTACTGATGATGGGCATCGTGCCGGTCAGCGCGCTGGCCGACTCCAGTGCGCCGTTCGCCCTGGTCGCCGGGCAGATGTTCGGCCCCTGGGCGGTGCCGGTGATCGCCGCCGCGGCCGCGCTCAAGGCCAGCGGCACGCTCGGCGGCTGGATGCTGGTGACCGGTGAATCCGGCGCCCGCGCAGCGCAGCGCGGCTTCCTCCCTTCGATATTCGGCCGGCTGCGCGCCAACGGTTCGGCCGCGACCGGCCTGTTCATCATCGCCACGATGATGACCCTGCTGGCCGTGCTGACCCTCTCGCCGACCGTGTCCGGCCAGTTCGAGACGCTGATCGAGATGGTGGTGATTCTGGTGGTGATGGCCTATGCCGCCGCCGGCCTGAGCCTGCTGCTGGGCACGCCCGAGCGGCCGGCGACCCGCCGCGAACGCGTGCTCGGCATGGGCGCGCTGGTGGCCTGCGGTTTGCTGGTCTATTCCACGCCGGGCAAGACCCTGATCGGCGGACTGGTGATCGCGCTGCTGGCCTGGGCCGCCTATCGCGGCTTTTCGCGCCGGCTGCCATCGCCCGCACGCTAAAATGCCGGCATGAACAAGCCGAAGCTGCCCTACGATCCCGCGCTTCTGCGCAAGCGCGCCGAATCGATCATCAGCAACGTGCGCGAGCTGGCGCAGCTGGGCTGGACGCCGGCCACCAGCAGCAACTTCTCGCAGCGGCTCGACGGCGCGCATGCCGCGATCACCGTGTCCGGCCGCGACAAGGGACGGCTGGTCGAGGACGACATCATGGTCGTGGATTTCGACGGCCGCGCCGTCGGACGCCCGCTGCGCCCGTCGGCCGAAACCCTGCTGCACACCCAGCTGTACCGGAGGTTCCCGGAGATCGGCTGCGTCCTGCACACCCATTCGCCGGTGCAGACCGTCGCCTCGCGCCTGTATGCCGGCCAGGGCCACGTGCGGCTGGAGGGCTACGAGCTGCTGAAGGCGTTCGAAGGCAACAGCACCCACGAGATGGCGATCGACGTGCCGGTGTTCGCCAACACCCAGGACATGGACGTGCTGGCCGCGCAGGTCGACGCCCTGCTCGACCGGCAGCCGCTGTGGGGCTACCTGATCGATGGCCATGGCCTGTACGCCTGGGGCCGCTCGATGGCCGAGGCGCGACGCCACCTGGAGGCCTTCGAGTTCCTGCTCGGATGCGAGCTGGAGCTGCGCAAGCTGGGCGCGCGCGGCTGAACTCATGCCCCTCGGCGGCGCTGCGTTCCACCGCCGTTATCAGTCCCGCAACTGGCGACTGGTAACCTTGGCGGCCTACGCGGCGCCCTCGCGCCCACGCAGGTGAGAACACCAGGTGAAAACCCCCATGAGCCGACTTCGCATCTTCGACGAGAACGACCCCGGCCAGCCCCTGTTCGACAGCCATGACGCGGCGGCGATCACCGCCGAGCTGGAGAAGATCGGCGTGGCCTTCGAGCGCTGGCAGGCCAGCCAGGCGATCGCCCCGGGCGCCACGCCCGAGCAGGTCATCGACGCGTATCGCGCCGACATCGACCGGCTGGTGGCCGAGCGCGGCTTCAAGACCGTGGACGTGGTCAGCATCGCGCCGGACAACCCCAACCGCGGCGAGATGCGCAAGAAGTTCCTCGACGAGCATTTCCACAAGGAAGACGAGGTCCGCTTCTTCGTCGCCGGCTCCGGCCTGTTCACCCTGCACGTGGACGGCAAGGTCTACGAGATCGAGTGCGTGAAGGACGACCTGATCGCCGTGCCGGACGGCACCAGGCACTGGTTCGACATGGGCGAGTCGCCGAGCTTCGTGGCGATCCGTTTCTTCACCGAGCCGGACGGCTGGGTCGGCCACTTCACCGGCACCGACATCGCGCAGAAGTTCCCGCGCTACGCTCCCGCGACGAACTGAGCCGCAACGCCCTCGTCCGCCGCCCCTCCCCGGAGGGGCGCTCTCTTTGCAGTCCCGGCAGGCCACCATGACCCGCGCCATCCTCACCGACATCGAAGGCACCACCAGCAGCATCTCGTTCGTGCGCGAGGTGCTGTTCCCCTACGCGCGCCGCGCCCTGCCCGGCTTCGTCGCCGAACATGGCCGCGAGCCGGAGGTGCGACGCTGGCTGGACGCCGTGGCCACCGAGGCCGGCGGCCTGTGCCAGGACGACATGATCGTGGAGACGCTGCAGGGCTGGATCGACCAGGACCGCAAGCACACCGCGCTCAAGGCCCTGCAGGGGCTGGTATGGGAAGCCGGTTACCGCAATGCCGACTTCACCGCACCGGTCTATGCCGACGCCGCCCCGACGTTGCGACGCTGGCATGCGCTGGGCCTGCCGCTTTACGTCTACTCGTCCGGCTCGGTCCCCGCGCAGAAGCTGTTCTTCGGCCACAGCGACGCCGGCGACCTCACCGGGTTGTTCTCGGGCTGGTACGACACCGAGATCGGCGGCAAGCGCGAACCGGAAAGCTATGCGCGCATCGCCGCCGCCATCGGCGAGCCCGCGCACGAGATCCTGTTCCTGTCGGACGTGGTCGAAGAACTGGATGCGGCGCGCAGCGCCGGCCTGCACACGGTGCTGGTCGACCGTATCGAGGACTATCCGCAGCCGCGCCATGGCGACACCGCGCACGGGCACGCACGCGTGGCCAGCTTCCTCGACATCGAGCTGCCGCTCTAGACGATGCAGGCTCCCCGCAACGCCACGCTGGCCGGCCTGCTGGCGATCCTTCTGTGGTCCTCGCTGGCACTGCTCACCGTCGCCACGGCCGGCCTGCCGCCGTTCCAGGTGCTGGCAACCGCGTTCGCCGTCGCCGGCGTGCTCGGCCTGCTGCGCGCTGGTGCGCGCGGTCGCGCAGGCTGGGCCGAGCTGCGCCAGCCGGCCTCGGCGCTGGCGCTGTCGACAACCGCGCTGTTCGGCTACCACGCGCTGTATTTCATCGCGCTCAAGCGTGCGCCGGCAGTGGAAGCGAACCTGCTCAACTACATGTGGCCATTGCTGATCGTGGTCTTCGCCGGTTTTCTGCCGGGCGTGCGCATCCGCCCGCTGCAATGGGTCGGCACTCTCATGGGGCTGGCCGCCGCGGTGCTGCTGGTCACCGGTGGAAACGGCCTGGACGTCAGCGCCAGCCACCTGCCCGGCTACCTGGCCGCACTGACGGCCGCGGTGATCTGGGCCGGCTATTCGGTGCTCAACCGCCGCCATGCGCAGGTGCCCAGTGCCGCGATCACCGTGGCCTGCCTGCTGGTCGCCCTGCTGGGCGCAGGCGTGCACCTGCTGTTGGAGCGCAGCGTGGCGCCCACGCCGGGGCAGTGGCTGGCATTGCTGGCGATGGGTGCAGGACCCACCGGCGCGGCTTTCTGGCTGTGGGATACCGGGACCAAGCGCGGCGACATCGCCCTGCTCGGCAGCCTGTCGTACCTGGCACCGCTGCTGTCGACCGTGCTGCTGGTGCTGTCCGGACAGGCGCAGGCACAGCCGGTGCAGGCGCTCGCTCTGGTCCTGCTGCTGGCCGGCGCGTGGTTGAGCACCCGCTCGCGCGGCGCAGGCTGAGAACGCGCCGCGCTTTCACCCGGGCCGGCGAGCCTGGCTGGACCGCACCCCACGCAACAACCCGTATCCGATCGCGCGCCACTTCGCGCAATCCACGCCAGCCAGCCACCGGGGGGCTGGCTTCATGCGATCCGGCATTGCCCGCGTTCTAGTCCGCGCCAGCGTCCTGCAAGGTGTAGCTGGTGGTGGCCGTCGCTTCGCCCTGCCACCGGTCGAACGCACGTACCTCGACCCGATGCTCGCCCGTCGCCAGGTCGGTCGCCAGCGCACCCCGCCACAGATGGGTGGAATCCACCGCCTCGGGCGAGCGATCGAACCCGCGCAAGGGGGTGGCCAGGTCGTCGGCCACGTTCTCGACCAGCAGGCGCGGGTCGGCGCGTTCCACCCGGCGCATCGGCTTCCATTGACCACCATCGATCCGGTACTCGACCCGCGTATCGGCGTCGCCCATGAACACGTTCGCGAACACGCCCCAGGCCGGGTAGGCGCCCCGTCGCAACACGCGCGGCGCATGCAGCGCCATCGCCTGGTTGAACGCCGGCGCAGCCGCAGGCACCCGTGCCGGATGGAAGGCGAGCGCGTAACCGCCATCGTCGTGCACCGACAGCAGCCCATACCCGTTCGGCGTGCCGTCGGCCATGGTCGCGTCCGGAATCCCCGCCGCGTCCGGCGCGCCGGACCAGAAGGCACCGCACGCAGCGCCGACGTTGTACTCGTGCAGTGGCGCGGCGCCCTGCCAGCCGTCCCGGGCCGTGTGCCAGTAGTGCTGCTGGTGGTGGCTGTGCCCGCTCAGCAGCAGCAGGCGCGGGTGGTCCTTGAGCAGAGCGAACAGGCGGGCGCGGTCGGCGGCACGGAAGGTTTCGCGGCCACCGGTATCGAACACCGGGATATGCATGCCGAGCACCAGCAGGCGCCCGGGCGGCAGCTGCGCCAGGTAGTTCTCGATGAAGCGGAACTGGTCCTCCCTCAGGCCACCGATGTAGCCGGGGCCCGTGCCCGGCTGCACGACCACGTCGTCCAGGAAAACAAACGCCGCATTGCCCTCCTCCACCGCGTAGGTGTCCGGCCCGTAGACCGCTTTCCAGCTGGCGAGCGACGCGGCGTCGCCGGTCGCGCCCGGATCGACGTCATGGTTGCCCGGCACGTGGAACCACGGAACGCCCAGCCGCGTGGTCACCGCGTTGAGCGCGGGATAGAGCTGGATCTCGTCGTCGACCAGGTCGCCCAGGGTCATGCCCAGCGCTGCGTCATGGCGGCCGATGATCGGCTCGACGATGTCGCGCCGGTAATAGTCGATGTCGCGCGTGCCCTTGACCTGGGTATCGGTGAACAGCAGCACCTGGAACCCATCCATGGACTTCGCCGGCGCGGCGGGCAGTGCTCCTTCGAGCAAACCGAAATCGACGCCTGCCCGCTCGCTCGCGTGCGCCGTCGCCGGGATGCGCCGCCAGAACGCCGGCAATCCATCGGCACCGGCGATGAAGCGATGCGCGGCCGGCTTGACCACGAACACCGCCTGCCCGGCCACCAGCGGGATCGTGTAGCGGCCCTGCGCATCGGTGCGCACGATGTCGCTGCCATTGGAGACCGCCACGGCCGCCACGCCCGGATCACCGGGACCACGCCCGGCCCGCCCGTCGCGCTCGAGATAGACGTGGCCCGATACGGTCGACGCCATCGCGGCGGGCACGGCGGCAACCGGCGCGGCAAACGCACAGGCCAGCAACAGGGTGGAGACGGAATGCATCGGCAAGGTCGCACTCGGGGAAGACCCCGGGATTGTAGGAGCCGCCCCCGCTGGCGACCACCGCACCCGTGCACGTCCGCGCCGGATGCCTCAGGTCTTGTGGCGCTGCTCCAGCACCTCGACCGCATCGGCCAGCGAGAGGCCGCGCGAATGCAGGAGCACGGTCAGGTGATATATCAGGTCCGCCGATTCGCCGAGCAGGTGCTCGTCGTTCTGGGACACGCCGGCCAGCGCGGTCTCCACGCCTTCCTCGCCGACCTTCTGCGCGATCCGGCGCACGCCGGCCTCGAACAGGCGCGTGGTGTAGCTGCCTTCAGGCCGTTCGCGCGCGCGCGTGGCGACCAGCGCGTCGAGTTCGCCGAGGAAGCCGACATCAGGCGCCGCCATCGCATCCGCCACGGGCGCGGCAAGCGCCGGCGCGTTCTCGAAGCAGCTCTGCCGTTGCAGGTGGCAGGTCGGGCCACGTGGCCGGGCCAACACCAGCAGCGTGTCCGAATCGCAATCGGCGCTCACGTCGACGAGCTCCAGTACATGGCCCGACGTTTCGCCCTTGGTCCACAGGCGCTGCCTGCTGCGGCTGTAGAAGGTGACCAGCCGGTTGACCAGGGTGGCGCGCAGCGCGTTGCGGTCCATGTAGCCGAGCATGAGCACGCGCAGGCTGTCGGCGTCCTGGACGACGGCGGGCAGCAGGCCATCGCCCTTGTCCCAGTCCATCGCCTCGGGCAACAGGTTCGGACTGCGCGGCACGCGCGAAGGTTCGATGGAGGGATCAGGCATTGCGCACCTCGATGTCCCGCTCGCGCAGGAATCGCTTGAGTCCGGGGATGGGAATGGCGCCGCTGTGGAACACGCTGGCCGCCAGCGCGCCATCGACGTCGGCCTGTTCGAACACTTCGGCGAAATGGACCGGTTCGCCCGCCCCGCCCGAGGCCACCAGCGGCACGTGGCACAGGTCGCGCGCCTGGCGCAACTGGGCGAGGTCGTAGCCGCGGCGCACGCCGTCGCTGTCCATGCAGTTGAGCACGATCTCGCCGGCGCCCAGGTGCTGCGCCTCGACAATCCAGTCCAGGGTGCGCACCGACAGCGCACGAGTGCGGTCCGGATCGCCGGTATTGGTGCGCACGCGCCACTGGCCGTCCGCCTCGCGGATCGAATCGATGCCCACCACCACGCACTGCACGCCGAAGGCATCGGCCAGTTCGGCAATCAGCGCCGGGCGCTCCAATGCCGGCGAGTTGATCGAGACCTTGTCGGCACCCGCGTGCAACACCCGCCGTGCGGTCTCGACATCACGGATGCCGCCGGCGACACAGAACGGAATGTCGATCAGCCGTGCCACCCGCTCGACCCAGGCATGGTCGACCGAGCGCCCTTCCGGGCTGGCGCCGATGTCGTAGAACACCAGTTCATCGGCGCCCTCGTCGCGGTAGCGCAGGGCCAGTTCCACGATGTCGCCCATGTCGACGTGGTCGCGGAAGCGCACGCCCTTGACCACGCGGCCGTCGCGCACGTCCAGGCAGGGAATGATCCGACGGCTCAGCATGACGGCGCCGCCTCCTCGGCCAGGGCATCACCCAGTTCCAGCCGCCCCTCGAGCAGGGCCCGGCCGAGCACGGCGCCCGCGCAGCCGGCCAGGCGCGCATTGCGCACGTCGGCCGCGTCGCGCACGCCCCCAGAGGCCTGCACCGCCACGCCGGGCGCCAGCGCGCGCAGGTGCAGGTACAGGTCCAGGTTGGGTCCGGACAGCATGCCGTCGCGGGCGATGTCGGTGCACAGCAGGTGGCGCAGGCCGGCACGCAGGTAATGCGGCAGCAGTCCATCGAGCGTGGCGCCGGCGGTCTCGGTCCAGCCATGCACCGGCAACGTCCAGGTTCCGTCGGCATCCTGCCGGGTATCCAGGGCGACGGTGATGCGCTCGCCTCCGAACTCGGCCAGCCACGCGGCGACCGTATCGGGCTCGCGCACGGCCAGTGAGCCCACGACGACGCGCGCAGCGCCGGCGTCGAGGATCTTCGCCACGTCTTCGCGCGAACGCACGCCGCCTCCGGTCTGCACCTGCAGGCCGGTCTCGCGGGCGATCGCGTCGAGCAGCGGCAGCAGCGTGTAGCCGCCGGCCTTGGCGGCATCCAGGTCCACCAGGTGCATCCAGCGCGCGCCGGCGGACACGAATGCCGATGCGCGCGGCAGCGGGTCGTCGCCGTAGGTGGTTTCGCGCGCGTAGTCGCCCTGCGCCAGCCGCACCACGCGGCCGCCGCGCAGGTCCAGCGCGGGGTAAACCGTGAATCCGCCCATCAGAAATCCATCTCGACGAAGTTGCGGAGGATGCGCGCGCCGGTCGCGGCCGAGCGTTCAGGGTGGAACTGCGCGCCGCACAGGCGGCCGCGCTGGACCACTGACGAGAACAGGCTCCCATGATCGGTGGCCGCCACGGTGTCGGCTGTGATCGGTGCCGCATAACTGTGGACGAAATAGGCGCTGGCGCCTTCGGCGACGCCGTCCAGCAGCGCCGACCCGCGCATCGTGCGCAGCCCGTTCCAGCCCATGTGCGGCACCCGGATACCCGGCGCCAGCGGCAGCTTGCGGACCACGCCCGGCAGCAGGCCCAGGCACTCGACCCCGCCTTCCTCCGAACGCTCGTACAGCAGCTGCATGCCCACGCATACGCCCAGCAGCGGTGCCTCCAGGCCACGCAGCACCTGCACCAGGTCCAGCGCATGCAACCGCCCCATCACCTGCGCCGCGGTGCTCACGCCGGGCAGCACCACCCGGTCGGCAGCGCGGATCGCCTCGGCATCGACGGTGACCTCGGGTTCGATTCCCAGCCGGTTCAACGCATAACGGACCGAGCCCAGGTTCGCACCGCCGGCATCGACCAGGGCCACGCGCATCACAGCGCTCCCTTGGTCGAGGGCAGCTCGGCGCCTTCGCGGCGGATGGCCTGTCGCAGCGCGCGCGCCAGCGCCTTGAAGCTGGCTTCGACCTTGTGGTGGTCGTTGTCGCCGGTCACGGCGATGTGCAGGTTCATGCCCGAGGCATCGCACAGCGAGCGGAAGAAATGCGGCACCAGCTCGGTCGGCATGTCGCCGACACGCTCGCGCTTGAACCGGCCTTCGTAAACCAGGTACGGCCGCCCGCTGAAATCCAGTGCCGCACTGGCGTGGGTCTCGTCCATCGGCAGGGTGAAGCCATAGCGGCCGATGCCGCGCTTGTCGCCCAGCGCCTCGCGCAGCGCCTGGCCCAGGGCCAGGGCGGTGTCCTCGATGGTGTGGTGCTCGTCGATGTGCAGGTCGCCTTCGGCCCGGATCTTCAGCTCGAAGCCGCCGTGCTTGCCGATCTGTTCGAGCATGTGGTCGTAGAACGGCAGCCCGGTGTGGACTTCCGGTTCGGCGACGCGGTCCAGGTCGACCTCGACCCGGATCCGGGTCTCCTTCGTGTTCCGCTGCACGACCGCGCGGCGCGGCGCGTCGGCCAGCTCGTGCGCGATCCCGGCCCAGGCCCACTCGCCGCCGAACTGCGTGGTCCGCAGCTGGAAGGCACGGATGCCGAGGTTTTCCGCGAACTGGTTGTCGGTGGGGCGGTCGCCGACCATGGCCGAGCGCTTCCAGTCGATGCCGCGATCCTGGATGTATGGCAGGACCAGGCCGATGCCCGGCTTGCGGGTGGGCTTGTTCTCGTGCGGCCAGCTGGCGTCGATCAGCACGTCGCGGAACACGATGCCCTGGCTTTCGAACACCTGCATCATCAGGTTGTGCGGACCGTCGAAGCTGGACTGCGGATAGCCCTCGCTGCCCAGGCCGTCCTGGTTGGACACCATCACGAACTGCCAGCCGGCGTCGCGCAGCTTCAGCAGCGCGGGGATCACTCCCCGGACGAAGCGCAGCTTCTCGTAGGCATCGATCTGGAAATCCGCCGGTTCCTCGATCAGGGTGCCGTCACGGTCGATGAACAGGATCGGGGTCATGCAGCGGCTTCCTTGGCATCCAGCGCGGCCAGCACGCGGTCGTTCTGTTCGGGGGTACCGATGGTGATGCGCAGCGCATCGGGCAGTTGCGGCGCGGCGCGCTGGTCGCGCACGACCACGCCGGCCGCCAGCAGGCGGGCGAAGGCCGCATCGGCATCGGCGAAGCGGACCAGCAGGTAGTTGCCGTCAGAGGGATGCACGCGGACCACGCCGGCCAGGGTGGCCAGCGCGCGTTGCAGGCGCACGCGCTCGCTGCGGACCTGATCCACGCGCGCGGCGGTGCGCGCCAGCGCTTCTTCCGACAGGGCGGCTGCGGCGAGCTCGGCGCACGGCGCCGGCACCGGATACGGCGCCTGGCAGGCGCGCAGGACGCGGACCAGTGCTGGGTGGGCGATCAGCACGCCGATCCGTGCGGCCGCCAGCGCGTGCGCCTTGGACAGGGTGCGCAGCACCGCCACGTTCGGATGCGTGGCCATCAGCGTCGTCGCAGAAGGCTGGTCGGAGAACTCGCCGTAGGCCTCGTCCACCACCACCAGCGCACGGCCATGCAGGCGCCGAGCCAGTGCGGCGATGCCGTCGAGCGGCACGCTGGCGCCGGTCGGGTTGGAAGGCGAGCACAGGAACACCAGCTTTGCCGCGCCCTGCTCCGCCGCGCGCGCGACCGCCTCCAGATCCACGCCGAAGCCGGATTCGCCCTCGACCAGCGGCACTTCCAGCAGCGGCGCGCCCTGCAGGCGTGCGCTCACCGCATACATGCCGAACACCGGCGGCGTCACCACGACCGCATCACGACCCGGCACGCACAGCACGCGCACGAGCAGGTCGATCGCTTCGTCGCTGCCACGGCCGATCAGCAGCCGTGACGGATCGCAGGCGTAAAGGCGAGCCAGCGCATCACGCAGCGCCGGCGGTTGCGGATCGGGATAGCGCCGGCTGCCGCCGCCCGCGTCGGCGGGATTGGCCCAAGGGCTTTCGTTGGCGTTGAGCCAGACCTCGCCGCGCAGGTCGTGCGTGCGCGCCGAAGCGTAGCCGCCGAAGCCACGCAGGTCCTCGCGGACCAGCTGCAACAAGCTGTTGTCATCGGCGCTCATGCGGCCACCGCTTTCAGGCGCAGGACGACCGCATTGGCGTGCGCATCGAGCTGCTCGGCGCGCGCCATCGTGACCGCGCAATTGCCGATCCCGGCGATTCCTTCGGGCGTGGCCGCCTGCACGCTGACGAAATTCTGGAAGCTGGCCACGCTGACCCCGCTCCATGCACGCGCCGCGCCGCTCGTCGGCAGCACGTGGTTGGTACCGCTGCAGTAGTCGCCCAGCGCCTCGGGGGTCCAGTCGCCCAGGAACACCGAACCGGCGGCCTCGACCCGCTCCAGCCACGCGCGCGGTTCGCGCAGGGCCAGGATCAGGTGCTCGGGCGCGTAGGTGTTGCTGATCGAGAAAGCTTCCTCCAGCGAATCCACCAGCACCAGGCGCGAAGCCGACAACGCCCTGGCCGCGATCGCCGCACGCGGCAACGCCGCCAGCTGCTCCACCAGCCTGGCCTCCACCTGGTCGATGAAAGCGGCACTGTCGGACAGCAGCAGCACCTGCGAATCGGGCCCGTGCTCGGCCTGCGACAGCAGGTCCGCGGCAACGAAACCCGCATCGGCGCCCGCATCGGCGATCACCAGCACTTCCGATGGACCGGCCGGCATGTCGATCGCCGCCGCGCCGGACTGCGCGACCTGGCGCTTGGCTTCGTCCACGTAACTGTTGCCAGGTCCGAAGATCTTGTCGACCCTTGGCACGCTTTCGGTACCGAAGGCCAGCGCGGCGATCGCCTGGGCGCCGCCGAGCTTGAACACGGAACCGACGCCGCACAGTTTCGCCGCCACCAGCACCGCCGGATCGGCCGTCCCGTCCGTCCGCGGCGGCGTGCACAGCACCACCTGCCGGCAACCCGCCAATGCGGCCGGTACGCACAGCATCAGCGCCGTCGAGGGCAAGGGTGCGCTGCCGGCGGGCACGTACAGGCCGACCCGTGGCACCGGCCTGATCATGCGTTCGCAGAGCACGCCGGGCGCGGTTTCGATCGCATAAGCCGAGGCCATGCCGGCGCGGTGGAAAGCCTCGATCCGCGACTTGGCGTCGAGCATGGCCTGGCGCAGCTCCACCGGCACCACCGCTTCGGCGGCAGCGAACTCCCCGGCCGAAACCTCGAAGCGATCCAGTTCGACCCTGTCGAAGCGCGCGGTGAGTTCGCGCAGCGCCTCGTCGCCACGCTGGCGCACGGCGTCGAGCACTTCGGATACGGCGCCGCGCGTGGCCTCGGCCACGACTTGCGCCGGGCGGGTCAGCGCGCGATCGCGCTGCGCCGCGTCCAGCGTCGACCACTGCAGCCGATTCCAGGCGGGAGCGCTGCCCGTGCCGATGGAATCCGGGGAAGCGGTGGCGCTCATGCCAGCGACCTCTCCACCGCCAGCACCATCAAGCCACGCGCGCCTGCGCGCTCGAGTTCTTCCATCTGCTGCCAGCTGACCGCGCCTTCGCACATCGTCTGCAACGACAGCACGCCGTTGCCGCCGGGCAGCTGTACCAGGGGCCCCGCGTCCTGCAGCAGGCGCTCCAGCGCCGGCAGCGAATCGCGTTCGGCGCTGAACATCAGCAGCTTGCGGTCCTTGAGCTGGAGCACCCCGTCGACACGGCGCAGCAGCATCTGCGCCAGGCCGACGCGGGCATCGTCGAAACCCGAGGCCGGACTGGCCAGCACCGCCTCGCTGTCGAGCAGGTTCTCGACCGGCTTCAGGTGGTTGGCGGCGAGCGTGCCGCCGCTGGACACCAGGTCGCAGATCAGGTCGGCCGTTCCCAGCCGCGGCGCGATCTCGACCGAACCGGACAGCTCCACCACCTGGGCGTCGATCCCCTGCCGTTCCAGCCAGCCGGCAAGGATCGCCGGATAGCTGGTGGCGATGCGCAGGCCCTGCAGCTGGGCCGGACCGGTCCATTCCCATTCCTCCGGCACCGCCAGCATCAACCGGCACTGGCCGAAACCCAGCCCGCGCAATGCGCGGTAGGCCGGCGCGAGGCCGTTGCGGGCACGTTCGCCCGCCTGCTCCTCCAGTTCGTTGCGCCCGACCACGCCCAGGTCGCAGACGCCGTCGGCGATCAGGCCGGGGATATCGTCGTCGCGCACCAAGAGCAGGTCCACCGGCAGCGACTCGCCGTAGCAGAACAGCTTGTCGCGGCTCTCGCGCCAGCTAAGACCGCAGGCTGCCAACAGCGAACGCGCCGGCTCGGCCAGGCGGCCGCTCTTCTGGATCGCGATGCGCAGCCGGTCGCGTGAAGCGGTGGCCAGGGGGGGAGTCATGGCGTGTCCTTCGCGCTGGCGGCGCGGGCTTGGGGCATCGAAGCCAGGGAATAGCCGCCGGCGCCGCGCTCCAGCGTGCGCGCGACCCGGCCGATGGTGGTGACGCTGACCTGGGTCAGGTCGTGGATTTCGCGGTACGGCATGCCCTGCTGCAGGAGGGGCACCACCCGCCAGCGATCGGTCATCGCTTCGAGCTCGGCCGGCGTGCACAGGTCCTGCAGGAAAGCACTGACCGCCTCCGCGTCGTCCAGCCCGGCCAGCGCCCGCGCCAAGGTCCCGAGCCTTCCCTCGGTGTCGTCGCCGTGCTCCTGTGTTCGCCGCTTCATGGGAATCAATGTATTAATGCGTTAATACATTAGACCAGCCTGCCCCGTGCCCGGTCAAGCCCGCCGCCGTTACACTGCCTCACCGCCAGACCGGCGGCTGGGGCGGGCCTTCCCGGGGGACGCATGGAGTTGCGGACATTCGCCAGATGCTGGGGTCGGGTGCTCCTGGGCCTCGCCCTATGCTTTGCCCAGGGCCTGCCGGCATACGCGCAGGCGCCGTTGCGCCTGGACGCCAGCCAGCCGCAGTTGGACCTCGGAGCGCACACCCGCTACCTGCACGACGAATCGGGCGAGATGGACTCCGCCCAGGCATGGGCAAGCGTGGAAAACGGGGGCTTCGCCGCCCTCCCCGGCAGCGGCGCTGCCTTCGGCTTCCAGCAGGGCGCCTACTGGTTCCATGTGGGGCTGGAGAACCGCGACGCGACGCAGCCACAGTGGCTGCTGGTGCAGGACTATCCGCTCAGCGACCGCCTGGACCTCTACCTGCGCTACGCGGATGGGCGGGTGGTCCATCACGCCGGCGGCGACCACCTGCCGTTCGATGTGCGCAGCGTCAGCTACCGCTACCCGAACTTCATGCTCGACCTGCCGCCCGGCGATCGCGTGGACGTGCTGCTGCGGGTGCAGAGCCAGAGCTCGATGCAGGTGCCGCTGACCCTGCATACCCCCGCGGCTTTCATCGAGATCTCCCGCGACGCGCAGTTCGGCATCGGCCTGTATTACGGCATCCTGATCGCGCTGTTCTTCTACAACCTGGTGCTGTGGCTGGCACTGCGTGATTCGAGCTACTTCTGGTACCTGTTCCACCTGAGCGCGTTCGGCCTGGTGCTGATGACGCTCAACGGCCTGGGCTTCGAATACCTGTGGCCCGATTCACCGTGGCTGGCCGACCTGTCGGTGCCGTTGTCGATCTGCCTGGCGCAGATCGGCATGCAGCAGTTCGCCCGCGTATTCCTGCGCCTGCCCACGATGTGGCCGGTGGGCAACATCGTCTCGCTGGCGTGCATCGCCTTCTACGTCGTGCTGGGCGTGGCCTCGTTCTGGCTGCCATACCGCATCGCCACGCCCGTGGCCGCCGCATCGGTATTCCTCAGCATCGCCTGGATCCTGACCGTGACCTTCGTGTCGGTGCGTCGGGGCGACCGTTCGGCGCGGCTGTTCCTGGCGGCCTGGAGCATGTTCCTGCTCGGTACCGGCATGTTCACCGCGCTGGCTTTCGGCCTGCTGCCCAAGTCGTTCCTGACCGTGTACGGCGTGCAGATCGGCTCGGCGCTGGAAATGCTGCTGCTTTCCATCGCGCTGAGCTACCGCTACGCAGCGCTGCGCAACGAGAACGAACGGATCGTTCGCCGGGCCAAGCTGCAGCTGGAATCGCAGGTGCTGGAGCGCACCAGCGAACTGCGCACCGCACTGGAACAACTGGAGACGGCGCACTCTCGCCTGCGCGAGGCCAGCCGCCACGACGCGCTGACCGGCCTGTACAACCGCGGCTGGTTCCGCGAACGCTTCGAGTCGCTGCTCGAGGCCGCGCGCACCCAGGGCCAGCCGCTGTCGCTGCTGATGGTCGACCTGGACCACTTCAAGGCGATCAACGACCGCCACGGCCACCTGGTCGGTGACGATTGCCTGCGCCGTTGCGCCCGCGTCGTCGAGAGCATCCTGCGGCCGCACGGCGCGCTGGTGGCGCGCTACGGCGGCGAGGAATTCATCGCCGCCCTGCCCGGCATCGACATCTTCCATGCGCGCGAGCTGGCCGAGGAAGTGTGCACGCGCCTGCGCGAGGAACCGATCCGCACCCGCGGCCCGACTGTGACGGTGACCGCCAGCATCGGCGTGCACGCGGTCGATACCGGCGTCGAACACGAAGACGCGGCGACCGACATGGCGCTGCAGGTGGTCGACAACGCCCTGTATGCGGCCAAGTCCGGCGGTCGCGACCAGGTCCGGGTCGCCGGATCCTAGCTAGCCGGCGGCGACCGCGGCCGGAAGCAGAGCGCCGGAAGCGACCAGGCCCACCATCGCGGCGACTTCACCGTCCAGCGCGCGATCACGCGCGAGGAACGGCACCGTCGCGCGGATGCGCGCATGCGCCGCGGCGACGGCCGTGCCCGGATGGAACGCATCGGCCTGCGCCAGCTGCGCGCGCAGCGATTCGACTTCGGCGAGGAAGCCTTCGCGCCCCGGCGCGTCCGACGCCGGTCCGCCCTGCACCTTGCCTGCCAGCGCGACCGCATCGGCACGACGGGCCAGCTCGCGTGCCGCGTTGATCATGTCGCGGCGCAGGTCCAGCGCCTGTGCGGCCGTGTACAGCTCCAGCGCGAGCACCTTGCCCAGGTCCTCGACCATCGACAGCACGTGGCGCGCCTCGTTGGCGCCCATCGACACGTGATCCTCGGCATTGGCGCTGGTCGGCACCGAGAACACGCTGGCCGGATGCGCGCGGCTGGCCAGGTCGTTGACGATCGCCGCGGCGGTGTACTGCACGATCATGTGGCCCGACTCGGTGCCGTCCTCGTTGCCGATCAGGAACGCGGGCAGTCCATCATTGGTGGCGGGATCGACCAGCTTGTTGAGGCGGCGCTCGGAGATCGAGGCCAGGGTCGGGATCGCGGCCTTCAGGTAGCTCAGCACCAGTGCCAGCGGCATGCCGTGGAAGTGGCCGGCGGAGATCACCTGTTCCTCGACGTGGGTCGAGTCCGTCTTTTCCGGGAACACCAGCGGATTGTCGGTGACCGCGTTGAGCTCGATGTCGAGCACGCGCGCGGCCTGCGCGGCGGCGTCGCGCACCGCGCCGTGCACCTGCGGGATGCAGCGCAGCGAATAGCTGTCCTGCGGTTGGTGCTTCTTGCCACCACGGAACGGCAGGAAGCGCAGGTAGAACTTCTCGCGTCCATGACGCTGGTCGGCCGGCACCCAGTCCCAGCCGATGTCGAAGCGTAAAGCCTGCGATTCGGGCGTATCCCAGCTGGCCGGCAGCCACGGGCGGAACTTCGGCACCAAGTGGTAGGCGATGTCGGCCAGGGTCGAACCGGACAGCAACCGGCGCAGGTTTCCAGCCACCTGCACCTGGCCCGGGTGCGGGCGCAGCGCGTGCACTTCCGGCGCGAACGCACCCAGGCGGCCGGCAAACGCGTCCAGGGTCATCGCCGCGGCGAGGTCGGCCGTGTCCAGCATCATTTCCAGCCGGTGCAGTGCGAGCACACCCATCGCGAGCATCTGCGCAGTGCCGTTGTTCAGCGCCAGGCCTTCCTTGTAGGAAAGCGACACCGGCTCCAGGCCTGCCCGCTGCAATGCTTCGCCACCCGGCATCCGCTGCCCTTCGAAGAAGGCTTCGCCACCGCCCAGCAGCACGATCGCCAGGTGCGACAGCGGCGCCAGGTCGCCGGAGGCGCCGACCGAACCCAGCTGCGGCACCACCGGCACGATCCCGGCGTTGAGCAGCGCGGCGAGCGCCTGCAGCGTCTGCACGCGGATACCGGAGTGCCCCTTGAGCAGGGTGTTGATGCGGATGCACAGCATCGCCCGCACCACGTCGGCGGACATGGGTTCACCCACGCACACCGCATGGGTCACGATCAGGTTGCGTTGCAGTTCCTCGTGCAGCGAACGACCGGACGGCGCGGCGCCTGGCAGCGCGTCGCGCAGCGGATGCGCGCCGAGCAGCTTGTCGGCGTTGCTGCCGAAGCCGGTGGAGACGCCGTAGATCGGTTCCTCGCGCCGGACCTGTTCGGCGAGGAAATCGGCGGCGCGCTGCACCGCGACCAGCGCGCCAGACGCCAGTTCGACTGGCGCGCCATGGGCCACCGCGACCAGACGGTCGCGGGTCAGGGATTGTCCGTCGAGGCGGATCGTCTGCATCGTGCGTGTTCCGTAATGCGTTGCGTGCGGCTCAGCGGCCGGCGAGTGCGCGGGTCTGTTCGAGTTCCACCCGCAGCGTGCCGGCCAGCTCGGAGCGCGCCACTTCGAACTGCTGCTCGCGGACCAGGTCCTTGACCGCGACCACGCCGCGGGCCAGCTCGTCGTCGCCGGCCAGCACGACGAAGCGGATGCCCGCGCGCGAGGCGTACTGGAACTGCTTGCCGACCTTGCGTGCTTCCATCTGCACTTCGGTATTGATGCCGCCGGCGCGCAGGTGGCGGGCGATGTCCAGCGCTTCGGGCAGCTGCGCCTCGTCCATCAGGGCGACCATCGCCTGCACGCTGCTCTCGGCGATGCCCTCGACCAGTCCGGCCTCGCGCAGCTGCCAGAACAGCCGGGTCAGGCCGATGGAGATGCCCACGCCCGGCAGCTTCGACTTGGTGTAGTGGCTGGCCAGGTCTTCGTAGCGACCGCCCGAGCAGATCGAGCCGATGCCCGGATGGTCGACCAGTTGGGTCTCGTAGACCGTGCCGGTGTAATAGTCCAGGCCGCGCGCGATCGAGAAGTTCAGGCAATAGGCCGACTCGGGGACGCCCAGCGCCTTCACCAGTTCCAGTACCTCGCGCAGCTCGCCGGCACCGGCGCGCAGCGTTTCGCTGGCCTGGTCGCCGGCCTGCGCCAGCACCTGTCCGATCTGGTCCAGCGCGTCCTCGTGCGAAGCCGAGCGTACCTCGACGAACGCCAGGATCCGCTCGACCGCAGCGACGGGCAGGCCGAAGTCCGGGCCCGCCAGCGTCTCGCGCACGTAGTCGGCGCCGCGCTTGTCGATCTTGTCGACCTCGCGCAGGACCAGCGCCTGCTGCTGCGGATCGGTGACGCCCTGCGCCTCGAAGAAACCGCGCATCAGCTTGCGGTTGTTCAACTGCACCTTGAACGCGCCGATCCCCAGTTCGGAGAACACCGCGTGGATCACCGCCATCACCTCGGCGTCGTAGCGGATATTCAGCGCATCCTTGCCGATCACGTCGATGTCGCACTGGTAGAACTCGCGGAAGCGGCCACGCTGGGCGCGCTCGCCGCGGTACACGCGCTGCATCTGGTAGCGCCGGAACGGAAAGCTCAGTTCGTGTTCGTGCTCTGCCACGTAACGGGCCAGCGGCACGGTCAGGTCGAAGCGCAGGGCCAGTTCGGGCAGCGTGGCGGTCGACCCGCCGTCGCCCTTCTCACCGTCCGCCGCCGCATTGGCCAGCGCGCCGGTGGACTGGACGAAATACACCTGGCGCTCGGTCTCGCCGCCCGACTTGGTCAGCAGCACGTCGGACAGTTCGAACACCGGTGTTTCCACCGGCAGGAAGCCGAACCGCTCGTAGTTGCGGCGGATCACGTCGAGCATGCGCTGGAACGCGATCTGCTCGCGCGGCAGCAGTTCCATGACGCCGGGCGGTGTGCGAGGCCTGATCAAGCTGAAAACTCCTGCGGAACGCGCTGGGAGCGCAATTCTACCTTGGCGGGGTATCGCACTGGACGGCGCATGGACCGTCACACCGGTATCATTGTCGCAACGACCCCGCGGCGTGACGCATGTCCTGGCCTCCGTTCGACAATCTCTGCCTGACCCCCCCGCCGGAAGCCACGGCCCCGCTCGGCCCGTGCCTGCACTGCCAGGTCCGCCACCTGTCGGTATGCGCCGTGCTGTCGCACGAAGAGATAAATGCCCTGGATACGGCGGCGAGCCTGCAGGTCCTGGCTCCCGGGGCGGTGCTCGCGCGCCAGGGCGAACCGCGCCGGCATGTCTTCACCGTCACCCGTGGCGCGCTGCGGCTGGTGCGGCTGTCCGCGGATGGCCGGCGCCAGGTCGCCGGCTTCGCCCTCCCGGGCGACTTCGTCGGCCTCAGCGGGGCGACGGCGCACCAGAACGATATCGAGGCGCTGGGCGAGACCGAATTGTGCCGTTTCGGCCTGGACGCCATGCAGCGACTGGGCGAGCAGTTCCCGCACCTGCGGGGGAAGCTGCTGGAGCGCGCCTGCGACGAGCTGGATTCGGCGCACGAACGGATGATGTCGCTGGCCCGGATGAACCCTACCGAGCGCATGGCCGACTTCCTGCTGACCCTTGCCGCCCGCCAGGCGCGCGCCGGCATGCCCGGGCCGTCCCTGGTACTGCCGATGCCGCGCGCCGACATCGCCGACCATCTCGGCCTTACCGTGGAAACGGTCAGCCGCTGCCTGACCGCACTGCGCACGCGCGGGCTGATCGCACTGCCGGGCACCTACCGGGTCGACATCCTCGATCGGCGCGGGCTGGAAACGCTCAAGGCCGCCTGAGCCTGGCGCAAGCGTCCACCGCATGGTGGGACACATACGGTACGTCCTGAAAAGACCGGGTGGCCGCAATGGCCCGCGGCGCGCATCCGTTGCCGCGCGCTCCCGCGATCCGTCACGTCGCAGCCCGGCGGCCATCACGGGCGCCGGTGAACCTGTCGGTCTGGCGACAGGGTGTCGCCCACGGAATCGACGGCCGCTGACGCTTCGGCTGGACAAAAAAAGAGCGGGCCGAAGCCCGCTCTTTTCGTTTCGCAAGGCTGGCGGAATTACTCCGTCACGCCCTCGCCTTCCTCGACGGCCTTGATCGACAGGCGGATGCGGCCCTGCTTGTCGACTTCCAGCACCTTGACCTTGACCAGGTCGCCTTCCTTCAACGCATCGCCGACCTTCTCCACGCGATCGTTGGAGATCTGCGACACGTGGACCAGGCCGTCCTTGCCCGGCAGGATGGTGACGAACGCGCCGAAGTCCATGATCTTGGCGACCTTGCCCTCGTAGATCCGGCCCGGCTCGACGTCCGAGGTGATCTGCTCGATGCGGGCCTTGGCGGCCTGGCCGGCAGCGCCATTCACCGAAGCGATGGTGATCGTGCCGTCGTCCTGGATGTCGATCTGCGTGCCGGTTTCCTTGGTGATCGCCTGGATCACCGAACCGCCCTTGCCGATCACTTCGCGGATCTTGTCGGGGTGGATCTTGATGGTGATCAGGCGCGGCGCGAACTCGCTGAGCTCCTGGCGCGGCGAGGTCATCGCGCGGGCCATTTCACCCAGGATGTGCAAGCGGCCGGCCTTCGCCTGCGACAGCGCCTGCTTCATGATCTCTTCGGTGATGCCTTCGATCTTGATGTCCATCTGCAGCGCGGACACGCCGTTCTCGGTACCGGCCACCTTGAAGTCCATGTCGCCCAGGTGGTCTTCGTCACCGAGGATGTCCGACAGCACGACGAAGTCGTCGCCTTCCTTGACCAGACCCATCGCGATGCCCGCCACCGGCGCCTTGATCGGCACGCCGGCATCCATCAGCGCCAGCGAGCTGCCGCAGACCGATGCCATCGAGGAGGAGCCGTTGGACTCGGTTATCTCCGAGACCACGCGGATGGTGTAGGGGAACGCTTCCATGGTCGGCATCACGGCGAGCACGCCGCGCTTGGCGAGGCGGCCGTGGCCGATTTCGCGACGCTTCGGGCCCATCATGCGGCCGGCTTCGCCCACCGAGTACGGGGGGAAGTTGTAATGGAACAGGAAGTGGTCCTTGTACTCGCCCGACACTGCGTCGATGACCTGGCCATCACGCGCGGTGCCCAGGGTGACCGCGACGATGGCCTGGGTCTCGCCACGGGTGAACAGCGAGGAGCCGTGCACGCGCGGCAGGACGCTGACCTGCGAATTGATCGGACGGACCTGGTCCAGCGCGCGACCGTCGATGCGGACCTTGGTCTTGAGGACCGAGTTGCGCATGGTCTGGTATTCCTGCTCGCTGAACTCCTTGGACAGGTCGCCGGCGGACCACGAATGGGTCTCGGCCTGCGGCGCCAGCGTGCCCAGGATGGCCTTCTTCAGGCTGGAGATCGTGTCGCGGCGCTCGAGCTTGTCGCGCACCTGGAACGCGCCGGCCAGGCTGTCGCCCACGGCATGGCGAAGCGCGGCGATCAGGCCTTCGTTCTTGGCCGGCGGCTGCCAGTCCCACTTCGGCTTGCCGGCTTCGGCAACCAGCTCGTTGATGACGGCGATGACCTTCTGCATCTCGCGATGGCCGAACATGACCGCGCCCAGCATCACTTCTTCCGACAGCTCGGCCGCTTCGGACTCGACCATCAGCACGGCATTGGAGGTGCCGGCGACGACGAGCTCGAGCTTGGAGGTCTTCAGCTCGCTGACGGTCGGGTTCAGCACGTACTCGCCGTTGATGTAACCGACCTTGGCGGCACCGATCGGGCCGTTGAACGGCGC
Source organism: Pseudoxanthomonas daejeonensis (assembly GCF_022637495.1). Lineage (NCBI taxonomy): Bacteria > Pseudomonadati > Pseudomonadota > Gammaproteobacteria > Lysobacterales > Lysobacteraceae > Pseudoxanthomonas > Pseudoxanthomonas daejeonensis. The sequence continues at coordinate 2,853,068 of NZ_CP093331.1, read as the reverse complement.
GCCGGTCAGGGCGACGGCGGCGGAAGCACCGATCAGCGCCGGGATGTCACCGTCGATTTCCGGGTTCAGCGACATCACCGTGGCGATGACCTGCACTTCATTGCGGAACTCTTCCGGGAACAGCGGACGCAGCGGGCGATCGATCAGGCGCGAGATCAGCGTCTCCTTCTCGGTCGCGCGACCTTCGCGCTTGAAGAAGCCACCCGGGATGCGGCCGCCGGCGTAGAACTTCTCCTGGTAGTCGACCGTCAGCGGGAAGAAGTCCTGCCCTTCGCGGGCCGACTTCGCTGCAACGGCGGAAACCAGCAGCACGGTGTCATCGAACTTGACGATGACGGCACCGCCGGCCTGGCGGGCGATCTCGCCGGTTTCCAGGGTGACCTGGTGCTTGCCGTACTGGAAGGTTTTGGTGATTTTTGCCACGTTGATTCCTTGGAGGATGCTGCTTCGGATAGACCGTATGCGACCCCTGCCGCATGCGGGTGGCCGGAGATCCCGGCCTCTGGCGATGGTGCTGCTCCGGGCTGCGGGCCCGGGCGTGGATTTCGGAGTGGATCAGTCGCGTCCGACGGCGAGGCCCCAAACGCAAACCGCGGCGCATCTCTGCGCCGCGGCGGGGTCTTGCTTAGCGACGCAGGCCGAGCTTCTCGATCAGGCCCTTGTAGCGCGCGTTGTCCTTGCGCTTCAGGTAGTCCAGCAGGCTGCGGCGGCGGTTGACCAGCTGCAGCAGGCCACGGCGGCTGTGGTGGTCCTTCTTGTGGGTCTTGAAGTGCTCGGTCAGCTGCTCGATGCGGGCGGTCAGCAGGGCGACCTGGACTTCCGGCGAACCGGTGTCGTTGGTGCCGCGCGCGTTGTCGGCGATGACTTTCTGGGTGTCGATGGACATGTGTTTTCTCTTGAGATGCGAGGCCTGCAGGAACGCGTGAGCGCACCGCCTGACCCGCCGCTTGCGGATGGCCGCCCTCCCGCCAGGTGGGCAGGAACGGGACGGAAATATTTGCCGTAAAAAGGCGCGCAAATTGTACCTGCGGCAGCCTTTGCGGACAAGGCGGCCCCTGGATCAGCCCGGCACGGGCGGATTGCGGAACAGGCGCTGGGGCGACAGGCGACCGTCGGGCTCGACCCGCGCCAGCCCGAGCGGAACCCCGTCCTGCGTGAAGACACCCGCCGGATCGGCCGGGCCCCAAGGACCGCGCAGCCTCTGGCCCTGGCCGAAGCGCGCGGCCTCGGCCGACGCCAGTTCGACCCGCGGGAAGCCGGCCAGGCCGGCCGCCAGCGGCAGCAGGCAGGCCTCCAGCGCGGCCTCGCCTCCCGTCCCAGCCAGCGCTGCCAGTTCATCCAGGGTGTACATGTGCGGCTGCCTGAACGGATCGACCCACAGCCGGCGCAGGCTGGCGATATGCGCGCCGCAGCCCAGCGCCTCGCCCAGGTCGCGGGCCAGGCTGCGGATGTAGGTGCCGCTGCCGCAGGTCACGTGAAGGCGCAGATGGTCGCTGCCGGCCTCCAGCAACTCGATGGCGTGCACGGTCACCTGGCGCACCGGCGCCTCGATCGACTCGCCGCGGCGGGCGCGTGCGTACAGCGGTTCGCCACCCTGCTTGAGCGCCGAGTAGACCGGAGCGCGCTGCTGGAGGATGCCGGTCAGTGGCGCCAGGGCCGCTTCCAGCTTCGCGCGGTCCAGCGGCGGAACCGGACGCTGGAGCAGCACCTGGCCGTCGGCGTCATCGGTATCGGTGGTGGCGCCCAGCACGATGCCGGCCTCGTAGGCCTTGTCCGAGCCCAGCAGCAGCCCGGCCAGCTTGGTCGCCTCGCCGAAGCACAGCGGCAGCAGGCCGGTGGCGAGCGGATCCAGGCTGCCGGTATGCCCGCCCTTCTCGGCGCGGAACAGGCGGCGGCCCCCCTGCAGCGCGGCGTTGGAGCTCATGCCCGCCGGCTTGTCGAGCAGGAGGATGCCGTCGAGCGGACGGAAACGTCGTGGAGAGGTCATCAAGGGATGCGGAGGGCGTGTGTCGGGCAGGAGCCGCGCGCAAGGCCGGCGAAAAGCGGCGCCGGCATGCGCGGCAGGGCCCCGATAGCAGCCGGCCGGCTTATTCGGGATCCGAACCGGCGGGCGGATTGTCCCTGAGCAGGATCTCGATCCGCTCGCCCTTGTCGACCGAATCGTCGTAGTGGAAATGCAGTTCGGGGACGTGGCGCATCTTGACCCGCCGCGCCAGTTCGGTCCGCAGCTCGCGCGACAGCTCCTTCAGCGCCTTGACCGCTTCGACCGAGCGTTCGGCCTGCAGCGCGGTGACGAACACCTTGGCGTGGGCCAGGTCGCGGCTGACTTCGACGTCGGAAACGCTGACCGACGGCAGGCCGTACTCGCGCACGGCCTCGTGGACCAGGGTCCCCACCTCGCGGCGGAGCTGCGCGGAAACGCGGTCGGTGCGGTGGAAGGATTTGGTGGGCATGTTCGACTCCTTGCCGGGCCCCGGGCCCGATGGAACGGCAGCGCGCCGCCGCGCGATGCGGACCGGCGGAACGCGGGCCGGAAACAGCGGGACGGCCGCATGGGCCGTCCCGTCGTCGCGCCTGTGCCGGACGCATCGCCCGGCGCGTGCGCGGTTACAGCGTGCGCTGGACCTCGATGCGCTCGAAGCACTCGATCTGGTCGCCCGGCTTGACGTCGTTGTACTCCTTCACGCCGATGCCGCACTCGGTGCCGTTGCGCACTTCGTCCACGTTTTCCTTGAAGCGGCGCAGCGATTCCAGCTCGCCCTCGAAGACGACCACGCTGTCGCGAAGCACGCGGATCGGCTTGTTCCGCCGGACCACGCCCTCGATGACCATGCAGCCGGCGACGGCGCCGAACTTGGAACTGCGGAACACGTCGCGGACCTGGGCGATACCGATGATCTCCTCGCGGATCTCCACGCCCAGCAGGCCCGAAGCGACCTGCTTCACCTGGTCGATCACGTCGTAGATGATCGAGAAGTAGCGCAGGTCGACACCGTTGGACTCGATGACCCGGCGCGCCGACGCATCGGCGCGGACGTTGAAGCCGATCATCGTGGCCTTGGCGGTCATGGCGACGCTGGCATCGGACTCGGTGATGCCGCCCACGCCCGAGCTGATCACGTTAATCCGGATCTGGTCGTTGGACAGCGCGGTCAGCGCCTGCTTCAGCGCTTCCACCGAACCCTGCACGTCGGCCTTCACCACCAGGTTGAGGACCTGCTGGCCCTCGCCCTTGCCCATCTGGGCCAGGATGTCTTCCATGCGGTTGCCCGCGGCCTGGACCAGGCGCGACTCGCGGCGCTTGGCGTCGCGCTGCTGCGCCACGTCCTTGGCCAGGCGCTCGTCCTTGACCACGACGAAGTCGTCGCCCGCGTCGGGCACACCCGACAGCCCCAGCACCTGCACCGGGATCGACGGGCCGGCCGACTCCGGCTGGCCGCCGGTCTCGTCGAACAGCGCGCGCACGCGGCCGTACTGCACGCCGCAGACCAGGTAGTCGCCCTTGCGCAACTGGCCCTGCTGGACCAGCACGGTGGCGATCGGGCCGCGGCCCTTGTCCAGCGCCGACTCGATTACCACGCCGCTGGCGCGGCCATCGGGGACGGCCTTCAGTTCGAGCACTTCGGCCTGCAGGGAAATCGCGTCGAGCAGGTCGTCCACGCCGTCGCCAGTCTTGGCCGACAGCTCGACCATCTGGGTGTCGCCACCGAAGTCCTCGGCCACGATCTCCTCGGCGAGCAGTTCGTTCTTGACCCGCATCGGGTCGGCGTCGGACTTGTCGATCTTGTTGATCGCCACGATCAGCGGCACGCCGGCCGCCTTCGCGTGCTGGATCGCTTCCTTGGTCTGCGGCATGACGCCGTCGTCGGCCGCTACCACCAGCACCACGATGTCGGTCAGCTTGGCGCCACGCGCGCGCATCGAGGTGAAGGCCGCATGGCCGGGGGTATCGAGGAAGCTGATGACACCCTTGGGCGTTTCGACGTGGTACGCGCCGATGTGCTGGGTGATGCCGCCCGCTTCGCCAGTGGCGACCTTGGTGCGACGGATGTAGTCCAGCAGCGAGGTCTTGCCGTGGTCGACGTGGCCCATGATGGTGACCACCGGCGGACGCGAGGCCCGGTCGCCCTGGGTCTCCTCGACGTGGGCCAGCAGTTCGCTCTCGGCATCGTCGCTGTCGGCACGGACCACCTTGTGGCCGAGCTCTTCGACGATCAGCGCCGCGGTGTCGTGGTCGATGGTCTGGGTGATGGTGGCCATCACGCCCATCTTGAACATCGCCTTGACCACGTCGCCGCCCTTGAGCGCGAGCTTCTGCGCCAGGTCGGCCACGGTGATCGCGTCACCGATCGCCACTTCGCGCACGACCGGTGCGGTCGGGCGCTCGAAGCCACCGGCACCGCCGGAGGACGAACCGCCCCGCATTTCCTGGCGACGCGGCTTGGGCTTGCTGCCCGGGCGCGTGCTGGTCCGGCGCGCGCGGTCGGCGGCCGACAGGTGCAACTGGCCGGCGAAGCGGCTGGCGGCCGAATCGTCCTCGATGCCGGCGACCATGACGTGCGAGCCGCGGGTCTTGTGCTTGTGGCCGCGACCGTCGTCGGCGCCGCGATCGGGCGTCGCCGGGCGGTGCGCCGGGGTGGCGGCGCGCGGAGGGCGCGGCGCGCTCTCGTCGATCGGGGTACGCGTCGCGGCGGGCTTCTCCCGCTCCTCGTCGGCCTTGCGCTGCGTTTCCTCTGCGAGCCGCTGCGCATCCTCGACCTGCCGCTTGCGATCAAGCTCCTCGGCGCGCACCCGGTCCACTTCGGCCAGGTGCTGCTGCTCGGCGAGGTTGCGCTGGCGCGATTCCTCGAGCTTGCGCAGGACCTCGGCATGCTCGTCGTTCAACGGAACGATCGGCGCGCGTTCGCCATCGGTCGGATTCTCGGCGCCCTTGACGTAAGTGCGCTTCTGCCGGACCTCGACATTGACGGTGGTCTTGCTGCGGCCACCGCCGACGGTCAGCTCCTGCACCTTGCGTCGTGCCAGGGTGATCTTCTTCGGCGCGGCGACTTCTTCGGCCGGCGCATCGTTCTTGCCGTGCGCGCGCTTGAGGAAGCCGAGCAGCTTGAGTTTCTCGGCGCTGGTCACGACCTGGTCGGGGTCGCTGAAGGGCATGCCAGCCTCGGCCAGCTGCTCGAGCAGCTTCTCGACCGGGGTGCTGACCAGCTCGGCGAGCTTGCGAATGGTGGTTTGCTGCGACATTCGGATCCTATGCTCTGTTTGGCGCCCCCTCGCCAAGAGCAAGGGAAGCGCGGATTCTAAGCCCTGGCGGGTGCAGGGCGGTGTTCATCGCCGGCTCATCGCCGGTACCCCGTACGGACCCCTGTGGCGCTCACGCGCCACGCTCCAGGCGGGCCTGGGCGCTCACGCGCCCCGCTCCAGGCGGGCGATTTCCTCGGCGCGGGCGGCCAGGATCAGCGCCGCGGCGCGGACTTCGTCCAGGCCCTCGATGCCGAACTCGACCACTTCGTCGGCGGCCAGGTCGGACAGGTCCTCGCTGGTGCGCACGCCGTGGGCGGCCAGGGCGAAGGCGGTTTCCTCGTCCATGCCTTCCAGGGCCAGCAGGTCGTCGGCGGGCTGGTGCTCGTCCAGCTCCTCCTCCACCGCCAGCGCCTCGTTGAGCAGGGCGTCGCGGGCGCGGGAGCGCAGTTCCTCGACGATGTCCTCGTCGAAGCCCTCCACCGCCAGCAGCTCGCCGACCGGGACGTAGGCGATCTCCTCGACCGTACCGAAGCCTTCCGACACCAGGATGCCGGCGATCTCCTCGTCCACTTCCAGCTTGTCCATGAACAGCTGGCGGGCGATGGCCTGTTCGGCCTCCGACTTGGCCGCCACCTGGTCCTGGGTCATGACGTTGAGCTGCCAGCCGGTCAGGCGGCTGGCCAGGCGCACGTTCTGGCCGCCCTTGCCGATCGCCTGGGCCAGGCGGTCCTCGGCGACGGCCAGGTCCATCGAATGCTTCTCTTCGTCGACGATGATCGACTGGACCTCGGCCGGCGCCATCGCATTGATGACGAAGTTGGCCGGGTTCTCGTTCCACAGCACGATGTCCACGCGCTCGCCGTTGAGCTCGTTGGATACGGCCTGGACGCGCGAACCGCGCATGCCGATGCACGCGCCGATCGGATCGGTGCGGTTGTCGTGGGCGACGACGGCGATCTTGGCGCGATCGCCCGGGTCGCGGGCGCAGGCCTTGATCTCGACCAGGCCCTGGCCCACTTCCGGCACTTCGAGCTTGAACAGCTCGATCATGAATTCCGGCGCGCCGCGGCTGATGAACAGCTGCGGACCGCGGGGTTCGCTGCGGACCTCGAACAGGTAGCCGCGCACGCGGTCGCCGGTGCGCAGGACGTCACGCGGGATGCCCTTGTCCTTCGGGATGAAGGCTTCGGCGTTGCCGCCCAGGTCCACGAAGATGTTGCCGCGCTCGGCGCGCTTGACCACGCCGGTGACCAGTTCGCCGACGCGATCCTTCCATGCATCGACGACCTGCTGGCGCTCGGCCTCGCGCACGCGCTGCACGATCACCTGCTTGGCGGCCTGCGCCGAGATGCGCCCGAACTCGGGGTTCTCGATCGGCTCCTCGATCCAGTCGCCGACCTCGACGCCGTCGGCCTCGTCGATCGCGTCCATCAGGCGGATCTGCCGGTCGGGGGATTCCATGACCACGTCGTCGGCCACCACTTCCCAGCGGCGGAAGGTCTCGTAGCTGCCGTCCTTGCGGTCGATCGCCACGCGGGCGACCACGTCCTGGTCCAGGTAGCGCTTCTTGGCGGCGGAAGCCAGCGCGGCCTCCAGCGCGTCGAAGATCACGTCGCGCGGCACGCCCTTCTCGTTGGCGACCGCATCCACTACCAGAAGAAGTTCCTTGCTCATCTTGTCTTTACTCCGCGTGCGGCTTGCCGGCCGCCGGCTTGGTGGAGGGTTGCTTGCCAGTGTTCGTGCTGCTGCCCTGCCCCTTGGCGGGCTTGCCCTTCGAGGGCGAATTCTTGTTCGGCGCCAGGCCCATGGCCGCCCAGTCGGGCACCAGGCGCGCCTTGTCGATGTTGTCGGCCGCGACGACGAACTCGACGTCGTCAAGGCCGAACACCACGTTGCCGGCCTCGACCCGCAGGATCCGGCCCTGCAGGCGGCGACGGCCATCCTGCGGCAGCTTCAGGCCGACCTTGGCTTCTTCGCCAACGAAGCGGGCGAACTGCGTGGCGGTGAACAGCGGCCGGTCCAGGCCCGGCGAGGACACTTCCAGCGTGTAGTTGCTGGAGATCGGATCGGCCACGTCCAACTGCGCCGAAACCTCGCGACTGACCGACTCGCAGTCTTCGATGGTCACCGTCCGCTCGGGCTCGCCGCCCTCGCCTGCCGGAACATCGATGTACAGGCGCAACGTCGCGCCGCCAGGGGCCGGCAGGTATTCGATGCCCAGCAGCTCCAGGCCCAGCGACTCGATGGTCGGGCCCAGCAGCTCGGTGATTTCGCTGTGCTTCTCGCTCATTGCGGCGGTTTCTCGAACGCGGAAACGGAACGGCGACGACTTTTCCGGGCCCCGGAAACGACAAAGGGCCCGACCGGGCCCCGTGTCCGACAGGAGCCCTATCTGGGCTTCCCATCCGATGATGCTGGAATCGGCGCAACGACGGGAACATGCGTCGTTGCAAGCCCAGGCTTGCGGGTCCGTATCCATACAGTGAACCGGAAAACGGAACCGCGAAACATGGTAGCGGGGGCAGGATTTGAACCTGCGACCTTCGGGTTATGAGCCCGACGAGCTGCCAGACTGCTCCACCCCGCAGCAGAAGCGGAATTATGGTGATTAACGCGGACTATTGCAAGCCCTGTCACTCACCCGATGCAAATAATCGTATTGCCCTGGACTAACACCCCGGCACAGTCGCCGGATTTCGCACAGAAACCCTTGCAGGCGCCACCGCCCCGAAGGGCCATCCGCAGCGGACTTACACGAACGCCCGCTGGCACCACACCATGATCGGGTTCCAGGCCAGGCCCAGCGCCAGCAGGCCGAGCGAGTTGACCCCCAGCACCACGCCCAGCACGCGGTCGTTGTGCGCCGGCAGCGGCGCGCCTACGGGCTCGTCGAAGTACATGACCTTGATCACGCGCAGGTAGTAGAACGCGCCGATGACCGCACACAGCACGCCCAGCAGGGCCAGCCACAGCATCCCGCCCTGCACCGCCGCGCCGAGCACGGCCAGCTTGGTCCAGAAGCCCAGGAACGGCGGCACGCCTGCCAGCGAGGCCATGATGCAGAGCACCAGCCCCGCCATCCACGGGCTGCGGGCGTTGAGGCCCTTGAAGTCGTCGATGTTCTCGGCTTCGAAACCCTGCCGCGACAGCGCGATGATCGCGCCGAAGGCCGCGGTGGACATCAGCGCGTAGGCGATCGCGTAGAACAGCGCCGCCGCGTAGCCGCGCTCGTCGCCGCCGGCCAGGCCCATCAGCAGGAAGCCGATGTGCGAGACGGTGGAGTACGCCAGCATGCGCTTGAGGTTGGTCTGGGCGATGGCCATCAGGTTGCCGATCACCAGCGAAGCGGCGGCCAGGCCGGCCAGCAGCCACTTCCATTCGTCGGCCAGCGGACCCACGCCCACTTCCAGCAGGCGGTAGGCCATGCCGAACGCGGCCAGCTTCGGCGCCGAGCTCACGAACAGCGCGACCGGTGCGGTGGCGCCCTGGTACACGTCGGGCAGCCACATGTGGAACGGCGCCGCGCCGAGCTTGAAGGCCACGCCGGCGACCATGAACACCGTGCCGGTGAGCAGCAGGGTGCGCTCGTCGGAACCGCCGATGGCGGCGTTGATCGCATCCAGATGCAGGCTGCCGGTCGCGCCGTAGACCAGGGACATGCCGTACAGCAGCAGGCCCGAGGCCAGCGAACCGAGCACGATGTACTTCATCGCCGCCTCGGTAGCCTTGCCGTTGTCGCGGTCGGCGGCGACCAGGGCGTAAGAGCACAGCGCCAGCAGCTCCAGGCCCAGGTAGACCATCACCAGGCTGCCGGCCGAGACCAGCATCATCATGCCCGCGGTGGCGAACAGCACCAGCACCGGGATCTCGCCCTGGTACAGCTTGCGTTCGCGCAGGTAGCTCCAGCCGTAGACCAGGGTCAGGCCGCTCATCAGCACGATCGCCAGCTTCATCACGTCGGCGGCGGTGTCGCGCACGAACATGCCGTTGAACGCCACGCCCTGCCCGCCCGTGCCGGTGGCCAGCATCGCCAGCACCACCACCAGCACCAGCACCGATAGGAAATGCGTCCAGACCTTGTGCCTGGCATCGATGAACAGGTCGATGATCAGCAGGGCAAAGGCGCCGCCGACCATCACCAGCTCCGGCAGCAGTGGCAGGAGCTCGGCGGCGGACGGCATCGCGGGAGTCGTGGTCATCTTCTGGAATCCTTACAGCTTGCTGTTGGCGATCTGCATCGCCAGTTGCGCGATCGACGGTTCCATCAGGTCGGTGAGCGGCTTGGGCCACACGCCCAGCAGCAAAGTACCGGCGGCGAACACGCCCAGGACCAGGATCTCGCGGCCATTGATGTCCTTCATTTCGGCCACGTGCGCGTTCCCCACTTCGCCGAAGAACACCCGCTTGTAGAGCCACAGCGTGTACGCGGCGGTGATCACCAGGGTGGTGGCGGCCAGGAACGCGATCATCGGGTGCTTCTGGAAGCTGGCCAGGATCACCATGAACTCGCCGACGAAACCGCTCGTGCCCGGCAGGCCGGCATTGGCCATGAAGAACAGCATCGAGAACGCGGCGAACCAGGGCATCACGTTGGCCACGCCGCCGTAGTCGGCGATCCGGCGGGTGTGCATGCGGTCGTAGAGCACGCCTATGCAGGTGAACATCGCGCCGGAGACGAAGCCGTGCGAGACCATCTGGACCATGGCGCCCTGCAGGCCCAGCCGCGCGGCATCGAGCGAGCCGAAGTCGCGGACCAGGGTGAAGGCGATGAAGGTGCCCAGGGTGACGAAGCCCATGTGCGCCACGGACGAGTACGCAACCAGCTTCTTCATGTCGTCCTGGACCAGCGCGACCAGGCCCACGTAGACCACCGCGATCAGCGACAGCGTGATCACCAGCCAGGCCCATTCGTGGCCCGCGTCGGGGGTGATCGGCAGGTTGAAGCGCAGGAAACCGTAGCCGCCGATCTTCAGCGCGATCGCGGCCAGGATCACCGAACCGGCGGTCGGGGCCTCGACGTGCGCATCCGGCAGCCAGGTGTGGACCGGGAACATCGGCACCTTGACCGCGAAGGCGATCATGAACGCGAAGAAGATCCAGGTCTGCTCCTTGGCGGTGAGCGGCAGCGCATACAGGTCGGCGAGCTGGAAGCTGCCACCCTTCAGGTACAGGTAGACCAGCGCCACCAGCATCAGCACCGAGCCGAGGAAGGTGTAGAGGAAGAACTTCATCGCCGCATAGATGCGCCGCGGCCCGCCCCAGACGCCGATGATCAGGAACATCGGGATCAGCATGGCCTCGAAGAACACGTAGAACAGGATCGCGTCGGTCGCCGCGAAGATGCCCACGGTCACGCCCTGCAGGACCAGGAACGAGGCTACGTACTGGTTCACGCGCTTGTTGACCACGCCCCAGGCGCCGATCAGCGCCAGCACGCCGACCAGGGTCGTCAGCAGGATCAGCGCGATCGCGATGCCGTCCACGCCCAGGTTGTAGTGGATGCCGTAGGACGGGATCCAGGCGTGCTGTTCGACGAACTGCATGCCCGGATTTGCGTAGTCGAAGCCGGTCAGCAATCCCAGGCTCAGCAGGAAGGTGACCAGGGCCACCGCCAGCGACGACCAGCGCGCAGCCGACGCCCGGGCGTTGCCCAGGGCGAGGATCAGCGCGCCGCCGAGGACCGGCAGCCAGATCAGGACACTAAGCAGGTGCGTGTTCGCCACGTCTCGTTCTTCCGTACAGTCAGCGCCAGAACCGCATGAGGACGGCCAGGAGTGCAATCAGGCCGATGATCATCGCGAAGGCGTAGTGGTAGAGGTAACCGGATTGGGTGCGGCGCAACAGCGACGCGGCGAGGTCGACCACGCGCGCGCTGCCGTTGACGATGACCCCGTCGATCAGGGTGCTGTCGATCCAGCGCGAAACGCGACCCAGCTTGACGCCGCCGCCGGCGAAGCCCTTGATCCAGAGGTGGTCGAAGCCGTACTTCTCTTCGAGGATCCGCACCACCGGCGCGAAGGTGCGACGCGCGCGACCGGCCAGGTCCGGCTTCCACAGGTAGAACAGCGCGGCCAGCAGGAAGCCGGCGACCGTCAGCCAGAAGGCGGGCATCATCATGCCGTGGGTCGCGTACTTGACCGGGCCGTGCCAGAACTCTTCGCCGACGCGGGCTATGGTGTCGCGCGCGGGGTCGGTGAAATCGATGGCACCCGTGAAGAAGGTCACCAGCTGGCCGGGAATGGCTGCTGCATGGTGGTCTCCGCCCCAGGTGGTGCCGAACAGCATCGGACCGGCAGTGAAGAAGCCGATCAGCACCGACGGGATCGCCAGCAGGATCAACGGCACCGTGACCACCCAGGGCGACTCGTGCGGCTCGTGCGCGCCGTGGTGGCCATGGCCGTCATCCGCGTGGGCGACGTCGCCATCGGCATGCTCGCCATGCGCATGCTCGGCGTGGGCATGCTCGTCGTGGCCGTGGCCGGCATGCGCGTCGCGGAACCGTTCCTCGCCATGGAAGGCCATGAACAGCAGGCGGAAGCTGTAGAAGCTGGTCACGATCACGCCACCCAGTACCGCCCAGTACGCGTACGTCGCGATCCAGTGGTGGGTCTCGTGCGCGTGCAGCGCGGCCGCCTCGATGATCGTGTCCTTCGAATAGAAGCCGGAGAAGAACGGCGTGCCGACGAGGGCCAGGGTGCCGATCACACTGGTCCAGTAAGTGATCGGCATGTACTTGCGCAGCCCGCCCATCCTGCGCATGTCCTGCTCGTGGTGCATGCCGATGATCACCGAACCGGCCGCCAGGAACAGCAGCGCCTTGAAGAAGGCGTGGGTCATCAGGTGGTACACCGCACCCGAGTACGCCGACACGCCCAGCGCCACGGTCATGTAGCCGAGCTGCGACAGGGTCGAATACGCGACCACGCGCTTGATGTCGTTCTGGACGATGCCGATCAGGCCCATGAAGAACGCGGTCGTGGCGCCGATGAACAGGATGAAAAGCAGCGCGGTGTCGGACAGTTCGAACAGCGGTGACATGCGCGCCACCATGAAGATGCCTGCGGTCACCATCGTCGCGGCGTGGATCAGCGCCGAGATCGGGGTCGGGCCTTCCATCGAGTCCGGAAGCCACACGTGCAGCGGCACCTGCGCCGACTTGCCCATCGCACCGATGAACAGGCAGATGCAGATGATGGTCGCGATGCTCCACGGGTGCCCGCTGAAGATCTGGACGTGCTGGCCCGCGATCATCGGCGCGTTGGCGAACACGGTCGCGTAGTCCAGCGTGCCGAACCACAGCATCACCCCAGCGATGCCGAGCAGGAAGCCGAAGTCGCCCACCCGGTTGACCAGGAACGCCTTCATGTTGGCGAACACCGCGCTCGGCCGCTTGAACCAGAAGCCGATCAGCAGGTACGACACCAGGCCCACCGCTTCCCAGCCGAAGAACAGCTGCAGGAAGTTGTTGCTCATCACCAGCATCAGCATGCTGAAGGTGAACAGCGAGATGTAGCTGAAGAAGCGCTGGTAGCCCGGGTCCTCGGCCATGTAGCCGATGGTGTAGATGTGGACCAGCAGCGAGACGAAGGTGACCACCACCATCATCATCGCGGTCAGGCGGTCGACCATGAAGCCGACATGGGCCGAATAGCTGCCGACTTCGAAGAACGTGTAGACGTTCTGGTTGAACGGCGACGCGCCGCCGGCCACCAACTGGTACAGGACGTAGATCGACAGCGCGCAGCTGGCGGCCACGCCGAGGATGGTGACGTACTGGGCGCCCTTGCGGCCGACCTGGCGGCCGAACAGGCCAGCCACGATGCTGCCCAGCAACGGGGCCAGCACGATCAGCAGCAGGTGGGTTTTGGAGATCATCATGGTGTGCCGTCTAATCCAGTACGTGCCTGTCGGTGCGACGCGGGACCGGGGTCCTTCGCCTGCGCATGCCGCAACTTCCAAATTCTCGCCGGCGCGTTGCCTTGCCGGATGCATCGCTCCGGAAGCCGGAGCGCCACGCAATCACTGATTCCCCGCCATCCATGGCGGCCCCACGCGGGTTCCGGGGAACCCTGCCCGCCCATCCATGGCCGGGCGCTGGGTCACGCGAGCCGGTGGCCCGCGGGGACTCAGCCCTTGAGCGTATCCACCTCGCCGACGTTGATCGTGCCGCGGGTGCGGAACAGCGCGACGAGGATGGCCAGGCCGATGGCCGCCTCGGCAGCGGCCACCGTCAGGATGAAGAAGACGAAGATCTGCCCCGCCGCATCGCCCAGCTCGCGCGAGAAGGCGATGAAGTTGATGTTGACCGACAGCAGCATCAGCTCGATCGACATCAGCAGGACGATGACGTTCTTACGGTTGAGGAAGATGCCGGCCATGCTGATGCAGAACAGCACCGCGCCCAATGCCAGCAGGTGTCCGAGGGTAATGCCGGCCATGATCATGCCTGCCCCTCCCCTTCGGCCGCCGAGGCGGGCGGCACCGGCTTCTCGGCCGGCATCGAAACCATGCGCAGGCGGTCGGACGCCTTGACCCGCGACTGTTCGGCCGGGTTCTGGGTCTTGATGCCGGTGCGCTTGCGCAGGGTGATCATCACCGCCGCGACCACGGCCACGGTCAGGATCACCGCGGCGAACTCGAAGGGCAGGATGAAATCGGTGAACAGGTAGCCGGCCAGCCACTTGGTGTTCGAGGCATCGGCGGCGATCGACGCTGCGTTCTCCGGGAACGGCGCCGCGGCACGGGCACGCACGCCGATCAGGGTGAGCACCTGCACCAGCATGACCACCGCGACCACCACGCCCACCGGCAGGAACTTCACCCAGCCCTCGCGCAGCGCGGCCACGTCGATGTCCAGCATCATCACCACGAACAGGAACAGGACCATCACCGCGCCCACGTAGACCAGGATCAGCGCCACGCCGAGGAACTCGGCACCGACCAGCAGCCAGACGCAGGCGACGGAGAAGAAGGTGAGGATGAGGCACAGCACCGCGTTGACCGGGTTGCGCACGCTGATCACGGCACCGGCGGAAACGACCGCGGTGGCGGCGAAGGCGTAGAAGGCGATCTTGATCCAGTCCATCGTGGCCTCAGCGGTAGGCGGCGTCGGCCGCGCGGCGTTCGGCGATCTCCGCCTCAAGGCGGTCGCCAATGGCCAGCAGCTGCGGCTTGGTGACGATGTTCTCGCCGCGCTTCTCGAAGTGGTACTCCAGCACGTGCGTCTCCACGATCGAATCCACCGGGCAGCTTTCCTCGCAGAAGCCGCAGTAGATGCACTTGAACAGGTCGATGTCGTAGCGCGTGGTGCGGCGGGTGCCGTCCTCGCGCCTGGTCGAATCGATTGTGATGGCCAGCGCCGGGCAGACCGCCTCGCACAGCTTGCAGGCGATGCAGCGTTCCTCGCCGTTCGGGTAACGGCGCAACGCGTGCAGGCCACGGAAGCGCGGCGACTGCGGGAACTTCTCCATCGGGTACATCAGCGTGTACTTGGGACGGAACAGGTAGCGCAGGGTCAGGCCCAGGCCCCGGAGCAGCTCCAGCAGCATCAGGCTCTTGAAATAATGGACGACTTTGCTCATCGGTCAGGCGCCCTTCTCGAACACGCCGTAGAACACCAGCAGCGCGGTGACCGCGATCCAGGCGATGGTGATCGGAATGAATACCTTCCAGCCCAGGCGCATGATCTGGTCGTAGCGGTAGCGCGGGAAGCTCGCACGGAACCAGATGTAGGCGCTGGCGAAGAAGAACGCCTTGGCCAGCAGCCACGGCCAGCCACCCTTCCAGATCCAGTCGACCCAGGGCGACACGTCACCGGTCACCCAGCCCTGCAGCGGGCTCAGCCAGCCGCCGAGGAAGAACAACGCGATCAGGAAGCTGACCAGGATCATGTTGGCGTATTCGGCGAGGAAGAACAGCGCGAACGCCGAACCCGAATACTCCACCATGTGGCCGGCCACGATCTCCGACTCGCCCTCGACCACGTCGAACGGCGCGCGGTTGGTCTCGGCCACGCCCGATACCCAATAGACGACGAACAGCGGCATCAGCGGCAACCAGAACCACTCGAAGAAGCCCGCGTCGCCGGCCTGCGCCATCACGATGTCGGTGAGGTTGAGGCTGCCGGCGGCGATGAGTACGCCGACCAGGGCAAAGCCCATCGCGATCTCGTAGCTGACGACCTGGGCGGCCGAACGCATCGCGCCGAGGAACGCGTACTTCGAGTTCGAGGCCCAGCCCGCGATGATCACGCCGTACACACCCAACGACGTCATCGCCAGCAGGTACAGCAGGCCGGCATTGGCGTTGGACAGCACCAGCTGGTAGTCGAAAGGCACCACCGCCCATGCCGCGAACGCCGGCCCCAGCACGATCAGCGGGGCGATCAGGAACATCACCCGGTGCGCGCTGCTGGGCTGGATGACTTCCTTGAACAGCAGCTTGAACACGTCAGCGAAGGCCTGGAAGATGCCCATGCCCACGTACATCGGCCCGTGGCGCGCATGCATCCAGCCGATCAGCTTGCGCTCCCACACCACGTAGAACGCGACCGAGATGATCACCGGCATGGCGATGACCAGGATCTTGAGCACGATCCACAGCGCCGGGCCGAGTTCGCCGAGCCCGAAGAACCATTCGCGCAGTGGACCGACCGCGTTGATCAGCAGTTCGTTCATGCCTTCACCACCTCGACCCGGCCCGCGCCCAGCGGCGCGGTGGCGCCGTGGCCGCCTTCGATCCATGCCACGCCCGCGGCGACGCCCGGATCCACAACCACCGGAAGGGTCGCGGTGCCGTCGCTGCCCCTGACCTTGGCGACGGTTCCGTCGGCCAGGCCGGCGGCGACCGCATCGTCCGGGTTGAGCACGATGCGTGGCTCCAGGCTGAGCGGGTGCGCCTGCAGTGCCGGCGCACGACGCACGACCGCATCGGTGCGATAGATCGCCGGGACCAGCGCCAGCTCCAGGCCGGCGTTGCCGACGGCGCCGGCGCGACCGGCCCGGACTTCCACTTTTCGACCGCCCTCGAGCAGCGCGCGTGCGCCCGCCAGGTCGGTGAATCCGAAGCCCGAAAGTCCCAGTTCACCGCCCAGCGCACGCAACACGCGCCAGCCCGCGCGGGCCTGGCCGGGCAGCTTGCCACCGGCGTGCGCCGGCTGTTCGATGCCGTCGAGGTTGGTCAGGGTCGCCTCCACTTCGGGCAGTGCGCCCACCGGCAGGATCACGTCCGCGACCGCGCGGGTGGACTCGCAGGCGAAGTGACTGAAAGCCACGACCTGCGCGGCGTTCAAGGCCTTCAAGGCAGCAGCGGTATCGGCGAAGTCCAGGCCCGGTTCGATGCCGTACAAAACGTAGGCACCGCGCGGTTCGGCGAACATGCCGTCGACGTCGCGCGCAGTCGGCAGTACGCCGGCGCGTGCCAGGCCCACGGCGTTGGCGCCCTGCGGGATGCGGCACAGCGAGGCGCCGGTGGCAGCGGCGAAATCGCGCGCGGCAGCGCGGATCGCGGCGGCCTGCGGATGGTTCTCGGCGATCGAACCGACGATCACCACCGCACGGGTCGCGGCCTTGGCGGCGTCGCGCAGAGCGGTGTCGCCCAGCACGTCGGCGAAGCGCGACGGCGGCACCAGGTGCTTGCCGGCCAGGGCGAAGGTGAAATCGAAGTCGACCGGATTGATCGCGTGGATGCGGGCGTTGCGCTTGACCTGCGACTGGCGCAGGCGTGCATGCAGCAGCGGCAGTTCGTGACGGAGGTTGCTGCCGACCAGCACGACCACGTCGGCCTGGCCGACTTCGGCCAGCGGCACGGCGAACGGCTCGGCCAGGGCACCATCGGAGAAGTCACGGTTGCCGATGCGGTGGTCGAGGTTGCCGCTGCCCAGCTCGCCGGCCAGCAGCGCCAGCAGGCCGCCTTCCTCGTTCGACGTCGCCGGATGGGCGAGCACGCCCAATGCATCACCGGCGTGGGCGCGCAGGATGTCGCTCGCCGCGGCCAGGCCTTCGGCCCAGGAAACTTCGCGCCATTGCCCGTCCACCTTGCGCATCGGCACGGTGGCACGGTCGGCCGCGTACAGGCCCTGGTGCGAATAGCGGTCGCGGTCGGACAGCCAGCACTCGTTGACCGCTTCGTTGTCGCGCGGCACCGTGCGCAGCACTTCGCCCCGGCGCACGTGCAGGTACAGGTTCGAACCCATCGCGTCGTGGTAGCCGAGCGATTCCTTCGCCACCAGCTCCCATGGACGCGCGCGGAACTGGAACACCTTGTTGGTCAGCGCGCCGACCGGGCACACGTCGACGACATTGCCGGACAGCTCGGTCGTCAGCGGCTTGCCGTCGTAGGTGCCGATCTGCAGGTTCTCGCCACGGTACATGCCGCCCAGCTCGTAGGTGCCGGCGATCTCGCCGGTGAACCGCACGCAGCGGGTGCAATGGATGCAGCGGGTCATCTCGGTGGCGACCAGCGGGCCGATGTCCTCGTCGGGCACCGCGCGCTTGCGCTCCACGTAACGGCTGACCGAGCGTCCGTAACCCAGCGACACGTCCTGCAACTCGCACTCGCCGCCCTGGTCGCAGACCGGGCAGTCCAGCGGGTGGTTGATCAGCAGGAATTCCATGACATTGCGCTGGGCCTTGAGCGCCTTCTCGTTGCGCGTGAAGACCTTCAGGCCGTCCATTACCGGGGTTGCGCAGGCCGGCGACGGCTTCGGCGCCGAGCGGCCGCCCACTTCGGTATCGACCAGGCACATGCGGCAGTTCGCGGCCACTGCCAGCTTGTCGTGGTAGCAGAAGCGCGGGATCGGAATGCCGGCCTTGTCCGCGGCCTGGATGATCATCGAGCCCTTGGGCGCGGCCATCTCGACGCCGTCGATGAAGACGGTGACGTGGTCCGGCGGCAGGTTCGGGTTGACGGGCTGCGCACTCACGCGGCCACCTCCAGGTTGGAACGGACCACCTTGCCGTCGCGCTCGTCGTCGACGAGGAAACGCTTGTTCACGATCGCGTATTCGAATTCGTGCCAGAAATGGCGCAGGAAACCCTGCACCGGCCACGCGGCGGCTTCGCCGAACGCGCAGATGGTGTGGCCCTCGATCTGGCCGGCTGCCGCGCGCAGCGTCTGCAGGTCCTCGAGGGTCGCCTTGTGCTCGACCACGCGGGTCAGCATGCGGTACATCCAGCCGGTGCCTTCCCGGCACGGCGTGCACTGGCCGCAGCTTTCCTTGAAGTAGAAGCGCGCGATGCGCTGGCAGGCGCGGACCATGCAGGCGGTGTCGTCCATCACCACGACCGCGCCCGAGCCCAGGCCCGAACCGGCCTTCTGGATCGCGTCGTAGTCCATGGTCAGGGCCATCATGGTCTCGCCCGGCAGCACCGGCATCGAGGAACCGCCCGGAATCACCGCCTTGATCTTGCGGCCCGGCCGCATGCCACCGCACAGCTCCAGCAGTTCGGCGAACGGCGTGCCCAGGCGGATCTCGTGGTTGCCCGGCTTGGCGACATGGCCGGAGACCGAGAAGATCTTGCAGCCGCCGTTGTTGGGCTTGCCCAGGTTCATGAACCACTCGGCGCCGTTGCGGATGATCGCCGGCACCGAGGCGTAGGTCTCGGTGTTGTTGATCGTGGTCGGCTTGCCGTACAGGCCGAAATTGGCCGGGAACGGCGGCTTGAAGCGCGGCTGCCCCTTCTTGCCTTCCAGCGACTCCATCAGCGCGGTCTCTTCGCCGCAGATGTAGGCGCCCGCGCCGAGCGCGTTGTACAGGTCGATGTCCACGCCGGAGCCGAGGATGTTCTTGCCCAGCCAGCCATTGGCGTAAGCCTCGGCAGTGGCTTCCTCGAGATGCTCGAACGGCTCGTGGTGGAACTCGCCGCGCAGGTAGTTGTAGCCCACGGTCGAACCGGTGGCGTAGCAGGCGATCGCCATGCCCTCGATCACCGCGTGCGGGTTGTAGCGCAGGATGTCGCGGTCCTTGGCGGTGCCCGGCTCGGATTCGTCCGAGTTGCAGAGGATGTACTTCTGCATGTCGCCCTTGGGCATGAAGCTCCACTTCAGGCCGGTCGGGAAGCCCGCGCCGCCGCGGCCGCGCAGGCCGGACTGCTTGACCATCTCGACCACGTCGGCCGGCGGGATCTTCTCGGAGATGATCTTCCGCAGCGCCTGGTAGCCACCGGTCTTGAGGTAGTTCTCGTACGACCACGGCTTGTCGAAGTGCAGCGTCGTGTAGACCGCCTGGTGCTCCTTCGGGGCCGGGCCGACCGGGCCGTAGCCCTCTGAAATCTTGGTGTGGTGCGCCATCTTCCGTGGCCTCACTTCAGTCCGTCGATCAGCTCATCCACCTTCTCGGCGGTGAGCTTCTCGTGGTAATGGCCGTTGATCACGACCACCGGGGCGCCGCAGCACGCGGCCACGCATTCTTCCTCGCGCTTGAGGAAGACGCGGCCGTCGGCGGTCGACTCGCCCAGCTTGCAGCCGAGCTTCTTCTCGGCATGCGCGACGAGCTGTTCGGCGCCGTTGAGCCAGCAGCTGATGTTGGTGCAGAAAGCCACGTTGTTGCGGCCGACCTTCTCGGTCTCGAACATCGAATAGAAGGTCGCGACTTCGTAGGCCCACACCGGCGGCAGGTCCAGGTACTTGGCCACGCCGGCGATCAGCTCGTCGGTCAGCCAGCCGCCGTTCTGCTCCTGCGCGGCGTGCAGCCCCTGCAGCACTGCCGAACGCTTGCGGTCCGGCGGGAACTTGGTCAGCCAGTGGTCGATGTGCGCGCGGGTCTCGTCGCTGAGGACGACCATCGGGTCGACGTGGCGCGCGTTCTCGAAGTTACCGGTGGCCTTCATCGATCCACCTCACCAAACACAAGGTCATAAGTACCGATCATGGCCACGACGTCGGCCAGCATGTGGCCGCGCACGATCTCGTCCATCGAGGACAGGTGCGCGAAGCCCGGGGCGCGCAGGTGCACGCGGAACGGCTTGTTGGCGCCGTCGGAAACCAGGTAGCAGCCGAACTCGCCCTTGGGCGCCTCGACCGCGGCGTAGGTCTCGCCGGCCGGCACGCAGTAGCCCTCGGAGAACAGCTTGAAGTGGTGGATCAGCGCTTCCATGTCGTCCTTCATCTCCTCCCGCTTGGGAGGGGCGACCTTGAAGTTCTGGACCATGACCGGGCCGGGGTTGGCCTTGAGCCACTTCACGCACTGGGCGACGATCAGGTTGGACTGGCGCATTTCGGCCACGCGGACCAGGTAGCGGTCGTAGCAGTCGCCGTGGGTGCCCAGCGGGATGTCGAAGTCGACCGCATCGTATTTCGCGTACGGCTGCTTCTTGCGCAGGTCCCAGGCGATGCCCGAGCCGCGCAGCATGACGCCGGTCATCGACCAGGCCTTGGCCTGCTCCGGCGAGATCACGCCGATGCCGACGGTCCGCTGCTTCCAGATGCGGTTGTCGGTCAGCAACGTCTCGTACTCGTCGACGCGCTTGGGGAACTCGCGGGTGAAGTGCTCGAGGTAATCGAGCACCGAGCCCTCGCGGGCCTCGTTGAAGCGCTTGAGCTTGGCGCCCTTGTGCCAGGGGGATTCCTTGTACTTGGGCATGTGGTCCGGCAGGTCGCGGTAGACGCCGCCCGGACGGTAATAGGTCGCGTGCATGCGCGCGCCACTGACCGCCTCGTAGACGTCCATCAGCTCTTCGCGCTCGCGGAACGCATACAGGAACACCGCCATCGCGCCCAGGTCCAGGGCGTTGGAACCGAGCCACATCAGGTGGTTCAGGATCCGGGTGACCTCGTCGAACATGGTCCGGATGTACTGCGCGCGCTCCGGCGCCTCGATCCCCAGCAGGGTTTCGATGGCACGCACGTACGCGTGCTCGTTGCACATCATCGAGCAGTAATCCAGGCGATCCATGTAACCGATCGACTGGTTGAACGGCTTGGACTCGGCCAGCTTCTCGGTACCCCGGTGCAGCAGGCCCACGTGCGGGTCGGCGCGAACGATGGTCTCGCCGTCCATCTCCAGGATCAGGCGCAGCACGCCATGCGCGGCCGGATGCTGCGGGCCGAAGTTCATGGTGTAGTTGCGGATCTCCTGCCGGGCCTCGGCGGGATTGCTGGCGAAGGTGCCGCCCGCCTGGTGGATCGTGGTATCCGGGGTCATCTGGGCGCTCACTTGGCGGCCTCCCGTTGCGCGGCTTCGCCGGCTGCGGTCTGGTAACGCGCGTCGTCGCGGATCACCCGCGGTACGCCCACGCGCGGTTCGACCGAGGTGACCGGCTCGTACACCACGCGCTTGCGCTCCTCGTCGTAACGCACTTCGACGTTGCCGATCAGCGGGAAGTCCTTGCGGAACGGATGGCCGACGAAACCGTAGTCGGTCAGGATCCTGCGCAGGTCCGGGTGGCCCTCGAAGACGATGCCGTACAGGTCGAACGCCTCGCGCTCGAACCAGTTGGCGCCCGGCCAGATGCCGGTGACCGACGGCACCACCGGCAACGCATCGTCGGCGGCGAAGCAACGCAGGCGCACGCGCAGGTTGTTCGCGTAGGAAATCAGGTGCACGACCGCGGCGAAACGGCGCTGCGCGACCGGGGCGATGGGCGTGATCCGTCCGTCCTGCTCTTGGCTGGGCTGCTCGCCCCAACCAAAGCGGCCGGTGCCCTTGCCTTCCACGCCGCGGCTGAAACCGGCGTTGGAGACCCCGTCGGTGTCCCACTCGTCGCTGCCGTAGGAGAGGTAATCGATGCCGCTGACCGCGACCAGCTGCTCGAAGCCGAACTCGTCACGCAACGCCTGGCAGGTCGTCAGCCAGTCCGGGCCGGCGGCCTCGAGGGTGATCTCGCCACGGGGTTCGGCCACGGTCACCACAGCGGCCGAAAAACGGTCGCGCAGTCGTTGGGCGAAGGAGGCTGCTGGCTCGGCCATGGGGCTTGGCGTATTCCGGAAAGGGCGTGGGTTCAGCGGTCGATCGTGTTGGTTTTCTTGGCGACGGTCTGCGTGCGCCAGATCTTCTTCTGCAGCTGCAGGATGCCGTAGACCAGCGCTTCGGCGGTCGGCGGGCAACCCGGCACGTAGATGTCCACCGGCACCACGCGGTCGCAGCCGCGAACCACCGAGTACGAATAGTGGTAGTAGCCGCCGCCATTGGCGCAGCTGCCCATCGAGATCACCCACTTCGGGTCGGGCATCTGGTCGTAGACCTTGCGCAACGCCGGGGCCATCTTGTTGACCAGGGTGCCGGCCACGATCATCACGTCGGACTGGCGCGGCGACGGGCGGAACACCACGCCATAGCGGTCCAGGTCCAGGCGCGCGGCGCCGGCGTGCATCATCTCGACCGCACAGCAGGCCAGGCCAAAGGTCATCGGCCACATCGAGCCGGTGCGCGCCCAGTTCACCAGCGCGTCGACGCTGGTGGTCATGTAGCCCTTCTCGAGCAGCGGGTTGTCGCCCTCGGGCCGCAGGATGTCGTCGACCCGCCCTTCCGGGATCGGGTTGGTCATCAGGCGATCGATGGTTTGGATCACTCCCATTCGAGAGCTCCCTTCTTCCAGACGTAGACGAAACCGAGGAACAGCATCCCGACGAACAGGCCCATGGTGACCAGCGCACGCGGCCCCAGTTCCTGGAACACGAGGGTCCACGGCACGATGAAGATGATTTCCAGGTCGAAGACGATGAACTGGATCGCGATGAGGTAGTAGCGCACGTCGAACTTCATGCGCGCGTCTTCGAACGCCTCGAAGCCGCACTCGTAGGGCGACAGCTTCCTGGGGTCCGGGCGACGCGGCCCGAGTACGTGGCCGACGATTATCAGCGCCACGCCGATGCCGGTGGCGACGATCAGGAACAACAGGGTCGGCAGGTATTGGGCCAGCACGTGCGGTTCTCTCTTGCCTCTGCCCGGCGCACCGGGCTTGGGTCTGTTTCCGCGAAGGCCGCGGAGCACCTGCTGCTTCCTGTCGCAGGTCCGTACAAGCGTCCCTGCGATGCGTTAGACGTCGCTTTCCGCGCCGTCCGTTGCGATTGTGCACAGCAGCGGAATTGTAGCCGTTGGCCGGCTGTGTAGTAAACGCTTACGCCCGTGCCGCAGCGCCGCAAAACCAAGAAAAAAGCCCGCTTCACGCGGGCCTTGGCCTTGCCGACTCCCGGCACGCGTCGCGCCCCGGTCATTTCATGTGGTGCCCAAGAGGGGACTCGAACCCCTACGACCTAAGTCGCTACCACCTCAAGGTAGTGCGTCTACCAATTCCGCCACCTGGGCTAAAACTTGCGCGCCGACTGCAAAGCGCGGCGCATTGTACGCCTTACTGCGCGGGTGGCGCAGTCTCCGTCGGCTCGACCTGGGGCGCCGGCACGGTACCGGTGTCGGCCGGGGCGGGCGCCGGAGCGGCCGGAGCAGCGGAAGGCACTTCGGTCGCCGGAGCAGGCGGCGGCACCGGCATCTCACCTGGCGCCAGCGCACCCTGCGCCGGCGCCGCGGGCTCGGCCATCAGGCCCAGGCTCTGCTGCGCGACCGGGCGGGCGCTGTGGCTGGCGTACCAGGCCATGAACAGGCTGATACCGAAGAACACGATCGCCAGCCACTTGGTGCTCTTGGAAAGGAAGTTGGACGCGCCACGGGCGCCGAACACGGTGCCCGAGGCCCCCGCGCCGAAGCCCGAACCGGCGGCCGCACCGGCGCCGCGCTGGAGCAGGATCAGCGCGATCATCGCGATCGCCACCAGCACGTACACCACGTTGAGGATCAGCATCAGCATCTTGGTTTCGTCTCGAATCTTGCTCTATTCGCTCAGGAGGCCGTCGCGGCCGCCCGGGCAATCGCCAGGAAGTCCGCGGCCACCAGCGAGGCGCCACCGATCAGCCCGCCATCCACGTCCGGCTGGGAAAACAGCGCGCCGGCGTTGTCGGGCTTCACGCTGCCGCCGTAGAGGATTGGCAGGGAATCGGCAATTCTAGCATCGTGCCCGGCGATCTGGCGACGGATGAAGGCGTGCATGGCCTGCGCCTGGTCGGGACTGGCCGTCCGGCCGGTGCCGATGGCCCAGACCGGCTCGTAGGCCACCACCGCGCCGGCGAAACCTTCCACCCCGACCAGGTCCAGGACCGGCTGCAGCTGGCTGGCGATCACCGCCTCGGCCTGTCCGGCGTCGCGCTCCTCCAGCCGCTCGCCCACGCACAGGATCGGGCGCAGGCCGGCGTTGAGCGCGGCCCGGACCTTGCGCGCGACCAGCTCGCTGCTCTCCTGGTGGTACTGGCGCCGCTCGGAATGTCCGCACAGGCCATAGCGGGCGCCCACGTCGACCAGCATGGAGGCCGAGACCTCCCCGGTGTAGGCGCCCTGCTCGTTGCTGCTGACGTCCTGGGCACCGAAGGCCAGCGGCGTGCCCTCGAAATCCTCGATCATGTCGCCCAGGTACGGCAGCGGCGGCAGCACCACCAGCTCCACGCCCGGAACGGGCGCCTCGGCGGCGATCTGCCCGACCAGCGCGGTGGCGAAGGCGCGCGTTCCATGCAGTTTCCAGTTGCCTGCCACGATCCTGCGACGCATTCCCCACCCCTGATAGCCGGTATTTCGCGACAGGATACCGCGTACGGCACGATGGGCCGCCCATCCGCGACGGGATGGAGCGGTCCGTCGCGACCAGTTACTTGAGCTTGATCTCGCGCAGCCGCTCCTCGAGGTAGCCCTGCGCGGTGATCGGCTCGGGATAGCGGCTCGGGTTGTCGGCGCTGACCGTGGACGGCAGCACGTCGATCAGGAAATCGGGGTTGGGGTGCAGGAAGAACGGCACCGAGTAGCGTGGCTTGCGCGCCTGCTCGGCCGGCGGATTGACCACGCGATGCGTCGTGGACGGGTACACGTGGTTGGTCAGGCGCTGCAGCATGTCGCCTATGTTGACCACGATGGTGTCGGCATCGGCGGTGAACGGCACCCACTCGCCCTTGCGCGACAGCACTTCCAGGCCCGAGGCACTGGCCCCGACCAGCAGGGTGATCAGGTTGATGTCCTCGTGCGCGCCGGCGCGCACGTTGGGGACGTCGTCGGCCGTGATCGGCGGGTAATGGATCGGCCGCAGGATCGAGTTGCCGAAGTCGGTCTTGTCGGCGAACCAGTCTTCGGCCAGCCCGATGTGCAGGGCCAGCGCCGACAGCACGCGCGAACCCAGGCGATCGAGGTCTTCGTACAACCCGTAACCATGCTCGCGGAAGCCGGGCACCTCTTCGGGCCACAGGTTCGGCTGCATCACCGCGCGGTACCTGGAGTCGTCCGGGATCTCGCGGCCTATGTGCCAGAACTCCTTCAGGTCGAAGTGCTTGGCGCCCTTGGCCGTCTCCACCCCGAACGGGGTATAGCCGCGCGCACCGCCACCGCCGGGCACGTGGTACTGCTTCTTGACCTCCTCGGGCAGGGCGAAGAAGTGCTTGAAGTCGTCGTAGGCCGCGTCGATCCGCGCCTGCGCGATGCCGTGGTTGCGGATCCCCGCGAAGCCCCACTCGCGATAGGCGGCGCCGAGCTCGGCGATGAACGCTTCGCGATCGGCTTCGCTGGAAGGCGCGGTGAACCGGGTGATGTCGAGGGTGGGGATGCGTGCAGCCATCTGGGTACTCCGGAATCTGGGCGCCAGCGATTCGACCACGCCGCGCCCTGTTGGTTCTTCGGTCGCGTGCGCGGTCGCGCACGCGTTCTCGCTGGTGTCAGGCCGCGGCGGCGGCGCGGACCGCCGCAGCCAGGCGGTCCAGGTTGTCCTGCATCAGTCCGGCGTCATCGGCCTCGACCGTGACCCGCACCACCGGCTCGGTGCCGGACGGACGCAGGAACGCCCTGCCCCTGCCCTGTACCGCAGCCTGCACGTCCTGCAGTGCACGGCGTACGCCGTCGGCGTCGACCAGCGCCTTGGCCGAGGCCCCGTCCAGGCGCACGTTGATCGTCTTCTGCGGCAGCATCGACAGGCCTTCCAGCGCCTGGCGCAGGCCCTGCCCGTCGCGCTTGAGCACGTCCAGCACCTGCAGCGCGCTGACGATCGCATCGCCCGTGGTCGCGCGGTCCAGGCATAGCAGGTGACCCGAAGCTTCGCCGCCGAGCGTGCCGCCACCCTCGACCAGCGCCTGGTGCACATAGCGGTCGCCGACCTTGACCCGCTGGAACGGGATCCCGGCCTCGGCCAGCGCTTTCTCCAGCCCGTAATTGGTCATCAGGGTGCCGACCACCGTCCCGCGCAGGCGCCCGCTGGCCTGCCAGGCCTTGGCCAGTACGTACAGCAGGCCATCGCCATCGACCGGGTTGCCCTGGTCGTCGGCCATCAGCACGCGGTCACCGTCGCCGTCGAAGGCGATGCCGAGGTCCGAGCCGGTCTCGCGCACCTTGGCGGCGAGGTTGTCGATATGCATCGAACCGACGCCGGCATTGATGTTCAGGCCGTCCGGCGCAGCACCGATGGCCACGACGTCCGCACCCAGCTCGCGGAACAGCAACGGAGCGATGTGGTACGTGGCGCCGTGGGCGCAGTCGAGCACGACCTTCAGCCCGCGCAGATCGAAGCCGCGTGGCACCGAAGCCTTGCAGAACTCGATGTAGCGGCCGACCGCGTCGCGCGCGCGCACCGCCTTGCCCAGCTTCTCCGAGTCGACCGTGACGAAATCGCCGTCCAGCGCGGCCTCGATCGCCAGTTCGGTGGCATCGTCGAGCTTCTCGCCCTCGGCCGAGAAGAACTTGATGCCATTGTCGTAGTGCGGATTATGCGAGGCGCTGATGACGATGCCGCCGTCGGCGCCCAGGGTGCGGGTCAGGAACGCGACCGCGGGCGTGGGCATCGGGCCCAGCAGCTGCACGTCGACGCCGGCGGCGACCAGTCCGGCCTCCAGCGCGGCCTCGAACATGTAGCCGGAAATGCGCGTGTCCTTGCCGATCACCACCGTGCGCCGGCCCGGCCGCGAGGCGGCCAGTACGCGGCCCAGGGCATTGCCCAGGCGCAGCACGAAATCGGCCGAGATCGCGCCCTCGCCGACCCGGCCGCGGATGCCGTCGGTGCCGAAATAACGGCGGGCCGTGCTCATGCCGCGTCCAGGGTGTCGCTGTCCACCGGATGCGGCTGGCGCATCATCATCGCCAGCAGGTCGGCCAGGCGATCGCGCAGCTCGCGCCGGTCGCAGATCTGGTCGATGGCACCGTGTTCGAGCAGGAATTCGGAACGCTGGAAGCCTTCGGGCAGCTTCTCGCGCACGGTCTGCTCGATCACGCGCGGTCCGGCGAAGCCGATCAGGGCCTCCGGCTCGGCGATGTTGATGTCGCCCAGCATCGCGAACGAAGCCGACACGCCGCCGGTGGTCGGATGGGTCAGTACCGAGATGTAGGGCAGCCCCGCCGCGCGCAGCCGGCCCAGCGCCGCGGAGGTCTTGGCCATCTGCATCAGCGAGAACAGGCTCTCCTGCATGCGCGCGCCGCCGCTGGCGGAGAAATTGACGAAGGGCGAGCCGATCTCCAGCGCCTTCTCGGCGGCCAGGGTGAACTTCTCGCCCACCACCGAACCCATCGAGCCGCCCATGTAGGCGAAATCGAACGAGCTGGCCACCAGCGGACGACCCTTGATCAGGCCCTGCATCGCTACCAGCGCGTCGTACTCGCCGGTCGACTTCTGGGTGGCCTTGATCCGCTCGGCGTAGCGCTTCTGGTCCTTGAACTTGAGCACGTCGATGGGTGCCAGGGTGGCGGCGATCTCGGACGTGCTGCCCGGGTCGAACAGCGAGGCCAGCCGGGCGCGGGCCCGGATCGCCATGTGGAAGTCGCACTTGGGGCAGACCTCCAGGTTCTCCTCGAGCTCGGGCCGGTAGAGCACCGCGCCGCAGCGGTCGCACTTCTCCCACAGGCCCTCGGGGACGCTGCGCTTGCGGTTGGCAGCATTGTCGGTGCGGATGCCGGAGGGCATCAGTTTGCTGAGCCAGCTCATTCGAAAGGGTCGGTTCCGTTCTGGGGCCGTCGCCGGCCGGAAAAGGGCGACAGTCTAGCTCACGTGCCCCACGGTGGTGCCTGGCCACCCCTGGTCCGTACCAGCTCGTATGGTAGGCTCGCCCACCTCCCCCCGCGACATCCTCCCCGCGTGCGAATGAAAGCCTCCACCCTGCGCCACGGCATGAACCTGTGGCCGCCCTTCCTGTTCACCGGAATCCACGTGGCCGCGATCTTGCCGGACTGGCGGCACGCCCGGGTCGAGCTGCGGATGCGGCCCTGGAACCGCAACTACGTGCGCACCCATTTCGGCGGCAGCCTGTTCGCGATGACCGACCCGTTCTGGATGCTGCTGCTGATGCCGCTGCTGGGCCGCGACTACTACGTGTGGGACCAGTCCGGGGCGATCGACTTCCTGAAGCCTGGCCGTGGCACGGTCTCGACCCGTTTCGACATCGACGACGCGGTGCTGGAGGAGATCCGCCAGGCCACCGCCGATGGCGCCAAGTACCTGCGCTGGTTCGAGAACGAGGTCGTCGACGCCGACGGCGAGGTGGTGGCGCGGGTCCGCAAGCAGGTCTACGTGCGGCGCAAGCCGGACCGCCGCCCCGATCAGGGCGACGTGACGGCGGACTGAAGCCGGCTGGCGGGCAGCGGCACCGACCAGGCGCCATCGAGGCCACCCTCCTCCGTTCGCGGCTTCGCATGCAGCGCGGTCCCGAGCGTGCCGGCCTCCAGGTCGAGTTGCAGCGGGCGTGCCGGGCTGCGCATCGGCGCCGGCACCTGCGCCAGCGCCTCCTGGTCGATAGCGCCCTCGCGTCCGCGCAGCCACAACAGCGCGGCCGTGGTACGCAGGCGGGCGTCGGCATCCTGCAGGCGCAAGCCGTAGTCGACGTAGGCCGGCGCGGCAATGTCGGCGAGGATGCAGCCGATCGGGTTGGAGGCGCACGCCAGCGACCAGCGCGAGGGCGGCGGTGCGGGGTCGCGTAACGGGCGGTCCTGCGCAATCAACTCGCGGGCCTGCGCGCTGCAGTACCACGCGAATTTCGGCGCACTGCGCGCAGCGGTGCGCTCGGGGTCGAAAAGGAGCCGGGCGCCCCACGTAGGCAGGTCCCTGTCGGCGACGTCGGCCGCGATGGCCGGCGTGATCTGGCTACGCAAGCCGGCGGTGGCGAACCGACCTTCCGCCAGCAGGGCCCTGCAGGCCGCCTCTTCCACTCCGAGCGGCAATGCGAACGCCGCATCGCACGTTGCCGGCAGCGCGTGGTCACGCGGCAATTCCGCGAGCATTTCCGCCAGCAAAGTCGCGTTGCCCTGGACCAGGGCCGCACCGATCATGCTGCCGATCAGGCTGTCGCCGGCGGCAATCAACGTGCGCCCCTGCGATACACCCGCACAGGCTCCCGCCAGCCCCACGGCGGTCTCCCCCTGGACGAACTGCGAGGCGTCGCGCGTGAGCGTGCGGGTCAGCCACTGGAACTCCGGGAACGGCGCGTCCATCCGCGCGGGCAGCGGGCTGCTGAAACGGTCGTAGGCCGACAGCACCCCGACCTGCTCGAGCAGGCGCGCGTGATGCCCGAGCAGGCGCTCGTAATCGTCGGGCGCGGCACGCACGCGCTCCAGGCACCCGGCCTCGCGCAGGCCGCACCAGGCCGGATCGGCGTCGCGGGCCTGGCCCAGCCGCGGCCACGCCTCGCGCGCGCTGCGCCACGCGCTGGCTCCACCGCCGGCGGACAGGTCCAGCGGCGGCAGCGCCGCCAGGCTGCGGATATCGTCGGCAAGCACGCGCCCCTGCTCGGAAGCCGGTATGTCGTAGCCGAGCGCCCACAGCGCGGCGAATCCGTCTTTCCCACCCGCCGGGGGTGGCGCGTCGACCAGTGCCAGCGCCTCGCGTTCGGCCTTCGAAGGCCCCATCGCCCGCGAAACCAGCCAGACCGCGGCCACGAACAGCACCAGCGCCGCGGCCGCCAGCAGCAGCCCCTTGAACAGACGGACCATCTTCCCCCCAGGGCACGCCCCCGTGCCGGCCGCCAGCATAACCGTCGCGGGCGGTACAATTCGGCCCATGTCCCCCGACCTCCATGCGCCGCAGCGCGCCTCGCTGCAACGACTGTTCGTGACCGGTCTGCTGACCCTGCTGCCGATCTGGCTGACCTGGGTCGTCATCAAGTTCGTGTTCGTGCTGCTGTCGAGCATCAGCGCGCCGTGGGTGGTGCCGCTCTCGGAGAACATCGCCGACTCCTTTCCCAACTACATGGGCTGGGGCAAGGCGCTGTGGGTGCAGAACACCATCGCCATGGTCGCCACGCTGCTGGTGATCCTGGGCGTGGGCGTGCTGGCGCGGCGGGTGATCGGCCAGCGCCTGCTTGGCTGGTTCGAAGCGTTCATGGCCAAGGTGCCGCTGGCCAACATGGTCTACACCAGCGTGCGCAAGCTGCTGGACATCCTGCAGACCAAGCCGGGCAGCACCCAGCGCGTGGTCCTGATCGACTTCCCGCATCGCGAAATGAAGGCCATAGGCCTGGTCACCCGCGTGCTGAAGGAAGAGGGCACCGGCCGTGAACTGGCGGCGGTCTACGTGCCGACCACGCCCAACCCGACCTCGGGCTACCTCGAAGTGGTCCCGGTCGAACTGTTGACCCCGACCGACTGGACCGTGGACCAGGCGATGGGTTTCATCATCTCCGGCGGCGCGGTGGCTCCGGACACGATGCCGTTCACCCGGGCGGGCGAGCGCAAGTGAGTTCGCCGGCCGCGCGCCTGCTTGACGACCGCGCGGTCCGCCTCTACATCGCCCTGGCCGCGTTCTTCTGCGTCAACGCCGCCCTGGCCGAATTCATCGGGGTCAAGATCTTCGCGCTCGAGGACACCCTCGGCGTCGCGCCGTTCGAGTGGAACCTGTTCGGCCAAGCCGGGTCGCTGAACTTCACCGCAGGCACGCTGTTGTGGCCGGTGGTGTTCATCATGACCGACACCATCAACGAGTTCTTCGGCCGTCGCGGGGTCAGGTTCATCTCATGGCTGGCGGTGGGGCTGATCCTGTACGGCTTCGTGTTCGCCTTCGCCGCGATCGAACTGGCGCCGGCGCCCTGGTGGCGCGGCGCGGCGCAGGCGCAGGGCGTGGCGGACTACCAGCTCGCCTTCGCCGCGGTGTTCGGCCAGGGCCTGTGGACGATCGCCGGTTCGCTGGTCGCGTTCCTGTTGGGGCAGATGATCGACGTGGCCGTGTTCCACCGCATCCGCCGCGCCACCGGCGAACGGCATGTCTGGCTGAGGGCGACCGGATCGACCGCCGTCTCGCAGCTGGTGGACAGCTTCGTGGTGATCTGGATCGCGTTCGTGCTCGGCCCGCAGAAGTGGCCGACCTCGCTGTTCCTGGCGGTGAGCACGCTCAACTACACATGGAAGATGCTCGCGGCGATCGCCTTGATCCCGCTGCTTTACATGATGCGGCGCATCATCACCGGCTATCTCGGCGCGGACCGGGCGCGACAGCTGCGCGAGCACGCCGCCGCCCCGTGATCCAACGGCCGGCCAGGCCGCGAAGCCACATCGCAGCTCATGGAAACGTCGGCAAATGTGCGCAGCAGCACATTGTCCGCCCGAAGCTATCCGTCGTTTCCTTCGCGCGATGAAGTCGCCACCGGGAACCTGAAGCCGCCGTCGTTGCATGCGTCGCGCGCGTGAATGGCGCAGCGACGCGGGCTGGCCGATATCGGCCGGATCGGGCACTCTCCGGTGCTCACGTTCGCCGGAGTCGCCCATGTCCCTCGCCCGCTTCCGCTGGCTGGCCCTGCCCGTCGCCCTCGCCCTCGTCCTGCCGCCGAATGCGGACGCCGCGAAGAAGAAGACGCAGCGCCCCGCCGCGACAAGCCCGGCGAAAGCCAAGGCCAAGCCGGCCAAAAAAGTCGAGACCAAGGCCGAGCAGCTGCAGCGGCTCTACGCCGGATACTGGGACGCCTCGCTCAAGCTCAATCCATTGCAGGCCACCTTCCAGGGCGATCCGCGCTGGAACGACCAGCTGCCGAACTACCTGTCCGCCGATTTCCGCAAGCGCAGCCATGACTTCGCCGCCGACTGGCTGGCCAAGGTCGAGGCCGTCGGCGAGGACGGGCTGGAAGGCCAGGATCTGCTCAGCTACCGGATCTTCGTGCGTAATGCGCGCGATGCGCTGGACGGTGAACGCTACCCCGGCTGGATGCTGCCGGTCAGCCAGTTCAACAATCCGGCCACGCTGGTGGCCATGCTCGGCTCGGGCAGCAGCGCGCAGCCGTTCAAGACGGTCAAGGACTACGACAACTGGCTCAAGCGCGGCGCGCAGGTGCCGGTCCTGTTCGAGCAGGCCATCGCCAACATGGAGGAAGGCATGGCCCGCGGCGTGGTCCAGCCGCGACCGCTGATGGAGAAGGTGCTGCCGCAGCTGGACGCGCTGATCAAGCCGACCGCCGAGGAGACCCTGTTCTGGAATCCGATCCGGAACATGCCGGCCGACTTTTCCGAGGCGGACCGGGCGCGGCTGAGCGCCGACTACAAGCAGCTGATCGAGTACAAGCTGATGCCGTCGTACCGGCGCCTGCGTGGATTCGTCGCCACGCGCTACCTGCCCGCCACGCGGGCCACGGCGGGCATGGGCGCGCTGCCGGACGGCGCGGCGTGGTACGCGCACAACGCCCGGCAGAGCACCACCACCGACCTGCCGCCGGAGCAGATCCACCAGATCGGCCTGGACGAGGTGGCGCGGATCCACGACGAGATCCGCAAGGTGATGAAGCAGGTGAAGTTCCGCGGCAACATGCAGAAGTTCTTCCGCTTCATGCAGCAGGACAAGCGCTTCCAGTTCGCCGACGAAGATGCGCTGCTGGCCTATTACCGGGGGCTGGAATCGAAGGTGATGGCGAAAGTTCCGGGCCAGTTCTCGCTGCTGCCCAAGGCCGGCTTCGAGATCCGCCCGGTCGAGGCGTACCGCGCGCAATCCGCCGCCGGTGGTTCCTACATGCGCCCCAGCGAGGACGGAAGTCGCCCGGGCGTGTTCTACGTCAATACCTACGACCTGCCGACGCGCAAGACCTGGGACGCGGAGGACCTGTTCCTGCATGAAGCCATTCCCGGCCACCACTTCCAGCTGGCCCTGCAGCAGGAACTGACCGGCCTGCCCGCATTCCGCCGCTTCGGCGGCGAGACCGCGTTCACCGAGGGCTGGGGCCTGTATGCCGAATCGCTGGGCCGCGACCTGGGCCTGTACGAGGATCCCTATTCGTACTTCGGCTACCTGCAGAACGAACTGTGGCGAGCGATCCGGCTGGTGGTGGACACCGGCCTGCACAGCAAGGGCTGGACCCGCGAACAGGTGATCGCCTACATGCTGGAGAACTCGGCCACCAGCCAGGTCGAGGCGGTGGCGGAGACCGAGCGTTACATGGCCATTCCCGGCCAGGCGCTGGCCTACAAGATCGGCGAACTGAAGATCATGGAGCTGCGCCGCAAGGCGCAGGCGGCACTGGGCCCGCGTTTCGACGTGCGCCAGTTCCACGCCGAAGTGCTCAAGGACGGCTCGGTTCCGCTGGACGTGCTCGAGGCCAAGGTCGATGCATGGATAACGACCCAGCAGGGCGCTGCGCCCCAGGCCACGCCGGGTTAACCTGCCGGCATCGCGCGCGTTCTCCGGGGAAACCGATCCGATGCCTTCGCTGCTTCCGCTGCTGGCCATGGCCGTGCTGTCCGGCGCCACCGCACCCTTGAACGATCCTGCAAGCGCCGTCGACGCGCTGATGCAAGACTACGCCGGCCACGTGCCCGGCGCCTCGGTGCTGGTGCTGCGCGATGGCGAACCGCTGCTTCGACGCGGATACGGCATGGCCGACCTGGAGGCGGGCATCGCGGCCACGCCCGCGACCAACTACCGGCTCGCCTCGGTGACCAAGCAGTTCACCGCCGCATCGATCCTGCTGCTGGCCGAGGATGGCGCGCTCTCGCTGGACGATCCGGTCGGGCGCTGGCTGCCGTCGCTGCCACCGGCCGCCGATGCGGTCACCCTGCGCCAGTTGCTCAGCCATACCTCCGGCCTGGTCGATTACGAAGACCATGTCCCGGCCGGGTTCCAGGGCCAGCTACGCGACGCCGACGTGCTGCGGATCCTCGAAGGCCAGGACCGCACCTATTTCGCGCCGGGCAGCGAGTACCGCTACAGCAACAGCGGCTATGCGCTGCTGGCGCTGGTGGTCGGCAAGGCCTCGGGCCGCGACTTCGCCCGCTTCCTGCACGAACGCATCTTCCAGCCGCTGGGCATGGACCACACCGTCGCCCACCAGGACGGCATCGACACGGTCAGCGACCGCGCCTACGGCTACAGCCGGGCCGATGGGCCCGCGTCCGGCGACTGGACCCGCACCGACCAGAGCCAGACCAGCGCGGTACTCGGCGATGGCGGGATCTATTCCTCGATCGACGACCTCGCCCGCTGGGACGCGGCGCTGTACGACGACCGCCTGCTGCAGCTGCAGTCGCGCGCACTGATGTTCTCCCCGGCCACCCCGACCGGTGAGCCGGACGTGCCGCACTACGGGTTCGGATGGCGCCTCAATGGCGACAGCGCGTGGCACAGCGGGGAGAGCATCGGCTTCCGCAACGTCATCGTGCGCTGGCCCGCGCAGCGGCTGACCGTCATCGTGCTGAGCAACCGCAACGAGCCGGAGCCCTACCCGCTGGCCCTGGCGATTTCAAAGATGTTCCGCGCGCCGGCACCCTGATCGCGTTGAACCGATACCGTCATGGCGCGCCGGGGAAGCGGCGGACCATGACTTGCAGCCGATAGCGCCCCGCCGCCCGGACCCTCAGGATCGGGCCTTCATCATCGGAGGATGTACCGCATGCTCGAGATCCGCTCGCTGTCCAAGACCTACGCCAACGGCGTGCAGGCCCTCAAGGACGTCACCCTGGACATCCCGCGCGGCATGTTCGGCCTGCTCGGGCCCAACGGCGCCGGCAAGTCGACCCTGATGCGGACCATCGCCACGCTGCAGGATGCAGACAGCGGCAGCGTGTCCCTCGACGGCCTGGACGTGCTGAAGGACAAGACCGAGGCGCGGCGCCGGCTCGGCTACCTGCCGCAGGAATTCGGCGTGTATCCCAAGGTTTCGGCCGAGGCCATGCTCGACCACTTCGCCGTGCTCAAGGGCGTGACCGCGCGCGGCGAGCGCAAGGCGCTGGTCGAAGCCCTGCTGCGCCAGGTCAACCTGTGGAACGTGCGCAAGCGCAAGCTGGGCACCTTCTCCGGCGGCATGCGCCAGCGCTTCGGGATCGCCCAGGCGCTGATCGGCCAGCCGTCGCTGATCATCGTCGACGAGCCCACCGCCGGCCTGGACCCTGAGGAACGCAACCGCTTCCTCAACCTGCTGGCCGAGATCGGCGAGAACACGGTGGTGATCCTGTCCACCCACATCGTCGAGGACGTGACCGACCTGTGCCCGCGCATGGCGATCATCGCGTCCGGCCAGGTGCGCCTGGCCGGCGAGCCGCGCGAGGCGATCCGCTCGCTGGAAGGCCGGATCTGGCGCAAGCGCGTGGACAAGGCCGAGCTTGCCGAGGTGATCCAGCAGCACGCGGTGCTGTCCTCCCGCCTGGTCGGCGGACAGCCGGTCGTGCACGTGCTGGCCGATGGCGAGCCGGGCGACGGCTTCGCCGCGGTCGCGGCCAACCTGGAGGACGTGTACTTCGGCGAACTGCGCAAGGTCGCGCTGGCCTCCGCCTCCGCGCAGGTGGCCTGACCCATGCTGCGCCATCTCCTCTCCTTCGAGCGCCGCCTGCTGCTGCGCAACGGCGTGTTCTGGATCGTCATGCTCGTGTTCGGCCTGCTGGCCTTCGGCAGCATGGCTTCGGACAACGTCAGCTTCGGCGGCGGCGTGGGCAACATCATGCGCAACGCCCCGGCGGTGGTGATTTCACTGCTCGGCAGCTTCAGCGTGCTGTCGGTACTGCTGACCACGATCTTCGTCGCCGGCATTGCCTTGCGCGACTTCGAGCAGCGCACCGCAGAACTGTTCTTCGCCACGCCGATGCGCAAGCGCGATTACCTGCTCGGCCGCTTCGGCGGCGGCTTCATGGCCAGCCTGGCGATCCTGCTGGCGGCGGCACTGGGCCTGTGGGTGGGCAGCCTGATGCCGTGGCTGGACCAGGCGCGGCTCGGACCGACGCCGTGGGGCGCCTATGCCTGGGCGTTCGGCGTGCTGGTGCTGCCGAACCTGCTGTTCCTGTCGGCGCTGCTGTTCCTGCTGGCCACCCTGACCCGCTCGATGCTCTACACCTACATCGGCGTGATCGCGTTCTTCGTGCTGTGGACGGTGGCCGGCTTCCTCACCCAGGACCTGGATTCGCGCTGGATCGGCGCGCTGCTGGACCCATCCGGCACCACCGCGGTCGGCGAACACATCCGCTACTGGTCCAGCGCCCAGTACAACCAGCAGCTGCCTGCCCTGACAGGGCTTCTGCTGGGCAACCGGGCACTGTGGCTGGGCGTGACCGTGCTGCTGCTGTGGACCACCTTCGGCCTGTTCCGTGCCGACCGCGAGGGCATCGTCATCCGCCGCCGGCGCAAGGCGGCTCCGACCGAGGCTGCAACCACGCCGCCGGGCGTGGCGGCGGCCGGTGCGCCGCTGTCGCTTCCGGTGGTGACGCTGCGCCAGGGCGCGGCGGCGCGCTGGACCCAGTACCGCCAGCTGGCCGCTTTCGACCTGCGTGGCGCGCTGACCGGCGCACCGTTCCTGGTGATGCTGGTGCTGGGCCTGCTGATGATCTTCTCGGTGCTCAAGTTCGGCGCCAGCATGTACGGCACCGAGCTGTACCCGGTCACCCGCCGGATGCTGTCGGCGATCGACGGCGGCATGGGCCTGTTCCTGGTCATCATCGTCACGTTCTATGCCGGCGAACTGGTCTGGCGCGAGCGCAGCCTGCGCGTGGCCGAGGCGACCGATGCCTACGCCCTGCCCGACTGGATCCCGCTGGCCTCGAAGATGACCGCGCTGACCGGCCTGGTCGCCGCGTTCCTGTTCGCCGGCATGCTGTTCACCGCCGGCTGGCAGGTGGGGCACGGCTACACCGCGCTCGAGCCGCTGCTGTATCTCAAGGGCCTGGCGCTGGCGGTGATCCCGTTCGCGCTGATGGCGGCGCTGGCGGTGTTCCTGCAGGCGGTGAGCGGCAACAAGTTCATCGGCTACCTGCTGATGATCGTGTACCTGGTCGCACGCGCGGCGATGGGCATGCTCGACCTGGACCACCTGCTGTACCGCTACAACGCGGCCACGCCCGATCCGTATTCGGACATGAACGGCTACGGCCATTTCATCGGCCCGCACCTGCTGCTGCGCGGCTACTGGGCGGCGTTCGCGGTCGCGCTGCTGGTGGTGGCGCTGCTGTTCTGGCCACGCGGAACCTCGCTGGGCCTGCGCGACCGCCTGCGCCAGGCAAGAGCGAGGCTGCGCGGACCGGCGCTGGCGACGCTGGCGGCGTCCCTGCTGCTGTTCGCCGGGCTGGGCGGCTGGATCTTCTACAACACCAACGTCCTCAACGACTACGTGCCCGGCGACGTGGCCGAGCAGCGTGCGGCCGACTACGAAAAAGCCTACCGCCAGTACAAGGACCTGCCGCGGCCGCGCATCGCCGCGATCCGTGCCGACGTGGACATCTTCCCGGAAGAGCGCCGCGTCGAGATCCGTGGCGCCTACCGGCTCGAGAACCGTACCGACAAGCCGATCGCCGAGCTGCACGTAGCCACCAACACCGACGTGGAGATGCGCAAGCTCGAGTTCGGGCCGCACACGGTGGTCAAGAAGGACGACGTCAACGGCTACGCGATCTACCGGCTCGCCACGCCGCTGGCACCGGGCGCCTCGCTGGACTTCGAGTTCGAGCTGTCCAGCGTCCCGCACGGCTTCCCGATGAATGGTGGAGGCACATCGGTGGTCTACAACGGCACGTTCTTCAACAACTACGCCGCCCTGCCCCAGTTCGGCTACAACGAACGCGCCCAGTTGCAGGACCGCAACGACCGGCGCAAGCACGACCTGCCGGTGCTGCCGCGGATGAATCCGATCGACGATGTCGCCGCGCGGGGATCGAACTACCTGACCACCACCGGCGACTGGGTCGACTTCGAGACCACGGTCTCGACCAGCAGTGGCCAGATCGCACTGGCACCGGGCTACCTGCAGCGCGAATGGGAGCAGGACGGCCGCCGCTACTACCACTACAAGTCCGAGGCGCAGCTGCTGCCGTTCTTCTCTTGGCTGTCGGCCGACTGGCAGGTGGCACGCGACCGCTGGAACGACGTCGCGATCGAGGTCTACCACCATCCCACGCACGCCTGGAACGTACCGCGGATGATCGACTCGACCAAGAAATCGCTGGACTACTACACCCGCCACTTCTCGCCCTACCAGTTCCGCCAGTTCCGGATCCTGGAGTTCCCCGGCTACCAGTCGTTCGCCCAGGCCTTCGCCGGCACCATCCCGTACTCGGAGTCCATCGGCTTCATCGCCGACCTGCGCGACAAGGAGGACATCGACTACGTCTTCTACGTCACCGCCCACGAGGCCGCGCACCAGTGGTGGGCGCACCAGATCATCGGCGCCAACGTGCAGGGCGCGACGATGCTGTCCGAATCGCTGGCCCAGTACTCGGCGCTGATGGTGATGGAGAAGGAGTACGGTCCGCGGCAGATGCGCCGGTTCCTGAAGTACGAACTGGATCGCTACCTGATGAGCCGCGCCACCGAGCGGGTCGAGGAGCAGCCGCTGGCGCTCAACGAGAACCAGCAGTACATCCACTACAACAAGGGCTCGGTGGTCTTCTACGCGCTGCGCGATGCGATCGGCGAAGAGAAACTCAACGCGGTGCTCGCCGAGTTCGTCCAGCAATGGGGATTCAAGGGTCCGCCCTACCCCACTACCCGCGACTTCCTCGACCTGCTCTACGCGCGCACCGACGCGAAGGACCATGCGTTCATCCGCGACCTGTTCGAGCGGATCGTGTTCTGGGACCACCGCGTCACCAGCAGCGAAGTCCGAAAGCGCGAGGATGGCAAGTACGTGGTGACGCTGAAGCTCCACGCCGAGAAGCTGTCCACCGACGGCAAGGGCAAGGAGACCCAGGAGCCGGTCGACGTGATGGTGGACATCGGCGTATTCGCCCGTCCCGAAGGCGGCAAGGAGTCCGACGAGAAGGTGCTGTACCTGCGCAAGCACCACGTCACCGCCGCGGAGACCACCTTGGAGCTGGTGGTGGACGAGCTGCCCTACGAGGCCGGCATCGACCCCTACAACAAGCTGATCGACCGCAACTCCGGCGACAACCGCAAGAAGACGACGCTGCTGCAGTGATGCGCCGCGCGCCTCCCCTCGTTCAGGGGAGGCGCGGACTTCGGGCGCTCGATGTCATGGGTGGCTGGAGCACTCCGGTGCGAACCCTGCCGCCGCTCATGTCCCCCCGGAACCGGCTGCGCCGGTTCCTCCTCCTTTACTTCCCGTCGGCAGGGTTCGCACCGGAGTGCCAGGAGGCGGCTGGCCGTCTTTCGGTGAATGGGGCCCGGAGCCACCCACCCAGGGGCTCGACCTGCCTGACAATGCGAGGCTTGCCGATGATGTTCCGCACCCCTCCGCGCAACCTACTCCGGACCCGCCACAAAGCAGTAGCCCCCCTCTCTCAAAGGAAGCGCTGCCGCGATCGGAGGGTGTGGCGTGATGCCCCCTGACGGGAAGTAAAGGAGGAGGAACCGGCCTGCGGCCGGTTCCGGGGGACATGAGCGGCAGGGGGCATCGCGTTGCACCCGCCCAGCCACCTCACCGCACTCCGCTCAAACGATCCGACACCCTCGAACAACGCGAAACCTCAGCGCAGATCCCCGATCACCACCTGCGCCGCGTTGTGCCCCGGCGCACCTGTGACACCCCCGCCGGGATGCGTTCCCGAGCCGCACAGGTAAAGCCCCGGGATCGCCCCGCGATATCCCGCCTGACCCAGCATCGGCCGCGCCGAAAACAGCTGGTTGAGGCTCAGCGCACCATGGAAGATGTCGCCGCCGACCAGGCCGAACACGCGCTCCAGATCCAGAGGACTGAGCGCCTGCCTTCCCAGCACCGAGGCCGCGAAGCCCGGCGCATAGCGATCGACCGTCGCGATCATCAGGTCGGCCACTTCCTCGCGGTGGTCGTCCCAGCTGCGCCCACCGGAGAGCTCCGGCGCCACGTGCTGGCAGAACAGGCTGGCCACGTGCATTCCCGGAGGTGCCAGTGAATCGTCCAGCGTCGAGGGAATCAGCATTTCCACGATCGGCTCGCGCGACCAGCCATGATCGTGCGCGTCGCGCCAGGCGCGGTCCATGTAATCCAGCGACGGTGCCATGATGATCCCGGCGGTGAGGTGATCGCCCTCGCCCGGCAATGCGCTGAAGTCCGGGAGCCGCGACAGCGCCACGTTCATCCGGAACGTGCCCGAGCCGCAGCGCCAGTTGCGCATGCGCTCTGCGGTGGCGGCCGGCACCACATCGGCCTTCAGCAGGCGCTGGTAGAGCAGCTTCGGATTGACGTTGGCCACCACTGCGCGCGCGCGCAGCGTCTCGCCTGCATCGGTCACCACGCCGACGGCACGCCCGCCCTCGACGACGACCTCGCTCACCGCGGCACCGGTACGGATCTGCACGCCCGCGGCCGTTGCGGCGCGCGCCATCGCCTGGGTGATCGCGCCCATGCCGCCGATCGCGTGACCCCAGGCGCCCTTGGTCCCGTTCACCTCGCCGAACACGTGGTGCAACAGAACGTAGGCCGAACCCGGTGCGTACGGGCTTGCGTAGTTGCCGACCACGCCGTCGAAGCCGAACAGCGCCTTGATCGGCGCGCTCTCGAACCAGCGATCCAGGTACTCGGCCGCCGAGATCGAGAACAGGTCCAGCAGTTCCTGGCGCAGGGTCTCGTCGAGTGCATGCAGGCGCCGGCCCAGGCGCGCGCCGCGCAGCAGCTCCGGCAGCGCCTTCCACCAGCCGCCATCGGTCACGTTCGGCGGCGGCTGCAGTGCCAGCGCGCGCAGCACGTCGGCGATGGCGTCCAGTCGCGCTTCGTACGCCGGCAGCGCCTCGGCATCGCGGCGCGAGAACTTCGCCACTTCCGCTGCGGTCCGGCCGGCGCCGGTGAGCAGGTACCCGCCCTCCGGCAACGGGAGGAAGTTGTTGCACCTGCGCTGGACGATGCGCAGGCCATGGCCATGCAGGTCCAGGTCGGCGATCACTTTCGGCTGCAGCAACGAAACGGTGTACGACGCCACCGAGTTGCGGAAGCCGGGGTGGAATTCCTCGGTGACCGCCGCGCCACCGACCACGCCGCGGCGTTCGAGCACGGTGACATCCAGCCCTGCACGGGCCAGGTAGGTGGCGCAGACCAGGCCGTTGTGGCCGCCGCCGACGAGCAGTACGTCACGGATTTTCGTGGGGTTTTTCATCTGCACAGGTATACCACTGCGCCTATACTGCCCGCGCAGGGGGCCGGTGACCGGGGATGGGCATGGCCGAAACGCGAGAACTCCAGGCATCCGATCCAGCGGCGGATGGCTTGCGCGTGCAAGCGGCATCCCCGGGATGCACCGCGCGATGAACGCCACCGGCACCCTTGCGGGCGAAACGGGAAGGCGCAGCGGCGCACGCGTGGCAGGGGTCGGCGCACTGGGTGCCGGCGTGCTGGCGGCAGTGCTCGGCGCCACCGGCCTGACCGCGGCGCTGGACGATGTGGTGCATCGCGGCCTGGCCTCGCTGCACCCGCCACTGCCCGCAACGTCGACCGTCGTCCTGGGCATCGACCGAGCCGACCCGTGGCCCTGGCCGAACGGTCGGCTGGCGGACCTGCTCGATCGGCTGCACGGGAACGGTGTGCGCGGCGTCGCCCTGGACCTGCCGATCCAGGCCGGCGATTCCAGCGGTTCCGAGGGGGATGCGCGCCTGGCGCGGACGCTGTTCGACCACCGCGTCGTCCTCGGCGTTGCCCTGGTGCCACAGGCGGACGGGCCACCGCGGGCGCTGCTGCCGCCGGTCGAGTTCGCCGACGCGGCCCGCCTGGGTCACGTGCTGCTGCAGCCTGACCGCGACGGCAGGCTCCGCCAGCACCCGTCCCAGGTGCTGGCTACCGATGGAATCCGCTGGACATCGCTGCCCCTGGCGCTGGTGCAGGCGGGAAGCCTGGACGGTCGCGGCGGCCGGAAGCCACCGGAGCGCTGGCGCATCGGCCCGGTCGACGCGCCCCCCACGACGCTGCGCGCGGCCGACGCCCTGGCGGGACAGATCGACGCGAAGCGCCTGCAGGGACGCTGGGTACTGGTCGGGCTGGTGGATCCAGCGCTGCAGTCGCCCGTGCCGGGACCGTACGGAAGCCCATCGCTGTATCCGATCGAGTACCAAGCCCAAGCCCTCGCCGCGCTGCTGCAAGGCGAGACGCCGCGTCCCCTGCCCTGGATCGCGCAGGCGCTGCTGTCGCTGCTGCTCGCCGGAGGGACCGTGCTGGTCGGCATGGCCGGCGGTGGGCGCGACTGGCGGATGCCGATCGCCCTGCTGGGCGGCGTGGCCGCGACCGTCGCGCTGTGCGGCTGGCTGCTGACTCGCCAATGGTGGTTCGCACCGGGCGGGACGCTCGCCGTGTTCACCTTCGCACTCCTGGCATGGACCACGACCGTGCTCCGCCAGCGGGCGCGGGAGCGCCAGCCGATACCGGGACTGGCCAAGCGCCGGCAACTGGACGCGGCGCTGCAGGCCGCGCGCAACGCCGCCAGGCCGCACGCACTGCTGCTGGTGGAAGCCGGCACGACTCCCGCTCGCGACGCCGGCGAAGCCGATGCCTGCCGGTTCGCCCAGTTGCTCGGCGCGCGTGCTCGCCGGCCCGGCGACGTCGCCGCCTACCTGGGGGAGGGCCGCTTCGCCCTGCTGCTGCCCGGAACACCGGCGACCGCGGCAGAAAGCATCCTGGAAGACCTGCGCCAGCAGGCCGCCAGCCGGCAGCCCCCCCTGTCGATCCAGGGGCGCGTGCACGCCTGCGACGCCAGCGCCTGCGACTGCCCCGGATGGATCGATCCCGGCGCCACGGTCGCGCAACCGGCGTCCTGGAGCGCCGCCCAGCAAGCGGCGCCAGGCGCACCCTCACACGGTGCGACGCATTCCGGGCCGCGCCAGTGACACCTGCGCGCCAAGGCGCGCGCCGATTTCGCCGGCCAGCGCCTCGCGCGCACGGTCCTCGCCATGGACCAGCACCAGCGGCGGCGCGCCACGGAAATGCCCGTACCACTCGATCAGGCCCTGCTGGTCGGCATGCGCCGACAGGCCACCGACGGTATGGATCTGCGCGTTGACCCGATGGTCCTGGCCGTGGAT
Organism: Pseudoxanthomonas daejeonensis; assembly: GCF_022637495.1. Classification (NCBI taxonomy): domain Bacteria; kingdom Pseudomonadati; phylum Pseudomonadota; class Gammaproteobacteria; order Lysobacterales; family Lysobacteraceae; genus Pseudoxanthomonas; species Pseudoxanthomonas daejeonensis. The sequence goes on along the minus strand of NZ_CP093331.1, from coordinate 2,809,509 downwards.
GCGCACCCACGGCGCGCGTTCGACCAGGCGCCGGCCCAGCGTGCCCTCGGCCTGGTAGCCGACGAACACGACATGGGTCTCGCGCCGGCCCAGCCGGTGCCGCAGGTGATGCAGGATGCGTCCGCCGTTGGCCATGCCTGACCCGGCGATCACGATCGCGCCGCTGCGGATCGAATTGATCGCCATCGATTCCTCGGTGCTGGCGGTGATGTGCAGGTTCGGCAGGCGGAACGGCGAAGGACGCTGCCGCCACACCGCCTGTGCCTGTTCGTCGAACAGCGCGTGGTGGTGGTCGTAGACCTGCACCACCCGTCCGGCCATCGGGCTGTCCAGGAAGATCCGCCAGCGCGCCAGGTTCCACGCGTCCCAGTGGCGCGCGAACCAGTACAGCAGTTCCTGGCTGCGGCCGACCGCGAAGGCCGGGATCAGCACGTTGCCACGCTCGCGCCAGGCGTGTTCGAACACCTCGCCCAGTTCGTCGACGGTGGCCTGGCGATCGCGATGGTTGCGGTCGCCATAGGTGGATTCCATCACCACCAGGGCGGCCTCCTCGATCACCGCGGGGTCGCGCAGGATCGGCGTGCCCCGCGGCCCCAGGTCACCCGAGAACACCAGCTTGCGGCTCGCGCCCTCCTCGGTGGCCCACAGCTCGACGATGCTCGAACCGAGGATATGCCCGGCGTCGCGCAGGGTCAGCTCGATGCCGGGCAGGATCGTCGCGCGGGCGTCGTAGTCCAGGGGCCGCAGCAACGGCAGCACGGAGGCGACGTCCTGGCGGGTGAACAGCGGTTGTTGCGGCGGCTGCCCGGGGTCGAGGTGGCGGTTGGCGCGCGCGGCGTCGGATTCGGCCAGCGAGGCGGCGTCCTCGAGCATCACCGGCAACAGCTCGGCGGTGGCCTGCTGCAGCCAGATAGGCCCCCGGAAGCCCCGCGCCACCAGCAACGGCACCCGGCCGATGTGGTCGATATGGGCGTGGCTCAGGACCAGGGCGTCCAGCGAAGCCGGCTCGAACGGGAATGGCGCGGCGTTCTGCGCCTCCAGCTCGCGTCTTCCCTGCAGCATCCCGCAATCCAGCAGCACCCTGCGACCGGCCGCGAGGACCAGGTGCATCGAGCCGGTCACCTCGCCGGCCGCGCCGTGGAATTCGACCTGCATGGCCCGCCTCCCGGAAAGTTCCGGTTCCATTGTGCCCGGCATGACCTCCGGCAGTCCTCCCATTCAGGGCGCAGGCGTAGAGTCGGCCCACTGCCCCGTCCGGGGCCATCCACCACGCCCGTCACCGGGTCGGAGAACGCGCAACGTGAATACCCGCAAGTCACAGACCCTGCTGCTGCCGCTGGCCATTGCCGTGGCGCTGGCTGCCTGCTCCAAGAAGGAAGACGCCGCGACCGTCCAGGCTCCGGCCGCCCCGGAATTCAAGCTGGACGAAAGCAACCTGCCGGCGGTCAACCGCTTCGCCCTGGCCGACCTGGATACGACCAAGGACGCCTGCGTCGACCTGGCCGGCTTCGCCAACGACAAGTGGCTGGCCGCCAATCCGATCCCCAGCGACCGCACCAGCTGGGGCGCGTTCGAGATGCTCGACGAGCGCTCCAACGCGGTGCAGCACCAGCTGGTCGAACAGGCCGCCGCCGATGCCGGCGCCACCGGCGTGAAGAAGATCGTCGGCGACCTGTGGGCCACCGGCATGGACGAAGCCAAGATCAACGCCCAGGGCATCGAGCCGCTGGCCGGCCACCTGGCCGCCATCGACGCGCTGGCCGACGGCGCTGCCGTGGCCGAGTACCTGCGCGCCAGCGCGGCCAAGGGCGAGAACTTCCTGTTCGGCTTCGGCGCCGAAGCGGACTTCAACAACCCCGACCTCAACATCGCCTACGCGATGCAGGGCGGCCTGGGCCTGCCCGACAGCAAGTACTACTTCGACGCCGACAAGAAGGACATCCGCGACGCCTACGTCGCCCACATCGCCAAGGTGCTCGAACTGTCCGGCGTCGCCACGGCGGACGCGCAGAAGCAGGCGGCCGACGTGATGGCGTTCGAGACGCGCCTGGCCAAGGTCTCCAAGTCCAACGAAGAGATGTCGCGCGACGTTTCGCTGTACTACAACCCGGTCACCCTGGCCGACGCCGACGCGCTGGCGCCGAACTTCCCGTGGACCAGGTTCTTCGAATCGCAGGGCGTGGCGGCACCGGAGAAGTTCTCGCTGGCCATCCCGGCGTTCCACCAGGAAGTGAGCAAGGCCCTGGGCGACACCGATGCATCGGTGTGGCGCTCCTACCTGCGCTTCCACACCGTCGACGGCGCCGCGCCCTACCTGAGCGACGCCTTCGCCCAGGAAAGCTTCAACTTCTATTCCAAGACCCTGCGCGGCCAGAAGGAAATGAAGCCGCGCTGGAAGCGCGTGCTGGGTGCGATCAACCAGCAGGCCGGCGAAGCGCTGGGCCAGATGTACGTGCAGGTCGCGTTCCCGGCCGACTCGAAGGCGAAGATGGAAGCGCTGGTGGCCAACCTGGGCACCGCGCTGAAGTCGCGCATCGAGAACCTGGAGTGGATGAGCGCCGATACCAAGGCCAAGGCGCTGACCAAGCAGGCCGCGTTCACCACCAAGATCGGCTACCCGGACAAGTGGCGCGAATGGAGCGGCCTGGACACCGCCCGCGACAGCTACATCGGCAACGTGCTGGCGGCGCAGGAATTCAACTACCGCTGGAACCTGTCCAAGATCGGCCAGCCGGTGGACAAGACCGAATGGGGCATGCCGCCGCAGCAGGTCAACGCGTACTACAACCCGCTGCAGAACGAGATCGTGTTCCCGGCCGCGATCCTGCAGCCGCCGTTCTTCGATCCGGCCGCATCCGACGAGGTCAATTACGGCGGCATCGGCGCGGTGATCGGCCATGAGATGACCCACGGCTACGACGACCAGGGCAGCCGCTTCGGGCCGACCGGCAAGTTCGAGAACTGGTGGACCGATGCCGACGCCAAGGGCTTCTCCGGCCGCACCGACAAGCTGATCGCCCAGTTCGACGGCTACACCACCGCCGACGGCCAGAAGCTCAACGGCCGCCACACCCTGGGCGAGAACATCGCCGACCTGGGCGGGCTGGCCACGGCCTACGACGCGATGAAGAAGGCCACCGACGGCCAGCCGGACCCGATGACCGACGGCCTGACCCGCGACCAGCGCTTCTTCCTGAACTGGGCTACGGTGTGGCGCCGCAACTTCACCCCGGAAGAGCTGAAGACCCGCATCGCCACCGACGAGCACGCCCTGGCGCAGTTCCGCGCGGTCGGCGCGCCCTCGAACCTGCCGGCCTTCGCTGCCGCGTTCAAGTGCGAGCCGGGCAAGCCGATGGTCCGCGAAGGCGACGCCAAGGTCGTCATCTGGTAAGCGTCCCGACGCGATGCAACACCCTCGAGGCCCGGCATGTCCGGGCCTCGTTCTTTCCGGCCCGGAGGCTCGTGCCCCGGCGGGATGCCCGCCAGCGGAGAACCGCTTGGCCAGTCACGTTTCGCGCATGTCGTCCCGTTCGCCGTGGAGGGAGCCGCCGGCCGCCTTGCTACACTCCGGCCTACCCAATCCCCCGAGGCCGCCGTCCCGATGATGCCCACGCCCCGTCCGCTCGTCCTCGCCCTTGGCCTCGGTCTGGTCGCCTTGGTTTCCACCGCCGATGCCGACGCCCAGCGCAAGAAGTCCAAGGCCCCCGCGGTCAGCCAGCAGTGCACCGACTTCTATTCCCAGGCCAACGCCGGCTGGCTCAAGGCCAACCCGTTGCCCGCCGATGCCGGCGCCGTCAGCGCACTGGGCCAGCTCTCCGACCTGGCCCTGCAGCAGCAGCGCCAGCTGCTCGACGCGGCGATGAAATCGCCGCAGGGCGAAGTGCAGAGCCGCCTCGGCGATTTCTGGGCCAGCGGCCTGGACGAAGCCGCGGTCGAGGCCGATGGCTCGCGCCCGATCGCTCCGCTGCTGTCGCGCATCGACGCGATCAAGAAGGCCAAGGACGTACCGGCATCGATCGCCGCCCTGCACCAGGTCGGCATCCCGGTGGTCTTCAACTTCGCCCCGGACGTGGACCTCAAGGCGCTTGACCGCCACATCGGCTACTTCATGCAGGGCGGCATGGGCCTGCCGGACCCGGCCTTCTACACCCGCAATGACGCCGACACCCAGGCCGTGCTCGGCCGCTACCGGGACTACGTCAAGCAGATCCTGGCCCTGACCGGCACGTCGAAGGAGCGCCTGGACGCCGACGCCAAGGCGGTGATCGACATCGAGACCGCGATCGCGCGCAAGTCCAAGTCGTTGGCCGACCTCAGCAACCCCTTCGGCAACTACGCGCCGGTATCCGTCGCCGAAGCGACCAAGCGCTACCGCAACCTGCAGCTGGGCCAGTTCCTGGAAGCGCAGGGCGTGAAGGACGACCTGGTCTCGCTGGCCAACCCGCAGCTGTTCGCCGAGCTCGACGCGATGGTCGGCCGGGTCAAGCCGGAGCAGTGGAAGGCCTACCTGCGCTGGCGCGTGGGCGACGCAATGGCGCCGTACCTGTCCAGGAGCTTCCGCGATGCCAGCTTCGGCTTCCGCGGCCAGGTGCTGGCCGGCCACGCCGCGCCGGCACCGCGCTGGCAGCAGGTGCTGGACGCGATCAACACCGCCGCCGGCCCGATGGTCGGTCATGAGTACGCCAACCGCTACCTCACCTCCGAAGAGCGCCGCCGCGCGGCGGTGATCGCCGACGAGGTGCGCGAAGCCCTGCTGGCCGCCGTCGAGCGCAACACCTGGCTCAGTGAAGCGGCCAAGGCCGAGGCGCGCGACAAGGTCAAGGCGATCACGCTCGAGGTCGGCACGCCGCGTCGCAACCTGGACTACACGGTGCAGCCGATGGGCCGCGGCAGCTTCGGCGGCAACATGCTGATCGCCTCGACCTGGCGCCACCGCGAGGAGATGAAGCGGATCGGCAAGGGCAACGCCGACCGCCGCTGGGACGTGCTGCCGCAGCAGCCGGCGCTGGTCTACGACATCGCCCAGAACCGCCTGATCGTCACCGCCGCGGTGCTGCAGCCGCCGGTGTTCGACGTCGACAACACCGCCGTGGCCTACGGCGGCTACGGTGCGCTGGTCGGCACGCAGCTCAGCCGCGCGATCGATGCCAAGGGCGCGCAGGTCAATGCCAAGGGCGAGCTCGGCAACTGGTGGACGCCGGCCGATACCAACGCGTGGACCACGCTGGGGGACCGCGTCGCCGCGCAGTATTCGGCGCACGCCTATCCCGGGGTGAAGGGCGGCAAGGTCAACGGTGCGCTGGTGCGCGACGTGGCCCTGTCCGACCAGGCCGGCCTGGAGCTGGCCGGGGATGCCTACGCCAAGGCCCAGCCCGGCGCCAAGCCCGCCGACCAGCAGGCCTTTTTCGGCGCCTGGTCCAGGCTGTGGGGCCAGCAGGTTTCGGAGAACGTCGCCGCCGAACGCCTTGCGGCGGAGATCCACGCGCCGGGCGAGCTGCGCAGCAACGTACCGCTGTCCAACCTGCCGGCGTTCGGCGCCGCCTATAGCTGCAAGGCCGGCCAGCCGATGCAGCGCACCGAGGCCGAACAGGTCCGGATCTGGCGCTGAGTCAACGCAGGCTTCCGGCAACGGAACGGAAAAAGGCGCGGATTCCCGCGCCTTTTTCTTTGCCCGACCGCTTCGCGGCAGCCGGTCCGGCCCGATTGCACCGCTCGGCGAAGCAAGGGCGCGACGCGGCGCGCAGCTGCACCCGCCGAGGATGCCGCCCTACTTCACCCGGCGCAGATGCGACGGCCCTCCCGGCGGGCGCCGCCGGCGGAACGGCGGCTGGCCACGCCAGTAGCGGATCACCAGCCAGCCGAACAGCATGCCGCCCAGGTGGGCGAAATGGGCCACTCCCGGCTGCCAGCCGGTGAAGCCCAGTACCAGCGAAAGCGCGCCGAACACGACCACGAAGGTGCGCGCCTTCATCGGGATCGGCGGGAACAGCAGCATCACCTGCTGGTTGGGGAACAGCATGCCGTAGGCCAGCAGCAGGCCGAACACGCCACCGGACGCGCCCAGCGTCGGATACGCACCACCGCCCTGGCTGACCGACCACCAGCCCACCGCCAGCTGGCACAGGCCGGCGCCGGCCACGCAGATCAGGTAGTAGGCAAGGAAGCGACGCGGCCCCCAGGTCGCCTCCAGCGGCGCGCCGAACATGTACAGCGCGAGCATGTTGAACAGCAGGTGGCCGAAACCGCCGTGCAGGAACCCGTAGGTCAGCAGCTGCCAGGGCTGGAAATTCTGGCCCGGCGAGAACGGATCGAAGCCCATTTCGCTCGGTGGCCAGAGCATGAAGGCGGCGAAGGTGCTGTCGCCCAGCACCTGCTGCAGCAGGAACAGCGCGCCATTGGCGATCAGCAGGGCCTGGGTGACGGGAGGCAGTCGCGAGAGCATGCGTCGCGGCTCGATGGGAGTGGCCGGCCATCATAGCCGCCCCCGCTCATCCTGCAGCCGCAGGGAGCCCTGCAGCGCGACGCGGAAATCGATCGATCCATTCCGCGGCCCGCACCAGGTCTATTGCTCCGGACCCCAGACCGCCTCGTCCAGGTCGCGCGGGCCTTTCGCCCGTTGTACCCGGCCAGCCTCCACGCGCACGCCCTCGGCGCGCAGCCGCCGGCACTGCTCGCGGTAGCCGCTGGAGCCCTCGGGGAACGCGATGCGCCCGTCCGCGCGCAGCACGCGGTGCCAGGGCAGCGCGGGATCCTCGTTGCCGGCCAGCACCCGCGCAGCCAGCCGGGCGCGTCCCGGCAGGCCGGCACGCCGCGCCACCTCGCCGTAACCGGCGACGCTTCCTGCAGGAATCGCACGCACCGCCGCGAGGATGCGACGTGTGGATTCCTCGCTGGAAGACGCGGCAGCCATCAGCCGCTAGCATACCCGTGGGGGATCACAAGGACGGACATGCGCAATTTCGAACAGATCCGCAGCCACCTGCTGACCGCCGGCTTCCGGCTGACCATGCAGGATCCATACGTCGCCTGCGTCGAGCTCTCGCTGGAGGGTGGCAGCCGGCACCAGTCGATCTTCCTGTCCGAACTGGACGGGGACGACGAGCAGCGCCCCCTGCTGAGGGTCAGCACGGTGATCGCGCCGACCACCGGGATCGATGCCCGGCGCGCGCTGGTATTCAACTGGCAGAGCAGCGTCGGCTACTTGGCCATCGGCGAACTCGATGGCGTGCCCTACCTGCAGCTGTGCGAGAACCGCCCGTACGACGGCCTCACCCCGGCGGAGGTCGAGCGCCTGGTCTTCGAGATCGGTGGCCTTGGCGACCGCATGGAACGCGCACTGTCGGCCGAAGGCGACCTGCTCTAGCCGGCCCGCAAGCGATGGCCCTGTGGAGCGGGCCCCGCCCCGCTGCTCCCACGGGTAACGCGAACTCAGCGTAGAGCGGGCCTCGCCCGCTCTACGCCGCGGCCATCAGGTCAAGCCGGCCGCTTCGATGGCCCTGAAGATCAGGTAGGCCATGCCGGCCGCGGCCGGGATGGTCAGGATCCAGGCCCAGATGATCCGCTCGACGACGCCCAGCTTGAGCGCGCGCGGATTCTTGGCGAAGCCCACGCCCATGATCGCGGTGGAGATGCTGTGCGTGGTCGACACCGGCATACCGAAGTGCGCGGCCACGGTCAGCACCGTGGCCGAGCTGGTCTCGGCGGCGAAGCCATGGATCGGATGCAGCTTGACCATCTTGTGGCCGAGCGTCTTGATGATCCGCCAGCCGCCGGACGCTGTGCCCAGCGCCATGACGATGGCGCAGGTGATCACGATCCACAGCGCGATTTCCTTGTCGCCGCCGGCACTTGGATGCAGGAACGCGAGCCACCCCGGCAGGTTGTCGAGGGTGCCGGCCGCCTCTGCGCCCATCAACGTCAGGGCGATGATGCCCATGGTCTTCTGCGCATCGTTGTGGCCGTGGGCGAAGCCCATGTAGCCGGCCGACAGGATCTGCGCCTTGCCGAAGAACGCATTGACCCAGCGCGGCCGGGCCAGCCGCCCCAGCACGCCGCCGGCGCGGGCCATGCCGGCGATGATCGCCCACAGCAGCACCATCATCGTCACGCCGAGGAGGAAGCCGGCCACCGGCGAGGTGATCATCGGCAGGAACACCTTCCACAGCAGGCCTTTGTTCTTGGCCCAGTTGCCGACCGGCTCGGACCAGATCAACGCGCTCCAGTCGTTGTGCGCGGCCGCCAGCGCGGCGCCGCACAAGCCGCCGATCAAAGCGTGCGACGAGGAGGACGGCAGGCCGAACCACCAGGTGATCAGGTTCCAGGTGATGCCGCCCAGCAGCGCGCACAGGATCACCTGCGAGGAGGCTTCGACGACTTCGGTGTTGATGATGCCGGTGGCGATGGTCGCCGCCACCGCGGTCCCCGTCAGCGCGCCGACCAGGTTCATCACCGCCGCAAGCGACACCGCCGCGCCCGGGGAAAGCACCTTGGTCGCCACCACGGTGGCGATGGAATTGGCGGTGTCGTGGAAACCGTTGATGAACTCGAAGACGAGCGCGGCAAAGATCACCACCAGCACGAGGGTCAGCATCGTGGCGGTCCGTCAGCTGTTCTTGAGCACGATCTGGTAGGCGACCACCCCGGCCTCGCGGCACCGGTCGATCGCCTTCTCCAGGATCTCGAAGAACTCCTTGAGCAGGAACATCTGCAGGTGGTCCAGGCGGCCGGAATAGATGTCGCGGTACAGCTCGAGCATCAGGCGGTCCGCTTCGTTCTCGATCGCGCGCAGCTTCTCGTTGAGCGCGGTCATCCGGTCCAGGTTCATGTGGCGCAGCTCGCGGACCATGTCCACGACTACGCCGGCGGCCTGTTCGAGCATGGCGGCGCGCGGGGCGAAGTCGATATGCGCCAGGTGCTGGGTCGCCAGCGAGTAGCGGTCGGCGAACTTCTCGACCTGCTTGGGGATCTTGTACAGCGCCGAACCCAGCGCCTCGATGTCCTCGCGCTCCAGCGGGGTGATGAAACTGTCCACCAGCGCCTTGCCGATCTTCTCCGATGCGGTGCGTTCGCGCTGGCGGGCCAGCTTGAACGCATCCAGCGCCGGCTGCCGGTCGGCGGCCTTCATCATCTGGTAGAGGGCCTTGGTGCTGTCGTGCGCAGCCTCGGCCGCTTCGTCCAGGAGCAGGAAGAATTGCTTGCCGGAGCCGAAGATCGTCTGCAGGGAGAACATGATTGGAGGTCCGCCGCCTCGGGAGGGGCGGCCAAATGCCGCGGAATTATGACAGCCTGCACAGCCGGCCGGGAACCCGGCTCTTGCGGCCATGACGCGGCCTGCACGGGGAGGCTCTGCTAAGATGCGCCCGTGCCTACGGCACATCCTATGGACGACGACCCTCCCTCCCCGCTCCGCAGCCGCTTGCGCCCCGCGCCCACCGGCCTCCTGTTTCCATCGCCATGCCGCGGGGTGCCGCCCCATGGCTGAACTCCTGGTCGTGCTTGCCCTGGTCCTGCTCAACGGCTTCTTCGCGATGTCGGAGATGTCGGTGATGACCTCGCGCAAGAGCCGGCTCAAGCAGCTGGCCCAGTCCAGCAAGCGCGCCGCCAAGGCGCTGGCGCTGTCCGAGAAACCCGAGAGCTTCCTGTCCACGGTACAGATCGGGATCACCCTGATCGGCGTGCTTACCGGCCTGTTCGGCGGCGAGGCCATCGGCCTGGCCATCGCCGGCTGGATCGAGCGCGTCCTTCCGGCTCTGGACCCGTATGCCGAGACCATCGGCAAGTTCATCGCGGTCGGCCTGATCACCTTCCTCACCCTCATCTTCGGCGAGCTGGTGCCCAAGCGCGTGGCGATCACCGCGCCCGAGCAGATCGCCAGCTTCGTCGCCATGCCCATGGGATGGCTGGCGAGGATCGCATTCCCGTTCGTGTGGCTGCTTTCGCACACCACGCGACTGGTCCTGCGCCTGATCGGCCTGGGCAAGGACCAGGCCAGCACGATCAGCGAAGAGGAGATCCGCATGCTGGTGGCCGAGAGCCACGAGCAGGGGGTGATCGACGCGCACGAACGCGACATGGTCAACCGGGTCATCCGCCTGGGCGACCGCACCGCCGCCAGCCTGATGACGCCGCGGAACCGCATCGCCTGGCTCGATACCCGGGTCCCGGCGGAGGAGAACCTGGAAACCATGCGCGAGCACCAGTTCTCGCGCTATCCGGTCTATCGCGACAACGACCAGGACGTGGCCGGCATCCTCGAGGTCAAGTCGCTGCTCCTCCACGCGCCGGGCGCGCTGCCGGACGACGGCCTGTTCCGCAACCTGCGCGCACCGTTGTTCGTCTCCGAATCCACCCATGCGATGAAGCTGCTGGAGATCTTCCGCGAGGAACAGCAGTCGGTGGCGCTGGTGGTGGACGAGTACGGCGAGATCCAGGGCCTGGTCACGATCAGCGACCTGATGGGCGCGATCGTCGGCCGGCTGCAGGCCACCGAGAACACCGACGAGGACGCGCTGGTGGTGACGCGCGACGACGGCTCGCTGCTGGTCGGCGGCACCCTGCCGACCGAGGACCTGCGTGAACTGATGGACGGCGCGGCGCTGCCGGACGCCGAAGAAGGCGACTACCACACCCTGGCAGGCATGTGCATCGCGCACTTCGGCCGGATTCCGCATGTCGGCGAGCACTTCGACTGGGCCGGCTGGCGGATCGAGGTGGTCGACCTGGACGGCGCGCGCGTGGACAAGCTGCTGCTGCGCCGCCTGCCGCAACACCACGGCGATGAACTCGCCGACTGACCCGGCGGGAGGGCCACCCTCCGGCTCGACGCCGTCCGGGCCATCGGGCAATGGCATCGCCCGGCTGCTGCAATCGTTCACCCATGGCGACCCCGACCAGGTCCTGACCCTCGACGGGCTGCTGCAGGGACTGGGCCGCACCGCCTTCGGCATGTTCCTGTTCGTGTCGATCCTGCCGGGATTCATCCCGATTCCCGGCGCGGGCGGCGTGGTCAGCGGCCCGCTGGTGATGCTGATCGGCCTGCAGTTGCTGGTCGGCCTGCGCCGGCCGTGGGTCCCCGGCTTCATCGGCCGTCGCGGCCCGCGACGCCGCACGATGGCGCGATTCTGCAACCGGATCACGCCCTGGATGGCCCGGCTCGAACATCTGGTCCGGCCGCGCCTGCAGGTACTCACCGGCAACCGCGCGGCGAACGCCTTCACCGGCCTGTTGCTGGTGGCGCTGGGCCTGCTGCTGGCGCTGCCGGTGCCGATGACCAACTACCTGTTCGCCGGCACGCTGCTGTTGTTCGCACTGGCGTTGATGGAACGCGACGGCGCGCTGTTGCTCGCGCTGTGGCTGGTGTCCACCGCCTCGCTGCTGTCGATGGGCCTGTTGTCGGAACGGCTGGTCGTCGTACTCGGCCGCTGGCTGGAACAGCTGTTCTAGCGCCCGCTCAGCGGCCGCGGCGCGCCAGCAGGTGGGCGAATTCGGTCGCGCTGATCGGATGGCTCAGCCAGTACCCCTGGACCAGGTCGCAGCCGCGTTCGCACAGCAGGTTGTACTGCGCTTCCTTCTCCACGCCCTCGGCCACGACCGTGATCCCGAGCGAATGGGCCATGGCGATGATCGCCGTGGTCAGGGCGAGGTCGTCCGGGTCGCGCTGCAGGTCGGCCACGAAACTGCGGTCGATCTTGACCCCGTCCACCGGCACGCGGCGCAGGTGGCTCAGCCCCGAGAAGCCGGTACCGAAGTCGTCCAGCCAGACCTTGACCCCTGTGCTGTGCAGGCGCGCGAGCATCGCCGCGGCCTGCAGCTCGTCGCTGATCACCGCGGTCTCGGTCAGCTCGAGGTGCAGCGAGGACGCCGGCAACCCGGTCTCGCGCAGGCACTCGGCGACGATGTCCGGCAGGTCGCCCTTGCGCAACTGCCGTGGCGACACGTTCACCGACACGAACAGGCGGTCGTTGCCGTCGCCCATGCCGGCCCAGCGCATCGCCTCGGTGCACGCGGTGCGCAGCACGCGCGGACCGATGCCCTCGATCAGGCCGCTCTGCTCGGCGACATCGATGAACACCGACGGCGCGATCATGCCCAGCATCGGGTGCTGCCAGCGCAGCAAGGCCTCGGCGCCGACCACGCGGCCGTCGCTGGTCCGGCAGACCGGCTGGTAGACCACGCTCAGCTCGCCGCGCTCCCACGCACCGCGCAGTTCCTGCTCCATGTGCACGCGGCGTTCGACCGCGTGGTCCATGGCACGGCTGTAGAAACGATGGCCGTTCTTGCCCGCGACCTTGGCCTGGTACATGGCGATGTCGCCGTTCTTCATCAGCGCGCTGGCGCTGGAGGCGTCCTCGGGGAACAGGGTGATGCCGATCGACGTGCCGAGGAACACCTGCCGGTCCTGGATGTCCAGCGGCCGGCGCAATTCGGCCACCAGCACTTCGGCCAGGCGCGTGGCGGCGGCGCGCACGTCGCCTTCCTGGATCAGGATCACGAACTCGTCGCCGCCGAAGCGCGCCAGCAGCGCGTCGTCTCCGCCGTACTTGTCCACGGCTTCGCGGATGCGGTTGGCGAACTGCAGCAGCGCCTCGTCGCCGGCTTCATGGCCCAGGGTGTCGTTGACCCGCTTGAAGTCGTCGATGTCGGCGAACAGCAGGGCCAGCTGGCGGCCGGCGCCGCGCAGCAGCATCAAACGGTGGTCCAGGCTCTCGCGGAAGGCCAGGCGGTTGGTCAGGCCGGTCAGCGCGTCGGTGTAGGCCATGCGCCGCACTTCGCGGTCATGCCGGGCTACGGCCTCGCTCATCCGGCCGAAGGTGCGGACCAGGTCGCCCATCTCATCGGTGCGTGCGCTGTGCAGGCGCTCGACCGTGTAATCGCCCGATTCGATCCGACGCGCGGACGCCGCCAGCCAGCGGATCGGCTTGACCAGGGTGCGCTGCACGTACCAGGCGGCGAGGATCGAAACCAGCGCCAGCAGGCCGAGCGGCAACGCAAGCCAGCCCAGGTGGCGCTTGGCGAGGTCGTCCATCAGCGCGCCCAGCTCGGACAGGTTCTTCTGCTCGTAGCGTCCGGCCACCTGCAGGTCCAGGCCCACGCGGACACCGCCCACGCGCTCGCTGCCGACCATGACGGGCGTCGACGCGTCCACCACCGTCGGCGAGACCTGCACGTGCAGGCCGTCGGCGGCGATGGCCTGGGCGGCGAGCGGATCGTCCATCCGTTTGCCGAAATCGGCGATCTCCACCGAGCCGTCGTGCACCAGCCGGCCCTCAAGGTCGTACACGCGGATGTAGTCGACGAGGCTGTCGCGCGAGTTGTCGCGCACCACGGTGCCGATGGCATCCAGGTCGCGGTAGTACATGGGGTTGGCGAGACGCTCGGCGACCCGGCGTGCCAGCGACGCGGCATGGTCGCGCAGGTAGGTGTCGACCAGCCGGTGGACCGCTTCGCGACTGATCGATTCGGTCTCCTGGCGCATCTGCTGCTGGCGCTGCATCAGCAGCACCAATACCAGCACCACCACACCCAGCATGAGCGTGATCGCCACCAGGAAACGCGCCTGCAGGCCGAACCTGGGCTTCATTCGACCTCCGCGCGTACGCGCTGCACGCCCTTCTTCAGCACTTCCAGCGCCCGCTCCGAGTCCCGGTCCAGGGCCAGGAAGCGCGAGGTGTTGAAGAACAGCTTGAGTGCATCGCGTGCGGCCGGGTCGTCCGCGGCCTGCAACAGAACCTCGCGCAGCCTCGCCTCGACCCGCGGCTCCATGCCCGCGCGCACCAGCTCCAGCGCGCGCGGATAGGAATGGCTCTGGTGGATGACGCGGAAATCGGAGCGGAATGCGTCCGGCACGCGCTGGGGATCGTCCCAGTCCACGCTGCTCAGCGCACCGGCGTCGACCATGCCCTTGTGCACCCAGGAGGCGATATTGAGTTCCGATCGCGCAAAGACATACCCGACCCGGTCCTCCGATGGCACGTCCGAAGGCGCCAGCAGGATTTCCGGCGAGAGATGCGCGTCCAGCAGTTCGGTCATCGGCACCATGTAGGCGCTGGTCGAGGCGGTGCTCTGCAAGGCCAGGGTATGGCCGCGCAGGTCGCGCAGGCTGCTGATCGGGCGGTCCTTCCGCACGAAGAACACCGTGCGGTAGCTGCTGACGCCGTTGCGCTCGGTCAGCAGCAGCGGCCGCGCCGCCACGCGCTGCTGCAACTGCACGGCGGTACTGGCCGTTTCGGTGACCCAGTCGACCCGGTTGCGGCGCAGGTAGCTGGCCATCTGCTGGGCGTCGCGCGCCATCAGCACGCGCCCTTCGGTGATGCCCACGTCGCGCATCCGCGGCACGACATAGTCCAGCAGCGGCTTGAGCTGGGCGTAGTGGGCATTGGGGTCGTCGCTGATGCGGCCGAGCACCAGGACATGGGCGTCCTCGGAAGCGTGGGCCGGAAAGCCCATGGCCACGACGGCAGCACAGCATGCCGCCTGGATCCACTTCCGAGCTCTGGACAACGCACGCCCCCTGATTCCGATGCCAAAGCCTAGCGAAAACCTGCTCAGGGCGACAGACGTCCGGCCTCGCCCTCGCCGGCCAGCCGTGCCATCCGCTGCGCATCGGCCAGGACCCCGCGCAACAGGCGGACCTCGTTCACGGTCAGGTCGGTGCGCAGGAACAGGCGGCGCAGCTTGCGCATCGCCGAATCCGGGCTCCGGCCCTTGTGGAAATCGATCGCGTCCAGCGTCTCGGCCAGCTGCGAGAAAAAGCCCTCGACCTGTTCATGCGTGGCCCCCAGGTCGTCGGACCGGGGGATGGCGGCGTCCGCGGGAGCGGCCGCCAGCAGCGCCAGGCGCAGCTCGTAGGCCAGCACCTGCACGGCCGCGGCCAGGTTGAGCGAGCTGAACGCCGGGTCCGAAGGGATGTGGACCGAGGCGTGGCACAGCTGCAGTTCCTCGTTCGTCAGCCCGGTGCGCTCGCGCCCGAACACCAGCGCCACCGTATCGGCAGCGGCGAACTGGAGCAGGCGACCGGCGGCCGCATCGGGCTCCAGCTGCTCGAGCTGCACCCGCCGGCTGCGCGCGGTGCAGCCCAGCACGAGCCGGCAATCGGCGACGGCCTCGGCCAGGGTCGCGTGGACCGGTGCGGACTGGAGCAGGTCCTCGGCGCCGGCCGAACGCCTCTGGGCGTCGTCGTCGAGCGGCTTCTCGGGGGCGACCAGGACCAGCCGGGACAGGCCCATGGTCTTCATCGCGCGTGCGGCCGCGCCGATGTTGCCGGGGTGCTGGGTGCCGACCAGCACGATGCGGATGTTCCCGGCGAGGTCGGGGGCGGCAGTCGATTGGGGTACAGGAGCAGACATGGTGCAGATGGTAAACTGCCCGACCGGCCATGCGGGCCGGACCGCTCTTTACCTTCGCCCGTTCCGTCCCTGCCCTCCCGGGAGCTTTCGCCATGCAATCCCCCGCCGTCAACGTCATGGTCAAGGCCGCCCGCCTCGGCGGAAACGTCCTGCTCCGCCACATCAACCGCCTCGATGCGCTGAACGTGGTCGAAAAGCAGCGCATGGACTACGCGAGCGAGGTCGATGCCGACGCCGAGAAGGTGATCGTCAAGGAACTGCGCCGGGCCTACCCGGACTATGGCGTGCTCGGCGAGGAAGGCGGCCACCAGCCGGGCCGGCAGGGCCGCTTCCAGTGGGTGATCGACCCGCTCGACGGCACCAGCAACTACCTGCGTGGCTTCCCCCACTACTGCGTCTCGATCGCCCTGGTCGACAACGGCGAGCCGATCGACGCAGTGATCTTCGACCCGCTGCGCAACGAGCTGTTCACCGCCAGCCGTGGCGCCGGCGCGGTGCTCAACGACAAGAAGATCCGCGTGGCCGACCGCAAGGACCTGGCCGGCGCCGTGGTCGGCACCGGCTTTCCGCCGCGCGAACGCCCGCGCGCCAGCGCCCAGCTCAAGTGCGTGGATTCGCTGCTGGTCCATGCCGAGGACGTGCGCCGCACCGGCTCGGCCGCGCTGGACCTGGCCTACGTGGCCTGCGGCCGCATGGACGCCTACTTCGAGGCCGGGGTGAAGGCCTGGGACATCGCCGCCGGCGTGCTGCTGGTGCGCGAGGCCGGTGGCCGCATCTGCGATTTCCGCGGCGCCGGTACCGCGCGCATGGACGAGCGAGGCCCGGAAGCCCGGCAGATCATCGCCGGCAACGTGAAGGTCGCCGGCGAACTGCAGAAGCTGGTGGTGAACACCGGGTACGCCGCAGCGTTCAACTGAGCAAGGCGCGGCGCCCCCGCGGCCCGCATCCAGGCCTCGCATCCCTGCCGCACCTGTGGCACGGTCAAAGAAAAAGCCGCCCCGAGGGGCGGCTTTTCTGTGGCGTTGCCGCGGCCCTGTTACGGGCGCCGCGCCAGCGCCTCTTCGTCCTTGGCCTTGGGCAGCAGGTCCTGCTTGGTGACCTTGAGGAAGCCTACCGTCAGCAGCGGACAGGCGATGAAGATCGAGGACAGCGTGCCGATCACCGCGCCGATCATCTGGCTCATGGCCAAGCCTTCCAGCGAGCCGCCGCCGTACAGGTACAGCGCCAGCACCGACAGGAAGAACACCACCGAGGTGATGATCGTGCGCGACAGGGTCTGGTTGATCGAGCGGTTCATCACTTCCAGCGGCTCGACGCGCAGGCTGCGGAAATTCTCGCGGACGCGGTCGAACACCACGATGGTGTCGTTGATCGAGAAGCCCATCACCGCCAGCAGGCCGGCGAGCACGGTCAGGTCGAAATCGCGGCCGGTCCAGGAGAAGAACGCCGCCGTCACCAGCACGTCGAACAACGTGGTCGCGGTGGCCACGACCGCGAACTTCCACTCGAAGCGGGCGCCGATGTAGATCAGGAAGCCCACCACCACGAACAGCGCCGCGTACAGGCCGTTGCGGGCCAGCTCGTCACCCACCTGCGGGCCAACGAACTCCGTGCGCTGCAGGTTCGCGGCGTTGTCGGGCAGGGACGCGGCGGCAAGCACCTCCTGCGCCGTGCGGTTATTGGCATCGGTGGTGGTCTGGCCATCGCGCGGCTGCAGGCGGACCAGCAGGTCGTTGCCGCTGCCGAAACTCTGCACCTGCGCGCCCTCGTAACCGGCCGAAGCCAGGCGTTCGCGCACGCCATCGATGTCGACCGCATGGTCGAACCGCACCTCGACCACGGTGCCACCGGTGAAGTCCAGGGCGTAGTTGAAGCCATTGACGACGACGGTGCCGATCGAGGCGACGAACAGCAGCGCCGCGATGGTCAGTGACACCCAGCGCATCCGCATGAAGTCGATGCGGGTGTCGTTCGGGATCAGGGTCAGCGGGAAGATATTCATGTGTGTGTTTGCTTCCCGTCAGATGGCCAGGGACTTGAGCTTCTTGCGGCGGGCATAGACCAGCGTGACGATCGCGCGCGAGACGGTGATGGCGGTGAACATCGACGCCAGGATGCCGATCATCAGGGTCACGGCGAAGCCCTTCAGCGGGCCCGTGCCGAAGGCGTACAGGGCGATGCCGGCGATGATCGCGGTCAGGTTGGCGTCGAGGATGGTGCCGCTGGCCTTGTCGTAACCGGTGACGATCGAGGTCTTCGGCGGCACGCCGGCACGCAGTTCCTCGCGGATGCGCTCGTTGATCAGCACGTTGGCGTCCACCGACAGGCCGATCGACAGGGCCAGGCCGGCGAAGCCCGGCAAGGTCATGGTTGCGCCGAACAGCGACATGACCGCGACCACGATCAGCAGGTTGAACATCAGCGCCACGCCGGTGATCAGGCCGAACATGCGGTAGTACACGCCGAAGAACACCAGGGTGAACAGGAACGCGTACAGCACCGCGGTCACGCCGCGCTCCACGTTCTCCGCGCCCAGGCTCGGACCGACGATGCGCTCTTCGACGAAGTCCATCGGCGCGGCCAGCGAGCCGGCGCGCAGCAGCTTGGCCAGGTCCTCGGCCTCGGCCTTCTCAAGACCGGTGGTCTGGAAATTCTTGCCGAATACGCCTTGGATGGTGGCGGTGTTGATCACCTCTTCCCTGACCCGGAAGCTGCGCACCTCCTCACCATTGACCATGGTCACCTGCGGGACGCGCTCGGTGAACACCACCGCCATCGGCTTGCCGACGTTGGCGCTGGTGAAGTCGAACATGCGGTCGCCGCCCACGTTGCTCAGGGTCACGCTGACCCCCGGCTGGCCATTCTGGTCAACCATGGCCGAGGCGGTCTGCATCTGGTCGCCGGTGACGATCACGCGCTTGCTCAGCAGAACTGGCTCACCGGTGCGGCGGTAGAAAACCTTGGCTTCCGGTGGCACGCGACCGCTGGCGACAGCATCGGCGGCATTGCCGTCGATCACCGCACGCCATTCGAGCGTCGCGGTAGCACCGATCATGCGCTTGGCCGCCGCGGTGTCCTGCACGCCGGGCAGCTGCACGACGATACGGTCGTTGCCCTGGCGCTGGATGATCGGCTCGGCCACGCCCAGCTCGTTGACGCGATTGCGCAGGGTGTCGATATTCTGTTTCAGCGCACCTTCGGAAATGGCACCCAGTTCGGCTTCCGGAATCCTCACGACCATACGGCTGCCCGCGCCTTCCACGGCCAGGGTCGGCATCACCTTGGCCAGCTGCTCGCGGGCCTTGGCCGGGTCGGCGTCGGAGGCCAGGGTGATGGCGATGCTGTGGTCGGCGCGACGGTCGACCGCGGTGTAGCGGATGCGGTTGTCGCGCAGGGTCACGCGCACGTCTTCCACGTAGGCATCGACGCGCTTCTCCAGCGCGGCCTTCTGGTCGACCTGCAGCACGAAGTGCACGCCGCCCTGAAGGTCCAGGCCCAGCACCATCGGAGCGGCGCCGATCCGGTCCAGCCACGGCGGCACATTGGAGGCCAGGTTCAGGGCGACGGTGTAGTTCTCGCCCAGGTTGCTGCGCAACGCGTCCGCGGCCAGGGTCTGCGCGTTGGCGTCGGCCAGGCGGACCATCAGGCTGTCGCCTTCCACCGCCACCGACTTGGGCTGCACGGCGGCGGCCTCGAGGTAGCCACCGACCCGGGTCTTCAGCGCATCATCCAGCGCCGCGCCACGGTTGCCGGTGATCTGTACGGCGTAGTCACTCTGGTAGATGTTGGGCAGCGCGTAGACCACGCTGAGCGCCAGCACCAGCAGGATGACGAAGTACTTCCAGCGGGGAAATTCGAGCATTGCGGGACCCCGCGCGGTCCCGCCCCGCGGGACCACGCTCATCGGTGGGACGGGAGGATCAGGCGGACTTCAGGGTGCCCTTGGGCAGCACGTTGCCGATGGCCGCCTTCTGCACGCGGACGCGCACGTTGTCGGCGATCTCGACGGTGACGAAGTTGTCGCCGATGTCGGTGACCGTGCCGGCCACGCCGCCCGAGGTGATGACCTCGTCGCCGCGCGACAGTTTGTCGAGCATGCCCTTGTGTTCCTTCTGCCGCTTCATCTGCGGGCGGATCATCAGGAAGTACATGATCGCGATCAGGATGATCGGGAACAGCAGCATGCCGAAGCCGCCGCCCTGCGGTTGGCCACCGGCGGCCTGGGCATGGGCGGCCGGGATCAGGAGGTCGAGGAAGCTCATCGGGATCGTCCAGTTTTGCGGAAAATAGCCGCGGAGTATGCCATAGGGGCGACCCGGGCCGGTTGCAAGGCCTGCCTGTGACCGGTTTTACGGCCCGGGGTTCCCCATGGGGGCTACCGGTCAGGCCGGATCGGCGGGCACGGCAGCGCCGCGGGCCGCGTAGAACCCCGTCCGGAAGGCCTGGAACCGGCCTGCCTCGATCGCCGCGCGCATGTCGGCCATCAGCTTCTGGTAGTACCAGAGGTTGTGCAGGGTGCCGAGCATCGGCGCCAGCATCTCGTTGCAGCGGTCCAGGTGGCGCAGGTAGCTGCGGGTGTAGCCACCGGCGCAAGCCACGCAGCCGCAGCCCGGCTCGATCGGGTCCATGTCGCGCTCGTACTTCGCGTTGCGGATCCGGACCGTGCCGAAGGAAGTGAAGAAGTGCCCGTTGCGGGCGTTGCGGGTCGGCATCACGCAATCGAACATGTCCACGCCGCGAGCCACGCCTTCGACCAGGTCCTCGGGACGGCCCACGCCCATCAGGTAGCGTGGCCGGTCGGCCGGCAGGCGTGGATGCAGGTGTTCGAGCATGGCGTTGCGCTCGTGCTCGGGCTCGCCCACCGCCAGGCCACCGATCGCATAGCCGTCGAAGCCGATCGCATGCAGGCCATCCAGCGAACGGCTGCGCAGGTCCGGATAGACGCTGCCCTGGACGATGCCGAACAGTGCGGCGTCGTTGCCCAGTTCGTCGTGCGCGTTGCGCGAACGCTGCGCCCAGCGCAGGCTCAGCTCCATCGAACGCCGGGCGACGTCCGCGGTGGCCGGGTACGGCGTGCACTCGTCGAAGATCATCACCACGTCCGAGTCGAGCACCTGCTGGATGCGCATGCTCTCCTCCGGGCCCAGGAACACCTTGGCGCCATCCGTCGGCGAAGCGAAGGTCACGCCCTGCTCGGTGATCTTGCGCCGGTGCGCCAGCGAGAACACCTGGAAACCACCCGAATCGGTGAGGATCGGCCCGTTCCAGCGGGTGAAGCCGTGCAGGCCGCCATGCGCGCCGATCACCTCGAGGCCCGGACGCAGGTACAGGTGGAAGGTGTTGCCGAGGATGATCTCGGCGCCCAGCGCGCGGACCTGGTCCGGCAGCACGCCCTTGACCGAGCCATAGGTGCCGACCGGCATGAACGCCGGCGTCTCCACCGTGCCGCGCGGGAAAGCCAGGCGGCCGCGGCGCGCCGCGCCATCGGTGGTCTTGAGCTGGAACTGCAATCGGGACATTGAACTGCTGGGGACGTTGGGGGACGTATTGTCGCCGATCGGCTTCCGCACCGGATGCGTGGCGGCTGGCGACGCAAGTCCCCGGGGCCGGCGCGGCTCGGGCTAGGCCCAGGCAGTGGCTGCGGCGCGTCTTCGCGCCTGGGAATCCTGCCCCCACAGCAGCATCGCGTCGCCGTAGGAGAAGAAGCGGTAACGCTGCTCCACCGCGTGGCGGTAGGCATCGAACACCCGCTCTTTGCCGGCGAAGGCCGACACCAGCATCAGCAAGGTGCTTTCGGGCAGGTGGAAGTTGGTCAGCAACGCGTCGACGCTGCGGATCCGGTAGCCGGGGAAGATGAAAATACGGGTTTCGCCGGCAAAAGGCGCGAGCTCGCCGTCGCGCATCGCGCTCTCGAGCGCGCGCACCACCGTCGTACCCACCGCCACCACCCTGCCCCCGGCTTCGCGCGTGCGCCTCACCTGCGCGACGAGCTCGGCGCCGACGTTGAGCCATTCGCTGTGCATGGTGTGCTGGCGCACGTCGTCCACCCGCACCGGCTGGAAGGTGCCCGCGCCCACGTGCAGGGTCACGTGTCCGAACTGCACTCCGCGCTCGCGCAGCGTGGCCAGCAGCGGCTCGTCGAAGTGCAGGCCGGCGGTGGGCGCGGCCACGGCGCCCACCTGCCTGGCGAACACGGTCTGGTAGCGCTCGGCATCGTCCTGGCCCGGCTCGCGGCGGATGTAGGGCGGCAATGGCAGGCGGCCGACCTTCAGCAGCCACGCCTCCAGTCCGCCCTTGACCTCGAAGCGCAGGTCGTAGAACTCGCCATCGCGACCCAGCACCTCGGCCCGGCCGCCGCCGTCCAGCGCGATCTTGCTGCCCGGCTTGGGCGACTTGCTTGCGCGTACCTGGGCACGCGCCTGCTCGCCGGGCAGCAGCCGTTCGATCAGGATCTCGACCCGGCCGCCGCTGTCCTTCTGTCCGAACAGGCGCGCCGGGATCACCCGGGTGTCGTTGAACACGAGCAGGTCGCCCGGCTGCAGCAACCCGGGCAGGTCGCGCACCTGCAGGTCGGAGAACGCACCCGTGACCGGCGGCACGAGCAGCAACCGGCTGGCGGATCGCTCCGCCAGCGGGGCCTGGGCGACCAGTTCCTCAGGCAGCGCGTAGTTGAAATCGGACTTCTTCAAGGCAGCGGTTCGGCGGGCGCCCGGGCACGGGTGGAAGCCGCCCATTGTAGCGGCCCGCCCCGGTTGGCCCGCGAAGCCTCAGCGCTCGAACTTGGTCGACAGCACGATGGCCGAGGAGGTGCGCTCGACCCCGTCGATCGCGCCGATCCGGTCGGTCAGCAGGTCCATCTGGTGCACGTCGGCCACCACGCCCAGCGCGACCAGGTCGTAAGTGCCGCTGACGGACTGCAGCGTGCGCACTTCCGGGATCGCGTGCAGTTCCTTGACCACCACAGCCATCTTCTTGGGAAACACGGTGATCATGATGTGCGCCCGGATCCGCGCCTGCTCCACGCCTTCGTCCACGCGCACGGTGTAGCCGCGGATCACGCCGGCGCGCTCGAGCCGGTCGATCCGGCTCTGCACCGTGGTCCGCGACAGGTCGAGACGGCGCGCGATCTGCGCGGTCGAGGCGCGCGCGTCCTCCCTGAGCAGGGACAGGAGCTGTTCGTCGGCATCGGTGATCTTCAATTCGCCCGTCCGGTTTCGTCGATTCGACGAAATTCAATGGATTCCTGCGCGGATCATAGCTGCCAATCGACGATCCCATCCAGATAATAGGCTGATAGCCCATTGTCAGGGCCCTTTGTCCGGGAGATCCGCATGTCCGTCCTTGCCCCCCTCGCCCCTCTGCGCTCGCACGCAGGCCAACGCCTGACCGCCGGCCTGGACGACGCCAGCGTCACCCGCCTGGCGGGCTCGCATCCGGACCTGTCCGCTGCCATCGAGGCTGCCGCTGCGGAGTACGCCCGCCTGCGCAATGACATCACCGGGCTGCTCGACCTGGACGAAAGCGCGCAGATCGAGGCGCTGCAGGCCGGCTTCGTCAACTTCTATGCCGACGACTGCATCACCCCCTATGTCGCCCTCGCCGCGCGTGGCCCCTGGGTGGTGACCCTCAAGGGCGCCGTGCTGTACGACGCCGGCGGCTACGGAATGCTCGGCTTCGGCCACGCCCCGGCCGCGGTGCTCGAGGCGATGGCACGGCCGCAGGTGATGGCCAACGTGATGACCCCCAACCTGGCCCAGCACCGTTTCATCGGTGCGCTGCGCCGGGAAATCGGGCAGTCCCGCGGCGGCTGCCCCTACGAGCGCTTCATGTGCCTCAACTCCGGCTCCGAAGCCGTGGGCCTGGCCACCCGCATCGTCGACATCAACGCCAAGCTGCAGACCGACCCGGGCGCGCGCCACGCCGGCGCGACGATCAAGCGCGTCGTGGTCAAGGGCAGCTTCCATGGCCGGACCGACCGCCCGGGCCTGTATTCCGATTCCAGCCGCCGTGCCTACGTGCAGCACCTGGCCAGCTACCGCGGCGAGGACTCGGTGATCGTGATCCCGCCCTACGACGTGGCCGCACTGCGCCAGGCCTTCGCCGACGCGGCGACGAAAGGCTGGTTCATCGAAGCGGTATTCCTGGAGCCGGTCATGGGCGAAGGCGACCCGGGCCGCGCCGTGCCGGTGGAGTTCTACGCCGCCGCGCGCGAACTGACCCGCGACCACGGCAGCCTGTTGCTGATCGATTCGATCCAGGCCGGCCTGCGCGCGCATGGTGTGCTCTCGCTGGTCGACTACCCCGGCTTCGAGGGCGTCGAACCGCCGGACATGGAGACCTACTCCAAGGCGCTCAACGCCGCCCAGTTCCCGCTGTCGGTGCTGGCGGTGACCGCGCACGCCGCCTCGCTGTACCGCAAGGGCGTGTACGGCAACACCATGACCACCAATCCGCGCGCGCTGGACGTGGCCTGCGCGACGCTGGCCCTGCTGACCCCGCAGGTGCGCGAGAACATCCGCGTGCGCGGCGCACAGGCCGTGCAGAAACTCGAACGCCTCAGGGCCGAACTCGGTGGCCTGATCACCAAGGTCCAGGGCACCGGCCTGCTGTTCTCGTGCGAACTGGCCCCCCAGTTCAAGTGCTACGGCGCCGGCTCCACCGAGGAATGGTTGCGCCAGCAGGGCGTCAACGTGATCCACGGCGGCGAGAACTCGCTGCGCTTCACCCCGCACTTCGGCATGGACGAGGAAGAGCTCGACCTGCTGGTGTCGCTGGTCGGCCGCGCCCTGCGCGAGGGCCCGCAACGGGAGCAGGCCTCGGCGGCCTGACGCGAACGCGGCGAACGCGTCGGCCCGCGCAAGGGCCGGCGCGCACAGGAGGTGCCGGTTCCTCCTGTTCCGCACCTTCCAACGGGCGCGCGCCTTGGGGCAGACTGGCCGGTGTCATTCGGAGCCGCTGCCATGAAAACCGTCGAAGTCCGCCATCCGCTGGTCCAGCACAAGATCGGCCTGCTGCGCGATGCCGCGCTCAGCACCAAGGGCTTCCGCGAGCTGGTCACCGAGCTGGGCACCCTGCTTGCCTACGAGGCCACCGCCGACCTGGAAACCGAGGCGGCGACCATGCCCGGCTGGGCTGGCGAGGTGCAGGTGCGGCGCATTGCCGGAGCCAAGATCACCGTGGTGCCGATCCTGCGCGCCGGACTGGGCATGCTGCCGGGCGTGCTGGCGTTGATTCCCGCAGCCAAGGTCAGCGTGGTGGGCCTAGCGCGCGACGAGGAAACGCTGCAACCGGTGCCGTACTTCGAGCGCCTGACCGGCCGCCTCGACGAGCGCGATGCGCTGATCCTGGATCCGATGCTGGCGACCGGCGGCACCCTGATCGCCACGATCGACATGCTCAAGCGCGCCGGTGCGCGCCGGATCAAGGGCGTGTTCCTGGTCGTCGCACCGGAAGGCCTGGCCAACCTGGAAGCGGCGCATCCGGACGTGGAGGTCTATACGGCCGCGATCGACCGGCGCCTCAACGAGAAGGGCTACATCCTGCCCGGCCTGGGCGATGCGGGCGACCGCATCTTCGGCACGCGCCTGTAGCCGCGTCGGGCGACGCTGCGTCCACGTCCAACAGATTTTCTCCTGCAGGAGCCCACTTCAGGCGGCGCCTACAAGGGCGCCAGGTACTGGATCGCGGAACTGACGTAGACCAGGGGCGCGTTCCAGTTGATCGCGGTCTCGTTGCTGGCGTAGCTGCAGTCGTGGTCGATCCACGACAGCGCGGGTACCGCGCTCCTGTAGTGCGCCACGCCCTTGCAGTCGGCCCGATCCTGCTGGCTCGGATTGGGTCCACCGGAAAGCAGGCCCGGCACCGGCGATGCGATGCCGTCGGCCTGCGACGGCCGGTGGTGGATGTGCATCGGCGTGCGCAGTCCGTGGCCGGTGACGAAGGACACGCCCAGCGGATTGCGGCCGAGCACGTAGTCCAGCTGCGACTGCGCCGCGTCCAGGTACGTACGTTCCCGCTCCAGCCGGTAGGCCTGCAGCAGCACCATGGCCTGGTTCAGCGCTACGGCATTACTGCCCCAGACGAAGTCGCGCGGCTGCATCGCCACCCGCCATGGCGACTCCCGCGACTGCGCGGCCAGGCGCGCGGCGAGCTGGCCGACCTGCCGTTCCGCCGCATCCCGCGACGCCGCGGGCAACCGCTGGCGGTGCGCGGCCAGGGAGATCCAACCCAGCGCGCCGACATCGGCCCAGTTCGGCACGTCCGCATCGCGTGCGTGCCTGGCGAACGCCTCGAGGTAGTGCGCATCGCCGGTGAGCAGGTACAGCTCCGCCGCGGCCCAGGCGAACTCGTCGTCCAGCTTCTCGTCGCCGTAGGCGCCCGTGCGCACGTCCTGCGGCTGCCGGTAGAACGAATCGGGATGGGCCTGCGCCCAGCGCCACGCGGCTTCGGCTGCCGCACGCATCCGCGCCGGCTCGCCGGGAAACTGCGCCTCGTAGCTGGCATAGACGCGGCTGGCAGTGGCCATCACTGCGGCGAAATCCAGCGCCGCCGCGGTGGAACGGCCGACCATGTAACGACGCTTGACGGCCTGGTCGGGCATCACCATGCCGTCGAAGCGCAGGTTGGTGAGCTTGTGGTACACGCCGCCGTCGCCGGGATCCTGCATCGCCAGCATCCAGCGCAGGTTCCACCAGGCCTCGTCGAGGATGTCCGGCACGCCGTCGCCGCTTTCCGGGATGCCCAGTTCGCGGCCGCGGAAGAATTCCGGGAAATGTTCGTAGGCCGCCAGCAACGTCCAGGTGGTGATGCCGGAATTGACCACGTACTTGTTGTAGTCGCCGGCGTCGTACCAGCCGCCGGGCGCGGACACCACGGTTCCGGCCGGGCGCCCCGGCGACGCTGCGGAGGCGTGGATCTCGACGGTTTCATCCGGATGGCCGGCCGCGCGCGCGAACCGGCCCGCATGCGCGGCCTCGACCGGCGTGCCCGAACGGATCAGGTAGAACGACTTCAGCGATGCGTCGGCCAATGCAGAATAGGCCTGCGCGTCCACCGGAAACGGATCGGAAGGCGGCAGCCCTTCCACCCGGACCCGGTAGCGCCCGGGCGCGGTCAGCGCGCCGAGGTCGGCGATGGCCGCCTCGCGCCGTGCCGGCTTCCACGCGGCGGGCGCCGTGGTCGTCCCGCTGAGCACCACGCCGCCACCCTCCTCGCGCTCCACCACGAACGCAAGCGCGCGGTCGCCTTCCACGACCGCCAGCTTCTGCGCGCCTGGCAGGAAGCCGAGCTGGTTCATCCGCACCTGGCCGACGTGAGCCGTCGTTCCGGCGAATGGATCCTGCGTCTGGCACGCCACGCACGCCCCGATGCCACCGAGCAGCAGGAGCAGCCGCGCCGCGAGCCCGGCGCTCACAGCATGGCCTGCGCGAGAAAGCGCCATACGCCGAGCAGCGCCATCGCCAGCAGCACGGCGAACGTGAGGATCGTGCCGCCGAAGCGACCGGCGGAGTAGCCGGCCGATCCACCCAGTCCGATCGCATGCGCCACGCGCGCCAGCAGCAGCACCAGACCGCAGGCCCACAACACGCCTGCGGCGGTACCGGACAGTTCGAGCAGGGCCAGCATCAGCAGGGCCAGCGGCACGTACTCGGCGAAATTGGCATGGACCCGCACCCTGCGCGTCATCGCCTCGTTGCCGCCGGTACCCACGCCGATCCGGTGCGCCTTGCGGTGCAGGATCACTCGCATCGACAGGAACAGGTAGAACAGGACGTGCAGCGAAGCGACCAGCAGGGTGATGCGGGGCGTCGGGGCCATGCGCAAGGTCCAGGTCGGAAGACCCGGCGATTGTGCCAGCCTCAGGCTGCCAGCGGCCGGGCCTGCAATTCGGCGACTTCGTGGGCGGTGCCGAACCGCCCCTTCGCGTCGCGCACCACCTGGGCCAGCGCACAGCCGGGGTCGTGGGTGAAGAACAGGTGCACGTTGCGCGCGAGCTTGTCTTCCAGGAAGGCGCGCTTTTCGTCGATCAGCAGCTCGGCGTTGCGGTCGTAGCCCATGGTGATCGGCAGGTGCACCCAGGAGCGCCCGGGGATCAGGTCGGCGCAGAACACGACGCCGCCATGTGGCTGGCCGTCCACTGTTTCCGGCCCGGCGATCTCCGCCAGCATCAGTCCGGGCGTATGCCCGTCGCTGAAGCTGAAACGCACCGACTCGCCCAGCGCGCGCGAATGCGCGCCATCGACGATTTCGAGCCGGCCGCTGGATTCCAGCAGGCCCGGAAGTTCCGGGATGAAGCTGGCGCGGTCGCGCGGATGCGGGTGCCTGGCACGCTCCCAGTGCGCGGCACCGACCAGGTAGGTCGCGTTCGGGAACAGCAGTTCCGGCGCACGCCCTTCGGCCCACGGTGCGAGCAGTCCGCCGGCGTGGTCGAAATGCAGGTGGCTGAGCACCACCACGTCGATGTCCTCGTGCTCGAATCCGGCCGCGCGCAGCGAATCCACCAGCACGTGGCGGTCCTCCTGCACGCCGTAGCGTTCGCGCAGTTTCGGCTCGAAGAACGCGCCGATGCCGGTCTCGAACAGCACCGTGCGGCCATTGAGCGGACTGGCCAGCAGCGCGCGGCAGGCCAGGTCGATGCGGTTGTGCTCGTCGGGCGGCGACCACTTTTCCCACATGGCCTTCGGCGCATTGCCGAACATCGAACCGCCGTCGAGCTTCTGCGAATTGCCGCGGATGGACCAGAGTTTCATGCGCGAATGCTAGCGGCGGCCCGGTTAAGAATCCGCAACGCGGGCCTCTACTCCAATCGCGGCGCTCAGGGCGCGACCGGGGCCGTCGCCCGCACCTGCGCGCTGCCCACGTCATTGCGCGGATCGCTACCCCCGCTCAACACGTTGCCACGGCGATCCCAGAACACCGTCTGCATGTTGCCCCAGGTGTGGCTGGAAGCACGCCCGCTGACGGTGTCCTCGGGCAGTTTCAGCACGTGGCCCATCGCGCGCAGTTTCGCCGCGACATCGGGATTCAAGGCGCCGCTCTCGGCCTGGACCACGTCGGGCATCCACTGGTGGTGGTAGCGCGGCAAGGCGGCGACCTCCTGCGCGCCGAGGCCGTCGGCGAAACCCAGCGCGCCCAGCAGCACCATGGTGATGATGCGGCTGCCACCCGGCGTACCCAGCACGGCGACGTGGTCGGGCGAGACCATGAAGGTCGGCGTCATCGAGCTGAGCGGGCGCTTGCCCGGCGCCGGCGCATTCGCCTCGAAGCCCATCACGCCGAAGGCATTGGGCTGGCCCGGCTGCAAGGCGAAGTCATCCATTTCGTTGTTGAGCAGCACGCCCGTGCCCGGCGGCACTAGGCCCGAGCCGAACAGCAGGTTCACCGTCTGGGTGACCGCTGCGCGGTTGCCGTCGGCGTCGACGATCGAGAAATGGGTGGTCTCGTCGTCCTCCAGCGGCGTCGGCCGGCCCGAGAAACTGTCGCTCGGAGTCGCCTTCTCGGGGTTGATCGTGGCCCGCAGGCCGGCCGCGTAGTACGGACTGGTCAGCACGTCGACCGGCACGTGCACGAAGTCCGGGTCGCCCAGGTAGAAGGTGCGGTCGCGAAAGGCGCGACGCATCGACTCGATGGTCAGGTGGGTGCGCAGCGCCGGATCAAGTCGGGCCAGGTCCCAGCCAACGAGGATCTGCATCATCTGCGCCAGCGCCACCCCCCCGGAAGAGGGCGGCGGCGCGGTAACCACCTCCCAGCCGCGATAGCCGAAGCGCAGCGGCTCGCGTTCGTGCACGCGATAGGCGGCCAGCTCGTCGGCAGTCCAGCGCCCGCCTTCGGCGCGCACGCCGGCGACCAGCTTCTTCGCCACCGGGCCGCGGTAGAAGCCGTCGAAGCCATGGCTGGCGAGCCGTTCGAGCGTCCGTGCCAGGTCGGGCTGCTTGAGCAGCTGGCCCTGCCGCGGCGGCTGCCCGCCGGCAAGGAATACCGCGCGCGTGCCGGGGTAACGCTCCATCACCTCACGGCGCGCGGCATAGCCGCGCTCAAGCTTGGCGTAAACCGGAAAACCGTCGCGGGCCAGGCGGATCGCCGGGGCCAGGCTCTCGGCCAGCGGCAGGCGGCCGTACTTGCCGGCAACGTGCACCAGTGCCGCCGGCAGGCCCGGGATGGCCGCGGCCCAGGGACCGTTCTCGGCACGGTCCGAGTCCAGTTTGCCGTCGGCGGTGCGGTACTGGTCCATGGTCGCGGCGGCCGGTGCGGCCTCGCGCGCATCGATGAAGACGTCCTTGCCCGCGCCCTGTGCCTGGTGCAGGAGGAAGAAACCGCCGCCGCCCAGGCCCGAACTGATCGGTTCGACCACCGACAGCGCCGCCGACACGGCAACCGCCGCGTCGAACGCGTTGCCGCCCTTGTCCAGCACCTCGAAACCGGCGTCGGTGGCCAGCTTGTGCGCACTGGCGATCGCCGCCTGGCCGGGACGCTGCGCGACTTCGGCAGGTGCGTCGGCGACGGTGCGCCCATCCGCGCGCGCAACGGCCGGCAGCACGGACGGCACAAACAGGAACAGCGCCAGCATCAGGCGCGGCAGTGCACGGGTCATCGGGCCTCCGGCAGGTAGATCTCGGGATTTTCGCGCTCAAGCCGGCGCAGCTTGGCCAGCAGCGCTTCCTGGCTCTCGGGGTACGCGGGATCGGGGTCGATGCATTCGACCGGGCAGACGACCACGCATTGCGGTTCGTCGAAGTGGCCGACGCATTCGGTGCAGCGGGCCGGGTCGATCACGTAGATGGTCTCGCCCATCGAGATGGCCTGGTTGGGACAGGCCGGCTCGCAGACGTCGCAATTGACGCAGAGTTCGTTGATCCGGAGCGACACGGTGGTTTGCGACGGCGGGCATCGTCAGGCGATGCCCGCCGCCACGATCCTCTTACTTGGCTTCGACGAAGACGTATTCGGCGCCGGTCGGCGCCAGCGCCGCCTGCACGCGCTCGTTGTCGACGGCCTCGCCGATGAACAGGATGCGCACGCCCTTCAGCGTGTCGGCCGGGACGTCGGCGAAGGCGACCTGCATCAGGTCGGCCATCTTGGCCGAAGCCGGCGAACCGAAGGCCAGCAGGTTGCCCTTCTGGACGCCGCGGGCCATCGCGGTCTTGGCCGACTCCACCTGCCGCTCGTACTTGGCCGCGAACTCCGGATCGGACTCCGGCGGCAGGTAGTACAGGAACGGATTGTTGGTGATGGTGCCCATGTTTTCCTGGACCACCGCCGGCAGGTACGCCTTCCAGCCCGCATCGTCATCCTTGGCCGGCGCGGTCAGGACCTTGGCCGCGGCAGCCTCGTTGCCCACCGCCGCCTCCTTCTTGCAGGCCGTCAGCAGCAGCGGCGAAACCAGCATGCAGGCGAGCAGGAGCGCGCGCGTCGTCTTGTTCATCAGGAACCTCCCTTCGTTCTGGAAATTGAGCATCACTCGGAAACCGCACCATTGAGCCTGGCTTCCTGCAACGCAGCGGCCACCGCCGGTGTCACGAAGCCCGAGACGTCGCCTCCCAGGCGGGCGATCTCGCGCACCAGCGAAGAGGAAATGAAGCTGTACTGTTCGGCCGGGGTCAGGAACAGGGTTTCGACCTCCGGGATCAGGTGGCGGTTCATGCTCGCCATCTGGAATTCGTATTCGAAGTCCGACACCGCGCGCAGGCCGCGCAGCAGGACGCCGGCGCCGACGTCGCGGACGAAATGTGCCAGCAGCGAATCGAAGCCCATGACCTCGACGTTGGCGTGCCCGGCCAGGGCTTCACGGGCCAGGCGGACGCGCAGCTCCAGCGACAGGGTCGGGCCCTTCGCCTGGCTGGTGGCCACGCCTACGATCACCTTCTCGAACAACGGCGCGGCCCGCGCGACCAGGTCGATATGGCCGTTGGTGATCGGGTCGAAGGTGCCGGGATAGACGGCAGTACGGCGTTGGACCACGGGACGGTGTCGTTCAGGGCGCCGGATCGGCGGCAGGGAGTGTATCAGCGCGTCCTTGTCCGGGGCCACGATAGAGCGCCGCGCGCGCCTGTGCGGTGCGCAGCTCGCGATGCAGCGTCCAGCCCGCCGGGATCTCGGGAACCTGGTCGGAGGGCGACTCCAGATACAACCATCCATCCGGCGCAAGGCGCGCCACCGATGCCTGCAGCGCGCCGTGCCAGAGCCCGGCGGCGAACGGCGGGTCGATGAAGGCGAGGTCGAACACGTCCGCCGGCTCCTGTCCGGCCAGCCAGCGCAATGCATCGTCCTGCACCACCTGTACCTGCGCACCCGCCTGCAGCCGGTCGACCGCGGCCCGCAACCCCGCCACCTGTGCCGGATCCCGCTCAACCAGCACCGCGCTGGCTGCGCCGCGCGACACCGCCTCCAGGCCGAGCGCGCCGCTGCCTGCGAACAGGTCGAGGACGCGGCTTCCGGCCAGCACCGGCTGCAGCCAGTTGAACAGCGTCTCGCGGACCCGGTCGGAGGTTGGCCTCAGCCCCTCGATGTCCGGCACCGGCAGGCGGGTCCCCCGCCAGCGGCCGCCGACGATGCGCACGTTGCCGGCTATGCGCGCGGTCGTGGCGGAGCGCGGACGCGGCGGCCTGTTCATCGGGTGGCAGTGGGGCGCGGTGCTAGCATGGCGCGCATTCTCCGACATTCGCAGTCAATGGTCAGTTTCTTCCGTCGCAAGAAGCCGCAGGACGCCCCTGCCCCCGCCAGCCGCTACAGCGCCGAAGAGCTGGCCGCCGCGTTCCCGCAGGCACCCGGCACGGCACCCGCGGACGGCGTCGATGCCGCAGCCGGCGCAACGCTGGTCGAACTGGCCGCAGTCGAGCCCGTTGTGGTCGGACCGGTTGTGGTCGATCCGGCGGTCGTCGGGCAATCGCCGGCAGACGGGGAAATCGCGATCGTAGTCGGCCCCGACACGGGCACCGTGGCCGACGCGGAAACCCTGGTCCAGCCGGCCGCAGCCCCCGGCAAGCCGGGCTGGCGCGAACGCCTGCGCAGCAGCGGTTTCGCCCGCAGCCTGGGCGGCCTGTTCTCGCGCAATCCACAGCTGGACGACGACCTTCTCGACGAGATCGAGACCGCCCTGCTCACCGCCGATGTCGGCGTCGCCGCCACCACTGCACTGGTGGAAGGCCTGCGCAAGCGGATGAAGGCGCGCGAGTTCGCCGACGCCCGCGGCCTGCTGGCCGCATTGCGCGCCGAGCTGGTCGCACTGCTGCAGCCGGTGGCGAAACCGCTGCAGATCGACCGCGACGCCAGGCCTTTTGTACTGCTGACCGTGGGCGTCAACGGCGTCGGCAAGACCACCACCATCGGCAAGCTCGCCCGGCGTTTCAAGGACGAGGGGCGCAGCCTGGTCCTTGCCGCCGGCGATACCTTCCGCGCCGCCGCCGTGGCCCAGTTGCAGGTCTGGGGCGAGCGCAATGGCGTGACCGTGATCGCACAGGGCCAGAATGCGGACGCCGCCTCGGTCACCTTCGACGCCCTGCAGGCGGCGAAGGCGCGCGGCACCGAGGTCCTGATCGCCGACACCGCCGGCCGCCTGCACACGCAGACCGGACTGATGAACGAGCTGGGCAAGATCAAGCGCGTGCTGCAGAAGCTCGACGCCGCAGCGCCGCACGAAGTCCTGATGGTGATCGACGGGACCACCGGCCAGAACGCGTTGAGCCAGCTTCGCCAGTTCCATGCAGCCGTCGGCGTGACCGGCCTGGTGGTGACCAAGCTCGATGGCACCGCCAAGGGCGGCGTCGTGTTCGCCCTGGCCCGCGAGTTCGGCATTCCGATCCGCTTCGCCGGCATCGGCGAACGCCCCGAGGACCTGCGCGTGTTCGACCCGGAGGCCTTCGTCGACGCGCTGCTGCCCGAGGCGCTGGGCGCCTGACCGCCACGACCGTGGCTGCCCGGAAGACGACTGGCGGATTCGCGGCGCCGCTGCTGGCGTGGTTCGAACGCCATGGACGCCACGACTTGCCCTGGCAACGACCGCGCACGCCGTACCGCGTATGGCTGTCGGAAATCATGCTGCAGCAGACCCAGGTCGCGACGGTCATTCCGTACTTCCTGCGCTTCGTCGACCGCTTCCCGATCCTGCCCGACCTGGCCGCCGCATCCACCGACGAGGTGATGGCGCACTGGGCGGGACTGGGCTACTACGCCCGCGCCAGGAACCTGCACGCTGCCGCGAAACAATGCATGGAGCACCACGGCGGCGGACTGCCTCGCGATTTCGACGCGTTGCATGCGCTGCCTGGCATCGGCCGCAGCACCGCCGGCGCGATCCTCGCCCAGGCCTGGGGCGATCGTTTCGCGATCCTCGACGGCAACGTGAAGCGCGTACTCGCGCGCTGGCATGGCGTGGCCGGCTGGCCGGGCACGCCAGCGGTCGAAAAGCAGCTATGGGCGCTGGCCGAAGCACACCTGGCCGCAGTGCCAAGCGGACGCATGGCCGACTACACCCAGTCCCAGATGGATTTCGGGGCCACCCTGTGCTCGCGCGCCAGGCCCACCTGCGCCGCCTGTCCACTGGAAAGCACCTGCGTCGCGCTGCGCGAAGGGCTGGTCCAGGCGCTGCCTACGCCGCGTCCCGGCAAGGTCCTGCCCGAGCGCGAGGCGGTGGCGCTGGTCCTGGAGAACGAACACGGCGAACTGCTCCTGCAGCGACGCCCGCCGACCGGCATCTGGGCCTCGTTGTGGACGCTGCCCCAGGCCGATACCGAAGCCCAACTGCGCGAATGGTTCGAAGGAGAAGTGGACGGCGATTACGACGCGGCCGAAGAGCTGCCTGTGATCGTCCACACCTTCAGCCACTACCGCTTGCACTTGCAGCCGCGCCGCCTGCGCCGGGTCGCCCCGCGGCCCCGGGTCGGCGACAATGAGGCGCAGCGCTGGGTGGCGCGCGCCGACCTGGGCGCGCTCGGCCTGCCAGCGCCCATCCGCCGGCTGCTCGACGCGCCCTGACCTACCCCATCCAGGATCCACGGAACATGTCCCGTACCGTCTTCTGCCAGTACGAACAACGCGACGCCGAAGGGCTGGATTTCGCGCCCTGGCCGGGCGAACTCGGCCAGCGCATCCTTGCCCATGTCGGCAAGCCGGCCTGGGCGTCCTGGCTGGCGCACCAGACCATGCTGATCAACGAGAACCGCCTGTCACCGCGCGATCCCAAGCACCGCGCCTTCCTGCAGGAAGAGCTGGAAAAATTCCTGTTCGGTGGCGACGCGCAGAAACCTGCCGGCTACGTGCCGCCGGAATCCTGACGGCATCCCATCGGGAACGAGACTGTCGGCACGGCGCTTGAGGCCATGCCGGCAGTGTCTGCCCGCCCGTCAGTTCGACGGTGGCTCGGCAGGCGGAGCGTCCTGGCGTGCCGCGCTCTCAGCCTGGCGGATCTCTTCCCTGCTCTGGTTGAGCGCCTGGGTGTCGATCGGCCGGATCGTATCGATGCGGCAGGGGATGCGTCCGACGGTGCTGATGCCGGGGCCGATCGGCGTCACCGTGTCGAACCGCGCGGTGACCGTGTTGGAGAAGTGCGAGATCGTGATCGAGGTGGCGAACTGCAGGTCCTGGCACGGACCGCTGAAGTTCAGCAGCCACGCCTCGTTGGGCCTCGTCCAAACGACCATCGCGCTGTTACCCAGTGGCGTCCAGCCATTGAGCCGGCCGAACATGCGGAAGCTGCGGACCGGATCGCCGGCATGGGCCTCGTAGAACGCCAGCCGCTCGGCGGGGGTGGCCCTGGGGGTACTGCTGCATCCACCCAGGCCAACGGTCATCCCTATCGCCAATACCACTACTGAAAGCAGCTTCTTCATGGCTTCTTCCTTCTTCGGGTGGACTCCGGCCGATCATGCGCCCATTCCCACGGCAACCTCAACCGGCCACATGGCACATGTGCGGCTTGTCGGATCGCGAGGGCCCCGGTATGATTCGGCCCCTCGCCGCGACACTAGTCGCGCATGGCCGGGTAGCTCAGTTGGTAGAGCAGGGGATTGAAAATCCCCGTGTCGGGGGTTCGATTCCCTCCCCGGCCACCATGTTCCGGCGAGTACACACGAAGGGCCGCAAGGCCCTTTTGTTTTGCCCGTGGGATCGGCCCGATCCCTGCCCCCGGTTCGGAGATTTCCTACACCGAGCGGGGGTGTGGCCCGATTTCCACGGGCCGCGACCCGTCGCAGACTGCAGCCCTTTCCGGCCGATCGCGCGCCGGAGCCAACGGGGATCCTGCCATGGAGCAACGCCTGCTCGTCGTCCGCAAGGACCCCCGTGGCTGCACCCTGCTCGATGGCGGGCGGCCCTTGGCCTGGTACCACTCGATCGCGGCGGCACTCGAACTGGCCCAGACCTTGGCCGATGCCAGCGCACTGCGCGACGGTTTGCCGG
This sequence comes from Pseudoxanthomonas daejeonensis, assembly GCF_022637495.1. Lineage (NCBI taxonomy): Bacteria > Pseudomonadati > Pseudomonadota > Gammaproteobacteria > Lysobacterales > Lysobacteraceae > Pseudoxanthomonas > Pseudoxanthomonas daejeonensis. Next base: position 2,773,774 of record NZ_CP093331.1, on the reverse strand, counting down.
GACGCGTGGAAGTCTGTCGCCCGGGCCCGCCACCTCGGGCACCCGGCGCGTTCCGCTAGCGCTTCCCGCCTGCCTGGCCCCACGGCCGCGACGCTTGCCCTAACAGGCCCGATGCTAGGATCGGCGCGCCGTCCCATGGAGGCACCATGCGCGCCCTTCCGACGCTGCTCCTGACCTGCATCGCCCTGTCATCCTCGATCCTGCCGGCCTCGGCCGCATCGCCTGTGGCTTCGGTACCCGAGCTGGAACTGACGCGCTACGCCGGCCACTGGTATGAGATCGCGCACCTCCCGGTGTCGTTCCAGCGTCGATGCGCCGGCGACATCACCGCCGCCTATGCGCTTCGCGCCGACGGCACGATCAATGTCCGCAACACCTGCCGCACGCGCGATGGCGACCAGGCGATCGCGGAAGGCGTCGCCCGCACCGTGGAAGGCCACCCGGGCCGGCTTCAGGTGCGCTTTGTCCCGGGCTGGCTGTCCTGGCTGCCGCTGGTATGGGCCGACTACTGGGTGATCGCGCTGGACCCCGACTACCAGTGGGCGGTGGTCGGCGATCCGGATCGCGAATACCTGTGGATCCTCTCGCGCGAACCTTCGATGGACGCCGAACTGTTCTCCCGCCTGAAGACCAAGGCCGAGACGATGGGCTACGACCTGGCACCGCTGGTAGTGGCTGCGCCACTGCGTTGACCGTGTGTCGCAGCGTACTATCCTGCCCAGTCGCATATCCGGAGTCCGCATGAAGTCCATCCTGAAGCTGTCGATGGCCACGTTCGCGCTGTTCGTGCTGGTGTCGTGCAGTGGCAACACGCGCCGCGTGTCGCCGCCGTCGGCTGCAATCCAGCAGTTGACCGTGCAGGCCAACGGCGACTGGGCGGTGGACCTGCGCCTGCACAACTTCAGCAGCGTCTCGATGCGGTTCGATGCGGTGCGCCTTCAGGTCAGCGTGGACGAACATGGCGCCGGCGTCCTCCAGGCCTCGCCGGCCATTTCGATCGGGCCCACGTCGGCCGACGTGGTCAGGGTCTCGATGAAGCCCGATGGCATGGCCCGCATCGCGGTGGCCGATGCGCTGGCCAGCCGCAGGTCGATCGCCTACCGCCTCGAAGGCACGGTCAACGCCACCCCTGAAGAGGCCAGCAAGCCGCGCGAGTTCCAGGTCGATGACCGCAGCTCGCTCAATCCGGCGCCCGGGCTGGAAGGCGTGCTGCGCTGATGCAGCACGACATACACATCTCGTCAACATTCGGGTATAAGCTGTTATCCCGATGGAGACGGACACAGCAACGCTAGGTCTGGTCTGCGCCGGAGCGAACGCCCCGGTCGCCGCCCCACCCCCGCGGGAGCATGCACCTGCGGTAAGGGTCCTGTCGTTGGACGCGCACGGTCGCGCGATGGACTGGATCGGCTGGCAGGACGCAACCTGCCTCTACGCACGCGATGCCATCGCCTGGACCCTCGGCGACCCCTGCCTGCGCGTGCGCGGCGGCATTTGCCGGATGACCGGCGCGCGCAGCCTGATCGAACTGCATCCGATCGTCGCCACCCGCGGGCATGCCCATGCACGCGCCCTGGACCCCACCCCCAGCCTGTCCAACACCGCGTTGTTCGCCCGCGACGCCCACCTGTGCCTGTACTGCGGCGAACAGTTCGCCCGGCCACACCTGACCCGCGACCACGTCATGCCGCTCTCCAAGGGCGGCCGTGATGCCTGGGAAAACGTGGTCAGCGCCTGCTTCCACTGCAACTCACGCAAGGGCAACCGCACCCCCCAGCAGGCGCACATGCCGCTGCTGGCCGTGCCTTACCGGCCCAGCTGGATCGAGCACCTGATCCTGTCCAACCGCAACATCCTGGCCGACCAGATGGCGTTCCTGCGGTCGCAGCTGCCCAAGCGCTCCAAGCTGTCCGCCTGATTCCGCAACCCACAGACCGGTCCCGCGGATACCGCGGACGGAGGACGCTGGCCGCAGCCGCCGATTCCGGCGGGCAACGCGTCCTTGCCGGGAACGCTCTGGCGCGCGCCTGAACGACCTTGCTTGCTCCGTCACGCCCCCGGGGAGGAAAATGGCGACCCGTATCGCGCCAGTCCCGATGAGCATCGACCCCGTCCGTTATCCGCGCCTGTCTCGCATCGATTCGCCAGCCGACCTGCGCCGGTTCGACGAGGCCGAACTGCCGGCCATCGCCGAGGAACTGCGCGCCTACCTGATCGAGTCGGTGGGTCGCAGCGGCGGGCACTTCGGCGCTGGCCTGGGCGTGGTCGAGCTGACCGTGGCCCTGCACTGGCTCTACGAGACCCCCGTCGACCAGCTGGTCTGGGACGTGGGCCACCAGACCTATCCCCACAAGATCCTCACCGGCCGCCGCGACCGCATCCACACGGTCAAGCAGAAGGACGGCGTAGCGCCGTTCCCCAAGCGCGAGGAAAGCGAGTACGACACCTTCGGCGTCGGCCATTCCTCGACCTCGATCTCCGCGGCGCTGGGCATGGCCATCGCCCTGCAACGGCAGACCGGCGACGACGCCAAGACGGACGTGCCCAAGGTCGTGGCGGTGATCGGCGATGGCGCGATGACCGCCGGCATGGCGTACGAGGCGCTGAACCACGCCGGCGGCATGGACGACGAGCCGAACCTGCTGGTCATCCTCAACGACAACCGGATGTCGATTTCCGAAGCGGTCGGAGGGGTGACCAAGATGCTCGGCCGGCTGACCGGCAGCGCCACGCTGAACAAGCTGCGCGAAGGCGGCAAGAAGCTGCTGGGCGACAAGAAGAAGCCGCCGGCGCGCTTCGTGCGCCGGTGGGAAGAACACTGGAAGGGCATGTTCGTACCGTCCACCCTGTTCGAGGAAATGGGCTTCCACTACACCGGTCCGATCGACGGCCACGACCTGCCCGCCCTGGTCAACGCACTGAAGACGCTCAAGACCCTCAAGGGCCCGCAGCTGCTGCACGTGATCACCACCAAGGGCAAGGGCTACGAGCTGGCCGAAGGCGACCAGATCGGATACCACGCCGTCGGTCCGTTCGATCCGGCCAAGGGCCTGGTCGCCAAGGCCGGGGCCAAGAAGCCCACCTATACCGATGTGTTCGGCGACTGGCTGTGCGACATGGCCGCCGCCGAGCCACGCCTGCTTGCGATCACTCCGGCCATGCGCGAGGGCTCGGGGCTGGTGCGCTTCAGCAAGGAATATCCGCAGCGCTACTTCGACGTGGCGATCGCCGAACAGCATGCGGTGACCCTGGCAGCCGGCATGGCCACCCAGGGCGCCAAGCCGGTGGTCGCGATCTATTCGACCTTCCTGCAGCGCGGCTACGACCAGCTGGTGCACGACGTGGCCACGCAGAAACTCGACGTCCTGTTCGCGGTCGATCGCGGTGGCGTGGTCGGTCCCGATGGCGCCACCCATGCGGGCAACCTGGACCTGAGCTTCCTGCGCTGCGTGCCGCACATGGTGCTCATGACCCCGGCCGACGAGAACGAGTGCCGGCAGATGCTGAGCACCGGCCTCCGCCATGAAGGCCCGGCCGCGGTGCGCTATCCGCGCGGCACAGGCCCCGGCGCGGCCATCGACGACAGCCTGGAGACGCTGCCGATCGGCAAGGCGCAGCTGCGCCGCAACGGTAGCCGCATCGCCCTGCTCGCCTTCGGCGCGACCGTGCCGGCCGCCGAACAGGTCGGCGCCGAGCTCGGCCTGACCGTGGTCAACATGCGCTTCGTCAAACCGCTGGATCGCGCGCTGGTCCTGGAACTGGCGAAGAGCCACGAAGGCTTCGTCACCATCGAGGACAACGTGGTTGCCGGCGGTGCCGGTTCAGCGGTGTCCGAACTGCTCAACGCCGAAGCGGTGTTGCTGCCGCTGCTGCACCTGGGCCTGCCAGACGCGTTCCAGCACCATGCCAGCCGCGAGGACCTGCTGGGCGAAGCCGGCATCGACGCGGCCGGCATCCGAGCCGCCGTGCTCAAGCGCTGGCCGCAGCTGGCGGAAACGGAAAGCGGCCTGCCGCGCGCCGCCGGCGGCTGAGCAACCACGCCTTGTGGAGCCGGGCTTGCCCGGCTGCTTCGCCATCAAACCACCAAGCGCCTGGATTCCAGCAAGAGAGCTGTGCGGCAAGCCCCGCTCCGCAAAGGGGGCAATGGTGCACGCTCTACAGGGGCGTTGGCGCAATCGCATCGGCCGGCGGCGCGTCCGCTGGCTCGTCGTCTTCGTACTCGTCCGGCGCCTCGACGCGGTAGCCGCGACGTTGCAGTTCCGCGAGGTAACCCCCGTCGCGCAGCAGCTCGTCGATCGACATCGTGGCGAAGGTCACCGGATGCGCGGCCACCGTCGCGTCCATCGTCGCCAGCCAGCTGTCGCGGATGCGTGCATCGATATCGACCAGCCCGCGCTTGCGCGCGGTCTCGGTGCGGGTCCAGGCCGACAGGCAGGCCAGCACCTGGTTGCGACCGCTGGGCATGGTCCGCAGCGCATCCAGGTCGCCCACCGCCCACGCATTGGCGCGCGCCACGATCTGCGGCAGGTCGCGTTCGATGATGTCCAGGGTTCCGCTGAAGCAGGCCAGGTCTTCGGGCTTGAGTCCTTCCTTGCGGAAGTCAGCGATCGCTTCGCGCGGGTCGTCGATCTTCAGCTTGAGCACGGCAGGCGTGCGTTCCAGTCCGCGCTCCTTCAACGCCTTGTCGATGACCGGCCCGACCACCCCGCCTTCGCGCAGGCCGTTGTCCTCGAGCGCCGCCTTGTACAGCTCGTAGACGGCGATCAGCGGGCGCTTCTTTTCCACGCCGCGATCGCGGCCGAGATAGCGCTGCTTGAGCACGCTCCAGCGTGCGTAGATCTCGGGAGGCAGCACCTCGTCGAGGGTTTCCCCGTCCGGATTCTTCATCGCCTTGAAGGCCGACGGCGCCAGGGTGAGGCCACGGAAGAAGCCGATGTCGGCGTTGATCGTCACCCCCGGCGGCCCGAGCACGGCACCGGCCTGCGCGAGCACTTCGCGTGTCTCGCTGGCTTGCCAGGTCATGCCCCGCGGCAGGGGCGACTGGGTCCCGAGGATGTACAGGGTGTGCCCGTTGCGCGTGGCCCGCCACATACCAGGCCCCGGCTGCGCACCGGTGACCACGACCGCATCCATGTCCACGACCGGCGTCTCCCCGGCGGCGGACTCCTGCGCCGCCACCGGCGTCGCGATCGCTAGCGGGAGGGACAACGCCAGCGCCATCATCCGTGCCGCCATGCCCGCATCCGTGTAGTTGAACGACCGGCCGAGCATACGCAGCGGCGACAGGTCGCGAAGCACCAGCGTGGCTGCTGCGCTGCGCCTGTTCAGGCCCGGTTCGCCAGTCCGGTGCACGCGCAAGAAAAAGCCCGCACTGGGCGGGCTCCTTCGCAACACGAATTGGTCGGGGTAGCCGGATTCGAACCGACGACCACCAGTCCCCCAGACTGGTGCGCTACCAGGCTGCGCTATACCCCGAAGCAGCTTTCCCGCCTAGACGGGCCGGCGATTATACCGGTTCGGCGCCGCCCGCGGCGAGGCCGCAATGGCGAAACCACGAATTCTCAGCGCCTGAGCAGCTGCAGTACTTCTTCCAGCTCCATGCGCACCTGGCGCACGATCTGGCTGCTCAGCGCGGACTCCTGCTTTGCCCCCTCGCCTTCCAGGCGCAGGCGCGCGCCGCCGATCGTATAGCCCTGTTCGTAAAGCAGGCCGCGGATCTGGCGCACCATGAGCACGTCGTGGCGCTGGTAGTAGCGGCGGTTGCCGCGGCGCTTGACCGGACTCAGGCTCGGAAACTCGGTTTCCCAGTAACGCAGCACGTGCGGCTTCACGTCGCACAGCTCGCTGACCTCGCCAATGGTGAAGTAGCGCTTGGCCGGGATCGGCGGAAGCTCGCGGTTGCTGCCGGGATCAAGCATGCGGCGCGGCTCCGGCGTAAGCCTCCACGCGCTCCTTCAGCTTCTGGCCGGGGCGGAAGGTGACCACGGTGCGCGCGGAGATCGGGATCTCCTCGCCGGTCTTCGGGTTGCGCCCGGGCCGCTGGTTCTTGCGGCGCAGGTCGAAGTTGCCGAAGCCCGACAATTTCACCTGCCGTCCGCCCTGCAGCGCCTCGCGCAACACCTCGAAGAACGCGTCGACGAATTCCTTCGCCTCGCGCTTGTTCAGGCCGACTTCGTCGAACAGACGCTCGGCCATCTCCGCCTTGGTCAATGCCATCCTGGATACATCCCCTGTTTCAGCCGCGGATCCTGGCAGCGTGGTCGCGGCCCAGCCGGGCCACCACCCGCTCCACCAGCGCATCCGCGTCCTGGTCGGTCAGAGTGCGCGCGTTGTCCTGCAAAATCAAGCCCATAGCCAGACTCTTGCAACCGGATTCCACGCCTGCCCCCTGGTATCGATCGAACAGCACCAGGTCGCGCAGGACCGGCCCGGCGGCCTCGCGGGCGCTGGCGGCCAAGGCCGCCCAGGGCACGTCGACGCCGACCACAAAGGCCAGGTCGCGACGCACGGGCGGGAAGCGCGACAACGCCTCGGCACGCGGCAGGGCACGCCGCTCGAGGGGCGCCAGGTCCAGTTCGAAGGCGACCACGTCCACGCCTAGGTCGAGCGCCTTCTGCAGGCGCGGATGAAGCTGGCCGATCCAGCCCAGCCGGACCTCGCTGGCGTCGCCGTCGGTGCGGTATACGTCCGCACTGCGTCCAGGGTGGCCGAAGGCCTCCGAAGAAGGGCGGAACTGCAGGGTCGCCCCGGACGCGGCGGCCAGCGATTCCAGGTCGCCCTTCATGTCATGGAAGTCGACCGGGCGCGCCGCGTGCCCCCATTGCTCGGCACCGGCGTCGCCACAGGCCACGGCGGCGATCCGCCGGGTCTCCACCGGCGCCGCTGCCGGGACGCCCGGAACACGCAGCGCCGGATCGGCTTCCGCGAAGGTTCGCCCCAGCTCGAACAGGCGCACGCGACCGGCCTGTCGCGAAACATTGCGCGCCAACGCATCGACCAGCCCAGGCAGCAACCGCGGCCGCATCACCGCCAGTTCGGCGCTCAGCGGGTTGGCCAGCGGCACGGTGGCCGCGGCGCTGTGCCACGCCTCCAGCAGATCAGCTTCGACGAAAGCGAAGCTCACCGCTTCCAGGTAATCGCGCGCGACCAGCTGGCGACGGATGTCGGTTTCCGCCAGTCGCGTCTCGCTCGGTGCGGCGATGCGCGCCGGCCCGCCCGGCACGGTGGTCGGGATCCGGTCGTAGCCGTGGATGCGGGCCAGTTCCTCGATCAGGTCTTCCTCGATGGCGATGTCGAAGCGCCGGCTCGGCGGCGTGACCTGCCAGCCGTCCCCGGCCGTAGCGACCTGCATGCCCAGCGCGCGCAGGATGCGTTCGATCTCGGCGTCGGCGATACCGATGCCGAGGACACGGGCCACGCGTGCGCGGCGCAGGCCGATGGTGCCCGTCCGCGGCAGGTGGTCCGCCAAGGTGGCCTCGGTCAGCGGCCCGGGCGTGCCCCCGGCGATGTCCAGGATCAGGCGCGTGGCGTACTCGACCGCCACGCGTGGCAGCTCCGGATCCACGCCGCGTTCGAAGCGGTGGCCGGCGTCGGTGTGCAGGCCGAGCCGGCGGCTGCGACCGATGATCGCCGAAGGGATCCAGTGCGCCGCCTCCAGGAATACGTTGCGGGTGGCATCGGTGACCTTGGTGTCCTCCCCGCCCATGATCCCGCCCAGCGCGACCGCGCGCTCCGCATGGCCGCCGCGGCTGTCGGCGACGACCAGGAACTCCGCGTCCAGCTCGGCCTCGCGACCGTCGAGCAGCTTCACCCGCTCGCCCGCGCGCGCCGGGCGCACGACGACCGGACCTTCGAGCGAGTCGCGGTCGAAGGCGTGCATCGGCTGCCCGAGCTCCAGCATCACGTACTGGGTGACGTCGACCAGGAAGCTGATCGGGCGCACGCCGGAGCGACGCAGCCGCTCGGCCATCCACGCCGGCGTGGGCACGGTGGCGTCCACTTCCCGGACCACCCGACCCGCGAAGCGCGGCACGCGCTCGCCCGCTTCCAGCAGTACTTCCATCGCCGAGGCGTCCTGCGCGGGGACCGGCGCGATGTCCAGCGGCACCACTTCGCTGGCCAGCGCGGCGGCGACGTCATAGGCGATGCCGCGGATGCTGAAGCAGTCCGCGCGATTGGGGGTCAGCTTGATCTCGATACTGGCGTCGGGCAGGCCGAGGTAGTCCGCCAGCGACGCACCGGCCGGTGCGTCAGCCGGCAACTCGAGCAGGCCGGACGCATCGGCATCCAGGCCCAGCTCCTTCGCCGAGCAGAGCATTCCGTTTGATTCGACGCCGCGCAGTTTCGCCGCCTTGATCGCGATGCCGCCCACGCTGGAGCCGACCATGGCCAGCGGCGCGACCAGCCCGGCGCGCGCATTGGGGGCGCCGCAGACAATCTGCAGCGGCTGTCCATCTCCGATATCGACCTGGCAGACCTGCAGGCGATCGGCCTCCGGGTGCTTCTCCGCCGCGACGATCCGCGCGACCACCACGCCGGCCAGGCCGTCACCGAGCGCGGTGACCTCTTCGACCTCCAGGCCGATCGCGGTCAGGGTCGCGGCCAGCCCGTCGCGGTTGGCCGAGGTCGGCACATGGCTGCGCAGCCAGTTTTCGGAGAATTTCATCGTTGATCGTGGTCCATGGTGCGGGCCTGGCCCGCCGTTGAAGTCGTTGGGTTGCGACGGTCCGGCGTAGTCGCCCTAGGCGAACTGGCGCAGGAAGCGCACGTCGTTCTCGAAGAACGCGCGCAGGTCGTTCACCCCGTAGCGCAGCATGGCGAACCGCTCCACGCCCAGGCCGAAAGCGAAGCCGGTGTAGCGCTCCGGGTCGATGCCGCAGTTGCGCAGCACGTTCGGGTGGACCATGCCGCATCCGAGCACCTCCAGCCAGCGCACGCTGCCGTCGGGCTGCTGCCAGGCGATGTCGACCTCGGCGCCCGGCTCGACGAACGGGAAATAGCTGGGGCGGAACCGCATCTGGAAGTCGCGCTCGAAGAACGCGCGCACGAACTCGGCCAGCGTCCCCTTGAGGTCGGCGAAGGTCGCGTGCTCGTCGATCAGCAGGCCCTCCACTTGGTGGAACATCGGCGAGTGGGTCTGGTCGCTGTCGCTGCGGTAGACCTTGCCCGCGGCGATCATCCGCAAGGGCGGGCCGCTGCCGTCGGCGACGGCCTGGTCCATGTAACGGACCTGCACGCCCGAGGTATGGGTGCGCAGCAGGCGCGCCACCCCGCTCGCGTCGGGCGGGAAGTAGAACGTGTCGTGCATGGCCCGCGCCGGATGGTGCGGCGGGAAATTCAGCGCCTCGAAGTTGTGCCAGTCGTCCTCGATTTCCGGACCGTCGGCCAGTTCGTAGCCCAGCCGACCGAAGATTTCCGCGATCCGCTCGAGCGTGCGCGAGACCGGATGGATGCCACCGCGTCCGGCATCGCGGCCGGGCAGGGTCACGTCCACCGATTCGCCGGCCAGTCGCGCATCGAGCGCCGCGTCCTCCAGCACCGCCTTGCGCCCGGCCAGCGCCTGGCCCACGGCATCGCGCACGCGGTTGATCGCCTCGCCTGCCGCCTTGCGCTCCTCGGCCGGCAGGGCACCGAGCTGTTTGAGCTGCGTGGTGATGCTGCCCTGCTTGCCCAGCAGGCCGACCCGCAGCCCCTCGAGTGCGTCGGGGTCGCGCGCCGCGGCGATGTCGGCCAGTGCGCGCGCGGACAGGGATTCGATTTCGCTCATGGATTTCCGGTCTCTGGAAAAACAAATGGGGAAGGACTTGCGCCCTTCCCCACGTGTCGGGCGGTGAACCGCCCGTATGCAGCAATTACGGTGGAGAGGCGGCTCAGGCCGCCAGGGCGCTCTTGGCCTTCTCGGCCAGCGCCGTAAACCCGGCCGCGTCGTGCACGGCGATATCCGCCAGCACCTTGCGATCCAGGGTGATCCCGGACTTGAGCAGGCCGTTCATGAAACGGCTGTAGCTCATGCCGTTGCTGCGAGCAGCCGCGTTGATGCGGGTGATCCACAGCGAGCGGAAATTGCGCTTCTTCTGCTTGCGGCCGATGTAGGCGTACTGCTGCGCCTTGATGACCGCCTGCTTGGCGACGCGGAAAACCTTGCGACGGGCGTTGTAATAGCCCTTGGCGAGGTTGAGGACCTTCTTGTGACGGCGGCGCGCCTGGACGCCACGCTTAACTCGTGCCATTTGTCAGTCCTCCTCAGAGATACGGAAGCATGCGGTCCAGACGGCCTGCATCCTCGGCGCGGACGTGGTTCGTCTGCCGCAGGTTGCGCTTCCGCTTGGTCGCTTTCTTGGTGAGGATGTGGCTACGGTTGGCGTGGCCGGCCTTGTACTTGCCGGAGGCGGTCTTGCGGAATCGCTTGGCCGCCGCCCGGTTGGTCTTGATCTTGGGCATTGCTATGTCCTTTTCAGATCTCTCACTGGCGCGGGCGGTGGCCTTGGCCACGCTTTCCATCCATGCCCACACCGGTCGGTAAGTCGTTGATTCCTTACGGAAACCCGACGGGTCCTGAAGCTGTTTCCAGCCCTCTCCGGCGAACCGGAGCCGCGCATTATGCCCGGCGCAGGTTTCCTTTGCAATTCAGGGGGTTCCGATGGCCCGCGAGGCGACCCTTCCTGTCGCGGACCGGGCCAGAAGGGCCAGGCGCCCGTTCCAGCAAAGGGTCAGGCACGCATCCACGCAATCAGCCAGGCACCTGTCGGCCGCGAGCCAAAAGCGAAGGGGCGCCATGGGCGCCCCTTCGGGATCCGGTCAGCGGCGCAAGCGCCGCCCCGGTCACCTCTTCTTCGGCGCGATCATCATCACCATCTGCCGGCCTTCCAGGCGCGGGCGCGACTCGATGACAATGTCTTCGCCCAGGTCGGCCTCGATCCGCGCGGCCATCTGCCGGCCCAGTTCCTGGTGGCTCATCTCGCGGCCACGGAAGCGGATGTTGACCTTGACCTTGTCGCCCTCTTCCAGGAAACGGCGCATGTTGCGCAGCTTGATCTGGTAGTCGCCCTCGTCCGTGACCGGACGGAACTTGAGCTCCTTGATCTCGACCTGCTTGGTCTTCTTTTTGGCCTCGTTGGCCTTCTTCTGCAGCTCGAACTTGAACTTGCCGAAGTCCATGATCTTGCAGACCGGCGGATCGGCGTTGGGCTGGATCTCGACGAGGTCGAGTGCTTCCTCTTCGGCCATGCGCAGCGCTTCATCGCGCGACAGCACGCCGATCATCTCGCCGTCGGACCCGATCACGCGCACGCGCGGGACGCGGATCTCGCCGTTCTTCCGGTTTTGTTTATCTGGGGTACTGATGTTTCGGTCTCCAGGGGTGGACTGGGCGGAGGGCCGGCGGGGGGCCGGCCACACCTTTTTCGGTTAAGCCAATTCCTGCGAACGCAGCATTTCGGCGAACGCGGACACCGACATTGTGCCCAAATCTTCCCCGGAACGCGTGCGCAATGCCACGGCGCCGTTCTCCTTCTCGCGGTCACCGACCACCAGCAGGTACGGCACCCGCTGCAGCGTGTGCTCGCGGATCTTAAAGCCGATCTTCTCGTTGCGCAAATCGGCTTCGACCCTGAACCCTTGATTCGAAAGGGTTTTCTGGACTTCAGCCACGTATTCAGCCTGGGCGTCGGTGATGTTCATGACCACGGCCTGGACCGGGGCCAGCCACGCCGGGAAGGAACCGGCGTGGTGCTCGATCAGGATGCCCAGGAACCGCTCCATGGATCCCACGATCGCGCGGTGCAGCATGACCGGGTGGCGGCGCTGGCTGTTCTCGTCCACGTACTCGGCGCCCAGGCGGGCGGGCATCATGAAGTCCACCTGCATGGTGCCCAGCTGCCAGGTCCGGCCGATGGCGTCCTTGAGGTGGTATTCGATCTTGGGGCCGTAGAAGGCACCCTCGCCCGGCAACTCCTGCCATTCCACGCCCGAGGCGCGCAACGCGGAACGCAACGCGTCTTCGGCCTTGTCCCACGTGGCGTCGTCGCCCAGGCGCGAATCCGGGCGCAGGGCGATCTTGATCTGGATGTCCTGGAAACCGAAATCCGCGTAGACCTTCAGCGCCTGCTCGTGGAACGCGCGGACTTCGGACTCGACCTGGTTCTCGGTGCAGAAAATGTGGCCGTCGTCCTGGGTGAAGCCACGCACGCGAAGGATGCCGTGCAGCGCGCCGGAAGGCTCGTTGCGGTGGCAGGCGCCGAACTCGCCGTAGCGGATCGGCAGGTCGCGATAGCTGTGCAGGCCCTGGTTGAACACCTGGACATGGCCCGGGCAGTTCATCGGCTTGACCGCGTACGTGCGCTTCTCCGACTCGGTGAAGAACATGTTGTCCTTGTAGTTGTCCCAGTGGCCGGACTTCTGCCACAGCGACACGTCCAGGATCTGCGGGCAGCGCACCTCGCCATAGCCTGTCTGGCGGTAGACGCGGCGCATGTACTGCTCCACCACCTGCCACACCGACCAGCCCTTGGGATGCCAGAACACCAGGCCCGGCGCTTCCTCCTGCAGGTGGAACAGGTTCTGCTGCTTGCCGATGCGGCGATGGTCGCGCTTCTCGGCCTCCTCGATCCGCTGGATGTAGGCCTTGAGCTGCTTCTCATCGGCCCAGGCCGTCCCGTAGATGCGCTGCAGCTGTTCGTTCTTGGCGTCGCCGCGCCAGTACGCGCCGGATGTGCGGGTCAGCTTGAACGCCTTCAGGAAGCGCGTATTGGGCACGTGCGGGCCGCGGCACATGTCCACGTATTCCTGGTGGTAGTACAGGCCCATCGCCTTGACGTCGTCGGGCATGTCCTCGATCAGGCGCAGCTTGTAGTCCTCGCCGCGGGCCCTGAACACCTCCACCACTTCCGCGCGCGGGGTCACCTTCTTGATGACGTCGTAGTCCTGGGCGATCAGCTCGCGCATGCGCGCCTCGATCGCGACCAGGTCGTCCGGCGTGAACGGGCGCTCGCTGTGGATGTCGTAGTAGAAGCCCTCGGCGATCACCGGGCCGATCACCATCTTCGCGTCCGGGTACAGCTGCTTGACCGCGTGGCCGACCAGGTGGGCGCAGGAGTGGCGGATGATCTCCACGCCCTCCTCGTCCTTGGGGGTGATGATGCGCAGCGTCGCATCGTGCTCGATGACGTCGCCGGCATCGACCAGGCGGCCGTCGACCTGCCCGGCCACGGTGGCCTTGGCCAGCCCGGCGCCGATCGACTGGGCGACCTGGAGCACGGAGACGGGGGCATCGAACTCGCGGCGGCTGCCGTCGGGAAGCGTGATCGTGATCATGGGGAACGGTTTGGCCTTCTTCGCAGCCGGCCGGGGCCGGCGCTGTTGCATTGGATGTCCGCACGGGGTGCGGGCGCTTCGCCCTCGGGCAGGCAAAATAAAAGCGCCACGAAGGCGCCTGCGGATCGCGGTGCCCCGGTGGCCTTCAGCGTTGGGCGGTGGTAGTGCTCATGTCGCACGCTCGGCCGGCGTTGCCGCAAGCCACCCTGTGATCAGGTCGCCGGCGCGATGCCGGCGGCTTGTGGGAATTCTAGCCCAGTCGCGCCGGGATGGCGCAAACCGGGCCACGGCCACATGGCATCATGCGCACCTGCACCACGCATACCGGCCCGGAGGGGGCCCGGCATGACCATCAAGGGCAAGGCGACCTCGCTCGACATCGCCCACCTGGCCGGGGTCTCCCAGCCCACGGTGTCGCGTGCGCTGCGCGGCAGCCCGTCGGTCAACCCGGAGACGCGGCAGAAGATCCTCGCCATCGCCCGCGAGCTCAATTACAAGGTCGACAAGAACGCCTCCAACCTTCGCTGCCAGCAGTCCGGCACGCTGGCCCTGCTGTTCTTCGAGGACCCCACCCCCGACGATTCGCTGATCAACCCGTTCTTCCACTCGATGCTGGGCTCGATCACCCGCGCCTGCGCCCTGCGCGGCTTCGACCTGCTGGTGTCCTTCCAGCAGCTCTCGACGAACTGGCATGCCGACTTCGAGGACAGCCACAAGGCCGACGGGCTGATCCTGCTCGGCTATGGCGATTACCTAGAAGCGGAATCCAAGCTGCAGCGACTGGTCGAACAGGGCACTCATTTCGTGCGCTGGGGCGCTGCGCTGCCCGGCGAACCGGGGGTGTCGATCGGCTGCGACAACTTCCAGGGCGGGTACGACATCACGTCCCACCTGCTAGCGCAGGGGCGGCGGCGGATCGCGTTCCTGGGCCATGCCTCCGACCACTACCCGGAGTTCTTCGAGCGCTATCGCGGATATGCGGCGGCGCTGGACGAGGCCGGCCTGGAGCCCGAGGCGCTGCTGCAGGTCGACGCGATCACCACCGAGCAGTCCGGCCACGAGGCCGCGAGGACGCTGCTGGGATCGGGCGCGCGGTTCGACGCCCTGTTCGCGGCCAGCGACCTGATCGCGCTGGGCGCGATGAACGGCCTGCGCGAGCACGGCCTGCGCGTACCGGAAGACGTGGCGCTCGCGGGCTTCGACGACATCGCCATGGCCAGTTTCGTGCAGCCGGGCCTGTCAACCGTGCAGCAGGACACCAAGCAGGCCGGCGAAGTGCTGGTGGACAGCCTGATCCGCCTGATCCAGGGCGAGTCGCTGGAGAGCAGGACCCTGCCGGTGAAGCTGGTCCTGCGCGGCTCCACCAGCGCGGGCTGAGCACCCGGCCCGGTGGACGGGCGGTTCGCGGAGTCGGTCTCCGGCCGTTATCGGCCGCACAGGCGGAAGCACAACACGAACCCCGCTTTGCAAAGCGGTAGCGCGCTACATGGAGCCGGGCTTGCCCGGCCTGCAGCCAATCAATGCGCCATCACACCCGACAGGCGCGCGCGCAGGTCGGGCCGGGTCAGCGGCTGGTCGAAGAAGAACACGCGTACACCATGCGCCGGTACCTCGGCGCGCAACTGCCTGCGGACTTCCTGCGTCGCGCCGCTGAAACCGTCGCGCCAGCGACCGGGCTGGAGGTAGTCGGACACTGCCATCGATTGCGGCCGGTCACCCTTGTTCAGCAGCACCAGGGCGGTCTGGTTGACGCCGCCCCGCTGGTAGACCCGATAGAACGCCGCCACGTCACCCGACAGCTCGACGTCGAGCTGCAGGCCACGCTGCAACGCCGGCGACTCCCGCCGCAGGCTGGCGATGCGCTTCAGGTTGCGATGGATGTCGCTGGAGGGCGCGGCATCGACCCGCGCCTGGCCGAAGTAGCTGCGGTTGCCACCATGCTCGGCCTGGCCGCGCATGAAGCCGGTTTCCGAACCGTAGTACACGACCGGGATGCCGCGCACGGTGAACAGCCAGTTGTGCGCGTCGATGAAGCCGGCATCGTCGGCATCGAGGCGGCGCATGTCGTGGTTGTCGTAGAAGGTCGCCAGGTCGTAGACATTGGCGTAAGGCGCGTGCTCCAGCTGCAGCGCCGGAGCCATGCGCTCGAAGCCGGCGCCCTTGCGGCCGAACACCTCGTCCATCGCCTGCTTCATCGGGAAATCGAGCACGCTGATGCCGCCGTTCTCGGCCAGGGTGAACGGGGCGATCTTCGCCGCGTCGTAGTCGAAGGCCTCGCCGAACATGTACATGCCCGGATGCTCGGCACGGATGCGATCGGAGAACGCCTTCCAGAACGAGAGCGGCTGGTGGCGGATGGTGTCGATGCGCAGCGCGTCCACGCCCTGCCCGATCCACTGCAGGTAGGCGCCGACCAGGTAGTCCATCACCGCCGGGTTGTCGGCATCGAGATCGGACAGCTGGGCCAGGTCCGGCTGGGTGTTGTAGAACGCGTGCAGCGGGTTGCGCGCCGGGTCCAGCTTGCCTGGCGGCAGGTTCTGGTGGTCGGCGACCAGCGTGCCGTTGCCATCGAACAGCTGGCCGAACTGCGGCTGCGCCACCGGCATGGTCCAGGCCGGCGAGCCGTGGTTGCCCACGATGTCGAGCACCGTCTTCAGCCCGTGTGCGCGCAGCCCCGCGGTGAGCCCCCCGAAATCCAGGCCTTCGCTGGGCAGGTGCTCGTCCAGGCGGTAGAAGTTGACGCCCCAGTAGCCGTGGAAGCCGGTCTTGCCGCGATCGGTGAGGAAGCCGTCGCAGGTCACCTTGTCGCCACCCGTGAAGGCCTCGTCGGGGTTGTCGACGATCGGCGTGAGCCAGACCGCGGTGAAGCCCAGGTCGTGGATGTAGGCGGCGTTGTCGAGCAGGCCGCGGAAGTCGCCGCCGAGGTACCCGATGTTTCCGACCTGGCCGTCGCAGGGCGACAACGGGATGTCGAAAGTCCGCAGCTCCGGATGGGAGCGGGCGCCGCCCTGGTCGCGGTGGTCGTTGGCCGGATCGCCGTTGACGAAGCGATCGGTCATGACGAAGTAGACCGCTTCCTGCGCGAACGGCTCCAGCGTGCCGTAGTACTCGTCAGATGCAATCGCCGAACCGGCGAGCACTAGGCCCGATGCGAGGGCGAGGGAACGGATCATGCCCTGGCCTCCTGCGCGACCAGGCTAGGCACGGCCAGCACGCTCAATCCGGCGACCAGCAGGCTCGCTCCGCCCAGCACCAGCGCCCACAACGGCTCCCCGCCGAACAGCGACTTCAGCAGGAAGCCGAGCAGGCTGGCCGCGACCAGCTGCGGGATGACGATGAAGAAATTGAAGATGCCCATGTACACGCCCATCTTGGTCGCCGGCAGGCTGTCGGACAGCATCGCGTAGGGCAGCGACAGGATCGAGGCCCAGGCGAAGCCCACGCCGACCATCGACAGCAGCAGCCACTGCGGGTCGCGCACCAGCAGGAACGAGAGCAGGCCGGCCGCGCCCAGCCACAGGTTGACCAGGTGGGTCAGGCGCAGGCCGAGCGCGCGCGCCATCCACGGGATCGCGATGGCCGCCAGCGCGGCGAACCCGTTGTAGGCGGCGAACAGGACGCCCACCCAGTTGGCGCCTTCGTTGTAGGCGGCCGAGGTCGGATCGCTGCTGCCGAAGTGCGTGCCGGCCACCGCGGCGGTGGTGTAGATCCACATCGCGAACAGGGCGAACCAGGAGAAGAACTGCACGACCGCGAGCCGGCGCATGGTCTGCGGCATCGCCCGCACATCCGCCACGATCGTAGGCAGCATGCCGCCCGCCGGCAGTACGCGCGACAGCAGCAACAGCGCGCCGTAGGCGACCAGCATGCCGGCCAGCACGTACAGCATCCGGTCCCAGCCCTGTACTGCGATCACCGCGGCCATGGCCAGGCCCGCCAGCGACCAGGCCAGTGCCGCGATGGCCGGGGCCTTGCCTGCCGGCGGTGCGGTCGTCGGCGCCGATGGCGCCTCCTCGAACGATGCCAGCACTTCCGGCGGGTACTCGCGCGTGCGCAGCACGGTCCAGGCGATCGCGGCGAACAGCACCACGCCGCCGAAATAGAAGGCATAGCGCACCGTGTCGGGCACTTCCCCTGCTCCGGCGGTGTTGGCGACGCCCGCCTTGGCCAGCAGCCAGGGCAGCAGGCTCGCGACGATCGCGCCCACGCCGATGAAGAAGCTCTGCATCGCATAGCCGCCGGCGCGCTGCGACGGCGGCAGCTGGTCGCCGACGAACGCGCGGAACGGTTCCATCGAAATGTTGATCGATGCGTCCAGGATCCAGAGCGTGCCGGCCGCGATCCACAGGGTCGGCGAGTTGGGCATGACGAACAGCGCCAGCGTGGCCAGCACCGCGCCGGCCAGGAAGTACGGGCGCCGGCGACCCAGGCGCGTCCAGGTGCGGTCGGAGAAGTAGCCCACCACCGGCTGCACCAGCAGGCCGGTCAGCGGTGCGGCGATCCACAGGCCGGGCACCTGGTCCATGTCCGCGCCCAGGGTCTGGAAGATGCGGCTGACATTGGCGTTCTGCAGGGCGAATCCGAACTGGATGCCCAAGAAGCCGAAACACATGTTCCAGATCTGCCAGAACGACAGGCGCGGTCTGCTTTCCATCAAGCGGTTCCCCCCTCCGGGAATCACGGATGCGATGTGATGGCACGCGCAGGATGGCGCGACGCCGCAGCCATGGTAGAGGCCCCGCAGCGACGGCGCCCAGCTGGTGCATACGTATTCATGCCTCGAAGGGTGGCCGTGGCGCACGGTCTGCGTGAATAGTGAAAGACCGCGCGATGCGCGGTCCGTGCTGGCCGCGGACGACACATGGATGCCTGGGAGGGCAGGATGCGACATCGGACACGCGACGGCGAAGGCCGCCGCGTCCCAGATCGCGTCGGGCATATCGCACGACGCTGGCTGGTGGCCCTCTGGCTGCCGGCCGCTGCCGTGGCCGCCAACCCCATTGCCGCACAGCCCCTGGGCGATTGCGATGCCGGCTACGAGACGGTGTTGTCGACCGACAGCGGCGCACCCGCCGAAGCGCGTGGCATCTGGCTCGACCGGCGCACTTTGCGCTGGCCCGATGCCGGGCGCCCGGTCGATTCCTCGCATCGATATGTCCTGTATCACGCCGACGGTGGCGGCATCCGCGCTGCCGCAGGTCGCAAGGTCGAGGGCGCCGATGGTGCGGTAGCACTCCGCATCCTGGATGCGGACGCGTCACTGCCCGAGGCGGCCCTCCCGCGCTTCGCCCACGTTGGCCGAGGCATCACACTCACCATGGACCTGGACGACGACGCCCTGCGCGGCCTGCTGCGCCAGGCGCTGGTGCTGGTGCAGGAGGACCGCGCCGGACGCGTGCTGCAGGCCACTGGATTGCAGCATCCCGGTGCGCTCGACGACCTGTACGCGGCAGCGATCGAGGCACCGGCCCTGGGTGCGCACCCCTCCCCTTCGGCAACGGCGTTCCGGCTCTGGGCGCCGACGGCGCGCACCGTTTCGGTCTGCCTGTACACCGACGACAGGCAACGCGCGTACAAGCGCGAGCAGCTGCGCCTGGATCCGGCCACCGGCCTGTGGTCGGCGACGCTGCCCAGCGACCTGCGTGGCCGCTATTACGACTACCTGGTCGACGTCCAGGTGCGTGGCACCGGCCAGGTGCGCAATCGCGTCACCGACCCGTACTCGGTCAGCCTGGGCAGCGATTCGCGGCGCAGCTTCATTGCCGACCTGGACGATCCGGCGCTCAAGCCCGCCGGATGGGAGGCAACGCCGCGACCGGCGCCGCTGCGCGCGCAGACCGAAATGTCGATCTACGAATTGCACGTGCGCGACTTCTCGATCGGCGACACGATGGTCGCCCCCGCGCACCGCGGCAAGTATCTGGCCTTCACCGGAGACAGCGCCGGGATGGCCCACCTGCGCGCACTGGCGCAGGCTGGACTGACCGACCTGCACCTGCTGCCGGTGTACGACTTCGGCAGCGTGCCCGAAACCGGCTGCGTCATTCCGAAGGTCCCCGACGCCGCCGCGGACAGTCCCCGCCAGCAGGCCGCGGTGATGGCCCACGCTGCCGCCGACTGCTTCAACTGGGGCTACGACCCGTTCCATTTCAACGCACCCGAAGGCAGCTACGCCACCGATCCGTCCGACGGCGGCGCGCGCGTGCGCGAATTCCGCGCGATGGTGATGGCGCTGCACCAGCTCGGCCTGCGGGTGGGCATGGACGTGGTCTACAACCACACCTTCGCCGCCGGACAGGACCAGCGCTCGGTGCTGGACCGGATCGTGCCCGGCTACTACCACCGCCTCGATGCAGCCGGCCGGATCGAACGCAGCACCTGCTGCGAGAACACCGCCACCGAGCACATGATGATGGCGCGGCTGATGATCGACTCGGCCGAACTGTGGGTGCGCCAGTACCGGATCGATTCGTTCCGCTTCGACCTGATGGGGCACCAGCCGCGCGCGGCGATGGAAGCGCTGCAACGTCGCGTGGATGCCGCCGCCGGGCGCCACGTGCAGCTGATCGGCGAGGGCTGGAACTTCGGCGAGGTCGCTGACGGCGCACGCTTCGTCCAGGCCTCGCAGCTGTCGCTGGGCGGCAGCGGCATCGGCACCTTCAGCGATCGCGGCCGCGACGCGCTGCGTGGCGGCAGTCCGGGCGACAGCGGCGCCGACAAGGTCGCCCGCCAGGGCTATCTCAACGGCCTGGTCTACGCGCCCAACGAGCTGGCCGATCCGGCACTGGGCCGCACCGACCTGCTGCGCAGCGCCGACCTGGTGCGCGTCGGCCTGGCCGGTACGCTGCGCGACTACGTGCTCACCACCGCCGACGGCAGTGCGCGCCCGCTGCGCGACATCGACTACAACGGCCAGCCGGCCGGCTATGCCAGCGCGCCGGGGGAAGTCGTCAACTACGTCGAGAACCACGACAACGAGACCCTGTTCGACCTCAACGCCTTCCGCCTGCCGCGCGGTACCTCCGCCCACGACCGCGCGCGGGTGCAGGTGCTGGGCATGGCGTTCACCGCGTTGAGCCAGGGCGTGGCGTACTTCCATGCGGGCATCGACACGCTGCGCTCCAAGTCCATGGACCGCAACAGCTTCGACTCGGGCGACTGGTTCAACCGGCTGGACTGGACATACGGCGACAACCACTTCGGCACCGGCCTGCCGCCAGCCAGCGGCAACGAAGCCAGCTGGCCCTGGATCGCGCCACGTCTGGCGGATGCATCGATCCGATCGGCGCCGGCGGACATCGCTTTCGCCCGCGACGCGCTGCGCGACCTGCTGGAGATCCGCACCAGCTCGTCGCTGTTCCGCCTCGACGAGGCGGCCGATGTTGCCAGCCGCCTGAGCTTTCCCAACACCGGCCCGGCGCAGAACGCGCTGGTGATCGCCGGGCACCTGGATGGCCAAGGCCTGGCCGACGGCGGATTCGACGAGATCCTGTACCTGCTCAATGTCTCGCCGCAGGCGCAGGTGCTCGACCTGCCCACCGAACGCGGCAAGCGCTACACGCTGCATCCGATGCACCTGTCCGCCGATGCGGCCGACACGCGCCCTCGCGAACAGTCCCGCTTCGATGCCGCACGTGGCCGCTTCACCGTGCCGCCGCGCACCGCCCTCGTCTACGTCCTGGAGTGAGGACCGCCATGAATCGCCAACACCCTGCCCCACCCCGTCGCTGGCGCACGCTGCTGCCCGCTATCGCGCTGCTGGTCTGTGCCCACGCCACCGCCAAGGACCTTGCCCGGGTGGCGTCGCCCGACGGCGCGCTGGTGGTGATCCTGGAATCGCAGCACGAGGACCGCCTGGCCTACCGCGTCGAGCGCAACGGCACGGCGGTGATCGCGCCTTCGCGGCTGGGCTTCCTGCTCGGCGACGGACGCCTGGAGCGCAACCTGCTATTGACCGGCCAGTCCAGCCGCAGCTTCGACGAGACCTGGGAACAGCCCTGGGGCGAGCGGCGCCTGACCCGCAACCATTACAACGAATTGCGCGCGGGTTTCGCCGAGAAGGCGTCCGGCGGGCGCAAGGAAGGCCGGCGCCTTGACGTCGTGTTCCGCGTCTACGACGACGGCATCGGCTTCCGTTACGAGTTCCCCAAGCAGGCCGGCGCAACCGGCGAGGTCCGCATCCGCCAGGAACTGACCGAGTTCGCCGTCGCCCGGCCGGCAACGGCCTGGTGGATCCCGGCCTTCGAGTGGAACCGCGAGGAATACCTGTATTCGCGCACGCCGCTGTCGCAGGTCGGCATCGCGCAGACGCCACTCACCCTGCGCACCGACGATGGGCTGCACCTGTCGATCCATGAAGCGGCCCTGGTCGATTACGCCGGCATGAACCTGGCCCAGGGCGATGGCGGCGTGCTGCGCGCCGCGCTCACGCCCGGTGGCGGCGATCGCGGCACGGCGGCGGTACGCACCGCTCCGTTCGCCACGCCCTGGCGCACGATCCAGATCGGCGCGCGCGCCGGCGACCTGGCCGAATCCAGCCTCATCCTCAACCTCAACGAGCCCAACCGCCTGGGCGACGTCAGCTGGTTCACCCCGGCCAAGTACGTCGGGGTGTGGTGGTCGCTGCACCTGGAAACCGAAACCTGGGCGACCGGGCCGAAGCACGGCGCGACCACGGCGAATACCCGGCGCTATATCGACTTCGCTGCCGCCAATGGTTTCCGCGGGGTACTGGTGGAAGGATGGAATCCGGGGTGGGATGGCGACTGGTTCGCCAACGGCTGGGGCTTCGACTTCACCCGCCCCACCCCGGACTTCGACCTCGAAGGGCTTTCGAAGTACGCCGCCGGCAAGGGCGTGCACCTGATCGGCCACCACGAGACCGCCTGCGCGGTCAGCCACTACGAGCGACAGCTGCCCGATGCACTGGCGCTGTACGCACGCAATGGCGTCGACGTGGTCAAGACCGGCTATGTCTGCGACGCCGGCGACATCCAGCGCCAGGACCGCGAGGGTGGTCCGGTCTTGCGCGAATGGCATGAAGGCCAATGGATGAGCAACCACCACCTGCGCGTGGTCGAGGCGGCGGCGCAGCGCCACATCGCGATCAACGCGCACGAACCGATCAAGGACACCGGCCTGCGCCGCACGTACCCGAACTGGGTATCGCGCGAGGGCGCGCGCGGCATGGAGTTCAACGCCTGGGGCAATCCACCCAATCCGCCGGAGCACGAAGCCACGCTGGCCTTCACCCGCATGCTGGCCGGACCGATGGACTACACGCCCGGCATCGTCAGCCTGAAAGGTCGTGGCGGCCAGCAGATCCCGAGCACGCTGGCCAAGCAGCTGGCGCTGTATGTCGTGCTCTACAGCCCGATCCAGATGGCCGCCGACCTGCCCGAACGCTATGCCGAGCATCCGGACGCGTTCCAGTTCATCCGCGACGTAGCCGTGGACTGGGAGGAAAGCCGCGTGCTGAACGGCGAGGTCGGCGAATACGTGACCTTCGCGCGGAAGGCACGCGGCGGCGAGGAATGGTTCCTCGGCAGCACGGGCGGCGAGGAGGCGCATGACCTCCAGGTCAAGCTGTCGTTCCTCGACCCGGGCCGCCGCTACCGTGCGGAGATCTACCGCGATGGCGAGCGCGCCCATTGGAGAACCGCGCCGTTCGAGTTCGTGCGCGAAACCCGCGAAGTCGGCAGCCAGGACACCCTGCCCCTGCACCTGGCCGCCGGCGGCGGACAGGCGATCCGCTTCGTGCCACTCGATCGATCCCCGCGCTGAGTCCGACGCGGGCATCCATCCCTCACCGGCACGCGATGCCGCAGAGCAACATGCACACCCGCTGGACGCGGGGCGTGCTTCCGTGCGTGTCCGATTGCTTCGCTGCACGCGCGAAAGCGCAATGAATACGTATGCAGCCATCTTCCCGGCGAACAGCGCGCCACTACCATAGCCACGCACCGTAACGCCGCCATCGGCGCGCCATAGCGACAACAAACAACGGCACGGCCGCACACCACAACCCGAGAAGTACCGACATTACCTGGGAGGGGAAAATGTTGAACCTGCAGCGCAACCTGCTGAGCGTAGCGCTCGCGTCGGCGATCACGCTGGCCGCCACCGGCGTCCACGCACAGACCGCCACCGGCGACGAAACCAACACGCAGCCGGAGGCCACCGAACTCGACACGGTCGTGGTCACCGGCATCCGCGCCGGCATCGAGGGCGCGATCTCGAAGAAGCGCGACTCCAGCTCCATCGTCGAAGCGATCTCGGCCGAAGACATCGGCAAGCTGCCCGACGTGAGCATCGCCGAATCCATCGCCCGCCTGCCCGGCCTGGCCGCGCAGCGCGTCGCCGGCCGCGCGCAGGTGATCAGCGTCCGCGGTCTCTCGCCGGACTTCTCGACCACGCTGCTCAACGGCCGCGAAATGGTCAGCACCGGCGACAACCGCAGCGTCGAGTTCGACCAGTACCCGTCCGAACTGGTCAACGGCGTCACCGTTTACAAGACGCCCGACGCCAGCCTGGTCGGCCAGGGCCTGTCGGGCACGATCGACATGCAGACCATCCGGCCGCTGGCCTACGACGGATCGGCGGTCATGATCGGCGGACGCTACAGCCGCAACTCGCTCGACGGCGCAGCCAACGCCGACGCCGACGGCCAGCGCCTCAATGCGACCTGGATCGGCAAGTTCGCCGACGACACCTTCGGCATCGCCATCGGCTACTCGCACATCAACGGGGCGATCCAGGAGAACCAGGTCGGCTGGTACGAGCCCTGGCAGCAGGTGGGCGACGGCTGGCGTCCGGGCGTGGACGCCGGCACCTACTACTCCGACGGCGTCAAGGCACTGCGCCGCACCGGCTACGCCGACCGCGACGGCCTGATGGCCACCCTGCAGTTCCGCCCGTCCAATGCCTGGACCAGCACCTTGGACCTGTTCTATACCAAGGCCGAGCAGGAGGACACCGCCAACCAGTTCGAGGTCAATCTCAGCGGCTGGAATGGCGGCTTCAACCCCGGCCTGTTGCTGACGGACGTGACCACCAACGGCAACGGCACCTTCACCGGCGGCACGGCGAACAACGTCTATCCGCTGGTGCGCGGCATGTACAACAAGCGCGAGGATGAGATCAACGCCTTCGGCTGGCTCAACGAGTTCAACGTCGGCCAGGTCGAAATCGTCGCCGACGTCGGCTACTCCAAGGCCACTCGCGACGAGCTCAACCTCGAGAACAACCTGCAGCTCTATCCAATGCCGCAGCTCGACTCGGTCGACCTGGTCGTTTCCCAGTCCGGCTTCTCGCAGCTCGCCCCGGGCCTGGATTACTCCGATCCGTCGGCGCTGTACCTCAACAACACCATCTACGGTTCCGGCTACGGCAAGGTGCCCAGCGTCGAGGACGAGCTGAAGACCTTCAGGCTGGTCGGCACCATCCCGGCCGGCGGCTGGTTCTCCGGCGTGGACGTCGGCCTGAACTATGCCGACCGCAAGAAGGACAAGACCCAGCCGGAGGGCAACATCAACCTCGGCGCCCAGGGCCCGGTACCGGTCGGCGCCGACCTGCAGTACAGCCCCGTCAACCTGGGCTTCGCCGGGATCGGCTACATCCCCGCCTGGAACGTCCCGGCCGCGGTCGAACGCTACATGAGCTTCCAGCCGGTGGATGACCTGAATTACCTGATTCCCAAGGCATGGACGGTCAACGAGGAAATCACCAGCGGCTTCGCCCGCGCCGACATCGACACCGAGTGGGGTGGCGTGCCGGTGACCGGCAACATCGGCGTGCAGGTCCAGCATGTCGACCAGTCGTCCTCGTCCAACTACTGGGACGGCTCGCAGCCGGTCGGCAGCCAGGTGATTCCGATCGAGAAGGGAAAGACCTATACCGACGTGCTGCCGAGCATGAACCTGGCGTTCTCCTTCGAGCACGAGCAGATGCTGCGCGTGGCCCTGGCCCGCCAGGTGGCGCGCCCGCGCGTCGACCAGTTGCGCTCGTCGATGGAGTTCGGCGTGGACGTCGCCAACCTCAGGCCGGGTGCCAGCGGCGGCAACCCGGAACTGGATCCGTGGCGTGCCAACGCGTTCGACATTTCCTACGAGAAGTACTTCGGCACCAAGGCCTACGTGGCCGCGGCCTACTTCTACAAGGACCTGCGCAGCTACATCTACACCCAGACCCGCGACGACTACGACTTCACCGACCAGGTCGCCGCCTGGATGGAGGCCAACGCCAATACGCTGCCGCCGGGCGCCGTCGTGCAGAACACGGGCAACTTCACCGCGCCGTTCAACGGCAAGGGCGGCGCGCTGCAGGGCCTGGAGCTGACCGCCTCGCTCCCGTTCGAACTGTTCAGCGATGCGCTGACCGGCTTCGGCATGGTCGCCAGCGCCAGCTTCTTCGACAGCGACATCGAGATCCTCGATCCGGAAAGCGCGTCGAGCGTGGGCAGCGATCCGATCGCCCTGCCGGGCCTGTCGGACCGGGTCTACAACTGGACGCTGTACTACGAGCGCAACGGTTTCGAAGCCCGCGTCAACCAGCGCCGCCGTTCGGACTTCATCGGCGAGATCGGCAACTTCAACGGCAACCGTTCGCTGCGCTACGTGGTCGGCGAGAACATCACCGACGCCCAGCTCAGCTACAGCTTCAACAGCGGCAGCCTGGCCGGGATGACCTTGCTCCTGCAGGGCAGCAACCTGACCAACGAGGCCTACCAGACCTACGCCGGCAGCAAGGACCGTCCCCTCGAGTTCATCGAATGGGGCCGCACCATCACCTTCGGCGTGAACTACCGCTTCTGACGTCACCTCCCACCCCGCCACGCCCGTGGCGGGGCTTCCGCCGCGCCACCCGCGGGTGGCGCGGCGGCACTTTCCGCATGTCGGGCCGCCCGGAGCGCGGTCTGCTGGCCAGACCGGAATGGAACCCCTATGAGTCACTCCCCCTGGTGGCGCGGCGCCGTCATCTACCAGATCTATCCGCGCAGCTTCCTGGACACCGACGGCGACGGCGTGGGCGACCTGCCCGGCATCGTCGAGCGGCTCGACTACGTGGCCTCGCTGGGCGTGGACGCGATCTGGATCTCGCCGTTCTTCAAATCGCCGATGGCCGACTTCGGCTACGACATCGCCGACCAGCGCGCAGTGGATCCGCTGTTCGGCACGCTGGAAGACTTCGACCGGCTGCTGGCCAAGGCGCACGCGCTGGGCCTGAAAGTGATGATCGACCAGGTGTTCAGCCACACCTCCGACCAGCACGAATGGTTCCGCGAGAGCCGGCAGAGCCGCGAAAATCCCAAGGCCGACTGGTACGTGTGGGCCGACGCAAGCGAAGACGGCACCCCGCCCAACAACTGGATGTCGCTGTTCGGCGGCGTGGCATGGCGCTGGGAGCCGCGCCGCTGCCAGTACTACCTGCACAACTTCCTGTCCTCGCAGCCGGACCTCAACTTCCACAACCCCGACGTGCAGCAGGCCACCCTGGACTACGTGCAGTTCTGGCTGGACCGGGGCGTGGACGGCTTCCGCCTGGATTCGATTAACTTCTGCTTCCACGACGCCCAGCTGCGCGACAACCCGGCCAAGCCGGTGGAGATGCGGGTGGGCCGCGGCTTCAGCGCCGACAATCCGTACGCCTTCCAGTACCACTGGCACAACAACACCCAGCCGGAGAACATCCCGTTCCTGGAACGCGTGCGTGCCCTGCTCGACCGCTATCCGGGCGCGGTAACCCTGGGCGAGATCTCCTCCGAGGACTCGCTGGCCACCACCGCCGAATACACCTCCGGCAACCGCCTGCACATGGGTTACAGCTTCGAGCTGCTGGTCGACGATTTCAGCGCCGGCTACATCCGCGACACGGTCTCGCGCCTCGAAGCGGCGATGACCGAGGGCTGGCCGTGCTGGGCCGTGTCCAACCACGACGTGCGCCGCGCGGTGACCCGCTGGGGCGGTGCCAACCCGTCCCCGCAACTGGCGCGCCTGCTGGTCGCGCTGGTCTGCTCGCTGCGCGGCTCGGTCTGCATCTACCAGGGCGAGGAACTGGGGCTGCCCGAAGCCGACGTGCCGTTCGAGGCGCTGCAGGATCCCTATGGCATCACCTTCTGGCCGAACTTCAAGGGCCGCGACGGCTGCCGCACGCCGATGCCGTGGACCGGCGATGCCGATGCCGGCTTCAGCCGTGGCACGCCCTGGCTGCCGGTGTCCGACGCACACCGCGCGTTGTCGGTGGCCGCGCAGGATGCCGACCCGGACTCGGTGCTCAATGCGTTCCGCGCGTTCATGGCGTGGCGCAAAGAACAGCCGGCGCTGGTGCGCGGCGACATCGCCTTCCTGGATACCGCCGAGCCGGTCCTGGCCTTCGTCCGCGACGGCGAGGGGCAGACCCTGCTCGCCGCCTTCAACCTGTCCGCGGCCCCGGCCGAGTTCGCGCTGCCGACCGGTGACTGGCAGGCCGTGCACGGACACGGCCTGCCTGCCGTCGCGGTGGTCGACGGCCGCGTGCGCCTGCCCGCCTTCGGGGTCCTGTTCGCGCAGACGGTGTGACCCGCCACGCCGTCGCATCCGTCAGGCGGCGATATGGCTGCCGCCATTGACGTGGATGATCTGGCCGGTGACGAAGCTCGCGTCCTCGCTGGCCAGGTAGACGTAGGCGGGCGCGACCTCGGCCGGCTGTCCCGGCCGCTTCATCAGCGTGTCCGAGCCGAATTCGGCCACCTGCCTGGGCTTGAACGAAGCGGGGATCAGCGGGGTCCAGATCGGACCCGGTGCCACTGCGTTGACCCGGATCCCGCGATCGGCCAGCGACTGGGCCAGCGAGAAGGTCATCGCGTGGATGCCGCCCTTGGTCGAGGCGTAGTCCAGCAGGGTGGCGTGGCCACGCGCGCCGGTGACCGAACCGGTGTTGATGATGCAGCTGCCACGGCGCAGGTGCGGCAATGCCGCGTCGACCAGCCAGAAGAACGAGAACAGGTTGTTCTCGAAGGTCGCCCGGACCCGCGCCGGAGTGAGGTCCTCCGCCTCTTCAACCGGGTACTGCTGGGCGTGGTTGTTGACCAGCACGTCGAGCGATCCGAAATGCCTTGCCACGCGCTCGACAAGCCGGCGGCACTTGGCCGGCGTGCGCAGGTCCACGCGCACCGCCAGGCACTCGCCGCCTGCGGCTTCCACCCGCCGGATGGTTTCGGCGGCATCGTCGGCTTCGCGCGGTGACAGGTACGCAATCGCCACCTTCGCGCCCTCCAGGGCGAAGTGGACCGCCACGGCCTGGCCGATCCCGCTGTCGCCACCCGTCACCAGCGCGACCTTTCCGGACAGGCGCCCGCTGCCACGGTAGCCATCGCGCACGACCACGGGTGCCGGGCGCATGGCGCGTTGCACACCAGGCTGGCGTGCCTGCTTCTGCGGCGGATTGATCCGCTTTTTCGCCTTGCCGGGCATGCTGTCCCTCCGATGGCTGCGACGGATACGCACAATCTAGGCGCAGCAACGTCGCGACTCCGTGTGCGCGGCGCGACGATGCGCTGAATGTCATGCGGGCGACGACGCGACGACTGCCGCCTTCGCGGACGGTTCACCCATGAACGGGCAGCGTGGGGCCAGGTTCCCAGGAAGGTCCGCATGGCATCGAAATCTCCCGCCGCGGCGCCGCGTACCGTGTTCACCCTGCGCGCCGACGCCCAGCCACGCTGCACGCACGAGCGCGCCAGCCAGGCGTGGGTGGCGCAGCGGCTGGCGACGCTGTTTGGCTGGGAGTTCGGTGGCGAGTATGAGTCCGGGCAAGCAGTGTCGGCCCGACCGTACTTCGTCCCCGACGAGACGCTCGATGCGGCACAGGCCGCGGCGCTGGGAATCATCGGTGAGGGCGACCTGTTCGGCGGCGTGGTGCCGCATGCCTTCGTCGCCAGCAAGGTCATCACCCACCCTTTGCCGACCGCGACTTCACCGGCGCCGCCCGGCTGGCAGCCACGCCTTTCGGCCGGCCTGGCCGGCGCCGTGCTTTCCGGCTTCAGCGTGTTCGATGCGGACGCGATCGAAGCCGCCGGACAGCTCCTGCTTGCGTCGGGCGGGACGGTCCGGCTCAAGGAGGCGCAGGCACGTGGCGGCAACGGCCAGCATCTGTTCACCGACGCCGCCGCGTTGCGCGACGTCGTCGCCACGCTCGACCGCGACACGGTGCGACGGCACGGTGTCGTGCTTGAGCAGAACCTGGAGCACGCCACCACCTGCAGCGTCGGCGAGATCCGCGTCGCTGGCCGGCGGCTGGCCTACCTGGGCACGCAACGCCAGATCGATGACGGGAACGGCAACGAAGTCTATGGCGGCTCGCACCTGCGGGTGCTGCAGGGTGGACTCGACGCGCTGGAAGCGATCGCCGCTGACCCGGCCGAACGCGCGGCGTTGCGCCAGGCGATGCGCTACGACGCGGCGGTGTCGGCGGCGTATCCGGGCTTCTTCGCCTCGCGCCGCAACTACGACGTGGTGGCCGGGCACGATGCGCAGGGCCGCTGGCGCTGCGGCGTCCTCGAACAGTCGTGGCGGATGGGCGGCGCCTCGCCGGCGGAGATCCTGGCCTTGGCCGCCTTCCTGCAACCGGGGGCGCCTGCGGTGCTGGACGTCTCCTGCCACGAGTCGCACGATCCGGACCAGCCCGTTCCGCAGGACGCCCAGGTGAGTTATCACGATCCGGCGGCCGCATCCGGACCGGCGCTCAAGTACGCACGGGTGGAAGGAGGCGATGGAAGTCCGGCTTGATACCGTCGAGATAGGCACCGGGCAGGAACAGGTGTCCGGCACCCTGCTCTCGCCCGCGCCGCTGCTGCCGGGCGTGCTGTTCGTGCATGGCTGGGGCGGCAGCCAGGAACATGACCTGGGTCGCGCACGCCAGGCCGCGGGCATCGGCTGCGTCTGCCTGACCTTCGACCTGCGCGGACACGAACGCACGGCGGCGCAATGGGAAACGGTGAGCCGTCCGCAGAACCTCGACGACCTGCTCGCCGCCTACGACTGGTTCGTCGCCCGTCCCGACGTGGACCCGGCCGCGATCGCGGTGGTCGGCATCAGCTATGGCGGTTACCTGTCGAGCCTGCTGACCGCGCTGAGGCCGGTGCGCTGGCTGGCACTGCGATCGCCCGCCCTCTACAAGGACGAGGGCTGGGACCTGCCCAAGCGCAGGCTGCACGAGGATCCGGACCTGCATGCGTTCCGCCGCCGTCCGCTGCCCTGGCAGGACAACCGCGCCTTGGCCGCATGCCATGGCTTCGGCGGCGACGTCCTGCTGGTGGAAGCCGAGCACGACGAAATCGTGCCGCACCCGGTCATCGAGAACTACGCCGCCGCGCTGGCCACGGCTGCATCGCTCACCCGGCGGCGGATCGCCGATGCCGACCACGCCTTCTCCGGCAAGCCGCAACAGAAGGCCTATACCGACGTCCTGGTGGGCTGGTTGACCGAGATGGTGCGCGATGCACGCGAGCGGGAAGCGGGCGAAAAGGTGGCCGAGCGCAAGCGCATCCGCAGGGCCGAGGACATCGCCGCCAGCCGCTGAAGGCAGGCCCACCTGCCCCCCGGCGCCCGCCCGCGCGCCGCCCCGGATCGCGTTTGCCGCGATTTTTCATGCATTTCCCCTTGGCGCCGAGCCGCGCATGGCCTACATTCGCCTTGCCGACGCAGTCGGTACCCGAAAAATCCACCCAATTCGAACGGAACAGGAAAGTTATGGCGAAGACCACCAAGAAGCCGGCCGCCAAGAAGGCCGCGCCGAAAGCGGCGAAGGCCGCTCCGAAGAAGGCGGCTCCGGCTGCTGCCAAGCCGCTGAAGGAAGTGCTGGGCAAGTCCGCCCTGGTCAAGCATCTGGCCGAGGCCAGCGGCGTGGCCGCCAAGGACGTCAAGGCCGTGCTGTCTGCGGTCGAAGACGCCGTCTCCGGCGCGATCAGCAAGAAGGGCGTTGGCAGCTTCACCCTGCCGGGCCTGTTCAAGATCACCTCGGTCAAGGTTCCGGCCAAGGCCAAGCGCAAGGGCATCAACCCGTTCACCAAGGAAGAGCAGTGGTTCGCTGCCAAGCCGGCTTCGGTCAAGGTGAAGGTGCGTCCGCTGAAGAAGCTCAAGGACGCCGCGGCCTGATTGGCGCGAGATCCAAGGTTTCCAGAAGGGGCGGCAGCGATGCCGCCCTTTCTTTTTGCGGGGTCGCGCAGGACGTGCGTGCAAGCCGGGCTGCGGGTCACGCCATGCTCGCGGCGTGACCGCGAAACTCGGTCTGTGGCCACGCCTGCGAAACCACTCCCTCGCTCCATCGCCGCCCGGCTGGCGCGCCTGCTCCTGGCTGCGGTCCTCGCCGGCATCCTGTTCGCGCTTGCGGCCTGGGCCTGGCGACAGCCGTTCCTGGAACGTCCACGCGCGCTGTGGGAACTGTCGCGGATGCCGCCGCCGTCGTCGCTGCCGGTCCCCGTGCAGGGTGTCGCACCCGGCCAGATCGCCGCCACCTTCGGTGCGCCGCGCGGAGCCGACCGCGAGCACGCCGGCATCGACATCTTCGCCGCGCGCGGCACCCCGGTCAGCAGCACCACGCGCGGCGTGGTCCTGTCGATCCGCGAGCGCGGACTCGGCGGACGCCAGGTCTGGGTGCTGGGTCCGGCCGGCGAACGGCACTATTACGCGCACCTGGACGACTGGTCTCCAGCGCTGGCCGAAGGCGACGTGATCCTGCCGGGCACCCGGATCGGCACGGTGGGCAACACCGGCAATGCGCGGACGACGCCCCCGCACCTGCACTACGGCATCTATGGCGACGAGGGTGCGCTCGACCCGCTGCCGCGGATGCGTGCCGCGCGCTGAACCACATCCGGCCCCGGTGGAACGGTCCATCGTGGCCATCCCCCTCGTTCCGGTGCGGCACCGGGCCTACCTTGTCCATGTCATACGAACAAGGTTCAAGCCATGCCTCCCTCCCCGCACCGCTACCGGATCACGGTCACTCCGGTCGAACGTGACGGCCTGCCCTGCCGCGGGCGTTGCAGCATCGAATTCGACCAGGCATGCGGCGATGACTGGATGCGCCTGGTCGAAGGCACGCAGCGCCTGCCCGGCTTCAGCGGCGACGAACGCACCGCCCTGGTGGTTGGACTGCGCCTGCTGGACGGGCTTGCCCGCCGCCCGCCAGGGACGTCCGAGGATCCGCTCGCCGAACTTCGCGCGCCGCTGGGCGCGCTGCTGCAGCGGGTGGGCGTGCCTCCCGCCTGACCCACGCGACGTCGCGCGGCGGCGCACGACGTCGGCCGCGCGCTATCCTGCCGCCAGCCCACACCGGCACGTCCCCATGCCCAACCGGTCATCCCTGCGCCTGCTGCTGCCCGCGCTACTCGTCCTGCCGCTGGCCTACTGGTCCTGCCAGAGGCACCCCGCGGCCGAAACGCCGGCGGTGATCGCGCCCGATGCCGCCCCTTCCTATGCGGGCGCAGCGACTCCGGCCGATGCAGGTGCGCCGGGCGCTGCGGCAGCCGATCGCGCTACGGCGACCGCGGCCGAGCAGGCGGCATCGGCGTTGCATGCCTACCTGGGCGCATTGCCCGGCGCCGACCGCAGCCGCGCCGATGCCTACTGGACCGGCGGCAACCCCGGCACGCCCGCAGGCGATGCGCTGCTGCGCGGCATTCCGGACCTGCGCAGCATGCGCATCCTCAACGATGCGCCCGTGGCCCTCGATCGCCAATCGCCACCGCGCGCCTTCGAGATCCCGGTGCGCCTGCGCCTGGAGACCGGCACCGGCCAGGCACGCCTGCAGGGCTGGTATCGCCTGCGCACGCGCATCGAAGGCCAGGGCTGGGAAATCACCTCGGCCTCGCTGCAACCTGCGCTGGACTGATCGCTAACCTGCAATTCACCCGCGGCCGGGAAGATGGCGGCATTCCACTAGGATTGCGCCCATGCGTCCGCACCCCGGCCTGCCAGCCATCGTCCTGTTCCTCGTCCTCCTGGTCGTTGCAATCGCAGCGCACGCAGCGCCGCGCGTGCAGGGTCGGCAGGTCTCGATCGCCGCCGCCGATGCCCAGCAGTTCCTTGAAGGGCAGTTCCCGCACAGCCAGGACATGCTCGGCGGCCTGTTCGAGGTCACCGTCAGCCGGCCACGGCTGGCGCTTCCGCCAGGCACGCGGATGCAGCTGGGCATGGACCTGGCGCTCGCCACGGCCGGCGGCGCGCCCGTACCGATGGGTCAGCTCGAGTTGACCAGCGCGTTGCGCTACGACACCGCGCAGGCGGCCTTCTTCCTCGACCAGCCGCGGATCGACGCGTTCCATCCCCCGAGCGGCAGCGGCAGCCTGGACGATGGCAGCCGTGAGCTGCTCAATGCATGGCTGGCCGACTACGCGCGCAAGGAGCCGGTCTACCGGATCGATCCGACGATGGCCGCGCTGCTGGGCGGCTTGGCGGTGCAGTCGGCCGGCGTGCAGGACGGCCGGCTGGTGGTCACGTTCAACCGCGACATCGGCGGCATGGCCGGCGCCCTGCCTTCCGAGCCATGACGATGCGCACCGGCGCACTCAGCTCTTGGGCTGCAGCATTGTCCCGGTGCACTTGGGCGAGCCGCACAGGCAGGCCCAGATCTTCTTCAGCCGCGGCGTATGCCGCTCGGCCAGGGTGATGCCGTAGTTGTAGGACAGCTCCTCGCCCGGGGCGATGTCGCGGATCGCCTCGATGAACACCCGGTCCTTGCGGTTGTCGCCGCCGTCCGCTTCCTCGATCACCGCTTCGCAGTTCGGATCGCAGCTGTGGTTGATCCAGCGCGCGTCGTTGCCGCTGCGGGTGGCGTCGATGACCCAGTCGTCGTTGAGGGTGAACAGGAAGGTGTGGCCGCTGTCGACGTCGCCACCGCTGTCGTTGTCGACGTCGTCGTGGCTGCGCCGCTGCCCCTTGTATTCGATGACGCGCTCGCCCTTGGCAAGTGGCGCCACGGCGAACACGCCATTGCCGTGGATGGGCGATTTCCTGGCGACGATCTTGCGGGGCATGCGGCATTCCGGTTGGAGGTGGGGACTGGCGATTCTCGCCGATGGCGGCGTGCAGCCCAAGTCGTTTTTCACCCGTGACGCGGAAACGGGCCCGTGCCCGAAGTCACCGTGACTGTCGTAGGGGAGCATCGGGCGGCTGGCCTCGCCGGCGTGCGACCGGCGTTATCCAGCCAGTCACACATCCCAATGCGAGCCTTCCATGCAAGCCAGTTCCATTCGCCAGGCCTTCGTCGCCTTCCTGTTCCCGACCCTGTTCCTGTTGGGCGCCTGCCAGCCCGCGGTCACCGCCACCGCACCGCCCGATGCCGATGCCGATGCCGCGGCCACCGCCAGCGCTGCCGTCGACCTGGTCGCCCGCGGCGAATATCTGGTCCGCGTCGCCGGCTGCAACGACTGCCACACGCCGGGCTATGCGGCAAACCAGGGCCAGGTACCCAAGGAACTGTGGCTGACCGGCTCGGCGCCGCTGGGCTACAGCGGCCCCTGGGGCACCACCTACGCGACCAACCTGCGCCTGCGCATGCAGGAACTGAGCGAGGAACAGTGGCTGGAGTACAGCGCCCACCTGCGCGCGCGGCCGATCATGCCGGACTTCGCCCTGCGTGACATGACCGAGGAGGACCGCCGTGCCCTGTACCGCTTCATCCGCGGCATGGGCCCTGCCGGCGAACGCGCGCCTGACGCGCTGCCGCCCGGACAGACGCCGCCTCCGCCGGTGCTGGCCCTGATCCTCCCGCCCGCCCCCCAGGGCTCCGCACCGGGTGGCAACGCCCCCTGAAGCTCCGCCGGCCGGGCCTTCCGGCCGGGTTGGCCGGGCCGGGGCAAAAGCGTACAATTTCGGTACGCTTTCGACGCCCCGCCCGCCATGCTCCGTGTCACCAAACTGACCGACTACGCCACCGTCGTCCTGACCGTGCTCGCCGCGCGGCCCGGACAGGTGCTGAGCGCGGCCGAACTGGCCGAGCATTCGGGGCTGGAACAGCCCACCGTCAGCAAGCTGCTGAAGCCGCTGGCCCAGGCCGGACTGGTCGCCAGCCAGCGCGGCGTGCATGGCGGCTACCGCCTGAGCCGCGACGCCTCGCAGATCTCGCTGATCGAGATCGTCGAGGCGATGGAAGGCCCGCTGGCGATGACCGAGTGCAGTCAGCATGAGAGCCACTGCGGCATCGCCCACCAGTGCGGCGTGCGCGCCAACTGGCGCCTGATCAACGACGTGGTCGCCGACGCCCTGCGCGGGGTGACCCTCGCGCAGATGCTGCGCCCGCCCTCTCCCTCCCCCGAGACGACGCGACGGCGCGAGATCGCCGTGCGTGTCGCCAGCTGAACCCGTAGGCAGCCCCATGGCCACCGAAATTTCCGACACCGCCGTCGAAACCCCACCCCAGAACGCCGAGATCCTCGAGCGGCTGGGCCGTCGCTACGATGCCGGCTTCGTCACCGAGATCGAATCCGATTCGCTGCCGCCGGGCCTGGATGAGGACACCATCCGCGCCCTGTCGGCCAAGAAGGAAGAGCCGGAGTGGATGACCCAGTGGCGCCTGGACGCCTATCGCCGCTGGCTGACGATGCCGGTGCCGCACTGGGCCAAGCTGAAGATCGCGCCGATCGACTTCCAGGCCATCAGCTACTACTCCGCGCCCAAGGGTCCGAAGTACGCCTCGCTGGACGAAGTGCCGCAGGAACTGCTCGACACCTACGACAAGCTCGGCGTACCGCTGCACGAGCGCGCCAAGCTGGCTGGCGTGGCAGTGGACGCGGTGTTCGACTCGGTCTCCGTCGGCACGACGTTCCGGAAGGAGCTGGCCGAGAAGGGCATCATCTTCTGTTCGATGTCCGAGGCGATCCGCGAGCATCCCGAGCTGGTCAAGCAATACCTGGGCAGCGTGGTCCCCCATGGCGACAACTACTTCGCCGCGCTCAACTCGGCCGTGTTCTCCGACGGCAGCTTCGTGTTCATCCCCAGGGGCGTGCGCAGCCCGATGGAACTGAGCACCTACTTCCGGATCAACGCCGGCCACACCGGCCAGTTCGAGCGCACCTTGATCATCGCCGAGGAAGGCAGCTACGTCTCCTACCTGGAAGGCTGCACCGCGCCGATGCGCGACGAGAACCAGCTGCATGCGGCGGTGGTGGAGCTGGTCGTGCTCGACGACGGCGAGATCAAGTACTCCACAGTGCAGAACTGGTACCCGGGCGACGAGGAAGGTCGCGGCGGCATCTAC
This sequence comes from Pseudoxanthomonas daejeonensis, assembly GCF_022637495.1. Taxonomy (NCBI): domain Bacteria; kingdom Pseudomonadati; phylum Pseudomonadota; class Gammaproteobacteria; order Lysobacterales; family Lysobacteraceae; genus Pseudoxanthomonas; species Pseudoxanthomonas daejeonensis. The sequence continues at coordinate 2,737,228 of NZ_CP093331.1, read as the reverse complement.
AACTTCGTCACCAAGCGCGCCGAATGCCGTGGCGCGCGCAGCAAGGTCACCTGGACCCAGGTCGAGACCGGCTCGGCGATCACCTGGAAGTACCCGAGCTGCGTGCTGCTGGGCGACGACTCTTCCGGCGAGTTCCATTCGGTGGCGCTGACCCACCATCGCCAGCAGGCCGATACCGGCACCAAGATGATCCACATCGGCAAGCGCACCAAGTCCAAGATCGTGTCCAAGGGCATCAGCGCCGGACGCGGCCAGAACACCTACCGCGGTCTGGTCAAGGTCGACCGCAATGCGGATGGCGCGCGCAACTACACCCAGTGCGACAGCCTGCTGATCGGCAAGCGTTGCGGCGCGCACACGTTCCCCTACATCGAGGTGAAGAACCCCGGTGCCACGGTCGAGCACGAAGCCACCACCTCCAAGATCAGCGACGACCAGCTGTTCTACTGCCGTGCGCGCGGCATCGGCCCGGAGGACGCGGTTTCGCTGATCGTCGACGGCTTCTGCAAGCAGGTCTTCCGTGAACTGCCGATGGAGTTCGCGGTCGAGGCCAAGAAGCTGCTGGAAGTCTCGCTGGAAGGCAGCGTCGGCTGATCAGGCGCCGCTTGCGGGGCACGGCCCCGCGCACCCGTGATCGCCCCACGCGATCAGGCCGGGTACGCCTCCTGGACAGCCGCGACGATTGAAATCCCTCCGCCCCGGCGGGGAATAGCTCAAACAGAAATGGATCCCCCATGCTGAAGATCGAAAACCTCCACGCCAGCGTCGCCGGCAAGGAAATCCTCAAGGGCCTCTCGCTGGAAGTGAAGGCGGGACAGGTACACGCCCTCATGGGTCCCAACGGCGCAGGCAAGTCCACGCTGGGCAACGTGCTGGCTGGCCGCGACGGTTACGAAGTCACCGCCGGTTCCATCGAGTTCGACGGCCGGCCCCTGCTGGAACTGGAACCGGAGGAGCGCGCCGCCGCAGGTATGTTCCTGGCCTTCCAGTATCCGGTCGAGATCCCGGGCGTGAACAACACCTACTTCCTGCGCGCGGCGCTCAACGCCCAGCGCAAGGCGCGCGGCGAGACGGAGCTGGATTCGATGCAGTTCCTCAAACTGGTCCGCGAGAAGCTGGCCGTGCTGCACCTGAAGGACGAGCTGCTGCACCGCGGCGTCAACGAGGGTTTTTCCGGCGGCGAGAAGAAGCGCAACGAGATCTTCCAGCTGGCCGTGCTCGAACCGAAGCTGGCGATCCTGGACGAGACCGATTCGGGCCTGGACATCGACGCGCTCAAGAACGTCGCCGACGGCGTCAACGCCCTGCGTTCGCCCGATCGCGCGTTCCTGGTCATCACCCACTACCAGCGCCTGCTCGACTACATCCGGCCCGACGTGGTCCACGTGCTGGCCGACGGACGCATCGTGGAAAGCGGCGGACCCGAACTGGCACTGGAGCTGGAACAGCACGGGTACGCCTGGCTCAAGGACCGCGTGCCGCCCGAGAAGGTGTCCTGATGGGCGCACTGCTCGACTCGTTCCGCGACGCATTCGGCGTGCTGCGCGATGTCGATGCGCAGCAGCTCGGCGCCGGCCGGCGCGAAGCGCTGGATGCCCTGCTCGCCGACGGCCTGCCCGGCCCGCGCGAGGAAGCCTGGAAATACACGACGCTGCGTACGCTCGAACGACGCACCTTCGCCGCCGCCGACGCCGTTGCCCCCGGGTTCGACGCCGCGCTCCTGGCCGGCATTCCGGCGCCGCGTCTGGTGTTCGTCAATGGCCGCCATGATCCAGTGAGCAGCGACGTGGCGGGCCTGCCTGCGGGCGTGACACTGCAGCCGCTTTCGGAAGTCATGGCCAGCGGCGAACCGCGCGACGTCAATTTCATCCTGCGCCGCTACGACCAGCGTGCCGAAGTGTTCGCCCGCGCCAATGCCGCGCTGGCCGACGAGGGCGTGGTCCTGCGCGTGGATGCGGGCGTGCGGGTCGGCACACCGGTGCACCTGGTGTTCATCGGCGTGCCTCAGGACGGCGACCGCGCCTGGCACCTGCGCCACTTCATCGACGTGCGCAACGAGGGCGCCCTGGACCTGGTCGAGCACCAGTTATCCAGTGGCGAGCATGCGCACCTTTCCAATGACGTGTTGCACCTGCACCTGGGCCAGCGCAGCGAGGTCCGGCACGCGCGCATCCAGTCCGACGCGGCACGCGCCACGCGCTTCGCACGCACCGACGCCGTGCTCGCGCGCGAGGCGCGATACCAGCGCGTCGACCTCGAACTGGGCGCTGCACTCAGTCGCCACGAACTCAACGTGCGCCTGGAAGGCGACGGCGCCCGGCTGGTCGCCAACGGGGTTCTGCTCGGCGACGGCCGTCGCCATGTCGACACCCGCCTGGGGATCGAACACATCGCCCGCGACACCGCGTGCGAACTGCTCTGGCGCGGCATCGCCGATGGCCGCAGCCGCGTGGTCTTCCACGGCGGGATCGCCATCCACGCCGGCGCCGATGGCTCCGACGCGGCGCTGTCCAACAAGAACCTGCTGCTGTCGGCCGACGCGGAGATCGACACCCAGCCGGTGCTGGTGATCGATGCCGACGAGGTCAAGGCGGCGCACGGCGCCACCGTGGGCCAGCTCGACGCGAACGCCCTGTTCTACCTGCGCTCGCGCGGCCTGTCGCAGGCCCAGGCGCAGCGCCTGCTGACCGTGGCCTTCTGCCGGGAACCGCTGCTGGCCCTGGACAGCGATGACCTGCGCCAGTTCCTGCTGGCACGGCTGGACGCGGCGCTGGCCGCGTCCCTGGACCCGTCGGCACCCGCGGAAACCACCGCATGAGCATCGTGCCCGCCGCCGTCCACGACGCCGCACTGGCCAACCACGGACGCATCGTGGACTGGGATCGGGTGCGCGCCGATTTCCCGTTGCTCATGCGCGAAGTCCATGGCAGACCGCTGGTCTATCTCGACAATGCCAACACCGGGCAGAAACCGCTGCCGGTGATCGCCTCGCAGGACGAGTTCTATCGCCGCCAGAACGCCAACGTCAGCCGTGCGGTGCACGCGCTGGGCACCGAGGCGACCGAAGCCTACGAGGCCGCACGCGGGAAACTCGCCCGCTTCCTCAACGTGCGCGCCGACGAACTGGTGCTGTGCAGCGGCACGACGTTCGCGATCAACCTGGTGGCCTATTCCTGGGCGCTGCCGCAGCTCAAGGCCGGCGACACGATCCTGGTTTCGCGGATGGAGCACCACGCCAACATCGTGCCCTGGCAGCTGGTCGCCCAGCGCACTGGCGCGACGATCCGGGTCGCCGAGATCCTGCCCGATGGCAGCCTCGACCTCGACGCGCTGTACAAGGCGATGACGCCGGACGTGAAGTTGCTGGCCGTCACCCACGTCTCCAACGTGCTGGGAACCGTCAATCCGGTGCGCGAAATCTGTCGCGAGGCACGCCGCCGCGGCATCATCACGGTGGTGGACGGCTCCCAGGCCGCGCCGCACCTGAAGCTGGACGTGGCCTCGATCGGCTGCGACTTCTACGCCATCACCGGCCACAAGATGTGCGGCCCGACCGGAACCGGGGTGCTGTGGGCGCGGCGCGAACTGCTGCAGGCCATGCCGCCGTTCCTGGGCGGTGGCGAGATGATCCGGGAAGTCAGCTTCCACGGCACCGTGTTCAACGATCCGCCGCACCGGTTCGAGGCCGGCACGCCGAACATCGCCGGTTTCATCGGCCTGGGCGCGGCCGTGGATTACCTCGAAGGGATCGGTATGGCGCAGGTCGCCGCGCGCGAGGCCGAACTGCTCGCCCATGCCACCGAGGCGCTGCAGTCCATCCCGGGCCTGCGCATCTTCGGCACTACGCCGGGCAAGGCGGCGGTGATCTCGTTCCTGGTCGAGGGCGCCCACGCCCACGACCTGGCGACCCTGCTCGACCTGGAAGGCGTCGCCGTGCGTTCGGGCCAGCACTGCGCGCACCCGCTGCTGCAGTACTTCGGCGTGGCGGCGACGTTGCGCGCCTCGCTGGCGTTCTACAACACCCACGACGAGATCGAGCGCTTCGCCGCCGCGCTGGAAAAGACCCGCCGGCTGCTGGTCGCGTAAGCGGGGCCATACCCCACCGCTGCACGGCAGCCGTAGCGCTCGCGTAGAGCGGTGCCTGCCCGCATTCCGGATCCTCGCGTATAGCGGAGCTTGCCCCACCGCCACCTGGCAGCTCCTGCGGCATCGGCCGGCAAGCACCGGGTAGAGGGTATGCCCCGCTGAGACGAAGGCAGGGCGCCGCGGGCATTGCCCCGCTCTACAATGGCGTTATGGACTCCCTTCATTTCCGCGCGGCCACGCAGGCCGACATACCCGCCCTGGTCGATCTGGTCACCTCCGCCTATCGCGGCGACAGCAGTCGCAGCGGCTGGACCACGGAGGCGGACATGCTCGACGGCCAGCGCATCGACCCGGTGGTGCTCGCAGCCGACATCGTCCGTCCGCGCAGCGTGGTCCTGCTCGCCGAACGTGCCGGGCAACTGCTCGCCTGCGCGCACGTGGCCGACGAGGACGGCGCCGGTTACTTCGGCATGTTCTCCGTGCGTCCCGACCTGCAGGGGAGCGGGGTCGGCAAGGCGGTGCTGGCGGAGGCCGAGCGCATCGCCCGCGAAGACTGGCAGCTGCCGGCCATGCGCATGTCCGTGATCGATATCCGCGATGAGCTGATCGCCTTCTACCAGCGCCGCGGTTACGTGCGCACAGGCATCCACAAGCCCTTCCCCTACGGCGACGAACGTTACGGCATCCCGCTGCGCGACGACCTTCGCTTCGAGGTGCTGCACAAGGACCTGGGCGGCGGAGACGGCACATGAGCGACACCTGGACCTTCGTCTGCGCCACCGGCGAACTGCTGCCCGGCGAGATGAAGCCGGTCTTCGACGAGGTCACCGGCACGCCGATCCTCGTATTCAACCTCGACGGCGACCTCTACGCGCTGGAAGACCGCTGCAGCCACGAGGACTTCGAACTGTCCTCCGGCGCCATCGACCCTGCCGAGGGCAGCGTCGAGTGCGTGCTGCACGGCGCGCGCTTCGACATCCGCGACGGCCGCGCCCTGTGCGCACCTGCCTACTCGGCGGTCCCCAAGTTCCCGGTGAAGACCGAACACGGCGGCGTCTGGACTCGCGACGACCGCGGCTGAGCTGGCGCCGGCCACGGCTCCAATCCGCGTAGCCGTCCCACGCCAGCCATTGATCGGGCTTCCTGCCCGAGCCCCAACATCCTGGACTGCCTGGCGGGGGTTTGCTGCTCCGACCGCCGGGCTTCGAACTCGGAGCGCCGAGCTCCGGACTCTATCACCCGAGCTTTGAACTCGGAGCGCAGAGCTCCCGACTCCATCACCCGAGCCCTAAACTCGGAGCGCCGAGCTCCGGACTCCACTCGCCGCATTCCAGAATCGATTGCAGGGCCATCGCATCCCGAGCGCCCTACCCTGCACACCATCAAGTGAATCCGCTGCTCCCGCACAGGCGACAGCGCAACCGGTGCTGGCATACGACGCCTGGGCCGCCGTGAGCCAGGTGCCGGGGCCACTCGACCGACCGCTTCGATCCCGGCAGCGCCACCCTCCCGAACCATTGGCCGCCGCCGGCCCTGGGGCCGGGTTTTCAACGGCCGCTATCAAAGAGAATAATTCTCATTTAAGATGGCGACCCGCCCCGCCGGCCACCGCCATCCCCGATGCGCGCCACTGCGACCTCCTTCGCACCCGCACCGACGCTCCGGCGCCGGATGCGTTCGGGTGGAGCCGGCGGACGCCACGCCGCATCTTTCGGGATCGGCTGGCTGTTGCTCGCGCTGGCCTGCCTGGCAATCGCACTCCCGGGCAAGGCCGAGCCCAGCCGGATCAGCGGCATCACCTCCCATTCCTCCGTGCAGGAACCTGCCGTCGAACGCGCATCGCCGGCGACTGCATCGACCAGCGACACTGCGACCGCGGCACCGGCCACCGACGAAGGTGAGCCCGAAGCCTTGCCGGCACTATCCGAGCCCTCGGCTGAAAAAGAGCCCTCCGGCGACAAGTACCGTCGCGCGCACGGAACCGGCTTTCCAGCGTTGTCGGGCCTGAGCCGGGTCGATCCTACCGCCATCGTCGCCCGTGACCGCAGTACTGCGGCCGAAGGCCGCCTGCCCCCCGCGCACGCATCTCCCGCGACCGGCTGATCCAAGCCAGGCATCGCCGCGGCCACGCCGCAGACCCGCCCAGCCATCGCGAACGATCCCGCTCCACGGCCAGACCGACGCCGTGGCCGGCGCGGGCATACGCCCTTTCCCACCTCCGCAGCCATCGCCAGCCGGATCCCATCCCTCCTAGCGACCACCACCCAATGACTCCTTCCTTCTCGCCACTCTCTTCCGCCGTGCTCCTGGCCCTGGCCACCCCTGCGATCGCGCAGGCGAGCGACGCCCTCCCCACCGACAAGAGCGTCACCGAACTGGACAGCCTGGAAGTCCAGGGCGACCGCATCGAAAAGGCGTCTTCGCCCAAGTACACCGCGCCGCTGCTGGACACGCCACAGACGATCACCGTGGTCACCCGCGAGGTGATGGACCAGCAGGGCCTGATCGGCCTGCGCGACATCCTCAGCACTTTGCCGGGCATCACCTTCGGCGCCGGCGAAGGCGGCGGCGGCTACGGCGACAGCGTCAACCTGCGCGGCTTCAGCGCCAGCAGCGACATCACCGTCGACGGGGTGCGCGACAGCGCACAGTACACGCGCAGCGACAACTTCAATCTCGAGTCCATAGAGTTGATCAACGGCGCCAACTCGGCCTACTCCGGCGCCGGCTCGGTGGGCGGCACGATCAACCTGGTCAACAAGGTGGCGCGCCAGGGCGACCAGACCACGGTGACCCTGGGCGCGGGCACCGACAGCTTCGGTCGCGCCACCGTGGACAGCAACTTCGACCTGGGCGACGGCCAGGCCCTGCGCGTGAACGCGATGGCCCACCGCAACGACGTGCCCGACCGGGACGTGGAGGAGTACAAGCGCTGGGGCTTCGCGCCCTCGTTGGCGATCGGCCTTGGCACCGACACCCGCCTCTCGGTGAGCTACCTGCACCAGCAGGACGACAACATCCCCGAGTACGGCATCCCGTATTTCGCCGCGTATGGCGGCCTGTTGCCCGGCGTGAGCCGCGAGAGCTACTTCGGTTACCGCAACATGGACACGCAGGAAGTCGAGGTCGACGTGCTGACCGGCATCTTTGAACACGACTTCAATGACGCGACCTCGATCCGCAACCTGGCGCGCGTGCAGCGCGTGGACCAGTACACCGTGGTCAACCCGACCCAGGGCACCTGGTGCCTGGAGAGCGGCGTCAACCCGGCGACTGGTGCGGCCTGCGCCAGCCTGGGGACCTTCCTGCCCAGCGGTCCGCGCGGCACCACGCGCGATACCCGCAACGGACTGGCCTACAACCAGACCGACCTGACTTCGCGCTTCGCTACCGGCAGCGTCGGCCACTCGCTGGTCGCCGGCGTTTCGTTCCTGCACGAAACCTACGACCTGGACAACGGCAACATCCAGCGTTACCCCAACGGCACCACGCCGGTGTATGCGCTGATGAGCCTGGCCGACCCGGACAATACCTATACCGGTCCAGTCAACTACATCCGCGCCGGCCGCACCTCCGGCACGCTCGACAACCAGGCCGCGTACCTGTTCGACACGCTGGAATTCAACCCGCAGTGGCAGCTGGGCCTGGGCGCGCGCTACGAGCGCAACGAAGGCGATTCGCGCGTGCGTGCGTTCAATGCCGCCGGCAGCGTCACCAGCGATGCCACCTTCGACAATTCCGAAAACCTGTTCTCCTACCGCGCCGGACTGGTCTACAAGCCTGCGGAAAACGGCAGCGTCTACCTGTCCTATTCGGACTCCAGGACGCCGTCCAAGGCCTCGGTCAATGGCTCATGCACGTTGCAGACCTGCGGCGTGGATCCGGAAAGGGCGGTGAACATCGAACTGGGCACCAAGTGGAACGTGCTGGGCGAGAAGCTCGCGCTGACCGCCGCGGCGTTCCGCAACGAGCGACAGAACTACAAGGTCGCCGACCCGGGCAATCCGGACAATCCAAGCGGCATGCAGCAGCTGGATGGCCAGGCCCGCGTGGATGGCGTGATCCTCGGCGCGGCCGGCCGGATCACCCGTGCGTGGTCGGTGTTCGCCAACTATGCGTTCCTGGACAGCGAAGTGCTGCAGAGCGTTTCGGACTTCGTAAAGGAGTCCACCGGCATCGATGCGCAGGCCGGCAACCCGCTGGCCAACGTTCCGGAACACTCCGGCAGCGTGTGGACCACCTATGCACTGGCCGACTGGACGGTGGGTTACGGCGTGAACTACCAGGGCAGTTTCTACCTGGCCAGCACCGACAACGCGCCGCAGGCCAGGAGCTACACGATGCACCGGGCCATGGTCGGCTACCAGTTCAACGACGGCTTCGCCCTGCAGCTCAACGTCGACAACCTGTTCGACAAGCAGTACTTCACTCGCATCCGCAACAACGGCTGGGCCACGCCGGGCGCGGCGCGCTCGGTGGTGCTGACTGCGACCGTCCGCTTCTGAGGCGACACGACCCCGTCCCGTTCCCACGGGACGGGGCTTCCCGCGAGAACTCCCATGCTCTTGTCCATTCCCGATGTCCTGACCGCCGAACAGGTCGCCCACTGCCGGCAGCGCCTGCAACACGCCGGCTGGGCCGACGGCAGAATCACTGCCGGCCACCAGTCGGCCAAGGCCAAGGACAACCTGCAGTTGCCTGAGGACAGCGAGGTGGCTCGCGAGCTCGGCGCACTGGTGCAGGAAGCGGTGCAGGCGAACTCCACGTTCTTCTCGGCCGCATTGCCGCGGCGGATCTATCCGCCGCTGTTCAACTGCTACCGCGACGGCCAGTCGTTCGGCTTCCACGTCGACAACGCCGTGCGCTATGAGCGCGGCGCCGATGGCGCAGCGCAGCCCGTGCGTACCGACCTGTCGGCGACCCTGTTCCTGATCGATCCGCAGGACTACGACGGCGGCGAACTGGTCATCGAAGACACCTACGGCATGCAACAGGTCAAGCTTCCCGCCGGCCACCTGGTGCTCTACCCGGGCACCAGCCTGCATCGGGTCAATCCGGTCACCCGCGGCGCGCGGCTGGCTTCGTTCTTCTGGATCCAGAGCATGCTGCGCGAAGACAGCCAGCGGCGGCTGATGTTCGAACTGGACGTGTCGATCCGGCGCCTGACCCGCGAGGTGCCCGAGCATCCCTCGCTGGTCCAGCTCACCGGCGTGTACCACAACCTGCTGCGGCGCTGGGCCGATGTCTGAGGCGGTGGCCGCCGACCTTCGCCAGCTTCGCGAAGCGGCGCTGGCTGGGCAGCGCGAGGCGCAGTTGCTGCTGGCGCAGGCATGGATGGAGGGTCGCGGCATGCAGCCCGACCCGGACGAGGCTTTCCATTGGTACAGCGTGGCCGCCAACCTGGGTGAGCCGATGGCGATGAACATGCTCGGCCGCTGCCACGAGCTGGGCCAAGGCACACGCATCGACATGACGCTTGCGGCGGTGTGGTACCGCAAGGCCGCCGACGCCGGGCTGGACTGGGGCATGTACAACCTCGCCCACCTGCTGGCCTCCGGCAATGGCATCGCCCAGGACCGGGCCGCGGCCTATCGCTGGTACCTGCGTGCCGCCGAGCTCGGACATGCGCGTGCGATGAACTTCGTCGGGCGCTTCCACGAGAACGGCTGGGAGGTGCAGCGCGATCCGGCGCAGGCAATGGCCTGGTACCGGCGCGCCGCACGAGCCGGCGACTTCCGAGGCCAGGCCAACCTCGCCTCGATGCTCGCCGACCTGGGCCAGCTCGAAGAAGCTGCCCGATGGCTGCAGAGCGCCCTGGACACCGGTACGCCGTCATTCGTGGCCCGGCTGAGGAAGGCCTTGGCTGAAAGCCCGCATGATCGGTTGCGCGACCTGGTTGACGTGTCATGAGGGTCGGATCCATCGAAGCGGAGACACCCGATGTCAGCCAATCCTGTTTGCATTCGATAATTATTCTCAATTAGAATAATGGCCTGACGGTGCCCTTCAGTGGCACTCCACGGGGCCTCCCTTGTCCGACCTGCCGTATCCCGCAGCCTCCACACGCACCAGCCCGCGCCGCGCGTTGGTTGTGATGGCGCTCATGGCGATGCTGCTGGCATGGAATCTTCTGGGCCCGGCCGAGGACGGCGCGCACGCCCGGATCGCCGTCCGGAATGCGGCAGGCCTCATCGCGGTCGGCGTGCAACCTGGAGATGGGGCACCTCCGGAAAGCCTCCACCACCCGGCGGAACGCAAGAAGCCGCGGCAGTTCGAACTGGCGGTGGCATCGCAGCTGGATGCCACCCTCTCTGCGCCGCCTTCCTCCGCCGGTATCGCATGGACCTCCGGCTCCGACGCGCCGGTGGCCGACATCGTGTCGGCCGTTTGCATCGCCGATACCGAACAGCTTCCGCCGGCTTCCGCAGATGCCGGCCGGCTGCGCCTGCATCCCAGCCAGGCACCACCCTCGGCTTGATCGCCCTCCGTGCGCTTCGCGCGCACGCGCCGACCCCGACTTTCTTCCGCCCCGCGATGTTCCCGGCCTGCCCGGACTCCGTCGTCGTGTGCCGCGGATGCCTTTCGACTGCGAATCTACGAGCCCAACCCCATGCCGTCCCTTCGTCCTGTCCTGCGTCCCACCGCCCTCGCCCTGACTCTGGGAGCCATCCTCGCTTCTCCGCTGCCGGCAGCGGCCAACCCGGCCACCACCGGCGACCCGACCACGCTGGATACCGTCGTCGTCACCGCCGCCGGCTTCGAACAGAAGATCGTCGACGCGCCCGCCAGCATCAGCGTGATCACGCGCGAACAGCTGCAGCAGCGCCCGTACCTCACGTTGATCGACGCGGTTCGCGACCTCGAAGGCGTGGACGTCGGCGAGACCTCGGACAAGACCGGGCAGAAGACGATCAGCATCCGCGGGATGGGCCCGGAGTACACGCTGCTGCTGATCGATGGACGCCGGCAGAACAACCATGGCGACATCTATCCCAACTCGTTCGGTGGCAACCAGTTCAACCACATTCCGCCGCTGGACATGGTCGAGCGGATCGAGGTCATCCGGGGCCCGGCATCGACCCTGTACGGCGCCGACGCGCTGGGCGGCGTGATCAACATCATCACGCGCAAGGTTTCCAATCGCTGGCGTGGTTCGGCCTCGGCAGGCCACAGCTTCCAGGAGAACAGCGACTTCGGCTCCGAGAGCACGTTCGATTTCGCGCTGATGGGACCGTTGGTGGCCGACACCCTCGGACTGGGCCTGCGCGGGTCCTGGTACGAGCGCGACGCATCGATTCCCGAATACGAAGTCATCTACGACCCGGCCGGCAATCCGCACGAGCGCGCACTGGGCTTCGGTGGCGGTGGCAAGACCGTGGACAACACCAACAAGAGCGCCGGCATCACCTTGAGCTGGACGCCGACCGACGACCAGAGCCTGAAGCTGGAGTACGACACGTCCGAGCAGGTTTACGACAACACGCCGTACGTCAACAACCTAGGTACCGAGACGTACCCGCTGGGCACGGTGGATGGATTGGCGGGCCTGTGGCGCGCGGCGCCGCAGGTCGGCTACGCGTCCGACCAGGAATTCACCCGCGACCAGTGGGCACTTACCCACCAGGGCCAGTGGGACTTCGGCAACAGCCTCGTCGCCTTGTCGCACATCGACACCGGCAACCATGGCCGCACCCTGCCCTTCAGCGTGGACGAGCGCGTGGCGCACCGGGCGCTCTACTGCAACAACGCCGCCACCTGCGCAACCGGCGCCTACGCCGGCATGACCCGCGCGCAGCGCCAGCAGCTGATGGTCGATACCTTCCTGCCGCGACCGAAGCGGACCATGGACAGCAGCCAGTACACGCTCGACGCGAAGCTCGATATTCCGCTGGAAAGCCGCGTCGGCAGCCACCATCTCGTCGTCGGTGGCCAGGCCATCGATGGCGAACTGGAGGACGGCGTGTTCGGCATGGAGAGCGGGGGCTACGGAAACGGGACCGTGCAGGAGCACCGCATGTGGTCCCTGTTCGCCGAGGACAACTGGACACCGTTCGAGGCACTGACCGTCACCGGTGGCGTGCGCTTCGACGACCACAACCTGTTCGGTGGCCACTTCAGCCCGCGCCTGTATGGCGTCTACAGCATTTCCGAATCGTGGGTGCTGAAGGGCGGGGTCAGCACGGGCTACAAGACGCCCAAGACCACCGACCTGTACGACGGCATCACCGGCTTCGGCGCCCAGGGCACCAGCCCATGGGCGGGCAATCCGGACCTGGAGCCGGAAACCAGCGTCAACAGCGAGATCGCCTTGTACTGGAGTTCGGCCGAGGGCGGCAGCGATTTCAACGTCACCGTGTTCCAGAACGATTTCGAGGACAAGATCGAGCGCGTCGAGGCCAGCCAGAGCTGCACGGTGACCGGCGGCGTCCGCCCCTGCGTGAACCTCGGCGACTACTGGGCGGTGCTGGGCGTGGGCAACGTCCTGCAGTACGTCAACATCGACAAGGCGCGCATCCGCGGCATCGAACTCGCCGGCAGCTACCGCATCGTCGAGCCGCTGTCGCTGCGGGCCAACTACACCCATACCGACAGCGAGCGCCAGAGCGGCGTGGATGCCGGCCTCCCGCTGACCCAGTCGGTCAAGCACATGGCCAACCTGACCCTGGACTGGTCGATCACCGAGCAGGTGAGCGCGCAACTGATCGGCGAGGCTCGTTCGCGTCGCTACCGCGGCCGTGATGCGAATGGCGAGCCGCTGTATTACCAGGGCTACGAAGTCCTGCACCTGGCCGCGCAGTACCGCGTCACCGACAAGGTGTCGCTGTTCGCGCGGATCAACAACCTGCTCGATGAGGATTTCACCAGCTTCCAGACCGTGTTCACCGCCAATCCCGACGGTTCGTGGACGCCGACGTACAACGACGACTTCAACAACAAGGACAAGTCGCGCAATCTCTGGCTCAGCGTCAACGTCGCGTTCTGATCGACGGGGTGCCCGGATGCGTCAACCATCCGGGTACCTGCGCGTTAATCCCCACCGCGCCATCCAATGAGAACCGTTCTCATCGATCGCCTATACTTGGCTACCCAACCCCTTGCATGACCTCGTGACCGCAAGCTCCCCGCGCCCCGATCCCGTGTCCGCACAGCAGCGCCGTGGCTTCTGGCTGCGCCAGCTGCACCAGTGGCACTGGATCAGCTCGGCGGTCTGCCTGGTCGGGATGCTGCTGTTCACCGCGACCGGGATCACGCTCAACCACGCCGCCAGGATCGAGGCCCAGCCCCGCGTCGATAACCGGACCGCGGAACTGCCTGCGCCATTGCTCGCGCAGTTGATGGAGTCGCCGGAGGAAGGCAACGCGCCGCTGCCCACCGAGGTCGCCGGCTGGCTGGGTGACACGCTGGAAATACCACTGGGCCGCCGCCCCGCGGAGTGGTCGCCGGAGGAAGCCTACGTCTCGATGCCCTCGCCCGGCGCGGATGCCTGGCTCAGCATCGACCGGGAGACCGGTGCGGTGGAGTTCGAGCGCACCGGTCGCGGCTGGATTTCCTACTTCAACGACCTGCACAAGGGCCGCAACGCCGGGCCGGCCTGGGGCTGGTTCATCGATGTGTTCGCCATCGCCTGCCTGGTGTTCTGCATCACCGGATTGTTCCTGCTGCACCTGCATGCGCGCCAGCGTCGGCTGACCTGGCCGCTGGTCGGCCTGGGCCTGCTGGTTCCGCTTGTACTCATTCTGCTCTTCATCCACTGAAGCCTTCATCTCATTGACGAGGTCCGTTCCATGCGCGCCAAGGTGTTCATTGCAATCAGCGGACTGCTGACCGTGCCGGCCTACGCGGCCGAGCTCGAGATCAACGTCGAAATCCCCAAGCTCAACGTGGCCGAGTACCACCGCCCCTACGTGGCGATCTGGATCGAAGGTGCCGACCAGAAGGTCGCCGCCAACCTGGCGGTCTGGTACCAGATGAAGGACACCGCCGAGGGCCACGGCACCAAGTGGCTGCCGGACCTGCGCCAGTGGTGGCGCAAGTCCGGGCGCACGCTGCAGGTGCCGGTGGACGGCGTGACCGGCCCGACCCGTCCGGTCGGCAAGCACGAGGTGTCCTTCGCCGCCAGTCAGCCACAACTCAAGGGCCTGGCACCAGGCGAGTACACCCTGGTGGTGGAAGCCGCGCGCGAAGTCGGCGGTCGCGAACTGGTGAAGATCCCTTTCGCCTGGCCGGCGAAGACACCGCAATCCGGCAAATCGCAAGGCAGCACCGAACTCGGTGCCGTGACCCTTTCGGTCACGCCTTGAAACAGCTCGCGTCCATCACGCCCCGCACCCGTTCACTGCGACACCTACGGAGATCCCGATGAAGCGTTCCCTGATCCTCGCTGCCGTCATTGCCTCGCTGGCCGTCCCGTTCAGCGCCACCGCGCACAAGGCCTGGCTGCGCCCCTCGCAGACCGTGCTGGCCGGCACCGATCCCTGGATCACCGTGGACGCAGCGGTTTCCAACGACCTCTTCTACTTCAACCACGTGCCACTGCGACTGGACAATCTGGCGATCACCGCGCCCGACGGCAGCAAGGTCGAGCCGCAGAACCCGGCCACGGGCAAGTACCGCAGCGTGTTCGACCTGCAGCTCGCCCAGCAGGGCACCTACCGACTTGCCGTGGTCAACAGCGGCCTGTCCGGCAGCTGGGAAGAGAACGGCAAGCCCAAGCGCTGGCGCGGCACGCCGGCCACCTTCGCCACCGAAGTGCCGAAGGATGCGAAGAACCTGCAGGTTTCGCAGAGCGTTGGCCGCGTGGAGACCTTCGTTACCAACGGGTCACCCAACGACACCGCGCTCAAGTCCAGCGGCGAAGGCCTCGAGCTGGTGCCGCTGACGCATCCCAACGACCTGTTCGCAGGCGAAGCAACGAAGTTCCGCGTGCTGGTGGACGGCCAGCCGGCCGAAGGCGTGGAGTTCGAGATCGTCCGCGGCGAGACGCGCTATCGCAATGCGCAGGACGAGATCAAGGCGGTGAGCGATGCCAAGGGCGAATTCGCCGTCACCTGGCCCACTGCCGGCATGTACTGGCTGGAAGCGACCCGGGAAGACGACAAGACCAGCCTGCCGCAGGCCAGGAAGCGTCGCCTGAGCTACGTGGCCACGCTGGAAGTTCTTCCGCAGTAAGCAACGGCCAGCAAGCATGAAGGACCAGGCATCCACCGGGAGCGTTGCCAGCCTCGGCGGCGAGACGATGGGCACGCGCTGGAGCGTGCGCCTGGCCGCGCGCGCAGGCACCGACCTGCACGCGCTCCACGCGCACATCCAGCAGCCGCTGGACCAGGTGGTGGCGCAGATGAGTACCTGGCTGCCCGGATCGGACATCAGCCGCTACTGCGCGGCGGCGGCCGGCACTTGGCTGCCCCTGCCGTCCCACTTTCAGCGTGTGCTCGACTGCGCGCTGGAAGTGGCGTCGGCCAGCGGCGGCGCGTTCGATCCGACAGTCGGCCCGCTGGTGGACCTCTGGGGCTTCGGCAGCTCGGGCAACGGGCGCCACGTACCGGAAGCGGGAGATATCGACCGCGAACGCACCCGCAGCGGCTGGCAGCGACTCCAGCGGCGCGCCGACGGCCGCGAACTGCTGCAGCCCGGCGGGTTGCAGCTGGACCTTTCGGCGATCGCCAAGGGCTTCGGCGCCGACCTGGTCGCGGAACGGCTGCGTGCCCGCGGAATCGATGCCGCGCTGGTCGAAGTCGGGGGCGAGATACGCGGCTATGGACGCAAGCCCGACGGCGAAGCTTGGCGGGTCCTGGTCGAGTGCGCGCTCGACGAAGACGCCAGCACGGAGGAAATGCCACCGCGCGTGCTGGTGCTGGATGACGCGGCCGTCGCCACCTCGGGCGATCGCTGGCACCGCTTCGAGCAGGAAGGCCAGCGTTACGCGCACACGATCGATCCACGCACCGGCTGTCCGGTCGTCGATGCCGCCGCGTCGGTCACGGTCGTGGCGGCCGATGCGATGCACGCCGATGCATGGGCCACCGCGCTGACCGTGCTCGGAGCCGACGCAGGGCGGGCGCTGGCCAGTGCCCGCGGCCTGGCGGCTCGCTTCGTGGTCCGCGATGGTGATGCGGTGCGTGAAACGATGACCGACACCTTCAAGAACCACCTGGCCCAATGAAAGACCCGATCCAAGCACGCGAGCAAGGCGTGGCCTGGTCGCTGCTGGGCAATTTGGCCCTGCTGGTGCTCCTGGTCGCTGCCGCCGCACTGCTGCTCCCCCTGCACGATGAAGCCTGGTGGCAAAGCCCGCCGCGCCCGCTGCGGTGGTGGCTGCTGCTGGCTGCGCTGGTCGCCTATGCCGGCCTCTGCCTTACCTTCCTGCGTCGCGCCGGCGGCCACTCCGCCAGCCGGGCGCTGGCGGCATCGCAGGGCGGTCCGCCGGTGCTGGTCGCCTGGGCCAGCCAGACCGGCTTCGCCCAGCTGCTGGCCGAACGCAGCGCCACGATGCTGCGCGAGGGCGGCGTGCCGGTGCTGACGCTGCCCCTCGACGAGGTGGATGCCGCATTGCTGGCCCGCACCGGGCGGGCGCTGTTCATCGCAAGTACCACCGGTGAAGGCGACCCGCCCGATCACGCGATCGGATTCCTGCGCCGGGTCATGCCGCAGGCACCTGCATTGCCCGGGCTCGAATACGCGCTGCTTGCGCTGGGCGATCGCGAATACCACGATTTCTGCGCCTTCGGCCGGCAGCTGGACGAATGGCTACGGGGCCACGATGCACGCCCCCTGTTCGACCGCGTCGAGGTCGACAACGCCGACCAGGCGACGCTGCGGCACTGGCAGTACGAGGTCGGCCGGATCGGTGGATTCGATGCCCTGCCCGACTGGACGCCGCCAGCGTACGAACCCTGGCGCCTGCTTTCGCGTGCACAGGTGAACGACGGCAGCCCCGGCGCTCCGGTGTTCGACCTGGCGCTGGTACCTGCCGCCGGCCCGCTTCCGGACTGGGAAGCCGGAGACATCGCCGAAGTGGGTGCACGGAATTCGCCGGCGCGCGTTAGGGCCCTGCTGGACGAGCTCGGCCTCGAAGACGCCACCATGATTGATGGCGGCGACGGCAAGGAGCCACTGGCGGAGCGGCTGACCCGCATGCAGTTGCCACCCGCCGGAACCGTCGCAGGCCTCTCCGCGCAGCAGCTGGCCGATGCGCTCGATCCGCTGCCGCATCGCGAATACTCGATCGCGTCCGTACCCGCCGAGGGCGAAGTCCGCCTGCTTGTCCGTCGGATGACCCGCCCTGATGGCAGCGCGGGAATGGCCAGCGGCTGGTTGTGCGACACCGTCCTGCCCGGGCAGTCGATCGACGTGCGCCTTCGACGCAATGCCGGCTTCCATCCGCCGCCTGCCGACCTGCCACTCGTCCTGATCGGCAACGGCACTGGCATCGCCGGCCTGCGTGCGCATATCCAGGCCCGTATCCACGCAGGTGCACGCGACAACTGGCTGCTGTTCGGCGAACGCAGCCCGGACCATGACCGCTTCTACGGCGACGACATCCACCAGTGGCAGGCCGCCGGCTGGCTGGCCCGAATCGACCTGGCGTTCTCGCGCGCGCCGGATGCTCCCGCCTACGTGCAGCATCGCCTTCAGGCCGCGGCCGACACCTTGCGCGAGTGGGTGGACCGGGGCGCATCGATCCTGGTATGCGGCAACGCCACCGGCATGGCACCGGCTGTCGATGACGTGCTGGCCGACGTGCTGGGCGAGGAGTCCCGCGATGCACTGCGCGCCGCCGGGCGCTACCGGCGCGACGTCTACTGAGCACGCGTCATGCCGGTTCCGCGTCATCGAGCCCGGCGACCGCATCGCCAGGGCCCGCCACCCGGACCAGCAGCAGTTCGCCGCCGCCATCGATCGAATAGCGCTGCTTGCCCGTCCCGGGGGCCAGCCAGGCGCTATCTCCCTGTGCCAGCGTCGCCTGCTCATGGCCACCCGCGCCGATGCGCGCCGCACCCGCCAGCACGTGCACGGCCCACGCCGTGCGCTCGTCCGCGAAGCACCACATGCCGCCGACCAGCGGCCGATGGAACAGCACCGCACTCATCCGTTCCGGGCGCCACATGAGGTTGAACACCTGTACGGGTCCGTCCACCGGGATGCCAGTCACCGGGCGATCGCCGGCAAAGCGGGTTCGCTGGTGCGGGGGCAGCAGGTCCACCCGCCCACCATCGTCGAAATGGAGCTGCAAGCCGTTGCCGTGGAGCAGGACCTGTTCACGCTCCACGCCGTCGAACGGCGAAAAATCGGCAGCCGCATCCACTTCGGCGATTGAAAGCCGCAGGTCCCAGGCGTCCGGATCGGGCAGGACGAGGATTTCCCGTGTCCAGCCCCGTCCGTTGCGCCAGCGGCTGCGCCGGTACTCGGTGGCCGGAATCGTCACTACGCCATGATCGTTCATCCGGACATTGTGCCCCACGCACCGTGTCTGGCCCGGAAAGGCGTCGCCCGGCTGCACATCCTGTGCGATCCGGGCGACGTGGCACATCCCTGTCGGCGTCCTGCCTGCTTCTTGCGTCCCTGCCCACCGGCAGCAGCCGCGCCTCCTGCGCATGCCGATGCCTCAGCGTCCAAGTCACGCACGCGAGGGTGCGGGTCCGTGCGGCTTCCCTGCCGGCCGGACGCTGTTGTTCTTACGCAACCTGCACCGCCGGGAGGACAGGCTCAACGACGTGCGACGGGCTTGGACGGGGTGGCGGCCGCGGCTGGCTTGGCCTTGGCCGGCGCCGCACGCGAGCCGCCCACTGCGATCAGGTCCCGGTTGCGCTCCACGGTCTTCAGGCCGATGCCCTTTACCAGGGCGAGCTCGTCGGCGCTCTTGAACGGGCCGTTGGCCTTGCGGTACTCGACGATCGCCTCGGCCTTGGACGGGCCGATTCCGACCAGCGATTTCTCCAGCTGGGCGGCGCTGGCGACATTGATGTCGACGCGATCGGCGGCGAATGCGCTGCCGGCCAGCAGCAGGAGCGACAGCAGCAGCGACTTGAACATGAGTGGAAAAGGCTTCATGGCAACTCTCCTTGTTGGATGATCCGGGTTCGCCGGGACGGGGATCCTGCCCGTCATCGACAGCCCCAGTCTCCTGCAACACGGGACGCACGCCCATCGCCCGAACGCCCTTCCGCGACCCGACGGATACCTGTTCACGTGTAGGAAATTTCCGGGCAGCGGCCGCGGCGTAGAATGGACGCTTTCCGCATTGCACCTGGACCCGACATGGATGCTCCCCGGCTCGACCCCCGCACCGCCGAGAAATTCATCGATGAGAAGTGGGACGGCGATATCGTCCCGCAGCTGGTCGAATACATCCGCATCCCCAACAAGTCGCCGATGTTCGATAAGGACTGGCAGGCCAACGGCCACATGGAGGCCGCGGTCCAGCTGATGGAATCGTGGGCGAAGGCCCAGTCCATCCCCGGGCTGCACGTCGAAGTGGTGCGCCTGGAAGGCCGCACGCCGCTGATCTACGCGGAAATCCCGGCCAGCGGACCGGATTCGGGCGAAGACACCGTGCTGCTGTACGGGCATCTGGACAAGCAGCCGGAGATGACCGGCTGGGATGCCGATCTCGGCCCGTGGATCCCGGTGCTCAAGGGCGACAAGCTCTATGGCCGCGGCGGTGCGGATGATGGCTACGCGATCTTCGGTTCGCTGGCGGCGATCCAGACGCTGCAGCTGCAGGGCGTGCCGCACGCGCGCTGCGTGCTGCTGATCGAGGCCTGCGAGGAATCGGGCAGCTACGACCTGCCCGCCTATGTCGACCACCTGGCACCGCGCATCGGCAAGCCTTCGCTGGTGGTGTGCCTGGATTCGGGCTGCGGCAACTACGACCAGCTGTGGTGCACCACCTCGCTGCGTGGCCTGGCCGGCGGCAACCTGACCGTGAAGGTGCTCAGCGAAGGCGTCCATTCCGGCGACGCCTCGGGCATCGTGCCCTCCAGCTTCCGCCTGCTGCGTCAGCTGCTGTCGCGACTGGAAGACGAGGCCACCGGCAAGATCAAGGTCGAAGGCCTCTACGTCGAGGTCCCGGCCGAGCGCCTGGAGCAGGCCGGCAAGGTCGCCGGCGTGCTGGGCGACGAGGTCTTCAGCAAGTTCCCGTTCCTGGACGGCATGAGTCCGATGACGGACGACCTCACCGAACTGGTGCTCAACCGCACCTGGCGCCCGGCGCTGTCGGTGACCGGCGTCGACGGCATGCCGCCGCTCTCGTCCGCGGGCAACGTGTTGCGCCCGTGCACCTCGGTGAAGCTGTCGCTGCGGCTGCCGCCGACGCTCGACGGCAAGCGTGCCGGCGACCTGCTCAAGGACGTGCTGCTGGCCGATCCGCCGAACGGCGCGAAGGTCGAACTGGAGCTGGAGAAGGCTTCCACCGGCTGGAACGCGCCTGCGCAGTCGCCGTGGCTGACCGCGGCGATCGAGGCCGCTTCGCAGGCGGCCTTCGGCAAGCCGGCGATGTACATGGGCGAAGGCGGCACGATCCCGTTCATGGGCATGCTCGGCGAGAAGTTCCCCGGCGCGCAGTTCATGATCACCGGCGTGCTCGGCCCGCATTCCAACGCGCACGGCCCCAACGAGTTCCTGCATATCCCGATGGGCAAGCGGGTCACCCAGTGCGTCTCGCACGTGATCGCCGAGCACTACCTGGCCGGCACGCGGGGCGAAACCACCGGGGTGGGTGCGGTGGCCGGCGGCCAGGTGCACGGCGACCACGGCTGCTGCTGACCCCACGACACGCGTTGATCCAGGGCGCCGGGACCTCCCGGCGCTTTTTTTTGTGCCTGGCGGCCCGCCACGGCACTCGACCACCGGCTGCGCTACGCTGCGCGAACCCCCACCCAATCCGACCGGAGTATCCAGATGGAACAGATCTTTGGTGGCGGCATCCTGTGGACGGTGTTCATCGGCCTGATCGCGGGCCTGCTTGCCCGCGCGCTCAAGCCGGGCAACGACAAACTCAGCCTGCTCTGGACCATCGTGCTGGGCATCGCCGGTGCCCTGCTGGCGTGGTACATCGGGGGCGCGCTGGGCTGGTACGGGCCAGGTGAACCGGCCGGCTTCATCGCCTCGGTGCTGGGCGCGATCGTCCTGCTGGTGCTGTACGGGTTCGCGAGGAAGAAGCGGGCCTGAGCCGGGACTGCTGCCTGCTCCGCGTTACGGAAGGACCCCGCATGCGGGGTCCTTCCACGTTCCCGGCATGGATACGCACAAGCGCGCCGATACGGCGATCCCGGACCGGCCACCCGGCACACTCGCCGGCCGCAGCCCACGCGTTTACCCTGTAGGCCTGCTCATGACCGACGCCTGCATGACCGCCCCAGAACGCATCGAACAACGCCTGGCCTGGACCCGGCAGGCCCTGTCAGACCCTGGCCTGGCGTTGCAGGTGGCCTCGGCCGACGCGAGCTTCCGCAGCTACTGGCGCACCCGCAGTGGCGGACGCAGCTGGATCGTGATGGATGCGCCGCCGGGACAGGAGGACATCGCCCCGTGGCTGCGCATCGGCAAGCTGCTCGCCGATGCCGGGCTGCACACGCCCGACGTGCGCGCCGCCGACACCGAGGCAGGCTTCGTGCTGATGGAAGACCTCGGCGACCGGCTATACCTGCCCGAGCTCGACGCCGACGGCGCCGATGCCCTGTATGCGCCGGCGATCGACGCGATCCTGACGATGCAGGCGCAGGTGGATACCGACGGCCTGCCGGCGTTCGACGAGCCGTGGATGGTGATGGAACTGGAGCTGATGCCGGAGTGGTTCCTGCGCCGTCACCTGGGTGCGCAGCTGGAATGCGAGGACTGGGATCCGATCGAATTCGCGTTCCGCGCCATCCTCAACGCCGCCCATGCGCAGCCGCAACGGTTCATGCACCGCGATTTCCACTCGCGCAACCTGCTGGTGGTGCCCGACAACATGCCGGGCGTGATCGACTTCCAGGGTGCGATGCGTGGCCCGCTGGCGTACGACGTGGCATCGCTGTTGCGCGACTGCTACATCGCATGGCCGGAGGAACGCGTCGCCGCGTGGCGCGAAGGCTATCGACGGCGCGCGGTGGAGCTGGGGCTGACCAGCGCCGACGAGGCGCTGTTCGCGCGCTGGTTCGACCTGACCGGCCTGCAGCGCCACATCAAGGTGCTGGGGATCTTCTGCCGCCTCGCCTACCGCGACGGCAAGCCGGGCTACCTCGCCGACCTGCCGCTGGTCTGGCGCTACGTACGCGAGGTGGGCAACCGCCACGAAGACATCCGGCCGATGGTCGCGCTGCTGGAGCGATTCATCGGCGACACCGACATCACCCGTCCGCGCGGGGACTGAGATGCGCGCACTGGTTTTCGCTGCAGGCCTGGGCGAGCGCATGCGTCCGCTCACCGACCACACGCCCAAGCCGTTGCTCGAGGCGGGCGGCAAGCCGCTGATCGCCTGGCACCTGGAGAAACTCGCCGCGATAGGCGTGGATGAGGTCGTGGTCAACACCTCGTGGCTGGCGCCACGGTTCCCCGAACTGCTGGGCGACGGCGCGCGCTGGGGCCTGCGGCTGCACTACAGCCATGAAGGCGCCACGCCCCTGGAAACCGGCGGCGGCATGCTGCATGCGCTGGCCCTGCTGGGCGAGGCACCTTTCATCGCGGTCAATGGCGACATCTGGACCGACTTCGATTTCGCGCGCCTGCCCGCCACGCCGCGTGGCGATGCGCACCTGGTCCTGGTCGACAATCCCGAACACCACCCGCAAGGCGACTTCAGCCTGGGCGCCGACGGCCGCCTCGCCGACGAGGGCACGACGAAGCTGACCTTCTCCGGCATCGGCGTGTACCGCCCGGCGTTGCTCGACGGCTGGCGCGAAACGGTCACCGGCGAGCCGGGAACTCCGCCCCGCTTCAAGCTCGCCCCCTTGCTGCGCCGGGCGATGGCCCGTTCGGCGGCGACCGGCGAGCACCATGCCGGGGCGTGGACGGACGTGGGCACGCCCGGGCGACTGGCGACACTGGACCGGCAGCTGCGCGACGCGAACGCCTGAGCGCGACGGAACGGACCCCTGGCGCGTAGTACCTGCTGATGGACGAACACGACAGGGATGACGACTCCGGGGCCGATCGCCTGCGCCGCGCGCGCCGCGGTGACGAAGCCGCGTTCGAGTCGATCTACCGGGAGCATGCCCGCGCCATCCACGCGCTGGCGCTGCGATTGACCGGCAGCCCGGCCGCGGCCGAGGACATCACCCAGGACACGTTCCTGCGCATGTTCGGGTTCCTGTCGGGCTTGCGCGAGGACACCCCGTTGCGGCCGTGGCTCAAACGGGTCGCCGCCAACCTCGCCATCGACCGGTTGCGTCGCGAGCGGCGTTACTCCGACGACGACGCGCTGCTGCAGGCCCTCGACGGCAACGCGGCACCCGCAACCGTGGCCGAAGCCAGCGGCCTGCTGCGACGGCTGCCACCCCTCGCCCGTACCCTCGTATGGCTGCACGAAATGGAAGGCTGGTCGCACGAGGAACTCGCGCGCCGCTTCGCGCGCAGCCCGAGCTGGTCGAAATCGATCCTGTCGCGATCGCTGGCGCGATTGCGCGAGCACCTGGAACCTGCGGAAGACGACGATGAGCACGCCTGACGACCTGCACGATACCCTGCTGCAACTGCACGAACCGCCCGCGCCGGAATCGCTCTGGCCACGGCTGAAGGCGCTGCGACGCCGCCAGGTGCGACGCCGCCGCATGGCCGCTGCGCTCGCTTCCACGGGACTGGTCGCGGCGCTCTTCATGGTGCTGCCCAGGCCCGACATGGCGCCGGAACACCCGGCGTTCGCGCCACTTGCGGCGACCGGACCGGCGATCGACGACGGCGTGGATCCGCAGGTGCACGCGATCGACCGTGCCTTGCAGGTGGCTTACGAGAACGGCGCCAGCGACCTCGAGCTTGCGCCGATGTGGGAGGCGCGCCATGCCCTGATCGCGCAACGCCAGGCTTCGCGCAGTCATGCCGGCGACCTCAACGACATCTGACCAGGAGCCGCCATGCGATCCATGCCACAACCCCGCCGGACGCCGCGCATCCTGCTCGTGCTGGGCGCGCTTCTCGCTTTCCAGGCCAACGCTTCGATCGTTCCGGCGCTGGCACCGTCGACCGATCCGGATACGCCGGGTGCGGAGCGGACCTGCGGACTGGTCGGCGCGCAGACGGCGCCGACGCCGGAAAGCATGGACATCTTTCCTGCGCGGATCATGCAGATCAACGGCGAACGGCCACGCCTGGTGCGCGATGCCTACCGCATGCAGCCCGGCAGGCACGTGCTGGTACTTGCCGAAGGCATTCCCCCGTACCGGCTGGGTTCGGCCCAGCAGAAGCAGATCCTCAGGATGCAGCAGCGCAAGGATTTCACCGGCTACTTCAAGCCGCTGGTGATCGAGGTCAGGGCCGACACGCTGCAACGCGTCGGCGTGCGTCTGGTCCGCGACAACCTCGACACCGGGAGCATCCGCGAGAACGCGTACTGGGAGCCGGTGGTCTGGGAAGAAGTCGCAAGGGCCTGCAAATGAGGCACGCGGTCCATCACGGCGGTTTCGCCGCCAGCCGGCGCGTTGGCTTCCGGCGCGCGATGGGAATCGTCTTCGCCGCGTTGGCCGCGCTGGGCACGCCCCCCAGCATGGCGGGCCAGAACGACGAGGCGATCGCCGGCAGGGCCGCAACGCACACCTACGAGCTCGGCGCGGTGGTGGACGTGCGCCGGGCCAGCCCGCTCGGCCTCCGGGTCATGGCGGTGACGCCCGGCGGTGCGGCGGACCACATCGGCCTGCGTGCCGGCGACATGCTCCAGTCGGTCAATGGCCACCGGCTCGATGGCGACACCAGGCCCGCCACCGCGCTGGCCGCGGCGCTGCAGGCCGGCGCGGGAGCGCTCCGCATCCAGGGCCGTCGCGACGGCAAGCCCGTGACGCTGTCCGGTTCGATGGCACTGCCCGGCATCGGCACCAGCGCCGGGTGCGGCCAGCTCACCAGCCAGCTGGACGGCCTGCCAGCCAACAGCAACGTGCGCAGGGTGGACATCACCCAGATCGAGGGCCGGCGGGCGCTTGCCGCCGGGGCACCGCGGCATCCGGTCGCGGCCGGAACGCGCGTGGTGATCCTGCGCGAGCACGTTCCCCAGCCGCCCGCACGCGCCCTGTCCAGCTACGCCTCCAAGGCCTTCGTGCTCGACATCGAGCCCGACACCACCTATTACGTCGGCGCACGA
Source organism: Pseudoxanthomonas daejeonensis (assembly GCF_022637495.1). Taxonomy (NCBI): domain Bacteria; kingdom Pseudomonadati; phylum Pseudomonadota; class Gammaproteobacteria; order Lysobacterales; family Lysobacteraceae; genus Pseudoxanthomonas; species Pseudoxanthomonas daejeonensis. The sequence continues at coordinate 2,711,877 of NZ_CP093331.1, read as the reverse complement.
CCGCTGGCGGGGAGCCCGACCGGTGCATGGGAACCGTTCGTCTGGCAGACCCTGCCCGAGGCCTGTCGATGACCCGCATGCGGGCAGGCGTCTTTCACGTACCTTTAAGGTGACGACGCCAGATCATCCGTGCAGCACACCCCGCGACCAGGCACCCGCTGTCCAACCGAGAGGATCCGACCATGTGGCGCATTACCCTGCTGTCGACCGTTCTTTTCGCTTCCGCCGCCATTGCGGCTCCGCAGGCCGGGCCGACCCAGGCACCTCCGGCACCGGCTGCACCTGCCCCCCCGTCCGATGCCGTGGCAGGCGATCCGTCTAGCACGTGTTCCTACCTCACGGTCAACCAGGGCGAGATTCCCGAGAGCCGCGACATCTTCGACGCGGTGATCACCCAGATCGATGGCAAGAGCACCCCGCTCAGCCGGACCAACCGGTATCGCGTCGAGCCCGGACCGCATGTGCTGACGCTCGCGGACCGGATCGATCCCAAGCGCGTGCCCGCCGCGGCGGACAACCAGATTTCGAAGATGAAGCGCCTCGAGCAGCAGCGCGCGTACAAGAAGGTGGAACTGGACATCCAGCCCGGGCTCACCTACGCCATCGGCGCGAAGCTGCTGCGCGACAAACTGGACGTCGACAGCATCCGCGACAACGCCTACTGGGAACCGGTGGTGTGGGACATGCGCCCGACCCCCTGCAAGTAGCCCGCGACCACCCGACGGAGACCACCATGCTGCGCCCCCTCCTGCTGTCCACCCTGCTGCTGGCCGGTGGCGCGCATGCCGGCGGTGAAACCGCCGCGCCGGTCGTCGGCGTACCGGGAAGCACCTGCGGCCATGTCACCGACCAGCGCGGCGCGATCCCGAAGAGCCAGGACATCTTCCCGGTCGAGATCACCCGGATCGACGACAGGAGCACGCCGCTCGATGCGCGCAACCGGCACGCCGTCCAGCCGGGCGCGCGCGTCCTCACGGTGACCGACCACATCGATCCGCACCGGTTGCCCGGTGCGGCGGTCGCCCAGATCGCGAAGATGAAACGCCTGGAAATGCAGCGCGCCTACAAGCCGTTCACCGTCGAGGTGCAGCCGGGGGTGAGCTATGCGATCGGCGCGCGGCTGCTGCGCGACCGGCTCGATGCGCAGAGCATCCGCGACAACGCCTACTGGGAACCGGTGGTCTGGGAGCAGCGCCCGGAAGCCTGCCCGTAAGGCACCGTGCGCGGTCAGCCGGCGGGAAGCAGTCCGCGCAGGAACGGCACGGTGACCCGCCGCTGGGCAGCCAGCGATTCGCGATCGATCCGTTCCAGCAGCGCCGCCAGCTGGGCGATATCCCGGCCGGTGCGGGTCAGCAGCCACTCGATCGCGGCCTCCTCCAGGACCAGTCCGCGACGCCGCGCGCGGTCGCGCAGCACCTCGCGCCGGCCATCGTCATCCAGTGGATGCAAGGCAATGCGCGCGCACTGTCCCAGCCGCGAGCGCAGGTCCGGCAGGACCAGCGGCAACGCGGCCGGGGCGGCACCGGCGAGATAGAGCACGCCCCGTCCCGCGGCGCGTGCGCGGTTGTGGAAATCGAACAGCGCGACCTCGTCGCCGCGATCGCCGGCGATGGCGTCCAGGCCATCGAGCGCGACCACATCGACCGCGTCGAGTGCGTCCAGCGCATCACCGAGACGCCCCGCCGCCGCGCGCAGCGGCAGGTAGGCCGCGCGCCGTCCGGCCTGCTCGGCCTCGGCGCACACGGCCAGGCCCAGGTGGGTCTTGCCCGTGGCAGGGCCGCCCTCCACGTACAACCAGTCCGCGCCAGGCTCGCGCGCCAGCGCGCGCAACTGCGCGATCGCGCCCTCCGGGGCGCCGACGAAACCTTCAAGGCGCTGGTCGGGCGGATAACGCAGCGACAACGGCAGCTGGGGCGTGGCCCCGGAGATACCGCTCACGACTGCTCCGGTTCCCGGCTGGCGACCTGCTCCACCGTGCCCGGATCGACATAGGAGTCGAGCACGATCACCGCGTGCTCGCCGGTGTACAGGTCGCTTTCCCGGTAGCGCTCCTTGGCGAAGCGCAGCAGCACGTTGGCCACCGCCGCCACCGGCAACGCCAGCAGCATGCCGACGAAGCCGAACAGCTGGCCGCCGGCCATGATCGCGAAGATCACCGCCATCGGATGCAGGCCGATCTTGTCGCCGACGATGCGCGGGGTCAGCACGTAGCTCTCCAGCATCTGGCCGACGGTGAACACCACGCCCACCAGCACCAGCAGCTGCAGGTCGAAGCCCTGCGACTGGACCAGCGCCGCGACGAGCGCCAGGACCACGCCGGTGGTGGCGCCCAGGTAGGGAATGAAGCTGATGAACCCGGCGATCACGCCGATCAGCAGGCCGAGCTTGAGCCCGACCAGCGACAGGCCGATCGCGTAGATCAGCCCCAGCGCGATCATCACCACGAACTGGCCGCGCAGGAACGCACCGAGCACGTCGTTGGACTCGCGCGCCAGGCGCGTCACCGTGCCCAGGTGGTCGCGCGGGACCAGCGCGGCTACGCGGTCGACCAGCATGTCCCAGTCGCGCAGGAAGTAGAACGTGAGGATCGGCAGCAGCACGATGTTGGCCACCCAGGCCAGCATCGCCACGCCCGAACGCGACAGGTAGCCGAACACGGTCGCCGCGAATCCGCCGGCCTGGGTCCAGTGCGTCTTGACCCATTCGGTCAGCCGTTCGGTGTCGAGCCAGCCGACCAGGTCAAGTCCCGTCTTCTGTTCGAGCCAGGGCAGCGCGGTCTGCAGGATCCAGTCGCGGTACGTGGGCGCCGACTCGATCAGTGTCACGACCTGGCGTTCCAGCAACGGCACCAGGATCAGCAGCGCGAGCACCACCACCAGCACCATGGCGCCGAACACCAGTCCGACCGCCAGGTTGCGCGAGAGGCCGCGTCTCTGCAGCCGGTCGGCCAGCGGGTCGCCCAGCCAGCCCAGCAGGGCGCCGAGCACGAACGGCGTCAGGATCGGGCCCAGCAGCCCGATCAACCACAACGATGCGGCGACCACCACCAGCCACTTGAGCTGGCGCAGGAAGAGGGCGATCTCCTGCCCCGGCGTCTCTTCGCGATTGACGCTCATCGGATGCGGTACTCCGCCTGCACGCCTTCCACGGCCACGACCGGCGCATCGGCGCCCAGCATGCGCTGGAAGCCGGTCATGCCGGTGAGCAGGTCCAGGTCGAACTCGACCCGCTCGCCATCGGCGCGGGCCGGGGCGATCCGGCGCACCACCGGCATCTTCTGCAGCATCGCCGAAACCCGCAGGTAGTCTTCGGCACTGCGCAGGCCGGTGAAGGCCACGCGGTAGGTTCCGGACGGTTCGGACGGCAGCGCCTTGGCGTAACGCTGGAACAGCGCCTCGGCGGCGACGTCGGCGCCGCTGGCCATGGCGCGGCGCGCATCGCTGTCACTGACCGAACGCGTCGCCAGTACCCGCCCGGAATCGACGAAGGTCCAGTCGGCGGTCCAGCCACTGCCGCTGCGGTAGAGCTTGCCGATCAGCTGCATCGGCGGGCTGTAGCGCGCCGAGGCGCGGGCCACCGCCGCCGGATCGTTGCGCCAGATCGCGCCGACCGCAGCCTGTTCGGCGGCGCCGCCGGCCGGCAGGCCGAGCTTGTAGCCCCGGTCCTGGGCGCGATCCAGCACGCTGCGCGCGGCATTGACCTGGCCGGCACTCAGCAGGCGCGGACCGCTGCCGTCATCGATCGCCAGCCAGAGCACCGGCTTGGGGCGCGGCTGCGGCCATACCGGCACGCCCAACGAGGCGGTGATCGAATCCACCGCCTCGGGCACGAAGCGCACCACCAGCATGGTCCGGAAGGTCGGCGCCCCGGCCGGGGATACGCCCTGGTCCTGGCGGTAGTCGTAGCTGTCGACGTAGGCCTTGGCGTTGCGCAGCTCCTGCGCCACCCCGGGCCGGTTGACCACGCCGGCGTCGCCGGACAGCTTTTCGAGCACCTGGGCCAGCGCGCGGGTGAAACCGGCCTCGCGTGCATCGCCGGCCTGGCTGTTGACTGGAACCTCGGCCGCATACAGTCCCTGCGCGCTGGCGACGTCGCCCTCGGTGCGCAGGCCCTCCTGCGCATGCGCGGCGGGCGAAGCCAGGCCCAGGGCCAGGAGAAGTCCGAAGACCGGGAGCAGGCCGGTGAAGGCGCGACCCATGGCGGCGCGGCTGGCTCGCATGCAGATTCCTCGGCGGGCGTTGGGGGTGATCACGGCGAATTGTTGCCCGAATGGCGCCCGTGCGCCAATCGATGCACCTCGGCCGCGCCGCGCCCGGGGCCGCGCGCGGGCCGGCTGCTAGAATACGCGTCCCCCGGACCCTACCGCGCAGGCCCCGCACGTGAGCCAGACCCCGACGCCCGTCCCCCTGACCTATCGTGACGCAGGCGTGGACATCGACGCCGGCAACGAGGTGGTCGAACGGATCAAGCCGCTGGTCAAGCGCAGCTTCCGTCCGGAAGTGATGGGTGGCCTGGGCGGCTTCGGCGCGCTGTTCGACCTCTCGAACAAGTACCGCGAGCCGGTGCTGGTCTCCGGCACCGACGGCGTCGGCACCAAGCTCAAGCTGGCCCAGCAACTGGGCCACCACGACACCATCGGCATCGACCTGGTCGGCATGTGCGTCAACGACATCCTGGTCCAGGGTGCCGAGCCGCTGTTCTTCCTCGACTATTTCGCGACCGGCAAGCTGGACGTGGACACCACCGTGGCCGTGGTCGGTGGCATTGCCGCCGGCTGCACCGAGTCCGGTTGCGCCCTGATCGGCGGCGAGACCGCCGAGATGCCGGACATGTACCCGCCGGGTGAGTACGACCTGGCCGGTTTCGCCGTCGGTGCGGTGGAGAAGTCGCAGCTGCTGGACGGCGCGAAGGTGCGCGAGGGCGACGTGCTGCTGGGCATCGCCTCCTCCGGACCGCATTCCAACGGCTATTCGCTGATCCGGCGCATCTACGACCGCGCCGGTCGTCCCGACGTGCAAGTCGGTGGCATGGCCCTGGCCGACGCGCTGATGGCGCCGACCCGGCTGTACGTGAAGCCGGTGCTGGCGCTGCTGCGCGAACAAGGCGACTCGATCCACGCCATGGCCCACATCACCGGCGGCGGCCTCACCGAGAACATCATCCGCGTCATCCCCGAGGGCCTGGGCCTGCAGATCGAGGCAAGCGCCATCGTCCTGCCGCCGGTGTTCGACTGGCTGCAGCGCGAAGGCGCGGTGGCCGATGTGGAGATGTGGCGCACCTTCAACTGCGGCGTCGGCTTCGTGCTGGTGCTGCCGCAGGCGGCGGTGGCGGCCGTTTCGGCCAGCCTGGATGCACAAGGCCTGGCCCATCGCGCGATCGGCCAGGTCTCACGCCTGTCGAGCGGTGCCGGCGACGGCGAACGCGTCCACATCGGCTGACCCGTTCCCGATGAATCCCTCCACCGGACGCAAGCCGCGCCTGGCGGTGCTGGTGTCCGGCCGCGGCAGCAACCTGCAGGCCATCCTCCATGCGATCGCCCGCGGCGAACTCGACGCGGAGATCGTGGGCGTGTTCTCCGACCGGCCCGACGCCGCCGCGCTCGATCGCGTCGCGCCTGCACTGCGCTGGAGTTTGGAAGCACGCCAGTTCCCGGACCGGGCCGCCTTCGATGCCATCCTCGCCACGGCGGTGGAAGCGACCGCTCCGGACTGGGTCTTCTGCGCCGGCTACATGCGCATCCTCGGCGACGCGTTCGTGCGGCGCTTCGACGGCCGGTTGCTCAACGTGCACCCCTCGCTGCTGCCCCGTTACAAGGGCCTGCGCACCCATGCCCGCGCGCTCCGGTCCGGCGATGCCGAACACGGCGCCAGCGTCCACTTCGTGGTGCCCGAGCTGGATGCCGGGGCGGTGGTCGCCCAGGCCCGCATCCCCATCCAGCCCGGCGACACCCCCGAAAGCCTCGCCGCGCGCCTGCTTCCCGAGGAACATCGCCTCGTGACAGCGACCCTGGCATTGGCGGCCGCCGGTCGGCTGGCTGAACACGGCGGTCAGGTCCAGCTCGATGGTCAGACCCTGTTTAGTCCGCTGCATCTAGATTCCACCGGAATCCTGCGCCCGGGATCACGCAGCTGACACCGTTTTCCGGGCATGCTGGGTCTTACCTCCAGTCACTTCTTCCCATGCCCCGACGCCCGTTGCTTTCGCGCCTCCCGCTGCTTGCCGCCTGCCTGGTGCTGGCCGGGCCGCTGTGCGCGCAGCCGCAAACCGAACTGCCTCCGGCGACGGTGACGCCGGTCGAGCCGGAGCAGCCGGTATCAGTGCTCGAGCCGTTCCTCGCGACCTACGAGGCCCACTACCAGGGCAAGCCGGCGGGTAGCGCGACGATGCAACTGGTGCGCGACGGCGACAGCCGCTGGCGGATCGACCTGACCATCCATGGCGAGCGCGGCATCGCCGGCCTGGCCCGGCTCAACCTGCAGCAGAGCACGGTGTTCGACACGCATGACGGCCATTATCGGCCGCTGACCCAGGCCACTGCACGCAGGGCGATGTTCTTCGGCAAGGAAGTCACCGGCATCTACGACTGGTCGGCGATGCAGGCGCACTGGGAGGGCGACCTGAAGAAGGAGCGCCGCCGCCCGCTGCCGCTGCAGGCCGGCGACATGAGCGCGCTGCTGATCAACCTGGCGATCATGCGCGACGCCGCGCCTGGCGCCACCCTGCGATACCGGATGGTCGACCTGGGGCGCGCGCGCGAATACGTGTACGAAGCGGCGAACGAACCCGAGATCATGGCTGTCGGCGACATGAGCTACGACGCATTGCGCGTGGCCCGCACTTCCAGCGACGGCGACCAGACCGTGCTGTGGGTCGCCGGCGGCGTCCCCACGCCGATCCGCATCCTGCAACGCAAGGACGGCGAAGACGAAATCGACCTGCGCCTGGTCGAATACCGAGGAGTCTAGAAATGACGAGTGGACGTATCCGATTCGCCCCGGCCCTGGGCCTGCTGCTGGCACTGGCCGGCACTTCCGCGCACGCCGCCGCGCTGGAACCGTTCACCGCCGACTACCAGGCCAAGTACCTGGGCATGCAGGCCACCGGCAGCATGACCCTGGCTTCCGAAGGCAACAATCGCTGGAAATACAGCCTCAACATCCGCAACCAGCTCGGCGACCTCAGCCAGAGCACGGTATTCGAGGAGCACCAGGGCCAGCTGCGTCCGCTCAGCAGCAGCGACCGCGCCGTGGCGCTGATGAAGAAGAAGAACGTCGACGCCATCTACGACTGGAAGAGCGGCCAGGCGACCTGGACAGGTGACGTCAAACCCGAACGCCGCGGCCCGGTGAAGCTGCAGGCCGGCGACATGGACGCGCTGCTGATCAACCTGGCCGTCGCCCGCGACCTGGCGGCCGGCAAGCCGCTCAGCTACCGCATGGTCGACGAAGGCCGGGTGAAGCAGATGCAGTGGGAGGTGATCGGCAAGGAACCGGTCACCATCGGCGGCGCGAGCAAGGAAGCGACCAAGGTCGTGCGCCGGACCGACAAGCGCGAGATGTACGTGTGGCTGGTGCCGGGCATGCCGGTCCCCGCGCGCGTGCTCCAGCGCGAGAACGGCATGGATACCGTCGACCTGACCGTGCGCTCGGTGCGCTGAAGACGCCCCGCCGCCGTCCCGTCGGGGCGGCGGCACCAGGGTCACTGCGCCGGTTCGAATACCGTCTTGCAGTCGACCCGGATCGCCTCACCCGTGCGATACCAGCGGAACGTCGTGCACTCGCGCACGCCTTCTCGTTCGCGCGACGCAGTGACCGCATAGAACGCCTGCGCGATCTCGCCACGGCTGACCTCGCCGTCTTCGTTCCAGTCCATGTCGGTGGTGTCGACGCCCCGGGTCACCGCCATGCCGGCCCAGCCGGCCCAGCCGACCGCCAGCAGCAGCACCGCGAGGATGCCCAGCAGCAGCTTGCGCCGCGGCGTCAGCCTGCCCTTGAGCAGCATCAGCCGGGGATCCTGCGGATCTTCGCGCCGAGCGCACCGAGCTTCTCTTCGATGTTCTCGTAGCCGCGGTCCAGGTGGTAGATGCGGTCGATGGTGGTCTCGCCCTCGGCCACCAGCCCGGCCAGGATCAGCGAAGCCGAAGCGCGCAGGTCGGTCGCCATGACCGGGGCGCCGCTGAGGCGCTCGGTGCCGCGCACGATCGCGGTGTGGCCGTCGACCTGGATGTCCGCGCCGAGGCGCAGCAGTTCGTTGACGTGCATGAAGCGGTTTTCGAAGATCGTCTCGCTGATCACGCCCACGCCTTCGGCCACGCAGTTGAGCGCCATGAACTGCGCCTGCATGTCGGTCGGGAAGGCCGGATACGGCGCGGTGGTCAGGCCTACCGCCTGCGGTCGCTTGCCGTGCATGTCCAGGGTGATGCTGTCTTCGGTGGTGGTGATCTCCGCCCCGGCTTCGACCAGCTTGAGCAGCACCGCGTCCAGCGTATCCGGGCGCGCGTTGCGCGCGGTGATCCGCCCGCCGGTCATGGCCGCGGCGACGAGGAACGTACCGGTCTCGATCCGGTCCGGCAGCACCGCATGCCGGCCGCCGCTCAGGCGCTCGACCCCGTGGATGGTGATGCGCGAAGTGCCGGCACCCTCGATCTTCGCGCCCAGCGCGTTGAGGCACTCGGCGAGGTCGACGATCTCCGGTTCCATCGCCGCGTTTTCCAGCACCGTGGTGCCTTCGGCCAGGGTGGCGGCCGCCATCACGTTCTCGGTGCCGGTGACGGTCACCATGTCGAACACGAAGCGGGCGCCCTTCAGGCGCTCCGCGCGGGCCTTGATGAAGCCGTTTTCGACGGTGATCTCGGCGCCCAGCGCCTGCAGGCCCTTGATGTGCTGGTCCACAGGCCGCGAACCGATCGCGCAACCGCCCGGCAGCGAGACCTCCGCGGCGCCGTGGCGCGCCAGCAAAGGGCCGAGCACCAGGATCGAGGCGCGCATGGTCTTGACCAGCTCATACGGCGCCACATGCTGGTTGACGCTGCGCGGGTCCACCACGAGGCTGCTGCCGCGCGCCAGGGTGCCCTGGTCGAATTCGACCCCGGCGCCGAGCTCGCTCAGCAGCTTGATCGTGGTGACGACGTCGTGCAGGTGCGGGACGTTGAGGATCTCCACCGGCGCGTCGGCCAGCAGGGTCGCGCACAGGATGGGAAGCACGGCGTTCTTGGCGCCGGAAATGGTGACTTCGCCGCGAAGCGGCACGCCGCCGCTGACTACGATCTTCTGCATGGGGACTCTTGCGCGGGAATCTGGAAAGGGGCGGCGAGCCGGCTCAGGCCGTCTCGTCGGGAGTGACGGTCTTCAGCGCCAGGGCGTGGATAGCACCGCCCATCAGCTCACCCAGCGTGGCGTAGACCATGCGGTGGCGGGCCAGCGGCAGCTTGCCGCGGAAAGCCTCGGCAACGACCGTGGCCTCGAAATGCACGCCGTCGTCGCCCTGGACCTGCGCGCGAGCGCCGGGCAGGCCGTCCTCGATCATGCGGCGGATGGTATCGGCGTCCATGGAGCGCTTTGGCTAGAATGAAGCCCCGCATTCTAGCGAATCCGGACGCCCCGGACCGAGCCTGCATGAGCCAGTCCCCGCTTTCCGCCCTGCCCTCCGCCCCGATGGCCCAGTCCCCGGGCCTGATCGCCAGCGCCCGCCGCGTGCTCGAGATCGAGGGCCAGGCACTGGCCGCCGTCGGTGCCCGCATCGGCGAGGATTTCGCCCGCGCATGCGCGCTGGTGATGGCGGGGCGTGGGCGGGTGGTCGCCACCGGGATGGGCAAGTCCGGGCACATCGCGCGCAAGATCGCCGCAACCCTGGCCTCCACCGGGACGCCCGCCTTCTTCGTCCATCCCGGCGAAGCCGGCCATGGCGACCTGGGCATGATCACCGACGCCGACGTGGTCCTGGCGATCTCCTACTCCGGCGAATCCGACGAGATCCTGATGCTGCTGCCGGCGCTGCGCCGGCAGGGCAACACCGTGATCGCGATGACCGGGCGCCCGCAGTCGAGCCTGGCCCGCGAGGCCGACGTGCACCTGGATGTGTCGGTACCGGCCGAAGCCTGCCCGCTGCACCTGGCGCCGACCTCCAGCACCACCGCCACTCTCGCCCTCGGCGATGCCCTGGCCGTGGCCCTGCTGGAAGCGCGTGGCTTCACCGCCGACGATTTCGCCCGGTCGCATCCGGCCGGCAGCCTGGGTCGCCGCCTGCTGCTGCACATCGACGACGTCATGCACACCGGCGAGGCTTTGCCGCGCGTCGGTGCCGACGCCAGCGTGGCCGAGGCGCTGGTGGAGATGAGCCGCAAGCGCCTGGGCATGACCGCGGTGGTCGATGGCGACGGCAAGCTGCTCGGGATCTTCACCGACGGCGACCTGCGCCGCGCGCTCGACCAGGGCATGGACGTGCGCCAGACCCCGATCGCCGGGGTGATGACCCGCGACCCGCGCACGGTCCGCGCCGGTCGCATGGCCAGCGAGGCCGCGCACCTGATGGAACAGCACCGGATCAACGGCCTGATCGTGGTCGATGGCGACGACCGCGCGGTCGGTGCGCTCAATATTCATGACCTGTTGCGCGCGCGCGTGGTTTAACGGCCCATCCCACCAAGGTTCATACGTGCCCTACGATCCCCTCGCCCACGTCGATGCCGACATCCGCGAACGCGCCGCGCGCATCGGCCTGCTGTGCCTGGACGTGGACGGCACGCTGACCGATGGCCGGCTCTACTTCGACAGCGAAGGCCGCGAAATGAAGTCCTACAGCGTACTGGACGGCCAGGGGCTGACCCAGCTGCGCCGGTTCGGTTTCCAGGTCGCGCTGATCACCGCCCGCCACAGCCTCTCGGCCAGGAAGCGTGGCGAAGACCTGGGCCTGGAGACCTTCATCGGCGTGAAGGACAAGCTGTCGTGCATGGATGAGCTGGCCGCGCGGCACGGCCTGGACCGCGAACGGACCGCCTTCGTCGGCGACGACCTGCCCGACCTGGACTGCCTGCGCACGGTGGGCCTGTCGGTGGCGCCAGCGAACGCGCATCCGTGGATCGCCGAAATCGTGCACTGGAAGACCCGCGCGCGCGCCGGCGAGGGCGCGGTCCGCGAAGTCTGCGACGTGCTGCTGGCCGCGCAGGGCCATGTCCCGGCGATCCTGGCCGGCGCGGCCCCCGGCTCGCGCGACGGACGCCACGCATGAGCTGGCGTACCGGGCTGGGCGTCGTGCTGCTGGTCGCCGCCATCGTCAGCGGCTGGTCGGCCTGGCACATGCGCGAGCGCAGCGAGCCGGCGGCCGACACCGGGCAGCGCTCGGACTACGTGCTGCGCGATTTCGAACTGGTGATGCTGGGCAAGGACGGCGTCGAATCCGTGCGCCTGCGCGCGCCCGAACTGCAGCGCAGCCGCGAGGACGAGAGCCTGGCCATCGTCCAGCCGCTGTTCCTGATGCCGGGCGAGGATGGCGGCTGGCAGCTGGCCTCCGACCGGGGCTGGGTCGATGCCGAAGGCAGCGTGGCCAAGCTTGATGGCAACGTGAAAGGCGACAGCGCGCCGGGCAATCCGACGCCGACCACCTTCCGCACCGATCGCCTGGAACTGCTGCCGGACCAGCATCTGGCCCGCACCGACGACCGCGTCACCCTGACCCAGCCGGGTATCATGCAGACCGGCGTGGGCTTCCAGGCCAACCTGCAGACCCGGCAGTACCAGTTCCTTTCCCAGGTCAAGACCCGCTATGAACCTTCTCCGCGCCGCTAACCTGCGGAACCTGTTGGCCTTCGCCATCCTGTCCGGCGCACTGCTGCCGTCGCTGGCGCTGGCGAAAACATCCGACCGCGACCAGCCGATGACGTTGGATTCGGATGCCTCTGACTGCAACCAGGCCGAAGCCAACAGCAAGTGCGTGTTCAGCGGGAATGTCGTGATCACCCAGGGCACCCTTGAAATCCGTGCGGATCGCGCGGAGATCGTCCGCCGTAACAGCGACATCGACCAGGTCGTGCTGACCGGCAAGCAGGCGACGATGAAGCAGCAGATGGACGACGGCACGATGATGAACGCCCGTGCCGACCGCATCGTCTTCGAGCCGAACAGGGACCTGCTGACCCTGACCGGCAACTTCAAGATCGAGTCGCCGCGCGGCAGCAACAGCGGCCAGAAGATGGTCTACAACATGGGTACCGGACAGATGCAGAGCGGCGGCGACGGCACCCGCGTGCGCACGGTGATCCAGCCCAAGACCCCGGCCAAGGGGAGCAACTGATGCTGGTCGCCGAGGGCCTGCGCAAGCGATACAAGCAGCGCGAAGTGGTGCGCGAGTTCGGGCTGAGCCTGGACGCCGGCGAAGTGGTCGGCCTGCTCGGCCCCAACGGTGCCGGCAAGACCACCTGCTTCTACATGATCGTGGGCCTGGTCGCCGCCGATGCGGGACGCATCGTGCTGGACGGCCGCGACATCACCGCCGAGCCGATGTACACCCGCGCCCGCCTGGGCGTGGGTTACCTGCCGCAGGAAGCGTCGGTGTTCCGCAAGCTCAGCGTGGCCGACAACCTGCGCCTGGTGCTGGAGCTGCGCGAGGACCTGGACGGCGACGGCATCGAGCGCGAGCTGTCCTCTCTGCTGGACGAACTTCAGATCGGCCATGTCGCCGACCAGCTCGGCGCCAGCCTCTCCGGCGGCGAGCGCCGGCGGTGCGAGATCGCCCGCGCGCTGGCCGCCAAGCCCAGGCTGATGCTGCTGGACGAACCCTTCGCCGGCGTCGACCCGATCTCGGTCGGCGAGATCCAGCGGATCGTCACCCACCTCAAGAACCGCGGCATCGGCGTGCTCATCACCGACCACAACGTGCGCGAGACCTTGGGAATCTGCGACCGTGCGTATATCCTCGCTGAAGGAAGCGTTCTGGCGCAGGGGGCACCAGACGCACTGCTGGCGGATCCGGACGTGCGCCGGGTCTACCTCGGGGACACTTTCCGCCTCTAGGCTCCTGCAAGGAGCCGCCCCGGCCGGCAGTCCTGTTGCTCCATACCTGGCAGGGACATGAAGGCAAGGCTGCAGACATCGCTCGGACAACACCTGGTCATGACGCCGCAGCTGCGTCAGGCCATCCGCCTGTTGCAGATGTCCACGCTCGAACTGCAGGCCGAAGTAGCCGAAGCGATCGAGACCAATCCGTTGCTGGAGTGGACCGAGGACGCGCCCTACGATTCCCCGCCGGCCGCCGACGGCAAGTCGAATGACGCCCCGGCCGAAGCGACGGACAGCCGCAGCGAGGAAGCCGGCCACGACGACGGCGACTGGAGCCCCGAAGAAAGCGCCTGGGACGGGTCGAGCGGTGGCGGGGGCGGCGGGGGCAGCGACGAAGACCGCGAGGACGCGGCCGAGCGCATGGCCGAACCGGAGAACCTGGCCGACCACCTGCTCTGGCAGCTGCATCTGTCGCCACTGTCCGATCGCGACCGGCGCATCGGCGCGGCGCTGATCGACGCGCTCGACGAGGACGGCTACCTGCGCGAACCGCTGTCGTCCATCGCCGAGACCCTGCTGCCGGAAGTCACTGCCGGCGAAGACGAGATCCTCACCGTGCTGCACCAGCTGCAGCGTTTCGACCCGGTCGGGATCGGCGCGCGCAACCTGGGCGAATGCCTGCACCTGCAACTGGACGTCCTGCCCGAATGCACACCCGGGCGCGAACTGGCCCTGCGCATCGTCGACGGCCCGCTGGAACGGCTGCCGCGCAGCGGAATCGCCGGCATCGCGCAGGAACTGCGCAGTCCACCCGACCAGGTCGAGCAGGCCGTGCAACTGGTGCGCTCGCTCGATCCGCGGCCGGGCAAGCAGGTCGGCGAAGTGAACACGGACAGCTACGTCATTCCAGACTGCGTGGTCTGGCGCCAGCGCGGGATCTGGAAAGTCGCGCTCTCGCAGCAGGCGATGCCGCGCGTATCCATCCACCGCGGCTATGAACAGATGATCCGTCGTTGCGGCGAGAACGATGCCGGCTACCTGAAGACCCACCTGCAGGAAGCGCGCTGGCTGCTCAAGAGCCTGGAAGCGCGCGGCGAAACGTTGCTGAAAGTGATGCGCTGCCTGCTGCGCACGCAGTCCGGATTCCTCGAATTCGGCGAGCAGGCGCTGCGCCCCCTCACCCTGCGCGAGATCGCCGGCGAAGTCGGGTTGCACGAATCCACCGTATCGCGCGCGATCGCGCGCAAGTACGTGCGCACGCCGCGCGGAACGTTGCCGCTGAAGGCGTTCTTCGCGTCCGGCATCGACACCGACGGCGGCGGCGAGGCTTCCAGTACCGCCATCCAGTCCATGATCCGTCGTCTCATCGACGACGAGAACCCACGCAAGCCGCTGTCTGACGCCAAGCTGGCCGACCTGCTCAAGCAGTCGGGGATTCCGGTGGCGCGACGGACCGTGGCGAAGTATCGTGAGGCCATGAACATTTCGGCTTCGCACGAGCGGGTCCGAATCGGTTGAGTCAGAACACCGACGGAATTCCCCGCCTGGGGCGGAGCCGCCAACGCGGCAACGACCAAGGAGGTTCATGATGCGCATCGAAACGTACGGCCAGCAGATCGAGGTGACCCCGGCCCTGCGCGAGTATGTCGAGAGCAAGCTGCAACGCCTCGACCGACATTTCGACCAGCCCATCGAGGTCCGCGTCCAGCTCGGACTGCGCAAGCCGGCCCACCACGCCGCCGCCGACCTGATCGTGCCAGGCAAGACCGTCCATGCCGAGGCCGATGGCGAGAACATGTACGCCGCCATCGACGTGCTGGTCGACAAGCTGGACCGGCTGATCCTGAAGCACAAGGAAAAGCAGCACGACCACCATGCCACGCGCGTGACCACCGACGTGCTCTGACGCCCTCGGCGGCCGGCGGCGCGCGCGCCGCCGGCACGCGCCGCCCGTTTTGGGCGACAATCGTGCGACCCCATCGAAGAGGCCGGGCTGCATGAGGAACGCGAGCATCACCGCGCGCGAGCTGTTCGACCAGCAGCAGGAGAAACTCGTCCTGCGCTGGGTGGCCGGGCAGAAGGGCGAGAAGCGCGGCATCGAATCGGGCGACACCAACGCGCGCCGCCCCTCGCTGGCCGGCTACCTCAATGCCGTCTATCCGAACAAGGTCCAGATCCTGGGCAGCGAGGAACTGGCCTGGCTCGACTCGCTGGATGCGCGGCTGCGCTGGGAGACGATCGAGAAGATCATCCAGTTCCGCCCGCTGGCGCTGGTTATCAGCAAGAACCAGTCGTGCCCCGAAGACCTGCGCACCGCCGCGGAGGAAAGCGACACCCCCCTGTGGATCTCGCCCAAGCGCGGCCACGAACTCCTCAACCACCTCTCCTACCACCTCGCCCGCACGCTCGCGCCGCGGGTGACGCTGCACGGGGTGTTCATGGAGATCTATTCGATCGGCGTGCTGATCACCGGCGAGGCGGGGTCGGGCAAGAGCGAGCTGGCGCTGGAACTGCTCAGCCGCGGCCACCGTCTGGTCGCCGACGACGCGCCGGAGTTCACCCAGATCGCGCCCGACGTGCTCGACGGCACCTGCCCGGAACTGCTGCAGGACCTGCTGGAGGTGCGCGGCCTGGGCGTGCTCAACGTGCGCGAGATGTTCGGCGACACCGCGGTGAAGAAGAACAAGTATCTGCGCCTGATCGTGCACCTGACCCGGCCGATGACCGAGCCCAATCCCCATGGATACGAGCGCCTGACCGGCGATTCGGGCACC
Source organism: Pseudoxanthomonas daejeonensis (assembly GCF_022637495.1). Taxonomy (NCBI): domain Bacteria; kingdom Pseudomonadati; phylum Pseudomonadota; class Gammaproteobacteria; order Lysobacterales; family Lysobacteraceae; genus Pseudoxanthomonas; species Pseudoxanthomonas daejeonensis. The sequence goes on along the minus strand of NZ_CP093331.1, from coordinate 2,696,111 downwards.
CGCCACGTGCTGGACCTGGACGTGCCGCTGATCACCCTGCCGGTGATGCCCGGCCGCAACCTGGCCGTGCTGACCGAAGCGGCCACGCGCCTGCACATCCTGCGCACCAAGGGCATCGACCCGGCGGCGATGTTCATCGCCCGGCACAGCAACCTGCTGGAGCGGCGTGGAACATGAGCGCCGTGCCGCCGAGCCTGGTCATCGTCAGCGGCCTGTCCGGCTCGGGCAAGTCGGTGGCGCTGAAGACCTTCGAGGACCTGGACTACTACTGCGTGGACAACCTGCCGGTGGAACTGCTGCCGGCCTTCGTGCGCAGCATGGTCCGCGACGACGCCGGGTTGCCGCAGCGCCTGGCCGTGGGCATCGACGTGCGCAGCCGCAACAGCGACCTGAGCCGGCTGGCCGAATGGCGGGTGACCGCCGACGCCCTCGGCGTGGGTGCCCGCCTGGTCTACTTCGAGGCCAGCGACGAGGTCCTGCTCCGGCGTTTCGCCGACACCCGCCGCCGGCATCCGCTCACCCGCCTGGGCCTGTCGCTGCCGGAGGCGCTTGCGCGCGAGCGCGAACTGACCCGGCCGCTGCGCGAGGAGGCCGATGCGGTCATCGACACCAGCCAGCTCAACGTGCACCAGCTGCGGCGCCAGGTCATCACCGGTTTCGCCCTGGAACACACTCCGGGCCTGTCGCTGCTGTTCGAATCCTTCGCCTACCGGCATGGCGTCCCCGAAGAAGCCGACTTCGTGTTCGACGCGAGGGTCCTGCCCAATCCGCACTGGGATCCGGAGCTGCGGCCACTGACCGGTCGCGATCCCCGGGTCCGGGACTACCTGGATGCCCAGCCGGACGTGGACGCCTACGTCGCCCAGGTCGCCGGCTTCCTGGACACCTGGCTGCCGCGCCTGCGCAACGAAACCCGCGCGTACGTGACGGTCGCCTTCGGCTGCACCGGCGGCAAGCACCGCTCGGTCTACCTGGCAGAGCGCCTGGCCGCCCATGCCCGGGGCCAGGGCTGGGAAGAAGTGGCGACCTACCACCGCGAGCAGGACTGACCCCGGCCCCGGGCCCGCCGGAACCCGGCCATTCCGCAACCGCCCCTCGGCGGGACGCTCAAACCCGGCCGACCCCGCTTACGGCGGACATAGCGCTCTGTTAACTTTCCGCCATGGCCTGTGGCATTCTCCTGATCACCCACCCTGGCGTCGGCAGCGCGGTACTGGCGGTCGCGACCACCCTGCTGCGCAACCTGCCGCTGCGGACGGAGGCTTTCGAGGTTCCGTTCGATGCCGACCTGGAGCAGTTGCTCCCGGCCGCCTCGGCGGCGCTGCGCCGGGTCGACGACGGGGATGGCGTGCTGGTGCTGACCGACCTGTACGGCGCCAGCCCGAGCAACCTGGCCGCGAAAGTGGCCAGGCTGGGCACGCCGGTACGGCGTGTGGCGGCGCTGAGCCTGCCGATGCTGCTGCGGGTCATGAACTATCCGGAACAGGGACTGGACCACCTGCCTGCCACCGCGGCGGCAGGCACGCGCAATGGAGCGATCATCGACGATGCTTGAACGTGAACTCACCGTCTCTAACCGCCTGGGCCTGCATGCCCGGGCCACCGCCAAGCTGGTGCAGGAACTGGCGCCGTTCCGCTGCGCCGTGACCCTGCAGGCGAAGGGTCGCGAGGTCAACGCCAAGAGCATCATGGGCGTGATGCTGCTGGCCGCCGGCCAGGGCACCCCGATCACCGTGCGCACCGACGGCGTGGACGAAACCGCCGCCATGGACGCGATCGCCTCGCTGTTCGAACGACGCTTCGACGAGGACGCGTGACCATGCGCTCGCCGGGCCGTCACGCTCGGCTGCGTCCTGCCGCCACGCGCGCATGCGCGGCGCTTCCGGTGGTCCACCGGTGAGGCACGCCTTCGCCGGCCACGGCGCTTCCCGGGGCCTCGCCCTGGGGCGCGCCCGCGTCCGCCTGCCGCATGCGCTGGAGGTCGGCGAGCAGCATGTCCGCGCGTCCGGGGTCGAAGCCGAGGTCGCGCGCCTGCAGGCGGCGATCGAAGCCGCGCGCACGGAGATGCGCGCGTTGCGCGAGAAACTGCAGGGCGCCCTGTCGAAGGAAGCGGTCGAGTTCATCGACCTGCATGCACTGCTGCTCGACGACCCTGAACTGGTCAACGCACTCGAGGGCCTGATCCGCCAGGAACGCTATTCCGCCGGCTACGCGCTGCGCGCCCAGCGCGACCGCCTGGCCGCGGTGTTCGAGCGGATGGACGATCCGTACCTGCGCAGCCGGCTCGACGACCTGGACCACATCATCGGCCGGATCAACGCGCACCTGCACCGCCGCGAGCCGTTGCCACGCGGCACCGCCGGCGAAGTGCTGGTCTGCGACAACGTGGCCCCGTCGGAGCTGGCCCAGCTGCAGGCCCAGGGCGTGGTCGCGATCGTTTCCGCGGCCGGCAGCCCGCTCTCGCACAGCGCGATCCTGGCGCGCAGCCTGCACCTGCCGCTGGTGGTCGGCGCCGCCGAGACCCTGCAGCGGGTCAACGATGGCGAAGTGGTGATGGTGGATGGCGAGACCGGCGAGGTCGTGATCGACCCCGACGCCGCCGACCTGCGCCGCTACCACCAGCGCGAGCAGCAGGACGCGCGCGAACGGCGCGACCTGGAACGCCTGCGCCGCAAGCCGACCCGGACCATCGACGGCGTCGACGTCGCGTTGCACGCCAATGCCGAGTCGCGCGAGGACGTCGCCCGCGCGCACGCACTGGGTGCAGCCGGGGTCGGCCTGTTCCGCACCGAGTTCCTGTTCCTGCAGCGCACCGAGTTGCCCGACGAGGACGAGCAGTTCCAAGTCTATCGCGACGCGGTGCTGGGCATGAGCGGCCGGCCGGTCACGTTCCGGACCCTGGACCTGGGCGCCGACAAGGCCGACCGCACCGGCCTGGCCCTGGAGAACGAGGACAACCCCGCGCTGGGCGTGCGCGGCGTGCGCCTGTCTTTGCTCTACGACCGCGTGTTCGACACCCAGTTGCGCGCCATCGTGCGCGCCGCCGCGTATGGCCCGGTCCGCGTGCTCGTGCCCATGGTCAGCTGCCGCGAGGAAGTGCTGCTGGTCCGCCGCCGGCTGCGACGCGCGGTCGCCGTGGTGAAACGGCGCGGCGTGGCGGTGGAGATGCCTCCCCTCGGCGCGATGATCGAAGTGCCCGCCGCGGCGATCGGCGTGTACGGCCTGGCCGACGTCGTCGATTTCATGTCGGTCGGCACCAATGACCTGGTGCAGTACCTGTTGGCCGTGGACCGCAACAACGATGCCCTGGGCGACCTCTACTCGCCCCTGCACCCCGGCGTGCTCCGCCTGCTCGCCCACGTCATCGGCGCCGGCGAAGCGACCGGGACGCCGGTGGCGGTCTGCGGCGAGATGGCGGGCGATTCGCGACTGGCGCCGTTGCTGCTCGCGCTCGGGCTCAAGGAATTCAGCCTGCATCCCTCCAACTTGCTGGAACTGCGGCGCACGATCCGCAACTGCCGGCATGCCGACCTGCGCGCGCGCGCAGGCAAGCTGCTCGAAGCGCGCGACCGCGGTGCGATCGAACGCTGGCTGGCCGGGGCGAACGCCTGACCGCCGGCGAATCGTAGAACGAGGAAACAGATACCGATGCAAGACCTGATCAATCCGGCGGTAGCCGGTCGGATCGACGAGATCCGCGATGGCTTCGCCCAAGCGGAGCCGTTCCGCCATTGCGTGATCGATGGCTTCCTGGACGACGGCTTCGCCCAACGCCTGCTCGAACGCTTCCCGGACTTCGAGCGTGGCAACCACCTCAACGAGGACGGCCACCCTGGCGGCAAGTCCACCCACGAACGGATGCGCGACCAGGGCGGCGAGTTCGCCATCCTGGACGAACTCGTCCGCTCCCGGGAGTTCCTCGCCATGGTCGGCCGGATAACCGGAATCCCGGATCTGCTCTACGACCCGATGTACTTCGGCGGCGGCACTCACGAGAACCGCCAGGGCCAAGCGTTGGACGTGCACATCGATTTCAACCACCACCCCCTGACCCGCTGGCACCGGCGCCTGAACCTGATCGTGTACCTCAACCCGGGGTGGCAGCCGGAATGGGGCGGAGCGCTGGAACTGCACCGCGACCCCTACGACGCGGGGGTGGACGAAGTGGTCGAGGTCCTGCCGCTGTTCAACCGCTGCGTGATCTTCGAGACCACGGAGCGCAGCTGGCACGGCTTCCGCCGCATCACCCTGCCGCCGGAACGCGCCGGCGCCACCCGCCGCTCGGTGGCGCTGTACTTCTACACCGAGGAGCGGCCAGCGGCGGAAACCGGGCCGACCCATTCGACGGTCTACGTCGACCGCACGCTGCCCGACCGCTTCGTCCCCGGCTATACCCTCACCCGCACCGACCGCGACGAACTCGACGCGCTGGTCACCAGCCAGAACGGCCACACCCGACGGCTGTACCGGGAGATCGAGCGCTTGCAGGCGGAACTGGAGAGCACCGCGTTGAATCGCGTGGCCGGGGCGTTGCGCCAGCGCTGGGCCCGCTACCGGATGCGGCGCGGGGCGGCGCGGTAGCCGCCCATCGACGGCATGGGCGATAATGCCCGCATGAACGCCTGACCCGCCGCGCACCTCCACCGCGGCACCCGCCCGCCACCGGAGCTGCGCATGGCCGAAGCCGTCCGCCACGACAAGACCGCGCGCCAGCTGCGCCTGCTGTCCGATGCGCTGGACAGCGGCCGCCTGGGGCCGGTGCGGCGGCTGGTCAACACCCTGGCCCCGGCCGAGATCGGCAACCTGCTCGAATCGCTGCCGCCGGGCAAGCGCGAGGTCGTCTGGGGCCTGGTCGATGCCGAAGACGACGGCGAGGTGCTGCTGCACGTCGGCGACGAGGTGCGCGAAAGCCTGATCGCGGACATGGACCCGGACGAACTGGTCGCCGCGGTCGAAGACCTCGACATCGACGACCTCGCCGACCTGGTCGAGGACCTGCCGGACACGGTCATCGACGAAGTCCTCAAGTCGATGGACCGCGAGAACCGCGAGCGGCTCGAGCAGGTGCTGTCGTACCCGGAGGACAGCGCCGGCCGACTGATGAACCCGGACGTGGTCACCGTGCGCGCCGACGTCAACGTCGACGTGGTCCTGCGCTACCTGCGCCTGCGCGGCGAACTGCCCGACCACACCGACCACCTGTACGTGGTCAGCCGCCGCCACCAGTACCTGGGCCGCGTCTCGCTGGCGTCGCTGGTCACGCACGAAGATTCCACCCCGATCAACCGCCTGATCGACGACGAGCAGCCGGCCATCGACGTGGGCGAGAGCTCGCAGGAAGTGGCGCGCCAGTTCTCCGACCACGACTGGGTCTCCGCGCCGGTGGTGGACGACAACAACATCCTGCTCGGCCGTATCACCATCGATGACGTGGTCGACATCATCCGTGAACAGGCCGAGCACCAGGCCATGGGCGCGGCCGGCCTGGACGAGGACGAAGACCTGTTCTCGCCGGTGAAGCGCGCCGTGCGCGGCCGCGTGGTCTGGCTGGGGATCAACCTGTTCACCGCGTTCCTGGCGGCCAGCGTGATCGGCCAGTACGAGGTGACGCTGCAGAAGATCGTCGCCCTGGCCGTGCTGATGCCGATCGTGGCCGGCATCGGTGGCAATGCCGCGGTGCAGGTGCTGACCCTGATGGTGCGTGGCCTGGCGCTGGGCCAGGTCGGCGCCAGCAATGCCCGGATCCTGTGGTGGAAGGAGATCCGGGTGGCGCTGATCAATGGCGTGCTGATCGGCGGCATCGTCGGCGTGATCGCCTTCTTCTGGTTCCGCAGCCCGCTGCTGTCGCTGGTGATCGCGATGGCGCTGGTGCTGAATTTCTGCGCCGCCGCCACCGCCGGCGTGCTGCTGCCGCTGCTGCTCAAGCGGATGAACATCGATCCGGCCGTGGCCGGTACGGTGGTGGTGACCGCGGTCACCGACGTGATGGGCTTCTTCTGCTTCCTCGGCCTGGCCACGCTGATCCTGCTGCACTGAGCCCCATGGAGATCCTGGGCAAGGTCGTGGACTGGAACGAGGAGCGCGGCTACGGTTTCGTCCAGCCGCTCGATGCCGGGCAGCCGCGCGCCTTCTTCCACGTGCGCGATTACCGCCAGGACGGGCGCCGTCCCGAAACCGGCGAACTGGTGAAATTCATTGCGCAACGACAGGCCGATGGACGCTGGCGGGCAAGCAGCGTGCGCCGGGCCGTCGCGCCGAAGTCCCCGCCTCCCGCACGTGCGCCATCTCCCGCGCGCGCATGGCCCGGCTGGCTGCTCCTGGCCGCACACCTGGCGGGCCTGGCCTGGGCCGTCCACGCGCAACGCCTGCCAGCGCTGGCGGCGATGCTGCTGTTCGGGCTGTGCTGCGTGACCTGGATCGCCTACGCGCTCGACAAGCATGCCGCGCAGCGCGGAAGGCGACGCACGCCTGAAGCGACCCTGCACCTGCTGGAACTGGCCGGCGGCTGGCCTGGCGCGCTGCTTGCCCAGCGCGCACTGCGCCACAAGACGCGCAAGCATTCCTATCGCGTCGCGTTCTGGTGGATGGTGTTGCTGAACCTGATGCTCACCTGGGCCTGGATACTCGACTGGCCGCAACCATGGGCGACTATGCTGTCGCCCCTGCACTGAAACCGGCGATGCGATGCGTCCATGCCCTGCCCTGCGCCTGGCGGCTCTCGTGCTGCTCTCCATGCTGACCCTGGCCTGCCAGCCGCGGCCGGGTTCACCGCCCGAGGGCGGGCACTTCGTGCAGCGCGAGCTCGTCCACGACGGCCGCAGCTACCGCTATGCCGTCTTCGTTCCCGCCGCCACGGAAGCACGGCCGCTGCCGGTGGTGCTTTTCCTGCATGGTTCGGGCGAACGCGGCCGCGACGGCCACGCCCAGACCACCGCCGGACTGGGCAACTGGATCCGTGGCCAGGCCGGTTCGTTTCCCGCACTGGTGGTATTCCCGCAGGTGCCCGGGAACGAAGAGTGGATGGGCGCGAACGCGCGCATGGCGCTGGCCACGCTGGACGCGGCCAGCAGCGAATTCAACGGCGATCCGCGCCGCACCTACGCCACGGGCATGTCGATGGGCGGCTACGGCGTCTGGGAAGTCGCCCTGCTGGCACCGGACCGCTTCGCCGCACTGGTGCCGGTCTGTGGAGGCGTGCGGATCCCGCGCGAGGCGCGACCGACGCTGTTCGTGACCGCCGTGGCCAACGAGGCCGATCCATACACCGCGCTGGCCACGCGCCTGGAGCAGGTGCCGGCCTGGATCTTCCATGGCGCGCTGGATGACCTGGTGCCACCCACCGACGACCGCCGCATGTTCGAGGCCGCGCGCGCGGTGGGTGCCGACTTCCGCTACACCGAGTACCCCGCGGGCAACCACAACGCCTGGGACGCGACCTACTCCGATCCCGCGATGTGGGACTGGCTTTTCGACCAGCGCCTGCGCTGAAGGAATCCGACGATGTCCGAACTGGTCAACGACTACTTCCAGCCCGGCTGGCGCACGCGTACGGTCGAGTGCGCCGCCTGCGAATGGCGCGGCGACAGCCGCGACATGACCCTGGAGCCGCACGAGGACTTCAGCGAGTACCTGTGCCCGCGCTGCGAGGACATCATGCTGGTGGTCCGCCATCCGGACCTGGTGCAGGTCCGCGCCGCGGCCGCGGCCGGGCATGCCGAAGCGCAGGAGCAACTGGCCTTGCTGCAGGCCTACCTGGACCGTCCGGATCGCGAGCGCTGATCCGGAGGCTGCGGCGCGCGGAACCCGCCCCCGCCATCGCGCGACGCGCCTATGATTGACCTTCGATAACGCGAGGCCGGCGCCATGGGCAAGCCTTCCGACGAATCCGGGCACGGTGCATCGGGCGAAGCATCCTTCGAACCGGACGACACGCCTGCCGGGGGCTGGGGTTCGCTGCGCGCCGTGGCCCGCGCGATCCGCGGGCAGATGGCGGTGGCGCGCTCGGCCGAAGCGCTGCCGCGGGTGAACCAGCCGGCCGGGTTCGATTGCCCCGGCTGTGCCTGGCCCGATCCGCGCCACACCTCTTCCTTCGAGTTCTGCGAGAACGGCGCCAAGGCGGTTTCGTGGGAGGCGACCTCCAAGCGCGCGACGCCGGACTTCTTCGCCGCGCACACCCTGGCCGAAATGTGGGAGTGGAACGACCACGCGCTGGAAGACGCCGGCCGCATCACCCACCCGATGGCCTACGACCCCATGCAGGACCGGTACGTGCCGGTGTCCTGGGAAGAGGCGGCCACGCGCATTGGTACTGCGCTGCGCGCCCTGCCCGACCCGGCGATGGCCGAGTTCTACACCTCCGGCCGCGCCTCCAACGAGGCTGCCTTCCTGTACCAGCTGTTCGTGCGCGAGTACGGCTGCAACAACTTCCCCGACTGCTCGAACATGTGCCACGAGGCCAGCAGCGTGGGCTTGCCCGAAGCGATCGGCGTCGGCAAGGGGACCGTGCAGCTGGAGGATTTCGAACACGCCGACGCGGTGTTCTGCGTCGGCCACAACCCGGGCACCAACCATCCGCGCATGCTCTCCACGCTGCGCGAAGTATCGCTGCGCGGCGCGCCGATCGTGGTCCTCAACCCCATGCCCGAGCGCGGCCTGGAACGCTTCACCTCGCCGCAGGATCCCGCGGAGATGCTGACCGGGCGTTCGGTGCGGATCGCCTCGACCTATTTCAAGCCGCGCATTGGCGGCGACGTGGCCGTGCTCAAGGGCATGATGAAGTGGCTGCTGGACGCCGACGCGGACGACCTGGCGGCGGGCGGCGAAGGACTGCTGGACCGCGCCTTCATCGAAGAGCACACGCGCGGATTCCAGGCCCTTGCAGACGACCTGTCTGCGACCTCGTGGTCGAGCATCGAGCGCAAGTCGGGACTGACCCGCGAAGAGATCGCCGCCGCCGCAGGGATTTACGCCAAGGCCGAACGCGTGATCCTGTGTTACGGGATGGGCATCACCCAGCATCGCCACGGCACGCAGAACGTGCAGCAGCTGATGAACTTGCTGCTGTTGCGCGGCAATATCGGCCGACGCGGCGCCGGCATCTGCCCGCTGCGTGGCCATTCCAACGTGCAGGGCGACCGCACGGTCGGCATTACCGAGAAACCCAATGCCGCGCTGCTGGATGGCATCCGCCGCACCTATGGCTTCGAGCCGCCGGCCACGCATGGCCACGATGCGGTCGCGGCAATCAAGGCGATCGCTGGAGGCCGCTCCAAGGCACTGCTCAGCCTTGGCGGCAACCTGGCCGTCGCCATGCCCGATCCGCAGGCCACCTTCGCCGCGCTGCGCACGCTCGATCTTGCAGTGCACATCGCGACCAAGACCAATCGCTCGCACCTGATCCCGGCCAGGCAGATGTTCCTGCTGCCCTGCCTGGGCCGCACCGAGCTGGACGTGCAGGCCTCGGGCCCGCAATCGGTGACGGTGGAGGATTCGATGTCGATGGTGCATGCCTCGCAGGGCCGGCTCAAACCGGCCTCGCCGCAGTTGCGCTCGGAGCCGGCCATCGTGGCCATGCTGGCGCGGGCCACGCTGCCGGCGTCGAAGGTCGACTGGGAGGGCATGGTCGCCGACTACGACCGGATCCGCGACGGCATCGAGTCGGTGTTTCCGATCTTCGCCGGCTACAACACGAAGATCCGCGAGCCGGGTGGTTTCCACCTGGAGAACGCCGCGGCGCTGCGGCGCTGGAACACGCCCGACGGCAAGGCGCGGTTCCTGGTCGCGCCGGGCCTGGACGAGGACCCCGTGAGCGGTCCCGACCTGCTCACCCTCGCCACGGTGCGCTCGCACGACCAGTACAACACCACCATCTACGGCCTCGACGACCGCTATCGCGGGATCAAGGGCGGGCGCGACGTGCTGTTCGTGAACCCCGCCGACCTTGCCGTGCTGGGCCTGGCCGCCGATGCGTATGTCGACGTCGAAGCACATCGCGAAGACGGGCTGCCGACCGGGCGCGTCATCCGCCGCCTGAAGGCCGTGGCTTTCGACATCGCACGTGGCTCGGTGGCGATGTACTACCCCGAGGGCAACACGCTCATCGGTCTGGACGACCACGATCCGCGCTCCGGGACGCCCGGCTACAAGTCGGTGCCGGTGCGCCTGTCGGCATCCGTGGACAGGCAAGACGATGCCGCCTGACCCGCAAGCCGGCCGCGGGCGGCGCACGGTCACCGTCCACGGCCGGGACGACGGCGGGCGCACCACGGACGGGCGCGCAGAAGACTGGCTCGCAGAGGAAGCTCCGGTGGAAGTGCGCTACAACGGCGAACCGTTCGCCGTGATGATGGCCACGCCGGTCGACCTCGAGGATTTCGCGTGGGGCTTCTCGCTGAGCGAGGGCCGCGTCGACGGCGCCGATCGGATCGATGGCGTTGACGTGCAGGCGCGGCTGGAGGGCTTCGTCGTCGACATCGACGCGCCGTCGGCCTCGCCGCCGGAACCGGGCGATGCACGCCTGCTGCCCGGCCGCAGCGGCTGCGGACTGTGCGGAAGCCGCCGGCTCGAAGAAGTGCTGCAGGTCCCGGCCCGGGTGTCCGACGGCCCCCTGCTCGACAGCGACGCGCTGCAGCGCGCCTGCATGGCGCTGGAAGACTTCCAGCCGCTCAACGCGAGCACCGGCGCAATGCACGCGGCGGCATGGGCCTCGACCGACGGACGGATCCTGCGCGTGCGCGAGGACGTGGGTCGCCACAACGCGCTCGACAAACTGCTCGGCTCGCTGGTGCGCGAAGGCGTGGACCTGCGCGCAGGCTTCGTCCTGGTCAGCAGCCGGGCCAGTTACGAAATGGTCACCAAGGCCGCGCGGCTGGGCGTGGGCGTACTGGCGGCGGTATCGGCACCCACCGCGTTGGCCGTGGACCTGGCCCGCGCCTGCGGGCTGACACTTGCGGGCTTCGTGCGCCCTGGACGCCAGGTCATCTACAGCCATCCGCAGCGGCTGGATGTCTGAGCCGCCCGTCCCGGCGAGCCCTGGCCGGTGACGCCTGCACGACCTGCTCCATCGCCGCGGGGAAACCGCGACGATGGCGCCAGATCAACCCCGCAGGCGCTGGATCAGTTCCGCGGTGACCGGATCGGAGGCCTTTGATTCCCCACGCAGCGCCGGCAGCAGCGTACTGGCGACCTGCTTGCCCAGTTCGACGCCGAACTGGTCGAACGCGTTGATGCCCCACACCACCGACTGCACGTAAACGCTGTGCTCGTACATTGCCAGCAACGCGCCCAGCGACTGCGGGGTCAGCGCATCGAGCAGGATCGTGGTACTCGGCCGCCCGCCCGGATAGGCGCGATGCGGATCATCGCTGGCCTGGCCGTTGGCTAGCGCTTCGGTCTGCGCCAGCAGGTTGGACAGCAGCGCCTCGTGGTTGGCGGCATAGGGATCGTCGTTGTGCACCGTGCCGATGAAATCGGCAGGCACGATTCCGGTGCCCTGGTGCAGCGCCTGGAAGAAGCTGTGCTGCACGTCGGTGCCCGCCCCGCCCCACCACACCGGCACGGTATCGGCGGCGACCGGGCTGCCGTCGAGCTGCACGCGCTTGCCCAGCGACTCCATCACCAGCTGCTGCAGATAGGCCGGCAGCAGCGCCAGGCGCTGGTCGTAGGTCATCACCGCCTGCGAGGCCAAGCCCAGGGCGTTGCGATTCCAGACCGCGGCCAGGCCATGGCGCACGGCCAGGTTGGACTCCAGCGGCGCTTCGAGCGCATGACGGTCGAACTGCGCGGCGCCCTCCAGCAGCTGCTCGAAGCCCTTGAAGCCGATCGCCAACGCGATCGGGAAACCGACCGCCGACCACAGCGAGTAACGCCCACCCACCCAGTCCCACATCGGCAGCACGCGTTCGGCGGCGATATCGAACGCGACCGCGGCGCGTTCGGGATTGGCGCTCACCGCGTAGATGCGTTCACTGCCACCGAGCCAGTCGCGGACGATCGCGCCATTGAGCAGCGTTTCCTGCGTACCGAACGTCTTGGAGATGAAGACCGCGGCGGTGCGCCTGGGGTCCAGTGGCGCCAGCACGCGCTGCGCGGCGGCGCCATCGACATTGGAGATGAAGTGCACGCGGAAGCGGCCCGGCAACGGGCCGCGCAGCGCATCGACCACCAGCCGAGGGCCCAGGTCCGAACCGCCGATGCCGACGCTGACGATGTCGGTGACGTCGGTCGCCTCCAGTGCCTCGATGAGTCCACGCATGCGCTGGCGCACTTCGGCAGCGGTGCGGAAGGCCTCCCGCGCGGCCGGCGCCGTCGACACGTCGCCGCGCAGCGCCGTGTGCAGGACCGCGCGGTCTTCGGTGACGTTGATCTTCTCGCCGTCGAACAGGCGCCGGAATGCGCCGGCCAGGTCGCGCTCGCGGCCCAGCTGCAGCAATGCTTCCCAGGCCTGCGCGTCATAGCGCTGGCGGGCGAAGGTCGCGTACAGCGGACCGACCTGCAGCGCCTGCGTGCCGATCCGCTCCGGCTCGCTGTCCAGCAGCCCGGGAATACTGGCGCCGGACAGGCGCGCGGCATGGGACTGGAGAAGCTGGAAACCAGGAGCGGAAACGGTCATCAGGCGGCCTGCTTGGGGATCGAATGGTTGGTGTGGGTGATGCGATTGCCGGCGTCCACGTAGACCAGGTCCGGCTGGAAGGTCGCCGCTTCATCCGCATCCAGTTGCGCGAACGCGGCGATGATCACCAGGTCGCCCACCTGCACGTGGCGCGCGGCGCCGCCGTTGAGCGAGATGATCCCGCTGCCTTCGTCGGCACGGATGGCGTAGGTGGTGAAGCGGCTTCCGTTGGTGACGTCCCACACGTGCACCTGCTCGAATTCGCGGATGCCGGTCGCGTCGAGCAGCAGGCCGTCGATCGCCACGGAACCCTCGTAATTCAGTTCCGAGTGGGTGACGGTGGCGCGGTGGATCTTGGCTTTGAGCAGGGTCAGGTGCATCGGGTCTTCAACTCTTCGTCGTGGATGGTAGCAATGCAGGCGCCGTCGATGCGACGGAAACGCCGTGCGGAGGCGCATGCGCGGCGCTTGGCCGTTGCACGCGAAACGGTGGCGCGCATCGGGCGGCACGGGCCGCACCGCCGCCTGCCATGCGGAATCAGAATTCGATGTTGTCGATCAGGCGCGTCGTGCCCAGCCGGGCGGCGACCAGGGCCACGCGCGGACCGTGCATGCCATCGACCGGTTCGCCCAGGTCGGGCAGGCGCAACGCGGCGTAGTCGACCACGAAGCCGGCGCCGCGCAACTGCGCGCCGGCCTGCGCTTCAACCACCGTACGCGGTGCACCGGCCAGGCACGCATCGCGCATGTCGCGCAGCACGCGATGGATCGTCGCCGCGCGCGGACGCTGGTCGGCATCCAGGTACTGGTTGCGCGAACTCATCGCCAGGCCATCGGCCTCGCGGACGATGCCGCCGCCGAGGATCCCGATCGGGAACTGCAGGTCGGCGACCAGCTGCCGGATCACGGCCAGCTGCTGGTAGTCCTTCTTGCCGAAGGCGGCGACATCGGGAAGCACCTGGTTGAACAGGCGGCTGACCACCGTGCAAACGCCATCGAAATGCCCCGGCCGGCATTCGCCTTCCAGCACCGAACTCACCCCGGGCACGCGGACCCGCGAGGCCAGCTCCACGCCGAACGGATACATCGACTCGACCGTCGGCAGCCACAGCACGTCGCAACCGGCGCCTTCCAGTCCAGCCGTATCGGCGTCGGGGGTGCGCGGGTAGCGGGTGAAGTCCTCGTTGGGGCCGAACTGGGTCGGATTGACGAACACGCTGGACACGACGCGGTCGGCGTACTGCCGCGCGAGCATCACCAGCGAGTAGTGGCCGGCATGCAGGTTGCCCATGGTCGGCACGAAGCCGACGCGCAGGCCCTCGCGCTTCCAGCCGCGCACGCGCTCGCGCAGGGCGTCCAGTTCGGTGATGGTTTCGATCATTGCTCGTGCTCGAAGAAGGACGCGATCAGGCGTAGGCGTGTTCGGCGTCGGGATAGCTGCCATCGCGGACCGCTGCGGCATAGGCGCGCACCGCGCCGGCCACAGAACCGCCCTCTGCGAGGAAATCCTTCACGAACCGCGGCCGGCGGTGGCCGCTGTCCAGGCCGAGGAAATCGTGCATCACCAGTACTTGGCCGTCGCAGTGCGGGCCTGCGCCGATGCCGATGGTCGGCACGGAAACGGCGGCGGTGATCTTCTGCGCCAGCGGCGTCGGCACGCATTCCAGCACCAGCAGGGATGCACCCGCCTCGACGGTAGCCTGCGCATCGGCCAGCAGTTGCGCGGCCGCCTGTGCTTCGCGGCCCTGGACCCTGAACCCGCCGAGCTTGAGCACCGACTGCGGGGTCAGTCCCAGGTGGGAACAGACCGGAATATCGCGCGCGGCCAGGAAGCGGACGACGTCGAGCTTGTGCCCGGCACCCTCCAGCTTGACCATCTGCGCGCCGGCCTGGAGCAGCACGACCGAAGCGTCGAGCGCGCGCTCGGGGGTCGCGTCGGACTGGAACGGCAGGTCCGATACCAGCAGGGCCTGCTTCAGCACCCGCGCCACCGCGGCGGTGTGGTAGGCCATGTCGGCCACGGTCACCGGCAGGGTCGAGTCGTGGCCCTGGACCACCATGCCCAGCGAATCGCCGACCAGGACCAGGTCGATGCCTTCGCGGTCCATGACCCGGGCGAAACCGGCGTCGTAGGCGGTCAGCATGGCCAGGCGGCGGCCCTGGCGCTTGGCCTCGGCCAGCGCGGGCACGGTCCAGGGCTTCTGCTCGGCATGGACGCTCATCGGGCGGCTCTCATCAGGCGAGTCTCATCGGGTGCGGTCTCATCAGGGGATTCGCGCGGAGCGCGTACGGTCCGCCAAGCGGGACATTATCGCCCACCGCCCGCGCGAGGACGCGATCATGGCGGGAACGATCGCCGGATCAGTCCGTTCCCGAAGCATCGATCGCCTCGACGCCCGCGGTATCGACCCCGCGCAGGGCATCGCCGACCGTCCCGTGCCCCGGGAACGGCTCGGCCGGCGCGATCTCCGCCAGCGGCACCAGGGCGAAGGCTCGCTCGTGCAGGTGCGGATGCGGCACGCGCAGGCCCGGCTCGTCGATCATCCGCCCGGCGTAGAGCAGCAGGTCCAGGTCGAGCACGCGCGGACCCCAGCGCGCGTCCGGATCGCGCTGGCGGCCGGCCTCTCGCTCGATCCCCAGCAGGGCGTCCAGCAGCTCCAGGGGGGTAAGGCCGGTCTCGACCAGCGCCGCGGCATTCACGAAGTCGGGCTGGTCGACCTGGCCCCAGGCCGGGGTCCGGTACAGACGCGAAAATGCCACCAGTCGGCTCTGCGGCAGCGCGCCCAGGGCGACCGCGGCGTTGCGCAGGGTCAGCTCCGGCCGGCCGAGGTTGGCGCCCAGGCCTATGCAGGCGTGGACCGGGGCGCTCATTCGCCCGCGGCGGGGGCCGGACCGCGACGACGGCGACGGCGGCGCTTGCGCGCGGGGGCGTCATCGCCCTCGCCCGCTGCGCCCGTCGCTTCGAGGTTCGCCGACAGTTCGTCGCCGGAGCTGAGCTGGGCCTGCGTCCAGAATTCCACGTCGGCAGCGTGCGAGTCGGAAGCGGCCTGGCGCAACACCAGGAAGTCGTACGCGGCGCGGAAGCGCGGGTTCGCCAGCAGGCGGAAGACCCGCTTGCGCTGGCGCGAGCCGAAACGCGACTGCAGCAGCCAGATCTCCTGCATCGGCAGCGAGAAGCGCTTGGGCAGCGCGATGGTCTGCACCTGGTGCAGGGTCACCCGGTCGGCGGCGCGACGCTGCGCTTCCTCGGCGTGCATGCCCTGCGCCTGCAACCCGGCCAGCGCGCGGCAGTACGCCGGCCACAGCAGCAGGGCGAACAGGAACGCCGGCGAGACCGGCTCGTCGGCGGCCACGCGCGCGTCGGTATTGGCCAACCCCTGCAGGACCATGCGCCGCAGCGCGCCGGTGCGGTTCGAACGCAGTGCGGCGGCGCTTTCGGGCAGCAGGGCGCCAAGCAGGCCATGCGCTTCCAGCCGCTCGAAGCTGGCCACCGCGTGCCCGGACAGGAACATCTTCAGCATTTCCTCGAACAGCCGGGCCGGCGCGGCCTCGCCGAGCAGCGGGGCGAGCACGGGAATCGGCGCCGCGGTGCCGGGTTCGATCTCGAAGTCGAGCTTGGCCGCGAGCCGGACCGCGCGCAGCATGCGCACCGGATCCTCGCGGTAGCGGGTTTCCGGGTCGCCGATCAGGCGCATGACCTTCGCCTGCACGTCCTCGAAGCCGCCGGTGTAATCGCGCACCGAGAAGTCCTCGATCGCGTAGTACAGCGCATTGCAGGTGAAGTCGCGGCGGACCGCGTCGTCCTCGATCGTGCCGTACACGTTGTCGCGGACCAGGCGCCCGTCCTCGACCTCGCGGTCGCCGCTGCCGTCGTCGACGTTGGCGCGGAAGGTGGCGACCTCGATGATCTCGCGGCCGTAGACCACGTGGGCCAGGCGGAAGCGGCGGCCGATCAGGCGGCAGTTGCGGAACAGCGCCTTGACCTGCTCGGGCGTGGCGTCGGTGGCCACGTCGAAATCCTTGGGATGCATGCCCAGCAGCAGGTCGCGGACGGCGCCGCCGACCAGGTAGGCGCCGAATCCGGCCTCGCGCAGCCGGTAGAGCACGCGAAGGGCGTTGGGACTGATGTCCCGCCGGGAAATGGAGTGCTGGTCGCGCGGGATGGCGCGCAGGACGGGCTGCGGGAGGAGATGCGGATTGATGGGCGTGCTTCCGTGAACGGGATCGGTCCGGCCGGATTGCCGTCCGGCGGGCGCGTGAATATACTAGCGCGCCTTCGCCGGCGACACCCGCAACGCTCCCTTCGTCTAGTGGTTAGGACGTGGCCCTCTCAAGGCTAAAACAGGGGTTCGAGTCCCCTAGGGAGCGCCATCCGGCCCGGCGAAGGACATGAAAAAGCCCCGCATCGCGGGGCTTTTTCGTTTCCGGGACAGCGGCCGGGCCGGTGAAGGCGCCCGGCTGCCTGGTCCGGCCAGGGCGGCAGGCGCCGCCCGGCCGGGTCGGGGCTCAGCCCTCCATCTGTTCCAGTTCCTTGCCCTTGGTCTCGTGCACGTAGCGCAGGACGAAGAACACCGACAGGAATGCCGCGACCATGTAGATGCTGTAGGTCGCCGCCAGGCCGATGCCGGCCAGCAGGATCGGGAAGCTCATGGTGATGGCGAAGTTCGAGGTCCACTGCGCCGCGCCGGCCACCGCCAGGCCCGAGCCGCGGATCTGGTTCGGGAACATCTCGCCCAGCATCACCCACATGACCGGGCCCCAGGACATGTTGAAGAACACCACGTAGATGTTGGCCGCCACCAGCGCCAGCATGCCCATCGCATCGGACAGCTGCAGGTGGCCGTCGACCAGCGAACCGCTGGCGAATGCCAGGGTCACCAGCGCCAGCGAAATCGCCATGCCGAGCGAGCCGACCCACAGCAGCGGCTTGCGCCCGACCTTGTCGATCAGCACCAGGGCGATCAGGCACGCGCCGATGCTCAGCGCGCCGGACAGCACGTTGATCAGCAGCGCGTCGTTTTCGGAGAAGCCCACCGCCTGCCACAGCACCGCGCCGTAGTAGAACACCACGTTGATGCCGACCAGCTGCTGGAAGGTCGCCAGGCCAATGCCCACCCACACGATCGGGCGGATCTTGCCGGTGGCCTTGCTGATCAGGTCCGACAGCTGCGGACGGTGGTGGTCGGCCGACAGCGAAGCGTCGATCTCGGCCAGCGTGGTCTGGGCCTGGGCCGGGCCGTACAGCTTGCTCAGCACGGCCAGCGCCTGGTCCTTGCGCCGCTTGACCACCAGGTAGCGCGGGCTCTCCGGGATCACCAGCAGCAGCACCAGGAACAGCGCCGACGGGAACGCCATCATCCAGAACATCCAGCGCCACGCCGCATGCCCGCCCCACAGCACCTCGGTGGAGGCGCCGGCGGTCTTGGCCAGCAGGTAGTTGCTGAGGAAGGCGGCGAACAGGCCGGAGATGATCGCGATCTGCTGCACCGTGGCCAGGCGGCCGCGGTAGCGCGCCGGCGCCACCTCGGCGATGTAGGCCGGCGACATCACGCTGGCCGCGCCGACGGCGAAACCGCCGAGCACGCGCGCGACGATGAATACCAGCGAGCTGGACGCCGCGCCGGCGCCGATCGCCGACAGCAGGAACAGCACCGCCGAGATGATCAGCACGCTGCGCCGGCCCCAGCGGTCGGCCAGGCGGCCGGCGAAGAACGCACCGATCGCGCAGCCCAGCAGCATCGAGGCAACCTCGAAGCCGAGCGCCGCCTTGCTCGAGCCGAAGGCCTGCTGCAGGCCGTCGACGGTACCGTTGATCACGCCGCTGTCGAAGCCGAACAGGAAGCCGCCGATGGTGGCCACGCAGGCAATCAGGATGATGAAGCGGGTGTTTTCCCCGCTGTGCGCGGCCGTCTGGCCGGCGATGGATGGACTGCTCATTTCAACCCTTGTCGTCGTATTGGTCTTCCGCACCGGCAGGCCGGTACGCCCTCCCCCACGGTCCGCCACGCGGACCGCTCAACCGCCGACCCGCCAGGGCGGGTCGCCAACGCACACGGGTCCGCCCTCACGGACCCTCCTTTGCATCGATGCCGCACCGATCACCGGCGCGCCACAGCTTACCTTCAATGGCAGCGCTGTCGTACGTGTTCTGCAGCCACATCCGCCATGCCGCAGCGCATCATTCAATACCCGTCCGTGTGGTTGCCCGCGCGCGGCGAATCACGCACGGACCAGCCTGCCCGCCTGCCATTCGAGGATCGCCGACTGGCCGACCGCCAGTTCCAGTACGAGTGCCTGCCCGCGATGTTCGAAGCGGTAGCGGCCACCGCGATCGCTGGTGATGCGGGCCTGGCCAAGCTGACCCTGCGTCCACGCCAGGTCCACGCTCGCCGCACCCCGCACGCGCAGGCCGCGGACGCGTCCTTCGGCCCAGGCCTTGGGCAGCGCGGGCAGCAGGAACACGCTTCCTCCCCAGCTCTGCAGCAGCATCTCGGTGATCCCGGCGGTGCCGCCGAAGTTGCCGTCGATCTGGAACGGCGGGTGGGCGTCGAACAGGTTCGGATAGGTGCGCGAGGGACTGAGCAGCATCGCCAGCACCTGGTGCGCGTGTTCGCCATCGCCCAGCCGCGCCCACAGGTTCAGGCGCCAGCCGATGCCCCAGCCGGTGGCCTCGTCGCCGCGGATCTCCAGCGAGCGGCGCGCGGCGGCGGCCAGTTCCGGGGTATCGCGCACATTGATCTGGCTGGACGGGTGCAGCGCGTACAGGTGCGAGACGTGGCGGTGGTGGATCTCCGGCACGTCCATGTCCCAGTCCTGCTGCCACTCCTGCAGCTGGCCGGCGCGACCGATGCGATGCGGCGGCAGGCGTTCGCGCAAGCCGGCCAGGCGGGCGGCCAGGTCGGCGTCCACGCCCAGCAGGCCGGCGATCTCGATGCACTGGCCGAACAGGTCACGCAGCAGCTGTGCATCCATCGACGGTCCGGCGCACAGCGCGGCGCCGAACGGATGCTCGTTCTCCGGCGAGATCGAGGGGGCGGTGACCATCGCCCGGGTGGCCGGATCCTCGACCAGCGTGGCGGCGAAGAACTCGGCCGCGCCCTTGAACAGCGGCCAGACCTTTTCCAGGTAGCCGGGCTCGCGACCGTAATCCCAGCGATCCCAAAGGTGCTGCAGCAGCCAGGCCCCACCGGTCGGCCACAGGCCCCACTCGGCCCCGTCGATCGGCGCGGTCCGCCGCCACAGGTCGGTGTTGTGGTGCACGACCCAGCCCGGCGCGCCATACATCCGCCGTGCCGTATCGCTGCCGGCATCGGCCAGCTCGAACACCATCCGTTCCAGCGGCTCCACGCATTCGCCCAGCGCGTTGGCCTCGCTGGGCCAGTAGTTCATCTCGGTATTGATGTTGATCGTGTACTTGCTCTCCCACGGCGGGGACAGCAGGTCGTTCCAGATGCCTTGCAGGTTGGCCGGCTGCGTGCCGGGCCGCGAACAGCAGACCAGCAGGTAGCGCCCGAACTGGTGGTACAGCGCAGCCAAGGCCGGGTCGCCGCCATCGGCGAAGCGCGCCACACGCTCGTCGGTGGGCAGTTCCGCGACCGCTTCGGATGCACGACCGAGATCGATCGCCACGCGATGGAACAGCCGCTGGTGCTCGGCCACGTGCGCGTCGAGCAGTTGCTGCCACGACTTGCCGGCAGCCGCATCAAGCTGCGTGCGCGTGATCGCTTCGGGGTCGCCACCGATGTCGTCGAAGCGCCGGAAACTGGTGGCACCAGTCAGCAGCAGCAGAACCTCGTCGGCTCTCGTAACTTCGATCCGGTCGCCCAGGCGGCGCATCTTCCCGCCGGACGGCAACACGCGCAGCCTCGCGGCGAAGCGGAGCCGGCCCTCGATCCCGAACGCATCGCCGTTGCGTCCGCGCAACAGCAGGCCATCGTCTCCATCGGCGACCACTTCCGATTCCACGTGGTCGCAGTCCAGGCCGATGCGCAGGCCGATCCGGCCCTTCTTGTCGCCTGACAGCCGGACCGCCACGCACTGGTCGACCGGGGAGACGAACACTTCACGCAGGTGCTGCAACCCGCGTGCCTCGAACGTGCTGGTGGCCAGCGCGCGATCCAGGTCCAGCTCGCGCCGGTAGCCGTTGACGTCGGACACTTCCAGGAAATCCAGCTGCAGGTCGCCCAGCGGCTGGTACGGCATCTGTTTCTTGGGCCGGCCCATCATCGTCGCGTTGGCCAGCTTCTCGGCCTCGGCATAGCGACCGGCGAACAGCAGCCGGCGCACTTCCGGCAACGCGGCCAGGGCGTCCGATGGGGTCGGGTCGTAGGGACCACCGGCGTACAGCGTGTCTTCGTTGAGCTGCAGCCGCTCGTACTTGCCGCCGCCCCAGACCATCGCGCCCAGGCGGCCGTTGCCCAAGGGCAGCGCCTCGACCCATTGCGTGGCCGGTCGTCGGTACCACAGCCGCAGCGGCTCGGCGGCGCTGCCCGCCACGAAGGCGGGCTGTTGCGCGGCGCTCGCCTGCGCGCCGCAGGGGGCGCCTGCGGCCATGGCGGCAGCAGAGCCCGCGCCCGCCAACGCACCGGTTCCGACGGCGGCCGCGGCCGCCGTCGCCTTCAGCAGTTCACGCCGGGTCAGGTCCATCCGCACCTCACCCGCGTGGACGGTGGACCGTCACCGCCTTGCCCGTGTAGCGGACCGTGCGGTCGGCCTTGGGCTCCACCGCACCGGCGTCGTCGCGCGGGCCATCGACCCAGCGCACCCGGATCTCGCGCTGCTGCTGCATGCCCGGGAACGTGCCCTGGCGCGCACCGATCACTAGCTCGCCGGCCTTCTCGTTCCAGGTGAGCGGGATGCGGCTGGACTCGCCGCGCTCGTAGCCGTAGTTGCGGCCTTCGTCCTCGTACAGCGAGAAGCTGCCGTCGGCACCGGTATAGACCTCGATGGTCAGCGGCGCCAAGGGCTGCTCGTCGACGTACTGCTGGACCACCGTGCGCGGCACGATCGAACCGGCGCGCACGAACAGCGGCATGCGCTGCAGCGGCGCGGCGGCTTCGATGGTCTGCCCGCCCTCGTGGCGCTTGCCGGTCTCGAAGTCGATCCAGCTGCTGCCGGCCGGCAGGTACACCGGGCGGCTGGTGGACTTGAACGACGCCACCGGCGCGACCAGGAAAGCCGGACCGAACAGGTACTGGTCGGCGATGCCGCGGGCCTTCATGTCATCCGGGAAATCCATCGACATCGTGCGCAGGATCGTGCCGTCCTTGTGCCAGGTGTCGGCCGCCAGGGTGTAGATGTACGGCAGCATCGAATAGCGCAGCTTCAGGTAGTGGACGAAGCTGTCGTAGTGCGGCGTGCCTTCCGGCGCGATCTCCCAGATCTCGCGATACGGGAACTGGCCGTGCAGGCGGAACACCGGCACGAACGCGCCGTACTGGAACCAGCGCAGGCTCAGCTCGCGCCACTCGGCCAGGTGCGCCGGATCCTGGGTCTCGTAGCGCTTCTCCGGCGAGAAGCCGCCGATGTCGAAGCTCACGTTCGGCGCACCGGCCATCGAAGCATTGACCAGGCCGGAGATCTGTTCGCGCATGTCGTCCCAGCGCGGCACGATGTCGCCGCTCCAGAACGCGGACGCGGCGCGCTGCTGGCCAGCGAAGAACGCGCGCGACAGGATGAACACGCGCTTGTCCGGCTCGACTTCGCGCGAACCGCGGTACACGCCTTCCGAATGCACCAGCGGATACGAATTGAAGTACTCGATCGACGGACCGAACGCGGTCGGCGTAGTCCGCGCCTTGCGCTCGCCGATGTCGATGTTGCTGTGCAGGTCCGGCTCGGACGCATCCAGCCACCAGGCATCGAAACCCTGGCTGTTGAGCTTGGCGTTGACCTGGCGCCAGAAGATGTCCTGGGCCTCCTTCGAGTACGGGTCGTAGAAGGAATTGAGGTAGCCCTTGCCGATCCAGTCAAGTTCGCCGACTTCCACGTTGCGGTGGTACATGTGCCCGGCCGCGTCGAGTTCCTTGTAGTTGGCCGTGGTCGGATAGAACTTGGGCCACACCGAGATCATGATCTGCGCGTGCTGGTCGTGGACGTGCTTCACCATGCCGTCCGGATCGGGGAAGTTGTCCTTGTCGAAATCGTGCGAGCCCCAGGCATCCTGCGGCCAGTACGACCAGTCCAGCACGATCGCGTCGATCGGCAGCTTGCGGCGGCGGTATTCGTCCAGCGCGCCTGTCAGCTCGGCCTGGGTCTTGTAGCGCTCGCGGCTCTGCCAGAAGCCGTACGACCACTTCGGCAGGATCACCGCCTTGCCGGTCAGCTGGCGGTAGCCGGCGATCAGGTCGTCGCCGTTGTCGCCGGCGACCACGTAGTAGTCGATCATCTGCCCGGCCTCGGACCAGATCGACAGGTCCTTGGCCTCGGCCGCCGGCAGCGGGTCGCGGTGCAGCAGAGCGATGTATGCGGGATCGATCGCGTCCCACTCCACGCGGATGTCGCGCTTGACGCCGGGCTGCATGTCCAGCGCGAACTCGTGGTGCCAGGGATTCCAGTTCTGCCGCCAGCGGTCGATGACGAGTTTCCCGTCGACATAGACCTTGGCGTACTCGCTGTTGTACATCGAGAAGGTGTGGCGGCCGGCGGTCTGCGCCTCGATCGTGCCTTCCCACACCACCTGCGTGCGTCCGCCCTGGGCGGTATTCCAGCCGGCCTTCGGCAGGCCCTTGAGGTCCTTGATGTACTGGTAGTTGATCTGGCTCTCGCGGCGGGACACCTTCTCCTTGCCGTCGATGGAATAGCGCGCGGTCAGCGCACCGGGCTTGCCCTTGGCATCACGCAGCACCAGGGTCTCGCCCAGCGGACGCAGGCCGCGTGGGTCGCCGAAGCGGGTGATCGAATTGTTGTCCCAGAGGATGCCGTAATGGCGGCTGGACTGGACGAACGGGATCGCGTTGTCGATGTTGTGCTGGAGCAGTTCGACGTCGCGGCCCTTCAGGTCCATCCAGCCCTGCTGGTGCAGGCCGGTGCCATAGAAGGACTCGTCGTCGGGCGACACGAAGCGCTGGCGCACGCTCTCGAGCTTGCGGCCCTCGACCTCGAACCGCGTGAAGCTGCGCCCGCCTGCGACTTCCTGCACCAGAGGCTTGCCCTGGCCGTCGAAGAAGCTGACCCGGCCATCGGCCAGCGCCACCTCGGCGGCGATGCCGGACGCGGTCACGCGGACCCCGTCGGCAGTCTGGCTGACCTCGAATTTCGGCGTGCCCTCGACCGGCACCCGCATCAGGCTGCGGCTACGCTGGAAGTCGCCGTCGGTGTCGGCGCTGACGCGCACGATGCTGTCGCTCACCAGCTGCACGCGCACGTCAGCGGCGTTCGGATCGGCCAGGCGCACGATCACGCCATCAGCCTGACGCTCGACCGTCTGCGCAACCGCTGCAAGCGGCAGCAGCCCCACCATGATCATCGCCAGCCGGACCGGCTTCATCTGTCCCCTCATCGCACTCCTCCTCTCGGCGCCCGCGGACGCCTTCATCGGTAAATCAGTAGGTCGCCAGCTTCACCCGCAGCAACTGCGGAACACTGGAGAAATTGAGACCGTAGTCGGTCTGGTCGCCGTTCCAGCGGCGATGGAACACCCACTCGCCGTTCTCGTAGGTGCCCTCGTCCACGTACTCGTAGATCTGGCGCGCAGCCACCGCCGGGTCGGCCGCGTCGATGTTGATCCTGGCATGCGCACCGGTGACCAGGAACTCGTCCGGCCCCAGCTGCACCACCAGCGCGCGCCCGATCGGCTCCGGATTTCCGGGCGGTTCGCCCTGGAACCAGAACTGCGGCACCCCGTAGGTCACGGTCATGTTCCAGCGATCGTCGATCTTCAGCGTCTGCACCGCCTGGCCCGGCTCTTCGGCGGTGCCACGGACCTTGCCCTCGAAGCTGGCCTGGGCGATCACCCGCGCGGCCGGGCCGAGCATCTGGTAGTTCAGCGCGAACGACTCCAGCGCCTTCTCGTCCACATGCCGGGCGCCCAGCGGATAGTTCGAGTAGCGCGAGAAATCGATGCCGAACGGCGACCAGCCGATCGCCTGCTTGCCCAGTGCCGAGAACAGGTAGCGCGGATACTCGGCGCGGTTGCCGGTCTCGGCCACGAACAGCGGATTGTCCGGCCGCGAGTAGCGGTCGAGCACCGTGGTGTACAGCAGGTATTCCGGCATGTAGATGTCCGGCGCCAGCAGGTCGATGTGCGGCGCGGCGGCCTTGTACACGTCGATCACGTTGTCGGTCGGACCGCCGCTGGCGTACTGGCCCGGCTGGCCGGGATTGAACGGCCCGCGCAATGCCGCATTGACCAGCATCGGCAACGGATAGGCTTCCTTGCCCGCGGCCGCGACCTGGTCGATGAAGTGCGCGATATGCCAGGCGTGGAAGAACTCGTCGGCATCGGTCCCGAACACTTCACTCCAGGTCCCGGGCGACTTGCCGAGCTTCTGCAGCAGGGCGTCCGGCACCGGGCCCTCGAATACCCTCTGCGCCAGCGGCGAAAAGTCGCGCACGCCACCATAGGTCCCCGGCTCGTTCTGCGGCTGGACCATGATCACGGTGCGCTGCGGATCGACTGCCTTGAGGTGCTTCATCAGCTCGACGAACGCCTTGCGGTCGGCGTCAAGCGTGGCTTGTCCGTGCGGCGACAGCGAATTGAGCGTGCGGCCATCGGCGGTGATCACGCGCGGGAAACGCTCGTTGTCGAGCTTGACCCACTTGGGCGCGTAGTTGGGACCGTTGTTCTTCCAGGTGGCGAACCAGAGCAGGATCAGGCGCTGGTCATGTTCGCGCGCCTGCTTGAGCAGCTCGTCGACGAAGGAGAAATCGAACGTACCTTCCTCGGCTTCGATCTGCTCCCACGCCACCGGCACCATCACCGTGTTCGGCTTGAGCACCTCGATCGCCGGCCACACCTTGTCCAGCGCCTTGGGCCAGTTGCTGGAATTGTTGACCTGCGCGCCCAGGATCAGGAACGGCTCGCCGTCGACAAGAAGCGCATGGCGGCCGTCGCGGGTGACGATTTCGGGGATCGGCGCCTCGCCATCGCGTGCTGGCGCCGCGGCTTTTGCCTTCCCGCTGGTGGCATCTTCTCCGGTCGAGGCCACTTCACCACTGGCCGGGCCACGGCCACAGGCCACCAGCAATACCAGCATTCCGGCCACCAGCAGGTGCCAGCCGCGCATCGTCCGTTTCCTCATCAGCCTGTCCCCTTCATGTGCATGTGCGTGCCTCACCATTCGCGGGTGCGGAATGGCGACGCCGGGAGTCCATCGCGCCCCACCAGGTCGGCCTGCGCCGGATTGTCGCTCCAGGCGTAGCGTGCGACTTGCGGTTTCGGCACGGCATCGCTGCGTACTACTACCGTGTGCCGCTCGATGCGGGCCTGGGCCGGATGGAACCGGCCGTCGGCACCCGCCACCTCGAAGCCCTGCAGCGCAGCGCCGCCGCCACGCGCGGCGAGCATGTCGCCGGCAGCGTCGAATTCCAGAACCAGCGTGCCGTCCCCGGCGCGGGCCTGGCGGAATGCCGGCCCTTGATGGACAACCGCCTCATCGCGGTATGCCACGTGCCGCGCCGCACGCGAGAGGCGCTGGCCGACGGTGCGCTTGTCGCGCGGATGGATGTCGTCAGCCGCGCCTACATCGATGAGTACCGCCTGCCCGGTGGCCGGCAGCGCCAAAGCCGCCGACTGCGACTCGCGCAAGGTTGCCCACGGGCTTTCGATAACGACGCCGCGCGCATCGAGCCGGTCGTCCCCGGAATGGAACGCGGCCAGCTGCGCCCACAGGAACGGCATCGCAGGCGTCTGCCAGTGACCGCGCCAACCCTCGATCAGGGTCTTGAACTGGTCGCGATAGCGGTAAGCGCCTTCTTCGCTGGCGTTGGTTTCGCCCTGGTACCAGATCACGCCGGCCAGTGGATACGGCAGCAGCGGATGGATCATCGCGTTATAGAGCAACGTATCGACCTGGTTCTTGTCGCCGGAGGTCGACACCGTCACCGTGGCGGTGCGGAAAAGCCAGTCGCCGGCCAGGCTGCGGCGCTGGCCGCCGACCGGTTCCACCCATATCTCCTTCGCGCTGCCGGCGATGCCGCCACCACCGCCATCGTCCTGGACGCGCACGGCGATGATGTTCAAGCCCGGGCGCAGTGCCGCGGCAGGAACGCGGTACTCGCGCGGCACGTTGTAACCGTTGCTGACACCCCCCACGCGCTGGCCGTTGACCCAGGTCGTGTCGGTATCGTCGATCTGGCCCAGGCCAAGGACGACACCGGACGCGGCCTCGCGTGCGCTCAGCTCGAATGTCGTGCGGTACCACGCCACCCCGTCCATGCCGGCAAAACCCTGGGTCTCCCAGACGGACGGCACGCGGATCGGACTCCAGCCGCTGTCGTCGAGCTGCGCGGCGGCGAAGGCTTCCGACGCCGGGTCCGTGGCCGTCCAGCCGACCAGCCGTGCACGCGTAGCGGCTTCGCTCCGGGCATCGACCGCCCGACGCTCGCGCATCTTGGCCTCCAGCGCTGCGGCGTCCAGGCCAAGCATCGAGGCATCCATCCACGCCTCGATCGAACTTCCACCCCAGGTGCTGTCGATGATTCCGACCGGCACGCCCAGCACCCGGCGCAGTTCGCGCGCAAAGGTGTAGCCCACGGCCGAGAATTGCCCCACCGCCGCCGGTGAAGCGGCCTGCCACGCGCCACCCTGCAGTTGCGCCTGCGGCGTCTCCGCCCACGACTTCGGAATCTTGAAATGGCGCAGCGAGGCATCACCGGCTTCGGCCACGTCCTGCTGCGCATGCAGGGTCTGCGCGACCGGCCACTCCATGTTCGACTGCCCGGACGCCAGCCAGACCTCGCCGACCAGCACGTCGCGCACGCGCCGCTCTTCCGCACCCGCGCGCACAAGCAGCTCATACGGCCCTCCTGCGACATGCGCAGGCAACTGAACACTCCAGCGGCCGTTGGCGCCGGCCGTGGCCTGTGCCTTGCGGCCGTCGAACTGCACTTCCACCCGTTCGCCCGGCTGCGCCTGTCCCCAGACCGGCAGGGGGCGGTCGCGCTGCAGCACTGCGCCGTCGGAGAACAGCAGCGGGAGTTCCAGCGACGGAGTGGTCGCCGAAGCCAGTGGTGCGATCGCGAGCAGTGCCAATGTCGCCAGCAGGGCGCGGAACTTCATGGGGTCGGTTCTCCGTAGATGATGCCGCGGCCGCCGGTGGCCAGGTAGACGCGTCCGTGCACGCGTGCGTCGCCGGTGAGCATGCGCGGTTTTCCGAAGCGATGCTGCGCATCGTCGATGCGCAGCCAGTGGCGGCCGCCATCGTCGGAACGGTATAGCCCACCGGCACCGTCGACTTGGCCGTGCACGAAGATAGCCGGCGTGGTGCTGCCTGGCTTCGGCGCACCGAGGCCCGCAACGAATGCGTTCTCCACGCCCGGCAAGCGTTCGAGCTGCCCTCCCCCCCAGCGCATCAACCCGCGCCAGGAAGCGGCGAAGTACACCACGCCGGTGTTCTCCGACGACGGCAGGAGCTCGCCACGGAACCAGTCGCCAACCGCACCGACGCCACCATCCGCCTCCTCGAAGGCCACCCCGCCATCGCCGCTGACGAACAGCTTTCCCGATACCGGGTCGAAGCCGTACCACAACGCCGGCTGGAAGCGGTCGGCCGCGAATACCGCGCTCGTCGGCAGCCCCCGCACCTTCTGCCAGCGACCGCCGTGGTTGTCGGTGATCCAGTGCGGCCCTCCGCGGGCCTGCCAGATCACGCGCCCGCCATCGGCCGACACGGCGATGGCCAGTCGGCCCTCGCCTTCGCTGGCCGGCGGTTCGCGGGTGAATGCGGTCCAGGTGCTGCCGCCGTCGCGCGAGTACGCCGCGCGCACGATCGCCGGATCCGGATGGTGGAGGTGGCCGGCGCGGACCAGCAGTGAAGGCTGCTGGCCGGCATAGTCCAGGCTCTCGGTGTTGCTGTAGCGTGGCGGCCTGGCGAACTGGGTGGTCGTGCGCGTCAGGTCGTCATGGCGGAATCCGTCGATGTCGCCCAACCCGCTCACCAGCGGCGCGCCTTCCGGCGGACTGATCAGGTCCAGCGGCACGGTCTCGTCCAGGCCGGCATCGTCGAAGATCCAGTGCACGGTGCCACCGCCGTCCATCGCGGACATGTCGCGCGAAGCCCACAGCCCGTAACCGGTGACGAACAGCACCCGGTCCGGATCGTGCGGATCGATCTCGATGTCGGCCATCCAGTGCGGCTTGGCCTGCGCCGTCCACGGCGAAGCGGAATGGTCGAACTCGGAGCGCTCGAACACCGGACTCCAGCTCCTGCCCCCATCCGTGCTGCGATAGATGTCGTCGCGCGGCGCCCAGCGGTTGAACGTGGTCGCCACGACCACGTCGGGGTTCTGCGCATCCACCGCCACCGCGCCCCAACCGAAACCGTCACCCTCAAGGTCGGTCGACTGCGCGGCGGGCGTGATGTCGGCCCACGCACCGCTGGCAGGCGAGTAACGCCACACGGCCCCGTTGTTCATGCGATCCGGACCGGGCTCGTCGCCGTAGCTGAGCAGGAAGTCGCCACGCGCGTCGCGGACCATGTGGTTGGGGCGCAGTCCGGTGGGCTGGCCGGGGACCGGTTCCCAGGTACTGCCCGCGTCGCGCGAACGGAACAGTCCGCCCTCGCGGCTGGAAACGGCGGCATACATCACCGGCGTGGGCGCGCCCGCGGCGCCACTGGCCGGATCGAACTGGACGAAGACGATGCCGATCGACTGCTTGCGCCAGTTGCTGGCGCCGGCGGACTCCGCGGTGGCCAGTGCCGGGAACGCGTCGACGCGCTTCCAGCGCGCGCCATGGTCTTCGCTGTGCCACAACCCGTGCGCACGCGAACCCAGGAACAGCACGCGCCCGTCGTTCGGATCCACCGCCAGCCGTTCGCCGTTGCCGCGGCCCAGCTCGTTTCCACCGAGCTTGAACGGCAGGTCGCGGCGCTCGAAGGTCGCGCCGCGGTCAAGCGAGCGCAGGATCGCGCCATTGCCCGCACGCTCGTGGGTGTAGGTGCCGGCGGCCAGATACACACGCCCGGGATCGGACGGGTCGATCGCGATGCTCTCGATACCCATGAGGTTGGCGTCGGCGTGGCCGATCCAGTCGGTCAGCGGAATCCACCGCCGCGCCGCGGCATCCCAGCGGTAGGCGCCGCCGACATCGGTGCGCGCATAGGCAAGGTCCCGCTCGGTGGGATGGAATTCGATTCCGGTGACGAAGCCGCCGCCGCCGATGGCGACATTGCGCCAGCGGTACGGCGTCGTTCCTTCCGCGGCCCCGGCGATGGCAGGCGCGAGCACCAGCAGGAGCATGCAACGAGCGAAAACCTGTCGAAGTCTGTGCATCGGTCCTCTCGTTGGGAGGGCGAGCCGATGCGTCATGCGGGAAGCACACTCTCGGCAGCCAGGCATGCGGGGCGTCGCTCGCCCCGCGCCTTCCGTTCTCCGTCAGGCGGGAAACAGCGTGGGCGGGAAAGAGGAGGCATGACCTCCCCCTTCCCGCACCGCGATCAGAACGTCAGGCGGATGGTCGCCGCGTAACGGCGGTCGTTGACGTACCAGGAGGTGGTGCGGCTGCCCGCATCGTTCTGGTCCATGATCGTGCGCTGCTCGGCGTTGTTGAGGTTGTTCATCTCCAGGCCGATCTGCACGTTGTCGCTGACCCGGTAGAAGACCGAGCCGTCGAGCTGGCCGTAGTCGTCGCTGTACACCGGCAGCTTCCAGACGATGTTGTTGTTGTTGCCGTTGTAGCCGTTCGGCCCGACCGACAGCAGGTACTTGCTGCGCCAGTTGTAGGCGAGCCGGACCTGCCACGGGCCCTTCTCGTAGAACGCGGCGACGTTGAACGCGTTCTTCGACAGGCCATCGGCCGGCAGGTCGTCGAAGGTGGAGCCGTCGGTATCGACCGGCTGCACGTCGATGTTGTTCGGCACCTCGGTGGCGCTGTCGATGTAGGTGTAGTTGGCCGACATGCCGAAGCCGTCGAAGGGGGCCGGCAGGAAGTCGAAGAACTGGTTCCACCCCAGTTCCGCACCGCGGATGCTCGCCGTGCCCACGTTCACCGGACGGCTGATCAGGTAGTCGTACGTGTTGCCGTCCGCACCCGGGAACGGAACCTCCTGCGTCTGGCGGCGGAAGTAGTCCTTGATGTCCTTGTAGAACAGGTTCACCCAGGCCATGCCACCGTGGTCAGGATCGAAGTACCACTCCGCGGACAGGTCGAACTGGTTGGCCTTCATCGGCTCCAGGTACGGGTTGTCGTAGGAGCTGCCGGTCAGGTCGAGGCACTCGACCGAGACCACTGGCACGTCCGGACAGGCATTGCCCGCGTCATCGAAGTCGCGGCGGCTGACATTGAGGATCTGGTAAGCCTGCATGTCGCTGAAGTTCGGACGCGCGATGGCCTTGGACGCGGCGAAACGGAAGATCACGTTCTCGATCGCTTCCCAGCGCATGTTCAGGCTGGGCAGCACGTCGGTGTAGGAGTTCTCGGCGGAGACCGGCTCGGACTCGCCACTTCCCAGGAACGGCGCGTAAGCCTGGTTCGGAAAGACCACGTAGCCCTTGGCCGAGTTCTCGGTACGCACCACGCGCACGCCGACGTTGCCGTCGAACGCCGCGTCGTCCAGGCCGAAGTTGAGCATCAGGTAGGCGCTGTTGGTGGACTCTTCCTGCACGTTGGTGTGCTGCGGCCCCGGAAGCGCCGGGCTGTACGGCGTGAACCCACCGGGATTGATGTAGTACTCCTCGGCGGCCTCGTGGATGGCCTGGTAGCTGCCCGGATAGCCGAGCGCGGTGGCCAGGATCGGCGCGTAGAACCCGCCCGGCGTGTTGGCGTCACCGCGGTAGAAGTTCTTGAACTCGTTGAAGTGGGTCAGGCTGGAATTGACCTGGCTGTTCAGGTCCAGACCAGGCAGCGGCACGCCACCGGGCAACTGCCACCACTGCATCCAGGGCTGGATCGCCGCCGCCCAGTTGTAGCCGGTGTCGATGCTGGTCGCATCGCGCCGGGTCGTGCGCACGCCGCCCCTGATCGCACGGAAGAAGCCGCTGTCGAAGCTGTACTTGATATCCGCGCGCCAGGCTACCTGCTCGGCTTCGTTGTCGTCCTGGTGGTCCATCGTGAACCCCCAGTAGTAGTTGTCGGGGTTCGACGTGAATTGCTGGTCCACGCCGATGGACGGCAAGCCGTTCGTCAGGTCGACGTCGATGTACGGCATCAGCAGGCCCAGGGCCACCGTGGAGTCCAGGCTCTTGGTGTCGGCCTTGATGTACTGGAGGTCGGTCGAGAGCTCCACCTTGTCGTTGACCGTCCACTTCAGGCCGGCCGAGAAGTCGGTGGTCTTGGAGTCGCGGTTGGACGCGCGGATGTCCGTGCCCATCGGCACGCCACCGGGCTGGATGACGCGCCCGGAGCGGAACACGTTGCCATCCAGCTCGTACGGCTGGGTGGTGTCGATCCTGACCTGGGTCGGGTCGTTGTCGACGAAGATCGCGTCTTCGTTCCAGAGTTCGTTGTACGTGCTCTGGAACGCGGTGGCGACGACCTCGACGTCGTCGTTGGGCCGCCACTGCATGCCCAGGTACGCGCCCGAGCGCCTGCGGTCGTAGTTCAGCGTGCGCCAGTCGGCGCCACGCGGCACCCACGCTTCGTCGTTCACGCCGTCGCCGGTGATGTCGGCGTTGCTGTTGTTGAAGAACGGGCGCACGAACATGCCGTCCGTGCGGGTCGCCAGGTCCGACCGGGCCACGTCGACCAGGATGCCGAAGTCGCCCGCACCGGTGTTCCAGCGATTGCTGTACAGGACCGAAGCCGAGGGGCTGGTCTTGTCGGCGAAGTCGCCGTTGTTGACGCTGAAGCTGGCCGCCAGCTTCTCGCCCTCGAAATCGAACGGCAGGCGGGTACGCAGGTTCACGGTGCCGCCCAGGCCACCTTCGATCATCTCGGCGGTCTGGTTCTTGTACACGTCGACGCCGGCCATCAGCTCCGACGGTACGTCCTGGAAGCTCAAGCCGCGGCCGCCCGACGCGGAGAAGCTGTCGCGGCCGTTGAGCTCGGAACGGACCTGGGTCAGGCCGCGGACCTGCACGCCGTTGCCTTCGGCCGAGAAGTGCTCCGGGTCGCCCACCGCCAGGAAGCGGTCGATGGTCACGCCGGGGATGCGCGACAGGGTTTCGGTGACGCTGCGGTCGGGCAGCGCGCCGATATCCTGCGAGGTCACCGAGTCGACGAAGGTGTCGGCATCGCGCTTGATGTCCTGCGCGCGCATCACGCTCGCGCGGATGCCCTGGACCTGCACGGCGTCCAGTTCGGTCGTTTCGGTTTCGGTGGCGGCGCTGTCGGCCGCCGTAGCGGCGGCCGCGCTCTGTTCCTGGGCGTGGAGCACGCCGACCGGCAGGGCCAGGGCGATGCCCAGGGCCAGGGCCGAACGGACCAGATGGACAGGCAGGCGCGACACGGCGCCGCCGCGGTGCGGATGTTTCGGCATCACTGTTCCCTCCCAGGACACTGATTCGAATCTTCGAGTTGTGAACCGGCCAGAGCCGGCAGTCCAGGGCGACCAGCGCTGTCATTCCGTGGATTGCACCGGGAATGCCTGCGGGCTTGTGCCCCGGCGGCCACCTTAGGCGCGCCGCGTCACGGATTGCCAATGAAGAATTCGGGGCAATCTATACCGTGGAGGAATATGTCAACCGGGGTACATGTCCAGCCTCGACTAGGAGGTCATACCTCGCAGGTGGATGCGACCGGCGGAAAAAAGAAGGGCCCGCGCCTCCCGGCGCGGGCCCTGTCCGGCACCTGCTGGCGCCTTACCAGCTTGCGCGCAGCACCGCCGAGTAGCGGCGATCGTTCTCGAACCAGGAGCGTGTGTAAAGCGTGTCGTCGACGTAACCGTCACGCAGGTACTTGCGCGGCCCGATCAGCAGCTTGGTGATGCTGTTGGTCAGGTTGTTCACCTGCAGGCCGACCTGGAAGTTCTTGTTGATGTTGTAGAAGAACGAGCCGTCCAGCTGCCCGTAGTCGTCGTTCCAGGTCGGCAGGAAGGTAATCGCATCGCTGCTGGTCAACAGGTATTTCGAACGCCAGTTGTAGGCCAGTCGCGCCGATACCCGGCCCTGCTCGTAGATGCCGATGAGGTTGTACGAGTGCTCGGACAGGCCTTCCAGCGGCAGCTCGACCGTACCTGCGCGCGCGGCGCTTCCATTGGGCACGCCGACGGCGGCATTGGTGCCGCCGCTGCTGTCCACGAAGGTGTAATTGGCCTGGACGCCGATGCCCGGGAGGAAGTTGAAGAACTGCGAATAGCCCACTTCGAAGCCGCGGATCTTGCCTTCGTCCAGGTTGTGGGGACGGGTGACCAGGTACTCGTCGCCGAAGATGACCTCGGTGGTCGCCTGGTTGGCGAAGTAGTCCTTCACATCCTTGTAGAAAAACGTGGCGTACAGGCTGTTGGCCGGGCCGAAGTACCATTCCAGCGCGGTGTCGAACTGGGTGGCCCGCATCGGCCTCAGTTCCGGGTTGCCGCCGTTGCCGGTGAAGGACAGGTCGGCCGGACCGCACAGATCGGTACGCAGGCCGTCATCGAGGGCCTGCTGGCACGCCGAGGCGCTGGCCGACAACGGCAGCCATGCCTGCATCAGGCGAAACTCCGGCCGGGCGACCGCCTTGGACGCGGCGAAGCGCCACTGCAGGCCATGGTCGAAGCGCATGCGCAGGTTCAGGCTCGGCAGTACGTCGGTGTACGAGCTGCTGGTGTCGGAGGTGAATGACTGGCCGGCGTACTTGTCCAGCACTTCCTGGGTCACCACGTCGGCCCAGCTCGACATGTCGGGCATCAGCCCGCCGCCGACGGTATTGACGCTGGTCTTGACCACGCGCACGCCGATGTTGCCGTCCAGCGGATTCGAAAGCGCATCGTTGCCGAAGTACAGCACGCCGTAGCCGGCCTGGGTCCGCTCGTCCTGCGTGTTGGTGCTCTCCGGGCCGAAACCGATCGGGGTCCACCTCGCGCCGGGCAGCTGGCCCAGGGTTCCGGCGACGGTGGCGATATCGACCATGCTGTCCTTCGGCGACCAGAAGCTGGTCGGTACCTTGGCCTTGCCGCCGAAGAAGTCATTCATCGTGTACAGCGTCGACTCGCTGGAATAGAACTGGTCCAGCCAGGCCACGTTGGCACGGGTCGGATCGGCGGGCGTTCCGGTCAGCTTGTTCCAGTCGTCGCTGATGACGCCCCAGTTCCAGCCGGTGAACTGGTTGTCGTAGCCGCGGTCGGCTACGCGCGCACCGAAGCGCACGAACTGCAGCCAGTCGCTATCCTGGAAGGTGTATTCCAGGTCGACGCGGCCGGCGCGCTCGATGCCTTCGCTTTCGCCGAGGTGGTCCATGGCCGATCGCCAGAAGTAGTTGCTCTGGTCGGTGACGGTGGCCGGGTTGCCGACGGATATCTCCGGGTACTTGCCGCTCAGGTCCAGGGTCATGTCCTGCAGCAGGGTCGAGGCATGCAACGAGAAATCGACGTTGCTGCTCTCGGCCTTCACGTACTGGAAGTCGCCGCGGACGATCAGGTTGTCGGTGATGAAGTGCTGGAAGCCGGTCGACCAGTCGGTGGTCTTCGAAGTCTGCTCGTTGAAGCGGTTGCCGCTGATGTACTGGATGCCGGAGTTGCCCTGGTAGACGCCGGGGTTGCCGTTGTCCAGGTCGCTGGGCTGGCCCAGCCAGCCGCCCTGGCGCACGGTGCCGCTGACGAAGCGCCCGTTCTTGTCGTAGACGAACTGGGTGCCGACTGCCGGGATCAGGTTGTTGCTCATGTCGGCCAGGCCGTCGGCGTAGATCGGGTTGAAGTGGGCCGGATCGCCGTTCCAGTTGGGCTGGTTCTTCTGCGAGGCACCGCCGAACTCCATGAAATGCTCGCGCCAGCTCATGTCGTACTGCGAGGTGATGAACTGGGTATAGACCTCGGTGTTGTCGTTCGGCTTCCACTGCAGGGCGAACGCACCGCCCTGGCGCTTACGCTCGAAGTCGGTCCGCCGCCAGTTCGCGCCACCTGGCACGAACACCTGGTCCAGATCCGTGCCAGCCAGCAATGCGTCGCGCTGGGATTCGGAGGACTGCCACGAGCCCTGGTCCCAGTCGTAGACCCAGTCGGTGTCCGAACCTTCGGTCTGCTCGGCCGGCTTACGGCCGCGGCGGTCGAACGGCATGATCTGGACGCCGTCCGAACGGGTCGCCAGCTCGGAATAGAAAACATTGGCCAGTGCACCGACCTCGCCGACGCCGGTTTGCCAGCGGTCGCTGAAGAGGAACGAGGCCGACGGCCTGGCATCCTTCGCCTTGTCGCCGTAGTTGTAATCGATGCTGCCGGCGATCTTGCGGCCCGGCTCGTCGAAGGGCTTGCGCGTGCGCAGGTTGACCGTGCCGCCCAGGCCGCCTTCGATGATTTCGGCCGACGGGTTCTTGTAGACGTCTACGCCGGCCATCAGTTCGGCCGAAACTTCCTCGAAGCTGATGCCGCGGCCACCGGCGGCGCTGAAGATGTCGCGCCCGTTCAGTTCGCCACGCACGAAGGTCAGGCCGCGGATCATCACGCCGCTGCCTTCCGCGGAAAAGTGGTCGGTATCGTCACGTGCAGCGAAGCCGGTAACGGTCACGCCACTGACGCGCTTGAGGGTCTCGGTGACCGAGCGGTCCGGCAGCGCGCCGATGTCCTCGGCGGTGACCGAGTCGATGATCTGCGCGGCGTCCCGCTTGATGTCCTGGGCGCGCATCACGGAGCCGCGGATGCCCTTCACTTCCACGGTCTGGAGCTCGGTGGCCCGGGCCTCCGGCTTCTCCGCCTCGCCGGAGGACGGGTCCGTCTCCTGAGCTTGCAGCGCGCCGGCGGACAGCGCCATGGCGACGCCCAGCGCGAGAGCGGAATGGTGTATGCGGCTTGTCAGACGCGGAGCAGCGCCGCGCCGGACGGCGCGGATCGGATGATGGGTCATGGACAGTTCCCTCCCCAGGAGACTGGTAATTGCGGAAGACCGGCTGGTCAGTGGACCGGCGACCCCTCGTCGCCAGTGGTAGCGCTACCACGCGAACATCAAAAAAAATCGGTACTCGCCCTGGTCACGCTCCCCGACCTCACGCTAGTGCGGTGGACAACGCGGCACCAATGAAAAAAACGGATAGGGGAAGGATCTCCTATCCGGTAATCGACATATCCGGAAGGGGGGCCGGAGATACCTCGCTGAGGCCGTAGAGCCGCTGCGCGGTCGCCCGCAACGCCTCCAGGACCCGTTCGGCCGCCGGCGACAGCAGGTGGCCCCGGCGGCGGATGATGCCGAACGACTCCATGCCCACCCCCAGGTCCAGCGGCAGGACCGAAAGCTGGCGCGCCTGCACGTACGGGGCGACCGCCTCCACCGGCAGCGCTGTCACCAGGTCGCTGACCCTCAGCAGGTTGATCATCACCGACAGCGAGGAGGTCTCGATCGTGTTGCGGGGGCCAAGCAGGCCGCGCTCGAGGAACATGGTTTCCAGCCGCGCCCGCAACACGCTGTCGGGGGGCGGCAGGATCCAGCCGTAAGGCGCCAGCTCCTCGTGCCTGACCTGGGCGCGGCCGTCCAGCGGATGGCCGGTACGCACCACCGCCGAATGCGGTTCGTCGGACAGGGACTCGAACACCAGGTCGGCCCCGCCCTCCGGGTCCATGATCCGGCCGATCACCAGGTCGAGCTGGCCATCCAGCAGCTTGGTGACCAGCGGCCGGCTGTAGTCCATCTCGATCCGGACCAGGATGTCCGGGTACTCGCGTTTGACCGCGGCCACCGCCTGCGGGACCAGGTTGGTGCCCGGATTGACCACGGTGCCGATCGAGGCCTGGCCCATGCGGCCGTCGCGCAGCGCCGCGATCTCCTCCTGGGCGCGGCCGATCTCCAGCAGCGCGGTGCGCGCGCGGCGGATCAGCACCTGCCCGTACCAGGTCGGTTCCACGCCGCGGGCGTGGCGATCGAACAGCGGCACCCCGAGCAATCCTTCCATCTCGGCCAGCAGCTTGGAGGCCGCCGGCTGGGTCATGCGCGCGGCCTCGGCGGCGCGCAGCACCGAGCCCTGCTCCTCCAGGTGCATCAACAGCAGCAGATGCCGCGTTTTCAGCCGCGACGGGTTGAACCAGTGTGCGTTCGCAGTCGGCTTGCCCATTTCCCCTCCCAGAGAACTATTCAGGCCCGGAATAGATTACGGCGAAAATTTCATTTGCCCAACATAACTGCTCAGGCGAGGCTGACGCCGCTCCACTGACCCGCGACAAGCAGGCCCACCTGCAGGTCCGGGCGACCACCGGCCCGGGAGGAGGGCGATGGCACGTTCCACTACACCGGCGGCGCGGATTGCCGCGCGCCTGGCGGGCGGCAGGACCGCCCCCGCTCCCTTGCGCATGCCGCAGGCCAGCATCGGTCGTGGCCGCGCACTGCCGTCGCCATCACGAGGCACACGATGAATGAGGTCCCCGCCACCGGGGGGCGCATGCCCCACGTTCCGTTCCGACTGCCGCTGATCGCCATCCTGCGCGGCATCGGCCCGGGTGAAGCCGGCTCGCATGTCGGCGCGCTGGTCGAGGAAGGCTACGACGCGATCGAGATCCCGCTGAACTCACCGGACTGGGCGCAGAGCATCGGTGCGGTCGTGCGCGAGTACGGCGGCCGTGCCTGGATCGGCGGCGGCACCGTGTTGCGACCCACCGAGGTGGATACGCTGCAGCACCTGGGCGCGCGATTCGTGGTGACCCCCAACACCAATCCGGCGCTGATCAAGCATGCGGTCGCAGCCGGCATGCAGGTGGTGGCGGGTTTCGCCACCGCCAGCGAAGCGTTCGCCGCGCTCGATGCCGGAGCGCAGATGCTCAAGCTTTTTCCCGCCTCCACCTACGGCCCCGGCCACGTGCGCGCACTTCGCGCGGTACTGCCGGCGATCCCCCTGTTCGTGGTCGGAGGCGTCACTCCGCTCACGCTGACCGATTTCCTCGCGGCCGGCAGCAATGGCGCAGGCATCGGCGGCGAACTCTACCGCCCCGGCCAGCCGGTCGAGCGCACCCGCACCAATGCCCGCGAATTCCGCCTGGTCCAGACCGGGTACCGTCGATGAAGACCTGTCCATGAAAATCCGCGGACTCACCACCTACCACGCCGCACCACGCTGGCTGTTCGTCAAGGTCGAAACCGACGAAGGCATCAGCGGCTGGGGCGAGCCGGTGGTCGAAGGCCGGGCGCGCACGGTCGAGGCCGCGGTGCACGAGC
Organism: Pseudoxanthomonas daejeonensis; assembly: GCF_022637495.1. Lineage (NCBI taxonomy): Bacteria > Pseudomonadati > Pseudomonadota > Gammaproteobacteria > Lysobacterales > Lysobacteraceae > Pseudoxanthomonas > Pseudoxanthomonas daejeonensis. Next base: position 2,657,138 of record NZ_CP093331.1, on the reverse strand, counting down.
TGGGCGAATACCTGATTGGCCGCGACCCGGCGCGGATCAATGATCTCTGGCAGGTGCTGTACCGCGGCGGCTTCTATCGCGGCGGCCCGGTGCTGATGAGCGCCATCGCCGGCATCGACCAGGCGCTGTGGGACATCAAGGGCAAGGCGCTGGGCGTGCCGGTGTACCAGCTGCTCGGCGGCCTGGTCCGCGACCGCATGAAGACCTATCGCTGGGTCGGCGGCGACCGCCCGGCCGACCTGGTCGAGCAGATCCGCGGCTATCGCGCGCAGGGCTTCGACACCTTCAAGTTCAACGGCACCGAGGAAATGCGCCTGGTCGACAGCCCGCGCGCGATCGATGCGGCGCTGGCCAAGGTCGCCGCGGTGCGCGACGCCTTCGGGGATTCGGTCGACTTCGGCATCGATTTCCACGGCCGGGTCGGAGCGCCGATGGCGCGCGTGCTGCTGCGCGAACTGGAACCGTACAAGCCGCTGTTCGTCGAAGAACCCGTGCTCCCGGAGCAGGCCGAGTACTACCCGCGCCTGGCCGCGGCCAGCGCGATCCCGCTGGCTGCCGGCGAGCGGATGTATTCGCGCTTCGAGTTCAAGCGCGTGCTCGAGGCCGGCGGCGTGTCGATCCTGCAACCGGACCTGTCGCACGCCGGCGGCATCACCGAATGCCTGAAGATCGCGGCGATGGCCGAGGCGTACGACGTCGCCCTGGCGCCCCATTGCCCGCTGGGACCGGTGGCGCTGGCCGCGTGCCTGCACGTGGACTTCGTCGCGCACAACGCGGTGCTGCAGGAACAGAGCATCGGCATCCACTACAACCAGGGCGCCGACCTGCTCGACTACGTGGTCAACCGGGACGACTTCGCCTGCGACAACGGCGACATCCGCGCGCTGCCCCTGCCCGGCCTGGGCGTGGAGATCGACGAGGAACGCCTGCGCCACGCCCACGCCAATCCACCGGACTGGCGCAATCCGCTCTGGCGCCATGCGGACGGCAGCGTCGCCGAGTGGTAGAACGTCAGCGATGGACCGTCCTGTCGCCGCCCGTCTGATCGTCTCCTCGCGCTGCGCGCATGGCGAAGGCGTGCTGTGGTGCGAGCGCCGCCAGGCGCTGTTCTGGGTGGACATCGACGGCGCCCGGCTGTGGATGCACTCGCCCGCCGACGGAGCCACCCGCAACTGGTCGCTACCCGACCGGCCAGGCTGCATCGCCCTGGCCACCTCCGGCGAACTGCTGCTGGTCCTGGCCAAGGCGATGTTCCGCGCCGACCTGGATGCGGCGCTCGGCGCGGAAGCCACGACACTCGCCCTGTCGCACCTGGCTGACGTCGAACCGAACGAGCCGCGCACGCGCAGCAATGACGGCCGCGCCGACCGCCATGGCAACTTCGTGTTCGGGACCATGGACGAATCGGCGGAAAAATCGCCTGTCGGGAATTTCTACCAGTACTCCGCCGCGCATGGACTGCGCAGGTTGCCGCTGCCCGGCGCGGCGATCCCCAATTCGATCTGCTTTTCCGCCGACGGACGCACGCTCTACTTCTGCGACTCGATGCAGGACGTGATCCAGCGCTGCGACTACGAACCGGACGCCGCATGGACCGGCACGCCGCATCCGTTCGCCCGGGTCGATCCCGCGGGCGGTGCCGCCGACGGCTCGGCCCTGGATGCCGGGGGCGGGCTGTGGAACGCACGCTGGGGAGGCGCCCGCGTCGTCCGCCACGCACCCGATGGGAACATCGACCGGGTTTTTCCGGTGCCGGTGCCGCAGCCGTCGTGCTGCACGATCGGTGGAGCCGGCCTGGACACGCTGTACGTGATCACTTCGCCGCAGGGCCTGGACGACGCGGCACGCGAGGCCTTCCCCGAGTCCGGCAGCCTGTACGCGATACCCCTCGGCCGCGCATGCGGCCTGCCCGAAAGTCGCGTGGCATTGCCATGATCGCGATCGACTGGGGCGGCAGCAGCCTGCGCGCCTATCGCCTGGACAGCGAGGGCGGCGTGCGCGAGCGGCGCCGCGGCAACGAAGGTGCCCTCGCCTGCAACGGCCGGTTCGGCAGGGTGCTGGGCGCGCTGATCGGCGACTGGGACGATCCACTGGTGGTGATGGCCGGCATGGTCGGCGCCCGCGGCGGCTGGATCGAAGTGCCGTACGTGCAATGCCCCGCCGACCTTGGAGCGCTGGCCGCCGGCATGCTGCGGCTGGACGCGTCGCGCGAATCGCCTGCATTGGCCAAGCGCACGCTGTGGTGCGTGCCCGGCATGGCCGACCGCAGCATGCCCGCCGGCGACGTCATGCGCGGCGAAGAGACCCAGATCGCCGGCCTGGTCGACCTGCTGGGCAAAGGCGCGCACACGCTGTGCCTGCCGGGTACCCACAGCAAGTGGGTACAGGTGCGCGACGGCGCGATCGCGCATCTTTCCACCGCCATGACCGGCGAGCTGTACGCGCTGCTGCGCTCGCACAGCATCCTCGGGCGCGGCATGCCCGAGGGCGAGCCGGCCTTCGACACCGGTGCGTTCGACGCCGGACTGGCCTGCAGCCGCGATCCGGGCGGCGGCCTTCTCCATGACCTGTTCGGCGTGCGCACCGCGCTGCTGTTCGGCCGTTTCCAGCCGCAGGCACTGGCCTCCTACCTGTCGGGAATGCTGGTCGGGCACGAACTGCAGGCCGCACTCGCCGGCTTCGCGGGGCCGGTCCACCTGGTCGGCAGCGAAACCCTGGTCGAGCGTTACGCGCATGCGCTCCAGGAGCGCGGCGTCGGCGTCCATCGGCACCCCGAAGAACTCGCCGCGACGGGGATGTTCCGCCTGGCAAGGGCCCGAGGCCTGGCCTGACCACTGCACGCGGGGCGACGCGGGCCGGCCGCTGGACTAGAATGTCGCGCCTGTTCTTCCGTTCTACGGCCGCCTCCATGCCCTTCGTCGTTACCGAGAACTGCATCAAGTGCAAGTACACCGACTGCGTGGAGGTGTGCCCGGTCGACTGTTTCCACGAAGGTCCCAACTTCCTGGTGATCGACCCGGACGAGTGCATCGACTGCACCCTTTGCGAGCCGGAGTGCCCGGCCAACGCGATCTATCCGGAAGACGACGTGCCTGCAGGGCAGGAAGGCTTCGTCGCCTTGAACGCCGAGCTGTCCCGTGGCTGGCCGGTGATCACCGTGCGCAAGGAGCCGATGGCCGATGCGGCGGAATGGGACGGCAAGCCGGACAAGCTGCCCTTCCTGGAGCGCTAGGCCGGCGGGCAACGGAACGCGAGGCTCCGGCTGCTCCGGCGACGGGACCGGACAAAACAAAAGGCGCCCGAGGGCGCCTTTGTCTTGCCGCCGCCGAAAACGGCGGGGGGTCAGCGCTTGGCCAGTTCGGCCTGCAACGCCGCGATCACCTTGAGCGGCTGTTCACTGGTGGACGGCAGGCCACGCGGATCGACCGCGGACACGTAGGCGCCGCCTTCCACCGCGACAACGCGGACCAGGAAATCCACGCCCTGGTAGCCGACGTCGTAGGTGCCCAGCAGTTCCGCCCGGCTGGCGATGGTCAGGCCTTCGATGCCTTCGAGCGCAGTACCGACCTGGGCGAACACCTGGTCACGGCTCCCCGCGACAGTGAAGCCGCTCGGCGACGCGGCCGGGGCGGCCGCCGGGGCAGCCTGCGGACGCGGCGTACCGCCGACCGGCGGCAACGCCATCGCTCCGGACGTGTCCGGCAGGTTCAGGTCCGGCGGCACTTCCAGCGGACGCTGCTCGGCGGCAACGGCGTAGTCGCCCTTGGGGCCCTTGCTGAACCACGAGCAGCCACCCAGCAAAGCGACCACGGTGAAAGCCGAGAGCACGGCCGTGGTGGCGCGGGCGACGCGGTGAGTATTGGACATCATGTTCTCCGGAAGTGTCTGGATCAGGCCGCGAGCGATTCGCTGCCAGGGTGTGATTGGAGTTGGTGCAGCAGCGCGAGGATGCGATCGGCCTCGTCCTGGTGGCGCGCAGAGAGCGGCAGCAGGGGCAGGCGCAGGCCCTGGCCGTAGCCCAGCCTTCGCAGCAGGGCCTTGACCGGGATCGGATTGGGTTCGACGCCGCAGAATTCGTGGAGCGGGGCCAGCCGCCCGTCCCATGCACCGGCAGCCGCAGCGTCGCCGCCGCGCGCCAGGTCGCACAGGCGCCGGTAGGCCGCCGGAGCCACGTTCGATCCGACCGAGACCAGGCCGTCGGCACCGGCAAGCATCGCCTCGCAGGCGCTGCCGTCGTCGCCGCTCAGGACGCGGAAACCGGGACCGCGCAGCGCGACCAGCGCCGACACGCGTACCGGATCGGAGACCGCTTCCTTGATCCCGACGATGCGCTCGTGCGAGGCCAGTTCGGCCACCGTGGCGGGCAACAGGTCGCCGCTGGTGCGCCCGGGCACGTTGTAGAGCACCACCGGCAACCCGCCCTCCTCGGCCACGGCAAGGTAGTGCGCGAGCAGGCCGTCCTGGGTCGGTCGCACATAGGGCGGCGTCACCACGAGCGCCACGTCGGCGCCGGCAGCAGCGGCACGACGGGTCTGGGCGACGGTCTGCGCAGTGCCGGACAGGCCGGTCCCGGCGAGCACCGGCACGCGCCCGGCCACGGTCTCCACCGCGACGCGCAACAGGGTGTCGTATTCGGCCTGCTCGAGCATCGAGGCTTCGCCGGTGGACCCGGCGACCACCACGGCTTCGGCGCCGGCGACCAACTGCCACTCCAGCAGCCGGCGCCAGGCGTCGAGGTCCAGTGCGCCGCCCTCGTCGAACGGGGTCGCCAGCGCGGTGATCAGGCCGGTGGGATGCAAAGCAGGTTTCGCTGTGGTTTCCGCGGCGCACGCGTGTCGCGCAGGCCGGTTTTCGGGGAGGCCCGATCATACTTGCGGCGCGAAAGCACGGGCAAGTATGCTGCTCTCGGCGGCGGGCCAAGCCCCGTCCGCCATTCAGCCTCTCGCAATGCCGGAAGCCTCCTTGACCGATACCCCGCCCCGGCCTTCGCCGAACGAAAACCACCTCCTGATCAACGCCTATATGACGCATCCGGAGTCGCCGCTGCTCGCGGTGACGCGCCGTATCGCCGACAGCGGTTGCAACCTGGTGGACGCGCGCCTGGCGACAGTGGGCCGCGACGTGTCGATGACCGCGCTGGCGACCGGTTCCTGGGACGCGGTGGCCAAGCTCGAAGCCATGCTCGGCCGCCTCGAGCGCGAGGACGGCTTCAAGCTCAACTGGTACCGGACCGCGGCCAAGCAGAGCCAGTCCAACCTGCTGCCCTACATCGTCGAAGTGGTGGCCGCCGACAAACCCGGCATCCTGTTCCAGCTGGCTGATTTCTTCGACCGGCAGGGCATCACCATCGAGAACCTGCAGAGCACCCGCTACAAGGCGATGCAGACCGGTGCGGAGATGTTCTCGGCGCAGGTGACCATTGGCGTGCCGGCGAACATGCACATCGCCGCGCTGCGCGACGATTTCCTCGAGTTCTGCGACCACCTGAACCTCGATGCGATCATGGACCCGATGAAGTTCTGAGCAGGAGCACGATGTCGGCACGATGAAACACGGCAAGCTCGATCGCGCGACCCTCAACCTGCCGCTGGCGCTGTCCGGCGGCCGCAGTGCCACCCTCGCCGGTTTCGCCGGCCGCTGGCTGGTCCTCTACTTCTATCCGAAGGACAGCACGCCCGGCTGCACCACCGAGGGCCTGGACTTCAACGCGCTGTTGCCGCAGTTCGCGGAACTGGACGCCGACGTGCTTGGCGTGTCCCGCGACTCGGTCAGGTCGCACGACAATTTCTGCAGCAAGCAGGGGTTCGCCTTCCCGCTGGTCAGCGACGGGGACGAGGCGCTCTGCCGCGCCTTCGACGTCATCCACGAAAAGAACATGTACGGGCGCAAGGTGCTGGGCGTGGTCCGCAGCACCTTCCTGATCGCACCCGACGGCCGCATCGCCCAGGAATGGCGTGGCGTGAAAGTCCCCGGCCACGCGCAGGCCGTGCTCGATGCACTGAAGGTCCAAACCGCGCAGTGACCGCCATTGCCGCCACCCTCCCCCGTCGCCCTGCCCCGCAGGCCGCGACGGCTCGCCCCTGTCCGGCGCATGCGCAGGTCCGGCATGCGTCGCCCCGTCATCCACTTCGACGCCACGCCCCACCCACCAGGAAGCCACGATGACACGAGGCAAGCGCATCTACGTGCTGGATACCAACGTGCTGATGCACGATCCGACCGCGCTGTTCAAGTTCGAGGAGCACGACGTCTACCTGCCGATGCAGGTCATCGAGGAGCTGGACAACGCCAAGAAGGGCACGTCCGAAGCCAGCCGCAACGCGCGCCAGGTCAGCCGTTTCCTCAACGAGCTCGTGCAGGCCTCGGGCCTGGACAACCTCGAGGACGGCATCCCGCTGGCGCAGCCGCAGGGCGTGCAGTTGCGCGGCCGGCAGAGCGTCGGCCTGCTGCGTTTCCAGACCAGCCATTTCGAAGCCGGCAAGAGCTTCGGCGCGGTGATCCCGGACAACGCGATCCTGGGCGCGATCCTGGCGCTCAAGGAGCAGACCCCGGCCGACATCCCGGTGGTGTTCGTCTCCAAGGACATCAACCTGCGGATCAAGGCGGCCATCGCCGGGATCGTGTCGGAGGATTACGAGAACGACCGCGCGCTGGACGATTTCAGCCTGCTGTTCACCGGCGCGACCGAACTGCCCGAGGATTTCTGGGAGCGCCACCGCGACGACCTGCGCTCGTGGTCGGACAAGGGCCGCACCAGCTACGAGGTCGCACCGCGCGAGGACGAGGACTGGCATCCGAACCAGTACCTGTACCTGCCGGGCGAGGACGAAGTCGAACTGCGCGTGGCGAAGATCGATGGCGGCAAGGCCACCCTGGCGCTGGTCGACGACTTCCGCGGCGGCCAGCACGCGGTGTGGGGCATCACCGCGCGCAACCGCGAGCAGAACTTCGCGCTCAATGCGCTGATGGATCCGGACATCGACTTCGTCACCCTGCTCGGCACCGCCGGCACCGGCAAGACCCTGCTGGCGCTCGCCGCCGGCCTGGCCCAGACCATGGACCAGCAGCGCTACCGCGAGATCATCATGACCCGCGCCACGGTGAGCGTCGGCGAGGATATCGGCTTCCTGCCCGGCACCGAGGAAGAAAAGATGACCCCGTGGATGGGCGCGCTGACCGACAACCTGGAAGTGCTCACCCACAACCAGGAAGGCGGTGCCTGGGGCCGGGCGGCGACCAACGACCTGCTCGCCTCGCGGATCAAGATCCGCTCGATGAACTTCATGCGCGGCCGCACCTTCCTCTCCCGCTACCTGATCCTGGACGAGGCGCAGAACCTCACCCCCAAGCAGATGAAGACCCTGATCACGCGCGCCGGCCCCGGCACCAAGATCGTGTGCCTGGGCAACGTGGAGCAGATCGACACCCCGTACCTGACCGAGACCACCTCTGGCCTGACCTACGCGGTGGATCGCTTCAAGAACTGGCCGCACAGCGCGCACATCACCCTGCGCCGCGGCGAGCGTTCGCGCCTGGCCGACTTCGCTTCGGAAGTACTTTGATCGCGCCCGCCGCGCCCCCCGGGGGCGCGGCAACCCCGCTCCGGATTCCATGCCGACAATGACTTTTCCAGTTCCCGGCGAATACCCGAAATGCCAATCGCGGATGAAGGCCGGCTACCTGCTGGATCGCGGCTCCCACGGGCGCTTCGTAGCCGCATGGCCTGAAGGCGAACCGCGCCGATCATTCTGGAGCGGGCTGAAACCGTCGGGCACGTTGAACGAGACGCGCACCTGGCGCCGCACCGACTGCGGTTACCTGGAGTCCTACGCGCCCGTCTCCTGACGGGCGCGGCCACGACCATGGGCCTGCAACTGCCACGCTGGGTCTGGATCGGCGCGGTCACGCTGGCGTGCATTGCCGGCATGGTCAACGTGATCGGCTACCTCGGCTTCGAGCACCAGGCGGTCAGCCACCTCACCGGCACGACCAGCCTGCTCGGCGCGGCGCTGGCCGAGGGCAACTGGCGTGCGGCCGGACACGTGTGGGGCGTGCTGATCGCGTTCTGCCTGGGGGCGACGGTGAGCGGACTGGTCATCCAGGACGGCACGCTGCGGCTGGGTCGCCGTTATGGCGTCGTCCTCGCCCTCGAATCGCTGTTGCTGGCCGCAGCGGTGCCGCTGTTCGTGCGCGAGCAGGTGCTCGGCGCGTGGCTGGCGGCGATGGCCTGCGGCCTGCAGAACGCGATGGTCACCACCTATAGCGGTGCGGCGGTGCGGACCACCCACCTGAGCGGCATGTTCACCGACCTGGGCATCGGCCTGGGCCATCTGCTCCGCGGCCTGCCTTTGCCGGTGCGACGGCTCACGCTCAGCGGGCTGATCATCAGCGGCTTCCTGGGCGGCGGCATCCTTGGCGCCTGGCTGTTCCGCCACCTGCAGTACCACGCGCTGCTGATCCCCTCCGCACTCACCGGACTGACCGGGATCGGCTACGTCGCCTACCGGCAGGTAACACTGATGCGGCAGCGCCGACCTGACGAGACGCGCCCCCCGCCCTCACCGGATTGAGCGGACGCCGGTAGCGGGCGCGCCGGTGGAGGGCCGGTGCACAATACCGGCATGACCGATCCACGATCCGACGCCAGGCCCGTCTCCGTCCTGACCATCGCAGGCTCCGACTCCGGCGGCGGCGCCGGCATCCAGGCCGACCTCAAGACCTTCGCCGCGCATGGCGTGCATGGACTCTCGGTGCTGGCGGCGCTGACCGCGCAGCACACCCGCGGAGTGACCGCGGTCCACGTGCCGCCGCCAGAGTTCCTCGACGCGCAGATCGAAGCCTGCTTCGAGGATTTCCGCATCGGTGCGGTCAAGCTCGGCATGCTCGCCAGCGCGACGGTCATCGACACCGTCGCCCGCGCGCTCGAACGGCACCGCCCCGCGCACGTGGTGGTCGACCCGGTGATGGTCGCCACCAGTGGCGCGCGCCTGCTGGAAGCCGACGCACTGGATGCGCTGCGCCAGCGCCTGCTGCCGCTGGCCACCGTGGTCACCCCGAACCTGCCGGAAGCGGAACTGCTGCTGGGCTGGCGCATCGACGACCTCGACGCGATGTCGCAGGCTGCCTCGGCGCTGCGTGCCCTGGGCGCGCCGGCGGTACTCCTCAAGGGTGGGCACCTGGCCGGCCCGGGCGAAGTGGTCGACATCCTGGCCGATGCACAGGGCGAGCAGCGCACCGCGCACCCGCGCCTGCGGGTCGATGCGCATGGAACCGGCTGCACGCTGGCCTCGGCCGTCGCTGCGAACCTCGCGCGCGGCCTGTCCCTGCGCGATGCCTGCACGGCCGCGGCGGACTACGTGCACGCCGCGTTGCGCTCGGGGTATCGCCCCGGCCTGGGCGAGGTGCTGGTGCTGGATCATTTCGCGGCGATGCCCGGCCGATGAGCATCGACCCTCTGGAAACATCGGTCGCAGCAGACGACGGCCATCGCTGGACGCTGCTGGCCCGGCTCCCCGCGCAACCGAAGGCCCGGTTGCTGTGGCTGCCGGCGCTGGGCGTGGCCGCCCGCCACTACCTGCCCTTCGCCGAGGCGCTGGCTACGCGGGGCATCGCCGTGCACCTGCACGAATGGCGGGGCAACGGCAGCAGTTCGCTGCGCCCTTCGCGCACGCAGGACTGGGGCTATCGCGAACTGCTGGAGCTGGACCTGCCCGCCAGCCTCGCCACGTTGCGCGGTGACGTACCGGTGCTGCTGGGCGGTCACAGCCTCGGCGGACAACTGGCCTGCTGCCTGGCCGGCCAGCATCCGGAGTCCTTCGCCGGCTTGTGGCTGGTCGCCTCCGGCACTCCTTACTGGCGCAGCTTCCCGGCGCCGCGCGGCTGGGTGCTGCCGCTCGTGTACCGCTTCCTGCCCTGGCTGGCGCAGCGACAGGGCGTACTGCACGGCCGCAGGCTCGGCTTCGGTGGTACCGAGGCGCGTGGCCTGATCAAGGACTGGGCCCGGGTCGGGCTGGTCAACCGCTATGCCGCAGCCGGCATGGGTGCGGACCTGGAAGCGGACATGGCGCGCTTCACCGGACCGGTGCGCGGCATCGTCCTGCGTGCCGACTGGCTCGCGCCGCGCTCGTCGCTTCAGGCCCTGCTGGCCAAGTTGCGCCATGCCCCGGCCACGGTCGCGGAGCTGGATCGCCACGCCCTGCAGGCCCCGGCCGATCACTTCAGCTGGATGAAGCAGCCGGCCGCCGTGGCTGCGGCCTTGGCCTCTCCATCACCCGCGTGATCGCGCCCCGAACTTTCGATCACACAAATGATTGACGGCCGCCCGAAGGGCCATCATAATTCCGCGTCTTGAAATGCGCCCGTAGCTCAGCTGGATAGAGTACCTGGCTACGAACCAGGCGGTCGGGAGTTCGAATCTCTCCGGGCGCACCATTTCAGAGGACCGGCGACTTGTCGCCGGTCCTTTTTTTTGCCCGCGATTCCTGCCCGGGTCCCGCATTCCCGACCAGGCCGCTTTCGCGGCACGGGCCGGGAACGTATCGGTTACTTCTTCGCCGGCACGCTGCCCGGCGGGAAAGCCGAGAACATCTCGGCGATGCCCGCGCGCAACAGCTTGTCGCCCTTGGCCGGATCATCGGGCACCGTATCGCTGGCCGTGCCGCGCCAGATCGCCTGCTTGGTCTTGACGTCGAACAGGTCCACGACCAGCGTGCCTACGGTATAGGTGCGCACGCGCGTGGTGGCGCTGCTCATGCCCATGCCACCGCCATACCAGCCCGGGCCCCAGCCCCAGCCACCGTACATCGGGCCGGAGTACATGGTGTCCAGGCTCTGCTGCTGCTGCGTGGCCACGTGCGCCACCACGGCCACGTCGCCGTTGGGCGATTCCTTCCAGCCCTTGGCGGCGAGCTGCGCGTTGACGTATTCCACGATCCGCTGCGAAGCCAGCGGCGGGACGCCCTGCTGGTCCGGCTTGTTGAGCCAGGTGTAGGTGCGGTACCCGCTGAAGTTCGCGGTCGGATCAGCGTCGGTATGCACGGTCGGGGTGCTGGCGCAGCCGGCCAGCATCAGGATTATGGCTGCGATGACTAAGAGACCTTTCATGTCACTCCTCCTTTGGGTCTGCTGCTGGCCTTGCATCCGGCGGAGCGCGGGCGGCCTGCCGCGCCTCTGGTCGTAATCAGGTTCTTGCGGAAAAGGAGCGCCGGTTTCGTCCGTTTCTCCTCAGGCAGCCATGACCTGCAGCCCTCGGTCGATTCGCATCATCGTCTACTCGCGGAACGATGCCGCGACGCCATCGTCACGCCGCGCAGCACCCTGGATGGAATCTACGGGAATGGGCGCAGTGGCGCCGCCTCCGCCCATCTGGATCGTATTTCGCCGCCACTACCTCACATATAGGCCCAAGGCCCAATGCGGACCCCCGGTATAGCTGGAGATGATGCGTGAATGCATCCATCCGTGGGATGGCGCGCAGGGCAACGGTGCTTCGCGCCGCAAGCCGAGCACCCGCCCTGCCTGCGGAGTCCCACCACAACCAGCTGCGTGTACTGCGGGAGATAAGCATGGGTCGTACCTCCACCCTCGTGGCCAGCTTCCTGCTGGCCGTCATTTCCCTGCCCGCCTGGGGTGCCGCACCGACCTCGATCGATGCGCGGCCCTTCCCGCGCCAGTACAGCGCATCCAGCACGCCCTTCACCGTCTACCAGCCGCAGATGGAAAGCTGGGAAGGCAACCGGCTCAAGGGCCGCTTCGCCGTATCGGTGAAGACCGGCGTGGAGACCGGTGCCGACGGCAAGACGGTCGACAGCCTGGACTACGGCGTGGTCTGGTTCAGCGCGCTCACCGAGGTCGACAAGGAGGCCCGCGAGGTCACCCTGCGCAAGGCCACCTTCGATCGCGCCACCTTCCCGACCGCGATCGCCAGCCAGGACAAGTACCTGGGCCTGGTGCGCAGCGTGGTCCGCGACGGCGCCACGTTCACCATCGACCTGGACCAGCTCGAGGCCGCGCTTGCCGTGAGCCAGGCGGAGAAGAAACCGGCCTCGCTGCCGGTGAAGAACGTGCCGCCCGAGATCATGATCGCCTTCAAGCCCTCGCAGCTGATCTTCGTCGACGGCAAGCCCGCGCTCAGGCCGGCCTCGATGGAGGGCGTGCAGCGGGTCATCAACAGCCGATCGCTGCTGCTGCAGAAGGATGGACGCTACTACACCCGCCTCGCCGGACGCTGGGCCGCGGCCACGGCACTCGAAGGCCCCTGGACCCGGCTCGACAAGGTCGACAAGACGCTGCAGGCCGCGGCCGACCAGGCCGTCGGCGCGCAGCTGGTGGATACGCTGGACGATCCGCCGGAATCGATGCAGGAGCTGCTGGCCGCCGGTGGCTTCCCCGACATCCTCGTCCGCACCGGGCCGACCGAGCTGATCGTGGTCGACGGCGATCCGCAGTTCGCGCCGATCCCGGGCACCGCGCTGAGCTACATCGCCAACAGCCGTGCCGACGTGATCATCAATGGCGCCAAGGACAACGCGTGGTACGTGCTGGTGTCCGGACGCTGGTTCACCGCGGCATCCAGCCGTGGCCCCTGGCAGCACGTCGCGCCCGACAAGCTGCCGGTGGATTTCGCAAAGATCCCGCCGGACAGCCCGAAGGGCAGCGTGCTGGCTTCGATCGCCGGAACTCCCGAGGCGTTCGAGTCGCTGATCGCCAACAGCATTCCGCAGACGGCCACGGTCAACCGCAGCAAGGCGAAGCTGGAGGTGATGTACGACGGCGAGCCGAAGTTCGAAGCCATCGGCGGCACCCGCCTGCAGTACGCAGCCAACACGCCGGTGCCGGTGATCCTGGTGCCGGGTGGAGCGTTCTATGCGGTCGACAAGGGCGTCTGGTTCACCGGCCCGACCGCGACCGGCCCGTGGAGCGTGGCGCAGAGCGTGCCCTCGGAAATCTATTCCATCCCGACCAGCTCGCCGCTGCACTACGTGACCTACGTGCGCATCTACGGCGGCGAAGACGACGATGTCTACGTCGGCTACACGCCCGGCTATTACGGCACCGTGGCCAGCAGTGGCGTGGTCGTCTACGGCACCGGCTACTACTGCGACCCGTGGATCTACACCTACTGGTACGGCTGCCCGGCCACCTATGGCATGGGCGTGTACTTCGGCTGGAGCAGCTATGCGGGCTGGAGCTTCGGCTTCGGTTGGGGCTATTACCCCTGGTACCCGTGGTGGGGGCCGTGGTGGGGTTATCCCGGAGGCTGGTGGGGCGGTGCCGGCGCCTGGAATTTCTACGGGCGCTGGGGCAATGCCGTGGTCGCCGGCACCGGCGCGGCCTGGGCCAATCCGTACACCGGGAACGTCGGGCGCGGCTACCGCGGCGGCTACTACAACGAACGGACCGGCGGACGTGGCGTCGGCCGCGGCTACGTCAATACCAACGCCTATACCGGCACCACCAGCGCCGGTGCACAGGGCGTGCGCTACAACCCGGAGACCGGTCGCGTGGTCGGCGGCACGGGCGGCGCGGCCTACAACCCCTATACCGGCCAGTCGGCCGCCGGCGGCACGCGCACGGTGGTCAACACCGGGACCGGGCGCACCACCGAAATGGCTGGAGGCAAGGTGTCGGGCCCGGAGGGCGCGGCGGGCGGCGGCGCGATCAACAGCGACGGCCAGCGGGTCGACGTCAGCGGCGCCGGCGGCTACCGCTACAACACCGACACCGGCGAGTTCGACCGCGGCGGCGTGGCCAGGATCAACGACGACGTCTATGCCGGCAAGGACGGCAACGTCTACCACTACAAGGACGGCGAATGGCAGGAAGTGGGTCGACCCGAACAGCACCGAGGCAACCTCGACGGACAGACACGCAACGACCTGTCCCGCGACCGCTCGGCGCGAGAGGGTGGCTACCAGCGCTCGAACAGCGGCAGCGTGCAGAGGCCCGCCGGTGGCTACTCGCGCCCGGCGGGTGGTTATTCGCGGCCCGCGGGCGGATTCTCGCGGCCCATGGGCGGCGGCGGACGCCGTCGATGAGCAGGCCTGGACCGATGCGATAGGACCCAGGCATGACCGCGCGGTGGTTGATGCCATGGGTCGCGCTGGCCAGCGGTGCGCTGGCGGCGGACCTGCACGCAGCCGCGCGCGCCGGCGAAGGCGTACCGGCCGAAGCGACGCAGGCACCGGGTGCGGAACCTGCCGTGGCAGCGTCGACTTTCCGCGACCCGGATGATGGCCACTTCGACATGTCGAAGTGGCTGCTTGATCGCCATGGCTTCCTGCCCGTGCCAATCATCATCACCGACCCCGCACTCGGCTATGGCGGCGGGATGGTGTTCGCTTTCTTCCATCGCCCCAAGGGCAGCGCATCCACGCGTACCGCCTCCGATGGCAGCACCCAGATGATCGCGCCCAACATCATCGGGGCGCTGGTGATGAAGACGGAAAACGGCAGCAAGGCATACGGCGGTGGCGGCATGCTCCACTTCCGCGACGACACCTGGCGCTACAAGGGTGGCGTGGCCGACGCAGACTTCAACATCGACTTCTATACGAGCGGACGCCTGCTGCCCGAGACGCAGGTGGCGGTCAACCTCACCGGCCTGGGCTCGATGCAGCAGGTCTCGCGGCGGATCGGCGACCGCGAGCTGTTCCTTTCCGCGCAGTGGATCTATACCGACCTCGATCCGCGGCTGCAGGATCCGGGGCAACGCCCGCTGTTCGACGACGTGGATTTCGAACAGGTCAATTCGGGCCTGGGCCTGTCCCTGGAATACGACAGCCGCGACAACCCGTTCACCCCCTCGCGCGGCTACCTGCTGATGGCCCAGGGCAACGCCTACCTGCCGGAGATCGGCAGCGACCTCACGTTCCAGACCTATCGGGCGCATGGCTATGGCTACTGGCCGGTCGGCGCGCACCTGGTGCTGGGCGGACGTGCCGACTTCCGGCATGCCGATGGCGACGTTCCGTTCTACCGCCTGCCCTACATCGACCTGCGCGGCATCGCCTCGGCGCGCTACCAGGACGACACGACCGGCGTCCTGGAGTCGGAGCTGCGCTGGAACGTGACTCCGCGCTGGGCCGGCATCGGCTTCCTCGGCGCGGGCCGTGCCTGGGGCGCGCGTGCCGGCTTCGATGAAGCCACCACCGCCGTCAGCAAGGGCCTGGGCGTGCGCTACCTGGTGGCGCGACAGCTGGGCCTGTACATGGGTGCGGACTACGCTTGGGGACCGGAGGACCGGACGATGATCGTGCAGTTCGGAGGCGCCTGGCGCTGAGGTGCGGCGCGCGCCCGGAGAGCGTCGGATGGCGGAATGGAACGGGTTGCCGCGGCAGCTGCGGTGGCCTGCCGGCAGGCGCTGCATCGCGAGGGCACGGGTCGCGAATCCGCCGGGATTTTCTCCCGGGACTGCCGTTCTCCAGGCCACAAAAAAACCCCCTTCCGGGGGTCTTTTCGCATCTGGCGGAGTGAGAGGGATTCGAACCCTCGATAGAGCTTTTGACCCTATACTCCCTTAGCAGGGGAGCCCCTTCGGCCTCTCGGGCATCACTCCGTGGGCCCGCATCGCGCCACTGCGCTTGCGGGACGCGAAAGGATACCGTCTGGGCCGTTTCGCGGCAAACGTTTTCCGGTCAGGTCGCCGGATCGGCTTCGTCAGCAGCGTTTACAGGGCCTTCGCCACGCTGGATCCGCTGGTAGATCTCCTCGCGGTGCACGGCCACGTCCTTGGGCGCGGTAATGCCGATGCGCACCTGGTTGCCCTTTACCCCGAGTACGGTGACGGTGATCGAGTCACCGATCATCAGGGTTTCGCCTACGCGGCGGGTCAGAATCAGCATTGTCTATCTCCATGGCGCCGGCATGCCTTCGCCGGCCCGCAGGGCCTCCGGAGGGAGGCCTCGCGCGTCCACTACAGCAGCGTACAGAAGGGTTGAACAGCCCCGGATCGTACTGCCCCCGCCAGCGGGCCGGCAAGGGCCGGTAAAACGGTGTCAGGATCGCGGGGGTGCGCCGGCATCACTGCAGGCGCTGGCCCACCCAGGACGCGACTTCTTCAAGGGCGAGGGCAAGGGCGGGCCCGTCCTCGCCACCACCCTGGGCGAGATCCGGGCGACCGCCGCCCTTGCCACCAATACGACCGGCGACATGGGCCAGAAGTTCGCCCGCCTTGACCCGGCCCGTTGCGGCGCCATTCACCCCCGCGACCAGGGCGGCCTTGCCGTCCTGCGCACCCGCTAGCAGGACGACGGTATCGCCAAGCTGCTGCTTGAGCCGATCCACGGTTTCGCGCAGACCCTTCGCGTCGATGCCTTCCAGGCGCGCGGCCAGGACCTTGATCCCGCCGACATCCACCGCGGCCGAGGCCAGGTCGGCGGCCGCACTGCTGGCAGCCTTGGCCTTGAACGATTCGATCTCGCGCTCGAGCTTGCGGATGCGGTCGGCCAGCGAGCGGGCCTTGTCGACCACGTCGCCGCGGCTGCCACCAAGCACCGAAGCGGCCTCGTCCAGGCTGCGGCCTTCGGCGGCCACGTGGTCCAGCGCGCCCTGCCCGGTCACCGCCTCGATCCGGCGCACGCCGGCGGAGACGCCGCCTTCGGACACGATCTTGAACAGGCCGATGTCGCCGGTGCGGCCCACATGCGTGCCGCCGCACAGCTCGACCGAGTCACCCATCGTCACCACGCGCACGCGCTCGCCGTACTTCTCCCCGAACAGCGCCATCGCGCCGGCGTCGAGCGCGGACTGGATGTCCATCTGCTTGATCACGACCGCATGGTTGGCGCGCACCTCGTCGTTGACCTGGCGTTCGATCTGTGCCAGCTCACCGCTTGCGATCGGCTGGAAATGCGAGAAATCGAAGCGCAGGCGATCGGGCGCGACCAGCGAACCCTTCTGCGCCACGTGCGTGCCCAGCAGGCCACGCAGCGCGCCGTGCAGCAGGTGGGTCGCCGAATGGTTGAGCACGATGGTCGAACGGCGTCCGGCATCGACTTCGCCCGAAAGCACATCGCCGACCTTCAGCGCGCCCTGCGCGACGCGCCCGACGTGGCCGTGGAACTGGCCGGAGAATTTCTGCGTGTCGGCGACATCGAAACGCACGCCGGCGCCGGTCAATTCACCGGTATCGCCGACTTGGCCGCCGGATTCGGCGTAGAACGGCGTGCGGTCGGTCAACACGATGGCCTCGTCGCCCGCGGCGACGGACTCCACCGGCCGGCCGTCGCGCAGCAACGCGACGACCTTGAGGTCGCCGGCCTGCAGTTCGTCGTGACCGAGGAACGCGGTCGGCTGCAGCGTGGCCACCAGGTCGGCCGGCAGCTGCACGCCACCACCGAACTTGCCCGCCGCGCGCGCGGTTTTGCGCTGCTGCTCCATCGCCACGTCGAAACCCGCGTTGTCCACCACCAGCCCACGCTCGCGCGCGATGTCGGCGGTCAGGTCCAGCGGGAATCCGTAGGTGTCGTACAGGCGGAACGCATCGATGCCCGGGATCACCCCGTCAGTCACGCGAGCGGCCACGTCCTCGAAGATCTTCATGCCGGCGTCGAGCGTCTCGGCGAAGCGCTCTTCCTCGGCCTTGAGCGCGCGTTCGACCAGGTCGCGCGCGGCCGGCAGTTCCGGATATGCATCGCCCATCTGCGCCGACAGGGTGCCGACCAGCTTGTGGAAGAACGGCTGGCGCACGCCGAGCATCCAGCCATGGCGCAACGCGCGGCGGATGATCCGGCGCAGCACGTAGCCGCGACCTTCGTTCGAGGGAAGCACGCCGTCGACGATCAGGAACGCGCTGGCGCGGATATGGTCGGCGATCACGCGCAGCGACTTGTTCTCCAGGTCCGCACCGGTCAGCTCGGCGGCCTGGCGGATCAGCGCCTGGAACAGGTCGATCTCGTAATTGGAATGCACGTGCTGCAGGATCGCGGCCAGGCGCTCCAGGCCCATGCCGGTATCCACGCACGGCGCCGGCAGCGGGATCAGCGTGCCGTCGGGCTGGCGGTCGAACTGCATGAACACCAGGTTCCAGATTTCGATGTAGCGGTCGCCATCCTCGTCCGGCGAACCGGGCGGGCCGCCGGCGATGTGCGCGCCATGGTCGAAGAAGATCTCGGTGCACGGACCGCAGGGGCCGGTGTCGGCCATCTGCCAGAAGTTGTCCGAGGCGAACGGCGCGCCCTTGTTGTCGCCGATGCGCACGATGCGCTCTTCCGGCACGCCGACCATGTCGCGCCACAGCGCGTAGGCCTCGTCGTCGTTGTGGTAGACGGTGACCAGAAGGCGCTCGGCCGGCAGCTTCCACACCCCGGTCAGCAGCTCCCAGGCCCAGGCGATGGCGTCCTTCTTGAAGTAGTCGCCGAACGACCAGTTGCCCAGCATCTCGAAGAAGGTGTGGTGGCGCGCGGTGTAACCGACCGAGTCCAGGTCGTTGTGCTTGCCGCCGGCGCGCAGGCAGCGCTGGACGTCGGCCGCGCGCACGTAGCTGCGCTTCTCCGCGCCGAGGAACACGTCCTTGAACTGGACCATGCCCGAGTTGGTGAACAGCAGGGTCGGGTCGTTGCCCGGCACCAGCGGGGCCGAGGGCACGATGGTGTGGCCCTTGCCCTGGAAGAATTCGAGGAAATCGCTGCGGATGCGGGCGGTGGTGTACGGAGTGGAGGTCATCTGGCTTTCGCTGGCGGACAGGTCCGGGCCGGGGGACACGCCAAGGCGGCCCGGCGGGACGGGATTTTCGACGGACTAAAGGGTAGCAGAGGCCGGGAGTCACGGTCCGGGGCAGGCCCGGTCCGGATACCCGCGACTCAGTCGTCCGGGTCCCAGCGCGTGGCCGCGCGGATGCTGTCGCCATCGAAACCGCGCCGGGCCAACAGGTCGGCGGCCTTGCGCCGCTGCTGCAGATCGCCTGGGCCCGCGGGGCCGAAGCGGCGGCGGACCAGGTCGCGGGCGTTGGCCGCCCAGTCGCCTTCGTAGCTGTCCAATGCGGCGGCGACGGCTTCGGCACCCAGGCCATGCGTGCCCAGCTCGGCGCGTATGTAGAAGGGCCCATAGCCGCCAAGCGCGCGGCCCCGGACCAGCGATTCGGCGAAGCGACGGTCGTCCTGCCAGCCCTCGCCGGCCAGGCGTTCGACCGCAGCAGCGGCTTCGCCGGCATCCACCCCGCGCGCGGCCAGCTTGCGGGTCAGCTCCTTGCGCGAATGCTCGCGCCTGACCAGCAGGCCAAGCGCACGCTGCACCGGGGTGGGCTCGGGTCGCTTCCTGCGCCGCGTGGAACCGGCCGGCGCCGAGGCTTCGGCCGCTCCCACCTGACCCTCGTCGTCCTGCGGCCGGTGGTCCTGGGGCGAATCGTCGTTTGAATGCTGGGTCATGGTTCCGCTGGAAGATGTGCGCCGTCCCTGGCGCCTGCCCTCCTGGCTTTCAAGGACCGTTCCCCGCCGGCACGCCACTGACAGCGCACCGCCGGGGAACGGACACCCGTTGCCGGTCGCCCGGCTTACTCGTCGTCGCCTTCCTCTTCGCTGCGCACCGCTTCGGCCGGCTGGAATTTTTCGCGCAGCTCGGATTCCAGCTTCGCAGCCACCTGCGGGTTCTCGCGCAGGTACTGGCGCGAGTTGTCCTTGCCCTGGCCGATGCGCTCGGTGCCGTAGCTGTACCAGGCGCCCGACTTCTCGACCAGCTTGGCCTCAACACCCATGTCGATCAGCTCGCCCTCGCGGCTGATGCCCTCGCCGTACAGGATCTCGGTGATCACCTGCTTGAACGGGGGCGCCAGCTTGTTCTTGACCACCTTGATCTTGGTCTGGTTGCCGATGATCTCGTCGCCCTTCTTGATCGCACCGATGCGGCGGATATCCAGGCGCACCGAGGCATAGAACTTCAGCGCATTGCCGCCGGTGGTCACTTCCGGGCTCTGGCCCGGCATCATCACGCCGATCTTCATGCGCAGCTGGTTGATGAAGACCACGGTGGTGTTGGAGCGCTTGATGTTGCCGGTCAGCTTGCGCAGCGCCTGGCTCATCAGACGGGCCTGCAGGCCCGGCAGCTGGTCGCCCATCTCGCCTTCGATCTCGGCTTTCGGGGTCAGCGCGGCGACCGAGTCGACCACGACGATGTCGACCGAGCCCGAGCGCACCAGCATGTCGGCGATCTCCAGGGCCTGCTCGCCGGTGTCGGGCTGCGACAGCAGCAGATCATCGACCTGGACGCCCAGCTTGGCAGCGTAGATCGGGTCCAGCGCGTGCTCGGCATCGATGAACGCCGCGGTACCGCCGCGCTTCTGGCACTGGGCGATGGCCTGCAAGGTCAGCGTGGTCTTGCCCGACGACTCCGGGCCGTAGATCTCGACCACCCGCCCGCGCGGCAGGCCGCCGATGCCCAGGGCGATGTCCAGCATCAGCGAGCCGGTAGGGATGATTTCCACCGGTTCGATGACCTTGTCGCCCATGCGCATCACCGAACCCTTGCCGAACTGCTTGTCGATCTGGCTCAGGGCTGCTGCAAGTGCGCGCTTCTTGTTCTCGTCCATCGGGGTCGTCCTCGGGTGTCAGTGGTGTGTTGCGAAGTCTGGGGTGGCCCGGTCGCACAGGCTGCGACGTCGGGCGACGGGATCGAAATTAGTCTTGCCGCCAGTCCGGGACCATCGCCGCAGGCCGCGGCCGGGTGTCGGAAAATGCCCCGCCGTGAGAGAAAACCGGCATCAGCGGTTCGGCCGGACCAGGCCGCAGTACAGCCCCTCGATGGCGAAGTCCTGGTCGGGCAGAACCTCGATCGGGGCGTAGTCCGGGTTGCGCGGCAGCAGGCGGATGCGGTCCTTGCCGATCTTCAGCAGCTTGACCGTGATCTCCTCGTCCACCCGCGCCACCACGATCTGGCCCGAACGTGCGTCGCGGGTGCGGTGCACGCCGATCAGGTCGCCGTCGAAGATCCCCTCGTCGCGCATCGAATCGCCCTGCACCTTGAGCAGGTAGTCCGGCGAGGGTGAGAACAGCACCCGGTCCAGCACCAGGAAGCTCTCGGCCATGTCGGCCGGCACATCGGCGCCGATCGGAGTGCCGGCAGCGACCCGGCCCAGCACCGGCAGGCGCAGCGCGTCGTCGTTCATGGCCGGCGGCAGCGCCAGTCGGGCCTGTGGCGGCAGCGGTGCGACCTTGACCCGGATGCCGCGGGCGCGGCCGGGCAGACGCTCGATCGCCCCCGCCGCTTCCAGCGCCTCCAGGTGGTACTGCGCCGCGCGCACGCCCTTGAAGCCGAAGGCGCGGGCGATTTCGGCCTGCGAAGGCGGCATGCCCTCCGCTTCGATCCGCTCGGCGATCAGGGCAAGGATGGCTTGCTGGGTATCGGTCAGGTCCATGGTTAGTAGTAATACTACTAACGAAGACAGCCCACAAGCTCTTGAAATGATCACTCGATGTAATTTATGTTTCACATAAATTATTCAACGAGATGAATGAATGACTCGGTCGTCGCACCTCGGTTTCGGACTCATCCTGACGTGCCTGGCACTCGCTGGCCTGCTCGGTTCCGTGTTCGATGTGGCCTCTTCGATCTTTTTCATCGCAGCCGGGGACCTCCAGCCCCCCGTACTCGAGGTCGGCCTCCTCTCCAACGACTATGTCGGGCTCGCCGGCCACCCCGCCGCACGCACGATCGCAATCGCCGCGCTCGCGGTGGGGACGCTCGGAAGCCTTCTGCCCTGGTTCGCAGTTGCGGAACTGGGCTGGCGTCTGTGCGCGCACCCAGTGATCTCTCCCGCGACCGGCGCCGCCTTCCGCCATCTCACTTGGGCCCTGGCTGCCTGGGCGCTGTTCCAGGCCGCGGCCTCCGCTTTGCTCCTGCTTGCCTGGAATCGATACGAAGTCGAGACCTCGCTGAACATCAACACGAACGGATTGCTGCCCACCATCGTGGCGATCGTCACGGCCTGGTGCATCGCGCTGTTGATCGCGCGCGCCGTGGCGGTTGCCTGTGAGAACGAGGCCTTCGTCTGATGCCAAACCTGGTGTACCCCGATGCACTGCTGGAGGCCGCAGCTGGCGACGGCAAGGGCGCGGACCGACGCCATCGACATCAACCCAGACCTGCCTCTCTCTGCCGGCCTGCCCCGGCGCGCGCAATTCGATTTGCACCGACGCATCTGCGCCGGATGAAGCCAGCCCCCTGACGAACCGGGGCACCCTTTCCAATCACCAGCGAGCCTATGGACACCAGGACTTACATCATCAACGGGCAGTACATCCGCAAATGCGGACGGATCGTTTCGATCCTTGCCACCTCGGCCAGATCGCGCTCGTCTACTCGCTGGTGCGGGTCCCCTGGGTTCTCTATTGGATTCAGGAGCCGGTAACAGGCATGCAACCCGTGGAGTTCATGCGGCACGCCTACCTACGGGGCGAATTCGCATCGCTCAACCTGCTCGGCATGATCAAGACCGCCGTCGCGGCGGCATCTTTGGAATTCGTCCGCCGCCTGGGCACCCACCTTTCCAGCGCCTCACCCCTTGGCGACCGCACCGCGCGTTCCCTGGGTAACCTGCGCTGGCCATGCTTGGCGATGTCGATCGCGCTGTCGTTCACTGCACAAGTGCTGACCGACTGCTGGCTTTCAAAGACCTCGACCCTCGAGTTCAGGAACTTCGTCGATCTCGATTTCAGCGCCGGCCCCCTGTATTTCGGGATCCTCGGACTGATCGGACTCACCCTGCTTCAACGCATCATCCAACAGGCGTTGATCCTGAAGACCGAAAGCGAGAGCTTCGTCTGATGCCGATCATCGTCAACCTCGACGTGATGCTGGCGCGGCGCAAGATGAAGTCGAAAGACCTGGCCGACGCGATCGGCATCAGCGAGACCAACCTCTCGCTGCTCAAGCAGGGGCACGTCAAGGGCGTGCGCTTCGGCACGCTGGAGGCGATCTGCAAGGCGCTTGAGTGCCAGCCTGGCGACCTGCTCGAATATCGTCCGGACGGCGACTGAGCTCAGCGCCGCCCGCTGCGCCAGATCGACAGCAGGATCCACAACCCGGTCAGCGCGGCGCCGATGAAGCCGGCCACGCCCAGCCCGAGCAGCCAGCGGCTGGGGACGCCGCCGCCGGCGCTGTTCATCACGATCGACGAGCCGATCACCAGCGCGGCGGTGACCACGCCCATCGTCAGCCGGTTGGCGGCGCGATCGACCTGCTCGCCGAAGGCTTTCAGCGAGGTCACCTCGATCTGCATGTTCAGGCGCCCGCGTCGCGCGGCGCGCAGCAGCCGGCGCAGTTCGCGCGGCAGGTCGCCGGCCAGCTCCAGCGCGTCGATCGCGCCACGGCGTCCGCGGCGCAGCAGCGCGCGCGGCGACCAGCGCGCCAGCATCACCTTCTCCACGTACGGACGCGCGGCGCCGGCCATGTCGAAGTCCGGGTCCAGCTGGCGACCGAAGCCCTCCAGGGTCAGGAATGCCTTGATCATCAGCGCCAGGTCCGGCGGCAGGCTCAGGCCGTGGTCGCGCAGGATCGTGGTCACGTCCAGCAGCATCGCGCCCATCCGCAGGTCCTTCAGCGGCACCCCGCGGTACTGGTCGACGAAGGCGCCGATGTCGGCCTGCAGGCGCGTCTCGTCGGCCTCGCCCGCGCCCTCGCCCCACTCCAGCAGCACGTCGGTCACCGCCTGCGCCTCGCGCTCGACCAGGCCGTGCAGCAGCTGCACGATCTGGAAGCGGCGCTGCTCGGACACGCGCCCGACCATGCCGAAGTCGATCACCCCGATGCGTTCGCCGGACAGGTAGAAGATGTTCCCCGGGTGCGGGTCGGCGTGGAAGAAACCGTCCTCCAGCACCATCTTCAGCACGATGCCGGCGCCGACCTGGGCCAGGTGCTTACGATCCATTCCCGATGCGTCGACCGCGGCCAGGTCCGGGCCGGGAATGCCGGCGACGAAGTCCTGCACGTTGAGCCGCTCGCTGGTCCACTGCCAGTGCACGCGCGGCACCACGATCTCCTCATGGCCGGCGAAATTGGCCGCGATGCGCTCGGCGTTGCGGCATTCGGCGGCGAAATCCAGCTCGCGGCGCAGCGACTGCGCGAACTGCTGCACCACTTCGCGCGGGCGGTAGCGCTGCAGGTCCGGCGCCTGCGCCTCGACGATCTCGGCCAGTCGCGCCAGCAGGCGCAGGTCCGCTTCCACGGTGTCGCGGATGCCGGGCCGCCGGATCTTCAGGACGACGGCGGTGCCATCGACCAGCCAGGCGCGATGGGTCTGCGCGAGCGAGGCGGCGGCCAGTGGCGTTTCATCGAGCTGCGCGAACACCGCTTCCGGTTCCGCCCCCAGGTCTTCGACCAGCTGCGCGCGCACCCGCTCGAACGGCAGCGGCGGCACCGCGTTCTGCAGCTTGCCCAGTTCGCCGATCCACTCCGGCGGGAACAGGTCCACGCGCGTGGCCAGCACCTGGCCGAGCTTGACGAAGGTCGGGCCCAGGTCCTCCAGCGCGCGGCGCACGCGCTCGGGTGGGGCCATGTGCGCCATCGCCTGCGGATCCTGCCAGTGCAGCAGGCGCCCGGCGCGTTCCAGCGCGCCGGCCAGGCCGATGCGCCGGACCATGTCGCCGAAGCCGTAACCGACCAGGACCGATGCGATCTGCTGCAGCCTGCCCAGGTCGCGGACGGTGCCGAGGGTCTCCCACATCAGTGCGTACTCCGCGACCGGGCGAGACGGCCCGCGCGGCTCACGGCAACAGCTCCGCGATCCCGGCCAGCGCCTGGCCCACCGTCTGCCGCCGGACCGCTTCGCGGTCACCCTCGAAATGGAACACCTGCGCGCGCGCATAACCGCCGCGTCGCTTCCAGGCGATCCAAACCGTGCCCACCGGCTTGTCCTCGCTGCCGCCGCCCGGACCGGCGATGCCGGTGACCGCCACGGCCACGCTGGCGCCGGAATGGACCAGCGCACCGGAGACCATCTCGATCGCCGTCTCGCGGCTGACCGCGCCGTGTTCCTCCAGCGTCTGCGGACGCACGCCGAGCAGGCCCTGCTTGGCCTCGTAGCTGTAGACCACCATCCCGCAGTCGAACCAGTCCGAGGAGCCGGCGATGTCGGTCAGGCTCTTGGCGATCCAGCCGCCGGTGCAGCTTTCGGCCGTGACCAGGTGTTCGCGGACGGCACGCAACCGCTTGCCGAGGGCATCGGCCTGTTCGCGCAGCTGCGCATCGGAAGGAATCGGCATGTGGGGAGGCGCTTGGGGGGATGCGGACGTTTTAGCCCAAACGCTCCCCCCTGTCTGCCCGCAGGCCGCTGGCAACCGCCCCTGTGCCACCCGCGCACGCCCCCAGCCACGACAGCTTTCGCCCTGTAACCGCCGCACACCTCCGCTCACCGGTGCGAATGCCCCTGGAGGCGAAATCAAGGAGGAGGCGATGGCCGCAGGCCGTCGCCGGGGGACATTCGCCTCCAGGGGCATTCGCACCGGTGCACCAGCCACCTGCCCGGCCCTGCGCTCGCTGACCCGCAAAGAACACGGAGCGCCGAAGCGCCCCGGGCAAGAGAAAGGGGCCGCCAGGACGGCCGGGGCAAATAAAGGAGCGCCAAGGCGCCCCGGACAAAAAAGAGGGGCCGCCATGGCGACCCCTCCCTGTCCATCCCTGCCCGCGCGATCAGTAGCGAACGCGCAGGGTCACACCGTACAGCCGCGGCGAACCCAGGAAGGCGTTCCACGAACCGGTCTGGATCGGCGCGTCGATGCCCACCTGCTTGTAGGTCTCGTCGGTGAGGTTCTGGCCCCACAGCTCCAGCGTCCAGCGCTGGTTCACATCGCCGAGGCCGATGCGCGCATTGACCAGGGTGTAGGCGTCCTGCAGCTTCTCCGGATCCAGGTCCGAACCGGTGTTGTACTCGGACATGTACTTGGCGCCGATGTTGAAGCGGCCGACCAGGCGAGAGCCCATGTCCCATTCGTAGGTGACGTTGGCATTGCCCGACCACTTCGGCGCGAAGCTCATCTGGCTGCCCGGCAGCAGCACCAGGCCCGCGTCGGGCAGCACGTCGTCGCCGTACTGGGTATCGGCATAGACCAGGCCCGCCTGCATCGACAGGCCGTCGATGCCGGTGTTCCAGAGCATTTCCGCATCCAGGCCCTGCGAGGTCACCTTCGGGATCGAACGGACCACGAAGCTGGTGCCCAGGAAGCTGTTGAGCTGGAAGTCGGTGTACTCCTGGTAGAACAACGCCGCGTTCAACAGCAGGTTGCCGCCGGCCCAGGTGGTCTTGGTGCCCAGCTCGAAGCTGTCGACGAACTCGCCCGGGAACGAGGTGTCGTCCACCGGCAGGATGCCCTGGGTGCCGCTGGACAGGCCGTTGGAGGACTGCACGCGGTCGAGGTTGAAGCCGCCCGCCTTGTAGCCGCGCGCGTACGAACCGTAGGCCATCACGTCATCGCTGAAGCTGTAGGCCAGCTTCAAGGTGCCGGACCACTCCTTCTCCGAACGCTCCTGGTCGGTGGCGCGGCCGTTGTGGGCCACGTTCGCCCACGGCAGGCAGGTGAAGCCGATCACCTGCGGCGCGATGGTCGGCACCGCGGCGGCCGGCACGCCGCGCGAGACCAGCGCCGCGCCGATGCGCTGCAATGCCGCCGGGTTGACCTGGCCGTTGGGCAGGAAGTACGAGGCGCAGGCCAGGCTGCCGTTGGGGTTGGTGTAGTTGGACTCCAGCGTCTTCTTTTCGTTGGTGTAGCGCAGGCCGACGGTGACGTCGAACGCGTCGGTGGCGTGCCAGGTGTTGTTGGTGAAGATCGCGGTGCTTTCGGCGTTCTGCTTGTAGGTGTCGAGCGTGGCCAGGCCCGGGAACAGCGTGCCGAACGGACGGCCGGTGGCCTGCGACAGGAACAGCGGCGCATCCGGGCGCAAGGCCAGCGCCGGGTTGATCTGGCCGATCAGCGCAGTCGACAGGTACGGCTCGTAGGCGCGGCCGTAACGGTAGGTCTCGTTGCGGTCCAGGTCCTCGTTCGAATAGAACAGGCCGACCATCCAGTCGATGCTTTCGCTGGACCCGGTCAGGCGGAATTCCTGGCTGAAGGTCTTGAACTTCGTCAGCGACTCGTCCTCGTCCGGCGCGCGGTACAGCACGTCGGCGGCGCTGTAGTCGAAGTCGAGCCCGTTGATCGCCTGCCACTCGCGCGAGGCGGTGATGGAGGTCAGCACCGCTTCATT
This sequence comes from Pseudoxanthomonas daejeonensis, assembly GCF_022637495.1. Classification (NCBI taxonomy): domain Bacteria; kingdom Pseudomonadati; phylum Pseudomonadota; class Gammaproteobacteria; order Lysobacterales; family Lysobacteraceae; genus Pseudoxanthomonas; species Pseudoxanthomonas daejeonensis. Next base: position 2,629,970 of record NZ_CP093331.1, on the reverse strand, counting down.
GGCCCACGGCGTGGTCCAGTTCACCTCGGCCTGGATGCCCTTGTCCTTGATGTCCTGCTCGGTGCTGCGGTTGCTGTAGGCCAGGCGACGGTCCGGGTCGGCGACCGGGATCACCGCCTCGCCACCGGGGGTGAGCGCATTGAGGATGGCCGCGGTCGGACCACGCACGGTGGTGACGGTGACGCAGCAGTTCTCCTCGCGGCTGGTGTAGTCGGCGGCGAACACGACCTCGACATTGTCCGACGGCTCCCACAGCAGCTGGCCGCGCAGGGTGTGCATGTTCTGGTCGCCGTCGTCGGTCCGGTTGCGCGGGCCGTTGGCGATGCGCACGTCGTCGACGCCGTCGCGCGTGCGCTGGGCCGCGTAGATGCGCAGCGCGGTCTTCTCGCCGAGCGCATCGTTGTACGCGCCGGCCAGGCCGAGCGCGCCGTAGTTGCCGAGGGTCACTTCGCCTTCGGCACTCTGCGTGTAGCTCGGGCGGCGGGTGATGACGTTGATCACGCCCGCCGATGTGTTCTTGCCGAAGACGGTGCCCTGCGGGCCCTTCAGCACTTCGATCCGCTCCAGCTCGCCCAGGTCGGTGAAGCCGACGCTGTTGCGCGCGCGGTAGACGCCGTCGACGACGATGCCCACCGACGATTCCAGGCCGGCGTTGTCGCCCACCGTGCCGATGCCGCGGATGCGGGCCACGGTCTGCGCCGCGCTCTGCGTGCTGGTCACGGTCAGGCCCGGCACCAGCACCTGCATGTCCTTGATGTCGCGCACGCCGGTGTCCTGCAGCAGCTGTTCGCTGAGCACGTTCACCGTGATCGGCACTTCCTGCAGTGCCTGTTCGCGCTTCTGCGCCGTCACGGTCATGGTCGAGAGCGTCACCGGCTCTTCGGCCGATGGCGCCGGCGTGGCGGCCGACTGGCCGCGTGCGGCAGGAATGGCCGACAACGCGGCGACCACGGCGATCGCCAGTCCAGTGTGCTTAAAGGTTGCGCAGGCCATGGTTCCCTCCCCAGGGTAATTTGATGGCGGATGTTCTCTTTCTGCGGTAACGCCGGTGCGCTCGTCAGGCGGCGGAACCGGACCATTCGGACCGGTATCCACACCCGGACGTTAAACCCGCTTCACAAATAGCGCATTTTGCGGTGCGGCGATACGCAGAAGGCCGATTAAGAATGGAGGCCTTGGCTCACGGCATTGCCGAGTTCACTCAGGCGTGACTGCGGTCACAGTTGGTGCCGCCGCAGTGATCCTCGCCCGCGGCTTCCATCTGCAGGGTCACGTGCACGATCCGGTGGCGCTGCTCGAGCATCTGCTCCAGCTCGCGGCGGACGGCAGCCCCTTCCGCGCCTTCGGCGAGGACCACGTGCGCGGTCATCGCCGGGGTGCGCGATGCAAGCGCCCACACGTGCAGGTCGTGCATGCCCGTCACCTGCGCATGCGCTTCCAGGTCCGCGCGCACGGCGGCGAGGTCCACTCCCGGGGGTACGCCTTCCATCAGCACGTTCAGTGCCTCGCGCACCAGCACCCAGGTCCGCGGCAGCACCCACAGGCCGATCATGACCGCCAGCAAGGGGTCGACCCACAGCCAGCCGGTGAAGCGGATCACCAGCGCCGCCACGATCACGGCCAGGGAGCCGAGCATGTCGCTCCAGACCTCCAGGTAGGCGCCCTTGACGTTGAGGCTCTGCCCGCTGCCCGCCTGCAGCAGGCGCATCGAGACGAGATTGCAGGCCAGGCCGAGCAACGCCACCACCAGCATGCCCGCGCTCGCGACCGGCATGGGGGCGCGGAACCGGTGCCAGGCTTCCCACAGGATGTAGCCGGCCAGCACGAACAGCATCGAACCATTGGCCAGCGCGCCCAGCGCCTCGAAGCGGACATAGCCGTAGGTCCGCTTCGCGTCCGGCGGCCTGCGCGCCAGCCGTACCGCGACCAGGGCGATCGCCAGGGCCAGGGTATCGGTGGCCATGTGCGCGGCATCGGAGAGCAGTGCCAGGCTGTTGGTCAGCCAGGCGCCGACCACCTCGGCCACCAGCACGGTCGCGGTAAGCCCGAGCGCCCACCACAACGGCCGTTCGAAGCGGATCTCCGAGGGCACGTGGGTGTGGCCGCCTGGCCCGTGGTGGTGGCCGGCGTGGCCGTGCGCATGTCCATGCGCGCGCTCGCGCGAGTCGCCGGGATGGCGGTCGGCACCATCGTGGTGATCGTGATCGTGGTCGTGGTCCATGCCTTGCACTATCCGGTCGGGCCTGCCTGGAAACTATTACATCCCCGCGCCGCGACCCGCGCTCAATCCTTCGACCGCGCGCTCCCTGCCTCGACCGCCGACCACACGCGCAGCAGGTTGCCCCCCAGGATCTTCTTCAGGTCCGCGTCCGAATAGCCGCGCGCCTGCAGGGCGGCGATCAGGTTGGGATAGTCGGCGACGGTGCGCAGGCCCTCGGGCAGGTTGCCCGACACGCCATCGAAGTCCGAGCCCAGGCCGATGTGGTCGATGCCGACCAGCTTGACCCCGTGGTCGATGTGGTCGACCACCGCCTCGATCGCGGTCGGACGCGGCGGGTGCGTGCGCTTCCACTCCTTGTTGAACGCGGCCTCGTCTTCTTCCGGCCGGCCGGCGGCACGCGCGGCGGCATTGCGCTTCTCCAGCTCGGCGTCGGCCTGGAAATAGGCCTGGGTATCGGCGGCCATCTGCGGATTGACGAAGGCGCTGCCGAAGGTGACCTGGACCACGCCGCCGCGGGCCGCGATCGCCTTGGCCAGCTCGTCGCTGAGGTTGCGCTCGAAGCCCGGGGTGAAGTGGCGGAAGCCCGAATGGCTGGCGATCACCGGCACCGTGCTCAGCTCGACCGCCTGGCGCACCGCGTCGTCGGACAGGTGCGAGACGTCGACCATGATCCCGAGCCGGTTCATCTCGGCGACCACCTTCCGGCCGAACGGGCTCAGTCCCTGCCACTGGCGCTGGAGGCCGTAGGACGAATCGCTGATCCGGTTGCTCTCGCTGTGGGCCAGGGTGATGTAGCGCACGCCGCGCGCATGGAAGCGGGCCAGCTCGGCCAGGTCGTCGCCCAGGGGCGCGCCGTTCTCCATGCCCAGCGCCAGCAGCACGTGGCCGTCGGCGCGCAGGCGGTCGACGTCGCCGGGCGAGTCCAGCAGGGCGAAACGGTCCGGGTGCCGGCCGACCATCGCCTCGACCGCGTCGATCTGCTTGTGCGCGATGCCGCGCGCGGTGCCTGCGCGGTCCTCCCCGGGGGAGGTGTAGATCGACATGAAGGCCACGTCCAGCCCGCCTTCGCGCGCGCGCGGGTAGTCGAACTCGCGATCGGGCGTGAGCTCGCCCAGGTCCCTCCAGCCATCCATCAGTTCGCCGGGCGCATCGATGTGGGTGTCGACGATGACGGCCTCGCGGGCCAGCTGGTGCGGGTCGGTGGCGGCGCCGGCAGCGAAGGCGTGGCCGGCGGCGAGCAGCAGCAGGCAAGCGGAACGGCGGATGGGCATGTGGACTCCTGCATGGATCGGAAAGCCCGATCCTAACGCGACCGGCGGCGGCACGACCCTGCCGGACGCCACGGATCGGGGCTTGCGCGCACCACTGCCACCGACCTCCACCGCGCCGCCGCCAGGCCGCCGGCGCGCGCAGGCCATTACAATCGGCGGCCCTGCCCCACCGCCGCAGCAATGGCCAAGCCCGTCGACACGTCCGCAGCAGCCCCCGAACACACGCCGCTGATGAAGCAGTTCTTCGCGGCCAAGTCCGACTATCCGGACCTGCTGCTGTTCTTCCGCATGGGCGACTTCTACGAGCTGTTCTACGACGACGCGCGCAAGGCCGCGCGCCTGCTCGACATCACCCTGACCCAGCGCGGCAGTTCCGGTGGCGCGCCGATCCCGATGGCCGGCGTGCCGGTGCACGCCTACGAGGGCTACCTGGCGCGGCTGGTCGCGCTGGGCGAATCGGTGGCGATCTGCGAACAGATCGGCGACCCGGCGCTGGCCAAGGGCCTGGTCGAGCGCAAGGTGGTGCGAATTGTTACTCCCGGCACGGTGACCGACGAGGCGTTGCTGGACGAGCGCCGCGACACCCTGCTGATGGCCGTGTCGCGCGGGCGCTCGGGCTATGGCCTGGCCTGGGCCGACCTGGCCGGCGGCCGTTTCCTGGTCAACCAGGTCGAGAACGACGACCAGCTGCTCGCCGAACTGGCGCGGCTGGAACCGGCCGAACTGCTGGTACCCGACGAGGAAGGCCTGCCGCCGATGAGCGCCGGCGCCCTGCGTCGCCGCCCGCCGTGGCTGTTCGATCCGGACAGCGGCCGCCGCCAGCTGCTGCGCTTCTTCGGCCTGCACGACCTCACCGGCTTCGGCATCGAGGACAAGCCGCTGGCGGTGGCCGCCGCCGGCGCCCTGCTCGGCTACGTCGAGGAGACCCAGAAGCAGCAACTGCCGCACCTGACCGCCATCGCCCTGGAGACTTCGGCCGATGCGATCGCGATGAACGCGGCCACGCGTCGCCACCTGGAACTGGACACCCGCGTGGATGGCGATACCCGGCACACGCTGCTGGGCGTGCTCGACTCGACCATCACCCCGATGGGCGGGCGCCTGCTGCGGCGCTGGCTGCACCGGCCGCTGCGCGATCGCGCCGTGCTGGGCGGACGCCACCATGCGGTGGCCACCCTGGCCGGCAGCGGTGGCGACAGCGGACTGCGCGACGCCTTCCGCGGCCTGGGCGACCTCGAACGCATCCTCACCCGCGTGGCCCTGCGCTCGGCGCGGCCGCGCGACCTGTCCACGCTGCGCGGCGGCCTGGCGATGCTGCCGGAACTGCGCGCGCAGCTTGCGCCGCTGGATTCGCCGCGGCTGCAGGCCCTGGCCGCGGAGATGGGCCAGCACGACGCCACCGCGCAGCTGCTCGCCGGCGCAGTGAATCCGCAACCGCCGCTCAAGCTGGCCGACGGCGGGGTGATCGCCGAGGGCCACGACGCCGAGCTCGACGAGCTGCGCCGGCTTTCCACCCACGCCGACCAGTTCCTGGTCGACCTGGAAGCGCGCGAGCGCGAGAGCAGCGGGATTGCGACCCTCAAGGTCGGCTACAACCGCGTGCACGGCTACTACATCGAGATCAGCAAGGGCCAGGCCGACAAGGCGCCGGTGCACTACACCCGCCGCCAGACCCTGACCGGCGCCGAGCGCTACATCACCGAGGAACTGAAGGCGTTCGAGGACAAGGTGCTGTCGGCGCGCGACCGTTCGCTGTCACGCGAGAAGTTCCTGTACGAAGCGCTGCTGGATTCGCTCAACGGCGTGCTCGAACCGCTCAAGCGCTGCGCCGCCGCGCTCAGCGAACTGGACGTGCTGGCCGGCTTCGCCGAACGCGCGCAGGCGCTGGACTGGGCGCGCCCGGAACTGGTCGAAGCACCCTGCCTGCGCATCGAACGCGGCCGCCATCCGGTGGTCGAGGCGGTGCGCGAGGAACCGTTCGAACCCAACGACCTGATCCTGCACGCCGAGGCCGATGACAATCCCGACATGCCGCCGCGGCGCATGCTGGTGATCACCGGCCCGAACATGGGCGGCAAGAGCACCTACATGCGCCAGAACGCGCTGATCGTTTTGCTGGCGCACATCGGCAGCTTCGTGCCGGCCTCGCGCGCGCAGATCGGCCCGATCGACCGCATCCTCACCCGCATCGGCGCGGGCGACGACCTCGCCCGCGGCCAGTCGACCTTCATGGTCGAGATGGCCGAGACCAGCTACATCCTCCACCACGCCACCGCGCACTCGCTGGTGCTGATGGACGAGATCGGCCGCGGCACCTCGACCTACGACGGCCTGGCCCTGGCCGACGCGGTCGCCCGCCACCTGGCGGCGGTCAACCGCTGCTGGACGCTGTTCGCCACGCACTACTTCGAACTGACCGCGCTGGCCACGCCCGACAGCGGTATCGCCAACGTGCACCTGGACGCGGTCGAGCATCGCGACAAGAAAGGCGAGGAGACGCTGGTGTTCATGCACGCGGTCAAGGACGGCGCGGCCGACCGCAGCTTCGGCCTGCAGGTGGCCGCACTGGCCGGCCTGCCGAAGACGACGCTGCAGCAGGCGCGCCGTCGCCTCGCCGAACTCGAGCAGCGCGGCCGCGAATCGCATGCGTCGGAAATGGCCCCGCAGGCGTTGGACGCGCCGCAGCAGTTCGGCCTGTTCGCGGCCGCGCCTTCCGCCGCGCAGGAAGCCCTCGCCGCGCTGGATCCGGACGAACTGACGCCCAAGCAGGCGCTGGAAGCGCTGTACCGGCTGAAGTCGCTGCTGTAGGCGCCGCTGCGGACACCGCACGCCATCGCGCCTACGGAGCTGCTCCGACACGCATGGGTCCAGACCGTCGGATCTCCCTGCAGGCGCATGTCCACTTCAGGCCGGAAGTGGACCTGAAGGTTGGCTCAGCTGGAACTTCCGCTCCCGGCCAGAAGCAGACATTGGCGCGCCGCGCTCGGATAGGAAGGTCGAATGCTGTGCGGCTCGCGATGACCGCTGGCAAGCCACTCGACCCGCCATTCTGTGATCCGCCCCCCTTTCACTCACTCGAACATGCCCGGGCTCGGCTCGTTGATCGATTCGCGCTGGCGGACCAGGGCCAGGAGCAACTCAGCACCGGACGTCGATCGGAAAAACGAAAGCGCCGGCTCGTACGTTCGAAGGTTACGAAGTAATACCTGCTCCCGACCATGGGCTTGGCCCATTTCTCCGGATGCAGCCACACCCGGTACTCCAGGCCGGCGGCGTAGAAATAGTCGGCCCCGGACTTCGCGGGCCCGTACGTACCGACGTTGCCACGCGTCACGGCGCTGGGTACCACTACCGTTGCGGCGGCATTCGAGCAAATGGCTCCAGCGCCTTCTGCAATTCGGCTGCAATGCGCCCTGCTTCCGGCATTCCCTTCCCGTGCGATACCACGGCGCGCGAACGCACGGGGTTTATCAATGGATCCAGAGGGATCCGGGTCAAGGGAATGCGCTGGATAACGTGCGCCAACTCACAGATGCGTTTGACACGCTCCGCCGTGGCCGCCGTAACGCCAAATACATTCGTCGTACCGTAGGTCTCGGTGCCGTCCGTCAGCTCTACTTTCACCATGACGTCGCAATTGGCGGGATACATAGGCAATGCCGGGATTACTAGCGTTGGCCCCAAGGCAGTCATCGAGAATGCCCCGGTCACCGACCAGACGATCAAGTGCACGCCGCGACCGGAGACTGACATCAGGCCTACATCGAGCGTCAACGATTCCCCTCCGATCACCATCCTCGCGCAACCGAATCCCGTTGCCTCGCGACGCGGCCTGATTCCCAAGCGTGGGTTGACGCGCAGCGGAGCCGCCACCGCATTACCTCCATTCTGATTTGGCAGCTTACGGACGACGCGCCTGCCGAGCAGCACCGAACCCGCCATCACGACCGGTTCCAATTGGTAAGCGCCAGCAGCCACTGTCGTACTCTGCACGCTGACCGCATACTCGTCGTCGACAGCAAGCGGCGACAGCTGCGGGATCGTCTCGACTTCGTCGGGCGGCGTTCCGGGCGGCGTCGCCGGATCCGACACCATCGGCAATTGTCTGGCCGCCGGCGGCGCCACGATCTGTCCGCTCGTCGAGGCGATGGCGCCAGCGACATCCGGCGCTTGTCCGAATCCAGAATTGCGCATCTCGAACACTGCCTGCAGCGATTCACCCTCCACCAGATAGTCGTCTGGCGTGATCGCGAGCGATTGCGATAGCACAATCGCAGGCGGCGGCACCTTAGGCCTGACCTGGGCGAGAAAGACCCCATCGCATCCACGACCTTGGCGATCCATGATCATCGCCGGACTTTGCGCAAGGTCGATGTCGAAGATCCGCGGCGCATCGGGATGTTCGTTGTCGTAGACGGTCAGCGCGTACTGATCTGCTCCGTAGCGCTCAAGCGCATATCCCACCACGATATGCCCGACGGCGTCGCCGTAGTTCCAGACCAGTCCGATCGGAACGGCAGTGCCCGCCGACAACTCGGCCCATATCTTCGCAAGCTCCTCCCGGGTTCTGTCCCGTAGCCAGTCATGTCCCCAGTCACCGAAGACACTCGCGACGGCTTTCCAAATTACGACGCGCGGCGTGTTGTCGAGGTGACTCTCCAACTGTCCATTCCACATTCGCTGCCGCAGCCAACTTTGCACGGACGTCGGATCGTTGGCGTCATACACCGGGTTGGCCTCGCCTCGCGGCGGCAACCAGCCCAGGCGATGGTAGTCCAGGGCGGCAGCCGTCATTCCTCCGCAGAGGTTGTCCTTGCCGCTGCCCTTTGCGATCTGACCGACCACAGCTTCCACGATCATCTCCGAGATCTTGGGCGCGGCCAGGAACAGGAACGGACCTGCAGCCGCGATCAGCGGGATGACCGGACCGAGCGCGATCCCGGCGACGGGCGCAATCATTGGCGACGCCGCCATCACGATGGGCGTCAGCGCAGCGGCGGCGATCGGCAATGCGTCCTTGACGATACTAGCGATCTCATTCTTCTCGCGCTCGTCGAATGTCCACCTGTTCGCGAACGCAAACCCATCGACGTCTTGAATGAAGTCAACCTGCGGCATGGTCTCGCTCCGTTTGCGATGCGACCGATTTGTAGAGAATGGGCGGCTGAGTACGGAAAGTGCCGAGACATTCCGACGCGCGCGACTGATGCACGGACCAACGAGTAATGCGCACGGCCTCGGACGTCCGTTTGTCGGAAGGAGTGCGCGCTAGTTCACCGGCATACGGGCGCGAATCTGGCCGTTAGACCAGTACTGGCCTCAGACTGGAATGCTCGAAGGCACTCGGCTTTTCCCGAGGCTACGCCGGTCAACTGATCTATTTGGGAGCCGCCACGGATGTCCTGCTAAGGGTCGATAGCGGACATGGAATCCATCCGGACGGGCCCTCCATGGCCCGACCAGCGCTCACATCGCGCGCGCGTCCGCCGGCGGATTCATCCAGTTGTCGTTGCGGCCGTCCGCGTACTGCACCGGGCCGGAGACCAGCTCGTCGATGCTGGCATCGTCCAGCGTGTTGACCTGCACAGAGAGGAACGCGCCGCCGGCTTCGGCGATGAAGCCGTGCCCGTACAGGTTGATCCCGCAGCGGCTGCAGAAGCGGTGGTGGATGTTGCCCTCGCCCCAGTCCTTGCCGTAATCGCCGAGCGCGTCCTCGCCCTGCAGCAGCTCGAAGTCCTTCGCCGTGGCGCTCCAGTTGCGGAGCTTGCTGCAGTAGGTGCAGTTGCACTTGCCGGTGCCGGCGGCCAGGTCGAGGGTGGCCCGGTAACGGACCGCGCCGCAGTGGCAGCTGCCGTGGTAGGTCTTTTCCATGTCGCTCACTCCATTTCGGCGGGGTTGGCGCCGGCCATCGCCGGATGCGGATGCGCCGGCACCAGCGCATCGTCGCGCGCGTTCGCGGCGACCGCGGCCGGCCGTTGCCCGTGGCGGCTTGCGAAGTCCACGAACGCCGGCTTCTTCTCCAGCAGCCCGATCATCATGTAGTAGCCGAGGAACGCGGCCATGAACAGGTCGGCGGTGGTGAAGCGGTTGCCGACCAGGTGTTCGCGGCCGGCCACGGCCTGCTCGAGCACGCACAGCACGTCGGCCTCGCTGCCGTAGCCGGCGTTCATCGGCGCGGCGAACGCACCGGCATGCTTGGCCGTGAACATCGCCTCGACCGGGCCGGCCAGGAAGAACAGCCAGCGGTAGTAATCGCCGCGCTCCGGCGAACCGGCCGGCGGCGCCAGGCCCTTCTCCGGCACCAGCTCGGCCAGGTAGGCGCACACCGCCGCGTTCTCGGTGACCACGGTGTCGCCGTGGCGCAGCGCCGGCACCTTGCCCATTGGATTGACCGCCAGGTACTCCGCCGACTTCATCGTGGTGCCGAAGTCGAGCACGACTTCCTCGTAAGGCAGGCCGGTCTCCTCCAGCATCCAGCGCGCGATGCGGGCGCGGGACATGGGGTGGGTATAGAACGTCAGCGTCTTGCTCATGGCGGCTCCGTCACTGGAAGGAGCCGGCAGTGTGCGCCGTCCCTGCTGACAGGGGATGTCAGCAGCGGATGGGCGGCATGCCGGCACTGGAGGAGGTCCGTGAGGGCCTTCGGGCATCCCGGTGAGGGCGGTGGGCGGGTATCTGGAACCGGAGCCCGGGTGGCTGGAACTGGCGCGTCAGTGTTTCGAACTGGCGCGCGAGTGCCTGGAACCGGTGCGTGAGTGTCTGGAACTGGCGCACGAGTATCTGGAACTGGCGCGCGAGTGTTTCGAACTGGCGCACGAGTGTTTTCCATGCATCGCCGTATGGAAAATACTGGCGCGCCACTGATTTCGATGCGCGTGCGCATGGAAAATACTCGCGCGTCACTGATTTCCATGCAAAGCCGCATGGAAAATACCGGCGCTTCCCTGTTTTCCATGCGCGGTCGTATCGAAATCACGCAGGCGCGGGCAGTTCCACGCACGCGCGCGTGGAACCTGCGCACGCCCCGCCGCCGAACCGGTGGTCGAGTGGATACCGGCGCACCGGTCCCCGCGAACGGCGGCGACTGTCCGCACCCGGCCGGCGTCAGCCGCGATGCCGGCGCAGCCGCTGCTCCTCCCAGCGCCGGATCAGCCGGTGGCGCGGTTCCGGATAGCGGCGGCCGGTGTCCTCCAGCGCCAGCACCCGATCGGCGCGGAAATGGCGGAAGTCGGCGCGCGACTCGCACCAGGCGGCGAGCAGGCGCATGTCGGCGAGGAAGGCCATCGCGAACGGCCACACCACCCGCTCGCTGTCGCGTCCCTCGCTGTCGCGGTAGCGCATCCGCACCGCGTTGCCGTCGCGGATCGCCCGGCGCAGCACCGGCAGCCACGGCTCCGGTGGTACCGGGCTCCAGTCCGGCGCGAACAGGCCGCTGGTCTCGACCTGCAGGCGCAGCCGCTCCGGCAACACGCCGGTGATCCGGTCCAGCGCGCGGCCGGCCGACGCGGCCAGCTCCGGGTCCGCGTGCGAGGCGACCCAGCGCATCCCCAGTACCAGCGCCTCCAGCTCCTCGGCCTGGAACATCATCGGCGGCAACACGAAGCCGGGTCGCAGCCGGTAGCCGACGCCGGGATCGCCGTCGATCACCGCGCCCTGCGCGCGCAACGCGTCGATGTCGCGATAGACCGTGCGCAGGCTCACGCCCAGGCGCGTGGCCAGTTGCGCGCCGCGGACCGGGCCGCGGCGCTGGCGCAGTTCGTCGAGCATGCGCAACAGGCGCGTGGCGCGGGTGGTCATCCGGAAGGCGGGCCTGGCACGACGGGCGTCCAGCATAGCCGCGGGCGCAGGTTGATCGCAGTCAATGCGGCAACCGGGGACACAGGCGATAAGTGGTCGTGACGAACCACCGGAGACCCCCACGATGCGCCATCGCTCCCACGCCCTCGCCGCCGCCCTCGCCCTTTCCTGCGCCACGCTGCAGGCCGCCACCCCCGCCACGCCCGCCGCGGATCCGACGGTGCTGCGCGAGACGGCCAACGCGCTTTTCGCGCCGGTCCCGGCAACAATCGAAACCGTGCGCGGACAGGCGATCACCGCCGCACAGGTGGAACTGGGCAAGTCGCTGTGGTTCGAGCCGCGCCTGTCGCGCAGCCACGTGATCAGCTGCAACACCTGCCACAACGTGGCCACCGGCGGCGCCGACAACGTCCCCACCTCGATCGGCCATGGCTGGCAGAAGGGTCCGCGCAACTCGCCCACGGTGCTCAACGCGGTGCTCAACATCGCCCAGTTCTGGGACGGGCGAGCCGCCGACCTGAAGGAACAGGCGAAGGGACCGGTGCAGGCCAGCGTGGAGATGAACAACACGCCCGAGCGGGTGGAAGCAACGCTGCGCAGCATCCCGGGCTACGTGGATGCATTCGGCAAGGCGTTCCCCGGCGAACGCGAGCCGGTGAACTTCGAGAACATGGCCCGCGCGCTGGAAGCGTTCGAGACCACGCTGGTCACGCCCGATTCGCGCTTCGACCGCTTCCTCGCCGGTGCCGACAGCCTCGATGCGACCGAGTTGCGCGGCCTGTCGCTGTTCGTCGACAAGGGCTGCAGCGCCTGCCACTCCGGCGCCAACATCGGCGGCCAGGCCTACTACCCGTTCGGCGTGGTCGAACGGCCCGGCGCGCAGGTGCTGCCGGCCGGCGACAAGGGCCGCTTCGCGGTGACCCAGACCGCCTCGGACGAGTACGTGTTCCGCGCCGCGCCGCTGCGCAACGTCGCGCTCACCGCGCCCTACTTCCACAGCGGCCAGGTCTGGGACCTGCGCCAGGCGGTGGCGATCATGGGCAGCAGCCAGCTCGGCCACGAACTGGACGCGAGCGAAGTGGAGGCGATCACCCGCTTCCTCGGCACCCTCAGCGGACGCCAGCCGCAGGTCGCCAACCCGGTGCTGCCGGCAAGCACCGCCAGCACGCCGCGGCCGGAGTGAGCCAGCGGCCCTCAGTGCGTCCCACGCGCGGCCGGCAGGGTCCGGTCGCGCGTTGCCCCGGCACGATGCCTTTACGGTTTCGGGACCGTCGGCATCCACACCTTGGACCCGCCCGGGGGACCGGCGTAGGCTGGCGCGGCACTATCACGGACTTTGCAGCAGCCATAGCTTGTCGCTATCAAAGCGTGCGCAATAAACAATTTCTATTGATCGCTGCCCCCGCCTACGCTGTCCCTCGACACGCGTTCACGGCCTGAAGGAGGAGCCCACATGAGCAAGCCGTCCGATCGCACGATCCGCCGCACGCCTCTCCCTGCCGCCGAATGCGGCGGTCCGCCTCCGGGCTGACCGTTCCGCCCGCTTCATCCACGCCCCACCCGATCTCCATCCCGCTGGCCGCGTCCGCACTGGCAGGCGCCGGCCGCATTCGACCCGAGGCTGAATCCATGTCCACCGAAAAGAAGTGCCCGTTCGACCACGCTGCCGCCGGCAGCGGCACGAGCAACCGCCACTGGTGGCCCAACCAGCTGCGCCTGGACCTGCTCAACCAGCACTCCTCGCGCTCCAACCCGCTGGGCGAGGATTTCGATTACGCGGCCGAATTCGGCAAGCTCGACTACCACGAGCTGAAGAAGGACCTGCGCGCGCTGATGACCGATTCGCAGGACTGGTGGCCGGCCGACTTCGGCCACTACGGCGGACTGATGATCCGCATGGCCTGGCACAGCGCCGGTACCTACCGCATCGGTGATGGCCGCGGCGGCGGCGGTCGCGGCCAGCAGCGCTTCGCCCCGCTCAACAGCTGGCCCGACAACGTCAGCCTGGACAAGGCGCGCCGCCTGCTGTGGCCGGTCAAGCAGAAGTACGGGCAGAAGATCTCCTGGGCGGACCTGATGCAGCTGGCCGGCAACGTCGCGCTGGAGACGATGGGCTTCCGCACGTTCGGCTTCGGCGCCGGCCGCGAGGACACCTGGGAGCCGGACCTGGACGTGTACTGGGGCCGCGAGACCAAGTGGCTGGGCGGCGACGAGCGCTACTCGCGCGGCTCGCCCGGCGTGGACGACAAGCACGGCGTGTTGGTCAAGGACGACGACAGCATGGTCAAGCACACCCGCGACCTGGAGAACCCGCTCGCGGCGGTGCAGATGGGCCTGATCTACGTGAATCCGGAAGGCCCGGACGGCAATCCCGATCCGTTGCTGGCGGCCAAGGACATCCGCGACACCTTCGCGCGCATGGCCATGGACGACGAGGAAACCGTGGCGCTGATCGCCGGCGGCCACTCGTTCGGCAAGACCCACGGCGCGGCCAGTGCCGAGAACGTCGGCGTCGAGCCCGAAGCGGCCGAACTGGAGCAGCAGGGTTTCGGCTGGCACAACCGCCACGGCAGCGGCAAGGGCGGCGACACGATCACCTCGGGCCTGGAAGTCACCTGGACCAAGACCCCGGCGCTGTGGAGCAACAACTTCTTCGAGAACCTGTTCGGCTTCGAGTGGGAGCTGGAGAAGTCGCCGGCCGGCGCGCAGCAATGGGTGGCCAAGGGCGCGGGCGACATCATTCCCGATGCGCACGACCCCTCGAAGAAGCACCGCCCGAAGATGCTCACCACCGACCTGTCGCTGCGCTTCGATCCCATCTACGGGCCGATCTCCAGGCGTTTCCTCGAAAACCCGCAGGCCTTCGCCGATGCCTTCGCCCGCGCGTGGTTCAAGCTGACCCACCGCGACATGGGTCCGCGCGCGCGCTACCTCGGCCCGGAAGTGCCGAAGGAAGAGCTGATCTGGCAGGACCCGGTGCCGGCCGTGGACCATCCGCTGGTCGAAGCGGCCGACGTCGATGCACTCAAGAAGAAGATCGCCGATGCCGGCCTGTCGGTGGCCGAACTGGTGTCCACCGCGTGGGCGTCGGCGTCGACCTTCCGCGGCGGCGACAAGCGTGGCGGCGCCAACGGCGCGCGCATCGCACTTGCCCCGCAGAAGGACTGGGCGGTCAACAACCCGGCGCAGCTGGAGAAGGTGCTCAAGGCGCTGCGGCGCATCCAGGCCGACTTCAACATCGACGCCAGTGGCGGCAAGAAGGTCTCGCTGGCCGACCTGGTCGTGCTGGCCGGCGGCGTGGGCGTGGAGCAGGCCGCGAAGGCCGCCGGCAGCAGCGTCAGCGTGCCGTTCTCGCCGGGCCGCACCGATGCGCGGCAGGACCAGACCGACGTCGAATCCTTCGACCTGCTGGAACCGTTCGCCGACGGGTTCCGCAACTACCTCGAGGGCGGTTCGGCGGTGCCGGCCGAGCACCTGCTGGTCGACCGTGCCCAGCTGCTGACCCTGACCGCGCCGGAGATGACCGCGCTGGTCGGCGGCCTGCGCGTGCTGGGTGCCAACCATGACGGCAGCCAGCAGGGGGTGTTCACCGACCGGCCGGGCGTGCTGAGCAACGACTTCTTCCGCAACCTGCTGGACATGGGCACGACGTGGAAGGCCACCGGACGCGACACCTACGAGGGCAGCGACCGCGGCAACGGACAGCTCAGGTGGACCGCCAGCCGGGTGGACCTGGTGTTCGGGTCCAACGCGGTGCTGCGCGCGCTCGCCGAGGTGTACGCGAGCGAAGACGGCAAGGCGAAGCTGGTGCGTGACTTCGTGGCCGCCTGGCACAAGGTGATGGAGCTGGACCGCTTCGACCTGCGCTAGACGACGCACCCGCTGCAAGACCCACGGCCCGGCACCTGCCGGGCCGTTTCTATTGCGAGCCCGGGAAGCGGGTGCCGCAGCCGCGCGGGTGTCCGCACCGTTGGCGCCCGGTCACGGCCAGCCGCGCGCCCCTGTGCCCGGAGAGGCGTATCGTGACCTCCCGCACCGGGAAAGGAGACCGCCATGAATCCGCAGCCCCTGCTCACCCAGGACCTGTTCGCCCAGTTGCAGGGCGCGCCGATCCAGCAGATCTCGCGCCAGCTCGGCACCGACCCGGCGCAGACCGGCAATGCGGTCGCCGCCGCGCTGCCGCTCCTGCTCGGCGCGCTCGGCCGCAACAGTGCGCAGCCGCAAGGCGCCGAGGCCCTGTTCGGCGCGCTGCAGCGCGACCACGCCGGCGGCCCGGACCTCGGCGGCCTGCTCGGCGCGGTGCTGGGCGGTGGCGGCAGCCGGCAGACCGACGGATCGGCGATCCTCGGCCACATCCTCGGCGGCGGCCAGCCGCGGGCGGCGCAGGGCCTGGGCCAGGCCACCGGCCTGGGCAGCGGCCAGGCGATGCAGTTGCTGGCGGTGCTCGCCCCGATCGTGATGTCGTTCCTGGCCAAGCGCAGCACGGGCCAGGGCCTGGATGCCGGCGGCCTGGGCCAGTTGCTCGGGCAGGAGCGCAGCCAGGTCCGCCAGCAGGCCGGCGGCGGCGCGCTGGACGCGCTGCTCGACCAGGATGGCGACGGCGACGTGGACGCAGGCGACCTGCTCAAGCTCGGGATGGGGCTGTTCGGCGGGCAGCGCTGACACAGCGCGCGACCGGCTCAGGAGGCGTCGATATCGCCGAGGGCCTGGATCAGGCGCCGCGCGCGCTTGTCCGGCTTGTGCTCCGGTGGACGGTAGCCGTCGCGCATCGCGGCACGCTGCAGCCGCTGCTGCTCGCGGCGCGCCCGTGACGCTTCGGTTTCCTCGTACAGGGCCTGCGCCACCGGCGCCGGGCCCCGCGCATCGCTCAGTCCACGCACCACCACGTCGAAGGTCTCTTCGCCGCGGGTGACCTGCACCGCTTCGCCGATGCGCAGCAGGCGCGAAGCCTTGGGCCGTTGCCCGGCCACGTCGACCTTGCCGGTGTCGACCGCCTGACGGGCGAGGCTGCGCGTCCTGAAGAAGCGTGCCGCCCACAGCCACACGTCCAGGCGCACCTGCATGACCGGTGCCGCGTCACTCATCGTGCCGATCGCCGAACCCGGGCCTGATGGGAGCGCTGCCGCCGGACGACCGCTCCAGGCGGTCGCCCGGGTGGCAACGCTGGTAGGCGGAGCTGTCGAGCAGGGCTTCGGGCGCAGGCTGGTTCGCCGGCGCCACCTGGCACTCGGGTCGCTCGGCCGGGCGCGGCGACACATCCGCCAGGCCGCCCGCTCCCGTCGCGCATCCGCCAAGCGCAGCGGCCAGCAGCGTGACCATCGTTTTCGTACGGCGCATGTCTCTTTCCTGGCACTCCGCTCACTGCACGCGCGGGCGCGGCACGTCGGGAATCCGGTGCCTCACGCTGCGCTCCGCTTCGCGCTGGCATTGCTGCGAGACATGGTAGTCCCGGGTCCTGTCGTCGTAGCGTCCACGTTCCTTGTCCGACAGGTTCGCCGGTGCCGGCGCAACGCCGTCGTGGGCGCGGTACTGGCCGGAACACCACGAGTCGGTCGACTCCAGCGCGGCATGGTGCGCGCTGCCTGCGCATCCCGCCATCGCGAGCAGCGACGCCACGATCGTCCACCGCACGCGGGTTTCCTTCCGGCCCGACGCCATGGCCGCACTCCTTGAACGGGCCCGGTGCTAGTGTGCGCGCCGGACCTGGACGACGCCAGCATGAGCCCGCGCTCCCGCGACCTGACCACCGGCCCGATCGGCCGCAACCTGCTGCTGTTCGCGCTGCCCATCCTGGGCGGCAACATCGCCCAGTCGCTCAACGGTTCGGTCAATGCGGTGTGGATCGGCCGCTTCCTCGGCGAGGACGCGCTGACCGCGGCGGCCAACGCCAACAACATCATGTTCTTCCTGATCGGCTCGGTGTTCGGCATCGGCATGGCCGCGACCATCCTGATCGCGCAGGCGATCGGTGCGCACGACACGATGCAGGCGCGGCGGGTGATGGGAACCAGCGCGACGTTCTTCATCGGCCTCTCGGTGCTCATCGCCGCGTGCGGTGACCGTCCCGGCCCGGACGCGGAAACGCAAACGGCCGCCTCGCGGCGGCCGTTGCGGTGCATCGGGAAGCGGCGATCAGGCGCCGGCGGCGGCCTTCTCGGCCTTCGCCTTGGCCACGGCGGCCAGGTCTTCCTTGATGCGGGCAGCCTTGCCTTCCAGGCCGCGCAGGTAATACAGCTTGCCGGAGCGGACCTTGCCGCGGCGCTTCACGTCGACCGAGTCGATGATGGCGCTGTGGGTCTGGAAGACGCGCTCGACGCCGTAGCCGTGCGAGATCTTGCGCACGGTGAACGCGGAGTTCAGCCCGGCGTTCTTGATGCCGATGACCACGCCTTCATAGGCCTGCACGCGCTCGCGGTTGCCTTCCTTGACCTTGACGTTCACCACGACGGTGTCGCCCTGGCTGAACTTCGGCAGTTCGCGGGTGATCTGGGCGGATTCGAATTCCGCGACGATGGACTTGTTCAGCTTGCTCATGGTGACCGACTCAATGTGTTCGGGTGGGCGTGTCGTGGACGACAACTCGGGCCGATGCGGTCGCAGGACTGCGCCGCACGTAATTGTTATGGGGTCCAGTCAGGGCGGAACCGCCCGCAGGAACCCGGCATTGTAACGGCTTGAGCGCCGCGGGGCTACCGGCCCGGAGTTCCGTCCTGGCCTTCCCCGCCCTGCTCCCTGCGCCAGGCGTCCAGCAGGGCCTGGTCGGCCTTGGACAGGGCCCGCCCCGCCAGCAGGTCCGGGCGTCGTTGCCAGGTCCGGCCCAGCGCCTGCTGCCGGCGCCAGCGGGCAATCGCGGCATGGTTGCCCGAACGCAGCACCTCCGGGACCGTGCCGTATGCGTGCTCGACCGGATGGCTGTAGTGCGGGCAATCCAGCAGGCCGTCCTCGAAACTGTCCTGGCTGGCCGAATCGGCGTCGTTCAACGCCCCCTCCTGCAGCCGCGCCACCGCATCCACGACCACCGCCGCGGCCAGCTCGCCGCCGGACAGGACGTAGTCGCCGATGGAGACCTCCTCGTCCACTTCGGCCTGGACGAGGCGCTCGTCGACCCCTTCGTAGCGGCCGCACAGCAGCGCCAGCCGGGGCAACGCCGCCAGCTCGCGGACCTTGGCCTGGTCCAGCGGCCGCCCCTGGGGCGTGAGATAGACGACATGCGGACGCACCGGGTCGGCCTCGCGCATCGCGGCCAGGCAGCGACGCAGCGGCTCGACCAGCATGACCATGCCCGGTCCGCCCCCGAAGGTGCGGTCGTCGACCTTGCGGTAGTTGCCCTCGGCGTAGTCGCGCGGGTTCCAGCCCTGCAGCGACACCAGGCCACGCTCGCGCGCACGCCCGACCACGCCGAAGCCGGCGCACTGGTCGACGAACTCGGGAAACAGGCTGACGATGTCGATGCGCATCGCGACTCCCGCCGGCCAGGCCGGCATGGCTATCCGGTACAGGGCCCGGCCCGGGGGCCGGAGCGCCTCAGAATTCGGGATCCCAGTCGACCGTGATCGTGCCGGTCCCGAAATCCACCGAGGTCACGTAGTCGGGCTGGACGAAAGGCAACAGGCGTTCGCGCTCGCCACGCACCACCATCACATCGTTGGCGCCGGTGGACAGCATGTGCGCCACCTCGCCCAGCACCACACCTTCGACGGTAACCACGCGCATGCCTTCCAGGTCGATCCAGTAGTACTCGCCGGCCGCCGGCGGCGGCAGCGTTTCGCGCGGAACGAGGATCTCGGTGCCGCGCATGGCTTCGGCGGCGTCGCGGTCGTCGCAACCCGGGAGCGTGGCGACGACGTGCTTGCCGGTATCCCGACCCCGCGCGCCGGCCAGTTCCCGCTCTACCCCGGAAGGCGTGCGCAGGATCCAGGGCTGGTAGCGGAAGATCTGCGCACGCGGCTCGGTCCAGGACTCAAGCCGGACATCGCCACGCACGCCGAAGGCGCCCAGCACCCGACCCAGCAGAACCAGCTTGCGTGGTGGGGACGGGCGCCCGGCGTCTTCGTTCATTGAGCCGTTATTGCAGGCAAGGCGGCCGCCGGTTTCGGCGGCCTGCCGGATCAGGCGGCGGTCGCCTGGATCTTGGTCGCTTCCTTGTACAGGTTGCGGACCTTCTCGGTCAGCTGCGCACCGTGGCCGACCCAATGGTCGACGCGGGCGAGGTCCAGCACGATGCGCTGATCGTTGCCGGAAGCGACCGGGTTGTAGTAACCGACGCGCTCGATGTTGCGGCCGTCGCGGGCGCTACGCGAGTCGGTGACGATGATGTGGTAGAACGGGCGCTTCTTGGCGCCGCCGCGGGTGAGACGGATCTTGACCATGGTGGTTTCTCGGTGTTGCCCAGTCGCCAGGGTGGCGAGGTAAGCCGCGAATTGTAAGTCACTGAACCGGCTCGAACAACCTTGCCGGGCGAGGCGGATACCGGGGTTCAGCCTGCAGCCGGGGCTAGAGCGGCTCCGCAGGGGCGGGACGGGCGGCGGCTCCCAGCAGCGCCAGCACCGGCTCCCAGCCCTCTTCCGGATAGACGACCCCGTCGATCGAGGCGACCGGCTGCACGCCATTGGCGTTGGCGGCGAAGGCCGCCTGGAAGCCGGCAAGGTCGGCCAGCACCACGGGCCGGACCTGCTGCCCCACCCCGGCGGCCGCCAGCCCCTGCTGGAGCAGGCGCTCGCTGGTACCCCGCAGCGCCGGGGCATCGGGCCAGACCACCTGGCGGCCATCCCAGAAGCCGACGTTCCAGAACGACCCCTCCGAGACCCGGGCCTGCGGGCCATCGCCGTCGACGAACAGCGCGTCGTCGTAACCGGCCCTCAATGCCTGCCGGCGGTGATGGACCAGGGGGAAGGTTCCCACGTGCTTGAGCTGTGGCACGGGGCGACTGAAAACGCGGGTCTGCAGCCGCAGGGAGCGCGACGTCGGCGCCAGCGGCGCCGAGGCGGACACCAGCACGTCGACGCCCACCGGGCGCAGGGCGTGGCGGTGGTCGAACTGCCGCGAGAACAGCGTGACCCGCATCGAGCAGTCGCCGCCACGGGCCTGCGCGGCCTGCCGCATCCAGCCGCGCACCGCGTCGGCATCGAAGTCCGCATCGAACAGTTCGGCGTTGCCCTGGCGCAGCCGATCCAGGTGCAGGCCCAGGCCCTGCACCGCGCCGTCGCGCACCTGCAACGAGGTGAAGTGGCCGTAGTTGACCAGGGCGAGCATGCGCAACGCATCGGCGCCGGCATCTTCGCCGTTGAGCAGCACGATCGGGCCGTCGCCCGCGTTCACCGCAGCGACGCCAGGATTGGAAGCGTCGCGCATGGCGTGCTCAGCGGAACGGCAGGCCGCCGCGCCCGCCCATGCCGCCACCCATCATCCCCTGCAGGCCGCGCATCATGCCCTTCATGCCGCCGCGGCCCAGCTTGCCCATCATTTTTTCCATCTGCTGGTACTGCTTGAGCAGCTTGTTGACGTCGGCCGGCGTGGTGCCCGAACCGCGGGCGATGCGGGCGCGGCGCGAACCGTTGAGCAGGTCCGGGTTGCGGCGTTCCTTCAGCGTCATCGAGCCGATGATCGCCATCATCCGCGGCACCTCGCGGCTCTGGGAGACCTGCGCCTTGAGGTGCTCGGGCACCTGGCCCAGGCCCGGCAGCTTGTCCATGAGGCCGGCAATGCCGCCCATGTTCTGCATCTGCTCGAGCTGGTCGCGCATGTCGTTGAGGTCGAACTTCTTGCCCTTGGCGACCTTGGCGGCGAGCTTGGCCGCCTTCTCCTGGTCGACGCTCTGTTCGACCTGCTCGACCAGCGACAGCACGTCGCCCATGTCGAGGATGCGCGCGGCGACGCGATCGGGGTGGAACACGTCCAGGCCATCGGTCTTCTCGCCGGTGCCGACGAACTTGATCGGCTTGCCGGTGATGTAGCGCACCGACAGCGCGGCACCGCCCCGGGCATCGCCGTCGGTCTTGGTCAGCACCACGCCGGTGAGCGGCAGCGCCTCGGCGAAGGCCTTGGCGGTGTTGGCCGCGTCCTGGCCGGTCATGGCGTCGACCACGAACAGGGTCTCGGCCGGGTTGACCGCGCCGTGCAGCACCTTGATCTCGGCCATCATCGCTTCGTCGATGGCGAGGCGGCCGGCGGTATCGACGATCAGCACGTCGGCGAAGGAGCGGCGCGCATCCACGATCGCGGCGCGGACGATGTCTTCGGGCTTCTGCCCGGCCGCGGAGGGGAAGAACAGCACGCCGGTCTGCTCGGCCAGGGTCTTGAGCTGTTCGATCGCGGCCGGACGGTAGACGTCGGCGCTGACCACCATCACCTTCTTCTTGCGCTTCTCCTTCAGGTGCTTGGCCAGCTTGCCCACGGTCGTGGTCTTGCCGGCGCCCTGCAGGCCCGCCATCAGGATCACCGCCGGCGCGGGGACATTCAGGTTGAGGTCGCTGGCCTGCGAACCCATCACCGCGGTCAGTTCGTCGCGGACGATCTTGATCAGGGCCTGGCCCGGGGTCAGCGACTTCAGCACTTCCTGGCCGACCGCACGCACCTTGATCCGCTGGATCAGGGCCTGGACCACCGGCAGGGCGACGTCGGCCTCGAGCAGTGCGATGCGCACCTCGCGGGTGGCCTCGGTGATGTTGGATTCGGTCAGGCGGCCGCGACCGCGCAGGCGCTCCATGGTGCCGGACAGGCGCTGGGTCAGGGATTCGAACATGCGGGCGGACCGGAAGGCGGAAAGCGGCCGGCGATTATAGCCCGCGGCGAAGACCGTCCTCCGGCGACGGCGACCGTGCGCGCTGCGGCCGGTGGGTCGCCATTCCTTCGGCTCCGGTGCGTGTGCGACACTCAATCGATGACAATCGTTCTCATCGCCATCGCGGCCTACCTGCTCGCAACCCTGCTGCTGTTCCGCGCGGTCGCCGTGAACCGCTCCGGGCCTTCGCGCACCTGGCTGCCACCGGCGCTGCTGGGCTTGCTCCTGCACGGGGGCTACCACCTGGCGGTGGCCTGGCAGACCGCGGGCGGCCCGGACATGCACTTCTTTTCGGCGCTGTCCCTGGTGAGCCTGGGCATCGCGGCGATGACCACCGCGGTCGGCGCGCGGGGGCGGATGGCCGCGCTGGGCGTGTTCGCCCTCCCGTTGGCGGCGGCGTTGCTGGCGCTCTATCACTGGCGCGGCCATGCACCGTCGCCGACGCTGGACTGGCGCGTGCAGCTGCATGCCTGGCTGGCCCTCCTCGCCTACGCGACGCTGGCGATCGCCGCGCTGCTGGCGGTGATGCTTTGGGCGCAGGAGCGCGCGCTGCGGCGGCGCGAATTCCATGCGTGGCTGCGTGCGCTGCCGCCGCTCACCGAACTGGAAATGCTGCTTTTCCGCACGATCGCGGTCGGCTTCATCCTGCTTACGCTGACCCTGCTGACAGGCGTCCTGTTCGTCGAAGATTTCCTTTCGCAGCACCTTGTCCACAAGACCGTGCTCAGCGTCCTGTCCTGGCTGGTGTTCGGCGGCCTGCTGCTGGGCCGCTGGCGTTACGGCTGGCGCGGCATCCGCGCCGTGCACTGGACGCTGACCGCGATGGCGCTGCTGCTGCTGGCCTTCTTCGGCAGCAAGTTCGTGATGGAGCTCGTCCTGCTCCAGGGCTGAGGCGGGAACGCAGCGATCCTGCGTCGCCTCCCTGCGGTTCGCGCCCGACACGGTGCCAGCGGGCGGCCACTTCCATGCCCCGCCTCCGCTTGCCCATGATGCTTTCGCGGAGCGGCTGGCCTTCGCTGCCTCCTGCACGCCCCCCGCGCGAGCCGCCCTACAGAAACAGGAGCGTTGCGCCGGCGAGCACACCGAGTGCCATGCCACCGGCCACCTCTGCCCCCGTATGCCGCCCCATGCGCAAGCGCGACCAGGCCAGCAGCGGCGCGAGCAGGAGCAGCACGGCGCCACCCGGCCACCACAGCGCAAGCATCGCGATGCCGGCGAACGCCAGGCTGGCCATGTGCAGCGACAGCTTGATCCAGCGGTTGGCCAGTCCGGCCACGCAGATCATGGCCGTAGCCGCCAGCACGCCGGTCGACATCGCCGACGCAGCGCCACCCAGCCACCACCAGTAGCCCGCGGCCAGCAGCAGCGCCAGGCCGTAAAGCAGCGGTCGCTCCTGCCGGTTCGAGGCGTCCACCGTGCTCCAGCGCCCGCTGCGCCAGCGCCGCCATACGAACATCCAGACCACCGCGACCACGAACACCATGCCGGCCAACGCACGCGGCAACGATGCCGGATCCAGCCGCCAGGCCGCGACCAGCACCAGTGCGATGAAGACGGCGAAAGGGTGCAGCAACAGCGAAATCCAGCGCGCGACCGGCATCGCGCCGGCGGGTTCCGGCGATCTCACGCTGGCGGCCTCACGCCTGTTCCAGCGCGTCGGCGAGGCGTTCCACCGCGATCACTTCCATGTCCTTGTAGCGAGCCGACTTGGGCACGTTGGCCTTGGGCACGATCGCGCGACGGAAGCCATGGGTGGCCGCCTCGCGCAGGCGCTCCTCGCCGTTGGGCACCGGACGGATCTCGCCCGACAAACCGACTTCGCCGAACGCCACCGTCTTTTCCGACAGCGGCCTGTCGCGCAAGGAAGACAGCACCGCCAGCAGCACCGGCAGGTCGGCGGCGGTTTCCTGCACGCGGATGCCGCCCACGACATTCACGAACACGTCCTGGTCGCCGACCGCCACGCCGCCGTGCCGGTGCAGCACCGCCAGCAGCATCGCCAGCCGGTTCTGCTCCAGGCCGACCGTGACCCGGCGTGGATTGGACAGTGGCGAGGAGTCAACCAGCGCCTGCACCTCCACCAGCAAAGGACGGGTGCCTTCGCGGGTCACCATCACGCAGCTGCCCGGCTGCTGCGAACTGCCGGACAGGAAGATCGCCGACGGATTCGGGACTTCCTTCAGTCCCTTGTCGCCCATCGCGAACACGCCCAGCTCGTTGACCGCGCCGAAGCGGTTCTTGAACGCGCGCAGCACGCGGAAGCGGCTGCCGCTCTCCCCTTCGAAATACAGCACCGCGTCGACCATGTGCTCGAGCACGCGCGGGCCGGCGATGCCACCCTCCTTGGTGACATGGCCGACCAGGAACACCGCGGTGCCGGTTTCCTTGGCGTAGCGCACCAGCCGCGCGGCGCTCTCGCGCACCTGGCTGACCGAGCCCGGTGCGGCGGTGAGCGATTCCGTCCACAGGGTCTGCACCGAATCGGCCACGATCAGCTTCGGCTGCGCCTGCACGGCGTGCTGCAGGATCGACTCGATCCCGGTCTCGGCCAGCGCGTGCAGGTTGTCCAGCGGCAGGTCCAGGCGCATCGCCCGGCCGGCGACCTGGGCGAGCGATTCTTCGCCGGTGACGTAGAGCGCCGGCAGCTGCGCGGCCATCTTCGCCAGCGCCTGCAGCAACAGGGTCGACTTGCCGATGCCGGGATCGCCGCCGACCAGCACCACCGCGCCTTCGACCAGTCCCCCGCCCAGCACCCGGTCCAGTTCGCCGATGCCGGTGGACACGCGCGTCTCCGCGGCGTGGCTGACATCCTTAAGCGCGGTGACCTTCGGCGGATCGACCTTGCCGGCCCAGCCTCCGCGCCGGGCCACCGGCGGCCCACCGGCGGCGGCGCCTGCAGGCTCCAGCACGACCTGCGAAAGGGCGTTCCAGGCGCCGCATTCGCCGCACTGGCCTTGCCACTTGCTGTATTCGGCGCCGCATTCGCCGCAGACATAGGCGGTGCGCGCGGTGGATTTGGCGGAAAGCTTGGCCACGGGATGCGGGAGGAACCGGGAGGGGAAGCCACTGTAGCCGCGCCCGGTCTCCACTGGCGAGACGCGGGACATCGCATCCCGTCTGGCCTGCCCGCCTCCGAACCGTTAGAATTCCCGCCCCGACCACATCCGTGCGGCCGGGCAACGCCGGAATAGCTCAGTTGGTAGAGCGGCGCATTCGTAATGCGTAGGTCGTAGGTTCGATTCCTATTTCCGGCACCAGATCGCGAAAAGCCCCGCTTCGGCGGGGTTTTTCGTTTGCGATGGCGCCGCGGCGCGTCGTCCCTGCACGGGGCGCCGTCATGACCGGTGCTAACGTAGCCTTCCCGCCCCTGCTTCCGCATACCGCATGCATCGTCGCGCCCCGACCACGCCGATCGCCCTGATCCTGCTCCTGCTTCTGGCCGCGACCTGGCCGGCGCGGGCCCAGGTGCCGTCGCTGGACCAGGGGCGGCAGCAGCTCGAACGGATCGGAGTGCAGCTGGACGAGGGCAAGGACAAGGATGCCGCCTCGCTGCAGTCCGCGCGCGACGCGGTCCTGAAGGTGCAGGCGCAGGCAGAGAAGACCGTTGCCGAGCGCACGCCCCAGCTGCAGAGCCTGGACGCGCGCCTGGCCGAGCTGGGCGACAGTCCGGCCGCCCAAGGGCAGGAAGCCCCCGAGGTCACCCGCGAACGGCGCGACTTGCAGCGCCAGCGCAACGACCTGGATGCCGAGCTGCGCCAGGCCCGCCTGGCTTCGGTGGAGAGCGGCCAGCTGCTGGACAGGATCGCCGCCGAACGCCAGGAGAACTTCCACCAGACCCTGTCCGAGCGCACCACCCCGCCCTGGCACCCGCGCTTCTGGCGCGACCTCGGCGAGAGCCGCGCGCGCGACGATGCGCGCCTGTCCGGCCTGTGGAAGGACACCCGACAGGTCGTCGCACAACGCTGGCAATCCGGCCCGCTGCGCTCGTCCCTCTACCTGGCGCTCGCCGCACTGGTCGCCGTCGTGGTCGGCTGGTTCGGCGCACGCAAAGTGCCGCGCCTGGTCGGCAGGCACATTCCGCCCGGACCGTTGCGCCGCTCCGCCCCGGCCATGGCCCGGCTGCTGCTGTCGACGTTGGCCGCCTGGTGGATCGTAGGCCTGGTGCATGCCGCGCTGCTGCCGGCCAACCCACCCGCTGCCGTCGCCCAGCTTGCCGGACTGGCCGGTGGCCTGCTGGTGTTCGCCACGTTCGTGACCACCGTTGGCGCGGTGCTGCTGGCAGTACGCAGCCCCTCCTGGCGCCTGCCCGCGATTTCGGACGAAGGAGCGCGTGCGCTGCGGCCGATGCCGCTGGCTGCGGCCTTGGCGATCATCGTGGCGAGCTTCGCGCAGCAGCTTCCGGCGCTCGTCAATGCGAGCCTGCCCTTGGCCGTCGCACTCACCGCCCTGGCCGCGCTGGTATCCACATCGGCCGTGCTGCTGGGCCTGCTGCGCGTGCACCGCCTGCATGCGCGATACAGCCAGGCCGCTGCCGAGGCGGGTGCCGCGGAGCCGGCCACGGAAAAGCCGCACTTCCGGCCCTGGATCAACATCGCCACCAGCGTGGGCTGGGTGGGCGTGGCGATCTGCCTGCTCGGCCTGGTGACCGGCCACGTGGCGCTGTCGGGTTTCATCGCCCTTCAGCTGCTGTGGACGGGCGTGGTGCTCGCCACGCTCTACCTGGGCATGCGCTTCATCGACGACCTGGTCTGTTCGGTGCTCGGCTCCAAGGGCCTGGCCGGACGCCGGATCAACAGCCGCTTCGGCCTGGATCCGCGCCACGTCGAACGCATAGCGGTGGTGCTGTCGGCGGTGCTGCGCACCTTGCTGGCGCTGGTCGGCCTGATCGCGCTGGCCATGCCCTACGGCGCCAGCGGCGACGACCTGATCGATCGCGCCCTCGGCCTGGCGCGCGGCATCAGCATCGGCGAGCTGGTGCTCAGCCCCACCAACGTGGTCCGCGCGATCGGCGTGTTCCTGCTTGCTTCCGGGGTCTTCCACCTGGTCAAGCGCTGGCTGGCGCGGCGCTACCTGCCGACCACGAAGATGGACGAGGGCATGCGCGCCTCGGTCGTGAGCCTGTTCGGCTACGCGACGGTGGTGCTTGCCGTGGTGATGGCGCTGGCCGCCATCGGCGTCGGCCTGGAGCGGATCGCGTGGATCGCGAGCGCGCTGTCGGTCGGCATTGGCTTTGGCCTGCAGGCGATCGTGCAGAACTTCATTTCCGGCCTGATCCTGCTGGCCGAACGCCCGGTCAAGGTCGGCGACTGGGTGGTGGTCGGCGACGCCGAGGGCGACATCCGCCGGATCAACGTGCGCGCCACCGAGATCCAGACCGGCGACCGGACCACGGTACTGGTGCCCAATTCGGAGCTGATCACCAAGACGGTGCGCAACCGCACCTTCTCCAACGCCGAGGGACTGGTGAAGATCGTGCTGCCGATGCCGCTGGCCACGGATGCGGACCTGGTCCGCGACCTCCTGCTGGAGGTGTTCCGCGAACATCCGGGCATCCTCGACGCGCCGGCGCCGGCGGTCCTGATCGACGGCATCGACAAGGGCCAGGTGCTGTTCAACGCCACCGGCTTCGTCTCCACGCCAAGGCAGGCGGGGAACACGCGCAGCGCGCTGCTGTTCGAGATCCTGCGCCGGCTGCGCCAGCTCAACATCCGCATGGTGTAGCGGCGACCGCCCGGCAACGCACCCGCGCTCAGCCCACCAGGCGCAGTCGCAGTTCCTTGGGCAGGGCGAAGACCATGTCTTCCGGCTCGCCGTCCAGCTCGCTGACGCCCTCGGCGCCCAGTTCGCGCAGGCGCGCGATCACCCCGTCGACCAGCACCTGCGGTGCGGACGCGCCTGCCGTCAGGCCGATGTGGCGCTTGCCCGCCACCCACGACGGCTCGATCTCGTGCGCACCGTCGATCAGGTAGGACTCGACGCCTTCGCGCCGGGCCAGCTCGGCCAGTCGGTTGGAATTGGAGCTGTTCGGCGAGCCGACCACCAGCACCAGGTCGCAACGCCCGGCCAGTTCGCGCACCGCGTCCTGGCGATTCTGGGTGGCGTAGCAGATGTCGTCGTGGCGTGGCCCCTGGATCGCGGGATAACGCTGGCGCAAGGCCTCGATGATCCCGCGCGTATCGTCCACCGACAGGGTGGTCTGGGTCGTGTAGGCCAGGTTTTCCGGCTGGCCGACCTGCAGCGTGGCGACCCCGTCGATGTCCTCGACCAGGTGGATCGCACCGCCTTCGTTCTCGCGGCTCCACTGCCCCATCGTGCCCTCGACCTCCGGATGGCCGGCATGGCCGATCAGGACCACGTCGCGTCCGGCACGGCAATGCCGCGCGACCTCGAAGTGGACCTTGGTCACCAGCGGACAGGTGGCGTCGAACACCTTCAGCCCGCGCCGGTCGGCCTCTTCGCGCACCGCGCGCGAGACGCCGTGGGCACTGAAGATCACCGTAGCGTTGTCCGGCACTTCGTCCAGCTCCTCGACGAACACCGCGCCGCGGGCCTTTAGGTCGTCGACCACGAACCGGTTGTGGACGACTTCGTGGCGCACGTAGATCGGCGCGCCCAGGCTCTCGATGGCGCGCTTGACGATCTCGATCGCGCGGTCGACGCCGGCGCAGAAACCGCGGGGATTGGCGAGGATGACGTCCATGGTTCAGGACCCGGTTGGTGGAGTGCGCGCGGCGGAGGCTGGCGACAAGGCTCGCACAGGCATCATGAACCCGCCTTCCGCCGCTTGCCATCGAACAACCCGAACAGCGCGATACCCACCGCCCCGCCGACGATCGCCGCATCGGCGATGTTGAACGCCGGCCAGTAGTGCCCGCGCCAGTACCACTGCACGAAATCGACCACGTGGCCATGGACGAGACGGTCGATCACGTTGCCCAGCGCGCCACCGATCACCAGCGAGTAAGGCAGTGCCTGGCGCCAGTCGCCGCGCGGCGTGCGCCACAGCCACCAACCCAGCAGGCCGCAGATGGCGAAGGCGAGCACGGTGAAGAAGATCGCCTGCCAGCCGCCGGCATCGGCCAGGAAGCTGAAGGCCGCGCCGGTGTTGTAGGTGCGGTACCAGTTCCAGAAGCCGTCGATCACCGGCACTGCGGTGTATTCGGGCAGGCTGGACAGCACCCAGGCCTTGCTCCACTGGTCCAGGACGATGATCGCCGCGGACAGCAGCAGCCAGGCCATCGCATTGGGCTTGGGCCGCGTCGTCGTGATGCTCAGAACCACCTCCGATCTTCGCCCGGGCCTTCGATATTGGAGACGCAGCGCCCGCACAGCTCCGGGTGCGACGCATCCGCGCCGACATCGGCGCGATGGTGCCAGCAACGCACGCACTTGACCTTGCCGGTCGGTTGCGCGCTGACGAAGATGTCGTCGGTCTGCGCCGCGACCACCGAAACGTCGCCACTGATGAACAGGAAACGCAGCTCCTCGGCCAGCGGCTGCAGGTGCGACGCCGCATCCGCGCCGGCGGTCAGCGTGATCTCCGCCTCCAGCGCCGCACCGATCTGGCCGCTGGCCCGCATCGGCTCGAGCACCTTGGCGACCTGTTCGCGCAGGGCCAGCAGCTTGTCGAAATCGGCCGCGCCTAGATCCGCGTCGGCCGGCAGCGGCGCAAGGCCTTCGTACCAGGTGGCGAACAGCACGTTCGCCTCACGGCGCCCACCCTCGGTGGACGCCGGCAGGTATCCCCACAGCTCGTCGGCGGTGAAGCTCAGCACCGGTGCGATCCAGCGCACGAACGCCTCAGCGATCCGGTACATCGCGCCCTGTGCGCTGCGCCGGCCGCGCGAATCGCCACGCATGGTGTACAGGCGGTCCTTGGTGACGTCCAGGTACAGCGAGCCCAGGTCGACGCTGCAGAAATTGAGCAGCGCCTGCACAATCTCAGCGAAGTCGTAACGTGCATACGCAGCCTTGATCTTCTCCTGGAGCTCGAAGGCGCGATGCACGATCCAGCGATCCAGCGCGACCATTTCCTCCAGCGGCAGCAGGTCGCTGGCCGGATCGAAGCCGTGCAAGTTGGCGAGCAGGAAGCGCGCGGTGTTGCGCAGGCGACGGTATGCGTCGGCGTTGCGCTTGAGGATTTCCTGCGACAGCGACATCTCGTTGCTGTAGTCGGCCGAGGCGATCCACAGGCGCAGGATGTCCGCGCCCAGGGTCTTCATGATGTCCTGCGGCTCGATGCCGTTGCCCAGCGACTTGGACATCTTGCGGCCATGCTCGTCCACGGTGAATCCGTGGGTCAGGCACTGCCGGTACGGCGCAGCCTTGTCGATCGCGATGCCGGTGAGCAGCGAAGACTGGAACCAGCCGCGATGCTGGTCCGAACCTTCCAGGTACAGGTCGGCAGGCTTGCCCAGGCCACGCTCGAGCAGGACCGCTTCATGGGTGACGCCGGAATCGAACCAGACATCGAGGATATCGGTGATCTTGTCGTAGTCCTTCGCTTCGTCGCCCAGCAGTTCGGCGGCTTCCAGCGTGTACCAGACATCCACGCCCCCCTGCTCGACCCTGTCGGCGACGGCGCGCATCAGTTCGATGCTGCGCGGATGCGGCTCACCGGTCTCGCGGTGCACGAACAGCGCGATCGGTACGCCCCATGTGCGCTGGCGCGAGATCGTCCAGTCCGGGCGCCCCTCGACCATGCCGGCAATGCGGGCCTTGCCCCACTCCGGGTACCAGGTGACGGTGTCGATTGCGGCCAGCGCATCGGCACGAAGTCCCGCCTGCTCCATCGAGATGAACCACTGCGGCGTGGCGCGGAACGCGATCGGGGTCTTGTGCCGCCAGCAGTGCGGATAGCTGTGCTCCAGCTTGCTGAAGGCGAGCAGCGCACCGCCCTGCTTCAGCACGTCGACGATCGCGTCGTTCGCCTTCCAGATATGCAGGCCCGCGAGTTCGACGCCGTGGGCGGCAGGGGTCGATGGCAGGTACACGCCGCGCCCGTCCACCGGATTCAGCTGGGCGGCCGTGTACTTGTCGATCAGGCCGTAGCGCTTGCCGACCACGTAGTCGTCCTGGCCGTGGCCGGGCGCGGTATGCACGGCGCCGGTGCCGTCTTCGGCCGACACGTGGTCACCGAGGATGGCCGGGATATCGCGTTCGTCGTAGAACGGGTGGGCGAACAGCAGGTTCTCCAGCGCGGCGCCTTGCACCCGTGCATGCACCACCAGCCCGGTCACGCCGTAACGCTGCAGCGCGCGCTCGGCCAGCGCATCGGCGAGCACCAGCCAGCGGCGCTTGCCTTCGTGCGGCGGCCCCTCCACCAGCACGTATTCCAGGTCCGGGCCCAGCGACACCGCCAGCGAGGCCGGCAGCGTCCACGGGGTGGTGGTCCAGATCGGCAGGGCGACCTCGACATCCGCCGGCACCTCGATGCCGAATGCCTGCCCGAGCGCCTGCGCGTCACGCGCGGCGTAAGCCACGTCGATCGCCGGCGAAACCTTGTCCTGGTACTCGATCTCCGCCTCTGCCAATGCCGAACCGCAGTCGAAGCACCAGTGGACGGGTTTGACGCCGCGGGTCAGGTGGCCGTTGTCGACGATCTTGGCCAGCGCGCGGATCTCGTTGGCCTCGAAGCGGAAATCCAGCGTCATGTACGGGTTGTCCCAGTCGCCGATCACGCCCAGGCGCTTGAAGTCCTTGCGCTGGATTTCGATCTGCGACTGCGCGTACTCGCGGCACTTCTGCCGGAACTCGACCGCGTCGAGCTTCACCCCGACCTTGCCGTACTTCTTCTCGATCGCGATTTCGATCGGCAGTCCATGGCAGTCCCAACCCGGCACGTACGGCGCATCGAAGCCGGCCAGGTACTTGGACTTGACGATGATGTCCTTGAGGATCTTGTTGACCGCATGGCCCAGGTGGATCGCGCCGTTCGCATAGGGCGGGCCGTCGTGCAGCACGAACAGCGGGCGGCCATGGGCATGCGCGCGCAGCTGCGCGTACAGGCCATCGGCTTCCCAGCGCGCCAGGGTGTCCGGCTCGCGCTTGGGCAGGTCGCCGCGCATCGGAAATTCCGTGGCCGGCAGGTGGAGGGTGGCTTTGTAGTCTTGGGTCACGTCGTCTACCGTCGCGCGGCGGCCAGGTTGTCTATTGAAGAGTCCGCACACGGATGCGCGGGCTTTTGCGAAGGATTCGCACTGTCGAGATCCGCGCGTGGATGTGCGGATTCTTGCGAGGGGTTGGAACTGTCGGAGTCCGCACCTGGCTGCGCGGGGATCGCGGCCTCGGCCAGGATGCGACGTGCCTGCGCCGCGTCGCGGTGCATCTGCTCCGTCAGCGACTGCAGGTCGGCGAACTTCTCTTCGTCGCGCAGCTTGGCGACGAACTCGACCTGCAGGTGGCGCCCGTACAGGTCGCCGGCGAAATCGAACAGGTGGGCTTCCAGCAAAGGCTCGACGCCATCGACGGTTGGCCGGGTACCGAAGCTGGATACCGAGGGTGCCGGCTGCGGCCCGACGCCATGGACCCATGTCGCATAGATCCCCGATAACGCGGGCGCCTTGGGGAAACGCAGGTTGGCGGTAGGAAAACCGAGCGTGCGGCCGAGCTGGCGTCCACGCACCACGCGTCCACCGATCGAGTACGGGCGTCCGAGCAGGGCCGCCGCCTGGCTGAAGTCGCCCGCGCGCAGCGCTTCGCGGATGCGGGTACTGGAAACGCGATCGCCCTGCGCATGCACCGGTGCGATCTCGCCGGCGGTGAACCCGAGCTCGCCGCCCATGGCCTGCAGGAGGGCCAGGTCGCCACCACGGCGGTGGCCGAAGCGGAACTCGGGTCCGATCCACACCTCGCGCGCACCCAGCCTGCCGGCAAGCACGCGGCGGACGAAGTCCTCCGCCGGCATCGCCGACAGCGCGGCGTTGAAACGCAGCAGGCCCAGCAGGTCCACGCCCAGTCCAAGCAGGCCCTCGATCCGGTCGCGCGGCAGGGTCAGGCGCGGCGGTGGCGTTTCGCGGGCGAAGAATTCGCGGGGCAGCGGCTCGAAGCTCAGCGCCACCGCGGGCACGCCCAGCGCCTGCGCCCGCGCGACGGCGTGATGCACCAGGGCCCGGTGGCCCAGATGGAGGCCGTCGAAGGCGCCGATGCAGACCACGCTGCCGCGCGGGCACAGGGACCCGCCATCGACGTCACGGAACAGCCTGCTCATCTATCTCTTCAAGACCCGTGGATCGCCCGTGGCGCCGGCGTGGCGCCGGCCCGGGCCGAACGCCGAAGTATAGCCGGCGCGGCCGGCGCGGCGCCTTCTGGACCGACCCGCCAGGCACGGGAATCGCAGCCAGCAGGCCGACGCGGTCAGTGACGCAGATGCCGGGGTCGCAGCCCCAGCGCGAGCAGGACCAGTCCGTAGCAGACGCCGCCGGCCGCGATGACACCCATCAGCCAGCCGACCCGGGTGGCGACCCCGTGGAGGTCGGTCCACTCACCGATCCAGCTCCGCGCCGCCAGCACGGTCACCGCCATCGCCCCGCAGGCGAGCGCGAGGCGCAGCGCGAACCTTCCCCAGCCAGGCGCGGGCCGGTAGAGCCCGGATTGCCGCAGCACCCTCCACAGCAACCAGGCGTTGATCATTCCAGCCAGTGCCGTCGCCAGCGCGATGCCGGCATGGCT
Source organism: Pseudoxanthomonas daejeonensis (assembly GCF_022637495.1). Classification (NCBI taxonomy): domain Bacteria; kingdom Pseudomonadati; phylum Pseudomonadota; class Gammaproteobacteria; order Lysobacterales; family Lysobacteraceae; genus Pseudoxanthomonas; species Pseudoxanthomonas daejeonensis. The sequence goes on along the minus strand of NZ_CP093331.1, from coordinate 2,596,231 downwards.
GCCCGGCACGTTGTTCCGCCACAGCGGCGTGACGATGGCGACGGTCAGCACCACGTTGGCCACGACGGTCCAGATCGCCGCGCGCATCGGCGTCCTCGAGTCCTGGCGGGAGAAGAATGCCGGCGCCAGCACCTTGCTGAGCATGAACGCCGGTACGCCCAGGCTCATCGCACTCAGGCTGTACGCAGCCATGCGCGTGTCGAAACTGGTGAAGTGCCCGTAGTTGTAAACCGTGGCGGTGATCGGCTCGGCCAGCAGCAAAAGGCCCAGGCCCGCCGGCAAGCCGGCCAGCAAGGCCATGCGCAGGGCCCAGTCAAGCGAGGCGTTGTAGCCCTCGGCGTCGGCAGCGGCGTGCCGGCGCGACAGGTGGGGCAGGATCACCGTGCCCAGCGCCACCCCGAACAGCCCCAACGGGAATTCGACCAGGCGGTCCGAGTAGTAAAGCCAGTCCACGCTTCCGGCCGCCAGCAGCGAAGCGAACGCGGTGCCGACGATCAGGTTCACCTGCGCCACGGAGGACGAAAACAGGGTGGGCAGCATCAGCCGCGCGACCTTGCGTACATCCGGATGCCCGAAGCCCGGGCGCAGCCTCGGTCGCAACCCCAGCCGCCCCAGCACCGACCACAGCAGTACCAGCTGCAGCACACCGGCCACCAGCACGCCCCACGCCAGCCCCACCGGCGGCACCTCGAAGCGGGGCGCCAGCCAGAACATGGCCGCGATCATCGTCAGGTTGTGCAGCACCGGAGTGAAGGCCGGCAGCCCGAAACGGCCCGTGCTGTTGAGGATCGAGGCCGCCAGCGACATCATCGAGATGAAGAGCAGGTACGGGAACGTAATCCTCAGCATCTGCGCGGTCTGCGCCATCAGCTCGGGATGGTCGGCCCAGCCCGGCGCGAACAAGCGGGCGATGAGCGGCGCGGCGAGCATGCCCAGCGCGCAGACCACCATCACCACCGCGCACAGCGCACCGGCCATGTGGTCGATGAACGACCGGAGCGCGTCCCTGTCGCCCCGCTCCTTGATCTCGTTGAGCACCGGCACGAACGCCATGGCCATCGAGCCCTCGGCGAACACCCGGCGCAGGAAGTTCGGGATCCGGTAGGCCACGATGAAGGCACTCATCGCCCCACCGGTACCGAACAGGGTCGCCTGCAGCATGTCGCGGCCGAAGCCTGCGAGGCGCGACAACAGGGTCATGGAGCTGAACACCGCGGTCGAGCGCAGCAGCCGGGGACCGCTCATCGGGCCACCTTCCCGGCCCCGGGCGCGGCCTGGCCAGCGCGGTTGACGCAAGTAATTGAATCCGCCATAATTTCGCGTTCGCTGTATCCCACACCGTATCCGCAACAGTTTTTCAGGAATCCACCGCCGTGGCCAATATCAAGTCCGCCAAGAAGCGCGCCAAGCAGACCGTCGTGCGCAACGCGCGCAACGCTGCCCAGCGTTCGCAGCTCCGTACCGCCGTCAAGAAGGTCCTGAAGGCCCTGGACGCCAACGACGCCCCCGGCGCCGAAGCCGCCTTCGCCACCGCGCAGCCGATCCTGGACCGTTTCAGCTCGCGTGGCCTGATCCACAAGAACAAGGCTGCCCGCCACAAGAGCCGCCTGACCGCCCGCATCAAGGCGCTCAAGGTCGCCTGATCCCGACGCGACGGTCCCCGGCCCCGCGGCCGGACCGTCCAGGCGGCGAATGCGCGCAACGAAAAACCCGGCTTCGGCCGGGTTTTTTGTCGTTCCCGCCAGATACTCAGCCTGCGGCATCTTCGCGCGCTTCCGCCTCGGCGATGCGCTGCCGGTCGAGGAAGGACATCACCTCGAGCATGATCGGCCAGGTGCCCTCGCGGCCCAGCGCCGAGACCAGGAACCACGGCTGGTCCCAGCCCAGTTCCGCCACGATCTGCGCGGCACGCTCGGCGGCCTCGTCCTCGAACATCAGGTCGGCCTTGTTGAGCACCAGCCAGCGCGGCTTGGCCAGCAGCTCAGGGTCGTGCTTGCCCAGCTCGCGCTCGATCGCGCGGACCTGCTCGGCCGGCGAAACGCCCTCGACCCCGCCCTCCATCGGCACGATGTCGACAAGGTGCAGCAGCAGGTGGGTGCGCTGCAGGTGGCGCAGGAACTGCGCGCCCAGCCCAGCACCATCCGCCGCCCCCTCGATCAAACCCGGGATGTCGGCGATGACGAAGCTGCGGTGCATCTCGACGCTGACCACGCCCAGGTTCGGATAGAGCGTGGTGAACGGATAGTCAGCCACCTTGGGCGTGGCCGCGGACACGGCACGGATGAAGGTGCTCTTGCCCGCGTTCGGGAAACCGAGCAGCCCGACGTCAGCCAGCAGCTTCAGCTCCAGCTTCAGCAGGCGCTCTTCGCCCGGTTCGCCCGGCGTGGCCTGGCGCGGCGACCGGTTGATCGAGCTCTTGAAATGCATGTTGCCCAGGCCGCCCTTGCCGCCGCGGGCCACCAGCAGGCGGTCGCCATGCCGGGTGAGGTCGCCGATCACCTCGTCGGTGTCGACATTGGTGATGACGGTGCCGACCGGTACCTTGACGATCTTGTCGTCGCCGCCCTTTCCGTACATCTGCCGACCCATGCCGTTCTCGCCGCGCTGCGCCTTGAAGATGCGCTCGTGACGGAAGTCGACCAGGGTGTTGAGGTTCTCGTCGGCGACCAGCCAGACGCTGCCACCGCCGCCGCCATCGCCGCCGTCGGGACCGCCCAGCGGGATGAACTTCTCGCGGCGGAAGCCAATGCAGCCGTTACCGCCATTGCCGGCGATGACATCGATTTCTGCTTCGTCGACGAGTTTCATGGGCACGGAACCGGAAAGGAAAGGATTGCCGGTGGCCGGCACAGTCTACCGGCGCGGCGCGGAAGCGCGGCCCCGGGTCGGGGGGGCAGGCGCACCGTGCGCCTGGAAACGGAAAGCCCCGCCGGAGCGGGGCTTTCCCTGCGTCTCATCCGCCTTGAAGGTGCCGCGCCAGGCGCGGCACGGAATCAGGCTTCAGCGACGACGCTGACCGTACGACGCTTGGCCGCACCCTTGGTGCCGAACTCGACCTTGCCGTCGACCAGCGCGAACAGGGTGTGGTCACGACCCAGGCCGACGCCGGCGCCCGGATGGAACTGGGTGCCACGCTGACGGACGATGATGTTGCCGGCTTCGACGACCTGTCCGCCAAAAATCTTGACGCCCAGGTACTTCGGGTTGGAGTCGCGGCCGTTGCGGGTAGAACCACCAGCCTTTTTATGTGCCATGACTGCTTCTCCTTACTTGCTGTCGCCACCGGCAATGCCGGTGATCTCGATTTCGGTGTAGTACTGGCGATGGCCCTGCCGCTTCATGTGGTGCTTGCGGCGGCGGAACTTGATGATGCGGACCTTGTCGCCGCGGCCGTGGCCGACGACCTTGGCGGTCACGCTGGCGCCATTGAGCGCGTCGCCGACCTTGATGCCATCGCTGTCGCCGAGCAGCAGGACGCTGTCGAACTTGATCTCGTTGCCGACTTCGGCCTCGAGCTTCTCGACGCGGAGCGTTTCGCCCTGCGCCACGCGGTATTGCTTACCGCCGGTTACCAGAACTGCGTACATGACCAGGTATTCCTCTGTAGTTATTATGGTCGCCGCCTGCCATCGAGGGCAGACAGGAGCGGGATTATAGGGAATTCAGCCGGTTACGCGCAACCGGCCCCTCCCCCCACCGGCCACCGGTTCAGCCGGGCGCCCAAGGCGCCGGATCCAGCCCTGCGGCCAGGTAGTCGACGAAGGCCCCGGACCCGGGGCGGACCCGGCCGCCGGTCCGGATCACCGCATGGATGCCGCTGGTCGGGACCGGGCAGTCCGGCAGCGGTGCGACCAGCCCCCTCTCCCATGTGCACGCCCCCAGGGCCGGCCAGAGCGGCGTCGCGCGGCGCCTCTCCGTGGCCGCTCCCGAAGCTGCGCTGGACGCGGATTTCGGAGGTCCGCCCATCCAGGGCCGGACACTCCGGCATCCTGATGACCGATCGTCCGGTCCGGAGCAGGCAGTCGTGCCCGGCCAAGTCGTGCCCGGCCAAGTGGACGGGCGCGACCGGATCGCCCCACGGCTCAGGTGGTCCGGGCGAGGTGCACGGCAGCCGCCGGTCGACCACGGGCCGCCGCCGGGCCGCCGCCCTGGCCCGGGCCGGGGGCGCCGCGCTCGTTCAGCCTCGAATTCGCGGTGGCGCCGTGGGGGCGATCACCCTGTCTCGACGCGAGTCGAAGCCGCCGACCGCACCTGAACCGGAATGCGCCTGGGGCTGGCAGCGGCGGTTGGGTATCCGGGGAATTGCCCCCAAATCGGCAGGCCGGTAGGCTGACTGATTGGCCTTCCCCCAGCCTACCAACGGACCCCCTGCCCGATGGCGATGGACACGATCCGCATCCGCGGAGCTCGCACACACAACCTCAAGAACATCGACCTCGATCTGCCGCGCGACAAGCTGATCGTGATCACCGGCCTGTCCGGATCGGGCAAGTCCTCGCTGGCCTTCGACACCATCTACGCCGAAGGCCAGCGCCGCTACGTCGAATCGCTTTCGGCCTACGCCCGGCAGTTCCTCAGCGTGATGGAGAAGCCCGACGTCGATCACATCGAAGGCCTGTCGCCGGCGATCTCGATCGAGCAGAAGTCGACCTCGCACAACCCGCGCTCCACGGTCGGCACGATCACCGAGATCTACGACTACCTGCGCCTGCTCTACGCGCGGGTGGGCATGCCACGCTGCCCGGACCACGGCTATCCGCTCGAAGCGCAGACCGTCGGCCAGATGGTCGACCAGGTGCTGGCGCTGGGCGAATCCGAAGAAACCCGCGAGCAGCGCTGGATGCTGCTTGCGCCGGTCGTGCGCGACCGCAAGGGCGAGCACGCCCAGGTCTTCGAGCAACTGCGCGCGCAGGGCTTCGTCCGCGTGCGGGTCAACGGCGATCTGCACGAAATCGATGCGGTACCAGCCCTGGCGCTGCGGCAGAAGCACACCATCGAGGCGGTGGTCGACCGGTTCCGCCCACGCGAGGACATCCGGCAGCGACTGGCCGAATCGTTCGAGACCGCACTCAAGCTCGGCGACGGCATGGCGATGGTGATGTCGCTGGACGATGCCGCCGCGCCGCCGCAGCTGTTCTCGTCCAAGTATTCCTGCCCGGTCTGCGACTACTCGCTGCCCGAGCTCGAGCCGCGCCTGTTCTCGTTCAACGCGCCGATGGGCGCGTGCCCGTCCTGCGACGGATTGGGCATGGCCGAGTTCTTCGATCCGGCGCGCGTGGTCGCGCACCCGGAGCTGTCGCTGGCCGCGGGCGCCGTGCGCGGCTGGGACCGTCGCAACGCCTACTATTTCCAGCTGATCACCTCGCTGGCCAAGCACTACCGCTTCGACGTCGACACCCCGTGGCAGGGCCTGCCCGACGCGGTGCGGCAGGCGGTGCTCTACGGCAGCGGAGAGGAAGTGATCGGCTTCACCTACCTCACCGAAAGCGGCGGCCGCGCCCAGCGCAAGCACCGCTTCGAGGGCATCATCAACAACCTGGAACGCCGTTACCGCGAGACCGAGTCGGCCGCGGTCCAGGAAGAACTGGGCAAGTACATCAGCGAGCGCGCATGCCCGGACTGCGGTGGCGCGCGCCTGAACCGCGCCGCGCGCAACGTCTTCGTCGCCGACAAGCCGCTTCCATCCCTGGTGGTGCTGCCCATCGACGAGGCCCTGACCTTCTTCCGGTCGCTCAACCTCGCCGGATGGCGCGGCGAGATCGCGACCAAGATCGTCAAGGAGATCAACGAACGGCTCGGCTTCCTGGTCGATGTCGGCCTCGATTACCTGACCTTGGAACGCAAGGCCGACACCCTTTCCGGCGGCGAGGCACAGCGCATCCGCCTGGCCAGCCAGATCGGCGCCGGCCTGGTCGGCGTCATGTACGTGCTCGACGAACCCTCGATCGGCCTGCACCAGCGCGACAACGAGCGCCTGCTCGGCACGCTGACCCGGCTGCGTGACCTCGGCAACACGGTGATCGTGGTCGAGCACGACGAGGACGCGATCCGGATCGCCGACCACGTGCTCGACATCGGGCCCGGCGCCGGCGTGCACGGCGGCGAGATCGTCGGCGAAGGCACGCTGCAGGACATCCTCAAGGCGCCGCGCTCGATCACCGGCCAGTACCTGTCGGGCAAGCGCCAGATCGAGGTGCCGGCCAAGCGGCACAAGGCGAACCCGAAGATGACCCTGCACCTGCGCGGGGCCACCGGCAACAACCTCAAGGGCGTGGACCTGGACATCCCGGCCGGGTTGATGACCTGCATCACCGGCGTGTCGGGTTCGGGCAAGTCGACCCTGATCAACGACACCCTGTACGCGCTGGCCGCCAACGAGATCAACGGCGCCTCGCACCAGGCCGCGCCGTACCGGGAAGTCGAGGGCCTGGACCTGTTCGACAAGGTCGTGGACATCGACCAGTCGCCGATCGGTCGCACGCCGCGCTCCAACCCCGCCACCTACACCGGCCTGTTCACGCCGCTGCGCGAGCTCTATGCGCAGGTGCCCGAGGCGCGCGCCCGCGGCTACTCGCCCGGCCGCTTCAGCTTCAACGTGCGCGGTGGACGCTGCGAGGCCTGCCAGGGCGATGGCCTGATCAAGGTGGAGATGCACTTCCTGCCGGACGTGTACGTGCCTTGCGACGTGTGCCATGGCAAGCGCTACAACCGCGAAACCCTGGACATCCTTTACAAGGGCCACAGCATCCACGACGTGCTCGACATGACCGTCGAGGACGCGCTGAAGCTGTTCCAGCCGGTGCCGGCGATCGCTCGCAAGCTGGAAACCCTGGTCGACGTGGGCCTGAGCTACGTCAAGCTCGGCCAGAGCGCGACCACGCTGTCGGGCGGTGAGGCACAGCGGGTGAAGCTGTCCAAGGAACTGTCGCGGCGCGACACCGGGCGCACGCTCTACATCCTCGACGAGCCGACCACCGGCCTGCACTTCCACGATATCGAGCACCTGCTCGGCGTGCTGCACCGCCTGCGCGACGAGGGCAACACCGTGGTGGTGATCGAGCACAACCTGGACGTGATCAAGACCGCCGACTGGGTCGTGGACCTGGGCCCCGAGGGCGGGCATCGCGGCGGCCAGATCGTCGGTACCGGCACGCCGGAGGACATCGCGGCCAACAGCGGTTCGCACACCGGCCGCTTCCTGTCCAAGTTGCTGCCCGCGGGCAAGGCGCCGCGCGGCAGCAAGCCCGCCGCGACGCCCCGTCCCGCCGTGCTGCCCCCGCGCAAGAACGCGACCAAGAAGAAGGCCTCCCGATGAGCGACACCGCGCAGGCGCAGGATCCGCGCAAAGTACTGGCCCGCATCCCGATCAGCGTGCGCTGGCGCGACATGGACAGCATGGGCCACGTCAACAACGCCAAGTACATCGCCTACCTGGAAGAGGCACGCGTGCGCTGGATGCTGACGGTGCCCGGCGTGTCGATGACCGATCGCATCGCGCCGGTGGTCGCGGCCAACAACATCAACTACAAGCGCCCGCTGACCTGGCCGCACGACGTCATGGTCGAGCTCTACGTCGACCGGCTCGGCGGCAGCAGCGTGACCATCGGCCATCGCATCGTCGACCTGAAGGATGACAGCGTGCTTTATTCGGACGGCAATGTCGTCGTGGTCTGGATGGACACGCAGACCGGCAAGAGCGCGCCGCTTCCCGAAGCAATCCGCAACGCCTCGACCTGATCCGCGCCGCTAGGGCGCGGCCTTGCGCACCGTCAGCGTGGCGGGCACTTCGCGCCCGCCTTCCAGCACCAGCACCAGCGGCACGCGCTCGCCCTCGGCCAGCGCGGCATCGGGTTGCATCAGCATCAGGTGCAGCCCGCCCGGTTGCAGCACGGCTTCGGCCCCGGCGGCGACCGGCAGCCGTTCGATCTCGCGCATGCGGCTGACCCCGTCGACCAGGCGCGTCTCGTGCAGCGACACTTCGCCGAAGCGGGGACTGCGGACCGCGACCAGCGCCTGCCCGGTGGCGCATCTGTTCTCGATGCGACCAAAGCCGGCGAGCATCGGACGCGGCGCGGGCGGCATGCGGATCCAGCCGTCCTCCAGGGACAGACAGGCAGGATCTGCCGGCACGGGCGTCGCCGCGGACGCGGCCTGCATGGCCAGCAGCACGAGCGCGAACGCGGACAGCGGGGGTCGGATATGCATGCGCCTATGATAACGGCCATCTTCGACGCTTCACTGGACGGGACATGACCACGCACGTACAGATCCTGGACCACGGCCGCATCCGCGAACTGCGCCTGGCCCGCCCGCCAGCCAATGCGCTCGACCCGGCCCTGTGCCGCGCCCTCATCGCAGCGCTGGATGCCGCCGTCGCCGGCGATGCCGATGCGGTGGTGCTTTCGGGTGCGCCCGGCATGTTTTCGGCCGGACTCGACGTGCCACACCTGATGTCGCTGGGCGAAGACCGGCACGCATTGCGGGCAGCCTGGGGCGCGTTCTTCGGTGCGGCACGTGCGCTGGCCGGACTGCGCATCCCGGTGGTCGCGGCGATCACCGGGCATGCGCCTGCCGGCGGTTGCGTGCTGTCGCTGTGCTGCGACTACCGGGTGATGGCGCGCTCGACCGATCCCGCCAAACCCTATGCGCTGGGCATGAACGAGACCCAGGTGGGCCTGGCCGTACCTGACGGCGCGCAACAGCTGATGCGACGCGTGGTCGGCCGGCATCGCGCCGAGCGGCTGCTGGTGGCCGGCAGCATGGTCGCGGCCGAAGAGGCCTTGAAGATCGGGCTGGTGGACGAACTGGCCGGGATCGACGACGTGGTGCCGCGCGCGATCCTCTGGCTGCAGGACCTGCTGCGGCTGCCGCGCGCACCGATGCTGCAGACCCGCGCACTGGCCCGTGCCGACCTGGTGCAGGCGCTGGATCCGGAACACCTGCACCTGGACCGCTTCGTCGACGGCTGGTACGAAGCGGATACCCAGGCGGGACTGCGCGCCCTGATGGCCAAGCTCGGCAAGTGAGACGCGCGACGCTTGGCGCCGCCTGCGGAACCTAGGCGCCGCCGGTCACCACCGGGCGCGACGGATCGGAGATCCAGCCGCTCCACGAGCCGGCATACACCTTGCCCCCCGGCAGTCCGGCATGTTCCATCGCCAGCAGCAGGTGGCACGCAGTCACCCCGGAACCGCACATCAGCACGGCGTCGCTCGCGGCGCGTCCGTGCAGCAGCGGCAGCAGCTCCGCGCGCAGCGCTTCGGCCGAACGGAAGCGCCCCTCGTGCAGGTTCTGCGCGAACGGGCGGTTGATCGCGCCGGGCACATGCCCAGCCACCGGATCGATCGGCTCCACCTCGCCACGGAAGCGTTCGCCACCGCGCGCATCGATCAGCCAGCCCGGCGCCTCGCCCAGCCGCGACACCACCTCCTCGGCCCCCGCGATGCGACCGCGGTCGAAACCTGAGGTCGGATATGGCCGCAAGGCTTGCGGCATTTCGACGGTCGCCGTCTCCGCCAGGCCCGCAGCGCGCCAGGCGGCCAGCCCACCATCGAGGACGGCCACGCGCTCGTGGCCCATCAGCTTCAGCAGCCACCAACCGCGCGCGGCCGCCATGCTGCCATCGCCTGCGTCGTAGAAGACGACCTGGTGGTGCGGGGCGACGCCCCATTCGCCGAGGCGGCGCGCGAGCGCTTCCGCCTGCGGCAGCGGGTGCCTGCCCTGCCCGGTGATCGAATGGTCGGACAGGTCGCGGTCCAGGTCGGCGTACTGCGCGCCCGGCAGGTGCGAATGCGCATAGAGCTTCGCCGGATCCGGCCCGCCGGGCGTGATCGCGGCGACGGCACGCGCGTCGAACAGGCGCAGCCCCGGATCACCCAGCGCCGCGGCCAACGCGTCCACCGAGACCAGCGTGTTCCAGCTCGCATCCGTCATGTGCCTTGCTCCAGCCGTCGTCGCAGGTTGTAGAGGATGGCCGCGGTCGCGCCCCAGATCCGCTGCCCGGGCCAGTCGTATTCGAGCACGCTGCGGCGGCGGCCGCGGAATTCCATCTCGACCTGGTGCAGGTGCGCGGCCGACATCAGGAACTCGAACGGCACCTCGAAGACTTCGGCCACTTCGCCCGGATGCGGGCGCGGGACGTAGTCCGGATCGATCACCGCGACCACCGGGGTCACCCGGAAGCCGCTGATCGTCAGGAACGGGTCGAGGAAGCCCAGCGGCGCCACCTGGGAAACCTCCAGCGCGATCTCTTCATGGCTCTCGCGCAGCGCGGCCCCGAGCACGCCGGCATCCTCGCGCTCCACCCGGCCGCCGGGAAAGCTCACCTGGCCCGCGTGGTGGCGCAGCGCATCGGTGCGCCGGGTCAGCAGCACCTGCGTGCCCGCCGCGCCGCGCGGGACCAGCCCGACCAGCACCGCCGCTTCGGCCAGCGCCTCGCTACCCGGCAACAGGTCGTCGAGTTCGGAACGGTTCCAGCCGTCGCCCGCGGGCGGTTGCCGCAACGGATACAGCACCTCGCGCAGGCGCTCGCCTTCCTGCAGCTGTTCGAGGAAACGGAAACGCGCGCGCTCGCGGTCGGACAGGACGGTCGCCATCATCCGCCGCCGCTCGGAGTCGTCCATCCGCGACCACTGCCCGATCTCGTCGCCGGTGCGCAGGCAGCCCGTGCACAGGCCGTCGGCGTCGAGCCGGCACACCCGCACGCAGGGGCTGGCCGGCGCGGGCGAGGCGGCGCGGGAATCAGGGAAGACGATGGACAGCACGCAGGTCCGCACATGTGGGGGGAAGCGTACCGCGGAACGCTTCCTGCAGAACGCATCCGGTAGAAACGACTGCGCCGGCATCGAGCCGGCGCAGAAGGACGACGCTGTGGCGACTACTTACTTGATCGCGACCAGCTTGATCTCGAACACCACCGCCACGTTCGGCGGGAACGGCGTCCGCGGATCGGCGCCGTAGGCCTTGTCCGACGGCAACGCCACTTCCCACTTGGAACCGGCCGGCATCTGCAGCAGCACTTCGCGCATGGCGGCCATCTCGACGTCGCTGACCTTGATGCTCGGGATCTGCTGCGCCGGACGCGGCTGCTCCGGACGCTGGCCGAACGGGAACGGGCCGGCGACTTCAAGCTGCACGGTGCTGGCCTGGGTCGGCTTGGCGCCCTTGCCCACTTCGATGATGCGGTACTGCACGCCGCTGGCCAGGGTCTGCACGCCGGCCTTGGCCTTGTTCTGGGCCAGGAACTGGTCGGACTTGGTCTTGTTCTCGGCGGCGGCCTTGTCGTACTGCGCCTTGGCCTGCTGCGCCCGGGCCTGCTCGCGCTTCTGGAACGCTTCCAGCGCCGGCTTCAGCTGCTCGGCATTGATCACCGGCTGCTTCTTGGCCAGCGCGTCCTGCACGCCCTTGACCACCGAAGCGGAGTCGATCTGCTCGCCGCGCTCGACCAGCTCGGCCAGGTTGTTGCCGTAGTCGTAGCCGAAGTAGTAGCTCAGCTTGCCCTTCTCGGACGTGGTGTCCTGGGCGAAGGCGCTGCCGGCCAGGGCCAGGGCCGCGATGGCGACAGCGATAGGACGCAACTTCATCTGGATCGTTCTCCGGGAAAGGGGACGCCGGGCAGATCCCGGCAGTAACGGACGCGCTAGGATAGCCGCCGCATCGGCGGCCCGCCAGCGCGGGTCAGGGCTTCGGACCAGCCCCCGGTCGGGAAGTTCCCGCGCCGGCCTTCACATTCCCGACCAGGAGCCCTGCCCATGACGGCCACCCCCGTCCTCAGCCGCGACACGGACGGCGTCCGCACCCTCACCGTCGACCGGCCCGACAAGCTCAATGCCCTCAACCGGCAGACCCTGCAGGCGCTCGACGACGCGTTCGCCAGCGCCGCCAACGACCCGCAGGTCCGGGCCGTGGTGCTCACCGGCAGCGGCGCGAAGGCCTTCGTCGCCGGCGCCGACATCGCCGAGATGAATGCGCTGACCGCAATCGAGGGCCGGGAGTTCTCCCTGCTCGGCCAGCGCCTGATGCGCAGGATCGAGCGCTTGCCCAAACCCGTCGTCGCAATGGTGAACGGCTACGCACTGGGCGGAGGGCTGGAACTGGCCATGGCCTGCCACCTGCGCATCGCCGCGGACAGCGCGCGCCTGGGCCAGCCGGAGGTGAACCTGGGCCTGATCCCCGGCTTCGGCGGGACCCAGCGCCTGCTGCGGCTGGCCGGCCGCGCCGCGGCGCTGGAACTGTGCCTGACCGGCGCACCGGTGGACGCGGCGCGTGCGCTGCAGCTGGGCCTGGTCAACCGGGTCGTGCCGGCGGCCGACCTGGAAGCCGAGACGATGAAGCTCGCTGCCCAGCTGGCGGCGGCCGCGCCACTGGCATTGCGCGGCGTGCTCGACGCGATCGTGCTCGGCGGCGAATGCGGGCTGGAGGAAGGGCTGCAGTTCGAGAGCGCGCAGTTCGCCCTGCTGTTCGCCAGCGAGGACATGCGCGAAGGCACGACCGCGTTCCTCGACAAGCGCAAGCCGCAGTTCCACAACCGCTGACTTCGGCCCACGGAAAGACTCCATGGCCCGCACGTCCGGCACCCAGGCACCCCACTCGAGCTTGCAGGCACGGCTGCTGGCGTCGCTGCAGGCCGGCGATGTCGACTCCGCGCTGCGGGCCGGGCTGATGGAATACGCAGCGTCGGAGGACGCGATGGACGCCCCCATCCGGACGATGCAGCAGCAGTTGCATACCGCCTGGGCGGCCCGCGAACGGTACCGGGCGCGCGAGCTCCGCCTGGCGCGCCGCGCTGCAGAACGGGACGAACGTCGCGCGCCCTCGGCGGCAGGGGTGGCTGCAGCCGTTGCACCGGCACCGGCTGCCGCCAAACAGGCCTTGCCGGCCGCCGCCGCCGCCGCGCTGGCGCGTGCACGCGCACGGGCCGCTGGGCGTGGGGACGGATGAAGACGCCGTCCCCTCGCGGCCGCGCGAGAAAGCCTGCATCGGGCAAGGCCTCCACCGCCGCAACGGGCAATGCCACCGGGCGCAAGCCGGCCGCGCGACGCGTCAAGCTGATGAGCCGCGCCGAGGTGCAGGAGATGTTCACGCGCCTGCGCGAACTCGATCCGCATCCGACCACCGAACTGGAGTACAGCACTCCGTTCGAACTGCTGGTCGCGGTGATCCTGTCCGCCCAGGCCACCGACGTGGGCGTGAACAAGGCGACCCGGCGGCTGTATCCGGTGGCCAACACGCCGCAGGCGATCCTCGCGCTGGGCGAGGAAGGACTGAAGCGCCACATCGCGACCATCGGCCTGTTCAACGCCAAGGCCAGGAACGTCATCGCGACCTGCCGGATACTCGTCGACCAGCACGGCGGCCAGGTGCCGCGCGAGCGCGAGGCACTGGAGGCGCTGCCCGGCGTCGGCCGCAAGACCGCCAACGTGGTCCTCAACACCGCGTTCGGCGAACCGACGATGGCCGTCGATACCCACATCTTCCGCGTCGCCAACCGCACCGGGCTGGCCCCGGGCAAGGACGTGCGCGCGGTCGAGGACCACCTGCTCAAGCGGATTCCGGCCGAATTCCTCCACGACGCGCATCACTGGCTGATCCTGCACGGACGCTACGTGTGCAAGGCGCGCAAGCCCGATTGCCCGCAGTGCGTGATCCGCAGCCTGTGCCGGTTCCCGGACAAGACCCCCGTCGATCCAGCGCGGTAAACGTTGCCGGCGCGCGGGACAGGCGATCGGCGCAATCGCGCATCGTGATCCGCTGCGCGGACGCGTGCGGCCCGCAAAAAAAGGACGCCCCGCGATCGCGGGGCGTCCGGTCACCTCATGGCGAGGCCGCTTACCAGGCGAACTGCGTGCGCAGCGCGTACTGGCCGGTCTGGTCGCCGTTGACCTCGTTGTCGCCCTGCGTGTAGTTGAACATGAAGCGCAGGTTGGGATTGACGTAGTAGTTGACGCCCAGGATCACGCTGGTCGCTTCGCGGTTTGCGATGTCCTTGTTCTCGATGGTGTCGTAGCGCGCGGTCAGCTCCCACAGGCCCTTGTCGATCTTGGACGAACCGAACACGCCGGTCGGCGCCTTGTACACCTTGTGCCCGCCGTTGATCAGCCAGCTGCCCTGCAGGTACCAGGTGGTGATGTCCTGGTCGCCGGTGAGGGGCTGGCCGAAGGTCGCATTCACGTATTCGCCCTGGAAGAACAGCGGGCCGAACGCGCCGGCGGCCTCCAGGCCGTAGGAGGTCACCTGGTTGCGGCTGGCGCCGCTGGTGGTGGCGATGGTCTGCGCCGGGCCGCGGCGGCCGGCGTAGTTGGCCACGGCGACCAGGTCGGCCGAACCCTGGTTGTTGTTCTCCTGGCTGACCCAGCCACCGAAGTGCAGGGTCTCGTTGTCGTTGTTGATCGGCGCCCAGGTCACGCGGCCCGAGGCGCCCATGCCCTCGTTGCGCACGCCCGACGCGCTGCGCAGGTTGAACACCGTGAAACCGGCGGTGTAGTTCTCGCCCGCCTTCTGGTAACCCACGCCCTGCTGGAACTGGCGGCCGTTGAACAGGCCGGTCGCGGAGGCGAACGGACGCTCCATCACCAGGATCTCGTTGGAGCTGGTGAGCTCCTCCATCGAGCGGTACGGCTTGAACTGGCCGATCGTTGCCTTGCCGCCCCACAGCGCGGTAGCGATGTAGGCATCGCGCAGGCCGTCCAGGTTGGTGCCGGCGGCGAAGTCCTGCTCCAGCTTGTAGTCCCAGCCCAGTGCCTTGCCGGCCAGGGTGAGGCGGGCGCGGCGGAACTCGCTGGTCCCGGTGGTGGCGGCGATGTCGCGATCGAAGGCGTAGGCATCGAAGTGGATGCGGCCGCCGATCGAGGCTTCGAACTTCTTGTCCGGCGAGGTGACCTTGATCCCGCCCTTGGTCTCCAGCTTGGGCGTGGTCGCGGCGATGTTCTCGATGTTCTGCTGGGTGCCGACGTTGATGTCCGACTGCGCATCGGTGCGCGTCTCGAGCTCGGCGACCTTTTCCTGCAGCGCGGCCAGCTGCGCCTTCAGTTCGGCCAGCTCGGCGCTTTCGGCGGCAGCGGCATCGAATGTCATGGTGCCGAGGGCCGCGGCGAGCGCGACGGCGAGGTAGGAATAACGCATGGGACTCTCCGGTGGTGGTGGTTTGCGTGCACGGCGCGCCGTTCCGCTGGGAACGTGAAGCACCCGTTAAACGCCGCGCAGCTTGCGACTCCCGTCTGACAGGCGCGCGACCACCACGTGACAGAACGATGACCGCGCCGTGCCGCCACGCCGGGGCGGCTCGCCTTCGGCCCCGGCATCCGCTGTCACATTCCGGTCATCGGCGCTACGCGGTGCTGTCATCGCCCGGTTATGCAATGGCCGCCGCTGGACGCGATGGGATTGCGTCCGCCCACCACCCATCCGCTGCATACGGAGTTTTCCCGTGAACGCCACGTTCAAGACCCGCGTCGCCGCCGCGCTCATCGCGGCCGCTTCCTCGATTTCCCTCGCCCACGCCAACGACGTGACCGGCGCAGGCGCGTCTTTCATCTACCCGGTCATGTCCAAGTGGTCGTCCGACTACAAGGGCGCGACCGGCAAGCAGGTCAACTACCAGTCGATCGGTTCGGGTGGCGGCATCGCCCAGATCAAGGCGGCCACCGTCGACTTCGGCTCCTCCGACGCCCCGCTCAAGCCGGAAGAGCTGGCCAAGTACGGCCTGGCCCAGTTCCCCTCGGTGATCGGCGGCGTGGTGCCGATCCTCAACGTGCAGGGCATCGCCCCGGGCGCGCTGAAGCTCGATGGCGCGACCCTGGCCAACGTGTTCCTCGGCAAGATCACCAAGTGGAACGACCCGGCGATCACGGCACTGAACCCGGGCCTGTCGCTGCCCGACGCCAAGATCACTGTAGTCCACCGTTCGGACGGCTCCGGCACCACCTTCAACTTCGCCAACTACCTGTCCAAGGTCAGCCCGGAGTGGAAGGAGAAGGTCGGCGAAGGCACTTCGGTCCAGTGGCCGGCCGGCATCGGCGGCAAGGGCAACGAGGGCGTGGCCGCGTACGTCAAGCAGATCAAGGGCGGCATCGGCTATGTCGAACTTTCCTACGCGCTGCAGAACAAGCTGGCCCACGCTTCGCTGAAGAACGCCGCCGGCAAGTTCGTGCAGCCCAACGACGAGACCTTCGCCGCCGCCGCCGCGAGCGCCGACTGGGCCAAGGCCAAGGATTTCTACCTGGTCATGACCAACGCCCCGGGCGACAACTCCTGGCCGATCACCGCGACCAACTTCATCCTGATGTACAAGCAGCCCAAGAACGTGGCCGGTGCGAAGAACGCCCGCGACTACTTCAAGTGGGTCTATGCCAACGGCGATGCGCAGGCACGCCAGCTGGACTACGTGCCGCTGCCCGACGCGCTGGTCAAGCAGATCGAGGCCTACTGGGCGCAGAACCTGAAGTTCTGAACTGCGAGCCCCTCTCTCCCCTCGCCGTTCACCCCGGAGCGCGGACCCCAGGTCCGCGCTCTTTCTTTTTCGGCGCAGTGCCGCAGAGGGCCGCTGCCCCGCCCCGGCCCTCCCCGTCACGCACTTTCCCGTCCGCCACGCGGTCCGGGCAGCGGTTCCGGCGGGGCAAAGACAGCGCGCAAGCCCCGCGCTGCGGACGTGTCGGCAATCCCCGGACGGCGCGTCATACGGCTGTCACAAAAACATCATTTCATACGCCCATCCGCCGGCCCGCCCGGCCAAGACCCCGCAGTGAGCCCATGAAGCACGCCCCGGTCCGCCTCCTCACCCTGTCCTTCGCCACCGTCCTGGCCCTGGCCGCCTGCAAGCCCGCCGGCGATGCAGGCACGGCCGCTGCCGGCAGCACCGATCCGCAGGCCGCCCCGGCTGCGGCCGGCGAGAGGGTCGCCGCGCAGATCTCCGGCGCGGGCGCGTCCTTCATCTATCCGCTGGTGTCGAAGTGGTCGGCCGACTACAACGCCGCGACCGGCAACAAGGTCAACTACCAGTCGATCGGCTCGGGCGGCGGCATCGCCCAGATCAAGGCCGGCACGGTCGATTTCGGCTCGACCGACAAGCCGCTGCCCAGCGATGAGCTGGCCGCGGCCGGCCTGGGCCAGTTCCCGTCCGCGATCGGCGGCGTGGTCCCGGTGTTCAACCTCGAAGGCGTGCAGCCGGGCCAGCTGCGCCTGACCGGCCCACTGCTGGCCGACATCTTCCTGGGCAAGGTCGCCACCTGGAACGACCCGGCCATCGCCGCGGCCAACCCCGGCGTCGCCTTGCCGGCGGAAAAGATCACCCTGGTGCACCGCTCCGACGGCTCGGGCACCACCTTCAACTTCAGCAACTACCTGTCCAAGGTCAGCAGCGAGTGGAAGGACAAGGTTGGCGAAGGCACTTCGCTGCAGTGGCCGGCCGGCGTCGGTGGCAAGGGCAACGAGGGCGTCGCCGCCTACGTGAAGCAGATCAAGGGCGGCATCGGCTACGTCGAACTGGCCTATGCGCTGCAGAACGGCATGCCGTACGCGTCGCTGCAGAACGCGGCCGGCCAATGGGTGCAGCCCAATGCGGATTCGTTCGCAGCCGCCGCGGCCAGCGCCGACTGGGCCAGCGCGAAGGACTTCAACCTGGTCATCACCGACGCGCCCGGCGAGCAGGCGTGGCCAATCACCGCGACCAATTTCATGCTGATGCACAAGCAGCCCAAGGACCCGGCGCGCAGCCAGGCGACCCTGGACTTCTTCAAGTGGGCCTTCGAGCAGGGCCAGCTGCAGGCGCAGGCGCTCCACTACGTGCCGCTGCCGCCGGAGCTTGTGCAGAAGATCGAGGCCTACTGGGCGACCGAGTTCAAGTAAGCGTCGGCCCGCACATGGTGCCGTGAACGCGGCACCGACCCGCGCCGCGGAGCCGGCGGTCCGTTCCCCTCCCACCGGACCGCCGCGCTCCGCCGCCCTCCCCCGCGGCACCTCCAGCGACCAGCGATGAACACGACGACCTTCGATGCCACCCTGGCTGCACCCGGCGGACGCGACATGCGCGATGCCCGCGCCGACCGCCTTTTCCGCTACGCGCTGGTCGCCTGCGTGGTGTTCGTGCTCGTCGCCCTGGCCGGCGCCGCGCTGTCGATGCTGTGGGGCGGACGTCATGCCTTGCAGATGCAGGGCCTGAGCTTCTTCTACTCGGCCGAATGGAACCCGGTGGAGAACAAGTTCGGCGCGCTCGCGCCAATCTACGGCACCCTGGTCACCGCGCTGATCGCGATGCTGATCGCCGTGCCGGTCAGCTTCGGCATCGCCTTCTTCCTGACCGAAGTCGCGCCGCGCTGGCTGCGCGGGCCGGTCGGCACCGCGATCGAGCTCCTGGCCGGCATCCCGTCGATCATCTACGGCATGTGGGGCCTGTTCGTGCTGGTGCCGGTGATGACCGAGTACGTCACCCCCTGGCTCAACGACAACCTCGGCACGCTGCCGCTGGTCGGCCCGCTGTTCCAGGGACCGCCGCTGGGCATCGGCATGCTCACCGCCGGCTTCGTGCTGGCGATCATGGTGATCCCGTTCATCTCCTCGGTGATGCGCGAGGTGTTCCTGACCGTGCCCACCCGGCTGAAGGAATCGGCCTACGCACTGGGTTCGACCCGCTGGGAAGTGAGCTGGGACATCGTCCTGCCCTACACCCGCTCGGCGGTGATCGGCGGCATCTTCCTCGGCCTGGGCCGGGCGCTGGGCGAGACGATGGCGGTGGCCTTCGTGATCGGCAACTCGGTGCGGCTGTCGCCGTCGCTGCTCGAGCCCGGCACCACCATCGCGGCGCTGATCGCCAACGACTTCGGCGAGGCGACCGAGACCTACCGCTCGGCGCTGCTGCTGCTGGGCTTCGTCCTGTTCATCGTGACCTTCATCGTGCTGGCGATCGCCCGGTTCATGCTGATGCAGCTGGCGCGCAAGGAGGGCAACTGATGTCCGCCGTCGCCGCCACCAATCGCGCCTCCAGCCGCCTGTACGCCAGGCGCCGCATCGTCAACCTGCTGGCCTTGCTGCTGTCGTGCGTGACCGCCCTGTTCGGCCTGTTCTTCCTCGGCTGGATCCTGTGGACGCTGACCGCGAAGGGCATCGCCGGGATCAACTGGGACCTGTTCACCCGGATGACGCCGCCTCCGATGGAGGAAGGCGGCCTCGCCAACGCCTTCTTCGGCAGCGCGGTGATGTGCGCGCTGGCGATCGCGATCGGCACGCCGCTGGGGATCGCGGCGGGCACCTGGCTGGCCGAGTACGGCAACGCGCGCAAGGCCGGCACGGTGGTGCGCTTCGTCAACGACATCCTGCTGTCGGCGCCGTCGATCGTGCTGGGGCTGTTCGTCTACACCCTCTACGTGATGCAGACCGGCGGCAGCTTCTCCGCCTTCGCCGGCGCGCTCGCGCTGGCCTTCATCGTGCTGCCCGTGGTGGTGCGCACCACCGACGAGATGCTGCGGCTGGTGCCGGTGCAGATGCGCGAAGCGGCGCTGTCGCTGGGCATCCCGCAATGGAAGGTGACCGTGCAGGTGCTGTATCGCAGCGCTTCGGCCGGCATCGTCACCGGCATCCTGCTCGCCCTCGCCCGCATTTCCGGCGAAACCGCGCCACTGCTGTTCACCGCGTTCGGCAACCAGTACTGGAGCATGAACATCTTCCAGCCGATGGCTTCGGTCCCGGTGGTGATGAACCAGTTCGCCGCCAGTCCGTACGAATCCTGGCAGGTGCTGGCCTGGGCCGGCGCGCTGGTGCTGACCGTGTTCGTGCTGCTGGTGAGCCTCGGTGCGCGCGCCCTGCTCCTGCGCAACAAGATCTCCCATGACTGACCATTCCCGGAACCCGGCCATGAACGAACTCCAATCCGCCGTGCCAATGCAGCGCATCGCCGTGGCTGCGAATGCCGATGCGGGCCTCGCCCCGGCACCGGTCAAACTGGCCGCCAAGGGCCTGGACTTCTACTACGACAAGTTCCATGCGCTGAAGGACATCCACCTGGAGATTCCCGAAAAGCGCGTGACCGCGCTGATCGGCCCCTCCGGCTGCGGCAAGTCCACCCTGCTGCGCATCTTCAACCGCATCTATGCGCTGTATCCCAAGCTGGAGGCGCGCGGCGAGGTGCTGCTCGACGGAGAGAACATCCTCTCGCCGAAGTACCCGATGAACCGGCTGCGCAGCAAGGTCGGCATGGTGTTCCAGAAGCCGGTGCCGTTCCCGATGACGATCTTCGAGAACGTCGCCTACGGCATCCGCCACCACGAGAAGCTGTCCAAGGCCGACATGGCCGTGCGCGTCGAGCAGGCGCTGCGCCAGGGCGCGCTGTGGGACGAGGTCAAGGACAAGCTCAACCAGAGCGCGCTGGGCCTGTCCGGTGGCCAGCAGCAGCGCCTGTGCATCGCCCGCGCCGTGGCCCTGCGCCCGGACGTGCTGCTGCTGGACGAGCCGACCTCGGCGCTGGACCCGATCTCCACCAGCCGCATCGAGCAGCTGGTGGAGGAACTCAAGCGCGACTACACCATCGTCATCGTCACCCACAACATGCAGCAGGCCGCGCGCGTCTCCGACTACACCGCCTTCATGTACCTGGGCGACCTGATCGAGCACGACCGGACCCAGGCCATCTTCTCCAGCCCCTCGAAGCAGCAGACCGAGGACTACATCACCGGGAGGTTCGGCTGATGAACACCAGCATGCCCCACGAACACATCGTCAAGAGCTACGACGAGGAGCAGCACCACCTCGTCGAGGAAATCGTGCGCATGGGCCTTACCGCCGTGGCGCAGCTGGAAGCGGCGCTGGACGTGGTCGACCGCCGCGACGACAGCGCCGCGCGCAGGATCGTGGCCAACGACGAATCGATCGATGCGGCCGAACGCCGGATCAGCCACGACGTGATGCTGCTGGCCCTGCGCGGACCGATGGCACGCGACCTGCGCGAGATCCTCGCCGGCCTGCGCATCCCGGCCGACATCGAGCGCATCGGCGACTATGCGGCCAACGTCGCCAAGCGTTCGATCGCGCTCAACGCCGCACCGCCGATGCCGCACACCTCCGGCCTGCGGTCGCTCGGCGCGCTCGCCGCCGACCAGGTCCGGCAGGCCCTGCAGGCCTACCGCGAGAACGACGGCGCCCTGGCCCTGCAGGTCCGCGAGAACGACGCGCAGCTGGATCGCCGGTACACCGCGCTGTTCCGCGAGCTGCTTACCTACATGATGGAAGACCCGCGCAACATCACGCCGTGCACGCACCTGCTGTTCATGGCCAAGAACCTGGAAAGGATCGGCGACCACGCGACCAACATCGCCGAGAACGTCTGGTTCCTGATCCATGGCGAGCAGCCTCTGCCGCCGCGTGACAAGCGCGACGACACCAGCACCACCGGCGCGGTCTGAAGCGCGCACCGGATGCCAACACCGGGATAACGCACCGGGGGTAGACTGGCGTCCCCCCGGCGGCCGGCGCACCGCATCCTGCGCCGACGTTTCCATCCAGCATCCCGGAGATCGAACATGTCCAAGCAGACACCCGCCGCCATCGCGCTCGGCACCGCCCTGGCAGGCTTGACCCTGGCCGGCTCGGCCTTCGCCATGGAGCCCCTGGCGCAGGGCTACATGCTCGCCGGCGAAGCCGCCAAGGCGCACGAGGGCAAGTGCGGCGAAGGCAAGTGCGGCCTCGAGAAGGTCGACGCCGACAAGGACGGGCGCGTTTCGCAGGCCGAGTTCGTCGCCGCCCATCCGGAGAAGGCCGACCAGTTCGCGAAGATCGACGCCAACCAGGACGGCTTCCTCGACGAGGCCGAACGCAAGGCCCACCACGCCGCCAAGGGCAGCGAGGGCAAGTGCGGCGACAAGGCCGGCGAGAAGAAGGCGGGCGAAGGCAAGTGCGGTGAAGGCAAGTGCGGCGAGGGCAAGTGCGGGGGCATGGCCTGAGCGCGAACTGGCGGCGCGGGCCGTGAGCCCGACCGACTCCTCGCTAGAGCCAGACCCCGCGATGATGCGACTGCCTGGCAACGGCCCGCACAACCATGTGCGGGCTGCCGGACGATCGGATCCTCTGCCTGGCCTGGGCGTTCCGCCGATCGACGATGAAGCTGCCTGACGCCAGCGCCGGACTGGGATTGAGGCGCGCGCTGCTCGACGAGCTGCGCGCCGCGCCTGCAGGCGCCTTCGATTTCCTCGAATGCGCGCCGGACAACTGGATCGGCGTGGGCGGCCGGCTGGGCGAGGCGCTGGATGCACTGTCGGAGCGGCATCCACTCACCTGCCACGGGCTGTCGCTCTCGCTCGGCGGCACGCTGCCGCTGGACGAGGTGTTCCTGGCGAAGACGCGGCGCTTCCTCGACCGGCACCGCGTCGTGCTGTACAGCGAGCACCTGAGCTGCTGCACCGACGACGGCCACCTCTACGACCTGATGCCGATTCCGTTCACCGGCGAGGCGGTGCGCCACGTCGCCGCGCGGATCGGCCGGGTGCAGGACGTGCTGGGCCGGCGCATCGCCGTGGAGAACGTCTCCTACTACGCCGCCCATCCGGCCCTGGCCGGCGAACCGGACATGGACGAAGCCAGCTTTGTCGGCGCGGTGCTGCAGGAGGCCGACTGCGACCTGCTGCTGGACGTCAACAACGTCTACGTCAACGCGATCAACCACGGCTACGATCCGCACGCATTCCTGGCCCGCATGCCGGGCCGGCGCATCGCCTCGTACCACGTGGCCGGCCATTACGACGAGGCCGAAGACCTCAAGGTCGATACCCACGGCGCGCCGGTGAAGGGTGACGTATGGGCGCTGCTGGCCGAAGCCTACCGGTTGCACGGCATCCGCCCGACCCTGCTCGAACGCGATTTCAACCTGCCGCCGTTGCCCGAACTGCTCGGCGAGGTCGCGCGCATCCGCCAGCTCCAGCAGGCGGCATCGCCCGGGCATGGCGCGGACATGCTCCGTGCCTGACCTGCACCGGCAGCAGGCAGCCTTCGCCGCGCACCTGCGCGATCCGCAGGCCCATCCGGCACCGCCGGGGATCGATCCGCGACGGATGGCGATCTATCGCGAACTGTTCTTCAACAACATCGCCGGCCTGCTCGGCGGCAATTTCCCGGTAATCCGGCGCACGCTGGGGGAAGAAGCCTGGACCGCCCTGGTGCGCCGCTTCTACGCCGACCATCGCAGCCACACGCCGCTGTTCCCCGAACTGGCGCGCGAGTTCATCCGTTTCCTGGAGTCGCGCGCCGGACAGGGCGATCCGCCGTGGCTGGTCGAACTGGCGCATTACGAATGGATCGAGTTGGCCGTCCAGATCGATGACAGCGCAGTGCCGGCGCACGATCCCACCGGCGACCTGCTGGACGGAAAGCCCGTGGTCTCGCCATTCGTGCGTGCGCTGGCATACCGCTGGCCGGTGCACACGATCGGCCCGGAGCATCGCCCCGCCGTCGCGCCGGCCGATTCGACGCTGTTGCTGGTCCGGCGCGACCACGAGGGGCGGGTGCGTTTCGCCGCGATATCGCCACTGGTCTACCGGCTCCTCGAACTGCTGGCCGACGGTGCGGGCAGTGGCCGCGCCTCACTGCAGGCGCTGGCGGCCGAAGCCGGGGTATCCGCCGACGAGGCCTTCATGGCCCAGGGCGAGGAGATGCTCGAACGCATGCGCGGCGAAGGCACGCTACTGGGCAGCGCTGTTCCGTAGGAGCGGGCACGACCACGACACCGACGCGCATGGCACAGGCGACGCCATCGCGATCGCGACGGCCTCGTATCGCCGGCTGAAGCCAGCGCCTGCGACACGATCGCGGGCGCACACTCCGTCGCAGCGACCCGCGCCACCACGCTCTGCTAACCTTCGCCCATGAGCAACAGCGACCTGCAAACCCCCGACGACGCCGAAGCACCTGCCGCGCCCCCGGGCGCCATGGCACGCCGCTTCCGCGGCTTCCTGCCGGTGGTGGTGGACGTTGAGACCGGCGGATTCGACTGGAATCGCCATGCGCTGCTGGAAATGGCCGCCGTCCCGATCGAACTGGACGAGCAGGGCCTGTTCGTCCCCGGTCAGACCGCCAGCGCGCACTTCATTCCGGCGCCGGGCACCGAGATCGATCCGAAGTCGCTGGAAATCACCGGTATCGACCTGGACCACCCGTTCCGGCTGGCCAAGCCGGAGCGCGACGCGCTGGGGTACGTGTTCAACCAGGTCCGCGCGGCGGTGCGCAGGCACGGCTGCCAGCGCGCGATCCTGGTCGGGCACAACGCGCACTTCGACCTGAACTTCGTCAACGCGGCGGTCGCGCGCAGCGGCCACAAGCGCAACCCGTTCCACCCGTTCAGCGTGTTCGACACGGTGACCCTGGGCGGCCTCGCGTACGGCCAGACCGTGCTTGCCCGCGCGATGCAGGCGGCCGGCTTCGACTGGAATGCGGAAGACGCGCATTCGGCCGTGTACGACGCCGAGCAGACCGCGCGGCTGTTCTGCCGCATCGCCAACGCCTGGCCTTCCCCGCTCCCGGGCTGACTGGTCGTCCCGGATCCGCCCCGGTCCATCCGGGGAACGTCGCCGTCAGGCGCGCTGGCGTACCACCTCGAACAGGCACACGCCCGCAGCCACCGACACGTTCAGGCTCTCGATCTCGCCCGGCATCGGGATACGCACCAGCCCGTCGCAATGCTCGCGGGTCAGCCGGCGCAGGCCTTCGGCCTCGCCGCCCAGCACCAGCGCGACATTGCCCTTCAGGTCCAGCGAATACAGCGACGGTTCCGCTTCGCCGGCCAGGCCGTAGATCCACACGCCCAGCTTCTGCAGGTCGCGCAGCGTGCGCGAGAGGTTGGTCACCGACACCACCGGCAAGCGGTCGGCGGCGCCGGCCGAAGTCTTGCGCACGGTGGCGTTCACCGGCGCCGACTTGTCCTTCGGGATCACCACCGCGATCGCGCCGGCCGCGGCGGCGCTGCGCAGGCAGGCGCCAAGGTTGTGGGGATCCTGTACGCCGTCGAGCACCAGCAGCAAAGCCTTGCCTTCGGCCGCCTCGACCAGCCCCGCAAGCTCATGCTCGTCCCACGTGCGCACGGCCGCGTAGCGCGCCGCCACGCCCTGGTGGCGCAGCTGGCCGGCGATGCCGTCCAGCGCCTGGGTAGCGACCTTGCGCACCTCGATGCCGCGGCGCCGCGCCTGCTCCTCGATCTCGACCAGGCGCGGATTGCGCGCACCGGATTCGACCAGCACCTCGCGCACGTGTTCGGCGTCATTCTCGACGGCCGAGGCCACGGCGTTGACGCCGACGATCCACTGGTTCTGCTTGCTGCTCATGCGCTGTGCCGCCGGGGGAAGGCCGGCATTATCGCATCGGCCGGCGTCCGCCCGCAGCGCGGCAGCGGCCCCGCCAGGCACGCCCGGCGAAGCGGCTTGGTGGAAAAAGCAACGGGAAGCCCCGCTCTACCCAGGGGCGCCGGGGCTACGCGGGGAATCAGGGAGCCCGTCCGCATCGGCCGGCGGCCAGGCGACGGTGTCGTGGTCCGGGTGCTGGCATGGAACGATGCGGGAGAGGAATGCAGCCGACGCCTCGTCCTCGTCGGTGCGCCGGGCCGGCAGTTCGGCCAGGCCATCCACGAACGGCAGGCGACCCTCGATGCCGTACTGGATCCAGGGCGGAAGGCCTGCCGGATCGTCGAACGCCCCGGCGGCCAGGGCCACTCCGTCCGGTGCCTCGTACGTCAGCGGCGTGCCGCACGCACCGCAGAAACCCCGCCGCACCAGGTTGGACGACTGGTAATGGCGGGGCCCGCCGCGGGTCCATTCCAGCAGCGCGCCTCGGGTCGAGACCAGCGGCGCGTAGTACGCGCCGAACGCCTTCTGGCACATCCGGCAATGGCAGATCGAGGCGTCGCCCAGCACCCCGGTCACCCGGAAGCGCACCGCGCCGCACTGGCAGCCACCGGCATGCACGGCCGCTTCCGGCGATGCGAGCACGTCGGTCGCCATCGCGCGTCAGTACTTCTGCTTGGTCCGCTTGGCCGGCTGGCCACGCGGAGGCGGGGGCGGCGGGCCGCCGTCGCGCTCCTTGTCCTCGACCAGGCGGAAGTCGATCTTGCGCTCCTCCAGGCTGGCCTTGAGCACGATGATCCGGACCCGGTCGCCGAGCCGGAACTGCATGCCGCGACGCTCACCCGACAGCGTCTTGCGCACCGCGTCGAAGTGGTAGTAGTCGTGCGGCAGCTGGGTCACGTGGACCAGGCCGTTGACCTTGGACTGGTCCAGTTCGATGAACAGGCCGAAGCTGGTCACGCCGCTGATCACGCCGTCGAACTGGCCGCCGACATGCTGCTCCATCCATGCGGCGCGGTAGCGCTCGTCGACCTCGCGCTCGGCCTCGTCGGCACGGCGCTCGCGCTCGGAGCACTGCAGCGCCAGCGCGGTCATGTCGCGCGGCGAATACCTGAATGCCTCGGGCTTCTGCCTGGACAGCACGTGCTTGATCGCGCGGTGCACGAGCAGGTCCGGATAGCGGCGGATCGGCGAGGTGAAATGCGCGTAGGCCTCCAGCGCCAGGCCGAAGTGGCCGGCGTTGTCGGGCGAATAGACCGCCATGCTCTGGCTGCGCAGCAGCACCGATTCCAGCAGCGTGGCGTCGGGTCGCTCGCGCACCTTCTTCAGCAGGCGGGTGTAGTCGCCGGGCTGGACCTTGCCCCACGGCGGCAGGCTCAGCTTGAACTCCTTGAGGAACTCCAGCAGGTCGGCGTACTTGCCCTCCGGTGGCTTCTCGTGGACGCGGTACGGGGCCGGGACGTGCGCCTGGAGCAGGTGCCGCGCCGCCTCGACATTGGCCGCGATCATGCATTCCTCGATCAGCTTGTGCGCGTCGTTGCGCACCAGCATCCCGGCCTGGGTGACCTCGCCGCGGTTGTCCAGGACGAAGCGCACCTCGGAGGACTCGAACTCGATCGCGCCGCGCTTCTCGCGTGCCTTCGCCAGCACCTGGTAGAGCTGGTGCAGGCGCTCGACATGCGGCAGGACCGCCGTGATCTCCGCGCGCGTCTCCGCGTCGTCCTCGCCCACCGCCTTCCACACCTGCGTGTAGGTGAGCCGTGCGTGCGAGTTCATCACCGCCTCGTAGAACTTCGAGCGGGTGACCTGGCCGTCGTGGTCGATCTGCATGTCGCAGACGAAGCACATCCGGTCGACTTTCGGATTCAGCGAGCAAATCCCGTTGGACAGGGTCTCCGGCAGCATCGGCACGACGAAGCCGGGGAAATAGACCGAAGTGGCGCGCTTCTGCGCCTCGTCGTCCAGCGGCGTGCCGGGCCGCACGTAATGGGACACGTCGGCGATGGCCACGACCAGGCGGAAGCCGGCCTTGTTGACCTCGCAATAGACGGCGTCATCGAAATCCTTGGCGTCCTCGCCATCGATGGTGACCAGCGGCGTGGCGCGCAGGTCCACGCGGTCGCCGATCATCGACGGCTCCACCGCCAGCGGCACCGCGGTCGCCTCGTCCAGCACTTCGGGCGGGAATTCGTGCGGCAGGTTGTGGCCGTGGATCGCCGCCTCGACCACCAGCGACGGGGTCAGGCTGTCGCCGAGCACCGCGACGATCCTGCCGATCGGCGGGCGGCGCGCATCCGGGGCGTGGACCAGTTCGCACACCACCAGTTGCCCGTCGCGCGCGCCACCGGTGCCGTCGGGCGGCACCTGCACGTTGCGCTGGATGCGCTTGTCGTCGGGGATGACGAAGGTGATCCCGGCCTCGGTGCCGAAGCGGCCGATCAGCCGGCTCACGCCACGCTCGAGCACGCGGGCGATGCTGCCCTCGCGCCGTCCTTGGCGGTCGATGCCGGTGACGTTGGCCAGCACGCGGTCGCCATGCATGGCCTTGCGCATTTCATAGGGCGACAGGAACAGGTCGTCGCCGCCGCCCGCATCCGGGCGCAGGAAACCGAAGCCGTTGGGATTGGCGATCACCGTGCCGGAGATCAGGTTGGTGTGTTCGACCGGGGCGAAGCCGCCGCGCCGGTTCTGCACCAGCTGGCCGTCGCGGACCATCGCGCCCAGGCGCTTGCCGAGCGCATCGAAGCGATCCGGCTCGGCCAGGCCCAGGGCCTGGGCCAGTTCCTCGGCCGTCTGCGGCCCGCCGGCCGCCTCCAGCGTGGCGAGGATCGATTCGCGGCTGGCGATGGGATTGGCGTAACGATCGGCTTCGCGCGCAGCGTGCGGATCGTTGAATCCCGTGCGCGGCGCGCCTTGCGGACGCGGCGACTGCGCGGAGCGGGCGCCCCCGGAGCCATGCCTCGGGGCCGAGGGCGGAGGTTCGGGCATCCAGGGCGGCAGTTTCTTGCCTGGCCCCTTGCCGGCCTGCTTGCCGGAGCGCGCCTGGCCCGGCCGCGCCGCGCCCGAAGTTGACTTGTCCCCGGTCGTCCCGGCGCCCTTGCGGCCTTCGCCGCCCGTGGCTTTCCCGCCACGATTGCCTTGTTTTTTCATGTCCCGATGGTACACCCCGGCCGGATCAGCACCGCGTGGAGCCGGCAGGCGTTGACAAGATTTCAGGCACCCCCCAAAATGCGCGGCCTCACCTGCCCAGGTGGCGGAATTGGTAGACGCACTAGTTTCAGGTACTAGCGGGTAAAACCGTGGAGGTTCGAGTCCTCTCCTGGGCACCAACACGACGTTTCAGGCGATCCCACGGAGGACCTGGACGACTCAAAAAGCCCCGCGAAAGCGGGGTTTTTTGTTGCCTGCACTCCCCATTCGTCCCGTTGCATCCCAAGCGGGCCGGGGACACGGTTAGGGAGAACGCCCGAGTCCAGCCTGGCCGCCCAAGGCACAAAATCTCCCTACGACCGCAATGCCACGCGCTGACACAGACGCGCATTCGCAACTCCAAGGCCGACGACTACCCGTTGCGGGATGGACAAGGCCTGCATGCCATCGTTACGCCTTCCGGCGACAGCGGGCGCCCGCCAAGGAAATCCACCCGGCCGCCGCCAAGTTGAAGCTCCCCCGCAACGGGTCCGCTTAATGTTCACGCCCCCTGCCGTGCGCCGATGTCGTACCAAGATCTCGTTCGATTCACGATCATGACCACGGAAAGCATCACAGGGACTTCGATCAGCACGCCGACGACGGTCGCGAGCGCTGCACCGGACTGAACTCCGAACAGGCCAACCGCTGTCGCGACCGCGAGCTCGAAGAAGTTGCTGGCGCCAATAAGCGCTGACGGCCCGGCGATTTCGTGGGCGACACCGAAGCGGCGGTTTAGCAGGTAGGCAAGTCCGGAATTGAAGTAGACCTGGATCAGGATCGGCACCGCAAGAATGGCGATGACCAATGGCTGCTCAACGATCTGTTTCCCCTGGAATCCGAACAACAACACCAGCATGGCCAGCAATGCCAGAAGCGAGACCGGTGCAAGCATTGCCAACACCGCGCCCAGACGCTTCGGGCCGCCGTGCGCCAGTAGCCAACGCCGCAACAGCGCGGCTACCGCAACTGGCACCAGGATGTAGAGACCCACCGACAGCGCAAGCGTGTCCCACGGCACCACGATTGAAGAAAGGCCAAGCAGAAGCGCTACGAGGGGGGCGAACGCCACGACCATGATCGCGTCGTTGAGCGCGACCTGGCTCAGGGTGAAGTTTGCATTTCCGCGGCACAGGTGGCTCCATACGAAGACCATTGCCGTGCACGGCGCCGCGGCGAGCAGGATCAGCCCTGCCATGTACGAATCAACCTGGTCAGCGGGCAGCCAGTCGATGAAGACGTGGCGCAGGAAGATCCATCCCAGCAGCGCCATTGAAAACGGCTTCACCGCCCAATTGATGAACAGCGTCACGCCGATGCCGCGCCAGTGGCGGCTGACTTGGCGCATCGCGCCGAAGTCGACCTTCATCAGCATCGGCACGATCATCAACCAGACCAGTACTGCGACCGGCAGGTTGATCTTCGCGACCTCCACCGAACCCAATCGCGCGAACGCATCCGGGAACCAGTGACCGAGGGCGGTACCGGCAAGGATGCACAGGCCGACCCAAGCGGTCAGGTAGCGCTCAAAGAACGGCATGCGCCGCGCTGGGTCAGCCATGGCCAACGGTCTCGTCTTCCGGTTGTACGAAACCGATCCGGTCGAGCGATTCCTTGAGCGCAGCGCGGTCATTCCACAGCTGCGCCGGCAACGCCAGCAGAGCGAGCAGGCGTGCTTTGACGACCCGGTGCGCCTGGGCGAAGGCCTCGCGCTTGTCCTGCTCGGTGCCCTCTATCGCAGCAGGGTCGGGCAGGCCCCAGTGCGTCCGCAGGAAGTCGCCAAAAACTACCGGACAGGTTTCCGTGGCCGCCGAATCGCAGACAGTGACCACCAGATCGATAGGTGCGGCGCCATCGGTGGCGAACTCGTCCCACGACTTGCTACGCAGCCCTGCGGCTGCAATGCCGTCGGATGCGAGCTGCTGGAGTGCGAATGGGTTAACCCGCCCGGCAGGCCGGCTGCCTGCGCTGAAGACCTCGAAGCGATGACCCGCCCATGCGCGCAGCGTGGCTTCGGCCAGAACGCTACGCGCGGAATTGCCAGTACATAGGAACAGGACGCGGATGCGATTCGGCTCCATGGCGACCTCAGCAACAGCCAGAAGCCGGCGCACAGAAAGTCCCGCCAGCGCTTGCGCTCTGGGCCGTCTCGGCCGTCTCCGGCAGGCACGATGCGCCATTGGTGGCACAGGTCGGCTCGCCCGCGTAATAGGTCGTGGCGTCGCCCAGCGTGTGGAAGGTCTCCCAGCGGGTGCCCTGCGGATCCTCGGTCCACAGCTTGTCCGAATGGGCGTAGCAGCATGTGGCCGACTCCTCGGGCACCACTGTGCCGCCGGCTGCGGTCAAGCGCCGACCCAGCTCGCGCAGGCCAGCGTCGTCGTCCACCTGTAGGCCGAGATGATCGACGCCAGGAACACGGCCGGTATTGGAAATTGCGAAGTTGACCCGCGGATCATCGAGCATCCACTTGGCATAGTCCGGCTTCAACACAGTGGGCTCAGTGGCGAACAGTTCGGTGTAGAAGCGGATGCTTGATGCGAGGTCGGCGACGTTGAGGTGAACGTGAAAGCGGTTCATCGGGAGGCCTTCTTGCTGGGCGCGCAGGTCTGCGCAGGGCCGCAAGCGGTCACACCGCCGCAGCAGTTTTCGGTCAGGTAGTCGAGCAAGCCATTCATCTGCAGGTAGTTGGCGCGGACGCGGATAACGCGCCCTTCGCGTTGGTCATTGACCAAGGCCGCGGCACGCAGGATGTTCAGGTGGGCGGTAAGTGTCGCCGCGGGAATGTCGAGCCGTTCGCGCAGTTCGCCGACGGGCAGGCCGTCCGGTCCGGCCTGGACCAGGATGCGGAACGCGGCCAACCGAGATTCGTGGCCAAGGGCGGACAGGGCTTTCAAGGCGATCTTTGTTTCCATATTTCCAGAATATAGGAATTATAAGGTCGGTCAAGTACCCCGTGCTCGGCGCCTCGGGTCGTGGGCCGTTGATCAGCTACGAACGAGTGCTGGAACAAGGCACCCTGTCGCGAAGGCATGTGCCGCGGCGCGCACACTGACATTGGACAATGCGAGTGCCACAACGGGCTGCAAGCCAGCGCCGACCAACCGTGCTGGCTGCGCGACCGAGATCAGCACAGGGGATACAACAAGGGAGAACGTTCCACGCAACGCTCCGGACGCCTGTTATAGATCAAGTGCTTACCTCCCCTGTTCGAGTCCTCTCCTGGGCGCCATGGGAAAAATAGAAAACCCTTTCGTTGCCCGGATGCGGCGATGCCCACCGGGCAGACGCCTTCCACGGCGCCAGGCTCATCGACGCCGCGGGGTAGAATCGCGGCCTGTCCCCCGATGTGCCGCGCATGACCGACCCGACCATCCGCCCCACCTTCCACGGCTTCGAACAGATCCCGCTGCGCGAGTACGCCGAGCGCGCCTACCTGGACTATTCGATGTACGTGGTGCTGGACCGCGCCCTGCCCTTCGTCGGCGACGGGCTCAAGCCGGTGCAGCGCCGCATCATCTACGCGATGAGCGAGCTCGGGCTCAATGCCGGCGCCAAGCCGAAGAAGTCCGCGCGCACCGTCGGCGACGTGATCGGCAAGTACCACCCCCATGGCGATTCGGCCTGCTACGAGGCGCTGGTGCTGATGGCCCAGCCGTTCTCCTACCGCTACCCGCTGATCGAAGGCCAGGGCAACTTCGGCTCGACCGACGACCCCAAGTCGTTCGCGGCCATGCGCTACACCGAATCCAAGCTCACCCCGATCGCCGAAGTGCTGCTGGGCGAACTGGGCCAGGGCACGGTCGACTGGGTGCCGAACTTCGACGGCACGCTCGAGGAGCCGAGCTGGATGCCGGCACGGCTGCCGCACCTGCTGCTCAACGGCACCACCGGCATTGCGGTAGGTATGGCCACGGACGTGCCGCCGCACAACCTCAATGAGGTGGTCAGTGCCTGCGTGCGCCTGCTCGACGATCCGGACGCCACGGTCGCGGACCTGTGCGAGCACGTGCGCGGCCCGGACTACCCGACCACCGCGGAGATCATCACCGGCGCGAACGAACTGCGCACGATGTACGAGACCGGCAACGGCAGCGTCCGCGCCCGCGGCACCTGGATCAAGGAAGGCACCGGCAACTTCGTCGTCACCGCCCTGCCCTACCAGGTCTCGCCGTCGAAGGTGATCGAACAGATCGCCGCGCAGATGCGCGCCAAGAAGCTGCCCTGGCTGGAAGACATCCGCGACGAATCCGACCACGCCAACCCGGTGCGGGTGGTGCTGATTCCGCGCTCCAACCGCGTGGATGCCGAGCAGCTGATGGGCCACCTGTTCGCCACCACCGACCTGGAGAAGAGCTACCGCGTCAACCTCAACATCATCGGCCTGGACGGCAAGCCGCAGGTCAAGAACCTGAAGATGCTGCTGCAGGAATGGCTGACGTTCCGCAGCAGCACCGTCACCAAGCGCCTCAAGTATCGCCAGGAAAAGCTCGAGCGCCGGCTGCACCTGCTGGAAGGCCTGCTGGTCGCGTTCCTCAACCTGGACGAGGTGATCCGGATCATCCGCACCGAGGACGAGCCGAAGGCGGCGCTGATCGCCCGGTTCGGCCTGTCCGACGACCAGGCCGAGTACATCCTCGAGACCAGGCTGAAGCAGCTGGCGCGCCTGGAGGAAATGAAGATCCGTGGCGAACAGGACGAGCTGGCGAAGGAACTGGAAAGGATCGTCGCCATCCTCGGCAGCCCTTCGAAGCTGAAGAAGCTGGTCAAGGACGAGCTGCTGGCGGACGCGAAGAAGTTCGGCGACGAACGTCGTTCGCCGCTGGTCCAGCGCGGCGCGGCGCAGGCCATCGACGAGAACGAGCTGGTCCCCAGCGAGCCGGTGACGGTGGTGCTGTCGGAGAAGGGCTGGATCCGCCAGGCCAAGGGCCATGACGTGGATGCCGCCGGGCTGTCCTACCGGGATGGCGACGGGCTGCTCGCCGCGGTGAAGAGCCGCAGCACGCAGCAGGTGGCGTTCCTGGATTCGCAGGGCCGCAGCTACTCCTCCGCCGCGCACAGCCTGCCCTCGGCGCGCGGCAACGGCGAACCGCTCACCGGGCGCTTCTCGCCGGCATCGGGCGCCTCGTTCCAGGCCCTGGCCAGCGGCGACAACGACAGCCGCTTCGTGCTGGCGTCTTCGCACGGCTACGGCTTCGTCACCCGCTTCGAGAACCTCACCGGCCGCAACAAGGCCGGCAAGGCGATGCTCAACCTGACCCCGAATGCGCGCGTACTGCAGCCGGCGGCGATGGCCAATCCGGAAGCCGACCGCATCGTGGCCGTCACCAATGTCGGCCACCTGCTCGCGATCCCGGCGGGCGACCTGCCGGAACTGGACAAGGGCAAGGGCAACAAGCTGATCGACATCCCCAAGGCCAAGCTCGCCACCGAGCGCGTCGTCGCGGTAGCCGCGGTTTCACCGGGACAGACGCTGCAGGTCCGCAGCGGACAGCGCACGATGTCGCTGTCGTTCAAGGAGCTGGACGCCTACCTGGGCGCAAGGGCCACGCGGGGTGGCTTGCTGCCGCGCGGGTGGCAGAAGGTCGATGGACTCGCTGTCGAGTAGTTGCTCGCTGACGCAGCGCGCGGCGGCGCGTCGAACGCCGTCGCAAACCTGCCTGGCAGCAGCGCGGTAGAAGGTCGACGGTCTCGCTCGATCGTTGCTGCAAGGCGCGTCGCAAACCCGCGCAAGCGATGTGGCATAGGGTCGAAAACCCTGCGGTCGAATGATGTCTAGCCATCCCTCGATTCGAGGGGGCACCAGACAGCGCGG
The DNA here is from genome assembly GCF_022637495.1 of Pseudoxanthomonas daejeonensis. Taxonomy (NCBI): domain Bacteria; kingdom Pseudomonadati; phylum Pseudomonadota; class Gammaproteobacteria; order Lysobacterales; family Lysobacteraceae; genus Pseudoxanthomonas; species Pseudoxanthomonas daejeonensis. Next base: position 2,561,926 of record NZ_CP093331.1, on the reverse strand, counting down.
GACTGGCCCCGCCCTACGGGAGTAATGGATGGAAGCGGATTTCTGGCTGCAGCGCTGGCAGGAAGGACGAACCGGCTTCCACCGCGCCGAGGTGATGCCTCTGCTGGAAAAGTACTGGCTGGCACTGGGTGTGCCAGCCGGCGGGCGCGTGTTCGTGCCATTGGCCGGCAAGACCCTGGACATGCACTGGCTGGCGGCGCGGGGCATGCAGGTGCTCGGCGGTGAGCTGTCCGCACTTGCCGTCGACGCGTTCTTCGCCGAGGCCGGCCTGGCACCGGACGTGTCGGAGGACCTGGATGGCGTGCACCATCGCGCCGGCGCCATCGACCTGGTCCGTGGCGATGTGTTCGCCCTTTCGGCGACGACGCTCCGCGCAATGGACGCGTTCTACGATCGTGCGGCGCTGATCGCACTGCCGCCTGCGATGCGCCGGCGCTACGTGGCAGAGGTATATGGAAAGCTGCCGCGCGGATGTCGTGGGCTGCTGATCACGCTCGAGTACCCGCAGGCGCAGATGGATGGGCCTCCCTTCTCGGTCGGGGAAGCCGAAGTCCGCGAACTGTTCGCGCAGGATTGGGCGGTCGAACTGCTTGAGCGAAAGGACATCCTCGCCCACGAACCCCGCTTCAGCGACGACGGCGTGACCGCGCTGGCGACCGCCGTATACCGCCTCCAGCGCGGCTAGTCGCTGGATCGCGGCACCAAGGCCCTCAACTCGCGACGGCGGCGCCGTTGATCTTCGACAGCTGGTAGTTCTCCAGGCCGATCCGCTTGATCAGGCCCAGCTGCTGCTCGAGCCACCAGGCATGATCTTCCTCGGTGTCCTTGAGCTGGGCCAGCAGCATGTCGCGGCTGACGTAGTCCTGGCGCTGCTCGCACAGCTTCATCGCCGCGGCGAGGTTGGCGCGCACCTGGTATTCGACCTTCAGGTCGGCTTCCAGCATTTCCACGACGGTCGCGCCAGGCGTGAAGGCGTGCGGACGCATGTCCGGCTCGCCCTCCAGGAACAGGATCCGGCGCAGGATGGCGTCAGCGTGCTCGGTCTCCTCCTGCATCTCGTGGCCGATCCGCTCGTACAACGCCTTCAGACCCTGGTCCTCGTAGCGGCGCGAATGCAGGAAATACTGGTCGCGCGCAGCCAGCTCGCCGCGCAGCAGCTCTTTCAGGCAGTCGATGACTTCGGGATGGCCTTTCATGGTCGTGACTCCGGGGACGCTCGGCGCGCAGTGTGCCGCAATCGGCATGCCGGTGTTCCAATCGGAATCAGTCGCAACTGGGCCGGGCCGGGCGCCGCCGGTCGCGGCAGCCACGGCGTGGAATAATCCACGCCAGCGGTCCTCCGGATCGCGACTGCGCAAGGGGAAACGCATGCTTCGTTGGATCCGACGCCTCGCGGTGCTGGCGCTGCTGCTGGCCGCAGCGACGGTGATGGTGGCCTGGTGGCTGCTGCGTGGCAGCCTGCCCGCCCTCGATGGCGACCTTGCGCTCGATGCGGCCGGCCTGGCTGCACCGGTGTCCATCCAGCGCGACGCACTGGGGGTGGTCACGATCGACGCGGGCAGCGAAACGGATGCGATGCGGGCGCTGGGTTTCGTGCATGCACAGGAACGCTACTTCGAGATGGACCTGATGCGGCGCAGTTCCGCAGGCGAACTGGCCCAACTGTTCGGGCCGGTCGCGGTCGATGTGGACCGGGAACGGCGCATGCATCGCATCCGGGCGCGCGTGACCGCGTACATGGACGCGGTGGCCGGCGAACGGATGCCGCAACTGCAGGCCTACGCCGACGGCGCCAATGCAGGCGTCGAGGCGCTGCGCGTGCGGCCCTGGCCCTACCTGCTGCTGCGCCAGGCGCCGCGTCGCTGGGAAGTGGCGGACTCGGCGCTCACCGGCTATGCGATGTATTTCGACCTGCAGGATTCGCAGAACGCGCGCGAACTGGGGATGTGGAAGCTCCGCCAGCACCTGCCGCCGGCGCTGTACGCCATGCTCGCGCACGACGGCACGGAGTGGGATGCGCCCCTGTTCGGCGCGGCTCGCGGGAATGCACTGCTGCCCGATGCCAGCCAGGTCGACCTGCGCACGCTGCCAGCGCCCGACTCGGCACGGCCGCGCAAGCTAGCCGACAAAGGCACGCCCGGCAGCAACAACTGGGCCGTGGCTGGCGCATTGACCGCCGATGGCCGCGCCATCGTCGCCGACGACATGCACCTGGGGCTGCGCGCGCCGAACATCTGGTTCCGCGTGCGCCTGCGCTATCCGGATGATCGCGCGCCCGGTGGACGGGTGGATGTCTCCGGCTTCAGCCTGCCCGGGCTGCCCGCCGTGGTGGTGGGCAGCAATGGCCATGTCGCCTGGGGCTTCACCAACAGCTACGCCGACACCGCCGACTGGTATCCGGTCCGACCCTGCGCCGGTGGCGACGCCAGCGAACCGGCGGCATGCGACGCGATGCAGGAGCACGCGGAAACGATCCTCGTCGCCGGTGGCGACCCGGTGAACCTCACCGTGCGAGAGACCACGCAGGGCCCGGTGCTGCACGACGCACAGGGCCCGACACCGGCGCTGGCCCTGCGCTGGGTCGCGCACCAGCCGGGCGCACTCGACGTCGGGTTGGCGGAGATGGCACGCGCCGGCGACCTCGAAGCGGCGCTGGCAGTCGCCGGCACGGCCGCGATGCCCGCGCAGAACCTGGTCGTCGGCGACCGCCAGGGCCGGATCGCGTGGCGCATCATCGGCCCGCTGCCGGTGCGCGCCAGCGGCTGCACGGGAAGCCTGGTGGCTCCTGCGACACCCTCACCCGACTCGCCACCGGATCACACACCCCCTTCCGGCGAAGCGGCCGCGCCCGCTCCTGGTCCCTGCGCGCCCTGGCCGATCGCCACCGGCATGTCGCCGATCCTGGCCGACCCCGCCACGCACCGGCTCTGGACCGCCAATGCCCGCGTGCTCGATGGCGACGCCCTGGCGCAGGCCGGCGACGGAGGCTACGCACTGGGTGCGCGCGCGCAGCAGATCCGCGACAGCCTGATGTCGGGCGATCGCTTCGACGAAGCGGGCCTGCTGGCGATCCAGCTCGACGACCGCGCCGTGTTCCTGCAGCGCTGGTGGCAGTTGCTGCAGGACGAAGCGAAGTCGGCGCACGCCGGCCCGGCGCTGCGGGACCTGGCGAGCGCGGGCAGGCATTGGGAGGGTCGCGCGACGGTCGAATCGGTCGGTTACCGCCTGGTGCGCGCCTGGCGGCTGGCAGTACACACGCGCATCGCTGACGGGCTCACGGCGCCGGCGCAGGTCGCGCTCGGCGACGATTTCACCGTCCCGGACCTGCCCCAGCTCGAAGGCATCGCATGGCCACTGCTGCTGCAGCGGCCGCAGCACCTGCTCCCGCGTCGCTACGCCAGCTGGGATGCTTTGCTGGAAGATGCCGCGCGCGAAGTGCGCGACGAACTCGCGCAGAAGGGCCCGCTGGCCGAGCGGACCTGGGGTGAGCGCAATACCGCCCGCATCTGCCACCCCCTGGCCAACGCCCTGCCCGCCTTCATCAAACCCCGCCTGTGCATGCCTGCCGATCCGCTGCCGGGCGACGGCTCGATGCCGCGGGTGCAGGGCCCTGCCTTCGGCGCCTCCGAGCGAATGGTGGTCTCACCCGGGCACGAAGCCGACGGCATCGTGCACATGCCCGGCGGGCAAAGTGGCCACCCGCTGTCCCCGTTCTGGGGCGCCGGCCACGATGACTGGGTGCACGGACGGGCCACGCCATTCCTGCCGGGCACCCCCCGGCACACCCTCACCCTCGCACCTGCCTCCACGCGCGATTGACCCGCGCAGGCGCGCGGCAGCGGTGCCGTACATGGCGCACAATCACCCCAGCCCAACGGAGAACTGCCGCGATGCGAATGCTCCCTGTCGTCCTGTCCACCGCTTTCGCCGCACTGCTGCTCCCGGCGTGCAGCTCCGTCCAGCCCGATCCGGGTGCCCCGGGCCACTTCGGCAGCGTGGCAGGCAACTGCAATGCCGACCCGGTGGCCTGGGCCGTAGGCAAACAGGCCGAACAGGACGTGATGCGCCGCGTGTGGCACGAAAGCGGCGCCGGGCTGATCCGCCCGATCGGTCCGGACACCGCCGTGACCCGCGACTTCCGCCCGGACCGGGTCAACGTCGACATCGACCGCAACAACACCATCACCCGGGTCAGTTGCGGCTGAGCCAACCCGCGCCTTGCAGGACGCGGCCCCGGCCGGCGATCAGCAGCGCCGCAACCACCCGCGACCCCGCCTGACCGGGGGGCCGGCCTCGCGCCATGCCCCACTGCGCCGGCGGCTTTGCAAGCCATGCTTTTGCAGGAGCGGACTCCAGCCCGCGAAGCCGACGCCAGTTGCACGGCCAGCGCCTCCGGGATTCCGGCACCTTCGGCTTCGCGGCCATGCCCGCGCCTACGAGGCGTGCGCCTGCTCGTGCACGCCGGCCACCGCGCGCCCGGAGGGATCGGCCATCTTGGCGAAGCTCGCGTCCCAGGCGATCGCCGCCGGCGAAGAACACGCGATCGACTTGCCCCCCGGCACGGTCTCAGCCGCCGCGGGGCTGGGATAGAAGCGTTCGAACACGCTGCGGTAGAAGTAGGCTTCCTTGGTCTGCGGCGGGTTTAGCGGGAAGCGCTTGTCGGCCGCGGCCAGTTCGCGATCCGACACCTGCGCTTCGGCATGCGCCTTCAACCCGTCGATCCAGCCGTAGCCCACGCCGTCGCTGAACTGCTCCTTCTGCCGCCACAGGATCTGCTCGGGCAGGTAGCCGTCGAAGGCCTGGCGCAGTACGCCCTTCTCCATGCGCTGGGCGTCGTTGCGGGATTTGTCGACCATCTTGTACCTGGCATCCATGCGCATGGCCACGTCGAGGAACTCGCGATCCAGGAACGGCACGCGCGGCTCCACGCCCCAGGCCATCATCGACTTGTTCGCACGCAGGCAATCGAAGTTGTTGAGCGCGTCGAGCTTGCGGATCAGCTCCTCGTGGAACTCGCGCGCGTTCGGCGCCTTGTGGAAGTACAGGTAGCCGCCGAAGATCTCGTCGCTGCCCTCGCCCGAAAGCACCATCTTCACACCCATCGCCTTGATCCGGCGCGCCAGCAGAAACATCGGCGTCGACGCGCGGATGGTGGTGACGTCGTAGGTTTCGATATGGCGGATCACCTCGGGCAACGCATCCAGGCCCTCTTCGAAGGTGTACTCGTAGCCGTGGTGCACGGTTCCCAGCGCTTCGGCCGCGACCTCGGCCGCGGCCAGGTCCGGGGAGCCCTTCAGGCCGATGGCGAACGAGTGCAGGCGCGGCCACCAGGCTTCCGTCCTGTCGCCATCCTCGATGCGATGCCGTGCGTAGCGCGCGGCCACCGCCGCGACCAGCGACGAATCCAGCCCGCCGGAAAGCAGCACGCCATAGGGCACGTCGGTCATCAGCTGGCGGTGCACCGCCGCCTCGAAGGCCTCGCGCAGTTCCTGCGACGAAACCTCCACGCCCTCGACGTCGGCGTAGTGCCGCCAAGGCGCGTGGTAGTAGCGGGTCAACTCGCCGGTCGCGGAGTCATACCAGTGGCCCGGCGGGAACTGCGCCACGTCGGCGCATTCGTCCACCAGCGACTTCATCTCCGAAGCCACGCGCAGCCGGCCTTCCCTGTCGTGGCCCCAGTACAGCGGCACCACGCCGATCGGGTCGCGGGCGATGATCGCGCGGCCCTTGCTTTTGTCCCACAGCGCGAAGGCGAAGATGCCATTGAGCCGGTTGAGGAACGACGCCGGTTCGTCCTCGCGGTACAGCGCATTGATCACCTCGCAGTCGGAGGCGGTCTGGAACGCATACGGCTCCTTCAACTGGCCCTTCAGCGGCACGTGGTTGTAGATCTCGCCGTTGACCGCCAACGCAAGCTGTCCATCCTCCGACAACAGCGGCTGGGAACCGCCGGCGGGATCGACGATGGCCAGGCGCTCGTGCACCAGGATCGCGCCGGCGTCCACGTACACGCCACTCCAGTCCGGTCCGCGATGGCGCTGGCGCTGCGACAGATCCAGCGACTGTCGGCGCAGTCCCTGCAGGTCGTCGCCCGGTTGCAGGCCGAAGATGCCGAAGATCGAACACATGGGGAAAGCTCCTGGGTCTGGGTGGTGTTACGGAATCGGACCTCTGATGCGGCCATGGCGGACGCAAGCCGGGCATAAAAAAACCCGCATCGGCCGATGCGGGTTTCGTGGTGACCGGGCTGTGGTGCCTTATGCCTGGTCGCGCCCCCGCATCGTTCGCGCACGGTTATTCGCCGCATTGTTGCGGTTCGAATTGGCCGGGTTTGCGCGCAGGGCGGAAGACATGGGCCGACACTAACCCGCACCGCGGACGGGCCGCAACCGTTGCAGGGGCAACTGACAATGCGCTCACGCCGCGCGGCGAATACTCCGCCGACCGCGCGCCATCGCCTTGGCCGCGCTCCGCCGTCACCGGAGATCCGCCTTGCCCGACACTACCCAACGCCTCACCCGCACCGCGCAGGTGGTCGCCCGCCTTGCCCGCCACCGTCGCGTGCTGACCGGCCTGGACTGGACCCACGCCCCACCCGCCGAGCCGTCGATCGCCGATGCCTCCGGCATCGCCGAAGCCCAGGCGTTCGCCGCGGACCTGGAATCCCTCGGTCCGGCTTTCATCAAGCTGGGGCAGTCGCTTTCCACGCGCCCCGACCTGGTGCCACCGGCCTACATCGACGCGCTGGACCGCATCCAGGATGAAGTCGCACCGATCGATACCGCAGTGATCGAGAAGATCATCGAGGAAGAGCTTGGCGCGAAACTCAGCCGGCTGTTCGCCTCGTTCGATCCGGCTCCGCTGGCAGCCGCCTCGCTCGCGCAGGTCCATCGCGCGGTGCTGCGCGACGGTCGCGAGGTCGCGGTGAAAGTGCAGCGGCCGGGCATGGACGCGGCGATCCGCCTGGACCTGGAGGTCCTGTCGGGACTGGCCGGTACCGCCGATGCGCTCACCGAGACCGGGCGCCGCCTGCACTTCGCCGGCTGGATCGCCGAGTTCCGCAAGATCCTGCTGCTGGAGCTGGACTACCGCCGTGAGGCCGAAAACCTGGATCGCTTCCGCGAGCGGCTGTCGGCCTACCCGCAGCTGTACGTACCTGCGCCGGTGTGGGGACTGAGCACAGCGCGCGTGCTGACCATGGAACTGGTCCACGGCAGCAAGGTCACCGCGGTCTCGGGGCTGCGCCGTACCGAACTGGACCTGGCCACGCCGGCCGCCGAGCTGATGCGCGCCTACCTGGACCAGGTGTTCGTGCACGGCGACATCCATGCCGATCCGCACCCTGGCAACGTGATGCTGTGCGACGACGGACGGCTGGCGCTCATCGACCTGGGCATGGTCGCCCAGGTCCCGCCGCGCATGCGCGAACGCCTGCTCAAGTTGCTGTTCGCCGCGGTGGACGCGCGCGGCGAAGACGTGGCGCGCGAACTGGTAGCGATCGGTACGCGCCTGGAGCAGTTCGACGATGCCGCCTTCAACCGCGACACCGGCCAGCTGGTCGCGCGCTACGCCACCGGCGGGCGGCGCACCTCCGAGGGCCGGCTGCTGCTGGAGCTGGTCGGCACCGCTGCCGAACACGGCCTGCGCGTGCCTGCCGAGATCAGCCTGCTCGGCAAGACCCTGCTCAACCTCGAGCGGGTCGCCAATGCGCTGGACCCGGAGATGGATGTCCGTCGCCTGGTCGAATCGCACCTGGAATCGATCATGCGCGCGCAGCTGCGCGGCTCCTTCTCCAGCGCGAACCTCGCCAGCGAACTGCTCGAGGTGCAGGGCCTGCTACGCGACGCTCCGCGCAAGATTTCCGACACGCTGTCGCTGCTGGCGGAGAACCGCCTGCAGGTGCGGCTGGATGGCCTGGAGAACTCGCGGCTGATGGAGAACATGCAGAAGATCGCCAACCGCATCGCTGCCTCGGTGGTCACCGCGGCGCTGCTGATGTCCTCGGCGATGCTGATGCGGATCGAAACACCGGCTCGCCTGTTCGGTTATCCGGCGCTGGCCGTGGTGCTGTTCCTGATCGCGGTGGCGCTGGGCCTGACGATCGCGGTGAGCGCATTGCTTTACGACCGCAAGGCGCGTCCGAACGAGCAGCACGGACCGCACTAGGCGAGGCGCGGGGCGGCGGCCGGATACCGACCGCGCTGGCCGCTACAGGAGCAGGCGCTCCACCAGGCGCCGGTAGAGATCCGGCAGCGCTTCGAGGTCGGCGACCGATACATGCTCGTCGACCTGGTGGATGCTGGCGTTGACCGGTCCGACTTCGATGCACTGCGCGCCCAGCGGCGCGATGAAACGCGCATCGGACGTGCCGCCGCCCGTGCTCTCCTGCGGCGGCGCGCCCGCGAATTCACCCAGCACCTCGCGCGCGACCGAGCGCAGGCGACCCTCGGGCGTGTAGAAAGGCTCGCCGCTGCGATGCCAGCGCAGGTCGTACTGCAGGCCGTGGCGATCCAGCAGCGCGGCAATCTCCGCTTCCAGCGCCGGCGCATCCCAGTGCGGGTTGTAACGCAGGTTGAACAGCACCTGCAGCTCACCGGGAATGACGTTGCTGGCCCCGGTGCCGGCCTGGATGTTGCTGACCTGGAACGACGTCGGCGGAAAACTCTCGTAGCCGTCGTCCCATTCCCGCGCTGCCAGCTCGGCCAGTGCGGGGGCGGCCTGGTGGATGGGATTGCGCGCCTTGTGCGGATAGGCGACATGGCCCTGCACGCCGTGTACCCGCAGGGTGCCGGACAGGCTGCCTCGCCGGCCCACGCGCAGCAGGTCTCCCAGTTTCTCGGTCGAAGACGGCTCCCCGGTGATGCACCAGTCGATGCGCTGGCCGCGCTCGCGGAACACCGCGGCGACGCGGCGCACGCCCTCGATGGCATCGCCTTCTTCGTCCGAAGTCAGCAGGACCGCCAGGGTACCGGCATGACCCGGATGCGCGGCCACGAACTGTTCGGCGGCGACCACGAACGCGGCGACGCTGCCCTTCATGTCCGCGGCACCGCGGCCATGGAGCGCGCCCCCGCGCACCACGGGCACGAATGGGTCGCTGCTCCAGGCCTCGCGCGGCCCCGGTGGCACCACGTCGGTATGGCCGAGCAGGACCAGCACGGGTGCGCCGCTGCCGTGCGTGGCCCACAGGTTGTCGACTTGGCCGAAGCGCAACGACTCGCAGGCGAAGCCGGCGCGCTGCAGGCGCGTGGCCACAAGGTCCTGGCAACCGGCATCGTCCGGCGTCACCGAGGGACGCGCGATCAGGTCACGCGCCAGGTCCAGCACTTCGCTCATGTGTCTGCTCGTTGTCGTTTGCCGCAGCGGAGGATACGCCAGCCGCCCGCGAACCGATCCCGGGGCCGGCTCCGGCGCCGCTGCAGCCTGCGATGGGATCACCGCGACCGGATCCCGCGTGACGGACCGTCAGCCGACGCCGAACAGCTTCTTGAATCCGTTGTCGGAGAATCCCTGGCTGAAGGCGCCGTCGTCCTTCACCACCACCGGCCTGCGCACCAGCTGCGGATGCTCGCGCAGCAGCAGCTTCCACTCGGCCTCGCTGCCCGGCGCCTTGCGGTTGTCGGGCAGCTGGCGCCACGTGGTCGAGGACTTGTTGACCAGCGCATCGAAGCCACCAGCCTTGCCGGCCCACTCCACCAGCACTTCCGGCGAAGGCTTGCTGTCGCGGTAGTCGACGAAGGCATACGGCACGTCGAAGCGGTCCAGCCACTTCGTCGCCTTCTTGCAGGTATCGCAGTTCTTCAAGCCGTACAGGGTCGTCATCTCACCCACGCAGCAGCTCGTTGATGCTGGTCTTGGCCCGGGTCTTGGCATCGACCTGCTTGACGATCACCGCGCAGTACAGCGAGTGACTGCCGTCGGCAGCCGGCAGGGAGCCAGACACTACCACGCTGCCCGGCGGCACGTAGCCGTAGGACACCTCGCCGGTGGCGCGGTTGTAGATGCGGGTGGACTGGCCGATGAACACGCCCATGCCGATCACGCTGTGGTGGCCGACGACGACGCCCTCGACCACTTCCGAGCGCGCGCCGATGAAGCAGTGGTCCTCGACGATGGTCGGGCTGGCCTGCAGGGGCTCGAGCACGCCACCGATGCCGGCGCCGCCTGAAATATGGCAGTGCTTGCCGACCTGCGCGCACGACCCGACCGTGGCCCAGGTATCGACCATCGTGCCTTCGCCGACATGCGCGCCGATGTTGATGAAACTCGGCATCAGCACCACGTCCTTGCCGAAATGGGCACCGCGGCGCGCCACCGTGCCGGGCACCACGCGCACGCCGAGCTTGCGGAACTCGGCCTCGCCGTAGCCTTCGAAGCGGGTCGCGACCTTGTCCCAGAACGGCGCGGGCGCGCCCTCCATCACGGTCATGTCGTTGACCCGGAAGTACAGCAGAACCGCCTTCTTCAGCCATTCGTTGACCTGCCAGCCGCCCTTCCCGTCCGGCTCGGCGACGCGGAATTCGCCGGACTCCAGGCCGCCGATCACGCGCTCGACCAGCGGGCGGGTGGATCCGTCGATCTCGTCCAGGGTCAGCGCGGCGCGGCGCGCGAACGCGCTGTCGATCGAAAACTTCAGCTCTTCCAGCCCGGGGCCGGCGGGCACGGCGGGGCGCTTGCGCGCGGTCTTGCGTGTGGCGGTCTTCTTCGGGCTGGTGGCCATCAGCTTGGGGCTCCGGGAGTCAGGTTTTCGGGTTCCAGCCGCGCACGCAGTTCGCCGCGCAGCAATTCCTGCGCGGCGGCGTCCAGCGGCTGGTCGTGTTCGTCTGTGATCTGGAAAATATCTTCGGCGCGCTCGCCAAAGGTGGCGATGCGCGCGTCATGCACCCGCAGGCGGCAGGCGCGCAGGGCCTGGGCCAGGTCGGCCAGCAGTCCGGGGCGATCGGGGCAGACCAGGCGGAGCAGGCTGCGGCGGCCATCGGCGGCCGCACTGAACTCCACCTGCGGCGGGAACCTGAAATGGCGCAGCTGCCGCGGCGCCGCACGGCGCGGCGCGCGCACGTTCTCCAGCGCGCCGGAAAGCGCCTGCTGCAGTGCCTGTTCCAGCTGGAGCGGATCGCCGCTGGCGAAACTGTCGGCCGGCAGGACTTCGAAGGTATCGAAGACCGTGCCATGCGGGCCCATCAGGATGCGCGCCTGGTGCACGCCGTAACCGTGGCGGTCGAGCGTGGCAACGATCGCGGCGAACAGGCCGTCGCGATCGGGCGAGTGCACGAACACTTCGAGCGCCCCCCCCTGTTCGCCGCCCTGCCCGCCGATACGGCGAACCGCCACCCGGGTGTCGCCCATCCGCACCTGGACCAGCGCCCCCGCCTGCCAGGCCAGCTGCTCGGGCCGGAAGCGCAGGAAGCTCTCGTCGGGCATCTCCGCGAACTGCCGATCGATGGTGGCATCGTCGTGGCCTTGCACCCGCATCGTTTCGCGGGTGGCCTCGCGGGCCTCGGCGACGCGCGCCTCCGCATCGACCGGCGTCTCCAGCCCCTCGCGGAGCACCCGCCGCGTGGACAGGTACAGGTCGGCCAGCAACCGGTCCTTCCACGCGTTCCACAACTTGGGACTGGTGCCGGCGATGTCCGCGCAGGTGAGCAGGTACAGGTAGTCCACGCGTTCGCGGTCGCCCACCAGCGTGGCGAAGGCGCGGACCACGTCAGGGTCGGAGATGTCCTGCTTCTGCGCGGTGACCGACATGCGCAGGTGCTGCTCCACCAGCCACACGACCAGGCCGGTATCGGCGTCGCTCAGCCCGTGGGCCGAGCAGAACTCGCGCGCGTCCACCGCGCCCAGTTCGGAGTGGTCGCCGCCGCGGCCCTTGGCGATGTCATGGAACAGGCCTGCCAGCAGCAGCAGCTCGGGCTTGCGCAGGCGCGGCCAGACCTCGTGCGCGATCGAAAAGCGCTCGTCGCCTGCACCGCTGGCGAAACCGGCGATGTTGCGCAGGACCATTAGGGTGTGCTGGTCGACGGTATAGACGTGGAACAGGTCGAACTGCATCCGCCCGGATACCTGCGCGAATGCCGGCACGTACTGGCCGAGGACGCCCAGCCGCGCCATCCGGGTCAGGGTTTCGACCGGGCGTGGTCCGCGCAGCAGCGCCATGAAGCGCGCGCGCGCGGCCGGTCCGGCCACCGTGTAGGCCGGCAGGCGAGGCAGCGACTCCGCCAGCGCGCGTGCGGTCTGCGAGTGCAGGCCCCGCACCTCCGGATGCGCCGCCCAAGTGGCGAACAGCGCAAGCACCTCGCGCAGGTCGGCCTCCGGCCAATAGTTCGCGGCGGCGGCCAGGTAACCGCGCCGCAGGACGAAATCGGGATTGAGGACCTCGGGCGTGGCTTCGCCGTCGAAGGTTTCCTCGAAACGCTGCAGCAGGCGGTCGCTGATCCGGCGCACGATCGCTGCGCTGCGGTAGAAGCCCTGCATCATCTTCTCGACGCCGAGGCTGTGCTCGTCGTCGTCGTAGCCCAGCCGCTGGGCAAGCGCCTTCTGGTAGTCGAAACGCAGGCGCTCCTCGGGCCGGCCGGCCACCAGGTGCAGGCCAAAGCGCAGCCGCCCCAGCGAACGCCGCTCGCGCGCCAGCGCCGCCGCTTCGTCCGGGCCGAGGTGGCCCAGGCCGACCACGGCCTCCAGGTCGCTCACGCCGAACGCGCGTTGCGCCATCCAGCCCAGCGTGTGCAGGTCGCGCAGGCCACCGGGGCCGTCCTTGATGTTCGGTTCCAGGTTGTCGGAGGTATCGCCATGGCGACGATGGCGCAGCAGCAGCTCCTCGCGCTTGGCCATGAAGAAGTCGCGCGGCGGCCAGATTTTCTCCGGCGCGATCGCTGCGGCCAGCGCCGCCATTGCCTCCGGTTCGGCGGCCACCGGGCGCGCCTCGAGCAGCGCGGTCATCACCGTCTGGTCGGCCGCCGCTGCAGTGCATTCGGCCGCCGAGCGCACCGCATGGCCGACCGGCAAGCCGAAATCCCACAGCAGCGCGAAGAAGCGCGAAAGGCCGGCCTGCTGCGCCTGTTGCGCCTCCGGCTCGGCCAGGACCAGCAGATCGATGTCGGAACGCGGGAACAGCTCGCCGCGGCCGTAGCCACCCACCGCGATCAGCGACAGGGCCGCGTCGTCGGGAATGCAGTGGTGCCAGGCGCGTCGCAGCAGGTCATCGACCAGGCGCGCGCGCAGGGCAAGCAAGCGACCGATGTCGACCTCGCGGCCGTAGCGCTTGAGCAGGCGCGCATCGCCGTGCGCCAGCAGTTCCCGCGCATGCGCGGCCCAGCCGGCATCGTCCGCCGGCTCCTTTCCGCCATGGGCTTCGGCGACCAGCGGTCCGACGCCCATGCCGGTACTCACGCCGGGGGTTGCTGGCCGGCGGCCAGCGTCAGCACGTCCACGCCGTCCTCGGTCACCGCGATCATGTGCTCCCACTGCGCCGAGAGCTTGCGGTCCTTGGTCACCACGGTCCAGCCATCCGGCAGCACCTTGGTATAGCGGGTGCCCTCGTTGATCATCGGCTCGATGGTGAAGGTCATGCCCGGCTTGAGCACCAGGCCGTCGCCGGGCCGGCCGTAATGCAGCACCTGCGGCTCGTCGTGGTAGACCTTGCCGATGCCATGGCCGCAGTACTCGCGCACGACGGTGAAACGCTCGGCCTCGGCATAGCTCTGGATCGCATGGCCCACGTCGCCCAGCGTGGCGCCGGGCTTCACTGCGCGGATACCGCGCCACATCGCCTCGAAGGTGACTTCCACCAGGCGCCTGGCCATCACCGACGGCGTGCCGACGTAATACATGCGGCTGGTGTCGCCGTGCCAGCCGTCCTTGATGACGGTGACGTCGATATTGACGATGTCGCCGTCCTTCAGGACCTTGCCCGGGCTCGGGATGCCGTGGCAGATCACGTTGTTGACCGAGGTGCAGACCGTCTTGGGGTAGCCCCGGTAACCGACGTTTGCCGGGATCGCGCCCTGCACCTTGACGATATGGTCATGGCACAGCTGGTCCAGCTCCTCGGTGGTCACGCCCGGCTTTACATGCGGGGCAATCATCTCCAGCACCTCGGCGGCCAGGCGGCCGGCGATGCGCATCTGCTCGATTTCGTCGGGGGTCTTCAGGTGCAGGCTCATGCGGGGATTATCGCCGATCCGGCGATTTCCTGAACGCGCATCGGCCCGACGGGCCTCCGCCCGGGAATTGACGCACCCCGATACCTGCACCGCCGACCCCGCCCCCGCACCTGAATAGGTGACGTCAAACAACTGACGTGCCGGGTCACTTTTTGCTTAATAGGCACTACATCGGGCGCGAACTGTGTCACAGTATGCCTATTCAGGTTGTGGCGGCCGCGTCCCGAGACGCCCCGGGGACGCGGAAGTCGAGGCGCCAGAGACTTGGCACGCTTCCTGCTCCATCCCCCTCGCAAGCCTCACAACCACCCAGACAACAATCTCCCGGAGTCCCCGATGAACCTGTTCAAGAGCACCCTGATCGCCACCGCCCTGGTCGCCGCCGGTTTCGCGGGCACTGCCAATGCCGCCACCGCCACCGGCAACTTCCAGGCGAAGATCGTCATCACCGAGTCGTGCACCTTCAGCACCGCCGGCGCCTCCGATGTCGACTTCCTCTCCAAGGCCCGTTCCTCCGCCGGCGACGTCGATGCCACCGGTACCCTGGTGGTCACCTGCACCAGCGGCACCCCCTACACCATCGCCCTGAATGCTGGCAGCTACGGCGGCGCCACCGTGACCACCCGTCGCATGCACAACGGCACGGGCGTCGGCGTCTCGGTTCCGTACACCCTGTACCGCAATACCGGCCGCACCCAGAACTGGGGCAACACGGCCGGTACCGACACGGTTGCCGGCACCGGCAACGGCAACGCGCAGAACGTCTCGGTCTACGGCCGCGTGCTGAGCGCCGACACCAATGTGCCGGCCGGCACGTATGCCGATACCATCACCGCGACGATCAACTACTGATCGACTCGATGAGGTCGGGTTATGGCCCCGATGACGCTTGATCAGGACCGGCCGCGCCCCCCCAAGGGGCGTGGTTCCCGCATCCGGGGGTGGCTGCTGCTTGCGGCGTTGGCGCTTGCCGGACCGGCCGCGCTGGCCGCCAACCTGCAGGTCAACCCGATCATGCTCGAGTTCGCACCTGGCGAGCAGTCGCAGGCGGTGTGGCTCAGCAACACGGGAACCGAGCCGCTCAAGGCCCAGGTCAGGGTATCGGCCTGGAGCCAGGCCGGGGGCACGGACCAGACCGAACCCAGCCGGGACCTCGTGGCCAGTCCGGCGATCCTGGAGGTCGCGGCCGGGCAGCAGCAGCTGGTGCGGATCATCCGTCCACGGAGCGAACCGCTGCAGACCGAAGCCGCCTACCGGCTGACCATCGACGAGTTGCCTGCCGATGGTTCGGAACCGCAGCGCTCGGGCCTCCAGTTCCTGTTGCGTTATTCGGTGCCGGTGTTTGTCCTGGCCGAGGGAACCGAACCGCTGAGTCCCTCGCGACGGACCGCCAGTACCCCACCGTCCACCGGCACACCCACCACGCTGTCCGCCCGTCTGGAAGCACGCGGGGATGCCAGCCTGCTCAGCATCACCAACCCCGAGCGGCAGCGGGTGAGGTTGAGCAACCTGGTCTGGGTGGATACCGGCGGACATCGCACCGAGCTCGCACCGGGCCTGTTCGGTTATGTGCTGGCCGGGCAACGGATGCAGTGGACTATTCCGCTGTCGCCGCAGCAGCGCGCCAATGGAGGCAGCCTGAAGGTCAGGTTCAATGACGATCCGAACGACCAGACATTGCCGCTGGAAAATCCTGGCAGCTAGCGTCGCCGCGGCCTGCGCGCCCTGTGCGCTGCTGGCCGCCCCTGCCCCCAATCCCTCGCCCGCCCCATTCTTCGCGCCGGGTGCGCTGGACCTGATCGAAACCGGCGGACCGGACGCGGAAGCAGCGGCTGGTTCGCAGGAGCTCTATCTCGAAGTCTCGCTCAACGAGTTCGCAACGGGGCGACTGGCCCGTTTCGTCATGATCGACGGGCGCCTGCATGCAAGCGCTTCGACGTTGCGCGAACTGGGCCTGCAATGGCCGGGCAGCGAGACGGCGGGCGACCTGGTGGCGCTCGACGATATCCCGGGTTTGCAGGCGCGCTACGACGCGAGCAACCAGATTCTCGCCCTGTCCGCTCCGCTGGAAGCCCTGTCGGGCGACCGGGAGCACTTCGGCATCGCCGACCGGACGGCGCCGAAGATCGATCCGCTGACCCGCGCCCCTGGCCTGCTGTTCAACTACGACGTCTATGCCCAGGGCGACAGCGACTACCGCTCGATCAGCAGCTGGAACGAGCTGCGCCTGTTCGGCGTCGGCCCGGGCGTCTGGAGCACCAGCCTGGTCAGCCGGGTGGACTCCCTCCCAGGCGAGCGCGACATCCACGACACCACGCGCCTGGACACGTCCTGGCAGCTCGACCTGCAGGACAGCATGGTCTCGGTGGTCGTGGGCGATACCTACAGCGGGGGGCTGGGCTGGACCCGCACCACGCGCATCGGCGGCGTGCGCGCATCGACCAATTTCGCCCTGCAGCCGTATCGGGTGACCACGCCGCTGGCCTCGTTCGCCGGCGAAGCGGTGCTCCCATCGACGGTCGACCTGTTCATCAACGGCGTGCGCCAGTCCAGCCAGGAAGTGCGGCCTGGCCAGTTCCAGATCGACAGCATCCCGACCATCACCGGCGCCGGGCAGGCACAGATGGTCATCACCGACATCAACGGCCAGAGCCGGGTCGTCAGTTTCGCCCTGTACAACACGCCATACCTGCTGCAGCAAGGCCTGACCGACTGGTCGGTCGAGGCTGGCAAGGTGCGACGCGACTATGGCCTGCGTTCGTTCTCCTATGCCGACGACCCGATGGGCAGCGCCACGGTCCGCCATGGCCTGAGCGACAGCGCCACGCTTGAATTCCATGCCGAAGGCACTGCCGATCTGCAGATGGCCGGCGCCGGGGGGGCGTGGTTGCTCGGCGACCGCGGTGGCGTGCTCGACCTGAACGTGGCCGGCAGCCAGTACGACGGCCAGTCGGGCCACCAGTATGGCGCGGGCTACCAGTGGAACTCGTCCATTTTCAACGTGGGCATGTCCACGCTCCGTCGCAGTGACGAGTTCGCCGACGTGGCCACCCTGGAAGATGCGATCCTGCCCCGCCGGATGGACAGCGTCTTCATGGGCGTGAACTGGGGCGTCGCCCAGATTGGCGCCAGCTACGTGCGCCAGGAGATGGCCGGGCAGACTCCCGCGCGCTACGCCAGTCTTCACTGGTCGAGGCAATTGCCCCACAACGGCTACCTCAGCCTGAGCGTCAATCGCGACCTCGAGAACCGCGACTCGGACAGCGCCTTCCTGTACTGGTCGATGCCCCTGGATCGCCGGGTGTCGGTGTCCGCCTCGCTCCGTCACAGCCGCGATTCGGACAATCTCACCCTCGAGGCCAACCGCCCCGTCGACAGCGACCTGGGTGGCCTGGGCTGGCGCGCGCAGACCACGCTGGGCGAGCGACCCGGCGCCCAGGGCCAGATTTCCGGACTCGGTCGCTTTGGTGGCTGGAATGCGGGCCTGCTCTACATGCGTGGAGATGGCGGCGCGCCCGACACCACCAGCGGCTTCGCTGGCGCAACCGGCAGCGTGCTGTTCATGGAGAAGCACCTGTTCGCCATGCGCCGGGTCGAAGACGCGTTCGCGCTGGTGACCACGGACGGCATCGCCAACGTCCCGATCCTCCAGGAAAACCGCCTGATCGGTTACACCAACGAGGACGGCCTGCTGCTGGTGAATCGACTCAACTCGTGGCAGAACAACCGGCTTTCGATCGATCCGCTGAAGACGCCGACCGACGTGCGCATGGACCGGACGGAAATGTATGCGGTCCCGGAAAGCCGAAGCGGCATGCTCGCCAGGTTCCCGATGCGCAGCGTGCTGTCGATCCAGGCGACCGTGACCGCCCCGGACGGCCGGCCCATCGCCGCCGGCAGCCCGGTCTGGCTGCAGGACGCCGACCCTGACACCTCGCCTGCCTTGACGGTGGTCGGCTACGACGGCCTGATCTACCTGCAGGAGCTGCCGCCCGGTGCCGGCCTGAAGATCCGCCAGAATGGCGCCTATTGCGACGTCGTCCTGCCCGAGCTGCCCAAGCCGTCGGGATTCGTCGAACTGGATGGAGTGGTATGCCGATGAACAACCTCTTCCCGACCCCGGACCGTGCGCGCCGCTGGCTTCGCACCCTCCCAGTCGTCGCGATGTTGGCCTGCGTGTGGCTGATGCCAGGCAAGGCGATGGCCGCCAACTCTTGCTGGTTCAGCTCCCTGAGCAATGTGTCGTTCGGAACCGTGGGCAGCGGTGGCGGCACCTCGTCGGGCACGCTCAACTACATCTGCCAGAACGATAGCCCGGCCCAACGTACCTTCCGGATCTGCCTGTACGTGAATCCGTCGTTGCCCACCGGCGTCGCGCCACGCCGGCTGATCCGGCAGTGGTGGCCGGTCGAATACATGAACTACGACCTCTATTCCGACCCGGCGATGACCCAACTCATCGGCTCGGAAACCAGCGGCCATGCCGTCCAGAGCGTGGTGCGAACCACCAGCTCCACGGGCCAGACCACCGGCTCGATTCCCTTCTACGCGCGAATCCCGGCCGGCCAGACAATGTCGGCCGACTCGTACATCGCCCAGAACAACTTCGTGCTGCGGGCCCCGTCGCAGGGCGGCACGACCGCGCCCGCGACATCGCTGTGCGCGTCCGGACCGCAAGCCAGCGATTACTTCGAGGTCTACGCGAGCTTCGCCAACACCTGCTACATCAGCGCGGCCACCGACATGGATTTCAACTCGGTGGTCAACCTGGCCACGGCGCGCAACCAGACGTCGACCATCAGCCTGCGTTGCCCGAACAACACGGCCTGGCAGGTTGCACTGAGCTACGGGAACAATCCGACGGGAACGACCCGGCGCATGATCGGACCCGCCAGCAATTACGTCACCTATCACCTGTTCCAGGATTCGGCGCGAAGCATCCCGTGGGGCAACACCACCTCGACCGACGTAGCCGGCACCGGGAACAACGCCACGCAAACGCTGACCGTCTATGGCCAGGTCCCCGCGCAGGCGATCAACTCCGCGGGCACTTACTCAGACACGATCACCATTACGCTGACTTATTGATCCGGGGCAGGCGCCCCCGGCGGCGATTGCCCGCCGGCTTGCAGGGCCGGCCGGCGCTTCGCGCCATTTGCGTGATCCATTGCACAGATCACGCCGACGCAACACCCCCGGGTCCACGGTGGGCTCAACTTTCCGCGTCACCCGCCGAAAGCGTGGCTGAAGGCCGGTCTCCCCGACTGGCAAGGAGCCGCCGATGCGTACCCGCAAAGCAATCCTGGCCTTGGCAGCTCTGGCCCTTTCGGCAGGGGCCGTGCAGGCATCCAGCAGGCAGAGCACCCTGCGGATCTCGATGACCGTCGTCGACCGATGCGACGTCCGCGACGGCACCACCAGCCCCAGCGTCGACTGTTCGATCGGCGTGCCTTGGACGATGGCCGCACCGGGCACCCCGGCAGCCGCCCCCTACCGGATCGCCGACGGCGACCAGTTCTCGCACCTCCCCGTTCCGCATAGCGGTCCCGTGGACGGATCGCGGGTCACCACGATCGTCTTCTGATGCCACGCGCCAAGGCCACGTCGCTGGCGCTGGCGCTCGCCGCCTGGCTTGGCGCCGCCATTCCTGCCCACACGGGCGACCTGCGCCTGGAACCGGTGTCGCTGGTCATGCATCCGTCGGAGGACTCGACCAGCCTGTGGCTGAGCAACACGGGCCGGCAGCCGCTGCAGGCACAGGTGCGGCTGTTCTCCTGGACCCAGGACGGGGGCGGCGAGGTGCTGGCCCCGACCCGCGATCTGGCGGTGAGCCCGCCGCTGATGGAAGTCCCGCCGCTGGGTCGCCAGCGGGTCCGGCTGATCCGGCTCGGGAGCGGCTCTCCCGCGACCGAGACCGCCTACCGCCTGGTCGTGGACGAATTGCCCTCCACCGTCGCTGCCTCCGCGGCAGGCGCCGGGAGCGAAGCTTCGCTGCTCCGTTACTCGATCCCGGTCTTCGTGCAGCCCTCGGCGCCGGCCGCCGCCTCCAGGCTCAGCGCCAGGATCGAGGAAGACGCGTCCGGACGCCGCCTGCTGCGGCTGGACAACAGTGGTGGACGCCATGCCCGCATCGCGGGGTTGGCCTTCGTCGGTACCGGCGGGCGCCGCCACGTGCTGGCCCCGAACCTCGCCGGATACGTGCTGGCCGGGCGCTACAAGCTCTGGCCGCTGCCCGAGGAGGTCGGCCAGCCACCCTACGGCCGCTTCGAGGCCGACGTGAACGGGGAACCGGTGGTCCTGGTCCCGGAACAGGTCCTGATCAGCGGGCGCTGAGGCGATTTGCCCGGGCCGCAGCCCTGGGGCTATACTTCCGCGGCTTTCCTGCGCCCTCCTGATTCCATCCGGGGGCCGCCCACGCCGGGCGGGAAGGCGCCGGCCCTGTCCGGCCCCGGCGAATCCACACCTGACGCCATGCCCCGTGCCGGGGTGCCTGCTTCCACGGAAGCCGGTTCGGACACGGAAGCGCCAGGGAGGCCCAACCCCGGAATCGTCGCTGCGCGCCCTTCGCAAGGGCCCGCCGATCCATGCGCGGTCTACCAAGAACAGCCGCACGTGCGACGCGATTCCACTGCCAGGAGTTACATGCAATGCCCCAGGTCACCATGCGTCAGATGCTGGAAGCCGGCGTCCATTTCGGCCACCAGACCCGTTACTGGAACCCGAAGATGGCTCCGTACATCTTCGGCGCCCGCGGCAAGATCCACATCATCAACCTCGAGAAGACCGTTCCGCTCTTCTCAGACGCGATGAACTTCATCTCGGCCATCGCCCAGAAGCGCGGCACCATCCTGTTCCTGGGCACCAAGCGCAGCGCGCGCGAGTCCATGAAGGAAGAAGCCGAGCGTTGCGGCCAGCCGTACATGACCCAGCGCTGGCTGGGCGGCACCCTGACCAACTTCCGCACCGTGAAACAGTCGGTCGCCCGCCTGAAGGAACTGGAGTCGGCCGAGACCGACGGCACCTTCGAAAAGCTGGTCAAGCACGAAGTGCTGGGCCTGCGCCGCGAGCGCGACAAGCTGGAAGCCTCGCTGGGCGGCATCAAGGACATGAACCGCCTGCCGGACGCGCTGTTCGTCATCGACATCGGCCATGAAGACATCGCCATCAAGGAAGCCAAGAAGCTCGGCATCCCGGTGATCGCGGTCGTCGACACCAACTACGACCCGGCCCTGGTCGACTACCCGATCCCGGGCAACGACGACGCCATCCGCGCCGTGCAGCTGTACGCCCGTGCCGCCGCCGATGCCGTGCTTGAAGGCAAGGCCGCTGCGCCGCACGCCGCCACCGTCAGCGAGAACGACTTCGCCGAGTCCGATGGCGACAAGCCGGGCCGTCGCGCCCCGGCCCGCAAGGGTCCGCCGCGCAAGGACAAGGCTGAAGGCGGCGAAGCCGCTGCTCCTGCCGCTGCCGAGTGATCCATCCGGCGGCCGCCTCGTGCGGCCGCCAACCCGCAGGACGGTGGCGCCACGCGCGCCGTCCGCGGTCCGGGCCGGACGACCGCGTGCGCCGCAGGCGCGATCGACCGTCCGCCCTGCTCCGCCCCGCGGAGCCACATTCATCCCATAAAGAGGTAATCCCGTGGAAATCACTGCTTCCCTGGTCAAGGAACTGCGCGAGCGCACCGGCGCCGGCATGATGGAGTGCAAGAAGGCACTCACCGAGAACGGCGGCAACATCGACGCCGCCGGCGAGTGGCTGCGCAAGTCCGGCCTGGCCAAGGCCGACAAGAAGGCTGATCGCGTCACCGCCGAAGGCCGCATCGCGGTCGCCCAGAACGGTGGCAAGGCCGTGCTGGCCGAAATCAACTCCGAGACCGACTTCGTCGCCAAGGACGTCAACTTCATCGCCTTCACCGATGCCGTCGCCGCTGCCGCACTGGCCGCCGGCGCCACCGACATCGAGTCGCTGAAGTCGGCCAAGCTGCCTTCCGGCGAGACCGTCGAGGAAGCCCGTGCCGCCGCCATCTCCAAGCTGGGCGAGAACATGCAGGTCCGCCGCGTGGTCGCCATCGACAGCGCGCACAACGTGGCCGCCTACGTCCACGGCGGCAAGATCGGCGTGCTGGTCGAGATCAGCGGCGGCGACGCCGAGCTGGCCCGTGGCATCGCCATGCACGTGGCCGCCATGAACCCGCCGCACAACAAGGCCGCCGACGTGCCGGCCGAGTTCGTCGCCAAGGAAAAGGAGATCGAGCTGGCCAAGATGTCCGAGAAGGACAAGGCCAAGCCGGCCGAGATCCTCGAGAAGATCATCTCCGGCAAGATCAACAAGATCGTCAACGAGGTGACCCTGTACGGCCAGCCGTACGTACTGGACAGCGACAAGACCGTCGAGCAGGTGGTCAAGGCCGCCGGTGCCGACGTGATCGGCTTCCAGCGCCTGGTTGTCGGCGAAGGCATCGAGAAGGTGGTCGAGGACTACGCCGCCGAAGTCGCCAAGGCGATGCAGGTCTGATCCTGCACCACCGGTAACGGGCTGCATCGAAGGCCGCGGATTTCCGCGGCCTTCTTCGTTTCCGACGCGCACGTCGCCCATCGTGATCACTTCATGCAGCGAAAGTGCTGACTGCGACACGGTTTTGGCCGCATACTCGTCGGGCAAACCGCCATGACCGCGTAGTGATGCGTCCGGAACTCGAAACCCAACTCCTGCACTGCCGCAACCTTCCGTCGCCGCCTGCCGTGGCGCTGCGGATCATCGAACTGGCGCAGGATCCGGGGGCCGACCTGGCGGCGACCGCGCGCCTGATCGGCATGGACGCCGCGTTGAGCGCGCGCATGCTGCGCGTGGCCAACTCGCCGCTCTACGCGGGCCGGCGCCGGGTGGACAACCTGGGCCAGGCACTCACCCTGCTCGGCGTCAACGCGACGCTGAGTCTGGCACTGGGTTTCTCGCTCGCGCAGGGCTTGCGCGGAACCAACGGCACGGCGGCCGAGCAGGATTGCATCTGGCGTCGCAGCGCGCTGGCGGCCCTGGTGGCCCGACTGCTTGGCCATCATGCCGGCGTGAGGCGCCTGGAGGACCTGCTGCTGGCCGGCCTGCTCCAGGACATCGGCGCGCTGGCGCTGCTCCAGGCCATGCCCGAGGAGTACTCGACCCTGCGCGCGCAGGCCGTCGACAACGCCGACCTGCTGCAGCGCGAGCGCACGGCATTCGGTGCCGACCATGCCCAAGTCGGTGCATGGCTGGCCCGCCACTGGCGACTGCCGTCCTACCTGGTCGACGCGATCGCCGCCAGCGAAGCCGACAGCGACGATGCCTTCCAGGCCTGCGTCGTGGCGTCCGGAACGATCGCCGACCTGTGGCTGGCCAACGGCCAGGTCGAACAACTGGGCGAACATGCGCGCGCGCGGGTGGAAGCGTGCGTGACCGACAGCACCCGGCTGGACGGCCTGCTGGTGCAGATCGAGACGGCCCTGCCCGAGGTCGCGACCCTGTTCGAGGTGCAGATCGCCCATCCCGCGCACCTGGCGGCGATCATCGACGACGCCAAGGAACTGCTGATCGTGCGCAACCTGCGCGAGATCCAGGACGCAGCCCGCGCGCGCAGCGAGGCCCAGGCTTCCGAGGACCAGGTGCGCCGGCTCACCGAACAGGCGCGCCGCGATCCGTTGACCGGGGTCTACAACCGGCTGCAGATGGAAGACGTGCTGGAACGCGAGTTCGCCACGGCGGTCGCCCTGCAGCATCCCCTGTCGATCGCATTCATCGACCTGGACGACTTCAAGAACATCAACGACCGCCACGGCCACCTGGTCGGCGACCGCGTGCTGCACCAGTTCGCACAGGCCCTGCAGCGCATGCTGCGCAGCACCGACCTGGTCGCGCGCTACGGCGGCGAGGAGTTCCTGGTGGTGCTGAGCCACTCCAACGAAGCGGCGGCCGGGCGCGTGCTGCGCAGGATCCTCGAGGAGACCTCGCGCATGCCGATGGCCGAGGTCGACGGCAAACCGCTCTACGTCACCTTCTCCGCGGGCCTGGCCACCCATGGCACGAGCCGCCAGTTCGCCGACGCCCGCAGCCTGCTGCAGGCCGCCGACGACGCCCTGTACGGCGCCAAGCGCGAAGGGCGCAACCGGGTCAGCCAGCACGGGCAATGAACGGCGCTGCGTCCGCGCGCGCCACGCGCGAGCCGCGCACCGGGGCTTTCCGCTAGAATTCGCGCGTTTGCCATTCCCCCCAGGTGCCGCCATGTCCGATCTCGCCTACCGCCGCGTCCTGCTGAAACTTTCGGGGGAAGCGCTGATGGGTGCCGAGGACTACGGCATCGATCCGGTGGTGATCGGCCGCATCGCCCGCGAGATCATGGAAGTGCGCGAGGCCGGTGCCGAGATCGGCCTGGTGATCGGCGGCGGCAACATCTTCCGCGGCGCCGGCCTGGCCGCCGCCGGCATGGACCGGGTCACCGGCGACCAGATGGGCATGCTGGCCACGGTGATCAACGCGCTGGCCATGCAGGACGCGCTGGAGAAGATCGGCGGCAAGGTCCGGGTGATGAGCGCGCTCAAGATCAACGACGTGTGCGAGGACTACATCCGCCGCCGCGCGGTGCGCCACCTGGAGAAGGGCCGCATCGGCATCTTCGCCGCCGGCACCGGCAACCCGTTCTTCACCACCGATTCGGCCGCCGCCCTGCGCGCGATCGAGATCAACGCCGACCTGCTGCTCAAGGCCACCAAGGTCGATGGCGTCTACGACCGCGACCCGAAGAAGCATGCCGACGCTGTCCGCTTCGAGGAGCTGGACCACGACGAAGTGATCGCCCGCGACCTGCAGGTGATGGATACCGCCGCCTTCGCGCTGTGCCGCGACCATGGCATCCCGCTGCGCGTCTACGACATCTCCGTGCCCGGCAACCTGATGCGGATCCTGCGCGGCGACAGCATCGGCACCCTGGTCCGCGCCCGCCGCTGAGCCCTACCGCCCCGTCCCGCCGGCTGCGCCGCGGATCGGCGATGCCCGTATAATCGGCCGATTCGGCTTTTTCGACGGAATACGGCGATGCTCAACGAGATCAAGCAAGACGCGCAGGCCCGCATGGTGAAGAGCATCGATGCTCTGCGCCACACCCTGGTCAAGGTCCGCACCGGCCGCGCGTCCACCGGCCTGGTCGACACGATCCGGGTCAACGCCTACGGCAGCGACGTGCCGTTGTCCCAGGTCGCCAACGTTTCGGTCTCCGATGCGCGCTCGCTGGTGATCACCCCGTGGGACAAGGGCATGGTCGGCGCCGTGGAGAAGGCGATCCTCGCCTCGGACCTGGGCCTGACCCCGAACACCGCCGGCACCACCATCCGCCTCAACCTCCCGGCCCTGACCGAGGAGCGACGCCGCGACCTGACCAAGGTCGTGCATGGAGAAGGCGAGGACGCCAAGGTCGCGATCCGCAACGTGCGCCGCGATGCCAACCAGCAGGTCAAGGACCTGCTCAAGGAAAAGCAGGTCACCGAGGACGAGGTCCGCCGCGCCGAGGAGGACATCCAGAAGATCACCGACAAGGCGATCAAGGACGTCGACGAGGTGGTCAAGGCGAAGGAACAGGAACTGATGGCGGTCTGAGCGGTCTGACCGATCCGTATCGGGCATGACTGCAGATCCCGCCAGCATGGAAGCACCCGTCCCCCGCCACCTGGCGATCATCATGGACGGCAATGGACGCTGGGCCCAGCGCCGGCGCCGGCCGCGTGCCATCGGCCATCGGGCCGGCGCGCGCGCGGTCAACCGGGTCATCGACTTCTGCCTGCAGCGCGGGATCGGCGCGCTGACCCTGTTCGCCTTCTCCAGCGAAAACTGGGGCCGGCCGGTCGAGGAAGTCGGCGCACTGATGAAGCTGTTCCTCAACGCACTCGAACGCGAAGTCGATGAACTCGACCGCCGCGGCGTGCGCGTGCGCTTCATCGGCGAGCGCGCCCTGTTCACGGACGCGATCCGCGATCGCATGGTCGCCGCCGAGCAGCAGACGGCGGGCCACCAGCGCCTGCACCTGTCCATCGCCGCCAGCTACGGCGGCCGCCAGGACATCGCCGCCGCCGCGCGCGCCCTCGCCGCGGAGGTGGCCGCGGGCCGGCTGCGTCCGGAGGACATCGACGAGGCCGCGGTCGCCGCGCGCATGGCCCTGGCCGACCTGCCCGCGCCGGACCTGTTCATCCGCACCGGCGGCGACCAGCGCGTGAGCAACTTCCTGCTCTGGCAGCTCGCCTATACCGAACTTTGGTTCACCGAGACCCTGTGGCCGGACGTCGATGCCGACGTGCTGCAGCAGGCCCTGGACGAATACGCCGGGCGCGAACGCCGCTTCGGACTGACCAGCGCCCAGCTCGGCGCAGAGGCCGCCCCATGACCCGCACCCGGGTGATAGCCGCGCTGATCATGGCGCCGGCCGCGATCGCCGCCATCCTCCTGTTGCCGACCCAGTGGCTGGCCGCGCTGGCCGCGCTGGTCATGCTCGGCGGCCTGTGGGAATGGCTGAAGCTGGCCGGGGTCGACGACAGCCTGCCGCGCACCGTGCTGGTGATGCTGAACCTGCTGCTGATGGTGCTGCTGGTCTGGGCTTCGCGCGGCGACGGCGGCTTTTCCCCGGTGCTGTTCCAGATCGTCACCCTCGCCGGCACGCTGGGCTGGGTGCTGGCGTTGTTGTGGCTGTGGCGACCGGGCTTCACTGCCGACCACCGTCCCTGGACGCGTGCACTCAAGCTGGCCGCCGGCACGCTGGCGGTGGTGCCGGCCTGGTGCGCGCTGTGCCTGATCCACTCGGACAGTTTTTCCGCACTGTCGGCCTCGCCCGAACCCGGGGCCAACGGGCACCGCTGGCTGCTGGCCGCGCTGGCCCTGGTCTGGGCCGCGGACTCCGGCGCCTACTTCGCCGGCCGCCGTTTCGGCCGCCGCAAGCTGGCCCCGACGATCAGCCCGAACAAGACGGTCGAGGGCGCCATCGGCGGCCTGGTCGCGGGCGTGGGCGTAGCCCTGGCGTTCGGTGCTTTCGCCGGCGCCACGCCCTCGCAGCTGCCCGCGCTGGCCCTGGTGGCCGTGGTCGCGGTGGTGGCCTCGATCGTCGGCGACCTCGTCGAAAGCCTGCTCAAGCGCCAGGCCGGGGTGAAGGATTCAGGCGCCCTGATCCCGGGCCACGGCGGCATCCTCGACCGCATCGACGGCGTGCTGGCGGCGTTGCCGGTGTTCGCGATCGGCAAGGACATCCTGGGCTTCTGAGGACGACCGGAAACTCGCCCATGCAATCCGCTGCGGACATGCGCCAGGTCGCCGTGCTTGGCGCCACCGGCTCGATCGGCACCTCGGCGCTGGACGTGATCGCGCGCCATCCGGCGCGGATGCGGGCGAGCGTGCTCGCCGCCGGCGGTAACGTGGAGGCGCTGCTGGCGCTGTGCGCGGTCCACCAGCCCGACCATGCGGTGATCGCCGATCCGGCGGCCTACGCGCGCCTGCGCGACGGCCTGCGCGAGGCTGGCCTGGACACCCGGGCCCATGCCGGCGCCGAAGCACTCGAAGCGCTGGTGGCCGGCCCGGCCTGCGACACGGTGGTCGCCGCGATCGTCGGTGCCGCAGGTCTCGGCTCGACGCTTGCCGCCGCGCGCGCCGGCAAGCGCCTGCTGCTGGCCAACAAGGAATCGCTGGTGCTCGCCGGCGAACTGGTGATCGCCGCCGCGAGGCGCTCCGGCGCGGAGATCGTGCCGATCGACAGCGAGCACAGCGCGGTGTTCCAGTGCCTGCGCTCGTGCGAGGCCGGCGGCGTGCGCCGGATCGTGCTGACCGCCTCGGGCGGTCCGTTCCGCGGCTGGGACCGCGCCCGGCTGGCGCAGGTGACGCCGGCGCAGGCGATCGCGCATCCGAAGTGGTCGATGGGCCCCAAGATCTCCGTCGATTCGGCCACGCTGATGAACAAGGGCCTGGAAGTCATCGAGGCACACCACCTGTTCGGCCTGCCGGCCGACCGCATCGGCGTGCTCGTGCATCCGCAGAGCCTGGTCCACGCGCTGGTGGAGTACATCGACGGCTCGACCCTGGCCCAGCTGGGCATGCCGGACATGCGCACCGCGCTGGCGGTGGGCCTGGGCTGGCCGGAGCGGATCGACTCGGGCGTATCGGGCCTGGACCTCCTGGCCCAGGGCCGGCTCGATTTCGAGGCTCCGGACCCGGTCGCGTTCCCCTGCCTGCGCCTGGCCAGCGACGCGATGTCCGCCGGTGGCACCGCCCCGGCGGTGCTCAATGCCGCCAACGAAGAAGCCGTTTCAGCGTTTCTTCAGGGCCGGATCGGTTTCCTAGGCATCCCCGCGCTGGTCGAGGACGCCCTCGCCGCGTTGCCCGCGGCACCAGCCGGCTCGCTGCAGGCGCTGCTGGACGCAGACGCAGACGCGCGCAGGTTCACCCGCCAACGGATCGACTCCCGGACTTCCATCGCATGAGCGCCACCGCACGCCCCGGCGTTTCGCGACAGAGCCCCGCCCATGGGTGACTTCTTCGGCTCCATCTGGTGGCTGGTGGTCAGCCTTGGGCTGCTGGTGACCTTCCATGAATTCGGCCACTACTGGGTCGCGCGCCGCTGCGGGGTGGACGTGCTGCGCTTCTCGGTCGGCTTCGGCAAACCGCTGTGGTCGCGATACAACCGCGCCGGCACCGAGTTCGCGATCGCCGCGATCCCGCTGGGCGGCTACGTGAAGATGCTCGACGAGCGCGAGGGCGACGTACCACTGCACCGCCAGGCGCATGCCTTCAACCGGCAGGGTGTCTGGCGCCGCATCGCGATCGTGGCCGCCGGTCCCGCGGCCAACCTGCTGCTGTGCGTGGCCCTGCTTTGGGCCATGTTCATGGTCGGGCGCCAGGATTACGCGCCGATCGTCGGCCATGCGACCGGCGTCGCCGCGCAGGCCGGCTTCCAGCCCGGGGATCGCCTGGTCGAGGTCGCGGGCCGCGAGGTCGCCACCTGGACCGAGGCGGCCATGGCGCTGGCCACGCCGGCCCTGGACCGTCGCGACATCGAGGTACGGGTCGAGGATGCTGGGGGCGAGGAGGCCGTCCGCACCCTGCGCCTGTCCGACCTCCCCGACAACCTCGACGAACGCCGCATACCCGAGCAGTCCGGCTTCACCTGGCGATTCATGCTGGCACCGGCGCGGATCGATACGGTCCGCGACGACTCCGCCGCCGCCGGCATCCTGCAGCCGGGCGACCTGGTCCTGGCCATCGACGGTGCCCGGGTGGATTCGGCCGGCGAGATCTCGCCCCTGGTGCAGGAATTGGGCGAACGCGGCGGCACGGGCATGGTCGAAGTCGACCGCAACGGGGAACGCCTGGCCCTGGAGCTCACCCCGCGCCCAAGCACCGATCCGCAGCGCGCCGGGCACTGGGAGCTGGGCATCGCCCTGGCCGCCCCGCAGGTGCCCGCCTACGACGCCGTGCAGCGTTACGGCCCGCTGGCCGCGATCCCCGCCGCCCTGCGCGAGACCGGCCGCCTGGCCAGCGATTCGCTGGGCATGATGCGACGGATGCTGACCGGCGAGGCCTCGGTGAAGAACCTGTCCGGTCCGGTCACCATCGCCCGGGCGGCCAATGCCTCGGCCAAGCGCGGCGCCGACTGGTTCCTGTTCTTCCTCGCCCTGCTGTCGCTGAGCCTGGCGATCATCAACCTGCTGCCGATCCCGATCTTGGACGGCGGTCACCTGCTGTATTACCTTATCGAGTTGGTCAAAGGCAGCCCGTTGAGCGAACGCGCGATGGCTGCCGGGCAGTACGTCGGCCTGGCCCTGCTGGCCGGCCTGATGGGCCTGGCCTTCTACAACGACATTCTGGGTCTGGTGCCGCGATGACCGACCTCCATACCGGCTCTCGCCCCTCCACCGTGGTTCCAGCCCTACGTTTCCCCACCGGATGTGACATGACGCGATTCCCCGTGCGCCGCCTGCTCGCCCTTGCCCTCGTTTCGACCCTGGCCACCACGTACGGCCTGCCGGCGATGGCGCAGTCGGTCGAACCGTTCACCGTCAGCGACATCCGCATCGACGGCCTGCAGCGTATTGCGGCCGGCACGGTGTTCACCTACCTGCCGGTAGAGCGTGGCGAGACCCTGGATCAGTCCGGCGCAGGCGATACCATCCGCGCGCTGTACAAGACCGGCTTCTTCGAGGACGTGCGCGTGGACCGCCAGGGCGACATCCTGGTGATCACCGTGACCGAGCGTCCGGCGATCAACAAGCTCACGCTGACCGGCAACAAGGACATCAAGACCGAAGACCTGCTCAAGGGCCTGCAGGACATCGGCCTGTCCGAAGGCGAAACCTTCGACCGCATGAGCCTGGACCGGGTGCTGCAGGAACTGACGCGCCAGTACAACAACCGCGGCAAGTACAACGTGCAGATCACGCCGACGGTCAGCCAGCTGGACCGCAACCGCGTCGACGTGACCATCGACGTCAAGGAAGGCAAGGCGGCCAAGATCCGCCACGTCAACCTGATCGGCACCGAGACCTACCCGAACGAAGAGATCCTCGCCGCGTGGGAATCGCGCGAGAGCAGCTGGCTGTCGTGGTACCGCCGCGACGACCAGTACTCGCGCGAGAAGCTGTCCGGCGACATGGAAAAGCTCAACTCCTGGTACCTGGACCGCGGCTACATCGATTTCAACATCGACTCGACCCAGGTCTCGATCAGCCCCGACAAGCGCGACATGTACCTGACCGCGAGCGTCACCGAGGGCGAGGTCTACACGATTTCGGAGATCAAGGTCACCGGCGACACGATCCTGCCGCAGGACCAGATCGAGCGCCTGGTCATCCCCAAGGCCGGCAACACCTTCTCGCGCGTGTTGCTGGAACTGACCGCCAATTCGATCACCAACACCCTGGCCAACATCGGCTACGCCTTCGCCCAGGTGAACCCGATCCCGACGACCAACCGCGAAGACCGCACCGTCGCGATCAACCTGCAGGTCATCCCCGGCCCGCGCGTCAACGTGCGCCGGGTCAGCTTCAAGGGCAATACGCGCACCTCCGACGAAGTGCTGCGCCGCGAGATGCGCCAGTTCGAGAACGCCTGGTTCTCGCAGGCGGCGATCGACCGCTCGAAGATCCGCCTGCAGCGCCTGGGCTACTTCGAGACGGTCGAGGTCGAGACCCCGGCCGTGCCCGGCACCAACGACCAGGTCGACGTGGTGTTCAACGTCAAGGAAACCACCTCGGGCAGCTTCGTGTTCGGCCTGGGCTACTCGCAGCTGGCCGGCATGACCGCCTCGATCCAGCTGTCGCAGAACAACTTCCTCGGCGGCGGCAACCGCGTGTCGGTGGAGGCGCAGCGCAGCGACTACATGCAGCGCTACGCGTTCTCCTACCTCAACCCGTTCTTCACCGACGAAGGCGTGTCGCTGGGCTACAACCTGTGGTGGCGCGAGCTCGACTACTCGGACTTCAACACCGCGCAGTACAACAGCACCAACGCCGCGGCGCAGGCGGTCCTGGGCCTGCCGATCACCGAGAACAGCTCGGTCTCGCTGCTGTTCGGCATCGACAGCAACCAGATCCAGACCTACCCGGGCAGCACGCCGCAGTCGATCGTCGACTACGTCAATGCGATCGGGCAGAACACCTTCCACGCCTGGCGCAGCGAGCTGGGCTGGGCGCGCGACACGCGCAACGACTACTTCATGCCCACCGCGGGCATGTACCAGCGCGTGGGCCTGGAAACCACGCTGCCGGGCTCGACGGTCGAGTACTACAAGCTCAACTACGAGTTCTCCAAGTACTGGATGCTGCATCCGGCGTTCGTGCTGCGCACCGGCCTGGACCTCGGCTACGGCGACAGCTACGGGAACGACCAAGTGCGAGCCCTCTGCTTCACCCCGGGCTCCTACGTGGACAGCAATGGCGATGGCGTAATCGACACCTACGTCCCCGGCCCGCCACCGAGCGAACCCTGCCTGCCGAGCTCGCCGGACTACGACAAGACCGTCACCGCTACCGGCCTGCCGTTCTTCGAGAACTTCTACGCCGGTGGTACGCGTTCTGTCCGCGGTTTCCGCGACAACACGCTGGGTCCGCGTTCCGAACCGATCGGTGGCTACCGCGGTCAGCCGCTGGGCGGCTCGCTGAAGACCGTCGGCCAGATCGAAATGGTGTTCCCGCGCCTGTTCGACAGCAAGGCCGCACGCGTGTCCGCCTTCGTCGACTTCGGCAACGTGTACGACGGCTGGGACAACTTCGACGCCAACGAGCTGCGTGCGTCGGCGGGCGTGGCCCTGCTGTGGCGCGCGCCGGTCGGCCCGATCTCGATCAGCTACGCCTACCCGTTCAAGAAGAAGGACGGCGACGAGATCGAGCGCCTGCAGTTCACCTTCGGCGGCGGCTTCTGAGTCGCTGGCGCCTGCCTCGCGCAGGCGCCGGACCCCACGCTGCAAAGCAACGCCTGCGGCCCCACCTGGGGCCGCAGTGCTTTTCATCAGGCCAAACCCGCGCCGGTCCGCGAGGCGCGCAGGTGTTGCTAGCGACCCGCGCCGGCGAAGCCGGCGGCGTCCTCGACCAGGCCAAGCTGGTCGAGGACGGCGGTAGCGTAGCTGCCGGGTGGCAGCGAGAACGACACGCGCAGGCTGGTCGCATCCAGCCACTCCCAGGACAGAGCCCCCGCCTGCACGCGCAAGGCGCGGCGCTCCTGCTCCAGGCCTGCACGCTCCAGGCCGTCCCGCAGGGACAGTGAGGTGTCGTCGTCGAGCGCCGCCTGTTCCAGCGCATGACAGGCACCCTCGCTGCGCAGCGAACCGCGCCCCCAGAGCGGACCGCTGGGGTGGATGTCGAACGCAGCCAGCCGCTGCGCGAGTGCATCGCTCCAGGGTTCCGGGCCGAACACGCTGCGACTGCCCGCCAGCACCCACACCTCGCCATCGATGCCGTGGTCCCAGCTGCCGTCGGCCACACGCATCGCCAGTACCCGGTTGAACAGCGCCGAACGTGCCGCCGACAGCAGCATGGACCGCTGCTCGCGCCCCATCCGCTTGCCGCGCGGGCCCTGCGCGAACATCGCGATCGCCTTGCCGACGTTGCCGCCGCCATGGCCGAAGCGTTGCTCGCCGAAGGCATTGGGGACGCCGCGCGCGGCGATTTGCGCCAGGCGCGCCTCGATGTCCCCACGTTCGCCGACAACGCCGCGCAGCACGATGGCGAAGCGGTTTCCGTCCAGCGCGCCACGCGACAGCTTGCGCCGGTGCCGCGCCTGCGCCAGCACGCGCAGACCGTCCTGCTCCAGCGTGGCCAGATCCGGGGCATCGCGACCGGGCAACTGCACGCTGAAACGCTGGACGGTGACCGCGTGCCGGTCCTTGAGTCCGGCGAAACCCACGGCCACCTCGGGAACACCCGCCCAGCGCGCGACCGCGCCGGCGACGAACCCGGTGTTCATGCCGCGCTTCTCCACGGTCAGCAGCAGATGCTCGCCCTCGCCGCTGGCCTCGAAGGCATCGATCTCGTCGACCCTGAAGTCCTCCGGCTGCACCCGGATCCGCGCCGACAGGACCGGCGCGCCGAATGCGACGGCGGGGGCCTCCGGACCGCTCACGCCTTCACCAGCAAAGCCACCGCCTGCGCGGCGATGCCCTCGCCTCGCCCGGTGAAGCCCAGCTTCTCGCTGGTGGTGGCCTTGACGCTGATCGCGTCCAGCGCCACGCCGCACGCCTCGGCAATGCGTTCCCGCATCGACAACGCATGCGGACCGACCTTCGGCCGTTCGCAGACCACGGTGACGTCGGCATTGCCCAGCCGCCAGCCGCGCTCCGCCGCCAGGGCAACGCAATGGCGCAGCAGCCCCAAGCTGTCCGCACCGCGCCAGCGCTCGTCCGATGGCGGGAAGTGCACGCCGATGTCGCCCAGCGCGAGCGCGCCGAGGATCGCGTCGCACAGCGCATGCAGGGCGACGTCGCCGTCGCTGTGCGCGACCATGCCGCGGTCATGCGGCACGCGCACGCCGCCGAGCATGACGTGGTCACCCTCGCCGAAGGCATGCACGTCGAAGCCCTGGCCGATGCGGATGGGAACGGTGGCGGAAGATTCGGTCATGTGGATCCTGCTTCGCTGCTGGCGCCCGGCAAACGGGCCGGAAACGATTCTCTCACCCTGCAGCGGAGATGGGCACGAATACCACCCGGTTCTGCGGAGCGTGCGGCAATGCCGCCGCGGCAACCTCTGCGGAGAAGGAGGGCCATCTGCATGCTTCCCTTCGCGGGAGGCCAGCTACGCGATACAGGAATTTCCTTCAGGCAGGGCCGCCCTCCAGGGGACCCGTACTCAGCGCCGCGAGAGCTCGAATTCGAAGCGTGCCAGGTCCGCCGGGGTGGTGACCTTGAAGTTGTCCTCGCGCCCCTCTACCAGCAACGGGCGCAGGCCCTGGCGTTCCAGCGCCATGGCCTCGTCGGTGATCTCGATACCGGCCTCCGACGCGGCCTGCAGCGCACGGGTCAGCTGCAGGCGGCGGAACAGCTGCGGGGTCAGCGCACGCCACAGGCGGTCGCGTGACTCGGTCGCGTCGATGCCGCCGTCGTCGCCAGCACGCTTGAGCGTGTCGCGAACCGGTGCCGCCAGGATCGCGCCGACCGGATCGGCACGACCCCGTTCCAGCAGCTGGTCCAGGTCGGCCAGCGAGAGGTTGGGCCGCGCCGCATCGTGGACCAGCACGAAGTCGTCCGCGCGTACCGAGTCGGGGAGTGCCTGCAGCGCCGCCAGCACGGAAGCCGCGCGGCTTTCGCCCCCGGTGCAGGCAAGCAACGGCCGGCCCGCGTATTCCGTCCAGCCGGGCCAGAGCGCATCGCCATCGGCCAGCGCCAGCACCACGCCGGACACGGCCGGGTGCGCCAACAGCGCATCCAGGGTGTGCTCCAGCAGGAGCCTGCCCTGGACGTGGAGATACTGCTTGGGCAGTTCGCCGCCGAAGCGGCTGCCCCGCCCGGCCGCCGGGACCACGGCCCAGATCGACGCCATCAGTCCATCTCCGCCGGCGTGGCGGCTTCGGCCGGATCGTCCTCTTCCTGCGCGGCCGCGGCGCGCTGCGCCGGATCCTCGACCACGCGATAGAACACTTCGCCCGGCTTGACCATGCCCAGCTCGCTGCGGGCGCGCTCTTCGACCGCGGCGACGCCTTCCTTGAGGTCGCGCACCTCGGCGGCCAGCGCCGCGTTGCGCTCCTTCAGCCCCCCGTTCTCGCGGTCCTGGTGCGCGACCTGCGCCTCGAGCGCGGACACCTCACCGGCGCTGCCGATGCCGAACCAGAGCCGGTACTGCAGCCATCCCAGCAGCAGCACCAGCCCCAGCAGCACCCAGCGCAACGTGCGCATCGAACGCTTCCGGTCAGCGCTTGAGCGAGACGAACGCGTCGCGGCCGGCGTAGCGGGCCGAGCCGCCCAGTGCTTCCTCGATCCGCAGCAGCTGGTTGTACTTGGCGACGCGGTCGCTGCGGCACAGCGAGCCGGTCTTGATCTGGGTCGCGGTGGTGGCGACGGCGATGTCGGAGATCGTCGTGTCCTCGGTCTCGCCCGAGCGATGCGAGACGATCGATGCGTAGTTGGCCCGGTGCGCGAGCGCGATGGCGTCCAGGGTTTCGGTCAGCGTACCGATCTGGTTGACCTTGATCAGGATCGCGTTGGCGGTGCCCGAATCGATGCCCTGCTGCAGGATCTTCGGGTTGGTCACGAACAGGTCGTCGCCCACCAGCTGAACCTTCTTGCCGATGCGCTCGGTGATCAGCTTCCAGCCGGCCCAGTCGTCCTCGGCCAGGCCGTCCTCGATGGTGATGATCGGGTACTGCGCGGCCCAGTCGGCGAGGAAGTCGACGAACTGCTCGCTGGTCAGGCGCTTGTTCTCGCCGACCAGGTGGTACTTGCCGTTGTCGTAGAACTCGCTGGAAGCCACGTCCAGGCCCAGCAGCACGTCCTCTCCCGCGGTGTAGCCGGCCTTGCCGATCGCCTCGAGGATGGTGTCCAGCGCCTCGACATTGCTGCGGAAGTCCGGGGCGAAGCCGCCCTCGTCGCCGACCGCCGTGCTCAGGCCATGGCCCTTCAGCACCGACTTGAGCGAATGGAAGATCTCGGTGCCGGTGCGCAGCGCTTCGGAGAAGGACGACGCGCCGACCGGCAGCACCATGAATTCCTGGAAATCGACGTTGTTGTCGGCATGCGCACCGCCGTTGATGATGTTCATCATCGGCACCGGCAGGGCCACGTCGGACTCGGTGATCGTCGAAAGGTACTTCCACAGCGGCTGCTTCTTCGACGCTGCCACCGCATGGGCATTGGCCAGCGAGACGCCGAGCAGCGCGTTGGCGCCCAGGCGGCCCTTGTTCTCGGTGCCGTCCAGGTCGATCAGGCGGCGGTCCAGGCCCTGCTGGTCGGTCGCCTCGAAGCCGGCCAGCGCCGTGGCGATCGCGCCGTTGACGTTGGCGACGGCGTTCTTCACGCCCTTGCCCAGGTAGCGGGTCTTGTCCCCGTCGCGCAGTTCCACCGCTTCCTTGGTGCCGGTCGAGGCACCGGACGGCACCGCGGCGCGGCCGAAGGAGCCGTCGGCCAGGGTGACTTCGGCTTCGAGGGTCGGGTTGCCGCGGCTGTCGAGGATTTCGCGGGCGTGGATCTTGGCGATGCTGGTCATGGGCTGGGCATGCGTCAGGTGTGTGGAGTCGGTCCGGAGTTTAACGGAGCGGGGCCGTTCATGCGCCGGTTTGCCCGTGTTTTCCGTGACTTGGCCGCCGCAGGCACCCGGCGGTCCGTTGCCAGGGAAAGCATCGGACTGGTTGGCGGTGGCGTCGCGGCGAGGGGGTTCCCACCCTGCATGTCCCCCGGCACCGGTGAAGCCGGTGCCTCCTCCTTCACTTGCGGGTGGGAACCCCCTCACCACGACGTCCGGAGGTGACCCGCGCGCATGGAACAGCAACAGCCGCACATCCACGCAGACACCCGCCGATTCGGGCGCGCGGATGGAAGGATGCACCGGCAACTCCGGTTGCGTAGAGCCGGACTCGTCCGGCCTCCTCCTTCGAGAACTGCCTGCCATCCGGTCAGGGCGCCGTTGCGGTGCCCCTGGCAGGAAGTAAAGGAGGAGGCGCCGGCTTCACCGGCGCCGGGGGACATGGATGCCAGGGGCGCCGCAACGGCGCCCCTCGGCAATCATCAGGCCATGACGCTTTACGCCGTTACGCCCGCGCTTCCTTGAGCAGCTTGCCACCGGCCTTTTTCTCGCGCGCGGCGCGGATGAAGCCGACGAACAGCGGATGCCCGTCGCGCGGCGTGGACAGGAATTCCGGGTGCGCCTGGCAGGCCAGGAACCACGGATGCGCCGTGCGCGGAAGCTCGATCATTTCCACCAGCAGGTCGTCCATCGACTTGGCCGAAATCACCAGGCCGGCGTCCTCGAGCTGGGTGCGATAGCGGTTGTTGAACTCGTAGCGGTGGCGATGGCGCTCGGCGACCACGTCCTTGCCGTACAGCTCGCGGGCCAGCGTGCCCGGCTTGAGCCGCTGCTCCTGCAGGCCCAGGCGCATGGTGCCGCCCAGGTCCGAACCCTCGCTGCGGCGCTCGAGCTCACCGGTGGCGGTACGCCATTCGGTGACCAGGCCGATCACCGGATGCAGGCACTGCTTGTCGTTCTCGGTGCTGTTGGCACCTTCCAGCCCGCCCACGTGGCGCGCGTAGTCCACCACCGCCGCCTGCATGCCGTAGCAGATGCCGAAATACGGCACGCCGTGCTCGCGCGCGAACTGCGCGGCCAGGACCTTGCCCTCGAAGCCGCGGTCGCCGAAGCCGCCGGGCACCAGGATGCCGTCGACGTCGCCGAGCAGCGCCTGCGCGTCTTCCTCGACGTCCTGCGATTCCAGCCACTTCAGGTTGACCTTCGTGCGCTGGCGCAGGCCGCCGTGCTTGAGCGCTTCACTTACCGACTTGTACGCGTCCTTGTGGTCCACGTACTTGCCGACGACCGCAATCGTGACTTCGTCGACCGGATTCACGGTCGCATCGACGGCCGCTTCCCACTCGGACAGGTCGGCCGGGCGCGTCACCGGCAGGCGCAAGCGGTCGGCAACCAGTGCGTCCAGGCCCTGCGCGTGCAGTTCGATCGGCAGCTTGTACAGAACGTCCACGTCTTCGACCGAGATCACCGCGCGCTCGGGCACGTTGGTGAACAGCGCGATCTTGCGGCGCTCGCCTTCGGGCAGCGGCTGCTCGGAACGGCACAGGAGTACGTCGGGCTGGATGCCGATCGAGCGCAGCTCCTTGACCGAATGCTGGGTCGGCTTGGTCTTGAGCTCGCCTGCCGCGGCGATGTACGGCACCAGGGTCAGGTGCATGAACAGCGCTTTGTCCGGGCCACGCTCGGCGCGGATCTGGCGGATCGCCTCCAGGAACGGCAGCGACTCGATGTCGCCCACGGTGCCGCCGATCTCGACCAGGGCGACGTCCGAGCCTTCGGTGGCCTCGTCGATGCAGCGCCTTATTTCGTCGGTGATGTGCGGGATCACCTGCACGGTCGCGCCGAGATAGTCGCCGCGGCGCTCCTTGCGGATCACGGCCTCGTAGATCCGGCCGGTGGTGACCGAGTTCTTGCGGCTAAGTCGGGTGCGGACGAAGCGCTCGTAGTGCCCGAGGTCCAGGTCGGTCTCGGCGCCGTCATCGGTGACGTACACCTCGCCGTGCTGGAACGGGCTCATCGTCCCGGGATCTACGTTTATGTAGGGGTCCAGCTTCATCATCGTGACCTTGAGGCCACGGGTCTCGAGGATGGACGCAAGCGAAGCCGCGGCGATGCCCTTGCCAAGCGAGGACACGACGCCGCCGGTAACGAAAATGAGGGGAGTCATGAGCGGGGCTCCGGAAAGCCATAGTCTACCGGCTCGACCGCCATCACCCAAGCCGGGCGCCCCCGCACGCAGCGTTCCGCTGCTCCCGGAATCCGGGTCCAGGCCTGCCGGATCCACCGGCAGGCCCCGTCCCGCAAGGCTCAGCGCGGATCGCGCTTCTGCTCTTCTTCCTCTTCCTTTTGCGGCCGGGACTTGTCCCGGTCGTCCTGGCCGGCGCGCGCGGCCTCGCGGCGCTTGGCGCGCTCGGCGGCCTGGTCGCGCTCGCGCTGCTCCTGCGCCTTGTGCTCGGCCAGCGCGGCGTTCTGCTGGCCCTGCCCCTGGCCGGCCTGGCGGTTCTGCGCCAGCAGCGGGGCGGCGGCGGCCACGGCGACGGTGGCGACCACGGCACCCCAGAACAGACGTCGGTTCATGCGTTCCTCCTTTGCGTGGGCGGGATGTCGGACAAGGGGTCCCGCCCGTTGTTGCGGTCCGGGAAACTGGATGCGGCGACGCGGGATCCCCGCGTTCCACTGCCTGTTTTCCGTCCCGGGTTCCTTATACGCCGTCGCCGCCTGCGCCCCCCTGAACAGGCAACAGGGTGCAAAAACCGGGGCCAGGCCGCACACTTCGACGCTGCATCGCAACGCTTCCAGCGCAAGGTTCCATGAGCAGCCGCTACAACGCCGCCGACATCGAAGTCCTCTCCGGCCTGGACCCGGTCAAGCGTCGACCGGGCATGTACACCGACACCGCGCGGCCGAACCATCTGGCCCAGGAAGTCATCGACAACGCGGTCGACGAAGCCCTGGCCGGCCATGCCCGCGAGATCGAGGTCGTCCTGTTCAAGGATGGCAGCTGCGAGGTGGCCGACGACGGCCGCGGCATGCCCGTGGACATCCACCCCGAAGAGAAGATCCCGGGCGTGGAACTGATCCTTACCCGCCTGCACGCGGGCGGCAAGTTCAACAACAAGAACTACACCTTCAGCGGCGGCCTGCACGGCGTCGGCGTGAGCGTGGTCAACGCGCTGTCCACGCTGGTGGAAGTGCACATCAAGCGCGAAGGCAGCGAGCACCGCATCACCTTCCGCAATGGCGACCGCGCCACGCCGCTGGAAGTGGTCGGCACGGTCGGCAAGAAGAACACCGGCACGCGGGTGCGCTTCTGGCCCGACCCGAAGTATTTCGATACGCCCAAGTTCAACCTGCGCGCACTGCGCCACCTGTTGCGCGCCAAGGCCGTGCTGTGTCCCGGGCTGAGCGTCACCCTGCTCGACGAGGCGACCGGCGAGCGTGACCGCTGGTACTACGAGGATGGCCTGCGCGACTATCTCAAGGGCGAGCTGGCGGGCCGCGAACTGCTCCCGGCCGACCTGTTCACCGGTGCGCTGAAGAAGGACACCGAGATCGTGGACTGGGCGGTGGCCTGGATCCCGGACGGCGAGCTGGTCCAGGAGAGCTACGTCAACCTGATCCCGACCGCGCAGCACGGCACCCACGTCAACGGCCTGCGCTCGGGCCTGACCGATGCGCTGCGCGAATTCTGCGACTTCCGCAACCTGCTGCCGCGCGGCGTCAAGCTGGCGCCGGAGGACGTGTGGGACCGCGTGTCGTTCGTGCTGTCGCTGAAGATGACCGACCCGCAGTTCAGCGGCCAGACCAAGGAACGCCTGTCCTCGCGCCAGGCCGCCGGCTTCATCGAAGGCGCCGCGCACGACGCCTTCAGCCTGTGGCTCAACCAGCATGTCGAGCTCGGCGAGAAGATCGCCCAGATCGCGATCGATCGCGCCAGTGCGCGCCTGAAGACCGAAAAGCAGGTCGTGCGCAAGAAGGTCACCCAGGGCCCGGCTTTGCCGGGCAAGCTGGCCGACTGCATCAGCCAGGACCTGTCGCGCACCGAACTGTTCCTGGTCGAAGGTGATTCGGCCGGCGGCAGCGCGCGGCAGGCGCGCGACAAGGACTTCCAGGCGATCCTGCCGCTGCGCGGCAAGATCCTCAACACCTGGGAAGTGGCCAGCACCACCGTGCTCGCCTCCGAGGAAGTGCACAACCTGGCCGTGGCGATCGGCTGCGACCCGGGCAAGGACGACATCGGCGGCCTGCGCTACGGCAAGGTGGTGATCCTGGCCGACGCCGACTCGGACGGCCTGCACATCGCCACCCTGCTGGCGGCGCTGTTCCTGCGCCACTTCCCGGCGCTGGTCGCGGCCGGCCACGTGTTCGTGGCGATGCCGCCGCTGTTCCGCGTCGACGTGGGCAAGCAGGTGCACTACGCGCTGGACGAGGAAGAAAAGCGCCTGCTGCTGGAAAAGATCGCGCGCGAGAAGACGCGCGGACAGGTCAACGTGACCCGCTTCAAGGGCCTGGGCGAGATGAACCCGCAGCAATTGCGCGAGTCGACGATCCATCCGGACACGCGCCGACTGGTGCAGCTGACCGTGGACGACGGCGAACAGACCCGCGCGCTGATGGACATGCTGCTGGCGAAGAAGCGGGCGTCGGATCGCAAGGCGTGGCTGGAGACCAAGGGCGACCTGGCTTCACTGGAAGTCTGAGGGCGCGCCGGGCTTCGCAGGCCCTGCGCGCCACCGCCGCGGGCCTGGCCGTGACCCGGTTGCCTCGCCTGCCTGCTAGTCCGCCGCGGCCGCGCCGACCGGCGCGCCCGCTTCGCTTCCCAGCGCCGCCTGAAGCGCTTCAAGCCTGCGGGGCAGTTCGGAGCCGGGCACCAGCTGCGCACGCAGCACCGGCGCGGCCCTTCCTGCCTGGACACTCGCCTGCCCGGCCTCGCCGGACTGCAGCAGCGCCTCGGCCCACGACAGCCGCCAGCGCGCGGTGGAGATGGTGTCGCTTCCGAACTGCGCTTCGGCCAAGGCCACGGCGCGCGCCCAGGCCGCCGCCGCTTCGGCCGCATGCCCCTGCCGCTGCAGCAGCTCGGCCACCAGCGTCTGGTGGCGGAACTCGAACATCGGCGGTTTGCCTACGATCAGCGGCTGCAGCGCGTCCAGCGTCTGGCGGGCATCATCGAAGCGGCCCTTGCGCATTTCCCACTCAGCCCAGCCCATGCGCGTGCGCAGCACGTCGGCCGCATCCGGGGCCAGGCGCGCCGTCCACACCGACTGCACGCGCGCGATCAGCGGCTCGGCCTCGTCCAGGCGCCCGACCCGCATGAGCGCCCGCCCGAGGTTGACCTCGGCGCGCAGGGTGTTCGGATTGTCGGGACCCAGGCTGCCGCGGCGGTAATCGAACGAGCGCCGGAACAGCTGCAGCGCACGCTCGGCATCGCCACGCGATTCCTCCAGGGTGGCCAGGTTGTTGAGCGTGACCATGTAGCCCACGCTCTGTTCGCCTGCCACCTCAGCCTCCACCTCCAGCGCGCGCGCGTAGTAGTCCGCGGCCGCTGGGTATTCGCCCAGGTCCTGGTTGAGGCTGGCCAGTTCGTTGTAGGCGGTGCTGGTGTGGTCGCTCATTTCGCCGAACAGGTCCAGCGACAGCGCAAGGTTCTCGCGTTGCAGCGCCTCCGCTTCGCGCAACCGGCCCTGTTCGGCCAACGTCATCGACAGCACGTGGCGCGTCCCCAGCACCTCGTAGGAGCGGTCGCCATGCAGCTCGCGCTTCATCGCCAGCGCTTCGTCCAGGGCTTTCTCCGAGCGCTCCAGGTCGCCGCGCCTGCGATAGAGCAGCCCGAGGTTGTGGGTGATGACCGCAACCTTGCGCTGTGCCTCGGGCAGGGTCTTGCGCATCTCCAGCGAGTGCTGGAACGCGGCCTCCGCGTCGTCGAAACGCTCCTGCTCCATCAGCGCCAGGCCGAGCCCGTTCCAGGCATGTGCCGTTTCCGGGCCTTCGCCCGCGCCGTGCTTGTCGAGGACGTCCAGCGCGCGACGGGCGACCGTTTCGGCGTCCGGACCACGGCGGTCGTTGGCCAGCAGCGTGGCCAGGTCGGCCATCGCTTCGGCCGCCAGCAGCGGCTCGTCGACGCCAGGCGCAAGCAGCCCCTCGACCGCCGCGCGCAGCAGCACCTCGGCACGTTGCGGCTGGCCTATGTTGTTGTAGGCGCGACCGATCACCTGCTGCACGCGGGCACGGATCGCCGGCGAGTCGGCCAGTTCCACGTCGACCCGGGCCAGGCCCGCATCGAGGACTTCGCGCGCCGAAGCTTCGGTCTCGCCCTTGCCGCGCTGGCGCGGATCGGCGGCCTCGAAGGCGGAGAGCAGGAACTGCCCGACCTGTTCGGCGACCCGGGCTTCCTGGCGCGCACGATCGCGCTCCTGGCCCAACTGCCAGACGAAGCCGGCGCTGAGGCCGAGGACAAGCGTGGCCACGCTCGCGCCACGCCAGTGGCGACGAAGGGCGCGACCGAACCGGTACGTGCGCGAGCCCTGTCGCGCGGCGACGGCACGATGGTCCAGGTAGCGCTGCACATCGTTGGCCAGGGCGTCGACCGATGCATAGCGCCGCGCAGGTTCCAGCGCGCAGGCGCGGCCG
Source organism: Pseudoxanthomonas daejeonensis (assembly GCF_022637495.1). Classification (NCBI taxonomy): domain Bacteria; kingdom Pseudomonadati; phylum Pseudomonadota; class Gammaproteobacteria; order Lysobacterales; family Lysobacteraceae; genus Pseudoxanthomonas; species Pseudoxanthomonas daejeonensis. The sequence continues at coordinate 2,518,422 of NZ_CP093331.1, read as the reverse complement.
GCAATCGCGTCCAGGTCGCCGCGCAGGCGCCGGCGCCAGGCGCAATCGCCGCCGGCCCACTCGCTTGGGACGACCACGGACCGGTCGCGATCGCCGGCATCGCGCTCGACGCGTCGATCGGCGAGCAGTTCGACCAGGATCACGCCCAGGCTGAAAACATCGCTGGCCACGCCGACCGGCTCGCCCGCCAGCGTTTCCGGCGCGGCGTAGGCAGGCGTGCAATAGGCGGTGCGCTCGCCCTGCCCCGCGCCATCGAGCAGCCGGGCGATGCCGAAATCCAGCAGCACCGGTTCGCCATCGGCGCGCACCAGCACGTTGCCGGGCTTGAGGTCGCAATGCACGACTAGGTGCGCGTGCGCGGCCTGCACCGCGCGGCACATCCGCACGAACAGGGCCAGCCGCTGGCGCAGGTCCAGCGCCTGTTCGCTGCAGTACGCGTCCAGCGGCTGCCCGTCGACGAATTCCATGACCAGGTACGGCAGGCCGGCCGCCGTGGTGCCGCCGTCGTACAGGCGCGCGATGTTGGGATGCTGCAGGCCGGCCAGGATCCGGCGCTCCTCGGCCAGGCGCTCGGCCGTGCGCGGGTCGGGCAGGCCACGCAGCAGCTTCACCGCCACTTTCTGCAGGTAGAGGTCATCGGCGCGCTCGGCGACGAAGACCACGCCCATCCCGCCCGACGCGAGCCGCCCGGTCAGGCGCCAGGGACCGAGCGTGTCACCCGGCTGCATCTCCGGTCCGGCCAGCCTCGCCAGCAGTCCGTCCACCGGCGCGCGGGCGCGTTCCAGCGACACGGTCTGCGAGCGCAACAGCTCCAGCGTTTCACGCAGCAGGGCCGGGTCGGCGGTCAGGCGTTCGAGTTCGCTGCGCCAGGCTTCCGGCGGCAGGTCGCAGACTGCGTCGAACAGGCCGCGCAGCTGGTGCCAGTGCTCGTTTCCGCTCATGCCCCTCCCCCCTGTGGCGCCGCTCAGGCGAGCTGGCGGTTCAGCCAGGCCCTGGCGAAACGCAGGTCGCGATCCACCGTCGGCACCGAGATCTCCAGCACCGTGGCGATCTCCTCGTGCGACATGCCCCCGAAGTACGCCAGCTCCACGGCGCGCCCGGCGCGTTCGTCGTGGCTTGCCAGCTGCTCCAGCGCCTGGTGCAGCGCCAGCACATCGTAGTCGCCTACATCTTCGTTGTGCGCCCCCCCCTGGTCCACGTGCGACAGGGTTACGTTGATCGCGCCGCCTCCGCGCTTGGCAGCGACGTTGGAACGCGCGTGGTCGACCAGCACCGCGCGCATCTTCAAGGCGACCAGGGCGAAGAAGTGCGCGCGGTCGGCGTAGCCGACATCGCGGCCGAGCATGCGCAGCAGGGCTTCGTGGACCAGCGAGGTCGGGCGCAGCGTGACGTCGCCGCGGGCCGCACCCAGCCGGGCCATGGCCATCTCGCGCAAGGCCTCGTAGACCGCGTCGAACAGCTGTTCGCGCGCCTGCAGGTCGCCTCCGCGCCAGGACAGCAGCAGTCGTGTGATGTCTTCGGACAAACCGGTTTCCCCATGGCGAGCCGGCACCACGCAGCCGGCGACACGGCCTCGATTATAGGCAATGCCGATCGGATGCCCGTGGTCCTCGCTCACGCCGCTTCGCTGAACGGGTCAGCGCGCCGGCCTCCACGACAGTACCGTCCCGTCGCGCCGGTCCGGTCGCGTACCCGGGCGGTCCGCGGAATACGCTTCGCCCGAGCCGGGTGACAGGCCGACGTAGCGGTGGGTCAGCAGCGACATCAGCATCGCCTCGCCGCGCAGCATGTCCTGCCACGCGAACAGGCTTCCCTCGGACTCGCGCGCGGTCACGCGCACGTCGGCGGCGAGCCCGGCGCCGACCACGGTGAGGAAGCCGCCGCCATCAACGACCTCCAGCGCGACCCTGCCCTGGCCGCGATCATGCACGCGGAAACGCGTACCCGCCGCGTCCGTGGAGCCGGCACCGGCGGAGTGCAGCATGCCCAAGGGACTGGTCCAGGCCAGGCTGCCATCGGCCAGGTTGGCCAGCCGGATCACCTGGCCGAAGGGAATGTTGCGCGAGCGGTCGGCCTGCGGTTCGTCCACCACGAAATCGTCGAAATCCGCGTATCCGCCCGCTACGCCGTCTTTGCTGTAGGCGAACAACGCATAACGCACGCCCTGGAAGGTCTTCAGCCCGTACGGCAGGCGCACTGCTTCGCCCACCGGCGTGAAGTGGATGCCGTCGAGGCTGTAGGACAGTTGCGCCAGGTCGGCCTCGTAGTCGCCGCTGGCGCGCAGATGCACGCGGGTCGAGGACAACGGCAGGTCGATGCGCCTGTCGCCATCCTGCGAGTACGCGCGCAGGACCGCGCCTTGATCGTTGCGGACCACGCCGATCCAGGCGGCGGGAATATTCAGCAGCCCCAGGCCGGCGACATCGCCCGCGCGCAGGCCGGAGGCATCCAGCAGCACCGTGGCCGACGACTCCGGGCCGATCGCACGCTGGGTGAGCGTGTTGCGCGCCCAGAGGAAATCGTCGGCAGGCAAGGCATGCAGCCGCAGCGCGCCGGGACGTTCGGACAAAGACCAGCGCCCGGCCACCGGCTCGTGGTTCCACTGCCACAGCGGCTTGAGTGCCGCTCCGGAAAAATCGTCGCTGCGCTCCCAGGTGGCCACGGGCTCCGTGGCGATGCCGACATCGGGCTTGGTCCAGGTGCGCGGCGAGCGCCCCAGGTTGCCCGGCAGGCCGAAGTACGGCCAGCCATCGTGCCAGGTGACCGGCGAGAGGAACGTGGTGCGCCCGATCGACTTGACGTCCATCATCGAGAAGCCCCACCACTGGCCATTGGCCAGCTGCACGATCCCGCCCTGGTGCAACGGCACCGCACCCAGCGCGTTGGCGTCGGGCTTGTGCATCCGGAATGCAGTAGCGCCGGTAGGCACCGGGGCGCGCTGGCCGACGTTGTCCAGCCACCAGCCGCGCTGCGTGCCCATGGTCTCGCCGGCGCTGATTACGACCGTCTCGTAGGGACCTTCGATCCGGTCGGCACGCGCGGCCTGCATCCGCCCGACCGGTGCGTAGTTGGCGCTGATGATGTAGTAGCGGCCATCGATCTTGTAGAAGTGGTGGCCCTCGCCCATCGCCTGGCCGGCGGGGATCACCACCCGGTCGCTGCCTTCGACGAAGCCACTCATGTCCGGCTTCAGTTCGACCATCCGCACCTGCTGGTAGTCGTACACCGCGTAGACGCGTCCGTCGTCGTCGAACAAAACTGAGAGGTCATGCAGGCTTCGCCCCAGCGAACGCTGCTCCCATGGGCCGGCCGGATCGCGCGCGGTGAACACCTGCAGGCCGTGGCCGTTGATGTTGGAGAAGATGTAGAACGTGCCGTCGTGGTAGCGGATGCACGGCGCCCAGATGCCCTGCCCGTAGACCTCGCGGCCGCCCGCCAGGCGGAACTCGTCGCCGGCACCGAAGCCGGGCATCGCGTAGGTGAGGAAGGTCCAGTTGACCAGGTCGCGCGAGTGCAGCACCGGCAACCCGGGCACCGCATGCATGGTCGTGCCGACCATGTAGAAATCGTCGCCGACCCGGATCAGGTCCGGATCGGAGAACTCGTCGTGGAAGATCGGGTTGGTGAAGCTGCCGTTGCCATTGTCGGCGATCCAGGTCGTCGCCGGTGCCGCGGGCGCCGTGCCGAGGATCGCGGACGCGACCAGCAGGCTGGACGTTGCGAGGAAGCGGAGACGGAGTTTCCACCCGCGTCCGATCATGCAGGTGGTTCCTGCGGGGCCCTGCGGCGCGAGCTGCGCACCAGCAGCTGCTGCAGCAGGCAGAACGCCAGCAGCAGGCCGCCGATGGCGATCTTCGTCCACCACGAGCTCAGCGTGCCGTCGAACACGATCAGGGTCTGGATCAGGCCGAGCACCAGCACGCCGAACAGGGTACCGAGCACGTAGCCGCTGCCGCCGGCCAGCAGCGTGCCACCGATGACCACCGCGGCGATCGCATCCAGCTCCAGCCCCGTGGCGTGCAGGCTGTAGCCGCTGAGCATGTAGAACGTGTAGACCACGCCGGCCAGCGCCGAGCAGAACCCGCTCAGTGCGTAGACGCCGACCCGCGTGGCCGCCACCGGCAGGCCCATCAGCAAGGCCGAGGCTTCGCTGCCACCGATCGCGTAGACGCCGCGACCGAACCGGGTCATCCCTGCCAGCACCGCGCCGCCGGCCACCACCAGCAGCGCGATCACCGCCCCGGCCGACAGCGAGGCGCCGCCACCAAGCGGGATACGCAGGTTGGCCACCGCGACATGGAAGGCGTGGTCGATGCCGATCGACTCCACGCTGAGCAGGGTCGCCGCGCCGCGTGCGAGGAACATGCCCGCCAGGGTGACCACGAACGGCTGCAGGCGGTAGCGCTCGATCAGCATGCCCATCAGCGCGCCGAAGGCCGCGCCCAGCGCCAGTACCAACGGGATCGCCGCCAGCGGATGCCAGCCGTGGACCTGCACCAGCCAGGCCAGCAGGACCGTGCTGAAAGCCACCACCGCGCCGACCGACAGGTCGATGCCGCCGCTGACGATCACGAAGGTCATGCCCACCGCGACGATCAGCAGGAACGCATTGTCGATCAGGAGGTTGAGGAACACCTGCGGGCGCAGGAAGCCGTCGTACATCACGCCGCCGGCCACCGACATGGCCACGAACAGGCCGATCGTGATCGCCAGCGAGAGCTGGCGCGGATCGCGCCACAGCCGCGACAGGAAACCCGGCGCGCGCATCGCGGCAACCGGTGCACTCACGTCGCACCTCCCGCCCGGCGCGACAGCCGTGCACGCAGGCGCCCGCGGAACTCGGGCGACTGCAACAGCAGGACCGCCGTCACCAGCAGCGCCTTGACCACCAGGTTCACCTGAGGCGGCACGCCGATGGCATAGATGGTGGTGGTCAGCGCCTGGATGATCAGCGCGCCGACCAGGCTGCCCGCCAGGCTGAAGCGGCCGCCCGCCAGCGCGGTACCGCCCAGCGCCACCGCCAGGATCGCATCCAGCTCCAGCAACTGGCCTGCGTTGTTGGCGTCGGCGCTGGCCACGTTTGAACTGACCAGCAATCCGGCCAGGCCCGCGGTGAAGCCGCAGAACACGTACAGCGACCAGGTGATGGCTTTCGCGCGCACGCCGGCCACGTGGGCGGCGACCGGGTTGTGGCCGATCGCGCGCACGAACAGGCCCAGCGCACTGCGGTCAAGCAGCAGTTTCAGCCCAACGAACACCGCGGCGACCACGAACAGCGAGAACGGCAGGCCGAACAGGAATCCGTTGCCGAGGAAGGCGAAGGGCTCGTAGTAGATGGTCAGGATCTGGCCGTCGCTGACCAGCTGGGCGATGCCGCGTCCGGCCACCATCAGCACCAGCGTGGCAATGATCGGCTGCAGGCCGAGCCTGACCACGAGCAGGCCATTCCAGAACCCGCACAGCAGCGCCACGCCCAGGGCGGCGGCGATCGCCGCGAACAGCGGCGCCAGCCCCTCGCTGCCCGCGGCCTGCATCCGTGCGATCGTCCATGCCGCCACGGTGGCGGCGATGGCGAGCACCGCGCCCACGGAGATGTCCAGGCCACGCACGGCGATCACCAGGGTCATGCCCAGCGACACAAGCACCAGCGGCGCGGCGCGGTTGGCGATGTCGACCAGGTTGCCGTACAGGTGGCCGTCGCGCCATTGCAGCGAAAGGAAACCCGGATTGAACAGCCCATTGCCGAGCAGCAGCAGGGCCAGCGCCAGCAAAGGCCAGAACAGGGGGTGGGCCAGGCCGCGGTGCAGCACCTGCCTGGAGCTCGTGCGTGGCTCCGCGCCGCTCATGCGCCCGCCGCGCCGGCTGCACGAACGGCGGGCTCGTGCGCGGCAAGCAGGGCCAGCACCTGGCCTCCGTCGCTGCCTCCCGGGAGTTCACCGGCTTTGCGCCGCTCGCGCATGACCGCGATGCGGTCGCTGAGGCGGGTCAGTTCCTCGATCTCGGCGGAGATGAAGAGCACCGCCATCCCCTGGCGGGCGAGGCGCAGCACTTCGGCCATGATTTCCTGCTTGGCGGCAATGTCTATACCGCGCGTGGGTTCGTCCAGCACGAGGAGCCTCGGCTGCGTGGCCAGCCAGCGCGCGAGCACCACCTTCTGCTGGTTGCCGCCGGACAGCGCACCGACCGGGGTCTCGATGTCGGCGACCTTGATCCCGAGCAGCGCGACTGACTGCCGCGCCAGTTCCTCCTGCCTTGCGCGTGGCAGCGCGCGCCACCAGCCCATCCGGGCCTGCAGTGCCAGGACGATGTTTTCGCGGACCGACAGGCCTGCCACGATTCCCTCGGTCTTGCGCTCTTCAGGGCATAGCGCCAGCCCGTGCGCGACCGCCTCGGCCGGATGCCGCAACTCCACCGGCCCGTGTTCCATGCGCAGTTCGCCGCAGTCGGCACGATCCAGCCCGAACAGCAGTCGCGCCAGTTCGGTGCGCCCGGAACCGAGCAGACCACCCAGGCCCAGCACCTCGCCGGCGCGCAACTGCAGGTCGACCGGCTGCAGGCTGCCGCGCCGACCCAGGCCGCGCGCCTCGACCACCACCAGTGCATCCACCGGCACTTCGTGGCTTGCGTCGCGTCCGCCGGCCAGCTCGACCTCGCGCCCCACCATCGCCGAAACCAGCGCGGCCTGGGGCAACTGCGCCGGCAGGTACTCGCCGACCAGCGCGCCGTTGCGCAGCACGGTGATGCGATCGGACACCGCATACACCTGGTCGAGGAAATGGGTGACGAACAGGATCGCCATGCCGCGCTCGCGCAGCCGGCGCATCACCGCGAACAGCTCGCGGACCTCGTCCTCGTCCAGGCTCGAGGTCGGTTCGTCCAGGATCAGCACCCGTGCCGACACGCCCAGCGCGCGCGCGATCGCCACCATCTGCTGCACCGCTACCGGGTAGGCCGCCAGCGGCAGGTCGACGTCGATGTCCAGGCGCAGCTCGGCGAGCAGTGCACGCGCCCCTGCCCGCACCTGCTTCCAGTCGACCAGCCCGAACCTGCGCGGATAACGGCCGGCATACAGGTTCTCGGCCACCGACAGGTTCGGGCACAGGTTCACTTCCTGGTAGACCGTGCTGATGCCTTCGCGCTGCGCCGCCAGCGGCGAAGCCGGGGCGATCGTACGCCTGTCCAGTTCGATCGTCCCGGCGTCGACCTGCTCCACGCCGGTGAGCAGCTTGATCAGGGTCGACTTGCCGGCGCCGTTCTGTCCCATCAGCGCGTGGATCTCGCCGCCGCGCAGGACAAGACCGGCACCGTCCAGCGCCACGGTACCCCCGTAGCGCTTGGCCAGGCCCCGCGCCTGCAGCACGACCGCGCTCAACCCGGCACCCACGCCGGGACGACGGACGAAGCGGATGGCAACGTTCGCATCGCCGGCGCCACGGACGCGATCAGTACTTGCGGTTGGGCAGTTCGGCCGCGGCCTGGTCGCGGGTGAACACACCCTCTTCGACCTCGACGCGCCTGGCCACCGGCTTGCCCGCATGCACGTCGCGGATGATCTGGGCCAGTTGCGGACCGAGCAGTGGATTGCACTCGACCGTGGCGTTGAGCTTGCCGGCCTTCATCGCCTCGAACGCGCCACGCACGCCGTCGATGGAGACGATGCGGATGTCCTCGCCCGGCTTGAGACCGGCCTCCTCGATGGCCTGGATCGCGCCGATCGCCATGTCGTCGTTGTGCGCGAACAGCACGTCGATGCCGTCGCGGCCTTCGGCCTTGAGGAAGGCTTCCATCACTTCCTTGCCCTTGGCCCGGGTGAAGTCGCCGCTCTGCGAACGGACGATGGCGAAGCGCGGATCCTGGCCGATTACTTCCTTGAAGCCCGCCATGCGGTCGATCGCCGGGGCCGAACCGACCGTGCCCTGCAGTTCGACGATGCGGACCGGGCCGGCCGCGCCCGAGCTTTTGCGGGACGCGGAGTCCTCGAGCAGCCAGCGCGCGGCGCGACGGCCTTCCTCGACGAAGTCCGAGCCGATCAGCGTGGTGTAGAGCGAGTCGTCGGACACGTCCACCGCGCGATCGGTCAGCACGACCGGGATATTGGCGACCTTGGCCTCGCGCAGCACCGTCTCCCACCCGGACTCGACCACCGGCGAGAACGCGATCACGTCCACGTCCTGGGCGATGAACGAGCGCAATGCCTTGATCTGGTTCTCCTGCTTCTGCTGCGCGTCGGAGAACTTGAGGTTGAATTCCGGCGCGACCAGCGCTTCCTTCACCGAACGGGTATTGGCGGTGCGCCATTCGCTCTCGGCGCCGACCTGGCTGAAGCCGACCGTGATCGCGTCCGCCTTCGCCGCAGCGTCACCGCCACCCTTGCCGCAGGCGCCGAGCACCACCGCGCACAGCATCGCCGCTGCCAGCTTCAAACCCTTGTCCATCGCTCCTCCCTCGATGCATGTGGTGCCTCCGCCGTCGCCCCGGCCTTGCCGTCGGCGACGTGCCACGCACCCTCCAGTGCGCGGCCGCGGAAGTCGCGGCTCATGCCGCGGTATAGGCCGTCTTGACTGTCGTGTAGAACTCCACCGCGTAGCGCCCCTGCTCCCGCGGCCCATAGCTGGACGCCTTGCGCCCGCCGAACGGCACGTGCGGATCCACGCCCGCGGTCGGCAGGTTGACCATCACCATGCCCGCCTGCGCATGCCGCTTGAAGTGCGTGGCGTACTTGAGCGAGGTGGTGCAGATGCCGGCGCACAGGCCGAATTCGGTGTCGTTGGCCAGCGCCAGCGCGTGCTCGTAGTCGTCGGCGCGCAGCAGCGCGGCGACCGGCCCGAAGATCTCCTCGCGGGCGACGCGATCCGACGGCTTGGCCGCGAACAGGGTCGGCGCCAGGAAGTGGCCCTTCGTTTTCCATTCCACGCGCTCGCCACCGGCGAGCAGTTCGCCGCCGTCCTCGTGCCCGGCGCGGATGTAGGCCAGGTCGGTGTCCAGCTGCGCCTGGCTGGCGACCGGACCGATGTCCACGCCAGCCTCGAGCGGATCACCGACCTTCACCTTCGCCAGCCGCGCCTGGACCTTGGCCACGAAGGCGTCGTAGATGCCGTTCTCGACGATCAGCCGGCTCGACGCGGTGCAGCGCTGGCCCGTGGAGAAGTACGCGCCGTTGACCGCGCACTCCACCGCCTTGTCCAGGTCGGCATCGGCCAGCACCACCAGCGGATTCTTGCCGCCCATTTCCATCTGCACCTTCAGCGCGCGCGCGGCCGCCTGCCTGAGCAGCGCATGGCCGGTCGGCGCCGAACCGGTGAAGGTCAGCGCGTCGAGCTTCGGGTGCTCGACCATCGCCTGGCCGACGATGCGGCCGCCGCCGAGCACCATGTTGAACACGCCTTCGGGCAATCCGGCGCGGGACAGGATCTCGGCGATCGCCCAGGCGCAGCCGGGCACGATCTCCGCCGGCTTGAACACCACGGTATTGCCGTAGGCCAGCGCCGGCGCGATCTTCCAGGCCGGGATCGCCAGCGGAAAATTCCACGGCGCGATGATGCCGACGGTGCCGACCGGCTCGCGGGTGATCTCCACGTCCACGCCCGGGCGCGTCGAGGCCAGCTTCTCGCCGGGGATGCGCAACGCCTCGCCGGCGAAGAACTTGAAGATCTGTCCGGCACGCGCCGCCTCGCCGATGCTCTCGGCCAGGGTCTTGCCTTCCTCGCGTGCGAGCAACCGGCCCAGTTCCTCCTTGCGGGCGAGGATCTCGCTGCCGACGGCGTCGAGGATGTCGGCGCGCTGCTGCGGATTGGACAGCGCCCATTTCGGCGAAGCGGCGCTGGCGGCATCGACCGCCTGCGCGGTGCGCGCGGCATCGAGCACGCCGTAGTGGCCGACCGGCGTGGCCAGGTCGGAGGGGTTCTCGTCGGCGTGGCCACCATCGCCCTCGACCCACTGGCCGGCGATGTAGCTGCTGAAACGCTGTTCGCTCACGGTTTTTCTCCTTTCCTGTCCTGGCGTGCGGGCTGGTGCCAGCGAAACCTTACAGCGCGCGCACGCCACCGGGGGCAAAACCCGCGGCGACGGTTTGCAACGGGTTGACCAGCGGCGCACCGAGCTCCGGCAGGTCGACCTCGAACACGTCGCCGGCCTCGGCGCGGACGCCATCGGCGAAGCTGAGCGTGGCGGTGCCGAAAAAGTGCAGGTGCACGTCGCCAGGACGGCGATGCGCGGCGTACTTGAAGTGGTGGTATTCGAGGTTCTCCAGCGAATGGCACATGTTGGCCTCGCCGGTGAGGAAGGGCTTTTCCCACAGCACCACGCCGCCGCGGCGGATGCGGCTGGTCCCGCGCAGGTCGCGCGGCAGCGCGCCGGTGCGCAGCTCCGGGCCGACCGCGCACGCACGCAGCTTGGAATGGGCCAGGTACAGGTAGTTCTGGCGCTCGGTGACGTGGTCGGAGAACTCGTTGCCGATCGCAAAACCGAGCCGGTACGGGGTGCCGTCCGGGCCGATCACGTACAGGCCGACCAGTTCGGGTTCCTCGCCGCCGTCCAGGGCGAAGTCCGGGGACGGCAACGGCGCGCCGGGCGCGACCAGGATGGAACCATCGCCCTTGTAGAACCACTCGGGCTGCGCGCCGGCCATGCCCGCCTCCGGCGCGCCGCCTTCCACGCCCCACCGGAACATGCGCATGGAATCGGTGAGCGTGCCCGCGTCGGCCTGCTGCTTGAGGTTCTGGTGCATCGCATCGCGCGCGGCCGCGCTGCCCAGGTGGGTGAGGCCGGTACCGGTGACCCGGCAGTGCGCGGGGTCGGGATGATGCAGCGGACCGAGTACCCGCCCGGCCTGCAGCAACGCCGCGTAGTCGAGGGTCGTCGTACCGAGGGTCGCCGCAGCCTGTGCTCCCAGGCTCCGGCCCGCGGCCAGGGCCGCGTGGGCGAGCGCATAGGTCGAATCGACATCCTCCAGCAAGGTCACGCGGCTCGCGTCGGCGTCGACGGCGCCCACCCGCGTGTTCCCGGCCTCGTCCCGCAGCTGGATCAGTCGCATCTTTACCTTCCGCCCGACTCGTGGATGGGAAGGCAGACCGTCCCGGGAGGGACGGAACGTGCCTGCACCCATTCTGCCCACTGAAGGAATATGCATCCAATCCGATTTCCTGCATAACATATACGAACATTTGTATCCGTGGAGTCGCCGTGCCGCAGAACATCCCCTGGTTCGTCCGTGCACGGCTCAAGACCCGGCAGCTCATGCTGCTGATCGCGATCGACGAGGAAGGCAACATCCATCGCGCCGCCGAAACGCTGGCGATGTCGCAACCGGCCGCCTCCAAGCTGCTCAAGGACCTGGAGGAAATGATCGGGGTGCCGCTGTTCGAGCGCCTGCCCCGGGGCATGAGCCCGACCTGGTACGGCGAGACCATGATCCGGCACGCGCGTATCGCCCTGGCCAGCCTCGGCGAGGCCGGCGCGGAGATCGAGGCGCTCAAGGGCGGCCTGGCCGGCAACATCGCGGTCGGCGCGATCGCCGGGCCGGCGATGAGCCTGCTTCCGACCGCGCTGGCGCGGATCGCCCGGCAGCACCCGGACCTGCGCGTGTCGCTGCTGGTGGAGAGCAGCGACGTCCTGCTGGAACGGCTGGAGCAGAACCGGCTCGATTTCCTGGTCGCGCGGCTGTTCGAACGCCATGACAAGCGCTACCTGCACTACCAGGCGCTGGCCGAGGAGGATATCTGCGCGATCGCCCGGCCCGGCCATCCGATCCTGGCGCTGGATGCCCCCGACCTGGCCGAACTGGCGCGCGCCAGCTGGATCGTGCCGCCGGAGGGCAGCGTGCTGCGCCACCGTTTCGAACTGATGTTCCGCAGCGCCGGCCAGCAACCGCCGCGGCAGGTGCTGGCGACCACCGCGCTGATGTTCATGACCAAGATGCTGCAGGAAAGCGACTACCTGGCCGTCGTGCCGGTGGACGTCGCCCGCCACTACGCCGAACACGCCATGGTCCGGATCGTGCCGGTGGACCTGTCCTGCAGGATGGACTCGTTCGGGATCATCACCCGCACCGACTGGCTGCTGTCGCCCGGCGCACGCACGGTGCTGCGTGCGCTGCAGGAGACCGCCACGGAAATCTACGGCTCGCCGGCCTGATCCGGCGCCCTGTAGAGACGGACGCGTCCGGCTGCGCGCAAGCCGCAACGTCGTGGATATAGCGGCATAATCTCCGCTCGAGGTTCGTCGGTCGCTGCGGCGATCAGTCGTGGAACGCGTCGACCTGTCTGCGCCGGCCCAGCATGAACGCATCGGCGACATGGCGCAGCGGCGCGAGATCGACGTCGGACTCGCCGGCACGGATGATCGCGGCGAAACGCCGGTACAGCATCGGATACTCCTGCTCCGGCTGCTCGTGCACCACGCGCCCGTCGATCGACAGCCGGGCGCCGCCCTCGGACAGCAGCATCTCGCCGGCGTCCGTCAGCGCGACGATGTCCCAGCTCTGCCTGCCGGTCTGGCGCCAGTCGAATTCCGCCGCCAGGTCCAGGCCTTCCGCATCGCTGAAGGTGATCGATGCGGCGATCGGCGCCTCGCGGTTTTCCGGGAATTCCAGCATCGCCGCGGTGGCGAACACCGGGTTCGGCAGGATGCGGGTGACGATGGAAAGCGCGTTGATGCCGGGGTCGAACACGCCCAGGCCGCCGGGCTGCCAGATCCATTCCTGGCCCGGATGCCACTGGCGCACGTCTTCCTTCCAGGCCACGCGCATCGAACGAATCCGGGTGCCGGCGAGGAATTCCCGCGCGGCTTCCACGGCCGGCGCGTAGCGCGAGTGCCAGCTGGCGAAGAGCGAAAGCCCCTTGCCCGCGGCCAGCGCGGCGAGGCCTTCGACTTCCGAAAGCGTCGCGCCCGGCGGTTTTTCCAGGAACACGTGCTTGCCGGCCGTGAGCGCCTTCACCGCCGCTTCGTAACGATACTGCGGCGGCATGCACAGCGAGACGGCCTGGATCGACGGTAGCGCCGAGAGCATTGCGTCGATCGAGCTGAAATTTTCTATGCCCTCGACCCGCCCGTGGCGACTCGCCGCGGCGACCAGCCGGTAGTCGTCGTTGCCGGCCACGGCCGGCAGGTGCTGGTCGCGAACGATCTTGCCGATGCCGACGATGGCGAGGTTGATGGGTGGCACGGGTGCGGTCTCCGGGGAAGGCCGATCGATGCGGGCATCGGTCGAAGTGCGGTTACGGTAAGGCCTGGTCGACAGCGATTGGACGCTGCTGGCTTCAGGCGCGCTCCAGCGCCGCCGCCACTTCTTCCCAGGGGCGCGTCCGGCCGGGCATGGCGAAGCGGTACTCGATGCGCCGCCGGAAGGTCGTGCCGGGGCGCAGGATCGCGTCGGGAAACGCAGGCCGGTTCGGCGCATCCGGAAACCCTTGCGGCTCCAGGCACAGTCCGCGCCCGAGGCCCGGGTGCTGCCGGTCCAGCCCGTGGCCGCCATACAGCTGCAGCGCCGGCGCATCGCTGTCGATGCGCAGCGCGATGCCGCTGTGCGGCGAGTACAGCATCGCCGCGTAGTCGCTGTGCGCATCGAGCACGAGGCAGTGGTCGTAGCCGCCTGCCGTGCCCAGTTGCGGATCGCGCCCATCGAAGGCCGCATCGAGCGTGCGCGCGGCGCGGAAATCGAACGGTGAACCGGACACGCCAGCGACTTCGCCCAGCGGGATCAGGGCTTCGTCCACCGGCAGGTAACCGCTGGCCGGGACCTGCAGCCACTGCGCCGACGCAGGCACCGCCGGATCGCCGGCGAGGTTGAAATAGGGGTGGTGGGTCGGGTTGAACGGCGTCGGCCGGTCGCTGGTCGCCTCGAAGTCCAGGCGCAGGCGCGCGCCCTGCAGCCGATACGTCGCGCGCACGTCGAGGTTGCCGGGATAACCCTCTTCCCCGTGCGGCGAGCGGTAGCGCATCACCAGGGTGGACGCATCGGGGGCCTCCACCGTCCACAGCCGCCGACCGAAACCGGATGCGCCGCCGTGCAAATGGTTGCGGCCCTGGTTGGCGGTGAGCCGGAGTCGTTCCCCATCCAGCGTGCAGGCCGCGCCGGCGATGCGGTTGCCGAAGCGCCCGACCAGGATGCCGAGGTAGGCCGGATCGTCGTGATAGGCCTGCGCGTCGCCCAACCCGAGCACCAGCCCGGTACGACCGTGGGCACCGGGGAACTCCAGCCGCGCCAGGATGCCGCCCAGGTCGAGGATCTCCGCCGACAGCCCCTCCGCACCCCCCAGCGTCCAGGCATGCACGGGGGTGCCGTCATCCAGCCGGCCGAATGGCCTCGTTCGCGTCATCCCCGGTTCCCCTGCCCGCTTCCGGCCGCGACCCGGCCGCGCGCAGGATAGTCGCGGCGCCCCGCACCCACCAATGTCATCAGGGGCATGGCAGGCGCCCCGAATGGAATAGCTGCGCACGCGCCTGCAACCGCATGGATCGCATCGTGTCCCGGGAAGGGTGTCTCGCGCATCCCCGCCGTCGCCCCACCGAGCGAAAACAGGGTGCCCTCTGCGATCTACGCTCGATTGCAATACGCGTATCGATCCGGGCGCATTTGTTATTTTTCGGGCATTCCCCCGACGGGTAGCATCGTCGCGCAACGGACCGCACCGTGCTGCCTGGAATAGGTGGCGTTGCGGCCGAATCCACCCGCCGGGCAGGAATCCCCGATCGCATGAGCGACTCCAGCAAACCGCCCTTTCGCAGCCGCCAGTGGTTCGGCCGGGAGGGCAAGCAGGGCTTCTATTACCGCAGCTGGCTCAAGGGGCTGGGCCTGCCGCACGACCTGTTCGACGGTCGGCCGGTGATCGGCATCTGCAATACCTGGTCGGAGCTCACCCCGTGCAACAGTTCGCTGCGCGAGCTGGCCGAGCACGTCAAGCGAGGCGTGTACGAGGCCGGTGGCTTTCCGCTGGAATTCCCGGCGATGTCGCTGGGCGAGACCCAGATGCGTCCTACCGCGATGCTGTTCCGCAACCTGGCCAGCATGGAGGTGGAGGAGTCGATCCGCGCCAACCCCATCGACGGCGTGGTGCTGCTGATGGGTTGCGACAAGACCACGCCGTCGCTGCTGATGGGCGCGGCCAGCGTCGACCTGCCCACGATCGGTGTGTCCGCCGGGCCGTCGCTGTCGGGCAACTGGCGCGGCAAGCCGCTGGGCTCGGGCACCGGCGTGATCGAGATGTCGGAGATGGTCCGCGCCGGCACCCTTTCGCAGGACGAGTTCACCGAAGCCGAGTCGTGCATGCAGCGCTCCACGGGCAGCTGCATGACCATGGGCACCGCCTCGACGATGGCCAGCATGGTCGAGGCGCTGGGCATGTCGCTGCCGGAGAACGCGGCGATCCCGGCGGTGGACGCGCGCCGCTTCCGCCTGGCGCACCTGTCGGGCCGGCGCATCGTGGAGATGGTGCGCGAGGACCTGCGCATGTCCAGGATCCTGACCCGGGCGGCGTTCGCCAACGCGATCCGCGCCAATGCCGCGATCGGCGGATCGACCAACGCGGTAATCCACCTGCTGGCGATCGCCGGCCGGCTGGGCGTCGAACTCTCACTGGACGACTGGGACGCGCTGGGTTCGCGCCTGCCCTGCCTGGTCAACCTCAAGCCGTCCGGCGAATACCTGATGGAGGATTTCTGCTACGCCGGCGGGCTGCCCGCGGTGCTGCGCGAGATCGCCGCGCAACTGGACCTGGACGCCATCACCGCCAACGGCCGCACGCTGGGCGAGAACATCGCACAGGCGCCGTGCTGGAACCGCGAGGTGATCCGTCCGCTTGCGCAGCCCGTGCGCGCCGAGGCGGGCATCGCCGTACTGCGCGGCAACCTGGCCCCCGACGGCGCGGTGATCAAGCCGTCGGCCGCCTCGCCGCAGCTGCTGCGCCACCGGGGCCGCGCGGTGGTGTTCGAGAGCATCGAGGAGTTCAAGGCACGCATCGACG
This sequence comes from Pseudoxanthomonas daejeonensis, assembly GCF_022637495.1. Lineage (NCBI taxonomy): Bacteria > Pseudomonadati > Pseudomonadota > Gammaproteobacteria > Lysobacterales > Lysobacteraceae > Pseudoxanthomonas > Pseudoxanthomonas daejeonensis. The sequence continues at coordinate 2,502,463 of NZ_CP093331.1, read as the reverse complement.
ACGAGGCGCTGGACATCGACGAGACCTGCGTGATGGTGCTGAAGAACTGCGGCCCGCGCGGATATCCCGGCATGGCCGAGGTCGGCAACATGCCTTTGCCGCCCAAGCTGCTGCGGCGCGGCGTCACCGACCTGGTCCGCATCTCCGACGCGCGCATGAGCGGCACCGCCTACGGCACCGTGGTCCTGCACGTCTCGCCCGAAGCCGCCGCCGGCGGTCCGCTGGCGCTGGTGCGCGAGGGCGATTTCATCGAACTGGACGTGCCCGGCCGGCGCCTGCACCTGGATGTCGACGAGGCCGAGCTGGCACGTCGCCGCACCGAATGGACCGCACCGCCGGCACCGGCGCGCGGCTGGTCCAAGCTGTACGTGGACCACGTGCAGCAGGCGCACCTGGGCGCGGACCTGGATTTCCTGGTCGGCGGCAGCGGCGATGCGGTCGGCCGCGACTCGCACTGAATTCCGGGATTGCCCCGCCCCGTTTCCGGCCCGGACCGGAACTCCCGTGCGGGGCGGGGACTTTCTCTCCGACGGGCCCAGGCCCGGCCCGCTGCGCTGAGCATGGCTACGCGGCAATTCCAGGGCGTGGACGCCGACCGGCGCAGGCTGCTGGGCGCGCTTGTGCCGGCGGCGCTCCTGCCGCTGGTACCGCCGCTGGCACGCGGCGCCACCGCGCCCGCGGCGCGGTCGCTGCACCTCCCCGCACCCGGTGACGTGCGCTTGGGTGAGGGCCTCTTCGCCCGATCGAATGCACTCAACCTGCGATATCTCGCCACGCTGGACATGGACCGGCTGCTGGCGCCGTGCCGGATCGAAGCCGGCCTGCCCTCGCCCGCGCCGAAGTATCCGAACTGGGAATCGATGGGCCTGGACGGCCACACCGCCGGCCACTACCTGTCGGCACTGGCGCAGCAGGCCGCGCAGGGCGATGCGGATATGCGCCGCCGGCTCGACTACATGGTCCAGGCGATGGCCGCGTGCCAGCGCGCCAACGGCGACGGCTACGTCGGTGGCGTACCGGGCGGTCGCGTGCTGTGGCAACGGGTCGCATCCGGCAACTTCCAGGCGGAGTCGTTCTCGCTGGAAGGGGCGTGGGTGCCGTTCTACAACCTGCACAAGACCTTCGCCGGCCTGCGCGATGCCTGGCTACTGACTGGCCAGGCGCAGGCGCGCGCGGTGCTGGTCGGCTTCGCCGACTGGGCGGAGCGGCTCGTCGCCCACCTCGACGACGTGCAACTGCAGCGCGTGCTCGACACCGAACACGGCGGCATGAACGAAGTGCTGGCCGACGTATGCGCCATCACCGACGATCGTCGCTACCTGGCACTGGCGCGGCGCTTCTCGCACCGCGCCCTGCTCGATCCGCTCCTGCGCGGCGAGGACACGCTGGACGGCCTGCATGCCAACACCCAGATTCCCAAAGTGATCGGTTTTGCCCGCATCGGCGAGCTCGACGGCGACGAAGCGTGGATCGACGCGGCGCGATTCTTCTGGGAACGGGTCGCCCTGCACCGCAGCATCGCTTTCGGCGGCAACAGCGTGCGCGAGCACTTCAATCCGGCTGGCGACTTTTCGCCGATGGTGCAATCGCGCGAAGGACCGGAAACCTGCAACAGCTACAACATGCTGCGCCTGACCCTGCTGCTGGACCGGCTGCGCCCGGATCCGCGGCATGCGGACTTCTACGAGCGCACGCTGTTCAACCACATCCTCTCCACCCAGCATCCGCAGCATGGCGGACTGGTCTACTTCACACCGGTCCGCCCACGCCACTACAGGGTGTATTCGCAGCCGCAGGAGTGCTTCTGGTGCTGCGTGGGCAGCGGCATGGAAAACCATGGGCGCCACGCCGCGTTCGTCTACGCGCACGACGAAGGGACGGTGCGGGTCAACCTGTACCTGGATTCGCAGCTGCGCCGGCCCGGGCGCGGACTGGTATTGAGCCAGCTGACGCGTTTCCCGGAAGAGCCGCGCAGCGAACTCCGGCTGTCGCTGGAGCGGCCGCAGAAGTTCGCGCTGGAGCTGCGCCATCCGCACTGGCTGCAGGGGCCGCTGCAGGTGATGGTCAACGGCCGCGCCTGGCCCCTGCAATCCACGCCGTCCTCGTACGCGCGCATCGAGCGTCGCTGGAAGGACGGCGACCGGGTCGAGATCGCGCTGCCGATGCACACGCGGATCGAGGCCCTGCCCGACGGATCGGACTGGGTCGCGGTGATGCATGGCCCGCTGATGCTGGCCGCGCGCACCGGCGAGGAAGACCTCGAAGGCCTGGTCGCCGATGCCGGCCGTGGCAGCCACATCGCGCCGGGTCCGTACCAGCCGCTGGACCGGGCGCCGATGCTGGTCGGCGATCGCGACACATTGGCCTCCGGCATCGTCCCGCTGGACGATCCACTGGTGTTCAGCGCCGCTGGACTGGTCCAGCCCGCCGGATTCGGCGCGCTGCGCATGGAGCCGCTGTACCGCGTGCACGACGCGCGCTACATGGCGTACTGGCGGACCACGACAGTCGCGGGGTATCCGGCCCTCCTGGCCGCGGTCGAGGTCGAGGAACGCGCGCGCCAGGCGCTCGAAATACGCACCGTGGACCGGGTGCAGCCGGGCGAACAACAGCCGGAAGTGGAGCATGGCTACCAGGGCCGGGATTCGGCGACGGGCCTGCACCTGGGCCGGCGCTGGCGTGATGCCGGCGATGCATTCGGCTACCGCCTGGCGGCTCCGCCGGTCATCGGCGACGACACGCCGCTGGCGCTGCGCTTGACCCTGTTCGGCGGCGACTGGCATGTCGCCATGGTCGTGCAGGCCAATGGCGTCGAGCTGGCGACGCTGCAGTTCGATGGCTCGGATGTGGACGATTTCATCGAGCGCGAGATCGCCCTGCCACCGGCGCTGGCCGGTGCGGCGCGCGACGGCGGCCTCGAGGTGCGTTTCATCGCCCACAACACCCGCCGCACCCCGCGCCTGTTCGACCTGCGCCTGCTGCGTACGGACGCAGCATCGCCCTGAATCTCCGGCCGCCGCTGATCGGCGGCGGCCATCGGCAGGTCAGCCGGCATGGCGCAGCCCCGCCACGGGGCCGTGCCGGCGCCGGATCAGTTCGCCTTCAGCCCCACCACCGCCACCGAATGCGGCGGCAGGCGCAGCTTCCCACCGTCCAGCTTCACCGGCACCGGTGCCACGGTCCGCTTCGCCTCGAACGTGTTGACCGAATCCATCCGCGGCGCGGTGAGCAACTGGCCGCTGGCCGAAGCCGGATCGAAGCCGGCAACGTCCAGGGCCACTTCCACCGGGCGGGTCGGATCGATGTTGGTCACCGCTATCCAGAGCGTTCCCTGCGCGTCCCTGGCGGCGATCGCATCCACCCGCGGCAGGACGATGTCGCCGACCTTGTAGCTGCCCTTGTCGAAGGCCACCGGCACGAAGGTCGCGTCCTGGAACGGGACGTACATGTGGAACACGTGGTAAGTCGGCGTCAGCAGCATCTTCTCCTTGTCGGTGAAGATCATCGCCTGCAGCACGTTGACCATCTGCGCGATGTTGGCCATGCGCACGCGCTCGGCGTGGCGGGCGAAGATGTTGATGTTGAGCGCGGCCAGGATCGCATCGCGCATCGAGTTCTGCTGGACCAGGAAGCCGGGAGTACTTCCCTCGGTTTGCGCCAGCCAGGAACCCCATTCGTCCACCACCAGCGCGACCTTCTTCTCCGGATCGTAGCGGTCCATGATCGCCGCGTGGGTGCGGATCATCTGGTCCATGCCCAGCGTTTCATGCAGGAACTTCGCGTATTCGGCCTCGCCGAACCCGGTGGCCTTGATGCTCGGCGGCCAGCCGTTGATGGTGTAGTTGTGCAGCGACAGCCCGTCGAGGTTCCAACTCCAGACCCGCTCGGACCAGGCCTTCATCACCGCCTCGGTGTACTCGGTCTTGGCCCCGTCCGGGCCGACCGCGATCTGCTTCATCTTCTGCGACGGGTCGTAGTTGCGCGTGTAGCGGGCGAAGACCTTCATCAGGTCGACGTAGTAGTCGCCCGACATGGCGCCGCCGCACCCCCAGTTCTCGTTGCCCAGGCCGACGAAGGGCACCTGGAACGCCTCCTTGCGGCCGTTGGCGATGCGCTCCTTCGCCAGCGCGGTCGGGTGCACCGCGGTCATGTACTCGAGCCAGTCCGCCGCCTCCTGCACCGTGCCCGAGCCGACGTTGACCGAGATGTAGGCATCGGCACCGACCTGCTCGATGAAGTCGAAGAACTCGTGGGTGCCGAACTCGTTCGGCTCCATCACCCCGCCCCAGTTGGTGTTGACCATCGCGCGACGCTGGTCCTTCGGCCCGATGCCGTTGCGCCAGTGGTACTCGTCGGCGAAGCAGCCGCCCGGCCAACGGATGTTCGGCACCTTCAGGTCGCGCAGCGCGGCAACGACGTCGTTGCGGACGCCGCGGGTGTTGGGAATCTTCGAATCCTTGCCGACCCAGATGCCCTCGTAGATGCCGTGACCCAGGTGCTCGGCGAACTGGCCGAAGATGTGGCGGTCGATCGTGGGACCCGGCTTGCCGGCATCCACCTTGACGACGACGTCCTGGGCGAAGGCAGGCAGCGCGGACGCGCTCGCGATGGCCAGGGCCAGCAGGGTTGATCGCAGGTGCATGCAGTTCTCCTTCGGACGCTTGCGGGCAGGCGCACGATGGCGCCCACGAGGGCTTCGGGGAGAAGTGGTGGAAGATCACCTGGTCCGTTCGCAACAGACATGCCGGGACGCAATGTACCGGCGACACGCGGATCGCCGACCTGCCCCTCCGCCCGTCCTCTCCCCGGGTGGATGCCGCGACGATGCGCGAAGAAGCCAGAACGATCCAATGACTTTTTCCCGGTTTTCGATATCCGAAACGGTATCGACCGGTGCCCGGCATCGTCCGCGCAGGCGCGCCGATGCACCGCACGCGACGGGACTGGAACGAAATCGAAGGGTTCCCGAGGAATCCACCGGGCCCGAAGAGGACCGCAGTGGTGGGCGGTACAGGGTTCGAACCTGTGACCCCTACCATGTCAAGGTAGTGCTCTACCGCTGAGCTAACCGCCCGGTGCTGCCAACCTGCGCGGATTGCCCGCGGCAGGGCGCGCATTCTACCCCGCGGCCGGGGCCAGCCACAACCTGGCGGCACGGTCGCGCCGTCACTGCAGGTCCGTTCGCCGCCGCGCATGTACCCGGCCCTCCGCCAGCGCCCACCCGGCCCGGTATTCGCAGGCGGTCAGCCGGCCAGGCTGGCTTCCTTGAGCCGCCGGATCTGGTCGCGCAGGCGGGCGGCGTCCTCGAACTCCAGGTCGCGGGCGTGCTGGTACATGCGCTGCTCCAGTTCGCGGATCTTCACCGCGGCCTGGGCCGGATCCATCACCCCGTAGTCGGCGGCCGCCTCGGCGACCTGCCGCGCCTTGCCGCGTGCCGTCTTGCCCTTGCCCTCGCCGGGCTCCGAGCGCGCACCTTCCATGACGTCCATCACCGGACGCACCACCGCGCGCGGGACGATGCCGTGCTCGGTGTTGTACTCGACCTGCTTCTCGCGGCGCCGGTCGGTCTCGTCGATGGCCACCTGCATCGAGCGGGTCATCCGGTCCGCGTACAGGATCGCGGTACCGCGCAGGTTGCGCGCGGCGCGGCCGATGGTCTGGATCAGCGAACCGGCCGAACGCAGGAATCCCTCCTTGTCCGCGTCGAGGATGGCCACCAGCGACACCTCGGGCATATCCAGGCCCTCGCGCAGCAGGTTGATGCCGACCAGCACGTCGAACTTGCCCAGGCGCAGGTCGCGGATGATCTCCACCCGCTCGACTGTCTCGATGTCCGAGTGCAGGTAGCGCACCTTGATCCCGTGCTCGGACAGGTAATCGGTGAGGTTCTCGGCCATGCGCTTGGTCAGCGTGGTAACCAGCACGCGATCGCCGATCGCCACGCGCTTGTTGATCTCGCCCATCAGGTCGTCGACCTGCGTCGCCACGGGCCTGATCTCGACCTGCGGATCGACCAGGCCGGTCGGCCGCACCACCAGCTCGACGATCTGGTCGCCCGCCTCGCGCAGTTCGTACGGTCCCGGCGTGGCCGAAACATAGACCGCGCGCGGCGCGCGCTCCTCCCACTCCTCGAACTTCAACGGGCGGTTGTCCAGCGCCGAAGGCAGGCGGAATCCGAACTCCACCAGCGTCTCCTTGCGCGAGCGGTCGCCCTTGTACATCGCGCCGATCTGCGGAATGGTCACGTGCGATTCGTCCACCACCAGCAAGGCGTCGGGCGGCAGGTAGTCGAACAGGGTCGGCGGCGGCTCGCCCGGCGCCTTGCCGGTGAGATGCCGCGAGTAGTTCTCGATGCCCGAGCAGTAGCCCACCTCGGCCATCATTTCCAGGTCGAACTGGGTGCGCTGGGCGAGGCGCTGCGCCTCGACCAGCTTGTTCTGCGCGTACAGCTGCTCGAGCCGCTCGCGGAGCTCGATCTTGATCGTGTCGACGGCGCTCAGCACCCGCTCGCGGCTGGTCGCGTAGTGGGTCTTCGGATAGATCGTGTAGCGCGGCAACTTGCGCATGACCTCGCCGGTGAGCGGATCGAACAGCGCGATGTTCTCGATCTCCCCGTCGAACAGTTCGATCCGCACCGCCTCGGCGTCGCTTTCGGCCGGGTGCACGTCGACCACCTCGCCGCGCACGCGGAAGGTGCCGCGCTGCAGTTCGTATTCGTTGCGCGTGTACTGCAGCTGGGTCAGGTGGCGCAGCAGCTCGCGCTGGTCCAGGCGCTCGCCGCGCGACAGGATCAGGCGCAGCGACAGGTAGTCCTCCGGCGCACCGAGGCCGTAGATCGCCGACACCGTGCCCACCACCAGCGCGTCGCGCCTCGACAGCAGCGCCTTGGTCGCGGCCAGGCGCATCTGCTCGATGTGGTCGTTGATCGAGCTGTCCTTGTCGATGAAGGTATCGGTCGACGGGATGTAAGCTTCCGGCTGGTAGTAGTCGTAGTAGCTGACGAAATATTCGACTGCGTTGTTCGGGAAGAACGCCTTGAATTCGCCGTACAGCTGCGCCGCCAGCGTCTTGTTCGGCGCCATGACCAGGGTCGGCTTCTGCACCGCCTGGACCACGTTGGCCATGGTGTAGGTCTTGCCCGAACCGGTCACGCCCAGCAGCACCTGCTTGGCCAGGCCGGCCTCGAAGCCGGCGACCAGCTTCTCGATCGCCTGCGGCTGGTCGCCCGCCGGGGCATACGGGGATACCAGCTCGAATCGCTCGCTCATGCGCGGATCGGTGCCGTCTTGGGGGGACAGGCCAGTATAGACAGGGGGCGCATCGACGCCGTGTGGGTCGCGCCGCGCATCCGCCCTTGCCGGCGGTTCCAGTCCGCCTTTTTTGTAGGAGCGGGCATGACCGCGACACGACGCCCTCAACACAGAACGCCCTTATGATTCCGACGCCCGGGTCGCGGCCATGCCCGCTCCTACAAAGGCCGGGCCGGATTCCTACAACCCGGATCGGTCGCGCCCGATCCCGGCGCCCTCGGGATTACGCCAACCTGAACCTCCCGAGCGAAAAGGACTTCGCCCATGCGCAAGGATGCGCCGGGTCACCTCTCCGGGTTCAGCCTCGTTGAACTGTCGATCACAGTGTCGATCCTGGCCATCCTGCTGGGACTGGCGTTGCCCGGCTTCCGCGAGACGCTGCAGCGGCAGCGCGCGGCGTCGGCCACGCACCAGCTGGCCGCCCAGCTGGCGCAGGCACGGAACACGGCCATCACGGCACGCGTGCCGGTCACGGTCTGCCCGTCCGGGGGTGAGGGGCGCTGCCTCGGCCAGCCTGACTGGAGCGCCGGCTGGCTGCTCTACCGCGACCCCGGCCGCAGCGACCAGCCGCGGCGTCCGGAGGACGTCCTCCGTGACATCCGTCAGCCGGTTCATGATTCGGTCCAGGTGCTGGCGAGCGCCGGTCGCCTGCGCGTGCGTTACCAGCCGGACGGCCGCAGCGGCGGCAGCAACGTCACCTTGCGCGTCTGCACAGCGGCCCGGCTGCGTGGCGAAGTGATCGTCAACAACGTGGGGAGGGTGCGGACGCGGGGCCCCCGCTCCCCGACCCCATGCCACTAGGCCCTGTCGCCCATGGCCAAGGGCCGCCGCTTTCATCAGCGCCTTGCCCACACCGGACTCCTGCCCATACAATGTGCGCCCCCGCCCGAATAGCTCAGCCGGTTAGAGCACTTGACTGTTAATCAGGGGGTCGTTGGTTCGAGTCCAACTTCGGGCGCCAGATAAAATGAAAAGAGCCGCGATTGTTCGCGGCTCTTTTTTTATGCCCCGCCCTGCCAGAAAGAAGCCGCCTGTGGGCGGCTTCGCTGCCACGCGAGCCGTTGGACTACCAGCAATCGGCCAACTCGGCCACTCCGCTTTCCGTCTTCAGGCCCGTATTGCTGATCGACAGATCGCCGCACCGGTCCTCGGTCTGCGGGCCCTGTGCAGTGGCCGTAAGCACCAGCTCCGTCGGAGTCTGCGTGGATGCCGCAAGGACATACCTGGCCGTGGCGTTTGCCTCGCGTGGGGACTGGTTCGTAGGAAGCACGAAGTCCGCATATGAATTGTCGACGGTGAAACGGCGCTCGGCCACCTGCATGTACTCCACCAGGTCCGCCTTGGCTTGCGCCCGCCGGGACTTGCGGATCTGCTCCTGGTAGGCCGGTATCGCGATCGATGCCAGGATCGCCACCACCGCGACCACGACCATCAACTCGATCAGCGTGAAGCCGGCGACCGGACCACGCGTTCCTGCTGAACCAACGCTCTCTCGAATGGACATGACTCCCCCTTTATTCATCGCACCTGCCTCCAGGACTGCCGCCCGCACGGACGCGGCAGATACATGGGCGGCGCACCCGCAACCCGGATGACCATCGAGCATTGCGCCCCAAGGGCCTGATCGATCTGGGCCTGGGTAGCGGTACCCAACGGCTGGACGCGCGGCGTCGTCATCACCGCCACATCCTTCACCGGTGCCGAGCCGCCCGTGTTGAGCGCGACCGCGCCGGTCGCCGAGGCGGGCTGGCTGCCGTCCGGGGTACCCATGCGTATGTAGGTCATCGAGGCACCGCCACTCAACGCATTCAGGCCGTACAGCCAGTTGGTTCCGGTGACGCCGCAGTCGTCGCTGTCGTCGCCCCCCTGCGGCTCGTAGGTCGGGAAGAAGACGATGCCGCTTTCCACTCGCGGGTAGCCCACGAAGCGTTCACCGGCAGGCAGATCCAGGTACCAGCCGTACTTGCCGGGCCCCATGGCGTTACTGGATGTCGTCCGGAACTCGCCGTCGTCCGTGCCCACGGTCTGCTGGACGAGGTCGTCGCGACCCGTGACCCGTGTGCCCTTGTCCAGAATGCCGTAGATGGTCTGCACGCTGGTGTTGTCCGGGTCGCCGGTGAACGAGAAGCTGCCGGTGCCGAAGAACAGCATCACGCCACCGCCAGGTCCGGTCGCGGCCGTCAGGCCACCCATGATGGGCTGGCGATTGGTGCCGGTGGAATCCCGGGCGATGAACAGCGGCTCCCCGCTGAACTCGACGCTGCTGGTCAGCAGGTTGAACTTCCAGACCGCGCCATTCTGGTCCGCGGCGTAGACGTAATCCGCATAGCCATCGCGGCCATTGAAGACGGTACCCGTGGAACCGATGCTCCTGCGGTCCACCACCACGATGTTGCCGAGTCCGTTGTAGGCCGGCGCGGTGGCTTCGGAGGCCTCGATCGTCTCCACGTCGCCGCTTTCGACATCGACCATGAACAGGTGCGCCTGCTGGTTCACGCTGTTGTAGCCGTTGCCGAAGAGCACCTTCCAGCTGACGTTGCCCGAGGTGTCCTTGATCGGAACGATCACCGGCTTGCCCAGCACGTGGCCGATGTTGTCGCTGATCGCATCATCGCCTGTGATCAGGTCATTGATTTCCCACAGGACCTGGGGCGAGCCCGGCGTGGTCACGTCCATCGCGAAGACACTGCGCCCGCCAGCGCCGGTGGTACCCACCACGACGGTCTTCCACTGGGTTCCGAACTGCACGTCGGAAACGGTGACCGGGCCATCCACGAAATAGCGGTGCTGGAACTTCTGGTCGCTCTGGTTCGCCGCCACATAGGGGAACAGCAGGTTGCCCATGTGCCCGAGCGCCGTGGCCGGGACGTAGGCGAAAACCTCGCTGCCGCCGGAGCCGTTGGAACGCCCGTCGAACATGTGGAACATGCCGTCGTTGGCACCGACGTAGACCATGGGCCGATTGGCGGTGCGCTTCGCCTCCAGGTAGGTGGCGTAGCTGCTGCCGACCGTGCCACCCAGCGTCCGGTAACCGTAGTCGTCGGTAGGCGCCGAGAACACCGGCGTGGAGTTGATGATGTCGCCCAGGATCGAGGTGCGGGTGCGCAGCACGCCCTCGTCAACGCGCGATCCGCGCAGATAGGCCACCGCACGCGCGGCGTCGATCGCGGCCGGCGGCGGGTTGGTGCCGTTCGCCGAAAGGGCCTCGATCTCCGCCGCGGTGCACCGCGACAGGGCACCCGCGCAGAGGTTGTCCAAGCTGACGTTGGTCGAGCTGAATTCGAGGACTTCAGGCTGCACGCTGTCGGTGGTGCGCCCGAAATAGATCTCACGCGAGGCCTGGGCCGCCATGCGTGCACTGGCCTCCCATGCCGGCGTGAAGGTCGTCTCCCCGGTAAAGGGATCCGCACTCACCGTCTCTGCCGTCAGCAGGCTGTACCAGTCCGTGCCGTTGTTGGCCGATTCGTAGAACGGCTGAACGTTCAGGGATCCGCTGCCCACGCGGGCACCGGTCACGCTGATCGTGCCGGCCGGGGATTCACCCTCGTTGACCGCCGCGATGATGCGACGCATCGCCGCGGTGATGTCGCTGGGCGTACGCGCGTTGATGAACTCGCCACGCGTATTCGTCGCCGCATGCCAGATGTCGTCGACGGTGCTGCGCTCGTCATTCTGGCGCGCCGGCCAGTTGTTGTAGACCGATGCCGTCGTATACGCGTCCTGGGCCGGGTCGGCCTCGGGATCGAACAGGTCGCCCCGCGCACCCAGGGTGATGCCGTAGAAGTTCATGTGCAGGTTGCGATTGCAGTCCAGGCTCTTGTCCGTGGCGTCGCCGCCAGCCGCCGGACAAGCCTTGTCGACCTTCACACCACCCTCGGTCAGGTCGGGCCGGATGTTGTTGCGGTAGTAGTAGGACGCGATGTCGGCCATGGTGTTGTCATGGCTGTCGCTGAACGGCGTACCCATGCCGCCGTCGCCATCGGCATTGGCGACCGCGGGGCCACCCTGGTTACTGTAGCCGTCGGTGAAGAGCATGCCCGCGTTCTTCTGGCAGGACAGCGTCACCGGCGCACCGGTATTGGTGCGCTGGAACTGCTTGCCGATATGCTCGACGGCCCAGCGGTTCGGCGTGCTGCCCGACGCGGGGAGCGCGATCATGCTGGTGTAGAGCGCCTGCTTGTCGGCCGCCACGCCCATGTCACGCATGGTCACGTCGGTGTACGCATCGTACGCCGTGCAGTTGCTGCCGCAGTTGCGTGCGCCGCTGTTGATCGTGAAGTAACCGATGCGCATGTTCTCGACATCGATCAGCGAGCGGGTCATGCCGGCGATCATCGCCCGGTTGCGGTCCCCGTAATAGGTGAACCAGTTGGCGAAATTCTGGATCGCCGCGTCGTACTGCGCCGAGGTGTCGTAGTTGTCGAGCTTGATCTCGTACCTGTACAGGTCGACGCCCGGCCCGCCGGCATTGGCGACCTGGACGCGGTTGGCCGTCTTGTAGCCGGCGGGGGCGGCGTCGGTCAACGGCATGTAGAACGTCGCCGGGAAGTACTGGATGGCCACCTCGCAGGTCGCGCTCAGCGTGACCGCCGACGGCAACCTCACCCAGAAGCGCTGCGTCGGTGCCGCAGCCGCCAGGCCGCCACACGCCGAGTCGGCGAGCCGGTAGTACACCGTCCCGGCCGGCAGGGTCGTGCCGCTCGGGATGCGGAACAGCTCGGTGGTCTCCGGCTGCCCCGCCTGCGAACGCCGCAGGCGGATGTTGCTGCAATTGGCATTGAGCGTCGTGTCAGACGCCAGCGTCACGTACGTCGTGGCACCACCGGTACTGGCCAGGCCGCCACACGCACCGTTGCGTGCGTACTGGATGCCCGCGGGAAAGAAGGTGCCGCTGTTGTAGGTCGCGCTGCCGACATCCGAATTGCCCGGATCGGCATCGTCGATACGGTCCCTGTGCAGCGCCGTCATGTTGAACTTCGGTCCGCTGGCGTTGCGCGGATCGGTCAGCGTCTCCGTCAACGAAGCTGCCGGGTACTCGACCTTGTTGTGGTTCATCCAGGGCGAGTAGGTCGTGTTCGGGTCGAAGTAGGCCGGGTTGTAGGCATTCGACCGGGCGAATCCGAACAGATCGATCGGCGCGATCGCGTAACGGTTGGTGCCGATGCGATGCCCCGGGTAGGGGAAGATGTGATGGAAATTGCAGCTGTACGTTCCGCCGTTGCCGTCACCATCCTCGGTGCGCAGCGTGCCGTCGCTGTTGAAATACGGATTGGACGTGCCGGTTCCCGTGCAGCCATAGCCGTCGCGACCGGGGAACAGCGTCTCGAACGTCATCGAGCCCGAATCGTCCACCGCCATGATGAAGGCCGGCGGCACGGTGTTGGTGATGTTCATCGGCGCCTGGGCCAACTCGGGCGGAGCGGTCTGCGCGGTCAGATACAGCCCGTAACCGCCCGCCAGGGTGGCGAGGGCAGCGGAGATGGTGATCAGTCGGAAGCGACGGGATGCCATGAATGGCTCCTCACGGACGGAATATGGTGTCGACCGCCGCATTCGCGGTGGCGGCTTCGTTGGTGGCGTAGACCGTTACCTGGTAGACCGGGTTCGGATCCTCGTTCTCCGGACCAGCGCCCATGTCGAGGCTGGAGTTGCCGGAGATGCAGGGTCCGATCGCGCGGATGCTGACCCGGTTGACCTGGGGGACGTCGGTGGACATCTCGGCCGCCCAGTTGGTCGCGTCGAATCCGTCGTCACAGATCTGCTCGATCGTGGCCTCGCCGTCGACGCATGCGCCATCACGGTTGACCACGCCTTCGATGTAGCACTCGCGCAGGCGCACATCGCGCTCCGCCGTCTGGAACGCCTGGTTGACCGCCAGGTAGTTGGCCGCCATGCGCTCCTGCAGGCTCGCCACCTGCATGCCGGCGATACCGAGCAGCGCGAGCAGGATCAGGATCATGAGCGCGACGTACAGCGCTGCGCCCCGTTGTGCGGCCGGGCCGCGCATGCGCAGCACCTGCCGCCGGTGGTTTCGGTTCATGGATGACATGCCGTTCAATTCCCGTAGAGGCGATTGCGCAATGCGATCGTGCCTTGGTAGACGCTGCGGTAGCGCCCGTCCGCCGGAAGCGTCGCGCTCACATCCAGCAGGTCCTGCTCGGTGGTGGTGGGCGCCACGGAGGCCGCACTGTTGGGACTGACCGCGAGCAGGGCCACCTGCACCTGGCCCACACGGCGCCAGTCATCGGTCGTGCCACCCACCCCGTCGGCCGTGTCCTGGCTGGCGATATAACCACTCGGCAGCGCTCCGGCGGCGTTACGATCCATGCCGTACCGGAACTGCATGTTCTCGATGCCCTCGACCATCTCTTCGCTGGTGAGGGATTCGTCCGCATTGACCCGGGCGCGCCACAACGAAGGCTGGCCGCCCGCACCCTGGCCGATGTAATAGATGACCGTCTCGGCCCGGTACAGCATCGTGGGCCCACCCGCTGGACTGGCGCCATAGCGCGCCAGGTCGACACTTGCGGGCACGATGACCCGGCCAGCGGCGGCACTGGTGCTGTCGGCCACGAACACGTCGGCGAATGCGCAGTCGGCAACACCGAACATGGCCGGAGCCGCCACGCCGCCCTCGGTCAACACGGACCACTTCGCCGGATCGATGTCCACGGACGGACCGGCGAGGTCGATCGTGGTGATGGGCGCTCCATTGCCACTCAGGAACCTGAGTGCGATCGCGTCGGTACCGTCGATCCGGGCCGGAGAAAGGACGACATCCGGCGGATCTGAATCGTCGTATCCCTGCACGGAGAAGCCGAAATCGAGGGGGCCATTCGCCGCGAAATGCGATGTAAGTCCACCGGGGACCTGGTTGCGGGCCTGGTCGTTGACGCAACCGAAATGGCCTGCCATGCGGATGTCGCGCTGCAGATAGTCCAGAGCGAAGCGCCCGTTCTCCTGCACCCGCGACATGCCTTCGGACAGCTGGTAGGCCGTGCGCGACGCCGCGAATACCTGGACCACGCCGAGCAGCAGGATCGCACCGATCAGCAGCGCGATCATCAGCTCGATCAAGGACAGGCCGCTAGCTTTCTTCATGTCCAGGGATTTCACAGGCGTGTCACCGTGGTAAAGGTCTGGTTGCCCTCGTCGGCACTGACCGTGCCGTCGCCATCCGCATCGTTCCAGCGCTCGTCGCCCCAGGTGATCGCCACGGTGACCTCGCCCGCATTGAAGGCGACGTTGGCAGTGGCTCCGGCACCCAGCGCCGTTCCCAGGCGGCACTCCCAGACGTCCCTGAACTTCGCCGCGGACACTTCACCATCTGGCGCGCACCCGGTGGTCGCTCCGGTGTAGTTTCCGACGTACTGGCCGACGGCCAGGCGGTTGACCCGGACCTGGTCAAGCATGTCGTAGGCCAGGTTGGTCGCCTGGCTGCGCTGGTTGGCGCTCTGCGTGAAGCGGACACTCATGGTCTGCAGCAGCGCGAAGCCCAGCAGGCCCACGCCGAGGATCAGGACCGCCACCATCACTTCGACCAGGCTGAAACCGGCCATGCGGCCAGACCCGACCTTCCGCAGACGCCGCGTGCGGGGGCTCATGCGCAGCCCCCCTGGTTGACCCGGCTCTGTCCCGTGGTGCTTACCGTCACGCATCGCGCCGGCGTATCCGTATCCGAGGGGGCCACGTCGAACTGCTCGGCCCCGGTGTCGGATCGACCTTGAGTCGTGAACTGCACGCCCGCCTCCGGCCCGGTGACCGCCATGCGCTGTTTCGGCTGGATGTAACGCACGACGGTACGCACCACGCCACCCGCCCCGCGGTCCTCCCGCCACACCGTCCAGCCGCCAGCCCAGTCAGTGGTGCTGACGCAGTTGAGCCCGTCGGCGCTCGGGCAGACGCCCGCGGCACCCAGGCCGCGGATCGCCTCGGTCCGGGCCAGCGAAAGCGACGCCAGGATTTCATTGCTGGTCGTGGCAACCCGGTTGGAACGCATGCTCGCCTGGAAGCTGGGCAAGGCCAGCCCCAGCAGGACCGCGAGCACGGCGATGGCGATCATCAGCTCGACGAGAGTGAAACCGGATTGGCGGTCGGACGACATGCGGACGTTCCCCAACGTAATGCCGGCCAGCGTAGCCCGGCGACGCGGGGACGCAAGCGCGCCGGGGATGAACGGTCGATCTGGCCGCAGGGACGGGGAACGCCTCCCAGGGCCGCCCTGCCCGCCCAACCCGACGACGGCCACCACCCAAAGGCAGCGGCCACGTGTTCCGGGACGGCCATCGCATTTGCCTAGGGCACGCGATCGCGCCCCTGGCCGCGGCGCTGGCGGAGGCTCAGGCCACCACCCGGTAACAGGGCCGGTATTCCCCCGCGATCTTCATCCGCCGCTGTTCGACGAACGCGCGCAGCAGGCCGTCCAGCGCCGCCATCATGTCCGGGGCGCCGTGGATCTCGAAGGGCCCGTGCTCCTCGATCCGGCGCAGGCCGTCCTCCTTGACGTTGCCGGCCACGATGCCGGAGAACGCCCGGCGCAGGTCGGCGGCCAGCGCGGAGGGCGGGCGGCCGTGGTGCAGGTCCAGCGCGGCCATCGCCTCGTGGGTCGGCACGAACGGGCGCTGGAACTCCAGCGGGATGTCGATGCCCCAGTTGAAGTAGAACGAGTCCTTGTGCGCGATGCGGGCCTCGCGCACCTTGCGGATGCCCGCGGCCATCTTCTTCGATACCGCGGCCGGATCGCCGACCACGATCTCGTACCGCGAGGTCGCCGCTTCGCCGAGGGTCAGGCGCAGGAACCGGTCGATCTGTTCGAAGTACGGCGCGGCGATGGTGGGACCGGTGAGGATCAGCGGGAACGGCAGGTCCGCGTTCTCCTCGCGCAAGAGGATGCCCAGCAGGTACAGGATTTCCTCCGCCGTGCCGACGCCGCCGGGAAACACCAGGATGCCGTGGCCCAGGCGCACGAACGCCTCCAGGCGCTTCTCGATGTCCGGCATGATCACCAGGTGGTTGACGATCGGGTTCGGCGATTCGGCGGCGATGATGCCCGGCTCGGTGATCCCGATGTAGCGGGTGCGGGCCCGCCGCTGCTTGGCATGGGCGATGGTCGCGCCCTTCATCGGCCCCTTCATCGCGCCCGGGCCGCAGCCGGTGCAGATGTCGAGCCCGCGCAGGCCGAGCTCGTAGCCGACCTGCTTGGTGTAGATGTACTCCTCGCGCGAGATCGAGTGCCCGCCCCAGCACACGACCAGGTTCGGATCCGACGGCTGCAGGATACGCGCGTTGCGCAGCAGGCCGAACACCGAGTCGGTGATTCCCGGCGAAGTATCGAGGTCGGCGCCCTTGCAGTCCTCGCCCAGCTCGATCGCGGTCCAGGCCAGGTCGCGCACGGTGGCGAACAGCAGCTCGGCCACGCCGTGGATGATCTCGCCGTCGACGAAGGCCATCGCCGGCGCGTTGGCCAGGTCGATGCGCACGCCACGATCCTGCTGGGTGACCTGGATATCGAAGTTCGGATAGAGGTCGCGCGCGGCGCGCGGATCATCGTTGGCGCTGCCGCTGGTCAGCACCGCCAGCGCGCAGCGGCGCAGCAGCTCGTGCATGCCACCGCTGGAGGCATCGCGCAGGCGCGCCACCTCGGTTCGCGAAAGTACATCGAGCCCGCCGCGCGGGAAGATGCGTGCGTCCTGCACGGGCAGCGTGCTCGTGGCGACCATTTCGTTCATGGAACCTTGCCGAATCTCGGGAAACCGGCCGCCGACTCTACTCCAGCAGCCGCTGCAAAGCACCGTGGCACCCGAAAAAGGAAACGGCCGGGTCGCCCCGGCCGTTTCGGTCACGCGTCGCGTCGGACTTCCGGATCAGAAGTCGTAGCGCAGGCCCACCTGCAGCGACCACTGCGAAATGCCGTTGGTCTGGCTGTCGGAGTTGGTCGGGATGCCCTCGGCCGGGGTCTGGCCGAACTGCTGCGAACCGTTGAAGTTGCCACGGTAGCCGTAGACGTACTTGCCGTTGGAAATGCCCACCAGCGACGCGACGGCCTGGTTGGCGTTGAAGCCGTAGTCGACGATGTGGCCCCAGTCCTTGTTGATCATGTTGCCGACGTTCTGGATGTCCAGCCAGATCTTCGACTTGTGGCCATCGAAGAAGCCCGGCAGCTCCTGGCTGATGCGGATGTCGAAGGTATTCACCCAGCCGGCGTTGAACGCATTCTCCGGCGCGTAGCTGCCGCGGTAGCGCTGCAGCTGCGGGTTCTCCGCCATCCACGCCCAGAACGCCTGCTCCATCGCCGCGTTCGGAGTGAACGCACCGGTGGTCGCGTTCATGCTGCCGAACAGCACGTCGCCAGGGCCGGCCGGCACGTAGAACAGGTCGTTGAACGTGCGGTTGTCGCCGTTGGCGTCGTTGTTGAAGATGTAGCTGTACGGACGGCCGCTGCGGCCTTCGTAGAACAGGCCGACCTGGGTGGCGTTGTCGCCGAAGAACTTGTGCGACCAGTTCAGGGCGCCGGTGAAGCGGTCCTTGATCTCGTAGCGGGCGGTGGTGGAATTCGGCTCGTTGATGTTGAAGCCGTACTGCGAACCGAAGCCGGAGCCGGCGGTCGAGCTGGTCAGCGCGCCCACTTCGGTGGCCTGGGTGTAGGTGTAGCCCACGGTCCAGGACCAGTCGCTGTCGGTGCTGAACGGCTTGGCCAGCGACAGGGTCAGCTGCTGGCCCTTGCCCTTGTTGGTGTTCTCCAGCAGGAGGACGTCGCCGAAGTAGCCGTTGCGGTTGTAGCGCGCGCCGTTGGTCGGGGTGGCGCCGGCGGAGGTGTTGCCGAACGGACGCGGGCTGTTCGGGTTCCAGTACAGCACGCGGCCATCGGGACCCATGTAGCCCGGACCAACGTTGAGGCTGCGGTAGAACAGGCCGTTGTTGACATCGGTCAGCAGCAGTTCGGCCGACGCAACGGTGCCCCACCACGGGGTCTCTACATCGATGGCCAGGTTGGCCTTCCACACCGACGGCAGCTCGAAGTCTTCGCTGATCACGTTGACGTTGCGCACGCCCGAGCCACCCGGGGGAACGTTCTGGTTCAGGCCGTCGGCGCTGAACGGGACGGTCTGCCAGGCGGTGCCGTTCTGGAACGAGATGTAGTTCATGCCCGTGCTGCTGTAGGCATTGCCGACCCACACCTGCGGCGCATCACCCTGGAACAGGCCCACGCCACCGCGCAGCTGCATCGGGCGCTCGCTGTCGAAGGTGTAGTTGAAGCCGAAACGAGGCTGGACGATGAAGTCGCCGTTGTAGGTGCTGGTGTTGTCGAGGCCGAAACCACCCGTGTAGCCGCTGCCGCAGGCGGGATTGGCGGTGCCCGGGGCCGCGCCGAAGCACGCGTTGTACGGCGGGGTCGGGCTGGCGTCGGGCTTGTCGGCGCGCAGGCCGACGGTCAGGGTCAGGTTGCTGTTGACGTACCAGGTGTCCTGGATGAACAGGCCGGTGTTCTTGTTGGTGTAACGGGCCGCGATCGCGTTCGGGTCAGTCGGGTTGGTCTGCAGGTCGTAGTCGAAGTACTGGCCACGCAGCAGGTTGCCGAAGTTGGATACGCCGTTCACCCGCGGGACGTAGAAGCTGTAGTTGCCCCAGAAGTCCTGCAGGAAGAAGTTGTAGATCTCGGTCTCGCTGTACTCGGCGCCGAACTTGATGTCGTGGTCGCCCACGGTCCACACGCCGGCGCCGTAGTAGCTCCAGGACTCGGTCAGCAGGGTGTTGCCCGGCGAGCTGCGCTCGGTGCCCAGGCGGATCGCATCCAGGCCGCTGGTGCTGTTGCTGTTGGTGCCGATCGGGGCGTCGTTGCCGTTGCCGGCGATGCCGTCGTCGAAGTAGACCTGGATGGTCGGCGCGTTGGTCGGGCTGACGCGGACCGCCGAGTAGTCGCGGTACGAAACCTTGAACTCGGTGGAGAACGTGTCGCTCCAGTCGCTGAACAGCTGGCCGACGTAGCTCTCCACGGTCTTGGCGTGGTTGAACCAGTTCGAGCTCAGCGAAATCAGGCTGGCAGTCGGCGCGTCGGGACGCACGCGGTTCTGCTCCAGCTTGCTGTAGCGCAGGCTGGCGCGGTGGTCCTCGTTGATGTTCCAGTCCAGCTTCAGCGCGTACTCTTCCAGCTCGGTGTCGCCGCTGCCGGACATGCCGCCGGCGTCGAAGCCCCACACGTCGCTGGCGATGCGCTGCACTTCGGCCAGGTCGGCGGCGGTGAAATCGACGCTGCCGGCATCCAGCGGGTTGACGCCCTGGCTCTGGCCGGCCGGGCCGATGTCGCTCTGCTTGAACTTCTCGTAGTTGGCGAAGAAGAACAGCTTGTCCTTGACGATCGGGCCGCCCAGGGTCACGCCCCAGGTCGACTCCTCAGAGAACTCGTCGAAGGCCAGGCCGGTCACATCGGCGCTGCTGCCGGCGATGCGCGCCGGGTAGTCTCCGAACCAGTCGCCGTCGCGGTAGGTGCCGTACACCGAACCATGGAATTCGTTGGTGCCCGACTTGGTGACCGCGTTGACGCTGGCACCGGCGGCGCCGGACAGCGACACGTCGTAGTTGGACAGGTTGATGTCGATGGCCTCGATGGCCTCCATCGACACCGGCTGGCGCATGGTCGGCATGTTGTTGCCTTCCAGGCCGAAGGTGTCGCTGGCCGAGACGCCGTCGATGGTGATCTTGTTGAAGCGCGGGTTCTGGCCGCCGGCGGTCATGCTGCCCGAAGCGCGGTCGGTGAAGGTCACGCGCGGATCCAGGCGCATGAAGTCCTGGATGTTGCCGTTCATCGACGGCAACGCCTCGATGATGCGCTGGTCGACGCTGGTGCCCGAGCCCATCTTGGTGGCGCTGAACACTTCCGAGCCGCCGGACACGCCGGTGACCTGCACGGCGCCGAGGGTGGTCACGTCGCCGGTCAGCGCCGCGTTCACGGTGCTCACCTGGTTCAGGGCCAGGAAGACGTTGTCTTCGGTCTTGGTGCCGGCACCCGGCTTGGTGATCGTGATCTCGTACGGGCCGCCGACGCGCAGGCCGCGGGCCGTCCAGCGACCGCTGGCGTCCGTCGTGGCGCGGCTGATCGTGCCGGACTCCACGTGGGTGATGACCACTTCGGCACCGGTGACCGGCTGGCCGCCGTTGTCCGTGACGAGACCGCCGACGCCGGCGGAGGTGCTCTGGGCGAAGGCGGGAGCGGCGGCAAGCGCGGCGACCAGACCCAGGGTGAGTTTGGACATCCTGAGTCGACGGGTATCAGTCATGAGAAGCCTCGGGTAGGAGTGACATTTCAGGCGAGGTGCCCAGGCAGGGCGGCTGGATTGGCTTCCCTGCGACAGGCATCACAGGGGTTAACGCCAGATTAACATGCTAGGTTGCAGATGTGACCACTACGTGACGAAAAAAATATTGCGCCGCACCACGTGGCGTCGAAAGAAATAACCGCCAGCCGCGCGCATCGGCCCGCCACTCAGGTGGCCGGCAACCCCAGGTAGACGGCCAGGCCGTCCAGCAGCATCTGCACCGAGATGGCGACCAGGAGCATGCCCATCAGGCGCTCGATCGCGATCAGGGCCCGGCGTCCCAGCAGCCGGTAGAGATACGGCGCGGCCATGAGGATCGCCGCTGTTCCGCCCCAGGCCAGGAGCAGGGCCAGGCTCCAGTCCCCCAGCCGGTGCGGTTCGTTGCTGCCCATCAGCATCACCGCCGCCATGCCCGAGGGGCCGGCCACCAGCGGGATGGCGAGCGGGACGATGAACGGCTCGCCGTCGGGGATCTCGCCCATCAGCCCTTCCGGCCGCGGGAAGATCATGCGGATGCCGATCAGGAACAGGACGATGCCGCCGGCGATCGAGACCGACTCCTGGCGCAGGTGCATCAGCTCCAGGAAGTACTTGCCGCACCACAGGAACAGCATCAGGACGGCCAGGGCGATGAGCAGCTCGCGGATCAGCACGATGCGCTGGCGCTTGGGCGGCAGCGGCCTGAGCACGCTGAGGAAGACCGGAATGTTCCCCAGCGGATCCAGGATCAGGAACAGCAGCAGCGCCGCGGACAGGATGGTCATTGACCGGCATTCCCGGCGGACGCACCCCATACCGAGCCGCGCCAGGCGGCGCCGGCCGGCGACAGCAAGGTGACGCAGGCCCCGGCATAGGCCTCGGGATCGCGCAGGTCCTCGCCGACGTCGTCTGCGTAGGCGCGTGCACGCAGCGGGGTGCGCATCGGCCCGGGCTGCAGTCCGGCGACCCGAACCGGCGTTGCGGCCAGTTCCGCCGCCAGCATGCCGACCAGCGCGTGCAGGCCGTGCTGGGCCACGCCGTAGCCTCCCCAGTAGGCCGCGCCCACGCGGGCAGGATCGTCCACGGCCAGCACCACCGAGGCGTCCGGCGCCTGCTTCAGCAGCGGCAGGCAGGCCTGGACCAGCCACCACGGCGCCGTCAGGTTCACGTGGATGGCGCGGGCGAAGGCGGCGGGATCCAGGTGTTCCAGCGGCGTCAGGCCGCGGAATTCCGCGGCGCAATGCAGGACTCCGTCGAGCCGGCCCAGTTCGGCCTCCAGGCGGTCGACCAGTTCGGCATAGTCGTCCGGTCCCGCGCCCTCCAGGTCGAGCGGGTACAGCACCGGCTCCGGACCGCACTGGGCCACCGCGTCATAGACCCGGTTGAGCTTGGGCAGGCGGCGGCCGAGCAGGACCAGGGTCGCGCCTGCGGCCGCGCAGGCCTTCGCCGCCTCGGCACCGAGGCCGCCATGGGCGCCACTGAGCAGGATGACGCGGCCGGCCAGCGGTCGCGGCGCGGCGGAAGGCAGTTCGAGCAGGCTCACTGCGACTGCGCTTCGTTGACCATGCGCTGCAGTTCCCCGGCTTCGAGCAGCTCCAGGGTGATGTCGCAGCCGCCGATCAGCTCGCCGTGCAGGAACAGCTGCGGGAACGTCGGCCAGTTGGAATAGCGCGGCAGGTTGGCGCGGATTTCCGGCTCCTCGAGCACGTTGATCGTGTGCAGCTGCTCGGCACCGGCCGCCTGCAGGGCCTGGACCGCGCGCGCGGAGAAACCGCACATCGGGAAGGCCGGCGTGCCCTTCATGAACAACACCACCGGATGGCTCTCCACTTCGGCCTGGATGCGCTCCATCACCGCCATTGCGACTCTCCTGGACGCCGGGGAGCGGCCCCGCCGTCGGCTAAACTGAAGTCGCAATTGTAATCCACCGCACCGACGCCGAACCCCATCCCGAGGATGCATGGCCATCGAACTGCCCGCCCTGCCCTACGCCCGCGATGCGCTGGAGCCGCACATTTCCGCCGCCACGCTGGACCTGCACCACGGCGCGCACCACCGGGCCCATGTCGAGGAAGCCGCCCGCCTGCTCGAAGGCAGCGGACTGGCCGGGCTGCCGCTGGAGGAGGTCGTGCGCCGCGCGCGCGGCCGCCTCGCCGAGCACGCCGCACAGGCCTGGAACCACGGCTTCTACTGGGCCTGCCTGTCGCCGCGCGGCGGCGGCGAGCCGGGGGACGCCCTGGCCGGACTGCTGGCGCGCCAGTACGGCGACGTCTCCCGCTTCCGCGAGGAGTTCACCCGGATGGCGCTGGGCCTGTTCGGCTCTGGCTGGGTCTGGCTGGTGCAACGCGCGGACGGCAACCCGGGCATCGTCGCCACGCGCGGCGCGGCGACCCCGCTGACGGGTGCCGATACGCCCCTGCTCGCCTGCGACGTGTGGGAGCACGCCTACTACCTCGACCGCCAGAACCGGCGTGCCGAATACCTGGAGGCGTTCTGGAAGGTGGTGGACTGGGACGCGGTGGCGAAGCGCCTGCGCTGATGGCGTGGCGGTGAACCCGCCGGTGCCCGCCCCTCCGCAAACCGGGGCACCGCCTTGCTGGCATATCCACGTCCGCAACGGCCCGGGACGTCGCAGCGAGCGGACACAACCGCGATGTGCGACCTATTCCAAGGGCGCGAGCCCCCTGCCGGGCGCGATCAGGCGCCGCTGTCGCGCAACGCCGCCACCGGCGGTGCGCACTGCGCTTCCCGGCCGAGCGCACGCCCGACCCGCTCCAGGATATCGGCCAGCACCTGCGGATCGTCCGCGCGCAGCGTCGCATGCCCGACCTTGCGCCCGTCGCGCGGCTCCTTGCCGTAGTCGTGCCAGTGGCCGCCGGGTTCCCGCAGGATTGCGGCGGCATCGGGCATCGCCCCGATCCAGTTGAGCATGCAGGCGCGTCCGCGCATCGCGGTCGCCCCCAGCGGCAGGCCCAGCACGGCGCGCAGGTGGTTCTGGAACTGCGAGGTTTCGGCACCCTCGATCGTCCAGTGGCCGGAGTTGTGCACGCGCGGCGCCAGCTCGTTGGCCAGCAGCTCGCCGTTGCGGCAGAACAGTTCCAGCGCGAACACGCCTACATAGTCCAGCCGCTCCGCCAGCCGGCGCGCGTAGGTGGTGGCGGTCTGCACCAGCGCGGCATCGACCTTCGCCGGCGCCAGGCTGGCCGACAGCACCCCGTCAACATGCCAGTTCTCGGTCAGCGGCCACGTGCGGAACTCGCCGTCGCGGCCTCGCACCGCGACCACGCTCAGTTCGCGCTCGAACGGGACGAAGGCCTCGACGATCAAACCGACCGCGCCGGCCTGCGCGCCTAGCGCGGCCCAGGCCGCATCGGCATCTGCATGCGAACGGATCCGGAACTGGCCCTTGCCGTCGTACCCCAGGCGGCGGGTCTTGAGGATGCACGGCACGCCTACCGCCTGCAGCGCGCGATCCAGGTCCGCCCGGTCGGCGACCGCGGCGAACTCGGGCACCGGAATGTCCAGCTCGCGGAACAGCGTCTTCTCGGCAAGCCGGTCCTGCGCCACCGCGAGCGCGCGCGGGTTGGGGAACACCGGCACGCGTGCGGACAGCCACTCGGCGCTTTCGGCCGGTACGTTCTCGAAATCGAAGGTGGCGACGTCGACCCTGGAGGCGAATTCGGCCAGCGCGACCTCGTCGCGGTAGTCGCCGACCAGCAAAGGCGCGAACTGGCCGGCGCACGCGTCGGCGACGGTATCCATGACCAGCAAGCGCAGCCCCAGGGGCGCGCCGGAAAGAGCGAGCATGCGGGCCAGCTGCCCGCCTCCGAGGATGCCGACCGTGGTCATTGCCGCGGGTCGTCGTTGGCGGTGACGTCGTCGGTCTGGCGCTGGCGGAACGCATCGAGCGCCTGCGCGATGTGCGGATGGTCGCTCGCCAGAATTGCGGCCGCGAACAATCCTGCGTTGGCCGCCCCCGCATTGCCGATGGCGAAGGTCGCCACCGGGATGCCGGCGGGCATCTGCACGATCGACAGCAGCGAATCCATGCCGTTCAACGCCTTGCTCTGCACCGGAACGCCCAGCACCGGCACGGCGGTCTTGGCCGCGAGCATGCCCGGCAGGTGTGCCGCGCCACCGGCACCGGCGATGATCGCCCGCAGCCCGCGCGCCTGGGCGCTGGCGGCGTACTCGAACAGGACGTCGGGCGTGCGGTGCGCGGAGACCACTTTCACTTCGTGCGGAACGCCCAGCGCATCGAGCTTCTGCGCCGCGTGCTGCATCGTCTCCCAGTCGGAACGCGAGCCCATCACCAGGCCCACGAGCGGGGTGGTCAGGGGCGCCACTGGCGGGTTGGGCTGGGCTGGCATGGCCGTCCTCGGTGACAAGGCCGTATTCTAGCCGCCTTCCACGCGACCCGACCGGACCCATGGACCGCAAGCTGCTCGACCTGCTGTGTTCGCCCGACACCCGCCAGCCACTGGCACTGCTGGAATCGCGCGGACTGGATGCGCTGAACCGCGCGATCGCGGCCGGCCAGGTCCGGCGCGCCGACGGCAGCCCCCAAGCCGTGCCCCTGCGCGAAGCGCTGGTGACCCGTGACCGCAAGCAGGTGTACCGGGTCGACGACGGCATTCCGGTGCTGCTGGTCGAAGAAGCACTGGCCACCGCGCAGGTGGCCGACTTCCCGTCGGCCTGAGCAGGCGTGCTGCTCCAGCCGCCACCGGATGCGCTCGTGCAGGCCGACGTGCGGCGTGCACTGGACGAAGACCTCGGCAGTGGCGACGTCACCGCCGCCCTGCTGCCGGACGTACCCGAACGCGCCTACCTGCTGTGCAAGGAGGATGCGGTGATCGCCGGGCGGCCCTGGTTCGATGCCTGCCACCGCGCGCTCGACCCGCAGGTGAGGATCGAATGGAACATCGAGGAAGGTGCGCGCGTGGCCGCCGGCAGCGTGCTCGCCCTGCTCGAGGGGCGCAGCCGTGCGCTGGTCAGCGCCGAGCGCACCGCGCTGAATTTCCTGCAGACCCTTTCCGGTACCGCCACCGCCACCGCTGCCCACGTCGAAGCGGTGCGCGGCACCGGCACGGTGATCCTCGATACCCGCAAGACCTTGCCCGGACTGCGCCAGGCGCAGAAGTACGCGGTGCGCACCGGTGGGGGCGCCAACCACCGCATCGGCCTGTACGACGCGGTGATGCTGAAAGAGAACCACATCCGCGTGGCCGGCTCGGTTGCCCGGGCCATCGCGAAGGCGCGCGATGCCCAGCCCGCGCTGCCGCTGATCGTGGAGGTCGAAACGCTGGACCAGCTGCGCGAGGCGCTGGCCGCCGGCTGCGACCGCATCCTGGTCGATGACTTCACCGCGGCCGATCGCCGCGAAGCCGTGCGTATCGCCCGGGCCGCACCCTTCGATGGGCGCATCCCGCTGGAGGTCTCCGGCGGCGTGGACCTGGCAGGCCTGCGCGCTATCGCCACCGATGGCGTGGACTTCATTTCCATCGGCGCGCTCACCAAGCACGTGCGGGCGATCGACCTGTCGATGAAGCTCGGTCCGCCGCCGGCGCGATAGACCTGATCGGCCGGGCGGCCCGCACCTGCTCAGGGCCCGCGACCCCGCCGCGCAAACGCGCGCACGCAACGCCGCGCCCTTGCAGTCGTGTCCCCCACGCCGCCCCCTTGGCGTTATCCGACGGAGAGACGCCGACCCGCCCTGCACGCCGCATCCACCGGCGCCGGCTAAGCTCGATCCAACCCCGGGGAAAGGACATGCCCATGCGCCCTATCCGTTGCCTGCTGCTGGCGGCATTGATGCTGCCGGGAACCGCGATGGCCAACGGCGTCGAGGTCTGCGACGTGCCGCCACGCTTCGGGGTCGAAGCGACCGCCACGGCGATCGTGCGTACCGCCTGCCAGGAACACCGGATGTGGCTGCGCCCCTTCATCGAGGCCGACGGCCGGCTGGCCTCGCTGGGCGTGACCGAAGCCGAGCGTGCGCCTCTTTTCGACGAGGTCACGCCCGCCTGGCAACGCGTGGCGCAGTACTGGCGCGAGAGCGGCACCCTGTCGTCGATGGCCGCCGGCGGCACGGCCGGCGCGGCCAGCTGCATATATCCGGGCGGCGGCCGCGAAGTCGACAACGACTGCCGCGCCTTCCTCGTCGACAATCCCTGGTCGGCCGCTTTCATTTCCTGGGTGATGGGGCGGGCACCGCTCCCGGGTTTCATCGGATCACCGCGCCACCTGGACTACATCGCCCGCGCCTGGCGCAGTCCGGAAACCAGCCCGTACCTGTTCGCGGATCCGTTCACGGGCAAGGCCGCACCGGGCGACATGCTGTGCTTCCTGCGCGCCGACGACGAGGGCCTGGGTCCGGCCGGGCTGCGCGCGGCGCTGTCCGGGCAAGGCCGGCTGCCGACCCGTTCGCACTGCGAGATCGTGGTCGCCGCCAATGTCGGCGGGGACCGCACCCTTTACCTGATCGGCGGCAACGTGCTCAATTCGGTGGTGATGCGCAAGCTGCCGCTGGATCGCAGCGGACGGCTGGAACCGGCCACGCTGGGCCAGGCCATGGCCGGCGTTCCCGGCACGCATGCCAGTGCGCCGGACGCAGGCCCGGTGCAGGCAGCCGCCGCGGCACAACCGGCATCGGGTGCGACGCCATCACATGCCGCCATCCCCGCCGCGTCCGCCGGCGCAGCGGAAGCGGAGGATTCGGCCACCCCGATCAACGCCGCCGCCTGCCGTCCGGGAAACGCCGCGGCGTGCAGCTTCAACCGGCGCGATTGGGCGGTGCTGCTCAAGCTCAAACCGCAGGCGCAGCTGGGTGGGATCCTGCCGCTTGCAGGGGCGCCGATGGCCGCGCCTGCCGCGCCGCCGGCACCGGCGCAAGACACCCCCGAGCCGGCGCACTAGCGAGCTCTTGCGCACAGGCGCGGCAGGACAGCGTTCCACCCGGACGCGGGTGCGCGCACAACCACTTCCGCTACGATGCGCGCATGCCCACCGTCATCCTGCTCATGATCGCCGGCGCCGCCGTGTTCGCCTGGTGGAACGCCGCGCGCGCGGCGGCCGAACGCGCCGAATCGCTCGGGCGCGACGCCTGCATCGCGGCGGACGTGCAGTGGCTGGACCAGAGCGTGCAGGCCTCCGGCGTCCGTCCGTACCGGCGCGAGGACGGATGGCTGGGGCTGGAGCGCAGCTTCCGTTTCGACTATTCGCACGACGGGGTCGAACGACTGGTCGGCCGGCTCGTGCTGCGCGGCGATCGCCTGGTGTCGTTCGTGGGCCCTTCCGCGGGCTCGCGGGTGATTCCGTTCGACCGCACGCGCAACGACTGACCCGGCGCCGGAAAAGCCGCTCCGGGTTACTTCACCACGCGCAGGTGCGGGCGCTTGCCCGGTGACGGATTGGCCGGCCCATCGGGCGGCGTGTCGGGACCCTCGGTGTCGGGGCCTCCGGTTTCCGTCCCTTCCTCGTCGCCGTGCGCATGCGATCCACCCGCGGCTTCCTCGGGCAGGACCATGCCCTGCCCCGTCTCGCGCGCATAGACCGCCAGCACCGCGCCGATCGGCACGTGCACCGGCTGGCTGACGCCGCCGAAACGCGCGGTGAAACCGATCCACTCGTTGTCCATCTGCAGCCCGACCACCGCGCGGTCGGCGATGTTGAGCACGACCCTGCCCTCGCGCACCGTGCCCGGCGGCACGCGCACGCCGGGCATCCCCGCATCCACGAGGATGTGCGGGGTCATGCCGTTGTCGTTGATCCACTCGGTCAGCGCCCGCAGCAGGTACGGGCGGTAGCTGGTCATGGGCGTCGCGTCGTCACTCATGCGGTCAGTCTACGCCGCCATGGCGGGTATTGCCGACGCCATGGCCGCCGGTCAGGCCGGCATGTCGCGCAATTTCCTTTCCTGGTCGGTCAGGCTGCGCAGGAAACCGGGATTGCGGAAGATCCGGTTGCCGTAGTCCTCGATGGCCTTGCCGTCCTTGGGCAACGGCACGTCCAGCGCATTGAGGCGCCAGATGATCGGCGCCATCGCGCAGTCGGCCAGGCTCATTTCCGGATTGAGGAAGAACTTGCTGGCCTTGAACAACGGCAGCGACTCCGTCAGGAGTTCCTTCAGGCGCTTGCGTCCGGCCTCGGCCTGCTGCTTGTTGCCGAGCTGGATCGCCTGCACCTGCGGGACCCAGTCGTGCTCGATGCGCAGCATCGCCAGGCGCAGGCGCGCGCGGGATAGCGGATCGACCGGCATCAGTGGCGGATGCGGGTAGCGCTCGTCCAGGTATTCGCTCACCACGGAGGCGGCGTAGAGCACCAGCTCGCGCTCGACCAGGGTCGGCACCGAGTGGTACGGATTGAGGTGGATCAGGTCCTCGGGCGGATTCTGCGCGTCCACCGGGACCAGGTCGTAGCTGACGCCCTTGGCCGCCAGGACCAGGCGCACGCGATGACAGAGCACGTCATCGACGGAGGAGAACAACGTCAGGGTATTGCGCATGCGCACGCTCGCTGCCATCTAGGCCTCCGACGGCCGGACTCCGCCGACCGCATCGACGCCGCCAGGCCCCTCGCCGGCAGTCGCCACATTCCCCCGAGTGTGCCGGGGTGCGCCGGAAAAGCGCAAGGCCGGGATGAACCCGGCCCCGGCATCACGCACGCACGCGCCCGTCCGGGCGCGTCGTGTCAGTGGACGTCCGTCCAGTACTCCTGCTTGAGCAGGTAGCCCAGGAAGGTCAACAGCACCAGGAACAGGATCACCCAGACCCCCAGCGCCTGCCGCTTCAGCGCGGCCGGTTCGCCGGCGTACTCGAGGAAATTGGTGATGTCGCGCACGGTCTGGTCGAACTCGACCGCCGACAGCCGCCCGGTCCCGGCGACCACCAGCCGCTCCGGATGCCGGGTGCCGGCCGCGTCGGGTTCGCCGAACTCGGCATGCTGCAGGCCCTGCAGCTCCCACAGCGGGTTGGGCATCGAGGCGTTCGGGAACAGCTGGTTGTTCCAGCCCAGCGGACGCGACTCGTCCAGGTAGAAGGACTTGAGGTAGGTGTAGATCCAGTTGCTGCCACGGACACGCGAGATCAGGCTCAGGTCCGGCGGCATCTTGCCGAACCAGGCGGTGCCGTCGGCGTTGTGCATGGTGACCTGGATCTGCTCGCCGAACTTGGCGCCGGTGAAGTTCAGGTTGCCCATCACTTCTTCTTCGGTCAGCCCCAGGTCCTCGGCCATGCGCGAATAGCGCAGGAACTTCAGCGAGTGGCAGCTGGAGCAGTAGTTCATGTACAGCGCCGCGCCGCGCTGGAGCGAAGCACGATCAGACAGGTCGTTCCCCGCCTGCTGCACGGGGCCTCCGGCGGCGGCCATCGCGGCGGCGGAGAACAGCAGTCCGGCGGCGGCCGAGGCCAGCAGGGCAATCCACTTCTTAGTCATGCGTCGTCACCCGTTCCGGCACCGGCTTGGTCTTGTCCAGCTTGGTCCACAGCGGCATGGTCAGGAAGAAAAGGAAGTAATAGGCGGTCAGGAAGCGACCGATGATCGTCTCCACCGGATCGGTGCCCGGACCAGCGCCGATCTTGCCCAGCCACACGAAGGTGAAGGCGAAGGCCAGCAGCAGCGTCCAGGACAGCTTGCCGCGATAGCGGTACGACTTGACCTTGGCCCGGTCCAGCCAGGGCAGGAAGAACAGGACCACGATCGCGCCGAACATCACCAGCACGCCGCCCAGCTTGTCCGGCACTACGCGCAACATCGCGTAGAACGGGGTGTAGTACCACACCGGCTTGATGTGCTCGGGCGTCACCAGGCGGTTGGCCTCGGTGAAGTTGTCGTGCTCGAGGAACCAGCCGCCAAAGGCGGGGGCGAAGAAGATGATGAAGGCGGCGATGATCAGCATCGCGAACACGTAGAACGTGTCCTTCACCGTGTAGTACGGGTGGAACGGCACGCCGTCGGCCGGCGCGGTCGGCGACCAGCGGTTGCCCTTCGGCCCCTTCTTGATCTCCACGCCATCCGGGTTGTTGGAACCCACTTCGTGCAGCGCGCCCAGGTGCAGGACGACCAGCAGCAGCAGGACCAGCGGCAGGGCGATGACGTGCAGGGCGAAGAAGCGGCCCAGGGTGGCGTCGGAGGGCAGGTAGTCGCCCATGATCCACTCGGTCAGGCCGCTGCCGATCACCGGCACCGCGCCGAACAGCGAGATGATCACCTTGGCGCCCCAGAACGACATCTGGCCCCACGGCAGCACGTAGCCCATGAAGGCCTCGGCCATCAGGACCAGGTAGATAAGCATGCCCAGGATCCACACCAGCTCGCGCGGCTTCTGGTACGAGCCGTACATCAGGCCGCGGAACATGTGCAGGTAGACGACGATGAAGAACAGCGAGGCGCCGGTGCTGTGCATGTAGCGGATCAGCCAGCCCCACTCCACGTCGCGCATGATGTATTCGACCGAGGCGAAGGCTTCCGCCGCGCTCGGCTTGTAGTGCATCGTCAGGAAGATGCCGGTCACGATCTGGTTGACCAGGACCACCATCGACAGCACGCCGAAGATGTACCAGATGTTGAAGTTCTTGGGCGCGTAGTACTCGGACATGTGCTTCCGGTACATCGGCGCCAGCGCCGGCGCGCGCGCGTCGACCCAGTCCATCACACCGGTGGCGGTGCGGGTGAAGATGTTCGACATCGCTTACGCCCCCTGCGGATCGACGCCCACGACAATCGTGTTGTCGTCGGCGTAGTAGTGCGGCGGCACGACCAGGTTGGTCGGCGCCGGCACACCCTGGAACACACGCCCGGCCATGTCGAACTTCGACTTGTGGCAGGGGCAGAAGTAACCGCCCTTCCATTCCGGATCGAACGGCTCGGGACGGATCTCGGCGGCCATTTCCGGCGAGCAGCCCAGGTGGGTGCACAGGCCGACCAGGACCGAGATCTCGGGCTTGAGCGAGCGCAGTTCCCGGTTCGCGGCCAGCACGTAGGCCGGCTGCTGGTCCGCGTTATTCGACTCGGGGTCGCGCAGGTGGCCGTCCAGGGTCGGCAAGGCCTCGAGGATCGCCTTGGAGCGCTTGACGATCCAGATCGGCTGGCCGCGCCACTCCAGGATCAGGCGCTGGCCTTCCTGCAGGGCACTGATGTCGGCGGTCACAGGCGCGCCGGCAAGCCGGGCACGGGCACTGGGGTTCCACGACTTGATGAACGGTACTGCGGCGAAACCTGCTCCGACGGCGCCAACCACTGCGGTGGTCGCGGTCAGGAACCGGCGTCGGCCCGTGTTAACGGGCTGGTGGACCTCATCGTTGGCCATCCGGCACTCCGAAAATCTTTCTACTGGTAGCGTTGGCTGCCTGCGGCACGGAAACCACCCGTTACCAGGCGGTCCAGCCGCAAAAGACGGGGAAGTGTAACGGAAGCCTTAACAGGCCGACAATGGCGACGCTGCTCGGGGCTGCACATCAGCGCGCCGCCTGCACGCCGCGGTAGCGCTCGGCCAGTATCCCGACCCGCTGTACATACCGCTGGGTCTCGCTGTAGGGCGGCACGCCCTTGTGACGGTCCACCGCACCCTCGCCGGCGTTGTAGCCAGCCGCCGCCAGGGTCAGGTCGCCGTTGAACCGCTTGAGCAGCCAGGCCAGGTACTGCACCCCGCCGCGGATGTTCTGGGTCGCGTCGTAGCTGTCGACCACCCCGAACCGGCGCGCGGTCGGCGGCATCAGCTGCATCAGTCCCTGCGCGCCGGCGTGCGAAAGCGCCAGCGGGTTGTAGGCCGACTCGGCATGGATGACCGCGCGCACGACCGCCTCTTCCACCCCGAACTCGCGCGCCGCGGCAGCGATCTCGGCCTGGTAGGCGCTGGTGTTCAGGCGCACCGTGGCGAAGCTGACCCCCGGATTGACTGCGCAGGCGTAGCAGGTCTCGATGTAGCTGTAGGCGATCGTGCGGACCTGGGCCGCTCCAGCTCCGCGCCCCGGCGGGCGGCTGCTGAAGTGGCGCACGCCGTCCTTCATGTAGGAATAGACCTGCCCGCTGACCCGACGCTGCGGCGTGGCGCCCCCCGGCGCTGGCAGCGCGGCCGGCACGATGGCGTCGGAGCGGTGCGATGCGGGAGTCATGACCGCAGTGGCCGGCATCGCGCCGGCCACCGGGGCCGACGCCAGGCTCGCGGCCGGTGCGGGAGCGGGCGTTGCCGCAGGCCGGTACGCCCGTCGGCGATCCGGCGTGTACTGGCTGAAGACCTTGCATTGGGCGCCGGGGATGCGCTTGCTGACGTAGCTGGACACGCCGTCGGCACCGACGCAGCGGTACAGCGTGCCGGCACTGGCCGGCACGGCGACCAGCGCCAGCAGCAAGGCGCCCACTTTCCCCAACATCCCCTTCATGGCGCGGAGTATCCCGGCTTCCCGGACCATTGCCAACCCATTGTCCGACAAGCGGAAAAACGTGGCCGGCGTCGCGGATCGGACGCCAGCGGGCGATCGGCGCCGTTACAATGCGCAGCCCTGCCCGCCTGGATTAACCGCCATGACCGGGATGAAAGCCTCGCCGGACGCACGTCCGGACGCCGCCATCGCGCCAACCGCCCCCGCCACCCTGCTCCCGCTGCCGGGCGCCGCACCGCGCGCCATTCCCGGCGGCGCGCGCGGCAAGCTCTTCATCAAGACCCACGGCTGCCAGATGAACGAGTACGACTCGGCCAAGATGGCCGACGTGCTTGCCGAGCACGAGGGCCTGGAGCTGACCGACGACCCGGCCGAGGCCGACGTCGTCCTGGTCAACACCTGCTCGATCCGGGAGAAGGCGCAGGAGAAGGTGTTCAGCCAGCTCGGCCGCTGGAAGGCCCTGAAGGGCAACGGCCGCGAGGTGATCATCGGCGTGGGCGGCTGCGTGGCCTCGCAGGAAGGCGAAGCCATCGTCAAGCGCGCCCCCTACGTGGACCTGGTATTCGGCCCACAGACCCTGCACCGCCTGCCCGAGCTGATCCGCGCCCGCCGCGAACAGAACCGGCCGCAGGTCGACATCAGCTTCCCGGAGATCGAGAAGTTCGACCGCCTGCCCGAGCCGCGCGCGGAAGGACCGAGCGCGTTCGTCTCGATCATGGAAGGCTGCTCCAAGTACTGCTCGTTCTGCGTGGTGCCCTACACCCGCGGCACCGAGGTCAGCCGGCCGTTCGAGGACGTGCTGGTCGAGGTGGCGCAGCTGGCCGCGCAGGGCGTGCGCGAGATCAACCTGCTGGGCCAGAACGTCAACGCCTATCGCGGCCCCATGGAAGAAGACGGTGATGGCGCCGAAGTCGCCGACCTCGGCCTGCTGATCCGCACCATCGCCCAGATCGAAGGCATCGGCCGGATCCGCTTCACCACCTCGCATCCGCTGGAGTTCTCCGACTCGCTGGTGGAGGCGTATCGAGACGTGCCGCAGCTGGCCAACTACCTGCACCTGCCCGTTCAGGCCGGCAGCGACCGGGTGCTGTCGGCGATGAAGCGCGGCTACACGGCACTGGAGTTCAAGCAGAAGATCCGCAAGCTGCGCGCGGTGCGTCCGGACATCTCGATCTCGTCGGACTTCATCGTCGGCTTTCCAGGCGAAACCGACGCGGATTTCGACAAGACCATGAAACTGATCGAGGACGTGGGCTTCGACCAGTCGTTCTCCTTCATCTATTCGCGCCGACCCGGCACCCCGGCGGCCGACCTCGAGGACGACACGCCCGATGCGGTCAAGCATGCGCGCCTGGAGCGATTGCAGGCGCACATCAACGGGCATGCGGCCGGCATCTCGCAGCGGATGGTCGGCACGGTACAGACGGTGCTGGTCGAAGGTCCGTCGAAGAAGAATCCGGACGAGCTGACCGGCAAGACCGAGAACATGCGCCCGGTGAACTTTCCCGGACACCCGCGCCTGGTGGGGCAATTCGTGGACGTGCTGGTCACCGGTGCGTTGACCAACTCGCTGCGTGGCCGGATATCCACCCGCGACGAGGCCGATCCGGCCTGACACCGCCGTCCGTCGAGCGGGCTCGCCCCATTGCCCCGCTGTCCTCGCCAGCTCCAACAGCAGCGGGGCCAGCCCCGCTCAAGACGGCGGTTACGTTGCCGCGCCGCTCAATCGAGCCGCTTGCGGAAACGCAGGATCGCCGCGGACATCATCACCGTGGTGAAGGCGACCAGCGCCAGCACGTCCGGCCACAGTTCCCACAGGCTGGCGCCGCGCAGCATGATGCCGCGCACCAGGCGCAGGAAATGGGTCAGCGGCAACAGCTCGGCGATCCACTGCACGACCTGCGGCATGCCTGCGAACGGGAACATGAATCCCGACAGCAGGATCGAAGGCAGGAAGACGAAGAACGTGATCTGCATCGCCTGGAACTGCGACTTCGCCTGGGTCGAGATCAGCAGGCCCAGGGCCAGGTTCGCCACGATCAGCAGCATCGCCGCCACGTAGACATGCATGACGCTGCCATTGACCGGCACCTGGAACAGCCACACCCCGAGCAGCAGTACCAGCGTGGTCTGGACCAGGCCGATCACGATGTAGGGCAGCACCTTGCCCGCCATCAGCTCGGTGCGGCTGACCGGCGTGACGATCAGCAGCTCCATGTTGCCCCGCTCGCGCTCGCGGACGATGGACACGCCGGTGAACAGGACCATGGTCATGGTGAGGATCACGCCGATCAGGCCGGGCACGATGTTCACCGCCGAGCGCCGCTCCGGATTGAAGAACGCGACCACGCTGATCGGCTGTGCGGCGAGCATGCGGGTGGCCGGCGACGCGGTACCGGTTGCATCCTGGACCGGCACCTGCGCCAGCTGCACGGCGGCGCCCTGCATCGCGTTGTCGCTGCCATCGACCAGCACCTGCACCTGCTCGCGCCCTTCGGCGCGGCGTCGCTCGAAGTCGGGCGGAACCACGATGCCGATGCCGATCTCGCCGCGGCGGATGGCATCCATCAGCTGCTGCGGACTTTGCTCGAAGCGCACCGGCCTGACCACGGTGGTGGCGACCATGTCCATCACCAGCGCGCGCGATGCAGCGGTGTTGGCCTGGTCGACGATGCCCGCCGGCAGGTCGCGCAGGTTGGTGTTGATCGCATAGCCGAACAGCAGCAGCTGCATCACGGGAATCGCGACGATCATCGCCAGGGTGATGCGGTCGCGCCGCATCTGCCGCAGCTCCTTGAGCATCACCGCCCACAGGCGGCGCCCGCTCATGCCGCCTCTCCGGCAGGCGCGCGCGCGCGCGTGGCCGCAACGAAGACATCCTCCAGGCTCGGCACGCTCGTTTCCACCTGTGCCGGCAGGCGTGCCGCGCGCAGCGCCTCCTCCACGCGGGCTCGAACGTCATCGTCTCCCTCCAGCAGGACGCGCAGGCTGTTGCCGATCTGGGCGACGCTGACCACGCCAGGCACGCCCGACAGCGCCTGCTTGGCGCGGCGCGGTTCGGGCGCCTCGACCAGCAGCGTGCGGCCCGCCAGGGCGCCGGTCAGTTCGTCCGGCGAGCCGTCCGCTACCAGGGCGCCGTGGTCGAGGATGGCCAGCCGGTGGCAGCGCTCGGCTTCGTCCATGTAGTGGGTCGAGACCAGCAGCGTGGTCCCGGCATCGGCCAGCTCGAACAGCTTCTCCCAGAAGTCGCGCCGCGATTCGGGGTCGACCGCGCTGGTGGGCTCGTCCAGGAACAGGAACTCGGGCTCGTGGATCACCGCGCCCGCCAGCGCGAGGCGCTGCTTCTGCCCGCCGCTCATCGTGCCCGCCAGCTGGTTCTGCCGGTCGCCGAAACGGTACTGCCCGATCAGCTCGTCGATGCGCCGGCGCGCCCTGGCCCTGGGCAGGTCCTGCACGGCGGCGAGGAATTCCAGGTTCTCGCGCACGCTCAGGTCCTCGAACAGCGAGAACTTCTGGGTCATGTAGCCGATCCGGCTGCGCAGCGCCTCGGCCTGTTCTGGAATGCGCAGCCCGAGCACTTCGATCTCGCCTTCGCTGGGGGTGAGCAATCCGCACAGCATGCGGATGGCGGTGGACTTGCCCGAACCGTTGGGGCCGAGGAAGCCGTAGACGGCGCGCCGCGGCACCTGCAGGTCGACATGGTCGACCGCGACCAGGGCACCGAAGCGCTTGGTCATGCCGCGCGCGCGGATCGCTATGCCATCGCCCGGCTCATCGGCCACGATCGCCGCACGCGCGGCGTGCTCAGGGGGATGCATCGAACTCGACCCGGGCGGGCAGGCCGGCAGGCAGGCCGGCCGCATCGGCTTCGAGCGAGACTTCGGCCAGGTAGCTCAGGCGCGCCGCGTCGCGACCGGTGAGCGCGTAGTAGGGGGTGAACACCGGCTCGCTGCGGATCATGCGCACGCGGCCGGCGTAGTCGGCCGGCTGGCCGCCCTCCACGTGCACGCGCACCGCGTCCCCCACCTTCACCCGTGCGCGCAGCGGCTCGGGCACGTAGATGCGTGCGTGCGGAGCGGCGCCCACGAGCAGTACGGCCAGCGGAGCGCCCACCGGAGCCTGGTCACCGAGCCGGTACGGCAGGGTGTCCAGGTGGCCCGCCCGCGGCGCGGTCACTTCGAGCTTCTCCAGCAGTGCGGCCAGGTCGGCTTCGTGGGCCCGGGCCGCCGCCAGCGCGGCCTCGCCCTGGGCTACCTGCTCCTGGCGGGTGCCGCGTTCGAGTTCGAGCAGCGCTTCGCGCGCGGCCGCGACCTGCGCCTGCGCGTTGTCCGCATCGGCGCGCGCGCGGTCGACCGCCGCGGCGGCCACCAGCTGCCGCTGCCCCAGTGGCCGCAGGCGCGCGTAGTAGGTGCTGGCGTCTTCCGCGTGCGCCTGCACCGCCACCAGGTCGGCGCGCGCGCGCGCGATCGCTTCGCTGCGTGGTCCCGCCTGCAGTTCGGCCAGCGCCTCGCCGCTCTGCCGCGCCTGGGCCCGTGCGACCTCGAGCTGGGCCTGGGTGCGCACCGGATCCAGTCGCAGCAGGACATCGCCTGCCTCGACCGCCTGCCCCTCGCGCACCTGGACTTCGACGATCCGCTCGGCCACCGGCGCAGGCAGGGTGATGCGGTCCCATTCCAGCGTGCCCAGTGCCTGTGGCGACGGGGCTGCGCATCCGGCCAGGAACGAAGAGAGCCCCAGCACCGCGCCCGGTACCAGTCGCCGTCGAGCGTTACGCATTCCCATGTCGATCCTCCAGCTCCAGTCCACGCTCGAGCAGCACCCGTGCATGCCGACGCACGTCATCCATTCCCAGCTCCTGCGCATCGAACAGCCGCCGCCAGATCGGCGCGCCGGCTGCGGGAAACATCGTCAAGCCGATCAGCGAGACCATCAGCAGGCGCGGGTCCAGGTCGGGATTGAGCTCGCCGCGCGCCTGCGCGAGCGCGAAGCGCCCCGCCATCAGCTGCGCGATCGGCGGTGCGATGCGCTCGGTGAGCAGGTCGCGCAGGCCGCCGCCTTCGCTGACCACCTCGCGGACCCACAGCGCCGGCAACCAGGGATTGCGCGCGATCACCTCGGCGATGCCGTCGATGAATGCCGCCACCAGCGCGGCGGCGCCGCCGTCGGCGCGCTGGATCGATTCGCGCAGCGGTGCGATCGCCGGCAGCAGGCGCTCGGCCACTACCGCGTCCAGCAGCTGGGCGCGGTCGCCGAAGTAGTAGTGCAGCAATGCCGGCGTCACCCCCGCGTGCCGGGCGATGTCGCGCAGGGACGCGGCAGCGATGCCGTGGCTGCCGTAGCAGGCCAGCGCGGCATCGAGCAGGCGTGGTCGCAGGTCGGGGGCGTCCGCGCCGGGGCGTCCGCGGCCCCGGCGCGGCGGCGCCGTGCTGGCAACGGGTTTCCTGCGGGAAGCGGGGCGCACCGGGTCGGTCACGGCCCGTATTTAACCCCGTGATTAATTAATTGCAAGCCACCGCAGTCCAGCGCCGGCGTTTGGACCCGCGCCGGACATCGCGCTAACCTCTCCGATCCTGACTTCCGACATCCGCACGGCCCCCGCGTGCGCCCCATGCCTGCCTCTGCACAACGCGATTTCCTGCTCGAGCCCGCCGACACCGAACGCCTGGCCAACCTGGCCGGCCCGTTCGACCAGCACCTGCGCCAGATCGAACTGCGCCTGGGCGTGGAGATCGCCAATCGCGGCAACGTGTTCCGCATCAAAGGCGACGACGAGGCAGCGACCAGCGCCGAACACCTGCTGCGTGCGCTGTATGCCGAATCGGCCGAGACCACGTTCGACAGCCATGCCATCCACCTGCGCCTGAACGAGGCCAACGTCGACCAGCTCGACGACGAGGGCTACCAGCCGCAGGAGGTCGCGGTGAAGGTCCGCCGCGGCACCATCCGCGGCCGCGGTGCCAACCAGGCGCGCTACCTGCACGCCATCGCCACCCACGACATCAACTTCGGCATCGGCCCGGCCGGCACCGGCAAGACGTTCCTGGCCGTGGCCATGGCCGTGGACGCGCTCAACGAATCGCGGGTGCAGCGCCTGATCCTGGTGCGCCCGGCGGTGGAAGCCGGCGAGAAGCTCGGCTTCCTGCCCGGCGACCTGAGCCAGAAGGTCGACCCCTACCTGCGCCCGCTGTACGACGCGCTCTACGAGATGCTCGGCGTGGAGAAGGTGGTCAAGCTGCTGGAGAAGAACGTCATCGAGATCGCGCCGCTGGCCTACATGCGCGGGCGCACGCTCAACGATGCGTTCGTGATCCTGGACGAGGCGCAGAACACCACCATCGAACAGATGAAGATGTTCCTGACCCGGCTGGGCTACGGCTCCACCGCGGTGGTCACCGGCGACATGACCCAGGTCGACCTGCCCAAGCACGTGAAGTCGGGCCTGCGCGACGCGATCGACGTGCTGCGCGACGTCGAAGGCGTGAGCTTCACCTTCTTCGAGGCGCGCGACGTGGTCCGCCACCCGCTGGTGGCGAAGATCGTCAATGCATACGACCGCCGCGACGCGCAGGACAGGGAGACCGGGCCGGCATGAGCACGCACGCATCGACCGCGCACACGCTGCGGGGCAGGCCATGACCCGCGGCCCGGTGCGACTGGACGTCTCGGTCAGCTATGCGGCGCCGCGCGCCGGCGTGCCGTCCGCGGTGAGCTTCCGCAAGTGGGTCGCGGCCGCGCTCAAGAGCCGGATCCGCGAGGCCGACCTGGCGATCCGCATCGTCGATGCACGTGAAGGACGCGCGCTCAACCGGCATTACCGCGGCAAGGACTACGCCACCAACGTGCTCAGCTTCCCGGCCGAGCTGCCCGAAGGCGTGAAACTGCCATTGCTGGGCGACCTGGTCATCTGCGCGCCGGTGGTGGCGCGCGAAGCCAAGGAGCAGCGCAAACCGGTCGTGGCGCACTACGCGCACCTGACCGTGCACGGCGTGCTGCACCTGCTCGGCTGGGACCACGAGGACGACAAGGAAGCCGAATCGATGGAACAGCTCGAACGCGAGATCCTGGCCGGCCTCGGCCTGCCCGACCCCTATGCGGAGGAATGACCTGTCCATGCCGTGCACCCGCCCGCCTCGCCACAACACGCGCGCCGCCCTGCTCCTGCTTGCCCTGGCCCCCCTGGCGGCGCTGGCGCAGGATCCCGGCGCTGCTTCGGACAATGCGCTTCCGGAGTTGTCGGCCCTGCTTGAATGCCGCTCGGGCTACGAAGGCTTCATGGCCTACGTGCCGGTGCTGCGCGACCCGCTTCGCGCCGTTGCGCTGGGCTGGCGTCCGCAGCCGCAGACCAATCCGTTCATGGTCGAGTACCGCCTGAATGCGCCGGTGACCGTCTTCGGCCGGCAAAGCGACCACATCGCCTTCGCCGGCGACGGCGTGGTCGCGGTGTTGGACCTGGCCGACCCGCGCACGCTGGCACGCGAACTCCAGCTGGAAACCGGGGTGGACACCCCGGAGAAGGCGATCTTCGGCCGCGAGGCACGTGCCAGCGAGGTGACGGGTCCGGACGGGACCACGGGCTGGATCGAGTCGGCGATCATCAACGTCTCCAACGTCGATTCGCACCCGGGCAAGACCCTGGCCGGCTGCAGCTACAGCCTCGACGCGCCAGAACCGGCCGAACCGGCCGTGTCCGACCCGGTCGCGCCGGCCACCGCCTCGCCCGCCACTGCCCAACCGCGCTAGACTTCCCGCACGCCCGGATCGCCGGGCGCCCGCTTCTTACACGCGCCATTTCCCCCGAATGTCCGAAGACGACAGTAGTCGCACCGCGCCGGAGTCGCACGAACGACGGCGCTCCTGGCTGGAGCGGATCAGTTCCGCCTTCTCCAGCGAACCCGACACGCGCGAAGAGCTCGTCGCGATCATGCGCGATGCGCAGGCCGATGGCCTGATCGACGCCGATACGCTGCGCATGATGGAAGGCGCCCTGTCCGTCTCCCAGCTCACCGTGGGCGACGTGATGGTGTCGCGGTCGCAGATGGTCTCGCTGCCGGCCCATGCGCGCTTCCTGGACCTGATGAAGCAGGTGGTCGAATCGGGCCACTCGCGCTTCCCGGTGCACGGCGAGGATCGCGACGAGATCCTCGGCATCCTCCTGGCCAAGGACCTGCTGCGCGGCGTGGTCGCCGACAACGGACCCGGCGACATCCATTCGCTGCTGCGTCCGGCGGTGCTGATTCCCGAATCCAAGAAGCTCAACCTGCTGCTGAAGGAATTCCGGCTGTCGCGCAACCACATGGCGATTGTCGTGGACGAATACGGCGGCGTGGCCGGGCTGGTCACCATCGAGGACGTGCTCGAGCAGATCGTCGGCAAGATCGACGACGAGCACGACGATGCCGAGGACGCCAGCGCGCTGATCGCCGCCCAGGCCGACGGCCAGTACGTGGTCGACGCGCTGAC
This sequence comes from Pseudoxanthomonas daejeonensis, assembly GCF_022637495.1. Taxonomy (NCBI): domain Bacteria; kingdom Pseudomonadati; phylum Pseudomonadota; class Gammaproteobacteria; order Lysobacterales; family Lysobacteraceae; genus Pseudoxanthomonas; species Pseudoxanthomonas daejeonensis. Next base: position 2,461,024 of record NZ_CP093331.1, on the reverse strand, counting down.
CCCGATCGGCGATTTCAACGAACGCTTCGGCGCCTCGTTCCCGGACGACGAGTACGACACCATCGGCGGCCTGGTCACCGAGGCCATCGGCCACCTGCCCGAGGTCGGCGAGGAGCTGACCCTGGACCGCTTCGAATTCCGGGTGATCCGCGCCGACGCACGCCGGGTGCGCGCCTTCCAGGTCGCGGTGCTGGCGCTGGACCCGCAGGACGGGGACTGATGGGCCTCCGGCAACGCCGGCTGCGATGGCCGGCCGTGATCCTCGCCTGCCTGCTGGTGCTGCTGCCGGGCTGGGCGTTCGCCAGCGACGCCGCGACCGCACCGCGGATCGGGGTGATGACGATGCAGCCGGGCGAAGTGTTCTTCGAACGCTTCGGCCATGACGCCATCGTCGTCGTCGATCCCGATACCGGCGCCGCCACCTCCTACAACTTCGGCTTCTTCGACCCGTCCGAGCCGGATTTCCTGTCGCGCTTCATCCGTGGCGAGATGATGTACCACCTGGTGGCGATGCCGGCCATGCAGGACCTGGCCCAGTACCGCGAGGCGGGACGCGGGGTGCGGATCCAGTGGCTGGACCTGGAGCCGGCCCAGGCCCATGCGCTTTCCGCCGCCCTGGCCGAACGCGCCAGGCCCGAGAATTCCCGCTACCGCTACGACTATTTCACCGCCAACTGCGCCACCCAGGTCCGCGACATGCTGGACACGGCGATGGGCGGCGCGCTGCAGTCGCAACTGGCCGGTCGCTCGCGCGGCAACACCTATCGCAGTGAAGCGGTGCGGCTGGCACGACCGGCGCCCTGGATGTGGCTGGGCTTCGACGTGGGCCTGGGGCCGTACGCCGACCGCCCGCTGTCGCGATGGGAAGAAGCCTTCGTGCCGATGCGGCTGGCTGACAGCCTGCGCGAGGCACGCAACAGCGCGGGACGACCGCTGGTGCAGGCCGAGGACGAACTGCTGCCGCACCGGATCGCACCCGAACCGCTCGACGCGCCGCGCCGCTGGTGGCCCTGGCTCCTTGCCGGCCTGGCCTGCGCAGCCGGTATCGGCGCCGCGCGCCGGCGCCCGCGCGCGCTGGCCGCCTTCGCGCTTCCGCTGTGGCTGCTGAGCGGCCTGGCCGGGCTGCTGCTGGCTTTCCTCTGGTCCTCCACCGCGCACCAGGCCGGATGGGCCAACCGCAACCTGTTCCTGCTCAACCCGCTGTGCCTGTTGCTGCTGCCGGGGGCCATCGCCCTGCTGCGCAGGCGCGTGCCCGGACGCATGTTCCAGCCGCTGCTGTGGACCGTCGCCGCGGTCGCGGCACTGGGCTGGGTACTGCAATGGCTGAGCCTGCAGCCGCAGTACAACCTGCCGTGGATCGCGCTGCTGCTGCCGGTGCACGTGGCGTTGGCCTTGGCGCTGGCCCGCACGACGGCACGGCCTGCGCGGTAAGGACCGGCCTTGCCGGTTGCGCCAGCGCAGCGCAGGATGCGGCGCATGGATACAGCCGCACATACCGTCAATCCCGCCTGCGTCGTCAATTGCGTCTGGTACGACGGCGAAGGGCGCCGCCAGGACCTGCCGCTGGACCAGCTCAGCGAGAAGCTGGCGGAAGGGGCCCCGGGCTTCGCCTGGGTCGGCCTCTACGAACCCGCCGACGCGGTGCTGCTGCAACTCCAGCAGGAACTCGGCCTGCACCCGCTGGCGGTGGAGGACGCGCGCAACGCGCACCAGCGGCCGAAGGTCGAGGCCTATGGCGACACGCTGTTCCTTGCGGTGCATACCGCACAGATGGTCGAGGGCCAGATCCGTTACGGCGAGACCCACGCCTTCCTCGGTGCGCGCTTCCTGTTGACCGTGCGCCATGGCGGCTCGCTTTCCTACGCGCCGGCGCGCAGCCGCATGGAGCGCGAACCGGAACTGCTCACGCTGGGACCGGCGATGGGCCTTTACGCCGTGCTCGACCTGATCGTGGACAACTACGCGCCGATCGTCGACGAGCACCGCGACACCCTGCACACCCTTGAACGCGACATCTTCTCCGACACCTACCGGCGCGCCATCGTCGTGCGCCTGTACGACCTCAAGCGCGACCTCACCTACATGCGCGTGGCGGTCTCGCCGCTGCAGGACGTCCTGGCGCAGGTGATGCGCAGCCAGGTGGCCCAGGGACTGCTGATCCGCGAGGAAGTGCGCGTCTACCTGCGCGACGTGCACGACCACGTGCTGCGCATCAACGACACGATCGACACCATGCGCGACATGCTCGGCACCGCGTTGAGCGTGAACCTGTCGCTGGTCACCCTGGCGCAGGGCGAAACGGTGAAGCGCCTGGGCGCCTGGGCAGCCCTGCTCGCCGCGCCCACGCTGGTGACCAGCTGGTACGGGATGAACTTCGCGCACATGCCCGAGCTCGATCCCCGGTGGGCCTACCCGCTCCTGATCGTGGTGGTGGCGGGAATCTGCATCGGCCTCTACCGCCTGTTCAAGCGCGCGCGCTGGCTGTGAATACGCTCGCGCGGACATGAACGTGACTGCATTCACGCCGCACCCGATGCTGCGTTCGCACATGCGACGAAAGTCTTAGCGGATCGACCGCACTGCGCATTGACCTGCGCGGCCCACGGGACGACCCTTGTCCGGTCACCTGACCCGTAGTGAAGGCTCCCATGAAAACACTCTCGCACGTCGGCTGGGCCGCGCTCGCACTGCTTGGCGCGTTCTGCCTGGGCACCGTGGCGCTGCGCCAGGGCGAACAGATCAGCGCGTTGTGGATCGTGGTCGCCGCGGTTTCGATCTACCTGGTCGCCTACCGCTACTACAGCCTGTACATCGCCACCAACGTGATGGGGCTCGACCCGCGCCGGTCCACGCCCGCGCACATCCACAACGATGGCCTGGACTATGTGCCGACCAACAAGCACGTGCTGTTCGGCCACCATTTCGCCGCGATCGCCGGCGCCGGCCCGCTGGTCGGCCCGGTGCTGGCCGCGCAGATGGGCTACCTGCCGGGCATGCTCTGGCTGATCGCCGGCGTGGTCCTGGCCGGTGCGGTGCAGGACTTCATGGTCCTGTTCATCTCCAGCCGCCGCGACGGCCGCTCGCTGGGTGACCTGGTCCGCGAGGAGATGGGGCCGGTGGCCGGCACCATCGCGCTGTTCGGCGCGTTCCTGATCATGATCATCATCCTGGCCGTGCTGGCGATGATCGTGGTGAAGGCACTGGCCGAGAGCCCGTGGGGCATGTTCACCGTGATCGCGACGATGCCCATCGCGATCTTCATGGGCATCTACATGCGCTACATCCGGCCCGGCAAGATCGGCGAGATCTCGGTGGTCGGCATCGTCCTCCTGCTGCTGGCGATCTGGTTCGGCGGCAAGGTCGGCGCGCACCCGACCTGGGGCCCGGCCTTCACCTTCACCGGCACCCAGATCACCTGGATGCTGATCGGTTATGGATTTGTCGCCGCGGTGCTGCCGGTATGGCTGCTGCTGGCGCCGCGCGACTACCTGTCGACCTTCCTCAAGATCGGCGTGATCGTGGCGCTGGCGATCGGGATAGTGATAGCCAGCCCGGAAGTCACCTCGCTGAAGATGCCGGCGCTGACCCAGTTCGCCAGCACCGGCGACGGCCCGGTGTGGAAGGGCGGACTGTTCCCGTTCCTGTTCATCACCATCGCCTGTGGCGCGGTATCGGGCTTCCACGCGCTGATCGCCTCGGGCACGACCCCGAAGCTGCTGGCCAACGAGACCCACGCGCGCTACATCGGCTACGGCGGCATGCTGATGGAATCGTTCGTGGCGATCATGGCGCTGGTTGCGGCCTCGATCATCGAGCCGGGCGTGTACTTCGCGATGAACAGCCCCGCCGCGGCGATCGGCACCGACGTGGTCGACGTGGCCGCCAAGGTCAGCAGCTGGGGCTTTGTGGTGACACCCGAGGTACTGACCCAGACCGCCAAGGACATCGGCGAGCACACGATCATCTCGCGCGCCGGCGGCGCACCGACGCTGGCGGTCGGCATCGCGGTGATCCTGCACGACGCCCTGCCCGGCGGCGATGCGATGATGGCGTTCTGGTACCACTTCGCGATCCTGTTCGAGGCGCTGTTCATCCTGACCGCAGTCGACGCGGGCACCCGCGCGGGCCGCTTCATGCTGCAGGACCTGCTGGGCAGCTTCGTGCCGGCGCTGCGCCGCACCGAATCGTGGAGCGCCAACGTGATCGGCACCGCCGGCTGCGTCGCATTGTGGGGCTACTTCCTCTACCAGGGCGTGGTCGATCCGCTGGGCGGCATCAACACCCTGTGGCCGCTGTTCGGCATCGCCAACCAGATGCTGGCGGGCATCGCGCTGATGCTGTGCACCGTGGTGCTGTTCAAGATGAAGCGCGACCGCTACGCGTGGGTCACGATCGTGCCGACCATCTGGCTGCTGATCTGCACCACCTATGCCGGCCTGATCAAGATCTTCGACAGCAACCCGGCGATCGGCTTCGTCGCCCAGGCCCGCAAGTACCAGCAGGCGATCGCCGATGGCCAGCTGCTGGGCACGGCCAAGACCGTGGGCCAGATGAACCAGGTGGTGATCAACAGCTACGTCAACACCGCGCTGACCGTGCTGTTCCTGTTCGTGGTGGCCAGCGTGCTGGTGTACGCGGTCCGCGCCATCGCCAAGGCGCGCCGGACCACCCAGCGCACCGACCGCGAGACCCCGTTCGTCGCCCTCAGCGACGAGCAGGTCAAGGCCTGGCTGTAAGCCGCCATGGGCAACCAGCTCGTTCCGCTCGAACACTTCGCCACGCACAAGCGTGTGTGGCGGAGGCTGGTCCAGACCGCGCGGTTGTGCTGCGGCGTGCCCGACTACGACAACTACGTCCGGCACGTGCTTGAAAAGCACCCCGACCGCGAGCCGATGGACTACAAGACGTTCTTCAGGGAGCGCCAGGAGGCCCGCTTCGGCGGGCGCTCGGGATTCCGCTGCTGCTGAAGGGCGCGATCGGAAGTGGAAACGCGAAGGGCGAAGCCGATGGCTTCGCCCTTTCTCTTTGTGGAGCGGCGTTGCCCGGCGCTCCCGCATGGCTCTCGTACAGCGGGGCTTGCCCTGGTGCTTCTTGCGCGTGCGACCGGGAGCAGCGGGGCAAGCCCCGCTCGACGGAAAACCGATGCGGCGGAGCGTGCCTGGCTACGTAAGCCGGGGTAGCGGCGAGGGCTGCTCTCAGCCCTGCCCGGCCATCGACCTCAGCACCACGCCAACGATGTACGCGGCCACCGTGCCGGTCGCATAGCCCAGCGCCCCGAGCAAGGCGCCGACCGGCGCCAGCGAGGGATGGAACACCGACGCCACCACCGGCGCCGAGGCCGGTCCGCCGATGTTGCTCTGCGAACCCATCGCGAAATAGAAGAACGGCACGCGCAGCAGCTTGGCCAGGCCCGCCAGCAGCACGATGTGCACGGCGATCCAGATGAAGCCCAGGGCCAGCAGCCAGGGCTTGTCGGCCAGCGATCCGATATCCATCTGCATGCCGATGCAGGCGATCAGGATGTAGAGGAACAGCGAGCCGACCTTCGAGGCACCGGCACCATCAAGCGCACGGGCACGGGTCAGGCTCAGCGCCAGGCCGATGAACGTGGATAGCACCACCACCCACACGAACGGCTCATGCAGGCTGACCTGCCTGGACCACGGCGCGTTCTGCGCGAACCACGACGAAGCCGGGCCGGCGATGGCGTGCGACAGGCCGACCGCGCCGAAGGCGATGCCGGAGATCACCATCAGGTCGGTCAGCGAGGTCACCCGCTCGTGCTGCTTCTGGTAGCTGGCCAGCCGCTCCTGGAGTTCCTCGATGGCGCGCGTGTCGGCGCCGGTGCGCGCATCGATCGCCGAGGCGCGGTTGGCCAGGAAGATCAGCACCGCCATCCACACATAGCCGACGCCGACGTCCACCACCACGAACTGGCCGAACGTGGTTTCGTCGACGGCGAAGATCTCCTTCATTGCCAGCATGTTGGCGCCGCCACCGATCCAGCTGCCGGCCAGCGCGGCCATGCCGCCCCAGGTATCGCCGGCCACGGTCTCCGGATGGACCAGATCCATCACCCAGAACGCGACGAAGGCGCCGAGCATGATGCTGAGCGAGGCCCCGACATACATCGCCAGCAGCTTCGGACCCAGCCGGAGCACGCCCTTGAGGTCGATGGTCATCGTCAGCAGGACCAGCGCGGCGGGCAGCAGCACGCGGCTGGCGACCGGGTTGTAGAGCCTGCTGGCGTTGCCGTCGATCAGGCCGACGCTGTTGTAGATGCCCGGGATGAAATAGCACAGCAGCAGCGCCGGCACCCAGGTGAAGAACTTCTTCCAGAAGGGCGTGGGTCCGCTGGCAAGCCAGAAGATCAGGCCCAGTGTGGCGGCGATCAGGCCGAACAGGACGATGTCGTTCTGGATCAGCGCGGTGGACGGTTCGGTGGCTTCGATCGCCATCGGCGACGTCTCCTGTTGCCGGTGCGGACGCCTGCCCGCGGAAACGCGATGGCCGGCGTGGTGCCGGCCCACGGAATGAGATGGCCGGCATTGAGCCGGCCATCGGGCGGGACTTACTGGCCGATGTGCTGCTTCAGCCAGGCGTTGACGGTGTCGTGCCAGAGCACGCTGTTGGCCGGCTTGAGCACCCAGTGGTTCTCGTCCGGGAAGTACAGCAGCTTCGATTCGACGCCCTTGCGCTGCAGCGCGGTGAAGGTCGACAGGCCCTGGTCCACCGGCACGCGGTAGTCCTTCTCGCCCTGCACCACCAGCATCGGCACCTTCCAGTTGGCGACGTGGTTGACCGGGTTGAACTTCTCGTAGTTCTGCGGCTTGCCGAACGGCGTGCCGCCGTTCTCCCACTCGGTGAACCACAGCTCCTCGGTCACGTAGCCCATCGAGCGCGTGTCGAACACGCCGTCATGGTTGACCAGGCACTTGAACGGCGAATTGCCCTGCTTGTCGAACCAGTTGCCGGCGATCCAGTTGATCATGTAGCCGCCGTAGCTGGCGCCAAGGGCGCAGGCACGGTCGCCATCCAGGAACGGGAACTTCGCCTGCGCCGCGGCCCAGCCCTTCTGCAGGTCGACCAGCGGCTTGCCGCCCCAGTCGCCGCTGATCGCGTCGGTGAACGCCTGGCCATAACCGGTCGAGCCGTGGAAATCGATCATCACCACTGCGTAGCCCTGGCCCGCGTAGGTCTGCGGATTCCAGCGATAGCTCCAGCCGTCGCCGAAGCTGCCCTGCGGGCCACCGTGGATCAGGAACGCGACCGGATAGGTCTTGCCTTCCTCGTAGTTCCACGGCTTGACCACGTAGCCGTGCACGGTCTCGCCGTTCCAGCCGGGGAAACTGAACTGCTCGTACGCGCCGAAGGTCACGTCCGGCAGCACCTCGCCGGCGGCCGGCGTGATCGCGCGCTGCGTGGCCGGATCGGACAACGAGGTGGCGAACAGCTGGTCGCCGCTCTTGAGCGTATTGCGGGTGAACACCAGCGTGTCGCCGGCGATCTCGAACGCGGAGATGCTGCCGTCGCCGACCAGCTTCTCGACCTTGCCGGTGGCGATGTCGACCGCGAACAGCGGGTGCGCGCCCGTGTCCTGGGCGGTGGTGTAGATGGTGCGGCCATCGGCCGACAGGACGATGCCGTCGGCGCTGCGGTCCCAGTCCGGCGCGATCTCGCGGGTCGCGCCGGTCGCCACGTCGCGCGCCATCAGGCCGAAGCGGTCGGCCTCGAAACCCGGGCGCTTCATCGCGCGGTAGTACAGGGTCTTGCCGTCGGCGCTGAACACCGGGCCGGTATCCCACGCGCGGTTTTCGCCCAGCGGTCCGGGCGAGGACACGCCGGCTTCGGTGCGACCGTCGAAGGTCAGGCTCTGCATCGGCTGGCCGACGCGGTAGCGATACAGGTCGAAGTCGGTCGACCAGGCTTCCTGGCGGTCGGCGCGGCGCATGGAGAACACGATCGACTCGCCGTCGGGCGACCAGGTGTATTCGTCGTTGCCGCCGAACGGCTTGGAGGGGACGTTGCCCGGGCCCGGCGAACCGGTCGACGAATCGACCAGGCGAGCGGGATTCGGCCTGTTCTTGCCGGTCGAGGGGGTGGTCACGAACAGGCGGTTGTGGCGCCCGTCCTCCCAGGTGTCCCAATGCCGCACGAACAGCTTGTCGTAGACCACGCCGCTGGCCTTGGACGCCTTGCGCTCATCCAGCCGCTTGACCGTGCAGTCGATGTCCGCGCCGCAGTCAGGGAACACCTCCATGCTCACCGCCAGGCGCTGGCCATCGGGCGAGACCTTGAAGCTGCCGATATCCAGCGGATAGTGCGTGGCCTGCTTGGGTGCGCCTCCGGTGGCCGGCATCACGTACACCTGCTGCGTGCCCGACTGTGCGCTGAGGAAATACAGCCACTTGCCATCCGCGGAGAACGCAGGCGAGTTGACGTTCCAGCCGGCCGGAGTGAGGCGCTTCGGCGGCGCCTGGTCGCGAGTACGCAGGTCGCGGGTCCACAACGCGGTCGACGCCTTGCCCAGGTCCTCCCCACTGGCACCGGTCATCTCGCGCCTGGCGAAGACCACCAGGCCGCCGTCGGGCGACAGCACCGGCGAGGACACCCGGTCCAGCTTCTGCAGGTCGCGCACGTCCAGGCCGCGGGCGGCCTGTGCGTCATGGGCGGCGGCAAGGCCGAGCAGGCCGGCCACGGCCAGCGCGAGGGGCGAACAGACAGACTTCATCCGGAACTCCTGGAGAGATGATCCCGGATGCTAGGCAGCGCCGCCGGGCCAGCGCAAAGGCGGAAGGTCATGCCTTCCGCCCCGTTCGTCACGGGATCACGCGGCCTGCTCGCCGCGCTTGCCCACCCGGTACAGCAGCCAGCCGACCGCGCCCAGCACCAGCAGGCCGATCCACTGCGCCCAGGCACCCAGGCTAATCGGCAGGGCCAGCACTTCCGGGTTCTGGGTGATCACGATCGGCAGGGCAATCGCAATACCCATCAGGGCCTCGCCCGTGATCAGGCCGGCGGAGAACAGCACGCCCGGGCGGTGCACGCGGTCGAGCGCGGCCTCGTCGTCGTCGCGCACCTTGTGGAAGCGCTGGACCAGGTGCGCGATGAGGCCACCAAGGAAGATCGGCACCATCAGTTCCAGCGGCAGGTAGATGCCGATGGCCGCGGCCAGCACCGGCACACGGAAGCGCGAACCGCGCGCCTTCAGCCAGCCGTCCAGGGCGATGGTCAGCGCGCCGACCACGCCGCCGATGGCGATCATCGTCCACGGCAACTGGCCGCCGAACAGGCCCTTGGCCACCGAGGCCATCAGGTTGGCCTGCGGCGCCGGCAGGGTCTTGGAGCCGATCCCGTACGCTTCCTGCAGCAGGTTCAGTACCGGCGCCATGATCAGCGCGCAGGAGAACGCGCCGATGCCCAGCATCAGCTGCTGCTTCCACGGCGTGGCGCCGACCAGGTAGCCGGTCTTGAGGTCCTGCAGGTTGTCGCCACCGACCGCCGCCGCGCAGCAGACCACCGCGCCGATCATGATCGCGGCCACCGCGCCCAGCGGCGCACCGTTGACCTGCTTCTGGCCATCGGCGCCGAGCAGCATCAGCAACACCACCGAAGCGAACAGGATGGTGGCGATGGTGATGCCCGAGACCGGGTTGTTCGAGGAACCGACCAGGCCGGCCAGGTAACCGGACACCGAAACGAACAGGAAGCCCGCGACGATCATGATGATCGTCATCGGAATGCTGACGTGCCACTGGCCGACGATGGCCTGGTACAGCGCCAGCAACGGCAGCACGAACAGGACCAGCGCCACCAGCATCCACTTCATCGGAAGGTCGCGATCGGTCTCGCTGGTGACTTCCCCGCCCGCGCTCTTGCGCGCGGCGGCGAACCCGCTGCGGATGCCGGCCAGCAGCGAGTTGCGCAGCGAGAACAGCGTCCAGACGCCGCCGACCAGCATCGCGCCGACGCCGAGGAAGCGGATCTTGGCCGACCAGATCGCGAACGCCGCATCGGCCGCCGGCGCCCCGGCGATCGAAGCGGCCAGGGCCGGGTCGCTGCCGAGGAAGAAGGCGTTGTACAGCGGGATGGCGATGTGCCAGGACAGGATCGCGCCCGACAGCACGACGATGCCCACGTTGAGGCCGACGATGTAACCCACGCCGAGCAGCGCCGGCGACAGGCCGGTACCGAGGTAGGCGATGATCTTGTTGTTGGCGAAGTAGCCGGCCACCGCCCAGCTGTCGGGGATGGCGCGCAGGCCGTTGGCCGCCGACAGTTTGACCAGCGCGCCGATCGCCGCCGAGATGCCCAGGATCTTCAGGCCCGGACCCGGGTTCTCGCCGGCCTTGAGCACTTCGGCCGCGGCCTTGCCCTCCGGGAACGGCAGCGGTTCTTCGACGATCATCGTGCGCCGCAGGGGCACGGAGAACAGCACGCCGAGCAGGCCGCCCAGGCCGGCGATGCCCAGCACCCACCAGTAGTCGAAGTTCGGCCAGTAGCCCATCAGCACCAGGGCCGGGATCGTGAAGATGACGCCGGCGGCGATCGAGGAACCGGCCGACGCGCCGGTCTGGACGATGTTGTTCTCCAGGATCGTGCCGCCGCCAAGCAGGCGCAGCACGCCCATCGACACGACGGCCGCCGGGATCGCGGTGGCCACGGTCAGGCCGGCGAACAGGCCCAGGTAGGCGTTGGCGGCCGACAGCACCACCGCCAGGACGATGGCGAGGACGACGGCGCGGAAAGTGAGCTGCGGCGGGCCGGACTGGGCCATGCGGTTTCCCCTGCAAACATGAAGCCGGACACGCTATCGGCCGGGCGCGGGCAAGTCCAGCCCTGCCCGGCCCGGCCCTTTGCCGTCAGGGCTTTGCGCCGGCGCCGATGTGGCGATCGAGGAAGGCCAGCAGGCGGCTGTAGTACTCGCGCTGATGGGCTTCGGTGTAGAAGCCATGGCCCTCGTCGGGGTAGTACAGCGACTCGACCGGGACCCCGGCGCGCTGCAGCGCGGCTTCCATCTTCCGGGTATGCGCGGGCGGGGCGATCGTGTCCTGGCCTCCGGCAGCGAGGAACACCGGCACCCGGATGCGGTCGGCGAGATGGTTGGGCGACACGGCGAGCAGTGCCGCCCTGTCATCGCCAATCCACTCCCTGGACCAGGTCGCCATCCAGCGCCCCCGGTCGACCAGCGACTCGCTGCGTTCGACCAGGTCGTACACGCCGACATAGCCTGCCGCGCAGCGATACAGCGCCGGCTCCCTGGCCACTCCCGCCAGCGCTGCGTAGGCGCCATAGCTGGCGCCATAGATGCAGATACGCGCCGGATCGGCGATGCCCTCGCTGATCGCCCAGCGGGTCGCATCGGTAAGGTCGTCCTGCATCGCCAGGCCCCACTGCCGGGCGCCTGCTTCGGTGAACGCGTTGCCGTAGCCGCCCGATCCGCGGAAATTGACCCGCAGCACCGCATAGCCCGCCGCGGCCAGCAACTGGGGTTCGTCGTCGAACTCCCACGAGTCCTTGACGCCGTAGGGCCCGCCGTGCGGCAACAGCACCATCGGCAGCCCGCGGCCGTCCGAACCGGCGGGCACGGTGAGGTAGCCATGCAGGGCCAAGCCGTCCCTTGCCCGCAGCGACACCGGCCGGTTCTCGACCATGCGCATCGGATCGAGCCATTCGCGCCGGCTGACGAGGCGTTCGGCGTTGCGGGTGGCGTGGTCGAACAGGAAGAAATCGCCGCTGTTGCGGTCCGAGGTGACCAGCAGCAGCGAACGGTCGCCGTTCCCGGTACGCGCGAGGACCCGCACCAGTTCGCCTTCGAATGCCGGCTCGAGGCTGCGCTGCAATCGCGCATCGGGATGATCGGGCTTGAAGAATACGGTGCGCGGAGTGCCGGCCATGAACAAGGCGCCAATCGGCTCGCGTGGCCCGCTGGTGGCGTAGACGATCTGGTGCGGGTCCACGGTGTCGTCGCGCAGCACTTCGCGGCGACCGCCATCGGCCACGTGCAGGGCGACGATGCTGTCCGGCCCACGCACGTGGCTCACGCGCAGGTAGGCGGTGGCACCATCGGCGGAAAAGCCCACCGGGTACTCCGCGCGCCCGCTGCGCGCCTGGTCATTGATCACCGACCAGTCCGCCCCTTCACCGGCGCGGTAGTAGAGCCTGCTGCGGTTGTCGCTGTCCGTGCCCCAGGCGAAGCGCACGACGCCGTCGTGATCGGTGGCGAACGACGCATTTGCAACCGGCACCTTGGCAACCACGATCCGGGCGCCGGTATTGACATCCATGCGTTCGGCGCGCGTGAAGCCGGCCTCGCTGAATTCGCCGACGGTGAGGATGACGTAGCGGTCGTCCTCCGGCAGGTCGTCGACCAGGCGCGCCCAGACCAGCGCCGGCTGCCTGGGCTGGATCCGGGTGCCGGCCTTGCCCGAGGCACGCTGCCCCACCAGTACCCCCGCCCGGCCGCCGTCGGCATTGACGCCGAAGATCTCCCCCGTGGGTTGCGGCTGCGCCAGCCGGCCGAACTTCTGCGCCACGCTCAGCAGGACGCGCCCCGGGTTCACCCAGTGGAAATCCGCGATATCGGTGTCGCGGCCCAACGCGAAATGCGCGCTGACCTTCATGTCGGACAAGCGCAGGATCACCAGCGTCGTACGGTCCTCGCCCGGCAGCGTCGCCGCCAGGTACGTCCCATCCGGGGACAGCTTCACATCGCGGAACTGCGCCTTGCGGATGAACTGGTCCACTTCGACCGTCGTGGCCGCCTGCACCGCACCGCTCCAAAAACACAGGCCCAGCACCATGCACAGCATGCGCGCGGCGCCTGCCCCCTTGCTTCGGATCATCCAACTTCCCTTGCCTGGACGCGGCCATCCCCATGAGGCCTGCGCCGCGAGCGTAGCTGAGACCGGCGCCGCAATGCCATGCCGGGAGTCACAATCGGACCGGTCACGTCGACGCGACGGACCTGTCCACTGGCCGGGCGGCAGAAAAGATCCCGGGACGGAACCGCGGGGTCGTGCAGGCATCGAGCATGCGATCGCTGGACCGGCCTACCCCGGCGCGCGCGCTGAAGATCCGCGACTGCCGGCTTCTGCGGAGTCGACCGGCACCGTCATGCCCGCGCCCCGACGGAATCGACCAGGCAAAGGCACCGCGACCGGAAAGCACGACGCAATCGCGTGCGAACCGGTCGCCGACAGGGAAGATTCCGGTACCCGATCCCTGCCGGAAACACCCCGTCTTCAGAACGGAATATCGTCGTCCGCGAAATCGTCGTTGAAGCCGCCACCCGCCTGCGGTGCCGCGGCAGCTGCCGCCGGTGCGCTGCGCGGGGGCGCATCGCGACGCGGAGGTGCGCTGCGCTGCGGGCGCTCGCCGCGGTCGGCATAGCCTTCGCCACCACCACCGCCACCGGCGCGCCCGCCGAGCATCTGCATCTCGTCGGCGACGATCTCGGTGATGTAGCGGTCCTGCCCGTCCTGGCCGGTGAACTTGTCGTAGCGGATGCTGCCCTCGACATAGCACTGCGAGCCCTTGCGCAGGTACTCGCCGGCGATCTCGCCGAGCTTGCCGAAGAACTTAACCCGGTGCCACTCGGTGCGCTCCTGGGTGTTGCCGTCGCGATCCTTGCGCACGCTGGTGGTCGCCAGGCGGACGATGGTCACTGCCATGCCGGACTGGGTGTACTTGGTTTCGGGATCGTCGCCGAGGTTGCCGACCAGGATCACCTTGTTGATGCCGCGCGCCATAGTTTTGGATTCCGTTTCAGGTCCGGCGAAGCCCGGACATGGAGACATTGGAGTATACCGGCGGCATCCCGGCAATCACCGGAATACCCGTCCCGGGGTAGGGTTTGCCCGTGCCTGCCCCTTATAATTCAGTGACTTTCCCAGGCGGCACGCATGGCAGACCTCCCCAACCCCTCCACCTACGCCCCCCTGCCACGGATCCAGGCGCTGGCCGCGCCGGACATGGCCGCCGTCGATGCGCTGATCCGCACCCGCCTGGCCTCGGATGTCGTCCTGATCAACCAGATCGCCGAACACATCGTCTCGGCCGGCGGCAAGCGCCTGCGGCCGATGCTGGTGGTGCTGGCCGGGCAGGCGACCGGCGGGACCGGTGCCGACCACCACCAGCTGGCGGCGATCGTCGAGTTCATCCACACCTCGACCCTGCTCCACGACGACGTGGTCGACGAATCCGACCTGCGCCGCGGCCGCCGCACCGCCAATGCGATATGGGGCAACGCGGCCAGCGTGCTGGTCGGCGACTTCCTCTACTCGCGCAGCTTCCAGCTGATGGTCGAACTGGACCGGATGGAGGTCATGCAGATCCTCGCCGACACCACCAACCGCATCGCCGAGGGCGAGGTGCTGCAGCTGCTGCACGTGCGCAACCCGGACACCGACGAGGCTGCGTACCTGCGCGTGATCGAACGCAAGACCGCGGTGCTGTTCGCCGCCGGAACGCAGCTCGGCGCGCTGGCGTCGGGCGCTGACGCCCGCACCCAGCAGGCGCTGTACGACTACGGGATGAACCTGGGCTACGCCTTCCAGATCGCCGATGACGTACTCGACTACACCGCCGACGCCGGCGACCTGGGCAAGAACCTCGGCGACGACCTGGCCGAGGGCAAGGCGACGCTGCCGCTGATCCATGCGATGGCCCATTCGGACGCTGCCACCCGCGATCGCCTGCGCGCGATCATCCAGGACGGCGACAGCGAGGCGATGCCCGAAGCGCTCGCCGCGATCCACGCCACCGGCGGACTGGAATACAGCCGCCGGCTCGCGCTCGACTATGCGGTCGCGGCCGAGGCTGCACTGGCGGGATTGCCCGATTCGGAAGCCCTCGCCGCGCTGCGGGGACTGGCCCGCTACGCGGTCGAACGCTCGCACTGAGTGCGCGCCATCGTCAGCGCAGCGGCTGGTTTCGCACCCGGGCCGTGATCCCTCGAGAACCAGGCGCAACCGCAAGGCGATGCGCCGACGCGCATCGCCCTCGCCGCCAACCGGCTCAGTCGCCGAAGCGCTCCTCGAAGAAATTGTCGAGCATGACGAAGGCGCGCCGCGCCGCGCGCGCGTCGTAACGGCAGTTGCTGGCCGGATCGTTGCCGGCGCTCTCCTCGGCGAAGCAGTGCACCGCGCCGCTGAAGTTGACGAACTGCCAGTCCGCGCCGGCCGCATCCATTTCCTTGCCGAAGGCGACGATGTCCTCCTGGCTCACCGCCTTGTCGGCGGCGCCGTTGAGGACCAGCACCGGCGCCTTGACCGTATTCCCCGCGACCGCCGGGGTCGACGTGCCGAGCCCACCATGCAGGCTGGCCACGCCGGCCAGCGGCACGCCCGCGCGCGCCAGCTCAAGGACTGCGGTGCCGCCGAAGCAGAAACCGACTGCACCGACCCGGCCCGCGTCCACGGGTACCTTGCCTGCCTGCGCCTTGAGTGCCTCCACCGCCGCGAGTCCGCGGGCGCGAAGCACGGCACGGTCTTCGCGCAGGGCGCCGGCGATCTTGCCGGCCTCGCTGCTGTCCTTCGGCCGCACCTTGCTGCCGTACACGTCCGCCACCAGCACCACGTAGTCGTCGCCGGCGATGCGGCGCGCGGTTTCGACCGAGGCATCGGTCACGCCCATCCAGTTGGGCACCATCACCAGGCCGGGGCGGCGTTCGCTGTCTTCGTCGTCGTAGACCAGCACGCCGCTGAAGCGGTCCTTGCCGATCGTCCATTCCAGCTTTTCGGTGCGCGGCTTGGCCGCGGCAGGCGACGACAGCACGACGGCGAACAAGGCGCACGCCGCGATCAGGGAACTGCGCATGGTCGATGCTCCGGGGTCGGGAGCGGCGAGTGTAGTCCGCGGACCCTCGCTGGCGGCGTGACGTGTGCACGCGAAACCCGAGGCGGCCCCGCCCTCCCGCATGACGCCAGCGCGCACGCGACCGGTTGCGTGCCGGCATTGCGGGACAGGCGGCGGCGATCCGCCCTGCTACGGGGCGATGCCCAGTCCCGGGATCGCGCTGATGCTGTCCGGATCGAAACCGGCCAGCGCGGCGAAATGGCGGCCGCGTTCGGTGTAGTCGCGATAGGCGCCGAAGCTGGGAGCACCCGGCGAAAGCAGCACCACGCCCTCGCCACCGAGCAAAGCGCGCGCGCGTGACACCGCATCGGCCAAGTCGCCCGCTGCTTCCAGCATGAAGTGCCCCCCGGCTGCGAGCGGCGCGAGCAACGCGTGGATCCGCGGGCCGTTGGCCCCCATGGTTACGACACCCAGCGGCGCCGATTCCCCCATGCGCGCGGCAAACTCCGACCAGTCCAGGCCGCGATCATGTCCACCAAGCAGGATCACCACCCGGCGCGCGCGATGGCAATCCAGCGCCGCCAGGCTGGCGTGCGGGGTCGTGCTGATCGAATCATTGACCCATGCGAGCCCGTCGCGCTCGCCCAGCCACTGCAGCCGGTGCGGCAGCGGGCGGAAGTCCAGCGCTGCCGGCGCCAGCGGCGCGGCATCCACGCCCAGCGCCTCGATCGCCGCCAGCACCGCGCACAGGTTGCCGCGGTTGTGCCGGCCCGGCAGGGGCACGGCCAGGGTGTCGAAGACGAAGGCGTCGCCGCGGTAGAGCGCATCGCCGCGCAGGTGCCAGCCGTCCTCGCGGTTGAACCAGGCGACCCCGCTTCCGGGCAGGTCCAGCGCCGCCAGGCGCGGATCAGCCGCGTTGAGCACCGCCGTGCGCGGGCGCGCCGCGGTGACCAGGGCCAGCTTGTCCTCGACGTAGCGCGCCTCGCTGCCGTGCCAGTCCAGGTGCTCGGGAAACAGGTTGAGCACGACCGCCACTTCCGGGTGCACGCCGCTGCCCGCCACGTCGCCGGTCTGGTAGCTGGACAGTTCGATCGCCCAGAACTCCGGCGCGGGATCCTCGGCAACCTCCAGCAGGGGCAGGCCGATGTTCCCGGCCAGCGCGGTGCGGTGCCCGCCTGCGCGCAGCAGGTGCGCCAGCAGCGAAGTGGTGGTGCTCTTGCCCTTGGTGCCGGTGACGCAGACCGTGCGCGCATCGGGGTGCGCGGCGAACCACAACGCGGTGCCACCGATGAAGCGGGTGCCGCGCGCGGACGCGGCCAGGGCTTCGGGCCGGTACGGGCTGATGCCCGGCGACTTCACCACCACGTCGAAGGCCGCGAGCAGGTCGGCATCCATCCGCACATCGGGCGTGAGCAGTGGATCGCCGAGCGCAGCCGCTTCGGTCGCTTCGGCCTCGTTGCAGAACAGGGTCAGCGGCAGTGCCGGCAGCGATGTGCGCAGGGCGCGCCAGGCGGCGCGGCCCTCGCGCCCCCATCCCCACAGCGCGACGCGGCGCCCTTCAAGCTGCGAAACGCGCACTCACCCGCTCCCATACGGCGGCAGGCACGCGATGTTCGCCGTCGATCACGAGCAGCGCATCGACCGCCAGTTCGCGCGCATCCAGCTGAGGCTGGATCTCGCGGACGAAGCGCGCCACGAGGACGTCCTCGCGCCAGTCCGCGCGCGCGGCCAGCGCGGCCATCGCGGCACGCGACTCGCGCCCCTCGCCCACGCATTCGAACGGCTTGTGGTCCTGGAATTCCAGCAGCGCATCGAAACCAGGCGCCTGCGAAACGTCGTCAAGCAGGTTGCGGCCGAAGATCCGCACCAGCCGCGTCTTGGGCATGAACGGCGCCAGCGCCAGGAACACGAAGTGGCATTTCGGGCACAGCCCACACCAGCGTTGCGCGGGCTTCTCGCCGAGGATGTGGAAATTGCGGTTGCAGCTGGAAAAGTACGCGTCGTAGTGGTCGCTCTTCGTGAACTGCCGGGCTACCGCCAGTTCCGAAAGGGGTCGCAGCAGCGAGTAGTAATGCAGGTCGGCCGCGACCGTGGCTTCGACGTGCTCGCCGAATGCCCGTTCGAAGGCCCAGCCCTTGGACCACTGGTGGTTCACCTCGCCGGTGACGGTGCCGTCGGCGGCCACGATCAGGCTGCCGTAGCTGGCCGAGCGCTCGTTGGAGAAGACCACCTGCCCGGCACCGGTCAGCAGCGCGGCCAGCACCAGGATCGCCGAATTCACCGCGGTCACCGGGATGTGGCCATTCCACGCGCCCTGCCGGTTGATCTCGAACAGCGCCGGCGCCAGTGCGCGACCGATGTTCAGGGTCGGCAGGCCGGTGCGTTCGGCGCAGGTGCGGATCAGCTGCGAACCGCCGATCCAGGTCACGACCTGGTCCACGCCGGCCGCGCGCAGGGCCTCGATGCTGACCAGCGAATCCTTGCCGCCGCCGATGGCGACCAGCGCGCGCGCAGCCAGGCCCAGCGCAGGCGCGGCCGATGCAGGCGCGACAGCCTCTTCGGCCAGGACGCCCACGGGGAAACGGATCCGACCGTGCAGGTCCAGGCCGTTGCGATAGGCGAACTCGCCCAGTCCGTTGAGGTAGACCTGTTCCAGTAACGCCGCGGTTGCGGCATCGATCGCGTAACCGTCGATGCGGATCTGTCCGGGTACCGCGGCCTTGTAGTAGCTGACGCCGGCGATGAGGTGCAGCAGGCGCAACGCACGCTCGACGGCGGCTGCACGCTGGTCGTCGAGCACGAACGGCGCACCGGGCACGGTGACGGTCTCCACCAGCTCCGGGCCATCATCGAAGGCGTAGGCGAGCTCCGCCACGCCGGTGGCGGCATCGAAGCCGCAGCGCACGAAGCGGAAGGTCCGGATGGCGTCTCGATCGAAACTGGTCATGCAATATCCGTGGTGGAACCTGCCAGCCGTCGCAGGTAGCGACGGCCGAGCATGAAGGCGATGGCGAACGCCGGCAGCGTCCCGATCAGCAGGGCCGCGAGCGTAGCGCCGAACACGATGGAAGGCACCCAGTCCGCCAGCTCGCGAAGCGGCATGCCGGCGGTGGCGAACTGCTGGTCGAGCAAGCCGGTGGACAGCACCCAGCAGGCGACCGCGAGCGGGTACAGCAGGAGTGCCAGCAGCGTCGCGCGCAGGGCCAGGCCCGGGGTGCGCCACCGGCGTCCCGCCCTGCCCCGACGCCCGTGCCACGCGGTCACGATCCAGGCAGCACCCAGCGCAGCCAGGCCGCCTGTGGGACTCCATCGCGCACCCATGCGCAGCGCCTCGCCCAGCGGCTGCTCGAACACGAAGCTCGAGGCGAGCAGGTATCCCAGCACCGCGACCACGATGCCGGCCAGCGTCGCCAGGGCGATGAACTCAGCCCGCGGACTCATCGATCACGTCCTCGGCGGGCAGCTCGCGCTGGTTGTAGGTGCTGGCCATCGCGTGGCCGTAGGCGCCCGCGTCGGCGATCAGCATCACGTCGCCCGGCGCGGTGGCCGCCGGCAGGGGGCGCTGCCTGCCGAAGATGTCGCTGGATTCGCAGATCGGGCCGACGATGTCGAACATCGCCTCGGCCGCCTCGTCCAGGCGCTGCAGGTTCACGATGTCGTGCCAGGCGTCGTACAGCGCGGGCCGCACCAGGGCGTTCATGCCCGCGTCCAGGCCTACGCGCAGCACACCATCCTTCTCGATCACCTGGGTGGCATGGGCCAGCAGCACGCCGCACTCGGCGACCAGGTAGCGGCCCGGCTCGATCACCAGCCCGAACGCCGGGTGTACCGCACGCACCTCCGCCAGGCTGGCCGCCCACGCGTCCAGGTCGAACGGCTCGTCGTCGGCGCTGTAGGGAATCGGCAAGCCGCCGCCGATGTCGAGCGTGGACACGGTGCCGATGCGGCGGGCGAAGCCGGCCAGCTCGTCGCACATCTGCCGCCAGTGGCCCGCGTTCTCCACCCCGCTGCCCAGGTGCGCATGCAGGCCGGTGATGGTGGTGCCCAGCGCGCGCGCCGCGTCGACGAACTCGTCCACGCGCTGCGCCGACAGGCCGAACTTGGAATCCTTGCCGCCGGTGTTGACCTTCTGGTGGTGGCCGTCGCCGTGGCCCAGGTCGATGCGCAGCCAGACCTGGCGGCCGCGGAACAGCTCCGGCCAGCGCCGCAGCGCCTCGACGTTGTCCACGGTGACGGTGACGCCCAGGGCGAAGCCCTGCTCGTACTCGTGCATCGGCGCGAAGCTGGGCGTGAACAGCACCCGGCGCGGATCCAGGCCCGGCACCGACGCGAACACGTGCCGGAGCTCGCCCAACGACACGCACTCCAGGCCGAAGCCCTCGTCCACCAGTGCACGCAGGATCGCCGGGTGCGAATTTGCCTTGATCGCGTAGTAGCGCTGGTCGACGGGGGCCACCGCCTTCAGTGCGCGCGCACGCGCACGCACGGTGGGCAGGTGATAGACGTAGCGCGGCGTGCCGGCCGCGGCCATCTGCAACAGGCGCGGTCGCTCGCGATGCCACCACGGCACCGGCCGCGGCCGCACCGCGCCATCGAGCTCGCGCCAGCGCGGCCCGAAGACTTCCTTCTCCAGCACCGGCATCGCGCCGCTGTCGATCAGCGCGCCGTGCAGTTCCGGCAGCAGGCCGTCGGCATCGGCCTCGTCGATCACGAAGGTCAGGTTAAGGTCGTTGGACGATTGCGAGATCATGTGCACGCGTTCGTGGCCGAAGCTCGAGAACACCTCCGACAACTTGTGCAACAGCGAGCGCATGCCGCGGCCGACCAGCGTGATCGCCGCGCACGGAACAATCACCTTGACCCGGCCGATCTTCTCCAGGTCGGTGGCCAGTGCCGCCAGCACGTTCTCGCTGAGCAGGTTCTCGCTCGGGTCCAGCGACACGGTGACGTTGGTCTGCGAGGTGCCGATCATGTCCACCGACAGGCCGTGCTTGCGGAACAGGGCGAACACCTCGGCCAGGTAACCGACCTGCTGCCACATGCCGATGTCTTCCACCGACACCAGCACCACGCCGTTGCGGCGGCTGATCGCCTTGACCCCTGGCACCGTCGCCGCGCTTCGGTCGATGGTGGTGCCGGGCAGTTCCGGGCGTTCGGTGTCGAGGATCGCCATGGGCACGCCCGAATCGCGGCACGGCTTGATCGAGCGCGGATGCAGCACCTTGGCGCCGGTGGTGGTGATCTCCTGCGCCTCGGCATAGCCGAGCCGGTTGAGCAGGCGCGCGTCAGGCACTTCGCGTGGGTTGGCGCTGAACATGCCCGGCACGTCGGTCCAGATTTCCACGCGGTTGGCGCCGAGCAATGCACCGAAGTAGGCGGCCGAGGTGTCCGAACCGCCGCGTCCGAGGATCGCGGTGCCGCCCTCGGGATGACGCGCGATGAAACCCTGGGTGATCAGCAGGCGCGTGGGCTGTGCGTCGAAACGCGCATGCCAGGCCGCGTCGGCCTGCCACTGGCAGCTCACCGACAGCCGTCGCGACCAGTCGCTCTGGTTGGCCTGCGGCGGCAGCGCGTCGAGCCAGTCGCGCGCATCGGTCCAGCCCATGTCCAGGCCCTGCGTGCGCAGGTACGCGGCACCGAGCGTGGATGACAGCAGCTCGCCCTGGCCGAGCACTTCGGCCTGCCAGTCCAGCGGCCGCGTGGCCGCGCGCGGGTCGTCGAGCAGGCCGCGCAGTGCCGCCAGGCGCGCGCCGAGCACCGCTTCGGCGTCCAGCCCGAGCTCGGCGACGAAATCCAGGTGCCTCTGCACAAGTCCTTGCACGCGCTGCGCGCTGTCGCTTGCACCATCGGCGATGGCCGTCAGTTCGTTGGTCACGCCCGAAAGCGCGGACACCACGACCAGCACGCGCGCGCCGGTCTCTTCCGCCCGTTTTTTCGCCAGCCGGCCGATCGTGTCCCAGCGATGGCGCCGCGACACCGAGGTACCACCGAACTTGAGGACGATCCATCCGCCCGTGGCGGAGTCTTGCTTGGGCGAAGCTGGGGACATGGAGTGCGCTGGGGGACCACCCGACCACCGGGCATGAACCGTCGATTCTAAGCCGAATCGACGGCCCGGAACCCGCTGCCGGCAGGCGGCGGGCACCGCCTTGGCGCGCTTCGCTGCGGCAGCCGTCGACCCGGCCCCGCGCGGGCGCCACCGCGGCTCCATACTTCGCCCCTGCCACGTGCACTCCCGCCAGGATTCCGCGCATGCAAACCCGCCGTTACATCCAGCTCGACGTGTTCGCCCCCCGCCCCGGCGCCGGTAATCCGCTGGCGGTGGTCTACGACGCCGGCGACATCGACGACGCGGCCATGCAGGCATTCGCGGCCTGGACCAACCTGTCCGAAACCGTGTTCTTCCTGCCGCCCACCGCGGCGCAGGCCGATTACCGGATCCGCATCTTCACCCCGCGGATGGAACTGCCCTTCGCTGGCCACCCCAGCGTCGGCGCTGCCTGGGCCGCGCTCGACGCCGGCCTGGCGCGCGAACGCGACGGCCGGCTCGTGCAGGAATGCGCCGCGGGCCTGCTGCCAGTGCGGATCGACCGCGACGGCGACGACGTGCAGCCATCGGTACGCAGCCCGCAGGCGCGCGTCCGCGAAGACGTGGCCGCGCCCGCCTGGCTGGTTGCCGACACCGTCTGGGGCGCCGCGCGCGGCGCGCTTGCCCCGGCGCTCTGGAACAACGGCCCGGACTGGTGGCTGCTGGAGCTGGCCGACGAGGCCGCTGTGCGCGGCCTGCGGCCGGATCTCACCGCCATCGCCGGCCTGCCCGGCAGCGGCAAGCTGGCCGTATTCGCGCGCGGCGAAAGCGACTCGGACCTGGTGGTTCGCGCATTCGCTCCCGCGGTCGGCATCGCCGAGGACCCGGCGACCGGCAGCGTCAACGCCAGCATTGCCGCCCTGCTGCACCGGCATGGGCGGTTGCCGGGCCGGGGTCGCCGCTACATCGCCAGCCAGGGCCGCGAGATCGGCCGCGATGCGCGGCTGGCGCTGGAAGTCGACGACGAGGACGGCGTCTGGGTCGGCGGCCGGGTGCACGCGGTGATCCGTGGCACGGTGGACTGGTAACCTCGGCCGCCTCCCCCGACAGGATCGTCGCCATGGCCACGCGCCCCTTCGTCCAGGTGGACGTGTTCGCCGACCGTCCCGGCGCCGGAAATCCGCTGGCGGTGGTGCTTGAAGCCGCCGGCCTGGACGACGCGACGATGCAGGCGATCGCCCGCTGGACCCGGCTGCCGGAAACCACCTTCGTGTTCCCGCCGACGCGGCCTGGCGCCAGTTACGGCATCCGCATGTTCAGCCCCAAGCGCGAAGTCCCCTTCGCCGGCCACCCCAGCGTCGGCACCGCGCACGTGGTGCTGGACGCAGGGATCGCGGAAGCGCAGGACGGCATGCTCCTGCAGGAAGGCATCGCCGGCCTGCTGCCGCTGCGGGTCGACGCATCCGGCGGCGTGCGCCGGATCGCGATCCGCACGCCGCGCTCGCGCCTGGTGGAGACCGCCGATGGCCGCGGCTCGCGCATGGCAGAAGCCCTGGACTGGCTGCCACTGGGCGAACTGCCGCCGGCGCTGATGGACGGCGGCCGTCGCTGGTGGCTGGCCGAAGCACGCGACGAGGCCACCCTGCGCAACGCCATGCCCGACTGGGAAGCGATCGCCGCCCTGGCGCGGGCCACCGAAAGCATGGGTGTGCTCGCCTTCGCCCGCTGCACGGGCGGCGACTACCAGGTCGCCGCGCGCGCGTTCGTCGGGGGGCCGGCGATGTTCGAGGATGCCGCCTCCGGGGCGGCCAACGCCACGCTGGCCGCGTGGCTGGCGCAGCGCGATGCGCTGCCGGGAAACGACGGCCGCTACCGGGTCAGCCAGGGCCGCGAAGTCGGCTACGACGCCCGCCTGGAAATGCAGGTGGATGGAGAAGGCGAAGTCTGGTCGGGTGGCCGCGTGGTGAGCGTGGTCCGCGGCACGATCGACTGGCCGTAGCGGCAGCGGGGCGACGCGATCGCGGTCGCGACGCACCGGTGCGCGGCCCTGCCCGCTCCTGCCGGAGCGGAGAGGCAATGGTGCGACGGGACTCAGCCCGCCCGCACGAACCACAGCGACGCGAGGCCGCCGACGAGGACCACGGCCCCGAGACGCCGCAAGGCGGCGTCCGGATTGGCCAGCAGCTGTTCCATGGTCCGCCGCCACAGGCCCGGCGCAGCGAACAGGAACAGCCCTTCGAGCACCGCCACCAGGCACAGGGCCTGGACGAGCGCGGCGGGCATCAGCGCTCGTTCTTGAAGTACTGCAGGAACGGATCGTCGCGATCGAGCACGATCACGCCCTGTCCGTCGGCGAACGCGGCGCGGTAGGCCTGCAGGCTTCGGTGGAACGCGAAGAAGCCCGGGTCGCCTTCAGCGGCCTGCGCGAACAGGCGCGCGGCCTGTGCATCGCCTTCGCCGCGGAACCGCTGCGCATCGCGCTCGGCTTCCGCCACGAGCACTGCCTGGTCGCGATCGGCCTGCGCACGCACGGTGCGCGCCTGCTCCTCGCCCTCGGCGCGCAGCGCACTGGCCACCTGCTTGCGCTCGGCGCGCATGCGGTCGTAGACCTGCTTGATCACGTCACTGTCGGTGGGCAGGTCGATCTGCTTGAGGCGGATGTCGACGATGCGCATGCCCAGCGTCTCGGCGCCCTTGTTGATCCCCTCCAGCTGCTTGGCGATCACCTCGCTGCGGTCGCCGGACACCAGCTGGGTCAGCGTGCGCGAGTTGATCTCGTTGCGCAGCGAGTCCTTGATGATCGGCGCCAGGCGGTCGGCCGCGGCCGACTCGATGCCGCCGGTGGCGCGGTAGAACGCGCGCGCATCGTTGATGTAGCCGATCGCCACGAAGTCGACGCTGACGTCCTTGCGCTCGGAGGTCAGGTAACGCTCCGGCGAGAAATCGATCAGGGCGAAGCGGCTGTCGAAGGTGCGCACGGTCTCGACCAGCGGCCACTTGAAGTGCAGGCCGGGACCGATGTCCGTGCGGGCCACGCGGCCCAGGTTGAGGACCAGGCCCACCTGGCCCTCGCGGACCACGTAGACCGAGCCGAGCAGGCCCAGCAGGGCAGCGACCGAAAGGGCGATCCAGAGCGTGTATTTCATCGGGTAGGCTCCTCGCGTCCGGTGCGCACGGGATCACGCACGCCGCTGCGTGCCGGTTCGGGGCTGCTTTCGATCGCCGGCAGCAGCGCCTCGGGGGGTGGTGTCGACATCGCCGGCGCCGCGGCGGCACCCGCGGCAGGCATCGGCACGTAGATCAGCTGGCGACTGTCGGCACCCACCACCTTGCGGTTCTGCGAGAGCACGTCCTGCACGGTCTCCAGCCACAGGCGCTTGCGGGTGACCTCGGGCGCGTTGCGGTACTCGTCGCGCAGCAGGCTGAAGCGGGCTGCGTCGCCCTCGGCCTGGGCGATCTTGGCGGCCTTGTAGCCTTCGGCCACAGTGCGCCTGCGTGCCGCCTCGCCTCGCGCCTCGGGCACGACGCGGGCCGCATAGGCGCGGGCTTCGCTGATCAGCTGGTCCTTGATCTGCTGGGCGCTGTTGACCTCGTCGAAGGCCGGCTTGACCTCCTCCGGCGGGCGCGCGTCCTGCAGGTTCAACTCGGTGACCACCAGGCCGGTGCGGTAGGCATCCAGCGAGGCCTGCAGCTGCTTGGCGGCGCTCGCCGACAACGGGCCGCGTGCGCCGAGGACGGTATCCAGGTTGGCACGGCCGACCTGTTCGCGAACCACGCTCTGCGACACCTGCTCCAGCATCCGGTCGGCATCGCGCGAGCCGAACAGGTACAGGCGCGGGTCGCCGACCCGGTACTGCACGTTCATGGTCACGCTGACGATGTTCTCGTCCCGGGTGAGCACCGGCACGGTGTTGCTGAAGGTCTTGATCTGGGTCGCATTGACCTTGATCACCCGCTCCACCGGCCACGGCCACTTCAGGTTCGGGCCGGGCTCCATGACGCGTGCGAACTGGCCGAAGCGCAGGACGACGCCGCGCTGCTGCTCGCCAACCAGCTGGAAGCTGCTCAGCAGCACCAGCAGGGCCGCGCCCAGCAGGATCCAGCGACCGAAGCCGGCACCATTGCCACCGCCAAACAGGTCGCGCAGCTTCGCCAGCACGCCGTCAAGGCCGCTTCCGCCATTGTTCGAGGGCCGCCGCGGCGGCCACGGGTTGCGCGGCGGGTTGTCGGGGGAATCCCCGCCCTTGCCGGGGCCGCCGCTGCCGGGGCCGCCGCTACCAGGGGTGTTCCAGACCATGAAAACTCCGTTTCTTAGGGGCCGGTCCTACGCCGGGGCGGCGGACAGGTCAGGGCCCGATTCTAGCAAGACCGCGCCGGCGCTCCCCCGGCCATTGGTATGGCCTGGCCGGGACGACGCGTTCCAGGCATCGGAACGTGCCGCCTCCAGGCCAAGGCATGCGCTCAATCTTCTTCGTTCGGCGGCGGCAGCAATGCGCGCAGCGGCTCGCCGTCGGCACGCGCGGCCAGTCGCTCGGCCTCGCCACGCGGCAGGTCCACGTGCAGCAGCCAGCCGTGTTCGTCGCCCTGCTCGGCGCGCACGGCTTCGAGCTGGTGCAGGCGCGCGCGCAGGCGCCCGGCCTGCGGCGGCAGGCGCAGTTCGCCGAACACGCGCTGCAGGTCGAGCCGGCGCGCCAGCGCGGCCTGCAGCAGCTCCATGCCGCGACCATCGCGGGCCGAAAGCCAGACCCGTTCGCGGTGGCCCGGATCGTCGGATTCGCCGCCGTTGTGGTCGTGGCGCGGCTCGGCGCCCTCGATCCGGTCGATCTTGTTGAACACCAGCAACTGCGGCAGCTCGCCGGCGCCCACTTCGGCCAGCACCGCGTCGACCTGGGCGATGCGGTCCTCGCGCAGGGGATCGGCCGCATCGATCACGTGCAGCAGCAGGTCGGCCTCGCGCGCCTCCGAGAGAGTCGAACGGAACGCGGCGACCAGCTCGTGCGGCAGGTCGCGGACGAAGCCGACGGTGTCGGCCAGGACCACGCTGCCGCCCGGCAGGGCGATCCGGCGCACGGTCGGATCGAGCGTGGCGAACAGCTGGTCGGCGGCGTAGGCGTCCGCGCCGGTCAGTGCATTGAACAGGGTCGACTTGCCGGCATTGGTGTACCCGACCAGGGCCACCCGCGGCAGTTCGCTGCGCACCCGCGCGCGGCGCATCTGCGCGTGCTGCACCTCGACCTTCTCCAGCCGGCGCTGCAACTGCTCCAGGCGCTTCTGCAAAAGCCGGCGGTCGGTCTCCAGCTGGGTTTCGCCGGGGCCGCGCAGGCCGATCGAACCGCCGCGCTGGCGTTCCAGATGGGTCCAGCCGCGGACCAGCCGCGTGGCCATGTGCTTGAGCTGCGCCAGTTCGACCTGCAGCTTGCCTTCGTGGCTGCGCGCGCGCTGGGCGAAGATGTCCAGGATCAGCCCGGTACGGTCGACCACGCGCCGCTCCAGCGCCTTTTCCAGGTTGCGCTCCTGCCCGGGGCTGAGCGGATGGTTGACCAGGATCAGGTCGGCGCCGGTGGCATCGGCCGCGGCCTTGACCTCTTCCAGCTTGCCGCTGCCGATCAGGGTCGCCGGATTGGGCTTGTCGATGCGCGCGGTCAGGGTCGCCGCGACGCTGGCACCCGCCGAGCGGGCCAGGTCGGCGAACTCCTCGAGCACATCCTCGGGCACGGCCCCACCGGCGTGGGGCTGGATCAGCAGCGCGTTTTCACCCTTGCGGGAACGTTCGAACAATCAGGACTCCAACAACTTCAGCTTCACTCCGCCTCGTCGCCACCGTCGATATCGCCGTCAGCGGACTCGCCCGGCTGCTGGACATAGCCGCCGCCGGGTCCGACCCGGACGTTGCGCGACGGCACGACGGTGGAAATGGCGTGCTTGTAGACCATCTGGCTCACGGTGCTGCGCAGCAGCACGACGAACTGGTCGAAGGATTCGATCGTACCCTGCAGCTTGATGCCGTTCACCAGGTAGACCGATACCGGCACGCGTTCGCGACGCAGTGCGTTCAGGAAAGGATCCTGCAGCGATTGCCCCTTGGACATCGTTGTTCCCCTTGTTCTTCTTATGGGTGTTCTTTGTGGGACGTACTGGGGCCTCCCCCGGCCCGTGCGGGCATGTTACACAAGCCCGCGCCCCCGGGTCGGGCCCGGCGCGCCGAGGAAACCGGAAACGGCGCCTGCGAGTTGATCGCCGTCACGTTCCGGATCGAACCAGCGCGCGTCCAGCTCGCCGCGCAGCCAGGTCAGCTGGCGCTTGGCGAGCTGCCGGGTGGCGAAGATCCCGCGGTCGCGGAACTCTGCGGCCGTGCTCGCCCCCGCCAGGTGTTCCCAGGCCTGGCGGTAGCCCACCGCACGCAGCGCCGGCAGGTCCAGCGGAGCCGGATGCCCGCCCAGCTGCGGCAGCGCCCGCAGTGCACGCACTTCGTCGAGGAAGCCGGCGGCCAGCATCGCGTCGAAGCGCTTTTCGATGCGGGCGTGCAGGGTCGCGCGCTCGCGCGGCGCCAGCACCAGCCGGAGCACCCGCAGCGGCAGGCGTGGCGGCGGCGGATCGCGCTGCCATTCGCTGATCGGCCGGCCGCTGAGGCGGAACACTTCCAGGGCGCGCTGGATGCGCTGCGCGTCGGCGCTGCCGATCCGCGCCGCGGCAATCGGATCCACGCGTGCCAGTTCCGCATGCAGCGCGGCCCATCCGCGCACCTGCCCTTCGGCGGTGATGGCCTCGCGCAAGGCGGGATCGGCCTCCGGCATGGCCGCCAGCCCACGCAGCAGGGCGCGGAAGTACAACCCGGTGCCACCGGCCAGCACCGGCAGGCCGCCGCGCGCGACGATACCTTCGATGGCCGCGCGTGCATCGGCGGCGAATTCGGCCGCCGAATACGGCTGCCACGGCTCACGCACGTCGAGCAGGTGGTGCGGCACCCCGCGGCGCTCGGCCGTGTCCGGTTTGGCCGCGCCGATGTCCAGGCCGCGGTAGACCAGCGCCGAGTCGACGCTGACGATCTCGCCCCCGAAACGCCTCGCCACGTCGATCGCGAATGCGGTCTTGCCCGACGCGGTCGGACCCATCACCGCGATCGCCAGGGGCCGCGTGTCTATGCCCATGTGCCGGCCGACGCTCGGTTGCCGGTCGCCCAGGCGCACGCGGCCGGACGGCGGTGGTTTCGTGGCACGAGTTCACTCACGCGCTGGCTTTCCGCGGCAAAGGTAGGCGCAAAGCTTACCGGAGCCCCACGCTGGCCCCGCCCTCACTGCGAAACCAGGAACGCGTGCAGCGCGTCGATCTCCTCGTCGGTCATGGACTTGAACCGGTAACGCGCCACTGCGCTCATCAATCCGGTGGGCTTGCTGTCGCCGCCGGCCAGGGTGGTGCCCTCGCGCATCAGCCGGCGGAACGCCTCCGGACTGTAGGCCCTGGCCACCACCAGCAGCGACGGCGCCGGATCGCCCTCCCAGCCTTTCAGGTCCCAGCCGTGGCATTCGCCGCAGGTGGTGAACGCCAGGTGCCGGCCCAGCGCAGCGCCGCCGGCGGGACGTGCGGCCGGCGGGCGATTATCCGGATCGGGCTTCATGTCGTCGAGATAGGGAAAGGTGCCCTCCGCCAGTTGCGCGACAACCGTGGCATCGAGGGCGGTGGCGGGCAGTTCCGGGTTGTCCACGGCCGGCAGCGCGCGCAGCCAGGCGGTGATGTCGCGCACCTCATGGTCGCTGAGGTGCTGGAACATCTTGATCGGCATGGCGAACGGGAGGTGGCCGTCGTGGGTCCGCCCGTGCCGGAGCAGCGCCTCCAGGCCGGCATCGTCGTATAGCGCGCGGCGCTGGGTCAGGTTCGGCGCCACGACCCGGCCGAGCCCGGGCCGCTCCATGAATATTTCGCCGCGGCCACCGGGACCGTGGCAGCCATTGCAACCGACCCGGGTGGCGATACGTTCACCCTCGATCGGATCTCCGGCGGCAACCGCGACAACCGGCACGTCCGGCGGCTTGCCGGCAGGAGGCGCCCCCGGATCGGGCGCGCGCGAACAGGCTGCGGCCACGAGCAGCAGCACTGCAATCGTTGCGTGTCGACGCATCGGCTTCCCCAGCACCGGTTTGGAGGGGGAAACGCAGCGGCGCCGCTGCACCGGACAGCCGGTGCCAGCTCCGGCGCGAGACGACGCTATTCGTCGGGCCAGCGGATCGCCGGGGTCGCGTCGCGCCGGGGGGACGGCACGGCCGCCACTGCTTCCAGTACCTTCAACGCGTCCACCGTCGCGGCGACGTCGTGCACCCGCACGATCCGCGCGCCACGTTGCGCGGCGATCACGTGGGCCGCGACGGAACCGGCGACGCGCTCGACCGGATCCTGGCGCCCGGTCAGCTCGCCGATGCTGCGCTTGCGCGACAGGCCCGCCAGTACCGGCACGCCCAATTCCGCGAAGCGCTCGAGCTGCGCCAGAAGGACCAGGTTGTGGGCAAGGGCCTTGCCGAAGCCGAAACCCGGATCCACGACGAGGTTCTTCTTTGAGATCCCCGCCAGCTCGGCGGCGAAAATGCGCTCGGCGAGGAAACGATGCACTTCTGCGACGACATCGTCGTACTGCGGATCGTCCTGCATCGAGCGCGGTTCGCCCTGCATGTGCATCAGCACCACGGGCACGCCCAGCGCAGCCGCCGCTTCCAGCGCACCCTCGGCACGCAGCGCGCGGACGTCGTTGATCATGCCCGCGCCCGCAGCCACCGCGGCGCGCATGACGTCCGGCTTGCAGGTGTCCACGCTTACCGGCAAGGAGGTCTCGCGGACCAGGCGCTCGATCACCGGGACGACCCGGCGGAGCTCCTCTTCGAGCGGCACTTCACTGGCACCGGGACGTGTCGATTCACCGCCCACGTCCAGGATGTCGGCGCCCTCGGCGGCCAGCTTCAGGCCATGCGCGACCGCGGCACCGGTGTCCGCGTGGGCGCCACCATCGGAGAAGGAATCGGGGGTCACGTTGACGATGCCCATCACCCGGGCGCGATCGAGCTTCAGCACCCGGCCGGCGCAGTCCAGCTGCGGCGAAATATCGAACATGGCGCTCCCCCTCGACGGATCAGTGGCCCGGGCCGTTGCCCAGGTCGGCGTCGAAGCGCGCGGCGCGACGGCGCGCATACAGGCCGAAGCCGAACGCGCCCATCGCCAGCAGCACCGAGATGCCGACCAGCGGCAGCGGCAGCCGCCCGAGCGCGTAGAAGATGGCGGTGATCGTCAGCATCATCGAGGCGCCAGCAAAACAACCCGTGGCGCGGGTGCGCCACGGGTTGTTCACGTAATAGCTGGGCCGCGGAAGTGGCTGGTCAGGCAGGTCGGCCATGCGCCGCCCGTCTCAGGTCTGGGTAGCGGGGCCGCCGACCGGCGGCAACGGACGCGGACCGCTCTTGTTGTCGCCGTCCTTGCCCGCCTTGCCCCAGCCCATCGGCGGCGGCGGTTCGCGGCCTTCCATGATCGCGTCGATCTGCGGCGCATCGATGGTCTCGTACTGCAGCAGCAACTGCGACATCGCGTGCAGCTTGTCGAGGTTCTCGGTCAGGATGGTCTTGGTACGGGCGTAGGCACGGTCCAGGATCGCGCGCACGACTTCGTCAATCCGGCGCGCGGTGTCGTCGGAGACGTTCTTGTGCTGTGTGACCGAGCGGCCGAGGAACACCTCGTCCTCCTGCTCGCCATAGGCGATCGGCCCCATCTCGTCGGACAGGCCCCACTTGGTGACCATGTTGCGCGCCATCTTGGTCGCGCGCTCGATGTCGTTGGAGGCGCCGGTGGTGACCTTGTCCTCGCCGAAGATCAGCTCCTCGGCCACGCGCCCGCCGTACAGCGAGCACAGCTGGGATTCGATCGCCACGCGGTTAATCGAGTAGCGGTCGCCCTCGGGCAGGTACATGGTCACGCCCAGCGCGCGACCGCGCGGAATGATGGTGACCTTGTAGACCGGGTCGTGCTCGGGCACCACGCGGCCGACGATGGCGTGGCCAGCCTCGTGGTAGGCGGTGAGCGTCTTCTCGTCCTCGCTCATCGCCATCGAGCGGCGCTCGGCGCCCATCAGGATCTTGTCGCGGGCGCGATCGAAGTGGTCCATGCGGACCTCCTTCGCGTTTTCGCGCGCGGCGAACAGCGCCGCCTCGTTGGCCAGGTTGGCCAGGTCGGCGCCGGAGAAACCGGGCGTGCCACGGGCGATCACCATCGGCTCGACGTCGTCGGCCAGCGGCAGCTTGCGCATGTGCACCTTGAGGATCTGCTCGCGGCCGCGCACGTCGGGCAGGCCGACCACCACCTGGCGGTCGAAACGACCCGGGCGCAGCAAGGCCGGATCAAGCACGTCCGGACGGTTGGTCGCAGCGACCACGAT
The DNA here is from genome assembly GCF_022637495.1 of Pseudoxanthomonas daejeonensis. Classification (NCBI taxonomy): domain Bacteria; kingdom Pseudomonadati; phylum Pseudomonadota; class Gammaproteobacteria; order Lysobacterales; family Lysobacteraceae; genus Pseudoxanthomonas; species Pseudoxanthomonas daejeonensis. The sequence continues at coordinate 2,428,790 of NZ_CP093331.1, read as the reverse complement.
CACGCCTTCACCGCCGTCGAAGCCGTCCATCTCGACCAGCAGCTGGTTCAGGGTCTGCTCGCGCTCGTCGTGGCCACCACCCAGGCCGGCGCCGCGATGGCGACCGACCGCGTCGATCTCGTCGATGAAGATGATGCACGGCGCGTGCTTCTTGGCCTGCTCGAACATGTCGCGCACGCGGCTGGCGCCGACGCCGACGAACATCTCGACGAAATCCGAGCCGGAGATCGAGAAGAACGGCACCTTGGCCTCGCCGGCGATGGCCTTGGCCAGCAGGGTCTTGCCGGTACCGGGCTGGCCGACCATCAGGATGCCGCGCGGGATCTTGCCGCCCAGCTTGGTGAACTTGGACGGGTCGCGGAGGAAGTCGACCAGCTCGCCGACTTCTTCCTTGGCCTCGTCGCAACCGGCCACGTCGGCGAAGGTCACCTTGACCTGGTCGTCGCCCTGCAGTTTGGCCCGCGACTTGCCGAACGACATCGCGCCCTTGGCGCCGCCGCCGCCGCCCTGCATCTGGCGCATGATGAACAGCCAGAAGCCGATGATCAGCAGCACGGGCAGGAAGTTGAGGACGATGCTCCAGAAGCTCGGCCCGCTCTTGGGATCCTCGCGGACCACGTCGACGTTCTTGCTCAGCAGCTGGTCGGTCAGCTTCATGTCCATCGGACCGGTCACCTGGCCCTCGGTGCCGTCGGCGCGCTTGTAGCGGATCGCGTTGGTCGTCAGCGTGCTGGCATCGGTGATCACCACCGAACGGATCCGGCCGGCGTCCACTTCCTGCAGGAACTGGGTGTAGCTGCGCGACTGGCCCACCGTGGCGGTGGCGCCATCGCGCGGCGAGAAGCTCTGGAACACGACCATCAGCACGATGGCGACGACCACCCAGAGCAGCAGATTCTTGGTCAAGTCGTTCATCCTCATCGGCTCCGCATTTCCCTGTGTATGGCGTGTCGCACTGGCTGTGGGGGTGGATCTGGCTGGGGTTGTCGCTGGGTCGAGCTTATCTGATCAGGGCGCGCTTGCCCTGCGCCAGGGCATAGACTTCCGGCGAACGCTTGCGCGAGGCCGCCGGCTTGCGGATCGCCACCTTTTCGTAGCGGCGGCGTAGTTCGCGCACGTAGTCGTCGAAACCGACCCCCTGGAACAGCTTGATCAGGAAGGCGCCGCCCGTACGCAGGTGGCCGTCGGCGAACTCCATCGCCAGCTCGGCGAGATGCATCGCCCGGGCCTGGTCGACGACATCCACCCCACTCATATTGGGGGCCATGTCCGACAGCACAAGGTCGACGGCCTGGCCGCCCAGCAGCGTCTCCAGCTCCGATAAGACCGCTTCTTCCCTGAAGTCGCCATGAAGGAATTCGACGCCGGCCAGCGGCGGCATCTCCAGGATGTCCAGCGCCACGACGCGGCCTCCGTCACCCATCGCCTGGCGCACGAACTGCGACCAGCCACCCGGCGCCGCGCCCAGATCGACCACGACCATGCCCGGCTTCAGCAGCCGGTCTCGCTCGATCAGTTCTTCCAGTTTGTACGCTGCGCGCGAACGCAGGCCCTCGGCCTGCGCCTTCTTCACATAGGGATCGGCGAAATGCTCGCGGAGCCAGCGTTGGCTGCTCTTGCTGCGGGTCATGCGGGGGCCGGGCGGAGAACGCCCGCGGCGGTATGGGCGGCCATGATACCCTGAACAACCCATTGCCCTGCCCCGGTAACCCCGATGTCCGTTGTCCTGACCGCCGCCCAGAACCGCTTTCTCCGCGGCCAGGCCCACGGCCTCAAGGCCCTGATGCAGGTCGGGGGCAAGGGCATCACCCCGGCTTTGCTGGCCGAGCTGGACGAGGTGCTGGAGCGCCACGAGCTGGTCAAGGTCAAGGTCGGCGCCGAGGATCGCGACGCCCGCGACGCCATGATCGACACCCTGGCCAAGCAGACCGGAGCCGCGCTCGTGCAGCGGATCGGGCATACCGCCACCCTGTTCCGTCCGTCCCGGGAAATGCCCGCGATCGTCCTGCCCCGCGCCTGAGCGCAGGAGCCTGGCGCCATGCAGCTGAGCCACGAACGCCCCGACTACGCCTGGGTCCTGCGCGGCGCCGATGGCCAGCAGGCCCGGGTCAACGACCGGATCCTCAACCGAAGCTTCGCCCTGGCACCGGATCGCCTGGTCGAGGACTGGCCGGCACCCGCCGCGTCCACGGCACTGGAGCCGGCACATCTCGAACCCCTGCTGGCGCTGGAGCCGGAACTGGTGGTCCTGGGTACCGGCGGCCGACAGGTGTTCCCGCCCGCCGCCGTGATGGCCGCCTGCCTGACCCGCGGCATCGGGATCGAGGTCATGGACAACGCCGCCGCCGCCCGCACCTACAACGTGCTGGCCGGCGAAGGCCGGCGCGTCGTGGTGGCGCTGCTGCTGGGCTGAGGCTTGCCCGCCACACCGGCTCGCCGCCGGCTTCACCGCTCCGCGGTTACGTCATTTGTGCAGCGGGACTTGCCCCGCTGCTCTCAGCGCCGATCACGAGAGGCTGCGGCCCAAGGCCCAGCTCTACGGGACCGATCGCGCCGGTAGCCCCTGAATTCCCCAGGTACTGCAACGGGTCATGGGTGGACGCTGCGGGGAGCGAGGCACGTGCCCTGCGATCCACCTGCCCGCCCTGAGCGCACGCCGGGCATCTGCGCCGCGTGCGGGACACGCCTTCAGACGCAGCGCGCCCCTATCGCTTCGGCAGGTACAGCAGCGGGTCGATGGGCTTGCCGTTGTAACGGATCTCGAAGTGCAGCTTCTCGCGATCGGTACCGCTGCGGCCCATCTCGGCGATCTGCTCGCCGGCTTTCACCTTCTGGCCCTCGGCCACCAGGCGCTTGCGGTTGTGGCCATAGGCCGACAGCCACTGCTCGTTGTGCTTGATGATGATCAGTTCGCCGTAGCCGACCAGGCCCGCGCCCGAATACACCACCACGCCATCGGCGGCCGCGGTCACCGGCAGGCCGCTGCTGCCGCCGATGTCGATGCCCTGCCGGGTGTTGTCGCCGGGGACGAAGGTCGCCAGCAACACGCCCTGTGCCGGCCAGCGCCAGCTGAAGCCGCTGCTGGCGGGTGCGCTCGTCGGCTTGGGGGCCGGTTGCTGGCCGGCCGTCGTCGCTGGCTTGGGCGCGACCACGGTCCGCGTGGGCGCGGTCGCGCCGCGGCTCCCGCCTGCCTGGCCCAGCGACAGGCGCTGGCCCGGGTAGATCGTGTACGGCGGCTGCAGGCCGTTCCAGCGGGCCATGTCGGTGACCGCCACGCCGTTGCGCCTGGCGATCGAGTAAAGCGTATCGCCCTGCTGCACCACCACGGTCGCGCCACTGCGACCGGCGGACGCGGTCGAACCACTGCCTTCGCCCTGAGGGGTGCGCACCACGGTGCTGCTGCAGGCGGCCATCGCCATTGCCAGCACCATCGCAAGGACCACCCGCATCCGCCCACGTATTCCGGTCATTACTGCTCCATCCGTCGTGCCAGCCGGCTACGCGAAACCTGCGCAACCGTCATCCGGTGAAATGCCGCAGCAACCCATGCGCGGCCATGCCACCACCGCCGATCAGGATACCGAAGTAGATGATCGTACCGATGTTGGCCAGGTGCCCGAGCACGATCGCGGTGCCATCGCGCTGGATCATGCCGATGGCATAGAACAGCAGCGCCAGCGCGGGCAACGTGTTGCTGAAGGGAATGAAGCTGAAGGGCACCATCAGCAACAGCGCAGCGAGGATGAAGGCCAGGTTGTTGAAGGTGCCTTGCGCGCGACCCTCGACCAGGCGACGCAGGCGGTAGGGGCGGCTGATCTTCTCCAGCCGACGCACCCAGTGCAGGCCGCCAGTCAGGGCCGGGCGCAGTTTCACTGCCGGCAGCGGCCGGGTACGCAACTTCGCCGGCAGCCACAGCGGCCGACCGAGCAGGCGGCTGATCCCGACCAGCAGGATCGCGGCACCGAAGACCGTGCTCACGCCCGGGATCGACACCGGGATCAGGAATACCAGGGTCAGCAGGATGGTCAGCAGCAGCAGGCCTTCGTCGCCGAACACCTCCAGCAGTTCGCCCAGGCTGAGGTGGTCTTCCGGCAATTGCCCGATGATCGCCTCAAGCTGGTCGCCAAGCGATCCGGTGTCGTTGATGCGGGAAAGGTCCGATCCGGCCATGACTCAGTCGATCATCCCGGACAGCAGCGGCACGAAGGTGACTGCCGCCAGGCGGGTCTCCTCCACGCTGCCGTCCTCGCGCCGGACCAGCCGGACCAGTGCCTGCGAACTGCTGCCGCCGACCGGCGCGACCAGCACCCCGCCGGTCCGCAACTGGTCGACCAGTGCCGGCACGAGCGCCGGCGCCGCGGCGGTGACGATGATCGCGTCGTACGGTCCGTGTTCGGGCCAGCCGATCCGGCCGTCGTCATGCTTGCTGCGGATGTTCATGCCCAGCGTGCGGAAACGCTTGCGCGCCTGCCGCAGGAGTTCGCCGATGCGCTCGACGGTATGCACTTCCAGGCCCAGGGCGGCCAGCACCGCGGCCTGGTAGCCCGAGCCGGTGCCGACCTCCAGTACCTTGGCCGGTGCGTTCTCAAGCAGCACCTCGGTCATCCGCGCGACCACCCAGGGCTGGGAGATCGTCTGCCCGTGGCCGATCGGCAGCGCGGTGTCCTCGTAGGCGCGGCTGGCAAGCGCTTCGTCGACGAACAGGTGCCGCGGCAGGGTGCGGATCACGTTGAGCACGCGCTCGTCGGCGATGCCCTGGCCGTTGCTGGCGCCCTCGCGCAGGCGCTCGACCAGGCGGTCGCGCACGCGCTGGGAGGTCATGCCCTGCCCGATCGCTTGCGGTTGCATGCGCAGCCTGGGGTTCATGCCCCGGCCTCGCCGCTGTCGCCGGCCGGGGTGGCCAGCGCGGCCGAAAGCCCGCCGACCCAGCCGGCGACCTTCTCCAGCGCCTGGTAGCGGGTCAGGTCGACATGGATCGGGGTGATCGAGATGTGGCCGGTGCGCACCGCGTGGAAATCGGTGCCGGGTCCGGCGTCCTGCTCCGGGCCAGCCGGGCCGATCCAGTAGACGGTGCGTCCGCGCGGATCCGGCTGCGGGATGCATGGCTCGGACCGATGGCGGTTGCCCAGGCGCGAAACCTCGAAGCCGCGCACCTCGTGCCAGGCCAGGTCCGGCACGTTGACGTTGAGGATGGTGTCGGCCGGCAGCGGGTCGGTGAGCAGGCGCGCCACGATCTCCACCGCGGCGCGCGCGGCGGTCTCGTAGTGCTTGGCATCGTGGTTGCGCGTGGCCAGCGACACGGCCACCGCGGGCAGGCCCAGGAAGCGCCCCTCCATCGCCGCCGACACCGTGCCCGAATAGATCACGTCGTCGCCGAGGTTGGCGGTGTTGTTGATCCCCGACACCACGATGTCCGGTTCGAACTCGAACATGCCGGTCAGGGCCAGGTGCACGCAGTCGGTGGGCGTGCCGGCGACCGAGCAGGTGTAGTGGTCCAGCCGCTTGACCCGGATCGGCAGGTCCAGGGTCAGCGAATTGCTGGCGCCGGAGCGGTCGCGGTCCGGGGCTACGACATAGACCTCGTGTCCGGCGTCGCGCAGGCCCTGGGCCAGTGCATGGATACCGGGCGCGTCCACGCCATCGTCGTTCGAAACAAGTACGCGCATGGGCTTCCTCGAAAACATCCGCATGATACCGGAAGCCTCCCCCGCGTTCGCGGCAGCCGCGCACATCGCGCCGACGGAAAGGCTTCGTGCCTGCGCTACCCTGTGGCGATGCACGATGACGAGGACGACGACGCCCGCCTGTTCCGGGCCGCGATCGGCAAGGTCGCGCCGCTGCGCGCGCCGGCTGCCGCGCCGCCTGTTCGTCCGAAGCCGGGGCCCGTGCCGCGCCGCCCGGTGGACGCCGACGAAGGCGGCCGCGGGCGCATCGCCAACGATCCGGAGTCGGCCCTGCTGCGCGGCGATGCGAGCGCATTCCGGCGCGAGCGGGTCCCAGCCCGAGCATGGCAGCGGTTGCGGCGCGGCGAATACTCGGCCCAGGACGAACTGGACCTGCACGGCGCCAACGCGCTGCAGGCCGAAACCCTGCTGGCCCGCTTCCTGGCCGAGGCCATCGATGCCGGACTGGGCTGCGTGCGGATCATCCACGGCAAGGGTGGCGGCAAGGACGGCGGCGGCGGCGAAGGCGTGCCGGTGCTGAAGAACCTGGTCGACCGGCTGCTGCGCCAGCGCGGCGACGTGCTCGCCTTCCACTCCGCACCGCCCGCGCAGGGCGGTACCGGCGCCCTGCTGGTCCTGCTCGCCCGCCGCTGAATCCGTACGGTCCGGTCCGGTCCGGTCCATCGGGGGTGTGAGGCTAGAATGCGCGCCATGGACGCCCCCGCCTTCACCGCCGCCGAACTGGCCGAACGCTTCTCGCTGCAGTTGCATGGCGACGGCGGCGCGCGCGTGCACGGCGTGGCCACCCTGGCCGGCGCCGGCCCCGGGCAGCTGGCCTTCCTCGCCAATCCGCGCTACCGCTCGCAACTGGCGACCTCCACCGCGGGCGTGGTCGTGCTGCGCGCCGACGACGTACCCTCCGCGCCCGGTGCCGCGCTGGTCGCCAAGGATCCCTACGTCGCCTTCGCCCGCATCTCGGCCCTGTTCGAACGGGTGCCGGCGCGCGATCCGGGCATCCACCCCAGCGCCGTGGTCGATCCCACCGCCGAGGTGTCGCCGGATGCGCACGTGGGTCCCTTCGTCAGCATCGGCGCGCGCTCCACGGTGGGTCCCGGCTGCGTGATCGGCCCGGGTTGCACCATCGGCGAGGACTGCGAGCTGGACGCGGGTTGCGAGCTGCAGGCGCGGGTCACGCTGGTGGCCCGGGTCCGGCTGGGCAAGCGCGTGCGGATCCTGCCCGGCGCGGTGCTCGGCGCGGCGGGCTTCGGCCTGGCGATGGACGCGGGCCGCTGGGTCAACGTCCCGCAGCTGGGCGGCGTGGTCATCGGCGATGACTGCGAGATCGGCGCCAACTCCTGCATCGACCGCGGCGCACTCGACGACACGGTGCTTGAAGAAGACGTGCGCATCGACAACCTGGTCCAGATCGGCCACAACGTCCGGATCGGCGCGCATACCGCGATGGCCGGATGCTCGGCCGCCGCCGGCAGCGCGAAGATCGGTCGCTACTGCCTGGTCGGCGGCGGCGCCGGCGTGCTCGGCCACCTCGAAGTGGCCGACCAGGTCCTGATCACCGCCATGTCACTGGTCACCCATTCCATCCGCGAGCCCGGCGAGTACTCGTCGGGCACGCCACTCACCGACAATCGCACCTGGCGCAAGAATGCCGCCCGGTTCAAGCAACTGGATGCACTGGCGCGCCGCGTCAATGCCTCCACCCAGGACAGCGCCGAATGAACGAAACCGTGAAGCTCCCCGTCGACGTCAATACCATCCGCCAGTTGATCCCGCACCGCTATCCGTTCCTGCTGATCGACAAGGTCGTCGACCTGGATATCGAGGCCAAGCGCATCGTCGGCGTGAAGAACGTGACCGTCAACGAGCCGTTCTTCCAGGGCCACTTCCCCGGCCAGCCGATCATGCCCGGCGTGCTGATCATCGAGGCACTGGCCCAGGCTGGCGGCGTGCTCACCCAGCTGTCGCTGGGCCGCGACGCGCAGTCCAAGCTGTTCTACATGGTCAAGGTCGACAACGCGCGCTTCAGCAAGCAGGTCGTCCCCGGCGACGTGCTCGAACTGCACGTGCAGATCAAGCGCGTGATCCGCAACATGGCGGTGTACTACGGCGAGGCCAAGGTCGATGGCGAGATCGTCGCCTGCGCCGAAGTGCTGTGCGCCGGCACCCGCGAATAACGCCCTGACGGACCGCCCATGAACGAAAACGCCCGCATCCACCCCACCGCCGTCATCGACCCGGGCGCGCGCCTGGGCGAAGGCGTGAGCGTGGGCGCCTTCACCCTGATCGGCCCGGACGTGGAGATCGGCGACGGCTGCCAGATCGGCCCGCACTGCAGTTTCGCCGGACCGACCCGGATCGGCCGCGACAACCGTTTCATCGGCCATGTCGCCGTCGGCGGCGAGCCGCAGGACAAGAAGTTCGCGGGCGAACGCACGGAGCTGGTGATCGGCGACCGGAATGTATTCCGCGAGTTCGTCACCCTCAACCGCGGCACCGGGCACGGCGGCGGCATCACCCGCATAGGCGACGACAACTGGATGCTGGCCTACACCCACGTGGCCCACGACTGCATCGTCGGCAACCAGTGCATCTTCTCCAACAACACCACACTGGCCGGCCATGTCACCGTGGGCGACTGGGTGATCATCAGCGGCTTCGCCGGCGCCCACCAGTTCTGCCGGATCGGCGACCACGCCTTCCTGGGCATGGGTGCGCTGGCCAACGGCGACGTGACCCCGTTCACCATGGTCGGCGGCAATTCGATCGGCCGGCCGCGCGGGATCAACAGCGAAGGGCTCAAGCGCCGCGGCTTCAGCCCCGAGCGCATCGCCGCGATCAAGCGCGCGTACCGCACGCTGTTCGTCGCCGGGCTTCCCCTGGCCGAAGCGCGCGAACAGCTGGTCCAGCAATCCGAGGGCAACGAGGACGTGCGCCTGCTGCTGGAGTTCATCGACGGCGGCGAACGCCCGCTGCTGCGCTGACGTCGATGCCGAACACGCTGGCGGACGCCGAACCGTGAACGAATCGATCCGGGGCCACGAGGCGTCGCAGCGCGTGGGCAAGGGCCCGCGCTTCATCCTGGTCGCCGGCGAAACCTCCGGCGACGCCCTGGGCGCGGGGCTGGTCGAAGAACTGCGCCGGCGATTCCCCGATGCCCGCTTTGCCGGCATCGGCGGCGACGCGATGCGCGCGGCCGGCGTGGAAACCTGGTACGACGCCAGCGAACTGGCGGTGATGGGGCTGTTCGAAGTGTTGCGCCACCTGCCGCGACTGCTGAAGCTGCGTCGCGATTTCCGCGCGCGCGCGCTGGACTGGCAACCGGACGTGGTGGTCGGCATCGACGCCCCAGACTTCAACCTGGGCGTGGAGCGCTGGTTCAAGCAACGCGGCGTGCCGACCGTGCACTACGTCAGTCCTTCGGTCTGGGCCTGGCGCGAGAAGCGCGCCGAGAAGATCGGCGCCAGCGCCGACCGCGTGCTCTGCCTGTTCCCGATGGAGCCGGCGATCTACGCCCGCCACGGCGTGGACGCGCGCTTCGTCGGGCATCCGATGGCCGACGCGATGCCGCTGCACCCGGACCGCGACGCCGCGCGCGCGCAACTGGGCCTGCCCGCCGGCGCGCCAGTGCTGGCGGTGCTGCCCGGCAGCCGGCTGGGGGAGATCGAGCGCCTGGGCGAGGTCTTCTTCGAAGCAGCCTGGCACGTCTCCGAAACGCTGCCGGCACTGCACGTGGTGGTACCGGCGGCCAATGCGCGCTGCCGCGCCCTGCTGCAGGCGCAGCTGTCGCGCTCGGCACTGCCGGTGATGCATTCGCACCTGCTCGACGGCCAGGCCCGCACCGCGCTGGCCGCCGCCGACGTGGTCCTGCTCGCCTCAGGGACGGCGACCCTGGAGGCGATGCTTTCCAAACGCCCGATGGTGGTCGGATACCGGGTATCGCCATTGACCTACCGCATCGTGCGTGCGCTGGGCATGCTCAAGGTCGACCGCTACGCCCTGCCCAACGTGCTGGCCGGCGAAGACCTCGCCCCCGAACTGATGCAGGACGATTGCACCCCCGAGCGCCTGGCCGGGGCGGTGCTGCGCTGGTTCCAGTCGCCGGGCGAGGTTGCCGCGTTGCAGCCCAAGTACCTGGCCCTGCACGAACAGCTGCGCCGCAACGCCTCGGCGTCGGCGGCCGACGCGGTCGCCACGCTGCCGCGCCTGGCCCCGGCGCGGACCACCCGGGCATGACCCGCCGCAAGGCCGTTGCGACGGACGCCGGTGCAGGCATGGACCTGTTCGTGGTCGATCGCGCGGGGCTGCGCGTGGCGGGGGTCGACGAAGCCGGTCGCGGCCCCCTGGCCGGCCCGGTGGCGGTCGCCGCGGTGGTCCTCGATCCGGCGCGCCGCATCGATGGCCTGGACGATTCCAAGAAGCTCAGCCATGCGCGCCGCGAGGCGCTTTACCCGTTGATCCTCGAGCGGGCGCTGGCCTGGCACATCGAAATGGTCGCGGTCGAGGAGATCGACCGGCTCAACATCCTGCACGCCACCCTGGAGGGCATGCGTCGCGCGATCGCCGCGCTCGGCCCGCAGGTGGAGCTGGCCCGGATCGACGGCAACACCCTGCCGCGCGGGCTGAACTGCATGGCCGAAGCCATCGTCGGCGGCGATGCGCTGGAGCCGGCGATCATGGCCGCCTCGATCCTGGCCAAGGTCGCGCGCGACCGCCTGATGTGCGCCCTGCACGAGGAACATCCGCACTACGGGTTCGACGTGCACAAGGGTTACCCGACGCCGGTCCACCTGGCCGCGCTCGTCCAGCACGGCCCCTGCCCCCACCATCGCCGCAGTTTTGCGCCGGTCCGGGAGGCTTGGCTGCGGGTGGACACGATCGGCGCCGCCTTCGCTCCCGTCTGAAACGCCACCCGGGCCACCCGCCCGCAATGCACGCCCCCGGAAAGCACACGGCCCGCCGAAGCGGGCCGTCGCTGTTCCACCGGGAGGATGGCTCAGTGGTGGTGGCCACCGTCGCCATGCACGTGGCCGTGCTCGACTTCCTCGGCGCTGGCCTCGCGGACCTCGACGATCTCCACGTCGAAATGCAGGTCCTTGCCGGCCATCGGGTGGTTCAGGTCGACATCGACCACGCTGTGGCCGACTTTCTCCACGGTCACCGCGCGCGGGCCGAAGTTGGTCTGCAGGACCACCTGCACGCCCGGCTGCAGCCTGGTGTTGCCGAAATGCTTCTTTGGGATGCGCTGGCCCATGCCCTCGCGGCGCTCGCCATAGGCGTCGGCCGCTGCAACGTCGACTTCGAAGCGATCGCCGGCGACCTTGTCCTGCATCGCAGCTTCCAGCCCGGGGATGATGTTGCCGTGGCCGATCAGGATCGCGATCGGCTCGCGCTCCTGCGAGCTCTCCAGCGGCTCCTGGCCGACTTCGGAGACGGTGTAGTGGAAACGGACGACGCGGTCTTTTTCGATCTTCATGCGCAACTCGGGCTGGCTGCCGGGGTGCGGCAGCGGGTGGGCGGCTTGTCGGCCGCGAGGAAGTGCGGCCATGATGGCCGCCGTGATGACAGGTCCACATTATCCCGCCCCGCTCCCGGCCATGCCAGTTCCAGGCAGGGTCGCCATGGCGTTCGCGACGGTTCTGGTGGTGCTGCTGGCCGGCTGCGGGCGTGAAGCCACGCGTGCGGAAGCCCCGCCGGGCCGCCACTGGCCGCAGGTCGTCCCGGCCGACCCGGCCGCGGCCAATGCGGTCACCCTGCGCGCCCTGAGCCTGGTGGGCACGCCGTACCGTTATGGCGGCAATACCCCAGACTCGGGTTTCGACTGCAGCGGCCTGGTCAATTACGTCTACCGCGACATGCTCGACCTGCGCCTGCCGCGCAGTTCGCGCGACCTCGCGGCGGCCCAGGGGCCGCGCCTGGCCCCGGAAAAGCTGGCCAGCGGCGACCTGGTGTTCTTCGGCAGCCGCGGCGACGTCAGCCACGTCGGCATCTACGTCGGAGAGGGCCGTTTCGTCCACGCGCCCAGTACCGGTGGCACGGTCCGCCTGGACCGGCTGGACGGCCCGTACTGGCGGGACCACTACAGCGGGGCCAAACGGGTTCTGCTCTGAAATGGGACACGCACCCACGTGACTTCACGAAAATTTAACTTTTTGTGAACATCAAGGAGCGGTGAAGGGGGCATGATCGACCCATTGCCGTAATGTGATCCCCGCGTGACGACCGACGACCTGCTTCCAGGCCAGCCCGCCGCCACTCCAGCGCCCCGCCCCCGGCGGACGCTGAGCCCCCTGCTCTCCCTGCTTCTGGCCCTGCCCGCCGTACCGGCGCTGGCGGCGCCCGAACCCGCGCAGATCGTGCCCGAGGCCATTGCCCCGGCGGCGAGCGAGATCCTCGCCCCCGAACTCGACCTGCCTGTCGCGACCGTGGCCATCGCCGCTCCTCCGGCGGCGCCTGCAACGGCCCGCGCAGCCGCCCCGGGCAAGCCTGCCGCCGCACCTGCAGCGCCCGCGGGCCTGCGCCAGAAGGCCGATGCCGCCGCCAACGCGACCCTGGCCGCGTTGCTGCCGCACCTGGCCGGCAACGACAGCATCCCTTTGCTGGACCGCTCGGCGATGTTCGCCGGCGACGTCAGCCGCCTGCTCGCCGCCTACGACCTGACCCAGGGCGTACCGGAACAGGCCACCACCGGCGGCGCCCAGGGCCGCGTGCAGCAGGTACTGAAAGCGGCCACGGCCCTGATCGGCACGCCGTACCGCTGGGGTGGCACCTCTACCGAAGGTTTCGACTGCAGCGGCCTGGTCGGCTACGTGTTCCGCAGCGCGCTGGGCATCGAGCTGCCGCGCGTGTCGCGCGAGATGGCGACCAAGTCCGACGCCGAACTGATCCGCGACCGCAGCATGCTCAACCCGGGCGACCTGGTGTTCTTCGGCCTGCGTGGCCGGGTCAACCATGTCGGCATCTACGTCGGCGAAGGCCAGTTCCTGCACGCGCCCAGCCGCGGCAAGGACGTGCGCGTGGACCGCATGGATACCGGCTACTGGGGCAACCGCTTCATGCAGGCCCGCCGCGTCGACCTCTGACGCAGCTCGCCGCAACGCATCCACGAGGCCGCCGCAAGGCGGCCTCGTGCGTTGGCGGCCCTGAACGGCCCGCCCCGGGCGAACCGGCGGTCAGGCCGCCGGTGACTGGTAGCGGGCGATCGTCTGTTCGATGCCCTTGCTCAGCTCCATCACCTGCAGCGCGTATTCGGCCATGCGCCGGTCCTCGTCGCACTGCGGTACCCAGGGCGGCACCGCGACCGGCCGGCCCTCGACCGCGTCCAGCGCCACGAACACGATCACGCAGTGCGTGCACAGCCGCCAGTCGCCCCCCATCGGGTCGCGGGCGCGCACTTCGATGGCGAAATGCATGCTGCTGTTGCCGGTGTAGACCAGCTTGGCCGATACCGCGACCAGGTCGCTGATGCGCACCGGCGCCAGGAAGCGGATCCCGCCCACCGCGACAGTGACGCTGTAGCCCCCGCTCCAGCCGACCGCGGCGGCGTAGCCGGCCTGGTCGATCCACTTCATCACGACCCCGCCATGGACCTTGCCGCCGTAGTTCACGTCGGTGGGTTCGGCGAGGAAACGCAGGGTCAGTTCGCGCTGCTGTCCAGGCATGTCGGCGCTCCGGTCTGGCACGTGGGGCCGAGACTACGCCGCCGGACGCACCGGCGCGTGCACGATGCCGCGCAGCAGCGTGACCGCGGGCCGCACCTCGGCGATCTTGGGCTGACCTCGGGGAAGGGGATTGCACGATGCAGGCGACACTGCTGACCAACCTGATGCTGCCACTGGCGCTGGGCGTGATCATGCTCGGGCTCGGCCTCGGGCTGACCGTCGAGGATTTCCGGCGGGTTGCGCGCTATCCGCGCGCGGTGCTGGTCGGCCTCGCCCTGCAGACGCTGCTGCTGCCGTGGGTCGCCTTCGCGCTGGCACTGGCCTTCCGCCTGCCGCCGGAGCTGGCCGTGGGGCTGATGCTGGTGGCCGCCTCGCCCGGTGGCGCCACCGCCAACATCTACAGCCACCTGGCGCGCGGCGATGTCGCCCTCAACATCACCCTGACCGCGATCAACAGCGTGCTGTGCCTGCTGACCCTGCCGGTGATCCTCGACCTGGCGCTGGAGTATTTCCTCGGCGCAGGCCAGTTCGTGCCGCCGCCGACGCGCAAGATCATCGAGGTGGCGGTGATCATCCTGCTGCCGGTGCTGCTCGGCATGACCCTTCGCGGCCTGGCGCCCGCGCTGGCCGCGCGCGCAGAAAAGCCCCTGCGGCTGCTTGCGGTGCTGGTGCTCGCCTTGCTCGTGGCGATAGCGGTGGCCCAGTCCTGGCAGGTGCTGGCGAGCTACTTCGCCGCCGTCGGCCTGGCCTGCCTGCTGTTCAACCTCGCGAGCATGGGCGCGGGCTATGCCGCGCCGCTGGCCTTGCGCCTGCCGCGCCGGCAGGCGATCGCCATCGCCATGGAGATCGGCATCCACAACGGCACCCTGGCGATCTTCATCGCGCTCAACGTGCTGGAGAACGCCACCATCGCCGCCCCGGCGGCGGTCTACAGCCTGCTGATGTTCCTCACCGCGGCGGCATTCGCGTGGTGGCTGGTGCGCAGCGACGCGCAAAAACGGGAGGGCGCGGTGGCGTAAGCGGACGCGGCGGGCGATGCTGCGCATCCCTCCCGACCGGATCGTGCGATGCGCCGTGGCGTCCTGTGCTGTTGCCTGCTGCTGTCCCCGGTTGCGATCGCCGGGGAGGCGCCCCGCACCCTTTACCGCAACGCGGTGCTGATCGATGGAACCGGTGCCCCGGCACGGCCGGGGACCAGCATCCTGGTCGAGGGCGAACGCATCGCCGCGGTGATGCCCGACGCGCAGGCACGCACCGCCGGTGCGACGGTCGTGGACCTGCGCGGCCGGTATGTCGTCCCCGGCCTGATCGATACCCACGTCCACCTGGCCACGCCACCGGATGCGGCCGAGGCGAAGAAGAACCTGCGACGCCAGCTCTACTCCGGCGTGACCGCCGTGCGCAGCATGGCCGACGACGTGCGCTCGGTCGGCGAGCTCTCGCGGCAGGCGCTGGTCGGCGAGATTCCGTCGCCCGACATCCACTACGCCGCCTTGATGGCCGGACCGGGCTTCTTCAAAGATCCGCGCACCATCGCGGTGACGCGCGGCAGGACGCCCGGGCAGACGCCGTGGATGCAGGCCATCGACGAGCGCACCGACCTGGTCCTGGCCGTGGCGATGGCGCGCGGCACCTCGGCCGACGGGATCAAGCTCTACGCCGACATGCCCGGTCCGCTGCTGGCGAAGATCACCACCGAAGCGCACCGCCAGGGCATCCCGGTGTGGGCGCATGCGGCGGTATTCCCGGCGATGCCCGCCGACGACGTCGCCGCCGGCGTGGACGTGATCTCGCACAGCTGCCCGCTCGCCTACGAGGCCTCGCCGCACAAGCCGGCCAGTTACCACGAGCGCACGCCGGTCGACGAGTCCGCGTTCAAGGACGGCGCTATGCCGGCGTCCATCACCGGCCTGTTCGCGTCGATGGCCGCGCGCGGGACCATCCTGGACGCGACCAACCTGGTGTACGTGCGCCATGTCGCGGAGTACGCGCGCGACAAGCAGGGCGCGCCGCCACGCTGCTCGGCCGGGCTGACCCTGCGCCTGACCGCGCAGGCCTTCCAGCAGGGCGTGGCCATTTCCAGCGGCACCGACGGCGACAATCCCGACGAGGCGCCGTTCCCTTCGCTGCACGACGAACTGGACCTGCTCGCCGGCCCGGTCGGGATGCCGCCAATGGAAGTGCTCCGCGCCGCGACTGCGACGGCGGCGCGCGCGCTGGGCCAGGAAAAGGCCATGGGCACGATCGAGCCGGGCAAGCTGGCCAACCTGGTCGTGCTCTCGGAAGATCCTCTCACCGACATCGATCACCTGCGCAGCGTGACCGAGACGGTGAAGCGCGGCGTGCGCTATCCGCGCAGCGCCTTCCACGCCGTGACGGAGAAGAAGGCCGGCGCGAGCGGTCGCGACTGAGGCCGCCGGCTCAGTCGCCGACGCCCTCGTGTTCGAGGCCGACGTTGCTGGAGGCACGATCGTAGATGTCGCGATCCAGCAGGCCGGTTTCCTTGGCCACCAGCACCGGCACCAGCATCTGTCCGGTGACGTTGGTCATCGTCCGCATCATGTCGAGCACGCGGTCGATCGCCACCAGCAGGCCGATGCCTTCCAGCGGCAGGCCGGCGGCGCTGAGCACCAGGGTCACCATCACGATCGCCGTGCCCGGCACGCCGGCCGTGCCGAAGCTGCCCAGCACCGACGCGAGCAGGATCACGAAGTACTGGTTCACCGACAGGTCCAGGCCGAAGTACTGGGCCACGAACACGCTGGTCAGCGCCGGGTAGATCGCGCCGCAACCATCCATCTTGATGCTCGCGCCCAGCGGCACGGCGAACGCGGCGTAATCCCTGTCCACGCCCAGGTTGTGGGTGACGCTGCGCATCGCCACCGGCATCGAGGCGAAGCTCGAGGAACTGACGAACGCCACCTGCATGCCGGGCGCGGCGCCGCGGAAGAACTTCAGTGGATTGAGCCCGTGCGCCAGCAGCAGGCTTCCATAGACGAAGACGATGTGCAGCGCGCAGGCCAGGTACAGGGCGAACACGAAGTTGCCCAGCGGCAGCAGCTTCTCGAAGCCGTAACTGCCGACCAGGCCGGCGATCAGACCGAAGGTGCCCAGCGGCGTGGTCTCCAGTACGAAACGGGTGACCTGGATCATGGTCTCGCTGGCTTCGCCGGCCAGCGCGCGCAGCCGCGCGGCGCGCTCGCCGAGCTTGACCAGGGCGAAGCCGACCAGGCCGGCGAAGAAGATCACCTGCAGGATCTTGCCCTCGGCCAGCGCCTTGAACGGATTGGCCGGGACCACGTCCAGCAGCACCTGCACCGGCGTGGGCACCTCGCGCACGGTGTAACCGGCGGCCATCTCCAGACCGGAAAGGCCATGGCCCGGCTTCAGCACCAGGCCCACCACCAGGCCCACGCATACCGCCAGCGCGGCGGTGGCGGCGAACCAGAGGAAGGTGCGCCCGCCCAGCGCGGCCACCGACTTCTGCCCGTGCAGGGAGGCGACGGCATTGATCACCGCGAACAGCACCAGCGGCACCGCGATCATCCGGATCAGGGTCACGTAGATCGTGCCCAGCGGCCCGAACCAGGTCTGCGCCGCGGGTCCCATCAGCCAGCCGGCGAGCGCGCCGAGGACGAAGCCGGCCAGCACGCGCTGCCAGAACGGGATGGCCAGCCAGGCCGAAACCAGTTTCATCGGAAGTCCGCACCATCGGCGCATGGATCGAACCGGCACGATAGCCCACCGGTACCAGCGGTGGCGATGACGGCAGTGGAACGCCGACATGTCATCGGCATGACATTGCCACGGCGGCATAATGCGCCACCCTCCACTGCGCCACCGGCGCCGTGCCCTGGCGCCGCGCAGCGGCTTGCCATGGCGGCACGGCCCGAGCGCCCATCCCGGACCCGTGATGCAGCGTTCCAAGCCTGTCCTGCCCCTCGCCGCCTTCTGCGCCACCCTGCTCTGCGCCTGCGCTTCGCCGGACGTCTCGGGCAGCCGCACCACGCCTGTCGCAGTGAACGTGCCGGCGACGGTCCATCCGGGCGGTGAAACGGCCGACTGGTGGTACCGCAGCGGCGCGGCGCGCGCGGCGGGCAACGGCGCCATGTCGGGCAAGGCGAAGAACGTGATCGTGTTCCTGGGCGACGGCATGAGCCTGACCACGGTGGCCGCCGCGCGCATCCTCGAAGGCCAGCGCAGGGGCCAGCCGGGCGAGGAGAACCAGCTGAGCTGGGAGCGCTTCCCGAATACCGCCCTTAGCAAGACCTACAACACCGACTCGCAGACCCCCGATTCGGCCGGCACGATGACCGCGATCAGCACCGGCGTGAAAACCCACATGGGCGCGATCGGTGTCTCCGCCGGGCATCGCGACGACTGCGCCGGCAGCCTGCGCAAGCATCGCCTCACCTGGCTGCAGCTGGCCGACAGCGCCGGCATGGCGACCGGGATCGTCTCCACCGCGCGGCTGACGCACGCAACGCCGGCGGCGACTTGGGCGCATTCGCCGAACCGCGACTGGGAGAACGACACCGACCTGCCGCCGGAGGCGCTCGCGCAGGGCTGCACCGACATCGCCCGGCAGATGGTGGGCACGCCTTACGGCCGCGGCCCGCGCGTGCTGCTGGGCGGCGGCCGTGGCGAGTTCACCCCGGTCGGCCAGCGCGATCCGGAGTACGACGACAAGGTCGGCCAGCGCCTGGATGGGCGCGACCTTGTCGCCGACTGGAAGAGCGCGCATCCGCAGGGTCGCTATGTCTGGAACCGCGAGCAGCTGCGAGCCGCGGCCGGCGCCCCGGCCCTGCTGGGCCTGTTCGAGCCCGACCACATGCAGTTCGACCACGACCGCGACCGCAGCGCCGAACCCTCGCTTGCGGAAATGACCGCGGCCGCGATCGAGCACCTGTCGCAGGATCCCAATGGCTTCGTGCTGATGGTCGAGGGCGCCCGTATCGACCACGCCAACCACTACGGCAACGCCTTCCGCGCGCTGGACGAAACCATCGCCCTGTCGGAAGCGGTGCGCACCGCGGTGGAGATGACATCGGCGCGGGACACGCTGGTCCTGGTCACCGCCGACCATTCGCACACGCTCAACTTCGTCGGTTATCCGGTGCGCGGCAATCCCATCCTGGGCAAGGTGCGCGGCCGCGGCGGCGAGGACGATGCGCCCGGCGACTACGCCCGCGACGCCACCGGCCTGACCTTCACCACGCTGACCTACGCCAATGGCCCGGGCAACACCGGCGAAAGCAACCGCCAGCCGGCCGGCCCGAAGCGGTTCCTGCATTCGCCGAGCACGTTCGCGCCTGTGGAAGGCCGTCCTGACCTGTCGCAGGTCGATACGGCCGCACCCGACTACCTGCAGGAAGCGCTGGTGCCGCTGAAATCCGAATCGCACGGCGGCGAGGACGTGGGCATCTGGGCACGCGGCCCCGGCAGCGAAGCGGTCCGCGGCACGGTCGAGCAGAACACGCTCTACCACTTCATCGTGCAGGCGACGCCGCGCCTGCGGGAACGCCTCTGCCAGGCCGGCACCTGCGACGACAATGGCGTGCCGGTGGAGTTGCCGCAGCCGTCGGATTTCATGCGGTAGGGCAGCGCAGGCGGCGGCGCAGTTACCACGCCCAAGCTATAGCGGTCATGTCCGCCCCTGCGTGGGTCGGATACGCGCCGCGTAACCCGTCGTGCCGGACCACGGCTCTTGCAGTAGCGGACTCCAGGCCGCAACACCGACGACGACTGCACAGGCGACGCCCCCGTGCTTCTGGCGCCCTCGGTGTCGCGGTCATGCCCGCTCCTACAGGGGAGCGGGTGTATCCGGTTCTTGCGGAACCCGGGTCCAATCGAAGACACCACGGCCCCGGCGCGAGCGACATGTTGCTGCCCAGACACCGGTGTTTACGCGGAAACGGTCCCGCTCGCTTGCAGCGCCGCTCAGAACGGCTTGGCCAGCACCAGCCAGACCACGATGAGCAGCGCCAGCACCGGCAGCTCGTTGAACAGGCGCAGCGCGCGCGACGACGGCAGCGCACGTCCGTTCTCCAGGCCCTTCAGCCAGCGGCCGCCCATGATGTAGTGCGCCAGCATCAGCGCGACCAGCAGCAGCTTGGCGTGCAGCCAGCCCGCCGGCGAACCGACCATCGTCGGAAATCCATCGACCACCCGGTGGCCCAGCCACAGCACCAGCCCCAGCAGCGCGGCCAGGCCGAACATGTGGTGACCGAAGCGGTACAGCCGACGCCCCATGAGCAGCAGGCGCACACGCACCTCGGGCTGCTCGCCGGCTTCGGCCAGGTTGACCAGGATCCGCGGCAGGTAGAACACGCCACCCATCCAGGCGATCACGAACAGCAGGTGGAAGGATTTCACCCAGAGATACGTTGCGTACATGCGCGACAGGCCTGCGGCTAGGATGTGCGGATTCTCGGCGATCGACCGCGCACTGTCGAACCACCGGGATGCACGCACGGTGCTTCCATCCACTTTCCCTGTCCTGCGACCGATGACCAAGACCTACGACCGCCGCTACTTCGACCACTGGTACCGCGGCCAGGATCTGCACGATCCCAAGCGGCTGGCGCGCACCGTCGCCCTGGCGGTGGCCACGGCCGAGTACTACCTCGAGCGCCCGGTGCGCAGCGTGCTCGACATCGGCTGCGGCGAAGGCGCCTGGCGCGCGCCCTTGCTGAAGCTGCGGCCGACGCTGCGCTACCTGGGCTTCGACGGCAGCGAATATGCGATCGCCCGGCATGGCGCGCGGCGCAACCTGCACCTGGCCCGCTTCGGGGATTTCGCCTGGCTGCGCCCGTGCGCGCCGGTGGACCTGCTGGTCTGCAGCGACGTGCTGCACTACCTGCCGGCGCGCGAACTGGCGCGCGGCCTGCCCGGACTGGCCGAGCTTTGCGGAGGCGTCGCCTACCTCGGCACGTTCACCGGTGAAGACGAATTCGAGGGCGATACCGACGGCTTCCAGCCGCGCGCGGCCGCCTGGTACCGGCGGCGCCTGCGGGCGCAGGGCTTCACGCCGGTGGGATCGCAATGCTGGCTCGGGCCGGGCATGGCGGATGCACCCTCGGCGCTGGAGCGCGGCTGACCGCCGGCGCCCGTCGACGAGTCCTAGCCGCAGGCGTTGCGCACGTCCTGGTCGAGGCTGTTGCGCAGCGCGGGGCTGACGGCGGCACCGGCAGCGCCCAGCGCGGCCGTACGCTGCGCCTTGGCACCGTCGCAGGCGGAATTCGCGGCGTTCGTGGTGTAACGGACCTGCACGCGGCGCTGCCCCGGCCCGGCCGGCACGGCAACGGCCTGCATGGAGCTCGACAGCGGTGCCGAGCCGAGCGGCGCGGAACCGGACGAAGGGGCAACATGGCTACGGGTCGCGGAAGCCTCGCCCTCGGCGCAGGGCGTGGACTGGTAGCTGTTGCTGCCGTCCTCGGCCGTGCACTTGTAGACGGGTTGGGCCTGGGCAGCGCCGGCCACGAACAGAAGCACCCACAGGCCGCAATTTTTCATGGAACGTTCCGCGCTGGAAGAGCGTGAAAGCCTAGCATCCACCTACGCACACAATCGGGACCTTCCACACGTTTCAGCGCGCGCAATGGTGAAGTGCCTGCCGATTCTCGATGCGTGACCATGGGCTGGGCACGACCGCCGCCGGTCCGGCCGCCGGCGCTCGACCCGCCGTTCCCAGCCTCGCCGGATCACCGATGCACACGCCGGACCTGGACCCGGCGCGCATCCACATGCGTCGTTCGAGGGAGTCGCGAGGAGGCGCTGGTGCAACGCAGGCAGCCCGACACCGCGCCTCACTCACCGCGACGCATGGCCCAGCGCCGTATCACCGCGGCCATCGCCGTGACCCCATCGGTCAGCGCCGCGGGGCCCGGCTGCAGGATCAGCGGCGATTTGATCTCGTGCAGCTCGCCATCGCGCACCGCCGGGATCGCGCTCCAGCCCGGACGCGCGGCAACCTGTTCCGGCCGGAATTTCTTGCCGCACCACGAGCCGAAGATGATGTCCGGCGCGCGCTCCACCACCGGGTCGCCACTGGCAAGGATCCGCCCCCGTGCGAGCGGCTGGGCGGAAAGCTCCGGAAACACGTCCTCGCCGCCGGCGATCCGCACCAGCTCCGCCACCCACTGGATGCCGGTGATGATCGGTTCGTCCCATTCCTCGAAGTACACCCTCGGCCGCACCGGCAGCGTGGCGGCCTGTGCCTCGATTTCGTCCAGGCCGCGCCTGAGCCCATCGGCATAGGCGTTGGCGCGCTCGCCCGCGCCGACCAGCGCGCCGAGCCGGCGCACGTAGTCGAGGATGCCGTCCACGCTGCGGTGGTTGGCGACCCAGACCTCCACCCCGCGTCGCACCAGTTCGGCGGCGATGTCGGCCTGGATGTCGGAGAAACCGATCGCAAGCTCCGGCCGCAGGGCGAGGATCGCCTCGATCTTCGCGCTGGTGAATGCACTGACCTTGGGCTTCTCGCGCCGCGCCTGTGGCGGCCGCACCGTGAAGCCGCTGATGCCGACGATCCGATCCTGCTCGCCGAGCGCGTACAGCGTTTCGGTCGGCTCCTCGGTGAGGCAGACGATCCGCCGCGGCCCCATCAGGCGATCGCCTTGTACGGGCAGGCGGCGCGCCCGGCCGCTCGCAGGCTGCGTACCTCGTGTGCGGCTGGATTGCCCGGGGTCGCAAACCGCGCCGCGGCTGGCAGCGCGCGCATGCCGGTGTCGCCGGTCACGGATACAGCATCCGCTTCGCCCAGGCGCCCGCTGCATCGCGTTCATAACACCAGCGCTCGTGGAGGCGGAAGCCGGCGCCATACCAGAACTCGAACGACTCCGGCTCCACGCGGAATCCGCTCCAGCCCGGCGGACGCGGTACGTCGCGACCGTCGAACTCCGCTTCGACCGCCGCCAGGCGCGCCTCGAACGCTTCGCGCGAAGGCAGCGTCGTCGACTGCCTGGACGCCCACGCACCCAGCTGGCTCATCCGCGGCCGGCTGGCGAAGTAGGCGTCTGCTTCGGCGTCGTCGACCAGGGCCACGCCACCGGCAATCCGTGCCTGCACCCCCGCCTCGCGCAGGTGGCGCCAGTGGAACAGCAAAGCCGCGTGCGGGTTGGCGCGCAGGTCGCGGCCCTTGGGACTGTCCAGGTGGGTGTAGAACGCGAAGCCGCGCGCATCGAATGCCTTCAGCAGCACCGTCCGCGCGGAAGGCCGTCCATCCGCGCCGGCGGTGGCCACGGTCATCGCATTGGGATCGGTCATGCCGCTGGCTGCGGCCTCGTCGAGCAGCCGGCCGAAGGTCGCGAGCGCCTCGGTGTACAGCGGGTCGGTCATGGTGGCTCCACACGCGCATCGGGGACCCGTATTGTGGCCCCATGCCGATGCAGGCGCACGCAGGTTTCCCGGAGTCACTGGTGCACGAAGCACTGGTGGCCAGTGCCGCCTGCGCGGGCACCGGCATGCGCGTGCTCGGCATCAGCGGGCTGCAGGGCAGCGGCAAGAGCACGCTGGCCGCCCAGGTCGTAGCCGCCGCCCACGCGGCGGGAATGTCGGCGGCGACCGCCTCGCTGGATGATTTCTATCTCACGGCCGCCAATCGCCAGGTGCTCGCGCGCGAAGTGCATCCGCTGCTCGCCACACGTGGCCCGCCCGGTACGCACGACGTAGCGCTGGCCTTGCGGACCCTCGATGCGCTTGGCGACGGCGACGTTGTTCCGCTGCCGCGCTTCGACAAGCTCGGTGACGACCGGATGCCCGCATCGCGCTGGCCGGTCCCCACGCGTCCACTCGACCTCCTGGTGCTGGAGGGCTGGTGCCTTTCGGTATCCGCGGAGGCCGACGACGCACTGCGCGTGCCGCTCAATGCCCTCGAGCGCGACGAAGACCCCGATGGCACCTGGCGCCGCTGGTGCAACACCGCGCTTGGCCGTGATTACCCGGCGCTGTGGCAGCGCATCGACACGCTCTGGTTCCTGCAGCCTCCGGACTTCGAGGCCGTATACGCCTGGCGCCTGCAGCAGGAGCGGGCGCTGCAGGCCGCCGAGCCCGGACGCGCCGGCATGGACGTGCCAAGCCTGGCGCGCTTCATCCAGCACTACGAGCGGGTGAGCCGGCAGGCGCTGCGGACCCTGCCCGCACGGGCCGACAGGGTGATCGCGCTCGGTGGCGGCCGCGAGGTGCTTGCCTGAGTGCTCAGCCCCCGGTGCACTTCGCGTAGGGCGATCCCTTGAGCCAGGGCTGATAGCGCGGCGGCATCGGCGGTCCACCGGGGAAACCCAGGTCATGCCCCGTGACCGTCAGCGACCCGGGACCGGTGTCGTTGACCAGGACGAGCAGGGGATTGGGGCCCGCATCGGTCCAGTACGGGAAGAAGGCGCCCGCGTCCCCCTGGTAGTCCGGCCCGAAGAACGTGATCGCATGTTCCAGCGTCGGCGCGCGCTCGACCCTGCCCTGGCCCTGGTCCAGCGAAAAGCCAGCCGCGTCGATCACCACCTGCGGATACTTCGCGCAATCGCCCTTCGGCCCGTAGCGGCCGAACAGCGACTCGAAGCCCTTCATGTCGCTCAGCGATACCGCGCCGGCTGCACCGCTGGCGGCGATCGAAACGATGCCAGCCAGCGCCAGGCGCCCGATCCAGATCTGCATGACGACCTCCCGGTGAGTGTGGTGCCCGCATCCGCGCAGTCCGCGGATCGCGCCCTCGCACGCGACGCCATCCGCACCTGATCCGGACAACGGCGCACCGTCGCGGAAGCGGCCAGCGGGCCGCGGCCCTCGGCGGCTACTGGACGATGAAGGTGACTTTCAGGTTGACCCGCCACTCCACGACGTTGCCCTCGCCATCGGTCTCCACCTTGGTTTCGTTGATCCAGGCGCCCTGGATGCCCTGCACGGTCTCGGCGACCTTCTTCAACCCGCTCCTGACCGCATCCTCGATGCTGGTCTTGGACGAGGCGCTGACTTCGATGACCTTGGCGATCGACATGGCGACACTCCTGCTGGGGGCGCCTGCGCGCCGGGAGCCAGAGTCTGTTGCCACGCGTGTTAACCCCGCGGCATGACCCGGCGGCCCTCGCCACATCCGGCGCATCGATACGCGCGCGCTCGGTTGCAGCGGTGACCGTCGTCCGCTTCCGGAGCCGGTGCTAGCATCCCTGCCCATGAATCCCGCACCCAACCTCGTGCTGGTCGGCCCGATGGGCGCCGGCAAGACCTCGATCGGACGGCGCCTTGCCGAGCGCTTCGGCCTGCAGTTCGTGGACGCCGACCACCACATCGAACAGCGCACCGGCGCGACCATCACCGCGATCTTCGAGCACGTGGGCGAGTCGGGCTTCCGCGAGCGCGAGCGCTGCGCGCTGTCCGAACTGCTGGCCGGCGAGGGGCAGCTCGTCGCCACCGGCGGCGGCGCGGTCCTGGATGCGGAGAACCGCCGCCTCATGCGCGAACGCGGCTTCGTCGTCTACCTGTCGGCCGGGCTGGAGGCGCAGATGAAGCGACTGGCGCGCGACCGTACCCGCCCGTTGCTGCAGCGGGCCGATCGCGACCAGGTGCTGCGCGACCTGGCCCTGGCACGCGAACCGCTTTACCGCGAGGTTGCCGACCTGTCCATGGATACCGACGGCCTGACCGCAACCGATGCCGCCACGCGCCTGGCCCTGCAGCTGGCCAGCCGCTGGAACTTCGGCGGTGTCGCGGCATGAGCGCGACGCGCACGGTCGCAGTGGGCGGCGACACTCCCTACTCCATCGACATCGGACCCGGACTGCTCGGCGACGGCGCGCGCCTGGCCTCGCACGCACGGGGCCGCCACGTGTTGCTGCTGAGCGACAGCCACGTCGCGCCGCTGTACGCGGGCACGGTCGAGGCCGCGCTGCGCGCCGCGCGACCGGACCTGCACATCGCCCTGCACGTGATCCCCGCCGGCGAGGCGCACAAGACCCTGGCCAGCTTCGGCGGGGTGATCGACGCGCTGGCCGCGCTGGGCGCCACCCGCGACGCCACCGTGTATGCGCTCGGGGGCGGCGTGGTCGGCGACCTGGCCGGTTTCGCCGCGGCGTGCTGGATGCGCGGCGTGGACTGCGTGCAACTGCCCACCACCCTGCTGTCGATGGTCGATTCGTCGGTCGGCGGCAAGACCGCGGTCGACATCCCGCAGGGCAAGAACCTGGTCGGCGCCTTCCATCCGCCGCGCGCGGTGTTCGCCGACACCGCCGCGCTGCGCACCCTGCCGCCGCGCGAACTGCGGGCCGGCCTGGCGGAAGTGATCAAGTACGGGGCGATCCGCGACCCGCTGTTCTTCCAGTGGCTGGAGGCCGAGCGCGAGGCCCTGCTGGCCGGCGACGACCGGGTGCTGGCGGAGGCGATCGCGCGCAGCTGCGAACACAAGGCCGGGATCGTCGAGCGCGACCCGCTGGAAAAGGGCGAACGCGCCCTGCTCAACCTCGGCCATACCTTCGGCCACGCGATCGAGGCCGAACAGGGGTACGCCGGCAGCGATCGCGACGCACTCAACCACGGCGAAGCGGTGGCGGTAGGGATGGTCCTGGCCGCGCGCCTGTCGGTCCGGCTGGGGATGGCAGCAGCAACCGACACCGAGCGGTTGCGCAGCCTGCTGGTCGCGTGCGGGCTGCCGACCACCGTGCCGGCCGGCCTGGAACCGGCCGCGCTGCTGGCGCGCATGCGCCTGGACAAGAAGAACCTGGCCGGCCGCCTGCGCCTGGTCCTGTGGCGTGGCCTGGGGCGCGCCGAGGTGGTGCCGGACGTGGACGAGGCCCGCGTGCTGGAGATCCTTGGCGAGGGCTGAGCCCCGCCTGCGCTCCCCGTGCTGGAAACCACGCGCGCATCCCGGGTCGCACCAGGCCCCATCGCGGCCCATGGCCGGTCCAGGCCGCCAGCCCTGGCGGAAGCGGCGCGGAACCCGGCCAGACGGCGGCCCCCGGCGATGGCGCCGGCTACAATTGCGCCATGCGCATCTTCCTGCAGCAGCACCCGGCCCCGGGTGAAGCCCCCCGCTACCTGCAGCTGACCCTGCAGCCGGACCTGTTCGGCGGCTGGGAGCTGCTGCGCGAGAGCGGCCAGATCGGCGGCCGCGCGCAGCTGCGCCGCGAGCAGTACCTGCTCCAGGCCGAAGCCACCGCCGCCTTCGAGAAGGCCCGCGACAGCCAGCTCAAGCGCGGCTTCCAGCTCATGTTCGTCAGCGGCGCCGAGGCGCCGAAATAGGCAGCCCACTGCGGCCGCGATCCTCGACCCCAGCCTCCCCTCCCCGCCACAGGTTCCCCGTGTCCGATACCCTCGCCAATGACCGCCTGCTGCGCGCCCTGCGCCGGCAGCCCGTAGACCGCACTCCCGTCTGGCTGATGCGCCAGGCCGGCCGCTACCTGCCCGAGTACCGCGCCAGCCGCGCTGCCGCCGGCAGCTTCCTGGCGATGGCCAAGAATCCCGAGCTGGCCTGCGAAGTGACCCTGCAGCCGCTGCGCCGCTTCCCGCTGGACGCGGCCATCCTGTTCTCCGACATCCTCACCGTGCCCGACGCGATGGGCCTGGGCCTGTACTTCGTCGAGGGCGAAGGTCCCAAGTTCGAGCGCCCGGTGCGCAACGAAGAGGACGTCGCCCGCCTGGCCGTGCCGGACATGGAGACCGAGCTGCGCTACGTGATGGATGCCATCCGCGTGATCCGCCGCGAGCTGGGTGGCCAAGTGCCGCTGATCGGCTTCTCGGGCAGCCCGTGGACCCTGGCCTGCTACATGGTCGAGGGCGGCGGCAGCGACAACTATTCGAAGATCAAGGCGATGGCCTTCAACCGGCCCGAGCTTCTGCACCGGATGCTGGGCGTGGTCACCGACGCGGTGATCGCCTACCTGTCGGCGCAGCGCGCGGCCGGCGCGCAGGCGCTGCAGGTGTTCGACACCTGGGGCGGCGTGCTGTCGCCGTCGCTGTACCGCGAGTTCTCGCTGCCGTACCTGGAGCGCATCGCGCGCGAGCTGCAACGCGGCGAAGGCGACGCGCGCACGCCGCTGATCCTGTTCGGCAAGGGCAACGCCCCGCACCTGGAAGCGCTGGCCGCCACCGGCACCGACGCGGTCGGCGTCGACTGGCTGGTCGACCTGTCCGAAGCCGCGCGCCGCACAGGCGGCCGCGTCGCGCTGCAGGGCAACCTGGATCCGGCCACCCTGTACGGCAGCCCGCAGGCGATCGCGCGCGAAGCCGCGCGCGTGCTCGACGACTACGCCGCCGGCAATGGCGGATCGCGCGAGGGCCACGTGTTCAACCTCGGCCACGGCATGTCGCCGGACATGGATCCCGAGCACGTCGCCGCGCTGGTCGAGGCGGTGCACGCGCACAGCGCGCGCTGAGGGCGCGCTCATCCCGTCCCGGATTGCGGTGGCTGCGGCCGCCCGATCCGGGGGCCGCGCGAGGGTCCTTCGACGGCGTTCGGTGCGCGGTACTCGATCCGCATCTCGCGCATCGAGGGCGGCACCTCCGGCTCTATGGCCTCCGGCGCCACGCAACCGGGATACAGCGTGCCCGTCAGCTCCTTCGCGAGCGCCTGCGCGCGCGCGGCCTCGCCGCGCGCGACCAGCACGCGATCGTCGACCACCACCGCGGCGACGTCCCGCCCCGGGTCGCGGTAACTGGCCCGCACCCGGTCGTGGCCGGAAGCGGGCAAGGCGTCGACGATATCGGTACGGGCCGCCAACCAGCACCTTCCGGTGTTGACGATGCGCAACTGCGCGGCCACCACCTGCATGAATCGCACCAGCTCGTCCTCGATCGGGGACGACAGCGGCGCGCTGGCGCGGGCCTTGACCAGGTACAGGTCGTGCGCGAACAGCAGCATCGCCGACGCCACGCGTTCGTCCGGATAGGCGAGGCCCAGCTTCCAGGCCTGCTGCATGCCTGCCGCGGGCGCGGCGGCGTCCACGCCATGGCCCTCCACGCCGCCGCGGGCCAATTCGATGGGCTCGAGCATGCCCAGCGCCACCTCGCGTCCGGCCTGCCGGGCGGCATCGGCAATGCCGTCGCGCTCGCTACCCGCGACCAGCGCCAGGCTCTGCACGCTTTGCAGGCCGGCGGGATAGAAATAGAGGTCGATCCAGCGCTGCTTGCCGTTGTCGATGTAGCGCACCGACACGCCCAGGCGCTGTTCGGGATAACGATGCTCGGACTCGGCGACCCAGCTGCCGACCTGCAGCGGATAGAGCACGCGGCTCTCGGCGAGCACCCCGCCAAGGAACTCGACCTGCGAAGGCGTCTCCACAACAGTCAGCTGCGTGTCCTGCGACTGCGCCGCTGCGGCGACAGGCCCCAGGGCCAGGCCGGCGCCGGCCAGCATCCCCGCCAGGCGCCAGCACAGGCCGCCGCGCGTCATGTCCCGGGAGCATCCGGCAGCAGCGACTCGATCGCCGCGGCCAGCATCTCGCCGGTGACCGGCTTGCGCAGGAAGCCGTCGAATCCGGCCGCGCGCGCCTGCTGCTCGGCGTCTCCGTCGGCGCGCGCGGTCACCGCCAGCAACGGCGGTGCGAATCCCTGCAGGCGCAGCTGGCGGGCCAGCGCCAGGCCATCCATGCCCGGCAGGTCCAGGTCGAGCAAGGCCATGTCGAAGCGCGCCACCGACACGTCGGCCAGCGCGGCCAGTCCGTGCGGCGCGTGCGCGACCCGATGGCCCTGCGCGCGCAGCAGGCTGGCGATCACCTCGGCCACGGTCGGGTCGTCCTCGACCAGCAGCAGGTCCAGGTGCCGCGATGCGGCGGCGGCGTGTCGCGATGCCGGCGCCGGCGGCGATACCGCGGCCAGCGGCAGCTGCACGCTGAACGCCGTGCCCTGCCCTGGCGTGCTGTCGACACTGATCCGCCCGCCCATGGCCACCGCCAGCTCCTGGCAGATCGCCAGGCCCAGGCCGCTGCCGCCGTAGCGGGCGGTCGTGCGCGCGCCATCGGCCTGCTCGAAGCGCCGGAACAGGCGCTGGCGCTGTTCGTCGTTGAGGCCCGGACCGGTATCGCGCACCACGAAACCGACCCCGCCGTCCACGCCCGGCGACACATCCAGCGCGACTTCGCCACGATCGGTGAACTTGACCGCGTTGCCGAGCAGGTTGAGCAGGATCTGGCGCACGCGCATCGGATCGCCGCGCAGGCCACGCGGCGCGTCCTCGGCCACGTGGACGTGGAACGCCAGGCCGCGCTGCTCGGCGCTGGGCGCCATCAGCGCGGCGATCTCGGCGACCAGCGCGTGCAGGTCGAAATCCTGCATGTCCAGCTCGAGCTTTCCGGCCTCGATCCGGGCCAGGTCCAGCGCATCGTTGACCAGCCGCATGAGGTGTTCGCCGGCCCGGCGGATGGATTCGATGTAGCTGCGCTGGCGTGGATCCAGCGGCGTGGCCAGCAGCAGTTCGCTCATGCCCAGCACGCCGGTCATCGGCGTGCGCACCTCGTGGCCCAGGGTCGCCAGGAAACGGCTCTTGGCCAGCGAGGCCTGCTCGGCCAGCTCGCGCTTGTGCACGTCCAGCTGCCACTGGTTG
This sequence comes from Pseudoxanthomonas daejeonensis, assembly GCF_022637495.1. Taxonomy (NCBI): domain Bacteria; kingdom Pseudomonadati; phylum Pseudomonadota; class Gammaproteobacteria; order Lysobacterales; family Lysobacteraceae; genus Pseudoxanthomonas; species Pseudoxanthomonas daejeonensis. The sequence continues at coordinate 2,398,926 of NZ_CP093331.1, read as the reverse complement.
CGGCGGCTCAGGCGGCGGCGGTACAGCCAGCCGATCGAAAGCAGCAGCACGATGCCGAGCGCACCGAGCCCGGCGATGCCCCAGGGACTGCGCCACCACGGCGGCGGCACGCGGAAGGAGATCTCCCGGGCCTGCGACCAGGGCTGGCCGGGACCTGCCGCCGCCTGGACCCGCAACCGGTAGTTGCCGGCGGGCAATTGCGAGAAGACCCGCTCGCCGCGACCCTGCACGCCGATCCAGTCCTGGTCGAAGCCATCGAGGTGGAAGCGGTAGCGGTTGGACTCCGGATCGTCGAAAGCCATCAGCCGGGTGACCACCTGCAGGTCATGGTCGTCCGGCAGCAGTTCGAAACCGCCGGTGGCCGGCAACTCGACCAGCTCTTCGCCGCGACGCACGCGCACCGCCTCCACGACCAGCTGCGGTGGCGGACGCACCGGATCGGGCATGTCCGTATCGAGCAGCAACAGCGAGCCATCGCCGGCGCTGGCCACCAGCACGCCAGAGGCATCCAGTGCCAGCGCGCGCTCGGTGAACTCCTGGCTGGTCAGGCCCTCGCGCACGCCGAATCGGCGCACCGTCGGCACCCCGTCGGCGGCACGCGGGTCGACGCGGAACAGGCCGCGGCGCGTGGCCAACCAGGCCCGATGCATGCGGTCCACGACCAGCCCGGTCGCTTCGGTGGCGGGGATGCCTTCACCGATGCCCAGGTGCAGGCGCCGCTGCCAGGCGTCCTGCTCGCGATCCCACGCCTCGAGGCCGGTCAGCCTTTGCAGCCACACCCGGTCGGGACCGTCGAAGGCGAAGGCGAGCACCGGCTGCGAATCCATCCCCGGCAAGGGAAGAAAGGAGCGGGCCGCCGCATCCCATCGCCGCAAGCCGGCTTCTGCGGCGACCCAGGGCGCGTCGTCCGGCCCGAGCTGGACCATCGACAGGTCGGCCATGGCCAAGCCGGGCGTACCGACCGGCAGCGATTCCTGGACGCGTCCACTCCGCAGGTCGCGGCGCTGCAGGCCACCGCCGGTAGCGGCCAGCCAGATGCTGGCATCGCGCGCGGGAAGCAGCCATTGGATGGCCTTGCCCGGCGTGGTGTCGGCGGAGCCGTCGTTGAGCCATTGCACGACCTCCCCCGTGCCGGGATCCATCCGCACCAGGCCGTTGCCCTGGTCGAGCCAGAGCCGGCCGCCTCGATCCTCGAGAATGGCATTGCGCCGCATGTGCGCGAGTTGCGACGACAGCGGCTGCGTCTCGCCCGTTCTCGTGTCCAGCCATTCGATGCTGCCGGTGCTGCCGGCGAGCCAGACGCCACCCCGCGCGGCCGGCGCGACACCGCGATACAGGCCTCCCGCGAGCCCATGGGTTTCGTCCAGCACCGCCATGCGCCGCCAGTCAGAGCGCAGGTAGCCCAGTCCGCGCGACGGCAGCGTCACCCACAACGCGCCGTCGGGCTGGCGCAGCAACGCCTGCACCTGGCTGTTGACGCCCAGCGCCTTGGCCTCGTGGGTGACCGCCACCGGGGCATTGCCGCCGCGGACGCGCCAAAGGCCATTGGTCGCGGCGATCCAGTAGCCGCCTTCGCCGTCGTCGCTCATCGCGGTAACGGTCTGCTTGCCGGTGAACGCCCCGGCCCAGGCCGGCGTGCGCCAACGGCCGTCGTCGCCGAGGCGGAACAGTCCGCGCGTCGTGCCGATCCAGGTCGACCCCCCTTCGCGCCACAGCGAAACCACGGTCGGCGAGGGAAACTCGCCCGGCAGCGGCAGGCGATGCACCTGCTTGTCGGCGCAGCGCACCAGGCCCTGCATCGTGCCGACCAGGATCCCCTCGCGGTCGTCGAACGCCAGCGCCATGATTGCCCGGTCCAGCACGGCGTTGACCGCCGGATCGGAAGAACGCAGCCGCTTGACCTGGTCCTGCGCGTCTATGCGATAGAGGCCGCCGCCATAGGTTCCGAACCATATTTCGTCGCCGCGGCCGGCTACGGCGAAGACTTCCTCGCTCTCCATCTGCGGGAACTGCGCCTTGCGGAAGTGGCGGAAGCCCTTGCGATCGGCATCCATCACGCTCAGGCCGCCACCTTCGCTCGCGACCCAGATGCGGTTGCGCGCATCCACGTACAGCACCTGCAGCACGTTGCCCGGCAGCGACGTCGGATCCTCAGGATCGTGCCGCCAGACGCGGAAGCCGACGCCGTCATAGCGTGCCAGCCCATCCCACGTGGCCGCCCAGAGGAAGTCGTCCTGGTCGCGCGCCAGCGCCGGCACTGTCGTGGCCGGCAGGCCGTCGGCCGGACCGAGCACGCGGAAACGTGGAATCTCGGGCACGGCGGCGGCGGCGGTCGTGGCGACCACCAGCAACAGGCACAGCACGCACCCACGCCACATCGGCATTCCGGTTCCCGTTCCCACCCCGTTTCCCCGTGCGGATCGTCGCAACGCATCGTTGCAGGCGCAAGCCGCGCGCGTGGCGATGCCGGCCTAGAATGCCGCCATGTCCGCCGATTCAACCTCCCTGCCCCCCATACGCCGCGGTCCGGCCGCGCGGGCGGCGCGCCTGCTGCTGGCCTGGTTGACGCTGGTCCCCGCCCTGGCCGGTGCCGCCCAGGCCCGCTACGAACTGGACCCGGTCCACACGCGGGTGCTGTTCGCGATTTCGCATGCAGGCTTCTCGCAGGCGCTGGGCACGCTCTCGGGCAGCACCGGCACGCTCGAGTTCGACCCAGACGACTGGAGCCAGGCGCGACTGGACGTGAACGTGCCGCTGCAACGCCTGGACCTGGGCGATGACGGCTGGAATCGCGCCGCGCTCGCCCGCAACCTGCTCGACGCCCAACGCTGGCCGGAAGCGCGATTCGTCTCCACCCGCGTCGAATCGCTCGCCCCTGACCGTTTCATCGTCCATGGCGAACTGACCCTGCGCGGCGTAACCCGCGAGGTTCCGCTGCAGGTCACCTTCAACGCACTCAAGCGGCATCCGCTGCCGCCGTTCCGCCGCACCGCCGGCTTCTCCGCCACCGCCACGCTCAGCCGCCAGGCGTTCGGCATGGATGCCTGGCCGTCGGTGATCGGCGACCAGGTCGAACTGCGGATCGAAGCCGAGGCGTTGCGCAGCACGCGCGCAGGCGATGGCAAGGCGACGACCGATGACGATGGCATCGCGCCAGCGCCCGGGGCCGACGCGGACACCCCGCCGCCGGCCAGCGACGATCCCGCCGACAGCCCCGCGCCTCCCCCCGACTCCCCGCCCGAGCCCCAGGACCCCACCCCGCCATGACCCTGAAGAACAGCGCCGACCGCTGGGGTGGCATCAGCCAGTTGCTGCACTGGAGCATCGCCGTGCTGATCCTGTCGATCGGCGCGATCGGCCTGGTGATGGGCGAACTGCCGCGTTCGCCGAAATTCTTCTGGGTCTACACCGTGCACAAGTCGCTGGGCCTGACCGTGCTGGCGCTGGTGCTGGCCCGGATCGGCTGGCGCCTGTATGCCGGTGCGCCGCAGCCGGTCGCGGGCACGCCGCGCTGGCAGTCGAAACTGGCGTCGCTCACGCACGGCGCGATCTACATGCTGATCCTGGCGATGCCGCTTTCGGGCTGGCTCTACGACTCGGCCAGCGGGCTGAGGCCACTGCGCTGGTTCGGCCTGGCCGAAGTGCCCAAGCTCAGCCGGCCCAACGAGGGGCTCGCCGGTGCGATGCACGAAACCCACGAACTGCTGTTCTGGGTGCTGCTCGCGCTGGTCATCGGCCATGCAGGCGCAGCGCTGTACCACCACTTCGTCCAGCGCGACGCGACCCTGGCGCGGATGCTGCCCCGCCGCTGGATCGATGCCCCCCCACCCAAGGAATCCGAATGACCATCAAGCTCACCTCGCCGGCGGCTGTCGCCACCGCGCTGGCCGCGATGCTGGGCGCCGCCCCGGCTGCAGCCGCCGACTACGTGCAGGCGCCCGGCTCGACCCTGGCCTTCGCCAGTCGCTATGACGGCGAACTTTTCACCGGGCGCTTCTCCAGCTTCGACACCAGGCTCAGCTTCGACCCGGCCAAGCCGGAAACGGGCACGCTGGACGTGACCATCGGCCTGGCCAGCGCGGTCACCGGCAATGCCGATCGCGATTCGACGCTGAAGACCTCGGACTTCTTCGACGCCGGCCGCATCGCGCAGGCGAAATACAGCGCCAGCGGCTTCCGCAAGCTGCCCGATGGACGCTACGCCGCGGACGGCACGCTCGAACTGCGCGGCGTGCGCAAGCCGGTAACCCTGACCTTCAGCTGGAGCGGCGGAGCGCAGCCGGTGCTGGAAGGCAAGGCGGTGGTGAAGCGCCTGGATTTCGGCGTCGGCGGCGGCGACTGGGCCGACACCGCGACCATCCCGGACGAAGTGAACATCAGCACCAAGGTGGCGTTCAAGCCGCGCTGAGCGGCAGCCGCACGCGGGTCCATGCGCGGCGGCGGCGCGCTCGATCCAGCGAGGGAAGCGACGATGCGAAGGCGGCGTCGCAGCCCTCGGCCACACACCCGCGGGCGCGAGGCAGCCCACCCACGTTCACCCCAGCCACCGGCGCAAGCCTTCAGCGTCGAACGGCCAATCCAGTTCGGCGCCGGTCGTCACATCGCGCAGTACCGGCACCCGGTGCCCGTAGCGCGCCTCCAGCGCCTCGTCGCCGTCGATGAATACGCTCTCCGGCTCGTCCAGCCGTGCCTGGGCCAACACGCCCAGCGCCATGTCGCAGAGGTGGCAGTCGTCGCGCTGGTAGAGGAGGTAGGGCGGCATGCAGCTTCCTGGTTCGGGGCGATGCGGGGGGCGCCACGGTAGCCCAGCCGGTATCGCCCCGCATCCCATCATGCCGGTTGCAGGTGCAACCAATACAATGGCCGTCCTTCCGGTTTCCGTACTCCCGCCCCTATGGCCGTCAGCACCTTCGACCTGTTCAAGATCGGCATCGGGCCGAGTTCCTCGCACACGGTCGGTCCGATGCGCGCCGCCGCGCGCTTCGTCCAGCGCTGGCTGGCCGAACCCGGCCACCTGGACCAGGTCGCGCGCATCCGCTCCGAGGTGTTCGGCTCGCTGGCCCTGACCGGTCGCGGCCACGGCACCGACAAGGCTTTGCTGCTGGGACTGGAGGGTTACCTCCCGAACAGCATCGACCCGGACATCATCCCGGCCACGCTGGACAGGATCCGCGCCGACAAGTCGCTGCGCCTGCCCGGTGGGCGCGTCATCGGGTTCGAGGAAAAAGGCGACCTGGTGATGAACAAGCGGCAGAAGCTGCCGTTCCACACCAACGGCATGCGCTTCACCGCCTACGACGCCAGTGGCGCGGAGATCGCGACCCGCGATTACTACTCCGTCGGCGGCGGCTTCGTGGTCAACCAGGACGAAGCAGCCGAAGACCGCATCGTCGCCGACGACACCGTGCTGCCGCATCCGTTTTCCAGCGGTGACCAGCTGCTGCAGCGTTGCCGCGAGACCGGCCTGCCGATCGCCCGGCTGATGTTCGAGAACGAACTGGCCTGGCGCAGCGAAGCGGAAGTCCGCGACGGACTGCGCGAGCTCTGGGAGGCGATGCAGGCCTGCGTGGCCCGCGGCATGCGCTCGGACGGCACCCTGCCCGGCGGCCTGCACGTGGTCCGGCGGGCGCCCGCGCTGTATCGCGAACTGTCGTCCAAACCCGAAGCGGCGATGCGCGATCCGCTGACCACGCTGGACTGGGTGAACCTGTACGCGCTGGCCGTGAACGAGGAGAACGCCGCCGGCGGCCGCGTGGTCACCGCGCCGACCAACGGCGCAGCCGGGATCATCCCGTCGGTGCTGCACTACTACGACCGCTTCTGCCCGGGCGCCACCGAGCAGGGCGTGTTCGACTTCCTGCTCACCGCCGCGGCCATCGGCATCCTCTACAAGGAGAACGCCTCGATCTCCGGCGCCGAAGTCGGCTGCCAGGGCGAAGTCGGCGTGGCCTGCTCGATGGCCGCCGCCGGCCTGGCCGCCGCGCTGGGCGGCAATCCCGGCCAGGTCGAGAACGCGGCCGAGATCGGCATGGAGCACAACCTGGGGCTGACCTGCGATCCGATCGGCGGGCTGGTCCAGATCCCCTGCATCGAGCGCAACGCGATGGGCGCGGTCAAGGCGATCAACGCCGTGCGCATGGCCATGCGCGGTGACGGACAGCACAAGGTCAGCCTGGACAAGGTCATCAAGACCATGCGCGACACCGGCCGGGACATGCAGGACAAGTACAAGGAAACCAGCCGCGGCGGCCTGGCGGTCAACGTCATCGAATGCTGAATAGGGGAAGTTTCAGATTTCGGCGTCCGGGCCGCTAGTGCAGCTCAAGGAAAAGCCTTAAAACATGTCCACGGGAACCGGGGGGATCTCGATCAACGGCTTCGTCGCCATGCTTCGTCGGCCCCGCCTGCCGGGCAGGCCATCGATATCCGCACGCCGCGCGTGCCGGGCAGGCCTCCGCCTGGCCGGCGGCCTGTTGCTGTGCGTGGCCGGCGTCGCGGGCGCCCTGCAACCCGACAAGCCGTTCCGCGACTACGTCGGCGACACCTGGGGCGTGGAACACGGGTTACCGCAGATCAGCGTCCTGTCGATCACCCAGGACCTCGAGGGCTATCTTTGGCTGGGTTCGCAGGGCGGCCTGGCCCGTTATGACGGCAGCCGCTTCGTGGCCTTTGGCCAGGAAGATGCGCCCGAGCTGGGCAGCCACGTGCTGGCGCTGCAGGGCGACGCGGAGGGCCGCCTGTGGATCGGCACCTCGCAGGGGCTGCTGGTCCACAGCGACGGCCACTTCCAGTCGATACCGGTCGCGGCCGGACCGGACCAGGCGCAGGGCGCGTTCCCGATCCGCAGCATCGTCGAAAGCGGCGGTGAGCTGCGCTTCGCAGGCCCCGACGGCGTGTATTCCACCAACGGTGCATCCCTCGCGCTGCATTCCCCGCTGGACGGTCCGGCACTGAGCCTGCTGTCCGATGCCGATGGCCTGTGGGTCGGCAGCACCGGGCGGGTGTTCCGCATCGATGCCGAAGGCGTACAGCAGACCACCCTCCCCGCCAGTGCCGCCCTGGCCCAGGTGTCGCACCTGGCCGCCGATGCCCAGGGAGACCTGTGGGCCGGCACCGCGCAAGGCCTGTACCGGTTGCACGCGGACACCTGGCAGCGGATGGACGCCGGTCCGGTCGAAGCCCTGCGCAACGACCACGATGGCAACCTCTGGGTCGCCACCACCACCGGGCTGCTGCGCTTTCGCGATGGCCGGCTGGTCGAGCGCGTGCAGGAGCTTCCCGGCAGCCGCGCGATCCGCTCGATCCACGAGGACCGCGACGGCAACCTGTGGCTGGGCAGCCTGACCGACGGCGTCACCCGCCTGTGGGACGGCTGGACCACGCGCCTGGGCGCCGCCCAGGGCCTGGGCAATCCGCTGCTCTGGGCGATCGCCCCGGGCAGCGATGGCGAGGTGTGGGTGGGCGGGAGCGATGGCGTCGACGTCTACCGCCAGGGCCGCTTCCACCTGCGCGTGCCCGGCACGCGCCTGCCGCACCCGGAAGCCTACAGCCTGCTGGTGGAGCGCGACCGCGCCTGGATCGGCACGCGCAGCGGCGTGGCGCTGCTCCAGGGCAACCGCGTCGAGGTGCCTCCCAAGCTGGGACTCCTGCGAGGTTCGCAGGTCAACGGCATCGTCCGCGATCGCGGCGGCCGCCTGTGGTTCGCCACCACCCAGGGCTTGTTCGTCCTGGGGCCCGACAACCAGCTCGCCCACTACACCGAAGAGCAGGGCCTGGGCGACCGGCGCGTGCGCCTGGTCCACGAGACCCGCGACGGCCGCCTGCTGGTAGGCACCTACCGCGGCCTGTACGAGTGGCGCGACGGCCGGATCCTGCCGCTGGGCCACGATACCGGGCTGGATGACCCGGGCATGGTCACCGCCATCCACGAACTGGATGATGGTCGCTGGGTGGTCGGTGTCAGCGGTGGCGAAGACCTGCGCCTATACGACGGTCGCCGCTGGATCCGGCTCGGCCGCGAACAGGGCCTCCCGGCGAACATCGCGTTCCACATCGCCAGCGCCAACGACCACCTGTGGGTGGCGGGCATGCGCGGCGTGTACCGCGTGCCGCTGGCGGCGCTCGAAGCCCACGCCCTGGATGCCGCGATCGCGCAGCAGTCCCCGCTTGCCGCGGAGATCGTGATCAATTCCGGTGCCGACCGCGCCGGTGGCCAGGCGGACAAGTGCTGCAACGGCGCGGGAAACAGCCGCGGCCTTCTGGTCGGCGACACCCTGTGGTTGCCCACGCGCGACGGCGCGTTGCTTATCGATACGGCCAAGCTGCAGGCACGGGGCGCCGAGCCGCAGGCGCAGATCGAGCGCCTGCAGGTGCAGGGCCGATGGCGGCATCCGCAACGCGATGCGGCGCTGGCGCTGCCGCTGGGTGCGCGCGACATGCGCTTCGAGTTCAGCGTGCCCTCGTTCCAGCCGATGCATCCGGTGCACCTGCGGTACCGGCTTGTCGGCTACGACCCGGACTGGCGCGAGCCCGATGCACCGCACCTGCGCACCGCGACCTATACCAACCTGCCGCCGGGCGAATACAGCTTCGAAGTCGCCGATTTCGCGCAGGCTGATCCGGTCGCGCGCGCGGCACGACTGGCGCTGTCGGTGCCGCCCCGCTGGCACGAGACGCTCGCGTTCCGCCTGCTGCTGCCGCTGCTGGTCGGCGGCCTCGTGTACCTGGCCTACATATGGTTGCAGCGCCGCCACACCAGCCAGCGCGCCGCGCTGGAATCGCTGGTGCAGGAGCGCACGCGCGACCTGCAGGCGGCGAATGCACGCCTGGAGGCGCTGAGCTTCACCGACCCGCTCACCGGGCTGCACAACCGGCGCTACCTGTCGCGGCAGATCCCCGCCGACCTGTCCTTCTACGAGCGCGACGCGGCCTACCAGTCCGGCGAGGAGGCGCTCGTGTTCGCGCTGCTGGACGTGGACCACTTCAAGTCGATCAACGACACCCATGGCCACGCCGCCGGCGACCGCGCGCTGGAACAGCTGGCTGCGTTGCTGACCGCGCTGGTGCGCAAGGGCGACTACGTGGCGCGCTGGGGCGGCGAGGAATTCCTCCTCGTGCTGCGGCCGTTGCCGCGCGGAAGCGTGCCGCAGATCGGTGCGCGCCTGTGCGAGGAGATCCGTGCCCATGTCTTCGAACTGGACGACGGCGCCACGCACCGCATGACCGCGTCGGTCGGCCTGATCGAATGCCCGCTGTTCACGGCCGCGCCTCGCCTGCTGCGCTGGGAACAGATGGTGACCCTGGCCGACCGCGCGCTGTACCGGGCCAAGGCCGCCGGACGCGACACCTGGGCAACTTACCGGCCGCGCGAAGGCGCGCAGCCGCCCGCCGGCATGACCGCGTTCGGGGGCGACCCGTCGTGGCTGGTCGAAACCGGACTGCTGGAGCTGTCCGGCCCGGAAGAAAACGCGGGGGCGGCGACTACGCCGCGCTGATCCGCAACACGTCGTCCAGCAGAGCGGCGGCCGTGACCTCCGCACCGGCGCCCGGCCCCTGGACCACCAGCGGCTGCACCGGGTAGCGGTCGCTGACCACCGCAACGCGGTTGTCGGTGCCGCCACCGCCGCACAGCGGATGGTCGGCCGGCAACGCGCGCAACCCGACCGTGGCCGCTTCACCGTCGAAGCGCCCGACGAAGCGCAATCGGGCCCCGGCAGCCTGCGCTTCGCGCAGGCGCGCGGCCAGCGGCGCATCAAGCAGTTCGAGCAGGCCTGCGGACGCCTCCTGCGAGGCAGCCGCCAACGCGGGCGGCAGCAGCGATTCGACCTGCACCTGCGCAGGCTCCAAGGGCAGCCCCGCCGCGCGCGCCAGGATCAGCAGCTTGCGGCGCACGTCCTCGCCGGACAGGTCGATGCGCGGATCCGGTTCGGTGTATCCGGCCGCCATCGCCTCGCGCACGCACGCCGAGAATGGCCGGGTGCCATCGAAACGATCAAACAGCCAGGCGAGCGAGCCGGACAGCACGCCTTCCACCGCGTGGATGCGGTCGCCACCGGCGACCAACGCACGCAGGCTGCCAAGCAGCGGCAGCCCCGCCCCGACCGTGGCGCTGTCGCCGTAGCGGCCGCCGGTCCCGCGCTGTGCATCGGCGATGGCCTGCGACCGGGCGAGCAGGGAACCGTGGCCCAGCTTGTTGGCGGTGACCACGCTGACGCCCCGCGCCAGCCATTCCGGGTGCCAGTCGGCGACCAGTTCGCTGGCGGTCGCATCGACGAGGATGTCGCCCGCCTGCAGCGCTTCGGCCTCTGCCCAGCCCTGCAATGCCAGCGTGCGGCGTGGCGCGGCGTTGGCGCGTTCGATCGCCGGCAGCAGGCCCTCGCCGCAGCCCTGCACGCTGCGCGAATTCGCAAGCCAGGCCACGCGCGGCAGTTCCAGGCCGCGCGCCTGCAGGCGCTGGTAGCGATCCACGAAGGCCGCGCCCACCGTACCGGTCCCGAGCAGCGCCATGCGGCGCACTGGCGCGCTTCGCTCCAGCGCGGTGCGTGGTGCGATTGAGCGCCGTGGCGCCAGCCCGGAGGCAGCGCTCATGCATCCACCCGCTGCACCACCACTTCCCCGCGCGCGCCGACCACGGCGGCCTGCGCGGCCTGCAATGCCGCAGCGACATCGACGACCAGGTCCTCGCAGGCCTCGATGCCGATCGACAGGCGCAGCAGGCCGTCGGAGATGCCGGCCTTGGCCCGCGCTTCGGGGCTCATCGCCGCATGGGTCATCGTCGCCGGATGCGCGACCAGGCTCTCCACGCCACCCAGCGACTCGGCCAGGGTGAACCAGCGCAGCGCATCGACGAACGCACGCACTGCCGGTTCGCCGCCGGCCAGCTCGAAACTGAGCATCGCGCCGAACCCGCTCTGCTGGCGCGCGGCCAGCGCATGACCCGGATGCGACTCCAGGCCGGGGAAGTAGACCTTCTCCACCGCCGCGTGCCCGTCCAGCAGTGCCGCGATCGCCGTGGCGTTCTCCTGGTGCACGCGCATCCGCGCATCCAGCGTGCGCAGGCCGCGCAGGGTCAGGAAGCTGTCGAAGGGCGAACCGGTCAGGCCCAACGCGTTCGCCCACCAGACCAGCTGCTGGTGCAGCTCCGGATCGCGCGCGACGACCGCCCCGCCGACGACGTCGCTGTGGCCGTTGACGTACTTGGTGGTCGAATGCAGCACCACGTCGGCGCCGAAGGCGAGCGGACGCTGCAGCGCCGGCGAGAGGAAGGTGTTGTCGACCACGGCCAGCGCGCCAGCGCGGTGCGCGGCCTCGATCACGAAGCGCAGGTCGGTGATCCGCAAAAGCGGGTTGGACGGCGTCTCGATCAACACCAGCTTCGGCGACTGGCCCAACGCATCGGCCAGCGAGCGCGGATCGGTGAGGTCGGCGGTGATCAGCTCGAAATGCCCCTTGGCCGCCAGCGCGTTGAACAGGCGCCAGCTGCCGCCGTAAGCGTCGTGCGGCACCACCAGCCGGTCGCCGGGCTGCAGCAATGCGTGCAATACCAAGGTGATCGCGCCCATGCCGGTGGCGGTGACCACGCCGCCGGCGCCGCCTTCCAGGTCGGCCAGCGCCTCGCCCAGCAGGTCGCGGGTGGGATTGCCGCTGCGCGTGTAGTCGTACTGGCGCTTGTTGCCGAAGCCGTCGAAGCTGAAGTTGCTCGACAGCACGATCGGCGGCGTGACGGCACCGTAGGCCGTGTCGCGGTCGATGCCGGCGCGTACCGCTGCAGTGGCGGGGCGACAGTCGATGGTTTCGTTCGCGGGGGTGGGGGTCTTGCTCACGTGGAAGCTCCGTTGCCGCGCAGGACGGCGGCGAGAATGAGGTCGATGCGATCGGTTTCTTTCAGGAAGGCGTCGTGGCCGTACGGCGAGCGCAGCACGCGCAGCTGGCCGCGGCCGTGCAGGCCCTCGACCAGGGCCACCGAATCGGCCAGCGGCACCAGGCGATCGCCTTCCACCGCGACCACCGTCACCGGCACGCCCACCGAGACGGGGTCGAGCCGGTGCAGGTCGATCGATTCGGACAGGCGCAGGTAGGCGGTGACCGGCGTGCGGGCGACGTACTGCGCGCCCGCGGCATCCAGGTAGTCCTCGGCGGCGCAGCGCACGCGGCCGTTGATGATTTCCGGCGCGCTGTCAAAGCGCTCACCGAACTCTTCCGGGGTGCGGTAGCTGAGCATCGCGAATTGCCGTGCCAGTGCCAGGCCCTGCGCGTCGGCGCACTGCAGCTGGCCCAGCGCCACCGCACGGCGTTGCAGCGCGCGCCACGCCGAGGCGTAGGGATGCGGGCGATGCGCGCCACTGACCGCGATCAGCCGATCCAGGCGACCGGGGTGGCGGGCGGCGAACTGCAGACCGACCATGGCCCCGTACGAATAGCCGACGAAGGCCTGCAGCCGGTCGATCTCCAGCGTCTCCAGCAGCGCGGCGATGGCGTCGGCCTGGTCGATGGTGTCGATCGGAGCGTCCAGGCGCCCGTCGGCACCGACGTAATCGAAAGCGAGGATCCGGTGGCCGGCCGGATCGAGCGTGCGCCCGGCAACTACCAGCGCATTGGCCCAGCCCGGTTCGGCGAAGGCCTCGCTGGCCGAGACATGGCGGTGCGCGGAAATGCCGCCGGCGACGAACACCACCGGCGCGTCGGCCGGACCTTGCAGTTCATAGCGCAGCACGACCTGGCGCACGCCGGCATGGCGCATCGGCAGGTTCACCGCGATTTCGCCGCGCTGCGCGGAGGGCACGGCATCGCCGGCGGACGGCGCGCTGCTCAGGTCGGGAAATTCGGATTGCAGGACAGTGTTCACGAGGCTCATGGCGGGGATCCGGAGGGAAACCGCCATCGAGCCTTCGCGGGGCCCGCGTTCGCCGTGCGCTGGCACGGTACGAACCATCTTCCGACGGACGCTAAGGTCCCCCGCAGGATTTGGCACCTACGCGGACGCTTTGCGTCCGCGGGCTGCCCCGGCATCAAAGGGCCTGTTCCCTCCGCCGGTCTCGATGGCGGGGTCAGATTGCCACCCCCCGCCGGCGGCTGTCAATCTTTTCATCCGGATAGAGAGATGGTTACAAACTTCACGTTTTACCCCGTACCTGCCGATAATCACGTCCATGCAGGCCATCCCCCGACTCCTGCGAGCCTCCGCGGTCTTTCTCGCGGCAGCCCTCGCCCCCTCCGTCCCCGCCGCCCCGGCCGCCGCCGCATCCCTCCCGGTCATCCACGAATCCTGGATCTCCGCGCCCATGGCGGGCGAAGAGATGGATTCGCTTGCGGTCTGGCAGAACACCGGCCAGCGTCCATGGCTGATCGCCTCGGCCAAGGAGGGCCAGCGCCTGCTCCTGTTCGACGCGGACAGCGGCGTGCGCATCGGCGCCTCCGGTGGACCGGGCACCGGACCCGGGCAGTTCCATCGCCCGAACGGCGTGGCCGTGTCGGGCGACCTGCTGTTCGTGGTCGAGCGTGACGGCCAGCGCGTCCAGGTGATCCACCTTCCGGACTTCACCGTGCTCGGCGACTTCGGTACCGGCGAGTTGCAGCTTCCTTACGGCATCTGGATCGATGCGTCCGCGCCGGAAGGTCTCGTCGTCTACGTGACCGACAGCTTCATGGCCGATTTCGCTGCCGCGCAGTTGCCGCCGCGCGAGCGCCTGGCCGAACGGATCAAGCGCTATCGCGTCTCGGTGGATGCCGGTGGCCGCCTGCAAGCTGGCTACCTCGGCGCCTTCGGCGATACCGGCGACGCCGGCGCCCTGCGCATGGTCGAATCGATTGCCGGCGATCCTGCCCATGGACGCCTGCTGATCGCCGAAGAGGACAACCGCGTCGGCGCCACGCTGCGCGAATATTCGCTCGATGGCCGCTTCCTCGGGCGCAACCTGCCACCGTTCGAGGACGACGCCGAGGGCGTGGTGCTGTGGCCCTGTGGCGACGACGCCGGCTACTGGGTCGCGGTCGACCAGCTGGATCCGACCCGGTTCCACCTCTTCGAACGGACCACCCTGAAGCCGGCCGGCAGCTTCACCGGCGCGCGGACCGCGTTGACGGACGGCGTCGCACTGCACCCGCGTGCCACGACCCGCTTCCCCCACGGCGTGCTGTTCGCCCTGAACCGTGACCACGCCGTGTCCGCTTTCGACCTGGGCAACCTCGTGCGCCGCCTGCGGCTGGCGCCCGCCTGCCTGGAATGACGCACGGCCGCGCCCGCCCGGTCGGCTGGCTGCTGGCGGCTGCGGCGGGAGTGGCGCTGGCAATCGCGCTGCCCGCGGACGCTGCACGCTTCTGGCGCTGGAAAGACGCACAGGGCACGCCGGTCTTCGGAGATCGCCCGCCTGCCGGGGACGTGGACGGGGTGCAGGCGTCCTCGTTCCGGCGCAGCCCCACCGATCCGGTCGGGCTGCATGTGCGCGACCGCGGCAGCCATTACGAGGTGGTGGCCGACAACCGCGCGCCGGGCCCGGTGGAAGTGCAACTGGCGCTGGCACGCGCGGAGAACGTGCGTCCGGTGCCCGCGCTGCCGGCCAGCAGCGTGGTTCCGGCCCGTGCGAGCCGCGTGCTGGCGCGGGTGTACCCGGACGATCCGCGCATGCCCAACGCCTTCGAGGTGGTCCTGGACCAGCTGCCGGGCGACCCGCGGGCGCGTCCCTTCGATTTCGAGTACCGCGTGCCGTTCGACTACGGGCGCGTCCGCGTCGACCAGGGCTTTGGCGGCCGCTTCAGCCACAACGACCCGCAGAACCACTACGCGGTGGATTTCGCCCTGCCCGAGGGCACGCCGGTGCTGGCCGCGCGCGGGGGCGTGATCCTGCAGGTGGAATCGGATTTCGAACGGACCGGGCTGGATCGCGAACGCTACGGCGGTCGCGCCAACTACATCCGCATCCTCCACGACGACGGCAGCATGGCCCTGTATGCGCACCTCAAGCCCGAGGGCGTCGAGGTGCGCGTCGGGCAGCAGGTCCGGCAGGGCCAGCGCATCGCCCTGTCGGGCAACACCGGCTTCAGCACGGCTCCCCACCTTCATTTCGTCGTCCAGGCCAACCGCGGCATGCGCCTGGAGGCCATCCCGTTCCGCATGTTCGGCGCGCTGGGTGAACTGAAGTTCGCCCGTGACGAAGCCGGCCGCTGAACCCCGGTCGGGTCCGGGAGGGCCGGCCCGGTATAATCCGCCGTTTCCGCCAGCACCCCGCGCCTCCCGGCGCCAGCCCCCATGTCCGAAATCTCCCTCGAAGCCGCGCGCCGGCGCACCTTCGCGATCATCTCGCACCCCGACGCCGGCAAGACCACGCTGACCGAGAAGCTGCTGCTGTTCGGCGGCGCGATCCAGATGGCCGGCTCGGTCAAGGGCCGCAAGGCGGCCCGCCATGCGACCTCGGACTGGATGGCGCTCGAAAAGGAGCGCGGCATCTCGGTGACGTCCTCGGTGATGCAGTTCCCGTACGAGGGTCGCGTCATCAACCTGCTCGACACGCCGGGACACGCCGATTTCGGCGAGGACACCTACCGCGTGCTCACCGCCGTGGACTCGGCGCTGATGGTCATCGACGTGGCCAAGGGCGTGGAAGAGCGCACCATCAAGCTGATGGAGGTGTGCCGCCTGCGTGCCACGCCGATCATGACCTTCATCAACAAGCTCGACCGCGAGGGCAAGGACCCGATCGACCTGCTCGACGAGGTCGAGACGGTGCTCGGCATCCAGTGCGCGCCGGTGACCTGGCCGATCGGCATGGGCCAGCGGCTGAAGGGCGTGGTCCACCTGATGACCGGCGAGGTCCACCTGTACGAACCCGGCCGCAACTTCACCCGCCAGGACTCGACCATTTTCCCGTCGCTCGACGCGCCGGGACTGGAGGAGAAGATCGGCAAGGAGATGCTCGCCCAGCTGCGCGAGGAACTCGAACTGGTCCAGGGCGCCAGCCACCCGTTCGACAAGGCCGCCTACCTGCGCGGCGAGCAGACCCCGGTGTTCTTCGGCTCGGGCGTGAACAACTTCGGCGTGCAGCCGCTGCTGGATTTCTTCGTCGAGCACGCGCCGCCGCCGCAGCCCCGCGCGACCACCGGACGCGAAGTGGCGCCGACCGAGAACAAGCTGACCGGCTTCGTGTTCAAGATCCAGGCCAACATGGACCCGCAGCACCGCGACCGCGTCGCGTTCATGCGCGTGTGCTCGGGCCAGTTCACCGCCGGCATGAAGGCTTTCCACGTGCGCACCGGCAAGGAAGTGAAACTGGCCAACGCGCTGACCTTCATGGCCTCCGACCGCGAGATCGCCTCCGAGGCCTTCCCCGGCGACGTGATCGGCATCCACAACCACGGCACGATCTCCATCGGCGACACCTTCACCGAAGGCGAGGCGCTGTCGTTCACCGGCATTCCCAACTTCGCCCCGGAGCTGTTCCGCCGCGCGCGCCTGCGCGACCCCCTCAAGCTCAAGCAGCTGCAGAAGGGCCTGGCCCAGCTGTCGGAGGAAGGCGCCACCCAGTTCTTCCGCCCGCTGATGAGCAACGACCTGATCCTGGGCGCGGTCGGCGTGCTGCAGTTCGACGTGGTCGCCTATCGGCTCAAGGACGAATACGGCGTGGATGCCAGCTTCGAGCAGGTCGGTGTGGCTACCGCGCGCTGGATCCATTGCGCCGACGCGAAGAAACTGGAGGAGTTCCGCGAGAAGAACGCGATGAACCTTTCCATCGACGCAGCCGGTGAACTGGTCTACCTCGCGCCCACCCGGGTCAACCTGCAGCTGGCCCAGGAGCGCGCGCCGGGCGTCATCTTCCGCGCCACCCGCGAGCATGCGCACAGCGTCGCGGTCGATTGAGCCCGTCAGGCGCCGCTTGCCGGCGCCTGCCATGCACGACCCGCCACCATCCCATTCGGGCCTGCTGCGTACAGATGCACGCATCGCGTGCTTGCAGTAAGTTGCGGCGCATGCCGGCCGCCCCGTCCCCCACCCGAGACGCCGCGCACCACGTGCGCGACGAAATCGCCAACGCACTGACCCATGGCCTCGGCGCCGCCGCCGCGCTGGCCGGTGGCGCGGTGCTGATCACCCTGGCGGCGATCCATGGCGATGGCTGGCAGCTGGCCGGGGCGATCGTGTTCGGCGTGGCGCTGCTGCTGCTCTACACCGCTTCCACCCTGTACCACGCCATCCAGCACCCGGTGGCCAAGGGCCGGCTGAAGGTGTTCGACCACTGTGCGATCTACCTGCTGATCGCCGGTACCTATACGCCCTTCACCCTGATCGGCCTGCGCGGCCCCTGGGGCTGGGGATTGTTCGCGGCGATCTGGACGATCGCCCTAGCCGGCGTGGCGTTCAAGCTTTTCTACACTGGGCGCTTCCCGCGCCTGTCCACGGCCCTCTACATCGCCATGGGCTGGCTGATCGTGGTGGCGTTGAAGCCGATGCTCGAATCGATCGATGCATGGACGCTGGGCTGGCTGCTCGCGGGCGGCGTGTTCTACACCCTCGGAACCTACTTCTACCATCGCGAATCGATCCCCTATTCGCATGCGATCTGGCACCTGTTCGTGATCGCCGGCAGCGTCTGCCATTTCGTCGCGGTCAGCGCACAGGTATTGATGCCGCGCCTGCAGCAGGCCTGACCCGCAGGCCTCGCGTGAACATGCGCTCCGGCGCTTCGCGTGGCGTGCACACGGCATGCCGATACTGGCCGCATGAACGGGTCAGCTTCCAGCAGGAACCGCCTTTATCGTGTCCGCCAATGGCGCCCCTCGCGCCGGGCCGGCATCGTGCTCGGCACGCTGGCGCTGGTCGTGCTGGTGGTATGGCTGCTGTTCGACTGGAACTGGTTCAAGCCGCCGCTCGAGCGCGCGGTCAGTAGCGCCACCGGGCGCGAGTTCCGCATCGACGGTGACCTGGACGTCGACCTGGGGCGCACGATCACCGTCTCGGCCGACCAGCTGCGGCTGGCGAACGCGCCCTGGTCGAAAGAGCCGCGCATGGGCAGCGCCGAACGCGTGGAGATCGACATCGCGCCGTGGCCCTTGCTGGCACTGCGCCTGCGCATGAAGGAGGTGCGCGCCACGCGCGCCAATGTCTGGCTCGAAACCGCTCCGCGCGGCGGCGGCAACTGGGTATTCGACGACGGCAAGCCCGACGCGGCCGAGACCGATGAGCCTCGCTGGCGACTGGACCGCTTGTGGATCGAGGACAGTCGGCTGCGCTTCACCGATGCGGCCGAGAAGACCGACATCGACATCACCCTCGACAGCGTTGCGCCGGAAGCCGCGCAGCGCGCCCAGCCCGCGCAGGCGGCTGCCCCGGTTGCGGTGAAGGGGCGCGGGCACTGGCGGGGCGCGGCGTTCCGGCTCGAAGGCCAGGCCGCGTCGCCGCTGGCATTGGCCGACAGCGACACGCCCTACCGCATCGACCTGGATGCCCGCGCCGGGGCGACCCGGGCCAGCGCCAGCGGCACGCTCACCAATCCATTCCGGCTCCAGACCTTCGACGTGCAGATGCAGCTCGCCGGGAAGGACCTCGAGGACCTGTACCCCCTGCTCGGCCTGGCCCTGCCGCCCTCGCCGCCCTACCGCCTGGACGGGCGCCTGCGCCGCAACGGCGATGTGTGGCGCTACGACGGCTTCAAGGGCGTGGTCGGCGACAGCGACCTTGCCGGCGACGTGCAGGTCGACGTCTCCGGTGCGCGCCCCATGTTCACCGCGCAACTGCTCTCGCGGCGCCTGGACTTCGACGACCTCGCCGGGTTCCTCGGCGCCCCGCCTTCGACCGGGGGCAAGGAGACGGCCAACGCCGAGCAGAAGGCCGAGGCGGCCAAACGGGCGGCCAGTCCACGCCTGCTGCCGGATACGCCCTACGACCTCACCAAACTCAACGCGATGGATGCGGACGTGCGCTGGCGCGCGGAGAGGATCCACGCGCCGAAGCTGCCGATGATCGACGACATGGACGCGCACCTGCTGCTCGACGGGGGCGTGCTGCGCCTGGAACCGCTGAACTTCGGCGTAGCCGGCGGCGACGTGCGCTCGACCATCCGCATGGACGCGCGCAAGCAGCCGATCGATACGCGGGCCCGGATCGCGGTGCGCGGGGTGGAACTGCCCAAGCTGCTGGCCCAGGCCGAACTCGCGCAAGGCGCTGCCGGGCGCATCGGCGGGGACATTTCGCTGCACGGCCGCGGCGATTCGATCGCCGCCATCCTCGGCAGCGCCGACGGCGACGTCGGACTGGGCATGGGCCGCGGCCGGATCAGCAACCTGGTCATGGAACTGGCCGGCCTGGATATCGCCGAGTCGCTCAAGTTCCTCCTCACCAAGGACCGCCAGGTGCCGATCCGCTGCGCGTTCGCCGACTTCGGCGTGCAGGATGGCCTGATGACTTCGCGCGCGCTGGCGTTCGACAGCACCGATACGATCATCGTCGGCGAAGGCACGATCAACCTGGAAGACGAGAGCCTGGATCTGCTCCTGCGGCCGCGCCCGAAGGACCGCAGCATCCTCTCGCTGCGCTCGCCGCTGCGGGTCGGCGGAACCTTCAAGGATCCGTCGTTCCGCCCGGATTTCGCCGCGCTGGGCCTGCGTGGCGCGGTGGCGCTCGCGCTGGCCAGCATCACGCCACCGGCGGCGCTCCTGGCGACGTTCGAGACCGGGCCGGGCGAAGACAGCGACTGTGGCGGGAAATACGCGCGCTGAAGCCTGCGCGCGCGCCGCTCAACTGGCGATGTAGCGCTGCAGCTGTTCCAGTTCGAGCTGCTGGTCGGCGATGACCGCCTTGACCAGGTCTCCGATCGAAATCACGCCGATCACATGCCCGCCCTCTACCACCGGCAGGTGGCGGATGCGGCGCTCGGTCATCAGCTGCATGCACGCGTGCACCGGCGTGTCGGTCGAAACGGTGATTACCTGGGCGGTCATGATGGCGCTGGCCGGCGTATCGGCGGACGACCGCCCCTGCAGCACCACCTTCCGCGCGTAATCGCGCTCGGACAGGATGCCGGCGAGCACGTCGCCGCGCAGGACTAGGACCGCGCCGATCGACTTGTCGGCCATCAGGCGGATCGCTTCCACGACCGGCGCCTCCGGCGCCACCGCGAAGACTTCAGCCGGCTTGTCCGCCAGCAGTTGGCGTACCGTGCGCATGGACAACTCCGTCAGCGTATTCCTCGCCAGAGGATACTCCTGCGGCGACCGGTTGCCATGTATCCACCACATACAGCGGCCGCTGCTTGGCTTCCTCGTACAGGCGGCCCAGGTATTCACCGATGAGACCCAGTGCGATCAGCTGAACCCCGCCCAGGAACAGGATCACGACCATCATGGTCGGCCAGCCGGCCACGCGATCCCCCCAAAGCAGGGTCTTGGCCATGATCGACAGTCCGCCCACGAACGCGGCAAGCGCGGTCATGATGCCGACATAGGTGGCCATGCGCAGCGGCGCAGTGGAAAAACTCGTGATGCCTTCCAGGGCGAAGTTCCACAGCCGCCAGAAGCCGAACTTGCTGCTGCCGGCCAGCCGTGGCGCGCGCCGGTACGGCAGCGCGATGCGACGGAACCCGACCCAGCCGAACAGGCCTTTCATGAACCGGTGCCGTTCGCGCAGCCGGGCCAGCGCCGCCAGCGCCCGCGGCGAAAGCAGGCGGTAATCGCCGGTGTCGGCTGGAACGGGCGTGGGCGAGAGCCGGCCGATCAACCGGTAGAAGACCGCTGCCGCGCCGCGCCGCATCCAGCCGTCGCCCTCGCGTTCGATCCGCGTCCCGTAGACATCGTCCCAGCCTTCGCGCCAGCGCGCGACGAATTCCGGGATCAGTTCGGGCGGATCCTGGCCATCGGCATCGAGGATCATGGCCGCCCCCTCTTCGACCTGGTCCAGGCCCGCGGTCAGGGCCGCTTCCTTGCCGAAGTTGCGCGAAAGCCGCAGCAGCGCCACCTGCGGATCGGCAGCCGCGATGGCCTGCAATACCTCCCAGGTCCCGTCGTGGCTGCCATCGTCGACGTAGAGCACGCGGGTACGCAGCCCGGACAAGCCGGCCAAGGTCGCGCGGATCCGCGGATGCAGCAGCGGCAGCGCCTGAGCCTCGTTGCAGGCAGCCACTACCACGGTGATCAGTTCGTGCCCGGGTGATTCTGGTCGCATGGAGCCGATGGTACGGAGCACCCGCCGCCGCGGCCAGCCCGATGCGGTCGTGCCGGCAACGACGCGGCGTCGCGACGGTTCAATCGAGCTGGTCCAGGTAGTCCGGCCCACCGAGCTGGCGCATCTGCCGCTGGATCCACTGCGCGCGGCGCTGCACGTAGGGCCCGGGATTGCGCGCGCTGTAGCGCCGCGGCGCAGGCAGCACCGCGGCCAGGCGTGCGCTCTCGGCCGCGGTCAGGCGGCTGGCGTCCTTGTGCCAGTAGCTGCGCGCCGCCGCCTGCGCGCCATAGATGCCATCGCCGAACTCGGCGACGTTGACGTACACCTCGAGGATGCGCTCCTTCGGCCACATCACCTCGACCAGCAGCGTGTACCAGGCTTCCAGGCCCTTGCGCAGCCAGCTGCGCCCCTGCCACAGGAACAGGTTCTTGGCGACCTGCTGGCTGATCGTGCTGCCGCCGCGCACGCGCTTGCCGCGCGCATTGTGGTCGATCGCCTTCTCGATGGCCTTGAGGTCGAAACCCGAATGGCTGGCGAAATTCTGGTCCTCGGCGGCGATCACCGCCATCGGCAGGTGGGTGGATATCTCGTCCAGGTCCCGCCAGTCGTGGGCCGCCCGGAAATCCCAGTCGCCCTGCCGCCAGGCCTCGCCCTGCCGCGCGAGCATGAATGCCGAAACCGGGGGATCGACGAACCTGAGCACTGCCACCTGCAGCGCGGTCCCGGCGACGAACACCAGCGGCAGCCACAGCAGCCACTTCCACAGGCGTCGCCTACGCGTGCTGGTTTCGCTTGCGATGACACGCCCCCTGTCTGCCGGTGCCCGCTGGAATGATAATGCGTCCGCCCACCCTGACCGGCCCCACCATGGACACCCGCCGTCCCGAACAGCTCGCCGCCCTCGTCGCCGAAGCCGAGGCGCTGACCCGCAATGGCCGGTCACAGGAGGCGCATGGCCTCTGGGAGCGGATCCTGGCCATCGATCCCGAGCACGCGAGCGCACTGAACCAGCTGGGCGCGCAGGCCCTGGCCCGCGGCGACCTGGACAGCGCCGAGTCCTACCTGCTGCGCGTCCTGGCCGTGGCGCCGCGCACGGCCACCACGCATGCCAGCCTCTCGCGCCTCCACGCGATCCGCGGCGACCGCGACAGGGCCCTGGCGGCCATCGATGCGGCCATCCAGATCGATCCGACCGCCTGGGTCCCCCATGTGGAGAAGGCCCGCCTGCTGGAGGAGGCCGGACAGCTGCGCGTGGCCGGCCTGCACTGGGGCAACGCGCTCAACTACATGCCCGAATCCGTGCAGCGCCAGCAGCACCTGCAGCAGCTGGTGATGCACGCCCAGGCGGCGGTGCGCCGCAACCAGGACGATCTGGCCGGGCATCTGGAGGACAACCTGTCACCGCTGCTGCACGGCCACGGAACCCGCGAGGTCGAGCGCATCCGCCACAGCCTCGACATCCTCTCCGGGCGCCGCAGCTTCCCCGCCGCACGCCCGCTCACCCTGCCCATTCCACGGCTGCCGGCCATCCCGATCTTCCATCGCGAGGATTTCGACTGGGCGCCCGACGTGGAGGCGGCGTTTCCCGACATCCTCCGCGAACTGCATGCCCTGCTCGACCACGATGCCGACTTCGAGCCGTACGTGCAGACGCCCGACGGACAGCCCAAGGGCCAGTTCGCCCCGCTCGACCGCAATGTCGACTGGGGCGCCTACTTCCTCTGGAAACATGGCCGCCGGATCGACGACCAGGCCGACCGTTGCCCGCTGACCGAGGCCGCCATGGCCCGCGCGCCGCAGATGAAAGTTCCCGGTCGCGCGCCGGTGGTGTTTTTCTCCGCACTCAAGCCCGGCGTGCACATCCCGCCGCACAATGGCGCCACCAACGCCCGCCTGACGGTGCACCTGCCGTTGATCATCCCTCCCGACTGCGCCTTGCGCGTGGGGGACGAGACCCACGTGTGGGAGCCCGGCAAGCTGGTGATGTTCGACGATACGATCCGGCACGAAGCATGGAACCGCAGCGACCGGCTGCGGGTGGTCCTGATCTTCGATGTCTGGCATCCCATGCTCACGCCACTGGAACGCGACCTTGTGACCGCGATGACGGGCGGACTGATGAGCTTCTACGGCAACGACGCCGACCTGGGGGAACTGTGACCGATCCCATGCCCGACCTGATCACCCGTTTCCTGCTCCCGCATGCAGGCGTCCGTGGCGTGCACGTGCAGCTGCATGACAGCTGGACCACGCTGCTGTCGCATGCCGAGTACCCGCCCGTGGCGCAGCGCCTGCTCGGCGAGGCCTGCGCCGCGGCGGCACTGCTGAGCGCGCACGCCAAGGTGGACGGACGCCTCTCGCTGCAACTGCGCGCGGATGCCGGCCTGCGCCTGCTGTTTGCCGAATGCACCGCCGCTGGCCAGCTGCGCGGCATCGTCCAGCTGGACGAGACGATGGACCTGCCATCGGACCTTCGCAGCCTGGAGCGCCCGATGCTGGCCATCACCATCGAGAATCCCGGCCTGGACCCGCGCGAGCCGCTCCGCTACCAGAGCCTGGTCGAGCTCTCCGGCGCGTCGCTGGACGAGGTGCTGGAGGACTATTTCCGCCAGTCCGAACAGCTCCCCAGCCGCCTCCTGCTCGTCGCGGGCAGCGGATATGCCAGCGGGCTGATGCTGCAGAAGCTGCCGGGCGATGAAGGCGACCAGGACGGCTGGGTACGCGCCTGCGCGCTGTTCGACACGCTGGGCACGGATGAACTGGCCACCACGCCTGGGCCATTGCTGCTGCACCGGCTGTTCCACGAGGAAGCGCCACAGGTACTGGCGGAGAAGGCCCTGGCTTTCGGCTGCTCGTGTTCGCGCGAGCGCGTCGCGGCCATGCTCCAGTCGCTGGGCGAGGACGAGGCCCGGGCCGCGGCACAGGATGGCCAAACCGAGATCCAGTGCGGCTTTTGTGGCCGTCGTTATACCTTCCCTTTGACCGAAATCGGCGTATTGTTCGAGCAGCCGTCGGCCAACGCGCCGGCGCCGGATCGCCTGCAGTAAACGGTTACAGGGGCAACGGATCCAGCTGTTCTGGGGAGGGCGGCAACTTGTTAATCAATTGTAAATCCCATACGATCGGGTCACCGTGGATCCGGGAACTGCCGTTCCCGCCGCGGGTCTGAGAATCCATCATGTCCCTGCACCGCCTGCCCCTGCTGGCCGTCCTGCTGACCGCGCTCTGCGCGGCGCCGATGGTGCACGCCCAGGGCAGGACGAACTCCCCGACACCGGACAAGCAGACCGTGCTGCCTGTCTGGAACAAGGGCAGCGGCAAGGTCGAGGCGATCCTCCTGCTCGAGCCTACCGGTGAAGCCGGACCGGGTGCCCGCTGGCACTTCGGCAACAATTCGCTCGACGCGGCTTTTGGCCTGGGCGCCGGTGATTCGCTGGGCCTGCTGTGCAGCGGCCCCGGCGGCGGCGACATCAACAGCCTCGCCAGCCACTGCCTGCTGGCCAGCCTTGGCGCCGATGGGCGCGCGGAAGCTCCCGGCGCACGCCGGCTCTCCGCCACCACCGCCATCAGCCGCCAGGGCAGCCGTTTCGGCCTGTCCGCCGGCACCACCCAGAACGCAGGGCTGCCGGCCTGGCTGAGCGCCGATGGCGGCAGCGCGCTTGCGCACGCGGACCGCATCGAACAGAACGACCTGCAGGTGTTCGGCCAGAAGAACCTGGGTGCCGAAGCCTACGTATCCATCGCCGGCACCTATGCGCGCGCGCGGCTGGTCCCGCTCGCCGATGCCGCACCCGGCGTGGCAGACCGCTGGGACAGCAAGAGCCTGAGCGTTGGCGGCGGCTACGGCCCCTTCAGCGCGAGCATCATCGGCCGCGTGGTGGACATGCCCGGCCAGCCTGATGGCAAGTGGGAAGGCCTCGGACTCGGCCTGACCTGGCGCACGCCGTGGAGCGGCCAGCTCACGGTCGGTGCCGAGAACGTCGTCACCCGGGGCAAGAACCCGTTCTCGCCGTCGAACAGCGACGGAGACGAGGGCACCGTGCCCTACGTGCGCTACGAGCAGGGCCTCTGATCCACGCACCCGGCACATGCCGCATGGCATGCAGCTCTTCGGGGTAGCGAACGGCACATCGGGACGATCCGGCGATAATGTCTGTCCTGCAGCGCGGACAGACCACCAATGCATCCCTCCAGCCCCATTTCCGGCACCCTGCGGCAAGCTGCGCTTCTGGAGCGCGACGGCAAGGTGGATGCCGCCCTGCGCCTGCTGAAGCAGCCGGGCGTCGTGGATCCGGGAGATGCGGATGCGCACCGGCAGGTGGCCCAGGTAGCCATGCGACTGGGCGATGCGGAAATGGCGATCGTGCACATGCGGCATGCGACGGACCTGGTGCCGGGCGATCCGGCCACCCGCTTCCAGTTCGCCTGCCTGCTCGCCCATGAAGGGCGGCACGCGGATGCGGTGACCCACTTCCAGCACAGCCTCGAGCGCGCGCCGGGCAACGCCCAGGGATGGCACCTCCTCGGCATTGCCCTGCAGCGCCTGGCACGCCATGGCGACGCCCTCCAGGCGTTGCGCCGCGCATACGGGCTGGCCCCGGACAACGTCCGCACGCTGGAGGCACTGGCAGAGTCGGAGTTCCATGCTGGCTATCCGGAGGACGCGTTACCACTCTGGCGGCAGTTGCTCACGGCCCGACCGGACGATGCCCATGTGGTCCTGCGCACATCGGAGACGCTCAACCGGCTCGGCCGGCACGGCGAAGCCCAGGCGATGCTGCGTGAAGCGACCACCCGCCATCCGCAGACCGGAGATCTGTGGATGGCCCTGGCACAGACCGAGGAAGACGTCGGCGACCGGGATGCAGCGCGCTCGGCCTATCGCGCGGCACTCGTGGAGCATCCCGGCTGGGCGCCGCCGGTCAGCGGGTTGCTCGGGCTGGACCGGGGCAAGGCCGACGACACCCTGGTCGCGCAGGCACAGGAATTGATGGCGCAAGCCGACCTCCCCGACGCTGACCGGGCACTGATCGGCTACGAGCTCGGCAAGGTCCTGGATGGGCGCGGCCTGCATGCGGACGCGATCGGATGCTGGCACCAGGCCAATGCCGCGCGCCGGCGCATGACCGGCCCCGGCGACGTGGCCGCGTTCGAACGCAATGCAGCCCATACGATGGCCACGCTGACGCGCGCCCGGCTCGACGCCCGTCACGCACGCTGGTCGGGCAATCCCGATCCTCGCCCGCTGTTCATCGTCGGCATGCCCCGCAGCGGCACCACCCTCACCGAGCAGATCCTGGCGGCGCATCCCGCCGGTCACGGCGGCGGCGAACTGCCCGACATCGCCCTGATCGCACGCAACCTGCGCAGCGGCCCCGCGACGCGCGATGCGTGGCCCGATTCGATCGACGCGCTCCCCGACAACCTGCTGGAAGCGGCGGCGCAACGCTATCTGCGTGCCGCCACGCGGGAGGCATCGCCCGATGCGTTGCGCCTGGTCGACAAGGCTCCGTTGAACTTCTTCCACCTGGGCCTGATCGCGCTGCTTTTCCCCCGCGCCAGGGTGATCTGGTGCAGGCGCGATCCGCGCGATATCGCGGTGTCGGTCTATGGGGAGAATTTCTCGCTGGACGAAAAGCTCGCCACCGACCTGGAAGACATCGGCCACTACATCAATACCCAGGTTCGCCTGATGCGGCACTGGCAGGCGTCGCTTTCGATACCGATCCTCGAACTGGACTACGAGCAGCTGGCGACCCGACCGGAGGAGCAGGCGCGTCGACTGATCGAGTTCGCGGGCCTTCCATGGGACCCCGCCTGCCTGGAGTTCCATCGCAGCGAACGCGGCGTGCAGACGCCAAGCCGGTGGCAGGTCAAGCAGCCGGTCTACACCCGCTCCATCGGTCGCTGGCGCAACTACGAGCAGGCGCTCGGACCGCTGCTCGCAGCGCTTGCGGAAGACGCTTACACGTCGCCGGTCGCCGGACTTCCCGACGGCGTGGAAACCAGCGACCAGGCCAACACGCCCTCGGATTGACTCAACTCGCGGCATTCAACGGAGCTGCCTGGCCTGGCCGACTGCAACTGTTCGCGCAGTTGCTCCACCTGCGAGCGATCCAGCGCATGCGACACCATCTCGGCCGTCCGCAACCTGCCCCGTTCGAGTTCTCCGCGGTAGGCATCGAGGTCGGCCAGCACGGAAGCGGCGTTCCCGGCCCTCACACTGGCGAGCAAGCGGTGGACCTCCTCGCGCGCCTCGAGGAGCAGGTCAGGCGCCAGTGACGCATGGGCCGCGGCAGCCAGCGCTTCCATCGCATGGTTGTAACAGTCGCGCGCTCGCGACGCCGCCACCGGATCGCTGGCAGGCACGCCCGACCTCGCCTGCGCGATCCATGGAATCGCGTCGTGCGCGGCATGCATCAGGCCGTCCTCCGCCACCAGCCTCGCATGGTGGCCGAGTTCCTCGCGCCCTACCTTGACCAGTACCGAACCCGCGTGGTGCATCACGAACGCGATATGCGCCTGCGGCCGCGCGACACGCTGGCATTCCGCTAACGCGCGGGCACGATCGGCATACTCGAATCCGAACTGGCTGACTACGCCGTCGAAAGACGCATCGGCGAAAGGCAATGCCTCGATGCGCACCGCGGAATGGAATCGCACTCCACCGTGCAGGGATGGCTCGTGCCAGGCCGGCGCCAGTTCCGCCAGGTCAACCGCATCGATATCGGCGGCATCCTTGCGCAGCTCCCACAGCATGTGCGGCAACGGCCCGTTGCCGGTCGCCAGGTCGAGCAACCTGCCGGACGGCGGGAATCGGCCGAAGAAGCCACGCCAGAAGCCCGCGATCGCGCCCCCATAGTTGTTCCCGTAGCTCGTGGCACAGGAATGCATGCGCCCGCTGGACCAATAGGCGGACCACGCTGCGCGACGCGTGCTGTCGTCACTGGAACTCATCGAAAACTCCGGCGTGTCTTGAGATCAGCATGGCGGCGATCGACAGGCATGCCAAGTGATGCCGTCGTCGCGGGAAAGCGTACAAAAAAAGAAGGCCCCGTTTCCGGGGCCTTCCAGTTACCGCAGTCGTTCAACTATCAACTATCAGAACGTCTGGGTGTAGCGCAGGTAGATCGTACGGCCGTAAGCGTCGTACAGGTAGAAGTTCCACGGACGGCCGTCGAACGCCTTCAGCTCCGGATAGCGATCACCCACGTTGGTGGCACCGATCGCGACCTTGCCGTTCCACGGAGCGCTCCATGCAACCTGGACGTCGTTGGTGGCGTAACCGCCAACCCGCGTACCCGCGGCGCCACTGGCGGTGCGCGGATTCTGCTGGCCAGCGATGTAGTTGACGTTCCAGGTGAAGGCCCAGTCGCCAAACGCCCAGTCGTTGGCCAGACCGGCACGCAGATCCGGGTAACCGTGACGGCCGGCGTACTCGATGACTTCGCCGTTGATCGTGGTCACGTCGTACTTGTTGATGTACGAAACGGTCAGACGGTTCTGCAGGCGACCCGCGCTGCCGAAATCGAAGTCCGTGTTGGCACGGAAGTCGAGGCCGTCGGTCTCCAGGTCACCCTCGTTGGCGTAACCAGCGGTGATTTCGCGGATGCTGCCGTCGGCACGACGGGTGATGCTCAGGCCGGCCGGGATCGTGCCGTAATTGGCCGGATCCACGTCCATGTTGATGATGTCCTGGGCGCCGATCTGCGAGATCGTGTCCTCAACCGTGATGTTGTAGTAGTCCAGGCTCAGGTCCAGCCAGTCGACCGGGTCATACACCACGCCGATGCTGAACTGGTCGGACTGCTCCGAGGACAGCGCCGGATTGGCGATGAAGTAGGTATCGACCTGCAGCTGGCAGGTGGACGGCTCGGCCTGCGCAAGGCAGGACGCCACATCGTTGACCGGCTCGGCCGAGAACGAACGGGCCTGGGTCAGGATGTCCAGACCGGGAGCCTTGAAGCCCTGGCCGTACGAAGCACGGAAGGTCAGGTTGTCCAGCGGCTGCCAGCGGGCGGCGATCTTCGGCGAGAAGTCGTTGCCGTAGTCGCTGTACTTGTCGTAACGGCCGGCCAGGGTGATGTCGAACGAGCTGGTGAACGGCAGCAGCCACTCGAAGTAGGCCGAGGTCACGTCGCGACCACCGCCCGAGGAACCACCCGAGGAACCCAGCACCACGCCCGCCTGCGACAGCGAGTCGTAGACGTCGGCGAAACGGTCTTCGCGGTATTCGGCACCGACCACGGCGTTGGAGATGCCGCCGCCCATTTCGAACAGGTCGAAGTTGACGTTGGCGAAGTACTCGGCGCTCTTGTAGAACGAATTGCGGCCGATGGTGGCCGTGAAGCCATTCAGCGTCTCCTGGGTGGCGCCGAACGGATCGGTGAGCATGTAGTCACCGGCGTTCGCGGCCAGCTGGGCCAGGCTCGCGACCACGTAGCCGTTTCCGGTCTCGATGTACTTGTAGCTGGTGCGACGCGCGCCGAAGTCGACCGAAATCGTGTCGGTCAGCTGGCCCTGGAAGCCCACCAGGAAGTCGTTGTTGGTGGTGTCCGTGAAGTTGTCACGGTTACCGGCCGCGGCGAAGCGGTGGTAGAAGTAGGTCGGACGGCCGTCACCGGCGCCGCCCATCACGCCACCGTTGATGTCGTTCGGGGTGCCGTCTTCAACGCGGATCACGCCCGGAACCGGGGCGTAGCGACCGAAGGTCTCGACCTTGGTGGTGGTCGCCGTCATGTAGACGGTCCAGTCATCGTTGATCTGGTAGTCGCCGCGAACGAAGACCGAGGTGTTGTCGACCGCAGCGTCGTTGGCCGCGACCGAGTTGAAGTCGAACGAGCAGCGGCCGTTCGACTGGGTCCAGAAGCCGTTGTCGTTGCAGGCGAAGCCCGGGACCGGCGCGATGGCGCCGGCAGTTCCGGTCGGGTTGGTCCAGGCGTAGTAGTTGTTGCCGTAGACCGACACGCCCAGCGTGTCGCCGCCGATCTGGTCGCGGGTGAAGACCATGCCGCGGCTGGAGTACGAAGCGCCACCGATCAGGCGGCCACGGTCGCTGGCGGTACCGAAGACAGCCGAAACGTCTTCCAGGTCGCCGCCGGTGACGGCGGTGGAACCGTAGCCGTAACGCAGCTCGGCACCGTTGAAGTCCTTGCGCAGGATGATGTTGACCACACCACCGATCGCGTCGGAGCCGTACACGGCCGAAGCGCCGTCGGACAGCACTTCGATGCGCTCGACGGCAGCCAGCGGGATGGCATTGAGGTCGGAGCCCGAGGAGGCCGACATCGGGTTGGTCGGGGCGCGACGGCCGTCGATCAGGACCAGCGTACGGCCCGAACCCAGACCACGCAGGTCGACCGAAGCCAGCGACTGGGCGGAGCTGCCCGACTGCGGCTTGAAGTTGCCGAAGGAAGCGAAGGTGCTGTCACGCAGCACGTCGGCCACCGACACGTCACCGCTGGCATCGATCGACGCACGGTCGATCACGATGACCGGCACGGCGCCTTCGATGTCGGCGCGCTTCAGGCGCGAACCGGTAACTTCGATGCGGTCGAGGGTCTTGGCCTCGGCGTCTTCGGTGGCGTCCTGGGCGAACGCGGCCGGTGCAACGACGGCGGCGGCAAGACCGGCCACCAGGCCGAAGCGCACGGACTCGCTCAGCGGATTACGGTTGAACTTCATCATTCTCTCTCCAGCTTTAAAGAGGGTCCCGACGCTTGTGCCAGCATCAAGAATTTGGGTTGCCGGATGGGGAGGGAGCCCGATCCAGCTGCCCCGGAAGTTAGCAATTCCTTAATTTTGTCGCAAGGGTGCGTTATCGACTCTTTTGCAACCAATGCGCCTGAACCAGAATTTCCTTGCCAATTAGCAACATACGGATTTGGCTCGGCGTTTCGTCTTCCCTATTCATTTTCGAGGCACGAAATCGGAGTTTGCGAATTACCGGGGTTTGCGCGCGACAGCGGCCCATGCGGACCCCACTGGAGCGACTGTGGTTGCATCTGATTCAGACCATGCGAGGCAGCGCCGTCCACGCCGCCGCAGGCGCGCAACGCAGCCCAGCCTCATTCGCCAGCCCGCGCACTGCTGCGGCGCAACATCACCACCGCGCTGACGCGGCTCGCGCGTCTGCCGCGCTCCCCTACTGCCGCAGCGCCTCGATCGGATCCAGCTGCGAAGCCTTGCGCGCCGGGTAGTAACCGAAGAACAACCCGGTCGCCACCGAGAACGCCGCGGCCAGGGTGATGACCCTGCTGTTGAGCTCGATCGGAAGCTCGGTGTTGTACTGGCCGACCAGCAACGCGCCAGCGATACCGAACGCGATGCCGAGCACGCCACCACCGAGCGACAGCAGCATGGCTTCAGCGAGGAACTGCCGGCGCACATCCGAAGGCCCGGCCCCGACCGCCAGGCGCAGTCCGATTTCGCGGATCCGCTCCGTCACCGACACCAGCATGATGTTCATGATGCCGATGCCGCCCACGATCAGCGAGATCGTGGCCACCGCACCGAGCAACCACGACATCTGACGCGTGGTCTGGGTGCGCGTGGCCACCAGCTGGGAAACGTTGCGGACCTGGAAGTCGTCGGCATCACCCGGCTCGATCCGGTGGCGCTGGCGCAGCAGCGATTCCACCTCGCCCTGCACATAGGCCAGGTCGCGCGCATCGGCGACGGCCAGTGACACATCCATCACCGACCCGGGCGGAAGCCCCATGCCTGACAGGCGCCGCCTTGCGGTGTCCAGCGGCACCATCACCACGTCGTCCTGATCGCGACCGAAGCCGCTCATGCCCTTCGGTGCAAGCGTGCCGGTCACGGTGAAATTGGTACGGCCGATACGCACGGTTTCACCGATGCCGGTGCCGCCGCCGAACAGTTCGCGGCGGACAGTCTCGCCGAGGATCACCACCTTCTCGCCGCCGTACTGCTGCGGCTCGAACGCGGCGCCGTTGGCGATCTGCCATCCGTTGATCTGCAGGAAGTCCGGCTGGATGCCCTGCCAGCTGGTCGCCCAGTTGTTTTCGGCGAAGACCACCTGGTTGCTGCCGCGCAGCGAGCCGGAAACGTACTGCACCTCGGGGATCTCCTCGCGGATCGCCTCGATGTCGCCCTCGGTCAGGGTAAAGAAGCTGCTCGCGCTCATCCGCACGCCGCCCATCGCGCGCTGGCCCTGCGGACCGATATCCAGTTTCTGCGCGCCCAGCCCGGCCAGCTGGCGATCGATCTCGGCCTGCGTGCCCTGCCCGACCGAGACCATGATGATCACCGCGGCGATGCCGATGATGACGCCCAGCGAAGTCAGCGCGCTGCGCATCCAGTTGCCGCGAAGCGCGAACACCGCGGTACGCAGGATGTCCAGGAAACTCATGCGGCCACCTCGTCGTGCGAAGCCTCGTGGAGTTCGCCGTCACGCATCACGCAGATGCGGTCGGCATGCGCGGCGACATGCGAGTCGTGGGTGATCAGCACCACCGTGTGGCCGTCGTCGCGCAGGCGCTTGAACAGGGCCAGGATTTCCTCGCCGGTACGACTGTCCAGCGCGCCGGTCGGCTCGTCGGCGAGCAGCACTGGCGGGTTGTTGATCAGCGCGCGGGCAATGGCCACGCGCTGCTGCTGCCCACCGGAAAGTGCGTTGGGCCTGTGGTCGACGCGCGCACCCAGGCCTACCGCCTCCAGCGCGACGCGCGCGCGATCGCGCCGTTCGCTGGGGGGAACCCGGGCGTAGCCCAGCGGCATGGCGACATTGTCCAGCGCACTCATCCTCGGTAACAGGTTGAAGCCCTGGAACACGAAACCGATCTTGTCGCGTCGCAGCGCCGCCAGCTCTTCGGCATCCAGGGTCGCCACGTCCACGCCGTCGCACAGGTACTGGCCGGCCGTGGGCGTGTCCAGGCAACCGATCAGGTTCATAAGCGTCGACTTGCCCGAACCTGACGGGCCCATGATCGCGATGAATTCGCCAGCCGCCACGCTCAGGTCGACGTTCCTCAGCGCGACCACCTCGGCTTCGCTGCCGGGCGAATAGACCTTGCCCAGGCCGAGCGTGCGTATCACCGGAACCGCTGCGGGAGCGGTGGCTGCGGACGCCGCGCTCATTGCGCGCTCGCCCGCTCGCCGGTAACCAGCTGGTCGCCTTCCTTCACGCCGCCGGAGATCTCGGTGCTGGTGCCGTCGCTGGCGCCCAGGCGCACCTGGACCGGCACCGGCTTGCCCGACTCCAGCCGATAGACCGTTACCCGGCGCGCGCTGGACAGGCTGGACAGCTGGCGCTGGACCGCCTGCCGCTGCGATTCGTCCAGGGTGCCGAGGAAGGTGGCGAAATTCTGCTGGAAACGCTCCAGCATCCGCTGCCGCATCTGGCCGCTGGCACCGGCGCCC
Source organism: Pseudoxanthomonas daejeonensis (assembly GCF_022637495.1). Lineage (NCBI taxonomy): Bacteria > Pseudomonadati > Pseudomonadota > Gammaproteobacteria > Lysobacterales > Lysobacteraceae > Pseudoxanthomonas > Pseudoxanthomonas daejeonensis. The sequence goes on along the minus strand of NZ_CP093331.1, from coordinate 2,365,397 downwards.
TGGCCACCGCGCTGGACCATCATCGGCCCCTGCGGCATGCCGCTGCCGGCGCGCTGCGCTGTCTGCAGCGCCGCTTCCATCGCCTTGCGCATCTCCTCCTGGCGCGCGCGCGCGGCGTTGGCATCGGCATCGAAAGCCGCCTGCTGCTGCGGGGTCAACTGCAGGGTTGCGACGAAAGCGGTCAGGTCGTCGATCATGCCCGTGCCACCGCCGCGCATGCCGGACGGCATCGCGGCCGCCGCTCCGCCCGCCGCGCCCTGGTCGGTGGGTTTGAAGCGCAGCGCGGCGTTGGCCACCTTCAGCACGCCGTCGCGGCGGCTCACCTCGATCTCGGCGTTGACGGTCAGGCCTGGAAGCAAGGTACCGTCGCTATTGTCCACGGCCACCACCACCGGGTAGGTCACCACGTTATTGCTGGTGGTCGCCGCCAGCCGCACCTGCTGCACCTCGCCACGGAACTGCCGGTCCGGAAAGGCGTCGACGGTGAAGGACACGCCCTGCCCCGTCTCGACCTGGCCGATGTCGGCCTCGTCCACCGCCAGCTCGATCTTCATCTGCGCCAGGTCTTCGGCGATGGTGAACAGCTCCGGCGCCTGCAGGCTCGCGGCCACGGTCTGGCCCGGCTCGATGCTGCGGGTCAGGACCACGCCGTCCACCGGCGAACGGATCACCGTGCGGTCCAGGTTGACCCGCGTGGTCTGGGTGGCCGCGGCCTGCTGCTGGATCTGCGCCTGCGCCGAGGCGACCTGGGCGTTGGCCTGGTCAAGCGCCGCCTTGGCCAGATCGACGTCGCTGCGAGCGACCAGCTGGCGCTGCACGAGTTCGGCCTTGCGCTGGTAGTCCAGCGCCGCATTGCGCTGGGTCGCCTGGGCCTGGCTGAGGCTGGCCCGGGCACTGGCGACCTGGGCGTTGCCCTGAGCGATCTGCGCTTCGTAGGTCTTCGGGTCGATCCGGGCCAGCACCTGGCCCCGTGTCACCCGGTCGTTGAAATCCACCAGGATCTCGGTCACCTGCCCGGAAATCTGGCTGCCCACGGTCACCGTGGAGGTCGCGCTGAGCGTGCCGGTAGAAGAGATCGCCACGCGGATGTTGCCGCGCTCGACCGGTGCCGTGCGGAACGCACCCTCGGCACCGGCGGACTGATGTTGCCGCCAGAACCAGATTCCCGCACCGAGCAGGGCCAGCACTGCGATCGCGCCACCCGCACGGAGCAGCATGGAACGGGAACGGGAAACCTGGGGACGGGACGGTCGGCTCATGCGCGCAACTTGAATGGGGGTCGCACACTCTAACGCGCGGGATGGCGCCGGGTTGACCGGCTCAGGCAGCCGTCGTGCCCGTTGCGGGCGCCGTGGGCAACGCACCACCTGTCGGAGGTGCGAAGCGGATGCGCGCCACCGTGCCGGTATCCAGGGTGCTGTCCAGACTGATCGTCCAGCCGAAGCGTTCGCACAGGCGCAGGACGATCGACAGGCCCAGCCCGGTGCCCATCGGGCGTTCCGGCGCGGCCCGGTAGAAAGGTTCGAACGCCCGCGCCAGCGCGTCGGGAGCCATGCCGATGCCGGTGTCGCTCACCACCACGCTGTCCGCCTCGATGGTGACCGTCACCGTGCCCCGGTCGGTGTAGCTGCAGGCGTTGCGCAACAGGTTCCCCACCACGACGTGCAGCACCCGCGGGGGCGCATACAGCTGGGGCCGGGCAACGCAATCCACTTCCAGCGTGACCGGCTTGTCGCCAAGCAGGGCACGGGCGCTGTCAGCCTCCTCCTGCACCACTTCGCAAACCTGGAACCACTCGCTCTGCGGCTCGATGTCCGAGTCGCGCGCCAGGATCAGGAATGCGTCGATCACCGCCTCCATGTCGCGCCCCGAGCGCTGGATCCGCTGCAGGCTGCGGACCACGCGTTGCGGTACGTCCGCCTCGTCCAGGGCCATGTCGCTGGCGACCCGGATCACGGTCAGCGGCGTACGCAGTTCGTGGCTGGCATCACGGGTGAAGTTGCGTTCGCGCTCGAGCTGGGCCTCGACCCGTCCGCCCAGCGAATGCAGCGCCCGCGCCAGTTGCCTGGCCTCACCCTCCATGTCGGCCGGCAGGCACTCGGGCGCTAGGGCGGCGATGTCGGGATGCCGTGGATCCCAGCGCGACACCTGCCGCGCCAGCCAGGCGACCGGCGACACCATGCGCTTGGACGCCTTGTAGGTCAGCCAGGTCGCACCGTAGATCGCGAACAGCGCCAGCATCGCCGGCAACACCGCGAACCACACCGCCACGCGCGTGGCCTGGTCGCGCAGGTACACAAGATAGAGGGTGCCCGCTTCCTGGCGGTCGACCCATACCAGCTGGCCGTCGCTGGCCAGTTCGTGGAAACCGGGCGTCAAGGGCCGCAGGTTCGCCGGCAGGGAGAGGTTGGAGTAACCGGCCTCGACCAGGTAGCCGCGCAGGGCGAAGTTGTTGGGCGGTGGCTGCGCGGGCGACGCCTGGTACAGCTGCCAGTAGTGCGCCGCTTCGTCCTGCAGCGTGGCCTGGATGAAACTGTACTTGTACAGCGTAGCCACGACGTAGAAAGCGACGAGGATCGCCAGGCTCGCCATCACCATCTGCACGATGAAGGCGATCCTGATCTTCCTTGGCAGGCCGTGTGGCATCGATACGGGGTTCGAACGAGGCTGCCGAGTGTAGGCAGGAACGGATCGCCCCGGCGTGATTGCCGGGGCGATTCCCTGCCGGGCGTCGCCGTTGTTGCATGGCGCCGCGCCGCTCATTGGCCTGGATCAGTTGGCAGCGACCGGCTGGGCGATATCGGCCACGCGGTAGCCGGCGCTCTGCACGGTATGCAGGAGCGGGCGCTCGAATGGCTTGTCGATCACCTTGCGCAGGTTGTACAGGTGGCTGCGCAGCGTGTCCGAATCAGGCAGGCTGTTGCCCCAGATCTCGCGCTCGATCTCCTGGCGGCTCACCACCCGGGGCGATTCGCGCATCAGGATGGTCAGCAGCTTCAGCCCGATCGGCGACAGCTGCAGTTCGTTGTCGCCACGCGTGACACGCATGCTCACCGGGTCGAGCACCAGGTCGGCCACGGTCAACACTTCCGAACCGACCTGGCGGCGCTCGCGGCGGATCAGGGCGCGCAAGCGCGCCTCCAGCTCCTGGATCGCGAACGGCTTGGTCAGGTAATCGTCGGCCCCGTGGCTCAGGCCGGTGAGCTTGTCGTCCAGGGTGTCGCGCGCGGTCAGCATCAGCACCGGGGTGGACTTGCGCGCGTCACTGCGCAGGCGCCGGCAGACCTCGATGCCATCCAGCCGCGGCAGCATGAGGTCCAGCACGACCGCGTCGTAGCTGTTCTCGGCAGCCAGGCGATATCCATCCAGGCCATCGGCGGCGTAGTCGACCTCGAACCCGCGGCTCTCCAGATACTCGCCGATCATCTCGGAAATGTTCCGGTTGTCCTCGACCACCAGCACCAGTCCCGAGGTTTCTTTGCCCTGACGCATGTGTCCGCTCCGTGTTTTCAGCTTTGTGAAGCGTGCCCAAGGCCCGGTAGATGGCATGTGAAGGCGGCCGACTGGCGGACGCTGCTTCAACCACCGTTCAGAGCAGCGGCTCCAGCGCCGGCCAGACGTTCTCCAGCAACCGCGGCTGGGCCTTCGCCGTCGGATGCAGGCCGTCGGCCTGCATCAGGCCTGGTTGCAGGGCGACGCCTTCGAGAAAGAACGGCACCAGCCCGGCGGCGTGAGCGGCCGAGAGCTCGGCGTAGCTGCGCCGCAGCCGTTCGCGGTAGGCCGGGCCATAGTTGGGCGGGACATCGATACCCAGCAGCAGCACCTTGGCGCCGGCATCGTCGGCCAGCACCAGCATCCGCTCCAGGTTGCCACGCAGCTGCGCGGGGCTGAGTCCGCGCAAGGCGTCGTTCCCGCCCAGTTCGATCAGCAGCACAGACGGCCGGTGCTTCTCGAGCAACGCGGGCAACCGGACCAGCGCTCCGGCGGTGGTCTCCCCGCTGATGCTGGCGTTGACCACTTTCGGCGGGGAGGCGACCTCGGCGGCGATGCGCCGCTCCAGCAGGCTGACCCAGCCCGAGCCGGCAGGTATGTTGTGTTCTGCACTGAGGCTGTCGCCCAGTACCAGGACCGGACCTCTGGCACAGGCCAGCACCGGCGCCAGCAGCGATCCTGCCAGCAGCAGCGCGCAGGCCAGCCTTCTTCGCATCGAACCCGTCTCGAACCGCATTCCTGGAGTCTCCCATCGATACACGATCGCCTTCCGCAAACAGCATAGCCACTGCGGCCATCACGATTCACGACGTCGGCAAGTCGGTGAACGGGCCCGAAGGCGAAGTCCGGATTCTCGATGGCGTGGACTTGACCGTCGATGAAGGCGGAACGGTCGCCATCGTCGGGGCGTCCGGTTCGGGCAAGACCACCCTGCTGGGCCTGATGGCAGGACTGGACCTGGCCAGCCAGGGCTCGGTCAGCCTCGCCGGCCAGGCGCTGGAATCGCTGGACGAGGAGGCGCGCGCGGCGCTGCGCGCGCGCGAAGTCGGATTCGTCTTCCAGAGCTTCCACCTGCTGCCCTCGCTGACCGCCGAGGAGAACGTGTCGCTGCCGCTGGAACTGGCCGGACGCGAGGATCCTGCGCGGGTACGCGAGGTCCTCGAGGCGGTCGGCCTGGAGAAGCGTCGTCGCCATTACCCGCGCCAGCTGTCCGGCGGCGAGCAGCAGCGCGTGGCGCTGGCCCGCGCATTCGTCGGCCGCCCGCGGATCCTGTTCGCCGATGAACCCACGGGCAACCTCGACCAGGTTACCGGCCAGCACGTCAGCGACCTGCTGTTCGAACTCAACAGCCACCATGGCACCACCCTGGTGCTGGTCACCCACGACCTGTCGCTGGCCCGTCGTTGCGGGCGCATCTACCGGCTCGACGGCGGGCGCCTGCATCCGCTGCCCCGAGCCGATGCAGCGGAGTCCGCTGCATGAATGTGTTCCGGCACGCCGCGCGTTCGCTCAGGCGCGAGTTCCTCGCAGGCGACCTGCTGACCGTGTTCGCGGCGCTGGTCCTGGGCGTGGCCGCGATGACCGCGGTCGGCACGCTGGTGGACCGGGTGACCTCGGCCCTGTCCTCGAGCGCGGCCGAAGTGATCGGCGGCGACCTCGGGGTGCGCGGCCGCCAGGACCTGCCCGCGCAATTTGCCGCGGAGGCGCAGCGGCGCGGCCTGCGCAGCGCGCGCATGGTCGCGTTCCCCAGCGTCCTGTTCCATGGCGAGGCCAGCCAGATGGCCACGATCAAGGGCGTGGACGCAGCCTATCCGCTGCGCGGCGAGCTGCGCGTGGCGAGCGATGCGGGCGGACTGGACGCACAGCGCGCCGGTGCGCCGGCACCAGGCGAAGCCTATGCCGACCCGCGCGTGCTCGACGCGCTGGGCGTGGGCATTGGCGACGAGATCGAATTCGGCAGCAGCCAGCTGCGGATCGCGCGCGTGCTCGTGGCCGAGCCGGATGCTTCCGGCGAGTTGCTGCAGATGGCGCCACCTTTGCTGGTCAATCGTGCCGATATCGATACTGCCGGCCTGCTCGGACCGGGCAGCCGCGCCTCCTATCGACTGATGTTCGCCGGTGACCTGGCCGACATCGCGGCATTGCGCGAATGGTTGCAGCCGCGGCTCGATCCGGGACAACGCCTGGTCGGGCTGGAGGATGCGCAGCAGGGCCTTCGCAACTCGTTCGACCGGGCCGGCCGCTTCCTCGCACTGTCGGCGCTGCTGGCGGTGCTGCTGGCAGGCGTCGCGACCGCCCTGGCCGCCAACCGCTTCGCCCTGCGCAGGATCGACACGGTCGCGATCCTGCGCTGCCTGGGCGCGCGCCAGCGCGACATCCTCGCCGCGCTGGCGCTGCAGCTGTTGCTGCTGGCGATCCCGGCGTGCGTGCTCGGCATCGGCATCGGCATGCTCGCGCAGGTTGCACTGGTGGAAGCGCTGGGCAGCCTGATCCCGGCGCGGCTGCCGCTACCACAGGCCGCGCCGGTGTTAAGCGGCGCCGGCATCGGCCTGCTGCTGCTGCTCGGCTTCGGCCTGCCACCGCTGCTGCGCCTGCGCGGGGTGCCGCCGATGCGCGTACTCAACCGCAGCTTCGCGGCGCTGCCTCCGACTTCGGCGCTGGCCTACCTGGCAGCTCTGGCCGCCACCGTGGCGCTGGCGGTCAACGCGACCGGCGACATGCAGCTTGCGATGTGGGTACTGGGAGGACTGGCGGTGCTCGCGCTGCTCGCTGCCGCCGTCGGCGCTGCGCTGCTGTGGCTGTTGCGCCGCCTGCAGGATCGCCTGCATGGACCGTGGAAGCTTGGCCTCGCCGCGCTGACCCGGCGACGCTCGCTGGCCGTGGTCCAGCTGGTCGGCCTGTCGCTGTCCCTGTGCGCGCTGCTGTTGCTGGCGGTAATCGGCCCCGGCCTGCTCGGCGAATGGCGGGACCGCTTGCCGCCGGATACGCCGAACCACTTCCTGCTCAACGTGCAGCGCGACCAGGCCGGCGCGGTGGAGGCCACCTTGCGCGGCATCGGCGTCGCCGATCCGGACCTGCAACCGTTCGGCACCGGCCGGCTGGTGGCGATCAACGGGCAGCCGCCGCAGCGTGCGCAGCGCGATGCGGGCGATCCAGACGACGACGCCAACCGCCCGATCAACTTCTCCTGGCGGCATACCTTCCCGCAGGCCAATACGCTGACCGCCGGCCGCTTCTGGACCGCGGACAGCGCCACCGCCGAAGCGTCGGTCGAGGAAGGTTGGGCGCAGCGCTACGACGTCGACCTCGGCGACACGGTCACCCTGCTGCTCGGCGAACAGGAACGCAGCTTCACCGTGACCAGCCTGCGCAAGGCCGACTGGGATTCGTTCCGGGTGAACTTCTTCCTGCTCCTCAATGCCGGCGCGGTCGACGACGCCCCCTACAGCCTGATCTCCAGTTTCCACCTGCCCTCCGGACGCACCGCGCAACTGGCCCCGGTGGCGCGCGAATTCCCGAATGTGTCGGTGCTGGAGATCGACGCGATCCTGCAGCGCGTGCGCGAGGTGATCGAACAGGTGGCGCAGGCGGTGCAGCTGGTGATGGGCTTCAGCCTGGCCGCCGGCGTGCTGGTGCTGCTGGCCGCACTGCAGGCCACCGCCGGCGAGCGTCGCTACGACAGCGCGGTGTTGCGCACCCTGGGGGCACGCCATGGCCAGTTGCGCGGCGCCGTGCTGGTGGAGTTCGGTGCGCTGGGCCTGCTCGCCGCGATCCTGGCGGTGGGTGCGGCGGCGATCATCGGCACGCTGGTGTCGCGGCAATTGTTCGAACTGGCTTTGTCGCCACCATGGCCTTCGCTGCTGGCGGGCGGTGCCGGCGGCGTGCTGCTGAGCCTGCTGGCTGGATGGTCGGGCACGCGGCGGATCCTGCGCACGCCCCCGGCCCTGGCGCTGCGCGAGGGCTGAGGCGACGGCCGGAAGGGGCGCTGGTTATGCTGCGCTGCCCTTCCCTGCCTTCGCCGCCATGCCCAGCCTGCCCTCGTCCAGCTACCTGATTCCCATCCTGTTGCTGCTGGGCAGCAACGTGTTCATGACCTTCGCCTGGTACGGGCACCTCAAGTACAAGCACGCGCCTTTGCTGACCGTGATCCTGGTCAGCTGGGGCATCGCGTTCTTCGAGTACCTGCTGATGGTGCCGGCCAACCGGATGGGCAGCAGCGTGTATTCGGTGGTCCAGCTCAAGACGATCCAGGAAATCATCACCCTGGTGGTGTTCGCCGGATTCTCGGCCTGGTACCTGGGCCAGCCGCTGAAGTGGAACCACTACGCGGCGTTCGTGCTGATCGTCGGCGCGGCCTTCCTGATGTTCTACGACGGTCCGGCGCCAGCGCACTGAAGCGCGACGCGCGCACGCTCAGAAGCGGATCTTGCCGGTGAGTATGTCCTTGAACATCACCCAGTCGCCGGCGAACGAATAGAACGGGTGCCGGAACGTCGCCGGCCGGTTCTTCTCGAAGAAGAAATGCCCGACCCAGGCGAATCCATAACCGCAGAACAGCGCGGCCAGCAGCCACCACGGGTTGCGCTGGGCCAGCGCCAGCGCGACCAGCACCAGCACGCCCCAGCTGCCGATGAAATGCAGCCGGCGCGAGGCGCGATTGGCATGTTCGGCCAGGTAGTACGGGTAGAACTCACTGAAGCTGCTGAAACGGGCCATCGCGTCCCTCCCGAGGAGCGCCGCGCCTCAGGCCTGCCGCGGCGCGAACATGATGACGGCCATGCCGGCCAGGCACAACGCGGCACCGAGCAGGTCCCAGCGGGTCGGGCGCTCGCCGTCGACCCACCACAGCCAGACGATCGCCAGGCTGACGTAGACCCCGCCATACGCCGCGTAGACCCGGCCGGTCGCGGTGGGATGCAGGGTCAACAGCCAGGCGAACAGGGCCAGGCTGGCGGCGGCCGGCAGCAGCAACCAGGCGCTGCCTCCGTTGCGCAGCCACGACCACACCAGCCAGCAGCCGACGATCTCGGCCAGTGCGGTGACGGTAAACAACAGGAAGGTCGCCATGCCGGGCGGCTCAGTCCGGCTGGCCGCGTTCGATCCGCTTGGCGCGGTTCCAGTAGGCATCCTGCTGCTCCAGCGCCAGTGTCGACAGCGGCGTGCCGTCGGCCTGCGCCAGTTGCTCCATCGCGCGGAAGCGCCGCTCGAACTTCAGGTTGGCCTGCCGCAGGGCCGCGCCCACGTCGACCTTCGCATGCCTGGCCAGGTTGGCGGCCACGAACAGCAGGTCGCCGATCTCGTCCTGCAGGCGCGCCTGGTTGGCCATCGCGTCGCCCTCGCCCGCCGCGACCCGGTCGAATTCGACGCGCACTTCCTCGATCTCCTCATGCAGCTTGGCGATCACCGGCTCAGGTCCGGGCCAGTCGAAGCCGGTGCGCGCCGCGCGCGACTGCAGCTTCACCGCGCGCTGCCATTCGGGCAGGCCACGCGAGATGCCGGCAAGGGCCGACCGGTCCTGCTCGCCGGCCGCTTCGCGCTCGGCGCGCTTGATCGCTTCCCAGTTGACCGTCTGTGCTTCCGCATCTGCGAAGCTGGCATCGCCGAATACGTGGGGATGCCGCCGCACCATCTTGTCGCTGATCGCGGCGGCCACGTCGTCGAAGCCGAACGCGCCCTGCTCGCGCGCCATCTGCGCGTGGAACACCACCTGCAGCAGCAGGTCGCCGAGTTCGTCCTTAAGCCCACCCAGGTCGTTGCGGTCGATCGCATCGGCGACTTCGTAGGCTTCCTCGATCGTGTACGGCGCGATCGTGGCGAAATCCTGCTCCAGGTCCCAGGGACAGCCCCCCTGCGGATCGCGCAGGCGGGCCATGATCGCGAGCAACTGGTCGATGGGACGTTCGGCCTGGTTCATGCGGTGACTCTATCGCGGCCTACCCGGCAAGGCGATCCGTGGCCTACAGCCAGTCCCGCCACGGCAGGTCCGGATCGCCCAGCGCGACGAAATCGCCGTTGAGCAGGGATTCGCGCCGGTTGTAGCGGAACGGCTTGCCGGTGTCGGCCGACAGCAGGGCGCCACCGGCCGCGTGCAGCACGCACTGTGCCGCCGCGGTGTCCCACTCGGAGGTCGGGCCGAAGCGCGGGTAGATGTCCAGTTCGCCTTCGGCGATCCGGCAGAACTTCAGCGACGAACCCAGTGCCACTTCCTCGATCGCGCCCATCCTGTCGAGCACGGCCTGGGTGTGGGCATCGCGGTGCGAACGGCTCGCAGCCACCCGCAACGGCGGCGTGGCCGGCGCCCGCGCGCGCAGCACCGTGTCCCGGTGGCCGTCGCGGCGATACGCCTGCTCGCCACGGACCGCATGCCAGACCTGGCCGCCGACCGGGGCCTGGACCACGCCCATCGCCGGCGCACCCTGGTGGATCAGCGCGATGTTGACGGTAAACTCGCCGTTGCGCTTGACGAACTCGCGGGTGCCGTCGAGCGGATCCACCAGCCAGTAGGTGGACCAGCTCCGGCGCGTTTCCCAGGGCACGTCCGCCGACTCTTCGGAGAGCACCGGCAGGTCCGGGGTAAGCCGCTCGAGTCCCTCGACGATGATCCGGTGCGCGGCCAGGTCGGCGGCGGTCAGCGGACTGGCGTCGTCCTTGTGCGTCACCTCGAAGCCGGCGGCGTAGACCTCCATGATCGCGGCACCGGCCTGGCGCGCGATGGCGATGACCGTTTCCCGCAGGTCGGCGGTGATCCGGATCATTGCGAGGCCAGCCAGGCCCGGGCGATGAAAAGCGCGGCCAGCGAGCGGCCCTCGGAGAAATCTTCCTGCAGCATCAGTTTTTCCAGTTCCTGGATCTTCCAGGGAATGACTTCGAGCTCCTCCGGTTCGTCACCGGGCAGCCTCTCGGGATACAGGTCGCGCGCCACCACCAGCCATGAAACGTGGCTCATGTAGGTGGGCGCCAGGGTCATGCCACGCAGCACGTCGATGCGGCGCGCGCCATAGCCGGCTTCTTCCTTGAGCTCGCGGTCAGCCGCCTGTTCCGGTGACTCGCCCGCATCGATCCGGCCCTTGACCAGGCCCAGCTCGTAGCGGTGCACGCCGGCCGCGTACTCGCGCACCAGCAGTACCGTCTCGTCGTCCAGCATCGGCACGACCACCACCGCGCCATGGCCACGGCTGACCATGCGTTCGAAACGGCGGCGTTCGCCATTGGCGAATTCCAGGTCCAGCTGTTCCAGACGATACGGGCCGGCATCCTGGGCAACCGTGCCGTGGATGAGCGGCAGCCGACGGCTCACCGCGGTTCCCCGCGGCGCGACCGGGGTGCGGCCGATATCATGGCGGGATGCGCGGACGTACTCATGAACCCCGAATGCTAGCAGACCCGGCACTGGCACAGTCCGCCGCGCAATGGCGCGATCGCGATCTTGCCGTGCTGTGGCACCCCTGCACGCAGATGCGCGAGCATCCGGCCATCCTGCCCCTGGTCCCGATCGAGCGCGGCGACGGCGCCTGGCTGGTCGGTCGCGACGGGCGCCGCTACCTCGACGGCATCAGCAGCTGGTGGACCAACCTGCATGGCCACGCCGAGCCACGCATCGCCGAAGCCATCGCGCGGCAGGCGCGCAGCCTCGAACAGGTGATCCTCGCCGGCTTTTCCCATGCGCCGGCGGTGGAGCTGGCCGAGCGCCTGCTCGCCATCGCGCCGCGCCAGTCCGGGCGCGCGCCGCTGGCCAAGGTGTTCTACGCCGACAACGGCTCGGCCGGGGTCGAGGTCGCCTTGAAGATGGCGTTCCACTGGTTCCGAAACCGCGGCGAGCCTGGGCGCACCAAGTTCGTTGCATTGGAAAACGGCTACCACGGCGAAACCCTGGGTGCGCTGGCCGTGGGCGACATCCCGCTGTACCGGCGTATCTATGCGCCCCTGCTGGCCGAAGCACTCTTCGCCCCCTCGCCCGACGCGTACCTGGCAGCGCCCGGGGAGGGCGCGGAGCAATGCGCGATGCGGGCGGCGGATGCACTGGCCGGGTTGTTCGACCGCCATCCCGGCGAAGTCTGCGCGGTGATCCTGGAGCCGCGACTGCAGTGCGCCGGCGGCATGCGCATGCACGACCCGGTCTACCTGCGCCGCGTGCGCGAACTGTGCGACGCCAACGGCGCGTTCCTGATCGCTGACGAGATCGCCACCGGATTCGGTCGCACCGGCACGATGTTCGCCTGCGAACAGGCGGGCATCGCACCGGACCTGCTGTGCCTGTCCAAGGGACTGACCGGCGGCTTCCTGCCGCTGGCCGCGGTGCTGGCCACGCAGATGATCTACGACGGCTTCCTGGACGATTCGCGCGAGCGCGCGTTCCTGCATTCGCACAGCTATACCGGCAATCCGCTGGCCTGCGCCGCCGCGTTGGCTTCGCTCGATATCTTCGAAGGCGACAATGTGCTGGCGCGCAACCGGGGCACGGCCGCGCGGATGTCGCAGCTGGCCGCCTCCCTGGCCTCGCACCGGCACGTGGCCGACGTGCGCCAGGCCGGCATGGTCGTGGCGTTCGAACTGGCCCGGGAGGGCCATCGCGACACGCCATTCCCGCCTGCGGCGCGCGTGGGCCTGCATGCTTACCGCGCCGCGCTGGAACGGGGCGTGCTGCTGCGCCCGCTCGGCGACATCCTCTACTGGATGCCGCCCTATTGCGTCGACGAGGCCCTGCTGCAGCTGCTGGCCGAGGTCACCCACGCCGCCATCGAGGAGGCCACCGCATGCGCCTGACCCGCTGCCATGTCGACCTGCCACTGCAGCCGGAGCGCGAGTTCGTCCTGCCCGAGCACGCCGCCGGCCACCTGTCGCGGGTGCTGCGCCTGCGCGAGGGCGATGCCTGCGTGCTCTTCAATGGCGATGGGTGCGATTACTCGGCGCGGCTGGTGGCCGTCGGCAAGCGTGAAGTGAAGGCGCAAGTGCTGTCATCCACGCAGGTGGACAATGAATCGCCATTGCGGATCGGGCTGCTCCAGGGCATTGCCCGCGGCGAGAAGATGGACCTGATCCTGCAGAAGGCGACCGAACTGGGCGTAATCGCCATCGTGCCGGTATCGGGCGACCGCACCGAGGTGCGCCTCGACGCCGAGCGCGCCGGCAAGCGCGTGGCCCACTGGCGCAGCGTGGTGGTGTCGGCCTGCGAGCAGTCCGGACGCGCGCGCATCCCGGCACTGGCGGCACCCGCCGCACTGGACGTGGCAGCGCGTGCCCTTGAAGGCGACGGCCTGCGCCTGATCCTGGATCCGCATGCACGCGATCGCATGGAGGACCTCGAGGCACCTGCCAGCGCGACGGCATGGATCGCGATCGGTCCGGAAGGCGGCTGGTCGCCGCGCGATCGCGACATCCTCCAGGCATCCGGGTTCACCGGCCTGCGACTGGGGCCGAGGGTGTTGCGCACCGAGACCGCGGGACTGGCCGCCATCGCCGCCCTTCAGGCGCGATTCGGCGACCTGTAGCGGAAGCGGAGGGCTCGGGCGAGGCGTGCGAGAGTGGCCGCGAAGGACCCTCGCGGCGATCCGACCGGCAGGCGCCCTTCAGCGGGTCGCGCGTGATCGCGCGAACTGGACGATCCGTCCGATGCCATAGAGCACGATCCCACCGAGGAAACCGGCCCTGGTGCCCCAGGCCAGCAGGAAGGCCGCCTTCCCCGAAACCGGCCAGGCCAGGTACGTCCAGCCCGCGCAGAACAACCCGATCCCCAGAAGGACCATCCCGGTCGTGAGGTAAGGGTTGGCGGGTCCGAAATGGATTCGCGGCATTGGATGCTCCTGCCAGCGGGGCGACATGGCCGGTTGACGGCGCGATCGCCCCGCACCGGCACGAATCAGACCGCGGCCAAGGCCTCGCCGATCATGCGCTCCACGTCTTCCAGGTCAGGCAGCAACGCGCTCTGGTCACCGAGCAGCACGCGCATCTGCACGCCGCGCGGCAGGTCTTCTTCGGAAGCGTCCGCCAGCAGGCTGTCGCGCGGTACCGACACCAGCTGCGGAAACGATGCGGTGAGCAGGGCGAAGTACGGCAGGGTTTCGTCCTTGCCCAGGCCCTTGAGCACGATCACGCGGTTGTTGCGCATCGCCGGTTCCGGACCCAGCCCCGCCAGGCGCGAAAACGCCACCAGCGGGACGTTCCACCCGTGCCACACGATCTGGCCCGGCAGCCATTCCGGCGCGCCGTCCACCGGCTCGATCGCCACGCGCGCGAGTACTTCGGCCACCGTGGCGTTGGGCAGCAGGAGCCGCTCTTCGCCCACCTGGATCATGACTCCGCGGATTTCGTCGCTGTTGTAGGCCATCTGTCCTTCGTCCTCGAACGGTCGCCGCCGGCTCAGGGCCAGCGAGCGCCCAGCTGTTCGGCAAGCTGCGCCGGCGTGCCCAGTTCGGCACCACCCGCCGCCATCAGTTTCACCGCGGTCGCGTCGTAGCAGCCTTCCAGCGCCTGGCCGGCGACGTGGCCGCCACGGGTGGCCAGGGCCAACACCGCGTCGACCCGCGACGGCTCCGCGCCGCTGAGCACGATGACCGCGCTCTCCGCCGGCGGCAGGGCAGCCACCGGTTCACCACCGCCGTCGATGAAGACCATGCCGTCTTCCTTCGCCTCGACGCCGACGCGCTCGGGCAGCACGTAGACCGTGCCCGCGGCGATCGCATCGCCCGGCATCGCCATGGCGACCGGCAGCGCGGAGACACGCGCCAGCTGCTTGACCAGGTTGTCGTAGCGCCCGCCGTCGAGCTTGAGCTGGACCAGCAGTGGGCGGGAGAACCCGGACGGCAATGCTGTCATCAGCTTGCGGACCGCATCCGGGCCACCTATGCCAGCGATCACCAGCACCGCGCCCCTGACCACGGCATCCGCGCTTTCTTCCGCGATCGCAACGAGTTCGAGGCGGGAAAAGTCGGGCAGTGGCTTCGATTCCGGCGCCGTGCGTCCCGCCGCCGCATGGGCCCCATGGGTCAATTCCCAGTCGTGCCCCGTAGACGTGGATGTCGCAAGCTCCGGCAACGGTTCGCCCGGTCGATCCTGCGGCAGTTCGGCGGCTAGCGCGACGGCTTCGACCAGGTGCGTTTCGAAGGGCGCTTCGGCATGCAGTTGCTGCGGCGTGGCCGGATGGCCAGGCTGCAGGTCGATCAGCATGTCCTGTTCGCAACCGGGCGGAAGCACGTCGGCATGCCCGTGCAGCTTGGCCGCCAGATGGCGGATCCAGCGCTGCGCCTCCCAGCCGTCTCGACGCGCGGCCAGGTCGGCCTCGTCGAAAATCACCAGCAGGCCCGGTGCCTCGAGCGCGGGCTCGAGCGCGACCAGCGCGTCCTCGACCGCCGGCTCCAGAGCGACCAGCGCGGCCTGCGGCGCGGCCGCGGCCAGCGTGGCGGCATCGATCGCCGCCGGGTCTTCTTCCAGCACCACCAGGGCGCCCGCCGCGTCGAGCGCCTCGCGCAGGCGATCGCGCGCCGCGCCGGCGCGGGCCAGCAGCGCCACTGGCTTGCGTCCGTCAGCCGCGTGCACGTGCGATCCCCAGCAGGTCGTAGACATTGCGCATCAGGTCGAGCTCCTGGTACGGCTTGCCCAGGTAACGCTGGACGCCGATCTCGAACGCGCGCTGGCGATGCTTCTCGCCGGTACGCGAAGTGATCATCACGATCGGCACGCCGCGGAAGCGTCCGTCCGCGCGCATCGCCGTTGCCAGTTCGTAGCCGTCCATGCGTGGCATCTCGATATCCAGCAGCATCAGGTCGGGCACGCGCTCCTCGAGGCGCTCCAGCGCCTCGATGCCGTCGCGGGCCACCACCACCTCGAAGTTGTGGCGTTCGAGCACGCGCCCGGTGACCTTGCGCATGGTCAGCGAGTCGTCGACCACCATCACCAGCGGCACGTGGCGCGCCTGCGGCGGCTCGACCGCGACCGTACGCTCGGGCTGTGCAAGGTGGCGACGGACCAGCGGCGCGACGTCCAGGATCACCACCACGCGGCCATCGCCGGTGATGGTGGCGCCGTAGATGCCGGGCACCGAGGAGATCTGCAGGCCGACCGGCTTGACCACGATTTCGCGGTTGCCGACCACCTGGTCGATCGCCACCGCCGCGCGCAGGTCGCCGGCGCGGACCAGCAGCAATGGGACCTGCGTCTGGCCCTCGGCCTTCGCTGCACCCTGCCCGACCAGCAGGCCGAGATCATGCAGCGCGTATTCCTCGCCTGCGTAGCGATAGATGCCGCCACCGGCCTCGAAACGCTCGCGCGAGATCCGGCCGATGCCGCTGACCGAAGCCACCGGCACCGCGTACGTCGTCTCGCCGATCTGCACGAACACGGCCTGGGTGACCGCCAGGGTCTGCGGCAGGCGCAGGGTGAACGTCACGCCCTTGCCGGCGACCGAGTCGATCTCGACCGTGCCGCCAAGCTGGCGCACTTCGTTGCGGACCACGTCCATGCCCACGCCGCGGCCGGCCAGCTGGCTGACCTTCTCGGAGGTGCTGAAGCCGGACTCGAAGATCACCGAATCCAGCTCGGCATCGCTCAGCTCGGCGTCGGGCTTGAGCAGGCCGCGCTGTTCGGCACGACGGCGGATCGCGGCGCGATCCAGGCCACGGCCATCGTCGGCCACCTGGAGCACGATTTCCGAGCCTTCGCGGCGCAGCGCGATGGTGATCGTGCCTTCCTCGTCCTTGTCCGTGTTGCGGCGGTCCTTCGGCGATTCCAGGCCATGGGCCACCGAATTGCGCAGCATGTGCTCCAGCGGCGCGACCATGCGGTCGAGGACATTGCGGTCCAGTTCGCCGTGGGTGCCGTCCAGGCGCAGCTGCACCTGCTTGCGGGTGTCGTGCGCGGCCTGGCGAACCACGCGGCGCAGGCGCGGGACGATGCTGTCGAACGGCACCATGCGCGCGCTCATCAGCCCGTCCTGCAGCTCCGAGCTCACGCGCGACTGCTGCTGCAGCAGGACGTCGTACTGGCGCGCCAGGTCGTCGAGCACGCCCTGCAGGCCGGTCAAGTCGGCAGCCGACTCGGCCAGGCCGCGGCTGAGCTGCTGCAGCGTGGAGAAGCGGTCGAGCTCAAGCGGATCGAAGGTCGCGTCCGTGCTGTCCTGTTCGCGCTGGTAGCGCGCGACGATCTGCGCTTCGGTCTCCAGGTCCAGACGGCGAAGCTGGTCGCGAAGACGCGCATTGGTACGGTCCAGCTCGGACATGGCGCTGCGGAACGCGCCCAGCTGCTGTTCCAGCCGCGAGCGGTAGATCGCCACTTCGCCGGCGTGGTTGACCAGGTTGTCGAGCAGGTCGGCGCGTACGCGCACCTGTTCCTGTGGAGCGCGCGGTACGCCCTCCTCGGTCGCTGCGGCCTGGGCCTCGTCCTCGACCGGTGCCGACAGGGGAACCTGGACCTGTGCGAGCGAGGGTTCCGGCGCCGGCACGACGGCATGGAGGGAAGGCGTCTCCTGCCGCACCGGCTCGGACGGCGGCGTCGCCAGCGCGGCGACATAGCTGGCCTCGGCCGATTCGCCGGCCGCGGTCGGCGCCTCGCCGCGGATGCGGGCCTCGAACTCGTCGATCAGCGCCTGCGGCATCTCGGTGACGCGATGCGCGCGGGTGTGCTGCAACAGGCGATGCAGGGTGTCGAAACCCCGCTCGAGCAGGTGGATGTCGCTGCGCTGCAGTTCGGTGCGCTGCTCTGCCACCGCTTCGAGCAGGGACTCGATCACATGGCCCAGGTCGCCGATCGGGGCGATGCCGGCCATGCGCGCGCCGCCCTTGAGCGTATGCAGGTCGCGCTGCAGGCCGATGATCGGTTCGCGCGCCGTGGCGTCCTCGCGCAACTCCTGGATCAGGCCGTCGATATGGTCGAGCAGATCGATGCCTTCCTCGACGAAGATGTCGACCAGGTCGCGATCCAGTTCGGTGAAGTCGAGCATCGGACCATCGGGCACCACCACCTCCTCGGAACCGGACTCCGGCAGGAGCGCTCCCAGGGCCGGCAACACGGCCGCTCCACGCGCAATCGACGGGATGTTGTCCACAACGCTGGCTTGCGTGACGGCTTCGGCTTCGACGGCTTCGGCTTCGACGGCTTCGGCCCCGACGGCTTCGGCTTCGATGGCTTCGGCTTCGATGGCTTCGGCTTCCATGGCTTCGGCTTCGATGGCTTCGGCCTCGATGGCTTCGGCCTCGATGGCTTCGGCTTCGACGGCTTCGGCTTCGACGGCCTCGGCTTCGACGGCCTCGGCTTCGATGGCCTCGGCTTCGATGGCCTCGGCTTCGATGGCCTCGGCTTCGATGGCCTCGGCTTCGATGGCCTCGGCTTCGATGGCCTCGGCTTCGATGGCCTCGGCTTCGATGGCCTCGGCTTCGATGGCCTCGGCTTCGACGGCCTCGGCTTCGATGGCCTCGGCTGCAACGGCCTCGGCTTCCTCGCTCATCGGCGCGGAAGGCGCTGTATCGGCGTTCGGCTGGGCACCGGCATCCGCAGCGAGGAAGGCGCCAGTGGCAACCAGGCCTGCTGCAGCGGTTTCGATGTCGCGCCCATGTCCGGCCTCGGCCGTGTCGGCCGGTGCGGTATCCAGGTAAGGCGCCAGGTCTTCGACGGCCGTCAGCTCCACGCCGTCGCGCACCAGCTTCTCGACCTCGCCCTCCGGAGCCTGCGGCCAGCGCGCTTCGGGCAGGGCCTCGGCCAGCGCACGCAGGCGTCCGGCCAGCGCGGTGAAAGGAGGGATCCGCGGGGACTGCGCCTGCAAGGCGCGGACGCATGTGCGGATCGCTTCGGCCATCTCCGCCAGCGCTTCCACCGCCTCCGCACCCGGCACTTCCGACGCGGCGAGCGAGCGCTTGACGAGCGTCTCGGCCGGGTCGGTGACCGCAGTGATCTCCGGCACGTCGGTCATCGCAAACGCGCCATTCATGGTGTGGATGGCGCGAAGCAGCGCTTCGGTCGCCGGCTCCGGCGCCCGTCGCGCCGCTGCGAGCCAACCGTCCACGGTTTCCAGGTGCTGGGCGACCTCGGCTTCGAGGATCTCGCGCAGCACGCTGTCCACCGATGCCGGCGTACCCTCGATGTCCACCGTCGGCTCGTCCACGACCGCGCTGTCCGCGACGGGCTCGACCACGGCGGGCTCCACGGCCGCGACCGGGGCCACCGCACGGGCAGCCGGGGTGTAGAACGCATCCTCGCCCGCCGCAATACGATCGGCGACCGCTTCGATCGCATACAGGTCGGCACTGACGCCTCCCTGCCCGCGCAACGCAGCGTCGAACTGCGGCAACACTTCGCAGACCTGCGAAACCATCGCCAGCACCGCCGGACTTGGCGCACGCGTGCCGTCGAGCACGCGATTGAGCATGCCCTCGACCTTCCAGCTGAACTCACCCAGCGCACGCGCGCCGACAAGGCGACCGCTGCCCTTCAACGTGTGGAACACGCGACGGATGGGGCGGACCCGCTCCATGTCCTCCGGCGCCTGCTGCCAGTGCGGCACCATCCGGGCCAGGTTGGCGCGCTCCTCGTCGAACTCTTCGAGGAAGACTTCCCGGATGTCGGCATCGATGTCGTGGTTCTCGTCGAACCCGCCGATCGAGACGGGTACGCCGGCGGCCGCGACCACGGCCGGCACCGCCGCCGCGTGAACGGAGTGCGTTCCCTCCATGCCTGCCGCCGCAGCGGAAATCTCGGCGATCAGCGACGTCGACTCGTCGTCGAGCTCGATGCGGCTGATCCTGCTTTCGAATACCTGGGCCGGGCGCGTGTCTGCCTCGACCCTCATGTTCAGATCGAACCACTGGCCGTTTTCGCCTGCCCGCGTGCTGCGCAGCGCGTCTTCCGCTTCCTGCGTCCCGGCGACCGCTTCCACTGCAACCAGGGCATCGGCCTCATCGATCCCGGCGGCGACCTCGGCATCCGTGGCGACCGCATCGGCGGTGGCTGGCACCTCGTCGCTCTCTGCGGCGACCGGATCGAAGCTGACCCATTGGGTCGCCACGACGGCGGCCGCGGGTGCCTGGACCGCAGCCGGCTCGATCACCGGCAATTCGATTTCCAGCGCCGGGATCTCCAGCGCCTCCGGCTCCAGTACCGGGACGCCGATGGCGTCCGCCTGGTCCGTCGGCTCCTGCTCGGCGGCGACCGGATCCCATTGCGCGGCGGCGGCAGGCGTTCCGAGGGCGACAGCGGTCACTGCCGGCATCGGCTGTACGGCGACCTGCGCGGCGGGCTCGTCTTCGGCCTCTTCACCCGGCAGCGGCCAGTAATGCAGGCTTTCCAGGCTGCTGCGAGCGATCTCGAGGATCTCGTCGCGGTTCGGACGGCGATCGCGCAGGGCCTCCAGGTAGTACTCGAGGCTGGCCATCGCATCGGCCAGGGTGTCGAGCTGGCGGCCGCTCGGCACGCGCCGGCGCTGCAGCAGCTCGGTACCGATGTAGCGGCGCACCCCTTCCAGGTAGTCGGCCGGCTGCGGCAGGTCGAGGATGCGCAACGCACCCGATACTTCCGACAACAGCTGCGGCACGCCCTCGAGCCTGGCGTGGTCCCAGTTGGTCTCGATGAAGGCCACGA
Source organism: Pseudoxanthomonas daejeonensis (assembly GCF_022637495.1). Taxonomy (NCBI): domain Bacteria; kingdom Pseudomonadati; phylum Pseudomonadota; class Gammaproteobacteria; order Lysobacterales; family Lysobacteraceae; genus Pseudoxanthomonas; species Pseudoxanthomonas daejeonensis. The sequence goes on along the minus strand of NZ_CP093331.1, from coordinate 2,345,345 downwards.
AGTGTTCGCGCGCGGCGGCGAAGTTGGCGATGGCCTCGTGCGCCAGCACCTCGACCGTGCGCCGTGCTTCCGCGGCGGCGGCATCCTCGCCGGCGTCGTCGCCCGGCGCGCCCAGGCGTGCGACCTGGTCGTCCAGCGAAGCGTCCACGTAGAGCAGCGCGCCGGCGATATCCAGCAAGGCGCTCTCACTGGCAGCCTGTTCGCCACGGGTGATCGCTTCCAGCGCATCGCGCTGCTGCAGGACCACGTCGCGCGCGACGCCCAGCCCCAGCATCCCCAGGGTATCGGCTACGTTTGCAAGTTCGGCCGCCTGCGGCTGCAGCGCGGCGGCATCGCCACCCGTGCGCAGGTGCAGGTCGAGGGCGTCCTTGACCCGCAGCAGTTCTTCCTTGACCACGCCGCCGACGGTGTTGAGCAGGTCGCGGTTGCGGCCGGCGAGGCTTCCACGGGCGTGGTCGAGCTCGGCCTCGCTCGGGGTGTGCGCATCGAGGTCGAAGGCACCGCGCAGGGCTTCCAGCGCCGGGTGCGGCGCGCGCGCCTGGGCGACGAGGTAGAGCAGCTGCCGGGTCGGTTCCTGGCTGGCCACGCCCTGGGCGACGGCCGGGGTGGATTCGTCCTCGTGCGCCTGGCGCACGGCGCGGCCGATGCCGGCAAAGGCACCGCGCAGCGCATCGGTCGGTGCGAGCGCGCCATCGCGCAGCGCGTCAGCAGCCGACGACGATACCCAGAGCATGCGCCGCGTGGTGTCGTGGCGCGCATTCTCCAGCAGGTCGGCGGCGGCCGCGGCAAGCCCGGCCGGATCCGCGGGGGCCGCATGCTCAGGCCAGGCGGCCAGCGCCTGCTCGAAGCGGACCTGTGCGGAGGCGACCTTGTCCTGGCGCTGCGTCCACGGCAGCGGCGACGCTTCCGGCACGTCATCGGGCAGCGGGCGGCTCAGGTCGGGCGCGAACAGCACGCTCTCGCTCAGGCCGGCGGCACCGCGCGCGGCGCGGATGTCGTTCAGCAGCGGCAGCAGCACGATCGGAATATCGCGATGACCGTTCTGCAGGCGCTCAAGGTAGTCGGGCAGCAGCACCGTGCCACGCATCAGCGTGGCGCAAGCCTCGTCCCGGTCGCTGGCGGCGCCCTGCTGCAGCGCCTGGGCGAGCAGCTCCATCTCCTCGGCGACCATCGCCGGGGCATACAGCTCGACCATGCGCAGGGTGCCCTGCACCTGGTGCAGGTAACCGGCGCAGAAGCGCATCCGGCTGCCGTCGGCCGGGTCCTCGACGAAGGCCTCGATCTCGTTGCGCGCCTGGCGCAGCGTCTCGTCCAGCTCCGGCTTGACCCAGCCCAGCACCGCATGGCTCATCGCATCGCGGAGGGCGCTCATCGGCGGCCTCCGGCGGGACGGGACCGGCCGGCGATGCCGGGCACGGGCGGGCGCTTGTTGCTAACCATCGTCATCGACTCATTCCCCCGTCGCGCGCTCAGGCCGGCAACTTGAAGTCGGCCACCGAGCGGCGCAGGTCCGCCGCAAGTTGCGCCAGGTGTCCGATCGAGTCGGCCGTCTGTCCCGCGCCACGCGAGGTCTGCCCGGAAATCTGCTGGACCACGCCCATCGTCTTGGTGATGTCGGCCGCCGCGCCCGCCTGCTGCTGTGCGGCCACCGAGATGTTCTTGATGAGGTCGTTCAACGCGTTGGACACGCGCTCGATCTCGGTCAGTGCGGTACCGGCGTCCTCGGCCAGGCGCGCGCCGGACACCACTTCGGCGGTGGTCTGCTCCATCGAGCTGACCGCCTCGTTGGTGTCGGCCTGAATCGCCTGGACCAGGCCTTCGATTCGCCGGGTCGCGCCGGAGGTGCGTTCGGCCAGTCGCTGCACTTCGTCGGCCACGACCGCGAAGCCGCGGCCCGTTTCACCGGCTGCCGCGGCCTGCACGGCCGCGTTGAGCGCCAGGATGTTGGTCTGCTCGGAAATGTCGTTGATCAGTTCCACGATCGAACCGATTTCCTGCGACGACTCGCCCAGGCGCTTGATGCGCTTGGAGGTCTCCTGGATCTGGTCGCGGATCTGGTCCATGCCCTGGATCGTCTCGCGCACCACGCCGGCGCCCTCGGCGGCGATGACCACCGACCGCTGCGCCACTTCCGCCGATTCGGTGGAGTTGCGCGACACCTGCTCGATGCTGGCGGCCATGTCGTGGATGCGCGTGGAGGCGGCGGTGATCTGCTCGGCCTGGTGGTTGGAGGCCTCGGCCAGCTGCAGCGCGGTGGCCTGCGTCTCCTGCGAGGAGGCGGCGACCTGCACCGAGGTGGTGGTGATCGTGGTCACCAGGTTGCGCAGTTCGTCGACCGCGTAGTTGATGGCGTCTGCGATCGCGCCGGTCATGTCCTCAGTCACCGAGGCCTTCACCGTCAGGTCGCCTTCACCCAGCGAGCTGATTTCGTCCAGCAGCCGCATGATCGCCTGCTGGTTGCGGCTGTTGAACTCGACCTGCGCCTGGTAGCGGACTTCCTGGTCCCGGGAGCGGCTGCGCACCGAGCTCCAGACGAAACCGATCAGCGAAATCAGCGCCACCACGCCGGAGACGATGCCGAGCCAGAAATTCGGGAACAGGCGCGTGTCGCGCACCGAGCCGAACGCGGAGAACGCGTCGAACAGCTTCTTGGCGGCCTCGAGCATCTTGTCCGAGCCGGCGGCGAGGCTGGCCGAGGCGGCCTGCGCGGAGAACAGGTTCTTGGAGCTGCCCAGGATCGCGTCCAGGTCCTTGCGCATTTCGTCCCACTGCGACTGCGACTGCTGCAGCGCCGACAGCGCGGCAGCGTTGCGGACCGGCGCGATGCCCAGCTCCTCGTTGCCCTTGATCAGGTTGTCGAATGCCTGGCCGAACACCACCGCATCGCGCGCCAGCGCGTCGCCGGCCGCGGCCGCACCCGGACCACCGGCGCGGATTTCGGTCACGCGCCGGGCCATGGTGCCGGCCACGACGACCTGCTGCAGCGCACTGAACACCTGCGAGGCGGGCGCGCCGCCGGCGGTCATCGCGCGCACCGCTTCGTTGAGCTGCGCCTGCAGCTGAGGCACGCGACCGGCGAAGCGCTCGGCGTTGCCAGCCAGCGCCAGCACGGCCGGTTCACTGGCCACGATCTGCTCGGCACTGGTGCCCAGGGGCGTCCATACCGCGACCATCTGGTCCAGCGCACCGGATACACCCGGTTCCTGGCCGAAGCGGCCCTGCAGGTCGCTCACGGTCGTGTCGACCTGCGCCTTGGTCTGGCGGAAGGCCTTGAACGCTTCCGCATTACCTGACACCGCGTCGCGGCCCTGGTTGGCCAGCTGCTGCGACAGCACCTGCAGGTCAGCCGCACCGGTACCGGCACCGGCAAGCTTGTTGCCCTGCCACCACGCCGCACCGGTGTTCAATGCGAACAGGATGACCGAGAGCGTAAGCAGGACAAGCCAGAAGCCGGTGCTGACGCCACCCAGGCGGCTGGTCTTGGGAGTGTCAGGTGCAGTGCTCATGCGTGGTGAACCTCAGGATTGGTGCGGGCCGGCGCGATCAGACGGCGGCTTGGCGGAATTCGGGGGTGCGGGCCAGGCGCGACAGGGAGAACACGCTCCAGTCGGCGTCGTCGCTGTGGAACGCCCGGTCGACGAAGTGGGCGTAGCGGCCCTGCGCGAGCGGCGCCGGATCGATCGCCTGTTCTTCGCCGAAGCTGCGCTGGCCGTAGAGTTCGTCGATGGTCAGGGCCACGTCGCCGCCCTGCTGGCGCATCACCAGCACACGCTGGCCTTCGTGCAGCACCGTGCGCTCGCCCTCCAGGAACAGCTTGAGGTCGACCACCGGGAACAGGTTGCCGCGCAGGTTGCCGATGCCCAGCAGCCAGGGCTGCGCACCCGGCACCGGGGTCACCGGTGGCATCGACAGGATCTCGACCACCTCGCCGAACTGGGAGACCAGCCGGTGGTCGCCAACCCGGTAGCCGACGCCGCGCCAGGTTTCCGGGCCCAGCTCGCGCGCCGGCAACTGGACTGCATGCACCAGGCTGCGCTGCTCGTAGTCGGCGAGGATGTCGAAGGGGGTACGCATCAGGTGGTCACCAGCTGGTTGATCCGCTCGAGCAGGTCTTCCTCGCGCGGCGGCTTGACCACGTAGTCGACCGCGCCCTGGCGCATGCCCCAGGCACGGTCGGTTTCCATGCTCTTGGTGCTGACGATCAGCACCGGGATCTTGCTCGTGGCCGCGTCGCGGGTCAGCGCGCGCGTGGCCTGGAAGCCGCTCATGCCAGGCAGCACGACGTCCATCAGCACCAGGTCCGGCAGCTGCTTGCGCGCGATGTCGATGCCGTCCTCGGCATTGGTGGCGAGGATGACCTGGTGGCCACCGCGCTGCAGCCACTGGGTGAAGACCGCGCGATCAGTCGGCGAGTCTTCGATCAGCAGAATTCGAGCCATGTTGTTGCCTGCCCCCCGGTCAGGCGTTGACGTATGTGCGGATGGCGCCCAGCAGTTCTTCGCGTGTGAATGGCTTGGTCAGGTATTGCTCGGAACCGACGATGCGGCCCCGCGCCTTGTCGAACAGGCCGTCCTTGGACGAGAGCATGATCACGGGCGTGGACTTGAATTTCTGGTTGCCCTTGATCAGCGCGCAGGTCTGATAGCCGTCCAGTCGCGGCATCATGATGTCGACGAAGATGATCTGCGGCTGCTGGTCGGCGATCTTGGCCAGGGCCTCGAAGCCGTCGCTGGCAGTGACCACCTCGCACCCTTCGCGCTTGAGCAAGGTCTCGGCGGTACGGCGGATGGTCTTGGAGTCATCGATAACCATGACCCGCAAGCCGCCCAATGCCCCGGTAGGGGCCGTGTTGTCTGTCATTACCCTAATTCCCCATGCGCGCGGCGCTTCTTGCGGCGCCACTGCGAAGATGTCTATATCCCAGTACGGCCAAGGACTGTCAAGCCCGCTGTTGGGGCGCCGCGTGGCTGAACGGGGAGATGCGAACACCGTCTCATTCCGTGGCTGCCATCTCGTTCCCCGCGCCCCGGCGCTGGCGGCCGGATCGGCTAACATCGACGGCCCGCCTCCTGCCCAGTCGTCCCTACATGCCCGCGCCTTTGGACGTCATCGTGGTGATGGACCCGATCGGGTCGATCAAGATCGCCAAGGACACGACCTTCGCCATGCTGCTGGAGGCGCAACGGCGTGGCCATCGCCTGCACTACGTCCGCCCCGGCGGCCTGTCGATCCGCGAGGCCCGCGCCTGGGCCCGGGTCGCGCCGCTGGCGGTACGGGACGACAAGGCCGGCTGGTTCGAGCTGGGCGACTGGACGGACCTGACCTTCGGCCCCGGGCAACTGGTGCTGATGCGCAAGGACCCGCCCTTCGACGGCGAATACCTGTACGACACCCACATCCTGGACCTGGCGCGCCTGGCCGGCGCGCAGGTGGTCAACGATCCGCAGGGCCTGCGCGACTTCAACGAGAAGCTGGCGACGATGCTGTTCCCGCAGTGCTGCCCACCGACCCGGATCAGCCGCGACCCGGCCGAACTGAAGGCCTTCGCCGCCGAGCAGGGCCGCGTGGTGCTCAAGCCGCTGGACGGCATGGGCGGGCGCTCGATCTTCCTCAGCCAGGCCGGCGATCCCAACCTCAACGTGATCCTGGAGACGCTGACCGAGGGCGGCAGGAAGCTGGCCCTGGCGCAGCGCTACCTGCCGGAGATCTCCGCAGGCGACAAGCGCATCCTGCTCGTCGACGGCGAACCGGTCGACTACTGCCTGGCGCGGATCCCGCAGGGCGACGAATTCCGCGGCAACCTGGCCGCCGGTGGCCGCGGCGAAGGCCGCCCGCTGAGCGAGCGCGACCGCTGGATCGCCGCCCAGGTCGGACCGGAAATGCGCCGCCGCGGCATGCGCTTCGTCGGCCTGGACGTGATCGGCGACTTCCTCACCGAGGTCAACGTCACCAGCCCGACCTGCGTGCGCGAACTGGACGCCCAGTTCGGGCTGAACATCGCCGGGATGCTGTTCGACGCGATCGAGGCCGACGGCGCGGCATGAGCGCCACCGCGGTCGCGCCGCCGTCCCCGCCACCCATTGGCGCCCGCCAGCGCCTCAACGCCACCGTGGTGCTGTCGCTGCTGGTCCACGGGATCCTGATCCTGGGCCTGGGCTTCGCCTTCAAGGACGAGGCGCCGCTGGTGCCGACCCTGGACGTGATCTTCAGCCAGACCCAGACCCCGCTGAGCCCCGAACAGGCCGACTTCCTGGCCCAGGCCAACAACCGCGGCGGCGGCGAGCACGACAAGGCGCAACGCCCGCGCGACCTCCAGGCCGGCGCGATTCCGCTGGCCGAACCGGGTGACGAACCCCTCCCGCAACGGCAGAGCGCGGCAGTGGAAGCGCCTCCGCCCGAGGCGCGGGTGGTCGCCAGCCGCCGGGGCGAGGATGTGGTGGCGCAGGCGCAGCCACGCGAGCCCTTGCAGTCGCCGCTGCCGCCAGTCAGCGAGGCGCGCGCCGCGCGCGATGCGGAGATGGCGCGACTGGCGGCGGAGGTCTACCTGCGCTCCGAGCTGTACGCCAAGCGGCCAACCCGCAAGTTCGTCTCGGCCAGCACCCGCGAGTACGCCTACGCCACCTACCTGCGCGCCTGGGTCGACCGCGCCGAGCGGATCGGCAACCTCAACTATCCCGACGAGGCGCGCCGCCGCCGGCTCGGCGGCCAGGTCGTCGTCAGCGTGGGGGTGCGCCGCGACGGTACCGTCGAGAGCACGCGGATCCTGCGCTCCAGCGGCACGCCACTGCTGGACGAAGGCGTGCTGCGGATGGTCGGCCTGGCCGAACCGTTCCCGCCGCTGCCGGAAACCCCGGACAAGGTCGACGTCCTGCATGTCACCCGGACCTGGGTGTTCGTGCCGGCCGGGAACGTGCGGACCGAGTAGCTCCCGCGCCCGCCGGCAAAGCTGCGAGCCCGGTGTTTGCGCAATCGACGAAACCATCGAGCGAAAGCGTTCGCGCGGCCAGCGCCGAAGGGGAGCCTGCCGTTACCGGGGGTACGGCCCACTCGCGCAGGACGGCGGACTCCTTCCGAAGCCGACGCGCTCCGATGCCCGGCTTTGGCTGTAGTTCTGGCTGTTGTTGCTGCCGGAAAAAAACGCCGGCGCGAGGCCGGCGTCTTTTCGAATCCTGTTACCTGTACGGCGCCGTCACCCTTCCCACTGCCCGAGCGCCGCCAGGCCGTTGTCGCGCGCACGCGCGGCCACGATCTGCTGGGCCTTGGCGAAGTTGCCGGTCATGTCCTTGGCCCACAGGCCGAGCGCGGCCTGCTGCATGGCCCGGCCGTAGGAGAAGCTCAGCGGCCACGGGTTCGGACCCAGGCGGTTCATCGCGTCCAGGTGCGCGGTGGCGTCCTCGTCGCTCTGCCCACCGGACAGGAACACGATGCCCGGCAGGATCGCCGGCACGGTGCTCTTCAGGCACATCAGGGTCGACTCGGCCACTTCCTGGACGTCGGCCTGCTCCGGGCAGTCCTTGCCGGAGACGACCATCGAAGCCTTGAGGATCGTGCCTTCCAGCAGCACGTTCTGCTCGTAGAGCGCGCCGAACAGCGAACGCAGCACCGCCTCGGTGACTTCGTAGGCGGTCTCGATGTCGTGGTCGCCGTCCATCAGCACTTCCGGCTCGACCATCGGCACCAGGCCCTGCTCCTGGCACAACGCGGCGTAGCGCGAAAGCGCGTGCGCATTGACCTCGATGCAGGTGCCGGTCGGGATGTCCTCGCCGATGGTGATCACGGCGCGCCACTTGGCGAAACGCGCACCCAGCCGGTAGTACTCCTCCAGCCGTGCACGCAGGCCGTCCAGGCCCTCGGTCACCAGTTCGCCGGGAAAGCCGGCCAGCGCGGTGGTGCCCTTGTCGACCTTGATGCCCGGCAGGATGCCCTGCTGGGCCATGTACTTGGCGAACGGAACGCCGGCCCTGGTCGACTGGCGCAGGGTCTCGTCGTACAGGATCGCGCCGGAAATGTGCTCGGACAGCTTGGGCGCGGTCAGCAGCAGCTCGCGGTAGGCGCGCCGGTTCTCTTCGGTGTTCTCGATGCCCACGCCGGCGAAGCGCTTGCCGATCGTCGCCGTGGACTCGTCGATCGCGATGATGCCCTTGCCCGGGGCGACCATTGCCTGGGCGGTCTCGGCAAGCTGTTCGATGCTCATGGGGTTCCTGCACGGGGGCTACTGGAAGGCCGCGATTATAGCCGCGGCGCCTGCCATCCACTCCCGTGAAGGAATACGCCCCAAACCAGCGCGGCGCCCGATGGGCGCCGCGTGGCTCAACGCTGGTGCTGTGTCAGAGCTCGCCCAGGCCGCTGGCGCTGCCGTCCGCACTGACCTCGAGCAGGCGCAGCGTGTTGGTCGCGCCATGGGTTTCCATGTGCTCGCCACTGGTGAACACGACGCGGTCGCCCGCCTTCAGCTGGTTGGCTTCGACCAGCAGGCGGATGCTGCCGCGCGCGGCTTCGCGCGGGGTCAGGCCGCGGCTGTCGAAGTTGATCGGGAACACGTCGCGCATCATCGCCATCTTGCGGCGCGCGCCGTCGTGGCGGGTGATCGCGTAGATCGGCGCCGAGGCGCGGAAGCGCGACAGGTAGCGCGCGGTGCCGCCGGATTCGGTCATCGCCACGATCGCGCGCACGCCGATGTGCTGCGACAGGAACATGGTGCCCATCGCGATGGCCTGGTCGGCGCGCTCGAGGTTGCGCTGGGCCTTGCCGAAGTCGGTCTCGGTCTGGAACTGGCGTTCGGCGCCCAGGCAGATGCGGGCCATCGCCTCGACCGCGCGCACCGGGTAGGCGCCGGCGGCGGTCTCGGCCGACAGCATCACCGCGTCGGTGCCGTCGATGACCGCGTTGGCCACGTCCAGCACCTCGGCGCGGGTCGGGATCGGGCTCTCGACCATCGACTGCAGCATCTGCGTGGCGGTGATCACCACTTTGTTCTGCGCCAGCGACTCGCGGATGATCTTCTTCTGCAGGCCCGGCAGCTCGGCGTCGCCGATCTCCACGCCCAGGTCGCCGCGGGCGACCATCACCACGTCGGAGGCCTCGACGATCTCGACCAGGTTCTCGATCGCCTCGGTACGCTCGACCTTGGAGACCAGCGCCGCGTCGCAGCCGTGCGAACGGGCGATCGCGCGGGCATCGTTCATGTCCTGCGCATTGCGGCAGAACGAGACGGCGATGAAGTCCACGCCGATCTTGGCGACGATGCCGATCAGCTCCTTGTCGCGCTCGGTCAGCGCGCCCAGCGAGAGGCCGCCGCCCTGCTTGTTCAGGCCCTTGCGGTCGGACAGCACGCCGTCGTTGAGCACGGTGTTGACGATGCGCTCGCCCTGCACGTCCACGACCTGCAACTGCATCAGGCCATCGTCGAGCAGCAGCACGTCGCCGGCCGCCACGTCACCGGGCAGGCCCAGGTAGCTGACACCGACCTGGCTGTTGTCGCCGGGAGGCGCATCGACGGAGGCGACCAGGTCGAAGCGGTCGCCCGCCTTCAGCGTGATCTTGCCGGCGGCGAAGCGCTCGATGCGGATCTTCGGGCCGGGCAGGTCGGCGAGGATGCCGACTTCCACGCCGACCCGTGCCGCCGCGGCGCGCACGTCGGCGGCACGCTTGGCCTGGCCCGACGGATCGCCGTGCGAGAAATTGAGGCGGACGACATTCACGCCGGCGCGGAACAGCGCCTCCAGCACGCCCGGCGCGTCGGTGGCCGGTCCGAGGGTGGCGAGGATCTTGGTGCGGCGCTGTTGGTCGGTCATTTCTCTTGTGTGAGGTCCCTAAAAGGCAGGGAAAACTACCACAACGACCCACCGAGCGGCAGCGCTGTCATCGGCGACGCGCCGTTCGTCCTGCGCGGCATCGTCGCCGACTGGACGCATACGCATGCGGACGGAAAACAAGTTGCATCGACAACCATGCGCGCGCACCTCAGTCACGGCGACACGCGGTGTCGCGCGCAGGTACGATGGACAGTCCCATCTGTCCCCAAGCCATTCCGCATCCGATGACCGCATCCGCCTCCGTTTCAGCTCCCTCCCGCCTGCAGCAGCTGCGCGAACTGTCGGTGGTCGTCGCCGACACCGGCGACTACGACGCCATCGTCCGCCTGCGTCCCGTCGACTGCACCACCAACCCGACCCTGGTGAAGAAGGCCCTGGGCCTGCCGGTCTATGCCGAGCTCATCGATCGCGAACTGGCCTGGGCACGCACCCAGCCGGCGGTCGACAAGGCCGTGATCGACGAGGTCGCCGACCGGCTGACCGTCGGCGTCGGCGCGATGCTGACCGGCCTGGTCCCGGGCCGCGTGTCCACCGAGGTCGATGCGGACCTGGCCCATGACACCGCCGCGACCGTGGCCAAGGCGCGCAAGTTCGTCGCCATGTACGCCGAGCGCGGCATCGGCCGGGAAAAGATCCTGATCAAGGTCGCCGCCACCTGGGAAGGCGTGGAAGCGGCGCGCCAGCTGCAGGCCGAGGGCATCGACTGCAACCTCACGCTGATCTTCAACCCGACCCAGGCCATCGCCTGCGCCGAGGCCGGCGCGTTCCTGATCTCGCCCTTCGTCGGCCGCATCCTCGACTGGTACAAGGCCCGCGGCCAGGTGCCGGCGAGCATCGACAAGGATCCGGGCGTGGTGTTCGTGCGCGGGGTCTACGCCGAGTTCAAGCGGCGCGGCGCGGCGACCGTGGTCATGGGCGCCTCGTTCCGCTCCGTCGAGCAGGTGCTGGCCCTGGCCGGCTGCGACCGCCTGACCATTTCGCCCGACTTGCTCGAACAGCTGGACGCCTCCACCGGCACGGTCGAGCGCAAGCTGGTGGCCCCGGCGCGCGAGGAGCGGGTGATCACGCCGGTCAACCAGGCCCGCTTCGCCGCCGACCTGGCTGCCGACGCGATGGCCGACGAGAAGCTGGCCGAGGGCATCGCCGCCTTCGCCAAGGACCTGGACGCCCTGCGCAGCGATATCGCCCAGCGCCTGGCGTGACCCTCAACCGCGTGCTGCTGGCCTGCCTGCTGCTCGGGCTGGCCGGCTGGTGGTTTTCCACGCCGCGCCGCGCCGGCGACCTGCCCGCCGCGGTGCATGCGGGCAGCAGCCGGTGTCCGTTGCCGCCGTCGATCCGCCAGAGCGGGGCCCCGCTGCAGAGCGATGTCCCCGGCGGCATGGCGTCGTTCCCGATGGCCGCGTCGAAGCTGGTGCCGCTGGCAGGCTTCAGCCTCGACGGACGCGTGCTCTCGCGCCGCGACTATTCCAGCGGGCGTGAAGCCGACTGGTCGCCCACCGACCTGGCCCTGGGCTGGGACGGCATGGCGCGCGATGAAGTGATCGACGGCCTCGACATCAGCCAGTCCGGACGCTGGTACCGCTACCGCTGGCAGAACGACCCGCCGCTGCCGCTGCCCGAGATCGCACGCAGCAGCGCGAACATGCACATGATCCCCTCATCGACCGAGGTTGCGCGCACGCTGGCTGGCATCAAGGCCGGGCAGCGCGTGCGGATCGACGGCTGGCTGGTCGAGGTCCAGGCCGACGACGGCTGGCGCTGGCGCAGTTCCACCAGCCGCACCGACACCGGCGGCGGGGCCTGCGAGGTGGTCTACGTGTGCGGGATCTCGGCTTTGTAGGAGCGGGCATGACCGCGACACCGGGGCATCGGAATCACGGGGGCACCGTCGGGCCGAGGGCGTCGGCTTCGCGGACTGAAGTCCGCTCCTACAAGAAACAGCGACCCCGCCGCCGCAGCGATCAGATCGCGCAGGACACGCCGGTTCCACCCAGCCCGCAGTAACCGTTCGGGTTCTTCGACAGGTACTGCTGGTGGTAGTCCTCGGCGTAGAAGAACGCCGGCGCCGGATACGCGATCTCGGTGGTGATCGGCGGGTAGCCCGATGCTTGCAGCGACTCCTGGTAGGCATCGCGGCTGGCCAGGGCCGCGTCGTACTGCGCCTGGGTGTGGCAGTAGAGGGCCGAACGGTACTGGGTGCCGACGTCGTTGCCCTGGCGCATGCCCTGGGTCGGATCGTGGCTCTCCCAGAAGGCTTTCAGCAGCGTGGCGAAATCCAGCTGGGCCGGGTCGTAGACCACGCGCACTGCTTCGGTGTGCCCGGTCTGGCCGGAGCACACCTCTTCGTAGGTCGGATTCGGCGTGCCGCCGCCGGCATAACCCACCGCGGTGGTATGCACGCCCGGCAGGTTCCAGAACTTGCGCTCGGCACCCCAGAAGCAGCCCAGGCCCACGTCGACCACCTCCATGCCCGGGAATTCGCCACGCAGCGGGCGGCCGTGGACATGATGGACGTTGTGCAGCGGCAACGGTTGCCCGCGGCCCGGCAGCAGGTCCGCTTCGCGCGGCAGGCGCTGCTTCCAGGCGCCTACGCCAAGCATCGATCCAAGGGTCATCGGACGCTCCGTCACGCCGGCAGGAGGCCGGGGTCGTCCAGGGAAATGGGGTCGGAACCAGTGCCGGGCAAGTCGTCGCCCAGCCCGGCGGCCTGCAGCGCCGCGCTGGCTTCCGGCATCGACGAGTCGGGCACGCAGACCCGAAGGACGCCGAACAGCGGCAGTTCGCCGGCACCACCGAGCAGGTTCTCGCCGAAGACGAAGGCCGGGATGCCGACGTCTTCCAGCACATGCCGGGCCAGGTGGGCGTCGATCAGGTTGTGGGCGCGGTAGGCGACCTGCATGGAGGAATCCTCACGGGCCGGCGGACACCGCGTCCGCCATCGACCCGAGCATACGCCCGCCCCGGCGGCATCGGCCAAGCATCCGCGAACGCGCCGCCAGCCGTTCAGGCGGAACGCGTCGACCGCGCGCAGCCGCCTGCACAGGGGCGGCTCGGCTAAACTTGCGGTTTGCCTTCGCAGCCCCCGCCCCATGTCCGACGCCCCCAAGCCCATCGACGCCTCGCCCGCCGACGCCCCGCCGGAAAAAAGGGACTTCATCCGCCAGATCGTCCGCGAGGACCTGGCCAGCGGCAAGCACGCCGCGATCCGCACCCGCTTCCCGCCCGAGCCCAACGGCTACCTGCATATCGGCCATGCCAAGGCGATCTGCCTGGACTTCGGTGTGGCCGCCGAGTTCGGCGGGCGCTGCAACCTGCGTTTCGACGACACCAACCCGGCCAAGGAAGACCCCGAATTCGTCGCCGCGATCCAGGACGACGTGCGCTGGCTGGGCTTCGACTGGGCCAGCCTGCGCCACGCCTCGGACTACTTCGGCGTCTATTACCTGGCCGCGCAGAAGCTCATCGCCGACGGCAAGGCCTTCGTCTGCGACCTGTCGGCCGAGGAAGTGCGCGCCTACCGCGGCTCGCTGACCGAGCCCGGCCGCAACTCGCCGTACCGCGAGCGCAGCGTCGAGGAGAACCTGGACCTGTTCGCGCGCATGCGCGCCGGCGAATTCGCCGACGGCGCCCGCACCCTGCGCGCGAAGATCGACATGGCCAGCGGCAACATCAACCTGCGCGACCCGGCGCTGTACCGGATCAAGCACGTCGAGCACCAGAACACCGGCAGCGAATGGCCGATCTATCCGATGTACGACTTCGCCCACGCGCTGGGCGATGCGGTCGAGGGCATCACCCATTCCCTGTGCACATTGGAATTCGAGGACCACCGCCCGCTCTACGACTGGTGCGTGGACAACGTCGACCTGGCCGGCAACCCCGACCTGCTGGCGCCGCTGGAGAAGCACGGCCTGCCGAAGGAAGCGGCCAAGCCACGCCAGATCGAGTTCTCGCGCCTGAACATCAACTACACGGTGATGAGCAAGCGCAAGCTGACCCAGCTGGTCGCCGAGAACCTGGTCGACGGTTGGGACGATCCGCGCATGTACACCCTGCAGGGCCTGCGCCGCCGCGGCTATACGCCGGCCTCGCTGCGCCTGCTGGTCGACCGCGTCGGCATCAGCAAGCAGAACTCGGTGATCGACTTCTCGGTGCTGGAAGGCTGCCTGCGCGACGACCTGGACGCCACCGCACCGCGGCGCATGGCCGTGGTCGATCCCCTGAAGCTGGTGCTGGCCAACCTTCCGGAGGGCCATGAGGAATCGCTGACATTCCCCAACCATCCCAAGGACGAAGCACAGGGCGAGCGCCAGGTGCCGTTCGCGCGCGAATTGTGGATCGAGCGCGAGGATTTCGCCGAAGTCCCGCCCAAGGGCTGGAAGCGGCTGGTGCCCGGTGGCGAAGCGCGACTGCGCGGCGCCGGCATCGTGCGCATCGACGAGGTGGTGAAGGACGAGGCCGGCAACGTGTCCGAACTGCGCGGCTGGCTGGATCCGGAATCGCGCCCGGGCATGGAAGGCGCCAACCGCAAGGTCAAGGGCACGATCCACTGGGTCAGCGCGCAGCACGCGGTGGCCACGGAAATCCGCCTGTACGACCGCCTGTTTTCGGTGGAGAAGCCCGACGACGAGTCCGAAGGCAAGACCTACCGCGACTACCTCAATCCGGAATCGAAGAAGACCGTGCAGGGCTGGATCGAACCAGCTGCCGCGCAGGCCGCGCCGGAGCAGTCGTTCCAGTTCGAGCGCACCGGCTATTTCGTCGCCGATCGCCGCGACCACACCCCGGAAAAGCCGGTATTCAACCGCAGCGTGACCCTGCGCGACACCTGGTCGGCGGGTTGAGCACGAACGCCATGCTGTACGCACAGGTCCACCTCACCCTGCCCGCCTGGGTCCATGACGCGTTCGACCAGGCCGCGACCTTCGCCTCCGACGAGGACAAGGTCGCGCTGGCGATCGAACTGTCGCGGCGCAATGTCGAAGCGCGCAGCGGCGGCCCGTTCGGCGCAGTGGTGTTCGGCCCGGACCACCGGGTGATCGCCGCCGGCGTGAACCGGGTGATGCCGCACACCACCTCGCTGGCGCACGCCGAGAACATGGCCTACATGCTCGCCCAGCAGCGCCTGCAGACCCCGCGCCTGAACGACGTGCTGTCGCCGGTGACGTTGGCCACCTCGTCGCAGCCTTGCTGCCAGTGCTACGGCGCCACGATCTGGGCCGGCATCGACCGCCTGCTGATCGGCGCGCGCTCGGAAGACGTCATGGAGCTGACCGAATTCGACGAAGGCCCGCTGCCGGCGGACTGGATCGGCGAGCTCGAGCGCCGTGGCATCGCCGTCACCCGCGACCTGCTGCGCGGCGACGCGCGTGCGGTGCTGCGCGCCTACGGCGAGGGCGGCGGCGAGCGCTACTGAGCGCCGCTGCCCCCACCATGCACGGACTGCTCGGCTACTGTCGCCAGGGCTTCGAGCCGGAACTCGCGGCCGAGTTCGGCGAGCGCGCCGCCTTCGCCGGTATCGCCGGTTACGCGCGCGCCGTTCGCGACGACGGGCATGTGCTGTTCGTCACCGGCGACGAGGCCGACGCGCAGGTACTGGCCCGCAACCTGCCTTTCAGCGACCTGGTTTTCGCCCGCCAGAAGCTGCGCCTGTTCGCCGAGCTGCGCGGGCTGGATCCGAAGGACCGGCTGACGCCGTTGCTGGCCGCGCTGCCCGCCGGCCTGCGCGTCGGCGACCTCTGGGTCGAGCATCCGGATTCGGATGCGGGCAAGCCACTGTCGGGCCTGGCGCGCAGCTTCGGCAACGCGCTACGCCCGGCGTTGCGCAAGGCCGGCGTGCTTTCGGCGAAGGAAGATCCACGCCTGCCGCGCCTGCACGTGTGCTTCCTCGCCGGCGACCACGCGCTGCTGGCGCTGGCCGACCCGCGCGACAGCGCGCCGTGGCCGCTGGGCATCCCGCGACTGAAGCTGCTGCCCGACGCGCCCTCGCGGTCGGCGCTGAAACTTGAAGAAGCCTTCCTCGCCCTGCTCGACGCGGGCGAGCGCGAGCGCCTGCTGCGCCCCGGCATGACCGCCGCCGACCTCGGTGCCGCCCCGGGCGGCTGGACCTGGGTGCTGACTCGCCAGCACCTGCGGGTGACTTCGGTCGACAATGGCCCCTTGCGCCAGCACGTGCTCGACACCGGCCTGGTCGAACACCTGCGCGCCGACGGCTTCCACTGGCAGCCCGCGCGGCCGCTGGACTGGATGGTCTGCGACATGGTCGAACAGCCGAGCAAGGTCGCCGCGCGCATGGCGCAGTGGTTCCGCGAGGGCTGGTGCCGCCACGCGGTGTTCAACCTCAAACTGCCGATGAAGAAGCGCTGGCAGGAAACCCGGCTGTGCCTGGACCTGTTCGAAGAGCAGGCCGGAAAGCCGGTCACCGTGCGCGCCAGGCAGCTCTACCACGACCGCGAAGAGATCACGGTTTTCGCCACGACGGGCGGCTGACAACGGGCGCGGCTCTCAGCCCTGCGGACATCCGGAGCCGCTGCGCGCACTCAAGGCAGGAACGGGAAGACCAGTTTCAGCAGGCTCTTGAGGCCACCCTCGGCGCTGCTGGACACCGCCTTCGCGCCGAGGCTGTTCAGCGCGGCGCGCGCATCCTCCCAGCGCAGTTTCGTGACGTCCTTCTTCAACAGGTCGGCCAGCTCCTCCGAGCCGGGCGCGAGCTTGCGCAACTCCTTCACCACGACCTCGGTATCCGGCTGCAGGAAGCCGCTGCGCTCGGCCAGTGCGACCAGTGTGTCGAAACGCACTGCCAGCACTTCGCGGTTGCGCTCGTACACGGGCAAGGCACCGGCATCGAGGACGGCCTGCTCGAACTGCAGCCGGTCGTCCGGGTGCTCCACGCGCACGGCCAGGAACCCATCCTTGCGACTGCGTTCGCTGACGTGGCGGCTGCCGGCGCGCAGGTTGGCCTCGGTGAGCACGTTGCCGAGGATGCGACGCAACGCCGCGTCCGACGGTTCGGCGACGAGCTGACGCCAGCGCGCGTAACCGTCGCTGCGCAGCGCGCGCAGCTTGGCCGGGGTGATCCGCAGCAAGGCGGCCGCCGAATGGTTGCTGGCGTTGCGATCGATCGCGCCGTCGCGTTCGAGCAGCACGTAGACCAGAAGCTCAAGGTCGCGCTTGCTCAGCGCGCCGAAACCCTGCAACTGGGTCTGGCGGAGGAACTCGGTGGCGAACGTCGCCGGCTCTTTCAGTTCGAGTTGCTGCATCGGTCGTGCCTCCTCCGGTAGACCAGTATCGGCGATCGGTGTCGCAGGGGCTGGGACGCCCCCCCCCGGAAGGGTGGCCTTCAGCCCCTTGTACCGGCACCACGGCGGCCTGGACGGAAAGGGTGCGCTACCGGCCGGACTCCCGTCCCGGCCGTTCGCTGCGGAATGTCTCGATGGCGCCGCGGTCCTGCAGGGTCACGTATACATCGCGACCGTCGGCGCCACCGAAGGCGACATTGGTCGGCTTGGCACCGCGCAGCTTCACTTCGCGCAGCACCTGCCCCGCCGGTGAAACGACCGCCACCACGCCGGCGCCGTTGCGGGCGATATACAGGTTGCCATCGGCATCGCTGCGCATGCCGTCCATGCCATGGTCGGGGAATGCGATCAGCAGGCGCTTGCCCGACAGGCCGCCGCTGGCATCGATGTCGTACACCCAGACATTGCGCTGCACGCTTTCGTTCACGTACAGATGCCGGCCGTCGGGGCTGACCTCGATGCCGTTGGTCGTGCCCATGCCGGTCTCCAGCCGCTGCGCGATGCCGTCGCGACCGACGCGCCACAACTGGCCGGCATTGTTCTTCCAGTCCGGATCGCTGGCGTAGAGCGTGCCATCCGGGGCCAAGGCGATATCGTTGGGCTGGTGCGCACCCTCCAGGTGCGCGAAAACGCGAACCCCGCGCGTATCCAGGTCGATGGCCAGCACGTTGTGGCCGGTGTAGTCGGCCACGTACATCGTTCCATCGGCGCCGAAGCGGATGCCGTTGCCGGTGCTTCCCTCGGGAAGCCGCACGAACAGCGCGGCCTCGCCCTGGCCATCGGCGCGCGTCACCACCCGGCCGATGGTGCCGTCGCGGCCGAAGCCCACCGCATACAGCGCGCCATCCGGGCCGACCGCTGGCCCTTCGATTCCGCTACCGAACACGCCATCGCCGACCAGGTCGCGCGTCTGTACGCGCGCGCTGTCCCCGGGCTGCGCCGTGGAAGCCGCCGCGAAGCCCGGCGCCAGCAGGAACAGGCACAGGGCGATGCGCGAGGGACGGCGGGACCTGCGGGGTTGGCGTGTGATGGCGGCGTCCTCCATGGCGATGCGCGCGCCAGTGTGCCAGAGCCGACAGGCGTATTCCGCGACGACATGGAGGGCATGCGAACCTTGGGGCTGGCGCCACGGGCCGTCGCCACCTATCGTCCGAGGCGCACCGTCCGATCCGGACCTCACGGCAGGCGACCTTGGAGGCAACATGCCGCAGCTTGGAATCACCCGACGCCACCTGCTGGCGGCGATGGCCGGTGCAGGACTGGCCGGCACGCTGCCGCTGCGGGCGCAATCGCAGGCTCGTTCGGCGGGCGACGCCATGAACCCGGCGCGGCGCAAGGACTCCATCGGCGTCGCGCTGGTGGGCCTGGGCGGCTATGCCACGCACCAGCTCGCACCCGGGCTCCAGCTGGCGCAGCACTGCCACCTGGCCGGAATCGTCACCGGCTCGCCGCAGAAGATCCCGGCCTGGCAGGCCAGGCACGGCATTCCGGACCGCAATGTCTACAGCTACGACGACTTCGACCGGATCGCCGACAACCCGGACATCCAGGCCGTCTACATCGCCACGCCCAACGACCTGCACATGCCGCTGACCCTGCGCGCAGCCAGTGCCGGCAAGCACGTCTGGTGCGAGAAGCCGATGGCGATGGACGCGGCCGAAGCACAGGCGATGGTCGATGCATGCCGGGCCAACAAGGTGCAGCTGACCATCGGCTACCGCCTGCAGCATGAGCCCAACACCCGGCGGCTCATGGCGATGGCGCGCGAGAAGCCTTACGGCAAGATCCTCAAGGTGCGCGCCGACGCCGGCTTCAATGCCTACGACGACGTCGACCCTGCGAACAAACCCTGGCGCCTGCTTCCGCAGCATGGCGGCGGCGCGATGTACGACATGGGCGTGTATTCGCTCAACGCCGCGCGCTATACCTCCGGCCAGGAGCCGGTCGCGGTGACCGCGCGGCAGGAGATCCGGCGCCCGGCCCTGTTCGAAGGCGTGGACGAAACGATGCACTTCACCCTGGAGTTCCCGGACGGCACCGTCGCCGAGTGCGCGACCAGTTTCGGCCAGGACATGAACACCCTTCGCGCCGACTGCGAACGCGGCTGGTACGAACTGTCGCCGTTCCAGACCTATGACGGGCTGAAGGGACGCACCAGCGACGGCAAGGTCTTCGCCGACGCAGTGCCGCACCAGCAGGCCAGACAGATGGACGACGACGCACTGGCGATCCTGCAGGGCACCGCACCGCTGGTCCCGGGCGAGGAAGGCGTGCGCGACATGCGCGTGGTCGACGCGGTGTACGCCTCGGCCCGGGACGGCGGCCGGCGCATCGTCCTGTAGGCAGGCACGCAGGGTGGGCGGCGCGACGGTTCAACGCCGCTTCACCCGGTGGTGTCTAGCGTTGCCGGCCGGCCTCCCTGCCCCGACCGACCGACCGATGAAACACTTCTCCGCCTTCGTCTCCCTGCTGGCCGCGACCGCGCTCGCCGGCACTCCCGCGCTGGCCGCAACAAAAGGTCCGCCGGCCAGCACTTCGCCCCTGCTGCCGCCCGTGGCCACCCCGGTCGACCAGCCCCTGCAGCACCAGACCGGCATGGTCGTGATCGAGGGCGCGCATGGCGAGCGCACGATCATCCGTTCGCTCGAGCCACGCAGCCTGGTCGGTGGTGACCGGCTCGACTTCGGCCTGCTCGATGCCGACGGTGATGGCCGGGTCGATCGGCGCGAGGCCGGCATCGACCGCAGCCTGCGATCGGAGTTCGACAACGTCGACGTCGATCGCGATGGCACGCTGGATCGCGAAGAGCTGGCCGGCTGGATCCTCTGACCGGGCCATCGGACCGGCAGTGGGATATCGGGGTCCGCAAGGATCGGGTGGAACCGGACGCTAGAGTCCGGCGGCGTGCCGCCAGAACGCGCGTTGCAGCGGCGGCAGCTTTCCGGCCAGTCCGAGCAGCGGGCCACGCGCCAGCGTCGCGGCCGGATGGGTGTTGGAGAACAGGCGGTTGATCCCCTCGAAGGCGTAGGCCGACACGGTGTTGTCGCTGCGGCGGGTACGCGCCCAGCGCTGAAGGCGGTGCGCCGCGGTCCAGTCACTGCGGTGCAGGCGCGCGGCTTCGACCTCGTCGCGCAATGCGGCCACGTCGCGCAGGCCCAGGTTCACGCCCTGCCCGGCCAGCGGATGGACCACGTGCGCCGCATCGCCCAGCACCAGCACGCGCCCGGCGACCTGTTGCCGCACCAGTTGCCGCCGCAGCGGGAACGCCACGCGGTCCGAAACAGGCCGCGCCTGTCCCAGGCGTGCGGCCGAAGCGTCGGTCAGTTCCCGCGCGAACGCGTCCTCGTCCAGCGCCAGCACGCGCGCGGCCTCGGCATCGGGCAGGGTCCACACGATCGAGCTGCGGCCCTGCGCGAACGGCAGCACGGCCAATGGACCACCGGGCAGGAAGCGCTGCCAGGCGGTGTCCTCGTGCGGTCGTTCCGTCTCGATGAAGGCGACCACGCCGCGCTGCCGGTAATCGTGCGCGTCGACTTCCAGCCCGGCCAGGCGACGCAGGTCCGAGGCCGCGCCGTCGGCCGCCACCGCGACGCGCGCATCCAGCCGCGTTCCGTCGTCCAGCTTCAGTCGCACACCGCCGGCATCCTGCTCCAGCGCCTGCACCCGCGCCGGGCAATGCAGGCGCACGCCCGCGGCGGCCAGTGCCGCCCACAGCCGATCGACCAGCAGGTCGTTCTCGACGATCCAGCCCAGTTCGCTGCGCGCGGCGATCCCGGCAGCGTCGAAATCCAGTTCACCGCCGCCGGCGGCGTCCCAGACCCGCATCCTTCTGTACGGCTGCGCGCGCGCAGCCAGCACCTGCGGCCACACGCCCAGCTCCTGCAGCAGGCCGGCGTTGTCCGGTGCCAGCGCGTACACGCGCAGGTCCGGTTCATCGGCCCGCCAGCGCGGCGCGGGCCGGGGCTCGACCAGCGCCACTTCGAGTCCGGCGCTGGCCATGGCCAGCGCGCAGGCCGCGCCGACCACGCCACCACCGGCCACCGCGACGTCCAGGCGCGCACGGCTTTTCATGTAGCCCGTCACCGGCACAGCTCCGGCACGTCGCCACGGAAACCCATCGCGCCGCCGACCAGCCACGACTGCAGCCAGCCGCTGCGATCGGCAGCCAGCAGTCCCAGGCTGCGCAAAGGCCGGAGCAGGGGCGATGGATTGGCGGTCATCCGGGCAATACCATCGGAGAACGCCAGCGTGCGCTCGCGATCCTCCTGCCGGCGCTGCGCATAGCGCGCCAGGAGCGTGGCATCGCCCGGATCGCCGGCATGGGCGCGCAGCCCTTCGGCCAGGGTCAGCGCGTCGCGCAGGCCGAGGTTGAAGCCCTGTGCGCCGACCGGGTGGATCGTCTGCGCCGCGTTGCCCAGCAGCACCGCGCGCGGTGCGACCAGGGCTTCGGCCACCATCGAGGCGATCGGGTACGCGCTGCGCTCGCCGACGCCGGTGAAGCGGCCGGCACGCCAGCCGAAAACCTGCTGCAAGCGCGCCAGCCAGCCGGCGTCGTCCAGCGCGGACACGGCCGCCGCCTGGACGGCCGGCACGCCATGGACCACGCCCCACGCCCGATCGCCCCGTGGAAGCAAGGCGGTCGGCCCGCTGTCGGTGAAACGCTCCCAGGCGGTGCCATCGGGCACGCGTTCGCCGCGCATCCGCGCCACGAACAGGGTCTGGCCGTAGTCGTGGCTGCGCGAGGCGATGGCCAGCGCGTCACGCAGCGCGCTGCGCGTCCCGTCGGCGGCCACCAGCAGGCGGGCCTGCAGCTGGATGTCGCCGTCGGCAGTGGCCAGGCGCACTCCGCGCGCCCCACCGTCGTCGCCTTCGAGGCCTACGAAGCGTGCAGGACGATAACGGGTCAGCCGCGGCAGCTGCGCCAGCCGCGCCTCGAGCGCTTCGCCGAAATCGCGCGCCACCACCACCTGGCCGAACGCATCGCGACCGTAGTCGCCGGCCTCCAGGCGGACGCTGCCGAAGTCGCCGGCGCGGCTGACGTGGATGCGGCGGATCGGCCCGGTCGGCGCACGCAGTTCGCGCATCACGCCCAGCGCGGCGAGCGCATTGACCGAAGCCGCCGCCAGGCTGAGGTTGCGCTGGTCGAATACCGCCGGGAGCTCGCCGGACGGAGACGCCTCGACCAGGGCCACGTCCAGCGGCAGGCTCTCCAGGGCGATCGCCAGGCTGGCGCCGACCAGGCCGCCGCCAACGATGAGCACATCGTGGGTTCGTCGCATCATGCGGACATGATACGCGGCCGTGCAGGCGGTCCTTTGCCGCTTCGCGGCGGGCACCGTCGTGCTTCGGCTAGAATGCGGCTTGAACCCAGCCACCCGTGCGCCATGAACGCCAATACGCCCCGCCTGTTCATCCTGTTCGTCCTGGCCCTGCTCATGGGCGCCTCGCGCGCGCATGTGTTCGACCACTTCTCGCCGCCGGACGCGAGCTGGGCGGTGTTCTTCATCGCCGGCTTCCACCTGCGCGGCTGGGGTCGCTGGGCATTTCCTTCGCTGATCGCGCTGGCGGTGGGTGTGGACTGGTGGGTGATCAACGGCCAGGGCATCGACTTCTGGAACCACTACTGCGTGTCGGCCGGCTACTGGTTCCTGGTGCCAGCCTATGGCGCGATGTGGGCCGGTGGCGCCTGGCTGCGCCGCCGCTACAGCGGCGCCAGCTGGGATGCGCTGGGCCGCTTGGCCGCCGCACTGGTGCTGTCGGTGCTGGCCTGCCACCTGCTGGCCCAGGGCAGCTTCTACTGGCTGAGCGATTCGGTCACCGATCCGACCTTCGCAGGCTGGTGGAAGAACTACACCGACTGGCTGGCCCCTTACCTGGTGACCGCCGGCGTGTACGTCGCCATCGCCGCCGGGCTGCAGGTCGCCGGCGAACGCATCGCGCCGCTGCTGGGCGCGCGCGACCGCACCGCGCACTGAACTGCCAGGTCCGGGATGGGCAACCGCCTCTCGAAGATCTATACCCGCACCGGTGACGATGGCAGCACCGGGCTGGGCGATGGCAGCCGCACCGGCAAGGATTCGCTGCGGGTCACCGCCTACGGCACCGTCGACGAAGCCAATTCGGCCATCGGCGTGGTCCTGGCCGCCCCGCACGTCGCCGACGACATCCGCGACCTGCTGACCGCCGTCCAGCACCAGTTGTTCGACCTCGGCGGCGAGCTCTGCATCCCCGGCCATGCCGCCATCAGCGGCGACGACGTGGATGCGCTGGAGCGCCACCTCGACCGCTACAACGCCGACCTGCCCGCGCTGAAGGACTTCATCCTGCCGGCCGGCGGCGAAGCGGCCGCGCGCTGCCACCTGGCACGCACCATCGTGCGCCGCGCCGAACGCGAGACCGTGGCCCTGGGCCGGGTCGAGCCGGTCCGCGGTGAGGCCGTGCGCTACCTCAACCGCCTGTCGGACCTGCTGTTCGTGCTGTGCCGGGTGCTGGCCCGCGCGGACGGCCAGGGCGAGGTCATCTGGCGTCACGAACGCCGCACCGCGCCCTAGGCGGAACTGGCGGGTCCGTGCCCGGCTGGCCCGCGCCCCGGTGGCACGGTGACAGGACAACAGCCACCGGCGCGGCGGCCGGCGCAATCCGGCTCCATCGGCCTTTCCCACCAAATGCGGATGGCAGCCTTCGCGCCACCGCGCTACGGTGCCCCGCATGCTCGCTTACACCCATCCCGCCTGCCTCGAGCACGACACCGGCCCGGAACATCCGGAACGGGCTGCCCGGCTGCGGGCGGTGCTCGATGCGTTGCGCCGCGCCTATCCCGACCTGGCCTGGCTCGAAGCCCCCGCGGCGCGGCGCGGCGACCTGCTGCGCGTGCACGCCGCCGCCCTCGTGGATGAGGTGCTGGTACCGGTTCCCGCGGGCCTGCGCAGGCTGGACCCGGATACCGTGGTGGGTCCCGGCTCCGGACGCGCGGCGCTGCACGCAGCCGGCGCCGGCATCGCGGCGGTCGATGCGGTCATGTCCGGGGATGACGAGACCGCGTTCTGCGCGGTCCGTCCGCCCGGCCACCACGCCACCGGCGATGCGGTGATGGGCTTCTGCCTGTTCAACAACGTCGCCGTGGCCGCCGCCCATGCGCGCGACCGGCACGGGCTGGAGCGGATCGCGATCGTCGATTTCGACGTGCACCACGGCAACGGCACCCAGGCGATCTTCCAGCGCGACCCGGCCGTGGCCTATTTCAGCAGCCACCAGTCCGGGTTGTTCCCGCATACCGGCAGCGTGCACGAGCGCGGGATGGGCAACGTCCACAACGTGCTGCTGCCGCCTGGCAGCGGCGGCTTCCGCTTCCGCAACACCTGGCTGGACACCCTGCTGCCCGGGCTGGACGCGTTCCGCCCGCAGCTGGTGCTGGTCTCGGCCGGCTTCGATGCGCACCTGGCCGACCCACTGGCCGACCTGATGCTGGACGCGGACGACTTCGCCTGGATCACCGCCGAGCTGCGCACGATCGCCCGGCGCCACGGCGCAGGGCGGGTCGTCTCCCTGCTCGAGGGCGGTTACAACCTGGACGCCCTCGCCGAGTGCACGGTCGCCCACGTCGGCGCGCTGCGCGACTGACCCCACCCACCGCGACGGGGGGATGAACCCCGCCTGCGGCCCGGGCCGGGCTTTCATTGCCCGCATGCACCTCCATCCGGCAAGCTACCAGCGATTTTCGGCCTGGAAGCCCCCTGCCTGTGCGAGCCCCCCTGCGCCTGCTCCCGCTGTCGCTGAGCATTGCCGTCTGCCTTCCCGGCACGGCGATCGCCGACGACAAGCCGCTGAACTGGGCGCTATGCCCGGCCGGTGATGTCATCCCGCCGTTCAACGAAGCTCCCCCGTCCGCGCAACCGGGCGATCCCGCGCGTGACCAGCAACCCACCGTCATCGAGGGCGACCAGCAGAGCGGCACGCGGACCACGCCCCAGATCCAGGGCAACGTGGCGCTGACCCGGGGCGACCAGTTCCTGGGCACCGACGAAATCCGGATGGACACCGAAACCGGCGACTACATGGCGCGGGGCAACGTCCGCTACCAGGATTCGGGCATCCGCATCGTCGCCGACCGCGCCGAGGGCAACCAGAACACCGACATCCACACCATCAGCGACATCCAGTACCAGCTGGTGGACCGGCGCGGCAACGGTGGCGCCGACTCGATCCGGCTGACCGGCCCACTGGGCCGGATGCAGCGCTCGACCTACAGCACATGCGATCCCTCGCAGCAGCTGTGGGAGCTGCGCGCCCAGCAGATCGACGTGGACAGCGACGAGGGCTTCGGCGTGGCCCGCAACGCAGTGCTGCGGCTGGGCAATATCCCGTTCCTGTACGTACCGTGGTTCAAGTTCCCGATCGACGACCGCCGCCAGACCGGCCTGCTCTACCCCGCGGTGAGCATGTCCAGCCGCAACGGCTTCGACTACCGGCAGCCGATCTACCTCAACCTGGCGCCGAACTACGACATGACCCTGATGCCGCGCTGGATGAGCAAGCGCGGCCTGATGCTGGACAGCGAATTCCGCTATCTCTACGAAGGCGGCCGCGGCGTGGTCAACGCCGCCTACATGCCCAACGACGACCTGCGTGACCGTGATCGCGGCCGCTTCCTGTTCAGCGGCTACCACAACATCGACGAACATTGGCAGGCGCGCGCGAACCTGGGCTGGGTGTCGGACACGCGCTACGTCGAGGATTTCGCCAACCGCCTGGCCGGCATTTCCGCGTCGTACCTGCAGAGCACGGCTGGCATCTACGGGGTCGGCGCGTACTGGACCGCCGGCGCGATGGCCGAGCATTTCCAGCTCACCGATTACACCCTCACCGACGACAACCTGCCCTACAGCCGCCTGCCACGCGTCTACGTGAACTGGGAACGGCCGCTGGGCCAGTGGCTCGACGCCGGCGTCTGGGCCGAGGCGGTGCACTTCCAGCACAGCGAGCGCCCGGGCGGCAGCCGCTTCGACGTCAAGCCGTACATTGCCGCACGCATCGGTGGCCCGGCCTGGTACGTCAATCCGACCCTGGCCTGGCGCTACACCAGTTACCAGCTCGATGATGACCTCGCGCAGACCTTGGGTGGGGATACCTCGCCGGCCCGCAGCATGCCGATCACCACCCTCGATGCCGGCATGTATTTCGACCGCGACACCACCGTCGGCGACACCGACTACCTGCACACGCTCGAGCCGCGGCTGTTCTACCTCAACGCACCGTACCGCGAGCAGGACGGGCTGCCGCTGTTCGACACCCGCCCCTTCACCTTCAGCTGGGGCCAGCTCTTTCGCGACAACCGCTATTCCGGGGCCGACCGCCAGACCGACGCCAACCAGCTGACCGTGGCCCTGAGCACGCGCCTGATCCGCCAGGCCGACGGCCGCGAGAAGCTGTCGGCCAGCATCGGCCAGATCCGCTATTTCGAGGATTCCCGCGTGGTGGCACCGGGCGAGCTGCCGGTGGAGGAAGGCAAGTCCGCGTGGGTGGCCGACGGCAACTATGCGATCAACGACCGCTGGAACCTGGGTGCCTCTTACCAGTGGGACCCCAAGTTCCGCCGTGAGGACCTGGCCAGCGTCCGCGCCCGCTACCTGTGGCCGGGCGATGGCGTGGTCAATGTCGGCTACCGCTACCGCCGGGACCTGCTGGAACAGGCCGATTTCAATTTCCTGTATCCGATCAACCCCGTCTGGAGCGTGGTCGGGCGCTACTATTACTCGATCGACGACGACAAGCTACTCGAAGCCGTCGCCGGCGTGCAGTGGGACAGCTGCTGTCTGGCGGTGCGGGCGCTGGCCCGCCGGTACGTGCGCAACCGCGAGGGCGAGCTGGACAATTCCATTCAGTTCGAATTCGTGCTCAAGGGCCTAGGGTCAGCGGGCCAGGACACGGAGCGGACTTTGCGCCGTGCTATTCTCGGCTATTACCGCGACGACCTCTATCTGGTCCCGCCCAGCAACACCACGCCGGATCCCGACGCCTACGATCCGAACATCATTCCGTGAGTCCATGAGCCGACGTCTTTCCGCAATCCTCCTGGCGGTCGCCGCCCTCTGCCCCCTCACGTTCGTCGCCCAGGCGCAGCAGACGCAGCCGGTCGAGCGCATTGCCGCCATCGTCGACGAGAACGTCGTCCTGCAAAGCG
This sequence comes from Pseudoxanthomonas daejeonensis, assembly GCF_022637495.1. Taxonomy (NCBI): domain Bacteria; kingdom Pseudomonadati; phylum Pseudomonadota; class Gammaproteobacteria; order Lysobacterales; family Lysobacteraceae; genus Pseudoxanthomonas; species Pseudoxanthomonas daejeonensis. The sequence goes on along the minus strand of NZ_CP093331.1, from coordinate 2,318,052 downwards.
AGCTTGAACTCGCGATGCGGAACATCGTCGCCCAGTACGCCGGCCGCGAGGACCAGCTGCCGCCGCGCGCGGTGCTGGAACGCCAGGTGCTCGAGCGCCTGGTGCTGACCCGCCTGCAGGTCGAGCGCGCCAAGGGCAACGGCATCCGCATCAGCGACCAGGAACTCAACCAGGCGGTGGCGGCCATCGCCCAGCAGAACAACGTGACCGTCGACGGCCTGCGCCAGCGGATCGCGGAGGACGGCCTGTCCTTCGACGAATTCCGCCGCTCGCTGGCCGACGAGATCATGGTCCAGCGGTTGCGCCAGAGCTTCGCCCAGAGCCGCATCAACGTCAGCGAGAGCGAGGTCGACGCGGCCATCGCCCAGCAGGCCACCGGCGGGCGCCAGTACCACCTCGCGCACATCCTGGTCGGCCTGCCCGAAGGCGCGACGGCCGAGCAGATCGCCACCGGCCAGCGCAAGGTAGAGGGCGTCAAGAGCGTGATCGACCGCGGCGAACTGACCTTCAACGCGGCCGCGGTCCGCTATTCCGACAGCCCCAACGCGCTGGAAGGCGGCGACCTGGGCTGGCGCAGCCTCGATGAAATCCCGAGCGCGTTCTCCCGGACCATCAGCGAGATGTCGCCGGGCCAGGTCCTCGGCCCGGTGCGTGGACCGAGCGGCTTCCAGCTCCTGCAGCTGGTCGATGTCCGCGACGCCGCCGCCGGCGGTGCCACCCAGACGGTCAGCGAGTACCACGTGCGCCACATCTTGGTCCGGGTCAACGACCGCCAGGACGACGCCACCGCCAAGGCCCGGATCGACACGCTGCGCGCGCGCATCGGCGGCGGGGCCGACTTCCAGGAAGTCGCGCGCGAATCGTCGGAAGACACCAACACCCGCGGCCAGGGCGGCGACCTGGGCTGGTTCCCGGCCGACGCGTTCGGCCCGGATTTCGGCAGCCAGGTGACCGCGCTCTCGGACGGCGGCATTTCCCAGCCGTTCCGTACCGATGCCGGCTGGCACGTGATCCAGCGAGTGGCCGGGCGGCAGACCGACGTGACCGACACCAACCGTCGCGCCCAGGTCCGCGAGACCATCGGCCGTCGCAAGTTGGAAGAGGAATTCAACCGCTACCTGCAGGAACTGCGCGGCGAAGCCTACGTGGTGTTGCGCACCGGCGAACAGGCCGCGCCGGCCGCGCCCGCCGCCCCTGCTGCTGCGCCGGCAGCGCCGCCCACCGGCGGCTGACGTGACGCTACCCCGGCTCGCGCTGGTTCCGGGCGAACCGGCCGGGGTAGGACCGGAACTGTGCGTGCGCCTGGCCCAGCGGCCGCGCACCGACTGCACGCTGGTCACCCTGGCCGATCCGGCCACGCTGCAGGCCGCCGCCACCGCGCTGGCCCTGCCCTTGAACCTGCTGCACGAGGACGAGCCGGCACGCCGGCCGGGCGACCTGCCGCTGCGCATGTTCCCCAATGCCAGCACGGTGGCGTTCGGCGCTCCTGATCCGCGCAACGCCGGGGTCGTGGTCGGCGCGCTGCTCGATGCGGCCGCCGGCTGTTTGCGCGGCGAGTTCGCCGGCATGGTCACCGGCCCGGTGCAGAAGTCCACGATCAACGAGGGCGGCATCGCCTACACCGGCACCACCGAACTGCTTGCCGGCCACGCCGGGCGCCAGGTGGTGATGATGCTGGCCAACGACATCGTCCGTGTCGCCCTGGCCACGACCCACCTGCCCTTGCGGGAAGTCGCCGACGCGATCGACGCCGGCCTGCTGCGCCACGTGCTGACCACTACGCACGAAGCGCTGCGCTCGGACTTCGGCATCGCCGCCCCGGTGATCGCGGTGCTGGGCCTGAATCCGCACGCGGGCGAAAACGGCCACCTCGGCCACGAAGAGATCGATACGATCATCCCGCTGCTGGACGCGCTGCGTGGCGAAGGGTTGGCGCTGGTCGGGCCGCTGCCGGCCGATACCGCCTTCCTGCCGAACAAGCTCACCGGCTTCGACGCGGTGGTGGCCATGTACCACGACCAGGGCCTGCCGGTGCTGAAGTACAGTGGCTTCGAGCGCGCGGTGAACCTGACGCTGGGCCTGCCCTACCCGCGCGTGGCCGTGGACCACGGCACCGCGCTGGACCTCGCCGGCCGCGGCCTGGCCGATCCGTCCAGCCTGGAAGCGGCCGTGGCGACCTGCGCCCGCATCGCCAGCCAACGCCGGTCGCGCGCGCTGTAACGGCGGCGCCTGCGGCGCGGCCGCGCCAGGTTCAGAACAGCTCGCCCGCCTCGCGCGTCGGTGCCTTGAGGCCGAGATGGTGATAGGCCTTGGACGTGGCCATGCGCCCGCGCGCGGTGCGCACCAGGAAGCCCTGCTGGATCAGGTACGGCTCGATCACGTCTTCCAGCGTGCCGCGCTCTTCCGACAACGACGCAGCCAGCGACTCCACGCCGACCGGCCCGCCATCGAAATGCTCGACGATCGTGCGCAGCAGGCGTCGGTCGAGTTCGTCGAAACCTTCCGGGTCGACCTTGAGCATCGCCATGGCGGCTTTCGCCACGGCCTCGTCGACATGCCCGGCGGCCCTGACCTGGGCGTAGTCGCGCACCCGCCGCAGCAGCCGGTTGGCGATGCGCGGCGTGCCGCGCGCGCGACGCGCGATCTCGCCCGCACCCTCGGCCTCGCAATCGATGCCCAGGATCCGCGCCGAGCGGCGCACGATCCGGGTCAGCTCCTCGGGCGAATAGAACTCCAGGCGCTGCACGATGCCGAAGCGATCGCGCAGCGGCGCGGTCAGCAGTCCGGCGCGCGTGGTGGCGCCGATCAGGGTGAACGGCGGCAGGTCCAGCTTGATCGAGCGCGCCGCAGGGCCTTCGCCGATCATGATGTCGATCTGGAAATCCTCCATCGCCGGATACAGGACCTCTTCGACCACCGGCGACAGGCGGTGGATCTCGTCGATGAAGAGCACGTCGTGCGGCTGCAGGTTGGTCAGCAGCGCGGCCAGGTCCCCGGCCTTCTCGATCACCGGTCCCGAGGTCACCCGCAGGTTCACGCCCAGCTCGTTGGCGATGACATGGCTCAGCGTGGTCTTGCCCAGCCCGGGCGGACCGAAGATCAGCACGTGGTCCAGCGCTTCGCCGCGCCCGCGCGCGGCCTCGATGTAGATGCCCAGCTGCTCGCGGACCGGCTGCTGGCCGAGGTATTCGTCCAGCCGCTTGGGCCGGATCGAGGCCTCCAGGGCCTCGTCCTCGCGGGTGGCGCCGGCGGTGAGGATGCGCGGATCGTTCATGCGTGCATGTTCGCATGCCACGCGGCCACGGCGCAGGGGCCGCGGCGTGGTGGGGTCAGATCTCCACCTGCGAGCCCAGCTCGACCAGGCGGTTGCCGGGAATGCGGAAGAAGCCGGTGGCCGGCGCGGCGTTGCGGTGCATGACCGCGAACACCTTGTCGCGCCAGATCGGCATGCCGCGGTGGCGGCCGGCCACGATCGTCTCGCGGCTGGCGAAGTAGGTGGTGTCCATCGGGTCGAAGGACATGCCGCCCACGTCGCAGGCGCGCATAAGCGCCAGCGGCACGTCCGGCGTCTCCATGAAGCCGAAGCGCACGATCAACCGGTAGAAGTCGTCGCCGATCTGGTCCATTTTCAGGCGCTTTTCGGCCGGGGCGTGCGGCACGTTCAGCGTCTCCACGGTCAGGAACACGTTGCGCTCGTGCAGCACCTTGTTGTGCTTGAGGTTGTGCAGTAGTGCGTGCGGGATGACCGTGGTGTCGGTGGTCAGGAACACCGCCGTACCCGGCACCCGTGCCGGCGGCGCCAGCATCAGCCCCGGCAGGAAAGTGTCGACCCGGATGCCGTCCTTGCGCAGCTCCTCGCGCATCAGCTCGCGGCCGCGCCGCCAGGTGCGCATCAGGGTGAACAGGCCGATGCCCAGCACTACCGGGAACCAGGCGCCCTGCAGCAGCTTGGCGCCATTGGCGATCACGAAGCCGACCTCGATCACGAAGAACACCACGCACAGCGGCAGCACCCAGTTGCGCCAGCGCGGCCACAGCGCGCGCGCCACCAGGGCCAGCAGCAGGGTGTCGATCAGCATCGTCGCCGAGACCGAGATGCCGTAGGCCACGGCCAGGTTGGTCGAGCTGCGGAACGCCAGCACCAGGCCGATGACCATCACCATCAGCAGCCAGTTGATCCCGGGGATGTAGATCTGGCCGATGGTGTCGTGCGAGGTGTGCTTGATCCGCATGCGCGGGATGTAGCCCAGCTGCATGGCCTGGCGCGAGACCGAGAATGCGCCGGTGATCACCGCCTGCGAGGCGATCACCGCCGCCAGCGTCGCCAGCACGATCATCGGGTACAGCGCCCACCCGGGTACGGCCTCGTAGAACGGGTTGCGCACAAGTTCGGGATGCTCGAGCACCAGGGCGCCCTGCCCCAGGTAGTTGAGCACCAGGCAGGGCAGGACGAAGAAGTACCAGGCATGGCGGATCGGCGGCGCGCCGAAATGGCCCATGTCCGCGTACAGCGCCTCGCCACCGGTCACCGCCAGCACGACCGCGCCGAGGATGAATATCCCGTGCCAGCCGTGGTCGATGAAGAAGCGCGCGCCCCAATACGGATTGAAGGCCTTGAGCACCTCCGGCGCCTCGACAATGTTCCAGATCCCGATCGCCGCCAGCGAAATGAACCACAGGCAGGTGATCGGGCCGAACACCTTGCCGACCTTCTCGGTGCCGAAGCGCTGGGCCATGAACACCAGCATCAGCACCACGACGGTCAGCGGCACGATGAAGTGGTGCAGCCCCGGCGCGGCGATCTCCAGTCCCTCGACCGCGCCCAGCACCGAGATCGCGGGGGTGATCACCCCGTCGCCGAAGAACAGCGATGCGCCGAAGATGCCGAGGATGCCGACGACATAGGCCGAGCGCGAGCCGTTCTTGAGCGTGCGCTGGGCCAGCGCCATCAGCGCCATGATCCCGCCCTCGCCCTCGTTGTCGGCGCGCATGATGATGGTCACGTACTTCAACGTGACCACCACCATCAGCGACCAGAACGCCAGCGACAGCACGCCGAGCACCGTGTCGTGGTCGCTGTTGAGTCCGTAGTGCGGCGAGAACGCCTCTTTCAGCGTGTACAGCGGGCTGGTGCCGATGTCGCCGAAGACGACGCCGATGGCGCCGACGACCAGCGCGAGGTGGCTGGCACCGACGCCATGCGGGGCGCCCTGCTGGCCCGAAGCAGGCGTGGGGGTATGCGCTGCGGTCATGGCGGCCCTAGGTTAGCGCGGTTGGCATCGGGTGGGTGGCGCGGGTCAGCGCAACGCCGACTGCAGGGCCTTGCGGATGATCGCCGCCGCCTCGTCGCCCGGCGCGGCGGCCTCGCGGGCCATGCGCGCGGCCTCGACCGGCTTGTAGCCGAGCTGTTGCAGCGCGGTGACCGCATCGGCCAGCGGGTCGACGCCCGCCGCCTGCAGCCCGGCCGACGCGCCACCACCGAAATCGGCCGCACGGTCGCGCAGTTCGACCACCATGCGCTCGGCGGTCTTCTTGCCGATGCCCGGGATCCGGGTCAGCGCGGTGACGTCCCCGCCCTGCACCAGCCGCGCGAACTCGTCCACGCTCACGCCCGACAGCACCGCCAGCGCGATCTTCGCGCCGATGCCGCTGACCTTCTGCACGTCCCGGAACAGGCGCCGCTCGCCCTCGCGCAGGAAGCCGTACAGCGACACGCTGTCTTCCTTCTGCGCGTAATGGGTGAACAGCGCGACCTCGCGACCCACGTCGGGCAGGTCGTAGAAGGTGCTCATCGGCGCCTCCAGCTCGTAGCCGACGCCATTGACGTCGACCACCAGCCAAGGCGGCTGCTTCATGGCGAGGATGCCGCGCAGGCGACCGATCATGCCGTCGCTCCGTGGATCGTGGGAAATGTCATCGGCGGCTCCAGGCCAGGCGTGCGTCGGCACCCAGGCGCTGCGTGGCGGCGCGCACGTGGGCATGGGTGAGGGCGATGGCCAGGGCGTCGGCGGCGTCGGCCTGCAGCTTGCCCGACAGGCCGAGCATCGCGCAGACCATGTGCTGGACCTGGGCCTTGTCGGCCGCACCGGTGCCGACCGTGGCCAGCTTCACTTCGCGCGCGCCGTACTCGCTGACCGGCAGGTCGCGCAGCACCACTGCGCTGATCGCCGCACCCCGGGCCTGGCCGAGCTTGAGCGCCGAATCGGCGCTGCGGCCGACGAACACGCGCTCGATCGCGACCTCCTGTGGCCGGTACTCCTCGATCAGCCGTGTCAGGCCGTCGAGCAGCCGGCGCAGGCGCAAGGAGAAGTCGCCGTCGCCCAGCAGCACCAGCGGCTGGTGGTGGACGTGGCGAAGCTTCCCGCCCGGTTCGACGTCGATGATGCCCACGCCGGTGCGCTGTGAACCCGGGTCGATGCCCAGGATGCGCACCGTGGCCGACGGCTGCATCGCGCTCACGTGCAGGGCTCCTGGATCCGCATCCGGGACCCGGCCGTCGCCGCTTCGCCCCCGTGCGGGTGCATGTTCAGCCGGCGTCGCCCAGGTCGGCGTTGGAGTAGACGTTCTGCACGTCGTCCAGGTCCTCGAGCATGCCCAGCAGCTTGGTCACCTGCTGGGCAGTCTCGCCGGATACGGCGATGTCGTTGTCGCCGCGGAAGGTGACTTCGGCGTAGCCAGGCGCCAGGCCCGCCGCTTCCATCGCCAGCTTCACCGCGTCGAACTGCTCGGCCGAGGTGAGCACGTCGATCGCGCCGTCCTCCGGGTACACCACCACGTCGTCGGCTCCGGCTTCGATCGCCGCTTCGGTGACCTTGTCCTCGTCGATCCCGCCGGCATAGCTGAGCACGCCCAGTCGCTTGAACATGAAGGCGACCGAACCCTCGGTGCCCATGTTGCCGCCGCACTTGGAGAAGGCGTGGCGCACGTCGGCCACGGTGCGTACGCGGTTGTCGGTCAGGCAGTCCACGATCACCGCGACGCCGCCGGGTGCGTAGCCCTCGTAGCGGATCTCCTCGTACTCGACGCCTTCCAGCTCGCCGGTGGCCTTCTTGATCGCACGCTCGATCACGTCCTTGGACATGTTCGCGGCCAGGGCCTTGTCCATCGCCGCGCGCAGGCGCGGGTTGTTGGCCGGTTCGCCGCCGCCGGCGCGGGCCGCAACGCCGATTTCGCGGATGAGCTTGGTGAACATCTTGCCGCGCTTGGCGTCGGTGGCGTTCTTGCGGGCTTCGATCGACGGGCCTCTGCCCATGGTGACGTCCGGTGCGTGCGGTTGCGAGGCGGCGATTTTACACCGGGCGCCGCGCCTGCATGCGTGCCGGCACGGCGGCGTCCGGCCCGAAGCGACCCTGCCGGAGAAAATGAACCGCCTGGCTGGCCGCGGCCTCCGAGAACAGCAGGCCGCTGTGGCTGGCGTCGACCAGGCAATGGTCGGCCAGGCCGGCAAGCCGCGTCTCGGCGACCGCCACGGTGCCGTCACTGGGGCCATCGAAACGGGCGAACCATCGACCGAACCCGATTGCGCGCGTGCCGGCCACGACGCCCACCTCGGCAGGCCCTTCCCACGGCATGCAGCCCCGTCGCAACAGCGCCCCGGCACGGCCCAGCGCCCAGCCCGTGGCCAGGTGCGTGCGCAGGCCGCGCGCCGCGCCACTGCCGCACAGCGGCGAACCGAGGCAGACCACGCGGGCGACATCGGGAAAGCCATCCCGGCGCAGTGCTTCCAGGGTCATCAGCCCGCCCAGGCTGTGGGCCACCACGGCATCGGCCTGGCGCAGGCGCGCCGACAGCGCCGGCAGCACGATGCGTGGCCCGGCCATCGCCCCGGGATATGCGAACACCGAGGTGGCGAATCCCTCGCGGCGCAGCCGGCGCGCCATCCAGCCCATCGACAGGCCCGGCATCCACAATCCGTGCAGCAGCAGCACGCGCAGCGGAGCGCCATCCATGGATCAGACGGCGTCCGTCGTGGCGCCCACCGGCCGGCGCAGGATGAATTCCAGGTCGCGCACCTGGCCCACCGGAAACTCGTAGGTGCCGACCTGCGAGAACCCGTGCCGCGCGTAGAAGCGCTGCGCGCCGAAGTTCTCCGACCACACCCCGACCCACAGCGTGCGTGGACCGCCGCGCAGCAGCCAGCGTTCGGCGGCGTCGAACAGCTTTCCGCCCCAACCCCCGTTCTGGTGCGAGGCGAGCACGTAGAGCCGCTTCAGCTCGCCATCGCCCTGGGCGACATCCGCATGAGGCAGGCCACACGGACCCGCCGCGGCATGGCCCACCGCGCGCCCGTCGTCCTCCAGCAGCCACACCGCATAGTTGGGGTGGGCGAGGATCACCGCCTGCTTCTCCACCGGATAGGCGTCGCGCAGGAAGTACTCCAGGTCAGCGGCCGGATACAGGTGTCCGAACGTCTCGGTGAACGTGCGCGCGGCCAGGTCGGACAGCAGCGCCGCGTCGCCCACCGTCGCTCGCCGGATCGTCATCGCCATGCAGCAGTCCCTTCGTCGTCGATCGGAGGTGAGCTCCCCTTGAGTCAAGGGGAGCGCGGCGGCAGCCGCAGGGGATGTGGAAACATGCAGGCGGGGCCCACGATTCCGCCCGCGGCGGAATCGTGGGAGCTTCAACGCTCCTGCGATGAAGCGGCCCGCTCCTGCGGTGAAGCGGCCCGCACCATCACGTGCACTTCGGCCAGCTGCGCGTCGGGGATCGGCGACGGCGCACCGGTCATCAGGCACTGCGCGCCGGTGGTCTTCGGGAACGGGATGACGTCGCGGATCGACTCGGTGCCGGCCATCAGCGCGGCGATGCGGTCGATGCCGAAGGCGATGCCGCCGTGGGGCGGTGCGCCGAAGTTGAGTGCGTCGAGCAGGAAGCCGAACTTGGCCGCGGCCTCCTCCGCACCGATACCCAGCAGCTCGAACACCGCGCTCTGCATCTGCGGCCGGTGGATACGGATCGAACCGCCGCCAATCTCATTACCGTTGAGGACCATGTCGTAGCCGCGCGAGACCGCCGTCTTCGCATGCGCGCGAAGTTCCGCGATGTCGTCCACCGCCGGCGCGGTGAACGGATGGTGCAGGGCCACGTAGCGCTGCGCCTCCTCGTCCCACTCGAACATCGGGAAGTCGGTGACCCACAACGGCGCCCAGCCGTCGGCGACCAGGCCGAAGTCCTTGCCGGCCTTCAGGCGCACCGCGCCCATGAAGTCGGACACCTTGTTGTAGGCACCGGCACCGAAGAACACGATGTCGCCGTTGCCGGCGCCAACGTGCCGGACAAGGGCGGCGAATGCGGCCTCGCCGAAGAACTTCTGGATCGGCGAGCTGACCGCGCCGGCCTCGTCGATCTTGATGTAGGCCAGGCCCTTGCTGCCGTACTTGGCGGCGTGCGCGGCGTACTCGTCGATCTGCTTGCGCGACAGCGAGGCGCCGCCGGGGATGCGCAGCGCGGCGACGCGGCCGTCCGGATCGTTGGCCGGACCGGTGAACACGGCGAACTGGCTGTCCTTCACCAGTTCGGCCACGTCGACCAGTTCCAGCGCGATGCGCAGGTCGGGCTTGTCAGAACCGTAGCGACGCATCGCCTCGGCCCAGGTCATGCGCGGGAACTGCGCGACCAGGTCGACGTCGACGACCTCCTTGAAGATCGCGCGGATCATGCCTTCGACGTAGTCCTGCACGTCGCGCTCGCGGACGAAGGCGAACTCCATGTCCAGCTGGGTGAATTCCAGCTGGCGGTCGGCGCGCAGGGCCTCGTCGCGGAAGCAGCGCGCGATCTGGTAGTAGCGGTCGAAGCCGGCCACCATCAGGATCTGCTTGAACAGCTGCGGGCTCTGCGGCAGGGCGTAGAACTCGCCCGGGTGCATGCGCGCCGGCACCAGGAAGTCGCGCGCGCCTTCCGGCGTGGCCTTGGTCAGGATCGGGGTCTCGATGTCCTGGAAACCGTCCGCGTCCAGGTGCCGGCGCAGCGCCTGCACCAGCTTGATGCGGGTGCGCTGCATGCGCTGCATTTCCGGGCGGCGCAAGTCGAGGTAGCGGTACCGGAGGCGCGTTTCCTCGCCCGGGTTCTCGTGCGCGTGGAACGGCAGCGGCGCGGCCTTGTTGAGGATGGTGATCCGGGTGGCGATCACCTCGACCTTGCCGGTACGGATCTTGTCGTTGACCGCATGCCGCGCGCGGACCACGCCCTCCACCTGCAGCACGTCCTCGTAGCCCAGCGACGCGGCCACCGCGAACACCTCCGCGTTGTCCGGTTCCACCGTGACCTGGACGATGCCCTCATGGTCGCGCAGGTCGATGAAGCAGACGCCGCCGAGGTTGCGGGCCACGTCGGTCCAGCCGGCGAGGGTGAGGGTCTGGCCGATCAGGGTCTCGTCGACCAGGCCGCAGAAATGGGTACGCATGGGAACTCCACAGGGGGGCCGGACGCCATCGGCGCCGGGGAACGCGACATTTTGAGGCCCACGCCCGGCCCGGGCAAACCTGTCCGGCAGGGACCGTCCCTGCACTCCCGTCGCTCCGGCTCCGGTGGGCCGGCATTAAGCCGGAGCGGGGTAAATCCGGAGTCGAACCCGCCGCGGTCTCAAGGCGACTTCCAAGGAGGAGAAAGTCATGATCCGTTCCCTGTCCGCCGCATCCCTGGTACTGGCCGTGGCCTTTGCCGCCGCCGTGGCGCCCGCCCCCGCCGTCGCCCAGGCCGCGGCCCGCGCCTACGCGCCGGAGAACCTGCGCCAGTTGTCTTTCTCCGACCGGGTCCGGGTGATCGAGCGCGAATACGCCGACCAGTCCCGCGGCCGCCAGATCCCCGACGACCAGCTGGAGTTCTACCTGGACCAGGTCGATTCCGGCTGGGGCTTCAGCCGGATCCAGCAGGACATCGCCACTTCCCTGCGCGGCGGCAGCAGCAGCTCCGGCCTTCGACCGGGCTGGAACGGCTCGAACTGGAGCGGACAGACCCTGATCTGCTCCAGCACCGACCGCCGCCGGCGCGAGTGCCGCACGCCGTTCAACGGCCGCCCGGTGCTGGTCGAGAACATTTCCGGCACGCGCTGCGTGGAGGGCGTCAACTTCGGCGGCGGCAACGGCGTGATGTGGGTCGAGCAGGGCTGCCGCGGCCGTTTCGCCGAGAGACGCGGTGGCGGCCATGGCGGCACCGGCCAGACCATCCGGTGCGAGAGCCAGAACAACCGCGAGCGGACCTGCCCGACCAACTTCCGCGGCAATGCGGTGCTGGTCAGGCAACTGTCGGGCGCCGCCTGCGTCGAGGGCCGGACCTGGGGCCAGCGCGGTAATTCGATCTGGGTCAGCAACGGCTGCCGCGGCGAGTTCGCCCAGGGCCGCGGCGGTGGCGGCGCCAACCCCGGCTACTCGGTCACCTGCAACAGCGAGAACAACCGGCGCCGCACCTGCTCATGGGACCGGCGCCAGGGCCGGCCGGTGGTGATCCAGCAGATTTCCAGCACGCGCTGCCAGGAAGGCCGCAACTGGGGCTGGGACGGCGGCAACACGATCTGGGTCGACGGCGGCTGCCGCGCGCGCTTCGGCGCGCGCTGACCGCCATCGTTTTCAGCTGTCCGCGCCCCAGGGCGCGGGCGGCAGCGCGACCGGCGCCGACAGGTCGAATTCCACCTGGAACAGGCGCCCGTCGGGCCGCGCCAGTTCGTAGAGGAAGCGCCGGCCCGGCTCGATTTCCATCGCCCATGTATTGACCACCGAAGCCTTCAGGCCCTCGCGCTCGAACATCGCCACCGAATCGGCATCCACCGGGAAGGCCTGGCGCGTGGCGCTGCCCGCGTCGGCGGTGTCGCCGCCGTACATCGTGACCGGATCGGGGCTGCCATCGGCATGGCGATGGTCGTGCTTCAGGCGCAGGCCGCCGCCGGTGCGGGTCAGCACCCAGGTACGGGAGTGGTCGTCGCCGACGTGGAAGGGGATGCGCAGCCCGCTGGCGGGTTCATCGCAGCCGCGCACGTGCATCACCAGCGCCTTGCCCTCGAAAGGATCGGGCGTGGCCGAGGCCGGTGCGTTGGCGACGATGCGCCCGGCGTAGGCCTGGCCGCAGTGGCGGGCGATGGCGGCAAGGAAGGCATCGGCCGGCGCCTGCGCGACGTCCGTGGCCGTGCTTGCGGCGGGCGCGGAATCGGCTGCCGGGCCACCGTGCGAACACGCGGCCAACAGGAGGAGCAGTGGAAGGAACGTATGGTTTTTCATCGCCCCACCCTATCTGCCATGCTCGGACGCAGGCAAGCCGGCCGTCATCGGTGCGGTTCGTCGGACGCCGTGCAGGCCCACGAAACCGGGCATGGCAGCGGGGAAAACCATCCCTGCGGGCGGGCGGTCGCAGGAACGGACCCGCGTGGTCAGCTGCCGCTGGAAGGCGTGGCCGGCTTGGCCGCGGGCGTCGCAGCGGACTTGCTGTCGGCTTTCGGCGCTTCGGCGACGGCCGGCTTGGATTCGGCCTTGGTCGCACCTTCGCCGCCATCGACCAGGTTGCGCTTCCGGTCGCCGTCCTTCTTGAAGTCCGTCTCGTACCAGCCGCCGCCGGCCAGGCGGAACGACGGTGCGGTCAGCTGGCGGCGGATGGCGCCCTCGTCGCCGCAGGACGGGCAGGTATCCGGGTCGGCGTCGGAAAGCTTCTGCAGTCGATCGAAGCTGTGGCCGCAGGCGTCGCACTGGAAGGCATAGATCGGCATGGCGTAGGGGTCTTGGGAGGCAAAGGGCCCGGCAGGCCGGGCATCGGGAATTTTAGGGCATCGACCCGGCTTTCAAGGCCAGCAGGCAGCTGCGCTGCCGGGTTCCGGTAGAGCGGGCTTGCCCCGGCGGCTTCCCGCCGCACAGGCGGCCGTGGCGAAAGCAGCGAGGCGAGGCCCGCCGCGCGCTTACGTCCAGGCGCGCGCCTCAGGCGCTTTCCAGCAGTTCCAGCCAGGCCTGCTCGGCGGCAGCCAGCTGCCCGGCCATGTTCTCGCGTTCGCGGCCGAGCAGGGCCAGGCGCTCGGCATCGGCCAGGTGCGCCGGATCGCCCAGTTGCCGGTCCAGTTCGGCGACTTCGGCTTCCAGTTCGCCCACGCGCTTCTCCGCCGCCGCCAGCTTGACCGGGTTGACCGGCTTCTTCGCCGCGGCCGGCTTCGCAGGAACGACCGGGACCTGCACCGGCGTGGGCGCCGCATCGGCCATGCGCTGCTTGGTGCCCTGCGCGTTGGGGCGGCTGCGCAGCCAGGCCGCGTACTCGTCCAGGTCGCCGTCGAACGGTTCGACCACGCCGTCGGCCACCCGCCAGAACGTGTCGCAGACCAGGCCGATCAGGTGGCGGTCGTGGCTCACCATCACGATCGCGCCGTCGAAATCGCTCAGCGCCTCGGCCAGGGCCTCGCGCATTTCCAGGTCAAGGTGATTGGTCGGTTCGTCCAGCAGCAGCACGTTGGGCTGCTGCCACGCGATCAGCGCCAGCGCCAGGCGCGCGCGCTCGCCGCCGGAGAAGCCGTCGACCACCTCGAAGGCGCGGTCGCCCGGGAAATTCCATTTGCCGAGGAAGTCGCGGAACAGCTGCGTCGACGCATCCGGCGACAGCTCGCGGAAGTGGTCGATCGGCGACTGTCCTTCGTGCAGCGACTCGACCGTGTGCTGGGCGAAGTAGCCGATGCGCAGGTCCGGGTGCGCGCTGCGTTCGCCCGCCACGACCGCCAGGTCGCCGACCAGGCTGCGCACCAGGGTGGTCTTGCCGGCGCCGTTGGGGCCGAGCAGGCCGATGCGGTCGCCCGCCTCCAGGCCGAAACCGACCTCGTGCAGGATCACCGAATCGGGGCCGTAGCCGGCTTCGACGTGGTTGAGCCGGATCAGCGAATGTGGCAGCCGCTGCGGGGGCGCGAACTCGATCCGGAACTCGCGCTCGGCGCGCACCGCCTCGGTGCCGGTGAGCTTGGCCAGCCGCTTCATCCGCGACTGCGCCTGGCGGGCCTTGGAGGCCTGCGCCTTGAAGCGGTCGATGAAGCTCTGCAGATGCGCGCGCTCGGCCTGTTCCTTGTCGTGCGCGATCTGCTGCTGGCGCAACTGCTCGGCGCGCTGGCGTTCGAAGTCGGTATAGCCGCCGACGTAGAGCTTCGCGCCGCCGCCGTGCAGGTGCAGCGTGTGGGTGGCGACGTTGTCCAGGAACTCGCGGTCGTGCGAGATCAGCAGCAGCGTGCCGGGATACTTGAGCAGCCACTGCTCCAGCCAGAACACCGCGTCCAGGTCGAGGTGGTTGGTCGGTTCGTCGAGCAGCAGCAGGTCCGACGGCATCATCAGCGCGCGGGCCAGGTTCAGGCGCACGCGCCAACCGCCGGAGAACGAGGACACCGGCCGATGGTGCGTGTCGGCCGGGAAGCCCAGGCCGTGCAGCAGGCGGCCGGCGCGCGCTTCGGCGTCGTAGCCGTTCAGTTCGGCCAGCTTCTGGTGCGCGGCGGCGACCGCCTCCCAGTCTTCGCGTGCGTTGGCATCGGCCTCGTCGCGCAGCACCTTGGCGATCACTTCGTCGCCGCCGAGCACGAAGTCCAGCGCCGGGTCGGGCAGCGACGGGGTTTCCTGCGCCACCGAGGCGATCCGCACCTTGCCGGGCAGGTCGACATCGCCCTTGTCGGCTTCGAGTTCGCCTCGGATGGCCGCGAACAGGCTGGACTTGCCGGTGCCGTTGCGGCCGACCACGCCCACCCGGTAACCGGCGTGCAGGGCCAGGTCGACGTTGGACAACAGCAGCCGCTCGCCGCGGCGCAGGGCGAAATTACGCAGGGAAATCATGGGGGACGCCACAGAAGGAACGGGAATCAGCAGATGCCGACGCATGCTGCGCGCCCATTCTACTGTTAACGAATACTTGACATCGCACCGCGCAGGATCCGTAACGGAAATTTGACAACTGCCGGTCCGCTGGTTTATTCCGGAATTGCTGCACCGCAACACCGCCCTTCGGCCTGAGGCCGCACCCGCCCCTCCAGGAGTCGATACATGATCGCCAAGCACCGCCTGCTCGCCGTCGCCGTCTCCGCTGCGCTGGCCGCCCCGGCCGCCTGGGCCCAGACCGCCCCGCCCACGCCCACCGCCAAGGTCCTCGACACGGTCATCGTCACCGGCACCCGGGTGACCGACCGGACCGTCGCCGAATCCTCGTCGCCGATCGACATCATCAGCAGCGAGGCGCTGCAGGCCACCGGCTCGACCGAGTTGGCGACCGCCCTGGCACGCGCCATTCCTTCGCTGAATTTCCCGCGCGCGGCGATCAACGACGGCACCGACGCGATGCGCCCGGCGCAGCTGCGCGGCCTGGCCCCCGACCACACCCTGGTCCTGGTCAACGGCAAGCGCTACCACCCCGGCGCACTGGTCAACGTCAACGGCAGCCAGGGACGCAGCTCCTCGCCGGTGGACCTGAACTCCATCCCGGTGGCCGCGATCGAACGGGTCGAGGTGCTGCGCGACGGCGCCTCGGCCCAGTACGGATCCGACGCCATCGCCGGCGTGGTCAACATCGTGCTCAAGGGATCGGACAGCGGCGGCAGCCTGAGCGCCGGCTACGGCCAGTTCAGCGCCGGCGACGGCGGCCAGTACCAGGTGATGGGCGATGCCGGCCTGAGCCTGGGCGGAGCCGGCAAATTGCACCTGTCAGCGCAGACCGGCCACCAGGACCAGACTGATCGCGCGCGGCCCTACACCGGCGTCCCCAGCGCGACCAGTCCGCCACTGGGCGAGGTCGTACAGCGCCTGGGCGATCCGGAAATCGACAACCACTCGGTTGCCTACAACGGCGAGATCCCGGTCGAGGACTACCTGAGCTTCTATTCCTTCGGTCTCTATACCAAGCGCGAAACGCTCTCGAACGGTTTCTTCCGTCCGGCCGGCGACACCCGCAACATCCCGTCGATCTACCCCGATGGTTTCCTGCCGCAGATCTTCAACACTTCCGACGACATCAGCTTCACCGGCGGCCTGCGCGCCACCACCGCCGGCGAGACCGACGTCGACTTTAGCTACACGTACGGTTCCAACTCGCTGGACTTCGACATCCGCAACACGCTCAACCGCAGCCTGGGCCCGACCTCGCCGACGCAGTTCTACGCCGGTTCGCTGGAGCTCAAGCAGCACGTGCTGAACCTGGATTTCAACAAGCTGCTCGACTGGGGCGGGGCCTATCCGGTCACGTTGTCCTACGGCGCGGAATGGCGCGGCGAGGAGTTCACCATTGGCTCGGGCGAAGTCAACTCGTACGTCAACGGTGGCGTGCTGCTGCCCAATGGCACGCCCGCTCCATCGGGCGCCCAGGTGTTCCCCGGTTTCCGTCCGTCGGACAGTGGCAGCTTCGATCGCCACTCGCTTTCGTACTTCGTCGGGCTGGAAGGCGACCTCACCGAAAAACTGAGCCTGGGCATCGCCGCGCGCTACGAGGACTACAGCGACTTCGGCAGCGAGACGACCGGAAAGCTCAGCGGCCGCTACGCCTTCAGTGACGCGGTCGCGCTGCGCGCCACCGCTTCGACCGGCTTCCATGCGCCCTCGCTGCAGCAGCAGTACTACCAGACCACGTCGACCAATTTCATCGGGGGACTGCCGTTCGACCTGGTCACCTTCCGGGTGACCAATCCCGCCGGCATCGCGCTGGGCGCCGAACCGCTCAAGGCCGAGACCTCCGAGAACTTCACCCTGGGCCTGGTCCTGACCCCAGTCGAAGACCTCTACGTGACAGTCGATGCGTACCACATCAAGGTCAAGGACCGGATCACCCTGTCGGAGAACCTGACCAGCACCGCGGTGCGTACCTGGCTCAATACCAATGGTTTCCCAGACGTGGCGGGCGGGCGCTACTTCACCAACGCGCTCGACACGACCACCCAGGGCGTGGACGTGGTGGGCACCTACACCTGGCAACTGGCCGCGAGCAAGCTCGACTTCACCCTGGGCTACAACTACACCAAGACCGAAATCGACCGGGTCGCGCCCAACCCTCCGGCGTTGACCGCGATCGACCCGACTGCGCTGCGCTTCGGACGCGTCGAGCTGGGCCGCTTCGAAGTCGGTTACCCGCGTGACAAGTTCCTGCTCAGCGGCGCGTGGGAGAACGACAGCTGGCGCCTGAGCGCGACCACCTCGCGCTATGGCGAGTTCACCGTCCGCAACGCCAACGCGGCGCTGGACCAGACCTTCGATCCGAAGTGGCTGCTGGACCTGGCGGCGACCTTCAAGGTGGACCGCTGGGAGTTCTCGCTGGGCGGCGACAACGTGCTCAACGAGTACCCGGACGAGAACATCTACGCGACCTCGACGTCCGGCCAGCTGCCCTACCCGACGCAGAACCCGTTCGGCTTCAACGGCGCCTACGTCTACCTGCGCGCGAACTATCGCTGGTGATGCCGTTCCGCGCCCGGCATGCACCGGACCTGCTCCGGGCATGCCGGCGCGGCGTTTGCCCCGGGGCGCCTGCGTCGGTGACACTGGCAGGCCCCCTCCCGCCACCCGTGACCGATGCCCCATGACACCAGCCTGATCGACATCGTGGCGGTCGGCCTCGGCCTGGCGTTCGTGCTGGGTGCGATCGCCAACAAGCTGCGGCTGTCGCCACTGGTGGGCTACCTGCTCGCAGGCGTGGCGGTGGGTCCGTTCACGCCCGGCTTCGTCGCCGACCAGGAAATCGCCAACCAGCTATCCGAAATCGGCGTGATGCTGCTGATGTTCGGCGTGGGCCTGCATTTCTCGCTCGACGACCTGCTGGAAGTGAAGTGGATCGCCGTGCCCGGCGCCATGGCGCAGATCGCGTTCGCCACGCTGCTGGGCATGGGCCTGGCCTGGGCGATGGGCTGGCCGCTGATCCAGGGCCTCGTGTTCGGCCTGGCCCTGTCGGTCGCCAGCACGGTGGTGCTGTTGCGGGCGATGGAAGAACGGCGCCTGCTGGACACCAAGCGGGGCCGCATCGCGGTCGGCTGGCTGATCGTCGAAGACCTGGTGATGGTGCTGACCCTGGTCCTGCTGCCGGCGCTGGGCGGCATGCTGGGCGAGGGCGGCGCGCGCCCCGAGGACACCAGCCTCGGCGTGATCTTCGCCGCGCTGGGCTGGACCCTGCTCAAGGTCAGCCTGTTCGTGGCGGTGATGCTGGTCGTGGGGCGCCGGGTGATTCCCTGGACGCTGGAAAAAGTGGCCGGCACCGGCTCACGCGAGCTGTTCACCCTGGCGGTGCTGGCGATCGCGCTGGGCGTGGCGTTCGGCTCGGCGGCGCTGTTCGGCGTGTCGTTCGCGCTGGGCGCGTTCTTCGCCGGCATGCTGCTCAACGAATCGGAACTGAGCCACAAGGCGGCCAACGACTCGCTGCCCCTGCGCGACGCGTTCGCGGTGCTGTTCTTCGTCTCGGTCGGCATGCTGTTCGATCCGCGGATCCTGGTCGAGCATCCCTGGCAGGTGCTGGCGACGCTGGCGATCATCGTCCTGGGCAAGTCGGTGGCCGCGTACTGGATCGTGCGCGCTTTCCGCCACCCGCCCTCCACGGCGATGACCATTTCGGTGAGCCTGGCGCAGATCGGCGAGTTCTCCTTCATCCTGGCCGGGCTCGGCGTATCGCTGCGGATCCTGCCCCCGGAAGGACGCGACCTGGTGCTGGCCGGCGCGCTGCTGTCGATCATCGCCAACCCGTTGCTGTTCGCCTGGCTCGATCGCCGCCAGGCGCGCCAGGAAGCGATGCAGGCGCCCGCCGAACCCGAGCCTCCCCCCGGACCGGCGCTGGTGCCCGGCAACCACGCCATCGTCGTCGGCTACGGGCGGGTCGGCAGCGAACTGGCCGGGGTGCTGCGCGATCGCGGCGTCAACGTGCTGGTGATCGATACCGACAAGGACCATATCGAGCGGGCGCACGCGGCCGGCTTCCCCGGCATCCGCGGCAATGCCGCGTCCGACCGGGTGCTGGCCGAGGCCCACCCGCAGACCGCGAGCATCGCGATCCTGGCGATTCCGCAGCCTCTGGAGGCGGGCGAAGCGATCGCCAAGCTGCGCGCGCTCAGCCCGGCGCTGCCGGTGCTTGCCCGCGCGCACAGCGATGCCGAGGTGCGCCACCTGCTCTCGCACGGCGCCGACGGCGCGGTGATGGCCGAGCGCGAGCTGGCCTATTCGCTGGCCGAAATGGTGATGTCGACGCCGACCTTCCGCTACGCCAATCGCGAGGCGGCAGTACCGCCGGTCTGAGCCGCCTTCACGGCGCGCTGCGCCGCGACCGGCTTGACTGCCGGGATGGACCTGAAAAGCGGTTATCCCTTCTGGGCGATACGCGGCGGACTGTCCGCGCCCCTGCCGGCGCTGGCCGCCGACCTCGACTGCGACGTCGCCGTGGTCGGTGGCGGCATCACCGGCGCGCTCATCGCCGACGAACTGGCTGCGCACGGCCACGCGGTCGCCGTGCTCGAAAAGCGCGACGTCGGCTGGGGCAGCACCTCGGCCAGCACCGCGCTGCTGCAGTACGAGATCGACACCCACCTGGTCGACCTGGCGAAGCGCTACGGCGAAGCCGACGCCGCGCTGGCGTACCGGGCCTGCGTGACGGCGATCGACTGGCTGCACGAGCGCGCCGCCGGTCTCGACGGCGTCGCCTTCAATGCCTGCCGCAGCCTCTACTACGCCAGCCGCCGCCGGCACGTGCGTGGCCTGCGCGAAGAATTCGCCGCGCGCGAGCGCCATGGAATCGAGGTCGAATGGTGGGAGGCCGATGACGTGGAGGCCGGCTACGGGTTCCGCGCGCCGGCGGCCATCCTCAGCCGGCAGGCCGCCCAGGTCGATCCCTACCAGATGGCGCAGAGGCTCCTGCGCCGCCTGCATCGCAGCGGCGGCGCGGTGCACGACCACGAGGAAATCGTCGACCTGCAGGCGACCTCGCGGCGCGTGGTGCTGCGTACCGCGTCCGGCTTCCAGGTGCGCGCCGGCCACGTCGTCCTGGCCTGCGGCTACGAAAACCAGCGCTGGCTGCGCAAGCGCGTGGCGCGCAACCGCAGCAGCTACGCCTTCGTCAGCGACCCTTTGCCGGCGGCGCTGCTCGGCGGCCTGGTCGACAGCCTGGTCTGGGAAAGCGCGCGTCCCTACCTGTATGTGCGCACCACGCCGGACCGGCGGCTGCTCGTCGGCGGCGAGGACGATGCGGTCGACATCCCCGCCAGGCGGGATGCGCGGGTGCAGGCCAAGGCCGGCACGTTGCTGGAAAAGGCCCGGGCGCTGTTCCCGCACCTGCCGCTGCGTCCCGCGTTCGCATGGGGCGGGACCTTCGCCGAGACCAGGGATGGCCTGCCCTGGTTCGGCCGGCACGAACAGTGGGGACCGCGGGTGCTGTTTGCCATGGCCTACGGCGGCAACGGCATCACCTACTCGGCGCTGGGCGCGCAACTGCTGCGAGCTACCGTCGAAAGGCGCCGGCATCCGCTCGGAAAGCTGTTCTCGTTCGAACGCAAAGGCTGAGTCCCGGCGGTCGCACGCCTGCGGGAGCTGCGTCTTCTCGAATCCACCCCGGCGTTACAGGATCGCCTTGCCAGCATGCGATCCATGTGCCGGTGAGCTTGCGGCAGCATTCCTACACCGGATCAAGGTGAAATCGCAGCCCCGCACGCGCCGCCGGTTCAGCGCGGTGGCCGGAAGTGGCCGGTATCCTGTACGCATGCAGGAACTCATCGACCACTCTGTGCGCAGCCCACCTGCGGCCACGGCTCCCGGAGCGCTGGCGACGCTGCGCCGCGTGTTTGGCTACGACGCCTTCCGCGGCCAGCAACAGGCCATCGTCGAGCACGTGACCGGCGGCGGCGACGCGCTGGTGCTGATGCCCACCGGCGGCGGCAAGTCGTTGTGCTACCAGATCCCGGCGCTGCTGCGCGATGGCACCGGCCTGGTGGTCTCGCCGTTGATCGCGCTGATGCAGGACCAGGTGGAAGCGCTGCGCCAGGTCGGCGTGCGCGCGGCCTACCTCAATTCCACGCTTGATGCCGAAACCGCCCGCCAGGTCGAACGCGACCTGCTCGACGGCACACTCGACCTGCTCTACGTCGCGCCCGAACGCCTGCTCACCCCGCGCTTCCTCTCGCTGCTCGATCGCAGCCCGATCGCCCTGTTCGCGATCGACGAAGCGCACTGCGTGTCGCAATGGGGCCACGATTTCCGCCCCGAGTACCGCGAGCTGGCCGTGCTGCACGAGCGCTGGCCGGAGGTGCCGCGGATCGCGCTGACCGCCACGGCCGACCCGCCGACCCGGCGCGAGATCGCCGAGCGCCTGGCGCTGGAAGATGCGCAGTGTTTCCTCAGCTCCTTCGACCGGCCGAACATCCGCTACTCGGTCGCGCACAAGGACAATCCGCGCCGGCAGCTGGTCGACTTCCTCGCCTCGCACCCCGGCGAGTCGGGCATCGTCTACTGCCTGTCGCGGCGCAAGGTCGAGGAAACCGCCGAATTCCTCGCCGGGCGCGGCATCGCCGCCCTGCCCTACCACGCCGGCCTGCCGGCCGAGGTGCGCGCGCAGAACCAGCGTCGCTTCCTGCGCGAGGACGGGATCGTGATGTGCGCCACCATCGCCTTCGGCATGGGCATCGACAAGCCGGACGTGCGCTTCGTCGCCCACATGGACCTGCCCAAGTCGATCGAGGGCTATTACCAGGAGACCGGCCGCGCCGGCCGCGACGGCGAGCCTGCCGAGGCCTGGATGGGCTACGGACTCGGCGACGTGGTCCTGCTGCGGCAGATGATCGAGCAGGGCGAAGCCAGCGAGGAGCGCAAACGGCTGGAGCGGCACAAGCTCGACCAGCTGCTTGGCTACTGCGAGTCGGCGCAATGCCGGCGCCAGGCCTTGCTGGCCGCGTTCGGCGAACGTTACGAGGCCGGAGCATCCGCGAACGGCACCTGCGGCAACTGCGACAACTGCCTGCAGCCGGTGCGCACCTGGGACGCCACCGAGCCGGCGCGCAAGGCCCTGAGCTGCGTCTATCGCACCGGCCAGCGTTTCGGCGCCGGCCACCTGATCGACGTGCTGCGCGGCGCCGATACCGAGAAGGTGCGCCAGTTCCGCCACAACGAACTGTCCACCTACGGCATCGGCGCGGACCTGGATGCGAACGCCTGGCGCAGCGTGTTCCGCCAGCTGGTGGTGGCCGGCCTGCTCGAGGTGGATGCCGAGGGCCACGGCAGCCTGCGACTGGGCAATGCCGCGCGTCCGGTGCTGCGCGGCGAACGCGAGGTCCACCTGCGCGAGGAACCGGCGCGCAAGCCCGGTCGCGGCGTGTCGGGCGAGCGGCGCAGCGAAAGCACCCTGCACGTGGATGCCGGCGACCGCGTGCTGTTCGACGCCCTGCGCGCCTGGCGCGGGCAGCTGGCGCGCGAGCAGAACGTGCCGGCCTACGTGATCTTCCACGACCGCACGCTGCGCGACATCGCCCAGCTGCGGCCCGCTTCGGTCAGCGAACTGGCCCGGGTCGGCGGCATCGGTGGCAGCAAGCTCGGCCGTTACGGCGAAGCGGTGCTGGACGTGGTGCGCGAGCAGGGCTGAGTCGCGCCGGACCCCGTCGGGATCCGGCGCCCTGCGCACTCATCAGTGGCTGGTCGGCTCCGCGCCCTGCGTCGCGGCCTTGAGCCCGGCGACGTGCCGCTCGAACAGCGTGTTGGCATTGCCCAGCGACATCAGGTGCGCATAGACCCAGCCCAGGTAGCCGGCCTTGTTCAACGCCAGCACCTTCTTGTCGGGCAGCTTCAGGAACTTCTCTTCGTCGACCGCGACGAAATCGCTGAGCACGAAGCTCTCGCCGTTGCTGTGGTTCAGGCGCAACGAACGCGGCGCAAGCAGCTCGAACTCGGCCAGCTTGGCCACGAACTGGCGGGTGCGCTCCATCTCGGCGGTGAAGTTGTGCAGGAAGCGGATCATCTCGTCCAGGTACGCGCTGTTCTTGCCTTCGGCGTCGAACAGGGCCTGGCCTTCCTGCTCGTTCCAGCCGGGGAACTCGCGGTCGAAGCAGACGGTGAAGTTCTCCTGGTCGGCCTGGGCCAGCACGAACGGGTAGCGGCGGACGAAGGCCGGGACGTAGGCGCTGCCCTGCCACTGCCCGGCTTCGTCGACGAAACCGTTCTGCCCGGACTTCAGGCCCAGCAGCGCGATCGGCGAGGCATTGGCGCCCTCGCCCACGAACAGGATCGGGTAATGCCGCGCGGCCTGGAAGAATTCCACGCCGGCCAGCGGCACCAGGTGCGTCGAGGCGGCGAAGCGCGCGTCCTCGGCCTGGCGCAGCCGCAGCTGGCGGTGCGAGTCGCGGTTGAGTGCGGTGATCTGCTTGTACAACAACAGCTGGTTGCTCATGGTGTTACTTCTCCGTATTCCATTCTTCTGCGGTTGCTCAGCGCACGATGATCTGCAGCAGGACCTGGGTGCTGTCCTGGTCGGGCACCACGTCGTTCAGGGCGCTGGCCGCGACCAGGTTAGCGCTGAAGTGGCGGTTCCAGTCCACGTTCAAGCCGAGACCGGCGCTTTGCAGGTCGACGTCGCGCGTGCCCAGTTCAGTGGCCAGGCCGTAATCGTAGAACGCGAACAGCTGCCAGCGCTCGGCGAAGCGCCGCGAGAACTCGAGGTTCGTGCTCACGCCGCGCGGCGCGGAAATCACGCCCGGATCGTAGCCGCGCACGCTGGTGATGCCGCCCAGCTGGAAGTACAGGGACGACGGCAGCTTGGCCGGGTCGCTGGCGTACTGCCACGCCAGTCGCCCGTTGAACGCGTAGTTCGCGCCGATGACGCGGTTGAGCAGGGCACTGCCGTTGAGCAGCGTGTAGCTGCCGCTCTCGCCACTGATGTCGTTGTCGGCCGAGGCCTGGCGCACGCGCTGGTCGTAGCGCACGTACCAGGGTGCGTTGCGGTATTCGGCCGTGCCGGAGAGGAAGAACTCGCCGATGTTGGTGTCGCTCAGCGGCAGGCCCTCGACCGTGGTTTCCGATGCCTGCCACATGTAGCCGGCGCCGGCGCGCAGCAACCATTTCGGGCCCAGCCACCAGGGGTGGTCGTAGCCGGCCGAATAGACCTGCGAGTCGCCCTCGATGTCCAGGTCGGCATACGGGCCTTCGGTGATCTTCATCGTGTTGGCGCCCGCCTCGACGTAGGCGACGCCGTTGTAGCGGTTCACCGGCCGTGCGTAGCGCAGGCTGCCGTAGGTCGAATCGGACGTCCCCACCACCAGCGCGGTGAAGGTGTCCGAAGCGCCGCTGGGCGAGAACCAGGTCAGGCTGCCGCCGAACTGTTCGCGGCCACTGCCCTGGTTGCCGTAGTTGTTGGCGAAGCCCAGCCACTGCAGGCGTTCGGGTTCATGCGCCTGCAAGGTCACCTTCGAGGTGCCGAAGGTCCGCCCGGGCGACAGGCCCGCGCTGACCTGCGGACCGGGCGTGGTGGCGTTGAAGCGCTGGATGTCCGACATCAGCTTCGGACTGTCCAGCACCTGGCCCTGCTCCAGCTGGATGCGGCGCTCGTAGAAGGCGGGATCGACCCAGCGCTGCCCCTGCCATTCCACTTCATCGAGCTTGGCTTCCACCAGCACGACCCGCAGCTCGCCCTTCTCGACACTCTGCGGCGGGATGACCGCGCGCGCGGTCAGCTGGCCCGCGCGCTCGTACAGCGCGTTGACCTGCGCCAGCAGGGTGTTGAGGTCGGCGAAGCGCAGTTCGCGGCCGACGTAGGGGCGCGCCAGCGCCTCCAGGTCGGGTTCCTGCAGGAACACCGACGGGGTGAAGCGGATGCTCTGCAGCACGAACGCCACGTCCTGGTCGGGCAGCGCCTGCGCCTCGAGGGCCTCGCCTTTCAGCGCGGGCACCTGCAGCTGGCGGGCGCGCTCTTCCATCTCGCGCTGGCGCTGCTGCTGTTCGAGCTGTTCGCGTTGCAGCACCGGGCTGACCTGCCCCGGCAGCGTCGGTGCGACCTGCGCGAGCGCCAATCCGTTGATACCCCACAGCGTGGCCAGCATGGCCAGGCGCAATCCGTACCGCCCCTTCGAAATCACCACAGCATCGCTCCCAGGTTGCGTTCTTCTTCCTTCGTGTCGCCTTCGCTGCCATCCCCCGACAGCTGCATGCGCAGGCTGGCGGGCAGGTTGCTCCAGGTCAGTTCCCAGCCTTCCGGGGCATCGCCGTCGGAGTACAGCTGCGAGGGCAGGTCGCCCAGGCGCTGGTCGGTGAAGCCCGCCGACAGGTGCTGTTCGCCATAGCGGGCTCCGCTGTTGCGCTGGAACTCGAGCAGCGTGTCCACGTGCGGCGAATGGAAGTTCGGGACCAGCACCTGGTGGGTAAAGCGGCGATGCACGACGTAGGAGTTGGTGCTCGTGACAAGGCCCGCCTGGGCCAGGCGGAACTGCCTGTCCAGTTCGTACAGCTGGACGTCCGCACCGGCCTGGTACAGAGGCGTGGTGTTGTCCATAAGCACGTTGGCGTTGGCGGTGTGCAGGCGCAGGTAGTCGACGTGGCTGGCGTCCTCGATCACCACCAGGTCGGCCGTGGTGCGCAGCGTCCCATCGACCGCGTACAGCCGCGGCACGAGGATCGCGCCGGCGTCGATCACCGCGTCGAAACGCTGCGCTGCCACCGCGCCGCTGCCCTCGACCCACAGGTTCAGGCTGCCCGTGCCGGTATGCCGTCCGTACAGTTCGATGTCGCGACCGTGCAGGTCGACCGCCTGGCCGATGTTGGCGTCGCCGACGTGGATCCGGTTGCCCGAATGCACGCTCAGGGTCGGCATGAACGCCTGGTCGATCCAGACCGTGGCTTCGCTGGCCACGCCGCTGCGCCAGCCGGCATTGACCACCGCGCCGGCACCGGCCGAAAGCAGCCTGCCGCGCGTGTCGAGCAGGCTGTCCAGGTAGGCCTGGGTGCCCGCCAGCAGCTGGTCGAACGCGATGTCCTCGTCCGCACGCCAGTCCTGGCGGCCGCCGCTGCGGCTGCTACCGACGTGGATGAAGCCACGCCCCAGCAGGTCGATGTCGCCACTGGCCAGCAGTGAACCGATGCTCAGGCTGCGGCCGTCGACATCGATGTTGCCGGCATCGGCCTGGAACCCGGCCACGTCGACATCACCGGCGGCGGTGACACGGATCTCGCCGCTGGTCGGCTGGCCATCATGCTGGCCGCTCGAGTGGATCAGGCCACCGCTGCTGACGCTGCCGCGGCGTGCGAGCAGGTCGATGTCGCCGCCGGCCTCGATGCCTTCGTCCAGGTGGATCGAGCCCCCCGCATTGACCAGCACGTTGCGCCCGGCCTTGATCGCGGCCAGGTCCACGTCGCCACCGACGTTGAAGGTCAGGTTACGCCCCGCCTCGGCAACGCCGCGTACGTTGAGGTCGCCGCCGATGCCGACGGTCAGGTCCTTGCCCGCCTTCAGCGAGTAGGTGCCGCCGAAGCGCACGTCGGGCATGTCCAGGTTGCCGCCGGCAACGATGCCGACGTCGCCCTGCGCCTCTACCAGCAGGCCCCAGATGTCCTGTTCGGCCTGCAGGAACACATCACCCTGCAGGCTCTGCACCCGGCCCAGACGCATGTTGCGGCCGATCAGGGTGACCAGGCCTTCGGCCTCGGCGTTGCCGCCGTACAGGTCGCCGTCGGTGCGCACGAGGATGTCGGCACCCGACTTCAGGTGCGCGGTCGACAGTCCGTCGACCGCATCCGGATCGGCCGGGGTGCCGAAGTGGATCTCGGCCAGCGAGCCGGTGGCCGCGGTCAGGGTCAGGTTGCCGCCGCTGTGGCCGTGCAGGATGCGCAGGGGGCCACCGGTGACGTGCATGTCCAGCGTGGCCGCGGCGTCGGCGGTGCCGACGTCGATGCTGCCGGCGACCAGGTCGATCAGGCCCTGCGGCGTGGCGAGTGCGCCAGCGGCGAACTGCCGCTGTGCCTGCAGCAACAGGTCGCCACGCAGGCTTTCCAGCCGTTGCAGGTTGGCGCTGCCGACGTCGAAGAGCACGTCGGCACCGGCCGTCGCCGTGCCTCCGGTCCAGTCGCCTGCACCGGTCACTTCCAGCGTGTTGCCGATATCCAGCTCGCCGTAGACGAGCGTGCCATTCGCGCCGGTGTGGCGCAGGACCGCATCGTTGCTCACCCGGGCCTGGCCCAGCGACAGGTTGTTGGCGACCTGCAACAGCAGGTCCCCATCGATGCCAAGCCGGCCGATCCGCGATGCGTTGCCTGCGGTGATCCGGGTCGAGCTCGCATCCAGCGAACCCAGCGAGAGATCGCCCGCCAGCGTGACATCGACATCGCCGGCCACCGTGGCCTGCTCGATCACCGCGTCGCCACCGTCCAGCTGCCAGTTGCCACCCACGGCCAGCGTATCCATGCCGAGGCGGCCGGCCTGCTGCGTGGCATTGCCCTGGATCGTCGCCGCGACGATGTCGGCCTCGTTGGCCTCCAGCGTCCAGTCGCCGCCCACCCTCAGCTGCTGCTGGGTCAGCGCGCCGACCACCTGGTCCGCATCGCCAACCACGTCGGCCGTGCCGATGTCGGCCGTGGCCGCATCCAGCGTCCAGTTGCCGCCCACCGTCAGGTCGCCCAGCGTCAGTGCATCCACGTCCTGGTTGACCGAACCACCGACCTGCGCGCTCGCGACCACCGCGTCGCCACCGTCCAGCTGCCAGTTGCCACCCACGGCCAGCGTGTCCATGCCCAGGCGACCGGCCTGCTGCGTGGCATGGCCCTGGATCGTCGCAGCGACGACGTCGGCCTCGTCGGCCACCAGCGTCCAGTCGCCGCCCACCATCAGCTGCTGCTGGGTCAGCGTACCGACCACCTGGTCCGCATCGCCAACCACGTCGGCCGTGCCGATGTCGGCCGTGGTCGCATCCAGCGTCCAGTTGCCGCCGACCGTCAGGTCGCCCGCTTCCAGGCTGCCGGTCACGACGATGTCCGTGTCGCCGGTGCGGCTCTCGGCCGTGCCCAGGACCAGATCCTGGCCCTGCAGGTCGAGCGCACCCTGCGCGAACAGGTCCGCGATCGACACCACGCCGGTGCCGCTGAGGTAGATGTCGCCGCCCCCGCTGCGGACCTGGTCCAGCGAGACGTTGCCCAGCGTCGTCAGCCACTGGCTGCCGGCACTGGCGATGCTGCCAGCGCCGATCCCACCCAGCAGGTTCGCGTACACGCTGCCGGGGATGCTCGCCACGTCCAGGCGCTGCGCACCGAGGGTCACGTAACGCGTGACCTGGCCGATGTCGCCACCGGCAGCGCGCAGGCGCAGCCGGTCGTCGGCCAGCCACTGCGCGCCATCGTGCGAGGCGGACAGGCGGTAGGCCTCGATGTCGATCGACGCACCTGCGTCGCCGGCTTCGATGTCGCCCAGCTCGGCGTCGCCGTCGACGCGGGCATAGATGCCGCTGCCAGCGAACAGCGAGGTTCCGGCCTGCATCCGCCACAGGTTGCCCAGGTCCAGCGACAGGCCGCCGACGTTCCAGTCGCCGTACTGCCACAGGTCGGTGGTCTGGCCGATGTCGAGCAGGCCGCCCACCTCGACGTTGCCGAAGCGCAGTACGCCCGGCAGGCCCAGCGCGCCCTGCAGGCCGCCGATCCACGCGTTGCCACCGATGTCCAGGTTGATCCGGTCGGCCAGGCCGCCGGTACCGAGCTGGATCCGCGACAGGGCGTCGCCGGCATTGCCGGTGACCCACAGGTCGATGCTGCCACCCAGCAGGTTCTCGCCCAGCTGGGTCGTCGCCGACAGGTTGCCCAGCACGCGCAGGCGCAGGGCATCGGTGCCGGTGATGCGCTGGATGCTGAGGTCGCCATGGTTGACCAGGTCCACGACCTTGGCACGTGCCGTCAGCTCGCCATCGATGGCGGTGTGCAGGCTGCCGTCGCCGCCGACCGGATCGCCTCCGATGGTGCCACCGGCGGCCTCCAGCACCACGTCATGGCCGCGCACGACGACATTGGTGCCATTGGCACTGCTGATGCTGCCGTCGGTCTTGATGTGGACGGTGTGGCCGTTGACGTCGTAGATGTTGAAGTCGCGATCGCCGCCCAGGTACACGTCGCCGAGCGCCGTGGCGCGGATATCGCCAGTGGCCCGGATGTTCACGTCGTCGCGCTGGACGATGCGGATCAGGGTCGGGTTGGTGTCGTCGTCGAAGTAGATGTCGTCGTACTCGGCCGAAGCCAGCGCGGCACGCTGCGCCGGGGTCAGCGAGACCGGACCCTGGCTCAGGTCGATCACCACGTCCTCGTCGAGCAGGCGGCCGATCTTGTTGGCCTCCAGCGTGACGTTGCGGCCTTCGACATTCATTCCCTCGATCCGGCCGGAGCCGCCACTGCCGCGGTTGAGCAGGCTGGCGGACACCGAATAGCGCAGTTCGTCCTCGGTCCAGTGCGAAGTGGACTCCAGCGCGGTCAGCTCGGTGGCCGAAAGTTCGTACTCGTAGGCGGACGCATAGGTCGCACCGCCGAACTCGGCGTTCCACTTCGCGTACTCGGTCTGCTGCTGTGCCTGCGCCTCGGCGATGCGCGCATCGCTCCAGCCCAGTGCGCGCATCTGCGCGACCTGGTCGGCACTGAAGTCGGCCTGGGACGGATTGTAGGAATCCGCGACCCAGCTGCCGTTGTCCAGGCGGACGTTGCGCATCTGCCAGTAGCGGGCGTAACGCTGGTTGCCGGCGCGGACCAGCGACTCCTTCTGCAGGAGCAGCGCTTCGTCGGCCTTGGCGCCGGTCAGGCCCATGCCCTCCCACAACTCGCGCAGCTGGTCGAGCGAACGCTCCTCGTAGGTCACGTTGGCGTTGCCATCCAGCAGGTCGCCGTTGCGCACCTTCACATGCACGTCGCCGCCAGCGCGGATCGTGTCGATCCACAGGTCGCCGTTGGTCTCCTCGACGAACACGCCGCCGACCGCCTCGGCGCTGAACAGCGCGCGCTCGTTGCTGCCGGTGTTGATGTTCAGCAGTTCGCTGGCGCTGCCGATGCTGCCGTGGGTCGAAACCAGGCCGATCGATGCGCCAGTGACGGCCGCACCGTTGCTGCTGGTGATGTCGCCCTGGGCGAGCACGTTGACGTCACCGCGCGCGGCCTCCAGCCGGGTGAAGTCGAGCCCGCCGTTGACCGCCTGCAGGTTGATGTCGCCCTGGCTGCTGTAGGCCGACAGGGTGTCGCCGACCTGCACGCGCAGCCCCTGCTCGACGCTGCCGATGCCGTCGCGCGCTTCCAGCTCCAGGCGGTTGGCGGCCGACACGACCGAATCGTTGCCCTGGGTCAGAGCGCCGTCGGTGACCTTGACCGAGGTCCTGCCGCTCTCATTGAACAGCGAGCCCAGCAGGGTCACGTTGCCCTTGGACGTCAGGTCGATCAGGCCGGTCTCGTAGCCGATGAAGTCGATCGCGATCGGCGAGTCGGCCAGCACGGTGAAGCGGTCGATCTCGCGCAGGCCGGTCTGGAACACCGTGGTGCGGGTGGTGCGATAGACGTGGCACCAGATGAAATGCTTGCGGCAGTAGCCGCCGTTGGTGCGGCTGATGACCTCTTCGCCATCGGTGACGTACACCTGGTCGAGCTGGCTGATGACCTTGCCCTCTTCGGTCAGCCAAGTCAGGTACGGCTGGATTTCCGCCGCGCCGGGATCGCCCTTGATGGCCCGCTGATAGGCATTCGCCAGTGCATCGGCTTCGGCATTCCTGCCGGCCAGGCGCAGGGCCAGCACCTGCAGGTCGATCGTGAACTTGTCGACCTTGTAGGCATGGTTGGCGTTACCCATGTACTCGGCGCCGTCGATCGGCTTGCTGTCACCCTTGACGGTGACGTTGCTGAGCTCGGTGCCGTCGCCGGTGGGGATGAAGCCCCAGAACTCGTCCCAATACTCGACCTTGGTCCGCGTATCGGTACGGTCGCGCCCCTGCAGCCAGACGTAGGTCCGGCCGTCGGTGACGTCGTACTGGGCAGTGCGTCCCGCCGAGCTGCCGACCTTGAACGGGTCTGCGACCCGGATCTCGCTGCTCCAGCCCTCGTAGCGCTGCACCTGGCCGTTGTCGTAGGTGTAGATCGTCGACCAGGCGCGGTCGTCGCCGGCCTTGCGGGCCAGGTCGTTGATCCGCAGCTGGCCCTGCACGCCGTTGCCCAGGTCGATGCCGGAGATGGTCAGGTCGCGGATGGTGTTGTTGACCACCTTGACCTGGCTGTAGCCGTCGAGCACGCGCAGCTGGCCGTTGCCGGTGCTGAGGATGTGGCCGGTCAGCTCCATGTAGCCACCACCGATGTCGACCTGGTCCAGGACGATGCTCTCGGACTTGAAGTCGTAGCTGTAGCCGATCCGGCCCAGGCGCGCATCGGTCGTGGCCAGTTGCACCACTGCCGCACCGCCCGCCTTCCATGCCGCGCGCAGGTTGGCCAGGTTGTTGAAGGCGCTTTCGTCGATGACGACCGACCAGTCGGCCACGCCGCTCTGGACCAGGCCGTTGATGTTCAGGTACAGCGCGGTGATCACCACGTTGTTGCCGGCCACGGTCGCCGAGTTCGCCGGGTTGAGCGTGCCGCCGGTGTTGTTGTAGGCCGGGTCGCCGCCGATGTGGGTGAACCCGTCCATGTTGTTGAGGACGAAGTCCTTGCCCGCGCTGATGTTCAGGCTCTGGCCGCGGATGTCCGCGTTGGCGTAGATGCTGCCGTACGAGGCGGTCAGGTCGATGCTGCCGCGACGGTTGCTGATCCTGCCGTTGACGTAGATGTCCGGCGCCGGCGCCTTCAGGCCGGATCCGTCGACCTGGCCGGTGGCCGGGTTGTAGCTGTTGATGATCGAGATCACCGGCGGCGGCGAATTGTCCGAGGTCTCGATCGAACCGAAGTTCGCGAGCAGGCCAGGACGGTTGGCCGCATTGATCTCGGCGTTGTTCCGCATCTTGGCGCCGTTGAACAGCACCTGCCCGCCCTCGCGGTCGGGGATCTCCAGGCCCTTGATGTCCAGGAACAGCGAGCTGGCATTGGCGATCTCGATCTTGGCATCGCCCGGCGCGCTCAGGCTGCCTTGGCCGACCAGCGCATCGCCCTTGACGTGGATGTTGCCCGGGCGCGCCAGGATCGGGTCGACCTGCAGCAGCCAGACCTTGAGCTGGGACGGCAGGCTGACGCCACTGCCCGGGGTGCCGCCCATGTCGGCGTAGAGCTTGTCCAGGGTGCGGGTCAACAGGTTGAGCTCGGCCTGGAAGCCGGACTTCTCGATCGGCGACAGGCCATAGTCGGACAGGCGGCGCTGGAGTTCCTCGATGCGGTCGCTGATCAGCTGCGAGTAGTTGCCTTCGCGGACCGACCAGGTGACGTCCTCGCTGGCATCGATGATCGGCCGCACCGTCAGGGTGCCGGTCGTATTGGCGTCGATGCTGCCCAGGTCGGTGACTTCCACTCCGTCGATGAAGTACTTCAGCCCGCTGACCCGCAGGTGGCGCTGGCTGTAGACGCCCGCATCCAGGCTGCCGTTGGCGGTGACGACCGCCAGGCCGCCGTTGATCGTGTCGCCGCCGGTGATGTCCAGCGACAGGCCCAGCGCCTTGCCGATGCCTTCGCGGTACAGGTCCTTACCCACGCCTTCGCCGGTGAGCACCGAGTAGCCGGTGCCGGCATAGGCGTAGACGTCGCCGACCGCACGGCCGGCACTGGTCGAAGCCAGGTTCACGCTGGAGTCGCGCTGGTACCAGGCCACGGCTTCGGGATCGTTCACCACCGGGAAGGCGGTGTTGTTCCACAGGTCGGTGCGCGCGACCAGGGTCGCCTTGTTCATCGCCCCGGCTGCATCGAAACCGGCCAGGAACTTCAGGTCGCCGTAGGCGAACAGGTCGACGTCGCCGACGTCGACGATGTAGTTCGCGTCGACCTTGGCCAGGCTGTCGCCCATCGCCGCGCCGGCCAGGCCCCAGGTCTTGGCATTGGTCGAGGTTTCGATGTCGTAACGGCCGCTGGCCGACAGCACCAGGTCGCCGATGCTGTACAGGTCGCTGCCGTTGCCGACCGACACCTTGGCGTCGGCCTGCTTCACGTCGACCCTGGACTCGGCGTCGGCGATGGCGATCGCGCCACCGCTGTCGAGCTTGACCCGATCGCGCGCGTAGACGTCGTTGTAAGCCTGCACGACGAGCTTCTGCGGGTTGCGCCAGTCGCCCGACAGCGCCAGGTCCACGTTGTCGCCGATGGTGCTCTGCGCATCCAGGTACAGCTCCGAGACGCTGCTGGCCGCGGCCGCGTCGAAGATGCCGCCGGAACCGGACTGGACGTTGTAGCTGGCGCTGGCGTTCTTGATCGCCTTGTTCCGCGCATCCTGGTTGTAGCTCTTGGCGATCACGTCCGACCCGCCCAGCAGGCGGGCATGGGTATCCAGGTCGATCGTGTTCTTCGCCCACGAGCCGCTCATGCCCAGCACCGCGGCGCTGGTGCTGTCGACGAAGGCGTTGAAGGTGGACTGGTGCAACGCCGTCAGGGTCAGGTCGCCCAGGCGGGCGGCATCGCTGCCCTGGCCACGTGCGTAGAGCTCGGCGCGGGTGGTGCTGTCGTCGCGGGTGCTGGCGCTGGAGGCCGCGCCGCTGACCAGGCCGCCCTGGCCGGCGGAAGCTTCGGCCAGGTTGTCCACCGCCGCGCTCGCGCTCACGTTCATGCCGGCATAGCTGCCGGTGAACAGGCCATTGACCAGCACCTCGGTGGTCGCGTTGGCGGTGGCATCCGATACATGCGCGCCGAGCGTGACCAGGCCGCCGGCGCGGCCGGTGGTCCAGGCGCGCTGGCGGGTGTCGGTGGAGGCCACCAGGTCCCACTTGCCGCCCTTGCCCTCGAACACCACGTCGCTGGCGCTGGTCAGGCTGCTGCTGCTTTCGTTCTTCGCGGTGGCGACGACGGCATTCACCGCCACGCCCGCGCCGCCGCTGACGCCGTAGGCCTGCACCCCGGCGCTGTTGCGCCCGGCATTGAGGCCGATGCGGCTGGCCAGGGTGGCATCGCGCGCGGCCAGGTGCGCACCGCTGCGCAGGTCCAGCGTGGCATTGGCGGTGTTGTCGGCGACGGCGACGGTGCCGCCGGCGGACAGCAGGCCACCGATGGCCACGCCTGCGCTGAAGATGTCCACGTGCGGCCGCGCTTCGGCGGACAGCAGCAGCGTGCCGCCGGCCAGGACCTCGGCGTTCTCGCCTACCGTGAGTCGGGAATCGCTGTCGTCGCTGGCCACCATGATCGTCGCGTTGACGCCGGCGAGGATGCCGCCCGAGCCACCACGACCGACCAGGCTGACCGCCGATTCGGAGATGCTCGCCAGGTCGATGCGGGCGCCTTCGAGCGATACGCCCGGGGCCACGTCCAGCGACACCTCGCTGTCGTGCTTGGCCACGCCGATCACCAGGCCGGCGCCGGCGGCGCCGCCCACGTTGGCACCCAGGGCCTCGACCCGGATGTCCTGCGCATCGCGCGCACGCCCGGTCAGCGTGCCCGAGGCATCGATGTTGCCGCCCAGGGTGGTCGAGACGCGGTTGTCCACGACCGCCACGGCCACCGCGGCACCTGCGCCGACGAAACCACCGGCCGCGCCGCTCTCGGCCTTGACCGTCACCGCCGGGGCAGCGCCCAGGTCGAGCGACTGCGCCGAAACGCTGACGTCGTTCGCGTCCAGGCTCCCGCCCAGGACTTCGGCCTTGACCTGCGCGTTGGAGAACGTCAGGCCCATGCCGATGCCGACGCCGGCCAGGCCGCCCACGGCCACGTTGCCGGCCAGGTTGCTCGACTCCAGGCGATCGGTCGCATTGACGCCGGCATCGCCGGAGGTCACCACCGTGCTGCCGTTGATGCGGGCGACGGTCTCGTGCTTGTAGCTGGCCGGCGCGGACGCCTGCAGGCGGTCGCTGCCGGTCGCCTTGCTGCTGCTGTTGAGCTTGGTCTTCGCCGTTGCGTCGGTGCGCTCGACGCGCTCGTACTCCTTCGTCGCCGTGTTGTAGACGTAGTCTTCGTAGGTGATGTCGCCAACCCGATCGTCGTCACCGATGCCATCGAGCTTGGACAGCGTGCCGTTGCCACCCTTGTTCAGCTCGCCCATCGGGTCGAACGACTCTCCCTCCTCGCTGACCTGGGTCGATGCGCCCGAACCCAGCACCAGCAGGCCGATGCTGCCGCCCAGGGCGACGCCCGTGCCGCCGGAACCGGTGACGGTGTTCATGGTGACGTCGGTGGTGCGGTTCGCGTCAACCCCGACATCGCCGCTGGCGTACACGCTGCTGTTGTCCAGCACCGCGCGGGTGGCGCTGTTGGCCACCAGCACGTTCGCGCTGGCGCCGACGGACAGTGCGCCGGCGGCGGCCGAACCGACCGTGGTGTTGGCCTTGAGGCGATCACTGGCGTCGATGTCCAGGTGATCGATGCGGTTGCCCGACGAACCGAAGTCGGCCTGGCTCGCGCCGGCCTCGGTCTCGGTCTCGATGATCGCGATCGTGGCGGTGCCGGCGATCGCCGCGCCGCCGCCAGCGACACCCACGCCGAGCATCTGCAGGCGCGTGGTGTTATCGGCCGAAATATCCACGCCACCCGCATCGATGCGGGTGTTGATCGCCGAACCGTCGGTGCCGATCGGCTCGCCGACCCAGGCACGGGTCGTGCTCTGGTTGTAGACCATGCCAAAGCCCGCGCCCAGCGCACCGACGCCGGCGGCAAGCGTCGCCACGTTCGGAGCGATGACCTGCAATGCGGACGCGTCGACATCCAGCGAACCCACGTCGAGCTGGCTGCCACCGCCGACGAGCGCTTCGGTGGTGCCCTTGAGGATGCTGATCTGCGCCGCCGCCGCGGCACCGACCACGCCGCCACCGGCGGCGGCGACCACGCTGCTGGCGTACTGGGTGGATTCGGCCTGTACGGTGGTGTCGCCGACGCTGTCCAGCGTCGCTCCGCTCACGCTGGCGCGGGTCGTGCGCTGGTTGACCAGCACGTCGACGCCGGCGCCCACGCCGGCCCAGCCGGCCGACACGCCCAGGCTGGCCTCGTAGCTGGCGCTGAAGCCATGGCTGGCCGCACCGACATGCACGTCCTGCGCGCTGCCGGCACCGGCGGCCTGGTTGATCTTCGCCGAGTCGATATACGCCTCGGTCGCACCGCCGAGAACGCTGGTATTGAACAGGCCCGCCACCGAGGCGCCGCCCAGCGGCACCACCGAGATCGCTGCGGCCAGCGACAGCTGGCCGACCTGCTGCAGGCTGCTGGCCTGCACGGCCAGGCCGGTGAACGTGCGCTGGCCGATGCCCAGGTTGGGCGCCGGATTGAACAGGTCGCCCCCGACCCATTCCTCGTCGTCGCCATGGTCGCCCTCGACCGTGGACTTGTCGAACCACTCGCGGTCGTCCAGCGGCGCGTTGAGCAGTTCGCCGCTGTCGATGGTCATCGTGTCGCTGCTGCTCAGCCCCAGCGCGCTGACTTCGGTCGTCGCGCCCGAGATATAAGCCTCGGTCCGGGTCTCGATCAGGTTGACCGTCACCGACGCGCCCACCGCCACCGAGCCGGCGCCGGCGATGCCCGCGCCGATGCCCAGGATCGCGTCGTGGTTGCTCGCGCTGATGCCGATGTTGTGCTGCGCGACCACCTTGGCCCCGTCGCTGACGTGGGCCTTGCTGCTGGTGGTGATCAGGTTGGTGGCGACCGCCGCGCCGACACCGGCGCCGCTGCCGCCGCCACCGCCGACCGCCACCGACAGGATGTCGCTGGAGGAATCGGCGTCGACGGCCAGGTTGGTGACCTTCCAGCCGGCGCCACGCGTGCCGGTCAGGGCCGCTTCGATCTTGCTTTCGATGCGGTTGATCGCAGTGCCTGCGCCCGCGCCTGCACCACCGGCCACGGCGACGCCGCCGGAGATGGCGTTGATCTCCGAGTCGTCGGTGGCGCGTACGGTGACATTGCCCGCGGTACCGCCGCTGTTCTGCACGACCGCGCCGGTACGCGCGGCGATGTTGTTGCTGGCGTTGGAGAAGGCCCCCGCGCCCGCGCCCGCGCCCGCGCCGGCCACGGCCAGCGTGTCGATCCGGCCACTGGTCGAGGCCAGCACGTCGATCGCGCCGCTGCCGATTTCCAGGGTGCTGTCGGTGATCTTCGCGTCGCGCTTCTGGCCGATGGTGCTGATCGCCACCGCGCCGCCAACCGCCGCACTGCCGCCGCCCTGCACGTTGCCTGCCAGGGTCTTGATGTCCGCGTCGCCACGGGTGGCGGTGACGCTGACCGAATCGGCCGAATGCACGGTGCTGCCGGTGAGCGCCGCCGATTCCTCGCCTTCGATCACGTTGATCGCGATCGAGGCACCGCCTGCGAAGCTGCCGCCACCGCCACCGCCGACCGCCGCCGAACGGATGTGGGCCGCACCGCCGCTCTCGATTTCCAGCGTGCCGTCCAGGGTCAGGCTGGCACCGCTGACTTCGGCCTGGCGCTTGGCCAGGATGATGTTGTTGGCGTTGGCCACGCCGATGGCGACGCTGCCGGCGCCGCTGACCGCACCGCCCAGGCTCCAGATGGTGCGGTCGCCCTCGGCCGCCGACACCTTCAACGAACCGGCATCGATGCTGCCGCCTTCCACGGCCGCGCGTTCGGTGCCCTCGAGGATGTTGCTGGTCGACGAGCCGTTCACCGCGACGTTGCCGGCGCCGCCGCCGGCCACCGCGATCGCATAGATGTCCTGGTCCGCGCCGGCCAGCAGCGAGACGTCGCCGAAACCGGAAATGGTGTTGGCCGCGTCGTTCTGGATGAGAGCGCTGCGGTCGGCACCGATCCGGTTGACCGAGACCGCGCCGCCCACCGCATTGCCGCCGCCGCCTTTGATCGACCCGGTGAGCGAGGCGATCATCAGGCCGTTGCCGGCGCTGGCGTCGAGCTTCAGTTCGCCGTCGGCCTTGGTGGTGCTGATGTCGCTGTCCTCGACCAGCACGGTATCGCTGCCGTCGATGTTGTTGACCACGATCGAGCCGCCCACGCCATTGCCGCTGCCGCCGGTCGCGTCGACCGCGAAGCCCCAGATCTCGCCGTCGAGCGAGGACGCCAGGGTCGCGTCGCCGGTCAGGTTGACCGTGCTGCCGCTGACCTTGGCCGAGCGTTCGGCGTCGATCAGGTTGATCGCGACCGCACCGCCGACCGCGCTGGCGCCGCCGCTGGCGGACAGGTTGAAGGCCAGCGACCAGATCTGCGCGCCCAGGCCGGGCTGGCTCGCGGTCACCGACAGGTTGCGCGCGTCCAGAGTGGTATCGGTCAGCGCTGCGGTGGTGGTGTCGGCGATGCGGTTGAAGGTGCCGGCGCCGCCGATCGCCAGGTCGCTCAGCGATACGCTGCCCGACAAAGCCGCAGTGATGATGTGGCTCTGCTGCGCCGCGCCGATGGTGGCATCGCCCGACAGGTCGTAGGTACCGCCCTTGACCTCGGCGCGGGTGCCCTGCTCCATGTCGTTGATGCTGAACGCACCACCGACCGACTTGGCGCCGGCGCTGCCGGTGATGTTGCCGGCCAGCGAGTAGGCGCCGCCGCCCTTGGTGGCGGTGACGTCAAGATTGTCCGCTTCCAGCGCCTTGCTGCGCCCGGTCATGTCGACCGTCGCGGTGACCGTGCCACGGGCGATGATCGCGGTGATCGACCCGGACGTGGCCGAGTCGCCGTTGCCGATCGCGCCCGACACCGCGGCGGCCAGCGCCTCGGTGCTGTTGAGCGCGTGCACGTCGAGGTCGCCGTCCAGGGTGACGTCGGTGTTGGCGACCGAAGCGGTGTAGTCGCTGCCGGTGTAG
This sequence comes from Pseudoxanthomonas daejeonensis, assembly GCF_022637495.1. Lineage (NCBI taxonomy): Bacteria > Pseudomonadati > Pseudomonadota > Gammaproteobacteria > Lysobacterales > Lysobacteraceae > Pseudoxanthomonas > Pseudoxanthomonas daejeonensis. Next base: position 2,279,339 of record NZ_CP093331.1, on the reverse strand, counting down.
ATGCCGCCGGCCGACACGCCCACGGCCTTGCCGTTGGACAGCGACAGGCTGCCGGCGATGCCCAGGATCGCCTCGCCGGCGGGGACGCCGTCGAACAGGCTGTGATTGGTGCTGGTGTCGTCGTCGCCGCCGAACAGGCTGTCGTCGGTGGACTGCTCCACCTCGATGCCGGCCACCGTGCTGCTGCCGTCCAGGTCCAGGCCACTGCTCGACAGGGCCGAGGTGGACGCGCTGTCGAACTGCGCATCCAGCGCGCTGAAGCCGCTGACGCTCTTGGCCAGGACCTCGACGTCGCCGCCCTCGAGCACCGAATGGTCGTTGTCGTCGCTCTTGTCGACCTTGGCGCTGACCTCGTTGTCGACGATCAGCACGAACATCGACCCGGATCCGGCGGTGCTGTCGCTGCCGACCGAGACCGCGCCGGCGATCGCACCGGCCAGCACGCGCGTGGCGCTGAACGCGCCGACGCCGAACTGGTCGAAGCCGTGCGCCTCGCTGCCCAGCCACTCGGCCTGGAGCTTGTTGCCCAGGTAGCCGATCACCAGCGAACCGCCGGCGCTGGTGCCGCTGCCCGAGGTGCCGGCGAAGGAACCGCCGCCCAGCAGGACGCGGGCGCGGTCGTAGGCCGAGACCTCGATCGTCTGGGTGCTGCCGGCGTCGTCGCGCTGGTTGACCTCGCTGTCGACCACCGCCGCACGCGTGGTGTTGGTGATGGCGCCGCCGGACGCGGAGATCGCCACCGCGGTGTTGTTGGTGCCACCGGTGGAGACCGCCAGGCCCAGGCCCATCGCGATCTGGTCGCCGGCACTGGCCGCCTGCACGACCAGCGAATCGCTGTTGTTGAAGGTGACGCCGTCGACCAGCGCCTCGGTCTCGTTGAACAGGTGGTTGTAGGCGATCGCGCCGGCCACGGCCGAGCTGCGGTCGGACTTCGGACCGGAGGCCAGGGTCAGCGCGCCGGCGCCGGCACCGCTGAACTGGTTGGTCTGGTTGAGCGCGAGCACGGTGACATCGCTGCCCGTGCCCGCGGTGCGCGGATCGAGGGTGATGCCGCTGACGATGGCGCGGGTGTTCTGGCCGGCGACGTTGATCGAGGCCGAGCCTGCACCGGCGATCTGGTTTTCGGGCTTTTGCGCATCCTTGCCGCCTTCCAGCTGGCCGGCCACCTTGTCGGGCGTGGAGGTCAGCGCATCCTTGATCTTGGTGCCGTAGTCGACCGCCGTCGCGAGGCCGTCGTACAGGCCCGCCTGGCCGAGCGCGTACTTGCCCAGCACCTTCAGACCCTCCTCGCTGAGGATGCTCATCGGGCCCTTGTCACCGCCGCCGTCCTCTTCGGTGGCTTCGTCCTGCTTCTGCTGTTCCTGCTCGCTGCGCGCCAGCGCGCCGGCGATGCCGAACGCGCCGCTCTGGCCGGTGCTCTTCGCATCGACCAGCATCTCGTCGACGCTCCAGTTGGCGTTGCCGCCGTTGGCGCCATCGCCCAGCGACTCTGGGCGCCAGAGATTGATGCCATCGTCATCGCGGCCGTTGTTGTCGCCGACCAGCGCTTCCACGTCGCTGGTCAGCACGTTGACTGCCGCGCCAATACCGATACTGGTCTCCTGCGAGACCGCCAGCGCGCCGGCTGCGCTCCACAGGCCGATATCGTGCTGGGCCGACACGCCGACCTGGCCGGCAGTGACCGCGGTGCTCTGGTGGATCGATGCATTGACGTTCGCATCGACCACGCCGACCACCACCGCGCCGTTGCCGGCCGCGCTGGTGCCCTTGCCTGCCGAGGGGCTGATGCCGATGAACAGTTCGTCCTGGTGCGCGGAGACGTCGACCTTCTCCGACTCCACCGTGCCGTTGGCGCCGATGCCGGCCACGCTGCGGTTGGTCGCGACCTGCACGTTGATGCCGCCACCGACCGCCTTGCCGTCGTCGCCATCGGCGCCGACGTTGAACAGCGTCCACCACAGGTTGCCGGCGATCGACAGCTGCTCGACCAGGGTGTCGGCCTGCACCGCCAGCGACGCATCCCAGTCCCACTGCAGGTTGCGCAGCTCCTCGCGAGCCTCTTCCGGATCGCCCTGGTCGTCGTAGAACGGCGCCAGGCCAAGCAGCGGCTTGCTGCTCCAGGCGCTGCCGTCGCTGGCGGTGCTGGTCAGGCTGACGTTGTCGCCGACCCAGGCGGTGGCATCCAGCGCGTGGTAGCTGACCGCGAACGAGCCGGCCATGCCCAGGTCCTGGGCCTCGCTGGTCGAATTGGCGTAAGAGGTGGAGATGCTGCCCGGGATCTCCGGCAGGCCGCCGGCGATCGTCTTCAGGTTGCCGAAGATGTCCGACACCGAGCTCCAGCGGGTGATGTCGCCCAGGTCGAGCAGCTGCTCGTTGCGCGCGCCGACGCCAATGCGCGCGGCGCTCAGGCTGCTGCCGTCGCCGACGATCGCGCGGGTCTGCTGGTTGATCTGGTCGTAGGCCGCGGCGACGCTGATCGAAGTCTTGGAGCCGTCGTCCTTCTCGGCATCGGCATTAACCGTGCTGTCGGCACTGTTGTGCATCGAGGACTGGCGCTGCATCGCCTGCAGGCTCAGGTTGCCGGCGATGTCGATGTCCGGGGCGGTGTTGCCGCTGCCGATGATCGCTTCGGCCTGGTGGTCGGAGATGCCGATCGCCAGCGCCGAGGCCAGGCGGAACTTGCTCTCGGTCGGGGGCTTTTCCTTCTCCGCGCTGGGCTTCATGCCGAACAGCGACTTGACCTTGTTGGTCAGCGCGTCGGTGACGCCCTTGACCTGCGAGCTGCCCATCACCTGCTTCTTGAGGTGGTTGAGCGCGTTCTTGCCCACCTGCACGGCGGCGCTGTTGCTCTGGCTGTGGACCAGGTTGGTCGCCGACACGGCCAGGTCGGTCGCACCGGAGAGGTTCGCGTCGAACACCGCGCGGGTCTTGCTGTTGAACAGGGTCAGCGCGATCGCCGGGCCGCCGGTGGCGCCATCGCCGATCGCCTTGAAGTCGGCGCTGTTGGACAGGTTCTGCTCGGTCAGCGCGGCCACGGCCACGTTCCCGTCCACGTCCAGCTCGGCGCCCTTGGCGACCAGCGCTTCGGTGGTGATGTCGCTGTGGGCCATGCTGAAGGCGATGCCCATCGTGGTGAGCGTGTTGCCGGCGGCATCATGGTTGTTGACCGAGGTGGCCATGACGTCGAGCGTGTCGTTGCTCAGCGCGCGGATGCCCAGGTTGCCGCCGGCATTCAGTTCGGCGCCGCTCTGCACGTCGACCTTGGTCGTACCGTCGATCCGCCCGTAGGCCAGGCCGAAGTTGAACGGCATTTTCTTGTTGACGATCGGCAGCGAGAACGTCGAGGCCTGCACCAGGCGGGTGCTGTCGGCCTGCAGGTCCAGGTTGCGCGAAGCATCGAGCACGGCGGTCGAGCTGACCGTGACATCGGCGTTGGCGCGCGCGATCAGCACCGACACGTACGGCAGCAGGACGGTCAATTCGCTGAAGGTGTTCGGATCCAGGCCGAGCAGGTCCAGGTCGGTGACGCGCTGGTAGTCGACCGACTCCTGCAGGGTTTCGAACAGCTGGGTCCAGGCCGCTTCCTCGCCGATCGAACCCACCAGGTTGCTGACGTCCGACGCCAGGTCGCCGGTGTTGAGCAGGCTGTTGAGGATGCCCGCCGACACATGCGCATCGCTGGCCGCGCGCAGGGTGATGTCGCGGCCGGTGATGCTGCCGTCGACCTTGATCGAACTGGTCGCCTCGGCGAAGCCGGCCATCTGCCGGTCGAAGGCGAACGCCTGCACGCTGACGTCGCCCGCCTCGCCGGTACCGGCACCGGTGTGGCCGGCATCCAGCGCCGCACCGGCGGCGATGACCACTTCCGCCTTGCCCAGCTTGGCCTGCAACAACGGGCTGGCCTGGGTCTTGAGGCTGTCGGCCAGGTCCTCGATGGTCTGGGTGTCGCCGGCATCGCCATTGCAGAAGCTGCAGCTGACGTCGCTGTAGGCGTTGAAGGTGATGTCGCCGGCGCTGCCGTTGCCGCTGGCGCTGGTCACCACGGCGGAGGTTTCCAGCAGCTTGATCGTCGGCGCTTCCAGGGTCACGTCGCCGCCGTCCAGGCCGGCGGTCGCGGCGCGCGTGTCGATGCGGCCGCTGCCCTTCAGCTCGATGCCCTTCGCGGCGGCCACTTGCACCACCGCTCCGGAGTTGTCCTCCATCAGCGCGCGCAACCCGCCACTGATCTCCACCGTGTTGTCGGCGACGATCTTGATCGTACCGTCCTTGCGCACCGCGGCACTGACGTCGAGGCTGCCGTCGGTGTTGACCGCCGCGTCGAACACCTTGGCGCCCGCGTTCACCGCACCGGTGGCGGCGACCACGGCCGAAGCGGCGAACAGGTCGACGCGGCCGGCGCTGTTGATGACGCCGTTGACGGTCGCGCCGGCGCTGCCGCCGTCGTACTTGCCGGCCAGCAGGTCCAGCACCAGCTGGTTGTTGTCGACCGTGTCGGTGCCGTTGGCGACCCTCAGCAGTTCCTGCATCTTGTTGCCGCTGGGCGTGGTCACCAGCAGGCTGCCGACGTTGATCACGCCGCCGCCGCCGACCACGAAGCCGTGCGAGCTGGCGAAGAAGATGTTGCCGCCGATCTTGCCGCTGGATTCGAGCAGGCCGTTGAGCGTGCCATTGATCGTCGGCGCGCTGTTGTGTACCAGGTTGACCAGGTTGTTGGCGCCGCCGGGCACGTACAGGTTGACCGTGTTGCCGGTGTCGACCTCGAAGTGGCCGAACGAGTTGAAGCCGGTGTTGCCGCGGACCGTGGTGGTCTTGATGTCGGTGACGTTGGGATTGCCGCCGCGCGGGGTGATCGTGGTGGCGGTGTCGGTGACGCCCGGACTGCGCTCGGTCAGCGTGATGTTGTTGGCGGCCAGGGCCGCGGCGGGCAGCGCCCCCCAGGTCGCCAGCAGGGCCATCGTCAGGCGGTTCGGCTTCAGCGCGTGCGCGGGGGTGTTCGCGCGGTTGCCTTGGCGGGACGTCCGGGAGTGGCCGGTGCTGTTCATGGCATCAATTCCTGTGAGCCGGGCTTAGGCGCCCGACGGTGACGGCACGGCCGATCCGGGCCGTTCGGCAAAACAGAGGGGGGTGGATCAGCAGTTGTAGGAGCGATGGGCCGCCAGCGGCCATCGCACCGCCATGCCCTCCGCCTCCCCGGCGGAGGGCACGACGACGGCCAGCCAGGCATGCGCCGGGCCGGCCGTACGGGATGTCGTCAGTGGTGGTGCCGCGCATTCCCCTGCGCGGCAGCCCGACGCGAGGCGCCGGCCGGTGCGATGCTGCTGTCCCATGGTTCCCCCTGGAGCGGAACGGACCGAAATGGACCGTCCGCTATTCCACAAACCGCGAAACGCATCGCAAAACTATCATGACGCCGGTTCGGCCCTGCGCCTGCCCCCGGCCAACCGCACCGACAAGGAATCAAGCAAATTCAATGCGTTGGGGTGATTTCACGGGTGACCATCCACGTGTCGATCGCCAGCCGGTGACTTCGGCTGGCACAGGACCGACGAACGGTCACTGGGTGGCGACGAACGGTACGGGCGGCGCCTCAAGCCAGGCCGGCATCGAACCTGCCCCCGGGTCACGCAGCAGCCGCTGGCGGGCCACTGCCTCGTCCCCGGGCGCCAGTTCGGCCATGAAGGCCACCTGCCCGGCCACCAGCGACGCCACCGGCATGCCGTCGCGGTAGAGGACGCGCGCGCCGGCGATCCGCGGCACCTTGTCGCCGGCGACCACGGTCCCGGCCAGGTTCAGCGGGTCCAGCGCGCTCACGCAGACCAGGGTGCCGTCCTCGGGCTTCTGCCGGGCCTTGCGCAGCAGGCCGATGGCTTCGGGCAGGGCGAACTGCTCGCCGGAGAGACCGGCGATGAAGCGTCCGCCGCGCACCTCGCCGCGCGCCTCCAGCCTCCGGTACACGCGCAGCAGTTCGCGCCAGGGGGGCAGCCAGGCGGCTTCGCGTTCGAGCACCCGCCAGCTGACCACGCCATAGCGGCGCAGCAGGACGCGGGCAACATGCTCGACCGCCTCAGGATCCGGTTTCGGTCCGCGCACGACGCGCGCCGGGGAAGCGACGGGAACTGCAGCTTCCGTCTCGGGCGCCACGCGTCGCACCAGCGCCCAGCGGCCGGCATCCTCGATGCCGAGCATCATCGCGCGGCGGCGACCGTGGCCGGGCGTGGGCCGCTTGGAGGCCGGCACCAGCAACGCGCGCAGGCCGGCAAAACTGTCGCAATGCGCGCGCCCGCGGGCGACCAGCTCGGCCAGCGCATCTTCCAGCTCGGTCTGCAGCAGCCGCGTACCGCCCACGATCTCGTCGAAGAACGACGCACCGTGCATCGCGAGGAAATCGGCGACCTTCTGCGCGCGCGACGAGAGCACCGCGTCCTCGGCCTGCGCCTTGCCTGGGGGCGCACGAACCAGCGCGGTCCAGTGCGGCACGCTGCGGCGCGGCAGCAGCAGGATCGGCGTGGACCGCAGCGAGGGATTGCCGCGCATCGCGCCGGCCTCCGGGTCGGTCGCGCGCAGTCGGGTCCACAGGGTACGGCCGGCGGTGCACAGGTCGTCGAGCCAGGCGATCGAATAGTCGCGCACGCGCGCCGGCAACACGTCGCCTTCCCAGGCCGCGGCGGGTGCTTCGTAACCTTCCAGCTGCGCCAGCACGCCCGCCAGCGCCTCCGGGCCGCTGACCTGCGTGTCCTTCGACACGCGCTGCCAGTCGAACAGGAAGCGCATGAAATCGCGCGGCGCCACCGGCTCGATCTCGCGACGCAAGCGCTTGAGCGTGTAGCGATGGATGCGGGCCAGCAGGTGACGCTCGCACCATTCCTCGCCGACGGCATGCGGCGAGAAGCGGCCCTGCATCGCGTAACCCTGCGACTGCAGTTTCAGCATCGCCATGTCGACCGCCAGCGGGGCGATGCCCAGGCTGTCGGCCAGCGTGGCCGCCGCCACCGGACCCAGGCCGGTCAGGCGCGAACGCAGCAGCGCGACCGCCGCGTCCTCGGCGCTCCAGGCGACGCGCGCGAACTCCTCCGGTACCGCGATCCCCGGCTGCTGCAACGCCGAGGGATGCAGCGCCAGCAACTGCGGCAGGCGCTCGGCCGCGACCCACCACTGCCTGCCGGCGGCGACTATCCGGGTGGCGCGCGCGTCGCGCAGCAGCTTCTGCAACCAGGGCTCCCATGCAGGCTCGCCGGCCACTTCCGCCGCGGTGACGAAGCCCAACCCGGTCAGCACCTCGTGCATCTCGTCGGCGTTGCGCGCCTGCGGCCAGGCTTCGCGGCGCACCTGTTCGACCGCATCGCCGTCGAGCCGCCCGAGGTCGGTCGCCGCCTGCGGATCGGCGTAGCGGCGCGTCTGCACGGCCTGGGTGCGTCGCTCCTCCAGCGGTGCGTCGTCGAGGAAAGCATAGGGACGTGCGTTGAGCGCCTCGGCCGCCAGCGGCGACGGCGCGGCCAGGTCACGCGCCTGCACCGTGATCGCACCCGATTCCAGGCCGCGCAGCAGCTCGAGCCAGCCCTCGGTGTCCATCGCCTCGTGCAGGCAATCGTCCAGCGTCTGCGCGACCAGCGGATGGTCGGGCACTTCGCGCTCGCCGACGATGTTCTCCAGGCAGGCCACCTGGTCGGGGAACACCGTTGCCAGCAGGTCCTCGGATTTCATCCGCTGCAATTGCGGCGGCACCTTCTTGCCGCCGACGAAACGCGGCAGGGCCAGCGCGGTGGTCGCGTTCCAGCGCCAGCGCACCGGGAACAGCGGCGCATCCAGCAAAGCCTGCACCAGCACGTCCTGCGCCGACGAGGAATGCAGGTATTTGGCCACCTCGATCAGCGGGAAGCTGTGGCTGGTCGACAGCGACAGCACGATCGCGTCCTCGGTCGCCGCGGCCTGCAGTTCGAAGTTGAACTGGCGGCAGAAGCGCTTGCGCAGGGCCAGGCCCCAGGCGCGGTTGAGGCGGCTGCCGTAGGGGCTGTGGATGACCAGGTGGGTCGAGCCGGTTTCGTCGAAGAAGCGCTCGAACACGATGGTCTGCTGGGTCGGCATCGCCCCCAGCGCGATCGCGGTCGAACCGAGGTAGTCGACCAGCTGGCGCGCGGCGGACTCGTCCAAACCCGCCTCGTCGCACAGCCAGGCCAGCGCGGTATCCGCGCCATCGATGGTGAAGCGCTCTCCGGCTTCGCCACCGCCTGCTGCATCTGCATCGGCCGCGCCATCGACGATGGCCGCTTCGGCCGGCACGCGCACCACCTGGGCGTCAGGCATGCGCGTGGCGATCTCTTCGCGCAGCCGCGACACGCCCTGCGACAGCTCGTCGGTGCGGCCCGGCGCCTCGCCCAGCCAGAACGGAATGCTGGGCGGCATGCCCTGCGCATCCTCCACCCGCACCCGGCCCGCCTCCACGCGCAGGATCCGGTAACTGGCATTGCCCAGCTGGAAGATGTCGCCGGCCATGCTCTCGATCGCGAAATCCTCGTTGACCGAGCCGATGAACGTGGACGACGGCTCCAGCACCACCGCGTAGTCGCCGGTGTCGGGGATGGTGCCGCCGGACATGGTCGCGACCAGGCGCGCGCCCTGGCGCCCGCGCAGGCGGCGATTGACCGCGTCGCGGTGCAGCCAGCCGGCACGCGGGCCGCGCCGGTCGCTGAAACCGTCGGCGAGCATCTTCACGACCTCGTCGAACCTCGCCCGCTCCAGCCGCGCGTACGGCCAGGCGCGCAGGCACCAGTCGTACAGCGCATCCTCGTCCCATTCGGTCGCGGCGACCTCGGCCACGATCTGCTGGGCCAGCACGTCCAGCGGCGCCGGCGGAATGCGCAACGCGTCCAGCTCACCGCGGCGCACGCAATCGAGCAAGGCCGCGCATTCGACCAGCTCGTCGCGGGTCTGCGGGAACAGCCGCGCCTTCGGCACGCCGCCGACGTGGTGGCCCGAGCGCCCGGCGCGCTGCAGGAACGCGGCGATCGAGCGCGGCGAGCCGAGCTGGCAGACCAGGTCCACGTCGCCGATGTCCAGACCCAGCTCCAGCGAAGCAGTGGCGACCAGCACCTGCAGCTGGCCGGCCTTGAGCTTCTGCTCGGCCTCCAGGCGAAGCTCCTTGGACAGGCTGCCGTGGTGGGTGCCGACGTTCTCCCGCCCGAGCAGTTCGCCCAGGTTGAACGCGGCGCGCTCGGCCATGCGCCGCGTGTTGACGAATACCAGCGTGGTCCGGTGCGCGCGCACCCGTTCGACCAGCTGCGCGTAGACCTGCTCCCACTGCTCGTTGGACATCACCGCCGACAGCGGCGTGGGCGGCAGTTCCAGCGCGAGGTCGCGCTGCTTGGCGTAGCCGATGTCGACCACGGCGCAGTCGGGCACGTCATGCGTGGCGGTGCCGCCGAGCACCGCCTGGCTGCCGGCCAGGGGATCGGGACCGGGCCAGCCGGGCAGCGCGTCGCGCGTGGGATAGACGTTCGCGCCGCCGACCAGGAAGCGCGCGACTTCCTCCACCGGCTTCTGCGTGGCCGACAGCCCGATGCGCACCAGCGGCCGCCCGCACAGCGCTTCCAGCCGTTCCAGCGACAGCGACAGGTGGCTGCCGCGCTTGTCGTCGGCCAGTGCGTGGATCTCGTCGACGATCACGCTGCGCACCGTGGCGAGCATCGCCCGGCCCGAGGCCGAGCCAAGCAGCACGTACAGCGATTCGGGCGTGGTGACGAGGATGTGCGGTGGCTTCTTGCGCACCTGCGCACGCTCGGCCTGCGGCGTGTCGCCGGTGCGCACGGCGGCACGGATCTCCACGTCGGGCAGGCCCAGCTCCAGCAGCGCGTCGCGGATCCCGGCCAGCGGCGCCTCCAGGTTCAGGCGGATGTCGTTGGACAGCGCCTTCAGCGGCGACACATAGAGGACGCTGGTGCGGTCGGCCAGTTCGCCACCCCCGTCCAGGCCCTCGCGCACCAGTGCGTCGATCGCGGCCAGGAACGCGGTCAGGGTCTTGCCCGAACCGGTGGGCGCGGCGACCAGGGTGTTGCGTCCGGCCATGATCGCCGGCCACGCCGCAGCCTGTGCCGCGGTCGGCCCGGGAAATGCCCCGTCGAACCAGCGGGCGACGGCGGGATGGAAGGCGTCGAGGGTCATGTCGGGGATCGCGGCGGGAGCCGCAGCGTGGCGCCGGGGCGTCGCAGCAGGTGAGACGGTGCCGGGGCGCTTTATCGGACCGCGTCGTCGAACCAGGGGGAAATCGAATATGCGCCCGCCCCGGTCGTGCTTCAACCGCGTGCACGCCGCGAAGCCGAACCGGTTCAGTGAAGGCGTGAACGCACGCAAGTCGATGGCACGGATCGAACCGGGCGCGATGCATGCCCGGCGATCACCCGTGCATGGCCGTCGAAGATGAGGCGGGAAAGATGGTGGGCCGTGACGGATTCGAACCGTCGACCAGCGGATTAAAAGTCCGATGCTCTACCGACTGAGCTAACGGCCCACGCGCCCCGGCGCTCGGCCGGGCGGGCATTTTACCTGATCGCGCCGCAGCTGGGTCCGGTCCGTGGCGCCTGCGTGGAGCCGGGCTTTGCCCGGCTGCATCGCGCACGATGGAAGCGCCGGGTCACGATCGCGGGGCATGCCCCGCTCTACGAGGCGTCCATCGAGGCCTTCGCACGCCGGCCACGGACCCTCGGACTGCGACGCAGCTCAGCCAGCGCCGTCGACGTAGAGCGTGGGGTCGGTCACGCCAGCGGCGTCGAAGCCGGCGGCACGCAGCCGGCAGGCGTCGCAGTGGCCGCAGGCGCGACCCCCGGCGTCGGCGCGATAGCACGACACGGTCTGGGAAAAATCCACGCCCAGGCGCAGGCCTTCGCGCACGATTTCGTCCTTGCCCATGCGGATCAGCGGCGCATGCACGCGGATCCCGGCGCCTTCCACGCCCGCCTTGGTGGCGAGGTTGGCCAGGCGCTCGAAGGCTTCGACGAATTCCGGCCGGCAGTCCGGATAGCCCGAGTAATCGACCGCATTGACCCCGCAGAAGATGTCGGCCGCACCCAGCACCTCGGCCCAGCCCAGCGCCACCGAAAGCATGATCGTGTTGCGCGCCGGCACGTAGGTGACCGGGATGCCCTCGCTGCCCGCGTCGGGCACCTCGATGTCATCGGTCAGGGCCGAGCCGCCGATCGCACGCAGGTCCACGGTCACGGTCTTGTGCGCCACCGCACCCAGCGCACGCGCGACCCGGTCCGCGGCATCCAGTTCGGAGGTGTGGCGCTGGCCGTAGCGCACGCTGAGTGCATGCACGGCATAGCCCTGTTCCCTGGCCATGGCCAGGACGACGGCCGAATCCATGCCACCGGAGACGAGGACGACGGCGTTCTTCATGGGCGGGGCAGCTGCGTGGATTGGGGACGCCATTGTAGGTCGCCGTGCGGGATTTTCAGGCATGGCACCGCTCGGTTGCGCGACCGGTCATCTGCTCTTTGTAGGAGCGGGCATGACCGCGAAGCCGACGCCTCATGGCGCGGGCGACACCCTCATGGTTCCGACGGCCTCGCGTCGCGGTCATGCCCGCTCCTACAAAAAGCGACAGTCCGCTTCGCGAAAGGCGGCTGGTCTCGGACCGGATCTGTCGCGCGCGACCACCCCCTCGCTCAGCGCCCGGGTTCGTCGTTCCAGAGGAGCTTGTGCAGCTGCATCTGGAAACGCACCGGCAGGCGGTCGGCCACGATCCAGTCGGCCAGCGCGCGCGGCTCGAGCTCGCTCTTGCTCGGCGAGAACAGCACGTCGCAGCGTGCGGCCAGGCCGTGCTCGGCGACCATGTCGCGTGCCCACTCGTAGTCGGCGCGGCCGCACAGCACGAACTTGACCTGGTCGCGGGCGGTGAGCAGCGGGATGTTCTCCAGCCGGTTGCGCGCCATTTCGGCCGAGCCGGGCGTCTTCAGGTCCACCACCCGCGACACGCGCGGGTCGACCCCGGCGATGTCGAGCGCGCCGGAGGTTTCCAGCGAGACGTCGTAGCCGGCATCGCACAAGTGCTGCAGCAGGTCCAGGCAGCGCTTCTGCGCCAGCGGCTCGCCGCCGGTCACGCAGACATGGCGCACGCCCTGGCGGGCAACCTCGGCGAGGATGTCTTCGATCTCCCACCACTGCCCGCCATGGAAGGCGTAGGCGGTGTCGCAGTACTGGCAGCGCAACGGGCAGCCGGTGAGGCGCACGAACACGGTGGGCCATCCCGCGGCGTTGGCTTCGCCCTGCAGCGACAGGAAGATTTCGGTGAGCTTGAGGCGGCTCTGCGGGACGAGAGTATCCATCGGCGGATCGTGGTTCTCAGGCGGACGGGTCGCGGGGGTGATGTAGGAGCGGGCATGACCGCGACACCGAGGGCATCGGAATCGCGATGGCGTCGCCTGTGTCGAAGACGTCGGTGTCGCGGTCATGCCCGCTCCTACACAACCGCGCGGGAGCGGACTTCCATTCCGCGATCCAGGCGTCAGGATCCTGGTGACATCGCCTGTTCGAGGGCGTCGGTGTCGCGGTCATGACCGCTCATGCGCACAGCCACGCACGCGGGCCGCACGCAGGTGCGCTCAGCGCAGCTGGCCGATCTCGATCGAATGCAGGCGATCGCTGGCGATGCGCGCCGCATCGGTGCCCGGGTAGAGGTTGACGACCTGCTGCAGGGTGGCCCGGGCCTCGGGCACCTGGCCATCGCCGAACTGCGACAGGCCGCGCTTGAGCAGGGCGCCGGGCGCCTTGTCATGGGTCGGATAGCGGCTGATCAGCGCGTCGAACTGCTGGCCGGCCAGCTTGAAATTCTTGGTGGCGTAATAGCTCTCGCCCAGCCAGTACAGCGCGTTGGGCGCGTAGATGCCGGCGGGCCAGGCGTCGATGAAAGCCTGGAACAGCTGCGCCGACTCGTCGTAGCGACCGGCCTTGAGCGCATCGAAGGCCTGGTTGTAGGCGCCGCGCTCGTCGCCAGACTGGGCCAGCGAACCGGGATCACCATGCACCCGCGGCGTGGCATCGGCCGGACCGGGCGTGACCGTCCGGGTCGGGGCGACGGCAGGCGCGGCGGCAGCAGGTGCGCCAGTGGCGGCGGGCGGCGGCAAGGCTCCGCCTTCGAGGCGGTTGAGGCGACCGTCCAGGTCCAGGTACTGGTCACGGTTGCGCTGTTGCAGCTGGCCGTTCTCGTTCTGGAGCTGCTCGACCGTCTCGCGCAACGACTGGACTTCCGTGCGCAGCTGGTCGAGCTGGTTCAGGAGGTCCTGGTTGGCCTGGGTGTTGTTGGCCTGCAGTTCGAGCCGGGCGACCCGGTCGGCCAGGCTCAGCTTCTGCGCGTAAGCGGGCGTGGCGGCCACGAGGGCCGCCACGACCAGCATCCGCAAGGGGTGCTTCAAGCGCATGGATCAGCGCGCGCTGTAGACGATCTCGACGCGACGGTTCTGCGCCCAGCAGGCCTCGGTCGACTCGGTGCAGACCGGACGCTCTTCGCCGTAGCTGACCACGGTCAGCTGGGTGGCCGAGGCACCGGCGCCCTGCAGCGCGGACGACACGGCGTTGCCGCGGCGCTCGCCCAGGCCCATGTTGTACTCGCGGCTGCCGCGCTCGTCGGTGTGGCCTTCCAGGTTCTGGCGCGACGACGGACGGTCACGCAGGTACTTGGCGTGGCAGGCGACGACGGCCTGGTACTCCGGCTTCACGGTGTACTGGTCGAAATCGAAGTGGATGACGCGCTGGCGCAGGCAAGCATCGGTGTCCAGGTCTTCCGGACCATAGACGCCGTCGTCGGTGGCGACCGGCGCGGTCGGGGTGGTCGGGGTGGTGTCGGCGACGGGCGCTTCCTTGACCTTCTTGGAGCAGCCGGCCAGGGCGGCCACGGACAGCAGCGAAACCAGCAGGACACGGGTGGAGGTGTTCATATCATTCCTTGGGATGCACTAGGGTGGTGGTAGGACAAACGCAACCGCGTAATCTTACAACTGATTTTTAACGAGCGCTGCGGTAGGGGGACCAGGCCGGCTCGCGCACGTCGCCATCGGCCAGGACCAGGCGCTGGCGCACCCGGCCATCGGCGGAAACGGCGTAAAGCACCCCGCGTCCGCCTTCGCGCGCGGCATACAGGAGCATGCTGGCGTTGGGGGCGAAGCTGGGGGATTCGTCGAGGGAGCCGGTGGAAATGGTGCTCCAGCGCGGCGAGCCGAGGCTGGAATCCATGATCGCGATCCGGTAGGTGTTGCCGGCGCCCTGGGCCACCGCGACCTTCTTGCCGTCGTAGGACACGCTGGCGGTGGCGTTGTAGTTGCCCTGGAAGGTGACCCGGCCGGCGCTGCCGCCGCCCGAGGACACCTGGTAGATCTGCGGACGGCCCCCCCGGTCGGAGGTGAAGTAGATGGTGCTGCCATCCGCGCTCCAGGTCGGCTCGGTGTCGATGCCGAAGTGGTTGGTCAGCTGGGTCAGCTGCTTGCTGCCCAGGTCCATGACGTAGATCTCGGGATTGCCGCTGCGCGACAGGGACATGGCCAGCTTGCGCCCGTCCGGCGAGAACGACGGTGCGCCGTTGATGCCACGGAAGCTGGAGACCAGTTCGCGCGCGCCCGAGGAGATGTCCTGCACGTAGATCGCCGAGTTGCCGCGCTCGAAGCTGACATAGGCCAGCTTGCGCCCGTCCGGGCTCCAGGCCGGCGACAGCAGTGGCTCGGCCGAGCGGACCACGGTCTGCGGGTTCCAGCCGTCCGCGTCCGCCACGTTCAGCGCGAAACGCATGTCCTTGCCGCGGCCGCTGGCCGTCACGTAAGCGATGCGGGTCCAGAACGCGCCGCGCACGCCCAGGATCTTCTCGTAGACCGCATCGGCGATCTGGTGCGCCGCGTCGCGCGTCGCGTTGGCCCGGGCGGTGATCGCCAGGCCCAGCAGGCGCTCGCCCCGGGCCACGTCGAACAGTTCGTACTCGATCCGGTAGCCGCCATCGCCGCCGTCCAGCATCCGGCCGACCACGATGTAGTCCTGCTTGAGCTGCTTCCAGGTCGGGTACTGGATCTCCCCGCCCCGGGTCGGGCGCTCGACGATCTGGGCCTCGGGCAGGGTCCGGAACAGGCCGGAACGGGCCAGGTCGTCACGCACCACCTTGGCCACGTCCGTTTCCGGCGGCGTGCCGCTGCCCTGGTAGGGCATCGGGACCACGGTGATGGGCAGGGCCGAAGCGTTGCCGCCGATGATGTCGATCTCCAGGCCCTGCTGCTGGGCCGAGGCCACGAAGGGCAGGAGTACGAAGGCGATCAGGGCGAACCAGCGCAGGGAAGTTTTCATGGCAGGCGGTCGTCGATCCAGGTCCGGGCAGGAAGGAATAGCAGCGTAGGCGTGAACATTTTCGCAATCATGAACGAAATTGTCGTGAATGCCGGTTCACGAAACAGGAAACGCGCGACCTGGCAGGGTTCGGTGTCGCGGTCGTGCCCGCTCCTACAACGGCGGGGCGCGGGCTCCTGTTAGGCGGGTCGCGGGCCCTTGTAGGAGCGGACTTCAGGTCGCGAAGCCGACGCCTCGGCACGGGCGACGCCGTGCAGGTTCCGACGTACCGCAGGATCCGACGGCCTCGGTGTCGCGGTCGTGCCCGCTCCTACAACGGCGGGGCGCGGGTCCTGTACGGCGGGTCGCGGGCTCTTGTAGGAGCGGACTTCAGGCCGCGAAGCCGACGCCTCGGCACGGGCGACGCCGTGCAGGTTCCGACGTACCGCAGGATCCGACGGCCTCGGTGTCGCGGTCGTGCCCGCTCCTACAACGCGGGGCGCGGGTCCTGTACGGGGCGGGTCGCGGGCTCTTGTAGGAGCGGACTTCAGGCCGCGAAGCCGACGCTTCGGCACGGGCGACGCCGTGCAGGTTCTGAGGTACCGCAGGTTCCGACGTGCCGCGGAAATCCGACGGCCTCGGTGTCGCGGTCGTGCCCGCTCCTACCAAGGCGGCGCGCGACGGCGCGATGTGGCGGCGCTCAGCGGTCCTGCGCTTCGAAATTGAGGGTCAGGTTGCGCTGGAAGGCGGACTCGAAGCCGCGGTACGGCAGCGGCTTGGCGCGCAGCACCGCGGCCTCCAGCGAACGACGCCCGGCCTCGTCGAAGGGACAGCCCGGCTGGATCTCGACATCGATCACCTCCCCGCCCGGGATCTGCCGGATCGACACCCGGCAGCGCTGGCCCAGCGGCACGGTATCGGGCCGGATCCACTGGTTCAGCACGGCCTGCTGGATCGCCGCGGCGTACTTGGCGGTCAGGTCCTCGCTGGTACCGCCCTGCCCCGGCGTGCCCTGGCTGGGCGGGGTCGGCGGCGCGCTCTGGCGCTGCTGCACCTGTTCGAGCTGGCGCACCTTCTGTTCGGCCAGCGCCACCTGGCGTGCGGCCTGCTCGCGCTGCCGGCGCAGTTCGGCCAGCTTCTTCTGCTTGTCGTCCTCGGCCTGCGCGGCGAGCCGGCGCTGGTTCTCGGCGGCCTTCTGCTTCTCGCGCTCCTCGGTCAGGTCGACCTGCTCCTGGCGGCGGCGCTCTTCCTGTTCCTTCTCGGCCTTTTCCCTGGCGATGGCGTCGCGACGGGCGGCGTCCTGGTCGACCGTGTCGGGTTCGGGAATGAATTCCTGCGCCTGCTGCTGCGGCGCCACCACCGCGTCCTGCGGGCGCGGTTCGGGTTCGGGCTGTGGCGGCGGGACGGTTTCCTCCGGCGCGGGCTCGGTCACCGGCTCGGGCAGGGGCTCGGGTTCGGGTTTGGGCGCTTCTTCGGCGCGGCGCTGCGCGGCGGCCACATCCGCCGGCGACATCACCAGCGAAGCCTCGATCACCGGCGAACCCGCGGCCGGTTCCACCTGCCGCTGCGGCGACCACCACCAGGCCACCCAGAACAGCACCGCGACCAGCACGTGCAGGCCGATGGCCAGCGCGAGCGGGCCGGCAAGCCCGCCCTCGCGGTCGTCGGGCTGGCGGTAGAACGCGTCAGCGTGCATGTTCGGTGGCGGTCATCGGTGGGCCGGCCCGGCTACTTCAGTCACGTCGGTCACTTCGGTGCGCCGCCCGGCTGGCTCATCAGGCTGACCCGCGGCACGCCGGCGGCCTGGACCAGCACCATCGTGTCCATGACCTTCTGGTATTCGGTCACGCCCGGGGCGGCGACGAACACCGGCACGTCCTTGTTCTGGGCGACGAAGGCGCCCAGCCGCGCGCTCAGCTCGGTGGCATCGATGCCCTCGGGCTTGCCGCCCTGCAGGGTCAGGAAATAGCGCCCGTCGGCGTCGACGGTGACGATCACCGGGTCCTTCTTGCTGTCGACCGCGCGCGCCCTGGACTGCGGCAGGTCCACGTCCACGCTCAGGCTCAGCAGGGGCGCGGTGACCATGAAGATGATCAGCAGCACCAGCATCACGTCGATGTAGGGCACGACGTTGATCTCGGACTTGAGCTTGCGGCGCTTGTGGCGTGCGAGTGTGCTCATGGCGTGCTCCTGTCGAATCCCCGCGCATGGATGTGCGGGCTCTTGCGAGGGACTCGCATCATTCGACGGTCCCGGCTCATTCCTCGCCGCCGGCCTGGCGCTGCAGGATCGAGCTGAACTCGTCGGCGAAGCTCTCGTAGCGCTGCGACAGGCGGTCCACGCGGCTGGTGTAGCGGTTGTAGGCCCACACCGCCGGGATCGCCACGAACAGGCCGATCGCCGTGGCGAACAGCGCCTCGGAGATGCCCGGGGCCACCGAAGCGATGCCGACCTGCGCGCCCTGGCTGACCATGTCGTGCATGGTCACCATGATCCCGAACACGGTGCCGACCAGGCCGACATAGGGCGCGGTCGAGCCGATGTTGGCCAGCAGCTCCAGGTTGCGCTCGAGCTTGCCGACCTCGCGGGTATAAGCCACGCGCATCGCGCGCTGCGCGCCTTCCAGCTGGGCGCGGCCGTCATGGCGGCGCTTGTCGCGCAGGCGGGTGAATTCGCGGAAGCCGGCCTCGAAGATCGCCTCCAGGCCGCCGACCGTGCGGTTGCGGTCGGTCGCCGCCGCGTACAGCTTGCCCAGTTCGGCGCCGGACCAGAACCGGTTCTCGAACTCGTCGGCCTCCTGGTCGGCGGCCTTGAAGCTGCGCAGCTTGCGGAAAATGATCACCCAGCTGATCACCGATCCGGCCAGCAGCAGCAGCACGATCAGCTTGACCGGCAGGCTGGCCCGCAACATCAGGTCCAGGTAGTTGATGCCGCCGTGCGCCGCGGTGGCGGCGGCACCGGCCGCAGCGGCGGCCGCTTCTTCGGGCAGGGCCTCAACCACGGTGGCCACCAGGGCCAGGGTCGCTCCGATCATGCTTGGGGATTCCTCTTCAACAATGTCGTGTTGCCGTGCGGGGTGCCGTCGCCCGTGCATCCGGGCTGCGGCAGGATCGGGCCCGACCAGCGCCGGGTGGTCAGGATACGGAACGCGCGGGGAGGCCGGATGGGGCTTGCCGCAAGGTTCCTGCTCGCCGGACGGTCATGTCGTGTGACCGGCCTGCATCGATTTCAGTTCCTCGTACAACGATTCTTCCATGGGCGCCGGACGGAAATCGGCGGCACGCAACGAGGCCACCTTCACCTCCGCCGCCAGCAGCAGCTCCTCCCCGCGCAGGATGCGCTGGGTGAAGACCACGCTGGCGCGGCCGACGCGGGCCACCTCCGCGGTCACCTCGAGCAGGTCGTCCAGCCGCGCCGGGCGCAGGAAGTCCAACCGCATCGAATGCACCGCGAACACCAGCCCGGCCTGCTGCAGCGCCTGCTGGCCCCGGCCCATCGCACGCAGCGCATCACTGCGCGCCCGCTCCAGGAAAGCCACGTACCGCGCGTGGTAGACCACGCCACCGGCGTCGGTATCTTCCCAGTAGACGCGTATCGGAATGCTGAACATCGGCTCGCCGCGGACAATGGAATCCGCAAAGCATGACCGGTGTGGGGGTTTGCGGCCAGCCCGGGGCGTTGTGGCGCGTGCCTTTCCAGCAGGTGCGGGCCGAAGCGCCCGGGCCAGGGCGAACGCGGTCCCTGCTCCTGTAGGAGCGGACTTCAGTCCGCGAAGCCGACGCCTTGGCAGGGGTGACGCCTCCCATGATTTCGACCGCCTGGGAGAGACGACCGCCTGGGAGATCCGACCGCCTCGGAGATCCGACCGCCTCGGTGTCGCGGTCATGCCCGCTCCTACGAAGCGCGCGCGATCCGGGTACGGGCTGGGAAACTGTAGGAGCGGACTTCAGGCCGCGAAGCCGACGCCTTGGCAGGGGCGACGCCTCATGATTCCGACCGCCCCCTATATTCCGACCGCCTCGGAGATCCGACCGCCTCGGTGTCGCGGTCATGCCCGCTCCTACGAAGCGCGCGCGATCCGGGTACGGGCTGGGAAACTGTAGGAGCGGACTTCAGGCCGCGAAGCCGACGCCTTGGCAGGGGCGACGCCTCATGATTCCGACCGCCCCCTATATTCCGACCGCCTCGGAGATCCGAGCGTCTCGGTGTCGCGGTCATGCCCGCTCCTACGAAGCGCGCGCGATCCGGGCACGGGCTGGGAAACTGTAGGAGCGGACTTCAGGCCGCGAAGCCGACGCCTTGGCAGGGGCGACGCCTCATGATTCCGACCGCCCCCTATATTCCGACCGCCTCGGAGATCCGATCGAGGACACCGGAACCACGACACACCTGTCTCCCGACGCCCCTACAGCGAAGCCCCGTCCAGCCACACGCAGTCCCAGAACGGGTAGTCGCCGATGCGCTCGACCAGCCCCGCTCGCAGCGGATTGGCCACGATGTAGCGCGCAACCGAGCGCAGGTCATCCTCCTGCCGCAGTGCCCTGTCATGGAAGGCCGGCCCCCACAGGGCTCCGGCACGCGCCAGCATCCGGTTGACCTGCACGCCCGTGGCCGCCTTCATCCGCGAGACCACCATCTCCAGCGGCACCCGCGGTCCAAGCTCGACCAGCCAGTGCGCGTGGTCGGGCATCAGCACCCAGGCCAGCAGCCTCGCATCGGCCAGCGCGGATGGCTGCCGGAACGCCCGCACCGCTTCGCAACCGACATGGAAGTTGGCGAACCAGGGGTTTCGGTCACGGGTGGCGACGGTGACGTGGTAGACCTGCCCCGGCAACGACACGCGGCCGCGCCGCAAAGCGCGGTGTCCCCGGAAGCGATCCTCGACGTGCATGTCCATGGACACACGATGCGCGTCCACGAACTACCCGCCCAGCAGCGCACTCCGCACGCCGATGTAGGAATTCGCCGCGCCGGCCTGCCCCCATGCAACCACCCCACCCTGCGTGGCGTTGCGCGCGCACACAAAAAACCCGGCAACCCAAGACCCCACCCGTTGTCCGCTCCTGTAGGAGCGGGCACGACCGCGACACCGAGGCGATCGGACGCCACGAAGACGCCGCCCGTGCCAAGTCCGTCGGAATCGTGCGGCGTCGCCCCTGCCGAAGACGTCGGCTTCGCGGCCTGAAGTCCGCTCCTACAAACCCGTTGACGCTGTCCGCATCGCCTTGCAGGAGCGGGCACGACCGCGACACCGAGGCGGTCGGACGCCACGAAGACGTCGCCCGTGCCGGGTCCGTCGGAATCGTGCGGCGCCGCCCGTGCCGAAGACGTCGGCTTCGCGGCCTGAAGTCCGCTCCTACAAACCCCTGGCGCTGTCCGCATCGCCTTGTAGGAGCGGGCACGACCGCGACACCGAGGCGGTCGGACGCCACGAAGATGCCGCCCGTGCCGAGTCCGCCGGAATCGCGAACGCGTCGCCCCTGTCAAGACGTCGGCTTCGCGGCCTGAAGTCCGCTCCTACAAACCCGTTGGCGCTGTCCGCATCGCCTTGTAGGAGCGGGCACGACCGCGACACCGAGGCGATCGGACGCCACGAAGACGCCGCCCGTGCCGAGTCCGCCGGAATCGTGCGGCGCCGCCCGTGCCGAAGACGTCGGCTTCGCGGCCTGAAGTCCGCTCCTACAAACCCCTGGCGCTGTCCGCATCACCTTGCAGGAACGGGCACGACCGCGACACCGAGGTGGTCGGACGCCACGAAGACCTCGCCCGTGCCGAGTCCGTCGGAATCGTGCGGCATCGCCCGTGCCGAAGGCGTCGGCTTCGCGGCCTGAAGTCCGCTCCTACAAACCCGTTGGCGCTGTCCGCATCGCCTTGTAGGAGCGGGCACGACCGCGACACCGAGGTGGTCGGACGCCACGAAGACCTCGCCCGTGCCGAGTCCGTCGGAATCGTGCGGCGGCGCCCCTGCCGAGGCCGCGGGCTTCGCGGCCTGAAGTCCGCTCCTACAAAAAAACTCGCCCGTACAACCCCTGCCGCATCAATCCTTGGTAACGCGATTGATCTCGGCCAGGCTGGTGACGCCACTGCGGCACTTCATCAGCGCCGACTGGCGCAGGTCGCGGATACCGGCCTTCTGGGCCGCGGCGGCGATCTGCATCGCGTTGCCGCCTTCCAGCACGATGGCCTGGATCTCCTCGCTCATCGGCATCACCTGGTAGATGCCGGTACGGCCCTTGTAGCCCTCGGTGCACTCCTCGCAGCCGACCGCTTCGTACAGGGTGAAGCCGGCCTTGATCTGCGCCTCGGTGAAGCCTTCGGCCAGCAGCGCATGCTCGGGCAGCTCGGACGGCTTCTTGCAGCGGCTGCACAGCCGTCGCGCCAGGCGCTGGGCGATCACCAGGGTCACCGACGAGATGATGTTGAACGGCGCGATGCCCATGTTCATCAGGCGCGCGATGGTCTGCGGCGCGTCGTTGGTATGCAGCGTGGACAGCACCATGTGGCCGGTCTGCGCCGCCTTGACGCCGATCTCGGCCGTCTCCAGGTCGCGGATTTCGCCGACCATGATGATGTCCGGATCCTGGCGCAGGAAGCTGCGCAGGGCCGCGGCGAAGGTCATGCCGCGCTTGACGTTCTGCTGCACCTGATTCACGCCGGGCAGGCGGATTTCCACCGGATCCTCGACGGTGGAAATATTGCGCTGATCGTCGTTGAGGATGCCCAAGGCGGTGTACAACGACACCGTCTTGCCCGAGCCGGTCGGGCCGGTCACCAGGACCATGCCGTAGGGCTTCTGGATCGCATCCAGGAACAGCTTCTGCTGGTCCTCCTCATAACCCAGCTTGTCGATGCCCAGCTTGGCCGCGCTGCCGTCCAGGATACGCAGCACCACCTTCTCGCCGAACAGGGTCGGCAGGGTGCTGACGCGGAAGTCGATCTGCTTGGTCTTGGACAGATTGAGCTTGATGCGGCCGTCCTGCGGCACGCGCTTTTCGGCGATATCCAGCTGCGCCATCACCTTCAGGCGCGCGGATATGCGCGGGCTCAGCTTGACCGGCGCCTTGGCCACTGACTTGAGCAGGCCATCGATGCGCAGGCGCACCCGGTAGTCGGTTTCGTAGGGCTCGAAATGGATGTCCGAGGCGCCGCGGCGGATCGCGTCGATCAGCACCTTGTTGACGAACTTGACCACGGGCGTGTCGTCGCCCTTGGCGTCCACGCCCGATTCGGAGCCGGCATCTTCGTCGCCGCCGCCGATCTCCAGGTTTTCCAGCCCTTCGTCGTCGTCGCCGCCGCTCAGGCCGGCACCCAGCTGCCCGCTGGAGTTCTGCCACTGCTCCAGGGTGCGGCGGATCTGATCCTCGTCGACCAGGATCGCTTCCACCACCAGGTTGGTGTGGAACTGCAGTTCGGCCAGCGAGGCGGTCTGGGTCGGCTGGCTGGTGCCGACGAACAGCTTGTTGCCACGCTTGAACAGGGGGATCACGTGGTGCTTCTGGATCAGTTCCTCACTGACCAGTTTCATCGCGTTCTGGCTGGGGTCGAAGGCGGTCGCATCGATCAGTGGCATGCCGAATTCGACCGCGTTGGCCGCGGCCATCTGCGCGGGGGCCACCAGCTTCTTCTCCGCGACCCACTGCGCCAGCGGCACTTTCGCCTCGGTGGCCTGGGCCATGGCGGCGCGCGCGCCGGCCTCGTCCAGCGCACCGTCCTGCACCAGGCGTCGTGCGATGCCGGTGATGCCGACCAGGTTGGCGGTGACCACTGCATTCATTCCTGCATCCCCTCGAGCACGTGAGCAGGAAAGATAACGCAAAGTCCGTGCCGACCAGTATCCGGATGCAGGCTACTGCCAGCGCATCGTGATTGCGGGAAGTGTCGCCTGCGCGGGCATGGAGGTGGCGCCGGACGAAATGCGGGGCGGCTGCAGGCGACGGCCAACTCGCATCAGAAAAAACAAACCCCGCCGAAGCGGGGTTTGTCGTGACGCTGATCGCTCGAAGGCAAACGCCCTCGACCTACCTTAGACGCGGCATTCAGCCGGCACATACTTGTTGTTGGCCGCGGCATCAACCGCGCAGGCCCAAGTCGTACCCGTATCAGTCAGATCCGGGGTAAGGGTCAGGTTGACAGTGGCCGGACCGGCATCGACCGCAACGGTAAGGGCGCCATCTGCAGCAGTACAAGCCAGCGTGGTGCGGTTGATAACACCACCATCCACACCCAGGCATGGCGCCTGATCGGCAGCCAGGTTCTCACCGACCGTCGCCTTGGCGCCGGAAGCGATGACCAGACCCTCGGACACGCGTGCGCGGGCCATGTAGTCCTGGTAGGCCGGCAGCGCGATGGCGGCCAGGATGGCGATGATCGCCACGACGATCATCAGTTCGATGAGGGTGAAGCCCTGCATGTTCTTCTTCATGAAATTTCCCCTAGAGCGGTTGGTTGGTTAGGACACTTTGCCTTCCGGACCCGTGTCCTTTCCGGAACGCGGGTAATGCGCGGCGGGTAGCCACGTGCGGTGATACACGCACGTTACATGCCAAGTCTTGGCTTTCCATCGGGCCTGTTCAGTCTACCAACCATTCGCCGCTAACGACCGGTCATCCGGCACGGTTGAGCCGTGACGGGGGGCACAGGGGTGAAGCTGACCTCCCGCGTCAGAAAGTGACCGGAATGGTCACGTCCGCGACAACGAGCCGGGCAAGCGGAGCAGCAGAAGGCGCATTGCACACACCTATATGCAGGGCCAGCGGCGTCCGCCACGGCGCGCAATACCCCCGCTCGGGACGCGGGCGCCAGGAACCGGCGCGCCGCCTCCCACCCTGCGCGCATGCATGGAAATCACTGGCGGGCGAATGGCCAGAACCGGGACGCCGATGATTTCCATGCGCGGACGGATGGAAATCGGGCGTGCGCGAATGATGGGAACTGACGCGCGAGTGTTTTCCATACGCACGCGCATCGAAATCACTGGCGCGCGAGTATTTTCCATACGCTCATGCATGGAAAATACTGGCGAACGAGTGCCTGGAATCGGGGCGCCCCTGATTTCCATGCGCTGACGGATGGAAATCAGGGGCGCGCCAGTATCCGGAACCGATGCACGAGTGTTTTCCATGCGCTCGTGCATGGAAAATTACCGGGGCGCGGGTAGCGGGAGGTGGGGGGTTCCGGGAGGGCGTCGCCGCCGGCGCGGCCTCGGGTCGCGGTCATGCCCGCTCCTGCAAGGCAGGGGGTGCTGCGGGAAGCGTGATGGGGGTGGCTGTCAGGGACCGGTTTAGCGGCTACCATGCGGCGAGATGCCGGCGCGGGGAATGCCGGCGGGGAGACCAGTGATGTCCGCGACCCGTAGCGCCGTGAAGAAGACCGTGCCCGTCGCACGGGCCACCAGCCAGTTGGTGCCGTTCGTCTGGGAGGGCACCGACAAGCGCGGCATCAAGATGAAGGGCGAGCAGCCGGCCAAGAACGCCAACATGCTCAAGGCCGAGCTTCGCCGCCAGGGGATCACCCCCACGGTGGTCAAGCCCAAGCCCAAGCCGCTCTTCGGCCAGGCCGGCTCGGTCATCACCCCCAAGGACATCGCCTTCTTCAGCCGCCAGATGGCGACGATGATGAAGTCGGGCGTCCCGATCGTGGGATCGCTGGAGATCATCGGCGGCGGGCACAAGAACCCACGCATGAAGGCCGTGGTCGACCAGATCCGTACCGACATCGAGGGCGGCTCCTCGATGTACGAAGCGATCAACAAGCATCCGGTCCAGTTCGACGAGCTCTACCGCAACCTGGTCAAGGTCGGCGAAAGCTCCGGCGTGCTGGAGACGGTGCTGGACACCATCGCCAGCTACAAGGAGAACCTCGAAGCGCTGAAGGGCAAGATCAAGAAGGCGATGTTCTATCCGCTCATGACCGTCGCCGTGGCGGTGATCGTCAGCGCGATCCTGCTGATCTTCGTGGTCCCGCAGTTCGAGGCGACCTTCCAGGGCTTCGGCGCCGAACTGCCGGCGTTCACCCAGCTCATCGTCAACGCATCGCGGTTCATGGTCGCGTACTGGTGGGCGATCCTGCTGATCGTGGTGGGCTCGTTCTTCGCGTTCTTCTTCTTCTACAAGCGTTCCCTGGCCTTCCAGCATTTCCTGGACCGCATGATCCTGAAGATCCCGGTGATCGGCCAGATCATGCACAACAGCGCGATCGCCCGCTTCGCCCGCACCACCGCGGTGACCTTCAAGGCCGGCGTGCCGCTGGTCGAGGCGCTGGAATCGGTCGCCGGCGCCACCGGCAACACGGTCTACGAAAAAGCGGTCTATCGCATCCGCGACGACGTCGCCGTCGGCTATCCGGTCAACCTGGCGATGAAGCAGACCCACCTGTTCCCGCACATGGTCATCCAGATGACCGCCATCGGCGAAGAGGCGGGCGCTCTGGACACCATGCTGTTCAAGGTCGCCGAGTACTACGAGCAGGAAGTGAACAACGCGGTCGACGCGCTGGCCAGCCTGATCGAGCCGATGATCATGGTGGTGCTGGGCGTGCTGGTCGGCGGCATGGTGATCGGCATGTACCTGCCCATCTTCAAGCTCGCCGCAACCATCTAAGAAGAAGAACCACACCGCATGGCATTCCTCGACCAGCAGCCTTTGCTGGGCTATCCGCTTGCAGCCGCCCTCGGCCTGGCCGTCGGCAGCTTCCTCAACGTGGTGATCCTGCGCCTGCCGCGACGGCTGGAGTGGGAGTGGAAGCGCGATGCGCGCGAAATCCTGGAACTGCCCGAACTCTACGATCCGCCGCCGCCGGGGATCGTGGTCGAGCCTTCGCATGACCCGGTCACCGGCGACCGGCTGAAGTGGTGGGAGAACATCCCGGTCTTCAGCTGGCTGGCACTGCGCGGCCGCTCGCGCTACAGCGGCCAGAAGATCTCGGCGCAGTACCCGCTGGTGGAACTGCTGACCGGCCTGCTGACGGTGTTCTGCGCCTGGCGCTTCGGCTTCGGCTGGCAGGGGTTCGGCGCGATGGTGCTGACCTGGTACCTGATCGCGCTGTCGGGCATCGATTTGCGCACGCGGCTGCTGCCCGACAACCTGACCCTGCCGCTGATGTGGCTGGGCCTGATCGCCAGCCTGGACAACCTGTTCATCCCGGCCAAGCCGGCACTGCTGGGCGCCATCGCCGGCTACGTGTCGCTGTGGAGCGTGTGGTGGCTGTTCAAGCAGATCACCGGCAAGGAAGGCATGGGCCACGGCGACTTCAAGCTGCTGGCCGCGCTGGGTGCGTGGGTGGGGCTCAAGGGAATCCTGCCGATCATCCTGCTGTCCTCGGTGGTCGGCGCGGTGATCGGCTCGGTGTGGCTGGCCTACAAGGGCCGCGACCGGGCGACACCGATCCCGTTCGGGCCGTACCTGGCGATCGCCGGGTGGATCGTCTTTTTCTGGGGCGAGCAGATGGTGGGCGCATACATGCGCTTCGCCGGGCTGCGCTGACCGGGCTCCTGTAGGAGCGGACTTCAGGCCGCGAAGCCGACGGCCTCGGCACGGGCGATGCCCTCGTGGCTCCCAACCCCACCCGGCACGGGCGATGCCCTCGCGATTCCGGCCGCCTCGGTGTCGCGGTCGTGCCCGCTCCTACAACAGCGCGGCCTAGGCCTTTGTAGGAGCGGACTTCAGTCCGCGAAGCCGACGCCGTCGGCAGGGGGTAGCGCCCTCGTAAATCCAATGACCTCGGTGTCGCGGTCGTGCCCGCTCCTGCAACAGCGGGGCCTGGGCTTTTGCAGGAGCGGACTTCAGTCCGCGAAGCCGACGCCGTCGGCCCGGGCGACGCCCTCGACCTCCCATGGCCTCGGTGTCGCGGTCGTGCCCGCTCCTACAACAGCGCGGCCTAGGCCTTTGTAGGAGCGGACTTCAGGCCGCGAAGCCGACGCCTTCGGCAGGGGCGGCTTCCCGGCACGGGTGGCACCGTCGGGGCGCACGACACCCGGCACGTTCCGACAGCGGCGGGCACTGCCCCGCGCTCATGCCACGGACACGCCCGCCTACAATGGCCGCATGAGCGATTTCATCATCGGCCTGACCGGGGGAGTGGCCTCGGGCAAGAGCGAGGTCACCCGGCGCCTCGAAGCCCTGGGCGTGCACGTCGCCGATGCCGACGTGATCGCGCGGGCAGTGGTGGAGCCCGGGCAGCCGGCGCTGGCGGAGATCGCGGCGCGGCTGGGCAGCGAGATGCTGCAGGACGACGGCTCGCTGGATCGGCGCCGGTTGCGCGAACGCATCTTCGCCGACCCGCAGGCGCGGGCCACGCTCGAGGCCATCACCCATCCACTGATCCGCGCGACGCTCGCCCGTGAATGCCGGGCCGCCGCCGGGCCGTATGCGATTGCCGCGGTCCCGTTGCTGGCCGAAGCCGGCGGGCGCGCCGCATACCCCTGGCTGGACCGCATCCTCGTGGTCGATGCGCCGGTGGAACTGCAGCACGCGCGACTGATGCGCCGCGATGGCGTGGACGAAGCGCTGGCCATGCGCATGATCGGCGCGCAGGCCACGCGCGAAGCACGTTTGGCGATCGCCGATGATGTGCTGGTCAACGACGGCCACCCGGAACACCTGGACGCGCCCGTCTCCGCGCTGGATGCGCGCTACCGCGCGCTGGCCGCCGCTTCGTCCTAGGGCGCACACCAATCGGTGCGCAAGCAGGCCGATATCGTTGTAGGAGCGGGCATGACCGCGACACCGAGGCCGCTGGACCCACAAGGGCGTCGCCCGTGCCGAAGGCGTCGCCTTCGCGGACTGAAGTCCGCTCCTACAAAAGCCCAGGCCCCGCTGTTGTAGGAGCGGGCATGACCGCGACACCGAGACCATGAGAGGTTCGAGGGCGTCGCCCGGGCCGAAGGCGTCGCCTTCGCGGACTGAAGTCCGCTCCTACACAAGCCCCCTACGCATCGTGCCGTTGTAGGAGCGGGCATGACCGCGACACCGAGGCCGCTGGACCCACAAGGGCGTCGCCCGGGCCGAAGGCGTCGGCTTCGCGGACTGAAGTCCGCTCCTACAAAAGCCCAGGCCCCGCTGTTGTAGGAGCGGGCATGACCGCGACACCGAGGCCATGAGAGGTTCGAGGGCGTCGCCCGGGCCGAAGGCGTCGCCTTCGCGGACTGAAGTCCGCTCCTACAGGAGCAATTGCGCCTCTATCGTGGCGCTACAGCCAGAGGCTCCGGATCGCGGCAATACCTTGCGCGCCGTGGCTGCGCGCGGTCTGCAGGTCGGCCACGGTGAGGCCGCCGATGGCGTAGATCGGCAGCGCGACCTGCTCGCGCAGCGCGACGAATCCTTCCCAGCCCAGGGGCGGCGCGCCGGGATGGGTGGCGGTTTCGCGGACCGGGCCGAGCACGGCGAAATCGCAACCCAGGTTCTGCGCCTGGCGCAGGTCATCCAGGTCATGGCACGAGGCGCCGACCGTCTGCCCTTCGGGCAGCGGACGCTCCTGCAGCCCGCCCAGCTGCTCACTGCCCAGCTGTACGCCGACGCCCAGTTCGGTCGCCAGTGCGATGTCGCGGTTGAGCAGGAGTTCGACCCCGGTCCGGCGGCACTCGTCGGCGACATCACGGGCAAGCGCGGCGTAGGCCTCGGCCGGCAGGCTGCGCGCCCGCAACTGCACGCGCTCGATGCCCGCTTCCAGCGCCCGCCGCAGTGACTGGCGCCACGCCTCCAGGTCCGCTCCGGGTTCGGGCGTGACCAGGTAACGGTCGGTCTGGCGCAATGCGCCGACCACCGGCACGTCGGCCGACGGCATCGAGTAGCGGGACAGGCGATCGGGTGCGACCCAGGTCAGCGCCTGGCCTTCGCGTCCACGCGGGGTGCCCTTCCAGCTCCGGATGGCACGCACTTCCAGGCGCAGGCGCTTGCCGGGATATTCCTGCGGGACTTCGATCAGGGCCTCGCCGACTTCGGCGTCGATGCCCAGCTCCTCGTGCAGCTCGCGGATCAGCGCGGCTTCGGAGGTTTCGCCGGCTTCGCGCTTGCCGCCGGGAAACTCCCACAGGCCGGCCAGGTCGCTGTCCTCGCCGCGGCGGGCCAGCAACACGCGGCCGCGCACGTCGGTGATGACGCCGGCCACGACATGGATCGAACGCAGGGGGGCTTCCATGGGTCCAGCTTACCGGGATGGATGGGGGAACCGGAATCAGGGGCGCTGGAGGACGAGGTCGGGCAGCGGAAACGGGCGTGCCGGGAGGTTGGGTGCACCGGTTATCCGACACCTCGGTGTCGCGGTCATGCCCGCTCCTACAACGGCGGGGGGTGGTCGGGGCTTGTGTAGGAGCGGACTCCAGGCCGCGAAGCCGACGGCGTTGGCACGGGCGACGCGTTGCGACTCCGACGCTCTCGGTGTCGCGGTCGTGCCCGCTCCTGCAACGGCGGGTCGACTCCAGAAAAAAAGGCGCCGGAGATCCGGCGCCTTTTCTGGCTCCCGCAACGGGCGATGGATCAGGCCAGCTGGCCGTGGCAGTGCTTGTACTTCTTGCCGCTGCCGCAGGGGCATGGATCGTTGCGGCCGACCTTCGGCGCCTCGCGCACGACGGTGCCGGCGGCCGCGGTGCCCATCACGCTGGCGTGGCGTTCGCGCTCGATCGCGGCAACCTCGTCCTCGGTGTCGTAGCCGGCGGCGGCGGCGTGCTGGAACTGGGCCTGCTTCAGCTGCGCCTCGACCTGGGCGCGCTCCTGCGCTTCCAGTTCGGCCACTTCCTCCTCGCTGCGGATGCGCACGCGCGCCAGCAGCGTCACGACCTGGCGCTTGACGTTCTCCAGCATCTCCGAGAACAGTTCGAAGGCTTCCTTCTTGTACTCCTGCTTGGGCTGCTTCTGCGCATAGCCGCGCAGGTGGATGCCCTGGCGCAGGTAGTCCATGCGCGCCAGGTGCTCCTTCCAACCCTGGTCGAGCACGTTGAGCATGATGTGCTTCTCCAGCGCGCGCGCGGTGTCGGTGCCCAGCTGGGCCTCCTTCTGCACGAACAACGCCTCGACCGCACCCTGCACGTGGCGCTCGATCGCCTCCGCGTCGAGCTCCTCGGTCTGCTTGGCCAGGCCCTGCAAGTCCAGGTCCAGGCCCAGCTCGCCGACCAGCGCCGCCTCCAGGCCCGGCAGGTCCCACTGCTCGTCCACCGACTCGGGCGGCACGAAGCGGCCGACCAGCTCGTTGATCACGTCGCCGCGGATGCCCTCGACGTTGTCCTTCACCGACTCGGCGTCCAGCAGCTCGTCGCGCTGGGCGTAGATCACCTTGCGCTGGTCGTTGTTGACGTCGTCGAAGTCGAGCAGGTTCTTGCGGATGTCGAAGTTGTGCGCCTCGACCTTGCGCTGCGCCTTCTCGATCTGCCGGCTGACCAGCTTGTCCTCGATGACGTCGTCTTCCTTCATGCCCATCATGCGCATCGCCTTCTGCACCCAGTCGGAGGCGAAGATGCGCATCAGGTTGTCTTCCAGCGACAGGTAGAAGCGGGACGAGCCCGGATCGCCCTGGCGACCGGAACGGCCTCGCAGCTGGTTGTCGATGCGGCGCGATTCGTGGCGTTCGGTGCCGACGATGTGCAGGCCACCGGCTTCCTTGACCTGGTCGTGGCGCTTCTGCCACTCGCGCTTGACCTTGACCTTGTCCAGCGCGCTGACCTCTTCGCCCAGCTCGTGCAGCTCGGCTTCCAGCGAGCCGCCCAGCACGATGTCGGTGCCGCGGCCGGCCATGTTGGTGGCGATGGTCACCGCGCCCGGGCGGCCGGCGTTGGCGACGATCTGCGCCTCGCGTTCGTGCTGCTTGGCGTTGAGCACTTCGTGCACGACGCCGGCCTTGCGCAGGTAGTCGGAAAGCATCTCCGAGGTCTCGATCGAGGTGGTGCCGACCAGTACCGGCTGGCCACGCTTGAAGCAGTCCTCGATGTCGGCCAGCACCGCGCGGAACTTGCCTTCGCGGTTGAGGAACACCTGGTCGGGATGGTCCTTGCGCTGGACCGGCTTGTGGGTCGGGATCACGATCACTTCCAGGCCGTAGATGCTCTGGAATTCGTAGGCCTCGGTATCCGCCGTGCCGGTCATGCCGGACAGCTTCTTGTACATGCGGAACAGGTTCTGGAAGGTGATGCTGGCCAGGGTCTGGTTCTCGCGCTGGACCGGCACGCCCTCCTTCGCCTCGACTGCCTGGTGCAGGCCGTCGGACCAGCGGCGCCCGGCCAGGGTGCGGCCGGTGAATTCGTCGACGATCACCACTTCGCCGTCGCGCACGATGTAGTCCACGTCGCGCTGGTAGATCGCGTGCGCACGCATGGCGGCGTTGAGGTGGTGGACCACGGAAAGATTGTTGGCCCCGTACAGGCCGTCATCCTCGGACAGGATGCCGGCGCGGCGCAGCAGCGACTCGGCGTGCTCCATGCCCGCCTCGGACAGGTGGACCTGCTTGCCCTTCTCGTCGACCCAGAAGTCGCCTTCGCCGTCCTCGGTTTCCTGCTTCTTGAGCTGCGGCACGATCCGGTTGACCCGGATGTACAGCTCCGGCGACTCGTCGGCCGGACCGGAAATGATCAGCGGGGTGCGTGCCTCGTCGATCAGGATCGAGTCGACCTCGTCGACGATGGCGTAGTGCAGGCCGCGCTGGAAGCGGTCGGCCCGCGACAGCGCCATGTTGTCGCGCAGGTAGTCGAAGCCGAATTCGTTGTTGGTGCCGTAGGTGATGTCGGCGTTGTAGGCGGCCTTCTTGTCGCCGTGCGGCATGCCCGGGTAGACCACGCCCACGCTCAGGCCCAGCCAGTCGTAGAGCTTGCCCATCCAGGCCGCATCGCGCCGTGCCAGGTAGTCGTTCACGGTGACCACGTGCACGCCCTTGCCCTCGAGTGCGTTGAGGTACACCGGCAGGGTGCCGACCAGGGTCTTGCCCTCGCCGGTGCGCATCTCGGCGATCTTGCCCAGGTGCAGGACCATGCCGCCGATCAGCTGCACGTCGTAATGGCGCATGCCCAGCACGCGCTGGCTGGCCTCGCGGCACACCGCGAAGGCTTCGGGGAGGATCTTGTCGAGCGGCTCGCCACCGGCGATGCGCTGCTGGAATTCCGGGGTCTTGGCCTTCAGGGCATCGTCGGAGAGTTTCTGCATCTCCGGTTCGAGCGCATTGACCTTGGCAACGATGCGGTCCATCTGGCGCAGGAGCCGTTCGTTGCGGCTGCCGAAGACACGGGTAAGCAGTTTGTTGATCATCGATGGGACCGGTTGGGAATGAACGCCGGGGCCGCCGCCAGCGGGCGGCCCGTGCGGACGGCGCGCAATGCGACCGCCCGAGGCAACATGACATTGTAGCTTGGGACGCCGGGCGGCGATCTCAAGGCAGACCGGCCCCTTTCAAGGCAGGCCGGAGCCCTCGCCGACTCCACCACCGCCTCGCGCCATGCCGTTGCAGGAGCGGGCGTGACCGCGACACCGAGACTGCCGGAACCGCAGCGGCGTCGCCTGTGCCAATGGCATCGGCTTCGCGGCCTGAAGTCCGCTCCTACATGGGCCTTGGATGGCGGGGGCCGGAAACGTAAAGGCCCGCCCCCTTCCGGGGACGGGCCTCATGCGGGCGCTGCGGCGAGGCTCAGCCGCGGCTGCGCTTGGCTACCGGTGCGCGGCCATCGCTGAGGAACTTGCGCGGATTGACCACGTTGCCGTTCTCCCACACCTCGAAATGCACGTGGGCGCCGGTGGAACGACCGGTCGAACCGGCCTTGGCCACCTGCTCGCCGGCGCGGACCAGGTCGCCGGCCTTCACGCTCAGGCGCGAGTTGTGCGCGTAGCGGGTGACATAGCCGTTGCCGTGGTCGACCTCGATCGTGTTGCCGTAGCCGCTGCGGCTTCCCGCAAAGCTGACCACGCCGTCGGCCACCGACAGGACCGCATCGCCGACGTTGGCGTCGAAATCGATGCCCTTGTGGAACTGGCCACCACGGCCGAACGGATCGGCGCGCTTGCCGAAACCGGAGGTGATGTAGCTGCGACGCACCGGCGAACGCGACGGCACCGCATTGCTCTCGAGCTGGCGGTCAAACAGCAGCGACTCCATTACCGACAGCTGCCGGCCGGAAGCATCGAACTGCTGCTGCACCTCGTCCAGGCCGGCGGTCAGGTCCGACATCGGCATGTCCAGGGCGACACCGGCGCCACCCTGGCCGGGCGTGCCGTGGAAATCGAATTCGCCGTCTTCCAGCTGGCCGGCTTCGGTCAGCCGCTCGCCCAGGGCGTTGAGGCGATTGGCCTGGGCCTGCAGCTCGCCCAGGCGCGCAGCCAATGCGTTGATTTCCTGCTGCGACTGGCGTCGCACCTGCTCCAGTTCGTTCTGCTGGCTGGCCAGCTGCGACTGCGTGTTCTGCGCGCCGGCCATCCCGATCGCGACGCCGGCGCCGGTTCCCAGGAGGACACCGGTAGCCAGTACTGCCGCGAATGCAACGCCTGGACGCTGAGAGACCAGGCCCCGAAGGCGTCCGGCCATGCTGTTCGCGTGGCTGTCACGCGGGTTTCTTACGATGAATTTATAGCTCATGCTTTTGGGTATGCCTGATTTGAAGCCAAACGCCCGCAAGGCGACCGTCCCACGTCCCGCAGCCGAAGCCGCGTTGGCGGATGAAACTGGCGCCACCTTGCGCCGAGCCCTCTGGCTCGATGCGCTGGACCAGCAGTTGCGTCCCCTGCTGCCCCCCGGTTTCGCCGCCCATTGCAGGTTGGCGAACGTGTCCGGCGAGCAACTCGTTTTTGTCACCGATTCCCCGGTCTGGCGGGCGCGGGTGCGCCTGGCAGAGGCCGAACTCCTCGATGCGGCCCGCTCCGTCGGGCTGAATCCCACCGCAGTCATCGTTAAAACGACTACCGGTCCGTTGCGTCCGCCTGTCCCGGCCGGTGCAACGCCCCCCCTGGTTTCAGCGACCGCCCGGCAAGCTCTGAGCGACGCATTGGCATCCCTGCGGGAATCCGATCCATCGGATCCCCAAGATTCCGGAGCTCCTGCCCCGGGGTCTGAGACCGACCCCGCAACGTAGTTTTCGACGTCGGAGGACAACCTGCGGGGCATCCTATCGTCACGATTCGCTCACGTCGTTAGCGAATCATTAAAGTTTCGTTACGTCGGATACGGATCCCGCGTCGGGTTCACGCTTCGTGAAAGTCCATGAAGACCTGAAAACGCTTTCAAGACTGGAGGCCCTGTTCAGGTTTGGAGGGCAGCGGGTCAGCCGCGCCGACCCGCAGGGGGTGGTCCGTCGGCAAACAGGATGGAAGACGGACAGCCGTCCGCAGGCAGCCACCCAAGGGCAGGCCGCCGCTGAAAATAGGTGTGAAGCGGGGGATGCCGGGCGGGCTGTAAGCCGCGGCGGCTCGATCAGGCCAGCGCGGGCGTGCCGTAGGCCAAGGGCGCCTGCGAAGCGACGTTCTCGAAAGTGACCCGCTCCCACGCGCTGGCATCGGCCAGCAGGGCGCGTGCGAGCTTGTTGTTGAGCGCATGCCCGGACTTGTAGCCCTCGTACGCGCCCAGGATAGGAGCGCCGACCAGGTACAGGTCGCCGATCGCATCGAGGATCTTGTGGCGCACGAACTCGTCGGCGTAGCGCAGGCCGTCCTCGTTGAGGACGCGGAACTCGTCGAGCACGATGGCGTTGTCCATCGAGCCGCCCAGGCCGAGGTTGAGTTCGCGCATGTATTCCAGGTCGCGCATGAAGCCGAAGGTGCGGGCGCGGGAGATTTCCTGGATGTACGCGGCAGTGGAGAACTCCAGCCGGTGATGCGACTGCTTGGCCGGGATCATCGGGTGGTCGAACTGGATGGTGAAGTCCAGCCGGTAGCCGTCGTACGGCGTGAAGCGTGCGACCTTGTCGCCCTCGCGCACTTCCACGTCCTTGAGGATGCGGATGAAGCGCTTGGGCGCGTCCTGCTCGGCCACGCCGGCGGACTGCAGCAGGAACACGAACGGGCCCGACGAGCCGTCCATGATCGGCAGCTCGGCCGAGGACAGTTCGACGATCAGGTTGTCGATGCCCAGGCCGGCCGCGGCCGACATCAGGTGCTCGACGGTCTGGATCTTCGCCTCGCCACAGGTCAGTCCGGTGCACAGCGTGGTCTCGGTGACCAGGCTTGCGGCCGCGGGGACTTCCACCACCGGCTCCAGGTCCGTGCGACGGAACACGACGCCGTGGTCAGCTGCCGCCGGGCGCAGGGTCATGTAGACCTTGTTGCCGCTGTGCAGGCCGACGCCGGTGGCGCGGATCGTGTTCTTGATGGTGCGCTGCCGGGTCATGGGGCCACCGTGCGACGGGGAGACTGTGCTGCGGTGTCGCGTGAAGGCGCTGAGAATATCACGCGTTTAGCTGAATCTTAACGGACTGTTTCCGCGCGACGCCCTGAAGCCCGACGCCGGTAACGCGATGCACCACCTGCGGGCATCGCTGTGGCGTGGCGTCCCGGTTTCACGGAGCGAAGCCCGCTGCCGCAGGGAAATCACGCCCGCCGACGGACGCTAAAACCTGCCGGGCCTGATCGGCCCGGCAGCAAGGGACTACGGACACACCGGAACCGCGCTTTGGGCGCGTTCCCGGGTTACCACTGCTGCCAGGGTGATGGCGCACCCACGGCAGCGTTTTTTCCAACGCTCATCCATGGCCGGCATCGCAGCCGGCCAGTGGCTCAGTCAGCCTGGCGGCGCAGGAACGCCGGGATATCCAGGTAATCGTTGGGCAGGTCGGCAGCCGCCGGGGCCGGCGCGGATGCGGTAGCGGCACCGCTTGCGCCGCCGCGACGCAGGCCGAGCCCACCGACCGCGTTGGCGACCGGGTCGCTGGCGAAGCCGTCGTCGATCGGCAGGCCGGTGGTGGCGTCGCGGACCAGGCGGACCGGTGCGCGCATCGGCTCGCGCGCGGCGAACTCGGCGCGGCCGCCGGCGAACTCGCGCTCGCGCACCGGCTGGCGGGCGACGGCACGGTTGAGGCCGGTGGCGACCACGGTCACGCGCACTTCGTCCTGCATCTCCGGATCGAGCACGGTGCCCACGACCACGGTCGCATCCTCGGAGGCGAAGCCCTCGACGGTGCGGCCGATCTCGTCGAACTCGGCCATGGTGAAATCCGGGCCGGCAGTGATGTTGACCAGGATGCCGTTGGCGCCGGCCAGGTTGACGTCGTCCAGCAGCGGGTTCTGGATCGCCGACTCGGCCGCAGCCTGCGCGCGGTCATCGCCGCGGGCAGTGCCGGTGCCCATCATCGCCAGGCCCATCTCGGACATGACGGTGCGCACGTCGGCGAAGTCGACGTTGATCAGGCCCGGGCGAACGATCAGGTCGGCGATGCCCTGCACCGCGCCCTGCAGCACGTCGTTGGCGGCGCGGAACGCCTGCACCATCGTCGCGTTGCGGCCGAGCACGGTGATCAGCTTCTCGTTCGGGATGGTGATCAGCGAGTCGCAATGGGTCGAAAGTTCCTCGATGCCCTTGAGCGCGACCTGCATGCGCCGGCGGCCCTCGAACGGGAACGGCTTGGTGACCACGGCCACGGTCAGGATGCCCATTTCCTTGGCCAGCTGCGCCACCACCGGCGCCGCGCCGGTACCGGTGCCGCCGCCCATGCCGGCGGTGATGAACACCATGTCCGCGCCATCGAGCGCGGCGATGATCTGCTCGCGATCCTCCAGCGCGGCCTGGCGGCCGACTTCCGGATTGGCGCCCGCGCCCAGGCCCTTGGTGACGTTGCCGCCGAGCTGGAGCTGCATCTTCGCGCCGCAGTTCTTGATCGCCTGCGAGTCGGTGTTGGCGGTGATGAACTCGACGCCATCGACGCTGCTGTTGACCATGTGCGCCACGGCATTACCGCCGCCGCCGCCCACGCCGATGACCTTGATCACCGCGTTCGGAGCCATCTTCTCGATCAGTTCGAAATGTGCCATGTCCGTTGTCCTCGTTATTAAGTGCCGGCTTTCTGTGCTCCGGCGTTAGTTGTCGTTACCCGTTCCACAGCAGGCGGGGCCTGCCCGCTGTTGCTGCCACCTCTGCCACCCTGTCGCCGGCAAGCCGGCGCCTACAACAACCGCCTACAACAACCGCTTCCAACCACCCTCGTCCGCACCCGCACCCGCACTCGCCCGCGGCTCAGAACTCGCCGCCGTACCACTTGAAGATCTTCTTGAAGAAGTTGCCGGCGCGGCCGCTGGGCAATGCCGGCCGGCGCGGATGCTCGATCTGGCTGCCCATCAGCAGCAGGCCCACGCCACTGGCATGCACCGGGTTGCCCACCACCTCGCCCAGCCCGCTCACGTGCTGGGGGATGCCGATGCGCACGGGCATCTGCAGCATCTCCTCGGCCAGCTCGACCACGCCTTCCATCTTCGAGGCGCCGCCGGTCAGGACCATGCCTGCGCGGACCATCTCCTCGAAACCGGAGCGGCGCAGCTCGGCCTGGACCATTTCGAAGATTTCCTCGTAACGACCCTGCACTGCCTGCGCCAGCGAAGCGCGCGGCATGCGCCGCGGCGGCCGGTCGCCGACGCTGGGCACCTGGATGCTCTCCTCGGCGGTGGCCAGCTGCGCCAGCGCGCAGGCGTAGCGCACCTTGATCTGCTCGGCTTCCGGCGTCGGGGTGCGCAGCATGTGCGCGATGTCGTTGGTGACGTGGTCGCCGGCGATCGGCAGCGAGGCGGTGTGGCAGATCGCGCCCTGGATGAACACCGCGATGTCGGTGGTGCCGGCGCCCATGTCCACAAGGACCACGCCCAGTTCGCGCTCGTCGGCGGTCAGCACCGCGACGCTCGAGGCCAGCGAAGACAGGATCAGGTCGTCGACCTGCAGGCCGCAGCGCTGCACGCACTTGGTGATGTTCTGCGCCGCCGACTGCGCGCAGGTGACCAGGTGAGCATGCACCTCCAGGCGCACGCCGGTCATGCCGACCGGGTTGCGGATGCCTTCCTGCGAGTCGTCGAGCACGTACTCGCGCGGGATCGCGTGCAGGATGCGCTGGTCGGCCGGGATGGCCACCGCCTTGGCCGCATCGAGCACCCGGTCCAGGTCGGCCCAGGTCACCTCGCCGTCGCGGATCGGGACGATGCCCGGCGAGTTCTTGCACTGCACGTGGTTGCCGGAGATCGACGCATACACCGAGCGGATCTCGCAGCCGGCCATCAGCTCGGCCTCCTCCACCGCGCGCTGGATCGACTGCACGGTCGACTCGATATCCACCACCACGCCGCGCTTGAGGCCGCGCGATTCGTGCGAGCCGATCCCGATCACCTCGATCGGATTGCCCGGCGAATACTCGCCCACCAGCGCCACCACCTTGGAGGTGCCGATATCGAGGCCCACGATGAGGGACTTGTCGCCTTTGCGGTTCATGTACTGCTCGCCTGCTGTGATTGCGTCCGCGCGGTGCCGGTCGGCGCCTGCGGTGAAGGGGAAGAAGGTGCGGAGGCCGCGGGCGTACCCCAGGCCAGGGTGAATCCGTTGGTGTAACGCAGGTCGGCACGCGCGATCGGGCGCGCCTGTTGCACCAGCAACTGCGGAAGCACGCGGGCGAAGCGCTGCAGGCGTGCGCGCGCATCGTCGCGACCGACCACCACCTCGATGCCGTTATCCAGGGTCATCGACCAGCTGCCCCGTGCATCCATGCCCAGTTGCGCGACGCCGTAACCCAGCGGCGCGAACAGCCCGCGCGCCTCGTTGTAGAGCTCGACCACCTCGGCGCTGCGCGCCGGCGGTCCGCCCAGCCGCGGCAGGCGTTCGCTGGCCAGGTCCTGCGGCAGGGGGAACAGCTGGCCACGCTCGGACAGCAGCTTGTCTTCGTCCCAGAAGGCGAACGGCACGTGCTCGACGACCTGGATCTCAAGGACGTCGGGCCATTGCTTGCGCACTTGTGCGTGCTCGATCCAGGGCAGCTTCTCCACCGCGCGTTGCGCCGCGTCGAGGTCGGCGGCGAAGAAGCCGCGACTGGCATACGGCGCCACCGCCGCACGCAGCTGCTCGGCCTGGACCCGCTCGAACTGGCCGGTCACGCGCAGGCGCGACAACGGCCAGCGCTCGGCTCCGACCCAGCCGTTGAGCACGGCCACCACCGGCAACGCGACCAGCGTCACCGCGAGCAGCCAGGCCAGGATGCGCAGCAGCGCGTTCACGCAGCGGCACCTCCCTCGGTATCGGCCACGGTCTGCTCGAGGATCCGCCAGCACAGCTCCTCGAATTCGACGCCGACCTGGCGCGCGGCCTTGGGCACCAGCGAATGGCTGGTCATGCCTGGCGCGGTGTTCACTTCAAGCAGGTAGGGCGCGCCGGTGGTGCGCGAACGCATCACGTCCACACGGCCCCAGCCACTGCAGCCGGCGGCGCGGAATGCGGCCAGCGCCAGCTCGCCCAGGCGCAGTTCGTCCTCGCCGGCCAGGCCGGGGCACAGGTACTGGGTGTCCTCGGCGATGTACTTGGCGTTGTAGTCGTACCACTCGCCCTTGGGCACGATCCGGATCGATGGCAGCGCCACGTTGCCGAGGATGCCGACGGTCAGCTCGTCGCCGACCACCATCTGTTCCATCAGCAGCTCGCCCGGATAGCGCGCGGCCAGCTCGACCGCGTCATCCAGGCCGGCTTCGTCCAGCACGCGCGACACGCCCACGCTGGACCCTTCGGAGGACGGCTTGACGATGACCGGCAGGCCCAGCGTGCGCGCCGCGGCATGCACGGAGGAAGCGTCGGCGCCGCGCGCGATGCGCACGTAGCGCGGCGTCGGCAGGCCCAGCGACAGCCACACCTGCTTGGTCCGGATCTTGTCCATCGCCAGCGCCGAACCGAGCACGTCCGAACCGGTGTACGGAACACCCAGCGCGTCCATCAGGCCCTGCACGACGCCGTCCTCGCCCCCGCCGCGCTGGCCGTGCAGGATGTTGAAGACGCGATCGAATTTCTTCGCCAGCAGGGCCTCGGCCAATGCCGGGATGCCATCGACCGCATGCGCGTCCACGCCGTGCGCGCGCAGCGCGTCGAGCACGTTGCGGCCCGAATCCAGCGACACTTCGCGTTCGGAGCTGGTGCCGCCCATCAGCACGGCGACCCGGCCGAACACGGTCGGATCGGTGAAACGCGGCGGCGACAGCAGGTTCGTGCTCATGCCGGGGCTCCGCTGCCGAAGCCATCGGTGGCGATCTGGTGGGCCACGTAGCCGATGTCGCCCGCGCCCATCATCAGCAACAGGTCGCCGTCCTGGAGCACGTCGGGCAGCACGGTGACCAGGTCGGCGACCTGCCCCACCACCACCGGCTCGCTGCGTCCGCGGGCGCGGATCGCGCGGGCCAGGGAACGCGCATCCGCCCCGGGGATCGGCGCCTCGCCGGCCGGATAGACCTCGCTCAGGACCAGCGCGTCGGCTTCCGACAGGACCGAGGCGAACGCATCGAACTGGTCGCGGGTGCGGCTGTAGCGGTGCGGCTGGAAGGCCACGACCAGGCGACGCTCCGGCCAGCCACCGCGCGCGGCGGCGAACACCGCTGCCAGTTCCTTGGGGTGGTGGCCGTAGTCGTCGACCACGCGCACCTTCGCGCCCGATGCTGTGGCCACTTCGCCCAGGTCGTTGAAGCGCCGGCCGATACCGGCGAACTTCTCCAGCGCCGAAGCGATGTTCGCCGGCGACACGCCCAGCTGCCAGGCCACGGCGGCGGCGGCCAGCGCGTTGAGCACGTTGTGCCGGCCCGGCAGGGCCAGGGTCACCGGCACCGTCGCGCCTTCGGGCAGGCGCAGGGTGAAGCGCATGCGCGGGCCATCCTGGACGATGTCG
This sequence comes from Pseudoxanthomonas daejeonensis, assembly GCF_022637495.1. Taxonomy (NCBI): domain Bacteria; kingdom Pseudomonadati; phylum Pseudomonadota; class Gammaproteobacteria; order Lysobacterales; family Lysobacteraceae; genus Pseudoxanthomonas; species Pseudoxanthomonas daejeonensis. Next base: position 2,238,268 of record NZ_CP093331.1, on the reverse strand, counting down.
TCGGCGCGCACGTCGGCGTTCTCGGCCGTGCCGTAGGTCATCACGTGGCGCGGGGTGTGTGCGGCGAGCGCGGCCACTTCCGGGTCGTCGATGCACAGCACCGCCAGCCCGTAGAACGGCAGGCGCTGCAGGAACTCGGCGAACGCCGACTGCAGCCGCGAGAAGTCGTTGCCGTAGTTCTCGAGGTGGTCGGCATCGATGTTGGTGATCACCGCGACCAGCGGGTTCAGGCGCAGGAAGCTGCCGTCGCTCTCGTCGGCCTCGGCCACCAGCCACTGGCCGCCGCCGAGCTTGGCGTTGGCGCCGGCCGCGAGCAGCTGCCCGCCGATGACGAAGGTCGGATCCAGCCCGCCTTCGCTGAGCACCGCGGCGGTGAGGCTGGTGGTGGTGGTCTTGCCGTGGGTGCCGGCCACGGCAATGCCGCGGCGGAAACGCATCAGTTCGGCCAGCATCGCCGCGCGCGGCACGATCGGGATGCGCTGGCTGCGCGCCTCCATCAGTTCCGGGTTGTCCTCGCGGATCGCGCTGGACACCACCACGCAATCGGTCCCCAGCACGTTGGCGGCGGAATGACCGCGCACGACGCGCGCACCCAGTCGCGCCAGGCGGCGGGTGGCAGCGTTGTCGGCGCTGTCGGAGCCGGAGACCTCGTAGCCGAGCGTCAGCATCACTTCCGCGATGCCGCTCATGCCGGTGCCGCCAATGCCGACGAAATGCACGCGGGGGAAGGCGCGCACGAGGTCGTCGGTGTCGTTGAGGCGGCGGATCATGCGGAAACTCCAGGGGATGCGTCGGGCGAAGCGGATTCTTCGAGGATGATGTCGGCGATGCGCTCGGCCGCGTCGGGCCGCGCCAGCGTGCGCGCGGCACTTGCCATCGCCAGGCGGCGGGACGGATCGGCGGCAAGCGAACGCAACACGGGCTGCAGGTTCGCGGCCAGCTGCGCGTCCTGCTTCAGCAACACGGCCGCTTCGTGCTCGACCAGGTATTCGGCGTTGCGGGTCTGGTGGTCGTCGACCGCGGCGGCGAACGGCACCAGCACGCTGCCGACGCCGGCGGCGCAGAGCTCGGCCAGGGTGGATGCCCCTGCACGGCACACCACCAGGTCGGCCCAGGCGTAGGCCGCGGCCATGTCGTCGATGAAGGCCTCCACGCGTGCCGGCACGCCGGCATCGGCGTAGGCGCGCTCGGCTTCGGCGCGCAGCTTTTCGCCGCACTGGTGGCGCACATCGATCGCGATGTCGGCCAGCACAGCCAGTGCGGCCGGCAGTGCGTCATTGAGCGCGCGTGCGCCCTGGCTGCCGCCCAGCACCAGCAGGCGCAGCGGGCCGGTGCGGCCGGCCAGGCGCTGCTCCGGCGCCGGCAGCGCGGCGATCGCCGCGCGCACCGGATTGCCCGCGACTTCCTCGCGGGCGAAGCTGCCCGGGAAGCCGCTCAGCGTGCGCCGAGCCAGCTTCGACAGCACGCGGTTGGTCATGCCCGGCGCGCGGTTCTGTTCGTGCACCAGCAACGGCAGGCCGGACAGCCATGCCGCCAGGCCACCCGGGCCGGAAGCGAAACCGCCGAATCCGATCACCGCGCGGGGACGCCGCCGGCGCAGCACCGCGCGCGCGGCGCTGACGGCGCGCAGCAGTTTCGCCGGGGCCGCGATCAGGGCCAGCTTGCCCTTGCCGCGCACGCCGGCGACCGGAAGCGTGTCGATCTCGATCCCGTGCTGCGGCACCAGCCGCGTTTCCATCGCACCACTCGCGCCCAGCCAGACCACGGGCACGCCGCGATCGCGCAGCACCTGCGCCACCGCCAATGCCGGGAAAATGTGGCCACCGGTACCCCCGGCCATGACCATCACCGGACGCACCGGCTTCTGTGCCGGAGTCGCATGCATATCCGCGCTCACGAGAAGCCCCCGAACGTCGGCTCGACCCGCGAGGTCCCGCGGCCACGCAGCCCGGTGGCCGCCGGATGCGCGTGCACGACCGGCGGCGGCGCCGGGCGCGACGTGCGTGCCGGCACGGCCGCGGGCTCGGCTTCCGTGGCATCGGCAACACCGGTCGCCGGCGCGCCTTCCTGCCGCAGCGCACGCTGGCGCTCGGCGCGATCGAGTTCATAGGACACGCGCAGCAGCAGGCCAATGGCCACGCAGGTCATCATCACGCTCGAACCACCGGAGGAAACCAGCGGCAGGGTGAGGCCCTTGGTCGGCAGCATGCCCAGGTTCACGCCGACCGATACGAAGCTCTGCATGCCGATCCACAGGGCCACGCCGAAGGCGATGTAGCCTGCGAAGTGGCGGCGCATTTCCACGCACTTCAGGCCCAGGTGCAGGGCGCGGCCGACCAGCAGTGCGTACAGGCCGATCACCAGGCACACGCCGGCAAAGCCCAGCTCCTCGGCGATGACCGAGAAAATGAAGTCGGTATGCGCCTCCGGCAGATAGTTGAGCTTCTGCACCGATGCGCCCAGGCCCACGCCGAACCATTCGCCACGGCCGATCGCCATCAGCGCGTTGCTGAGCTGGTAGCCGGAGCCGAGCTGGTCGGCCCACGGGTCCAGGAACGAGGTGACGCGGCGCATACGGTACGGCTCGAACACCACCAGCGCGACCATCGCCGGCAGCGCGATCACCACCGGGGCGGACATGCGTGGCAGGTTCACCCCGCCAAGCACCAGCATGCCTGCGGTGATGCCCAGCAGCAGCGTCGCCGAACCGAAGTCGGGCTGCGCCAGGAGCATGACGATCAGCACGGCCGCCACGCCCAGCGGCTTGAGCATGGCCGGCCAGGTGGCGTTGACTTCGTCGCGGAAGCGGACCAGATAGCTGGCCATCCACACGATGTAGATGATCTTCACCGCCTCGACCACCTGGAAGCGCGACACGCCCAGGTTGATCCAGCGGCGCGCGCCATTGACGCTCACGCCCAGGCCCGGCAGCCACGGCATCAGCAGCAGGATGAAGCAGCCCAGCAGCAGCAGCTGGTTGTACTTTTCAACCGTCTTCAGCTCGGTGCGCATGGCAACCGCGGCCAGGGCGATGCCCACGCCCAGGAACAGCACGTGCCGGACCAGGTAGTGGAACGGGCCCACGCCCAGGTTCTCGCCGATCGCCACCGAAGCCGAACCGACCATCACCACGCCCAGGCACGCCAGCGCGAGCGCGGCACCTGTCAGCCACGGGTCGAAGCGGCCGCCGATGGCCTCCAACCGGGTCGCCTGGCGCGAAAGGTCGTTCATCAGCGCACCTTCAACGTGGCCAGGCCGACCAGCACCAGGATCACCGAGATGATCCAGAAGCGGACGATCACGCGCGGCTCCGGCCAGCCCTTCAGCTCGAAGTGATGGTGGATGGGCGCCATCCGGAACACGCGTTTCCCGGTGAGCTTGAACGAGGCCACCTGGATCATCACCGACAGTGTTTCGATGACGAAGATGCCGCCCATGATCACCAGCACCAGCTCCTGGCGGACGATCACCGCGATCGTGCCCAGCACCGCGCCCAGCGCCAGCGCGCCGATGTCGCCCATGAACACCATCGCCGGATAGGTGTTGAACCAGAGGAAGCCCAGCCCCGCGCCGGCGATCGCCGCGCAGATGATGATCAGCTCGCCCGCGCCGGGTACCTGCGGGATCTGCAGGTAGCTGGAGAACACCGCATTGCCCGAGGCGTAGGCGAACACGCCCAGCGCGCAGGCGACAAGCACGGTCGGCATGATCGCCAACCCGTCCAGGCCGTCGGTCAGGTTGACCGCATTGGAAAAGCCGACGATCCAGAAGTAGGCGATGCCGACAAAGCCAATACCGGCCAGCGGCAACGCGATCGACTTGAAGAACGGCACGTAGAAGGTGGTCGCGGCGGGCACGTCGGCGTACAGCCACAGGTACAGGCCGGCGGCCAGGCCGAAGATCGACTGCAGCAGGTACTTCCAGCGCGACTTCAGTCCGTTGGGATCGCGCCTGACGATCTTGATCCAGTCGTCGTACCAGCCGATCGCGCCGAAGGCCAGCATCACCAGCAGCACGGTCCACACGTACTTGTTGCGCAGGTCGCCCCAGAGCAGGACCGACAGCAGGACGGTAAGCAGGATCAGCGCGCCGCCCATGGTCGGCGTGCCGGCCTTGGAGAAATGCGACTGCGGGCCGTCCTTGCGGATCGGCTGGCCGCCCTTGAGCTGGCCGAGCCTGCGGATCACCGCTGGCCCCAGCCACAAGGACAGGAAAAGTGCCGTGAGGGCAGCCAGGATCCCGCGGAAAGTCAGGTAGCCGAACAGGCCGAAGAAGTTCTCCAGCCCCTGCAGCCAGCGCGCGAGTTCAAGCAGCATCCGTAGCGTCCCCTTGCGCCAGCAGCGCGGTCACGATCCTGTCCATCGCGCTGCCGCGCGAACCCTTCACCAGCACGCGCAGGGCATGGCCCGCGGTGCCGGCCAGCGACACGGGCGCACGTGCACCCAGATCGGCCTGCAGCGCAGCGGCCAGCGATTCGTGCGTATTGAAATGACGACCGCGGTCGCCGAACGCGCGCGCTGCGGCGGCGCTGAGCGGGCCGAGCGCGTACAGCCGCGCGATGCCGGCCTCGCGGGCCCGCGTCCCGGCATCGGCATGCAGCGACTCGGCCTCCGCACCCAGCTCGCGCATGTCGCCGAGCACCAGCCAGGCCTCGTCGCCCGACGCAGCCAGGGCGTCGATGGCGGCGGCGAGCGAACCGGGGTTGGCGTTGTAGCTGTCGTCGATGAGGAGCGCGCCGCCCGGCAGCGTGTGCGCCACCTGGCGACCGGGCACGGGCCGCGCATCGGCGAGCCCGGCGGCGATGTCGGCCAGCGACACCTCGCAGGCCAGGGCGATGGCGGCGGCGGCCAGCGCGTTGCAGACGTTGTGCCGGCCCGGCAACGCGAGGACGACGTCGACCTCGCCCTGCGGCGCCACCAGCACGAAACGGCTGCCCTGCCCGGTCGCGACCACGTCGCGCGCGGTGACGTCCGCACTGGCCTCCAGGCCGAAGCGCAGAACCTGGCGCCCGCTGTCGGCGGCGCGGATGACCTGCTGCTCGAACCAGGTGCCGAAGGCGTCGTCGGCATTGACCACCGCCACACCGCCGTCGCCCAAGGCCGCGTAGATCGCGCCCTTGGTCTCGGCCACGCCCAGCAGGCTGCCCATCCGCTCCAGGTGCGCGGCGGCGACGTTGTTGACCAGGGCCACGTCCGGCGCGGCGATCGCGGTCAGGTAGGCGATATCGCCGGGCTTGCCCGCGCCCATCTCGTAGATGGCGAAGTCGGCATCCTCGGGCGCGTCGATCACCGCCAGCGGCAGCCCGATTTCGTTGTTGCGGTTGCCCGGGTTGGCATAGGCATGCCCGGCCCGCTGCAGGATCTCCAGCACCAGCGTCTTGACGCTGGTCTTGCCGTTGCTGCCGGTGATGGCGACCACCCTGGCGCGGCGATCGCGCTGGATGCCCGCTGCGATCCGCGCGAGCGCACGCTCGCTGTCCTCGACCAGCACCTGCGGCAATGACGGCTCCAGCTCCAGCAGCCGCTCGACCAGCAGTGCAGCCGCACCGCGCATCACCGCATCGGCCGCGAAGTCGTGGCCATCGAAGCGCTCGCCGCGCAGGGCCACGTACAGGCTGCCCGGCCCGAGCTGGCGGGTGTCATGGCTGACCGACTCGATCACCGTGTCGTCGCCATGCAGTTCGCCACCAGCCCAGTGCGCGATCAGCGAGAGCGGCAGCCGGTTCATGCCCGCGCCTCCAGCGCGCGACGCGCGACATCGGTGTCGTCGAACGGGAAGCGCACCCCGGCCACTTCCTGGTAGGGCTCGTGGCCCTTCCCGGCCACCAGCACGATGTCGTCCGGACCGGCCTGTCCGATCGCATCGAGGATGGCGCGGGCACGGTCGCGCTCCACCCGGGCGGCGCCGGATACGCTGAAGCCGGCGATGATGTCGGCGACGATCGCGTCGCCATCCTCGCCGCGCGGATTGTCGTCGGTGACGATCACCACGTCGGCCTCGGCCTCGGCGATCTGCGCCATCTGCGGGCGCTTGCCGCGATCGCGCTCCCCGCCGCAACCGAATACGCAGACCAGCCTGGCCGCGGCATGCGCGCGCAGGCTGGTCAGGGCCTGGGCCAGCGCATCGGGCGTGTGCGCGTAGTCGACCACCACCAGCGGCAGCGTGCCATCGCCGCCGAGGCGGTTCATCCGCCCGACCACCGGCTGCAGCCGGCCCAGGATCGCGGCGATCGTCGCCGGACTGTCGCCGAGCGCGTGCAGCACGCCGGCCACGGCGAGCAGGTTGTCGACGTTGAATCGACCCAGCAGGGGCGAGCGCACCGGATGCGACTCGCCGGCGACGACCAGATCGAAACCGATGCCGCCGTTGTCGAACTGCAGCGCCTGCGCCTGCAGCGTCGCGCCGGCCTGGCCGCGCGAACTGACGCCCACCACCTGCAGTTCCGGAGCCAGGCTCCCATGCAGGGTGCGGCCGAAGGCATCGTCCAGGTTCAGCACCGCGGCTTTGAGACCGGCGCGCGTGAACAGCCGCGCCTTGGCGGCGCCGTAGCTGGTCATGTCGCCGTGGTAATCGAGGTGGTCGCGGGTGAGATTGGTGAACACCGCGACGTCGTAGTGCACGCCATCCACGCGCCCCTGGTCGAGCGCATGCGAGCTCACCTCCATCGCCACCGCCTGCACGCCCGTGTCGCGCAGGTCGCCGAGCAGTGCATGCATGCGCAGCACCAGCGGCGTGGTGAAACCGGTCGGCTGGATCTGGCCGTAGCGGCCCGCGCCCAGGGTGCCGATGCTGCCGCTGTCGATCCCTCGCAGGTGCCAGGCCTGGGCCAGCAGCTGCACGGTCGAAGTCTTGCCGTTGGTGCCGGTGACGCCGACCATCGTCATCGCGTGCGAGGGATGGCCATGGAACAGGTCACCCATGGCGCCCAGCCGCGATCGCAGCCCCGGCACCGCGATCGCCTCGGCGGGCGCGGGATATTCATCGGGCGCGGGCGGCTCGAACAGGATCGCCGAAGCGCCCGCTTCCTGCGCCTGGGCGACGAAAGCCAGTCCATGCGTACCGAATCCGGCGATCGCGACGAATGCATCGCCGCGGCGGATCTCGCGGCTGTCCATCACCAGCCCGGAAACGTCGATGTCGCGCGGCAGCGCGACGTCGGGCAACAGGCGGGAGAGCGGCATCGCACGGATCATCGGTGCCCTCCGCCTGCCGTACCGGCGGCCATGCCGGCGGCGACTTCGGCTTCGGACATCGCCGGCGGGATGGTCAGGTCTTCCTCGTAGACGTCCTCGAGCGCCGCGGGCATCCGTGGCAACGAGGCCTGGCGCTTGGCTTCGCCCTTGGCCTGCGCCGCGAGCCAGGTGTCGATGTCGTCCGGCGGCACGTCCATCAGCCGCAGGGAGTCCTCCATGACGCTGCGGAAGACCGGCGCCGACACCAGGCCGGCGAAGTAGGAGCCGGCCTGCGGATCGTTGATCACCACCACGGTGGCGAAGCGGGGATTGGTCGAGGGCACCAGTCCGGCGAAGGTGGTGGTGTAGCGGCGCGCGTAGCCGCCGCCGGAGGCCTGGCGCGCGGTACCGGTCTTGCCGGCGACGTGGTAGCCCAGGATCGCGGCCTGGGTCGCGGTGCCGCCCGGCTCGGTCACCGTCTGCATCATCTTCAGGACCTGGTCCGCGACTTCGGGCCTGACCGCCTGCCGCGACTCGTTGATCTGGCCCTTGACGAAGGTTGGGGTGATCAGCCGGCCATGGTTGCCCATCGCCGCGTAGGCCTGGGCGATCTGCAAGGGCGTCGCCGACAGGCCGTAGCCGTATGCCATGGTCGACTTGGTCAGGCCATCCCAGCGCGCCGGCTCGCGCAGCGAGCCGATCGCCTCGCCCGGGAAGCCGCTGTGCGGCGCGCTTCCGTAACCGAAGCCCTTGATGAACTCGTAGAAGTACTGGTTCGGCAGCGGCTCGGCCAGCTTCACCGCGCCCAGGTTCGAGCTCTTGGTGATGATGCCGGTGACGTCGAGCACGCCGTAGTTGTGGTGGTCGCGGATCGTGTACTTGCCCAGCGCCATGTAGCCGGGATTGGTGTCGTAGCGGTTGGCCGCGGTGATCTTGCCGGCGTTGAGCGCGGCGGCCGCGGTGATCGGCTTCATCGTCGAACCGGGCTCGACCAGGTCGGTGACCGCGCGGTTGCGGTGCGTGTCCTGGCCACCGCCGGTGACCGCGTTGGGGTTGTAGCTGGGCAGGTTGACCATCGCCAGCACTTCGCCGGTGGCCACGTCCAGCACCACGACCGATCCGCTGCTGGCCTTGTGGGCGACCAGCGCGTTGCGCAGTTCGCGGTAGGCCAGGAACTGGATGCGCCGGTCGATGCTGAGGGTCAGGTCCTTGCCGGGCTCGGCGGCGCGCACCAGGTCGATGTTCTCGACGAAACGCCCGTGGCGGTCGCGGATCACGCGCTTGCTGCCGGGCTTGCCGCGCAGCCATTCGTCGAATGCCAGCTCGAGCCCTTCCTGGCCGCGGTCGTCGATGTTGGTGAAGCCCAGCACGTGCGCCATCGCTTCACCCTGGGGGTAGAAGCGGCGGAATTCGCGCTGCGAGGAGACGCCGGGCACGTTGAGGGCGAGGATCGCCTTGGCCTGGTCGGGATTGATCCGGCGCTTGAGGTAGACGAACTCCTTGTCGGCCCGCTGCGAGAGCCGGCTGGTCAATTCGTCGGCCGGCACGCCCAGTGCCCGCGCCAGTTCCGGCAGGCGCTCGGGATGGCGCATCAGTTCCTGCGGATTGCCCCAGACCGATTCCACCGGCGTGGAGACCGCCACTGGTTCGCCATTGCGGTCTGTGACCATCCCGCGGGAGGTCGGGATCGGGATCTCGCGGACGAAGCGGGCCTCGCCCTGGCGCTGGTAGAAATCGGCGTTGACCAGCTGCACGTAGGCCGCCCGGCCCACCAGTGCGAACGAACAGACGCCCAGCGCCACGCCCACCAGCAGCATGCGGCCGCGCAGGTTGAAGGCGCTGCGGTTGCGGTTGGGGCGCACGGGGGAGGCGTTCACGGGCGCACCACCACGATGTCCTCGGCCTCGGGGAACTTCATCCCCAGCCGCTCGCGCGCGACCTGGTCGATGCGGTTGGCCTGCGCCCAGGTCGCCTGCTCCAGCTGCAGGCGGCCGAACTCGATGTTCAGTTCGTCGCGCTCGCGCTCCAGCCCGGTCAGCTCCACGAACAGCTGGCGGTGGTGATAGCGCTCGTACACGACGGCGATCGCGGTGCCGACGATGGCCAGCAGCAGGATGGCGAGCAGCACGCGGCTCATGCGGCTTCCCCTTCCAGCTTCTGGGCCACGCGCAGCACCGCGCTGCGCGAGCGCGGATTGGCGGAGAGCTCGTCGTCGTCGGCGCGGATCGCGCCACCGCCCACGTCGGCCAGCACCGGCACGAACGCCTGCGCCTGCGGCAGGCGGCGATTGGCCGGGGGCGCCTTGGCATGGCGGGCGATGAACTGCTTGACGATGCGGTCTTCCAGCGAGTGGAAGCTGATCACGGCCAGGCGGCCGCCGGGCCGCAGCGCGGCCAGCGCCGCGTCCAGGCCGGTTTCCAGGTCGGCCAGTTCGCGGTTGATGTGGATGCGGATGGCCTGGAAGCTGCGCGTCGCCGGATGGATGCGGTCCTTGCCGCGCGGCATGACCGAGGCGATCAGCTCTGCCAGCTGCGCGGTACGCTCGAGCGGCTGCCGGGCGCGATGGGCCACGATCGTGCGCGCGATGCGCCGGCTCATTTTCTCCTCGCCGTACTTCCACAGCACGTCGGCGATCTCGCGCTCCTCGGCGCGAGCCAGCCACTGCGCCGCGCTTTCGCCGGCATCGGGATCCATGCGCATGTCCAGCGGGCCGTCCTTGCCGAACGAGAAACCGCGCGCGGCCACGTCCAGCTGCGGCGAGGACACGCCCAGGTCGAACAGCACGCCATCCAGTTCACGCGCCTGGTCCCAGCTGCCGAGTGCAGCGAAACTGCCGCGCCGGATCGACACGCGCGCATCGCCGCCGAAACTCCTTTCGGCTTCCGCGATCGCTTCCGGGTCCTTGTCCATCAGCAGCAGCCGGCCTCCAGGGCCGAGTTGTTCCAGCACTCCACGCGCATGCCCGCCGCGCCCGAAGGTGCCGTCCAGGTAGCGTCCGTCCTCGACCACACGCAACCCGTCCATGACCTGCGCGTACAGCACCGGCAGGTGCGCCGCCGGCGCCGACGGATCAGCGGGGTGGCCGGCCTGCGCGCCTTTGCGCATCCGGTCCCCCGCCGTCACAACTTCAGGTCGAGCATGTGCTCGCTCAGATCGTCGTCGGACAGGGTCCGGCGGATCTGCGCGTGATGCGCCTGCTCGCTCCAGAGTTCGAACTTGTCGCCCATGCCCAGCAGCACGGCCTTCTTCTCGATGCCCACCGCGCTGCGATGGCTGGCCGGGATGCTGATCCGGCCATTGCCGTCCAGCTCGACCGGAGTCGCGGCGCCGACCAGCTTCAACTGCAGGCTGCGGTGGGCGGCACGGGTAGTGGGCAGCGCGTTGACTGCGTCGCGTACCCGCTCCCATTCCTTGAACGGGTACAGGTACAGCGAACCGGCCTCGAACGGGTTGTAGGCGATCACCAGACGGTTGCCGCAGTCGCGCGCGACGAGGTCGCGATAGGCCGTGGGGATGGCCACGCGCCCCTTGTCGTCCACTGTGATGGCGGTCTCACCCTGGAACACGTTCGCTGCTGCCCGACCCTGCTTTGGGATGCCATTCAATCACGGAAAACCACAGAAATCCCGGTTTCCCCACGAATGTCCACCTTAGGAGTCACCAACAGGGTTGTCAACAGGATTCGAAGGAAAAAATCACCTGTCCGGTCAATGAGTTGCAGCGATGTTCACAGACAAGTTCAAGGGTTTTCCACAAGTCGCTGTTTAGTCTCAAATTTTGAGATTCCGTACTTGTGAAGGCCATGTGAGTTGCGCGAAACAGGAGCCGTACGACGGGTGCTGCATCGCGTCACGACCGCATCGGAACGCACCCATGCACGAGCCTCCCCCGGCTGAAGCTCCGGAAGAGGCGGGTGCAGGAAAAGTGGCGGAGCCGGCCGGTAAGCCGGGTTCTGTCGTGGACAGTCATTCCTCTAGGCGCAACGTCACCGTTACGCTCGAGCAGCCTACCCGGACCCGACGCGGGCAACGTCATGAGGTCCCTATTTGGCCTTGCTCCCGGTGGGGTTTGCCGTGCCGGCCTGTTACCAGGCTCGCGGTGCGCTCTTACCGCACCATTTCACCCTTGCCCGCATCCCGAAGGACCGCTGGCGGTATCTTTCTGTTGCACTTTCCGTCGGCTCGCGCCGCCCAGGCGTTACCTGGCACCGTGCCCTGTGGAGCCCGGACTTTCCTCGGCATCGTTTCCGATGACGCGACTGCCTGGCCGACTCCGCCGGGGAGGGATTCTACGGCTTCGCCGATGAATCCCCCAAAATTCGCTTGAGCGAATTTCGGGCCCCGCTCCGATTCCCCCATCCCCTGCCGCTGCCGCGGCGCCCCCTTCCCAAGGGGACTATCACGAACTGATCGCCTGCCGGCTCGGGAATGGATGCCTTGGCCACTCTGGCATGGCCCAATCCGCCCGGACTGAGGGAGGCGGGTGGTGCTGATCGAGTGCCCGTTCAGCGCAGCCGCGCTGCGAGAGGAAGCCGCCGGTCGAAGCCACGACCTGGAAGCGCGTGAAGACGCGGCGGGCCGAGGGTATTGCGGCAGTGGCCATGGATGGCCACGTCGGCGAGTCGGCACAGGGATGTGCCGTCGAGTCGACCGCAATGCCCTCGGCTCGCCGCGGCTCCGTCCGAAGCGACGCGGTACCGGTTGCGCTGGCGAGCGTGATCGTCGCCGCGGGCTCCATCGGGCTCAATCGTCCGAGCCAGCCCCGTACAGTGCCTTGCGCGGCGCGCCGGTGATCTCGGCAGCGAGCCTGGCGGCCGCCGAGGGCGGAAGCTGCCTGGCCAGGATCGCGTGCACGCGACGGCCTTCGGCCAGGATCGCGTCGGCGTCTTCGCCCACGCCCTGCACCACCAGCACGAACTCGCCCTTGCGCTGGTCGGCGTCGGCCAACACCCGCGCGTGAAGGTCGGCCAGGCTGCCGTCGAGGACGGTCTCGAACAGCTTGGTCAGCTCGCGACCCAACACCGCCGGACGCCCGTCGCCGAACGCAGCGCGCAGGTCCGCCAGTGATTCGTCGATGCGATGCGAAGACTCGTAGAACACCAGCGTGCGTGTCTCGCCGGCCAGCTCCGCCAGCCTCTCGCGCCGGGCCGAGGCCTTGGCCGGCAGGAAACCCTCGAAGGCGAACCGGTCGCTGGGCAGGCCCGCCACGCTGAGTGCGGCCACCAGCGCCGACGGTCCGGGCACCGGGCTCACCCTCACTCCCGCCGCGCGTGCGGCCCGGACCAGCCGGTAGCCGGGATCGCTGACCAGCGGGGTCCCCGCGTCGCTGACCAGGGCCAGCGATTCGCCCGCCAGCAGCCTCGCCACCAGCCGCTCGGCCAACTGCTGCTCGTTGTGCTCGTGCAGAGCCAGCAAAGGCGTGCCGATGCCGAAATGGGCCAGCAACTGGCCGCTGCGCCGGGTGTCCTCGGCACAGACCGCGTCCACCTCGCGCAGTACCTGCTGGGCGCGCGGGGACAGGTCACCGAGGTTGCCGATGGGAGTGGCGACGACGTGGAGCGTTGCGACGGGCATGCAGGTCCGGTGGACGGAGGGAAAGGTAGAATCCTAAGCCCTTTCCCCCGACAGGCCCGGCCCGACGGATGGACATGCCGAAGAACGTGCGCCACGCGATGCCCCTCCACCGCCTGCGCTGGCTGGCGCCGGGCCTGGCCCTGCTGCTCGCGGCGGGCTGCGCGAGCGTCGCCACCACGCCGACCGCGGCACCCGAGCATGCCGCCGCACTGGTGCAGCTGGAACAGGGACAGGCGCGCGAAGCCGCGCAACGCCTGGAAGCACTCGCCAATGCGACCAAGGGCAGCCAGCGCAACGCGCTGCTGGCCGACGCCGCGTTCGCCTGGCACGAAGCCGGCGACGACGCGCGCGCCCGCACCCTGGTCGCCCAGTTGGACCCACGCAAGGTCGGCGGTGCCAGCCGCGCGCGGCTGTCGCTGCTGCAGGCCGAACTCGCCTTGGCCGCACAACAGCCGGCCGGCGTCCAGGCGGCGCTGGTCGGCGATCCCGCGACCCTGCCCGCGCCGCTGCAGGCCCGTTGGTACCTGGCATCGGGCAAGGGCCTGGAGGCGACCGGCGACACGTTCGGCGCAGCGGCTGCGCGCGCGCGCGCCGATGCTGGGTTGGCGGGTGAAGCCCGCGACGGCAATCGCCGGGAGATCGAACGCCTGCTGTCCAAGCTGGACGACGCGACCCTGTCCTCGCGCGCCGCGGCCTTGCCGGCCGGCGATCCGCTTTACAACTTCGCCGGTCGCGCGCTGGTGCGCCGCGGCCTGCCGCTGCCGCGCCCATTCGAACGTGGCGAGAACTGGGACTTCGCCCAGCGCGCACCTGCCGCCGCCGATGGCTACCGCCCGCCGCGCAAGCTCGCGGTCCTGCTGCCGTTGTCCGGCCAGCTCGCCACCGCCGCCGGTCCCGTGCGCGACGGCCTGCTCGCCGGCTATTACGCCGAGAGCCGTGCGCGGCCGCCGATCACCTTCTATGACACCACGGGCACCCCGGCCGGTGCGCTGGCCGCCTACGCCAAGGCGGTCGCCGACGGCAACGATTTCGTGATCGGCCCGCTGGGCCGCGACGACGTGGGCGCGGTATTCGCACAGCCTGAGGTGCGCGTCTCCACCCTGGCGCTTAATCGCGGCAACGTCGCGCCGCCGCCGGGCAACATCGCCTTCTCGCTGGCACCCGAGGATGACGGCATCGCCGCGGCCGACTACCTGCTGGCACGCGAACACCGCAATGTCCTGGTGATCGGCGGCAGCGACGAGAACGGGCGCCGCGCGGTGGATGCGTTCCGCGAGCGGCTTGGTGAACGCGGCGGCAAGGTCGCCAGCGTGGTCAGCGTGAGCGAACAACCCGGCGATGTTTCGGCGCAACTGGCCCAGGCCGCCGCGGCCGGTGCCGACTCGGTCTTCCTGGCCGTGCGCGGACCGCAGGCGCGCGCACTGGTACCGCAACTGGCGATGGCCGGCTTCGCCTCGCGCACCCGCGTGGCGGGTTCGCAGCTTGTCTCCGGCACCGGCAAGGCCAGCGAGGACGTGGTGCTGGATGGCATCGTGTTCCCCGGCGAGGCCTGGGCGGCACGCGGCGTGGCCGGACTGCCATCGCACAGCCAGGCCGCGGAAATGCTGCCGACCGCACGCGGCGGCGCGGCGCGCCTGTTCGCCTTCGGCCACGACGCATGGCTGATCACCGCGTTCCTGGAACGCCTGGTCACCCGCACCGACGGCGAACTCGCCGGCGCCACCGGCACGCTGCGCCTGGATGGTTTCGGCAACGTGGTCCGTCAGCCGCAGTGGTCGATCTTCAGCGGCGGCGTGGCCGTTCCGCTGGCAGGCAGTGGCCACTGATCGCGAGCTGGATCGCCGCGCCCGCGGCGCCCGCGTCGAAAAGGCCGCGCGCGCCGAACTCGAGCGCGCCGGCCTGCGCCTGGAGGCGGCCAATGTCGGCTACCGCGGCGGCGAGCTGGACCTGGTGATGCTGGAGCCCGGCCGCGACGGCGGGACGCTGGTCTTCGTGGAAGTGCGCTACCGCGCCGCGTCTTCCTTCGGCGGCGGCTTCGCCTCGGTCGACCATGGCAAACGGCGCAAGCTGGTGCGCGCCGCGCAGCTGTACCTGGGTTCGCACGCCCGGCTGGCGCAGCTGCCGTGCCGCTTCGACGTGGTCGAAGCCAGCGGCGACCCGGACACGCCGGAGATCCGCTGGTTGAAGGATGCGTTCCGGCTCGACGATGTGTAGGAGCGGGCATGACCGCGAGGCCGGGGCGTCGGAATCGCCGGCCATCGCTGGCCCCGCCAGCAGCAGCTTCGCGGCCTGAAGTCCGCTCCTACAAAGGCCTGCCCGCCTACAATCGCGCAATGACCCGTCCCCTGCCCCCCGCCCTCGACGCCGAACTGGCAGCACTGCTCGGTCCCGACGGCTGGCTGACGGGCGAACAGATGCGGCGTGCGCACGGCGAAGACGACTCGCGCATGTCCGCCCTGCCCGACGCGGTGGCCGTTCCGCGCGACCGCGACCAGGTCGCCGCGATCGTGCGCGCCTGTCGCGCCCACCGCGTGCCGCTGGTGGCGCGTGGCGCGGGCACCGGGACCACCGGCGCTGCGGTGCCGTTCGCGGGCGGCGTGGTGCTGTCGTTCGCGCGGATGGCCCGGATCCTGGAAATCCGCGCCGGCGACCGCTGCGCCGTGGTCGAACCAGGCGTGCTCAACGGCGACCTGCAGCAGGCGCTGCAACCGCACGGCCTGTTCTGGCCGCCGGACCCCTCCAGCTACGAGCGCTGCACGATCGGCGGCAACCTCGCCTGCAATGCGGGCGGCCCGCGCGCGGTGAAGTACGGCGCCACCCGCGACAACGTGCTCGGCGTGGTCGCGGTGACGGGCACCGGCGAGACCATCCACTGCGGCGGCCCGTGGACCAAGGACGCGACCGGCTACGACCTCACCCACCTGCTGGTCGGCAGCGAAGGCACGCTCGCGCTCATCGTCGAAGCGACGCTGAAGCTGGCGCCACGACCGCGCGCGCAGGCCGGACTGCGCGCGTTCTACCGCGATGCGACGGCGGCCGCGGCGGCCGTGGGCCGGCTGATGGCGCAGCCCCAGGTGCCGGCGATGCTCGAATTCATGGATCGCAGCGCGATCGCCCTGCTCCGCCGCAACGGCACCGACGTGCCCGAAGCAGGAGCGATGCTGCTGATCGAGGCCGACGGCGACGACGACACGCTGCCCTATGCGCTGCAGGCGCTGGCCGATGCCGCCGAGGGCGACGGCCTGCTCTCGCTGGACGTCGCCGCGGACGGCAGCGCGCGCGACCGCCTGTGGGCGGCCCGTCGCGCGCTTTCGCCGGCGCTGCGCACGATCGCTCCGGGCAAGATCAACGAAGACGTGGTGGTGCCGGTCTCGCGCATTCCGGCCCTGATCTCAGGCGTCGAAGCGCTGTCCGCCGAGTTCGCCTTGCCGATCGTGGCTTTCGGCCATGCCGGCAACGGCAACCTGCACGTCAACATCCTGTACCACCCCGACGACCCGGCCGAAGCCGGGCGCGCGCAGGCCGCACTGCCGCGGCTGTTCGAGCTGGTCCTGTCGCTGGGCGGCACGCTGTCGGGCGAACACGGCATCGGCGTCGCCAAGCGCGACTGGATGGACCGCGCCTTCGATGCGCCGACCCTGGCGACCATGCGCGCGATAAAAGCGGCCCTGGACCCGGACGGCATCCTCAACCCGGGCAAGGTGCTGCCGCCCACCTGACCTTCTCTCGCCGCTGCGACCAGCGCGCACCCCCGATGCGACAATGGCGCGGCCAACCTGGAGCGCTGCGTGGACACATCCGCCTTCGATGCCATCACCCTGGAGCAGTTGCGCGCCGGCGGCGGGCTCAAGTGGCGCGCGTTTCCCGACTGCATCGGCGCGTTCGTCGCGGAGATGGACTTCGGCATCGCACCGGTCATCCGCGAAGCGCTGCACAGGGCGGTCGACCAGGGCCAGGTCGGCTACCTGTCCGCCACGCCCGTGCGCGCCATGGCCGAAGCCTGTTCGCAATGGCAGCAGCGCCACCATGGCTGGTCGATCCCCGCCGAGGCGATCAGGCCGGTCGCCGACGTACTGGGCGCGCTCGAAATCGTGCTGCGGCACTACCTGCCGGCCGGCGCTCCCGTGGCGCTGCCGGTACCGTGCTACATGCCGTTCATTCCCTTGATGCAGCTGCTGGGCAACCCCGTCGTACAGGTGCCGATGCAACGCGGCCATGCAGGATGGATGCTGGACGAATCCGCGCTGGAGGATGCCTTCGCTTCCGGCGCGCGCATGCTGCTGCTGTGCAATCCGCACAATCCGATCGGCAAGGTGTACGCGCGCGAAGAATTGCAGCGCATCACCGCGATCGTCGCGCGCCACGACGCGCGCGTGTTCGCCGACGAAATCCATGCTCCACTGCTCTACGACGGCCAGCACCACGTGCCGTATGCGACGGTTTCGGACGCGGCGGCGCAACAGGCGATCACCGCCCTGTCCGCCTCCAAGGCCTGGAACCTCGCGGGACTCAAGTGCGCGCAGCTCGCATTCACCCGCGAGGAGGACCTGCGCCGCTGGCGCGAGATCGGCCACTTCGCCGGCAACAGCACCGCGACCCTGGGCGTGATCGCGCACACCGCCGCCTGGCGCGAGGGGGATGCATGGCTGGACGGAGTACGCAGCTACCTGCAGGGCAACCGCGAGCTGCTCGGCCGGCTGCTGCGCGAGCGCCTGCCGCAGGTCGGCTATCTGGAGCCGCAGGGCACCTACCTGGCCTGGCTCGACTGCCGCAGCCTGCCGCTGGACACCGCGCCACACCTGTTCTTCCGTCGCCATGCCCATGTGGCGTTGACCGATGGCGGTGAGTGCGGCGAAGGCGGCGAAGGCCATGTGCGCCTGAATTTCGCGATGCCGCGTCCGCTGCTGGTGGAAGCCGTGGATCGCATGGCCAGGGCGGTTGCGCTTTTGTAGGAGCGGACTTCAGGCCGCGACACCGACGACCTCGGCACAGGCGACGACGATGTGATTCCGACGGCGTCGGTGTCGCGGCCTGAAGTCCGCTCCTACAAAGGCAGGACCGCAGCCCCGACACGGCAATGGCAAGCAGTACGACAAGACGCCTTCCGTGCCCGCGAGATGCAAGCGGGCGCGACGCCAGCGTGCAACCAAGGCCCTCTCATCAGCCAAAATGCACGTATCCGCCCGAAGGGGTTTGCCATCGACTGCCGTCGGCGGCCAGCGCGCGCACACCATCGCCGGTAACGACCCGGCCGATGCGGCTGCACTCGACCCCAGCCTGTTCCAGAACCATCGCAACCGCTT
Organism: Pseudoxanthomonas daejeonensis; assembly: GCF_022637495.1. NCBI lineage: Bacteria > Pseudomonadati > Pseudomonadota > Gammaproteobacteria > Lysobacterales > Lysobacteraceae > Pseudoxanthomonas > Pseudoxanthomonas daejeonensis. Next base: position 2,220,220 of record NZ_CP093331.1, on the reverse strand, counting down.
CGCGCACCACTGGCGGCGCGGTGAAGCAAAGCTCGTAGTCGTCGCCACCACCGGCCTGCAGGGCGATGCGACCGGCACCGTCGCCGAACGCTTGCCGCAAGGCTGTCGAGGCGGGCAGCGCGGCGAGCTCGATGTCGGCACCCACCCCGCTGCGCTCGCAGACATGGCCAAGGTCGGCCAGCAGGCCATCGGAGACGTCGACGCAGGCATGGGCCAGTCCGAGCAGGCAGCGGCCCGCCGCGACGCGCGGCGTCGGCCGCTCCAGGCGCATGCGCAGCGCGGCGGCGATGCACGGATCTTCCGGGGGCGCGACGCCCTCGATCGCCGGCATGTGCCCGGCAAGTACCAGCGCCGCCGCTGCGTCACCCAGCGTTCCGGTCACCCAGATGTCATCGCCGATGCGGGCACGATCGCGGCGCAGCGCCGCCCCGGTTTCGACCAGGCCCATCGCGGTGACCGCGATCGACAAGGGCCCGCGCGTGGTGTCGCCGCCGACCAGGGCAATGCCGTGCATGGCGGCCAATTCCAGGAAACCGTCGAGGAATGCCTCCAGCCATCCTGCATCGGCTTGCGGCAGCGAAAGCGACAAAGTGCACCACGCCGGGCGCGCGCCCATCGAGGCCAGGTCCGACAGGTTGGCCGCCAGCGCCTTCCAGCCGATGTCGGCCGGTGCGGTGTCCTCGGGGAAATGCACGCCGGCATTGAGCGTGTCGGCGGTGACCACCAGTTCGTGGCCGGTGGGCACGTGCAGTAGCGCCGCGTCGTCGCCGATACCCAGCAACACGCCTCCGCGCATCGTGGCGCGGGCTCGGATCATCGCGATCAGGTCGAATTCGGCCATGGCGGCATCTTGCCCGGATTCCACGCTGGGGGGATATGCGGCGCGGGGCGGCGCGCAGGACTCGCGCCGTCTACGGCGTTCCGCCCACGCTGGCACGCGCCACGACCGCGCTTTCGATGTCGCGACGCGCCGGGTCAGGTCCGCGCGTTGCGTCCGGCCTGGACCTCGACCGCGCGCCATTCGCCGCTGGCACGGTCGAGTACGCCATTGACGTAGGTGTGGCCGTGCTCGGAGCCGAAGCGCTTGGCGATCTCGATCGCCTCGTTCAGCACGACCCGGTACGGCACGTCGGGACGGTGCAGCAGTTCATAGGCGGCCAGGCGCAGCACCGCCCGCTCGATAGGATCGACTTCTTCCATGCCGCGGTCCAGGTGCGGCGCCAGCGCCGCATCCAGGCCGACACGCTCGGCGAGCACGCCGCGGACCAGGTCCTCGAAGTACTCCAGGTCGGCCACTTCATGCGCCTGCTCGTGGGCGAACTGCGCGATCACCTGCTGCGCGTTGCCCCCGGAGATCTGCCAGGCGTACAGGGCCTGCAGCGCACGACGGCGGGCGCGGCCGCGCAATACCGGGTCGACACCCGTACGGGGACGGAACGGACGGTTCATCGCAGGCGCTCCATCAGGTTGACCATTTCCAGCGCGGCCAATGCCGCCTCCTCGCCCTTGTTGCCATGGCTGCCGCCGGCGCGGGCCTCGGCATCTTCGAATTTTTCCACCGCCAGCACGCCATTGAGCACCGGCACGCCGGTATCCAGCGCCACCCGCATCAGGCCTTCGGCGCACAGGTCGGCGACATGCTCGTAGTGGCGGGTATCACCGCGCACGACGCAGCCCAGCACGATCAGCGCCTGGTGGCCGCCGCCACTGGCCAGTCGCTGCGCCGCCACCGGCAGTTCCCAGGCGCCCGGCAGGCGGACCACGTCCACCGCATCCTCGGGCACCCCGTTCTCGGCCAGGCAGCGACGGGCGCCGGCGACCAGGGCGTCGGTGATGCGCGCGTTCCAGCGGCTGGCCAGGATCGCGAAGCGGGCGTCGGCCGGCAGGCGCAGGTCGCCTTCGTACAGGGTCATGGGCGCGGGAGTCCTCGGGGGTCGGACAGTTTAACGGAGCCGGGGCCGGGCGGCCCTCCGGCCGACCCGCCGGATCATGGCTGGACGTACTCGACGACTTCCAGCCCGTAACCCGCCAGGCCCACCTGCCGGCGCGGCGTGCCCAGCACGCGCAGCCGGCCCAGGCCCAGGTCGGCCAGGATCTGCGCGCCGGCGCCATTGCGCCGCCACTGGCCCACGTCCTTGGCGTCCGGCCTCACCTCGGGCTGCTTGCGCAGCCGCGCCAGCAGGGCCTCGGCGTTGCGCGGCTCGGACAGGACCACCATCACCCCCTGCCCTTCGGCGGCGATCGCGCGCAAAGCATCGGTCGCGGCGACGCCGAAGTCGTCGCGGCGCCAGTGCAGCAGGTCGCTGAGCGGGTTCTCGACCTGGACCCGGACCAGGGTCGGCGTGGCCCGGTCGGGCGTGCCGCGGACCAGGGCGAAGTGCAGTTCATGGGCGATGCGATCGCGATAGGTCACCAGCTGGAACGGCCCGAACTCGGTCTCGACGTCGCGCGCGTCGAGGCGCTCGACGGTGTGCTCGGTGGCCAGGCGATGCGCGATCAGATCGGCGATCGAGCCCATCTTCAGCCCGTGCTCGCGTGCGAACACCTCCAGCTCCGGACGCCGCGCCATGCTGCCGTCGGCGTTCATCACCTCGACCAGCACGCCGGCCGGCTCCAGCCCGGCGAGCATCGGCAGGTCGCTGGCCGCCTCGGTGTGGCCGGCGCGGGTCAGCACGCCGCCGGGCTGCGCGGTCAGCGGGAAGATGTGGCCGGGCTGGCTCAGGTCGGACGGCCTGGCATCCGGGCGCACCGCGGTGCGGATGGTGTGGGCGCGATCGTAGGCGGAGATGCCGGTGGTCACGCCCTCCGCCGCCTCGATGCTGACGGTGAAGTTGGTCTGGAACTGGGCGGTATTGGTCTGGACCATGGGCGCCAGGCCCAGCTGGGCGCAGCGCTCGCGGGTCAGCGACAGGCAGACCAGGCCGCGCGCGTGGGTGACCATGAAGTTGATGTCGGCCGGACGGACCAGCTCGGCGGCCATGATCAGGTCGCCCTCGTTCTCGCGATCCTCGTCGTCGACGATCACGACCATGCGGCCGGCGCGGATCTCTTCCAGCAGTTCGGGGACCGGGGCGAAACTCATGCGTCGGCCCCATCGGCAGCCGGTCGCGCGCCGAGCAGGCGCTCGACGTAGCGGGCGACCAGGTCGATCTCCAGGTTCACCGGGTCGCCGACCGCGGTCTGTTCGAAGCGCGTGTTGGCCACGGTGTGCGGGATCAGCGCAACCTCGAATGCCTCCGCGTCGACCTCGTTGACGGTGAGGCTGACGCCATCGACGCAGATCGAACCCTTCTTCGCGATGTACTTCAGCAGCGGCGCCGGCGCGGCGAAGCGCCAGCGCTGCGCGCGTGCGTCGTCGTGCACCGAGAGGACCCTGCCGATGCCGTCGACATGTCCGCTGACCAGGTGGCCGCCGAGGCGGCCTGACGGGCGCATCGCGCGCTCCAGGTTGATCCGTGCGCCGACCGGCAATGCGCCGAGCGTGGTCAGCGCCAGGGTTTCGTTGGAGGCATCGGCCTGGAACGATCCGGCGTCGAACGCGATGACGGTCAGGCACACGCCGTTGACCGCGATGCTTTCGCCCAGGCGCACGTCGTCGAAGGACAGCGTGCCGGTGGCGAAAGTGAAGCGCACATCGCCGCCGCGCGGCTCATGGGCGGCCAGGTGGCCGACGCCCTCGATGATCCCGGTAAACATCAGCGCGCCTCCGGAAAAACCACGCGACAGTGGCCCGCGGCCGATCGCAAACGGGCCTGCAGGGCGACGGAACGGGCGAATCTGGGGAGCTTCATGTGCGTCTTCCGCGTAAGGGCTGCGAAAAACGTCCCGGGGCACGAGCGGCCACCCGGCACGGGCCGGGCGGCTGCGTCTTCTTTCATCCGGACTCTAGGGCGCGACCTGGGCCACGCCACAACCGTCGGCTCCGGCATCGGACCGGATCTGCTGACCTCCCGGCGCGGCGGAAAGCCGGCATCGGGAGCGCTCGCGGGCTCGCGCCGGCCCCTTCACAGGAACTGGCGCCTACCGCCGGTGGGGAATTCCACCCCGCCCTGAAGACGTTCGATCTTGTTGGATCACCGGCGAACCGGCGCGGGCATTCTACCGCAGGCCGCTGAATGGCCCTGGGCCTACGCCACAGACCGCCTGGAACGGTGTGTCCACGCATTGTAGGAGCGGGCATGACCGCGACCGGGCGTCGGCTCCACGAGGGCGTCGCCTGCGCGTGCGGCGTCGTGTCGCGGCCATGCCCGCTCCTACAAGGCAGACGGTCGCAGCAGCAGGCGGCGGTCTTCGCCGAAACGCGCCTCGTCAACCAGGTCGAAACGCAGGCGCTGCGCCATCGTCTCGATTCCCAGGCCGGCAAACAGCGGCCGGGCCCCGTCGCCCAGCAGCACGGGGGCCTGGTACAGCAGCAACTCGTCGACCAGGCCGGCGCCCAGCAGGGCTCCACACAGGGCCGGGCCGGCTTCCACCTGGACCTCGTTGATGCCGCGTTCGCCAAGCAGGCCTAGCGCGGCCCGGAGGTCGACATGGTCGCCGCGCAGCGGCAGCGCCGCGAACTCAGTGGACAGGCCGGCCGCGGGGGCGGCTTGGGGGCCATGCAGGTACAGGGTCGGCGCGCTGCCATCGCGCACCTTGCCGCACGCCAGGCTGCGCAGGCGCGTGTCCACCACGACCCGCATCGGCGGCTCGAACGGGGTATCGTCGCCCAGCCTGACGGTGAGCGCCGGATCGTCGGCCAGCACCGTGTCGGCGCCGGTGAGGATCGCCCCGCTGCGCGCGCGCCAGCGCTGCACGTCGGCACGCGCGGCCTCGCCGGTGATCCATTTCGATTCGCCGTTGGCCATCGCGGTGCGCCCGTCCAGGCTGGCGGCCAGCTTGATCCGCAGCCACGGGCGGCCACGCTCGATGCGCGAGAGGAAGCCGCGGTTCAGTTCGCGCGCCTGCGCCTCCATCAGCCCGGCGGCGACCGCGATCCCGGCGGCCTGCAAGCGGGCGAAGCCGGCGCCGTCCACGCGCGGGAACGGATCGCGCATGGCCGCCACCACGCGCGACACGCCGGCCCCGACCAGCGCGTCGGCGCACGGCGGCGTGCGCCCGAAGTGGGCGCAGGGTTCCAGGGTCACGTAGGCGGTGGCGCCGCGCGCCCGGGCACCTGCCTGGCGCAGCGCGAACACTTCCGCATGCGCTTCGCCGGTGCGCGGGTGCCAGCCCTCGCCCACCACCTCGCCGTCGCGGGCGATGACGCAGCCCACCATCGGGTTGGGACGCGCGGTGAACAGCGCGCTCTGCGCCAGCTGCAGCGCATGGGCCATCAAGGCATGGTCGCGACCATCGAAGGTCACGTCGCCACCGCCGCGCACCGGATCGCCATCACCCGGACCTGCAGTGGACCGAGTTCCACGATGTCGTGGTCATGCCAGCCCAGCGCCCGGTACCAGTCGGCCATCGACGCGGTGCAGTACAGGTAGAGCTCGGCCACCTGCAATGCGGCGGCCTCGGCGACGCAGCGCGCGACCAGCGCCGAGCCCACGCCCTGCCCGCGCGCGGCTGGCCGCACGTACAGGGTGGCCAGCCAGGGCGAATACTGGCGGATGTGCTCGTGGTCTTCCTGCAACAGGCTGACCGAACCAAGCCAGGTACCGGCATCGTCCAGGGCGATAAGCGTGGTCGGGATCGCACACCCGCGGGTGTGCGAGCGCAGCTCGGCGATGGCCTGGACGATGTCCCAGTCCGGAATCAGTGCGCCAAAGGCCTCCAGGTGCCCCGCGGCGAGCGCCTCTATGTGCCAGGGATGATCGCGAAGCCAGGCGATGCGCACGGCCGCGCTCAGCGCTTCTTCTGCCGCTCGGCGAGCTTCTCGGCGTGCTTGTCGAGGGACACGACCTCGCCCCCCTGCAGCAACGGCAGCTGGCCGCTGCCCGGCGGCAGGTCGCGCTCAAGCTTCTCGATCTCCTCGCGGAAATCGGCGACGTCCTCGAAGCTGCGATAGACCGAGGCGAAGCGCACGTAGCCGACGTGGTCCAGCTTGCGCAGCTCGTCCATGACGAATTCGCCGATCCGGCGCGAGGCCAACTCACGCTCGCCGCTCATGCGCACGCCGTGCACCACCGCGCGCACCGCCGCCTCGATCTGCTCCTCGGCTACCGAGCGCTTCTGCAAGGCCCGATCGAAGCCCACGCGCAGCTTGCGCGCGTCGAACGCCTCGCGGCGGCCATCGCTCTTGATGATCGCCGGCAGCTTCAGCTCCACCGTTTCCAGCGTGCTGAAGCGTTCGCCGCAGGCCTCGCATTCGCGCCTGCGGCGGATCGTCGCGCCGTCCTCGGACACGCGCGAATCGATCACGCGGGTGTCGGTGTGCTGGCAGTAGGGACAGTGCATGCGATGGCCCCGGGGGTACGGTCAGCCGTAGACCGGGTACTTGCGGCACTGCGCGGTGACCTTCTCGCGCACGGTCGAAATCACCGACTCGTCGGCCGGCGCATCGAGTACGTCGGCGATCCAGTTGGCCAGGTCCACGCAGTCCTGTTCCACGTAGCCGCGGGTGGTCACCGCCGGGGTGCCCAGGCGCAGGCCCGAGGTCACGAACGGCGAGCGCGGGTCGTTGGGCACCGAGTTCTTGTTGACGGTGATGTGGGCCTTGCCCAGCGCGGCTTCCGCGTCCTTGCCGGACACGTCCTTGCCGATCATGTCCACCAGCATCAGATGGTTCTGGGTGCCGCCGGAGACGATCTTGTAGCCGCGCGCGATCAGCGTGTTGGCCATGGCCTGGGCGTTCTTGACGACCTGCTGCTGGTAGCTGGCGAACTCCGGCTCCAGCGCCTCCTTGAACGCCACCGCCTTGGCCGCGATCACGTGCATCAGCGGGCCGCCCTGGATGCCCGGGAACACGATCGACTGCAGCTTCTTCTCGATCTCTTCGCCGGCATTGAGCGCCAGGATGATGCCGCCGCGCGGACCGCGCAGGGTCTTGTGCGTGGTCGAGGTGACCACGTGCGCATGCGGCAGCGGGTTGGGATAGACGCCCGCGGCGACCAGGCCGGCGACGTGGGCCATGTCCACGAACAGGTAGGCACCGACCTTGTCGGCGATGGCGCGGAAGCGCGCCCAGTCGATCTGCTGCGAATAGGCCGAGAAACCGGCCACGACCATCTTCGGCTTGTGCTCGACGGCGAGGCGCTCGACCTCGTCGTAATCGATCAGGCCCTGGTCGTTGACGCCGTACTGGACGGCGTTGAACAGCTTGCCCGAGGCATTGACCTTGGCACCGTGGGTCAGGTGGCCGCCATGGGCCAGCGACATGCCCAGGATGGTGTCGCCCGGGTTGAGCAGGGCGAAATAGACCGCCTGGTTGGCCTGCGAACCGGAGTGCGGCTGCACGTTGGCGTAGTTGGCGCCGAACAGCTGCTTGACCCGGTCGATCGCCAGCTGCTCGGCGATGTCCACGTACTCGCAGCCGCCGTAATAGCGCTTGCGCGGGTAGCCTTCGGCGTACTTGTTGGTCAGCACGCTGCCCTGGGCCTCCAGCACGCGCGGACTGGCGTAGTTCTCGCTGGCGATCAGCTCGACGTGGTCTTCCTGGCGGCGGGCCTCGTCGGCGATGGCCGCGGCCAGTTCAGGGTCATAACCTTCGATACGGGCGTCGCGCGGGAACATCGGGGCTCCAGGAACGAGATGGCGGGGTCGACGATTGTAGCGTTTCGGCCCCTTCCCGGGCCGCCGGGGCTCCCAGGAAGCCCGCCGGGCCCTGGTTGGCGATTTGGCGCCCCGCCCCCATATCCGGGATAATCGCCCGATCCCGTCCTATCCCCGCGCAGCCCGCCTCCCGGCAGGCTGCCGCTGCCCGTCCGCGGAGTCCACAGTCCCATGTCGCAATACATCTACACCATGAACCGCGTGTCCAAGGTGGTCCCGCCCAAGCGGCAGATCATCAAGGACATCTCGCTGAGCTTCTTCCCCGGCGCCAAGATCGGCCTGCTGGGCCTGAACGGCTCGGGCAAGTCGACCGTGCTGCGGATCATGGCCGGCGTGGACAAGGACTTCGAGGGCGAGGCGCGCCCGCAGCCCGGGATCAAGGTCGGGTACCTGGAACAGGAGCCGCAGCTGGACCCCAACCACACCGTGCGCGAGGCCGTCGAGGAAGGCGTGGGCGAAGTACTGCAGGCCCAGGCCGCGCTGGAACGGGTCTACGCCGCCTATGCCGAGGACGGCGCCGATTTCGACGCGCTGGCCAAGGAACAGGAGCGCCTGGAGGCGATCCTGGCCAGCGGCGACGCCAGCACCCTGGAACAGCAGCTGGAAATCGCCGCCGACGCGCTGCGCCTGCCGCCGTGGGACGCGGTGGTGGGCAAGCTGTCCGGTGGCGAGAAGCGCCGCGTGGCGCTGTGCCGCCTGCTCCTGCAGAAGCCGGACATGCTGCTGCTCGACGAACCGACCAACCACCTGGACGCCGAATCGGTCGAGTGGCTGGAACAGTTCCTGGCCCGCTACACCGGCACGGTCGTCGCGGTCACCCATGACCGCTACTTCCTCGACAACGCCGCCGAGTGGATCCTCGAGCTGGATCGCGGCCGCGGCATCCCGTGGAAGGGCAACTACACCGACTGGCTGACCCAGAAGGACGACCGCCTCAAGCAGGAAGACAACCAGGAGAAGGCACGCCAGAAGGCCATCCAGAAGGAACTGGAGTGGTCGCGGCAGAACGCCAAGGGCGGCCGCTCCAAGGGCAAGGCACGCCTGGGCCGCCTCGAGGAGCTGCAGTCGGTCGACTACCAGCGCCGCAACGAGACCAACGAGATCTTCATTCCGCCGGGCGAGCGCCTGGGCAACTCGGTGATCGAGTTCAAGAACGTCTCCAAGAAGTTCGGCGACCGCCTGCTGATCGACGACCTTTCGATGATCGTGCCGCCCGGCGCCATCGTCGGCATCATCGGCCCCAACGGCGCCGGCAAGTCGACCCTGTTCAAGATGATCACCGGCCAGGAGAAGCCCGATTCGGGCCAGATCGTGATCGGCCCGAGCGTGAACCTGGCCTACGTGGACCAGAGCCGCGGCGCGCTGGAAGGCAACCACAACGTGTTCCAGGAGATTTCCGGCGGCCTGGACATCCTCAACATCAACGGCGTGGAGATCCAGTCGCGCGCCTACATCGGCCGCTTCAACTTCAAGGGCCAGGACCAGCAGAAGCTGGTCGGCTCGCTGTCGGGCGGTGAGCGCGGCCGCCTGCACATGGCCAAGACCCTGCTGCAGGGCGGCAACGTGCTGCTGCTCGACGAACCGTCCAACGACCTGGACATCGAGACGCTGCGCGCGCTGGAAGACGCTTTGCTGGAATTCCCGGGCAACACCTTCGTCATCTCGCACGACCGCTGGTTCCTGGACCGCATCGCCACGCACATCCTCGCCTTCGAGGGCGATTCGCACGTGGAGTTCTTCCAGGGCAACTACCGCGAGTACGAGGAAGACAAGAAGCGTCGCCTGGGTGCCGAGGGCGCGCAGCCGCACCGGTTGCGGTTCAAGGCGCTGAAGTAAGTCTCAAGCGCGGAGTTCCAATGCAAAACGCCCGCCGATCGGCGGGCGTTTTGTTTCCGGGCACCCAGAGTGGCGGCATGCCGGGCGTGCGAGCACGCTTCGCCGCCCCGGCTCAGCGAAGCTGGAGAACCGCCAAAACCAGCGCCAGCGCTATCGTCAAAAGTCCGCCGATCAGGCCGAATGCCCCAAACCCGACCAGCGCACGCAGCACCGACTTCCAGCGGGGATAGCCTCCGAAGAGCTGCACCAGCGAATACACCCCGTAGCAGAACGCCACGCCGAGGGCGACAGATGCCGCCGACGGAAACCACCGCTGCAGTGGCATAGCCAGCCCCCAGAAGACGAACATCTGCACCGTCAGAAAGGCCGTAATCACCAGCCATTCCGGATAGTTGAGACGGCGCACGCCGAAGAAGGCGAGCCGCAAAGCCAGCGCCTCGACCGGAATCAGCAACAAGGTCCAGACGGCGTAGTTTCGGTTCATCCAAGCGCTTACTGTCGCCAAGCCGTTGGCGAGCGCCACCTGCACGGCCTCCGCCTCGGCCCCGGGTGACATTCCCCCGGAATAGAACGCCGGCAGGCTCGATTCCACGAGATGGCCGTCGAACAGCAGCTTGCCCAGGAACACGATCACCGCAGCCATCACCATCAGCAGCAGGAACGGCTTTGCCTGGCGCGCGCGCCGGCCCTCCAGGTAGTCGCGCATCAGCCGCCCGGGCCGCAGCATCAGCTCCTTGAGCGAGTACAGGATGCCCCGATCCATGTGCAGCACGCTGTGCTCGAACTCGTGCAGCATGAAATGCCAGTCGATGCGATGCGCCGGCGTGGCCTGGCCGCAGGCCGGGCAGAATTTCTGGGCGGGGCCGTCGATCGCTCGGCCGCAGTTCGCACATCCCGTTGCTTCCGACATCACCGCTCCCTGGCTTCAGCGCAGCGCATCTTACGGCGCGGCGGGAACCCACCTCAACTCATGCGGAAGGTGACGCGGCACCAGCGCCCAAGGACATCAATGAAAGAGTCGCCTGTCGAATGGTGGAGAGCGCCGTGGCCACGACGAGCGCCCCCACCGTTCCTGCCTCAGGAATCGACGCGCAACTCCGGCGCCAGTCCAGCCTTCGCATCGGCCGGGCGACGATAGAACAGCGCCAGCAGCGGCGAGGCCATCAATGTGGTCGCCAGGGTCATCGCGAACAGCATCGTGAACAGCTCCGGCCCGATCAGCCCGGCGTCGAAGCCGATCTTGATGACGATCAGCTCCATCAGGCCGCGTGCGTTCATCAGCGAACCTACCGCAAGGCTGTCGCGCCAGCCGTGGCCGCTCAGGCGCGCGCCGGCTGCGCAGCCGATCACCTTGCCGGCGACCGCGGCCAGCAGGATCAGCCCGAACGCACCGATGCCGGCACCGGCGAAGGCCTCGAGCGTCGTGTTCTGCCCGGCGAGGGCGAACACCACCGGCATCAGCAACACGATCGCGACCGGCTCGATGCGCCGCGCCAGGAAGGACAGCAGGCGATCGTCGCGCGGCAGCGCCACGCCGAACAGGAAGGCACCGAAGACCGCATGCAGGCCGATCCACTCGGCGAAGGCGGCGCATCCCAGCACGCCGACCAGGATCCAGACCAGCATCGAGGCATCGGGCTCGCCGCTATCGCCGGACGTCCGCAACAGGCGGGCATAGAGTGGCTTGAGCAGCAGGAACACCATCGCCACCAGCGCCAGGCCGCCGCCGATCGCCACGAGTACCCCTGCCGGCGAACCACCGCCGGCCAGCGCCAGAACGATCGCCAGGAAGACCCAGACGCAACCGTCGTCGATCACCGCCGCGCTCAATGCCAGCCTGCCCGGCGTGCTGTGGGTGAGGTTGCGGTCCTTGAGGATGCGCGCGAGCACCGGGAACGCGGTGACCGACATGGCCGCGGCGATGAACAGCGCGAACGGCCAGTACGCCACGCCGTCGGGGGCGAAGGAGCGGTACAGCACGGGTGCGATCGCCAGGCCAAGCACCAGCGGCAACGCCACGCCCACCAGGCCGATGGTGGCAGCCGCCCGGACCTGTGCGCGGCTGCCACCTGGCGCACGCAGCTCCACGCCGACGATGAACATGAAGAGCGCCACGCCCACCGTTCCCAGGCCGGAGAGCGCCGGCAACGACGGCTTGGCGAACAGCGTGGCGTGCAGATCAGGCAGCCACGCACCGAACACGATGGACCCCAGCAACAGTCCCGCCATCATCTCGCCGATCACCGGCGGCTGGCCCAAGCGCCCGAGGAACGCGCCGCACAACCGGGCCATGACCAGGATCAGCACCAGTTGCACCAGCAAGAGCAACGTCGCGTTCACGATGAAACCGCCCCAAGGCCACATGGCCTGCGACCGGCAGGCACGGCACCACTTCGCTGCGGGCGATCGTAGACGCGCACGCCGACGCCGCCCATGCCGTCAGGGGATCACATCGATGAAACTGTTGATCGACAGGCGGCCGTTCTCCGGGTCGGGCGGAGGCACGTTGGCATTGTCGATGGTCCCCGAGTGCAGCGAGTTGCGCCGGTACATCACCAGGCGGTTGTAGACGCCGTCGACCTTGTCGACGCGCTCGAACAGCGCGGTGTCCTCTCCGATGTAGCCGGGCTGCGGCGCGTCCGGTCCCTGGCTCTCCTGCTCCAGCTGGCCGAAGTAGGTGCGCTCGCGCCCCTCGTCCACGTATTCGAAACCGGTGCTGCGGTGCCGGTAGAACGCCGTCCCGCCCCATTCCCCGCGGAACAGGTAGTGCACCGACGCCAGGCCGAGCCCGGTCGCCGAGTCGATGTGCGGAATGCGCTGCAGGAATGCCAGCTTCTGCGGTGGCTGGGTCACCAGCGAGTAGTGGCACATCGGGAACGCGAGCCGGGCCTGCGGCGGCAGACCGAAGACATCGCCGAGCAGGGGCCGGATGATCCGCTCCAGGAACGCCTCGTACGACAGCGGAGCGCGCACGCGGATGCCGGGGAACATCGCACCCTGGGGCGCGAACTGCGCACGCGCCGCCTTCCTCACCAGACGGTCGGGATCGGCTACCAACTGGTCGATCACCAGCAGTGGCGCGCCCTCCGCCCCAATCCGCCGCACCTGAAGGCGCAGCTCGGGGTGCGCCTGGATCAGCATCTGCGCCTCACTGGGTCAGGCCTCCGCCGACGCCCGCGATCTTGCCGGTCACCCGCTCATGCTGCCGGGCACGTGCGTACATCTGTTCCCAGGCCGAGAGCGGCGCCTTGCAGTAGCTGTCAATGAACTGCTCCTGGCTGGGCATGGCCGCCACAGCGGCATCGATCGGCGTGCGCACGCTCTCGAGCAGGCGCTTGAGATCGGTGTCCGACAGCGCGCGGGTCAGCGGATGGTGGCTGCGCGGCACCACGCCCTGGCCGAGCATGCAGTGGGTCCAGGAGTCGAGACGGAACAGTTCGTCCTCCCCCTGCCACGCGTAGCCGGTCTCGCGGAACACCTGGATGCGCTCGGCCAGGCCGGGTGGCAGTTCCATTTCGCGGCACTGCTTCCACAGGGGCTCATCGCGCTGGTTGAGGTGGTAATGCATCACAACGAAGTCGCGAACGTGCTCGAGCTCCTGGCGGCTGACCTGGTTGAAGCGGTCCACCGCCGCCTGGCTGATGCCCTCGGAGGGGAAGAACTGCACCAGGCGGGTGACCGCACTCAGGGTCAGATGGATGCTGGTGGACTCCAGCGGCTCGATGAAGCCGCTCGCCAGTCCGAGCGCGATCACGTTCTTGTTCCAGGCCTTGCGCCGGCGCCCGGTGCGGAACGGGATGATCCACGGGTCGCGCAGCGGCTTGGACGGGTTCTCGGCGAGCAGTTTGGCGGTCGCCTCGTCGTCGGACATGTGCGCATCGGAAAACACGATGCCGCACCCGATCCGGTGCTGGAGCGAGATCTTCCAGTGCCAGCCGGCCTCGTGCGCGATCGCGCGCGTGTACGGCACCGGCGGCCCATCGGCTTCGGTCTGCAGCGCCACGGCGCGGTTGCTTGGCAGCCAGTGGTCCCAGTCCTCGTAGCCGGTGTGCAGCGCCTGCTCGCTCAGCACCGCGCGCGCGCCGGTGCAGTCGATGAACAGGTCGCCCTCGATGACCTGCCCATCCTCCAGCACCAGCGACTGCACGTAGCCGCTGTCCGGGTCCTGGCGTACCTGGGCGATCTTGCCCTCGACGCGCCTGAGCCCGCGGCCTTCGCACTTGACGCGCATGAACGCGGCATACAGCCCGGCGTCAAAGTGGTAGGCATAGCTCACGTCACGACGCTCCAGCGCCGTGGCCGCCTTGGTCCAGCGCATCGACCACTGCTGGTTGTTCTGGCCGGCATTGAACAGGGCGAAGCGGTCCTGGAGCGCGGCGACGGTCTCCAGGCAGTAGTCGCCCAGTTCGCTCTGCATGCCGCGGCGGCGGCTTTCCAGCCAGAACTGGTGGAAATCGCACGACCAGGTGTTCACGCCCGTGGTGCCGAACGGATGGATGTAGCGCGAGCCCGGGCGGATCCAGTTCTCGAACGAGATCGCCAGCTTGAAGCTGCCGGCAACCGAGCTGAGGAACTCACGCTCGTCGATCTGCAACAACCTGTGGAAGGTGCGGATGGTCGGGATGGTCGACTCGCCCACGCCTACGGTGCCGACCTGATCGGACTCCACCAGGGTGATGTCGAGCAGGTCGCGGAACTGGTGGGTCAGGGCGCAAGCCGCGACCCAGCCAGCGGTGCCACCACCAGCGATAACGACCTTGCGAATACGGTTGGTCTCCAAAACCCCCTCCCTCTTCCATCTTCTTCGTTGCACCGCATGCGCGGTGGATTCATGCCGATGCCGATGCCGATGCCCGCGGGCATGCAGCATCTGAAAATTCTTGCCCCCGCCGGCTCACTCAGCGATTGAGCTTGCCGATGAGCATCGCGCGCATCCTGCGCGCGGCCATCTCGTCGAACGGGCCCAGGATGTTGCGCGCCGCCTCGGGCAGGTGCGTGCCGGCCTGCCCCGCCGGCCCGAACACGTAGTACTCGAAGACCTCCCGCCAGGCCTGCTTCTCCCGTTCGGGCCGGTCGCGAATGGTCCACATCGCATGGTAGAGCGCATGCATGGGCGTCGGAATCCAGTCCGGCATGCTGCCCCACCAGTAGTTCACCAGCACGGTGAACGGATCGAGGCCCTGCACGTGGTGCCACCACATGCTGGGGATGAAGATCGCATCGCCCGGCTCCAGCACCGCCGACTGCGCCGTCGCCAGTGCCTCGCGGAAGCGCGGATAGCGTTCCAGGTCCGGATCGCGGAAATCCACCATGGTCACCGCCTGCCCGCCAGGCGTCGGCTCCAGCGGCCCCGGGTAGAGGTTTGCGATCTGCTCCGGTGGGAACAGCGTGAAGCGACGACGGCCCACCGCGCAGCAGGCGATGTTGTTCGGCGCATCGTAGTGGCACGAGGCGGTGACGCGGTTGCCAATCCAGATGGCCGGTGGCGCCTGCACGCCCTTGGCGGCGAAGCCCAGGTCGTTGCCGGCGCGCAGCGTAGGCATGCAGTAGTCGACCAGCAGCGAAGCCACGTAGTAGGTCGGCGGTCGTGGATCGTCCAGGTATGCGGCCAGCTCGTCGAGCACCTGGTCCAGGCCGCCGCGGCGTACTTCGCAGTTGAGCGCGGTGCGATCTTCGACATAGAAAGGACGTCCCGCGGTTTCCGGCGCGCCCCAGTTGTACTGCACCGGGCGGCCGTTGTAGTGCGCGCGCAGGTGTTCCATCGCCGCGTGCGGCGACTCGCGTCCGGCAGCCACCAGCGACCAGTCGCGCGCGAGCCCCCTGAGTACAGTGGGCGTGCCGCCTTCCAGCAGCTCGGCGAGCGGCAGCGCGTCGGCGCTGCAACCTTCCATCGTGCGGATCGGAGCCGCCTGGTCGAACATCGTCAGGCGACCTGCGCCCGGCTGCCCTCCTGCTCGCGCAGGAGGCGTTGCTTCTCGGCAATGAGCCGGCGCATGTTGTGGATGGATGCCAGCAACAGATACACGCCCTCGAGCCACCCGGCGCGGTGCAGGCCGTGTAGCTCTTCGGCATCCAGCGCAGCCAGCCGGTCACGATCGATGCCGTACAGGCCCGTCAGGTTGACGCCGTGGTTATCGTCGAAGCGGACGTCCAGTGCGAGCGGCTGGATGAGTCCGAGCGCGTCGAGTGCGGCGAACATTCCCTTGCTCGCTTCCACGCCATCGTTGATGCCATTGAGCACGCCGACGATGTGCTGCAGGTAGGGGCTGTGTCCGCCCTGGGCAAGGAACACCGGCTCGCCCTGCCCGGTGACGACCCGCGGATGATCCAGGTCCACATGGATGACCGGCATGTTGCGCAACTCGCCGTCGACCTGCTGCTCCTGGAAGCCGATCAGGAACGGGCCGCGGGAGATGGCGCCAGGCAGGTAGCTGGCATTCCAGCCGCTGCCCTGCAGGAACAGGTTCTCGCGATGGTCGAATCCCAGCAGCGCCACCGACTGGAAACTGCCATCGGCCTCCTTGCGGAAGAAAATCGGGTACTCGCGCTGCAGCTCCGCGTACTCGGTCGGGAATGCCGGGACCATGCCGACGTTGTCGCCGAACTCCGGGCCAAAACGGGTGGAAATGCGCAGGTCCTTGTGCGCGATGTTGTTCAGCAGCTCGTATCGGGCCATTTCGGCTCCAGTTGGTTCTTCGATTCGGGCGCCGGCGCAGGCTTGCATGGCGCTCCGGTGTAGCCACGAAGGAGACCATATCCACAATGCCGCCTCGCCCGCAAGACGCGACGCGGGATGCCCGGCGACCTCAGAAAAAGGGGCCGTCGCCGAAGCGACGGCCCCATCCTGCGCAACAGACTTCGATCCTGGAAAACGGATCAGAAGCTGTAGCGCACCCCCATCATGTAACGCGGCGCCTGCTCCACGAGGCGGACCATCTGGTTGTGCGACCTCGCACTCCAGCGCACGTCCTCGCCGGTGAGGTTGATCGCCTCCAGCGACACCGAGAGGTGGTCGCTGAAGCTGTACGCCACGGCCAGGTCGAACTGCTTGTACTCCTCCACGAAGTACGGGTTGCGGTTGTTGCCGTTCTGGTTCGCCGCCAGCAGGTACTCGTCGCGCCAGTTCCAGGCAAGGCGAGCCGACCAGCCGTAGTTCTCGTACATCAGCACGGCATTGGCGGTATCGCTCAGGCCGCTCAACGCGAACACGTCCGTGCCCGGGTCGGCCGCACGATCGATGCCCACGTCGCCATCGACGATGGTGTAGTTGGCCAGGATGCCGAAGCCACTGTCACCGAAGAAGTACTGGCCACCGATTTCCCAGCCGTCGAGCGTGGCCGAGCGCTGGTTGATCGGGCGGTTGACGTCGAACATGTACAGCGGATCGTCCGCCTCGCCGAAGATGTCGAACTGGCTCTCCATCGAGATCTGCTGGACATTGGTGCCGTTGTACGCAGGCAGGCCACCGGTGGCGCCTGCGTTGCGCAGCATCGCCAGCGCGGTGAACAGCGTGGTGTAGTTGCCTGCGCAACCCTCACCCGGATCGACGCCCGCCGCGGTCACCTGGGCTGCGCAGGCACCGCTGTTGAGGAACGCCAGCGCCGCCTGCGCGTCCGGCCCGGAGGTCGGGTCGGTGATGCCGTACAGGTTCTCGCGGACCACCGTGTTGCCGATGAAGTTGTCGACCTTCTTGCGCCAGTAGGTCACGCCGATGAAGCTGGCGGGAGCGAAGTACCACTCGGCGCCAATGTCGAAGTTCTGCGACTCCAGCGGCAGCAGCGACGGGTTCTGTGCATCACCGGTGGCGCGGTACTGCTCGCCGAACAGGATCGAACCGCTGGGGCCGCCCACGTTCGGGCCCGCGTACAGGTTGCCATATGGCGGACGGGCAATGGTCTTGCTCGCCGAGATGCGACCCTTGACATCGTCGGCCAGGTCGATGCTGAAGTCGAGGTTCGGCAACAGGTAGTTGTAGCTGTTGCTTTCGGAGAACGGCTGCAGCTCATCCGACCGGACGATGCCGAAGTCGTTGTTGGACATCCAGCGGATCGCGCTCGGCACCTGGATGACCGAGGTCGACTCCAGGTCGGTCTTCTCGTAACGCACGCCGATGACGGCCTGCGCCGGCATGCTGCCGAGCATGAAGTCCTGGTCCCACTGGACGTACACCGAATTGGTCTTCTCCTCGACCAGGTTGTCGTTGTCATAGGTCGTGCGCACGCGGGAGCTGATGCTGTCGCAGTCCGGCCACGCCGCCGGCGCCGTACCGCTGGCGCACGCCTGCTCCGCCCACTGGGCCAGCTGGCTGGCATCGCCCCGCCATGCCTGCCTCGGAGAGCCATTGGCGTTGAAGTCGGTGAACAGGCCGCCGATGTTGATCGTGTTCAGCAGGTCGACCATGCCGCCCGCCTGGCCGACGTCGTCCACGCCCCAGTTGCCCAGCGTCATCAGGTGGCCGTGGCCGTCCACGTTCAGGCGCCGCATCGACACGTCGGAAGAATCGATGCCGAACGTGAAGCGCCCACTGTCGAACATCAGCTCGCCGTCGATCCGGCCCTGCTTGACTTCAGTGTCCTGGCGCGTCGACCAGATACGCAGGATCTGCGTGCCCAGCTGCTCCGGGGCGAAATCAGGATTGACCACGCCATTGGTGTTGGCCACCGCATCGGCGGTGCTCGGGAACAGCGTGCGCGTCATGATCGGCAGGCCGCCGTTGAACCAGTACTCCTGCGTCCAGTTGTTGGTCGCGCGGTTCGGTGCGAGCCCGGCGAGGCTGAACGCGGTGGAGCTGCCTCCGGTGATCGGATCGTTCGGACGGCTGTCGACCTTGGTGTTGTGCGCGTCGAAGGTCAGGTTGAACCGGTCGTTGACGTCCCACCGCGCGTTGAGGCCCAGCGAACCGAGGCTGTACTTCTGCTCGTCGCGCTGCTGCTCGAAGCCGAAGTCCTTGGCGCTGCCGGCGATGTCGCGGATGTAGATCGGGGTGGCGACCTCGGGATTCCCATCGAAGGTGACATGGCTGAGGCTGTTCTGCAGCCACATCGTCTGCTCGCCACGCAGCTGCGAGATCTCGTTGGTCGAGTAGGTGTAGTCCAGGGTGAAGGTAAACGCGTCGGACGGGGCGAACTGCAGCACCGCCTGGCCGTTGACGCGCTCGCGCTCGAAATCCTGGAACGCGTAACGCAGGTCGTTGGGCATGCTGTAGAGCTGGCCGATGTCCGGCGCGTTCTGCACGACGGCGCCCGGGCGCAACTTGCCGTCGGTGCCGGTCCAGCGCGACACGTTCCAGCCGTTCTCGCTGGCCTGCACCGAACCGCCATGGCGCTTTTCAAGGCTGGCGTTGAGGCCGATACCCCAGGTCTTGTCGGCATTGGCGTAGCTGAAGATGCCCGACAGTTCGGGCGTGGCGTCGCTGCCCAGGACCTGCGACTGGTCGGTCACCACCTTGGCTCCGGCGATGGCCACGACTTCGCCGCCGGCGTGGTTGAACGGACGATCGGTCAGGATGTCGATGGTGGCGCCGATGCCGCCGCTGGGCACGTTCGCGCGACCGGTCTTGTAGACGGTGACTCCGCTGATCGCATCGGAGGACAACTGCGCGAAGTTGAAGCCGCGGGTGCCCGAACCGACGCCGCCGATCTCCAGGCCGCCGCTGCTGAAGCCATCGGCACCGGGGATCTGGCGGCCGTTGAGCGTGACCATGTTGTAGCCGGGACCGAAGCCGCGCGCGGTGACCTGCGCACCTTCGCCGTCGCGGCGCTCGATCGAGATGCCGGTGATGCGCTGCAGCGACTCGGCCAGGTTGGTGTCGGGGAACTTGCCGATGTCCTCGGCACTGATCGCGTCGACTACGCCGTGCGAGTCGCGCTTGATGTTCATCGCCTGGTCAAGGCTGCTGCGCATGCCAGTGACGGTGACGGTGTCCAGGGTGGTGGGATCGACCTGCGCGCTGGCCTGCGCACTGGTGGCCTGCGGCTGCGCCGGATCCTGCGCGAACGCGGGATTGATGATGATGACGCCGCCGACGATGGTGAACATCGCCGTCGACTTGAAGCGCTTCAGCTTGGAATTCATTGGACTGCCCTCGGCTGTGCATTGGATTGGACGACCGCTGCCTCGACGGCGTTGGACACATCACCCCGGGCCCCGTACGCGGCATGCGCCGTGGCTCCTGACAGCGCGGGACACTGCAACCTGCAAATGCTCATCTCCCTACCCTCCCCTCTTGCTTCGATTTGTGGATGTATTGCCCTCGCTGGGGCATTTCAGGCCGCGGTCGACGACCCGTACAACCGGACTTGGAAGTCCGTCCCTGCGTGCCGGCAAATAGACGCCGGCAAATCGAATACCAAAGCTTGTCGTAACGACGCACGATGCGTCCCGCGCGTCGCGGCGGGTGTCATCCGGGCAGCCCGCCCTTGATTGATAGCGCTAACATTCTCGAGTGGCGCAAGAGATAGCACGCACTGATCTGGCCTGTCACAGTGCAGCGCAGCACAAATCCCGTTGCCTGGGTAACGACCCACGTTTAACGGAATCTGAAGGCGCTTAGACATACGAAAATGGAATGCCAAACGCTGCCATTGGGCGCATTGATGCGGATAACGGCGGTCCAGCGCCTGGATTCTGCGTTGCGGCGCTTACAAGCCGGCCTTTGGCCAGCGCTGTCCTTTTTTAGGCGACCGGGAAAATGACCACCGGTTACCTATCAATCGAGTCACGGTAGGCAGCAAGGAATTGCGCCAGCTGCTGGCGCGTCCGATCGTCGGACAGCCGGCCCTCTGCATCGAAGGCCTGGCCGGCCCGCGAAACCATCAGCCGGCCACCGGACCAGAAGCGCGCACCCAGGGTCCGCAATACCGGCAGCCAGGCATCCTGCGCCAGGATCGTGCCGAAGCCACCGGGCGACGCGCCCACCACGGCAACGGGGCGCCCGCCGAATATCGACGGGATGTCCGCTGCCGGTCGCGACAGCCAGTCGATCGCGTTCTTGAAAACGCCCGGTATGCCGTTGTTGTACTCGGGCGTGGCCAGCAGCAGGCCCTCGCACTCGAGGACCCTGGCCTTCAACGCGACCACTGCTTCGGGCAATCCTGCGCGCTGCTCCAGGTCACCATCGTAGAGCGGGATGCCATGCAGGGTCGCCAGTTCAAGCTCCACGCCCGGCACGGCGAGCTCGCGGGCCGCGCGCAACAGTGCGGTGTTGAACGACCCCGCTCGCAAGCTGCCGGAAATACCGAGTATCCGTGCCATCGCGTTCTCCTGTTTCTTCCGTGGAACCCCGGCTTGCGCCGGGTTGCGGCCACAGCATAGCCGGCGCGAGTGCGCGCCTTCCTAGGGTTCCGCGGCGGGAACGGCGAATACCTGGCGCAGGTAGGCCAGGTAGCCCGGGTCGTCGCACATCGTCTTGCCTGGCGTGTCGCTGAGCTTGGCCACGGGCTGTCCATTGCAGCGCACCATCTTCAGCACGATCTGCAGCGCTTTCGGGCCGAGGTCGTTGGTCAGGTGGGTGCCCACTCCGAAAGACATCCGGCAGCGGCCGCGGAAATGTGCGTACAGCGCCATGACCCGTTCCATGTCCAGGCCGTCGCTGAACACCAGCGTCCGGGTCATCGGGTCGATCCGGTGCGCGTGCAGGTGGGCGATGATCCGCTCGCCCCACTCGAACGGGTCGCCCGAATCGTGGCGCATGCCGTCGAAGAGCTTGCAGAAGTACAGGTCGAAGTCGCGCAGGAACGCCTCCAGCCCGATCACGTCGGTCAGGGCGATGCCGAGGTCGCCGCGGTACTCGCGCGCCCAGCTGTCGAACGCCGCCACCTGCGAGTCGCGCAAGCGTGGACCCAGCGCCTGGAACGCCTGCAGCCATTCGTGGGCCATCGTGCCCTGGGGCACCAGCCCGTGTTTCATGGCGAAGTGCACGTTCGAGGTCCCCGCGAAGCGCGTGCCGAGCGTCTCCCGCAACTGCACCACCACGTCGTCGTGCCAGGCATGCGACCAGCGCCGGCGGGTCCCGAAGTCGGTGAGCGTGCAGTCCTCGAACCCGACCGCATCGCGCAGGCGCACGGCCTTGGCGTGCAGGCGGCGCAGGCCTTCGTCGCGATCCGCCGGGCCGTGTTCGGCCCGCATGTAGACCTCGCTGACGATCGCCAGCAGCGGGACCTCGAACAGGATCGTGTGCAGCCACGGGCCACGCAGACGCAGTTCGATGCCCCCGGGTTCGGTGTCCGAGCGGCGCAACTGCACGTACTTGCGGTCGAACTGGAAAAGGCCGAGGAAGTCGACGAAATCGGGCTTGATGAAGCGCAGCCCGCGCAGGTAGCCCAGCTCGTCGGGGCGCATGCGCAACGCGCACAACGCGTCGATCTGCGCCGAGATCGCGTCCAGGTGCGGCGCCAGGTCCACGCCGGGACTGCGGCAGCGGAACAGGTACTCCACCTGCGCGCCCGGATGCTGGTGCAGCACCGCCTGCATCATCGTGAACTTGTACAGGTCGGTGTCGAGCAATGACGGAATGATCGGCATGGACACCTCGGGGAAAAAGGGTCAGCGCGGAACCAGCGCGCGAGGCAGGCGTGCGAGGAAATGCATCCAGATCGCCGCGAACACACCCAGCCGCGTGGCCAGGCCTCGGCGTGGGGCCTCGAACTTTCCGAAGTACCGCCACAGGCCGCGATGCTTGTGCCATTCCACGAAAACCGGCCGCGAGCGGCTGGACACGCCACGCACGTGCAGCACCGGGACGTCGTTGGCGACCGCCACCGCCGCACCGGCCTCGCGCGCGCGCCGGCACAGGTCCAGGTCCTCGGCGTGCAGCCGGTATCCTTCGTCGAAGCCGCCGATTCGCTCGAACAGCGTGCGCTGCATGAGCATCAGCGCGCCCGATACCGACTCCACCGACTGCAGTGCGCAGGCCGGATCGACGGGCACGTCGAGCCGGGCCGCGGCTGCCGGCGTGCGCAGCATCGCGGCGAAATCGGGATCGTGCCGTCGTGCCGCTCCATCGCGCTCGCCGTCCTCGCCATGCAGGTCGGCGCCGAGCAGGGCCGCATCGCCCAGTGCAAGCGCATGCGCGCGCAGGCGCGCCAGCGAGTCGGGGCGGACCTGCAGGTCGGGATTGACGAAGGCCAGCCAGGGCGCGTCGCTGTCGGCTGCCCCCTGGTTGCAGGCGACGGCAAAGCCGGGGTTATCGGGGTTGGCGATGAAATGCAGGCGGGAATCGGCCAGGGCATGCCGCTGCAGGATCTCCAGCGTGCCGTCGTCCGAGCCATTGTCGACTACCCGGATCTGGACCACGCCGTTGGCCGAACGCAGGCGCAGCAGGCAGCCGTCCAGGGTCGAGGCGCTGCGGTAGCTGACCACCACCGCGGCAATGCCGTCGCCGTCGACCGGCGCGCCGCTCACGGCGCGTCCCCTGCGACCGACGCGGCAGCAAAGAGATCGTGCTGCGGGGTGTCGCGCAGCTGCGCGTGCAGGGCCTGCAACCGCTCCCGCTGCTCGCGCAGCGGGTCGTGCATCAGGAAGCCGGCCAGCCGCGAATGCCAGGCCGGCCAGCGCGCCGCCAGCGCATCCAGGTCTCCGTCGGCCGGCCCGCCTTCGCCGCCGCGTGCCACGAATGCGGTTTCGCACAGCACGTTGCGCCAGCCCAGGCCGGACAGGCGCAGCGAGAGATCGGTAAGCGCGGCATACCAGGAGGCAAAGCTGGCGGTGTCCAGGCCACCGGCACGCTGCCGGGCACTGCCGCGCAGCGCGACGGCGTGCCCGACCGCGGCCGGCAGCTCCGGATGCCGCGGGGCCATCGCCGCGCAGGCCTGCACGGTCAGCGCCTGATCGACGGGTGGCGGTGAAATCTCGCCGAGGCGCGGCCAGCCGGCGGTCTCGCCGGCATTGCACCACGGCGTGGCCGTGGCGATCGCCGCATCACGGGCCAGGCATGCCGCCAGTTGCGCCAGCCAGCCCGGCAGCGGTTGCGCGTCGGAGGCCAGCACGACCACGTCGGCATCGCCGCAGGCCTGCAGCATTTCCTGCAGGTGCGCCGACTCCCCGATCGGGCTCGCGCGGCGCGTGTACTCGGCCTGCAGGCGCGTGCGCAGCAGCCAGCGTTCGACGATTTCGATCCCGCGCGGGCCGGCCTGCGCGTCGTCGGCAAGCCAGATCGAAGTGCCCGCCGGTGTCGCCGCCTCCAGCGCCGCCAGGCATGCATCCAGTGCATCCTCGTCGGCAGCGAGCGGCAACAGCACGATAGGCAGGTGGCTCACGGGTGGACGTGGACTCATCGGGCGACCGCACCGACTTTAGCAGGGCGCCGTCGGGCCCTGCCGCAGGACGCCGGGCAGCTGCAGCCAAGGAAGCGGCGCCCCGAGGGCGCCGCCGGTTCATCGAGTCCTGGACCGGCCTTCAGCCGACCCAGACCCGCGCGTTGCGGAACATGCGCATCCACGGCGACATGTCATCCCAGCCGTCCGGGTGCCAGCTCAGGTTGACGCTGCGCGCCACGCGCTCCGGATGCGGCATCAGGATCGTCGCGCGGCCGTCTTCACTGGACAGGCCGGTGATGCCGTCGGGCGAGCCGTTGGGATTGAGCGGGTACTGCATGGCCGCCTGGCCGTGTCCGTCCACGAAACGCAATGCGACCCTGGCCGCGGCCTGGTCGACCGCGCTGTCGAACTCGGCCCGGCCCTCGCCGTGCGCCACCGCCACCGGAATGCGCGAGCCGGCCATCCCGCGCAGCAGGATCGATGGCGACTCGACCACCTCCAGCAGGCTGGTCCGCGCCTCGAACTGCTCGCTGCGGTTGCGCAGGAACTTCGGCCAGTGCTGCGCGCCGGGAATGATGTCCTTGAGTTGGCTCATCATCTGGCAGCCGTTGCACACGCCCAGCGAGAAGGTGTCGGGACGGGCGAAGAACGCGGCGAACGCATCGCGCATCGCTTCGCGCTCCAGCACCGAGGTGGCCCAGCCGCGACCGGCACCGAGCACGTCGCCGTAGCTGAAGCCGCCACACGCCGCCAGCCCGGCGAAACCCTCCAGGCCGATGCGCCCTGCGACCAGATCGCTCATGTGCACGTCGACGGGCACGAATCCGGCGCGGTCGAACGCGCGCGCCATCTCGATGTGGCTGTTGACGCCTTGTTCGCGCAGGATGGCCACGCGCGGGCGCGCCCCGGTCGCGATGAACGGCGCCGCCACGTCCTCGGCCGGATCGAAGGTCAGCTTCGGCTTCAGTCCCGGCGCCGTGAAATCGCGCGCGACGGCACGCTCGGCATCGGCGCTTTCCGGGTTGTCGCGCAACTTCTGCATCGCGTGGGTGACCGACCACCAGGCGTCGAACAGTTCCTCCCAGCGCCACTCGGCCAACAGCTCGCCGTCGCGGCGCACGCGTACGCGCGGCACCGCGCTCGGGCGCGCGATGCGCTGCGTGCATTCGGTCAGCGCATGGCGCTCGACCAGGTCGGCGAATGCGGCACGATCCTCGTCGGCCACCTGCACAACCGCGCCGAGCTCCTCGTTGAACAGGGTCCGGAACGGATCGTCACCCCAGGCATCCAGGGTGATGTCCAGGCCGCGACGCGACGCGAACGCCATTTCGCACAACGCGGCGAAGGCGCCACCGTCGCTGCGGTCGTGGTAGGCCAGCAGCAGGCCGGCTTCGCGTGCCGCGCGGATCAGTTCGAAGAACGCGCGCAGGCGTTCGGGCTCGTCCAGGTCCGGCCCTTCGCCGCCGAAAGCCGGCAACGCGGCGCCGTCGGCATGCACCTGGGCCAGCACCGAACCGCCCAGGCGCTGCTTGCCGCCGCCCAGGCCGATCAGCCACAGCTCGCTGTCGTCGCCGTCGGCCAGCAGCGGCGTGAGCTGGCCGCGCACATCGACCACCGGCGCGAACGCGGTGATGATCAGCGAGACCGGCGACACCGACTTGTGCGCCTGGCCATCGGCCTGCCACTGGGCCTGCATCGACAGCGAGTCCTTGCCTACCGGGATGGAGATATCCAGGTCCGGGCACAGTTCCATGCCGACCGCGCGGACGGCGTCGTACAGCAAGGCGTCCTCGCCCGGGTGCCCGCACGCGGCCATCCAGTTGGCCGACAGCTTGACCGTATCCAGCGCTTCCACCGGCGCGGCGCAGAGATTGGTGACCGCCTCGCCGACCGCCATGCGCGCGGCAGCGGCCGAGTCGAGCAGCGCCAGCGGGGTGCGCTCGCCGAGGGACATCGCCTCGCCGGCGACGCCGTCGTAGTCGGCCAGGGTGATCGCGCAGTCGGCCAGCGGCAGCTGCCAGGGGCCGATCATCTGTTCGCGCGCGGTCAGGCCACCGACGCTGCGGTCGCCGATCGTGACCAGGAAGCTCTTGGAAGCCACGGTCGGATGGGCGAGGACGCGCAGGCCGGCCTGGTGCAGGTCGAGCCCCGCGGTGGCCAACACCGGCCAGCGTGGCGCCGGCGGTTGCGCGCTGTCGCGATGCATCTTCGGCGGCTTGCCGAACAGCACGTCCATCGGCAGGTCGATCGGCGCGTCGGCCGGGGTGTGCCCCGGGGCGGCGCCGTAGGCGACGACAAGATGTTCTTCGGCGGTGGCCACGCCCACGGCGGCGAACGGGCAGCGCTCGCGCGCGCAGATCGCGGCGAACTCCTCCAGCCGGTCGGCCGGCACGCCGAGCACGTAGCGCTCCTGCGATTCGTTGCACCACAGTTCCAGCGGCGACAGCGACGGATCGTCGGTCGGCACCTTGCCCAGGTCGATCACCCCGCCCACGCCCGAATCGTGCAGCAGCTCGGGAATCGCGTTGGACAGGCCACCCGCGCCCACGTCGTGGAAGAAGTGGATCGGGTTGTCCGCGCCCAGCGCCACGCAGCGGTCGATGACCTCCTGGCAGCGGCGCTCCATCTCCGGGTTGTCGCGCTGCACGCTGGCGAAATCCAGGTCCTCGGCGCTCTCGCCCGAGGCCACGGAACTGGCCGCGCCACCGCCCAGCCCGATCAGCATCGCCGGGCCACCCAGCACGATCACCGCGTCGCCCGGCTGCAGGCGGATCTTGTCGACCTGGATCCGGTCGATCGCACCCAGGCCGCCGGCCAGCATGATCGGTTTGTCGTACGCGCGGGTCAGCGGGCTTCCGTCGGACGCACCGCCTTCCGGCAGCTCGAAACTGCGGAAATAGCCGAGCAGGTTGGGCCGGCCGAACTCGTTATTGAAGGCGGCGCCGCCCAGCGGGCCGTCGAGCATGATCTCCAGCGCGGGCGCCATGCGCGGGTTGAGCGCGCGCTGGCCTTCCCACGGCTGCGGCAGCGCCGGGATGCGCAGGTGCGACACCGAGAAGCCGGTCAGGCCGGCCTTGGGCTTGCCACCGCGACCGGTCGCGCCTTCGTCGCGGATCTCGCCGCCTGCGCCGGTGGCGGCGCCGGGGAAGGGCGAGATCGCGGTCGGATGGTTGTGGGTCTCGACCTTGATCTGGAACGCGGACGGCACCGCAGCTTCGGTGCGGTACTCGCCGGTCTTCGGGTCCGGGCGGTAGCGCGCCGCGACATGGCCCTCGATCACCGCGGCGTTGTCGCTGTAGGCGCTCAACGTGTGCTGCGGGGTCTTCTGGTGGGTGTTCTTGATCATCCGGAACAGGGAGCGCTCCTGCTCCTGCCCGTCGATGGTCCAGCTCGCGTTGAAGATCTTGTGCCGGCAGTGCTCGGAGTTCGCCTGGGCGAACATCATCAGCTCCACATCCGACGGATCGCGGCCCAGTTCGCCGAAGCGCGCGCGCAGGTAATCGACTTCGTCTTCGGCCAGGGCCAGGCCCAGGCGCCGGTTGGCGGCCTCGAGATCGTCCAGGGCGATCCGCTCGAGCCTGCCGCGCGGCGCCGAGGCGAACAGCGCCTGCGCGGCGTCGCGCGTATCCAGCAGCGACTGGGTCATCGGATCGTGCAGCAGCCGGGCCAGCGCCAGCTGCACGGCCCCATCGGCCGGCCAGCCGGCCAGGTCCAGGCGCAGGCCGCGTTCGACCCGCGCGACGGGCAGGCCGGCGCCCTGCAACAGCTCGGTGGCCTTGCTCGACCATGGCGAGCGCGTGCCCAGTCGCGGCACCACGTAGCGCGACAGCGCGCCGTCGGCACGCGGCGCTTCGGCATCGCCGGCCTGGAGGATGCGGTGGAGGGCGGCAGGGTCGACCGGCGCGGACGCGGTGCCGGCCGGCTGGACGAAATACACGTGCCAGGCGCCTTCGATGCGAAGGCCGGGAACCAGGGACTGCAGGCGGGATTGGAGCCGCTGCCTGCGGAACGGCGAAAGGGCGGTCGCGCCCTCGAGGACGATCATGTCCGGGGAAGTCGCACGGGGGAAAGGCCGTCCATTGTACCGGAGGGCGCCAGCCTGGGCCGCAGCCGCTGCACCGTGCGGGTCGAGCCGGCCATGGGCAGGCCATCCGCTGGCGCGGCAGCCTTGCCGGCCCGGCAGGAACGATCGCGCCATTGCGGTAACGGTCGCAATGGCGGCCCCGTTATCAGGGCGGGCAACGGCCTCGCGTTGCGGCAGCCGAGGTGTCGTGGTCATGCCCGCTGCTGCACCGGCAGCAGCGCGGCCCGGCGGGTGTAGGAGCGGACTTCAGGCCGCGAAACCGACGCCACCGGCACAGGTAGCGCCCCCCGCTGCTCTGGAGGTCCTGTCAGGAGCGGACGGCGACTCCCCGCTCCAGTGGTCCTGGTGTCGCGCTCATGTCCGCACCTTTCGGAATGCGGGCCTGCTCAGCGCGACCCGCCGGCCTCCGCGGCATCGCCGCGGCCTTCCAGCGAGTCGAGCATCTGCTGCGGCGACACGTAGCCGCCGAGCTGGGTGCCGTCGGCCGCGAACACCGCGGGCGTGCCGTTCACGCCGACCCGCTGGCCGACGTCGAACTGCATCGCCACCGGGCTGGTGCACTGCTTCTTCTGCACCGGCTGGCCGGCCTTGGCGTCGGACAGCGCGCGCTTGCGGTCGCTGGCGCACCAGACCGACTCCATGTCGCGGAAGTCCTTGCTGGCCGGACCCATGCGCGGGAACGCCACGTACTCCACCGCGATCCCGAGCCGGTTGTAGTCGGCGATCTGCTGGTGCATGCGCCGGCAGTAGCCGCACTCGATGTCGGTGAACACGGTGACGGTGTGCTTGGTGTTCGGCGGCGCGAACACGATCCGGTCCTGTTCGGGAATGCTGGCGATCAGCTTGCTGCGATACGCCATCAGGCCGGGGCTGGCCGCCGGCTTGCGTTCCTTCAGGTCGAAGGGCTGCGACTGCATCAGGTAGCGGCCGTCATCGGACACGTACAGCACCTGGCCGCCGAGCAGCACTTCGCGGAAACCGGGGAACGGTGCGGCACCGATGTACTCCGGGGCCAGGTCGGGCGCGATCCCACCCAGGGCCTGGCGCACAGTCGCGTCGGGCGTGCCCTGCGCGGCGCCGGCGGCCGGCTTGGCGGCAGGCTTCGTGGCGGGGGCCTGGTTTGCGGCGGGTGCCGCCGGCTGGGCGCATGCGCCGAGGCTGATGGCGCACAGCAGCGCGGTGGCGAGGATTCGGGACATGGGTCGGAGGGTCCGGGGGAATATGCCTGGGATTCTGGCATATGCCGGTTGAATGACCCTGTGCCGCAAGACACGGCGCCGCGCGGGCGTTCATGGAACCGGACACGTGGCGAGTCTGCGCGATCGACCGGATCGACGGTGCCCGCCTCCCATCCATGGTGTTTTACGGCGTCGGTCGCGGATCCGCTTTGCGCCAGCGTCTATGCCAGGAATTGGGCAGGTCGCGTGGCAGTGGCGTGGCGGGCCGCGTTCGAAGGCGCGCGCCGGCCATGGCGCCGCGGCGCCAGCTCCGGATAGCCCGGCCCGGCCATCCAGGGCCGGGCGTTCGGCATCGCGCGTCATGCCGCGGGCATCGCGTTCGACGCCGCGCGCCGGCCGTCCATGGCGTCACGGCGTGGGCTGCGGATAGTCCGGCCCGGCCATCCATGGCCGGGCGTTCGGCAAGCCGCGCGGCAGTGCCGCGCAAGCGGCTTGCCTCACCCCCTCGGGTGGTGGCGCGCGTGCAGGCGCTGCAAGTGTTCGCGCGCGACCAGTGTGTAGATCTGGGTCGTGGACAGGCTCGCGTGTCCGAGCAGCAGTTGCAGCGCGCGCAGATCGGCGCCGTGGTTGAGCAGATGGGTGGCGAAACTGTGCCGCACCCCGTGCGGAGTGACCGTGCGCGGGTCGATCCCGGCCACGGCCGCATGGCGCTTGAGCGCCTGCCAGTACGCCTGGCGCGTCGGCGCGTGGCGCTGCGGGGTGAGGAACAGCGGCACGTTGCCCTGCGCGTCGACCGGCACCGGCTTGCCCGCGGCCAGTTGCGGGCGCGCCTGCGCCAGGTAGCGCTCCAGCCAGTGCTGCGACTCCTCGCCCAGTGGCACCAGGCGTTCCTTGCCGCCCTTGCCCAGCACCCGGACCACGCCCTGGCGCAGGTTGACCGCGTTGGCCGGCAGGTTGACCAGTTCGCTGACCCGCAGTCCCGCCGCGTACATCAGCTCCAGCATCGCCCGGTCGCGCAGGCCCTCGGCAACCTCGACATCAGGTGCGGCCAGCAAGGCGTCGACCTGCGATTCGGTCAGCGCCTTGGGCAGCGGGCGCGGCAGGCGCGGCGGGTCGATCAGTGCGGCCGGGTCGTCGCTGCGCACGCCGGCACGCACCAGGTACGCGTAGAACGCACGCAGGCTGGCCCGCAGGCGGGCATTGCTGCGCGGCTGGTAGCCGTGCCCGGCCCGCCAACGCATGTATTCGAAGAGGGCCTGCCGGTCCGCGCCCTCCAGCCCACCGCCCGCGCCATCGCGCCACCGTGCCAGCTGTTCCAGGTCGCGCCGGTAGGCGTCCTGGGTCAGCCGTGCCAGGCCATGCTCGGCCCAGGCCGCATCGATGAAGCGCCCGATCGCACGCGCGTCGGCCTCGCGCAGCGCCGGCAGGCCGCGCGCGAGGCGGCGGCGGTCGGCGGTGCTAAGGCGGCTCGCGGAATCCATGCGGCACAGGATAGCCGCCCGCTCCCGCTATCCTGTGCGCGATGAACGTCACCCCCGCGCGCAACACGCATCCGTCCACGTCTCCCGTCCCGGCACGCCCCCGCGCGCTGGTCGGCTGGCGCCTGCTGTCGCTGTTCTACGACCTGTGGCCGGTCGCGGCGCTGTGGATGCTGATCGCCGTGCCGTTCACGCTCGGCTACACCTATCTGGGCCACCACGCGGCGCGCGAGAACATCGCACCATTCAGTGCGTTGCAGTGGCTGCTCTGGCTGGCCTGTTTCATGGCCACCGGCGCGTACGCGACCCTGAGCTGGCGGCGCGGCGGGCAGACACTGGGCATGCGGCCCTGGCGACTGCGACTGGTCGCCGTCGACGGCGGCGTGCCTGCCTGGAAGGCGCTGTGGCTGCGCTATGCCGTCGGAACGCTGTCGCTGCTGGCCGGGGGCCTGGGCTTCTGGTGGGCATGGTTCGACCGCGACCGGCTCACGTGGCACGACCGCGCCAGCGGCACGCGCCTGCTGCGGATGCCCAAGCGCTGATCGCCCACCGGGATCAGTCGCGCCATACCGCGACAGGTCTTGCAGGAGCGGGCGTGACCGCGATACCGAGGCCATCGGCGTCCCAACGGCCACCCGTGCCGACGGCGTCGACTTCGCGGCCTGGAATCCGCTCCTCGAAGAACCGCGCGGCGAACTGCCCTAGCCCGACTTGCGCCGGAACAGCCACCACGAGATGCCCAGCATCAGCATCGGCGGCAACGCGTAGGCGATCCGGTAGTCGAAGCGGAACGCACCGGCCAGGCGCACGAACTGCATCTGCAGCAGCATGAAGCCCAGCGAGAACACGATGCCCAGGAACAGGCGCTTGCCCATGCCGCCGCTGCGCAGGCTGCCGAACGCGAACGGAACGGCCGCCAGGCACAGCGCCAGCACGTTCAGCGCGTAGAACCAGCGGCTCCAGTAGATGTCCTCGTACTCGCGCGCATCCAGGTTGTTGCGCGCGCGATAGTCGATGCTGGCGCGCAGTTCCGAGGCCGACAGGTTGCGCGCGCGGGTCACCCCGGCCGCCAGCGCACCCGGATCGAGCTCGGAGTCCCAGCGTTCCTCGGCCAGGCGTTGCTCGGTCGCCGCGCCGGGGTCGAAGCCGAAACTGATCCGGCGCACGTCGCGCAGCTTCCAGCCGTCGCCATCGTGCTCGGCCACCGCCGCGCGGGTCAGCGACTGCAGGCCACCATCGGCGGCCAGCGTGTACAGGCGCACGTCGCGCAGCTCCAGCGTGCGCTGGCCATCGACCACCCGTTCCTGGCCATCGATCGCGTTGAGGAAGGTGTCGCCTTCGCGCGCCCACAGCCCCGAATAGCGTGCGATCGCCACGTTGTTGGTCTTGGCGGCAAGCTTGAGCTGGTCGGCCTGGCGCTGGCCCCAGGGGGCCAGGGTCTCGCCGTTGACCACCATCAGCGCGGTCAGCAGGACCAGTGCGGCCGCCACCGAGGCACTCAGACGACGACGCGACAGGCCCAGCGCGCGCAGCGCGGTCAGCTCGGAGGTCGCCGCCAGCTGGCCCAGGCCCATCAGCGAGCCGATCACCGCCGCGTAGGGAAAGATCGTGTAGGCGCGTCGCGGCACCGTATAGGCGACGAACGCCAGCGCGGTCGGGAAGTCGTAGCTGCCCTTGCCCAGGTCGCCGAGCTGGCCGGACAACGCCATGACCGCATCGAAGCCGAGCAGCACCGTCCAGGTCAGCAACACCGTGGCCAGGACCATCCGGCCGACGTAGAGGTCGTGCAGGCGCGGGCGCAGGATCATGCCGCCGCTCCCTTGGGCCGCGGCATCCGGCCGTCGCGCGCATACAGCCAGACCGCCAGCGCCAGCAAAGGCAGGGTCAGCCACCACAGGCCCAGCAGGCCGGGAAGTTCGCCATCGGCGAGCATCCGGCTGCCGATGAAGACCAGGTTCACGCTCACCAGGTAGGCGAGGAAGCCCAGCATCAGCCGTCCGTAACGCTGCTGCCGTGGCGAGCTGCGCGCCAGCGGCAGGGTCAGCAGGGCGAAAGCCAGGGCCAGCATCGGTGGCGCCAGGCGTGCGTGGAACTCGGCGGTGGCGGCCGGGCGCGGATCCCTGAGCAGCTTCGGGGTCGGCAGCAGCGCCGGATCGTCGCTGTCGCGGACCTGGGCCCGATCGGGCAATGCGACGTCATTGAAGGCGTAGCGCATCAGGCGGAAGTCCAGGGTGCCGTCGAGCGGGCCCTCGATGCGGTGGCCGTCGCGCAGCTGCAGGTAGCGGTTGCGCTCGCCCTCCAGCTGCAACGCGCCCTCGCGCGCGGTCAGCACGTCGATCCGGCCCTCGCGCTCGCGCTGCAGGAAAACGCCCTTCAGCCCGGCCCCGTCCTCGCTCATGCCGTCGATGTAGACGATCCCGCCGCCATTGGGCAGCGAGGTGAAGCGCCCCGCCTCCAGCCCGGCCACGATCAGGCTGCGGTTGGCTTCCTCGATCAGGCGCGCCCCGGTGCGCTGGGCCCAGGGACCGAGCCACAGCGAGCACAGGCTGACCACCACCACCACCGGCACCGCCACCAGCAGCAAGGGCCGCAGCAGGCGGCGCGGACCCACGCCCACGGCGTTGATCACCGCCATCTCCGAATCCCGGTACAGCCGCACCACCGACAGCATCAGTCCCAGCATCAGCGCCAGCGGCAGGACCAGCGGCAGGTAGACCAGCAGTTGCAGGCCCAGCTGGGACAGCAGCAGCTTGGCCGGCAGGCCGCCGTCGGCGATCTCGCCCAGCACGTCGACCAGCACGCCGCCCAGGCTCACGGTCAGCAGCACGATGAGCGTGGCCAGGAAACTCTGGACGAAATCGCCCAGCAGGTATCGGTCGAGCTTCGGCATCAGGCGGAGCAGTCCTATAAAATCCCGGATTCGCTCGCGGAAGCCGCCGGCCGGTCCTGGGACCCGGGTTCGACGGGACATCCGCGATTTCGATCCGCATTGTAGTTACCTGCCTCTGGAATCTGCTCAATGGCCTTGCAATTCACCCTGAACCGCGACGCCGCCCCCGCGGCCGCCCTTGATTGCGTCGTGGTCGGCGCCTTTGCCGACAAGACCCTCACCCCCGCGGGACAGGCGATCGACGAAGCCAGCGGCGGCCGCCTGCGCGCCCTGCTGGAGCGCGGCGACCTCAGCGGCCGCACCGGCCGCAGCCTGGTCCTGCACGAGCTGCCGGGCGTGGCCGCACCGCGCGTCCTGGTGGTCGGACTGGGCGATACCGCCAAGTTCGGGGTGCCGCAGTACCTCAAGGCGGTGGCCGACGCGGTCCGCGCGCTGAAGACCGGTCCGGTCGGCAAGGCGCTGTTCACGCTCAGCGAAGTGGCGGTGGCCGGTCGCGATGCCGCGTGGAACGTCCGCCAGGCCGCCATTGCCGCCGACCATGCCGCCTACCGCTATACCGCCACCCTGGGCAAGAAGAAGGACGAGGCGGGCCTGCGCGAGCTGGCCATCACCGGCACCGACGCCACCGCACTGGTCCAGGGCGAGGCCATCGCCGCCGGCGTGGCCTTCACCCGCGAGCTGGGCAACCTGCCGCCCAACATCTGCACCCCGGCCTACCTGGCCGGGCAGGCGCAGCAGTTCGCCGACGCGCACGAAGGCGCCGAGGCCGCCACCCTGGACGAGGCGCAGATGGAAGCGCTGGGCATGGGTTCGCTGCTCGCGGTGGCCCGCGGCTCGGTCAACCGGCCGCACCTGGTGGTGCTGAAGTGGTCAGGCGGCGGCGACGCCAAGCCCTACGTGCTGGTCGGCAAGGGCATCACCTTCGACACCGGCGGCGTCAACCTCAAGACCCAGGGCGGCATCGAGGAAATGAAGTACGACATGCTCGGCGCTGGCAGCGTGCTGGGCACCTTCGTCGCCGCGGTGAAGATGAAGCTGCCGCTCAACCTGGTGGTCATCGCTCCTGCGGTGGAGAACGCGATCGACGGCAACAGCTACCGTCCCTCGGACGTGATCACCTCCATGTCCGGCAAGACCATCGAAGTCGGCAACACCGACGCCGAGGGCCGCCTGATCCTGTGCGACGCGCTGACCTACGCGCAGCGCTTCGAGCCGCAGGCCCTGGTCGACGTGGCCACCCTGACCGGCGCGTGCATGGTCGCCCTGGGCAAGTTCGCCTCGGGCCTGATGAGCAAGCACGACGACCTGGCGGGCGAGCTGCTGGCCGCCGGCGAGAACGTGTTCGACCGCGCCTGGCGCCTGCCCTTGTGGGACGAATACCAGACCCTTCTGGAATCGACCTTCGCCGACGTCTACAACATCGGCGGCCGCTGGGGCGGCGCGATCACCGCCGGCTGCTTCCTGGCGCGCTTCGCCGAAGGCCAGCGCTGGGCGCATCTGGACATCGCCGGCTCGGCCAGCGACGAGGGCAAGCGCGGCATGGCCACCGGCCGTCCGGTCGGCCTGCTGAGCCAGTGGCTGCTGGACCGGGTCGGGCAGGCGGAGGGACGCGCCGCGTAAGCGGCGAGCCATGCCCCGCGCCGACTTCTACCTCATCGCCAAGCCGCGCTTCGCCGAACAGCCTTTGCTGCTGGTCTGCGAACTGGCCCGCCGCGCCTGCGACAGCAACCAGTTCACCCTGGTGCTGGCGCGCGACGCGGCGCAGGCCGAGGAGCTGGACGACCTGCTCTGGTCGTTCGATCCCGACGCCTACCTGCCGCACCAGATCGCCGGCGACGAAGAGGACGAGCTGACCCCGGTGCTGATCGTGCCGCCCGGCACCGAGGCGCCGCCGCGGCCGCTGGTGATCAACCTGCGCGACGACGCGTGGGTGGCGGCCTGCGAGCGCGTGCTCGAGGTGGTGCCCGCCGATCCGGCGGCGCGCGGCCCCCTGCGCGAACGCTGGAAGCAGTACCAGGCCCTGGGTTACGACCTCAACAAGCACGACATGTAGGCGACGGCCGGCACCGCCGGCCTGCCGATTCCACATCGAGATCCCATGACCACCCTGCCCTCCGGCTACGAACCCAAGTCCTTCGAATCGCGCCTGTACGCCGAATGGGAGGCCAGCGGCTGCTTCCAGCCCAGCGGCCAGGGCGAGCCGTACTCGATCCTGCTGCCGCCGCCCAATGTCACCGGCACGCTGCACATGGGCCATGCCTTCCAGCACACGTTGATGGACGCACTGGTCCGCTATCACCGCATGCGCGGCTTCGATGTCCTGTGGCAGGTGGGTACCGACCACGCCGGCATCGCCACCGAGATGGTGGTCAGCCGCAACCTGGCGCTGGAAGGCAAGGGCGAGACCCGCGACTCGCTCGGCCGCGAAGGCTTCGTCGGCAGGGTCTGGGACTGGAAAGCGCAGTCGGGCGACATCATCGAACGGCAGATGCGCCGGCTGGGCGCCTCGGGCGACTGGTCGCGCAGCACCTTCACCATGGACCCGCAGCCGTCGGCGGCGGTGGTCGAAGCGTTCGTGCGCTGGCACGAACAGGGCCTGATCTACCGTGGCCAGCGCCTGGTCAACTGGGATCCGGTGCTGAAGACCGCGATCTCCGACCTGGAAGTGGAGAACGTGGAGGAAGACGGCTTCCTCTGGTCGATCCGCTATCCGCTGGCCGACGGTGTGTCCTACGAGCACGTCGAGGTCGATGCCGACGGGCAGGAAATCCTGCGCGAAACCCGCGACTGGCTGGTCGTGGCGACCACACGCCCGGAAACCATGCTCGGCGATACCGCGGCGATGGTCCATCCGGACGACGCACGCTACGCGTCACTGATCGGCAAGGAAGTCGCGCTGCCGCTGACCGGCCGCCGCATCCCGGTGATCGGCGACGACTACGTCGACCGCGCGTTCGGCACCGGCGTGGTCAAGGTGACCCCGGCGCACGACTTCAACGACTACCAGGTCGGCGTGCGCCACGACCTGCCGCTGATCAACCTGTTCACCCCGGTCGCCGCGCTCAACGACAACGCGCCGGAGAAGTACCGCGGCCTGGACCGTTACGACGCGCGCAAGGCGGTGCTGGCCGACCTTGAAGAGCTGGGCCTGCTGGTGGAAACGAAGCCGCACAAGCTGCAGGTCCCGCGCGGCGACCGCACCGGCCAGGTGATCGAGCCGTACCTGACCGACCAGTGGTTCGTAAAGATGGACGCGCTGGCCAAGCGAGGCCTCGACCTCGTGGAATCGGGCGAGGTGAAGTTCGTCCCGCCGAACTGGATCAACACCTATCGCCACTGGATGGAGAACATCCAGGACTGGTGCATTTCGCGCCAGCTGTGGTGGGGCCATCGCATTCCGGCGTGGTTCGACGCGGCAGGCAACTGCTATGTCGGCCGCAGCGAGGACGAGGCGCGGGAAAGGAATGGCCTGGGCGCCGACGTGGCGTTGACCCAGGACAGCGACGTGCTGGAAACCTGGTTCTCCTCGCAGCTGTGGCCGTTCTCGACCATGGGCTGGCCCGATGGGCAGGCGATGGCCGAGCGCGGCTTCGACCGCTACCTGCCGTCGTCGGTGCTGGTCACCGGCTTCGACATCATCTTCTTCTGGGTGGCGCGCATGATCATGGCCACCGACAGCTTCACCGGGAAGGTGCCGTTCCGCGATGTCTACATCACCGGCCTGATCCGCGACGCGCAGGGCCAGAAGATGTCCAAGTCCAAGGGTAATGTGCTGGACCCGCTGGACATCATCGACGGCATCGCGCTGGAAGACCTGGTCGCCAAGCGCACCGGCGGTCTGATGCAGCCCAAGCTGGCCGAGAAGATCGAGCGCGCCACGCGCAAGGAATTCCCGGACGGCATCATCGCCCACGGCGCCGACGCGCTGCGCTTCACCATCGCCGCGTTGGCCGGCCACGGCCGCGACATCAGGTTCGACCTCGGCCGCGCCGAGGGCTACAAGAACTTCTGCAACAAGCTGTGGAACGCCAGCCGCTTCGTCCTGATGAATACAGAGGGCGCGAGCTTCACCGGCGTACCGCAGCCGAAGACCGATGCGGAGAAGTGGATCCTCGCCCGGCTGGCGGCGGTCACCGCGCAGGCCCAGGGGCACTTCGCCGCCTACCGCTTCGACCTGCTGGCGCAGGCGCTGTACGAGTTCGCCTGGAACGAGTTCTGCGACTGGTTCGTCGAACTGGCCAAGCCGGCGCTCAACGGGGATGACGGCGAAGCGGCGGCCAGTACCCGCCACACCCTGCTGCACGTACTGGAATCGCTGCTGCGCCTGCTGCATCCGCTGGTGCCGTTCGTGACCGAGGAACTGTGGCGCCAGGTCGCGCCGCGCGTGGGCATCGACGGCAACTCGGTCTCGCTGCAGCCATACCCGGTGCCGTCCGATTTCGCCGGACAGGACTACGCGGCCGCCGAAGCGGACATCGAATGGTTCAAGTCGATGGTCTCTGCGCTGCGTCGCGTGCGCAGCGAGCTCGGCGTATCGCCAGGCAAGGCCGTGCGCCTGCTGCTGGCCGACGGGGCCGCGCAGGACCGTGCGCGTATCGGCCGCTTCGCCTCGCAGTTGCGCTTCCTGCTGCGCCTTGAGGCGATCGAGTGGCTGGACGGCGCCGACGCGCCGGCCTCGGCCACGGCGATCGTCGGCGAGTTGAAACTGCTGGTGCCGCTGGAAGGCCTGGTCGACCTGGATGCCGAACGCGCGCGCCTCGACAAGGAAATCTCGCGCGTGGCCGCCGAGAAGGACAAGAGCGAGGCCAAGCTGGCCAAGTTCACCGACAAGGTGCCCGCCGCGGTAGTCGAGCAGGAGCGCCAGCGCCTGGCCGACTGGGGCGCGCAGCTGGCCGGCCTGCAGGAGCAGCGCGCCCGGCTGGGCTGACCGGCAACCCGCGACGGTTGCGTTATAACTCCCCGGAATCACCCGGGGATCCTTCCATGCGCGCCATTGCCCTCGCCTGCCTGGCCTTCGCCGCGGCGGACGCCGCCGCGGTCGACACCATCCTGCACAACGGCAAGGTCTGGACCGGCGATCCCGGGCGGCCCGCCGCAACCGCGATCGCCATCGACGCCGGCCGCATCGTCGCGACCGGCACCGATGCGGCGATCCTGGAACTGGCGTCGAAAGACACCCAGCGCATCGACCTCAAGGGCCACCGCGTGGTGCCTGGGATCAACGATGCGCATACCCACATCACCCTGGGCCTGCCGTCGGTGGACATCGAACTGCCGCGCGACGCCGGCAGCGCCCAGGTGCGCGAAGCGATCGCGGCGCTGCCGAAAACCGGCGATGGGTGGATCACCGCCGACATCGGCATGGAGGTACTCCACGACCCGGCGATGCGGCGCGCGCAACTCGACGCGCTGCAACCGACCCGCCCGCTCCTGCTCACCGGCTGGACCGGCCACGGCATGCTGGTCAACAGCGCCGCGCAGAAGGCGCTGGGGCTGTCGCTCGAGGACGTGCCTGCCGGCGGCTGGCTGGGCCGGGATGCATCCGGCGCATTTGATGGCCGCGTGTACGAATACGCGCAATGGTCCCCGCGTGCCGGCCTGCCGGCGCGGCCCGAGCGCCTGCGCAGAGTGATCGCGCGCGACAGCGACGCCCTGCTCAGGCTCGGCGTCACCAGCGTCCAGAACATGGCCATCGGCACTCCGCTGCCGGACTTCATCGCCGCCTGGAAGGACACCGGCACGCCGCTGCGCCTGCGTGCGATCCGCACCCCGCTCGCGCGCGCGCCGGGCCAGCCACCGGATCACCTCGATCTGCCGGCGCGCGACCCGGCGCGGCCGTCGATCCTCGTCTCCGGCACCAAGTGGATCCTCGACGGCACGCCGATGGAGCGCGGCGCGGCGATGCGCGCCGCCTATCCGGACGGCGGCCACGGCCAGCTCAACTTCGACCAGGCCGGAATCGAAGCGCTGTTGCGGGAGACCTTCGCCCGCGACGACCAGCCGCTGCTGCACGTGTCGGGCGACGCGACGCTGGCCGCCGTGCTCGATGCGATGCGTGCCACCGCCCCCGCAGCTGCCTGGCGCGCGTTGCGCCCGCGCATCGAGCATGGCGAGGGGCTGGCACCGGACCTGATGGCGCGCGCCGGCGAGTTCGGCATCGTGCTGGTGCAGAACCCCTCGCACTTCATGCTCCCCCCGCCCGAAGCCGCGTACATCGATTCGCACGACCTGCAGCCGCTGGCGGACGTGCTCACGGCCGGCATCCCGTTGGCACTGGGCAGCGATGGGCCGCCGAGCCCGTGGTTGAACATGATGTTCGCCATCGCGCCGGCTTCGCGCCCGGACCAGGCGCTGACCCGCGAGCAGGCGCTGCGTGCCTACACCGCCGGCAGCGCGTTCGCCGAGTTCAGCGAGACGGAGAAGGGCAAGATCGCCCCCGGCCATCTCGCCGACCTGGCCGTGCTGTCGCAGGACGTGCTGGACGATGCGGTGCCGGCACAGGCACTGCCCGGCACGAGCAGCCTGCTGACCCTGGTCGACGGGAAAATCGCCTGGCGCGACCCGGCGTTCTGAGCGGAACGGACGACGCGTCACGTTGGCGGCCGGACGCCGGGGCGCGCAAAGCACGTGCCTACAACGGCGGCATCTTCTCCACGTCGCCGTCGACCAGCTCCAGTGCCATCACCAGCGCGTCCTCGCGCCCCTGGGCCGCGGGGTAGTAGCGCGGTCGGCGACCGATCTCGTTGAAACCCTCGCTGTGGTACAGCGCGATCGCCGGCGGATTGGAGGGCCGGACTTCCAGGAAGATCCGCCGTGCGCCGCGATCGCGCGCGGTGCGCAGCAGCGCGCGCAGCAGGTGGCGGCCGAGGCCACGCGACTGCCGCTCCGGCGTGGTGCACAGGTTGAGCAGGTGCGCTTCGTCGGCGGCGATGCTCATCACCCCGTAACCGGCGGGCCGGTCGTCCTCGAGCGCCAGCAGCGCCGGATAGCCGGCCAGCAGGCAGTCACGGAAGATGCCGCGGGTCCACGGGTACGGATAGGCGCGCTTCTCGATCGCCATCACCGCATCAAGGTCGCCCTCGCGCAGGCCGCGCAACCGCCACGAGGGCGACAGGTCGCGATACGCGGCCACGCTCATGGCCGTTTCCGCAGTGCGCGCAGCTGCGGCCAGAACGCGCGCTTGGCCGCGGCGTCACCGCGCAGGTGGTCCATCGGCCACTGCGCCATCGCCGCCTGCGCCGCGGGATCGGCCGGGTCCAGGCCGGACGCGCGCAGCATGGCCAGCTGCAGGCGATCAGGCAGGCGCGCCGGACGCCGCGCCACGGCACGGGGCGACGCGGCTTCCGGGGTTTCCAGCTCCACGACAGGCGCGACCGGCGCCTGCGGCGCGCGCTTCACGACAGGCGCAGCGTCGACCGGTGCCGCGGGGAGCCGGGCCGGCGTGGAGCGTGGCGCGGGCGCTTGCGTACCCGCCTGCCGGGCCACCGGTTCAAGATCGTGCTCTTCCTCCCCGGCCGCGCGCGGGCGCAGCACGACATGGCCCAGCGCCTGCAACCAGCGACGCTGCTCCGGGCTCCAGGGTGAGGCCTCGCCGTTCACGCCGGCTCCGAACGCCGCCTCGTGCGCTGCCACAGGGCGAGCAGCGGACCGGACAATGCATAGATCACGCCCACCGCCAGCAGCACCCGTGGCGGGTCGATGACCACCATCGCGATCACCACCGGCACCACCAGCAGCACCGCGAACGGGACGCGGTCGGCGCGCGCCCCCCCTTCGCCGCTGCCCTTGAAGCTCCAATAGCGGATCCGGCTGACCATCAGCAGGCCGGCGCACAGGGTCACGCCGAGGGCCACGTAGCGCAGCTCCTCGCCGCTCCAGCCCAGCTCCCCGTCGGCGAAGGCCCAGACGAAGGACATCATCAGGCCGGCCGCGGCGGGGCTGGCCAGCCCCACGAACCAGCGCTTGTCGACGATGCCAACCTGGGTGTTGAAGCGGGCCAGGCGCAACGCCGCGCAGGCCGCGTACAGGAAAGCCACTGCCCAGCCGACCCGTCCGAGCGTCCCGCCGTCGAATTTCAGCGCCGACAGCGACCAGTGGTACATCACCAGCGCCGGGGCCAGGCCGAAGCTGACCAGGTCGGCCAGCGAGTCGTACTGCACGCCGAAGTCGCTGCTGGTGCCGGTGAGGCGGGCGACCCGGCCGTCGATGCCGTCCATGATCCCGGCCACGAACACGGCGATGGCCGCCGCGGTGAACTGGCTGTTGGCCGCCGCGATGATCGCGTAGAAGCCCGCGAACAGGCCGCAGGTCGTGAACAGGTTGGGCAGCAGGTAGATCCCGCGCGAGCGCGGCGGTGGGCGATCGAGGTCCATGGGTGCCAGTGTACGGGCCGGCCGGCCCCCTGCGAACCGTGACCGCGCGACTTGCCAGCCCGGCGGCCGGGTGCTGGAATCGGCGCACCGCCCATCCCGACCCGCTGGAGACCCTCCGATGCGCTTCCCGTCCCGCTCCTGCCTGCTGCTCCTTGCCGCGGGCCTGTGCTTCGGCGCCCCGGCGACCAATGTCTACCAGTGGAAGGACGCCAAGGGCGTGACCCACTCCGCGGACAAGCCGCCGCCGGGCACCAAGTACGACACCCGCCGGATCGATACCCGGGGCGAGACGGGGGTATCCGCATCGACGACCCCCACGCCCACCGTCGACCCCCAGTGCGGTACCGCCAGGCAGAACCTGCAACTGCTGGGAAGCGGCGCCCCGGTGATGCGCGATACCGATGGAGACGGCAAACCCGATACCGCCCTGAGCGACGAAGACCGCGCCGCGCAGACCGCGCTGGCGGAGGCCGCCGCCAAGGCCTACTGCCCGCCCGCCGGCTGAGCATGCGCGCGGCCTGGGCAATCGTGGCCGGCCTGGTCCTGGGTGGCGGCCTGGCCTGGTGGCTGGCCCGCGACCAGGCCCCGCAGCGTTCACCCGAAGCCCGCCAGCGCGCCGAACAGGCGGCCGCCGCCAACGCCGAAGACGCCCAGCGCCCCCTTTACCGCTGGCGCGACGACGCCGGCAGCCTGCAGATCACGGACACGCCACCGAAGGGACGCCCCTTCGAACGCATCGCCCGCGAACCGGCGTCGGGCATCCGCGTGCACGGCCAGTAGCCACGCCGGAGGGGTGTCGGCGAGGCAGGGCCCGCCCGGTGCTGGCAGAATGTCGCGTTCCCCGCCAAGACCCCACCCGCGATGCGCCTGTCCCGCTTCCACCTGCACACCACCAAGGAAACCCCGGCCGACGCCGAACTGGTCAGCCACCGGCTGATGCTGCGCGCCGGCATGATCCGCAAGCTCGCCGCCGGCCTGTACACCTGGTCGCCGCTGGGCCTGCGCGTGCTGCGCAAGGTCGAGGCGGTCGTGCGCCAGGAGATGGACCGCGCCGGCGCGATCGAACTGCAGCTGCCGACCATCCAGCCGCAGGACCTGTGGGAGGAGACCGGCCGCTGGGAGAAGTTCGGCGCCCAGCTGCTGAAGATCCGCGACC
This sequence comes from Pseudoxanthomonas daejeonensis, assembly GCF_022637495.1. Classification (NCBI taxonomy): domain Bacteria; kingdom Pseudomonadati; phylum Pseudomonadota; class Gammaproteobacteria; order Lysobacterales; family Lysobacteraceae; genus Pseudoxanthomonas; species Pseudoxanthomonas daejeonensis. The sequence continues at coordinate 2,177,276 of NZ_CP093331.1, read as the reverse complement.
GCAAGGAAGCCGGGTACTGCTACAGCCCCACCGCCGAGGAAGCGATCACCGACTTCGCCCGCCAGGAGCTGTCCAGCTACAAGCAGCTGCCGGTCAACTTCTACCAGGTCCAGACCAAGTTCCGCGACGAGATCCGCCCGCGCTTCGGGGTGATGCGCGCGCGCGAGTTCCTGATGAAGGACGCCTACTCGTTCCACGCCAGCGATGCCGACCTGGCCCGCGAGTACGAGAACATGAAGGCGGCCTACACCCGCGTCTTCACCCGCCTGGGGCTGCAGTTCCGCGCGGTGCAGGCCGACTCCGGCGCGATCGGCGGCGACGCTTCGCAGGAGTTCCACGTGCTGGCCGAATCGGGCGAGGACGCACTGGCGTTCTCCACCGGCTCGGACTACGCAGCCAACGTCGAGGCCGCGCAGGCTGCCGATCCGGCACCGCGCCCGGCCGCGTCCGAAGCCCTGCGCAAGGTCGAGACGCCGGTGCAGAAAACCTGCGAGGACGTCGCCGCGCTGTTGGGTATCGCGCTGCAGCGCACGGTCAAGTCGGTCGCGATCATGGGTGCGGACGGCTTCGTCCTGGCGCTGGTCCGCGGCGACCACATGGTCAACGAGATCAAGCTGGGCAAGGTGCAGGGCCTGGCCGACTACCGCCCCGCCACCGAAGCGGAGATCGCCGAGCACCTGGGCAGCGAGCCGGGGTTCCTGGGTCCGGTCGCGCCGCGCAGGGCGATCCGTGTCGTTGCCGACCGCGAGGTCGCGTCGATGGCCGACTTCGTCGTCGGCGCGAACGAGGCCGGCTTCCACATCGCCGGGGTGAACTGGGCGCGCGACCTGCCGGAACCGGACGTGGTCGCGGACATCCGCAACGTGATGGCCGGCGATCGCGCGGCCGACGGCGGCGAGATCAAACTCGCGCGCGGCATCGAGGTCGGGCACGTGTTCCAGCTCGGCCGCAAGTATTCGGAAGCCATGAAGTTCACCGTGCTCGACGAGAACGGCAAGGCCGCGGTGCCAGCGATGGGCTGCTACGGCATCGGCGTCTCGCGGATCGTGGCCGCGGCGATCGAGCAGAACCATGACGAGGCCGGCATCATCTGGCCGGTGCCGATGGCGCCGTGGACCGTCGCAGTGTGCGTGATCAATCCGAAGAAGGATGCCTCGGTCGATGCCGCCGCCGAGGCATTGCTGTCCGATCTGATCGACGCCGGCCTGGATGCGGTGCTCGACGACCGCGGCCTGCGTCCCGGCGCGATGTTCGCCGACATCGAACTCATCGGCATCCCGCACCGCGTGGTGGTGTCGGAACGCGGCCTGGCCGCCGGCACGTTCGAATACCGCGCACGCAACGCCAGCGAGGCCGAATCGCTCGATCGCGCACGACTGATGGACAAGCTGCGCGGCAATTGATCGCGCGCGGGACAATAGCGAGCCATTACGGCCCGATTATCTGCGGATAATCGGGCCGTTTTTCCATGGTTTCACGCGACTTTCATTTGCCGCCGATAAAGCGCGTGCCTTATCCTGACCGCGCCCGTGCCAATGGCGCACACAGCGCATCCCCAGATTCGAGACGGAGAATTCGATGTCGATCGACCTCAGTACGCTTTCGCCGCGCGAACTCGGCACCCTGATCACCACGGCCCAGAAGCGCCAGGCAGCGCTGGCCAAGCGTGCGCCGATCGCCCAGGTCCGCGGCAAGCTCACCAAACTGGCAAAGGCCGAGGGCTACACCATCGAGGAGCTGTTCGGCGGCGATGGTGGCGGCATCAGCCCCAGCGCCACGCCACGCAAGGCGGCCTCGCCCGCGCGCGGCCGCAAGCTGGGCAAGGTCGCACCGAAGTACCGGAATCCACAGAATCCCAAGGAAACCTGGACCGGTCGCGGCAAGCAGCCGCGCTGGCTGGCGGCCTATACCGCCAAGGGCCGCGACCTGGGCGAATTCGTGATTCCCGGCGTGGCGCGCCTGACACCGGCAAAATCGAAGCCGGCCACCAAGAAGCGCGTGGTCAAGAAATCCGCCAAGTAACTGGGAAGACGCCGGCCAACGCCGGCGTTTTCATTCCGGGCACCCGTCCGCGCACGGACTGGCGCTGCCGCCACGGCTACAGGTTCTTGCGTGCCGGCATCAGCAGGTTGCCGAACAGCAGCCCCGCCACCAGCGCCATGACGATATTGGTCACGCCCAGCAGCGCGCTCTGGCCGGCGTCCACGTCCTGTTGCTGGACCAGGGTGAGCAGCCCCCGCAGGCTGGCACTGCCGGGCACCAGCATGATGATGCCGGGCAGGCGGATCACCGCGCCCGGCCGCTGCATCCAGCGCCCGAATGCATTGCCCGCCGCGGTCAGCACCAGCGCCGAAACGAAGATGCCGGCCGGGCTGCCCCAGGCCGCCCCGGCGTTGATCGCGATCAGGTAGCCGGCGATGGCGGCGCCCATGACCCACGGGTAGTCGCGCCGGCTGGCCTTGAACAGGACCGCGAAGGCGAACGCGGCCAGCACCATCGCCACCCACACCACCCAGTCCGGCTGCGGCCGCCAGGCACGCACCTGCGGCTGCACGCCGAGGATATCGAGCAGCTGGACCGCGATGATCGCGCCCACGGTCAGCTTGATCACCGTGGTCAGCGCGCCGGCGAAGCGGACCGTGCCCGACACCCAGTGCTGGCTGCTCAGCTCGTTCATCGCGTTGGTGATCGCCATGCCGGGCAGCAGCACCACCAGGGAGGCGATTACCACCGAATTGAGGTTGAGCGGACCGATCAGCGCCGCGACCAGGGTGATCGCCGCACCGGCGGTCAGCGCCGCCAGCGCATCCGAGGCTTCCTTCAGCGCCGGTCGCGAACTGGTGAACTGGTCCAGCAGGCCGATCAGCAGGCCGGTGACCGCCGCGGTGGCGATGTCCAGCCACGGCAGGCGCCACAGCCCGGCGACCGCGGCGGCGGCCAGGCCGAACGCCAGCACCTGCATCACCCGGGTGCGCGTCTTGGGCGGGCGGTCCAGGGTGCGCAGCGCGGTATGCCCCTGGGCGATGCTCATCTGGCCCATGGCCACCGCCTCGGCGATCCGGTCGGCCTCGCTGAGCTTGTGCAGGTCGTTCTCGCCCGGCGGCAGGCGGATCACCCGGGTCGTGTCGCTGCTGCCCATCGGCTTGCCCGGCTCGTTGAAGCTCAGGATCAGGCCGGTCGGGTTGGACCAGGCCTCGCACTCCAGGTCCAGCCGATGCGACAGCGCGGTGATCGTCGCCTCCAGCCGCTGTGCGGTCGTCCCATAGCGATGCAGGCGCGCCGCCATCTCCGAGACGAACGCGATGCGCTGCGCATAACTGGCGGTGGGGCGGGCGACGGCATCCATCGGCCTAGTATCGCCCGGCGAACGTCGCCTGGTTAACAGCGGGTCTCCAGCGCCCCGCGGGCGGCCCACGCCGACCGGGCGGCGCCACGGCACGTGCACGCTCCTTCCGGGTATGCTCCCGGCTCGGAAAACACCCATGACCGAAGAGAACGGATCCCATCCCCGCTGGCAGCAGGCACAGTCCGGACCCGGCAGGATCATCCTGACCGGCCAATGGACGCTGGCCCATGCGTTGCTCATTTCCGACCAGTTGCGCGGCGTGCCCGAGGCGACCACCTCGGTGGATGCCTCGGCGATCGAGCGCCTGGATTCGGCGGGCGTGATGCAGCTGATGCGCTTCGCACAGCGGCGCGGCCTGGACAGCGAGCACCTGCTTTTCAGCGATGGGCATGCGGCCCTGGTCCAGGTCATCGAGGACGTGGCCGACGACCGGCCGCGGCGGCGGCGCGACTACGGCTTCGCCGCTGCGCTGGAGCGCCTTGGCCGGGCGACGGAGACCATCACCCGCTCGGTGGTGGAACTGGTCGGGTTCACCGGCGAGAACCTGAGCAAGATGCTGCGCATGGCGCGCGAGCCGCGCCGCTTCCGGCTGACCGCCACCGTAGCGCACATGGAACAGGTCGGCCTGGACGCGGTGCCGCTGGTGGCGCTGCTGTCGTACCTGGTCGGCGCGGTGATCGCCTTCCTGGGCTCGACGATCCTGCGCGACTTCGGCGCTGAGATCTACGTGGTCGAGCTGGTCGGCATCGCCTTCCTGCGCGAGTTCGCGGTGCTGCTCACGGCGATCGTCCTGGCCGGCCGCACCGCCTCGGCGTTCACCGCCCAGATCGGCGCGATGAAGAGCCGCGAGGAGATCGATGCGATCCGCACCCTGGGCCTGGACCCGGTCGACCTGCTGGTGATCCCGCGCGTGCTCGCCCTGCTGGTGATGCTGCCGCTGCTGACCTTCATCGCGATGATGGCCGGCCTCGCCGGCGGCGTGACCGTAGGCGCGTTCGACCTGGACATCCCACCGCAGATGTACCTGTCGCGAATGCACGAGACCGTCGAGGTCCGGCACTTCCTGGTCGGCATGTCCAAGGCGCCGGTATTCGCCCTGGTCATCGGCCTGATCGGCTGCCTGGAGGGCTTGCGCGTGGAAGGCACGGCGCAGTCGGTCGGCGAACGCACGACCTCCAGCGTGGTGCAGACCATCTCGCTGGTGATCATCCTCGACGCGATCGCCGCGTTGTGGTTCATGCACATGGACTGGTGAGATGGCCGACCCGGACCGCGACATCGCGATTTCCGTGCGCGGGCTGGCCAACCGCTTCGGCAGCCAGACCGTGCACGAGGGGCTGGACCTCGACGTGCGCCGCGGCGAGATCCTCGGCGTGGTCGGCGGATCGGGTACCGGCAAGTCGGTGCTGATGCGCAGCATCCTGGGCCTGCAGCGGCCCGCGGAGGGTCGCATCGAGGTACTGGGCGAGGATGCGCTGTCGGACGAGCCGGCCACCCGCCTGCGCATCGAGCGCAACACCGGCGTGCTGTTCCAGGACGGCGCCCTGTTCTCTTCGCTGAGCGTGGGCGAGAACGTGCAGGTGCCCCTCAAGGAGCACCATCCGGAACTGCCCGAAAGCTGGCGCTACGAACTGGCTTTGCTCAAGGTGAAGCTCGCCGGCCTGCCGGCGGATGCGCTCGACAAGCTGCCCTCGCAGCTGTCCGGTGGCATGCGCAAGCGCGCAGGCTTGGCCCGCGCCCTGTCACTGGACCCGCCTTTGCTGTTCCTGGACGAACCGACCGCCGGCCTGGATCCGATCGGCGCGGCCGCCTTCGACCACCTGCTGCTGACCTTGCAGCGGGCGATGGGGCTGACCGTGTTCCTCATCACGCACGATCTCGACACCCTGTACGCTATCTGCGACCGCGTGGCCGTGATCGCCGACCGCAAGGTGGTGGTCAACGCGCCCCTGGCGGAGGTCGAGCGTTTCGACCACCCCTGGGTGCAGGAATATTTCCACGGCCCGCGCGCCCGCGCCGCGCGCCGTGCCAGTGCCGGCCATGACCCGGCCATCGCCACGGAGTCGGACTGACCATGGAAACACGCGCCAACTACGTGCTGATCGGCGCCTTCACCCTGGTGGTGTCGATCGCGCTGCTGCTGTTCGGCCTGTGGGCCGCCAAGTATTCGTCCGAGCGCAGCTGGCAGCGCTACATGATCGTGTTCGACGAGGCGGTCACCGGCCTGTCGGTGGGCAGCCCCGTCCAGTACAACGGCATCTCAGTCGGTTCGATCGAGAAGCTGTCGCTGGATCCGCAGGATCCGCGCCGGGTGATCGCGATCATCCGCGCCGACGCCAGCACCCCGGTCAAGTCCGACACCCGCGCCAAGATGGCGATCACCAGCCTGACCGGACCGTCGATCATCCAGCTCTCCGGCGGCACCCCCGGCGCGCCGATGCTGACCGCGGTCGACCAGCGCGATCCGCCGGTGATCCAGACCACGCCATCGGCGCTGCAGAACATCACCGACACCGCCAACCGCATCGTCGAGCGCCTGGACCAGGTGCTCAGCGACCAGAACGTGGCCCACATCTCCACCACCCTGGAGAACCTGGAGCGGATCAGCGGCACCCTGGCCGCGAAGGACCAGGGCATGGAGGCGCTGCTGGTCAGCGCGCGCGATGCCGCGCGCAGCCTCGACGCGACCCTGCAGACCACCAACGCGACCGTGCAGCGGGTGGACCAGAACCTGGTGCGCGAACTGCCCGGCCTGATCGAGAAACTCGATTCCACCCTGGCCCGGCTGGATTCGGCCGCCGGCAATGCGGACGGCATCCTCAGCGAGAACCGCGCGGCCATCAACAGCTTCGCCAACGACGGCCTGGCCCAGCTCGGCCCGACCCTGACCGAACTGCGCGGCCTGATCCGCGACCTGCGCCAGATCAGCGACCGGCTGGAGAACAACCCGTCCCGCTACCTGCTCGGCCGCGACGCACCCAAGGAGTACGAACCGCAATGAAGCCCCGTGCGTTCCCCGCGCCGCTGCGCGTGCTGGCGTTGCTGCCGATCATGGCGATGCTCGCCGGCTGCTCGATCCTGGGCGGCAAGCCGCGCGACCCGGTCACGATCTATTCGCCGCAGGCCGTCGCCCAGTCCGATCCGTCCTGGCCCCAGGTGGACTGGCAGCTGGCGATCGCCAAGCCCAGCGCCACACGCCTGATCGACAGCCCGCGCATCGCCGTGCGCCCGGTCCCGGGCGAGTTGCAGGTGTACCGCGGATCGTCCTGGGCGCAGCCGCCGACCGACATGATCGAAGCCGTCGTCCTGCGCGTGCTGGAAGACTCCGGCAAGATCGCCGGCGTCGGCCGGGTGGCCACGGGCATGCGCTCGGACTACCGGCTGGCGATGGACGTACGCCGCTTCGAATCGGACTACCGCGGCGGCGCGCTGCCGGTCGCCACCATCGAGATCAGCGCGACCCTGCTCAACAACCGCGACCAGCGCATCGTCGCGCGCCGCACCTTCCTGCGCGAGGAAGCGGCGGCGACCAACGACGTGGCCACGGTCACCGACGCGTTCGGCCGGGCGCTGGCCGCTGTCTCCAGTGAAATCGCCGGCTGGACCCTGGCGCAGGGCCATGGCGACGCGCAGACGCACCCGACGCTGTAGCGCCGGTCTGCCGGGTCGGACTCCGCGCCACCGCGCTTGCTGCAGGAGCGGACTCCAGGCCAAACAGCCGACGCCGTCCGCCCAGGCGGCCCGTCGCTTCAACGGCCTCGGGGTCGCGGCCGCGCCTGCTCCTGCAATGGCAGGACCTGGCGGAACGTGAGGTTGATCCGTTCGCCCACCGGGAGTGCGGTGCGGGGCAGCGCGTGCTTCCAGTGACGCTGCGTTTCGCCACCCATCAGCAGCAGGCTGCCCGGCTCCAGGTCCAGCGCCAGCCGCGACGCCGGATCACCGCGGTGGCGCATCAGGAAACGGCGGGTCGCACCGAGGCTGATCGATGCGATCAACGGCGCGGCTCCCAGTTCGCGCTCGTCGTCGCTGTGCCAGCCCATCGCGTCGAGGCCACTGCGGTAGCGATTGGCGAGGACGCTGTTGAATCGGTGGCCCAGGTCGCCCTCCAGGCGGTGGCGCAGCGCGGCCAGGGCTGGCGACCATGGCCGCGGCTCGAAGCGGCTGCCCGAATAGCGATAGGCGGCGTCGGCATCGCCTATCCAGCAGCTCAGCCGCGGCGAGGCCACTTCACGGCCGAACATCCGGATCCGGTGGACCTCCCAGGGCACGTCGCGCAACAGGCAGGACATGAGCGCAGCGGCGGCATCCGGGGCCAGCCAGCCCCTCGCCAGCCTTACCTGCGCATCCGGAAGCTCGAAATCGATCCATTCCATGGCCCCACGCTAGCAGCGCCGGCGGCGGGGCGCATTTGCCCCGCCCGCGCCGAACGCCGAAAATGTCCAGCAAGCCAGAACAGCCAGCGGAGCAGGGAATGACGGAGCACGAAGCCAGCACGATTGCCGCCGACGCCGTCGAGCGCGACGTGATGGAGTACGACGTCGTCACCGTGGGTGCGGGCCCGGCCGGCCTGGCCTTCGCCATCCGCCTGAAGCAGCTGGACCCGGGCATCTCGGTCTGCGTGATCGAGAAGGCCAGCACCGTCGGCGCGCACATCCTGTCCGGCGCGGTGATCGAGCCCGGCCCGCTGGACGCTTTGCTGCCCGGCTGGCGCTACAACCCGCCGCCGGTCTGCGTGGCGGCCGGCGAGGACGAGTTCTGGTTCCTGACCAGGGACGGCGGACGCAAGTCGCCGATCGTGCCACCGGGGATGCGCAACCATGGCAACTTCATCGTCAGCCTCGGCGCGATGTGCGCCTGGCTGGCGCCGCAGGCCGAATCGCTGGGCGTGGAGATCTACGCCGGCTTCGCCGCGGCCGAGACCCTGCACGCCGACGACGGCACCGTGCTGGGCGTGCGCATCGGCGACATGGGCATTGCCCGGGATGGTTCGCACAAGCCCGGCTACACCGCCGGCATCGATATCAAGGCCAAGGTCACCGTGCTGGCCGAAGGCGCGCGCGGGCACCTGACCAAGCGCCTGGTGAAGCGTTTCGGGCTGGATAACGACAGCGATCCGCAGAACTATTCGATCGGCATCAAGGAACTGTGGCAGGTGCCGGAAGGCCGGGTCACACCCGGCAAGATCGTGCACACCCTGGGCTGGCCGGCCGACAACCACACCTACGGCGGCAGCTTCGTCTACCACCTGGAGAACAACCAGATCGCGCTGGGCTACGTCAGCGGACTGGATTACCGCGATCCGCAGTACAAGCCCTGGGAGGCCTTCCAGCAGTGGAAGAACCACCCGACGATGAAGCCGCTGCTGGACGGCGGCAGCATCCTTTCCGCAGGCGCGCGCGCGATCGTGACCGGGGGCTGGCAGTCGTTGCCGAAGGTCGAGATGCCCGGCGCGCTCCTCATCGGCGACGGCGCAGGCCTGCTCAACGTGCCCAAGATCAAGGGCACCCACCAGGCGATCCGCAGCGGCATGCTCGCCGCCGAGCACCTGGTCGCCAGCGCCCTGCAGCCAGCCGGCTTCGACGCGGCGCTGCGCGCATCGCCGGCGATGGACGAGCTGAAGCAGGTGCGAAACATCAAGCCCGGCTTCAAGAAGGGCCTGTGGTTCGGCCTGGCCAATGCCGCCTGGGAAACGGCAGTCGGCGGCGCTTCGCCGTGGACGCTTGCGAGCAAGGCCGACTGGTCGACGCTGGACAGGATCGGCGAACACGAGCAGCCCAAGCGCGATTACATCGACCGCAGCCTCGCCCCGCGCGACCGCCTGCAGGGCGTGTATTACGCCGCCACCGAACACGATGAAGACCAGCCGGTGCACCTGAAGGTCGCCGACACCTCGATCTGCGTGGACCGCTGCACGGCCGAGTACGCCAACCCCTGCACCCGCTTCTGCCCGGCCGGCGTGTACGAGATGGTCGAGGACGACGCTGGCCGTCGCCTGCAGATCAACGCCGCCAATTGCGTGCACTGCAAGACCTGCGACATCAAGGACCCCTACGAGATCATCACCTGGGTGACGCCGGAGGGTGGTTCGGGGCCGAACTACCAGAACCTGTGAGCCATTCGCGACCGACGTGGAGGTCGGCCCTGCGGGCCTGGCGATGGCGCATGACGCTAAGGCGCATGCGGGGTCTGTGGCATAGCCTCACGCATCGTGGTGTCCGCGCCACGTTGCTGCGGGCCTGGCGATTTCTGATCGACCGCGCGGGAACGGGCACCGGACAGGCAAGCCTCCAGCCCAGCCCCGTACCGCTGGCAGGGAACAGTTCCTGGATACTGGTTCTCGACGCACTCATGCCCGACCCGACACGCGATTCCGGTTCGGTGCGCATGCACGAAATACTAACGCTCATCCACGAGCTGGGCTGGTCGGTGGCCTTCGCACCCGACAGTGGTCGTGCCACCGAGAGCGAGAAAAACGCGATGGTGGAGGCCGGTATCGCGGTCATCGGCGTGGCCGGGACACCGTCCCTTCCCGACTGGCTGGAGGCTCACGGTGATTCGCTGGCCGCCGCCATGTTTTGCCGGCATGAGGTCGCCTCTGCGCACATCGACCTGGTACGCGCTGCCGCGCCCGGCGCGCGGGTCCTGTTCGACACTGTAGACCTGCACTCGTTACGGGAAGAGCGGACCGCGCGACTGAGCGGCGATCGCGCATTGTTGCGCAGGGCGCGGCGGTCCTGGCGGGTCGAACGCGACCTCGCAGCCCGCAGCGACGTCACCTTTGTAGTCAGCCCAGTGGAACAGGAGCTGCTTCAGGCGGAACTGCCGGACGCACGCATCGAGCTCCTTTCCAACATCCATTCAGTCGCCGGAACCAGCATGCCCTTCGACGGCAGGCACGGCGTGCTGTTCGTCGGTGGGTTTGCCCACCCCCCGAACCGCGACGCGGCGTATTGGCTGGTGGAGGAGATCCTGCCCCTGATCCATCGCCACTCACCTGGCATGCCACTGCACCTGGTCGGAGCCATCCCCGACCATGAGCGTGACGCGCTGCAGCGCGAGCACGTCCACATCCACGGCCAGGTCGCCGACCTGGCTCCCTGGATGGACCAATGCCTGCTCGCGGCGGCGCCACTGCGCTCCGGTGCGGGAGTGAAGGGCAAGGTCAATAGTGCGATGAGCCATGGCTTGCCCGTCGTTGCCACGCACATGGCGGCCGAGGGGATGCACCTTGAGGATGGCCACGATGTGCTGCTGGCCGATACGGCTGAGCAGTTTGCCGCGTGCGTCGCACGCCTCGCACGTGAGCCGCTGCTGTGGGCACGGCTATCTGCCAATGGGCAGGACAACATCCAACGCCACTTTTCCCGCCAATGCGCGCGAAGGGCACTTCAATCGGCCCTACCGCCCCTGCCACCGCGGTCGACGAGCCACTGATACTGTCGCTCAACCAGCGTCGGCAATCGATACCGGAATTCCGGCGCCGTAGCGCGAGACCCAGCGGCCGTAACGCCCGGACAGCGCTGCGTCCAGCAGCACTACGCCGTCGAAGCGACCTGAATGCCGGCGCATCCAGCCGCGCGGGAACGCGCTCCAGAAGCCCTGCCACAGCTCGATGCCTTCGGCCTGCAGACGGCGCGCCGTCGGCGCGTCGAACTCCCCATGCTCCACGAACAGGCTAACCGACCACCCGGCCGCGACCTCGGCGCGGATTTCATCGAGGCGTTGCAACGTCCGCTGGTCGCCCATTGCAGCGACCATCAGCAATCGCCCGCCCCGCTTCACCGCCAAGTCGCGCGAGACGCCCCACGGAGGGAATTCCCGCAGCGCCTGTGCCCAGTGCTCGGCGAACTTGAAGCGGTTGCTGCGCTGGTAAGCCTTGACGCCCCCCTCTTCCGAGACACCGGACGACACCCCCTCCAGGTGCACGACCCACGAGTGCGGCTGGTAGCGCACGCGGAAACCGGCCTGCCGCACACGCATGGCCAGGTCGGCGTCTTCGTAGTAGGCCGGGAGATACCGTTCGTCGAAGCCGCCAAGCCGCGAGAACAGCTCGGCGGGAATCGCCACCGACGCCCCCGAGCAGTAGTCGGTTTCGCGGACGCAGCTGTAGCGCGGGTCCAGGGCGGCATCCAGGCGCCCATAATTCCCGGCACGGCCGTCGGCGAAAATCACGCAACCGGCCTCCTGCAAGAGGCCGTCAGGATAGAGCAGGCGTGAGCCGGCCAGGCCAGTATCCGGGTAATCGTGGAAGGTCTTCAGCAGCGAATCGAGCCAGCCAGGCTGCACGACAGTGTCATTGTTCAGCAGGACCAGAAACCGCCCGCGCGCCAGCGCCGCGCCGGTGTTGCAAGTCCGGATGAAACCCGAGTTGACGTCATTGCGCTCGTAGCGCAGGCCGGGCACACCCTCCAGCGTCTCGCGGGTTGCGTCGGTGGACGCGTCGTCGACAACGATGACCTCGCAAGACGCCTCATCGCCACTGGCGACGATGGAACGCAGGCAATCCAGCGTACAGGCGAGGTTGTTGTAGACGGGGATGATGATGCTCGCCGCAAGCGTCTCCGTCCCGGCAGACGGGAACGCCAGCGTAACGGTGGACACGTCCAGGCTCAGCGCTGGTCGCGGCGACCACCGGCGACGGACGAAATCCCAAGACCGGTCCAGTGTCGGCATCGCGCCCTGCGCACGCAGGCTATCCCAAGCGTTACGGAGGCGTTGCCGCATCGAAGAAGGCCTCAACCCTGGAATCCGACTCCGGTGCGGCTGCGCAAATCGTCTTCGCTCACCCCCGGCGCAGCTTCGACCAGCTTCAGTCCCGCGTCGGTCACGTCGAACACCGCCAGCTCGGTGATGATGCGGTCGACCACGCCCACGCCGGTCAGCGGCAAGGTGCATTCGGGCAGGATCTTGTGCTCGCCGTTCTTGGCGGTGTGCTCCATCAGCACGACCACGCGCTTGACGCCGGCGACCAGGTCCATTGCCCCGCCCATGCCCTTGACCATCTTGCCGGGCACCATCCAGTTGGCCAGGTCACCGGTTGCGGTGACCTGCATCGCGCCGAGGATCGCCAGGTCGATGTGCCCGCCGCGGATCATCGCGAAGGAATCATGGCTGCCGAAATAGCTGGCGCCCGCACGCGCGGTGACGGTCTGCTTGCCGGCATTGATCAGGTCGGCGTCGACCTCTTCTTCGGTCGGGAACGGGCCGATCCCGAGCAGGCCATTCTCCGACTGCAGCCAGACGTCCATGCCGTCCGGGATATGGTTGGCCACCAGGGTCGGCAAGCCGATGCCCAGGTTCACGTAGGCGCCATCGCTCAGTTCGCGCGCGGCGCGCTGGGCCATCTCGTCTCGGGTCCAGGCCATCAGTTGTCTCCTGCCGCGCGAACCGTGCGGTTCTCGATGCGTTTTTCGGGATGCGGGTTGAGCACGATGCGATCCACATAGATGCCCGGGAGATGCACGTGGTCCGGATCGATCGCACCGATCTCGACCAGCTCCTCGACCTCGGCCACGCAGACCTTGCCCGCCATCGCCGCGGCCGGATTGAAGTTGCGTGCGGTCTTGCGGAACACCAGGTTGCCGGCCTTGTCCGCTTTCCACGCCTTCACCAGCGACACGTCGGCAACCAGGGCGGTTTCCATCACGTATTGCTTGCCGCCGAATTCGCGGGTCTCCTTGCCCTCGGCCACCACCGTGCCGTAGCCGGTGGCGGTGAAGAATGCCGGGATGCCCGCTCCGCCGGCGCGCAGGCGCTCGGCCAGCGTGCCCTGCGGGTTGAACTCGAGCTCGAGTTCGCCAGCCAGGTACTGACGTTCGAATTCCTTGTTCTCGCCCACGTAGGACGAAATCATCTTGCGGATCTGCCGGGTCGCCAGCAGCTGGCCCAAGCCGAAGCCGTCCACGCCGGCGTTGTTGGAGATCGCGGTGAGCCCCTTGGCGCCTGAATCGCGCAACGCGGCGATCAGGGCCTCCGGAATGCCACACAGACCGAATCCGCCGACCGCCAGGGTCTGGCCATCGGCGACCAGGTCGGCGAGCGCGGACCTGGCGTCCGGGTAGAGTTTGGAAGCGGCCATGCCTGCCCTCGTCTGGAAGCCTAGACCTGGGATTCTAGCCGCGCGTGTTGCGGCGCGACACGTACTTTCGGGCAGTGGCCCTTCCGGGATGGCCCGCACACGTGGCAGGGTCGCGCCCCATCGGGGCGGCCGGTAGAATTGCCGGTCCTGTCCCGGCGAAACCACCTGATGACGCTCCCCGCCTTCAAGGCCTATGACATCCGCGGCCGGGTGCCCGACCAGCTCGACGAAAACCTGGCCCGGCGCATTGGCGTCGCCTTGGCCGGGCAGCTCGATCCGGGGCCCGTGGTACTCGGGCACGATGTGCGCCTGAGCAGCCCCGGCCTGCAGGCTGCCCTGTCCGATGGCCTGCGCAGCCGAGGGCGGGAGATCATCGACATCGGACTGTGCGGGACCGAAGAGGTGTACTTCCAGACCGCGCACCTGGGGGCAGCCGGTGGCGTGATGGTCACGGCCAGCCACAATCCGATGGATTACAACGGCATGAAGCTGGTCCGGGAACAGGCCAGGCCGATCAGCGGTGACTCCGGGCTGTTCGCCATCCGCGATTTCGCTGCGGCCCACGACGGCGTCATCGGCGACCTGCGCGGCGGCCTGAGCGAACACCACGACAAGTCCGCCTACATCGAACACCTGCTGGGCTACGTCGATCGTGGCGGACTCAAGCCGCTGCGGATCGTCACCAATCCGGGCAACGGCGGAGCGGGCCTGATCATCGACCAGCTCGCGCCCCACCTGCCCTTCGAGTTCATCCGTATCCAGCACGAGCCGGATGGCCATTTCCCCGACGGCATTCCCAATCCGCTGCTGCCGGAGAACCGCGCCGCGACCGCCGAGGCGGTGCGTGCGCACGCGGCCGATTTCGGTATCGCATGGGACGGGGATTTCGACCGTTGCTTCTTCTTCGACGCCGATGGCCGCTTCATCGAGGGCTATTACCTGGTCGGACTGCTGGCCAAAGCCCTGCTTGCGAACACCGCAGGCGAGAAGGTCATCCATGATCCGCGGCTGCTGTGGAATACGGTCGAGATGGTCGAGCAGGCCGGTGGTACGCCGGTGATGAGCAAGACCGGTCACGCGTTCATCAAGGAGCGCATGCGCGCGGAGAACGCGATCTACGGCGGGGAAATGAGCGCCCACCACTACTTCCGCGATTTCGCGTACTGCGATTCGGGCATGATTCCGTGGCTGCTGATCGCCGACCTGATGTCGCGCACCGGCATGACCCTGGCGGCCATGGTCGAGGACCGCATGCAGGCCTTCCCGTGCAGCGGCGAGATCAATTTCCGGGTGCGCGATGCGAAGGCATCGATCGAACAGATCCTGGCGCATTTTTCCGCGCTTTCTCCGACGCTCGACTATACCGACGGCCTCAGCGCGGACTTCGGCGAATGGCGCTTCAACCTGCGCAGTTCCAACACCGAGCCGCTGCTGCGCCTGAACGTGGAATCACGCGGCGATTCACGCCTCATGCAGGCGCGGACCGACGAAATCTCCCGCCTGCTCGCATCCTGATCAACTAGGACCCGCACCCGATGAACGACATCCTTCCCGTGATCCTGTCCGGCGGCTCCGGCACGCGCCTTTGGCCCCTGTCACGCGAGTCCTATCCGAAGCAGTTCCTGCCGCTCACGGGCGAGTTGACGATGCTCCAGGCGACCTGGCACCGCGTCGCCCCCATCGCAGGCCAGGCGCCGCTGGTGATCGCCAACGAGGAGCATCGCTTCGTCGCCGCGGAACAGCTGCAGCAGGTTGGCGCGAAACCGCAGGCGATCGTGCTCGAGCCGATGGGCCGCAACACCGCGCCGGCGATCGCGATCGCCGCCTTCGAAGCGACCCGCAACGGCGACGACGCCCTGCTCCTGGTGCTTCCATCCGACCACGTGATCGGCGACGAGGAGGCGTTCCAGCGCACCGTTAAGGAAGCGGTACCCGCAGCGGCCGCAGGGAAACTGGTGACGTTCGGCATCGTGCCGGCCGGTCCGGAAACGGGTTACGGTTACATCAAGGCTGGCGGCGGAAGCGAGGTCCGCGCGGTCGAGCGCTTCGTCGAGAAACCCGACCTGGCGACCGCACAGGCCTACGTCGAGTCCGGCGAGTATTTCTGGAACAGCGGCATGTTCCTGTTCAAGGCTTCGCGCTACCTTGAGGAATTGCGGAAGTTCAATGCCGCCATCCTCGACGCATCCCGCAGCGCCTGGGAAAAGGCCAAGCGCGATGCGGACTTCGTGCGCCTGGACAAGGAGGCATTCGCCAAGGTCCCTTCGGATTCCATTGATTACGCGGTCATGGAGAAGACCAGCGACGCAGCCCTGATCCCCCTCGACGCCCACTGGAGCGACGTAGGCTCGTGGACCGCGCTGCGCGATGTCTCGCCGCAGGACGGCGATGGCAACGCGCACCACGGCGACGTGATCGCGGTCGACTGCCGCAATACCTATGCCTATGGCGAACGCCTGATTGCCCTGGTCGGGCTCGATGACGTCGTCGTCGTGGAAACCGCCGACGCGGTGCTGGTCGGTCGCGGCGAACGCATGCAGGAGGTCAAGGAAGTCGTGGCCCGGATCAAGCGCGACAAGCGCTCGGAGGCGACCTGGCACCGCAAGGTCTATCGCCCGTGGGGCGCCTACGACTCGATCGACAACGGTGATCGCTTCCAGGTCAAGCGCATTTCGGTCAAGCCCGGCGCCACGCTGAGCCTGCAGATGCACCACCACCGCGCCGAGCACTGGATCGTGGTGTCTGGCACCGCCGAGGTTACCCGCGGCGACGAGGTGATCCTGCTGACCGAAAACCAGAGCACCTACATCCCATTGGGCGTCACCCACCGCCTTAAGAACCCGGGCAAACTGCCGCTGGAGCTGATCGAGGTCCAGTCGGGAAGCTATCTGGGCGAGGACGACATCGTCCGCTTCGAGGACACCTACGGCCGGGCTTGAAGCGATGCCCGTCTGATGGCGAAAGCCCCGGCAATGCCGGGGCTTTTTCATTTCCGGGAACCACCCGCATCGGCGAGCTGCCCGATTACCCCGTGCAACGCTGAGCGCCATTCGGGAAGCTCGACAGGGAAGTCATGCACCAGGCTGGCGGTATCCAGACATGAGTAGGCGGGTCGCCTCGCAGGCGCCGGATATTCTGCCGACGAGATCGGCAGCACCCGCGGCGCACGCGCCAGTAACCCGCTCGCGACGGCCTCGGCGAAAATCGCCTCGGCGAAGCCATGCCAGGTGGTCTGACCGGCGGCTACCAGATGCCAGGTGCCGCTGACCTCGCTATCGGTCATCGCCCTGGCCAAGGCCACCGCGGTCACGTCCGCGATCAATGCGGCCGGCGTCGGCGTACCCACCTGGTCGGCGACGACACGCAGTTCGTCGCGTTCGCCGCCCAGGCGCAGCATCGTTCTCAGGAAATTGCGCCCATGCGTGGCGTACACCCATGCGGTACGGAAAATGAGGTGCTGCCCGCCGGCCGCGCGCACGGCAACTTCGCCGGCGAGCTTGCTTGCTCCGTAGACGCCCAGCGGCTCGGTCGCCGCATCGACGCGATACGGCTGTGCGGCTTTGCCGTCGAACACGTAATCGGTCGAGAAGTGCACGAGCGGGATGCCGGCAACCGCGCAGGCCCGGGCAAGCGCAGCGGGGGCCTCGGCATTGGCGACGTACGCCGCGATGGCATCGCTTTCAGCCTTGTCTACCGCGGTGTACGCGGCGGCATTGACCACAGCGTCCGGCGCGAGCTCGGCCACCAGCACCTCCAACCCGGCGGGATCGGACAGGTCGGCAACGACACCATCGGCTGCACCTTCCACCCGCCCGTCGCGCGTTGCCGCGACCACCCTCCCCAGCGGCTGCAGGCTGCGCCGCAGTTCACGGCCAACCTGACCGTTCGCGCCCACCAGGAGAATGCGCTTCATGGCACGTAGACCGGCAGGCGCTCCTCGGGGATGTCCGCCAGCAACGGCGCCGCACTGTCCTTGGCCGAAAGCAGCGGATTGCTGACCGGCCAATCCACGCCGATGGCGCCGTCGTTCCAGCGCACGCTGGCATCGGCCTCTTTGACGTATACGTCGGTGCACAGGTAACTGAAGACCGCGCGCTCGGACAGGACGGCGAATCCGTGGGCGAAACCTTCCGGTATCCACAGCTGGCGCCGGTTCTCTGCGCTGAGGATCACGGCTTCCCAGGAACCGAAGGTCGGGGAGCCGCGCCGGATGTCTACGACTGCGTCGTAAATCTCTCCTTCCAGGACGCTCACCAACTTGCCCTGTGGACGGGGCCACTGGTAGTGCAATCCGCGCACCACGCCCCTGATGGATGTCGAGGCATTGCTCTGCACGAACCTGGCGGACAGTCCGGCCCTGTCGTAGCGCTCGGCATTCCAAGTCTCGAAAAATACGCCCCGCTCGTCACCGAATACTGCGGGCTCGACGACCACGCAGCCCGGCAGGCCAGTTTCGACGATCTTCAACGCACCACCGCGCCGCGACGGGCAATGTCGAGCAGGTACTCGCCGTAACCATTCTTGGACAAAGGCGCAGCGAGCTTCTCCAGCTGGAGCACGTCGATCCAGCCGTTGCCGAAGGCGATCTCTTCGGGGCAGCAGACGCGGAGGCCCTGCCGCGCCTCGATCGTTTCGATGAAGGTCGAAGCCTCCAGCAGCGACTGGTGGGTGCCCGTATCAAGCCATGCATAGCCACGACCCAGCTGCTCGAGATACAGGTCGCCTTGCTCCAGGTAACGCTTGTTGAGATCCGTTATTTCAAGCTCGCCGCGTGGCGATGGCTTTAGCTCAGCCGCGTAGTCGCTGGCATTCCCATCGTAGAAATAAAGTCCGGTAACCGCGTAGTTGGAGCGCGGCTGCGCCGGCTTTTCCTCGATGCCGACCACACGTCCTTGGCCATCGAACTCGGCCACCCCATAGCGCTCCGGATCGCGCACCCAATATCCGAAAACGGTCGCGCCCTGCTGGCGTTCGCCGGCGCGCCTGAGTAATGCAGTGAGGCCATGGCCGTGGAAAATGTTGTCGCCCAGCACCAGGCAGCTCGGCTGGCCGGCAACGAAGTCGCGTCCGATCAGGTAGGCCTGCGCCAGTCCGTCGGGACTGGGCTGCACGGCGTATTCGATGCGCATGCCCCACTGCGAACCATCGCCAAGCAGTGCCTGGAAAAGGGCCTGCTCGTGCGGGGTGTTGATGATGAGTACTTCGCGGATTCCCGCCAGCATGAGTACGCTGAGCGGGTAATAGATCATCGGCTTGTCGTAGACCGGCAATAGCTGCTTGCTGATCGCCCGGGTGATCGGGTACAGCCGCGTGCCGGACCCGCCCGCCAGGATGATGCCCTTGCGCGCGCTCATGCCGTCACCCCGATGCGCTCCAGGCGGTAGCTGCCATCGAGCACCCGTTGCACCCAGTCCTGGTTTTCGAGATACCAGTCGATGGTGGTGGCGATGCCCTGCTCGAACGTGTACTTGGGCTCCCAGCCCAGTTCGTCCTTCAGCTTCGAGGCATCGATGGCATAGCGGCGGTCATGGCCCGGCCGATCGGCGACGTAGGTGACCTGGCTGCTGCGGGGCTTGCCGTCCTCGCGCGGACGCCGCTCATCGAGCAGTGCGCAGATGGCCTGCACGACCTCGATGTTCTGCTTTTCCGAATTGCCGCCCACGTTGTAGGTCTCGCCGACCCGTCCCTTGGCCAGTACGGCGCGGATCGCCTCGCAGTGGTCGGCCACGAACAGCCAGTCGCGCACCTGCTTGCCGTCGCCATAGACCGGCAGCGGCTCTCCGGCCAGGGCCTTGGCGATCACCAGCGGAATGAGCTTCTCGGGGAAGTGGTAAGGGCCGTAGTTGTTGGAACAGTTGGTGGTCAGCACCGGCAGGCCGTAGGTGTGGTGGAAGGCGCGGACCAGGTGGTCAGACGCGGCCTTCGACGCGGAGTACGGGGAGTTGGGCGCGAAGGGGGTGGTCTCGGTAAATTTCCCGGTCTCGCCCAGGGTGCCGTAGACCTCGTCGGTGGACACGTGCAGGAAGCGGAAGGCGTCCTTCGCAGGGCCTACCAGCGCCTTCCAGTAGTCGCGCACGGCCTCCAGCAGGCCCAGCGTGCCGACGACATTGGTCTGGATGAATGCGGCCGGCCCGTCGATCGAACGGTCGACGTGGCTTTCCGCAGCGAAGTTCACGACCGCTTCCGGGCGGTACTCCGCCAGCAGGCCAGCCACAAGCTCCCGGTCGCCGATATCGCCGTGCACGAAGATGTGGCCCGCGCTGCCCTCCAACGAGGACAAGGTGTCCAGGTTGCCCGCGTAGGTCAGGGCGTCAAGGTTGACCACGCGAATGCCGAGCGCAACGGCCTCCAGCACGAAGTTGCCTCCGATGAAACCTGCGCCACCGGTTACCAACCAGGTTGCCAAACCACACCTTCCTGTCCGCCCATGGGCGGGATAGAGCTCAAGGCCGCATAGCATAACGCCGGGGACCATCCGGTTCGGGGCACCGGTACCGGAGCGGCATTCCGTCACGGCATGGCCCGTACCTGATCGCATGGGGGGGGTCCAACCGGTAGAATCGGCGGTCCGCCCCGGGCCTGCTGCCGCAGCCGGGCTGCCCCAGCTATTCCGAAGGAATCCCCGCACCATGAAGATCCTGGTCGCCTACAAGCGCGTCGTGGACTACAACGTCCGCATCCAGGTCAAGCCGGACGGCTCCGGCGTGGTTACCGAGGGCGTCAAGCTCTCGCCCAACCCGTTCGACGAGATCGCCCTGGAAGAGGCCCTGCGCCTGCGCGACAAGGGCATCGCCACCGAGGTGGTGGTCGCCACGATCGCCCCCGCCGACGCCCAGGCGCACCTGCGCAACGGCCTGGCCATGGGCGCCAACCGCGCCATCCACGTGGTCACCGACCAGCCGGTGCAGCCCCTGGCCGCCGCCCGGACCCTGCTCAAGCTGGTCGAGAAGGAGCAGCCGGACCTGGTGATCCTGGGCAAGCAGGCCATCGACGACGACGCCAACCAGACCGGGCAGATGCTGGCCACCCTGTGGGGCCGCCCGCAGGCCACCTTCGCCTCGAAGGTCGAGGTCACGAGCGGCAAGGCCACCGTCACCCGCGAGGTCGACGCCGGCCTGGAGACCCTGGAGGTCGACCTGCCCGCCGTAGTCACCACCGACCTGCGCCTGAACGAGCCGCGCTTCATCAAGCTGCCCGACATCATGAAGGCCAAGAGCAAGCCGCTGGAAACCCTGCAGCTGGCCGACCTGGGCGTGGAGGCCGGCGCCGAGCTGAAGATCGCCGCCTATGCGCCGCCGGCCAAGCGCAGCAAGGGCGTCATGGTGAAGGACGCGGCCGAACTGGTCGCCGCACTGAAGCAGAAGGGGTTGCTGTGATGGCCAACAAGGTCCTGATCGTTGCCGAACACCTGGACGGCAAGCTCAACGCCTCCACCGCTCGCACCGTGAGCGCCGCCCAGGCGCTGTCGCCGGAAACCATCGACATCGTCGTGCTGGCGGCCGACCCGTCGGCCGTGGCCGCGCAGGCCGCGCAGATCGCCGGCGTGGCGCGCGTGCTGGCGGTGGCCAATCCGGCCAACGCGCATGCCCTGGCCCAGATCCTGGGTCCGCAGGTCGCACAGTTGGCGGCCGGCTACAGCCACGTCTTCGGCCCGTCCACGACCTTCGGCAAGGATCTGATGCCGGTGGTCGCCGCGCTGCTGGGCGTCAACCAGGTCTCGGACCTGATGGCGGTCGAGGGCAGCCACACCTTCAAGCGGCCGATCTACGCCGGAAACGCGATCATCACCGTCGAAGCACCGGCCGGGCAGACCGTGGTCGCCACGGTTCGCACCGCGTCCTGGCCGGAAGCGGCCAGCGGTGGCAATGCGGTAGTCGAATCGGCCACAGCCGATGCCGCCCTGCCCTCGCATACGCGCTGGATCGGCCTGGCGGCCGGCAGCTCGGACCGTCCGGACCTCCAGAGCGCGCGCCGCGTGGTCTCCGGCGGCCGCGGCGTCGGTTCGGAAGAGAACTTCCGCATCGTCTACAGCCTGGCCGACAAGCTCGGCGCGGCGGTCGGCGCTTCGCGCGCTGCCGTCGATGCCGGCTACTGCCCCAACGAGATGCAGGTCGGCCAGACCGGCAAGATCATCGCCCCGGAGCTGTACGTGGCGATCGGCATCTCCGGCGCCATCCAGCACCTGACCGGCATCAAGGACGCCGGCACGATCGTGGCGATCAACAAGGACCCGGAAGCGGCGATCTTCGAGGTAGCCGACATCGGACTGGTTGGGGATCTGTTCCAGTTGTTGCCGGAACTTGAAAAGGCGCTTGGCTAAGCCGGCCCGCACCCGTTGGAACGCATAGAACGCATGCATAACCAGAGCCCTCCCGATCACCACACCATCCGGATCTCGGTGGTCTCCCCGGTCTACGGATGCGGGGGCTGCCTCGAAGAACTGGTCGACAGCATCGCCACCCACGTCGGCGGGCTGGGCGAGGCGTTCGAACTGATCCTGGTCGACGACGCCAGTCCTGACCAGGCATGGCAGCGGATCCAGGAGCTGGCGGCAACCCGCCCATGGTTGCGCGGCCTGCGTCTGGCACGCAACTTCGGCCAGCATTCGGCCATTTCCGCTGGCATCGAACATGCGCGCGGCGAATGGGTCGTGGTGATGGACTGCGACCTTCAGGATCCTCCCGCGGCCATTCCCGACCTGTACCGCAAGGCGCGTGGTGAAGACTACGACGTGGTGTTCGCGCAGCGACGCAATCGCAAGGACAGCTGGTCCAAGCGCCTGTCCTCGTGGGGCTTCTTCCGGCTCCTGAGCTGGCTGACAGGCAATACCCAGGACTCGAGCACCGCCAACTTCGGGGTATTCCACCGTCGCGTCGTCGACGCCGTATGCAGGATGCCCGAACGTGACCGGTCTTTCCCGCTGATGGTCAAATGGGCCGGGTTCCGCCACGGCTACCTGCAGGTGGAACACTCCGAGCGCGCGGAAGGCCGCAGCTCCTACACTTTGCGCAAGCTGCTGCGCCTGGCGACCGGCATCACCCTGAGTTACTCGGAAAAGCCGCTCAAGCTGGTGGCCATGCTCGGTATCGGCTGCTCGCTGCTGGCCTTCGTCATGGTCGCGCTCGCGATCGCGCGGTGGTTCGAGGGCGACATCGCGGTGGCGGGCTACACCTCCATGATCGCATCCGTCTGGCTGGTGGGCGGGATGCTGCTTTTCAGCATGGGCGTGGTGGGGCTGTACGTCGGGCAAGTGTTCCGCAATGTGCAAGGGCGCCCGTACTACATCGTTGCCGAGGACACCCGCCCGTGAGTGGCGGCACTGCGATCCTCGAAGCGTCCGGCGGCAGCGCCGAGGTGCGGCTGACGCCTTGGGACGAGCGTGCGCTCGACATGCGCACCGCGGAGATCGTCCGCTTGGAAGCGCCAACGCAAGAGACCGCAGTCGCACTGCTTGAGGAAGCCGAGCGGTGGGCCGCCGGACACGGCGTGCGCTACCTCTTCGGACGATTCGACGCGGCCTGCGGACCGGCAAAGGCTGGGGTGCTCGCCACGGGCCACGCGATCGTGGAGTGCTCGCTGACCTTGGCACGCAACGGCTTCGACGGCTTGCCAACGGTGCCCGCACGCATGCGTCCGCAGCTGCGCGAGGTGGTCGATGGCGATACTGACGAACTCAAGCGCATCGCCCGCGACGACTTCCATCATGGACGCTTCCTCGAGGACCCCGCGATCGAGCGCAACATCGCGACCGTCCGCACGGCGAACTGGGTGGGCGACCTGATACGCCAGGGATTGATGAGGACGGCAGAATCGGGAGGCAGGGTGATCGGATTCCACGCCGAGCGCATCGCACCGGACGGACGCCACGCCGACCTCATCCTCACCGGCGCCGCCGCCCGCTATGCGGTGCTGGCGCTGCCCCTGTGGACCGTGGCGCTGGAGTCGCTGCGCGACCGCGGCGTGAGCTCGTGTTCCACCCTCGTTTCGGCTGCCAATACCGGCATCGTCAACCTGTACGCGAAGCTCGGCTTCCGCTACGAATCGACCCTCTTCGGCTTCAGGAAATTCATATGAACGACACATCCTCCAACGACCGCGTCATCGAAGTCTTTGCCCGCGTGTTGGCCATCTCGCCGGATCGGGTAACCGACGACCTGAGGTACGCCTCCATCCCCGAATGGGATTCGATCGCGCACATGTCCGTCGTCGCCGGGCTGGAGGATGCCTTCGGGGTGATGATTGACATGGACGACGTCATCGACATGAATTCGGTCGGCAAGGCGAGGGAGATCCTGGCCAAGCATGGCGCATCGGCCTGACATGGCCACCGACGGCACCGTCGTCATCGTAACCGGCGCCTCGCGCGGCATCGGCCGGGCGATCGCGCTGGACGGTGCCGCGCGCGGATGGCACCTGGTGCTCACCGCACGCGACGCGGCCACCCTGGACGATGTCGCCGGGCAATGCCTGCAGGCCGGCGCCCCCCACGTGCATTGCATCGCTCTGGACCTGTCCAGCAGCGATGGAATTGCGCCGTTCTTCCAGCAGGTGTTCGCGCTGCACGGGCGCCTGGACGGGCTGGTGAACAACGCCGGCATCCTCCATGAGGGTCTGCTCGGCATGATCCGCCCCGAGGAGATCGATCGAGTGCTGGCGATCAACGTCAAGGCGCCGCTCATGGCCATGCAGTACGCCGCCCGGCTCATGACGCGGCGTGGCGCAGGCAGCATCGTGAATCTGGTGTCGATCATGGGCAGTCGGGGCGCGGCGGGCCTGTCCCTGTACTCGGCGAGCAAGGCGGCCATGGTCGGAGCCACGCTCTCGGCAGCCAAGGAACTCGCGCCTCGTGGCATCCGCGTCAATGCGATCGCACCGGGGTTCATAGACACCGACATGACGCGGGACATGCCCGAGGCCGCGCACGCCGCCCGCGTCGCATCGATTGGCATGGGCCGAGCCGGCACTCCGGACGAAGTAGCGCGCCTGGCAGCCTTCCTGCTTGGTCCGGGCTCGGCCTACGTGACCGGACAGGTCATCGGCATCGACGGCCAGATGGTGCTCTGAGCAATGGCTTTCTGGGAACTCGAGCGCCACCCGCCGCACGCGCCTGCGCTGGTCGATGCCAAGCGCACGATCAGCTATTCATCGCTGGCCACCCAAGCCGATGCGATGGTCGCCACGCTCCCGCACGGCGAACGGACGCTGGGCTTCCTGGCATTCGCCAACAACATCGAAGCGGTATCGCTGTGCCTGGGCGCCCTTCGTTCCGGGCACCATGTTCCGCTGCTGCTACAGGCGGACATGGACCCGGCACTGCTGGCGGCGCTGGCGGCGCATTACCGTCCGGACTGGCTCGCACTTGCACCGGGCACCGCAGTCCCTGAAGGCTACAGGCCACACGCCACCCACGACGACCTGGTTATCCACGTCGCGGTCGAGCCATTCGCGGGTGGCAAGCCTCACCCGGACCTGGCGCTGCTGCTGAGCACCTCGGGCAGCACGGGCTCGTCGAAGCTGGTCAGGCTTTCGTACGCCGGGCTCGCCGCCAACGCAGCCTCCATCGTCGCCTACCTCGGCCTGCGTGCCACCGACCGCGCGATCACGACGCTGCCGTTGGCGTACTCGTTCGGCATGTCGATCCTCAACAGCCACCTCGAGGCGGGTGCCTCGATGGTGCTGACCGATGAAAGCATGGTCGGTCGCAGGTTCTGGGAAATCGCCCAGGCGCAGAAGATCACGTCGCTTTCGGGCGTGCCCGCCACCTTCGAGATGTTGCGCCGGGTCGGCCTGGAACGATTCCACCTCGACCGGCTTCGCATGTTGACCCAGGCCGGTGGACGCTTGCGCGACGCGCTGATCGAGGAGTTCCTCGATGCCAGCGAACGGCTCGGACTGGAGTTCTTCGTGATGTACGGGCAGACCGAAGCCGGTCCCAGGATCAGCTACGTGCCGTCCGGCACGTTGCGCTCGAAGATCGGCAGCATCGGCATCGCCGTGCCGGGAGGCGAGTTGGAACTGGACGCCACCAGCGGTGAGCTCGTCTTCACCGGCCAGAACGTGATGCTCGGCTATGCCGCGCGGCGCGAGGACCTTGCCGCCGGAGACGAGGCGGGTGGAGTCCTGCGTACGGGTGACCTGGCGCGACGCGATGCGGATGGCTACTTCTACATCACCGGCCGGGCCAAGCGTTTCGTCAAGATCTCGGGCAATCGGGTGAACCTGGACGAGGTGGAGAGCATGCTGGCCGGAGACCTCCATCGTGCTATCGCCTGCTCCGGTAGCGACGACGACCTGGTCGTCTTCGTTCCCGGCCAGGCCGATGTAGACCAGGCCGTAGTCCGCCAGCTGATCCAGCAACGCTACAAGCTTTTCCCGGGCCACGTGCGGCTCAAATCCCTGCCCGCCCTGCCGCTGCTGGGCACCGGCAAGGTCGACTACCAGGCGCTCAGGGCGCTGTGCGAGAACACCGAAACGTGATGCAGCCACCTTCCACAACTGCGCCGCTCGATGCGGAAGTCTTCGGCCTGGGTCGCCAGGCCAAGCGGACCTGGCTGACGCAGGGGCTGAACGCTCTCACCCGCCACCATGTCGACCATTGTGTGCCTTACGCACAGATGATGGCCTCGCTGTGGTCGCCAGGCGCGGACGAAGCGGCCGACCTCGAGTCGATTCCCTGGCTCCCGGTTCGCCTGTTCAAGCTGATGGAGCTGCGCAGCATCCCGGCTGACCAGGTCGCACGCACGCTGGTCTCCAGCGGCACGTCGGGCGCGGCGGTGTCGCGGATCTTCCTGGACTCCGACACGGCACGTGCGCAGGCCAAGGCGCTGACCCGCATCTTCGCGCAGTTCGCCGGCAACCAGCGCATGCCGATGCTGGTGGTCGATGACAATGGCTTCCTGCAGGACCGCAGTCGGTTCAATGCACGGGCGGCAGGCATCCTGGGCTTCTCGAACTTCGGCAGGGACCACCTCTACCTGCTCGATGAACAGCTGCGACCGGACTGGGACGCGCTGGATGCGTGGTTGGCACGGCATCCGGATCAACCGATCTTCCTGTTCGGCTTCACCTTCATCGTCTGGCAGTCGCTGGTGACGGCGGCACGTCGCGACGGACGCAGGTTCAAACTGCCGGCCAACAGCCTGCTTGTCCATGGCGGCGGCTGGAAAAAGATGGAAGAGAACAAGGTGGACAATCCGACGTTCAAGGCCGGCCTGAAAGAGGTCCTGGGCCTGGAGCGCGTGCACAATTACTACGGGATGGTCGAACAGGTCGGCTCCGTCTTCTTCGAATGCGAGTACGGCCATCTGCACGCGCCGGCCTACGCGGACGTCATCATCCGCGACCCGGCCAGCCTGGCGCCGGCAGCGGTGGGCGAAGTCGGCCTGGTACAGGTCCTGAGCCTGCTGCCGCACAGCTATCCCGGGCACAGCCTGCTGACCGAGGATCTTGGAATCCTCCATGGCGAAGACGATTGCGCGTGCGGGCGCCTTGGGAAGTACTTCGGCGTGCTCGGCCGCGTCAAGAACGTAGAAGTCCGTGGCTGCAGCGACACCCGCGTGGTGCCGGCATGACCACCCTGCTGTTCACTACCGGCACCGCCGATGGCCTGGATGGGCAGCTGAGTCGCCTGCGCTCGCTGCCTACCCTGCCCCCTTTCTCTCCGCAGGCACGCGGCTTCGTCGCCGAGTTCACGCGTCGCATCCTCAAGCTCCCCGGCCTGCGCGGGTTTCCGGAACTGGCGACGCTGTCACACTGGTTCCGACCTGCGGCGATCGACCATCTCGCGCGGCAGGCCGCCACGATCGAATCGGGCACCGTACTGTCGCGCGGCACAGTGTTCCATCTCGCCCCGGCGAACGTGGACGTGTTGTTCGCGTACGCATGGCTGATGTCGCTGCTGGCCGGCAATCGCAACGTGGCCAGGCTGTCGCAAAAGCCAGGACAACAGCGCGATGCGCTCATCGGCATCCTGCGCCAGATGCAGGCGGAGGGATTGTTCCCGGAAGTGCTCGAGCGGACGGTCCTGCTGACTTACCCGCACGATGACACCATTACGCGCGCCATTTCCGCGCACTGCCATGCGCGCATCGTCTGGGGCGGCGACGCGACCGTGGCGAAGATCCGCGCAGTCCCGCTCGCGGCCCAGGCAATCGAGATGGTGTTCCCCGACCGCTTCGGCATCGCGGTGTTCGACTCCCATTCCATCGCTGCACAGTCCGGGCAGGAGCTGCGGGAGCTGGCGCGTCGGTTCTGCAACGACATGCTGTGGTTCGCGCAGCAGGCCTGCTCGTCCCCCCGGTGCCTGTACTGGATCGGCTCCCCCGATGCGATTGCCGAAGCCAAGGCATCCTTCTGGCCTGCCGTCCGTGATCAGGCCAGCCAGTTTGAAGACGAAACGGCGGCCCTGATGGCGCGCATCACCGATGCCTGTCTGTTGGCCACGGTGGCCGAAGGCGCACGACTCGAAGATTCGCTGGCCGCCTATCCGATCCGCCTGTCGGTCGACCGCGCCGGTGGTGACCTGCGCGAAATCCAGTCCGGCTACGGACTGATCACCGAAGTGGATCTTGCCCGCCTCGACCTGCTGGCGGACCAGCTGGACGATCGTGACCAGACGATGGTGGCCTTCGGACTGGATCATGCGCAGCTTGCCGCTTTTGCCTCATCGCTGCCCAACCGCGCCCTGGACCGTGTGGTCCCGGTCGGGCGAGCACTCGACTTCCACCACATCTGGGACGGCACGGATCTGTTCGCCATCCTGATGCGGCGAATCACCTTGCCCAGGAATTGAACCAATGAGTTATGTCTTTATCGCGCTGACCGTCCTGCTGACGGTCTATGGCCAGGTAGTGCTGAAATGGCAGGTCGACTTGAACCCCGGCGCGACGATCGAGAACCTCAATCCCCGCGCGCTACTTTCGCTGCTCCTCAACCCATGGGTAGTCAGCGCTTTCGCCGCCGCGTTCGGCGCCTCCCTGTTCTGGATGGCTGCGATCGGCAGGATGCCCCTCAGCAAGGCCTACCCCTTCACTGCGCTCAGTTTCCCCCTTGTGGCGGTGATCTCGGTCTGGGCCTTCCGGGAGGGTATGGACTGGCATAAGATCGCCGGCACCGCCTTGGTCATCGCAGGCGTCATCGTCCTTTCCCGCTCAGGCATCCACTGATATGGCGCAGAAGACCGACGGCTTGCATTCAATCCTGTCCACCCCGGCAATGTACGATTTCGTCCAGTCCGTTCTTGGAGCGGGCAAATCCAGGCGCCGGCTGGTTCGCGACCATATCCGTCCGGCGTCCGGCCACGTGCTCTTGGACATCGGCTGCGGAACCGGCGAATTGCTCCGCTTCCTGCCATCCGGCGTCGACTATCACGGCTTCGACCTCTCGCAGCCTTACATCGATGCAGCGCGCTTGCGCCACCCGGATCGCGGGACTTTCGAGTGCATGGACATTTCCGACTACCAACCGCCGACCGACAGCCCCGCCGCCGACATCGTATTGGCGATCGGTGTGTTGCACCACCTCGATGACGACATCGCATTGAAGCTGTTGCGTACGGCCCATGACCAGCTGCGGCCCGGGGGCCGTTTCGTATCGATCGATGGCACCTTGGTGCCGAACCAATCCTCGATAGCCCGAAGGCTGGTGCTGCAGGATCGCGGCCAGAACATCCGCACGCCGGAAGCCTATGCCGGCTTGGCACGCGAGGTCTTCGGCCAAGTTACGCCCCGCATCCGCACCGACATGCTGCATGTCCCGTATACGCACTGCATCCTCGAGTGCACGCGTCAGTAAATTCAGGAGAAGTTGCTTGATTCCTTTCAACAAGCCCTACATGACGGGCGGCGAGCTGGCCAATATTGCCGAAGCCCATCGAGTCGGGCACTTGTCTGGCGACGGCCCGTTTACCCGTCGGTGCCATGAGGAGCTGCAGAGGATCTGCGCTGTACCCAAGGCCCTGCTCACCCATTCGTGCACAGCGGCGCTGGAAATGGCGGCACTGCTGCTGGACCTAGTTCCCGGCGACGAAGTGATCATGCCGTCGTTCACCTTCGTTTCGACCGCCAATGCGTTCGTGTTGCGCGGTGCGACCCCGGTCTTCGTCGACATCCGCCCGGACACCCTCAACCTGGACGAGAGCAGGATCGAGGAAGCCATAACCTCCAGGACCCGCGCGATCTGCGTGGTGCACTATGCGGGCGTGGCTTGCGAGATGGATGCCATCCTCGCTATCGCGGAAAAGCACGGCTTGAAGGTCGTCGAGGATGCCGCGCAGGGAATTTATTCCACCTATCGCGGCAAACCTTTGGGCGGAATCGGCGACTATGGCTGCCTGAGTTTCCATGAAACCAAGAACGTGATCTCTGGCGAGGGCGGCGCCCTGCTCGTGCGGGATGCCGCCAATGCCGAGCGCGCCGAGATCATTCGCGAGAAGGGCACAAATCGCAGCCGCTTCCTTCGTGGACAGGTGGACAAGTACACCTGGGTCGATGTCGGCTCCTCCTATCTGCCGAGCGAGCTGTTGGCCGCCTTCCTGCAGGCGCAGCTCGAGCATGGCGAAGAGATCACGCGGCGAAGGCTGGCGATCTGGGACAGCTACCACGCCTGGGCCGAGTCGCATGAACGTCAAGGCCTGCTGCGACGGCCGGTTATCCCCGCCCATTGCCAGCATAACGCCCACATGTACTACCTCTTGCTGCCCGACATAGGTGCACGGACGCGATTCATCGCAGGCCTGAAAGAGCGCGGCGTATCTTCCGTGTTCCATTACATCCCCCTGCATTCCGCCCCCAAGGGGCGCGAGATCGCGCGCGCCGCCGGCGAGCTGGCAGTCACCGACGCCACGAGCGACCGGCTGGTTCGCCTGCCATTGTGGCTGGGCGTTGAAGACAGCCTCGACCACATCTTCGAATCGGCTGACAAGGCGTTGTCCTCCCTGTGAGGAAGACGTAGGACTGGCGCCGCGAATCCCTTGTTCGTGGCGCTGGAAACATCACCACGCAGCTCATCCGACTCCATGACATCCAACGCATCGCTACTCCGTTCCCTGCTCATGCCGCTGCTGGCCGGCCTGGCGATCGTGCTGGTCTCGATGTACATCCTCGGTGACTCGAAGGCGATCTTCCACAGCGACACGGCACTGCGTTCCGTACTCGCCCGCGTGGCTTTGGCCGAAGGCAACCCGATCCCCCATGGGTGGATGTTCGCCAATGGGGACCTGCTCACTTTCACTCCATATGTATTCAGCCTGGCAATCGAAGCGCTGTTCGGCACATCGTTCCTCGGCAATGCGGCTGCATCGTGGATCGCATATGCAGCGCTTCTGGCGTCCCTGTTCGTTGCACTGAGGCGGGCCATTCCCGACTCCAGGGCGCACGCGTTTCTCGGGCTTGCACTGAGCGCATCAATGCTTTCGGCGGCGAATCTCGAGTTCGTCGCCACCCAGGGGGCGTATTCGCTCACGGCGGCTGCACAGGTCGTGCTGGCCACGCTGTTCCTCGTACGCAGCCGGCACCATCGCCTGCAGGTCTGCGCGATCGCGACCATCGCGTTCCTTCTTGCGGTGGCCAACCCCAAGCGCGCGTGGATTTTGTCGTTCGCGCCCTTTGTTGCGGGCCTGGTCGCGCTGGTCTTCACTGATGGCAACTATCGAGGCCTGTCCCGACGCCTGATACCCGCAGCCGCCGCGTTCTTCGCCGGGGCGCTCCTGGGCACCCTGACATACTACGTAGCAGTCCTGCCACATGTACTCAGCTACGACGCAGCGGCAAACGTGAGGCTCGCCTCGCCAAGCTTCTTCATCGGCGTCGTCAAGAGCCTGCCATCCAGCTGGTACGCGTACTTCACGCTCGGCGGTGGCTGGATGGAAATTCCGACCTGGCTGCGGGTCATTCAACTGGTGGCCTGGGCCTTGGCCACCGCGCTCTGGATAGCGCCGGCATACCTGATCCTTTCACCGAGAGCGTCGTCCGCGCAGCGCCTGTATGCATGGCAGGCCTACGCCTTCCTCGGGGCCGGCCTAGCGCCGCTTTGCCTCCTCGAAGGTCTTTACTGGGGACCGATGGAGATCAGGTACGCGAGCACCGGCATCTTCTTCGGGATCATCTCGGTCTGCTCGGCGCTCTCTGTCGCCGCAAGCAGACGCGCGCCCACCCAAGCCAGGCAACCCAGTGTCGGAATCGTGGCCCTTGGTCTTTTCGCAGTGGCCGTGTCCGCACAATGGCAATGGGCGACACAACCGGCGAATCCGGACGCGCGCGGCGTATCCCTGGCAGAGCGCGAAGCCCTGATCGCGAAGTTGCGCAAAGAGCGGGTCGGAAGCGCGATGGCGTCCTACTGGAACTCCCACGTCATATCCGTGCTTTCCGACGGCGATGTCTTCGTCAATCCCATCGACTATTCGTCTCGCATCTCACCGTTCGCACACCACGTGCCCGTCGCCCCGTTGCATGGCGCCGCGGGCAACAGGGAGGCGCTCATCCTCACCAAGGCAGAGATGGAGAAGTATGGTGACCATCCCGCCATCCAGCAGATCGGAACACCGGACAGGATCGTCGAGTCGGGGCCGTTCGTGGTCTGGATCTACAACAGGCATGCCGTGGACAGCGTGTATGCGGCGGATGACCGAATCGACGGGCCCGTGCCGGCCGCGAGCGTCGGGCTGACGTTGAACCGGGACCGCATCGCGCCCTGCGGGGCTGACTCGTGCGAGGTCGAACTTCAGGCGACCAACTCCGGACAGGAGACTTTGGCCACAGCCGGAAAACTACCCATGCGCATCGGATTGCAGGGACGCGCAGCGGACGGCTCGGTCATGGTGCAGGACCTCGGGCGGATCGAGTTCGTGAATCCGCTCGAGCCGGGGGAGACGGCAAAGCTTTCCAGCACGCTGAAGAACATCCCGGCGGGAGTAACAGCCATATCGGCGTGCCTGTTGCAGGAGGGCGTCCAGTGGCTTTGCGACCGTACCGCCGTCGAAGCGGCCTTGCCGCTGGAGGCACCGATTGACCCGGCGAAAGCGGGCCTGACCCTGTCGGTCGACAAGCTGCGCACCTGCACGGAAGAGCCGGGCTGCCGCCAGACGATTGTCATCCACAACTCTGGCGACCTGCCGATCAACAGCGGGGGGCCCTATCCGCTGGTTATCGGCTATCGCCTGACGCACCCCTCGAAGGATCCCGGTACCGTGACGGAGGGCAGGCTGCAGTTGGCAGCGCCGATCGTCGCGGGGGAAAGCATCTCGCTGGACTTCGTCCCGCCACGCTCCTCGGACGATGCCGAGTACCAGGTCTGCTTGCTGCAGGAGCAAGTCACCTGGCTTTGCGCACAGACGCGCTACGATCCGGGCAGCGCCACGCCCTGACAGTGGAATCGGAGTTCGTTGCCCGGGATCAGGCTCCTAAGCGGGATAGGCCAGGTAGTCCCAGAACCTCTGCCTGGTAGATGCGTTGATGAACTCATTCCGATCGAGCTGCTCTCCCTCGATCGACACAATGCGATAGGACAACGCATCGAAGAAGTCGAAGAGGTCGCCGCTGGAGTGCGGGTAGTTGACCAGGGAAGCGTCGCCGCATTCGAAACTGACGATTGGCCGATTCTCGGATATTACTTCGCGCGCCCCCCGCAGGACGCCATACTCTCCGCCTTCGCAGTCGATCTTGATGTAACGCAAACCGGCAAGCTCTGAACGGAATTCGTCGAGCTTGCGCACCCTCACCCGGATCTCCTCCGTGGTCACCGGGTGATCGTAGGTCCTCGCCCTCAATCCCGAATAGCCGGGCGCCTCCCGCACCAGGACGAAGCCCACTTCGCCGACTTCGTCGGATAGTGCAGCCTGCTCGACGCGGATGCTGGGCGTGCCGGACGCCCGGGACACGCGCCTGGCGAGTTCCGTGGCGAGCGCAGGGATGGGCTCGAACGCCAGCACAAAGCCCGAGGGTCCGCAGCATTGCGCGATCGGGACGGTGTGCCGCCCTTCGTGGGCTCCCGCATCGACGCACTTGTCGCCGTCGTTCAAGAAACCGCGATACGTCTGCTCCAGCATGGACTCGAAGTCGCTCATACAGGCAATCTCCAGGCAGTTACTCGGAGTTACACCTTACTTGCGTGCATCAGGCCGGCCGGTGCGGGACCAGCCGGAGCCGGCAAGGGACCGGGGCTCTAGGCCACGGTCCGGGCACCGGCCAGTGACAGCATCCTACATGCGGCGCGCTCGTACGTATTCTCGGCCACCCAGCGTGCCGCCTGCTCGGACATCGCCCGGGCTCTTTCGGGGCTGGCCAGGATCCCCGAGACCACCTGAGCGTACTGCGCCTTGTCGTGAACAGGCACGACATGGGCGATATCCGCCACCGACCTGAATATTTTCGCAGGAGAAACCACGACGGGCCTTCCGGCGGAAAGGGCGATCTGCACGGCGCCGCTCGCTCCCTCGTTCGAGGGTTCATACGGCATCAAGATCAGGTCCGCATGCCGCAGTTCTGATATGACGTCTTCGACTGCATGGAAGGTGGTGTCGATCTCGACGGCATCGGCCACGCCGAGCCTCCGTGCCTCGTCCAGGCATTCGGCAAGGTGCCGTTCCGACTCCGCACCGTAGGCCGCGTGCCATCCCACGTAGCGCGCATTGGGGAACTGCCGTCGGATCGCTGCCAAGACGCGTATGGCCATCATCACGCCCTTGTAGGGCCTGAGGAATCCAAAGCCCGAAATGATCGGGCCGTCGAGATGCGCGGTGCGCAGGCGTGAGGCTGACGCGCTCTGGCGCACCGGGTGGGAGATGATGCTGACGTTCCGGAGAGCGTCCGCGGCCAGTCCCGCGGTCTCGTCGTCGTGATGGAACACGAGCGTCGCACCCAGCTCCGCGAGCTTGGCCTTGAGCTCGGAACTGACGTTGCGCCCATCATGGAACTCGACCAGTACCGGGATCCCCTTCCCTACCACCATGTCCACGATCCGCTCGACGTCATAGGCCGGCAGGAAACCACTGTGGTGCTGAATCAAGAAAACGTCGGGGCGGCCCAGGCTCAGGACGCGCTCCAGCGCCGACGCATCGAAGCCGCTGTCCACCCAGGACTTGTTGTCCCACCTCCAGGCACGGCTCACCGGATAATGCAGGTCGCGCTCGAAACCCAGAGGCTGGTGGCCCTCGTAGTCGTTGGCCAGGAGTAGCACCTCAGCGCCGCACGCGCTCAAGCCCTCCGCCAAGTATGCGCTATGTTCGCCGATACCACAGACGACATTCCAGGTGGTGAGCATCGCGACCTTGGCCCGTTGCTTCCCTGCGCGGTGTTGCACTTCGTTGGAAACGAGCAGCCCCAGCTGCCGGGATATCCGCTCCCAACTGAAACGTTCGCGCACGGCCCGGGCCACAGTCGCACGCAGTTCCGGCTCGTTGGAGACACGGCTAATCAAACCGGGGAGGTTCTGCGCGAACGCGGCAAGGCCGACGACCATTACACCCGCCGGTGACGACTCCTCGCTACCTATGCCTCGTGCACCAACGACCGTACTCAGCACCGGCAGGCCGGCGGCCATGTAATCGAACATCTTGATGTTCGTGCCCGAGCCCGCCGACATCGGATTGATTGCCACATCGGCGGCAAGCAGGAGCGCATCACGGCGCTCATCGTCCACTACCCCGGTGGCGATCACGTTCGGCCGCGACTGAAGACCCAGCAACGCTTCACCAACGCCACCTACCACCACGAAATCGATGCCGGGCAGTGCTGGCGCCAGTTCGTCGTTGATGTACCGCGCGGCCTCGATGTTCGGCCCGTACATGCTGCCCATGAATACCGCCACGGGACGGTCAGCGCGCAGTCCGCATGCCGCACGCCCGGCCGACCTCTCCGCCTGCTCGACATCGCCGAACCGGTCGGTGAATGCACCGTTGGGCACTACGCGCAGCTTGTGCGGGTCTAGATCGAACAGGGCGGTGAAATTCTCCGCATCCTCACGCGAGCACGCCAGCACGAGCTGACTGCGCTCGACCAGATCCTGCTCGGTCGTGGCGACGAGGCGCAACAAGGGTTCGGCGCCTCGCACATGCTGCAACGCCTCCGTCTTCAGCAGGGTCTCGACATTGTGCGCGTCATAGATCACCAACTGGTCCGCACGTATATCGCCGGCCAACGGCGGATAACACCATGGATGGGTGAAGACGACGACCTGCGCGGTGGCGATGTGCTTGCGGGCGGCCGCCAGGAAGGCCGGCGAGTGGATCACCTGCTCCGGGAAGGCAACGTCGATCACCGTTGCCCCGTCCAGTTCGCCGGACAGTCGGGACGCGGCTTCAAAATGCGCGCCGTCCAGCGGAACGCATATCTCGCGCAAACCCTCAGTCACCTGGGCATCCCGGTACGCCTCGCCCGGCCAGTCGTAGCTGCCCACGTAGGTGACCTCGATGTTCGGCCCCATGCCGTGATAGAGACCGAGCAGGCGCTGGCGCCCACCGCCGACCGCTGGCGTGATGGGCTGCATGTCCAGCACCGTGACTTTCAACTTTTCCATGCTCACTCTCTCAACGACCCCACGCGTCGACGTCCATTTATGGACCCCCTGAACCCGAAACCCGCTTGCACCGGCGTTGCATGGCGGCGGGAACTACCGGGCCTTCAGGCCGTACAGTTCTTCGGCGACCGCGGCGATGCGAGCCGCGGCAGCCTCCCAGGTGATATCCATGGTTCCCAGCCTACCCCGGGCACCCATCGCCCGGCAGCCCTCGCGATCGCCGGCCAGTTCCTCGATAGCGCGGGCCAGGGCATGCGCTTCGGGTTCGGCGACGATGCCGCCACCGGTCCGCGCCACCAGGTCCGCCGGGGTTCCACTGTCGGAACAGGTGATCACCGGCTTCCCACTCCTGAAGGCCTCCAGCGTGACGTAGCCGAAGTCCTCCCTTATCGGCGGGAACGGAACCGCCAAGGCATTGGCATACTGCTCGATGCACTCGGCGTCGCTAAGCCTTCCGAGGAAACGGATGCGGGAGTCGCCGTGCGCCCTGGCCCGCAACGCATCCTCGTCCTCGCCGGACCCGCCAATACGAAGCTCCACGTCGGAGTCGACATCGCGCATGGCGTCGATGAGCAGGCCTACCCGCTTCCACCGATGCAGCCTGCCCGGTACGAACAGATAGTTCTCGAAACGCCCTTCATGGAACTGGTCCCGCAACAATCCCGGATAGACCACTTCGCTGGGAAGGTTGTTGAACTGCGCCAGTCGCCTCGACACTTCGTCGCCGATGGTCAGTATCCGCCCCACGCGCCCCGGCGCCAGCAACCCGGTGTCGAGCTGGAGAATCCTTTCGCGCTGCCGCTCCAGGCCCTCCCACGGCGTGGGATATTCCAGGTCGTACATGTCGTAGAAGACGCGCACGGTGTGCATCAGATAGCAAATGTGGCGCGGATGGCGGACCGCGTAAGACGGCGCCTTGCTCGATATCACCAGGTCATAGCGGCTGAGGTCCAGGTCGTATACGCGCAGGTAGGATTCGAGCACGCCGTCGAAGGTCGACTCGTCGACCTCGACCCGGACCTTGTCGACCGACCAGCCCAGACTCGAAAGCGCTGAGCAGAAGCCTTGGTGCAGGGCTTCCGCACCGCCAATCTGCCCTGATGCCTGCTCGACGGCCAGGAAGGCCACCTTGGGACCGGAGCGCGGGATGCTGCTTGTCGTCATGGCCGGCTCATCCTGCCAGACGCCTCATGTCGGCATCGACCATCATGGTGATCAGCTGCGCGAGGCTGGTCTTTGGCTCCCAGCCCAGCCGCTCCTTCGCCTTGGCCGGATTTCCCAGGAGCACGTCCACTTCTGCAGGCCGCATGAACTTCGGATCGATCTCCAGGTGGTCGTCGGCCCGCAGGCCGACATGCGCGAAAGCGATATCGCACATCTGCCTGACGGTGGTGGTTTGCCCCGTCGCGATGACGTAGTCGTCGGCGGCCGGTTGCTGGAGCATGAGCCACATCGCCTCGACGTAATCGCCGGCGAAGCCCCAGTCGCGCTTGGCGTCGATGTTGCCGAGCTTCAATACCTTCTGCCGTCCAAGCTTGATGCGGGCAACCGCGTCGCTGACCTTCCGGGTCACGAACTCGATGCCGCGCAGCGGGGATTCATGGTTGAAAAGTATCCCGCTGGACGCATGCATCCCGAAGCTTTCGCGGTAATTCACCGTGGCCCAGTGGGCCATCACCTTTGCCACGCCGTAGGGGCTTCGCGGATAAAACGGGGTGCGCTCATCCTGGCGGTCAGCCTGGATGAGGCCGAACATCTCGCTGGTCGATGCCTGGTAAAAACGTGCCTGTGGATTCACGAGACGAACCGCTTCCAGCACGTTGAGGGCGCCCACGCCGTCCACCTGGGCCGTGAGGATGGGCTGTTGCCATGAACTGCCGACGAAGCTCTGCGCACCGAGGTTGTACACCTCCGCCGCCCCGGAGGCCTGCAGCACGCGGATCAGCGAGGAGAGGTCGGTCAGGTCGCCGTCGTGGAGCCGTACCTCGCCGTCTATCCCCAGCTCCCTCAGCCGCCACAGCGTATCGGAGCTGCGGCGCGCGAGAACTCCATGGACGGCATATCCCTTCTCCAGCAGGAGCTTGGAGAGGTAGGCACCGTCCTGACCCGTGATCCCGGTGATCACCGCACTCTTGTTACTCATAGGTTGTCTTTCGCTTCTTGAAGGATGTCGGAAAGGGTTCGTTCGAGACTGATTGCAGGCGACCAGCTCGTATCGCTGCGCAGTCGAGATGCGTCGGCGACCATCCGTCGCTGCTCGGCAGGCCTCATTTTCGACGGGTCTTGTCGGATCTGCGGCGACACGCCGGCTATGACGCACATCTCCTCGAGCAACTCGCGCACGCGTCGCTCGTGACCGGAAGCCACCACGTAGGTACGGCCCGATACTCCACGCGCCAGAATGGCCGCATAGGCCGACACAACATCCCGGACGTCGGTGAAGTCGCGGGTGGTGTCGATGTCGCCGACATCCAGGACCGGGGGTTTGACTCCCGCAGCGATTGCAGCGACCTGCGAGGCGATCGAAGGAACGACGAAGCGCGGATTCTGTCCTGGGCCGATGTGGTTGAATGGCCGCGCGATGACGACATCAATGTCCTCGGTCCGCTGCCACTGCATGCACAGCTGCTCGGCGGACACCTTGCTCACTGCGTAGGGACTGCGTGGGGCAACCGGAGTTTGTTCGGTTACCGGTAGTTCCTCATCCGCCACGCGCCCGTAGATGTCCCCGGAACTGACATAGACCATGCGTCCGCCGAAGCCGCCACGCTTGAGGCCATCCAGCAGGTTGAGCGTTCCCAGCAGATTGATTTCGAAGGTTTCCCTGGGGTCATCGAACGACTGGGGCACGAAACTCTGCGCGGCAAGATGCAGCACGGCATCCGGACGGATTTCCGCGATGGCTTCACGCACTGCCAGGGCGTCACGGATATCGACGTTGCGGGGCAACGGCTCCACCTGCAGCCGGCCGAACGCGCCCGCAGCCCCGGCCCTCAGGACGTGTTCGCCTACAAAGCCCCCCGCCCCCGTCAGGAGCAGTTTTCCCCCGGGATGAGATGCGGCACTGCTCACGGGCGGCGCGCCACGATGGCGTAGTCGGGTGCCACGCCCAACGACCCGATCAGTACATTCATCGACGCGGCACCAGGCACGTCGTCGGACAGGGGGGCTGGCGCCTGGACCTCACGCGCATGCGTAAGGCGCTCGATTCTTACATCCTCGAACCCCCTGGACTCCACGATCCAGCGCATCATCTCCGGGGGCAGCGGGTTGCGGTGGGTAGGGTCGTAGTAGAAGAAGAGCGCCGCGACGCTCAGGTTCTCCGGGTTGGGCGTCTCGAGGGCCAGCAGGCCACCCGGCTTGAGCACGCGCCTGGCCTCGTCGATGAATGCAATCATCGCTTCGAAGGAAAGATGCTCGATGAGGTGCATGGACGTCACCGCTCCGATCGACCCGGCCGGCAGCGCCCTCATTCCCTCGATCGCGTCCTGCTCGGTGACGGCAAGCCCCATGGAGCGACAGCTGTCGACGAACACCCGGTTCAGATCGATGCCTCGTGCATACATCCCGCTGTAGCGCAGCAGTTCGAGCCATTCGCCACGCCCGCACCCGACATCGAGGACAGGCGCATCGGGCGTGCCCACGCCCGCATCCCTGACCCACTGCAGGTAAGGTTCGCTGCGCTGTTTCACCAGCTGCCGATCGCCACGGAAGCGGTCCTCGAAATCGGCGTAGAACTGATCGAGCGCCCTCGCACCGTCCTGTGCCTGCCTCTCCCGCACCACCATCGCCTCGACGAGCGCCTCAGTCCTATGCAGCTTGTGCTGCAGGAATTCCAGCCGCTCCGCCTGCGCAGCGGCGGACTCTTCGCTCGCAGCCCGATAGGTTTCGAGCTGGGCCAGCTGGGCGTTCAGCTTCGAATCGAAGGATCCGATCGCATCGGCATGCGCTTCCTTCACGCCACTGATCGACGACTCAAGAGTGGCTATCTCCTGCCGGTCGGGATAGTGGCCCAGCCTCTCGTCCAGGCCTGCAATCCGCCCCTGGAGCTGCGCGGCGACCTGATTGAGCGCCCGACCGACTTCTTGCGCTTCGCGGGCGAGCGCCGCGTCATGGGCAGCCTGCCGATCGACGAGGGTCCCGAGCTTGACGAAGGAGTGCAGCCACGCGACGAGCGGCCCGAGGAACGGCTTCCGATGCCATCGCTGGAACGTATACGGCACCAGCAGGCCGTCCACGTGGACACCCCGAACCTTTCCTTCGTCGGACCATCGGATCTGCCCCAGGATCTCGACCTTGGTCAAGCCGCCCGACCGCAACGCGGTCAGGTAGTGTTCCAGCCCCGCCTGATCGGGCGTACGCCGCAGGATGACGCGATACGCAACTTCGATGAAGTCCGCATCCCCGAACTTCAGCAGGTCTGCCAACACATACTCGCGCTTGCCGGGCAGCCGCTCCATAGCGGGATGCCACGGACCGGCCGCCGAACCCGCGACATCCGCCGACACGCCGGCTGCAGCCTCCGGGTGATGCCTGCGCGCCAGCTCGGCACGGGCGCGCGCCAGCACTTGCTCCACCGACGGACGCCGCACGGCCGTCTCGGGCTGACGCGGCCGCTTCTGCCGCAGTTCGCTGCGGATCTGCTCCATCATCGCGTCCACTTCCGATTCTTTCACACTTCTCTCCCATGTCCGTCGAAAGGCCGGTCGCCCGCAGGGGGCTGTCCAGCGGTCGCGCAAGAAGCGAGCTTGACCGCCGCGTCCGCCCAGCTGTTCCACTCGCCTCGTGACGACCCTCGATGCGACTGCG
Source organism: Pseudoxanthomonas daejeonensis (assembly GCF_022637495.1). Lineage (NCBI taxonomy): Bacteria > Pseudomonadati > Pseudomonadota > Gammaproteobacteria > Lysobacterales > Lysobacteraceae > Pseudoxanthomonas > Pseudoxanthomonas daejeonensis. Next base: position 2,136,534 of record NZ_CP093331.1, on the reverse strand, counting down.
CGTCCGTCAACGCCTGCACGATGGCCTGTGGCGTTTCACCGGAGAAATACACCGCTGCACCGCCTGCCACCTCGCGGAACACGGCCAGATCGCGTAGCACCAGCTTCAACCCCAGCCTTCCTGCCTCGGCCACGGGAAGGCCGAACCCTTCCCCCAGCGATGGCGCCAGAAGTACGTCGCTAGCCCGGTACGCAGCCGACAGCACCGCGTCGTCGGCGGCGTCGAGCCAATGCAGGCGCTTGCCCGCCTCGGGATGTTCCCTCAAGCGCTGTAGCAGCCGATCCACGTGCCATCCCGGACGACCGATGATCATCCACTCGATGTCACCCCCCTTCGACCATATCGCCTCGAATGCATCGAGTGCTTGGGCATGGCCCTTGCGCGGTTCGATTGTCCCGACCGTCAGCACACGACAAACACCCGACTGTCTCCGCGGCAATTCCGTGCAGTTTTCCGGCAAGGGGGGGATATCCGAACCCAACGTCACTACCGACAGTCCCGCGGGGGGCGCAGGAAGAGACCGCTCGGACAGCGCCCGTGCCAGTTCGCCGGCCGTATGCGCTGAAATGCACATTGCCAGGTCAGCCTGCGATGAGAGCACTCGCAACCAGGACTCGTAATTGGCACTGACCCATTCCGGGAACCAGTCCGGGCGACTTAGCGGCAACACGTCATGGACCAGCAGCGCAATGCTCGCGCCCCCTTGGCGCAAGGCTTCCAGCGCGGGCGCCAGCTCGTCAGCACGGTCACGACAGAAGTCCAAACCAACGAAGCAATCTCCCCTGCGCGGCTCCACCGGGACATCCGTACCCAAGTGCAGCCGATCGAGTCCGAGGAAGGACGCGAGGAATTCATTTGCCGCACAGTATCCGGAATCCGCATGCAGCCGGACTGGCTGGACGTGGTAGCCGGCCGGCGGGGCCAGCAGGAGTTCCGACAGCAATCTGCGCGTCACGCGCTGGACGCCGGCGCCCAGGTCCTCGAGAGCCAGTTCGGTGACGTCGATGAACAGGCGCTTTTTGGCATCCGCCCCCTCCAGCAACGCGGCAACGGCGCCAAACGGCAGAACGAGAGAAGGCTTCACGCCGTGGGAATGTCCGCAGCGCGCCAGTCCTCCGGGACGTGCGAGCTGCGCTGTTCCGGACAACCTCCTGAAGGCCGCCCGCAGCGGAGCAGTGATGCGCCAGCTTCGGCTGCTCTTCATTCGCGACAGCTGTTGTTCCAGCATGGCGAGGCGCTCTCTCTGCACCGCGAGTTCGAACCACAGACGCAGGGCGAGGTTGGGATCATCATCGCCGGAACCCCCCGCGCGCATGTGGGTCATGGCCCGCTCTCGGTGGCTGGCGGACGCAGCGCCAGGTCGTTCGCGAGCGAACCATCGTCATGGCGCCGGCCCCGGGCCACGCTGATCGTGCCTGGCACCCAGGCCGAGCCCACAAACTGGTCATACCCCATGTTGGCCACGGTGAAAACCAGCGCAAGGTCGCGCCACTGGTAGTTCTTTACCAGATGGGTCTCGGTGCTGGACAGGGCCAGCGACAGCGAGTAGCTGCCGGGACCGAGATTCACGGAAAATTTGACGCGGAACTCCAGCAGGTCATCCGCCACCAGGTCGGCGCAGACCTGCCCGGTGTAATGGGTATTGGTCCCGTAGATGGCCTGTCCGAGCCGGTCCTTGATCATGTAACCGAATACGAGCCGATCTACGGGCGAGTTGATACGGACAAGGGCGCGCAAGACAACTTCCTGGCCAACGCCCACGTATTCGATAGCCGCCCCTGCTGCGTCAAGCAGAGCCACCTCCTCGAACGTGGCTTCGCCTGTGCCGGACTCGGTGGCCACCTGTCCGTTGATGCGCTCGACCCGGACCGTCCGGTTCTCCTTCTCGGCGATCAGCGCGTTGTAGTAATCGAAAACCTGCTGCGGCTCGCCATCAAGCACCATGGTGCCGTTATCGAGAAGGATCGCCCTGTCGCACAGGGCCTGCACCGACGAAGCGTCGTGCGAAACGATCAGCAACGTCGTGCCCGCCTCTTGGAACTCGCGGATGCGCTGGAAGCACTTGTGGACGAAATAGGCATCGCCGACGGACAGCGCCTCGTCGACGATGAGAATGTCAGGACGGATGGCAGTCGCCACGCTGAAGGCCACTCGCATCTGCATGCCACTCGAATAAGTGCGCATGGGCTGCTCGAAGTACTCGCCAATCTCGGCGAACGCCTTGATCTCCGGCAGGAGCTCAGGAATTCGATCCTGCGGGATGCCCAGCAGGCCCGCAGAGTAAACCGCGTTCTCCCGGCCCGTCAGTTCCTGATTGAATCCGAGGCCCAGCTCCAGCAGGGCGGCCACGCGACCACGCAGGGAAACAGCACCCTCGGTCGGCCGGGTCGTGCCCGTGATCATCTTCAGGAGCGTGCTCTTCCCTGCGCCGTTCTGACCGATGATCCCTACCGCATCGCCTTGGTTGAGACGGAAATTCACCCGCCTGAGCACCCAGTGCTCGGCTTTGGGCTGAACCCGCATACCGAACCAGCGCATGAACCGCTGCAGTTCGCTCTCGTATTCCACGTAAGCCTTGCCCACGTTTTCCACTATCAACGCGGGCGTGCTCACAGGACGTCCACCATTTCCGACGCACCTCGGCGGAACAGGAGCAGTGCGGCCAGCAGGAAGATCACAGCCACCAGCGCGGACCACAAGACGCGAGGGTCTGGAGACTGCCCGAAGAGGATCACATTGTGATAACTCAGCACTAGCGGCACCACGGGGTTGATCGCGAGCGTTGCCCTGAAACCCTCGGGGACCACGGTGATCGGATACACGATCGGAGTCACCCAGAACCAGAACTGCAGCACGACGGCGACGATCTGGCCGACGTCGCGGACGAACACGTTCAGCGTGCCCAGAAATAGGCCTATGCCAGCAGCGAGTGCGATGGTGAGCAACATCAACGGGAGAAGCCAGAGGAAGGCCAGGCTCGGGAAGATGTTCAAGAAAGGAAGAATCAGCAGGATGACGCCCAGAAGCGCCAAGTTGGTGATCGTCGCCGAACCAATGGCGATCAGAGGCAGCGCGATCCGCGGAAACTGGACCTTCTTAAGCAAGGATGCGTTGTCAATGAATATCGTCGTGCAACGCTGGATTATCTCGGCCAAAAGCGACCAACAGAGAATGCCGGAAATCAGGTAGACCGCGTACGCGTATTTGTTGTCGACCCCGTCCAGCCGCGCGGCCAGGACATTGGACAGGATCGTCGCGAAAATCAGGACCTGGGCGAGCGGCTGGAGCACCACCCATGCGGTACCGAACCGACTGCGGGCAAGCCGTGACTTGAATTCATTCCTCACCGACGACGTGATGAAGCCGCGATAGCTCCAAGCCGCCTTGATCAAAGCAGACATCTGTCAGTCCCGGGGAAATTGGGTGGATGGCGGCGCCAGCGCCAGCTCTATGTCGGCTTGCAGGTCCTGTGCCGCCTCCACGCCTACGCTCAACCGCACCAGCGCGTCGCTGATGCCGAGCTTCTCGCGCCGCTCCACCGGCACCGACGCATGCGTCATCACCGCCGGGTGGTTGGCCAGGCTCTCAACGCCGCCCAGCGATTCGGCCAGGGTGAACAACTCGGTCCGTTCGCAGAACCGCTTCGCCGCCTCGAACCCGCCCTTGAGCACCACGGAGACGATGCCGCCGAAGCCCTGCATCTGCCGCGCCGCGAGCGCGTGGTGTGGATGCGAGGCAAGGCCCGGGTAGATCACCTTCTCCACCGCCGGCTGCGTCTCCAGCCACTGCGCCAGCGCAAGCGCATTCTCGTTGTGGGCTCGCATGCGCAGCGGCAGGGTCTTCAGGCCGCGCAACGCCAGGAAGCTGTCGAACGGGCCCTGCACGGCGCCTATCGAGTTCTGCAGGAACGCCATGCGTTCGCCGAGTTCGTCGTCGCCGGCCACGACCATGCCACCGACCATGTCCGAATGGCCGTTGAGGTACTTGGTCGCCGAATGCATGACCAGGTGCGCGCCGAGTTCCAGCGGACGCTGCACGATCGGCGAGGCGAAGGTGTTGTCGACCACCACCAGCAGGCCGCGCCGGCGCGCGATCTCCGCCACGGCCGCGATGTCGACGATCTTCAGCATCGGGTTGGTCGGGGTCTCGATCCAGACCATGCGCGTCTTCGGCGTGATCGCGGCCTCGAACGCAGCCAGGTCGCACAGGTCGACGAAGCTGAAATCCAGGCCGGCGCTGCGCCGGCGCACGCGCTCGAACAGCCGGTAGCTGCCGCCGTAGAGGTCGTCCATCGCGACCACGTGGTCGCCGCTGTCCAGCAGTTCCAGCACGGTCGAGGTGGCCGCCATGCCCGAGGCGAAGGCGAAGCCGCGCACACCGCCTTCGAGCACCCCTACGCAACGCTCGTACGCGAATCGGGTCGGGTTGTGGGTGCGGGAGTACTCGAAGCCCTGGTGCTCGCCCGGACTGCTCTGGGCGTAGGTCGAGGTCGCGTAGATCGGCGGCATCACCGCCCCGGTGCTGGGGTCCGGCGCCTGGCCGCCATGGATCGCCAAGGTCGCCAGCGCGAGCGGACGCGCGCCGGGGGCGGTTTTGGAGGACTTTTCAGGCATGGCCACGCTCTTCAGGGGACCGCGGATTCTAACAGTCCCGACTGAACCGTCCGACAGGAGTCCACCCCGGGGACCGGGCGTGCGGCACCGTTTCCCGGACCACCGGCAGGCTGCCGCGAGGGGGCTGCGTGACCGGCATCACAACACCCGGCCACCTACCATACGCAAGCGAATGCAAGCGGGGAGGGGCCTCCCACCCGTGGCGCGCTACTGCACCCGCCGCCGCAGGTAGTTCAACAGGTCGATCCGGGTGATCAGGCCCAGGAACCGCTCCCCGTCCATCACGATGGCTACCTGGCCGCGGTCGAAGACCGGCAGCAGGGCCTCGATCGGCGATTTGACGTCAAGCCGGTCCAGCTTGCTGACCATGGCCACCGAAACGGGGTCGCGAAACCGTGACTCGTCGCCGTAGACGTGCAGCAGCACGTCGCTCTCGTCGATGATGCCGACCAGGCGTTCTCCGTCCATCACCGGCAACTGCGAGACGTCGTACAGCTTCATCCGCTGGTAGGCGGTGGTCAGCAGGTCCTTCGGACCGACCACGACCGTGTCGCGCTGGCTGTACGGGCGCAGGATCAGGTCGCGCAGGTCGCCTTGCTGCGGCCGCTCGAGGAAGCCGTTGTCCAGCATCCAGTAATCGTTGTACATCTTCGACAGGTACTTGTTGCCGGTGTCCGGCACCAGCACCACGACCTTCTTCGGCGTCGCCTGTTCGCGGCAGTATTTCAGCGCCGCGGCCAGCAGGGTGCCGGTGGACGATCCGCCGAGGATGCCCTCCTTGGCCAGCAGCTCGCGCGCGGTATGGAAGCTTTCGGCGTCGGAAATGGCGTAGGCCTTCTTCACCCGGCTGAAATCGGAGATGGTCGGCAGGAAATCCTCGCCGATGCCCTCGACCAGCCAGCTGCCGGACTTGTCGCTGAGCACGCCTTCGTTGATGTACTGGGTGAGGATCGAGCCGACCGGATCGGCCAGAACCATCTCCACCTGCGGCGCCTTCTCGGCGAAACAGCGCGACAGGCCGGTCATCGTGCCGGAGCTGCCGCACCCGAACACGATCGCGTCGAACCCGCCGACCTCGGCCATCTGTTCGATGATCTCCGGCCCGGTACCTTCCACGTGCGCGGCCGGATTGTCCGGGTTGCCGAACTGGTTGATGAAGTAGGCGCCAGGGGTCTCGGCGGCGATGCGCGCGGCCAGGTCCTGGTAGTACTCCGGATGGCCCTTGGCCACGTCCGAACGGGTCAGCCGCACTTCGGCCCCCATCGCCTTGAGGTTGAAGATCTTCTCCCGGCTCATCTTGTCCGGGACCACCAGGATCAGCTTGTAGCCCTTCTGCTGCGCGACCAGGGCCAGGCCGATACCGGTGTTGCCGGCGGTGCCTTCGACCAGGGTGGCCCCGGGCCTGAGTTCGCCGCGGCGCTCGGCCGCCTCGATCATCGACAGGCCGATGCGGTCCTTGATCGAGCCGCCCGGATTGGCGTTCTCCAGCTTCAGGTACAGCTCGCAGACGCCGCTGTCCAGGCGACGGGCCTTGACCATGGGCGTGCGCCCGATCAGTTCGAGCACGGAGGCGTGCAGAGCCATCTTCGATCCGGTTGCGGAGCCACGAGGCGCGGCGGAACCGGGATTATCCGCTGGATGCGGGGGTCAAGTCAGCGTTCCGGCGCAGCCGCGCTGTCCGTCCTTGTAGGAGCGGGCATGACCGCGACACCGACGCCTTTGGCACGGGCGGCGCCTTCGTGGATTCGGCACCCTCGGTGTCGCGGTCATGCCCGCTCCTACAAGGAGGGAAAGCGCGGGGAGGTACTGGCGCAAGTGACGTGGGCGGTGGCGGACCGACGAGGAAGCCGCCACCGCCCACGACGTGAAGCGTTTACCGGTAACGCGTGGTCAGTGCGCCCGGTCGTAGATGCGCAGCAGTTTTTCCTTGGCGTGCAGCTTTTCGCGCTTCATCTGCCCGAGCGTGAAATCGTCGATCGGCAGGACCCCGAGATCGGCATCCATCACCTTCTTGTCCAGCGTGCGGTGTCGCTGGTAGAGCTGCTTGAATTCGGGGTCGCGCTTCATGAGCGCATCGATTTCGGCCTGCGGCTGCCCTTCAAACATGTCTGCACCTCCTGGGGGTTTCACGCATCCCTGCCGCGGATGCCGGCCTTCCTGGCCAGCCCTGGAAAGCAAAACGCCCCGGGCCTGCAAGGTCCGGGGCGTCGCATTTTTCGGAGCAGGGGTGGCACGGTGCGGCCCGGGCACCACCGGAAATCCCCGGGCCGGCTGCGGCCCGACGGCGATCTCCAGTGAAGCGTACAGCGGCTGCATCGGCAGGGTGCTCCTGTCAGCCAGATGGCGGAAGCACCATCCGGGTAATTGACCCTACTCCTCGCCCCGGAGGGCGGCAACCCGCCCTGCAACCTGTTGATTCGAAATAGGAATCGCCGTCAGGGCAGCCTCGGGTCTGGCAGGCCGAAAACCTCGATCTCTCGTGTAAATTCCTGATGTAACTGCGATTTCCACTGCGCCTACTGGGCGACGATGACTTCGGCCGCCTTCTTCGCCGTCGCCGCCGATTTTTTGCCCGCCGCCTGGATCTGGGACGCAGGCACCCCGCCCGCCACCAGCGCCGCCTTCAACGCGTCGGCCCGTGCCTGGGCGACCTTGCCGTCCTTGTCGTACGCCTCGACCCGCACCCGCCCCCGCTTGCCGATCTGCAGGTAGGTGGCCAGCGCTCCGGCACCGGCCTTGCCGTCCGTGCTCAGGGCGCCCTTGCCTGGGGCATAGGCGCTTGCCGGCAGGGCGAACACTTCCCCACGCGACTCGAAGGCCGAGGGTGGCAGCTTCGTGCCTGACACCAGTTCGGCCTCCTGCCGCGCCAGCTCGGCTTCCTTGCGCCGCGCCGCGCTCAGCTGCGCCGTCTGCTTGCCAGTCACCGTGGAGAGGGTCTGTTCGACATCGGTCCGTGCCGCGGCCTCGGCCTCGGCGGCCAGGCGCAAACGCTCGGCTTCCTCGGCCTGGATCTGCGACTGGATCCGCAGATGTTCGGCCTCCTGGCGGGCGCGCTCGACTTCGCGACGGCTGGCCTGCAACAGCAGCTCGCTTCGCTGCAGGTCAAGTGTGGCGAGCTCGCGCCGTGCCAATTCGGCGCCCGCCGCGGTCTCGGCGATCTCGATACGGCGTTCGGCCAGGTAGAGCACGCCCGGTCGCTCACCGCGACGGGCCTCGGCCAGGACGGTGATCGCCTGGCGCGCCTCCATCTGCTCGAACGCCGCAAGGCGGCCCAGCGCAGGGTCGGCCTGCAGCCGGTCCAGGCGCGCCTGCAGGCGCATTGCGTCCGGATCGTCCGCGGCCCGGGCGGGGGCAGGCATCAGCAGTGACGCAGCAAGGACAAAAGCGAGGGCCTTCATGGCGCGCCCTCCGCAGGCAGGCCAAGCGTCTGCCGCAGTCCCGCGATCTCTTCCCGACGCTGGTGCAACGCCGCGTCGGCCTGCGCGCGGTCGCTGCGCACCCGTGCCAGGTCGGCATCGGCTGCCGCACGCCTGGCCAGCTCGTCCGCATCGCGGCGCTCCCCCCGGCTGCGCGACAACGCCCCCGCCTGCGCCTGGATCAGCGCCTGCCGGGCCGTGTCGAGCAGGTCCGGTGCGTACTGGTCGGCATCGGCGGCCTGCGCGTTCTGCACGGCCTGCTGGGCGCGCAGCAGGTCCGGCGAGGCGACCTGGGCCTGGGCTGTGACCGCAAGCCCGGATGCGGCAACCAGCGCATACAGGCACCGGCGGAAGTGTGCGAAGCTAGAGTCGATCATCAGGGGACGTCGTGTCGTTTCGGCACGGCCATTGTCTGTAGCCTGCGGCGCGCATGCAACGGCACCGCGCGGGCCAGACCGGGAATCGACAAAAAACGAGCAGTGGGGATCGTCGCGCAATGGATATCGGCTACTTTCTGAAGCTGATGACCGAGAAGAACGCCTCGGACATGTTCCTGACCACCGGGGCGCCGGTGTACATCAAGATCGAGGGCAAGCTCTACCCGCTCGGCAACACCGGGCTGCCCCCGGGCATGGTCAAGAAGATCGCGTATTCGCTGATGGACGAGGGCCAGGTGCCACAGTTCGAGCGGGAGCTCGAGCTCAACATGGCGATCGCCCTGGCCGACGCCGGCCGCTTCCGGGTCAACGTCTTCAAGCAGCGCGGCGAGGTAGGCATGGTGATCCGCGCGATCCGCAGCGTGATCCCCAGCATCGAGGACCTCAACCTCCCAGACGTGCTGAAGGACATCATCATGACCCCGCGCGGGCTGGTGCTGTTGGTCGGTTCCACCGGCTCGGGCAAGTCGACCTCGCTGGCCTCGATGATCGACTACCGCAACAGCAACACGACCGGGCATATCCTCACCATCGAGGACCCGATCGAGTACCTGCACAAGCACAAGAAATCGATCGTCAACCAGCGCGAAGTCGGCCTGGACACGCACGCCTTCCACAACGCGCTCAAGAACGCGATGCGCGAAGCGCCGGACGTGATCCTGATCGGCGAGATCCTGGACGCGACCACGATGGAGGCGGCGATCGCCTTCGCCGAAACCGGCCATCTGTGCCTGGCGACGCTGCACTCCAACAACGCCGACCAGACCATCGAGCGCATCCTCAACTTCTTCCCCGAGAGCGCGCACAAGAACGTGCTGATGAACCTGGCGCTGAACCTGCGCGCCGTGGTTTCGCTGCGCCTGGTCAAGGGCCTGGACGAGCGCCGGATCCCGGCCACCGAGGTACTGATCAACACGCCGATGATCCGCGACCTGCTGCGCCGGGGCCAGGTGCACGAGATCAAGGCGGCGATGGAAGGTTCGCTGGAAGAAGGCATGCATACCTTCGACCAGTGCCTGTTCCGGATGGTCAAGCAGGGCCGCATCGAGCAGGAGGAAGCGCTGCGCGCGGCCGACTCGCGCGACGGCCTGGCGCTCAAGTTCCGCCTGTCCGAGGGTGCCGATGCCGAGCACGACCCCTACGCCGACGTGAACGCGATACCGGCCACGCCGACCATCACCCACGGCTTCACCTAGGTACCAGCCTGGCGCGTGCCGGCCGGGGCGACCCCAGGGTCACGCCCCCTTCGGCGCATCCGGCTGGGATTCGGGCGCCGCCTGGCGGAACGCCGGCAACACCTGGCAGGCCTGCTCGATCCGCGCCAGCGTCGGCCATTGCGCCACTTCCAGCCCGAAGCGCCGCGCGTTGTACAGCTGCGGCACCAGGCAGCAATCGGCCAGCCCGGGCGCGTCCCCGTGGCAGAACGCACCTGTGGCCGGATCCTCGTCGACCAGCGCCTCGAATGCGGCGAGTCCATCCACGATCCAGTGCCGCACCCACTCGTCGCGCTCGGCCTGCGGCACGTTCCAGTGCTGCTCGAAGAACTGCAGCACGCGCAGGTTGTTGAGCGGGTGCACGTCGCAGGCGACCAGCTGTGCCAGCGCGCGGACCCGGCCGCGCTCGCGCGCGGTGCCGGGCAGCAGCGCCGGCGTGTCCGGCCAGACCTCCTCGAGGTACTCGAGGATCGCCAGCGACTGGCGCACCGCGCGGCGACCATGCATGAGCAACGGCACCAGCTGCTGAGGATTGAGTGCGGCGTAGTCGGCCGCGTGCTGCTGCCCACCATCCTTGAGCAGGTGCACAGGCACGGTCTCGAACTGCAGACCTTTCAGCGCCAGGCCTATTCGCACCCGGTAGGCGGCGCTGGAGCGCCAGTACGAATACAGGTGCAGGCCTTCGTCGGTGATCCTGTCCAACATGCGCCTCCCGGGAACGACCGTTCCGCGCGCACGATAGCGCGGCCTGCTCCACCTGCCACGGCCGCCGGTCGCGGCCGCGACACCGCCTGCCGGTTCAGGCCGCGCCGGGAGCCGGCTGCCGCTCGATCCGCTGCTCGATCGCGCCGAACAGGCTACGGCCCTGGCGATCCAGCATCTCGATCCGGACCGTGTCGCCGAACTTCATGAAGGGCGTGCTCGGCTTGCCATCGCGCAGCGCCTCGACCGTGCGCCGCTCGGCGAAGCAGGACGCGCCGCGCGAGACATCCTGGTTGGCGATCGTGCCGGAGCCCACGATCGTGCCGGCCGCCAGCGGGCGGGTCCTGGCGGCATGGGCGACCAGCTGGGCGAAGTCGAACTGCATGTCCTCGCCGGCCTCCGGCGCGCCGAACCACTCGCCGTTGATATGGGTCAGCAGTGGCAGGTGCAGCTTGTTGCCCTGCCAGGCCCCGTCCAGCTCGTCTGGCGTCACGAACACCGGCGACAGCGCCGAGCGCGGCTTGGATTGCAGGAAGCCGAAGCCCTTGGCCAGCTCGCCCGGGATCAGGTTGCGCAGGGAGACGTCGTTGACCAGGCCGACCAGCTGGATGTGGCCCGCCGCCTGTTCTGGCGTCACCGCCATCGGCACGTCGTCGGTAATGACCACGATCTCGGCTTCCAGGTCGATCCCGTGGTCCTCGCTGGTGACGCGCACCGGGTCGCGCGGACCGTAGAAGCCGGCGCTGGTGGCCTGGTACATCAGCGGATCGGTGTAGAAGCTCTCCGGCACCTCGGCACCGCGGGCGCGACGGACGCGCTCCACGTGCGGCAGGTAGGCGCTGCCATCCACGAATTCGTAGGCGCGCGGCAGCGGCGCGGCCAGGCTCGCCGGATCAAGATCGAAGGCCTCGGTCGCTTCACCCGCTTCCAGGGCAGCCGCCAGCGCGTTCAGCCGCGGCGCCGCGCGCTGCCAGTCGTCCAGGGCCTGCTGCAGGGTCGCGGCGATGCCCGAGGCCCGGACCGCGCGTGCCAGGTCACGCGAGACCACCACCAGGGTGCCGTCGCGGCCGCCTTCCTTGAGGGAACCAAGTTTCATGGCGGCATGCACTCCTTCGGGCTGGGCTGGCGATTGTACGGATTCGCGTTCATGGTTTCATTGGAAACATTGGCTCCCCACCCGCATCCGCCCCGCTGCCGACCTCGTTCGCCTCGCCTAGCTGAACGGATGGCTCGGCATCCTCCCCATTCATGGCGTAGAATCCGCGCCCTGATAGCTAGCGGCCGTCCGTTTCCCTCCGGGACCGGCAGCGTCGGTTCACCCCGACGTCCGCCCCACTCCGACGCCATTCGCAGCCATCGGGCCGGACATTCCGGCCGTATACCCTCTCGCAGCGCGGTTCACGGGAACGCTCCGAGCCACTAGATCGAATATCGATCCGCCCGCCGACACCTGTCCGCGGGCTGTTGCCATGGAGTTTTCCAAGATGTCCTTCGAGTCGCTGGGCCTGGCGCCCTTCCTCCTGCGTGCCCTGTCCGAACAGGGTTACGAGAACCCCACCCCGATCCAGCAGCAGGCGATCCCGCTCGCGCTGGCCGGCCATGACCTGCTCGCCGGCGCGCAGACCGGTACCGGCAAGACGGCCGCGTTCGGCCTGCCGCTGCTGCAGCACCTGGGCACCGCCCCGCAGAGCGTGGGCCAGGGCCCGCGCAAGCCGCGCGCCCTGATCCTGACCCCGACCCGCGAGCTGGCCACCCAGGTGCACGACAGCCTGCGCGGTTATGGCAAGCACCTGCGCATCCCCAGCGCGGTGATCTACGGCGGCGTGGGCATGGGCAACCAGCTCGACGCGCTGCGCCGCGGCGTGGACCTGGTGATCGCCTGCCCGGGCCGCCTGATCGACCACATCGAGCGTCGCAGCGTCGACCTGTCCGGGATCGAGATCCTGGTGCTGGACGAGGCCGACCGCATGCTCGACATGGGCTTCCTGCCCTCGATCAACCGGATCCTGGCCAAGCTGCCCAAGCAGAACCGGCAGACGCTGCTGTTCTCGGCGACCTTCCCCGAGAGCATCAAGACGCTGGCGATGGAGTTCATGCGCAACCCGCGCGAAGTGCAGGTCACCCCGCAGAACACCGTGGCCGAGAAGATCGCCCACCGCGTGCACCCGGTCGACGGCGGCCGCAAGCGCGAACTGCTGCTGCACCTGCTGGCGCAGGATTCGCGCGTGCAGACCCTGGTGTTCGCGCGGACCAAGCACGGCAGCGACAAGCTGGCCGGCTTCATCGAGAAGTCCGGCATCCAGACCGCGGCGATCCACGGCAACAAGAGCCAGGGCCAGCGCATGCGCGCGCTCAGCGACTTCAAGGCCGGCAAGGTCAAGGTCCTGGTCGCCACCGACATCGCCGCGCGTGGCATCGACATCGACCAGCTGCCGCGGGTGATCAACTTCGACCTGCCGATGGTGGCCGAGGACTACGTGCACCGCATCGGCCGCACCGGGCGCAATGGCTCGACCGGCGAGGCGATCTCGCTGGTCGCCCAGGACGAGGCCAAGCTGTTGCGTGCGATCGTGCGCATGCTCGACCGCGACATGGACATCCGCGACGTGCCGGGCTTCGAGCCGCAGGTGCCGATCCGCTGGGGCAACAGCGCCCCGGGCAAGGCCGAGCAGCCGAGTGGCGATCGCGCACCGCGCAAGCCGGGCGGCGGTCGCGGTCGTCGTCCGCACGGCGGCGAAGGCCAGCGCCATGCGCATGCCGGCCCCAAGTCCCACACCGGCCAGCGCGACGGCGCACGCAAGCCTGCCGACGGCCGTGGCCGTGGCGGCGGTCCGCGCCGGGACGCGCAGCGCTGACCTGATGTCGCAGTGGCCGGGCGCGAACGCGTCCGGCCCGTTGCGTAGTATCGACCCGCATTCCCGTTCCACCGGATCCCGCCATGGACATCTTCAAGGTCTTCACCCTGGAGGCGGCGCACCGCCTGCCCAACGTACCGGCGGGGCACAAGTGCGCGCGCCTGCACGGACACTCGTTCCGGGTGGAGATCCACGTCTCCGGCGAGGTCGACCCGCAGAGCGGATGGGTGATGGATTTCGCCGAGATCAAGACCGCGTTCAAGCCGCTGTACGAGCAGCTGGACCACCATTACCTCAACGATATCGATGGCCTGGACAACCCGACCAGCGAACGCCTGGCCGCCTGGATCTGGGCTCGCCTGAAGCCGGCATTGCCCCTGCTCAGCGAAGTGGTGGTGCACGAGACCTGCACTTCGGGCTGCCGCTTCCGCGGCTGAGGCCTGCGCTCCCGGTTCCAGGGGCCCTCCCAGCACCTGGCTGGCGCAAAAATCCGCCCCTGGGGACCCGTCCCCGGCCGCACAGCTTCCCGGACACCTGGATATCTATCTGATATTTCTCGAATTAATCGAGACAGGAAAATAATTCCCGAAAGTTGTTGCAACGCAACAAAGACGGGGCTATGCTGCGTCGCACCATAGAGGCAAATCCTCACGGAGTCCGCCATGTCCTACCAGTTCAATGACCAGTTCAGCGCCTACACCCACCAGTTCGCCGCCGTTGCCGCGCGCTTGAACCGGCTGGCCCTGGAAAATGCCGAGACCGTATTCGGTGTGCAGCTGCGCACGCTCGAAAAGAACGTCGATGCGACCACCAGCTTCCTGGGTGAGCTCGTCGAGGTCCGCGACCTCGAGTCGTACAAGACCCTGGTGCCGAAGGGCCTGCAGGTTGCCCGCGACAACGCCGAGCGCGTCGCCGCTGCCGGCCAGGAAGTGTTCGGCCTGACCCTCAAGACCACCGAGGCGTTCGGCCAGCTGGCCAAGAGCCAGTTCGAGGCGGCCACCGAGCAGGCCCAGGCCACCGTGGCCAAGGTCGCCAAGGCCACCAAGCGCTGATTCCAGCGCGGTAATGCTTCAAAGAATTTGCGCGGCTCCCCTCCCTCCGCGCAAACCCAGACCCGGCAGCTCCCTCCCGCTGCCGGGTCTTTTTTTTTGCGTCGTCATCGGCCAAGGTCGCCGCCGGGGTCGCCCGTCCTGCGCTCACGCATGCCGCCAGGCGTGGCGAGGGCGCTAGGGCAAAAGGATCCGGTGGGCCAGCTCCGCGGGCTGCGGGTCCGCCATGGGCGGCAGGTACCCCAGGCGCGGGGCCGGCAGGCGCGCATCGAGCAGGGCCAGGTTCTCCTCGCGGCATGCCATCAGCGGGTCGACTCCGCAGGCGATCCAGCCGGCCAGTTCGCAGCCGTCCGCGCGGATCGCGTCCGCGGTAAGTCGCGCGTGGTTGAGGCAGCCAAGCCGCAGCCCGACCACCAGCACCACCGGCAGGCGCATCGCCCTCACCAGGTCACGCTGGTCCAGCGTTGCCGACAGTGGCGCCGCCCAGCCGCCCACGCCCTCCACCACCACCATGTCCGCATGCGTGCTCAGGCGCGCGAACGCGGCCAGGATCGGTTCGGCGGTGACTTCAATGCCGGCCGCACGCGAGGCCAGCTCCGGTGCCAGCGGCTCGGGCAGGGCGAACGGATTGAGGTCTTCGTAGACCGGGCGCGGCTCGCTTGCCGACTGCAGCGCCAGCGCATCGGCATTGCGCCAGCCACCCGGCATCGATTCGCAGCCGCTTGCGACCGGCTTCATGCCGACGGCGCGCAGGCCCCGCGCACGCGCGGCATGGAGCAGCGTCGCGCTGGCCAAGGTCTTGCCTGCGCCGGTGTCGGTACCGGTGACGAACAGACTACGCATTCACCGCTTCCTGGACCGCCACGCCGCCCAGCCGGCGCAATGCCGCGCGCCGACCCAGCATGTGCACCAGCCCCGTCAGCGAAAGCAGGAAGTACAAAGACCCGGGAATGGCCACCTGCCACGGCGCGGCATGCGCCGGCAGCAGGAGCACCACGGTCGCCGACAGCAGCCCGACCGCGCAGAAATAGACATAGGCGGCCACTTCGCCCGCGGCCGTGGCCGCAGCGCCGTCGTCCAGTCCCAGCCGTGCGCGCCGGCACCACGCCAGCAGGTAGAGGCCGCCCATGCATGCGGACATCGAAGCGAAGGCGAGGCCGTAGAACACGAACACGAACGCGATCTGCTTGGCGCCGGTGATGTTGGAGAGCGGCATCGGCAACCAGCCGCCGCTGATCCACGCGAAGAACGTGCCCAGCAGCAGGCGCAGCGGATAGACGTAGACCAGCACCAGGAACACCAGCAGGAGGCTGAGCAGCGTCGCGATCGCGCCATCGAGGCGGTAGTTCCTGCTCCAGCGCACGTGCGCGTACCAGAACAGCGCCAGCAGGGCGAAGCCGGCGGCGAAGGCCGGGACCTGCTTGAGCGCGACCAGCAGGGACTCGACGCTGTCGGGGATGCGCTCGGCGGAAATCACCAGCAAGGTCACCGCGAAGGCGAACGCGGCATCGACGAACGCCTCCAGCCGCGTCGTGCTGCCCCCGCGCCAGCCGTTGTTACCCGGGTCCGTTTCGTTGTCCACTGCGGCACCCCCCTGCGTCATGGCGGCGATGATAGACCGGCCATGCCGGGCGGGCGCCACGGGCCCTGGCCACGCCAGTGGACGGGAAGAGCGGCCATTGGGTTTAGAATCGGGCCATGTCCTTCTCCGCCATTCCCCTCGACGGCAGCAAGCCGGAGCAGTACGCGCAGCTGCTCGGCCAGGCCCGCGCACTGCTCGCCGGCGAGCGCGACCGCATCGCCAACGCGGCCAACCTGTCCGCGCTGGTGTCCCACGCGCTGCCACAGTTGAACTGGGTCGGCTTCTACTTCTACGACGGCACCGAACTGGTGGTCGGCCCCTTCCAGGGCCTGCCGGCGTGCGTGCGGATCCCGCTGGACAGGGGCGTGTGCGGCGCTGCGGCGAGCACCCGCCAGACCCAGCGCGTGGCCGACGTGCATGCATTCCCCGGCCACATCGCCTGCGATTCGGCATCGCGCTCGGAACTGGTCGTGCCGCTGGTCGACGCGGACGGCGCACTGCTCGGCGTGCTCGACCTGGACAGCCCCGTGCCGGACCGCTTCGACGCCGACGACCAGCGGGGCCTGGAAGCGATCGCCGCCGCTTTCATCGAGGCACTGCGGTGAGTACCGCGCAGTTGCGCAACATCGGCCCGAAGAGCGCAGCCTGGCTGCGCCAGGTCGGCCTGCGCAGCCCCGAGGACCTCGTCGCGGCAGGTGCGGTGCATGCATTCCTGAAGGTCAAGCGCGCCGGCTTCAAGCCCAGCCTCAACCTGTTGTACGCGCTGGAAGGCGCGCTGCTGGACTGCCACTGGCACGACGTGCCCGAGCCGCGCCGGGCACAACTGCTGGCCGAGCTCGAAACCGCAAGCGCCGCATTGCCGCCGCCACGCGGCAAGCCGGTCGGCGGTCCGGTGACCACCGCGTTCTATGGCGACAGTGGCGAAAGCACCGATGCCTCGCCTGCCTCGGAATCGCCTGCGCCCGAGGACGACGGCGGCAACCGCTTTACCTGATCGGCCCGTCCGGGCGGATCCGCCCCATATCCCCGCGCCACGCCACATAGCTGCGGTCCGGTGACCTGGATCAAGCCGGTCGCGGACGCGCGCGGGTGCCGATGGCATACAATCCCGGCCCTGCAAGGTGACCTGGCCGGCGACCGCCGGACGGGTTGAAACGGGAAGCCGGTGCGTCCACGGGTGAAACCAGGACAAGGCCGGCGCTGCCCCCGCAACGGTAAGCGACCGCAACGCGCGACATCCGCCACTGTGCACGGCACGGGAAGGCGTCGCCGCTGGAGTCCGGCATTGAAACGCCGGTTTCCCGATCGCAAGCCCGGAGACCGGCCTTGCGGAACCCAGGTTGCGATGCGGAGGGCATTGCGGCGTGCCGACGCCGCGTGGCGTCTGTCCGCTCCGTGCATCCTCCATTCGCGACTCCCCAAACTGGCGCCGGGTGCGGCGCCACGCACGCATGGAGTTGCCCGATGACGTTCCGCCCGCTGACCACCGCCGTCGCCTTGGCGCTGGCCCTGCCCCTCACTGCCTGGGCCGACCAGGCCACCGACCTCGACGAGGTGCTGGTCACCGCCACCCGCACGCAGATCGCCCTGCGCGACAGCCTGTCGCCGGCCCAGGTCATCGGCCGCGCCGAGATCGAGCGCAGCCAGTCCACCTCGCTGCAGCAGCTGCTGGCCGGCCGCGCCGGCATCAACCTGACCAACACCGGCGGCATGGGCAAGCAGACCTCGCTGTTCCTGCGTGGCGCCGGCTCCAACCAGCTGCTGGTGCTGATCGACGGCGTGCGTATCGGTTCGGCCACCGCCGGCTTGCCGGCGCTGCAGGACCTGCCGGTCGAGCAGATCGAACGGATCGAGATCGTGCGCGGCCCGCACTCGAGCCTGTACGGTGCTGATGCGATCGGTGGCGTGATCCAGATCTTCACCCGTCGCGACACCGGCGCCCTGCAGCCGCGCGCGATGGCCGGGATCGGAAGCAACAACCTGCGCGAAGCCAGCGCCGGCCTGGGCCTGGGCGGCGAGCGCGGATGGTTCGGCGCCGATTTCGCCTTCCTGCGCACCGACGGCATCAACGCTTGCGATGGCACCGCCGCCGGCTGGGGCGCCGGGTGCTTCGCCGACGAACCGGACCGCGACGGGTATCGCAACCGCTCGGCCAACCTGCGCGGCGGCAAGCTCGGCGAGGCCTGGACGCTCGAGGGCACCGCGCTGCGCGCCGAAGGCTACAACCACTACGACGGCAGCTGGGCCAACTACTCCGAGACGGTGCAGCAGGTGTTCTCCGGCAAGCTGCGCTTCGCACCCTCGACCGCGACCGCATTCCAGGCCACCGTCGGCCGCAGCTACGACGAGTCCGACGACTACGGCGCCACCGGCTTCGTCGGCGGCCTGGAGACACGTCGCGACCAGGCCTCGGTGCAGGGCGATTTCATGCTGCGCGAAGGCCAGAACCTGACTGCCGGCCTTGACTGGCTGGACGACCACATCACCGGCAACACCGCCTATGACGTGGACAGCCGCGACAACACCGGCGTGTTCGCCGAATACCAGGGCCGCTTCGGCGCCCAGCAGCTGCAGGCCGGCCTGCGCGGCGACGACAACGAGCAGTTCGGCAGCCACACCACCGGCAACCTGGGCTGGGGCTGGCACTTCGATGGCGGCCTTCTGCTGTCGGCGCGCTACTCCACCGGCTTCCGCGCGCCGAGTTTCAATGACCTGTACTACCCGTACTACGGCAACCCGGACCTGCAGCCGGAAGAGTCGAAGGACCTCAACCTCGCCCTGTCCGGCCAGGTCGATGCGTGGCGCTGGACGCTGGACGTGTTCGAGAACCGCGTCGACGACCTGATCAGCTTCGATTCGGCCACCTTCCTTCCCGGCAACATCGACACCGCGCGCCTGCGCGGCGGCGAGCTGACGGTGGCGACCACGTTCGCCGGATGGGACCTGGCCGCGCAGTACAGCCACGTCGATCCACGCAACCGTTCCGAAGGTCCCAACCGCGGCAACCTGCTGCCGCGCCGCGCCCGCGATACCGGCCGCGTGGACCTGGACCGCGATTTTGGCGCGTTCGCGTTCGGCACCACGGTCAACGCCGCGGGCAGCCGCTTCGACGACGCCGCCAACCTGGTGCGCGTGGGCGGCTATGCGACCCTGGACCTGCGCTTCGAGTACGCCCTGGGCAGCGACTGGACCGTACTGGCGCGGGTGACCAACCTGTTCGACCGCGACTACCAGCTGGTGGACTGGTACAACCAGCCCGGTCGCGAGTACGGCCTGAGCGTGCGCTGGCAGCCGGCACGCTGAGCGAGGGCGCGAAACCCGGCATCGCGACGATGCCGGGTTTCCGTACGACGGCGCAGCGATGCGGGGGCGCATCATTGCGCTGGTGGCCGCGGCCGCGCGCTGGCCCTTGCCTGGACTGGTCGGGTCGTCCCCACGAATCATCCCGACGCCCACCAGCCGCGCCCTCGTGGCCGCCGCGCCAAGCCTGCTGCGAACGCCCAGCAACCACTGGCGCCACACGTTCGACGTGCGCCGCGGCAGCGACACGCACGCCCATATCCCGTTCACCGAAGCGCCGGCGCGGACTTCGAAGTCGAGGGCGATACCCTGCTGATCAAGGTCGTCCACGACGACGGAGCCGGCATGGTGCGGCTGCGAGAAGTGAGCGGATCGCACTGCGACGCTTCGCCCGCGACGAGACCCTGGATTCCCACTGGCAGGCCCGGGTCGGCCGACCGCTCGAACGGCACGGTCAGTCCGCGGCGAACAGGTCGGCCTGGGACGCGACCTCCTCCGGCTCGCGGAAGCCGGACAGGCCGACGCCAACCAGGCGGTAGCGCGTGCCCGCCGGCATCGCCACCTTGGCCCGCAGCGCCAGCGCGATCGTGGCCAAGGCCTGCGCCGAGTCCGGTGGCGCATCGGGCGTGAGGCTGCGGGTCAGGATCCGGAACTGGGCCGTCTTGAGCTTGAGCACGACGGTACGGGCGACCCGCCCGGTCTTGCGCGATGCCTGCCACGTCTTGTCCGCCAGCTGCCGGATCGCCGGTTCCAGGGCGTCCAGCGGCAGGTCTTCGGCGAAGGTGTCCTCTGAGGAGACCGACTGCACCGGCTGGTCCGGCTCGACCGGCCGCTCGTCGATGCCGCGTGCGCGCCGGTGCAGCGCGGCGCCGAAACTTCCGAAGCGCCGTTGCAGTTCCTCCAGCGACAGTGCGCGCAGGTCGCCAACCGTGGCTATGCCCAACGCTTCCAGCTTGCCCTGCATCACCTTGCCCACGCCCGGGATGCGGCCGACCGGCAGCGGGGTCAGGAACGTCTCGACCTGGCGCGGACGCAGCACGAACAGGCCATCGGGCTTGTTCCAGTCCGAGGCGATCTTGGCCAGGAACTTGTTCGGCGCCACGCCGGCCGAGGCGGTCAGCGCGGTCTCCTCGCGGATCCGCGCGCGGATCGCCTCGGCCACGGCGGTGGCGCTGGGCAGGCCGGACTTCGCCTCGGTGACGTCGAGATAGGCCTCGTCCAGCGACAGCGGTTCGACCAGGTCGGTATGGGCCAGCATGATTTCGCGGATCTGGCGCGACGCGGCCTTGTAGCGGATGAAGTCCGGCGGCACGAACACCGCGTCCGGGCACAGCCGCTCGGCCCGCAGCGCCGGCATCGCCGAACGCACGCCGTATTTCCTGGCCTCGTACGAGGCCGCGCACACCACCGAACGCGCGCCGCGCCAGGCCACCACCACCGGCCGCCCGCGCAGCGAGGGGTCGTCGCGCTGCTCCACCGACGCGTAGAAGGCGTCCATGTCCACGTGGATGATCTTGCGCGACGGCTGCGGAACTTCGGGAGGCATGCCCGCCTATTGTGCCGGCAACCCCGGCGGACGGCCGTGCGTGCGCCGGGCCTGCCGTCCGCGCCGGTACACGGCGTCGGCTTGCGGGCGGGGCTTCCCGCGCAGCAGCAGCGGGCCTTCGCGCGGCGCACGCCGGAGACGCCCACGCGAACAGACGCCCGCGTATGTCCAACATTTGATTGAAACAGTATTTCTCGGGCACCATTTAACGCTTTTCCTGCCCGGAACCCCCATGACTCGCGCCTCCTCGTTCACCCGCGAACAGCTGGTCGCCAGCGGTCGCGGTGAACTGTTCGCCTCCGGCGACGCCCGCCTGCCCGCCGACCCGATGCTGATGTTCGACCGCATCGTCGAAATCAACGACGACGGGGGCAAGTACGGCAAGGGCTTCATCCGCGCCGAACTCGACATCCGCCCGGACCTGTGGTTCTTCCAGTGCCACTTCATCGGCGACCCGGTGATGCCCGGCTGCCTGGGCCTGGATGCGATGTGGCAGCTGGTCGGCTTCTACCTGACCTGGCTGGGCGCGCCCGGCCGCGGCCGCGCACTGGGCTGCGGCGAGGTCAAGTTCACCGGCCAGGTACTGCCCAAGGCCACGCTGGTCACCTACGAGATCGACATCAGCCGGGTCATCAACCGCAAGCTGGTGATGGCCCAGGGCGACGCGCGCATGCTGGTCGACGGTCGCGAGATCTACACCGCCAAGGACCTGCGCGTGGGCCTGTTCACCTCCACCGAGGACTTCTGACATGGCACGCCGCATCGCCATCACCGGCATGGGCATCACCTCATGCCTGGGCAATGATCTCGACACCGTCTCCGCCGCGCTGCGCGAAAGCCGCGCCGGCATCCGCGCCCTGCCCGACCACGCCGAACGCGGCCTGCGCAGCCAGGTCGGCGGCGCGGTCGAACTGGACCTGGACGCGGAGATCGACCGCAAGCTCAAGCGCTTCATGAGCGACGCGGCGGCCTACAGCTACGTGTCCATGCGCGACGCCATCGCCGACGCCGGCCTGGACGAGGCGCAGGTGAGCAACCCGCGCACCGGCCTGATCGCCGGTTCCGGTGGCGGCTCCAGCCGCTGGCAGGTGGAAACGGCAGACCTGCTGCGCGAGCGCGGGGTGCGCAAGGTCGGCCCGTACATGGTCCCGCGCACGATGTGCTCGACCGTGTCGGCCAACCTGGCCACCGCGTTCAAGATCAAGGGCCTGAGCTATTCGATCAGCGCGGCCTGCGCGACCTCGGCGCACTGCATCGGTGCCGCGGCCGACCTGATCCGCCACGGCGCCCAGGACATCGTCTTCGCCGGCGGCGGCGAGGACCTGGACTGGACCATGAGCGTGATGTTCGACGCGATGGGCGCGCTGTCGTCCTCGTTCAACGACACGCCGGAGAAGGCTTCGCGTCCGTACGACGCCGGCCGCGACGGCTTCGTCATCGCCGGCGGCGGCGGCATGCTGGTGCTGGAGGACTGGGACCACGCGATCGCGCGCGGCGCGCGCATCCATGCCGAGCTGGTCGGCTACGGCGTGACCTCCGACGGCGCCGACATGGTCGCCCCGTCCGGCGAGGGTGCGGTGCGCTGCATGCACATGGCGCTGGAAGGCGTGCGTGGCCGCAAGGTCGATTACCTCAACACCCACGGCACCTCCACGCCGCTGGGCGACGTGACCGAGTTGCAGGCGGTGCGCGAGGTGTTCGGCGAAGCGGTGCCGCCGCTGTCCTCGACCAAGGCCCTGTCCGGCCACTCGCTCGGTGCGGCCAGCGTGCACGAGGCGATCTACTGCCTGCTGATGATGCGCGACGGCTTCATCGCCGGCTCGGCCAACATCGAGAACCTCGACCCGCGCGCGGAAGGCTTCCCGATCGTGCGCGAAAGCCGCGACGCGCAGCTGGACCTGGTGATGTCCAACAGCTTCGGCTTCGGCGGCACCAACGGCACGCTGGTGTTCGCGCGGCCCTGAGCGCAGCGGCGGTTACGTGACGTGAAACGGAGAAGCCCGGCGCAAGCCGGGCTTCTTGTCATGGGGACGCAGCGGCTCTGCGGGCAGCGAGGACGCTGCACCGCCCGCATCCCGGCTACGCGCGCATCCGGGCCCGACCGGCAAGATCCTGGATCCCCCTCGTAGCGCGGGGCTTGCGCCGTTACGAACGCTTCCCCATCCTGCGCCGCCTCAGGCCGCCATCCCCGAGTGCCGCAGCAGCGCATCGATGTTCGGCGCACGGCCGCGGAAGGCGGTGAAGTTCTCCAGCGCGCTGCGACTGCCACCGCGCGACAGCACCTCGGCGAGGAAGCGCGCGCCCGTGGCTGCCAGCTGGTCCGGGGCTTCCTCGAAGGCGGCATAGGCATCGGCGCTGAGCACCTCGGCCCACTTGTAGCTGTAGTAACCGGCACCGTAACCACCGGCGAAGATGTGGCTGAACTGGTGCGGGAAGCGATGCCAGGCCGGCGCGCGATTGACCGCGACCTCGTCGCGCACGCGTTCCAGCAGCTGCAGCACGCTTTCCTGTTCCGGCACGAAGCGGCTGTGCAGCTCCATGTCGAACAGAGCGAACTCCAGCTGGCGGACGGTGAACATGCCGCTCTGGAAATTCCGGGCTGCCAGCATCCTGTCGAACAGTGCGCGCGGCAGCGGCGCGCCGCTGTCCACGTGCGCGGTCATCGCCTGCACGCGCATCCACTCCCAGCAGAAGTTTTCCATGAACTGGCTGGGCAGCTCCACCGCATCCCACTCCACGCCGTTGATCCCGGCCACCGGCAGCTCGCCGATCGCGGTCAACAGCTGGTGCAGGCCGTGGCCCATCTCGTGGAACAGGGTGGTGACCTCGTTATGGGTGAAGGTGGCCGGCTTGCCGTCAACGCCCTTGCCGAAGTTGCAGACCAGGTAAACGAGCGGTGTCTGAACAGCCGACGGCGTCTGGGTGGCGGACGCGCGGGCGCGGCGATTGCGGCAATCATCCATCCAGGCGCCACCGCGCTTGCCTTCGCGCGCGTACAGGTCCAGGTAGAACTGGCCCAGCAGCTGGCCGTGCGCATCCTCGACCCGGTAGAAGCGCACGTCCGGGTGCCACGCCGGCGCGGTGTCCGGCTTCACCTTCACCGCGTACAGCGATTCGATCACGGCGAACAGGCCGGCCAGGACCGGCTCCTCGGAGAAGTACTGCTTCACTTCCTGCTCCGAATAGCTGTAACGCGCCTGCTTGAGCTTCTCGCTGGCGTAGCCCAGGTCCCAGGGCTGCAGCTCGTCCAGGCCCAGTTCGGTGCGGGCGAACACTTCCAGCTCGGCGCGATCGCGGCGCGCGAACGGCAGCGCGCGGCCAGCCAGGTCGCGCAGGAAGGCCAGTACCTCGTCGGGCGATTGCGCCATCTTGGTGGCCAACGAGTACTCGGCGTAGCTGGCGAACCCCAGCAGCCCGGCCAGTTCGGCGCGCAGCGCGAGGATGCGGTCGATGAGGGCGCTGTTGTCCAGCTCCGCCGGACCGGCCTCGGAAGCGCGCAGGCCGTTGGCGCGATACAGCGCCTCGCGCAGCGCGCGGTCGTCGGCGTAGGCCTGCACCGGCAGGTAGCACGGCATCTGCAGGGTCAGCTTCCAGCCCGGCCTGCCCTCCTTCTCCGCGGCCGCGCGCGCGGCCGCGACCACGTCCGCCGGCAGGCCGGACAGCCGTGCCTGGTCCTCGACGTACAGCGCGAACGCGTCGGTCGCGTCGAGCACGTTCTGCGAGAACTTCGCCGACAGCGCCGCCAGCTCCTCCTGCACCGCCGAGTAGCGCTGCTTGCCGGCGTCATCCAGCTCCGCGCCGCCGAGTCGGAAATCACGCAGCGCGTTGTCGACCACCTTGCGCCGCACCGCGTCGTAGCCGGCGTACTCCGGTGCGGCCACCAATGCCTTGTACTGCGCGAACAACTGCAGGTTCTGGCCCAGCGACGCACCGAAGCGGGTCACCTTGGGCAGGTTGGCGTTGTAGGCCTCGCGCAGCGCCGGGGTGTTGACCACCGCCTGCAGGTGCCCGACCTGGCCCCAGGCGCGCCACAGGCGTTCGGTGGCGTCCTCCAGCGGGACGACGAAGCTGCCCCAGGTCAGCGGCGCAACGGCCTCGGCATCCTTCACCGCCGCTTCGGCCTGGGCAAGCAGCGCGTCGATGGCGGGTGCCACGTGCTCGGGGCGAATCGCGTCGAAACGGGGGAGACCGGAAAAATCGAGCAGCGGATTGGCTTGCATGGAGGGCCGTGGATCGTGGGTTCACCGGATAGATGCCGCCAGCCGGGGCGGAAATCAAGCATGCCGGACCGTTGGCCAGGCACCCGCGCAGGCCTGCGCCACGAATCCGACACGCGACGGGATCGTGGAACCGGCGGGTTCGTCGCCCGCCGCTGGCGGCCCGGCCGCCGGCGAGGCGCCGCGCTACAGCTCCCCGCAGGCCGGCAGTCCGTCCAGCATCCCGCCCGCCACGGCCGCGGCGATTGCCTGGTCCGCGCCCTCCACGTCGATCCCGTGCCGCACGTACCAGGCCGGGTCGTAGTAGCTGTGCGCATAGCGCGCGCCACTGTCGCAGAGGATGCTCACGATCGAGCCGCCCTGCCCGGCTTCGTGCATCGCCTGGGCGGCGCGCAGCACGCCGACGAAGTTGGTACCGGTCGAACCGCCCACGCGGCGACCCAACGCGGCGCTGACGTGCCGCATCGCGGCCAGGCTCAGCGCATCGGGCACCTTGACCATCGCATCGACGCAGCCGGCAATGAAGCTGCGCTCCACCCGCGGCCTGCCGATGCCTTCGATCCGCGAACCGCCGCCGATGGCCAGGCCGACATCGGCGCGACCCTCGCGACAGGACACGTAGTAGTCGTAGAACACCGACGTTTCCGGGTCGGCGCAGAGCACCCGCGTGTCGTGGCGTCGGTAGCGCACGTAGCGACCCAGGGTCGCGCTTGTGCCGCCGGTACCCGGGCCGCACACGATCCACGTCGGCACCGGATGCGGCTCCTCGGCCATCTGCTTGAAGATCGACTCGGCGATGTTGTTGTTGGCGCGCCAGTCGGTGGCCCGTTCGGCGTAGGTGAACTGGTCCATGAAGTGGCCGCCGGTCTCGCGAGCCAGCGCTTCGGACTCTTCGTTGAGCGAGCAGGCGCTCTCGACCAGGTGGCAGCGGCCGCCCTGGAACTCGATCGCGGCGATCTTCTCGGGCGAGGTCGAGGCCGGCATCACTGCGATGAACGGCAGGCCCAGCAGGCGCGCGAAGTAGGCCTCCGACACCGCGGTCGATCCGCTGGATGCCTCCACCACCGTGCTGCCTTCGCGCAGCCAGCCGTTGGCCAGCGCGTAGAGGAACAGCGAACGCGCCAGGCGGTGCTTGAGGCTGCCGGTGGGGTGGCTGGACTCGTCCTTCAGGTAGACGTCGACGCCCGGGTAGCCCGGCAGCGGCAGCGGGATCAGGTGGGTATCGGCCGAACGGTTGAAGTCGGCCTCGATCGTGTGGATGGCGGCGGCCACCCAGGCGCGCTGGGACATGGACGTGCTTGCGAATGCGGTATCGCGATCTTACCGGGACGGATCGACCCCGCGGAGACGGGAAGCGCGACCGCGGTCACGTCAATGACCCGGGCCGCTATAGTGGTCCCGGGGGCGCCTTGTGCGCATACAGGCTAGGGGGAACCGGATGGGAAACTCCGCGACTGAAGCAGGTGACACACCCGGCGGGCGCGGTCGCGCGCTGGCCAGCACGATCCGCCAGCGCCTGTTCGGTCGCTTCCGCAACACCGGACTGGTGCTGGGTGCGCTGTTCTTCTTCGCCTCGCTCACTCCCAGCCTCACGCCGCGCATCACCGTCGCGCAGGCGGTGCTCTCGGGACTTTGCCTGGCCGCCGGCTACGGACTGGGCGTGCTGCTGCGCTGGCTGTGGGCCTACCTCGAACTGCCCCTGCCGGGCGCTGGCGGCGAGAAACAGCGGCGCCGCATCGTGCTCGCGTCCTGTGCCGCGCTCGCCGCCATCGCTTTGTGGCGCAGCCAGCACTGGGACAACATCGTCCGCACCCTGATGCACCTGGAGCCGGCTGCACCCGCGCGCGCCCTGGGCGTGCTCGCGGGTGCGCTCCTGGTCGCCGTGCTGGCCGTCGTGGTCGGACGCGCTGCACTGGCGGCCGTGCGCGCGGTGATGGGCCTGGTCGCGCGCCGCGTGCCGCGCCGGATCGCCCGCGTCGTGGGCGCGATCGCTGGCGTGCTGCTGCTGGTGGGCCTGGTCAACGGGGTGATCTTCAGTGCGATCCTGGACATGCTCGACGCCTCGTACCGGCAGGCCGACAGCCTGATCCCGCCCGAAATGCAGGCGCCGCAGGAGTCGGACAGCCCCGGCAGCGCGCAGTCGCTGGTGGCCTGGAACGAACTGGGCCGGATGGGCCGGCGTTATGTCGATGCAAGGCCCACGGCCGCCGACATCGCCCAGCTCGCAGGCCCCGGTGCCAAGGCGCCGCTGCGCGTCTATGCGGGCCTGCCCACCGGCGACACGCCGGAAGAACGGGCCCGCCTGGCACTGGAAGAACTCAAGCGGGTCGGTGGTTTCTCGCGCAAGGCGCTGGTGATCATCACCCCGACCGGTACCGGCTGGGTGGATCCGTCGGGCATCGACGGAATCGAATACCTGTACCGCGGCGACATGGCCAGCGTCGCGGTGCAGTACTCGTACCTGTCCAGCCCGCTCACCCTGTTCCTCGACCCCGATACCGGCGGTGTCACCGCGCGCGCGCTGTTCCGCGAGGTGTACGGCTACTGGCGCACGTTGCCGGCCGGGCAGCGGCCCAAGCTGTTCCTGCACGGCCTGAGCCTGGGCGCGCTCAATTCCGAGCGTTCGTTCGAGCTGTTCGAGCTGCTGGAAGAACCATTCGATGGCGCGGTCTGGAGCGGGCCGCCGTTCGCGGCCTCGCAATGGGCCGGGCTGACCCGGGCGCGCACTCCGGGCACGCCGGTGTGGCTGCCGCAGTTCGAGGACGGCTCGTTCGTCCGCTTCATGAACCAGGAAGGCAGCTCCACCCCGCCCGGCACGCCCTGGGGACCGATGCGGCTGGTGTACCTGCAGTACGGCAGCGACGCGGTGACCTTCTTCGACCGGAACAGCTTCTTCCGCCGGCCCGAACTGCTCGATGCCCCGCGCCCTCCGGATGTATCCCCGGCCATGCGCTGGTATCCGGTGGTGACCGCGATGCAGATGGCGATGGACACCTCGCTGTCGATGAGCGCGCCGATGGGTTTCGGCCACGTCTACGCGCCCTCGCACTACATCGATGCATGGCTCGAAGTCACCGGCATCGATGACTGGTCGCCGGAGGACGTGGCCCGGCTGCAGCGCCACCTGGACGAACGCCGCGCCTCGGAACTGTCCAAGGTCCCGGACCAGACCGTCGACGGCTGAGCCGCCGGACCATCCACCGCCGGTTTGATCCAGATCAGGGGCCAACCGGGCACGTCGGCATAGGCTGCCCGCATGTCCGACCCACGCCTGGCCAATGCCGCCCTCCCGATGGATTCCGCTGCCCCCGGCGCGGAGCAGCGTCGGCTCGACGCCTGCTTCCTGGGCCCCTACGGCGAGAACGACTCGCTGCTGGAAAAGCTGGTGGTGGAATTCCTCCGCGACCACGTGCACTGGCGCCGCAATTTCCATCCCGAGGATCCGCCCGCCATCCCCACCACCGCGGCGCAGCATCCGCAGTACCAGGCGCTGGAAGCGAAGATGCGCCGCGAGCTGCACCAGCTGTCGGCTGCGCTGAAGCAATCGGTGCCTTTCCACAGCCCGCGCTACATCGGCCACATGGCCTCGGACCTGCTGTTGCCCGGGCTGGCGGCGCAGATCCTCGCCTTGCCCTACAACCCGAACAACGTCAGCGAAGACGCCGCGCCGATCACCGTGCAGCTGGAGATCCAGGCCGGGCTGCAGCTGGCGCGCATGCTCGGATATCCCAGCGACCCCACGCGGCCGGACTGCGCATTCGGCCACCTGACTTCCGGCGGCACCCTGGCCAACTACCAGGCCCTGCGGCTGGCGTTGGCGCTGAAGGCGTTCCCGGTCGCGCTGCGCGCGGCGGGCGTACCGGACATCGGCGTGCCCGAAGACGATTGGCAGGCTTTCAACCTGGAGCCGGCCGCCGCGATCGCATTGCTGGTGCGATGGCAGGACTGGCTCGCCGGGCTGGATGACGGCGAGGGCCGGGCCTGGCGCGAACGCTTCCAGGCCCAGCGCCCGGAGACCCTGGGGCTGGTCGAATTCTTCGCCCGCCACCGCGACCTGAAGGTCCCGCAGGTACTGGCGCCGATCACCGCGCACTACTCCTGGAGCAAGGGCCTGAAGATGCTCGGCCTCGGTCGCGCGCAGCTGCGCCTGGTGGCGACGCGCGGCATGCGCATGGATGCCGACGCCCTGCGCCAGGTGCTGGACGACTGCGAACGCGAGCGCCAGCCGGTGCTGACGGTCGTGGGCGTGCTGGGCAGCACCGAGTACGGCACGATCGACCCGCTCGACGAGATCGTGCAGGCGCGTCGCGACATGGCCGCGCGCGGGCTGGGCTTCGGCATCCACGTCGATGCGGCCTGGGGCGGCTACCTGGCCACGCTGTTCCGCAATCCCGACGGCAGCCTGCGCACGCCAGCGGAAATCCGCGGCGAGTACCGCGACTTCCCGCAGCCGGAGGTGCATGCCGCCTTCGCGGCCCTGGCCGAAACCGATTCGGTGACGGTGGATCCGCACAAGCTCGGCTACCTGCCCTACGGCACCGGTGCCTTCATCTGCCGCGACCATCGTGCGACCGCGCTGATCGCCGAACAGGCCGACTACGTGTTCATGGAAGGCGCATCCGGCGACTACATGGCGCGCTACCGGCAGCTGGGCCAGTACATCCCCGAAGGCTCCAAGTCCGGCGCGGCGGCCGCGGCCGTCTACGTCACCCACCGCGTGCTGCCCCTGGACCATGCCAACTTCGGCCTGATGCCCCGGCAGACGGTGCTGGCCGCCGAGGCGTTCCAGGCGCGCGCGCAACGGTTCGCGCGGGACATGCAGGGCGTGGTCTCGGCCTGCGTGCCGTTCCCCCCCGACAGCAACCTGGTCTGCCTTGCGCTCAACCCCCACGGCAACCGCGACCTGGCTACCGCCAACGCCTTCGTCCGCCGGCTCTACGACGAGCTGCGCTGCGACCCGCACAAGCCCCTGCAGGTCAAGCAGTTCTTCTCATCGATCACAACCTTGCAGCGATCGATGGTCGGCGACGCGGAGCTGCATCGCATCCTGGACGGGCTGGGCATCGATACGGGGACGCTGGACCACGACCGGGCCGACCGGCTGGTGATCCTGCGGCACACGCTGATGAATCCCTACCTGATCGACCACGAGAACGGCATCAGCTACATCGACCGGTACTTCGAATACCTGGGCGTGCTGCTGGGCACCGCGCGGGGATAGCCGCCACGGCGCTGACGCGGGCGGCCGTTGGCCGGCCACGCGGCGGAGCGGCCGCCACCGGGCAGGCCAGAGCGTCACCAAGGACGGGCCTGGCCCGTCCGGTCACTCCACCGTGACCGACTTGGCCAGGTTGCGCGGCTTGTCCACGTCGGTGCCGCGCGCCAGGGCGGTGTGGTACGCCAGCAGCTGCACC
Source organism: Pseudoxanthomonas daejeonensis (assembly GCF_022637495.1). Taxonomy (NCBI): domain Bacteria; kingdom Pseudomonadati; phylum Pseudomonadota; class Gammaproteobacteria; order Lysobacterales; family Lysobacteraceae; genus Pseudoxanthomonas; species Pseudoxanthomonas daejeonensis. The sequence continues at coordinate 2,106,189 of NZ_CP093331.1, read as the reverse complement.
GGGATCGTGTGGATCACCGCGCTGAGCACGCCGGCGTGGCGCGGGGTGCGAATCACGTGCACGCCTTCGGACTCGCTGAAGTGGCTGTCCTGGTCGGCGAACACGAACAGCTCGCCACCGCGCGCGCGCACTTCCTGCATGTTCGACTTCACCTTCTCCAGCAGGCGGTCGTTGGGCGCGATCACCACCACCGGGATGGAGGCATCCACCAGCGCCAGTGGACCGTGCTTGAGCTCGCCGGCCGGGTAGGCCTCGGCGTGGATGTAGGTGATTTCCTTGAGCTTGAGCGCGCCTTCCAGTGCGATCGGATAATGCAGGCCGCGGCCCAGGAACAGCGCGTTCTGCTTGCCGGCGAAGCGCTCGGCCCACAGCGCGATCTGCGGCTCCAGGTTCAGCGCGTGCTGCACGCTGCCCGGCAGGTGGCGCAGCTGCTCGAGGTAGTCGGCTTCCTGCTCCGGGGTGATCCGCCCGTGCAGCTTGCCAAGCACCATGGTCAGCTGGAACAGCGCGGCCAGCTGGGTGGTGAACGCCTTGGTCGAAGCCACGCCGATCTCGGCGCCGGCGCGGGTGTAGCAGACCAGTTCGCTGGCGCGCGGGATCGCGCTCTCGGGCACGTTGCAGATCGACAGGGTGTGGCGATGGCCCAGCGACTTGGCGTACTTGAGCGCCTCCATCGTGTCCAGGGTTTCGCCGGACTGGGAGATGGTGACGATCAGGTGGTCCGGATCGGCGTAGGCATCACGGTAGCGGTACTCGCTGGCGATCTCCACCGAGCACGGCAGGCCGGCGATCGCCTCGATCCAGTAGCGCGCGGTCAGGCCCGCGTAGTAACTGGTGCCGCAGGCCAGGATCTGTACGCCGGTCACGCCGCGCAGCACTTCGCCGGCCTTGGCGCCGAACAGCCCGGGCTCGAATCCACCCGCGTCGATCGCCGCTTCGATCGTGTCGGCGATCGCGCGCGGCTGCTCGTGGATTTCCTTCTGCATGAAGTGCCGGTACGGGCCCAGCTCAAGCGAAGCCAGCGACACGTCGGAGACGTGCACCTCGCGCTCCACCGGAGCATCGTCGCCGTCGAACACACGCACGCCGGCGCGGGTGAGTTCGGCGGTGTCGCCTTCTTCCAGGAAGATCACCCGGCGGGTGGCCTGGAGGATCGCCGAAACATCGGACGCGACGAAGTTCTCGCCCTCGCCCAGGCCCACCAGCAGCGGGCACCCCATCCGCGCGCAGACCAGGCGTCCAGGCTCGGACCGGCTGAGCACGGCCAGTGCGTAGGCACCGGTCAGTTCCTTCACCGCCGCCTGGAGTGCGGCGAGCAGGTCGCGGCCACCGGCCATGTGGTGGTGGATCAGGTGCGCGATGACCTCGGTGTCGGTCTGCGACTCGAAGACGTAGCCCAGCAAAGCCAGCCGTTCGCGCTGGGCTTCATGGTTCTCGATGATCCCGTTGTGGACCAGGGCCAGGTCGCCGTGGCTGATGTGCGGGTGCGCGTTGGCCTCGGTCACTCCGCCATGCGTGGCCCAGCGGGTATGGCCGATGCCCAGCACGCCGCGAAAGCCCTCGGCCACTGCCGCCTGCTCCATCTCGGCCACGCGCCCGGTGCGGCGTACGCGGCGCACGCTGGTGGCGTCGGCCACCGCGATGCCGGAGGAGTCATAGCCGCGGTACTCAAGGCGCTTGAGGCCCTCGACCAGGACCGGTACCACATCGCGATCCGCGATCGCGCCGACGATGCCGCACATGCCGCCATCCAGTTGCGGGGAAGATCGCGATTCTAGCGGAGTCGGTCCCGCCGCTGGCCGGGCCCTGTCCCTCCACGACCCGGATCTGTCTTCGCGCTGTCCGCCCGGCGCGGAAGTGTCCGGGAGTGTCCGCTGGACGCGACGGACACTTTCTTGTGGGCACGTTTTCCTTTCAATTCATATAGTTGAAGTTGGCACGCCGCATGCGTTGTTGGGTACGACCTTTCTTGCCCGTGGCCGCGCATGATCCCCGACACCTCCGCCCAGGACCGCCCGCTCTCCTCCGCCTCGCAAGCCCGCCCGGCGTGGCGCCGCTGGCTGTGGCCGGCGCTGGCGGCGCTGCCGGTCCTGGCGCTGCTGGCCTGGGTGGTCGCCGGCTGGGGCGCCGGCTCGCGCTCCTATGACGCCTCGCGGGTCCGCGTGGCCGAGGTCAAGCGCGGCGACCTGGTCCGAGACATCTCCGCCGACGGCCGGGTCATCACCGCCAACAGCCCGACCCTGTACGCCATCGCCGGCGGCACGGTCAGCCTGCAGGTGGTGGCCGGCGATGCGGTGAAGAAGGACCAGCCGCTGGCGGTGATCGACAGCCCGGAACTGCGCAGCAAGCTGGTGCAGGAGGAGTCGACCCTGGCCAGCATGGAGGCCGAAGCCAGCCGCGCCCAGCTCGACGCGCGGATCGCCCGGCTCAATGCGCGCAAGGCGCTGGACCAGGCCGAGATCGACCATGTCGCCGCGCAGCGCGACCTGGAACGCTACGAGCGCGGCCACGCCGGTGGCGCGGTTTCCAACATCGAACTGGCCAGCGCCCGCGACGAACTGAAGAAGGCACAGATCGGCCTGAAGACCACCCAGAGCGACGCCGGCCTGCAGGACCAGGGCGCGAGCCTGGACGCGCGCAACAAGCGCCTGCTCGCCGACCGCCAGCAGGCGGTGGTGGCCGAGCTTCAGCGCCAGGTCGCCGCACTGACCCTGCGCGCGCCGTTCGACGGCCAGGTCGGCCAGGTGCAGATTTCGCAGGGCACCAACGTGGCGATCAACGCGCCGATCCTGAGCGTCGTCGACCTGAGCGAGTTCGAGGTCGAGATCCGCGTGCCGGAGAGCTTCGCCCGCGACCTGGCGATCGGCGTCCCGGCGCAGGTGACCAGCCAGGGCACGCCGTTCGCGGCCAAGGTTTCGGCGGTGTCGCCGGAAGTGGTCAACGGCGAGGTCACCGCGCGCCTGCGCTTCGACGACGGCAAACAGCCACCGGGCCTGCGCCAGAACCAACGCCTGTCCGCGCGCATCGTGCTCGACACCCGCCAGGACGTGCTGATGGTCGAGCGCGGCCCGTTCGTCGAGCAGGACGGCGGCCGCTGGGCCTGGGTGGTGGACGGCCGCAGCGCCACGCGCCAGCCGATCCAGACCGGCACCAGCAGCCTGGGCTACGTGGAAATCGTGTCCGGGCTGAAGGAAGGCGACCGCATCGTCGTCTCCGGCAGCGACCAGTTCGGCGACGCCGAACGCGTGGCGATCAACTGAACCCCTGCATCCCTCCCCCCTTTCCCGCACCACCCGACATCACCAAGAGGAATCCCGCCATGCTGGAAATGCGCCAGGTCTCCAAGATCTACCGGACCGCGATGGTCGAAACCCACGCACTGCGCTCGCTCGACCTGCACGTGCGCGAAGGCGAGTTCGTCGCGGTGACCGGCCCGTCCGGCTCGGGCAAGACCACCTTCCTCAACATCGCCGGATTGCTCGAAACCTTCAGCGAAGGCGACTACCTGCTCGACGGCGAGAACGTGCGCGGCCTGTCCGACGATGCGCGCAGCCGCCTGCGCAACCACAAGATCGGCTTCATCTTCCAGGGCTTCAACCTGATCCCGGACCTGAACCTGTTCGACAACGTCGACGTGCCTTTGCGCTACCGCGGGCTGTCGGCCGCCGACCGCAAGGCGCGGATCGAGAAGGCGCTGGGCCAGGTCGGCCTGGCCTCGCGGATGAAGCACTACCCGGCCGAACTGTCCGGTGGCCAGCAGCAGCGCGTGGCGATCGCCCGCGCCCTGGCCGGCGAACCCAGGCTGCTGCTGGCCGACGAACCGACCGGCAACCTCGACTCGCAGATGGCGCGCGGGGTGATGGAACTGATGGAGCAGATCAACGCCGCCGGCACCACCATCGTGATGGTCACCCACGACCCGGAACTGGCCGCGCGCGCGCAGCGCAACGTGCACATCGTCGACGGCGTGGCCACCGACCTGTCGGTCGAGCCCAGCCTGAGCCGGCTGGCCCGCACCGATGTCGCCGCATCCGACGCTACGGCCTGAGGAGGCGTCCATGTTCGCCTACTACTGCAACCTGGCCCTGCGCAGCTTCCGCCGCGACAAGGCCCTGACCGCGCTGATGGTGTTCGCCATCGCCCTGGGCATCGGTGCGTGCATGACCACGCTGACCGTGTTCCACGTGCTGTCCGGCGATCCGATGCCGGGCAAGAGCCACCAGCTGTTCTACGTGCAGCTGGATCCGGCCGAGATGAATGATTTCACCCCCGGCGAGGAACCCAGCGAGCAGGTCACCCGCTACGACGCCGAAACCCTGCTGCGCGAGAAGCGCGGCGATCGCCAGGCGATGATGACCGGCGGCGGCGTATCGGTCACGCCCGACCGCGAAGGCCTGGTTCCGTTCGTGTCCGACGCGCGCTACACCACCTCCGACTTCTTCCCGATGTTCGACGTGCCGATGCTGTACGGCAACGGCTGGAGCGCGAAGGAGGACGAGGCGCATGCGCGCGTGGCGGTGATCTCCAAGTCACTCAACGAGCGCGCGTTCGGCGGCGCCAACAGCGTCGGCAAGCAGCTGCGCATCGACCAGACCGACTTCACCGTGGTCGGCGTGATCGAGGACTGGCGGCCGACCCCGCGCTTCTACGACATGAACAGCGATCGCTACGGCGCGCTGGAAGACGTCTTCCTGCCGTTCTCGACCTCGCGCGACCTGGAGATGGGCCGCAACGGCAGCATGGACTGCTGGGGCGACAGCAACGGCGACTCCACCAGCGTCAGCGCGCCGTGCGTGTGGATCCAGTACTGGGTCCAGCTCGATACCGCCGAGAAGGCCGGCGCCTACCGCGATTACCTGGTCAACTACTCCGACCAGCAGCGCACCGCCGGCCGCTACAAGCGCCCGACCAACGTGCGCCTGCGCAACGTCATGGAGTGGCTGGAGTTCAACCGCGTGGTGCCCAACGACGTGGTGATGCAGCTGTGGCTGGGCTTCGGCTTCCTGCTGGTCTGCCTGGTGAACACGGTCGGCCTGCTGCTGGCCAAGTTCCTGCGCCGCGGCAGCGAGATCGGCGTACGCCGCGCCCTGGGCGCCTCGCGCGGGGCGATCTTCACCCAGTGCCTGGTCGAAGCCGGTGCAATTGGTGTTGCCGGCGGCATCCTCGGCCTGGGCCTGTCGCTGCTGGGCCTGTGGGCGGTACGCCTGCAGCCGGCCAGCTACGCCGAGCTGGCGCACCTGGACGTGGGCATGCTGCTGCTGACCTTCGTGCTGGCCATCGTCGCCAGCGTCCTGGCTGGCCTGCTGCCCGCCTGGCGCGCGATGCAGGTCACCCCGGCGATCCAGCTCAAGAGCCAGTGACGCAGCGCGGGGCCCGCCCCGCGACTGCCGTCAATCGAAACAGCGGTCGACCGGGCCTACCCGCCGACTACAAGGACCGAAGCAGCGGGCACGCCCCGCTCTACGCAAGACAACCCGGAGACGCTCCATGGACATCCGACCGATCCTCTCGACCCTGATGCGGCACAAGACCGCCGCATCGCTGATCGTCATCGAGATCGCGCTGACCTGCGCGATCATCTGCAACGCGCTGTTCATGATCAGCGACCGCCTCACCCAGATCCGCGAGATCAGCGGCCTGGCCGAGGACGAGCTGGTCCGCGTGCAGATCCTCAGCATCGGCAGCGACGCCGACCAGAACGCGCGGACCCGCACCGACCTGGTGGCACTGCGCGGAATCCCCGGGGTGAAGGACGCGACCGTGCTCAACCAGGTGCCGTTCGTGAATTCCTCCTGGAACAGCGGCGTGCGCCTGAAGCAGGAGCAGCAGCAGTCCACGCTCAGCGCGACCACCTACATGGCCGAAGACCAGTTCATCGAGACCCTGGGCCTGAAGCTGGTGGCCGGACGCGACTTCAACGCCGACGAATACAGCGACGCCTCGTCCCTGCTGGATGGCCTGACCGACGGCGACAACGGCATCCCCGGGGCGATCATCACCCGCGCGCTCGCCGACAAGCTGTTCCCCGGCGAGGACCCGATCGGCAAGGGCTTCTACAGCTGGAGCGACAAGCCGACCCGCGTCGTGGGCGTGGTCGAGAACCTGGTCCGCCCGAGCAACCAAGGCGGCCCCACCGCACGCGAATACTCGATGGTGTTCCCGCTGCGCCCGCACTACAACCTGGGCGGCAACTACCTGATCCGCACCTCGCCCGAGCGCCGCGCCGAAGTGCTTGAAGCGGCCAAGAAGGTGCTGCAGGCCAACGGCGCCGACCGCATCATCATGGAAGAGAACACCAAGACGGTCGAAGAGCTGCGCGGCGAATTCTTCCAGGCGCCGCGCGCGATGGCCTGGCTGCTGGGCATCGTCTGCGTGGTGTTGCTGCTGGTGACCGCCCTGGGCATCGTCGGCCTGGCCAGCTTCTGGGTGCAGCAGCGGACCAAGCAGATCGGCGTTCGCCGCGCGCTGGGTGCGACGCGCGGCCAGATCCTGCGCTACTTCCAGACGGAGAACTTCCTGCTGGCCAGTATTGGTATTGCGCTCGGCATGCTGCTGGCGTTCGCGATCAACCAGCTGCTGATGGGCAAGTACGAGATGGCGCGCCTGCCGCTGTTCTACCTGCCTGCCGGCGCGGTCCTGCTGTGGGCGCTGGGCCAGGTCGCGGTCTGGGCGCCCGCGCGGCGCGCCGCCTCGATCCCGCCGGCCGTGGCGACCCGCAGCGTATGAACCGCCGCTACCAGCACGCACGCCCGGCCACCACCGCGCGGATCGTGGCGCCCAATGCCGCATGGGCCTGCGTGCTGGCCGGCATCGCCTGGCTGGCGTCCGGACTCCCCGCTTCGGCGGCCGAGCCCGAACAGCCGCCCACCGGCGCCGGGCTCACCGCGACCATCGCCGCGCTGGACGCGGCCGTGTTCGACGCGTTCAACCGCTGCGCCGAACCGGGCCAGCTCGACCGCCACGCCGGCTACTTCGACCCGGCGGTCGAGTTCTACCACGACACCGGCGGGGTGACCTGGACGCGCGAGGCGATGCTGGACAACACCCGCAAGTACGTCTGCGGGAAGTTCACCCGCGAGCTCGTGCCCGGCAGCCTCGCCGTATATCCCGTGGCCGGCTTCGGCGCGATCGCGCGCGGCGAGCACCGCTTCTGCCAGTCCGGCGCGGGCACGTGCGACGGCCAGGCGGATTTCGTCATCGTCTGGCGCCTGCGCGACGGCCAGTGGCAGATCACCCGCGTGCTCAGCTTCGGCCACCGCGCCGCCGGGAACGGGTAGCCTTTACCCTCCCGCCAGGAACACGACCCCGCCTGCATGTCCACGATCCTCGTCATCGACGACAACCCCGCGGTCGCCACCGCGCTGGAAGTGCTGTTCTCGCTGCACGACCTTTCGACCGTGCATGCCGCCTCGCCCGAGGCGGGGCTGGCGCTGCTCGACAGCGAGGCGGTCGACCTGGTGATCCAGGACATGAACTTCACCGCCGACACCACCTCCGGTGACGAGGGTCGCGCCCTGTTCGCCGCGATCCGGCAGCGCCACACCGACCTGCCGGTGGTGCTGCTCACCGCGTGGACCCATCTGGAAAGCGCGGTGGAACTGATCAAGGCCGGCGCCGCCGACTACGTGGCCAAGCCGTGGCAGGACGCCAAGCTGCTGGGCACGGTCAACAACCTGCTGGAACTGGCCGACGCACGCCGCGAACTGGACCAGCGCCGCGACGGCGAACGCCGGCGCCGCGACGACCTGGCCCGTCGCTACGACCTGTGCGGCGCGGTGTTCGCCGACCCGGCCAGCGAGCGCGTCGTCGCCCTGGCCTGCCAGGTCGCGCGTTCGGACCTGCCGGTACTGGTCACCGGTCCCAACGGCAGCGGCAAGGAGAAGATCGCCGAGATCATCCAGGCCAATTCGCCGGCCAAGGGCGGTCCGTTCGTCACCCTCAACTGCGGCGCACTGCCGGCCGACCTGATCGAGGCCGAACTGTTCGGCGCCGAGGCCGGCGCCTACACCGGCGCCAACAAGGCGCGCGAAGGCAAGTTCGAGGCCGCCGACGGCGGCACCCTGTTCCTGGACGAAATCGGCAACCTGCCGCCGGCCGGGCAGATGAAGCTGCTGCGCGTGCTCGAAACCGGGCGCTTCGCGCGGCTCGGCTCCAACCGCGAGCGCCAGGTCAAGGTGCGCGTGGTCAGCGCGACCAACGCCGACCTGCCGACGATGATCCGCGAAGGCACGTTCCGCGAAGACCTCTACTACCGGCTCAACACCATCGAGCTGGCGATGCCGCCGCTGGCCGAGCGTCCCGGCGACATCCTGCCGCTGGCCGAGCGCTTCCTCGATGGCGGCAAGCGGCTGTCGGCCGCCGCCGTCACCGCGCTGCAGCGCCATCCATGGCCGGGCAACGTGCGCGAGCTGCGCAACGTGATCCAGCGCGCGCAGCTGCTCGCCACCGGGGCGCGGATCGAGGTCGCCGACCTGGGCCTGCCGCGCGCGCCCGCGCTGCGTGGCGGGCCGGCGCAGGAGCCCGAGCGCGAGCAGCTCGAGGCGGCGCTGCAACGCGCCGGCGGCGTGATCGCCCAGGCGGCCGCCGAACTGGGCATGAGCCGGCAGGCGCTGTACCGGCGCATGGAGCGCCACGGGCTCAAGCCCGCATGACCCCCACCCACCACGCCAGCGCCCCCGCGTGAGCCGCCCCGGATGATCCGTCGCACCCTCACCCTTCGCCTGTTCCTGCGCCTGCTGCCGGTGCTGGCCCTGGCCGCGGCGCTGCCCTGGGCATTCGGCTACTGGATCGACCGGGGCTGGCTGCTGGCCGTGCTTTCGGTGCTGATCCTGCTCGGGCTCATGTGGTGGAGCCTGTACCGGGCGCTGGCACCGCTGCGCGCCCTGTTCCGCGCGCTAGCCGGCAGCGTCAACACCTACCGCGACGGCGAATTCAACTTCGGCGTGCACTGGCGCAGCGACGACGAGCTGGGCGAGCTGGTCCGCGCGCACGGCGAACTCGGCGAAGTGCTGCGCGAGCAGCGCCTGGAACTGGTCCAGCGCGAGCTGCTGCTGGACACCATGGTCCAGAACACGCCTGTGGCGATGCTGCTGTCGGCCGACGGCGGCGACGGCGTGCGCCGCGTGGTCTACGCCAACGTGGCTTCGCGCAAGCTGCTCAACGACGGGCGCAAGCTCGAGGGCCAGCGCATCGGCGAACTGGTCGACGGCCTGCCGGTGGAACTGCGCGAGGCGCTCGCCCGTGGCGCCGACAGCCTGTTCGCCGTGCCGGCCGAGGAAGGCGACGAGGAAGAGGTCTACCACCTGTCACGCCGCAATTTCAGCCTCAACGGCCGCCGCCACGAGCTGATGCTGATCCGCCTGATGACCCCGGAGCTGCGCCGCCAGGAAGTACAGACCTGGAAGAAGGTGATCCGGGTGATCAGCCACGAACTGAACAACTCGCTGGCCCCGATCGCCTCGCTGGCGCACTCCGGCGCCGAACTGGTCCGGCGCGAGCGCTACGAGCGGCTCGGCGAGGTGTTCTCCACGGTCGAGGACCGCGCACGCCACCTGGAAGGCTTCATCCGCGGTTACGCGCGCTTCGCCAAGCTGCCGCAACCACAGCTGCAGCCGGTGGTCTGGCGCGACTTCCTCGGTCGCCTGCAGCGGCAGATCGGCTTCGAGCTGGAAGGCGCCAGCGCGGAACTGCAGGCGCGGGTCGATCCGGCGCAGATGGAACAGGCCCTGCTGAACCTGCTCAAGAACGCGCACGAGGCCGGTGGCGACGCTTCGCCGCCCAGCGACGAGGTGCGCGTGCGCCTGCTGCGCCTGCCCGGGTGGACCCGGATCGAAGTGCTGGACCGCGGCGCCGGCATGAACGACGCGGTGCTGCAGAACGCGCTGCTGCCGTTCTATTCGACCAAGCGCAATGGCACCGGCCTGGGGCTGGCGCTGACCCGCGAGATCATCGAAGCGCACGGCGGGCGCCTGTCGCTGCAGAACCGCAGCGATGGCGGCCTGTGCGTGGCGGTGATGCTGCCGGAGAGCTGAGCCGTTCGCGGGCCGGTATGTGGCCCGGGCCGTGCTGCAGCAGCATGCCCTTGTAGGAGCGGGCATGACCGCGACACCGACGTCCCTGGCAGCCCCGTCGACGACGGATCGCAGGCGTGTATCGGTGTCGCGGTCATGCCCGCTCCTACAAAAAACACAAGTCAGCGCTGTCGAGCTCAGTCCTTCGGCTTCTTCTGCGGCCGCTTCCAGCCTTCCAGCGTGCCCTGCCGCGCGCGCGCGACCGTCAGCTCGCCGGCGGGCGCGTTGCGGGTGATCACCGAACCGGCGCCGATGGTCGCGCCGGCGCCGATCTCCACCGGCGCCACCAGCGCCGAGTTCGAGCCGATGAAGGCGCCGTCGCCGATGGTCGTGGTCGACTTGTTCACGCCGTCGTAGTTGCAGGTGATGGTACCGGCACCGATGTTCACGCCCGCGCCGATATTCGCGTCGCCCAGGTAGGTGAGGTGGTTGGCCTTGCTGCCCAAGCCCAGCACCACCTTCTTGGTCTCGACGAAGTTGCCGACATGCACGCCGTCGGCCAGCACCGTGCCCGGTCGCAACCGCGCGTAGGGACCGATCTGCGCCGCCCCCTCGCTGACCACGCCATCGAGGTCGCAGTGCGCGCGCACCACGGTCCCCGCTCCCAGCCGCACGTCCTTGAGCCGGGTGAACGGGCCGATGCGCACGCCATCACCCAGTTCGACTTCGCCTTCGAGCACCACGTTGGCATCGATCTCCACGTCGCGGCCGACGCGCACGCTGCCGCGCTGGTCCAGGCGTGCCGGGTCGAGCAGGCGCGCGCCTTGCGCGCACAAGGCCTTCGCGCAGCGCAGCTGGAATGCGCGCTCGAGCTGGGCCAGCTGCCACGGATCGTTGGCGCCCTCGGCCTCCAGCGGGTCGGCGACCAGGACAAGTTCGGCCGGGTTGTATTCCTCGGCGGCCATCGCGAACACGTCGGTCAGGTAGTACTCGCCCTGGCTGTTGCCGTTGGAAAGCCGCGCCAGCCAGCGCTTCAGCGGGTCGGCCTCGGCGGCGATGATGCCGGTGTTGATGGTGCGGATCCGGCGCTGCTCCTCGTCGGCATCGCGATGTTCGACGATCGCCGCCACCCGCCCCTGCGGATCGCGCACGATGCGTCCGTAGCCACTCGGATCCTGCGGCTCGGCCACCAGCACGCGCAGCAGGCCGGGGGCATCGAGCAGCCGGCGCAAGGTGTCGGGCGCGGTCAGCGGCACGTCGCCGTACAGCACCAGCACGTCCACCGCCTCGGGAATGGCCGGCATCGCCTGCTGCACCGCATGGCCGGTGCCCAGCTGCTGCGCCTGCACCGCCCAGTGCAGGTCGTCCTGGCCGGCGAAGGCCGTGCGCACCGCATCGCCGCCATGGCCGTAGACCACGTGGATGCCGGCCGGCTGCAACGCGCGCGCGGTGTCGATCACGTGCGCCAGCATCGGGCGTCCGCCGATGGGCTGCAGCACCTTGGGCAGGGCCGACTTCATCCGCTTGCCCTCGCCGGCGGCGAGGATGACCACGTGCAATGGCTGGCTCATCTGGAACCCGATCCTGGAAGTGGCTCGATTCTACGCCGGGCCCTGTCTTTCATTGCAGGCCAGGACCCTACAATGCGCTTTCGCGATGCCCGTCGTCGCCAGGAAACCGCACGATGCCGCTCCTTCGCCAAGGCAGCCATTACCTCGCATTCGGCATCCTGCAACTGGTGCTGGACTGGTCGCTGTTCGTGGCGTTCACCACGTTCGGCATGGCCGCCGCACCGGCCAACCTGGCCAGTCGCACCGCGTCCGCCGTGCTGGGTTTCTGGCTCAACGGGCGCTACACCTTCGCCGACAGCCAAGGCAGCCGCCTGGGCTGGCGCCGCTTCGTCCGCTTCTGGGCGCTGTGGATCGTGATGACCGTGCTCAGCACGGTGCTGGTGGCTTCGGTCGAAGCCCACCTCGGCCTGCGCTGGGCATGGCTTGCCAAGCCGGTAGTCGAGGTCGGCCTGGCGGCGGCCAATTTCTTCCTGCTGCGCCGGCTGGTGTACCGCTGAGGCGCGCGGGCATCGATCGCCCACGGCATGACCTGGATCAGGGCGCGGGTGCGCCGCTGGCCGCAGGCTGGCGTTCCCGACCAGGAAGCCGCCATGACCGCCCAGGCCGAAAGCCCCGACTACACCGCCCATCCCTTCGACGCGCGCGGCATCGCCCGGCGTTTCCGCCATTCGGCCATCTTCGGTGCCCTGTCCGCCTTGGAGCCGGGCGAAGCGATGCGCTTCGTCAACGACCACGACCCGCTCCCGTTGCTGGACCAGATCGGCACCCGCTTCGGCGACCGCGTCGAGATCGCCTACCGCCAGCAGCAACCCGGCGCGGTGGTGATCGATTTCATCGTGCGCGCCTGAAAGCGGCGCACGCGGACGCAGCGCACCACCTCAGCGTTCGAGGAAGTTCTTCAGCAGCGCGTGGCCGTGCTCGGTCAGGATCGACTCGGGGTGGAATTGCACGCCTTCGACCGGATGCTCGCGGTGGCGCAGCCCCATGATCTCCTCGAACGACCCGTCGGCGTTCTCGGTCCAGGCGGTGATTTCCAGCGCCTCCGGCAGCGAAGCGCGCTCCACCACCAGCGAGTGGTAGCGCGTGGCTTCGTACGCGTCCGGCAGCCCGGCAAACACGCCGCGTCCCTCATGCCGGATGCGCGAGGTCTTGCCGTGCATGATGTTGCCCGCGCGCACCACCTTGCCGCCGTACGCCTGGCCGATGCCCTGGTGGCCCAGGCACACGCCCAGGATCGGCGTGGTCGCGCCCAGCCGGCGGATCACTTCCAGCGACACCCCCGCCTCGTTCGGCGTGCACGGCCCGGGCGAGATCACGATGCGCTCCGGCGCCAGCCCCGCGATCTCCTCGACGGTCATCGCATCGTTGCGCACCACCTTCACCTCGGCCCCCAGCGACTGCAGGTACTGGACGAGGTTGAAGGTGAAGCTGTCGTAGTTGTCGATCATCAGCAGCATGGTTTTCCCCTTACAGCCCCTTCGCCGCCTGCGCCACCGCGCGGAACAACGCGCGGCCCTTGTTCATCGTCTCGTCCCATTCCTTCTGCGGGTCGGAGTCGTGGACGATGCCGGCCCCGGCCTGCACGTGCAGGCGGCCGTCCTTGATCACCGCGGTGCGGATCGCGATCGCGGTGTCTGCGTCGCCGTGCCAGCCGATGTAACCGATGCTGCCGGCATAGACATTGCGCTTGATCGGCTCAAGTTCGCGGATCACTTCCAGCGCGCGGATCTTCGGCGCGCCGCTGACCGTGCCGGCCGGGAACGTCGCGCGCAGCACGTCGGCATAGCTCAGGCCCGGCAGCAGTCTTCCGGTGACTTCGCTGACGATGTGCATGACATGGCTGTAGCGTTCGATCACGAAGCGCTCGCCGACCTCGACGCTGCCGGCCTCCGAGACGCGGCCAACATCATTACGGCCCAGGTCGATCAGCATCAGGTGCTCGGCGCGCTCCTTCGGATCGGCGAGCAGGTCCTGCTCCAGCGCCAGGTCCTCGGCCGGGGTGGCGCCGCGCGGGCGGGTGCCGGCGATCGGGCGCACGGTCACTTCCTCGCCCTGCTGGCGGACCAGGATCTCCGGCGAGGAACCGACCACCTGCACCTCGCCGGTATCGAGGAAGTACATGTACGGCGACGGGTTCAGCGCGCGCAGCGCGCGGTACACGTCCACCGGCCGGGCGTTGAACGGCACGCTCAGGCGCTGGCTCAGCACCACCTGGAACACGTCGCCGGAGCGGATGTATTCCTTCGACTTCTCCACCGCCTCGATGAAGCCTTCGCGAGTGAAGCCGGAGACGAAGTGGCTCTCGTCGAGCACGTCGCGGCTGAGCGGCACCGGATAGCTGCCCGGCTGGCGCAGCTTGTCGACCAGACCGTCCAGTCGCGCCTGCGCCGCATCCCACGACCCTTCCTCGCGCGGGTCGGCATGCACCACCAGGTACAGCCGGCCCTTGAGGTTGTCGAACACGGCCAGCTCTTCGGACAGCATCAGGTAGATGTCCGGCGTGTCCAGTTCGTCGCGCTTGTCCCCGCCGGCCAGGCGCGGCTCGATGTAGCCGATGCACTCGAAGCCGAACCAGCCGACCAGGCCGCCGGTGAAACCTGGCAGGCCTTCCAGCTTCGGAACCGAGTACGACGCACGCAGCGCCTCGACCTCGGCGAAAGGATCGGCGACTTCGCGCGATTCCACGACCTGGCCGTGCTCGCGCACCTCCATCGTGTGCCCGCGAAAAGCGATCGTGCGTTTCGCCGGCAGTCCGATGATCGAATAGCGGCCGAAGCGCTCGCCGCCTTCCACCGATTCGAGCAGGTAGGTATGCGGGGCGTCGGCGAGCTTCAGGTAGACCGACAGCGGCGTGTCCAGGTCGGACAGCACTTCGCGGGTGACGGGAATGCGCACGTTGGCGCCGGGCGTAACGACGCCGGGCGCGTGCCCGTCAGCGGCGTACTGCTTGAAGTGTTCGGGCGTGACCAAGGCGGGCTTCCTTCCGGCGGATCGGGGCATGGCAATCGACGGCAACAGGCCGCCATCGCCAGCACCCGGGCGCGGAGGAAAGGTGGAGCCTGATCGTCTGGCCGAACATGCCGCCAACTTTAACCGCATCGGCCTGCGCATGCAGCCGTTGCAGCGGGAACCTGTGCGCGCGGCGACGCCGCGCCGGTCAGGCCGGCGGCGAAAGCAGCGGGCAGTCGGCCGGCAGGTGCATGCGCACGCGCGCCGGCATGCACTCGACGCGGAAGCGGCGCGCCTCCACCGGTTCCCCATCCAGGTTCAGGGTCATCGTCCCCTGCAGCGATTCCACCTCCACCCATGGCAGGCGCGCGCGCTCGGCACTGCGTTCCAGGGCGGCGTTCTGGCCATCCTTGACCAGGGTGCCTAGCGTGGCCAGCAGTTCTCCCGACAGCTCCGGGATCACGGTCACGTCGAGCAGGCCGTCGTCCGCCAGCGCTTCCGGGCACAGGGGCTGGCCACCGCCGGCCTGGCGCCCGTTGCCCAGGCCCAGTGCGATCAGCCCGCCCTCCCATGCGAAGCCCGGCCCGCGCAGCCGCACCGGCAGCGGCTCGATGCGGCCCACTTTCGCGATCCCGGTGAGCACGTAGGCCAGGCCGCCGAGCAGCTTCTTCAGGCCTTCGTCGGTCTCGACGGTGACCTGCGTGCCGAAGCCGCCACTGGCCAGGTTGGCGCACCAGTGTTCTTCGCCGTCCGCCTCGATCCGGAGCAGGTCGAGCGCCTGCGCCGGTTCGGCCGCCACCAGTTCCAGCGCCTCCAGCGGCGTGGACGGCAGGCCGGCGGCGGTCGCGAAATCGTTGGCCGTTCCCAGCGGCAGCAGGCCCAGGGTCGGCAGCGTGTTGGCGGGCTGGCCGCTGCGGGCCAGGGCTGCGGCGACCTCGCTGAGGGTGCCATCGCCACCGGCGGCCACCAAGGTGGCGGCACCGGCGGCGAGCGCGTCATCGACCCAGCGCGCGGCGTCGCCGTTTTCCCAGGTCACCCGCACCTGCAGGGGCAGGCCGCGCATGCGCTGCGTTGCAACCGCCTCACGCACCGCGTCATCGCCAGCGGACTTGCCGTTGAGGATCAGCCATGTGGAAGCTGCGGCATCAGGAGTCGGCGGCATGCGGGCGGGCTCATGGGAGGGAGAGATGCATCGGCGGCTCACGCTAGCAATCGCCACGGCGGTCCCGCGTGAACCGCATCGGAGCCGATCCGGCAACCGATCGGACCCTCCCTCGCGGACCGCTCCGTGCCACGGATGCAGTCATCACCCTGTCATCGTGTCCCACCAGCATCGAAGGCCATGGCAGGGACGACGGGCGGAGGCGGGATTGCCTCCAGGGCGGCAGGGGCCGGTCGCGCGTGGAGGCGTGCCGGCCAGCGGCCAGCACGGCCGGGCCGCAGGATCAGCCGCGCGTGGCGGCCACCGCCGCCTTCATCCGGCCGACCATCCCGGCGTAGTTCTCGCGGGTGCGCGGCGCGGTGAAGATCGCCGAGCCGGCGACGAAGGTGTCGGCACCCGCGGCGGCGATCTCGGCGATGTTGTCGGCCTTGACCCCGCCGTCGATCTCCAGCCGGATCGGCTTGCCGGTCTTGTCGATCATCGCCCGCACCGCGCGCAGCTTGTCCAGCGTCGATGGAATGAACGCCTGCCCGCCGAAGCCCGGGTTGACCGACATCAGCAGGACCAGGTCCAGGTCGTCCAGCACCCAGTCCAGCACTTCGACCGGCGTGGCCGGGTTGAGCACGAGCCCGGCCTGGCAGCCGTGCGACTTGATCAGCTGGACGGTGCGATGCACGTGCCGGCTGGCCTCGGGATGGAAGCTGATGATCGTCGCCCCGGCTTCGGCGAAGTCGGGGACGATCCGGTCCACCGGCTCGACCATCAGGTGCACGTCGATCGGCGCGGTGACGCCATGCTTGCGCAGCGCCTGGCAGACCATCGGGCCGATGGTCAGATTCGGCACGTAGTGGTTGTCCATCACGTCGAAGTGGACCCAGTCGGCACCGGCCGCCAGCACGTTGTCCACTTCCTCGCCCAGACGGGCGAAGTCGGCCGAGAGGATCGAGGGGGCGATGACGGTGGGCTGCATGGTCGGCTCGCGGAGTTGCGGAATCTGGCGACGGGAACTCTGACGACGGGAACTAAGGGTCCGCCTCAACGACGGCGCAACACGCGGATCCGGTCGTAGGCGGCGTTGATCGCACGCGCGCGCTTCTCGGCCTGCTCGCGCAGCTCCGGCGCCGCGCCGGCGACCTTGTCGGGGTGGTACTGCGACATCAGGCGGCGGTAGGCCTGGTCGATCTCCGCGTCACTGGCGTCGGAGGTGAGGTCCAGTTCGGCGTAGGGATTCTCGCGCGCACGCAGGCGGAACCAGTCGCGGTCGAAGGCATGGCCGATCAGCAGTCCGACCACCGCGCCGAACAGCGGATTGGGGCGGAACAGCAGCGCGCCGGCGATCAGGCCCAGCAGTTTTCCGTACCAGCGGTTCATCCGGTGGGTGCGCCCAGGGCCAATACATGCGGAGCGGCAATTCTACGGCACAGCGAACCCCGCTCGCCGTACACTGTGCGGCCGGTTGTCGCCCGGCGCGGCCGGGACGCCCCAAGCCACTGTGCCCGCCCCGGAGACCGCGTTGTCCACGACCCTGCTCCAGTCCGACCTGCCCGGCCTGCCGCTGCGCCATCGCGGCAAGGTGCGCGACGTCTTCGACCTGCCCCGCGAAGCCATTCCCGAAGCGGCGCTGGCCGCTGCCGGCCAGGATGGCAGCTCGCCCGACGGCTACCTGCTGATGGTCGCCACCGACCGCCTGTCCGCGTTCGACGTGGTCCTGCCCGACCCGATCCCCGGCAAGGGCGAGATGCTGTGCCAGATCTCCAACTTCTGGTTCGGCAAGACCGCGCACCTGATGCCCAACCACCTGACCGGCATCGACGTGGCTTCGGTCCTGCCCGCCGGCGTGGACGCCGGGCTGTACGCGAAACGCGCGGTGGTCTCCAAGAAGCTCAAGCCCGTGCCGGTGGAAGCGATCGCCCGCGGCTACCTCATCGGCAGCGGCTGGAAGGATTACCAGCGCACCGGCCAGGTCAGCGGTATCGCCCTGCCCGATGGCCTGCGCCAGGCCGAGCAGCTGCCCGAGCCGATCTTCACTCCTTCGACCAAGGCCGCCGTCGGCGACCACGACGAGAACATCGACTTCGACGCGATGGTGCGCGTGGTCGGTGGCGAACTGGCCGAGCGCGTGCGCGACGCGACCCTGCGCCTGTACCGCTACGCCGCCGCCTACGCGGCCGAGCGCGGCATCCTGCTGGCCGACACCAAGTTCGAGTTCGGCACCGACGTCGATGGCCGCCTGTACATCATGGACGAGATGCTGACTCCGGACTCCTCGCGCTACTGGCCGGCCGCCGAGTACCGGGTCGGCACCAGCCCGCCCAGCTACGACAAGCAGATCGTCCGCGACCACCTGGAGACGCTGGACTGGGACAAGACCCCGCCGGGCCCGAAGCTGCCCGCCGAGGTGATCGAGCGTACCCGCGCGCGCTACGCCGAGGCCTTGCAGAAGCTGGCGGGCATCAGCGTCGACTGAGTCCAGGCCCGGGACCCACCGGGCCCGTTCCCCGCGGCGCCGCGTCCGTGCCGGAAAAGGCGACCGCGCGCCAGCGCCGTGGCATGGATGTCCTCGCGGGGGGCCGGGGGTTATCCTCACCCGAATCCTGGGAGGGAACCGATGAACGCGACAATGCCGATGCGGCCGATCGACCGCTATTTCGCCAGTTACTCCGACGACCATCGCAATGTGCTCAACCAGCGCATCCATGTGGTCGCCGTGCCGGCGATCCTGTGGTCGGTCGTGGCGCTGATCTGGTGCATCCCGACCTTCGGTACGTGGATGAAGACCGGGATCTGGGCCGCGCTGGCGATGTTCTTCGCCTGGATGTTCTATTACCGGATGTCGCGCCCGCTCGGGCTGGGCATGCTGGCGGCGTTCTTCTTCTGCGGCTGCCTGTGCCGCCTGGTCGAGATGCGCTTCGGCCTGGCCGCGCTGCTGTGGTCGGCGGTGACCGTGTTCGTCGTCGCCTGGATCGCCCAGTTCATCGGCCACAAGTTCGAAGGCCGCAAGCCGAGCTTCCTGACCGACCTGGTCTACCTGCTGGTCGGACCGGCCTGGGTGCTGGCCAAGCTGTACCGCGTCCTCGGCTGGAAGTACTGAGGGCGCGCCCTTTCCGCCGGTGCAGGAGCCGGATCCAGCCGGCGACACGGGTATCGGAATGGCGGGCGTCGCCAGTGCGAAGGCGTCAGGTCGCCAGCTGAAATCGGCCCCTACGAAGGCGGGGCGAACATGTCCGCGGTGGGGTTGAAGCCCCGCGGGGTGTAATCCAGCTCGCGCCGCGCCAGCGCCGCGTCGAATACAAGATCTTCCCGCAGCCGGGCCAATACCGCCGGGCCCGCGTCGTGCACGCCCAGCCGGCGCGCCAGGCGCGCCGCCAAGGCGAACATCGGCCCCGGCAGCAGCAGCAAGCGTGCCCGAGGCTGCGAGGTCGCCAGCACCCGCGCGACCATGTCGCGATAGGCCAGCGTCTCGCCACCTGGCAGGTCGTAGGCGCGCACGCCGTCGTCGCTCCGCGCCAGCGCCGCCACGGCCGCGGCCGCCAGGTCGTCGACGTGCACCGGCTGGCGCAGGCCCTGGGCATCGCGCGGCAGTGCGAAGAAGCCGCGGCGACGCGCCAGCGACGCGATGCGGCTCAGGTTGCGATCGCTGCCGGCACCGTAGACCAGCGTCGGGCGCAGCAGCGTGGCGGCCGCGCCACGTGCGATGGCGTTGTCGGCCACCCGCTGTTCGCCCTCGCGCAGGCGCGCGGCGAGGTCGCGTTCGGCCGCATCCGGCGAATCCCCCTTGACGTGCACGCTGGTCGAGCCGAATGCGACCACCCGGGCCTGCCCGGTCGACGCACGCGCGTACCAGTGCGAGAACAGGTCCAGTGGCCCGCAACTGAGGATCGCGTGGAAATCCGCTCCGCTGCCGGCTTCGTTCGGCAAGGTGCCCTGCCGCCATTCCACGCCGTGCTGCGAGGGCCTGGTGTCGCGCGACAGCGCCACCACCTGCCAGCCCCGCGCCACCAGCAGCGCCACGACGCGCCGGCCGATCTGCCCGCTGGCACCGAACAGCAGCGCGCGTGGCGGCGCGGCGCCGGGTTCGGGAGGGTTGGCTGCGGAGATCATGGGCTACAGGATAGCCACCCGCGTCCTCACTGGAGGATGGGACGCCAGTCATGGCTCCATCGATCACGGTCCCCGCACGCGCGACATGCGGGCATGCGGGCATGCGGGCATGCGGGCATGCGGGCATGCGTGAGCCTCGCGCGCATGCCGCACCGCACGCCGATGCATCTTTCGGATGACGCAACTTCACATTTCCGCGGTTCCGGCGGCGTGGAACCGGCTGTTACACTCCAACCTGTTCCACGCAGATCGATCCTGTTCGGATGATCCCCTTCCTGGAAATCCTGCTCGCCCTGCCGTTCGTGGCGGCCGTGGCGATGGTCTTCATGCGCTCCCGCTCGCGCGGGCAGGTCGCATGGGTGGCCGCGGCTGCGCCATTGCTGGGGCTGCTGGTGCTGGCCTGGGCGACGCCTTCGGTGCTGCAGGGCTGGATCCTGCGTGCCGACCACGACTGGATCCCCCAGATCGGCCTGGATTTCCAGCTGCGCCTGGACGGCCTTGCGTGGATGTTCGCCGGCCTGGTGCTGGCGATCGGCGCGCTGGTGGTGATGTACGCGCACTACTACCTGGCCGAGGAGGACAGTGCGCCGCGCTTCTTCGGCTGCCTGCTGTTCTTCATGGGCTCGATGCTGGGCGTGGTGATCGCCGGCAACCTGCTCCTGCTGCTGGTGTTCTGGGAACTGACCAGCCTCAGCTCGTTCCTGCTGATCGGATTCTGGTACCGGCGCCAGGATGCGCGCGAAGGCGCGCGCATGGCGCTGGCGATCACCGGCGGCGGCGGCCTGGCGCTGCTGGGCGGCGTGCTGCTGATCGGGCGCATCGTCGGCAGCTACGACCTGGACACGGTGCTCGCTTCCGGCGACCTGATCCGCGGCAGCGAACTGTATCCGTGGGTGCTGGGCCTGGTCCTGGCCGGGATATTCACCAAGAGCGCGCAGTTCCCGCTGCATTTCTGGCTGCCGCATGCGATGGCCGCGCCAACCCCGGTCTCGGCCTACCTGCATTCGGCGACGATGGTGAAGGCCGGCGTGTTCCTGCTGGCGCGGCTGCATCCGGCGCTGGCCGGCACCGACCTGTTCTTCTACGTGGTCAGCGGCGTCGGCGCGATCACCCTGCTGCTGGGCGCGTGGTACGCGATCTTCCAGCACGACCTCAAGGGCCTGCTCGCGTATTCGACGATCTCGCACCTGGGCCTGATCACCCTGCTGTTCGGCCTGTCCACGCCGATGGCGGTGGTCGCCGGCGTGTTCCACATCATCAACCACGCCACGTTCAAGGCCTCGCTGTTCATGGCCGCGGGCATCATCGACCACGAGACCGGCACCCGCGACATGCGCCGGCTGGGCAACCTGCGCCGCTACATGCCATGGACCAGCGCGCTGGCGATCACCGCGACGCTGGCGATGGCCGGCATCCCGCTGCTCAACGGCTTCCTGTCCAAGGAGATGTTCTTCACCGAGGCGCTGGACATCGATGGCGACCGCAGCATGGCCATTGCGATCAGTGGGGCCGCACTGCTGTACGCGGTGTTCGGCGTGGCCTACAGCCTGCGCTTCGTCCACGAGACCTTCTTCGGCGACGGCCCCCACGACCTGGACCGGGTGCCGCACGAGCCGCCGCGCTGGATGAAGATCCCGGTCGAGGTGCTGGTGCTGCTGTGCGTGGCGGTGGGCGTGTTCCCGGCCTGGACCGTGGCGCCGGTGCTGCATGCAGGTGCCTCGGCAATCCTGGGCAACGACATGCCGTCCTACAGCCTGGCCATCTGGCATGGCTTCAACGCCCCGTTGATGATGAGCATGGCCGGCACCGCGGGCGGCATCGCGCTGTACCTGGGGTTGCGCCGGATGCTGGACCTGCACGCGATCGCGCGCCTGTCGTTCGGCCGCCGCCTGTTCCGCTGGAACATGGACGTGCTGCATGCGCTGGCCGAGCGTTTCACCTCGCGCATCTCCAACGGCAGCCTGCAGCGCAGCCTGGTGTGGCTGGTGCTGGCGGCGCTGGCCGCGGGCGCGGCGCCGTTCCTGTCCGGCACGCATGCACCGCTGACGCTGCGCGCACCGCAGCCGATGCCTTTGCTGGGCTGGCTGTTGTGGCTGGTGCTGGTCGCCTGCGCGCTGTACACGGTCCGCACGTACCGGCAAAGGCTGCTGGCGCTGATCGTGCTCGGTGGCGCGGGACTGACGGTCAGCCTGGTGTTCGTGTTCCTGTCCGCACCCGACCTGGCCCTGACCCAGCTGCTGGTGGAAATGGTCAGCCTGGCCCTGCTGCTGCTCGGCCTGCACTACCTGCCACCGCGCTCGCCGCCCGAACGCGCGCCGCGCCGGCGCGCGCGCGACGTCGCCGTCGCCTTGGCCGCCGGGCTGGGCATCGGCCTGCTTTCGTACGCGGTGATGACCCGTCCCCTCGGCGAGCCGGCAAGCCTGGAGATGCTGGCCCGCGCGCTGCCCGAAGCGTACGGCCGCAACGTGGTCAACGTGATCCTGGTCGACTTCCGCGGCTTCGATACCTTCGGCGAGATCACCGTGTTCGGCATCGCCGCGCTGATCGTGCACGCGCTGCTGCGGCGCGCGCGGCTGGCGCCGGAGAAAGTGATGTCGGGCCCGCCGATCAAGCTTCCCGTGCCGGCCGACCTGGCCCAGCTGATGTTCCCGCTGACCCTGACCGTGTCGGTGTTCCTGTTCCTGCGCGGGCACAACGCGCCCGGCGGCGGCTTCATCGCCGGCCTGGTCCTGGCGGTGCCGCTGCTGATCCAGTACGTGATCCAGGGCGCGGCGTCGGTCGAGTCGCGCTTCGGCTTCGACTACATCCGCTGCATTGGCGTAGGCCTGGTGGTGGCCGGGATCAGCGGCGCGGCCTCGATCCTGTTCGAAGTGGAGTTCCTCACCAGCGGCCACGTGGACCTGGACGTTCCCCTGGTCGGCGAGGTGCCGCTGGCCAGCGCGATCGGTTTTGACACCGGCGTGTACCTGGTGGTGTTCGGCGGGGCGATGCTGATCCTCTCGATGCTGGGCACGATCAAGCCCTCGCGCACGCTCGTGGCGCACCTGGGCGTGATGGAGACGGGCGACCGCTCCACCCGCACCGGGGAGTTGCGCCAATGAGCAAGCCCATGGAGGTGCCCTGATGGAACTGGCGATGGCGAGTGCGATCGGCATCCTCACCGCCGCGGGCGTGTACCTGCTGCTGCGGGCGCGCAGCTTCGACGTGATCCTGGGCCTGACCCTGCTCTCGTACGCGACCAACCTGCTGATCTTCGCCGGCGGCCGGCTGGTGGCCGGCAAGCCGCCGGTGCTGCGCGATGGCGTCGCGCCGGATCTGGCCCACTACACCGACCCGTTGCCCCAGGCGCTGGTGCTGACCGCGATCGTGATCGCCTTCGCGATGACCGCGGTGAGTATTGTCGTCGCCATCCGCAGCCGCGCCGACAACGACAGCGACCACGTCGACGGCAGCCGCGCCCAGCGCGAGTTCCAGCGCAACGAGTTGCGCAGGCACCAGCAGGCGCGTGGCCAGGCGCCCGATTCCCGCCATGGCGAGGGCGCCGGCACCCGCGACGCCGACGCACAGGACGACGACGCATGAGCCACCTGCCCGTCCTCGCGATCCTGGTCCCGCTGTTCGCCGCGGCCAGCGTGCTGTTCTTCGAGAACCGCCGCTTCGGCGTGCCCGTGCAGCGCATCGTGGCCTGGGCGTCGCTGGCGGCGATGCTCGTCGTGTCGGTGCTGCTGTTGATCGAGGCGTCCAGCGGACGCATCCCGGTGTACCTGGTCGGCGACTGGCCCGCACGGCTGGGCATCGCGCTGATGGTCGACCGGCTGTCGGCACTGATGTTGCTGGTGGGCCAGCTGCTCGCCGCGGCCTGCCTGCTGCACGCCTGCGCCGGATGGGACCGGCGCGCGCCCCACTTCCATGCGTTCTTCCAGTTCCAGCTGATGGGACTCAATGGTGCGTTCCTGACCGGCGATGCCTTCAACCTGTTCGTGTTCTTCGAAGTCCTGCTGATCGCCTCCTACGGGCTGATGCTCAGCGGCGGCCGCGGCGAACGCATGCGCGCGGGCCTGCACTACGTGGCCTTCAACGTCGCCGCCTCGACCCTGTTCCTGATGGCCCTGGGCCTGCTGTACGGCTTGCTGGGTACGCTCAACATGGCCGAAATGGCGGTGCGCGTGGCCCAGGCCCCGCCGGAGGACCTGGTCCTCATCCAGTCCGCGGCAGGATTGCTGCTGGTCGTGTTCTGCGCCAAGGCTGCCCTGCTGCCGCTCTATTTCTGGTTGCCACAGACCTATACCCACGCGCCCGCCGCGGTCGCCGCACTGTTCGCGGTGATGACCAAGGTCGGCCTCTACGCGGTGCTGCGCTTCGGCACGCTGAGTTTCGGTGCGGCCGGTCCACTGGCCGGGTTCGCATGGCCTGCGTTGCTCGTGCTGGGCGGCGCCACGCTGGCGCTGGCCGCGCTGGGCGTGCTGGCGTCGCGTCGGCTGCGCTCGCTGGCCGCCTACCTGGTGCTGGGCTCGGCAGCCACGCTGTTCATCGCGTTCGCGCTGGCCACCTCCGGCACGATCGCCGCCGGCCTCTACTACCTGGTGCACAGCACCTTCGCCGGGGCCGCCCTGTTCCTGCTCGCCGACCTGATCCGCCGGCGTCGCGGCAGCGCCGGTGATCGCAAGGACCTGGTCTCGGCCCTGCCGGGACGCATGGTGCCCGGCGTGCTGTTCCTGTTCGCCGCGGTGTCGCTGGCCGGGCTGCCGCCGCTGTCGGGCTTCCTCGGCAAACTGATGCTGCTCGAAGCGGTGCCCGCCGGCGCCACCACCGCCTGGGTCTGGGCGCTCGTGCTGGGCAGCAGCTTCCTGATGCTGGTGGGCCTGGCGCGCGCGGGCACCCGCCTGTTCTGGCGCGTGGAGCCGTGGCCGGATGCGCCCCCGGAACGGATGGCCGCCTACACACCGCTCGACGCGATGCCCGCGGTGCCGAGCCGGCCACTGGAGACGGCGGCGACGATCCTGCTGCTGGGCTACGGCATCGCCCTGGTGGTGGCGGCCGCGCCGTTGCTGGACTACACCCGCGCCACCGCCGCGCAGCTGCAGTCGCCTGGCGACTACGTGCAGCAGGTGCGCGCGGCCAAGCCGGCGATGAGGCAGCCATGATCACGTCACCCCGCTTCCGCCGATGGCGCCGGCGCTGGCTGCCCTCGTTGCCGCTGGCCACGATGGTGTTCTGCTTCTGGCTGCTGCTGAACGACCAGGTCACCACCGGCCACGTCCTCATGGCGCTGGTGCTGGCGCTGCTGATCCCGCCGTTCGCCGCGCGCCTGGACCGCGAGTTCGCCCGCATCGGCAGCCTGCGTGGCGTGCCGCGGATGTTCGGGATCCTGCTGCTGGACATCGTCCGTTCCAACATCACCGTGGCCCTGCAGGTGCTTGGCCCGGAAGAGAGGATCACCCCGGGTTTCATCTGGGTGCCGCTGGACATCGCCAACATCCACGGGATCGCGGCGCTCACCAGCATCATCACCCTCACCCCCGGCACGGTGTCCGCGGCGCTGTCGGACGATCGCCGTTACCTGCTGGTGCACGTGCTCCACCTGGAGGATGCGGACGAGGTGGTGCGCCAGATCAAGAGCCGCTACGAGGGACCGCTGATGGAGATCTTCCCGTGACCCCGCAGTCGCTGGTGGCCTTCGCCATCGTCGGTTCGATGCACGTGGTCGGCCTGGCCATGCTGCTGGCGCTGTACCGGCTGCTGAAGGGACCCAGCGTGCCGGACCGGATCCTGGCCCTGGACACGTTGTTCGTGGCCGCGATCGCGCAACTGGTGCTGTTCGGCATGCACCTGGGCACGGCGGTCTACTTCGAGGCGGCGCTGGTCATCGCCATGCTCGGCTTCGTCGGCACCGTGGTGATGAGCAAGTACGTGCTGCGCCGGGACATCGTCGAATGAGCTGGCTGTTCGCCATCGTGCTGGTGATGCTTCTGGCGGCCAGCTGCTTCTTCATCCTGGTCGGCTCGCTGAGCCTGGTGAGGCTGTCGGAGTTCTTCAAGCGCCTGCATGGCCCGACCAAGGCCAGCACGCTGGGCGTGGGCTGCGTGCTGCTGGCGTCGGTCGGCTACCACGCGCTCAGCGGCACCGACCCGCAGCCGCGCGAGCTGCTGATCACCGCGTTCCTGTTCATCACCGCGCCGATCAGCGCGCACCTGATGGCCAAGGCCGCGTTGTCCTTGCACATGGCCGAACGGCCGCCGCAGCCGGGTACCGACGAGACGGACGGCGACACCCCGCCGCGTGACGCGTAGGGAGCCGGCCCCCCGGCTCTCCTACAGGAACAGCAGCAGCTCCAGCGCGATCCAGGCCAAGAACACCAGGCACAGGATGCCGCCTTCCTGCTGCGTGATCCGGCGTCCGCTGCGCAGCAGCGGATACACCAGCAGGGTAAGCACCAGCACGGCGGGCAGCTCGAATTTCACGAACGAGGCCGGCAACGCCAGCGGACGGAACACCGCCATGCCACCGACGATCGCCAGCAGGTTGAACAGGCTCGAGCCGATCACGTGGCCGGCGACCATGTCGCCCTGCCCGCGCCGCGCCGCCGCGATCGCCGCGGCGATCTCGGGCAGCGCGGTGCCGATGGCGACCGGCAGCAGGCCGACCATCAGCGGCGACAGGCCCCAGGCTTCGCCCAGGCCCAGGCCACCGGCAACGACCCAGCGCGCGCCGAAATACAGCAGCCCGATGGCGATCGCCAGGCGGACCAGGTTCAGGCCCAGCCCGGGCCGGGTGGTGGCGAAGCCGGTGATCTCCGCGCGCACCTCGTCGGCTTCGCGCTGTCCCCGGCGCAGGAGGAACGCGGTGGTGGCGAAGAAGCCCAGCAGCAGCACCGCGCCTTCGATCCGGCCGACGTAGCCATCGAGGCCGAACACCATCAACGCGAAGGTGGCCACCGCCAGCAGTACCAGCAGTGGCACCAGCATCCGGGCCCGCAGCAGCAGCGGCGCGGCAAGCGCCGCCAGGCCGAGCGTCAGGCCGAGGTTGGTCACGTTGCTGCCTACCGCATTACCCAGCGCCAGGTGCGTCTGGCCCTCCCATACCGCGCGGAGGTTGACCGCGAGCTCGGGAATCGAAGTGCCGAAGGCGACCAGCAGCAGGCCGGCCACGAACGGCCGCAGCCCCAGGTGCTGGGCCAGCCCCGACACGCCCTTGATCACCGAGTCCCCGCCCAGGGCCAGCAGCAGCAGACCCAGCGCGAACAGTCCCAACGCTTCCGCCATCGCCGCATCCTCCCAGGGCCAGCCGTGATTCTATGCCGCGTTCCGTGCCCGCAGTCGTCCTGATACGTCCGACCCGGCTCGGGGCAGGCGTCCCGGCGATCAGCGTCAGCCGCAGCGCTCTACGTAGTCCACCTGCGGCGGCAGGCCGATGCGCCACTCCTGCACCCGGCCCTGCGCGTCGGTCTCGAACAGAAGCGCGGCTTCGCTGCCATCGCGGGTCACGCGCAGCGACTGCGCTCCTTCCACGTACTTGTGCGGGCTGGCGCTCAGGCCGGGATACAGTGCAGCGACCTCGTCCACGGACATGCCGATGCGGCCGCCGCCGGGGGCCGTGGTAGCCGGATCATCGGTATCCACGCGCACGAAGCGGCCACCCTCGATCATGAAGGTGGTGCCCTGACCCTGCTCCGGTCGCGGCTGCGGGAACAGGTAGTGGCAGGCATCGGGCGACTCCGTCGCGCCTTCCTCCAGCGATCCGCCCAGGGCCCGCTTGAGTGCCTGCGCTTCGGCGCCGAAAGGCACCGGTCCGAAACCGGTGAAGTCCGGCCCCGTTGCGGCGGGCGCGATGGCCGGCGGCACCTCCTCGGAGGGCTCGTCCAGGGCGGGATCGGGCGCGGTGTCGCCACTTCCGGATGCGTTGTCACCGGGCGCCTGCGTGCAGGACGCAAGGACCAGCGCCAGGCTCAACAGGCAGGCATCAAGCATCCTGGACGACATCGCATTCCCCTGCGCATTCGATGCGCGAAGGCTGACAAAGCCCCTGTCAACGGCAGGCGAAGGGACACGCCTCCGATCCAGCGGGCCGCATGCGCCTACCGGGCTCTACCCGATCAGCGGATCGGCTTCCGGAACCGGCACGCGTACGGACCGCCGGAGCGTGCCGGCCCGCTCAGGCCGGCGCGACGAAATTGCGCTTCAGCCCCGCCCAGCAGCGCTGGTAGTCGCGCTGCCGGTGCAACGCCTCATGGGCCTGCGCCGTCGGCCGCAGCACTGCGCGGGTCTCGAACATGAAGGCCATGGTGTCGGCGATCACGTCCGGCCTGGAAAGGTCGGCGTGCGAGGCTTTCTCGAAAGTCGCCGCATCCGGGCCGTGCCCGCTCATGCAGTTGTGCAAGGAGGCACCGCCGGGCATGAAGCCCTCGGCCTTGGCGTCGTAGGCACCATGCACCAGGCCCATGAACTCGCTGGCCACGTTGCGGTGGAACCACGGCGGACGGAACGTGTGCTGCGCCACCAGCCAGCGCGGCGGGAAGATCGCGAAGTCCACGTTGGCCGTCCCCGGCGTGTCGCTGGGCGCGGTGAGCACGGTGAAGATCGACGGATCGGGATGGTCGAAGCTGATCGAGCCGATGGTGTTGAAGCGGCGCAGGTCGTAGCGGTAAGGCGCGCAGTTGCCGTGCCAGCCGACCACGTCCAGGGGGCTGTGGCCGATGTCCGCGCGCCACAGGTGGCCCTGGAACTTGGCGACCAGTTCGAAGTCGCCTTCGACGTCTTCGTACGCGGCCACCGGGGTCTCGAAATCGCGCGGGTTGGCCAGGCCGTTGGACCCGATCGGACCCAGGTCGGGCAGGCGCAGCGGCGCGCCGAAATTCTCGAGCACGTACCCGCGCGACGGGCCATCGGGCAGCTCGACCCGGAAACGCACGCCGCGCGGCACCACCGCGACCTGTTGCGGCTCCACGTCCAGCACGCCCAGCTCGGTGGCGATGCGCAGGCGGCCCAGTTGCGGCACCAGCATCAGCTCGCCGTCGGCGTCGTAGAAGAAACGGCCGTCCATGTCGCGGTCGGCGGCGTACAGGTGGATGGCCACGCCCTGCTGGGCAGCCGGCGATCCGTTGCCGGCCATCGTGTACAGGCCTTCAAGGAAGTCGTTCGGCGTCGACGGCAGTGGCAGCGGATCCCAGCGCAGCTGGTCGGGCGTGACCGGACCATCGCCGAAGTCGTTGTGGAAACGCGGTGCGCCGGCGTGCGCGCCGAACGGCGCGAACGTGCCATGCATCGCGGCGGGCCGGATCCGGTACAGCCAGCTGCGCCGGTTCTGCCCGCGCGGCGCGGTGAATGCGCTGGCCGACAGCTGCTCGGCATACAGCCCGTGCGCGACGCGCTGCGGCGAGTTCTGCCCGACCGGCAACGTGCCGGGCACCGCTTCGGTCGCGAACTCGTTGCCGAAGCCGGTCATGTACGCGGAGCGGGGGTTGGCCATGTCTGCCTCTTGCGGTCGACGTGTCGCGATCAGAGCACGCCGCGGCGCATCTGGTCGCGTTCGATGCTCTCGAACAGGGCCTGGAAGTTGCCCTCGCCGAAACCCTCGTTGCCCTTGCGCTGGATGATCTCGAAGAAGATCGGACCCACCGCGTTCTGGGTGAAGATCTGCAGCAGCTTGCGCTGCTTGGTCTCGACGTCGGCGTCGATCAGGATCTTGTTCCGGCGCAGGCGCTCCACGTCCTCGCCATTGTCGGGGATGCGCTGGTCGATCACGTCGAAGTAGGTATCGGGCGTATCGAGGAACTCCACGCCGGCTTCGCGCATCTTCTCCACCGTCGCGTAGATGTCGTCGGTGAAGCAGGCGATGTGCTGGATGCCCTCGCCCTGGTACGCGTCCAGGTATTCGTTGATCTGCGACTTCGGGTCCGACGATTCGTTGAGCGGGATGCGGACCATGCCGTCGGGCGCGGTCATCGCCTTGGAAAGCAGGCCGGTCTTGGCGCCCTTGATGTCGAAGTAGCGGATCTCGCGGAAGTTGAACAGCCGCTCGTAGTAGTCGGCCCATTTGGCCATGTTGCCGTGGTACAGGTTGTGGGTCAGGTGGTCGATGAAGGTCAAGCCGAAGCCCGTGGGCATCAGGTCGACGCCCGGCAGGTATTCGTAGTCCGGGTCGTGGATGGTGCCCTTCTCGTCGTAGCGGTCGACGATGTAGAGCATGCAATCACCAATGCCCTTGATCACCGGCGCGGCCACCGCCTTGCTCAGTTCGTCGCGCGCGTCGAGTGCCTCGGCGCCGTTCCTCAGCGCCTGGGTCCGCGCCCAGTCGGCCAGTTTCTTCACCCGGATCGCGAAGCCGCAGGCGCTGGGGCCGTGCTGGGCGGCGAAGCGGCCGGCGAAGGAGTCCGGATCTTCGTTGATCAGGAAGGTACAGTCGCCCTGGCGGTAGGTGCTGATCGGGCGGGTCTTGTGGCGCGCGACCTGGACGAAGCCGAGCCTGCGGAAGTAGTCGTGCAGTTGCTGCGCCTGCCCGGCCGGGGCGGCGAACTCGACGAATTCGAAGCCGTCGATCCCCATCGGGTTGTCGAACTGGCTCGCGGCGACGCCGGCGTTTGGGGTCGATGTGGCGGAGAGGACTTGCGAATGCGCGCTCATGATGGCTTCCTGAACACCCCGTCGGGGAGCGGTCTGATCGAATCCCCTTTTATAGTTACTTCTGCAACCACTAGCAAGGTGCCCTGCCGCAATGTCAGTTCCGAACGCTCCTGAAGCCTCCGGCACCGCGCCTTCCGCGGATGCCGCCCGCCACGCCCAGCTCGAGCTGGAAAACTTCCTGCCCTATCGCCTCAGCGTGCTCTCCAACCGGGTCAGCCAGACCATCGCCGACATCTACCAGAAGCGGTTCGGGCTGGCGATCACCGAATGGCGGGTGATGGCGGTCCTGGGCCGCTTCCCCGACCTGTCCGCCAACGAGGTCGCCGACCGCACCGCGATGGACAAGGTCGCCGTCAGCCGCGCCGTCGCGCGCCTGCTCGAGCGCAGCCTGATCAAACGCGAGATCCACAGCGACGATCGCCGCCGTTCCGTGCTGGCGCTGTCGGAGGTCGGTTACACCGTGTACGACGAGATCGCGCCGATGGCACTGGGCTGCGAGCAGCGGCTGATCGCCACGCTGGACGAGGAGGAACGGGCCATGCTCGACCGGTTGCTGGTCAAGCTCGCCGGCCCGGGCCTGATCGCGTTGCGCGACGGCGGCTGAGCCGCGTAGCCCTCACCCACCGGGCCGCCGAAGGCGGGCGCATTGCCATGCGCCCGCTTCCTCGATGCCACCGGGTTGTCCTTGCCCTCGGTCCGGCGTGACCGGCGGGGAATTTCAGGGCGCTGCCGGCGGCGGGGCCCACTGCTCCAGGAACTCGCGGATCCGGCGACGATCCGGCTTGCCCTTGCGCAACAGCTCGTGCCCCGACTGCGCGTGCAGCACCTGCGCATCGGCATCGAGCACCAGCAGGTGCGGCGCCGGTGCTTCCGTGCTGCCCGGATAGGCGGCCAGGAACGGCGCGTTCTGCGGCGCGCTGCGGTCGATCTTCACCCAGACGAAGCCCGCGTCGCGCAGGTGCCGCAAGGGCGCCTCGCCTTCGATGCGCTGGTCCAGCGCCGCGCATTCGCCGCAGGCCGCATCGCCCAGTTCCAGCACGATGCGCTTGCTGCCGCGCTTGGCTTCGACCTTGGCCGTTTCCAGGTCATTGGCGGCGCTGCGGTTGGGATCGAACGACGCGCCGAGTGCCGCGATCGCGGCGATGTCGGCCGCCGCGGGCGTGTTGCCCGAAGCGACCCGCTCGCTGGTGTCGGCCACGACCGGCTTCTGTGGCGTGGTGTCCACCGGCAGCGGCGGTCCCGACGGCGGCGGCGCCTCCTGCCCGCCACAGGCGGACAGGAGCATTGCGACCAGGAACAGGGGCAGCACCATGACCGGCGGACGACCGCGATCGGCCATCCTCACTTGACCCCGTGCATCAGCTTCTGGATGAGCGGCGCGATCAGGAACAGCAGCAGGCCGCTGCCCATCAGGATCCAGAACCCGATGGTGTAGCCGGCGAAGGCCGATTCCACCGTCATGCCGGTCTCGCCGCTCACATGGCTGGCGAAGATGCCCGACAGGTTGTTGCCGATCGCCGTGGACAGGAACCAGCCGCCCATGCCGAAGCCGACCAGGCGCACCGGCGCGAGCTTGGTCACCATCGACAGGCCGATCGGCGACAGGCACAGCTCGCCCACCGACTGGATGACGTAGACCATGAACAGCGTCCAGAACGGGATCTTCAGCGTCTGCGGATCGACCATGCTCGACAGGGCGACCATCAACAGCAGGAACGCGACGCCGTTGAAGATGATGCCGAAGCCGAACTTGCGCGGGATCGACGGATTGAGCGACCCGGCCGTGTTGCCCAGGTCGATCCGGGTCGCCCACAGGCCAAGCACGACGATCAGCGCGGCGATCACGAAGAACGCCCAGCCCGGCATGACGCCCAGCCCGCTCAGGCGGTACATCGCCAGCACCGAGAACACGGTGGCGACGACGCCCACCAGCACGCGCACCAGGCGCATCGCCCCGAGGTTGGGCTCGACCTTGCTCAGCCTGACCCACAGCCAGGCCAGCACCGGCGCCAGCGTGATGATCGCCAGCGAGTTGACCGACTGGAACCAGCCGACCGGGAAGATCCAGCCGCTGAAATCACGGTTGACGATGTTCTGCGCGAGGAAGTTGAACGAGCTGCCGGCCTGCTCGAAGAAACACCAGAACAGGACGTTGAACACGAAGATGATCAGCATGGCGATGGCCATGTCGCGCCTGACCGGGCCGTCGCGGAACCCTTCGCGCAGGATCAGCACGCACAGCGCGACGAACAGCGCGGTCAGGATCCACTGCAGCGCGCCTGCGCCGATCGACAGCAGGAAGTAGATCAGCGGAATGGAGGCGAGCGCGCAGATCGCGGTGACCAGCACCCGGAAACCGCTTTCGGCGCCGGCGATCGGCTCGCCGATGCCCTTGAGCTGGCGGCGACCGAACCAGAACCAGACCAGGCTGATCAGCATGCCGATGCCCGACACCAGGAACACCACCTTGTAGGTGGGCATTTCCGATGTTCCGCCCATGACCCGTTCGGCAAGCAGGCCGGTCAGCCACGGCGCGATCATCGCGCCCAGGTTGATGCCCATGTAGAACAGGGTGAAGCCCGAATCCCGCCGCTCGTCGCCGGTGGAGTAGAGCTTGCCGACCATCGTGGAGATGTTCGGCTTGAACAGGCCGTTGCCGACGATGACGGTAGCCAGGCCCAGCTTGAAGACCTGTTCGTTGGGCAACATGATCATGAACAGGCCGGCGGCCATGATCGCCGCGCCGAGCAGGATCGAGCGCTGGTAGCCGATGATCCGGTCGGCGACATATCCGCCGAACAGCGCGGCCGCGTACACAAGGGCCAGGTACGCGCCGTACAGCTTGCTGGCCGGCGCCTCGCCGGTGCTGTCGCCGCCGTAGAACTGGGCGACGATGTACAGGGCCAGCGCCCAGCGCATGCCGTAGAAGGCGAAGCGCTCCCAGAATTCGGTCATGAACAGCATCCACAGCGGCTTGGGATGGCCGAGGATCTGGCTGAAATCCGGGGGAACGGGCGGCTGCGGCGGCGGGGCTGCGACCTTGGGCTCGACGACGTCGGCGCTCATGGAATTCCTTGCTTACTGAATGGGATACACAGGGGCGTCGCCCCGCGGAGTGGGCCGAGAATCACCGAGGACGGCGCCGGGCGTCAATGCGAACGCACCGGGCCGCATCCCCGCAAAAGTGCACTTTCCCCTTGGCCGGCGGCCACTTGCAGGCGCAACGAACTTTCCCGGCATGCTCCGGGAGGCCCCCGCAGGGACGCCGGCGCAGCGGCTTGCGGGCCCCGGGGGCGGCCCTCCCGCCCGGCTCAGCCCGGACCGATGCTGGTCCGGACCTCGAACAGCTCCGGGAAGAACGTCAGCTCCAGCGCCTCGCGCAGGAAGCCTACGCCGCTGGAGCCGCCGGTCCCGCGCTTGAAACCGATGATCCGCATCACCGTGCGCATGTGCCGGAAGCGCCAGAGCTGGAACTGGGTCTCCAGGTCGACCATGTCCTCGCACAGCGAGTACTCGCGCCAGTAGCGGTCGGTGTCCTCGTAGATGCGCTCGAACACCGGCAGCAGCGCCGGGTCGGTGACGTGGGCGGCGGACCAGTCGCGGCCCGCATCGAGATAGGCCGCCGGTACCGCGTGGCCGAAGCGGGCCAGGTAGCGCAGGAACTCCTCATACAGGCTCGGCAGCTGCAGCTCGGCGCCCAGGGCCGCCTGGCCCTCCGGGTCATGGGCGAAGACCCGGACCATGCCGGCGTTCTTGTTGCCCAGCAGGAACTCCACCGCCCGGTACTGCAGCGACTGGAAGCCCGAGGACGGGCCCAGCAGGTGGCGGAAGCCCATGTATTCGGACGGAGTCAGCGTCTCCAGTACCGACCACTGCTCGGTCAGCTGGCGCAGCACCTGCTTGCTGCGGGCCAGCACCTTGCGGCACTGCCAGACCTGGTCGTCCTTGAGGAACTCGCGGGCCGCCTGCAGTTCGTGCATGAGCAGCTTCAGCCACAGCTCCGAGACCTGGTGCTGGACGATGAACAGCATCTCGTCGTGGTGCGCCGGGTTGGACAACGGCTGCTGGGCCGAGAGAAGGCGGTCCAGGTGCAGGTAGCCGGCATAGGTCATCCGGCCCTGCAGGTCGGTGTGGATGCCCGGTTCGAGCGGACGCTGGTTCTTGTCGAGGGTCATCGGCGGCAGTGGCGCACAGGGGCGGAAAGGGTAACCCACGGCGTTGCAGGCCGGATCTGGCCACCGCTGTCATGCAAGCGGGCCAGCTGAACGGGCCGGTGCAAGTCCGTGGAATACAAGCGTTGTTGCGCTGCACGGCGGGTTTTCAGGGACGCTTCCGTACCATGTGCAACTTTCCCGTATCGCAATCCAGCCTCGCTGGCGCACGCCCATGACCCTCGCAGCAAGCTTCCAGATCGATTACCTGCAATACCTTGGCGCGGACGGCCAGCCGGTCCGCGAGTTCCCGCCTGCCCTGCGCGATCCGGCCGTGCTGCTGCCCCTGTTCAAGCAGATGCTGTACGTGCGCGCCTTCGATACCAAGGCCATCGCCCTGCAGCGCACCGGCAAGCTGGGCACCTACGCGCCGTGCCTGGGCCACGAGGCCACCCACGTGGGCATCGGCGCGGCCATGGCCGAGGGCGACGTGTACGCGCCCAGCTACCGCGAATACGGCGTGCTGTTCATGCGCGGCGTGCGTCCGCGCGAAGTGCTGCTGTACTGGGGCGGCGACGAGCGCGGCAACGACTTCCAGGAAGGCGCCGCCCGCCACGACTTCCCGTTCTGCGTGCCGATCTCCACCCAGTGCCTGCATGCGGCCGGCGCGGCGCTGGCGTTCAAGATGCGCGGCGAACCGCATCTGGCCGTGGCCACCTGCGGCGACGGCGGCACCTCCAAGACCGACTTCTATGCCGCGCTCAACTCCGCCGGCGCCTACGAGCTGCCGCTGATCCTGGGCGTGGTCAACAACGGCTGGGCGATCTCGGTCCCGCGCTCGGCCCAGACCGGTGCGCAGACCCTGGCACAGAAGGGCCTGGCCGGTGGCCTGTTCTGCCTGCAGGTGGACGGCAACGACCTGGTCGCCGTGCTCGAGGCGATGCGCATCGCCAGCGAGCGTGCGCGTTCGGGCCAGGGCGGCAGCGTGATCGAATTCATGACCTATCGCCTGTCCGACCACACAACCGCCGACGACGCGCGCCGCTACCGCGACGACGCCGAGGTCAAGGCCGCGTGGGAACGCGAGCCGATGACCCGCCTGCGTACCTGGCTGACCGCGCAGGGCGCCTGGAGCGAAGCAGAGGAAGCGTCGTGGAAGGAAGAATGCGAGCGCCTGGTCAACATCGAGGTGGACGCGTACCTGGCCACGCCGGTGCAGCCGGTGGAGGCGATGTTCGACTACCTCTATGCCGATCCACCGCCCGAGCTGCTGGCCCAGCGCGCGGCCGTCATCGCCATGGAACAGCGTCCGCAGGAGCATCGCCATGGATGACATCCGCAGCAATGCCGCCAATCCCGCCCGTTCGGCGGGCGATGCCGCCGCCCACCATGCCGCCATCAGCGGAGGACAGCCGATGACCGCGACCCCGATCACGCTCATCGAAGCCATCACCCAGGCCCTGGCCTGGGAGCTCGAACACGACCCGTCGGTGCTGGTGCTGGGCGAGGACGTGGGCATCAACGGCGGCGTGTTCCGCGCCACCGCCGGCCTGCAGCAGCGTTTCGGTGCGCAGCGCGTGCTCGACACCCCGCTGGACGAGACCACGATCGCGGGCCTGTCGGTCGGCCTGGCCGCGCAGGGCATGAGGCCGGTCGCCGAAGCGCAGTTCGACGGCTTCGTCTACCCGATGGTCGACCATCTCATCTGCCATGCCGCGCGCCTGCGCAACCGCACCCGCGGCCGCCTGCACTGCCCGATGGTGCTGCGCGTGCCGTGGGGCGGCGGGATCCGTGCGCCCGAGCACCACAGCGAGGCCAACGAGGCGATCTTCACCAACGTGCCGGGCCTGCGCGTGGTCATGCCGTCTTCGCCGCAGCGCGCCTACGGCCTGCTGCTGGCGGCGATCCGCGAAGAAGACCCGGTCATCTACATGGAGCCCAAGCGGCTCTATCGCCAGTACAAGGAAGTGGTCGCCAACGACGGCGAGGCGCTGCCCCTGGACGTGTGCTTCGTGCTGCGCGAAGGCACCGACGTGACCCTGGTCGCGTGGGGCGCGCAGGTGAAGGAAGCGCTGGAAGCGGCCGACGCGCTGGCGAAGGAAGGCATCAGCGCCGAGGTCATCGACGTGGCCACCCTGCGCCCGCTCGACTTCGACACGATCGCCGAGTCGGTATCGCGCACCGGTCGCTGCGTGATCGTGCAGGAAGCCCCGCGCACCGCGGGCTTCGGCGCCGAGATCGCCGCGCGCCTGGCCGAGCACTCGATGTACGACCTGCTCGCCCCGGTCGAGCGCGTTACCGGCTACGACACGCATATCCCGCTGTTCCGGCTGGAGATGAAGTACCTGCCGAGCGTGGAGCGTATCGTCAGCGCAGCCAGGCGCGCCGCCGCGCACGGCTGAGGCAAGGGCGCCGCGCCTAGACCGCGGCGCCGCCTTCCACCTATTCCCGGCACGACGCACGCCGTCGTGCCCGCCAAGACCTGCCAGGAACATCCGCATGAGCGAGAGCAAGACTTTCCACCTTCCCGACCTGGGCGAAGGCCTGCCGGACGCGACCATCGTCGAGTGGTTCGTGAAGGAAGGCGACACCATCCGTCTGGACGAACCACTGGTCTCGATGGAGACCGCCAAGGCGGTGGTCGAGGTGCCCTCGCCGGTATCGGGCAAGGTGCTGAAGCTGGCCGGCGCCGCGGGCGACGTCATCGTCACCGGCGCCATGCTGGCCATGTTCGAGCCCGACGCCTCGTTGCCGCAGCGCGCCGAAGGCCAGGACACCGGCCACCACCACGGTGGCGGCCACGCCGCACCGGCAAAGGTCGTGGCCAGCGATGACGGCGACGAACTGCCGGCGCAGCCTGCACCCTCGGAAGCTCGCGGCGGCGATGCAGGCACGGTGGTCGGCGCGATGCAGAGTTCCGATGCGGTGCATGCCGAACAGGCGATTTCCGTGGGCGGAGTGAAAGCGATGCCCGCCGTGCGTGCGCTGGCCAGGAAGCTCGGCGTGGACCTGGCCCGCGTGCGCGCCAGCGGTCCCGACGGCACCGTCAGCCTCGCCGACGTGAAGCAGGCCGCCGCCAGCGGGACGGCCGCCGTGGGCACGGCGCCGCGCCCAGCGGCCGCACCCTCCGCCGCCGCCGCGCCACAGCCGCCGGCACAACGCACGCCGATGTCGGCAGCGGGCAAGCCCATGCGGACCCGGCCGCCGGGCGCCGAATCCGCAACCGCCAGCGGCCAGCCCGAGCAGCTCAAGGGCGTGCGCCGCAACATGGCCCGGGTGATGGCCGACGCGCACAGCAAGGTCGTGCCGACCACGCTGGTCGACGACGCCGACCTGCACGGCTGGATCGGCAAGCAGGACATCACCGTGCGCCTGGTCCGCGCGATCACCGTCGCGTGCAGGACCGTACCGGCGCTCAACGCCTGGTTCGACGGCGACGCGCTCACCGTCACCCGCCATCCGCACGTGGACGTGGGCATTGCCGTGGATACGGACGACGGCCTGTTCGTGCCGGCGCTGCGCAATGCCGACATGCTCGACGCGCGCGGCGTGCGCGAAGGCATCAACCGCTTGCGCGCGCAGGTCGAGGAACGCAGCCTTCCGGCCAGCGAGCTGTCGGGCTACACCATCTCGCTGTCCAACTTCGGCATGTTCGCCGGCCGCTACGCCACCCCGGTGGTGGTGCCGCCATGCGTGGCGATCATCGGTGCCGGCAAGCTCAGCCACGACGTGGTCGCGGTGATCGGCGGCATCGAGGTGCACCGCCGCCTGCCGATCTCGCTGACCTTCGACCATCGCGCCGCCACCGGCGGCGAGGCCGCGCGCTTCCTCAAGGCGCTGCTGGACGACATGGCGCTGCCGCAGTAGCGACGCGCGCGCCGTCGTCGCGCACCCTGCGACGACGGCGCGTATCTTGGCGGCTCCCCTCGATGGAGCACGCCCATGCCGCACCGCAGCCGCCTGAGCAACCTGGTCCTGGACTGCAAGGTTGCCGACCTCGCGGAAGCCACCGAGTTCTGGAGCAAGGCCCTGGGCAAACCGGTGGCCAGCCTGGACCAGGACGGCGACGGCAGGTACGCCGAACTGGAGACCGCGGCCGACGAGCCGCAGATCCTGCTGCAGAAGGTCGAGCACGATTCGCGCGTGCACCTGGACATCGAGACCGACGACGTCGACGCCGAGGCCGATCGCCTGGTCGCGCTGGGCGCCAGGAAGGTCGCCTTCGTCCACACCTGGTGGGTGATGGAAGCGCCCAGCGGCCATCGTTTCTGCGTGGTCCGCCAGCAGCGCAAGCCGTTCGGACCGCACGCCAACCGCTGGAACTGACGCGGCGCGCGCCGTGCCCCCCACTTGTGCAGGAGCGGGCATGACCGCGACACGGGCGCCGGAAGCATGCGGGGGTCGCCCGTGCCAATGGATGGGGTCACGGTCGCCCGCGCCTACGACAGCCGCGCGCGCTCCAGCCAGACTTCCAGTCCCTGCGCGTTGAGTTCGATGTCCATGCCGAGCAGGCCCAGCACCGAGGCGTCATCCAGCGTGCAGCCGTGCGCCTGGGCCCGTTCAAGGTAGTACCCGGACAGGGCCGCGACTAGGGCGCGATGGCGATCGGGGCGTCCGTCGCAGGCCTGCGCCAGCGAGACCATCGCATCGATCTGCTCGTGCAGCTCGGCGGCCAGCCGCGCCACCTCCTCCACCCGCCCGAAGTGGGTCAGGTACATCGCGCGGGGCGATTCGGCGAGCATCCGCGCGATCGAGCCCTGCATCGCCTCCGGCTCGAACTGCACCGGAGAGGAGGTCGGCAGGATGAACGGACCGCGCGCGCTGTCCAGCTCGCGGTACGACAGGCCGAAGGTGTCGCCGGTGAACCAGCTGCGGCTGCGCGCATCCCAGACGCACAGGTGGTGGCGCGCGTGGCCGGGGGTGTCGATGCAGCGCAGCGGCCGGCCGGCGAGGTCGACGACGTGTCCGTCCGCGGCCACGACGACGCGCTCAGCCGGCACCGGCACCAGTTCGCCGTAGTGGCGCGCGAACTCGGCTTCGCCGTAGACCGCGGTCGCGCCGGCGACCAGCCGGGCCGGATCGACCATGTGCGGCGCGGCGCGCGGATGCGCGACCAGGCGCGCGTGGGGCAGGTGCCGCATCAGCGTACCCGCGCCACCGGCATGGTCCAGGTGGGCGTGGGTCAGGATCAGCCAGTCGACGTCAGCCGCCGCCAGGCCCGCCTGCGCCAGCGCATCGAGCAGGACCGGAATGGTGTGGTTGGTGCCGCAGTCGATGAACGCCGCGCGTCCCTGCTCCACCACCAGGTAGGCCGCGTCGAAGCGCGGCCGCACGTACCCTGTATCGATGGTGTGGATGCCATGTTCCGGCATGTGTCGCCCTTTCCTTTCCCGCATCTCCTGTCGCCCACCCATGTTAGTCAGGCGGGTGCGGGGCGGCGATCCGGCTTTGGTCGTAGGGGCGACGGCCATGCGCGCGCGGCCCGTCGCGCACGATCCGCGGCTACGCGATCACGCGCTGCGTGCGCGCCAGCGAACCATCAGCCGCATGCGCAGCGGGATGGCCAGCGACAGCACCGCCAGGAACGCACCGTAGGCATAGAGCACGGCCAGCACCTGGCGCCAGATCGGGCCGCTCCCGGTGTCGGCCACGCCTTCGGCATAGCCCCAGAGCATGCCGGCGATGCTCAGCGCTAGCGCAAGCACCAGCACCAGCGCATCGAACGCGCGGCGCGCGAAAGGCCGCGGTTGCCGCGGATAGAACCAGTAGAGCGCACCGAGCAGCGCGAACCAGGGCAGGAACAGCAGCAGCGACAACCAGGCCATCAGGTTCGCTCCTTCACGCTTCGGCCTCGACCAGCTGGCGCAGCGCCTGGAGGACCTCGTCCACGCCGGCCAGGTCCTCGCCAAGCGTACCGATCTTCTCGCCGAGCAGACCGACCGTGCGCTGTTCCATCTCGTGCAATGCGTCCAGGCCCTCGCGCTTGAGCCGCGCGATCACCTGCCCGGCCTCGCGCGGCGACTGGTGACCGTCGCCCTGCAGCAGCACGCGGCCATCGCCGTCGACCAGCTTGAAATGGAAACGCCCGTCGACTTCGCGGTACTGCTTGATCTGCGGCAGCTTCGCGGCGGCGACGCGGGTTCGATCAGTCGCGGCCTTGGCCACGGTGAACGTTCCCAGCCCGACCGCGCGCTGCAGCCCGTCCAGCAGCGGCACGGTGACGTCGCGCGCCTTGCGTGCGCCTTCCTGCAGGATCTCCTCCAGCTGCGCCGGCTTGGCGATCAGCTGCGCGTACTGCTCGCGCATCGGCGCCACCGCTTCGTCGACCTGCGCGAACAGGCGCTGCTTGGCGTCGCCCCAGCCGATCCCGTCGGCGAAGGCATGGCGCATTTCCTCGGCCTGGTGCGGGGTGGCGAAGGCCTGGTAGAGCTGGAACAGGGCCGAACCCTCGGTGTCCTTCGGCTCGCCCGGCGCACGCGAGTCGGTGACGATCGACATCACCAGCTTCTTCAGTTCGGCCGGCGGCGCGAACAGCGGGATGGTGTTGTCGTAGCTCTTGGACATCTTGCGCCCGTCCAGGCCGGGCAGTGTGGCCACGCTTTCGTCGATCTGGACCTCCGGCAGCACCAGCGGCTCGCCACTGGCGCCGGTCGCCGTGCGCCAGGCATCGCCGTAGAGGTGGTTGAAGCGCTGGCCGATGTCGCGCGCCATCTCGATGTGCTGGATCTGGTCGCGGCCCACCGGCACCTTGTGTGCGCCGAAGGCCAGGATGTCGGCGGCCATCAGTACCGGATACATGTACAGACCGGCGTTGATGCCGGCATCCGGGTCTTCGCCGGCGGCGGTGTTCTTGTCGACGGCCGCCTTGTAGGCGTGCGCACGGTTGAGCAGGCCCTTGGCCGCCACGCAGGTCAGCAGCCAGGTCAGCTGCGGGATCTCGACGATGTCCGACTGCCGGTAGAAGGTCACCTTCTGCGGGTCCAGGCCGCAGGCCAGCCAGGTCGCGGCGATATCCAGCCTTGAGCGCGCCACGCGCTGCGGATCATCGGCCTTGATCAGCGCGTGGTAGTCGGCGAGGAAGAAGAAGCTTTCCACGCCCGGGGCGCGACTGGCGGCGATGGCCGGACGGATCGCGCCGGCGTAGTTGCCCAGGTGCGGGGTACCGGTGGTGGTGATGCCGGTGAGGACTCGGACGGTCATGTCGGACACAGCGGGAAAGACCGCCTGATTCTACCTTGTGCGGCATGGCGGTCCGGTGGGCGTGTTCCTTGCCGGGACCCGGCTTGCCCGCCCGGACCCCATGCCGCCTGGTCGGGCGTTCTCTACGCCACCCTCTCACAGGACTGCCGTGATGACCCCCTCCACGCCGACGAAAACACTCCAGCGCACCTCGATCCACCGGCGCGCGCCCATGCTCGCATTGCTGCTCTTGCTGCTGGCTGGCCTTCCCCGTGCGGAAGCCGGCCAGTTGTGGCGCTCCAAGTCACCGGTCGAACTGGAGATCGTCGATCGCGATGGCGGGCAGGTGCTGCCGCGATACCCCCATCGCGGACAGTCATGGGTACCCGGCGAACCGGGCCAGGCCTATGCCGTTCGCCTGCGCAACCGCAGCAGCGCGCGCGTGCTCGCGGTGCTGTCGGTGGATGGCATCAATGCGGTGGACGGCCGCACCGCCGGCGTCCACCAGGCCGGCTACGTGCTCGGCCCCTGGCAGGACCTGGAAGTCGCAGGCTGGCGCAAGTCGCTGGATGCGGTCGCGCAGTTCGTCTTCGTCGACCCGGCGGCCAGTTACGCCGCGCGCACCGGGCGCCCGTCCAATCTCGGCGTGATCGGGATCGCCGTGTTTCGCGAGAGACTCTCCGACCCCGCCCCGTCGGCAGGCATCGCCCGCGAAGCGCAGGACACGGACGCCGCATCCGGCAAGGCCCGAGCCTCCACCTCCTCGGGCACTGCGCCGGCATCCGCGGGCGAACATGCCCGCAGCGAAGGCAGTTCCCGGGCCATGCCAATTCCCTACCCGCAGGCCAGCCTAGGAACCGGGCACGGCGAGATCGAGGGCTCGCGGGCGTACTACGCGAGCTTCAGGCGCCAGTCCGCTCCAGTGCAGGTCAGCGAATTGCGCTACGACACGCCGGGGGCATTGCTGGCGCGGGGCATCGATGTCCGGCCGCATTACCCACAGCACCCCTACGCAAGCGACCGGCCCCGGGCGTTTCCAGGCGACTTCGTACCCGACCCGCGATGACCGCATGCGCGGTTGCCCAGATGCGAACGGCGGCAGATCCTGTCCGCCGCCGTTCGTGCAACTGCCCCCTGTCGTGCATGTGAGGCACGGCAGGGGCTACGCGCCCTTAATGGCGATAGCGATCATCCAGGGAGCTCTCGAACTCGCGCACTTCCTTCTCGGCGCGATCCTTCTCCCAACCGTAACGTTCCTGCAGCTTGCCACTGAGGTACTGGGCATTGCCCTCCGCAACGTCGAAAACGTCGTCGGTCAGGTCACCCCACTTGGCCTGGATCTGGCC
This sequence comes from Pseudoxanthomonas daejeonensis, assembly GCF_022637495.1. Classification (NCBI taxonomy): domain Bacteria; kingdom Pseudomonadati; phylum Pseudomonadota; class Gammaproteobacteria; order Lysobacterales; family Lysobacteraceae; genus Pseudoxanthomonas; species Pseudoxanthomonas daejeonensis. The sequence continues at coordinate 2,063,101 of NZ_CP093331.1, read as the reverse complement.
CTTCAGCTGCTTCCAGTTGCCGCCGATGATGTCGCGATTCATATCCTGCTCCTGCGTTGGGAAAGAGCGCCTCGCTGATGGCGAAACGTGCAGCCAGTGTGTCGTCCACCGCGTTCGCCGCGGGTCCAGTGCACGTCAACACGAAGTTAGGCGGCTGAATCTCCGGTTCATGCGCCGTGACCGGTGTGCTGCGACTCATGGGTCCTGGCGCGCGCGCCGCGGGAGCACGCGGAGCGTTGTCCAGGAAAAACGAACAGGCGTAGCGATCACCCTAAAAAAAGAGGCCGGGAAACCCGGCCTCTTCCCTGCAGCACTGGCAGCAGGATCAGCACTTGCCATCCTTGCAGTCCTGCGCCTTGTCGTCGATCTTGTCGCCGGCCGCCTCGATGTCCTTGCCTGCGCCGGACACGGTGTTGCAGGCCGACAGCATGGAAACGGAGAACAGGCTAAGCAGGGTCAGTGCGATGATTCGCTTCATGTCGGGTCCTCGTGACGGTTGACCGCACTCCGGTGCGGGTTGGGCGTCAATCTGGCGACCCCGCCGTGGAACCGGCGTGAATGCGTCGGGACATGTTCAGTCACGCATCAGGGTCGATTTGCCGAACAGGCTTTCCACCAGGTCCACCGCAAGTTCTGCGGTGAGGTTGTGGTCGTCGAGCACGGGGTTGAGTTCGACGATATCCAGCGACCCCATCCGCCCGGTGTCGGCGATCATCTCCATCACCAGTTGCGCCTCGCGGTAGTTCGGCCCGCCGGGCACGGTGGTGCCCACGCCCGGGGCGATGCCCGGATCGAGGAAGTCCACGTCGAAGCTGACGTGCAGGTGGGTATCGGCGTCGATGCCGTCCAGCGCCTGCGCCATCACCCGCTTCATGCCGACTTCGTCGATGTAGCGCATGTCGTAGATATCCAGCCGGTGCTGCTTGACCAGGCGCTTCTCCTCCGGGTCCACGGACCGGATCCCGATCTGGCGGACCTGCTGCGGCTGCAGCACCGGTGCATCGCCGCCGAGCCGGGTCAACGCCTCCGGGCCGAGCCCACACAGGCACGCGACCGGCATGCCATGCACGTTGCCCGACGGGGTCACCGCACTGGTGTTGAAGTCGGCATGGGCATCAAGCCACAGCACGCGAAGTTTCTTACCGGTTTCGCGGCAATGCCTGGCCACGGCGGTGATTGAACCGATCGCCAGGCAATGGTCGCCGCCCAGCATCACCGGCATGCGCCCGGCCCGCAGTTCGCGCAGGCTGGCCTCCATCAGCGCGCCGTTCCATGCCACCACCTGCTCGAGATGGCGGTAACCCTCCTCCGGTGGCTGCCACGGATTGGCCGGGCCGGCCAGGTTGCCGCAGTCGCGCACCTCGACGCCGCGTCCGGCCAGTGCCTCGGCGATGCCGGCGATGCGCAGGGCTTCCGGCCCCAGCGAGGCGCCGCGATGGCCGGCGCCGATGTCGGTGGGAACGCCGATCAGTGAAACAGGGGGAAAGCTGCGAGCCATGGGCAGGCCTGTGCGGTTCGATGGACTGCAGTCTAGCCATGGATGCACGTGCAGACCCGCCGCAATGCAGCGATTCGCGTGGTGATGGGTCGGCCATGCGCCGCGAACAGGCGGGGAAGTGACGATGCGCGCTGTGCGGATGGTGCCGCCTATCCGAATCGAACGGATGACCTACCGCTTACAAGGCGGTTGCTCTACCAGCTGAGCTAAGGCGGCGATGCGCGGTGGATTCTAGCGCAGCCGGTGCTACGGCTGCGGCGCGCAGTCGCGCTCCTGCGCGGCCGGGAAGGTGGTACGCACCGCGACGACATCCGGACTGCTGCCATCGAGCCACCAGCGCGACGCGCCCGACGCACCCTGCGCCCGGAGCTCGGCGGGGAAACCGGCTGCGCGCAGCGCATCGGCGCGACGCTGCGCGGTTTCACGCCCGCGGTAGGCGCCCAGCGCGATGCCATTGGCTTCGGCACCCTGGTTGAGCACGAAGAAATCCTCGAAACCCGCAGCGGCAACACGCTCGGCCATCGCCTGCGCCTGGGCGCGGTCCGGCGCGGGCGGAAGCACGACCCGGTAGCCGGCGGCGTCGCCCGGTTCCTCATGGATCACCGAGTCGCGCAGCAGCACGCCCAGGCCCGCCTGCGCGACCTCGGCAGCACCCCGGTCATTGAACGGCCCCACGCGCAGGCAGTTTTCCGGCGACACGACGGCAACCGGCTCGACAGCGGCGACAGCGTTGGCAGGTACGTCCTGGGCCATGTCGGCCGGCGCGGGCAGCAAGCGCAGCTCCGCGCCACCCTTGTCCGACACCAGCGGCGGTGGTGCCGGTGGCGCCGGCTGCAGCAGCCACCACGCCGCAACCCCGAGGTTGAGCGCGACGAGGACGACGATCAGGGCGCGTGCGAGCATGGGAGGCGATTCTAGCCGAGCCTGTTCAGCCACGAACCGGTACATCGGCAGCGTGCCGCTCGCGCGCCCAGGCCGCCAGCCCTTCAAGCACCAGCGCCGGACGCAGGGTGGCCTGCGGCAGGAGGGGCAGCAGCGGCTCGGCACCACCGCCATGCAACAGCAGGGCCGGGATTCTGCCCAGCAATCCAGCCGCCTGCTGCAGCGAGCGTTCGACCAGGGCCACGGCCGCCCCATCGCAGCCGGAAGCCAATGCATCGTCGGTATCGTCGGCGAACTCGCGGTAGTGGCCCCCGGCGGCCGGCAGCTGCACCGCGCGCTGGTGCAGCGCCTGGCGCATGACCGTGGGCGAGGCTGCGATACGCCCGCCGTGATGGCGTCCATCGACATCGAGCAGGTCGATGGTCAGCGCGGTGCCCACGCCCGCCACCAGCACGTCGCCTCCGCCGGCGTGTGCACCGAGCAGGGCCAGGAAGCGGTCCACGCCCAGCCGCGCCGGCTGCGCGTAGGCGACCCGCACGCCGGCGCACTCGGCCAGGGTGTGGGCCACGTGCACCTGTTCGAAGCGTTCGCGCAGCAACGCCAGGACCTGCGTGGTCAGCGCGGGCGCGGCGACGCTGGCCAGCCAGGCACGGCGACCGCGCGGCAGTGGCCCATGGCTGGCATCACCGGCCACCAGCGCATCGGCACCGTGCGGCCAGGCCAGTACTTCGCCGATGCCGCCATCGCCACGCCACGAGGCGGCCTTGAAACGCGAATTGCCCAGATCGAACAGCCAGTCGCTCATTGCGGCCTCACGCTCACTTCGCCGGCATGGAAAATCCGTTCTTCACCCGTGGCGGCGCGCACGCGCAGGCCGCCATCCGCCGCCAGTCCGGCGGCAACGCCGTCGATCGCGCCAGGCCCTGCCAGCACCCTCACCTGCCGGCCGGCCAGGGCATCGAGTGCGGCGTAGCGTGGCAGGAACGGCGCGAGGCCGTCACGGTCGAACGCGTCCAGCGCCGGCAGCAGCGCGGCGAGCACCGCCGCGGCCAACGCGGTCCGTGAAGGAACGCCGGCGTCGCCGGCCAGTCGTGCGAGGTCGGTCCAGGGCTGGTCGATCGTCGCGCCTGCCGCCTCCGGCAGGCGCACGTTGATGCCGATGCCGATCACAGCCTGCACCGGCCCGGCATGTTCGCCGCCGCCCTCGACCAGCAGGCCGGCCAACTTGCGTTCGCCGACGACCAGGTCATTCGGCCACTTCAGCCCGACCTGGGGGAATCCCTGCGCACGCAGCGCCTCGGCCACCGCCACGCCGGCCACCAGGCTCAAGCCGCCCAGCCGCGCCAGTCCGCCCTCGAAGCCGCGCCGCACCGACAGGCATACCTGCGCACCCAGCGGTGAACTCCAGCGCCGTCCCAGGCGCCCGCGGCCGGCCGTCTGCCGCTCCGCCAGCAATACCGCGGTGGCGGCCGCCGGTGGCCGGCGCAACAGCTCGCTGTTGGTCGAATCCAGGCTCCAGGCCACCTCCAGCGATCCGACCGCGGCCGCCACCGTCGCCGGCAGGGCTGCGCGCAGGGCGGCCGCGTCCAGCAGGTCCGGGGCCTGGGCCAGGGCATAGCCGTGCCCGGGGCGCGCCTCGATGCCCACGCCGGCGGCCCGCAGCGCCTGGATCCGCTTCCAGATGGCGGCGCGGGTCACCCCGGCTTCGCGCGCCAGCGCATCGCCGGATATCCCGCCGGCACCCAGCCGGAGCAGCAGCTCGCGATCGTCCACGTGAACTCCCCGACCGACCGGCCAGTCAACCGCCCGGATTATCGCCTGCCGTGGCGGGCCGGGCACATGCCCACGGCCCGCCGGCGCGCTATAGTCGGGCCTTCCCGCCCCCGGTCGATGGGTCCGCCGATGCGCCGCCTGCTCCCGCTGCTGCTGCTCGCCGTCCCGGCGCTGTGCTGGGCGGCGGCCTCATCCGAGTCCGAAACCGCGCCCAAGAACGGGGCCTGCGTCTACGCGCGCCCGGCGGTAACGGCGACGGTGGCCGAGGCCGATGCACCGCAGGCGCGCCCAGCCATCCCACCCGCCGCGCGCAGCACGCCCAAGCCGGCCGCGACCGGTGGCGGTGGTGGCGATGGCGACGCCGTCGTGCCGCGCGGACGTGGCAATCGCTGGCACAGCTTCCTGCCGGGCATGTTCCGCTGATCAGAGCGCTGTCGCGCTGGCTGCGGCCACGCCCCCCGACACTCGACGACACGCACTGGCAGGACGCCTGCGCGCGCCTGCCATGGGTCGCGGCACTCGAACCGGAACGCCGCGAACGGCTGCGCGCGCTGGCAGCGCGATTCCTGCACGAGAAGACCATCACCCCGCTCGCCGGGCTGCAGCTGGACGAGTCCCAGCGCATGCTGCTGGCGGCACTGTGCTGCCTGCCCCTGCTCGAATTCGGCGAGGCCGGACTGCGCGGCTGGTCGCAGCTGCTGGTGTATCCGGACGCGTTCCGGGTGCGCCGCAGCCACGTCGACGCCGCCGGCGTGCTGCACGAGTGGGACGACGAACTCGTCGGCGAAGCCTGGGACCACGGCCCGCTGATCCTGTCCTGGGCCGACCTGCAGGCCGACATCGCCGAGCCCGATGCGGGCTTCTGCGTGGCCGTGCACGAAATGGCGCACAAGCTCGACGTGCTCGATGGCGAACTGGACGGCACGCCGCCGCTGCCACCGCGCTGGCAGCGCGAATGGGCGCGCGATTTCCAGCGCGCGTACGACGCGTTCTGCGCGCAGGTGGACGCCGGCCATGAAACCGCGATCGATCCCTACGCGGCCGAGGCACCGGAAGAGTTCTTCGCCGTGGTCACCGAGTACCACTTCTCGGCACCGCAGCTGCTGGTCGACGAGATGCCGGAGGTGGCCGCGCACCTGGGGCGTTTCTACGGGCCGCCGCCCCGGCTCCTGTAGCAACCTGCAACTGGCGAGGTCAGAGGCCCGGCGGCAGGATGACTTCGAAGCGCGCACCGCCCAGCTCGGGCGAGCGGGATACGTGCAGTTCGCCGCGATAGTCGCGGACCAGGTCCTGCACGATCGACAGGCCGATGCCATGCCCCTGCACGCGCTCGTCGCCACGCACGCCGCGCTGCAGGACCCTGGCCACGTCGTCGGGAGCGATACCCGGGCCATCGTCGTCGACCGACAGGTGCAGGCCGGCGCGCCTGTTTGGCGCCGAAGCACCCGGTCGCGCAGTCAGCAGCACCCGGTGCCGCGCCCACTTGAAGGCGTTCTCGAGGAGGTTGCCCAGCAGCTCCTGCAGGTCGCCGGCCTCGCCGTAGAACTGCACGCCGGGGGCGACGTCGAATTCGCAGAGCACGTTCTTGGTCGCGTAGACCTTCTCCAGCCCGCGCACGATCTCCTCGGCGCTGGATTCGATCGGTACCGGCGCGGAGAACAGCTTGTGGCCGCCGGACGCGGCCCGCGCCAGCTGGTAGGACACCAGGTCGCTCATGCGCTTGACCTGGGTGTCCACCTCGTGGCGCAGCACGGCCTCGCGCGGTCCCTGCGGGTCGCCGCCGGCATCGAGCTGGGTACGCAGTACCGCCAGAGGCGTCTTCAGGCTGTGGGCCAGGTCGGCCAGCGTGTTGCGCTGGCGGTCCAGGTGCTCGCGCTCGCTGTCGATCAGCGCATTGATGCTCTCGGTCAGCGGCTCGAGCTCGCGCGGGTGGCGCTCGCTCATGCGCTGCAGCTGGCCGCGCTGCACGCGGACCAGCTCGGCGATCACGCGCTTCAGCGGGCGCAGGCTCCAGTTGAGGATCACCACCTGCAGCAGCAGCAGGATCAGCCCGGCGCCACCCAGGTAGACCCACAGCGCGGCGCGGAACACGCGCACCTGCGCGGCCAGGGTCTGGGCGTCCTCCATCACGAAGATGGTGTACGGGAACTCGTTGTCGGGGCCGCGCTCGCCCCAGACCAGGCCGATGCCGTAGCGATAGACCTCGCCCTGGCTGCCATCGATCTGGGTCATCGCCAGCGGGCCGTCGAAACGCTCCTGGCGCGCCTCCAGCTGGCCAGCGACCTCGGGCAGCAGCGGTCCCTCGGCGGACAGCGAGGCCCAGTGCGCGTTCGGCATCACCACTTCGGCATAGAGGCCGCTGCCAGGCCGGTGGAAGCGCGGGTCGGGACCCAGCTCGGGCGTGTACAGCGACCCATCGCGGCCGAAGTCGATGTTGTCCGCGTACGCCATGGCGTAGCTCTTCAGCCGCTGGCGCAGGTTGTTCTCGGCCGTTTCGGCAAAGGCGCGGTCCAGGGCGAAGCCGGCCAGCATCAGGAACGCGACCAGGCTCAGGCTGGCGGCGGTGAGCTGGCGCGCCTTGAGCGAGCGCGGCCGCCAAGGCCGGAATCCGAACCGGTTTCGCTCCTCCACGGGCACCCCTGGTCCCTTGCCCGCCTGCCGCGGATCAGCCGTCGGTGCGGGCGATCGCGAAGCGATAGCCGCGACCGCGGACGGTCTCGATCGGCTTCAACTCGCCGTCCGGATCCAGCTTCTTGCGCAGGCGGCCGATGAAGACCTCCAGCACGTTGGAATCGCGGTCGAAGTCCTGCTGGTAGATGTGCTCGGTCAGGTCGGCCTTCGAGACCAGCTCGCCGGCGTGCATCATCAGGTACTCCAGCACTTTGTACTCGTAACTGGTCAGGTCGACGTTGCTGCCCGACACGCTGACCGTCTGCGCGGCCAGGTCCAGCGCGACCGGACCGCACTCGAGCACCGGTTTGCTCCAGCCGGCGGCGCGGCGGACCAGCGCGTTGAGCCGCGCCAGCAGCTCCTCCACGTGGAAGGGCTTGACCAGGTAATCGTCGGCGCCCTGCTTGAGGCCCTCGACCTTGTCCTGCCAGCTCGAGCGCGCGGTCAGGATCAGCACCGGGAAATTCTTGCCCTCGTCGCGCAGCGCCTTGACCAGCTCCATGCCCGACATCTTCGGCAGGCCCAGGTCGATGATGGCCACGTCGAACGGGACTTCACGCCCCATGTACAGGCCTTCCTCGCCGTCCTGCGCGGCGTCGACCGCAAAGCCCTCGCGCTTCAGGCGCGCGGCCAGCGTTTCCCGCAGCGGGGCTTCGTCTTCGACCAGAAGGATACGCATGCACTCTCCCTGAGTTGCGATTTCTTGCGATTTCGTGCGGATTCTTGGGGACTTCCCGACCGGCATCCAGGGCCGGCCGCTGCAGTGTCTATTGCTCGCCGTTATCGGCGCGTCGCGGCGGCTTGCGATCAGCCGCGCCCGGATCATCCATATAACGGACCCGGCCGCGATCGTCCATGTATTTGACCCGGGTAATGTTGCGACCCTCGAACGGTACCTGTTCGGCCCCCAGGATCTGGCCGCCGGTGGAGCGCTGGACGCGACGCACGGCATCGGACATCGAGTGGCCTTCGCGCGCCTGCGGTTCCGGTGCGGCCTGCCCACGCTGCATCGGCTCGCGACGGCGCTGCATCAGCGATTCGCGCGCCCGGACCTCGCGCGGACCGTTGTTGTCCGGGCCGGCGCTGTGACGCGGCGGCGGCGGCTCCTGCGCACCCACGGCCGCCGCGCCGAGCGCGAGCGGCAACATGACGATGGCGAGGCGGAACAGGCGAGGCATTACGACTTCCTAACGGACTTTGGCGGCGATGGCAATTCCGCTGCCACGGTGGCTGGGGAGGATGTTCGTTAGAAAGCGGTGAATCCGATCTGAACTTATCCACATCCCGCGCCCATGCCGTTCAGCCGGGGATCCCCTTTCCGAACACATCCGGCACGCAGGCGCCCCCGATCCGACGGTCATGCCGCCGCGCGCCGCGGCGCAACGGTCGCGGCCAGCGCCTGCTCGACCAGGGTCCAGTCGGCGCCTTCGCGGTGCGCGCCCTCGCTGAGGACCTGGCGGAACGCGCGTCCGCCCGGCTGCCCGTGGAACAGGCCGAGCACGTGGCGGGTGATGTGCTTGAGCGCCACGCCCTGCCCCATCTGCGCCTCCACGTACGGGCGCAGCGCGCGCAGCAGTGCGGCACGGTCGCGCGACTCGCCGCCGTACAGGTCCGCGTCGAGGCGGTGCAGCAGATACGGGTCGTGGTAGGCGGCCCGACCGAGCATGACGCCGTCGACATGCCCGAGCTGCGCCTGCACGTCCCCGGCCGCGGCCATGCCGCCGTTGAGCAGCACCTCCAGGTCCGGGCGCTCGCGCTTGAGCTGCCAGGCCCATTCGTAGCGCAACGGCGGGATCTCGCGGTTCTCCTTCGGCGACAGGCCCTTCAGCCACGCATTGCGCGCGTGGACGATGAAGGTCGCGCAGCCCGTCGCGGCCACGGTATCGACGAACGCACGGAACCGCTCGTAGTCCTGGTCGTCGTCCACGCCCAGGCGGCACTTCACCGTCACCGGAACGCGCACCGCCGCCGCCATCGCAGCGACGCTGTCGGCCACCAGCGCCGGCTCCTTCATCAGGCAGGCACCGAAGCGCCCGGCCTGGACCCGGTCCGAAGGGCAGCCGCAGTTGAGGTTGATCTCGTCGTAGCCCCAATCGGCGCCGATGCGCGCGGCCTGCGCCAGCAGGGCCGGCTCGCTGCCTCCCAGCTGCAGCGCCAGCGGCTGCTCGACCGGATCGAATCCAAGCAGGCGCGTACGATCGCCCAGGACCACGGCATTGGCGTGGACCATCTCGGTGTACAGCCGCGCATGCGGCGCCAGCAGGCGATGGAAGACCCTGCAGTGGCGATCGGTCCAGTCCATCATCGGGGCGACCGACAGCCGCGCGGAGGCCGCGTAGCGGGTGGATGGGGGGCGATCGGGGAAAGCGGGTGCATTCATGGCAGCGGAACCGGGTGGCCCGGCGTGGCGGGCTCGGTGGGCGCGCACATGCTACAGACTTGCCGCGCCCGCCGGACGGCATCGGCGCCGCGTGTCGGCGTGCGCGGCAGCCCGGGTACAGCCAGGCAGTGCGCGTATCAGCCGCCCAGCGCGATGGTCAGGACCGCCAGCACCACGCCGAGGGCGGCCATGCCCAGGCCCACGCGCAGTGCAGGCCGACCGATGCTGCGTGCATAGACCACGCCGGCCAGGAACAGCATGACCAGGGCGATCGCATTGGACAGGCGCATGGCCGGGCCGACGTGGTCCAGGAGCAGGAACGGCAACGCCAGCGGAAAGGTGGTGAACACCACCAGCAGGCCTACCGCGAGCGCACCCAGCCAGTCGCGCCGGGTCAGGCGCCCATGGTCGGGCGGCTCGGGGACCGCGGCCAGCCGCTCGCGCAGCGCCTCCACTTCGTCCTCGCGGATGAGCTCGGCTAGCAGGGGCGGCATCGCGGCGGCGATGGCCGCGCGAGCCTGCACCGGGTCGCGCGCATCGCGCACCGCCCGGAACGTCCGCAGCTCTTCGCTGCGTTCGGCCCGGCAGGCCATCAGGTAGATGATCCCGTCGATGAGGCCCCAGGCGATGTTGCAGCCGAGCGCGCCGATGAACATGACCCGCACGTCATCGCGCCCAGCCTCGGCGACGCTCAGGGTGCCGGTGAACGTCATGGTCATGATCACGCCGAACAGGATCTCGGCCGCGCGCTCGGCCGGATCCAGGATGCGGCGCGACTCGGGCAGGATGGCGCGCAAGGGCTGCGGGTCTGGCGCCGCGCTCAGCCGCTGACGGGCTCGTGCGCGGCCGGCGGAGGTGCGACGGGTGTCGCGCCGGCATCGCCCGCGCCAGCCCCGGTCCGCCCCATGAAACGCACCAGGTCCACCAGCGAGCGGATGCCCAGCTTGTGCAGGATGCGCGAACGATGGACCTTGATGGTCTTCTCAGCGATGCCCAGGTCCGCGGCGATCTGCTTGTTCAGGCGACCGGTCATCAGCCTCGGCACCAGCTCGCGTTCGCGCGGGGTCAGCGTCGCGAGCAGCGCGCATGCGTCCTCGCGGTCGTGGTCGCGGTGGCGCGTGGCGTCATCCATCGACACGCCGCGCTTGACCGCTTCCAGCAGCGCTTCCACGTCGACGGGCTTGGTCAGGAAATCGATCGCCCCGGCCTTCATCGCGCGGACGCTGCTGGCGATGTCGCCGCAGCCGGTCAGGAAGATCACCGGCTGGCTGACGCCCTGCCGGGCCAGCATCGCCTGCAGTTCCAATCCGTCCGTGCCCGGCATCGACAGGTCCAGGACGATGCAGCCGGTCGTGGCCGGGTCATAGGCCTCGAGGAACTCCCGGGTCGAACCACTCAATGCGACCTCGAAACCGTCGCTGGCCAGCAGCCGGGCCAGCGCCTTCAGGACATCGGGATCGTCGTCGACGATGTGGACCAAGGCGGACATGGTTACCCCTGTACCGGCAGATCGAAGGATACACGCGCACCCTGCGGCCTCACGTTCTCGGCCCAGATGCGTCCTCCATGGGCACGCACAATCGTACGGCACACGGCCAGCCCCATGCCCATGCCGGTGGCCTTGGTGGTCTCGAACGGAGTGAAGATGCGTTCGAGCATGTCCTCCGGGATGCCGCTGCCGGTATCCACCACTTCCGCGCGGACCCCGGTCTCGGTGCGATGCGTGCGGATGCGGATGATGCGGTTCGCCGGGTCGTCGGGCAGCGCGTCGCAGGCGTTGCGCATCAGGTTCATCAGCACCTGCTGCAGCTGGATCGGATCGCCCGGGCAGTCCGGCAGGCCCGGCATCAGGTTCATCCGGCAGGACACGCGGCGATTGAGCAGGTCGTTGCGCATCAGGCGCACGCAGTCCTGGACCACCTCGTTGATCTCCAGCGGGGCGAACTCACGGGCCTCGCGGCGGAGCATGCTGCGCAGGCGGCTGATCACCTGCCCGGCACGGCGATCGGTTTCCACGATGTCGGCGAGGATCTCCTGCACCTGGTCGAGGTCGGAGGGATCGCGATTGAGGATGCGCTGCGCGGCCTGCGCGTTGCTGAGGATCGCCGCCAGCGGCTGGTTGAGTTCGTGCGCGAGCGAGCCGGACAGTTCCCCCAGCATGGTGACGCGGGCAAGGTGGGCCACGCTCTCGCGCTCCATCGCCATCTCGTACTCGACTTTCTTGCGCGCACTCAGGTCCGTCACCGCGACCATGATCCGGGTGCGGTCCTCCAGCACCACGCGGCACAGGCGCACCTCGATCGGGAATGGTTCGCCGCCCCTGCGCTGGCCGTGCAGGTCGTGCGCACCACCCATCTCGTTGCGCGCGCTGTCCACGAATTGCCGCCACAGCAGCAGGTCCTGCGTGCGCGCCTCCTCGGCGATCAACGCGGCCACTTCCATCCCGGCCATCTCCTCCTGCGAGTACCCGAACGTGCTCGCGGCGGCGACGTTGGCGTAGCGCACCGAACCCGATTCGTCGAACACCAGCAACGCGCTCGGCGCGGCCTCGAGAAGGGTACGCAGCAGGTCGGCCTCCTGCTTGCGCCGGGTCACGTCCAGGGTGACGCCACGCACCACCAGCGGCGCGCCCCCCACGTCGTGCTCGACGTTGCCGCGCAACAGGATCCAGCGCCGCCCCCCGTCGGGCCGCTGGATGCGGTACTCGAACTCGTACGCAGGCTCGCGGATGGCCTCGCGGAACGCACGCTCCTCCTCGCGCCCAAGTTCGGCATTGTCGAACAGGTCTTGGGTCGCCACGCCACTGGTAGCGGCATGGCCGAGCAGGACTTGGTTGGTTTCGTTCTGGGCGAAGTGGCCGCCGGCCACGTCCCACTGCCACAGGCCCAGGTTCGCCGCATTGGCGGCGAGCTCGAGATCGCGCTGGGCCCTCAGGTTGCTCAGCTCGCTCGCCTCCAGCAGTTCGTCGGTGCGCCGCGCGCGCAGCAGGTCGCGCACCAGCAGCGCGCTGAGCATCACGATCATGACCACGAAACTGGGAGAAGTCCCCAGCGGCAGGCGCGGCTGGCCCTTCACCATCGACAGCGCGGAGGCGACCATGGCACCGGTCAGCAGCAGCCACCCCCCGCAGACCAGCAAGGCACTGTTCCAGGCCGGCGAACGACGCGGCACCCGGTAGAGGGTCTGCACGAGGTAGGCGACCAGCAGCACGTTGCTCGCCTGGCCCAGGATCATCCAGGGGTTGGTCTGGCCGATCGGGAACGCCACCTGCGCACCGAGCCAGGTGGCGTGTCCGATGCGGTCCACGGACAGGAAATTCAGGTTGACCCCGGTCGCGAAGTTCAGCAGCAAGGCCAGCAGTCGCAGCACCACCGCGGACTTGCCCAGCAGGGGCGAGCCGGACCCGAACATCGTATGCACGACGTAGACGATCGAGCACACCAGCAGCGCGATCGGCACGTGCCAGCCACGGATGATGGAGGCCATCTGACCAGGGGTCTCGGCGCGGAAGCTGGCCAGTTCGAACAGCGCGATGGACCCGACCGACATCGCCGCCACCGCCAGCGCGAGGTGGATGCGCTCGTCGAACCGGTTTATCCAGAGCGCGGCATGGACCAGCCCGAGCACGAAGCTCGCGGCGGCCAGCATGGGCCATACCAGGTCGACCCAATCCATAGTCCGGTTCCCTGACGACGTCCGCTTGGAAAATGCGGGGCAGACACGATCGCCGCGGACTTCCTGCCGCTGCCCGATGGCGCATTCCTTGTCGATCTGCCCGCCGGGACCCCTGCACCCGGCTTGCCTGCATCCTCGCACAGGCATGTGACGGACATAAGGCCCCCCGCATGGGGCCAACGGCCAATTGCCGCCCCCCGGTACCCGGGCGATGGTGCGGCCATGTCGGGAAAGGCCCCCATCATTGCCGTGGTCGACGACGAGGATGACGTGCGGCATTCGCTGCAACGCCTGCTTCGCGCCGCCGGATTCGAGGTCCTGGTCTACGGATCGGGCACCGAGTTCCTGCGCCACGTGACCGACAGCGCGCCCGATTGCGTGGTCCTGGACATGCACATGCCGCGCCTGACCGGGCTGGATGTCCAGGCGGCGCTCCGCGAGCGCGCCCTGGTCGTACCGGTGGTCATCCTGACCGGCAACGAGACCGACGAGATGCGCACCGCCGCCTTCGCGGCCGGGGTCGACGACTACCTGGCCAAGCCCGTCGACGACGACGTGCTGATCGGCGCGATCGTGGCCGCCATGCACCACCACGGCCGCCCGCGCGGTCCCGGCACCAGCGAACCGGATACCCGCAGGGGAACGCCATGACCATGCCACGCCGCGCCGCCCGCCCGCCCGCCGCCTGCGCGGCGATCCCGGTCCTCGCCACCCTCATGCCGGGACCGGCGCACGCCTCGCTGCTGAGCGGCGAAGCGCTGGACACCATGGCCGACGTGATCGCATGGATCGCCCTGATCATCGTGCCGATCGTGCTGATCAGCGTGTTCTGGATCGTGCACATCCTGCCGGAGAAGATCGCGCACAAGCGGCGCCACCCGCAGCTGGCGGCGATCAAGACCCTATGCCTGCTGTCGCTGTTCTTCGGCGGCCTGCTGTGGCCGCTGGCCTGGTTGTGGGCCTATACCAAGCCGGTGCTGCACAAGCTCGCCTATGGCACCGACCAGGACGACCACGACGACCATGATGCGGCGATAACCCCGTTCAAGGATGCCAAGGGCGAGGCCGACCCGCTGGTCGAGCAGACCCCCGTGCCTGCAATCGGCGCCAGTGCGGCCTCCGCTCCCGTCATTGCATCGACCGCACCCCACGCGGAGCTGGAGGAGCTGCGCCGGCGACTGCGCGCGCTGGAAATGGCGGTGGCGATGTCTCCCGGGCCTGGCCGCGCATCCCCGCCCACCGGCGGCGGTACGGGCGGTGCCGGCGGCGGCAAAGGGACCTGAGGCGAGGACACCATGGAAATCATCCTGCTGCTGATCTACTCGTTCTTCGTCTGGCTGATCTTCTTCAAGTTCAAGTGGCTGCCCTGGAACTTCATTTCCCAGATCATCGTCATCTCGCTGCCGATCTTCGCGATGACCGCGCTGATCCTGTTCCTCAACATCGTGGCGCCCTCCTCGGCCGACGTGCGCGTGATCAACTACGTGGTGCAGGTCGTGCCGCGCGTGGCGGGCCGGGTGATCGAGGTACCGGTGGAAGCCAACCGGCCGGTGAAGAAGGGCGACGTCCTGTTCCGCATCGACCCGGTGCCGTTCCAGCAGGAACTGCGCGCGCTGGAAGCGAAACTGCCGGAAATGGAAGCCAAGCTGGACACCGCGCAGGCGTACCAGCGTGAACTCGACGAACAACTGAAATCGGCCCGCGCCGGCCGCGTCGCCGTGGCCTCGCGCCTGGCCCTGGCCGAGCGGCGCCAGCGGCAGACCACCGAGCTGGCCGAGACCGGCGCCGGATCGGTGTACGACCGCGAGCAGGCCGAGACCGAAGCGGCCAGCCTGCGCGCGGAACTGGCCTCGGCCAATGCCACCGTCTCCCAGGTCGAACAGAAACTCTCGGCACAGACCGACGAAGGCCAGCTGTCGGAAGTGGCGCAGGCCCACGCGGCGATCGAACAGCTGCGCGCGCAGATCGTCGAGGCCACCTGGCAGCTTGAACAGACCACGGTCTACGCACCCGCCAACGGCAGCGTCATCAACCTGCAGCTGCGCGTGGGCTCGTATGCCGCCAACCTGCCGATGGCGCCGGTGATGAGCTTCGTGGAAGAGGAGCAATGGGTGCTGGCGATGTACGCGCAGAACGAGCTGCGCTACGTGGCGCCGGGCAACGAGGCCGAGATCGCACTCAAGGTCATGCCCAACCGGATCATCAAGTGCGAGGTCGACTCGGTGGTGTGGGCGTCCAGTACCGGCCAGCTGCCGATCGGCGGCATGCTTCCGGGCCAGAACGTCACCCAGCCGGTGCCGCCGGGCAAGATCGCGGTGCGCCTGCGCCCGGTCGGCGACGACCAGACCACGTTCCTGGCGATGGGCGCGCAGGGCCAGGGCGCGATCTACACCGAGCATGGCGCGCTGATCCACATCATCCGCAAGGTGATCCTGCGGGTCGGCACCAAGCTCGACTGGCTCGTCCTCAAGCTGCACTGACCGCCATGCACACGCACATCGCCCCTTCCGTCTTCCCCGGCGCACTGCGCGTGGCGGCTGTGACGTTCGTGCTGAGCCTGGCGACGGGCTGCGCGGTGCTGCCCGAGCCCACCGCCAGCGAAGTGCAGGCGCAGGCGCTGGGCAAGGTCGTCGTCCCGCCGAACTGGTCGGCCGAGGCCAGCGCCGCCCAGGTCGACGAAGGCTGGCTGGCCAGCTTCAACGACCCCGAGCTCTCGCGCCTGGTCCACGAAGCGCTGGAGAACAACCCGGACCTGTGGGTGGCGTCGGCGCGACTGGAAATGGCCAACGCGCAGGTCGACATCGCCGAGGCCCAGCTCAAGCCCGCCATCGGCGTGCTCGGCCGCGCCGGCAACAAGCCGGTCGCCGACCTGGTCGCGCTGCTGAGCGGCGTGATGCTGCGCATGTCATGGGAGATCGACCTCTGGGGCCGCATGCGCTACGCGCGCAACGCGGCCCGCGCCTCGCGCGATGCCACCAGCGCCGACTACCGCTACGCCCAGCAATCGCTGGCCGCGTCGGTCGCACGGGCCTGGTTCGTGGTCAGCGAAACGCGCCTGCAGCAGCAACTGGCCACGGAGATGGTGGATTCGGGCGGCAACCTGCTGCAGATGAGCGAACAGCGGCGCAAGGTCGGCGTGGGCACCGACGCGGAGATCATGGCCGCACGCGCCAACCTGGCCAGCTACGCCGATGCGCAGCAGCAGGTGGGCCTGGCCCATCGCCAGGCTCTGCGCGCGCTGGAACTCCTGCTCGGCCGCTACCCGGGCGCGACCCTGGCCGCACGCGAGGACCTCACCGCGTTCCCGGGCCCGGTCCCCGCCGGCATTCCGGCCGACGTGCTCAACCGCCGCCCGGACATGGTCGCCGCCGAACGGCGCGTGGCCAGCGCGTTCGACCGGATCGGCGAAGCCAAGGCCTCGATGCTGCCCAGCCTGTCGCTGTCGGCCGGCTACGGCCGGATCAGCAACGAGGCGGTGCAGATGCGCGACGACCTCGAGCAGACCACGGGCAGCACCGCGGCCACCGCGATGGTCCCGCTCTATACCGGCGGCGCCCTGACCGCACAGGTGGCGGTACGCACCGCCGAGCAGAAAGTCGCGGTGGCCGACTACGCCCGTCGCGCACTGGTCGCGCTGGGTGAAGTCGAGGATGCCCTGAACGCCGAAGCCGTCCTGGCCGAGCGCGAACGCATCCTCGGCGACGCTGCCGCCGCCGGTCGCCAAGCCACGCGCCTGGAACAGGACGCGTACCGCGTCGGCAAGTCCGACCTGCGTGCGGTGAACCAGCGCCAGCTGGCCCAGTGGGCCGCGGAAGTGGCGCTGCTCAACGTGCGTCGGGAACGCCTGGTCCGTCGCATCGACCTGCACCTGGCCTTGGGCGGCAGTTTCGGCGATGCGCCGCTGGCCGCCGATACCGGAATGCCCGCAGCCGATACCTCCTCCAACAACTGACGCGACCGCCAAGGGAGCCGCCATGAAGCCCCGCCTGATTGCCACCGCCACCGCCGCCCTCCTCGCCACCACGGCGCTCGATTGCCACGCACTCGAGCCGCTGGATACCTTCAGTGCCCGCGTCGGCGGCTACGTCACCGAGTTCGACACCAAGATGCGCGCCGACGGCCAGGCCGACGACGGCACCCGGATCGACCTGGAGCGTGACCTGGGCATCGACCAGAACAACGTTCTCGCCATCATCGGCGCGACCTGGCGTCCCTGGGAAAAGCACGAGTTCGGCCTGTCCTATTACCAGGACGATGGTGACGCCACCCGCCAGATCGACCGCGATATCGAATTCGACGGCGTCGTCTACCCGGTCTCGAGCACGCTGCGCGCGAACCTGAACCTGGATGCCTACGAGGCCTCCTACGTGTACTGGGCCATGGACCGCGACAGCTGGGTCCTGGGTCCGCGCCTGGGCCTGATCTGGTACAGCATCGGGCTGGGGCTGTCGCTGGAAGTCGACGCCAATGGCAACCCCGTCGGCAGTGGCGGCATCAGCAACAGCGTGAGCGCCGACCTGCCGGCGCCGTCCATCGGCGGCAGCTGGCGCTGGGTGCCGGGCAACAGCGACTGGCGCCTGTCCGCCGACGTGGGCTACTTCACCGCCAACATCGACAACGTCGATGCGGACGTCACCACCGGCCGCTTCGGCGTGGAGTGGTTCCCCTGGGAGAACTGGGGCGCCTCGCTTGACTACACGATGCGCAGGATCGAGGCCGATGCCCAGGGCAACAGCTTCGACGGGAACTTCCGCTTCATCGACAGCGGCTTGAGGCTGGGCGTGGTGTACCGGTTCTGACCGGCGCAGAGGCGGAAGCTCCGCTTCCGCCGGCCTGCTTCCCGCCCACGGCTCCACTTTCGGCTCCGCCATGACCGGCGGGGAGAACCTGCACGCCCGCCGGATGATGCGCAGTCATCCATCGTCCGGCATCGGAAGCGACCTGCACGCGCGCCGCGCCACGCTCGTTTCCCATGTCCTGGAACCCGCTGGATGGTTCATCTGCGCGTAGTGCCAAGAGCCAATACACGGCCTTCACATCCAGTCCTAGCTTAGGCGACTGGGCCACGCCGCACTCCCCCGGGACCGCTCGCGGTACCGGCGGCGGGGCCTTCTCACCCCTCCCTGGAGCACAGGCCATGAGTTCGGATCCCACCCTTTCCAACGTGCTGGTCGCCGCGTCGCTGCGCAGCGACCAGTGGCGCCAGCTCAATGCAGCCGCCCGTGCCTGGGCCGGCGCGGGCGAGTCGTCGCGGGGCGCCGCACGCGATGCCTGCGCGAAGCTGTTCGCCACGGCCATCCGGCTCGAGTACTGCTGGGCCTATCCGGGCGAGCGCCTGCTCGGGGCATTGCGCGAGGCGCTGGACGGCTCGGATGCGGGCCTGTTCGCGCGGCTGGTGCAGAAGGTGTCAGGTGCATTGCTGTCGGGCGACTACCGGCGCGATGAAGCGACCTGGAACACGGCCGACGCCGCCGACCGCTCGATCCTCGATGCGCTGCCGCCCGATGTCACCGGCGTCGCGGAAAAGCCCTACTTCGAAGTGCTGGTCGTGACGCCGAGCGACCCCTCGCAATGGGCGCGCGCCAAGGAAGAGATGCGCCGCATGCAGCGCGCGGACGATGCCTTCCAGTACTCCGCCGTGCACGTGGGCAGCCTGGAAGACGCCTTGCTGGCGGTGATGGTCAACTTCGACCTGCAGGCGGTAGTGCTGGTCGACGGTTTCGGCTACGCCTCGCGCCACGACGTGCCCGACCTCAAGGCCTTCCTCGCGCGTCACTTCGAGGCCCGCCAGGACAGCCTGGACCCCGGGGCGCTGGCCACCGCGCTGGCCGGCAAGATCAAGGAATACCGGCCGGAACTGGACCTGTACCTGCTCTCGGACCGCGCGCCCGAGCAGCTGGCCGGCAGCGAGGACGCCGCCCCGATCCGGCGCATGTTCCACCACGTCGAAGAGCCGATGGAGATCCACCTGGCCCTGCTCGACGGGGTCAAGGACCGCTACGAGACGCCGTACTTCGACAACCTCAAGAAGTACGCGCTGCGCCCGATCGGCACCTTCCACGCGCTGCCGATCGCACGCGGCAAGTCGATCTTCGGGTCCAACTGGATCCGCGACATGGGCGAGTTCTACGGGACCAACATCCTGTTCGCCGAATCCTCCGCCACCACCGGCGGCCTGGACAGCCTGCTGGAGCCCACCGGCACCATCAAGCGCGCGCAGGAAGCCATCGCCCGCGCGTTCGGCGCCAAGCGCGCCTACCTGGGCACCAACGGCACCTCGACCTCGAACAAGATCATCGTCCAGGCGGTGTGCAAGCCGGGCGACATCGTCATCGTCGACCGCAACTGCCACAAGTCGCACCACTACGGCTTCGTGCTCAGCGGCGCGCAGCCCTACTACGTCGAAGCGTTCCCGCTGACCGAGTATTCGATGTACGGCGCGGTGCCGTTGCGCACGATCAAGCAGGCCCTGCTCGATTGCGCAGCCGCCGGCACGCTGGCGCGGGTCAAGGCGATCGACATGACCAACTGCACCTTCGACGGGCACATGTACAACCCGCGCAAGGTCATGGAGGAATGCCTGGCGATCAAGCCGGACCTGGTATTCCTGTGGGACGAGGCCTGGTTCGGCTTCGCCCGCTTCAACCCGCTGCACCGCCGCCGCACCGCGATGGGCGCGGCCGCCGCGCTGACCAGGCGCTACCGCAGCGCGGCCTACCGCGCCGAATACGAGGCCTGGGCCAAGGATGCGCCGGCGCTCGACCCCAAGGACCCGGCGGCACTCGACGCCCACCGCCTGCCCGACCCGGACAAGGTCCGCATCCGCGTCTACCAGACCAACTCCACCCACAAGTCGATGTCCGCCTTCCGCCAGGGCTCGATGATGCTGGTGTGGGATGACGACTTCCACAAGGTGCAGGGACCCTTCCAGGAAGCCTTCCTGGCGCACACCTCGACCTCGCCGAACCTGCAGCTGATCGCCTCGCTGGACCTGGCGCGGCGGCAGATGGAGCTGGAAGGTTATGCGCTGACCCTGAAGATGACCGATCTGGCGCTGCGCATCCGCCAGTCGATCAACAACCACCCGCTGATCTCGAAGTACTTCCGCGTGGCCACGCCCGAGGAAATGATCCCCGCCGAGTTCCGTCCTTCGGGACTCAAGGACTACGGCCCGCCGAACGCGACCTGGGCGCAGACCGCCGAAGCCTGGGACGAGGACGAGTTCGCGCTGGATCCGACGCGCCTGACCGTGATCTGCGGCGCGGCCGGCTTCGACGGCACCCAGTTCAAGGGCATGCTCGCCGAGCGCTTCGACATCCAGATCAACAAGACCTCGCGCAACAGCATCCTGGTCCAGACCAACATCAACAACACGCACAGCGATGCGGCGCTGCTGATCAAGGCGCTGGCCGACCTGTCGCGCGAGATCGACACGCGGCTGTCGCAGGAAAGTCCGGCCGGCAAGCAGGTGTTCGCCGACCGCGTGAAGTCGCTGATGACCGACGTGCCGGACCTGCCCAACTTCAGCCGCTTCCACGACGCGTTCCGCGACGATCCTGCCGCGCCGAGCAACGAGGGCCACATGCGGCCGGCGTTCTTCATGGCCTATGACGAGGACACCTGCGAGTACGTCAAGCTGCACAGCGCCGACGTCGACGCGCGCCTGCGCGACGGACCGGAAATGGTCTCGGCCAATTTCGTCATTCCCTATCCGCCCGGCTTCCCGATCATGGTGCCCGGCCAGATCATCACCGCCGACACGATCACCTACATGCGCAAGCTCGATGTGAAGGAGATCCACGGCTACAACGCCGCGCAGGGCATCAAGTTGATCAAGCCGACCGCGCTCGCCGGCCGTCGCGCCAATTCCCAGCAGTAACCACGCCTGACTTCCGGAGACGCTGTCATGCAGGCTTTCTTCCAGTTCCTGGCCGACAACCCGTACATCCTGCTGTTCTTCACGGTGGGCATGGCGGTGGTGGTCGGCAAATTCGCGGTCAAGGGTTACGGGCTGGGCATGGTCGCCGCGGCGATCGTGGTCGGCGCGGGCCTGGCCACCTGGGCGTCGGTGTACGGCGTCAAGATGCAGCTCGACAACTTCGCCAAGTCGCTCTTCTATTACCTGTTCATGTACGGCGTCGGCCTGCGCGTGGGCCCGGCGTTCTTCAACGCGCTGAAGAAGGACGGCATCACCTTCACCATCCTCGCCGTGATCTGCTCGTTCCTCGGCCTGGGCCTGGTGGTGCTGATGTCCGGCTGGCTGGACCTGCCCGCCGGCGCCGCCGGTGGCGTGCTGGCCGGTTCGCAGACCATGTCCGCGGCGATCGGCACGGCGGAGATGGCCGTCACCCAGGGCGCCTACAAGCTGCCCGAGGGAACCACCGCCGAACAGGTGTCGGGCATGATCGCGCTGGGCTACGGCGTGACCTACATCTGGGGCACGATCGGCATCATCCTGGTCTGCAAGTACCTGCCGCGCTGGTGGGGCGTGGACGCGCGCAAGGCGGCCAAGGAGTACGAGCTGGCCCATGGCGTCAAGAACGTCGACGACGCCGCGCTGACCGGTTACCGCGGTGGTGGCCTGCGTGCCTACCGGCTCGAGAACCCGGCGACCGCCGGGCAGAGCATCGCCCAGTTCCGCAGCAAGTATCCGCAGTACCGAATCGTCAACATCCGTCGCGGCGAGGAATCGCTGGGCGCTGATCCAGGACTGCTGCTGCAGACCGGTGACGTACTCGCGCTGGGTGGCAAGCTGAGCGACCTGACCGAGAACCTGGGCCTGATCGGCGCCGAGGTCGACGATCCCAAGGCCCTGTCGGTCCCGCTGGACCAGGCCGAGATCGTGGTGACCGAGAAGGACGCGGTCGGCAAGCCGCTGAGCGCGCTGGCCGCCGAAGACTTCGCCGGCCAGCTGCAGGTCACCCGCATGGAGCGTTCGGGCGAACCCTTCCCGGTCGGCCGTGACACCGAGCTCAAGCGGTTCGACGTGCTCCACGTGACCGGCCTCAAGGGTGCGGTGGACAAGGCCGCCGGCCTGCTCGGCAAGATCGCCCGGCCTAGCACGTCCACCGACCTGCTGACCCTGTCCGGGGGCATGGTGCTGGGCCTGCTGATCGGCAAGATCAACGTGCCGGTGGGCGACTTCAGCGTGGGCCTGGGCAATGCCGGTGGCCTGCTGCTGTCGGGCATCTTCGTGTCCTCGCTGGTGTCGCGGCTGCGCTTCTTCGGCAGCACGCCGAATGCGGCGCGCAACATCCTCGAGGACCTGGGCCTGGTGACCTTCATCGCCATCGTCGGCATCAACGCCGGTGCCACCCTGCTCGAGCAGCTCACCGGCACGATAGCGCTGAAGATCTTCCTGGCCGGCTTCGTCGCCAGCACGATCCCGCCGTTCGTCACCTGGGCGGTCGGCTACCACATCTTCAAGATCAACCCGGCGGTGCTGATGGGCGGCGTGGCGGGTTCGCGTTCGCACTCCGGGCCGGCACGCGAGGCATCCAAGGAGATCGACAGCAGCGTGCCGTGGGTCGGCTTCCCGGTCGGCTACGCGATCTCCGGCGTGCTGTACACGGTGTTCGGCTACTTCGCGATGGTGCTCTCGCAGTAACCGCTGCGAGACGAGGAGAACGACATGGACATCAGGCTGAACCCGAAACGGCGCCACAGGGGATCGGCGCTCCTCGTCACCACGGCCGGCTGCCTGCTCGCAGGCAGCCTGGCCGCACCGGGCCTGGCATTCGCCCAGGCTGCACCGCAGGAACCGGTCCGCGAGGAACTCGAAGCGCTCGATGACATGGACCTGGCGCCGAACTCGGTCGAGCAGGGCCAGACACCGCTGGACCAGAGCTTCGGCCCTTCGCGGCAGGAATGGATCCGCGAAACCCGGCGCAAGGCCTTCGAGGACACCAAGTTCGACGTGCAGGCGCGCACCTTCTACCTGGACCGCGACAAGTACGACAACAGCGAGATGGAAGCCTGGGCGCTGGGCGGATCGGCCGGCCTGAAGACCGGCTATTTCCGCGAGATCTTCGCGTTCGGCGCCACCGGCTACACCTCGCAGAAGCTGTACGGCCCCGACGACAAGGACGGCACCGGCCTGCTCGCCCCCGGGCAGGAGGGCTACACGGTGCTGGGCGAGGTCTACGGCGAGTTCCTGCTCAACCAGGACACGCGCCTGACCCTGGGCCGGCGCGCGTTCGACACGCCGTACATCAACAAGAACGACGCGCGGATGACGCCCAACACCTTCCAGGCTGCCGTTGTGCAGGGCCTGTACGGCGACAAGGACAGCGGGGAATGGCGGGTCGGTGGCGGCTACGTCGACAAGATCAAGGAACGCACCTCCGAGGACTTCGTGTCCATGGCCAAGGATGCCGGCGCGCCGGCCGGGGTCGAGCGCGGCGTCTATACGGCAGGTGCGAACTACGCGCTGGGTGACCTCTCCGTCGGTGCGATCGGCTACTACAGCGATGACATCATCGGCATCTTCTACACCGAGGCCAAGTACGCCTTCGCCCTGTCCGACGACTGGAAGCTGCGCACCGCCCTGCAGTACAGCGACCAGTCCAGCAACGGCGACCAGCTGCTCAAGGGAAGGAGCTTCGACTCCAACCAGTGGGGCGCCAAGGCCGAAGTGGTCAACGGCGGCGCGCTGTTCACCGTCGCCTACACCGATGCCGGCGGCAACGCCAACATGCAGAACCCCTGGAGCGGCTACCCCGGCTACACCAGCGTGCAGGTGGAGGATTTCAACCGCGATGGCGAATCGGCATGGATGGTGCGCGCCGGCTACGACTTCGCCTCGGTCAAGGGCCTGGGCGTCTACGCCCTGTACGTGGACGGAAGCGACCCAGCTTCGCCGACCGACTACGCGCGCGAGGAGGCCGACTTCAACGTGCAGTGGAAAGCGTCGGAAGGCGTGCTGAAGGGGTTGATGGTCCGCCTGCGCTACGCCCAGGTTTCGCAGGCCGATCCGGCCAGCGACGACCTGAAGGACCTGCGCATCATGGTCTTCTACGACCCGCCATCGCTCTGACCACGCCGGGGAGGCGCACATGGAGTGGATGACCGCACTGCTGTCGCGCAACCCGGAGCTGGGCGTGTACCTGGCGCTGGCGCTCGGCTACTGGGTCGGCGCACGCAGGATCTTCGGCTTCACCCTCGGCGGCGTCACCGGCTCTTTGCTGGCCGGCATGGTGCTGGGCATCCTGTTCGAGGTGCCGGTCTCGTCCACCGCCAAGTCGGTGGTGTTCCTGCTGTTCCTGTTCGGAATCGGCTACGAGGTCGGTCCACGGTTCGTCTCGGCGATGAAAGGCGACGGCTGGCGTTTCGCCGCGCTGGGTGTGTTCATGCCCGTCGTCGGCCTGCTGGCCGCCTGGGCGGTCGCCAGCGCGCTGGGACTCAATCCGGGCCTGGCCGCGGGCATGCTCTCGGGCGCACTGACCGAATCGCCGGCGATGGGCACCGCGGCCGAGGCGATCCGCGCCCTGCCGCTGGACGAGGCCACCCGGCAGATGTACGAGGCGCACATCGGCGTAGCCGACGCGCTGTGCTACGTGACCGGGGCGCTCGGGGTGATCCTCACCTGCACCGTGATCGGTCCGGCGCTGTTGCGCGTGGACCTGGCCAAGGAAGCGCTGGAACTCGAGGCGCAGTACGGAATCGTGCGCGTGCGCAGCGGCGTCGCATCGGCCTGGCAACCGTTCGAGACCCGCGCCTACCGGGTGGGTACCAGCGCGGCGATCGTCGGTCGCAGCGTCGCCCAGGCCGAGGGCCTCGCTGAAGGCATGCGCCTGTTCATCCACCGGATCAGGCGCCAGGGCGAACTGGTCGAGCCGACGTCGGACACGCTGATCGAGGCCGATGACCTGCTCGCGATCAGTGGCCGCCGCGAGGTGCTGGTCGCCTATGTCGGCGAGCGCGCCGACGAGATCGACGACCAGCCGCTGCTCGACGTGGCGACGGCTGTGCACGAAGTGTTCGTCAGCCGATCCGACTGGATCGACCGCCCGCTGGAGGAGATCGCCGCCGACGACGATGCGCGCGCGGTGTTCCTGGGCCGGATCATGCGTCGCGGCCAGCAGATCCCGATCGGCACGCGCACCACGCTGGAACGGGGCGATGTCGTGCAGCTCACCGGGCCCGAGCCCGCGGTCCAGCGCGCCGCCGCGCGCCTGGGCGAGATCCTGCATCCCACCGACGCCACCGACTTCGTCACCGTCGGCTTCGCGATCTTCGCCGGCGCCCTGTTCGGCGTGCTCGCCGCGGTTCCGGTGGGCGACATCAAGGTCACCATCGGCACCAGCGTGGGCACGCTGCTGGCGGGCATCGTCACCGGCCACCTGCGCGCGCGGCGGCCGCTGTTCGGCCGCGTGCCCGACAGCGCGGTCAAGTTCATGCAGTCGTTTGGCCTCGCCGGATTCGTGGCAATGGTCGGGCTTGGCGCCGGACCGCACTTCGTCCCGGCGGTGAAGGAGTCGGGTATCGGCCTGCTGCTGGGCGGCGCAGTGGTGACGATGGCGCCTTTGCTGGCCGGGCTCTGGTTCGGCCGCAAGGTCCTGAAGATCCATCCGATCCTGCTGCTGGGCGCGATCTCCGGCGCGCAGACGTTCACCGCCGCACTGGCCGCCTTGCAGGAGAAGAGCGGCAGCTCGATCGCGGTGATCGGCTACTCCGGATCGGTCGCCATCGCGCACGTGTTCCTCACCACCTGGGGCACGGTGATCGTGCTGTTGATGGTCTAGCCGCACGCCGCGCGGGAGCCTCCCGCCGATGGCTCGTCCTTCCCGCCCCATGACGCACGCGCAGCCGGCGCGCTCCTGTTGACGCCGCGACCACGGCTACGCGTGGCAGGCTGGGCAGCCAGACACTGCATCGCGAACGCCATGATCGATGCCATCGGATGGGCCGCCTCCATCATCCTGCTCGCCACCCTGGTGCGGCAGATCGTCAAGCAGGCCGGCAACAGCGACGGCGAAGGCGTCTCGACCTGGCTGTTCCTCGGACAGGCCACCGCTTCGGCGCTGTTCGTGGTCTACGCGGTGCTGCTGGGCAACTGGGTCTTCATCGTGACCAACAGCTGCCTGCTGCTGACTGCCCTGGCCGGGCAGTGGATCAGCTTCCGGCGTCGCAGGCAGGGCACGCATGCGCACGGATCCTCGCGGAGCACGACATGACACCTCTGGACAAACCCCTGCGGCGCGAGCTCGAGATCGGCGGCCAGCTGTACACGCTGGTCGTGGATCCCGAGCAACTCAGCCTGGTCAGGAAGGGTCATCGCAAGGGGCTGGTACTGCGATGGGCGGAGCTGGTGAGTGGCGATGCCGCGCTGGCGACCGCGCTGCAGGCCTCGCTGGACCACCCCTGACGCGACTGCCGACTCCGGGACGACGCTGCGATGCGCAAGGTGCTCGTGGGATGCGCGGGATGGTCGATTCCGGCCCCGTACCGCGACCGGTTCGCCGATGGGGAAAGCGTGCTGGCGCGCTACGCCTCCCGCTTTTCCGTGGTGGAGATCAACTCCTCGTTCTATCGTCCGCACCAGCCTTCGACCTATGCCCGCTGGGCGGCCAGCGTCCCGCGCGGCTTCCGCTTCTCGGTGAAGATGCCGAAGGAGATTTCGCACGAACTCGCGCTTCGTCGCTGCGGCCCGGCGCTCGATGCGTTCCTGGCGCAGTCGGGGGCGCTGGGTTCGAAGCTGGGGGGCTACCTGCTTCAGCTGCCCCCGGGGCAGGTGTTCGAGATGCGCACCGCATCGACCTTCTTCCGCATGTTCCGTCGTCGCACCGATGCCCCGCTGGCGTGCGAAGCCAGGAACCTGAGCTGGTTCTCGCCGGCCGCCAGCGAACTTTTCGCCCTGCATGCCGTCGGGCGGGTCGACGCGGACCCTCGGGTGGGCGACAACGACCATGAGATGGATACCCGCTCCGCATGGCCGTACTGGCGATGGCACGGGGCGCCGCGGATCTACTACAGCGCGTATTCCGACGAACAGCTGCAGGCCCTGGCCGCATCCCTGCGCGCCCTCCCCGATGCACGCAGGCCAGCCTGGGTGATCTTCGACAACACCGCCCATGGTTTCGCGACGGCCAACGCCCTCAGGCTGCAGGCGCTGCTCGAGGGACCGTGAGCGGGCGGGCCGTAAGCGGGACGAGCCGTGAGCGGGACGACAGCCGCGTCCCGCACGGGGAACCCCGACTGCGACCTACCCGCCCGTGGCCGCCCGCAAGGCTTCCGCCTGTTTCAGGTGGTTGGCGACGTGCTCGCGGGCAACTACGAGGTGCGCCTTCACTTCCGGCCGCGTGGCCGACGGGATCAGCCTGGAATCGAGCACGTCGAGCGCTTCGGCATGCCCTTTCACCATGGCGTCGACGTAGGCCTTCGCATAGCCGTCGCCGGCCACGCGGTCGAGCGCCGCCAGCTCCTGCTCGCCCTTGCTCCGCTGCGCCACGGCTTCCGGCGCGTTCTCGTCCGGACCCAGCGCAGTCGTCTTGCTCCTGTTCTCGCCGTGCTGGTCGATCATCATCTGCGCGTAGGCGGCGACGTCCCCCTTCACGCCCTTGGCGAGCGCCTGCTGGCCGGCGGCGATCTCGTGGCTGTTGATGGCGTTGAGCACCGCCAACGCCGCGCCTTCGTCGGACGTGGCGGCACCTGGTCCCGCGGCGTCGCCCGCGGAGTCCGCAGGAGCCGGTTCCGGCTGGGTCGAGGCGGCTCTTTCGGCCCCGGTCAGGCGGTCGTCATCCCGCTGGCAGCCGACAAGGCCTGATGTCCCCAGTGCGATGACGGCCAGAGCAAGCAGATTCGATTTCATGGCGCTCTCCTCGAAAAGGCCGGAGCACCCATGCCATGGCAGCCATCGGGACACAAAGGCCAGATCTTCTGTATGCCCACGGAACGGGGCACGCGCCACGCTAGGCCCTTCGCTGTTGGCAGCGTGTCCAACCGCGATGAAATCGGTGTTCAGGCCCTCGGCGCTGCAACGGTGCGCATCATTGCAGGGACAAGGACATGCGACGCCCTGCAAGGCGCGTCCGGCAACACGCCGCTTCGAACTGATCGGCTAACGCCCGGCCTTGGTTTCGGCCTCGGCCCGCTTGCGCAGCGCGCGGGTCAACGCCGGGTCCGGTTGCAGTGGGCGCGACCAGCGCCGGTAACTGTCGGCGAGCGACAAACGCAGCTGGCCATAAGCGGCCGAACCCGGGCGTGCATCGAATTCCGCGGCCACCGCCTCCCACGTCGCCTCCGCGCCGGCGCGGGTTCGCGCCCGCACGACACTGCGGCAGGTCGCTTCGGTGGCGTGGGCCAGGAAGCAGGCGAACCAGGCGTCGCCGCCGTGCCATCCCGGCTGCGCGAGCAGGCCGGACACGTAGGCGCGCGGCACCCCGGCATAGCGCTCGAGTTCGGCGGCGAAGGCGTCCGGGTAGCGCTCGGCGTAAAGATCGATGTCGGCCAGGCGGCCATCGAGCCAGGCATCACCGGTGGCGTGGACGCGCTGCACACCGGCAGCACCCGCATCGGGTGCGGGTGCGGTCGGCCCGGCAACTGCGTCGGCTGCCAGCACGACGACGAGGATGCACAAACAACGGCCTAGCAGGGCGCACGCGCGGTTCATGCGACGATTCTGCCGCAGCGAACCGCGGATGTCAGGTCGGCTCTGCTGCTGCCATCTTCTTCCCCGGCGGGTCGGGCGAGGCCCCCAGGCTTCCAGATACGACGAAGCCGGCCCTTCACCGGGACCGGCCCGTCGATTCTTCCAGTGCGAAGCGGCCAAGCCGGGCGATCAGTCGTCCCAGCCGCGCCCGCGATGCTTGTCGTGGCCATGGCCCTTCTTGCCCTTGCCACGGTTGTCGTAGTGGCGGCGGTCGTAGTCGCGGCGGTCATATCCGCGGCGATCGTCGTAGCTGACGCGGTACTGCGGCGGCGGCGCGTGGTGGTGGTGGCGCGGGGGCGCGTAGTAGCGCGGCGGCGCGGGGCGATAGACCACGACCGGACGCGGCGGCGGGCCGTAGCGGTAGTAGACCGGCCGGCGCCAGCGGTCGTACTCGACCACGACCGGCTGGTAATAGCCCTCGTCGTAGTAGTACGGGCGACCACTGCGGAAGATGAGGTCGGCGACGTCTACCAGCACGCGCACCTGCACGTCGGCGGCCTGCGCCTGGCGCGCGGGCAGCAGGGTGGCCGCACCGGCGAGGGCGGCGGCGAGCAAAGCGCCGCGCATCCAGGCGGAGCGGTTGGAGCGGGCGGTGGAGATAACGGCATTCATGGCAGCGCTCCTGTGTGGGTGACGTTGCGATGACGTTGCGATTTTCGTGGTGAACCGCGATTTAACCCGGACGCATGAAAACGTTACCGGCGGATCACGGCACGGCCGACATTCAGGTGCCGTTTCGCACAGCCGTCACGATTTCGCGGACGGCCTGCGGCAAATGCGCCGCCGATTCGACCGATCGGACGCGTGGATGCGCCTCGGCCAGGCCATGTTCGGCCTCGTGCGCCCAGGTCAGCGCGTAGGGCACATGCACGCCCCAGCCTCCCAGCCTGACCACCGGCTCGATATCCGAGCGCAACGAGTTGCCGACCATGATGAACTGCGAGGCGTCGATGCCGAACTCGCCCAGCACGCGCGCGTAGGTCGGCGGATCCTTCTCCGAGACGATCTCGATGCGCGGGAACAGGTCGGCCAGGCCGGAGCTGGCGATCTTGGATTCCTGGTGGAACAGGTCGCCCTTGGTGACCAGCACCACCGGCAGTTCGGCGGCGATCGCCGTCACCGCCTCGCGGATGCCTTCGATCAGTTCGACCGGATGCTGGAGCGTGGCGCGCCCGATCTCCACGACCTGCTGCAGGTCGCGCGCGGCGATGCGGCCATCGGTCAGCTCGATCGCCGCCTCGATCATCGACAGGGTCATGCCCTTCACCCCGTAGCCGAAAATCCTCAGGTTGCGGCGTTCGACTTCGAGAAGGTGGCGCAGCGTGCGCGCGTCGTGCAGGTCGATGTAGCGGCCAATGATCTCTTCGTACTGCTTCTCGGCGGTGCGGTAGTAGTCCTCGCTGCGCCAGAGGGTGTCGTCGCCGTCGAAGCCGACCAGGCGGATGTCGTGCATGTGGGAGGCCTTGTGGGCAAGCGGAGCGGCAGGATAGCAGCGCTGCGCTGGCGTGCCGCACAAGGCGGGAGCGGACCCGAAGGCCCGCTCCCGGTGCGACCGCCAGGCAGGCGTCGCGGCGGTTCGGCAGCGCCGTAGTTACTCCTTGGCCGCTTCGCTCTGCTGCTTCTGGACGAAGCCTCGATACTCGTCGGCCGTGAGTTCGCCATTGCCGTCGACGTCGGCCTGGGCGAAGACGTTGCTCAGGCCGGCGTGACGCTGCGATTCCGATTTGCTGAGGTTGCCGTTGCCATCGGCATCCAGGTCGGCCCAGCTCAGGCCCTGCCCCGCGGCGGAGGATCGTGCCGGCTGCTGTTCGGCAGCGCCGGTGGCTGGCGGCGCGCTGGTCGGCTCCTGCGATGTGGGCGGTGCCCGCTCAGTGGTGGGCGTGGCCTGCGCGAAGGCCAGCGGCGTGGCCGCCATGCCCAGGACGAGGAGGCCGGTAACGAGGTGGCGTGCGTTCTTCATGGTGTGCTCCTGCGGGGTGGAGTGTCGGTGAGTTGCACGCTGCATTCCGCCGCGGCAGTTCACGACACCGACCCTGCATCCCTGCGTATGAACCATCGATGCGCCTCGCACGGAGCTTGCACAGGCTCTTAACCACATCGCCGACGAATGCAGTTACCGCAACAGTTATCGATGCGTCAGCACGGAGTTATCCGCCGGTTCAAACGGAACCTGTATCCGGTTCCAGTGGCACTCAGTTCCCGCGGTCGGCGTGATGCGTGGCAAGACGCCCGCTGAACAACCACCAGCCCAGCACCGTTCCGGTCAGCGCGCCGATGATCTGCAACAGCACGCGGACGCCCAGGAAGTCCGGATCGTGGATACCGGCCAGCGCCAGCCGCGCATACAGCGGGGACTCGAGCCTGGAGATGCCCAGGTAGAACAGGTGCCAGCTGTCGATGCCTGCTGCGACAGCCACCGAGATCGCCGCACCCCAACCCACCGCATGGGCGATCGTGAGTCCGGCGCGGCGACACACCCAGGCCCACAGCGCGTACACCAGCACGCCGATCGCCAGGGCGATCAGTCCCGCTTCAAGGGCGCCGAGCAGGCCGGTATGCAATGACAGGTTCATCGGTCTGCGCCAGGAATCGAAGGCGACAGTCTAAACGGACAGCGGATGCGAACCCCCGCGACCCGGCCCAGGCTCAGGCTTCGTCCTCTCGCCGGGCCACGACGCGCGGCTCGTCCCCGGGACCGTCCACGCTGACGCTGATCGCGATCGGCCGGCAGCAGACCTGGCAGTCCTCGATGTAGTCCTGGTCGCCGGCGCTGTCGTCGACCGCCACGTCGATGCGCTCGCCGCAGTAGGGACACCGCAGCTCCCGCCAGCGCGTCATCAGCGCACCGGGAAGTCGTAGGCGGTGCCCGGATCGGGCTCCGGCTGCAGGGTGTAATGCCACCATTCCATCGGATGGTTGCGAAAGCCCTCCGCCGTCATCGCGTCGCGCAGGCGATGGCGGTTGGCGCGCTGCGCGCTGGTCGTGCCTGCTGCATCCGTATGCGCGGCCGGATCGAAGAAGTCGTAAGGCGTGCCCATGTCCAGCGGGGTGCAGCCCGCGGCGTCGCAGCGTTCCAGGGTCAGGTCCACCGTGGCCCCGCGGCTGTGCCCGGAGGTCTTGCCGATATAGCCCTGGGTCAACGCGGACTTGTCCACGTTCGGATACCAGCGCGCCTTCAGTGCGGGATCGTCGGGGGCGTCGATCCAGCGCATGAAGCTGGTCACCGAATGCGCGGGGCGGTAGCAATCATAGATGCGCAGGCCCAGACCCTCGGCGCGCAGCGTCGCCTGCACGCGGGCCAGGGCTTCGGCAACCGGCTGCAGCAGGTAGCAGTGGCCGGCCTCGTAACCCGGAACCACCGCGCCGGTGAAATTGTCGGTCCCGGCGTAGCGCATCTCCACGCTGATGCCGGGGGCCGCTTCGCGTATTTCGACCATGCCGGCCTGCGCGGCATCGGCGGCAGGCGACAGCACCGGAACCGCAGCCAGCGCGGGAATGGAGGCGAAGGCCAGTGCCAGCAGGCAGCCGGCGCGCAGCCCGCGTCGACGGGGATCCGGCGCCGGGCGGCGCGGCTCAGGGACAGTCACGTTGGCGGGTGAAGGCGAGATCGGCATAGTCGTAGCTGAAGTCCGCATCCGGATCGACGTGGGACAGGGTCAGGGTAGCGCCCTTGCCGGCGTCGCGGGAAGGCGGCTGCAGCCAGGCCTCCGCATCGACGCCGTCGTCGTCCCAGTCCACCAGCCAGCGCGCGCCGACCCGCATCAACCGGCCGCGCATCAGCGGCGAACGCGCCGACGCAAAAGCAATTCCATCCGAACGCGGGCAGATCGTCACCTCGCCGAACCACGGGTCGCGCCAGACGCCGGCCAGCGCGGCAGCTTCCTCGGCGGTTGCGGGACGGCGCGTGGAGGTGTCGGGCAGCGGCTGCGCTGCCGCGCGGCCTGCGCGCTCCTGGTCGAGCAGCGCGGCGTAGTGGGCCACGTCGTGGCCTGCATCCGCACCGATGGCCTGCTCCACCAGCACCTGGCCCAGCGCGGTGCGCGCGGCTTCGCCTTCGCCGTTGATCAGCATCACGATGCCGGTGCGCCGGTCGGGCAGCAGGATCACCGACGAGTACATGCCCGACAGCGTGCCGGTGTGCGCGACCTTCCATTCGCCCTGCACGTCGGACAGCCGCCAGCCGTAGCCATAGGCGGAGAAGTGGCTGTTGTCCCACTGGCGCATGCGCTCGCTCACCGGCATCGGCATGTGCGCGGTCCACACCGCGCGGCGCTGCGCCGGCGACAGCCAGGGGTGCTTGGGGTCCAGCCACATGCCGACCCACTTGAGCATGTCGTCCACGCCGCAGCGGATACCGCCGGCGGCCATCGAGGTGATGTCGGGTACGACCTCGCCGTCCTCGCGCACGGGGACATTCCGCCCGTCAACGCGGCGATGCGGCTGGGCGACGCTGCCGGCCTCGTCCAGGCGCCATTGGCCGACGCGGCATCCGTCCATGTCGAGCGGCTCGAACAGTTCGCGCCGGACCACCTCGTCGAACGGCATGCCCGCGGCCGCCGCGGCGACTTCGCCTGCGACCACGTACAGCAGGTTGTCGTACGCATAGCCGGAACGGAAACTGGTTACCGGCTTGAGATGCTGCAGGCCGGTGATGATGTCGGCGCGGGTGAAGCTGTTGGGTTCCGGCCACAGCATCAGGTCGCCCGCGCCCAGGCCCAGGCCGCTGTTGTGGACCAGCAGGTCGCGCACCTGCATGTTCGCGGTGACCCACGGGTCGTGCATCCGGAACTGCGGCAGGTACTTCGTCACCGGGTCGTCCCAGCGCAGCTTGCCCTGGTCGACCAGCCGCGCCAGCACGCCGGCGGTCATCGCCTTGGTGTTGGACGCGATCTTGAAAAGCGTGTCGGGAGCGACGGCCTGCCCGCTGCCGGCGGCCAGTTCGCCGCGTGTCTCGATGGCGACCACCCGGCCATCCTCGATCACGCCCACCGCGATCCCCGGCAATCCGTAGCGCTGCACGGTGTCGTCGACGGCGCGGGCGACCCGGGTGTGGTCGTCTGGCCCAGCGGCGTCCGCGTTCGCAGGCGCCAAAAGAAATGCGGCCGACAGGGCGGCCGCCAATGGGAGGGTACAACGCATGGTCAGGCTCCCCCGGCCGGAACCGTGCGCCGCGCGCCGGGCCGAGGCCCGTGCGCGCGACGCGCGATGCGGCGTCAGGTCAGAAGTTCCAGGTCAACACCAGCTGCGCATAGCGCGGCGACTGCCAGCGGGTGCCGGTGCCGAACAATCCGCGGGTGACGCCCGGACCCTTTTCGTAACGAGCCCGCTGATTGATCACTTCCTGCTCGTTGAGCAGGTTGTAGACCGAGAAGCGGATCCTCAAGTCGGTTTCCGGTGCCGGCAGGGTCCAGGTCACGCTGGCACCCCAGTCGTAGGTCCAGGGCATGCGGCCGAAGTCACCGCGGCCGGAGTACTCGAACACCCGCTGGCTCCAGTTGCCCGAGCAGTTCTGCACGCAATGCCAGAACGAGCCGCCGCCGGAGCCCTCGGTCACGAAGCTCGCCGCACCCAGGCTGTCGTTGGGCCACGCCACGCCCAGCGCGGTGATCGGGCCGCCGGACTGGGCGGTCAGGGTCGATCCGAACGACCACATCTCGTTGAGCTTGTAGGCGCCGCGCAACTTGATCTGGTGGCGGCGATCGTTGAACAGCGGACCGTAATCCTCGTTGTTGGCCGGGTGGTCCCAGTGCTGGACCATGCCGGTGTCTCCGTAGTTGGTGTCCGAGTTCACCGGGCCCTCGTGATTGCCCTCCGACTTGGACCACAGATACGACGCGTTGAACGCCCACTTGTCGTCCCACGCCCGATCGATCTGGAACTCGACCGCGGTATAGGTGCGCTTGGGATCGGAATAGCCGATTACCTCACCACTGCCGCCCTTGATGTAGCCATCGCTTGAGGTATCGATGGTGATCCATCCGTCCTGGGCGCAGCCCATGGCGGTGGTACCCCAGATGGTCAGCGGATCACCCGGGTTTCCGATCGGCCAAAGCGTGGAGGTCGGCCCGCACGGCGTGTGGTTGATGCGGATGTCGTCCATCGCATTGGGCATCCGCCGGTAGGTGGCGTTGACGCCCCACGACCATGCCTGGTTGATCATCTGCTGGAAGCCAAGGATCAGCTCGTCCTGGTACACCGCATCCATGTCGCGATCCACGCTCTGCCTCAGGTCGTCCACCGGCAGGTTGAAGGAATCGTCCACCGGGCCGATCTGCGCGCCCAGCACCGGCTGCATGTAGCTGGCACCGGTGATCGGGTTGGTGGAAGGATTCCAGCCACTGAGCGCATAGAAGGTGCGCTCGTCGATCAGGCCGCCGGCGAAGTTGTAGTTGATGATGTTGGTGACCGGCAGGTAGTAGCGGCCCAGATTGCCGAATACCTTGGTGGTGCCATCATCCTTCATGTCCCAAGAGAAGCCGACGCGCGGCGACACCAGGTTGTCCATCTTGATGAAGCTTTCGCCCGAGGCCGTCTTGTTGTCGAAGTTGTCCACGCGCAGCCCCAGGTTCAGCACCAGGCTGGGCGTCACGTTCCAGATGTCCTCGAGGTAGTACGCATTCGCGGTGGTCTCGAACACGCCGCCGTCGATGCGCCGGCGACCCATCACGATGGCGTCGACGCCGGCCGGGACGGTGGCACCGTTGTCCAGGATCGCCCCGGGCGTGGCACCGAACACCGTGTAGCGCATCATGGGCTCGCCCGGATAGCGCGTGGTGCGGTCGGTGGTCATCTCCTCGCTGTCGACGCCGAAGCGCAAGAGGTGGTCGCCGAGCGCCCACTCGAAGTCCAGTCGCCCGACCTTACGCTCGTCGTGGTGGTCCACCACCGAACTCGAAGTGCTCGGGTGGCAGCTGACCGCCGGCCGGCCCATCGCGACCCAGCGCGCGTTGTAGGTGCTGTCGACCAGAACCTGCGAGCACAGCTCGTCGGCCGGGGAGAACGCCAGGCCGCGGGTGCGGTTGATGCCGTACATGGCCTTGGCGGTGAAGTTCTCGCCGAAACGGCCAATGTAGGTCGCCGAACCGTTGGTGCCGCCGGACTGCGAGGTGGTCTCGCCGGTGAGGACGCCCTTCTGGCGAGTGGCGAAGTCGTAGGTCTGGACGGCGGTGTTGGTTTCGGCCTCGTCGGAGAAGGCGAGCAGCTCAAGACGGTGGTCGTCGTTGATGTTCCAGTCCAGCTTCGCGCCCCAGAAGCCGTCGCTGGATTCGCCATCGGACCAGCTGCTGCCGGCGGAGTTGGTGAAGCCGGCGTCGTTCTGCCGCTGCTCGTACATCGCGAACAGGAACAGGCGGTCCTTGATCAGAGGACCGGACGCCCAGGCGTTGGCCTTGATGAAGCTCGCGCGGTCGTGGCTGCCGCGGTAGGTGGCTGAGACGGGCACGCCGTCGCCATCGACCGCGTTGAAATAGTGGTCTTCCTTGGTGGATGCCAAGGCCGAGGGTTCGAACGTGAACTCCAGGCCACCCCGCAGCTCGTTGCTGCCCGAGCGCGTCACCGCGTTGATGACGCCGCCGGTGCTGCGGCCGAACTCGACCGAGTAGCCACCGGTCTTGACCTGGAACTCCTCGAAGAAGGCGAACGGCGCGGTCGAGAAGGACTGGCGGCGGTAGAAGTCGGTGACGTTCAGGCCGTTAATGAACACCGAGTTCTCGGCGACCGAGGAGCCGCCAAAGGACATGCCACCGAACGACGAGTTGCCTCCCACCACGCCGGGGGCCAGCATCGCCACTGCCGACAGGCTCTGTTCGACCGGCAGGCGCGCCAGCTCCTCGCGGTTGATGTTGGTCGCGACTTCGGTGGAGAACACGTCCACACGATTGATCACGCGCGAACCGACGACCTCGATCGTGTCGAGGTTGACCAGGCCGCCCTCGGCACCCAGGTTGACGCCGGTGGTGCCGCCCAGGGCGACGTTGACCGTGACTCCCTCGCCCACCGGCTGGCCATCACGAACCACCTGCAGGCGGTAGTCGCCCACCGGAAGCTGGGCCAGTCGATAGCTTCCGTTCGTCCCTACCGTGACCGTGCGGGTCGCGCCCGTGGCCGTGTTGGTGAGGGTGATCTGGTCACCGGCGCTCGCGCGACCGGCGACCGCACCGGTGGCGCTCTGTGCCATGGCCAACGGCGCCATCGCGCCGATACACGCACCCAGCGCCACGCAGAGCGCTGCTTTTCTGAAAGTCCTGCTGTTCATCCCCGTGTCTCTCCCACAGTGGTGTTGTTGTCGTTATCGCCCGCGCTGGCGGCATCATTGCCTGTTGGCAGCATCTGCCATTCGAACCGGTAGTCCCATTGGTCGAAATAGAGGTTCCCGCCACGCCATTCCGCTTCGCCGCGCTGTGAATCCACGGTCTCCGAGCGGAAGTGCTGCTTGGCCGGAACGAAGTCCCGCGAATAATCGTCGTTGAAGGCGATCCGGTACGCGTCCAGGCCGCCCAGGTAGAACCAGCGCAGCGCCGGGTCGTCGCTGGCGAGCTGGCCGGTGGTCACGTCCATCGGCACCCAGCCGTAGGGGGCCAGGTACAGCCAGCCCCAGTCGTGCATGTTGTCGTAGCCGACGGCGTCGTCCGAGTAGACCCAGCCGGACTGCCAGCGCGCCGGGATGCCGTTGAGCCGCAGCAAGGCCATCAGCAGCAGGGTCTGCTGGCCGCAGTCGGCGTGGCCGGCGTGCAGCGCGTAGTCGCTGATGTTGGTGATCGTCGAGTACTCGCGCGCGCCGGCCCACGGGATCCGGTCCACCGCTTCGAACAGCTTGCGCGAGACCAGGTACGGGTTGGTCTCCTCGCCGACGACCTTGGCCGAGAACGCGCGCAGTTCAGAGCTGAACACGATGTGCGGCGCCTGCTCGCGCAGGTACGGCGCCAGCGCCGGGTCATCGGGCGTGGCCCGCACGCGCTGCGGGTCGATGGCGAAATGGCGGCCGTACACGGTCAGCTCGTAACTGACCGAGAATTCGGTGGGCTGGCCGGCGACGGCGCTGCGCTCCATGTAGGCGGTGCGCTGCAGCGTGTCGGCCGGCGCGACCTGGCCACCGGCCGGCACGGTGCCGAGCAGGCCGATGTCCTGTTGCTGTCCTTCGATCGCGCGCGGATACGGGATCCAGGCGCGCACGGTCTCGCCGGCCGGTACCGCATCGGCGTCGACCACCAGCGACTGGGTCACCCGCAGGCGGCGCGGCGCCACGCTGGTGGCGCCGTCCCTGGCCGCAGCGACGACCTCGGCGTGATGCGCGTTGAGCTGTTCGTTCGGGCCTTCGCTGAAAGGCTTCACCGGCGGCGCGCGGCGCGCGGCCGCTTCAGGACTCAGCCGGTACAGGTTGGAGACCGCGCGCTTGAAATAGCGCGGCTGGCCGTCGATATCCATGCGCTCGACCAGGCCGGCGCGATCCCAGGCATCGAATTCGGCGTCGCGCAGGTCGGGGATGGACTTGCGCACCTGTGCCAGGGCCGCGGCGCGATCCAGGGTGAAATCCAGGCGGATGCGACGCATGCGTTCGCGCTCGAACCGCAACGCCTGCTGCTGTTCGACGGTCAGGTCAGCAGCGGCCAGCGCGGTGGCGATCGCGGATTCCGCACCACCGAAGTCGCCCCGGTCGACCTTCGAGGTCACCGCGTCCACGGCGCCAGCCGCCTTCGTCCCCGCGTGCGCGGTGGCGGCCATGCCCATCGCGAACAGGCAGAGCGCCGACCACGCGACACGCCGGCCCGGACATGCAAGGCGCGGCGGCAGGCGAAGTACTGGAGGCTGGCAACTGCGGACATCCACAACGACACTTCCCGGGTGCGGTGGTAACGCTGATGTAACACGCGCCCGGCAGCGGGTCAATAATTTATTCTTGACGCCGCGAATATTCGGAATAACTATTCTTCGCCATGCCTGCTGGGGAGGACCGGCGACCATGAACGCCGTGAACGCACTACCGATCGCTCCATCCCGTGTGGCCCACCGCCGCCTGGCCGCCGCCTGGTGGGCGGCATCGCTGCTTGCGCTGGCGATGCCGGCGCTGCCGGCGTTCGCGTCCGATGGCGATGCGCCGACCGCGGTCATCGAGGTCCGCCAGGCCGACCTGCTGCCGGAGCACTGGCTCGCACAGCTGCCTGCCCCTGACCGGGTGATCCTGGACCGTGCCGGCATCGCCGCGCAGAACGCGCGCATGCGCGCCGAAGACAAGTCGATCCACGACATCGCCGCCCTGCCCGACCCGCTGCCGCGTGCTTTCGTGCGCAGCCAGGTCGAGGCGCTCTCCGCGCCGCCGACCCGCGCGCTGTTCGACGTGCACGGCAAGCCGGTCGCGAAGAAGGAACTTGATGCACTGCAGCGCGCGCTTGCGCTGGAGGCGATCCCGGCCACGCAGCCGCTGCGCTACGGCCTGGTCGTGCACCGCGCCGCGCTGCGCGCCTTCCCCACCCGCCTGCGTGCGTTCAGCAGCGCCGGCGACACCGACATCGACCGCTTCCAGGAGTCGGCGCTGTTCCCCGGCGATGCGGTCGCGGTGCTGCACCGCAGCCGCGACGGCCAGTGGCTGTTCGTCGCCAGCGAACGCTATGCCGCCTGGATCGAGGCCGCGCACGTGGCGGTAGGCGATCGCGACACCGTCCTGGGCTATGCACAGCGCGCGCCGTACGTGGTCGTCACCGGCGCCACCGTGCGCACCACCTACACGCCCGAGGAACCGCGCGTGTCGGCGCTGCAGCTGGACATGGGCGTGCGCCTGCCGCTGCGCGCGGACTGGCCGCCGATGCAGGCGGTCAACGGCCAGCATCCGTATGCCTCGCATGTCGTCGACCTGCCGGTCCGCGAAGCCGACGGCCGCCTGGCGCTGGTGCCTGCGCTGATCCCGCGCTCGGCCGACGTATCCGACGACTACCTGCCGCTGACGGCCGCCAACCTGGTCCGCCAGTCGTTCAAGTTCCTCGGCGAGCGCTACGGCTGGGGCCACAGCTACGACGCCCGCGACTGCAGCGGCTTCGTCTCGGAGGTCTACCGCAGCTTCGGCGTCCTGGTCCCGCGCAATACCCGCGACCAGGCGATCAGCCCGGCGCTGGACCGGGTCGCCTTCGACGCCGGTGACAGCCGCGACCAGCGCATGGCCGCCGTCCGCGACCTCCAGATCGGCGACCTGGTCTACATCCCGGGCCACGTGATGATGGCCCTGGGCCACCAGCGCGGACTGGCCTTCATGATCCACGACACCAACGGCGGCAGCTGGCGCGGTGCCGATGGCACCCGCGTGCGCGCCGGGCTCAATGGCGTATCGGTCACCCCGCTCGAGCCGATGCTGTTCGGCGAGACCGAAACCTACGTCGACCGCATCACCAGCATCCAGAGGATCCGGCCGCGAGCCACCCCATGAAGATCACGGACATCGAACTCGGCATGCTGCGCGTGCCGCTGAAGACCCCGTTCAAGACCGCGCTGCGTACCGTCGACACGGTCGAGGACATCGTGGTGCTGGTGCGCACCGACACCGGCCATACCGGCCATGGCGAGGCGCCGGCCACCGCGGTGATCACCGGCGACACCCACGGCTCGATCATCGAAGCGATCGAGCGCTTCATCAAGCCGCGCCTGATCGGCCAGGAGATCGCCAACCTCAACCGGATCTGCGGGCTGATCCAGGGTTCGATGGAGCGCAACACCAGCGCCAAGGCGGCCGTGGAGATCGCCGTCTACGACCTATGGGCCCAGCTCTACGGCGCACCGCTTTACAAGATGCTCGGCGGCGGCGACCCGGTGATCACCACCGACATCACGATTAGCGTCGACCACATCGACAAGATGGTGGCCGACTCGATCGCCGCGGTCGAACGCGGCTTCGACTCGCTCAAGATCAAGGTCGGCAAGGACATCGGCCTGGACATCGAGCGGGTCAAGGCGATCCATGCCGCGGTCGAAGGGCGCGCCCTGCTGCGCCTGGATGCCAACCAGGGCTGGACGCCGAAGCAGGCCGTCTTCGCCATGCATGCGCTGGAACAGGCGGGCGTGCTGCTCGAACTGCTCGAACAGCCGGTCAAGGCCGCCGACATCGAGGGACTCAAGTACGTCACCGAGCGCGTGCACACCCCGGTCATGGCCGACGAGAGCGTGTTCGGCCCGGCCCAGGTGTTCGACCTGATCGAGCGCCGCGCCGCGGACATCATCAACATCAAGCTGATGAAGACCGGCGGCCTGTCCAACGCGATCCGGATCGCCGACATCGCCTCGCTGTACGGCGTGCAGTGCATGATCGGCTGCATGATCGAGTCGGCCATCTCGGTGGCCGCCGCCGTGCACCTGGCCGTGGCCAAGGCCGACACCATCACCAAGGTCGACCTGGACGGCCCGTCGCTGGGCCAGTTCAACCCGGTCGAGGGCGGGGTGATCTTCAACGAGTCGGAAATCACCATCACCGACGCGCCCGGGCTGGGGATCCGCGAGATCCGTGGCCTGGAGATGCTGGCGCGCTGACCCGCGCCGGTTGCCAGGTGCGCCCCGCCCGGATGAAGATCGCACCCATGCCGCCGCTGGTGAAAATCCGCTCCGAGCGTGACCACATGTCGGCGATCGAACGCCGCATCGCCGATTTCATACTCGAAAACGCCCACCTGCTGCGCGACTACTCCTCGCAGCAGCTGGCCAGCGCGCTGGGGATCAGCCAGTCCAGCGTGGTCAAGTTCAGCCAGAAGTTCGGCTTCCGCGGCTACCCCGACCTGAAGTTCAGCATCGTCCAGGCGGTGGCGCGCAACGGCGCCGACGCACCGGCGCTGGCGACCCCGGCCAGCGATGGCGACGAGTACACCCGGCTGGAAGAGGCCCTGCGCCGCAGCAAGGCCGCCGCCGAGGAAGAGACGCGCCTGCTCAATCCGCGCGAAGGCATCGAGCGGATCGTCGGACTGGTCGATGGCGCCGGCAAGGTGTTCGTCTGCGGCCTGGGCGACGACGGCCTGTTCGCACGCGAGTTCGGCATGCGCCTGTCCCTGCTGGGCGTGCTCACCGTGCACCACAACGATCCGATCCTGATGATGGCCAACCTGTCGGCGGCCGGCCCGGGCGACGTGCTGCTGCTGTTCTCCGAGTACGGCCAGCTGCCGCCGCTGTCGCAGATCAGCCGCCAGTTCCAGGCCTGCGAGGGCAAGGTGATCTCGATAACCCGGCACACCGCCAACCCGCTGCGCGCCCACGCCGATGCCGCGCTGGTCGTCTCGGCACACGATCCCTCGCCGCACGTGGAAGCCTTGCTGTACCGTTCCTCGCTGCAATACCTGCTCGACTTCCTGTTCGTGCTGCTGTGCCAGGCCAACCCGGACCGGCACCGCCAGCTCGGCATCAACCTCGAGCGCATCCGGCACCTGCTCGATACCTGACCCGAACGCTCCCGCGAGACCCGAATGCCCGCGACGCACGACGCGCCACCCCGCATTTCCCGCTTCGCCTGGCCCTTGCTGGCCACGCTCGGGCTGGCCTGCGCCATCGCCGCCCTGGCCGGGGAGTCCACCGGTGCGGCGACGCCGGACCCGCTGCGCGGCGCGCAGCAGCTGGTCCTGGTCACCACCGGCGACTGGGACGACAACGAAGGAACGCTGCGCCGCTTCGAACGCTCCAGCGACCAGGCGGCCTGGCAAGAAGTGGCGTCCTTCGACGTAAGCATCGGCCGCGCCGGCAGCGCCTGGGGTACCGGCCTGCATGCCGGGGCCGACGAGGACGACGGTCCGCGCAAGCGCGAAGGCGACGGACGCAGCCCGGCCGGCGTGTTCACCTTGGGCACCGCCTTCGGCTACGCGGGCGACGTCGCCACCGGACTGCCCTACCAGGCGATGGAAGGCAGCAGCTGGTGCATGGACGTCCCCGCCTCACCCCACTACAACCGGATCGTCGATGCACGCCAGGTCGGCGAGGCGGCCGTGCAGGGGTCCACCGAACCGATGCGGCTGGACCTGCACAAGAGCGGCGATCCGCGTTACCGCCTGGGCTTCGTGATCGGGCACAACCCGGACAACGTGCCGCAGGGCGGCAGCTGCATCTTCGCCCACCTGTGGCGCACACCCGGCGAGCCTACCGCCGGCTGCACCGCGATGGCCGACGCCGACATGGAAGCGATGCTGGAGTGGCTGGACGCCGACAAGGCGCCCCGTTTCGTCCTGCTGCCCGATGCGCAGTACGAGCGCCTGGCCGAACGCTGGCACTGGCCGGCATTGCCGGCCACGTCGAACGGCGCGGAGCCGGTCCGATGAGGTGGCCCGGCGCGACCGCGCGCGTACTGCTGGCCCTGGTCGCCGGCGCGATCGTCGGCCTGGCGCTGGCGCACTGGAATCCCGATGCGGCGGCCACCACCGCCGGCATCGCCCAGCCGATCGGCAAGCTGTGGCTGAGCGCCTTGCAGATGACCGTGGTCCCGCTGGTGCTGGCGCTGGTGATCCTCGGCGTGGCGACCGCATCCGACGCCGCCGCGTCCGGGCGCGTGGCGCGGCGGGCGATGGTCGTGTTCATCGCGATGCTGTCGTTCTTCGCCGGCTACGCGGCGCTGGTCGCGCCGGCACTGCTGTCGCTGGTACCACGCAGCGACGCGCTCACCGCCACGCTGCAGGCTTCGGCCACCGTGGCCGAGACCGGCGCCGCGCCGACACTGGCGCAGTGGATCGGCAATGTCATCCCGTCGAACGCGATCATGGCCGCCGCGCAAGGCGCGATGCTGCCGCTGGTGGTGTTCGCGCTGTTCTTCGGATTCGCCCTCACCCGCGTCGACGGCGAGCGCCGCGCGCAGGTGATCGGCCTGTGCCAGGGCATCGCCGACACGATGATCGTGATCGTGCATTGGGTCCTCCTGGCCGCGCCGGTGGGCGTGTTCGCGCTGATGCTGGCGGTATGCGCGCAGGCGGGGCTGGGCGTGGTCGGCGCGCTCGCCGGCTACATCATCCTGCAGTGCGCGATGTACCTCGGCGCGATCGCGATCTGCTACGCCCTGATCGCGGTGTTCGCGCGCCGTTCGCCGGCCGCGTTCGCCAGCGGCATTTTGCCGGCGCAGGTGGTGGCCGCCAGTACCCAGTCCTCGCTCGCCTCGCTGCCGGCGATGCTGGAGAGCGCGCGCGAGCGCCTGGGCCTGCCGCGCGCGGTCGCCGCGCTGGTCCTGCCGATGGCAGTGACCCTGTTCCGCATCACCAGCCCGATCCAGTACATGGTCGCCGCCTCGTTCGTGGCCTGGGCCTACGGCATCGAACTGAGCGCGGTGCAGCTGGCCGCCGGCGCCGCGCTGTCGGTGGTGATCAGCCTGGGTTCGGTCGGCCTTCCCGGGCAGGTCAGCTTCAT
Source organism: Pseudoxanthomonas daejeonensis (assembly GCF_022637495.1). Classification (NCBI taxonomy): domain Bacteria; kingdom Pseudomonadati; phylum Pseudomonadota; class Gammaproteobacteria; order Lysobacterales; family Lysobacteraceae; genus Pseudoxanthomonas; species Pseudoxanthomonas daejeonensis. The sequence goes on along the minus strand of NZ_CP093331.1, from coordinate 2,019,232 downwards.
GGCGACGGTCATGCCGGTGACCCAGTCGATGGGCCTGCCGGTGGAACCGCTGGGCCTGCTGCTGGCGGTGGACACCATCCCCGACGTGTTCGCCACCACCGGCAACGTCACCGGCGACCTCACCGCGACCGCGATCGTGGCCCGGCGCAGCCCGGAAGCGACCGATCCGCCGACCGCCGCCTGATCGTCCGCAGCTGGGCAACCCGGTGTCCGCCCGCGCCTGAATCCCCCCGCGCTGCGCTCACGTCCGGATCACCGCGCGCGCAGGACAGTGGCCGCCCCACAGTGACGGCCGCAGGCCGCTGGAGCGCGCGATGAAGACCCGACGCATCTACGCCACGCCCAACCTGGCGGCCGCGCACGCCGCGCTGGCGGCGGCGCGCGACACCGGCATCGAGCGCGACTCGCTTTCGCTGATCGCCCGCTCGGACATCGAGATGGACGCGGTCCCCGACGAGCTGCGCGAAGCACACACCGATATCGTGCCGGCCGCGTTGCGGGGCGCCGCGGGCGGCGGCGCCGTGGGACTGGTCGCGGGCCTGGTCGCGGTCGCGGTTCCGCCGCTGGGAATCACCCTGGCCGGCGCCGGAGTGATGGCTGCGGTGGGCGCACTGGTCGGCAGCTGGTCGTCCGCACTGGTCGGCGCCAGCGTGCCGGATCCGGTCCGTCGCCAGTTCGAGGAAACGATCGAGACGGGGCAGATCCTGCTGGTCATCGATGCAGAGGACGACGCCCTGCATCGCGCCGAGGCGGCCGTGCTGCGGGCAGGCGCCTCGCCACTTCCCTACGAAGCAGCCACGGCGGTCAGCTGACGGCGTGTCGCCCGGAACGTGAACGCACGCGCGCGCATAACTTCGGGCTCACGCGTTCGCCCGATGGGGTTAACCGCGCCCTCGCTACGGTGATTTCTCCACTGACACAGGAGAACCACCATGAGCTCACAACCCGGATACCAGATCCCCGGACGCGCCCCGGTCGAGCCGTTCCCGGATTCCGGCTACTGGAACCAGCAGTTCACCCGCGAGCCGTATTTCCTCGAGGGCGACAGCTACGACGACTACGACCCCGCCTATCGCCTCGGCTATGGTGCGCGCCACCAGCATCCCGGGCGCGACTTCAGCAGCCTGGAAGCCGACATGCAGCGCGAATGGGAAACCAGCAAGGGCCTGTCGCGGCTGGACTGGAATCGCGCGCGGCAGGCGGCGTTGCGGGCCTGGCAGCGGAGCGAGCCGCGCGGAACCTGAGGCGGTTGGCCGCGCAAGCGCGGCTCCGTGGCCTGCGGCCAACATGACTTACGGCAGCCGGCTTCCGCCGGCGACGTGATCACCGAGGAGCATTCCCTGTGGATCTCATCGATATCCGCTTCGCCGGCCGAAGCCGGCGGCGGTTCAGCGCGGCAGCAGTTCGAACCTGGCCGGCATACCGGCCGACGCCGACGGCGCGATCCAGACATCGAACCCACCCGGCTCCGACCCGTGCGTGCCATCGGCGCGGGTGAACGCGAGCTGCGCGGGTGCCAGCCGGAAGACCACTTCCTGGCTTTCGCCGGGTTGCAGCATCAGCTTGCGGAAGCCCTTCAGTTCGCGCACCGGCCGCACCCGGCTGGCAACCCTGTCGTGCACGTACAGCTGTACGACTTCTTCGACCGCGCGCGTGCCGTGGTTGCGCAGCGTCGCCCGCACCGTGAGCACGTCGGATACCGGCAGCTTCGCCATGTCCACCGTGGTGGCGCCGTATTCGATACGCCCGTAGCCCAGGCCATGGCCGAAGGGATACAGCGCGGTGTTCGGATGTTCGCGCCAGCGCGCCTTGAACTCCGACATCTCCGGCGTTTCCGGACGACCGGTACGCGGGTGGTTGTAGAAGAACGGCTGCTGCCCGGAATCGTGCGGGAAGCTCACCGGCAGGCGTCCTGAAGGGCTGTAGTCGCCGAACACCACGTCGGCCACGGCATGCCCGGTCTGGCTGCCGAGGAACCAGGTCACCACGATCGCCCGGGCATCGCGCACCGCACCTTCCAGCGCGAGCGCGCGGCCGTTGCGCAGCAGGACCACCACCGGCGTACCGGTCGCGAACACCGCTTCGGCCAGCGCCTGTTGCGCGGCCGGCAGCACGATCCGGGTGCGCGACTGCGCTTCGCCGCTGTAACGCTGCGGTTCGCCCAGGGCCAGCACCACGACCTCGGCGCGCCGGGCCGCGGCTACCGCAGCCTCGATGCCGCCTTCGAGTGGCGATTCCAGACCGCAGCCGTCGACGATCTCGAGCGATCCCGCGTGCGGCAGGGCAGCGCGGAATCCCTCTTCCAGGCTGACGTAGCGCGATTTGTCGCCGAACAGGGTCCAGCAGCCTTCGATGTTGTCGCGGTCGCGGGCGAAAGGCCCGACCAGGGCGATGCGCGCATCGCGTCGCAACGGCAGGACGTCGGCCTCGTTCTTCAGCAGCACGATCGAACGCCTTCCGGCATCGCGGGCCAGTGCTTCATGCGCCTCGAGCCGCGAGATGTCGTCCTCGCGGGAGGGATCCAGCGAGCGGTAGGGATCGTCGAGCAGGCCGATCGCCGCCTTCACCGACAACACCCGCCGCACTGATGCGTCCAGCAGTGCCATCGGCACCTCGCCCGACTCGACCAGCCCCGGCAGGTGCGCGGCGTAGAAGCCGCTCTGCATGCTCATGTCCATGCCGGCGGTGAACGCACGGCGCGTGGCGTCGCGCTCGTCCTCGGCATAGCCGTGCGCGATCAGTTCCATGTCGGCGGTGTAGTCCGACACCACCAGGCCCGGGAAGTCCCAGTGCCCGCGCAGCAGGCCGGTCAGCAACGCATGGTTGGCGCTGGCCGGCACGCCGTTGATGTCGTTGAAGGCGGTCATCACCGTCAGCGCGCCGGCATCGAAGGCGGCCTTGAACGGAGGCAGGTGCACGTCCTGCAGCGTGCCCTCGGAAATTTCGACGTAGTTGTAGTCCATTCCCGCCGCCACTGCGCCGTAGGCGGCGAAGTGCTTGGGCGTGGCCAGCAGCGAATCGGCCGCGCGCAGGTCAGGACCCTGGAAACCGCGCACGCGCGCTTCGGCGAAGGCGCACCCCAGGACGGTGTCCTCGCCCGCGCCTTCCGCGCCGCGGCCCCAGCGCTGGTCGCGAGCGATGTCCACGGCCGGGGCGAAGGTCCAGTGCAGCCCGGCCGCGGTCGCCTCCACCGCGGTGGCGCGTGCAGTGCGTTCGGCCAGCGCCGGCTCGAAGCTGGCCGCTTCGCCCAGCGGAATCGGGAACACCGTGCGCATGCCGTGGATCACGTCGGCGGCCAGCAGCACCGGGATGCCCAGCCGGCTCTCTTCCACTGCCACGCGCTGGATCTCGCGGCCCTGCGCCGCGCCCACGCCGTTGAACAGCGCCCCCACCCGGCCCGCCCGCACCTGGTCGAGGACCTCGGCGGCGTTGCGCACGTTGGCTTCAGGATTCACGTCGGGCGCGAACGGCCGCACCATGTCGGCGAACATGCCCAGCTGCCCGACCTTCTCCTCGAGGGTCATGCGCGCGAGCAGGGACTCGACTCTCGCGTCGGCGGGCTTGGGGGCGATCGGCATCGGTTGTGCGTGTAGGTCGGGGACGAAGGCTGGATTCTAACGGAGCCCCGCGCCATCACCAGCCGCGGCGCCGTCCACGGCTCATGTAATGGAATGTAACGCTCGAAACAGCCGGGCGAACCCGTCGTATCGGCAAACGGCATCCGCAAGCGCAAAAGAAAGCGGCGCGGAGCGTGAAGCTCCGCGCCGCCGTGGCGCGCCGTCGTCACTCCGGTGCGCCAGCAAACATCCCGGCGTAATCAGCCGCCGGCGGGCACGACCTTCAGTTTGGTCGTGTCGACCTTGGATACGCCCTGGATGCCGGCGGCGACCTTCTTGGCCTGGTCCGCCTGTGCCTGGGTATGGGCGGTGCCGGTCAGGAAGACCACGCCATTGACCGTATCGACGTCGATCTTGGTACCCGCCACCTCGGTATCGGCGAGCAGGCTCGACTTGACCTTGGTGGTGATCCAGGTGTCGTCGACCGGCTGCGCCGAAGCCGCTTCGGCGGCAGGCTTCTTGGCCGGCTTGTCATCGTTGGCCATCGCCGCACCGGAGAACAGGACCGCGGCAAGGGTGGCGGCGAGGATCGTGGTGCTCTTGCGCATGTGTGACCTCATTCATTGCCGGCGGTGTCGCCGGGTGTGGGGCAAGTCTCTGCAGATCCCCGTACAGCGGCGGTGAAATCGAATGTGAAGGTTGTGCAGCGTTCAGCACCCTGAGTGCGCTTGCAGCAACCTGTCGCCGACGCGTGTAATGCGCGTGCCCTGTCCGGACCCTCCACATGTCCAACGACCTCAACGTGGCGCTGCTCGGCTTCGGCCTGGCCGGAAGCGTCTTCCATGCACCGCTGGTGGCATGCACGCCGGGCTTGCGCCTGCATACCGTGGTATCGCGCGATGCCGGCAAGGTGCACGCAGTCCATCCGCAGGCGCGCGTGCTCGCCGACCCCGCGCAGGCCTTCGCCGATGCCGCCATCGACCTCGTGGTGGTGGCCACGCCCAACGACACCCATGCGCCGCTGGCACTGGCCGCACTGGCCGCGGGCAAGCACGTCGTGGTGGACAAGCCGTTCGCCCTGGACATCGGCCAGGCCCAGTCGATGATCGCCGCTGCGGAGCAGGCCGAGCGCGTGCTGGGCGTGTTCCACAACCGGCGCTGGGACGCGGATTTCCTCGCCCTGGGTACTCTGCTGGAGGCCGGCGCGCTGGGCGAGGTGGTCGAACTGCATTCGCACTTCGACCGCTTCCGTCCGCAGGTGCCGGACCGGTGGCGCGACCGCGCGGGCGCGGGCAGCGGCCTGTGGTACGACCTGGGGCCGCACCTGGTCGACCAGGTGCTGCAGCTGTTCGGCCCGCCCCTGGCGGTCTGCGCCGACCTGGCGCAGCAGCGCGAAGGCGCGCAGGCGACCGACTACTTCCACGTACAGCTGCGCTACCCGCGACTGCGCGCGATCCTGCATGCCGGCGCGCTGGTGCCCGGGCACGGACTGCGCTTCGCCGTGCATGGCACGGGTGGAAGCTGGATCAAGCACGGCCTCGATCCGCAGGAGGACGCCCTGCGCGGCGGTGCGCTGCCCACCGACGCCGGCTGGGGACGCGATCCACGGCCGGGCACGCTGCTGCAGGTGCAGGCCGATGGCAGCGTGCACGAGGCGGGTTCGCCCTCTCCGCACGGCAACTACCCGGCCTACTACGCCGCGTTGCGCGATGCGATCAACGACGGTACGCCGCCGCCGGTGGGTGCCGGCGAAGCCCTGCAGGTGATGCGGGTCATCGAGGCCGGACTACTCAGCGACGCGCAACGGCGCGAGGTCGCCTTCGACTGAGCGGCCGCGCTACTCGCGCTTCACGCCGTGCCCGCCGAACCGGTCGCGCAGCGCCGCGAGCATCTTGTCGGCGAAGGAGTCCTTCTCGCGCGAACGCAGCCGCTCCAGCAGCGAGAGCGTGATCACCGGCGCGGCCACGTCCAGCTCGATCGCCTCGGCCACGGTCCAGCGCCCCTCGCCCGAATCGGCCACGAACGGCGCGATGCCGTCCAGCGCAGGATTGTCCTGCAGCGCATCGGCGGCCAGGTCCAGCAGCCAGGACCTGACCACGCTGCCGTGCCGCCATATTTCCGCGACCTGCGGCAGGTCCAGCGCGAGCGACTCCTTGCGCTGCATGATCGCGAAGCCCTCGGCATAGGCCTGCATCATTCCGTACTCGATGCCGTTGTGGATCATCTTGGCGAAGTGCCCTGCACCGCTGGGACCGACCCGGCCCCAGCCGCGCTCGGGCGCCGGCGCGAGCGTTTCGAACAGCGGCCGCAGCCGTTCGCAGGCCTGCGCGTCGCCGCCGACCATCAGGCTGTAGCCCTCGGCCAGGCCCCACACCCCGCCACTGGTGCCGCAATCAAGGAAGTGGACGCCCGCTTCCCGGCATCGCGTCGCGCGGCGCTGGCTGTCCTGGTAATTGGAGTTGCCGCCATCGACCACCACATCGCCGGCCTGCAGCAGCGGACCCAGCGCCTCCAGCGTCGCATCCACCACCGCGCCGGCCGGCACCATCAGCCACAGCGTGCGCGGCGCCGGCTGCGCGGCCACCAGCGCCGCCAGCGAGTCGAACGTCTCCAGCCCGTGCGCCTCGCTCGCCGCCTGGCGCGCCGCCGCGCCGGGATCGAAGCCGGCCACCCGGTGCCCGCCACGCTTCAACCGCGCCGCCATGTTCGCGCCCATCCGGCCCAGCCCGATCATGCCGATGTCCATGCGACCTCCCTTCGTGTGTAGGGCAGAGCCTCGCATGCGGCACCGGCGGGCGCCAATGCACGGCCACGAATCGTGGTTCGACAGCGGGACAAGCGACGTACCTCGCACGCCCGCAGGCGGCTGTTCCGTGCAGCCTGGAGCCGCGCCCACCCCGCCATGGCCTTAATGCGCGCAGGCGTCCGCGTGCGATCTCACACCAGCAGCAGCGCGAATGCGGCCAAGACCAGGACCGTGGTGAGACTGAACGACGCGATGACCAGCGCCAGCGCCTTGAGCCAGCCGGACCGGTACAGCGCGCGGTAGGCGATCGCGCGGGCCACGATGTACCAGACCACGGCCGCGCAGGCCAGGACCACGCCAGCTTCGCGGGCTTCCGCAGTGCGGGCGAGCTGCTCCCCGATGGAGAACATCACCACGAACGGGCACGCGAGGAAGGCCTGGATGGAGAATGGCTCGCGCAGCGTTGCGCGGGTGACCTTGCTGCCGTCCTGGCGCAACGTGCCCAGCGCCGCGCCGAGGGCGTAGATGCAGAACACGGCCGAGCGCGTGAGCAGCAGGAACTGCTCGCTGCCGAACAACAGCTGCCCCACCGGCGTGGACATCGTCGGCAGCGATACCTTCAACGCCATCTCCGCCACGTGCGCCAGCACCACCGAAAGGATCAGCATCAGCACCGGGCTGATGGTTTCCTCGAACTGCCGCTCCGGCGGCTGGGCGAGCTCCAGCCGGGTATAGCGCGCCATCGCACCCGGATGCCGCAGCACCCGCCAGAACGTGCGCGGGTAGAACACCAGCCAACCCACGAGCTCGTAGAGGAATTCTTCCAGCGAGCGCAGCAGTCGCATCAGGTCCATGGCGTTCCTGCAGAAGTCGAGGGGTCACCGTGGCGTGGACGGCGGCGAAGGCACGTACGTCGTCGCCCTGCGGATCATGCAACCCGGGAGCTCAGCTCCGCCCGAGGTAATCCAGCTTGCCCAGCGGCACGCCGTTGTGGCGCAGCACGGCGTAGGCGGTGGTGACGTGGAAATAGAGGTTGGGCAGGGCGAAGCCGGTGAGGTAACCCAGGCCTTCGAAGGAATGCTCGCCGCGCGGGGTCCTGAGCAGGACCGGTCGCGTCTCGCTGCCATCGATCTGGGCCGGCGCGAATTCCCGGAGGTACGCGATCGCACGGTCGATGCGCGCGTATAGACCGGCGAAATCGCTCTCGTCGTCGACGAACACCGGGGCCTCCACGCCTGCCAGGCGCGCGGCGCCGTTCTTGGCGGTGTCGGTGGCCATCTGCACCTGGTTGAGCAGCGGTCGCATGTCAGGTGCGAGCCGCGCCTGCAGCAGCACGACCGGCTCGAAGCCGCGTTCGATGGCATGCGCTTCGCCGCGCTGGAGCACCTCGCGCAGGTTGCGCAGCGCGCGCATGAAGGCCGGAACGGAAGCGGCGTACATCGAGATCGGTGCAGTCATCGGATATCCCGTACAGGAGAAGGGAGCGCCGGCCCTGCGGCCGGCGCCAGGGTGCTCAACGCAACCAGCCGCGGGCCCGGCAGCGCCGCGCATAGGCCAGCAAGGCCAGCGAGATCACCAGCAACAGCACGGGCATGGCCAGGCCGGCGACGCCGTAAGCCTGCCAGGCGGGGGTGACCAGGTAGGCGCCAGCGAACTGGACCAGCAGCGCCAGCAGCGAGACGCCGAACATCGGCACCGCCCAGCGCCTGCGCAGCAGCAGGCACAGCGCACCGAGCACGCCGCCGATCACCGCGAAGGCAAAAGCCACGTTCACCCATGGCGGGGTGGCCAGGAAGACCTGCCGTTCGGCCTCGGCCAGGGTGGCCAGGCGCGCTTCATCCATGGTCACCTGGACGAAGAACATCGCCAGGCCCAGCAGGTTCCACACCAGGGCCAGGATCGCCACCCACCAGTAAGCCTTGGGCCTGACCGGCCCGGACGTCGTCTGCATGCGTCCTCCCGTCGCGGCGCCAGTGCCGCGGCCTGAGCGTACGCCTTTGCCCGCCGGCCCGGCAGTGCGGACCTCAACCGGGCTAAACCCGCGCCCGTTGCGGCCGCTAATCCCTGAACTCCCAGCGCACGCTTGCCGGCCGTGCGCGTCCTTGCGTGCCGGCGATACCGGAGCTCATGCCATGCCGATCGACCGCGGTCCTTCCGTCTCCGTCCGTGAACCCGCGGTCGTGGCGGCCGGTGCGCGGTCGGTCCTGCCCGATTTCGCCGACGGCATGGCCGCCCTGCCCGGCGAGCTGGGCAGCCTGGGCCGCCGCCTGCAGTCGGCGCTGCGCGAGGAGGACTGGCGCACCTGCCACCGCCTCCTGCACCAGTTCCTGGACAAGTACCTGCGCGAGTTCGCCGAAAGCCTGGAGGCCGGTGGCGCGCTGGCCGAGTCCGACCAGCTGCGCGACCTGCTGCGGCAGGCGGTGGGCGTGGCCCTGGCCTCGCTGCTGCAGCCCTTGCCGGCACTGGCCGACGAGTCCAGCGCGCTGGGCACCGAGCTGCGGCAGTGGCGTCCGGGCAGCGACCTGGCCCCGCTGGCACGCCGGGTCCGCGAGCTGTGCCACCAGGTCGGCGTGCATGCCGGCGAGACCACCGAACAGCACACGCTGATGCTGGGCCTGTTCGACCTGCTGCTGGAGAACCTGGTCGAGCTGCTCGACGACGGCAGCTGGCTGCATGGCCAGGTCGCCGTGGTCCGCGAGCTGCTCGCCGGCGATCCGGACCGGCAGACCCTGGAGGCCACCCGCAACGGCCTGCGCGAGCTGGTCTACCAGCAGGGCCTGCTCAAGCAGGGCATCGTCGATTCCAAGGACGCGATGCGCACGATGATGGTGACCTTCGTCGAGCGGCTCGATGGCATGACCGCCAGCACCGGCCAGTTCCAGACCCGGATCGAAAGCCACCTGCAGGTCATCCGCGAGGCCCGCAGCATTGCCGAGTTGGGCAAGCGCATGGACGACGTGCTCGAGGACACCATCCAGCTGCAGGCGCAGGCGCTGCGCTCGCGCGAACAGATGGTCGCCGCGCGCGCCGAGGTCGACGCGGCCGAGGCGCGCATCCGCGAGCTGGAGACGCAGTTGCGCGACGTGGGCGACCTGGTCCGCAGCGATCCGCTGACCGGCGCGTTGAACCGGCGCGGCTTCGAGGAACTCTACGAGCGCGAGGCCGCGCACGCCGAGCGCGATGCTCGCCCGCTGACGCTGGCGGTGCTGGACCTGGACGAATTCAGCCGGCTCAACGCACGCCATGGCCATCCCGGCGGCGACGCGGCGCTGCGCCACTTCGTGGCGATCCTGCGCGGCGGCCTGCGTGCGGTCGACGCGGTCTGCCGCCATGGCGGCGAGGAGTTCGTGCTGCTGCTGCCGGGAACGCCGCTGGCCGAGGCCCAGTCCGTCGTGCAGAGGATGCAGCGCGCGCTTGCCGCGCAGCCGGCGATGCATGAAGGGCGGCGCATCACGTTCACCTTCAGCGCAGGAGTGGCGATGCGCCAGCTTGGCGAAGACCGCGAGCACCTCGTCCACCGCGCCGACCGCGCGATGTACCAGGCCAAGCGCGACGGGCGCAACCGCGTGGTCGTCGCCCACTGACGCCGCTCCGGGGGGTTCAGCTGCCGCGTGGCGGACGCCCCGGCGGCCGCTCGTTGCCTGTCGCCGTATACGCCGGCGGCGAGTAGAAATTGAGCGTCTTCAGCGGAGTCCGGCCGCTGTTGCGGATCTCGTGCGCTTCGCCGCGCTCGACCAGCAACAGGCTCCCCGCCGCCAGCGCGCGACGTTTGCCGTCCACGATCGCCACGCCGGTGCCCGAGACCACGTAGAGCCATTGCTCGGCACCGCCATGGCGGTTGTCCGCGTCGCCCTCGCGGCCTCCGGGTGCGATCACCATCTGTGCCGCCTGGACACCGCGGCATTCGAAAAGCACGCGGAATCCCTGGCCGAAGCGCAAGCGACGGTGCTGCATGGGTTTCTCCTCGGCGGGAGCCGCGACAGTGCGGCACCGTTCGTGAACACCGGGTGCGCAGGCTGAACGGGACAGCTGCACGCGCACTGTTTCACGCGTCCTTCCTCAACAACGCGCTCAAGTGGCCGTCCACACGCCGCCGACGACAGGACCTCCCATGCTGCTCCATCTCGGCTTCGAGATCGCCTACCGCTTCGTCCAGCCCACGCCCATGGTGGTGATGCTGGACATCCACGGCTCGCGCAGCGGCGACATCACGGCCTGCGAGCCGCTGTCGACGCTGCCCTCGGTGCCGCTGCGCAAGTATCGCGACGGTTTCGGCAATACCTGTACGCGCCTGCACGCACCGGCGGGCCTGCTGCTGCTGAGCGCTGCCGCGATCGTGCGCGACAGCGGCTTGCCCGACCGGCAACAGCCCGACGCCATGCAGGTGCCGGTGGAAGCACTGCCCGACGAGACCCTGCCGTTCCTGCTGGGCAGCCGCTATTGCGAGTCCGATACACTGATGCAGTACGCGTGGGACCGCTTCGGCCATGTCGAACCCGGCTGGACGCGGGTCCAGGCGATCTGCGACCACGTGCACGCGGCGATCCAGTTCGGCTACCACCATGCCGATCCGACGCGCGGCGCCCTGCGTGCGCTGGAAGAAGGCCGCGGCGTGTGCCGTGACTTCGCACACGCAGCGGTGGCCCTGTGCCGTTGCATGAACATTCCCGCGCGCTACTGCACCGGCTACCTGGGCGACATCGGCGTGCCGCCGGTGGATGCACCGATGGACTTCTCGGCCTGGTTCGAGGTCTGGCTGGATGGCGACTGGTACACCTTCGACGCGCGCCACAACGTGCCGCGCATCGGCCGCGTCCTGATCGCACGCGGACGCGACGCGGCGGACGTGGCGATCAGCAGCACGTTCGGCCCGAACACGCTTGAACGCTTCGACATCGTGACCGAAGAGACCACCCATGCCGCGCTCGATATCGCGCGGGATCCGGTCCCGGTCGACTGCGTCGCCTGAATGCATCCCCGCGCAGTACGTCCAGGTCGCGGGCATTTCACGCCGCGCAGCCGTTGCGTTCGCATCCGGTCAACGCGGCATCGCCAATGATCCGCACACAGGGCGGCGAACCGCCCCCACAGGAGATATCCATGAAGACGATCCGCATCATCCTCGCCTCGGCCGCGTTCGCATTCGCCGGTGCCGCCATCGCCGGCGACGGCAACCTGTCCAGCACCGACAAGGTCAAGAAGATGGACACCGACGGCGACAGCCGCCTGTCCCTGGCCGAGTTCACCGCCGGTGGCCACAAGACCAGCGACGATTTCGCCAAGTACGACATCAATGGCGACGGCTACGTCACCGACGAGGAGATCGACGCCGGCCAGGAACGCGGCATGACTCCGGGCGAGAAGAAGGACGTCCGCGCCAAGGCGCGTCCGGTGCCGACCACCAACCCGAAGTCGCCAGAGCCCACGCCGTAACGGCCCCGCTCTAGCGGCCACATGTGCAACGCCCGGCCATTGGCCGGGCGTTCTTCTTGCGGCGTCGCGACCGGCTCGCGGTCAGTGGGCGGGGGGCGCGGGCAGCTGCGCCAGCGTATGCGCGGCGATCGCATCCAGGTTCGCCTGTTCGCCTACGCCCGGCCTTACCGTACCGGTGTTGAGTGCGCGCCAGACCACGCGGATCGAGCCGGGCTCCACCATCTCCACCAGCAGGCCACCCTCGGTGCGGTCGCTGGTGTTGTAGCGGACCACGGGCGCGCCATCCTCGTTGCGCACCACCAGCTGCGAGCAGCTGCCGCCGCTGCACTTGATCCCCGCCATCGGCGTGGTGTTCCCCACTTCGGTCTGCACCGCCTGCACGTCGTGGATATCGCGAACGCCCACCCGCCATGCGACCAGGAAGTCCGCACGCGCCACGTCCACCGGGCGATAGCCCTTGGCCTGCAGCGCGCTGTCCAGCGCCTTCTGCAGGCGTGCGCGGAGCTGCTCGTCCTGGACGCGCGCATCCTGCTCGGGCGCGGTGATGGAGGGCATGGGCACGAAGGCATAGCCGTGCCCCGGCATGGCGGTCGCCGGCAACACCACGGTCACCTGCCCGGCCGGTGTGTTGCGCGCGGCCGTGGGCGAGAAGGAGCAGCCCGCGGCGGCGACAAGCAGGCCGCACGCCAGCAAGGGTGCGGCGATCCTGGCAATGCGGGAACGGGGAATGTTCAAGGGTCGACTCCTGGGGTCCGGAAATGGGCGGCCAGGGCCAAGCATAGCCAATCGCCCGGCCCGCGCCTGCTGTACGGAGCGGCCATGCGGTCCGATGGCCGGAGGACGCTCCGCTGCCTGCCATCCCCGGACAGCCAGCCCTTGCGCTGCCGCTCGGCATCCTTCCGCGCGTGCCGACCCGACGGCCCGGATCACGATGCGGCCACGCGAGCCTGACCGGGACCACGCTCACGCGCGCTTTACCGGAGCGCGGCAGACTGGCGCGCCCACACAGGAGTGCGCCCATGGAAACCCAGCAGCTGCATCGCGGCCGCCTGATCGACCACCTCCAGCTGGTGGTGCGCGACCTGCCGGCCAGCCAGGCCTTCTACAGCGCCATCTTCGAGGTGCTCGGCGTGCCCCTGGGTGGCACGGGCGAGGGCTATTTCTGGGCGGACGAGCTGTTCGTCTCCACGGCCGACAGCGAAGCGGCGGCCGGCGAGTTGACCGGTCGCCACCATCTCGCTTTCCAGGCCCGTGACCGGGCGACGGTGGATGCGTTCCACGCCGCGGCACTGGCCCACGGCGGGAGCGACAACGGCACCCCGGGCGAACGTCCCTACCATCCCGGCTACTACGCCGCCTTCGTGCTCGATCCGGACGGCAACAACATCGAGGCCGTGTACCACGGCCCGGCCGAACGCAGCGCCAGCTCGGTTACGGTGACGTTCGCCGGGTAGTCCTTCGCGACTCAGGGCTTGGCTGCGGCGGTGGCGGTGCCCGTCGCTTCCTGCCAGCTGCTGTCGGGATCGAACGCCGCCATCGCCTGGGCCAGCTTCGGGCTCTCCGGCCCCAGGTCCTTCTCGAACACCTGGCCGTCGTGGCTGACGAGGAAGGTCATTACCCCGGTGTCGCCATACCGCGCCGGCCAGGCCACCAGCGCGAAACCGCGGCTCATGTTGTCGCCCAGCGTGTAGGGATAGGCGCCCCGCGGCGCCGACTGCCCCTGCGCCTGGAGTATCCGGTAGTGGTAACCGTGCCAGGCGCCATCGGGCGTGTCGTCGCCGAACAGCGGACCGAGCGGACTTTCCGCGCCGCCGTCGGCTTCCCAGAACAGGCCATCGCGCTTGCCATCGGTGCTGACGAACTTCTGCGCGTACTCGAGCACGCCGTCGCCATCGCGGTCCTCGCTGGCGTACTCCTCCTGCGCATCGACGTAGGCCAGCGACGCCTGCATGGCGTCAAGTTCGTTGCGGCCGATCCGGCGCGCGCGCAGTTCCGGCGCGCCGGCCTCCAGGTCGAAGGCCCAGCCCGCGGCGCCCTTCACCAGCGGCACCGGCAGGGTCCAGCCCTCCTTGCCGACGGCGAGCGTCGCGTGGGTGGCGTCGCGCTTCTGCAGCACGTGGTGTTCGCGATAGCGGGCGAGGAATGCGTCGACATCACCCCGGTCGACGTTGTCCAGCGGGACGTACTGCGCCCAGTCGGGGCCGAACAGTTCGACCAGGCGGGCAGAGTCGGCACGCTCGGTGCCCAGCGCGGCGACCAGGGCCTCGGCGGTCGCCTCGGGCGTGGGATAGGCCCGCTGCGCCAAGGCCGGCAATGCGAGCAGCGAGAGGCACAGGACCGGGAGCAGGCGAAGGGAAACAGTCATGGCAGGTCTCCTGGTCAACGGCGGCGGCCACCGCCACCACCCCGTGGCGGCGACGAACGGTGCATGGGTGCCCCACCGCTGCGCGCGCCCGAGGGACGCTGCGAAGCGGAGTAGCTGCTGTGCCCGCGGCTGGAGGCCGCGCGCGACTGCCCCGGGTTGCCTGCGCCGGAGAAGGCGTTGTTGTTGTGCCCGGCCTGCCCGGTCGATGCGCGCTGGCGCGCGTCGGCCTGCGCCCGGACGTTGCTGTTGGAGGCCCCGGCGCCCTGTCCGGCGTTGCCACGCTGGCCTGCATCACGCTGGGCTGCGTCACGCTGGCCTGTGTTGCGCTGGCCGGCATCGCGCTGGCTGATGTCGCGCGAAGCCTGGCCGGCGCGATCGCGCGCTTCCAGGTTGCTCGTGGCCGGCGGCTGGATGCCACTGCGCTCCATCGACTGGCGGGCACGGTCGCGGTCGGCATTGCGCGCCTGCGACTGGTCACGGCCTCGATACGCGTCGCGATTGGCCGCGCCATCCTTCTGCCGCCCGTACTTCTCGCGGCTGGCGTTGTCGCGGTACGGCACGCCGTCGCGGTTGCCCGCATTGTGGTTCCACTTGCCGTCGCCGCCGCGATCGATCTGGCGGTTGCTGTTGAACTCGTTGTAGCGGTCGATGTCGATGTCGATGTCGTTGCCGCCCCAGTTGAAGTCGCCCCACAACGCGCCCCCCACCGCGACGCCGATGCCGAAGCTGAGCAGCGCGCCGCCCGGGTAGTAGTACGGCGGTGGCGGGTAGTAGTACGGGGGATAGGACGGATAGGCCCAGCCGCCGTAGACGACGCTGGGGTTGTAGCTGGGCACGTACACCACTTCGGGGTCGGCCGATTCGATGATGATGGTCTGCGGCGCGGCAGCGGCAGCGGGCGCGGCAGCCTGCGTGCTCACCTTCTGCTGTTCGTTGGACTTCAGGTTGCCGGCCGCTTCGGCCTGGTGGCGCAGGCGCTGCACCGAGGCCATCACCGCATCGGGCTGGCCCAGGAACGCATCGCCCATTTTCTGCACCCACGCCGGGTCCTGCCCGAGCACGGCCAGCAGCTGCGGGAACGCGACCAGCGATTGCACGCTCGGATCCCAGGGCTGGCTGGCGACCTGCTTCACCGCCGCCTCGCCCTTGGCGTCCTTGTGCGCGGCCGACCATTTCACCGCGTCGGCAACGTCGCCAGGATAGGTCGAGGCCATCAGCACCTGCGCGAGCAGCGAATCCGGATACAGCGCGATCGGCGCCATCATCTGGTCGAGTTGCTCGACGCTGAACGTCGACGATGCGGCCGGCTTGGCACTGGACGCAGCGGACTGCGGCGCGGCCCAGGCCGTCGCCACGCCGGGTCCGTCCGCCACCGCGAGCAGCAGCGCGGTAGCCAGCAATTGGGGCGCGGAAATGCGCATGGGATCCTCCTGGAACGCGGAGGCGGGCCCCATCGGGACCCGCCTGTACGGGACGCGGCCGGTAGCCGCGATCGGCTACTTGGCCTTGCCGGCCTGCACGCCCTTGTCGACCACCAGCTTCACCACGACCTTGCGGGCCCCGGCGTTGCTGCCGTTGCCGGCATCGGGCGCCACGCCCATGCCATCGCCGGCACGGACCCGCCCGGGGGCCAGCCCGGCATGCTGTTGCAGGTAGTCGGTGACCGCGGTGGCACGGCGCTCGCTCAGGCGCTGGTTGGCCGCCGCGTCGCCGGTGGAATCGGTGAAGCCCTGCAGCACGACCTGGTAGTCGGCGGTGTCCTTGGCCTTGGTGGCCAAGGCGTCGAGGTCGGCCTTGCCGGCGGCGGAGATCGCCGTGCTCCCGCTGGCGAACAGCACCTCGGCCGTGACCAGCGCTTCGTACTTGCCGAAGTCGTCCATGCGCGCGGTGGTCGGCGCAAGCCCGGCCTCGACCTGCTGGGCGACCTTGAAATCCTCGGACTTGAAGCTGACCTCGGTCGCGCTGAAACCCGCACCGGCAGGCACGGCCTCGACGGTGACCGGCAGGCCCGGCATCAGCGCACCCTGCCCGACCTTCTCGTGGATGGCGCCGGTCAGGCCCTTGGTCTTCTTGTAGGTCGTATCGGCGTTGACGGTGATGGTCTGGGTCGCGTTGTTGGCGTCCTTGACCGTGATCGTGTCGCCCTGGACGGCGGTGACCAGGCCCTTGATCTTGATCTTCTCGCCGTCGGCGGCAAGCGACGGCAGCGCGACCAGCAGGGTCGCCAATGCCGCGGCGCGCAACAGGCGCCGGGGATGCGAGGGAGTATTCATTGTTCCTCCAGCGGTGAAGGGAGAACCGGCCCCGCCGCATCCGGGATCATCCGCGGGGCGCCGGCCTGGATATGGCGAGGGCGCGACGGGCGTCTTCGCGGGGGGCACCGGACCGGGCTGACGCTACGCGCGGCGACGGAAACGCCTCAATTGGCCTTTGGCCCCACGCAGCCGCGAACGGTGTGAATCATCGATGCATCGCATTCAGAAATGCGCCCAGGCCTCACGGCGGCGCCGCGCGCGCATGCTCTAATTCGCGGCACGCCCACGGAGACCCCGTCATGCGCTGCATCGGACTGTTCGCCGTTTCGCCGGTCCAGGACCTGGCGGCCGCACTGGACTGGTATGCAAGGCTGTTCGGTCGTCCGGCGGACGACCGCCCGGTCCCGGATCTGGCGCAGTGGTACCTGGACGGCTTCGGCTTCCAGGTGATGCGCGAACCTCGGCGGGCCGGTGGCGGCATGGCCACGCTGGTGGTGCCCGACATCGAAGCCGAGCGCGCGCGCCTGGCCACGGCGGGCATCGAGTTCGGCGAGACCGTGCGCGGTCCGTTCGGCGCGATCGCGCAACTCGACGATCCGGAAGGCAACCGGATCACCCTGGCCGAGCCGCCACGCACCTGAGCGCGACGCCGCCTCGCCGGCGCGCGGCGGAAATCGCGCGCTAGCGACCCTTCGCCTTCGCCGCCGCCTGTTGCTGGCGGACCCAGCGCATCTGTTCGAGGAAGGTCGCGGTCCAGTAGGTGTCGCGGTGCTGTTCGAGATAGTCCAGCAGTTCCTCGTGCGCCTGCGTCGACACGCTCAGGTGGTCACCGCCGATGCCGTGGAAGGTGAAGTTGACCATGGTGCCCTGGCGTCCGGCCTCCTCCACCCGTGCGATCAGCTGCGTGCCGGTGGCGTCGACCGGCACGTGCACCGGCACGGCCTGCGTATCGAGCGCGGCCATGTCCGGCACCACGGTGCCGCCGACCAGCTTGATGCCCACGAACTGGTCGCTGATCGCATCGATGTAGTTTCCGTCCTTCGCCTGGCGGTCGCCGCAGGGCGCGGTGAAGGTACGCCCGTCGCTGCGTCCGTCGAGCGCCTGCAGGAACGTGTTGGCCAGCACCACCTGTTCGCGCATCTGGGCGACGCTGACGCCATCGAGGTCGCGTTCGGGCTGCACCCATTCGCGGCCCGCGCCCTGCGCCGAGCACTGGTGGAACAGGCTGTGGTTGCCCAGTTCGTGGCCGTTGCGCGCCGCGGCACGCCAGCCCTCCATGCGCAGTCGCACCGGTTCGTTCGCGGGCACCAGGTAGAACGTACCCTTCAGTCCATGCCGGTCCAGCGCGGGGATCGCGTTGTCGAGCTGCGAATCCAATGCGTCGTCGTAGGACAGGCTGACCGCGGCCTTCCTGCCGTCGGGCCAGGCGAAATCCGGCGCCGCGTCCGCCACGGGTGAAGCCAGCAGGCCCGCGCACATGGCGGCCCACCCCATTCGCATGATCATCGCTCGCCCCGACATCGCCATCCCCCTGGCCCAGGAGCCACAGCGTACCGCGACTCCGTGGCCTGCGTGTTGCGCACCGCGACGCTGCGCATCCATGGCATCGCACATCGAAAACACGCCCCGACCGCCCTGCCAATGACTTGTCATGGCACCGGTGCTAGTGTGACCGGCGACACACAGCGCCTTTCATGGGGGGCATGGTCAGGCGTCCACCATCGTAGTCACTGCAAGGGGAGCACCGAAAAGATGAGCAATTTCTGGGATACCGTTTGGCTGATCCTGATGACCTTCGTCCTGGTCGCGTACCTGCTGGTCCTGTTCCAGATCATCGTCGACCTGTTCCGCGACAAGAACCTGGGCGGATTCTCCAAGGCGATCTGGTTCATCGGCCTGATCTTCCTGCCGTTCCTCACCGCGCTGCTCTACATCATCGCCCGCGGTCGCGGCATGTCCGAACGCCAGGCCGCCGCGGTCCATGAGGCACGCTCCGAGACCGATGCCTACATCCGCAGCATCGCCGGCGGCAAGTCCGCGGCCGGGCAGATCGCCGAAGCCAAGGCGCTGCTGGATGCCGGCACCATCAATGCCGAAGAGTTCGCCAAGCTGAAGGTGAAGGCCCTCGGCTGATACGGCACGCTGGAACCGCGGCCCGGCTACCGCCCTGCGGAGCCGGGCCGCTTCTTTTCCGCCGCGCCCGATGCACGCGGCATCCGGTCAACCGATGTAGCGCAGCGTGATCCAGGCCAGTACCAGGTAGCGCCCGGCCTTGGCCACGACCACCAGCGGCAGGAACACCCGCAGCGGTTCGCGCATGACCCCGGCGACCAGGGTCAATGGATCGCCGATCACGGGCATCCAGCTCAGCAGCAGCGACCAGCGGCCCCAGCGTCCATATCCGCGCTGCGCGCGCGCCAGTGCCGCCGGCGATACCGGAAACCAGCGACGTCCCTGGAAGCGCAGCAGCTCGCGCCCCAGCCACCAGTTCAGCGTGGAACCCAGCACGTTGCCAGCGCTGGCCACCGCCACCAGCAACCACGGCGGATAGTCGGCCAGCAGCAGCGCGACCAGCGCCGCCTCCGATTGCATCGGCAGCAACGTGGCGGCCAGGAAGGCGGCGAGGAACAAGCCGCCGTAAACCATGCCGCTTCCGATCATGCGCGCACCTGTTCCGTGGCCGCGATGCAGCCGGCCGCAGGCACCGGCTGCTCGAGCGAGTCGATGAAGCCGTCCTCCAGCCCCAGCGTGCCGAACAGTCCCCGACGCGTGCCGGTCAGCACCCGCAGCATCTGGCCACGCCCGCCCGGCATGCGCCCCAGCGGCAACAGCGCGGCATCGCGCAGCTTCGCCGCGACATCCTGCTCGGACTGGAACAGCGGGGTGAGCCATCGGCTCCACAGCTGGTAGATCCACACGTGCGCGCGGCGTTCGCGCTGATAGGCGGCCAGTGCCTCCGGCAGCGGCGCCTCGTCCTGCAGCGAGCGCGCCAGCGCGTGCGCGTCCATCAGCGCCATGTTGACGCCCTGCCCCAGCTGCGGGCTCATCGAATGTGCCGCATCGCCGAGCAGCACCACGCGGCCGCGATGCCAGTGCCTCACGGTCGTGTCGCGATAGCGCGCCCGCGCCAGCTGCCCGGCGTCGGTGATGCCGGCGAATACGCCCGCGGCCTCGGGCCAGAGCCGCTGCAGCTCGTCCTGCCAGGCGGCAAGGCCTTGCCCTTCCCAGGCCTCGAAGGCATCGGTGCGCAGGCTCCAGAAGAAGCTCAGGCGCCGGGTCGCGTCACCGGGACAGCTGCCGACCGGCAGCAGCCCGATCATCCGGCGCGCGGCGACGTAGCGCTGGCGCAGCTCGGCCAGCCACGGCCACTCACCGGCCGGCAGCAGGCACCACAGCGCGCCCCAGGGATACGGCCGGTCGATGCGCGGCGCGGCGACGGCATCGCGCAGCCGCGATGCGGCGCCATCGGCGACGACGACCAGGTCGTACGGACCATGCTCGCCACCCTGCGCATCGCGCAGCACGCCGCGCTCGGGGTCGATCGAGACGATGTCGTGGCCGGCCTGCAGCGCGCGACCGCGATCGGGCCAGGCCGCTTCGAGGATCGAGAACAGGGCGCCGCGCTGCAGCCCTACGCCGTACAGGCGCGACTCCAGCCCTGCATAGCGCATGTCCATCACCGCGCGGCCGCAGGGCGTGTCGCCGAACAGGCGGTCCACGCGCGCACCGTGGCGCAGCACGGGCTCGAGCAGGCCCATCTTCCACAGCACCTGCAGGCCACTGGGTTGCAGCAGGAAGCCCGCGCCCACCGGGCCGGGCCGGGCAACGCGCTCGTACACGGTGACCGCATGCCCGTCGCGGCCGAGCAGCAGGGCTGCGGCCTGCCCGGCGCTGCCGTAGCCGACGATCGCGATGCGGTGGGGGGCCATGTGCTGCCAGGAGTCCATCGGGGTATGCCGCCATCTTCGACGAGGGGCGCCCGCGCTGGAAGCCGGCGCGCGCGCGAGTTCGCAGGGCGGGCACCGCCCCCCCTATGCTAGCAACGGTTTTCGATTCGAGAGGGGATGTTCCGATGGACCTGCTTTCCCACGTACGCACCGCTTCGGTGGGCCTCGCGCTCGCCGCGTTCGCCGCGCCCGTCCATGCGGCGCAACCGGCGCCAGAGCTGCTGTGGACCGTCGGCGGATTCTCCACGCCAGAATCGGTGGTCTACGACCGCGCGCGCGACCGGTTCTATGTCTCCAACATGGCCACGCGCGGCGAGGGCGCCACGCCGGGTGACGGCTTCATCAGCCAGCTGGATGGCCGCGGCAACATCACCGAACTGAAGTGGATCACCGGCCTGCAGAACCCCAAGGGGCTGTCCCTGGCCAACGGCCGGCTCTACGCCGGCGATGACGACGCGCTGGTGGAGATGGACCTGGACGCCGCAGCCATTGTCGCGCGCCACGCGCCGGCCGATGGTGGCCCGGCCCAGTTCAACGACACCACTGCCGACGCGGCGGGAAATGTCTACGCCTTCAGTCGACGGCTCGATACCGTGTTCCGCCTGTCCAACGGTACGTTCGCGCCGTGGGTGAAGGTGGATACGAACGTCACCGGCAAGTTCAATGGCCTGCGCGCGGACGGCGACCGCCTGCTGCTCGGCAGCTGGCAGGTCCCCGGCCCGGACGGGGAGCAGCTCGGCCACCTCACCACGATCGACCTGGCCACGGGGACGATCGGTCGCATCGGCCAGCAGCCCATCGGCCATATCGACGGCATCGAGCCGGATGGACGCGGTGGCTGGACGGTGACCGACTTCACCCCTGGCACGCTGCTGCACGTCGATGCCGACGGCACGCCGACGCGGCTGCTGACCCTGGTCAAGGGCAACGCCGACCACCTCTACCTGCCCGACGAGCAACTGCTGGTGATTCCCTTCCTGTTCGACGACGTGATGCGCGCCTACCGCTGGGCACCCCGGGCCGACGCGGAATGACGCAGCGGCCGCGACCCGGTGGTCCACCCCCGGGTCCGCATTCCGCGCAGGGCCTGCTGCGCGCGGTCGGCCGCTGGCAGATCCTCGGGCTGTCGATCAACAGCGTGGTCGGCAGCGGCGTCTACCTGCTGCCGGCCACGGCCTTCGCCCTGCTTGGCCCGTACAGCGTGTGGGGCGTGCTGCTGGCGGGATTGACCGTCAGCCTGCTGGTGCTGTGCTACGCCAAGGCCGCCAGCTATTTCGACGTGCAGGGCGGCAGCGTGCTCTACGCACGCGAAGCGTTCGGGCCGTTCGCCGGCTTCCAGGTCGGCTGGATGATCTGGCTCACCCGCATCGCCACGGCCGCCTCGCTGGCCAATGGCCTGGCCGCGGCGATCGCGCGCTTCTGGGCGCCCGCCGGCGACGGCGGCGGACGCATCCTGGTCATCGCCGGCTCGTTGCTGCTGCTGGCCGGCATCAACATCATCGGCGTTCGCTGGGCGGCGAACGTGTCGATGGCGCTGGTGGTCGGCAAGCTCCTGCCGCTGGCGCTGTTCGTGTGCATCGGCCTGTTCCATGTCGACTGGAGCATGGCCTCCGGCGCGGCGGTACCGTCGGCGCTGGATTGGCGGCAGACCGGACAGGCCGCGCTGCTGTTGCTGTTCGCGTACGCCGGGTTCGAGAACCTGTCGGTGGCCGCGGGCGAATACCACAACCCGCGCCGCAACGTGCCCTTCGCGCTGGTGGCGATGATCGTGCTGGTCACGGCGCTGTACGCGGCGGTGCAGCTGGTGGCCCAAGGCACGCTGCCGGGACTGGCCGCCTCCACCACGCCGCTGGCCGACGCCGCGGCCATGTTCGGTGGCGAGACGCTGGCACTGCTGCTCACCCTCGGCGCGGCGCTTTCCATCCTGGGCACCAGCAACGCGACCATGCTGCTGGGTCCGCGCTTCCTGCATACGCTGGCCAGCGACGGCTATGGCCCGCGCGTGTTCGCCCATGTGCACCCGCGCCTGCACACGCCGGCGGTGGCGATCGCTTTCCAGTGCGCGCTGGCGCTCGCATTGGCGCTGAGCGGATCGTTCGTGCAGCTGGCGCTTCTGTCGATGGTCACGCGCCTGCTGGCCTACATCAGCACCTCGGCCAGCGTGCTGGTGTTGCGCCGGCGCCATGGCGATCCGCCCGGATCGTTCGGCCTGCCCGGAGGTACGCTGGTTCCGGTGGCCGCGCTGGTGCTGTCGCTGGCGATGCTGCTGAGCGCCAGCCCGATGCACCTGCTGGCGGTCGCGCTGGCGATGGCGATGGGCAGCGTGTTCTACCGCTTTCCGCGCCGGACCGGCTGAGTCGATCCGGGTCCACCCGGCCAGGGCTTGCCGCGACCCAAAGCATCCGCAGCAGCGATGTAACTCAGGTTCCAGGACCCCGGTTTCGCGAGGGTACGCGCCACTGCAAGGGGCCAGTACGCATGCCCGCGCCCGCCTTCGATGCCTACCGCGAGGACTGGTCCGACACGCGCAGGCTGACCAGGCGCGCGACCATGATCGCCAGGTACAGCTGGCCGATGATCGCTTCGAACACCGAAAGCCCGCGCATCACCGGGGTCGCCGGGGTGAAGTCGCCGTAGCCCAGCGTGGCCAGGGTGACGAAGCTGAAATAGATCGCATCGCCCATGCTCAATCCATCCGGCAATGGCGTGCCACCATGGAGCATCGCCAGCGGATCCACGCGGACCACGGCCACGTAGACCACGCCCCAGCACACGCCGATCAGCAGGTAAGCGCTCAGCGCCGCATACAGGTGCTCGGCATCCACCCGCACGCTGGACAGGGAGTAGCGGATCGCGCCGAACGCGGCCACCACCGCCACCGCGCCCCACAACACCGCGCCGAGCGCCGAGAAGGCGGCCGAATCCAGGTGCGAGGCGAGCCCGCGCATGAGCAGCGCCGTGCCGACGATCGCCAGCATCGTGCGGCGCTTCTCCATCACGCCGATCGGGAACACCGCGGCGATCAGGCTGAAGGTCAGCAGGGCTTCAACCGCCACCCGTCCGAAGTCCAGCGCCTCGAGCAGCGGACCCACGGCGATCGTGGCCAGCAGTACGCAGAACAGGATCGCGTACCGGTGACGCGTGATCTGCTGCAGGGCCGGCGACCGCCTCATGGATCACGCCACGACGTCGGGCACGAAGAAGAACACCGAGGCCAGGATCACATAGACGGCCAGCAGCTGGATGCCGCGCAACCAGTCGGTGCGACCGTCGCTGGCGACCTGGCCGGCGATGATCACCGAGAACAGGATGGTCAGCACCAGGCCCGGGCCGAACACCAGGTCCATCGGCTGCGGCCCCATGAAGAAGCTCAGCAGCACCAGCAGCGGCGCCACCAGCAGGGCCAGCTGCACGCTGGCGCCCAGGGTGATCGACATCGACAGGTCCATGCGGTTCTGCCGCGCGGCCACGATCGCGGTGGCCTGCTCGGCCGCGCCGCCGATCACCGCCAGCACGAACACGCCGGTGAACGCGTCGGAGAAGCCCATCGCCTCGCTCGCGGCCTCGACCGTGCCCACCAGGATCTCGCTGAGCCAGACGATGCCGATGGTCACCGCGAACAGCACCGCCAGCGCCTTGCGCGGGCTCCATTGCGGGCCGTGATGCAGGTCGCCATGGCCGGCCTGCGCGTGATTCGCGCCGGCGTCGGCGCGGCTGCGGACCAGGGTGAACGCGACGTTGGCGACGTACACCGCGAGCATGATGCAGGCGATCAGCGCACTCAGCGAACCCATCTGCGCCTCGGCCTTCGGCACCAGGCCCAGGTACGCGGCGGGGAGGATCAGCGCGATCACCGCCAGGGTCAGCATGGTCGCCTGGGTGCGCGCGGCGCGCGCATCGTAGGTCTGGTCGCCATGGCGGATGCCACCGACCACCATCGCCACGCCGAGCACGAACAGGATGTTGCCGATGATGGTGCCGGCCAGCGACGCCTTGACCATGTCGTGCAGGCCGGCGCGCAGCGCGGCCAGGGCGATGATCAGTTCGGCGGCATTGCCGAAGGTCGCGTTGAGCAGCCCGCCGAGGCCGGCGCCCAGACGCGTGGCCAGCGAACCGGTCGCCTGGGCCATGATCGCCGCCAGCGGCACGATGCCCAGCGCGGCGACCGCGAAGATCAGCAAGGCGTTGCCCGGCGCGAAGTGCTCCAGCACGATCGCCAGCGGCACGAGTACCAGCAGCCATTTCATCGATCGATTCCCCGGGCCCGCCGTGATCGGCGCCGGTACCGTCGCCCCGCGCGCCGGCAGCGGGCAATTGGCCCTTGGCCCTACCCGCGCGCGCGCAAGGTCGCAGCGCCGGAATTAATTCAACCTAATGGTTGACAATAGTCCGGCCCGGCGTATATTCAACCTCATGGTTGACAAAAACTCCCAACGCCTCGATTCGGTCTTCCGTGCCCTGGCCGACCCCACCCGCCGCGCGATGCTGCACGAGCTCGCCGCCGGACCGCGCACGGTCGGCGAACTCGCCGCGCCGTTCGAGATCTCGCTGGCCGGCGCCTCCAAGCACGTGCAGGCGCTGGAGCGGGCCGGCCTGATCGAACGCGAGATCCAGGGCCGCGTGCACGTGTGCCGGCTCGATGCCCGCCCGCTGCACGCCGGTGCCGAATGGATCCGCCACTACGAACAATTCTGGACCGGTCGCCTCGACGCGCTGGAAGCCCTGCTCAGGGCCGACGACGCACGCAAGGCCGCCGCCACGCCCGCGCCGCGCAAGCGCGCATCCCGGAGGAAGAAGCCATGAACCTCGCCGCATCCCCATCCGCCTACGCCACCGCGACCGCCGCCAATGCGGTGCGCATCGAACGCCTGCTGCCGGGCCCGATCGAACGGGCCTGGAGTTACCTCACCGAAGGCGAGCTGCGCCGCCAGTGGCTTGCCGCCGGCGAGATGGAACTGGCTGTCGGCGCACCGTTCGAACTGGTGTGGCGCAACGACGAACTCACGCAGCCTCCGGGCCATCGCCCGGAGGGCTTCAACGTCGAGAACCGCATGCAGAGCCAGCTCACCGAGGTCGATCCACCACGGCGCCTCTCGTTCACCTGGGGTGGCGGCGAAGTGACCTTCGCCCTGGAGCCACGCGGTGCCCAGGTACTGCTCACCGTGTCCCATCGCGGCATCTCCGACCACGCGAACATGCTCAGGATCGGTGCGGGCTGGCACAGCCACCTCGACGTGCTCGACGCGCGCCTGCGCGGCACCCAGCCCGAGCCGTTCTGGGACCACTGGGCACGGTTGCGCGACGAATACGCGATCCGCCTGGGCCAGGGCTAGACCGCACGTTCGAGCGTCGGCGCGTCGCTACAGGGTCCCACCGGCGTTCGACAGTGCCTCGATGGACGCACGGGCGCGACGGCGATGGCGCATCGACTACCGCGGACCGCGCGATCCGCGGTAGGGACCCTGGCGCATGTCGGGGCCGTCGTAGCGGTCGACATGCATCTGCAGGTTGATCGTGCGTTCGCCGCCGTCGTCGTCGACGTAGGTCTTGCAGTAGCCCAGGTTTGCGCCGTTGTAGGTGCTGCTGCCCAGGTCCGAGGAATAGCCCACGCCGGTGGTGAAGCTGCCGGTGACCGCGCGCTCCCCGCC
Source organism: Pseudoxanthomonas daejeonensis (assembly GCF_022637495.1). Taxonomy (NCBI): domain Bacteria; kingdom Pseudomonadati; phylum Pseudomonadota; class Gammaproteobacteria; order Lysobacterales; family Lysobacteraceae; genus Pseudoxanthomonas; species Pseudoxanthomonas daejeonensis. The sequence continues at coordinate 1,993,281 of NZ_CP093331.1, read as the reverse complement.
ATCGGGGCTGGTGGGACAGCCCCAGCGCGCGCGCGTCCGGGTGGTGGTGCTCGCGGCGGCTGCCGGCACGCCGCTGCGGTCGCCGTACCAGGTCCCGGGCGGGTCGCTGTTGAAAGTGGAGACGGGGGCCTTGGGCAGCACCAGGTCCAGCGCCTCCAGTTCGTCGGCGAACGCCGCCGCGGAGGCGGTCGCGCACAGGCAGGCAAGGACAGCGGCGATCAGGCGCATGGCGAAGGTTCCCGGGCCGCCCCGCGGGCGGCATGGGCACACGCTAGCAGCAGCGGATTGAACGGGGGCTGGCTCCCCGGGTCCGCCCGGCGTCGAAATCCGGCGCCGCACCGGCCACCAGGCCGGTGCGAGGCCAGCTCACTTGTGGTCGCACTGCATCAGCTTGGGCGTGCTGTGCAGGCGGATGTTGAGCGGCTTGGCCGACAGCGCATCCTTGCCCAGCGCCCTGGCGACGGTGGCCGCCGCGGCGACTTCGTTGCGGCACAGTTCTCCCAGGTAGTTCACCGAGTACGCATCCTCGAACACCACCGTGCGCGCTCCGCCCGCGTCGATGCGATAGGAACGGATCACCGTCCTGATGGTGTTCTGGGTCTCCGCGGTCGGGCGCGTGCCGACCGAGATCGGCGCGCTGCCCACGTCGTTGCACACCACGCTTCCATCGGGCTGCGCCTTGCAGGTGGTGCCGGCCTGGCGGCTGGCATAGACCTCCTCGCTGCCCTCCACGGTCTTGCTCCCGCTGCTGAGGCCTACCTCGACCAGGTAGCCCGGTGCCGGAGGCTGCGCGTGACCGGCCGCCAGCGTGGCCTGTGGCAGCAGCGTACGCAGGGCATCGGCATAGGCCGTGGCGACCACGCGACCGGCCGCATCGGGCGTTCCTTCGGCCAGCGCCACCACCACCGCATCCGTGCCGGGGAGCCTGGCGAACTCGTCGTCGCCCGCCACCGCGCGTTCGTACTCCACGACCACGCCACCACGCACGGACTGCAATTCCTTCAGTGGATTGGCCGCATGCGCGCTCGACGCGCACAGCAGTGCGGCACAGGCCAGCATCGACACAGGCTTCATTCCCCATCTCCATGTGAGTCCCCGCCGCGAGGGTAACCGCGCACGGCTGGCGGTGCTTATTCCGAAAACCGAGGCGAGCTATCGCCATGTTTCATACGGCAAGAAACATCGGACCAAACCAGACCCGCGGCATCCTCCAGCCGCTATGCTCGCCCTCCTTCGACATCTCGCGACGGATCCCGATGACCTGCCACCCGATCGTTCGCCTGGGCCTGGCCAGCATCCTGGCCTTGCTGTGCACGCCGGCGGCGGCGCAGAAGTTCGAGCAGCTCGCGCATACGCCGCAGATGGGCTGGAACAGCTGGAACACCTTCGGCTGCAACGTCGACGAGAAGATGATCCGGCAGATGGCCGATGCCATGGTCGCCAGCGGGATGAAGGCCGCCGGCTACGAGTACCTCAACATCGACGACTGCTGGCACGGCACGCGCGATGCCGACGGCAACATCCAGGCCGACCCGAAGACCTTCCCGTCCGGCATGAAGGCACTGGCCGACTACGTGCATGCGCGCGGGCTGAAGCTGGGTATCTATTCCGATGCCGGCAACACCACCTGCGCCGGCAGGCCCGGCAGCCGCGGCCACGAGTACCAGGACGCGCTGACCTACGCGCGCTGGGGCATCGACTACGTGAAGTACGACTGGTGCGACACCAAGGGCATCGACCCGGCGTCGGCCTACACCACCATGCGCGACGCGATCCGCGCCGCCGGCCGGCCGATGCTCTTCAGCATCTGTGAATGGGGCGACAACAAGCCCTGGGAGTGGGCCGCCGACCTGGGGCATTCATGGCGCACCACCGGCGACATCTTCCCGTGCTGGCGCTGCGAGCACAGCCACGGCTCATGGTCATCGCTGGGCGTGCTGCCGATCCTTGACAAGCAGGCGGGCCTGCGCAAGTACGCCGGCCCCGGTCGCTGGAACGACATGGACATGATGGAAGTGGGCAACGGCATGAGCGAGGAGGAGGACCGTTCGCACCTCTCGCTGTGGGCGATGCTCGCCTCGCCGTTGATCGCCGGCAACGACCTGCGCAGCATGAGTGATGCCACCCGGCGCATCCTCACCCACCCCGGCATGATCGCGATCAACCAGGACCGCCTCGGCATCCAGGCGATGAAATGGCTCGACGAAGGCGACGTGGAGGTCTACATCAAGCCGCTGGATCGCGGCGGGTATGCGGTGCTGTTCCTCAACCGCGATGATGTACCACGCGACTACACCCTGGACTGGGCGTTCAACGGCATGAAGGACGACATCAGCGGGCGCGCGATCGACTTCAACAAGGAGCGCTTCGCCTGGCGCGACGTGTGGAACGGCGGCTCCGGTTCGACCGGCACGGCGTACACGGCGACCCTTCCCGCGCACGGCGTGGTGGTACTGCGGCTCTCGCCGCAGTAGCGTCCGGCGGAAGAAGTCGCGGCGGACCGGCGGCCGGATCTATCCGCGGCGCGGGTCGACGACGGCCTTCGTGAAGGCCCCTGCGCCCGCACCCACCTGCAGGCCGAGGCGGTTATGCCTCGCAATCGCCCGGCGCGATGGGTCCGCACGACTTCAAGCCGCTACGGCCTCGCCTCGAGCACCAGGTTGAAGGGTGTTTCAGTCGCACGACGGAAGCGGCTGAAACCCGCTTCGGTCATCACCTGGCGCAGGCGCGCCTCGCCGGCTTGCGCGCCCAGCGCCGGGCCGTTGCGGGCCAGCGACACCGGCACGCAGATCTGCGAGGACGCACCGTAGTAGACCCTGCCGACTGGATTGAGGTTGTCCTCGACGCGGTCGCCGGCGAACGGCTCCACCAGCAGGCAGGTGCCATCGTCGGCCAGCGCCTGGCGTGCATGCCGCGCCGCGCCGACCGGGTCGCCCATGTCGTGCAGGCAATCGAAGAAGGCGATCAGGTCGAAGCCGCGCGCCGCGTAACCGGTCGCATCGGCCACCTCGAAGCGCGCATTGCCGAGCCCGGCCGCGGCGGCGCGCTCGCTGGCGATGCGGATCGAGTCGGCGTGGTAGTCGTAGCCGATGAATTCCGAACGCGGGTAGGCGTGCGCCATCAGCACGGTGCTGGCGCCATGGCCGCAACCGATGTCGGCCACCTTGGCGCCCTGCTCGAGCTTGGCGGTCACGCCCTCCAGCGCCGGCAGCCATTCGCCGAGCAGGTGTGCGTTGTAGCCGGCACGGAAGAAGCGCTCGGTGCCGTGGAACAGGCAGGCATGGTGCTCTCCCCACTCCATGCCGCGCCCGCTGCGGAAATTTTCCACGGTGCGGTCCAGCGCATGGAAGGTCGCCTCGATCAGGTAATAGGCGCCGGGCAGGTCGACCGGTCCACCCGGATCGGCCAGGCACAGCGCCTGCGCCTGGTCCAGGCGGTAGCGGCCATCGGCGGGGTCGTACTGCACGTAGCCGCCGGCGGCCTGGTTGCCGAGCCATTCGCGCACGTAGCGTTCGTGGGTACCGGTGCGCGTGGCCAGTTCCGCCGGCGTGGCCGGCGCCTGGGCCAGCGCCTTGTAGAAGCCCAGCCGGTCACCGACCAGCACCAGGCTGGCGCTGATCGCCGCGCCGAGGTCGACCACCGCGGCACCGAGGAACTGGTCGAGGCGGTCGTGGTCGAGGGTGGTTTGCGTGTCGCTCATGTCGCTGCTCCGGAAGCTCCCCCGGGTGCAGTCCCTTGTACCCGCCGCGACGGATTGCCGCGGCTCGCCTCGTTTGCAACGCGGCGCCTTGCGCGCAACGGACAGCGCCGTTGGGCGAACAGGCGGAAACCTGAACCGGACAGCGAATTGACTACGCGCGGTGCACGCGCTCGCCGTTGATTTCCCACGGGATGCCGTAACGGTCGACCAGCATCCCAAAGCCCGGCGACCAGAACGTCGGCTCGAACGGCATGCGGATGCTGCCGCCTTCCGAAAGCGACACGAACACGCGCGCGGCCTCGTGCACGGGTACGTGCAAGGTGACCGAGAAACCCTGCAATTTCACGTAGGTGCCGGGAAACGCGTCGGAGCCCAGCAGCTCCTGGTCGTCGACCATGAGCGTGGCGTGCAGGATCCGCGACTGCCATTCGCGTGGGACCTGGCGCGCCAGCGGCGACTCGCCGTAGGTCAACAGCGTGGTGAACTCGCCACCGAGGATGCGCTGGTAGCGGCGGAACGCCACCGCGCATTCGCCATCGAACGACAGGTGGCAGCTGATGCCCATTTCTCCTCCCTGGAGCGACCGCGAACCGGTCCGTGTCTCCTGTTCACACGCAATCCCGTGTATACACCGGACTTTGCTGGCCACAGGACGGCGCCATGCCCGAATACCTCGCCCCCGGCGTCTATGTCGAGGAGACCGCCTACCGCAGCCGCGCGATCCAGGCTGTCTCCACGACCACCTGCGCCTTCGTCGGCCCGACCCGCAGCGGGCCGGTCGCCGGCAACGAAGCGCCGGAACTGCTCACCAGCGTCGCCGAGTTCGAGCGCATCTATGGCAGTGCCGCCGACCTGCGGTTCGGCGACAGGGTTGTCCCGAACTATCTGGCCCATGCAGTGCGCGCCTACTTCGAAGAAGGTGGCGTCCGGCTGTATGTCGCGCGCGTGGCCGCCGGCCGAGCGCAGGGCGACGGCCTGTCCGGAGGTGGCGATGGGCCCGCGCCTCAGGCCGCCGATTACGTGGACGCACTGGCGGCGATCGACGCGCTGGAAGACGTGTCCACGTTCGCCGCACCCGGTGCCACGGCTCTGGGCGATGCCGGGAACGCCGCCCGCGTCCTGCAACTGCAGATCGACCACGCCAGCCACGCGCGCGCCTGGCGCATGGCGGTACTGGAAACGCCGCCGGGGCTGGACGTCGCATCGGTTCGCGCGCTGCGTCGCACGCTCGATTCGAAGCATGCCGCCCTGTACTACCCTTGGGTGGTCGTGGCCAATCCCGCCGCCTCGCCGCGCCGCGCCGACATCCCCGCCGAGCTGGCGCTTCCGCCCGCCGGCTTCATCTGCGGCATCTTCGCGCGCAACGACGTCCAGCGCGGCGTGCACAAGGCGCCGGCGAACGAGGTGGTGCGCTCGGCCCTGCGCTTCGACGCACCGGTCACCGCCGCGCAACAGGACCTGCTCAATCCAGAAGGAGTGAACTGCCTGCGCACGTTCCCGGGACGCGGCAATCGCGTCTGGGGGGCACGCACGCTGTCCTCCGATCCGGAGTGGAAGTACGTGCCGATGCGGCGCTACTTCAATTACCTGGAAGCCTCGCTCGACCGCGGCACGCGATGGGCGGCGCTCGAGCCCAACGGCGAGCCGCTGTGGGCGGAGCTGCGCACGACCATCGATGCCTTCCTCCACAACGAGTGGCGCAATGGCGCGCTCCTCGGAACGCGGTCCGAGCAGGCGTACTTCGTGCGCTGCGACCGCAGCACCATGACCCAGGACGATCTCGACCACGGTCGCGTGGTGTGCCTGGTCGGCGTGGCCGCGATCCAGCCCGCCGAGTTCATGATCTTCCGGATCACCCCGCAGACGGCGATGGGCTGACGCCGCTGCCCCGGCGGTCCAGCCGGCATCCATGGTTCGAACGGCTGCCTAGATGGTGTGCCCGGGCGAAACCAGCACCGGCGTGTACTCGAACACTGCGATCAGGAACAGCACCGAATAGATCGCCGCCACGACCGTCTGCGTGCGGATCTTCTTCGACGCGATGCCGATGGCGACCACGGGAACCGTCAACACCGCCACGAGGTTGTTGAATGGACCCATGCCCAGTACGTAATCCCATCCGCCCTTGAGCCAGGCATCGGCCACGTCGGCCACGCTCGCCAGCAGCAGCGCGGCGAAGAACCAGCGCCGGTTGCGCATGAAGTACTCGGTGTAGCGCTTGATCGCATCCCAGTTGCGCGGCACCAGGATGACCGCGAGGGTGTAGAGCGCCACCGAGTACAGGATGATGAAAAGGTAGCGCCACAGCGTCCATGCGCCCTCCATCGCCAGCAGCCGGAACTGGAACCACCAGAAGTTGACCATCCAGAAGAACACGGTGGTCGCCCAGAGCGCGCCGAGCAGGCTGTAGATCTCCGGATCGTCCTCGTCGTTGGCGCGATCCACCGCATCGACCACGCCCGACAGCAGGTGGGTGATCGCCAGGCCGATGATGATCGAGATCAGCACCATGACGTGCTGGAACTGGTCGTTCACGGTTTTCCCCGTCCGCTGCGCTACGGACGCAGTGTAGACCGGGCCGGCGCCGGGCCACGGGCTGCCTCAGCGCAGCACGCCGCGACGCACCAGCCGTTGGCAGTAGCGCACCATCAGCGCGGTGATGGCCGCCATGACCGGCGGCATCATCCAGAGCACGCCCATCGCCTGGCGCCCTTCCGAGAGCACCAGCACGTACAGGATGTAGACCAGCCCGCCCAGCAGGGAGGCGGCGAACAGCCATCCCGCCTGGCGCCGGCGCAGCAGCAGCGCCGCGGCCCCGAGCAGTCCGCCCCAGACCGAGAGCGTCCAGCCCGCGATCGCCCAGGCCGGGACCGCGGCGAAGTAACCGACCTGCGCCTCGCTCATCCCGGACGCGCGGTAGAACTCCTCGCCCAGCGCCAGGCTCATTCCATGGTCGAAGGCAGCCGCGATGCCGAACAGCAGCAGCAGGCCACCGGCCATCCAGCCATGCCACGGCAGTGCCCGCGTACCGGAGACCACGCGCCTCGGATGCTTCATTTTCGCTCTCCTGCCCGTGGTTGACGGTCCGGCGGATGGCCGGCCTGTACGGCGATTACAGCACCGCATGCAGCGGCCAGCGATGTGCTGGTGGTAATCCCCCCGATGGACCCACGGGGCTCCCGCGGGCAGCACGGCGACGCGCCGCGCCCCCGCCAGGCGCTAGACTGCGCGCCCCGGACGCCTGCCGCCCCGAGCCCTTGCGATGATCAACAACGACGTCCTCCGCAGCATCCGTTACATGCTGGACTTCAGCGACGCCAAGGTCGTGGAGGTCACGCACCTGGCCGACCCGGAGTTCGCGCTCGACAAGGCCGACATCCCGGCGCTGGTGAAAAAGGAGGACGAGGACGGCGCGGCGATATGCAGCGATGCCCTGCTGGCCCGCTTCCTCGACGGGCTGGTGGTCTACTACCGCGGCCGCGACGAGAGCCTGCCGCCGCGCCCGGTCGAAGGCCGGATCACCAACAACCTGGTGCTGAAGAAGCTGCGCGTGGCCTTCCAGCTGAAGGACGTGGACATGCACGACACCTTCAATGCCGCCGGCTTCCCGATCACCAAGCCGGAACTGACCGCACTGTTCCGCCAGCCCGGGCACAAGCACTACCGCCCCTGCGGCGACCAGATCCTGCGCAACTTCCTCAAGGGCCTGACCCTGCGCTTCCGCACCGGCGAGCCGGCTCCCGCCGAGTGAGCTGAGCACTCGCGGGTGATGCGCCGGACGAGTACCGGCGCATCGCGAGGTTCAGCCCCGCTGCCGCCCGGCGCGCTTTCGCCGCCGCCGAATCCGGACCGGTGCCGCACTGCGCATGGTGCGTGCCGCCAGGACCTCCATGGCCGCACGCACCACCCCGCCGGTCATTGCGGACGGGGACGGATATCCACCGCGACCGCCTCGCTGAAGGTCACGCGCAACAGGTCGCCGGCCTTGAGCCGCCGCAAGCCGGCGCGCAGGTCTTCGCGGACCACATCCAGGGTCACGACGTTGCCGCGCGGGCCGCGCACGGTGACGGTGTTGGCCGCCGCATCGACGGCGACGACCTCGGCCACCACGGTGACGGTCTCCGATACCGCGCCGCCCGGCCGTGCGCCCGCCGCCGGCACCGACCGGCCCTGCTCGACCGTCGCCCCCACCTCGGCGCTGCCGGCCGGCTGGATCTCCAGGGCAACCGCGGTGGTGTAGTCGAGCGCGACCCGGTCACCGACCTGGAGCCGTTCGAAGTTGCGGACCTGCTCGCCGGCGAAGAAGTCCACCTCGCCGCCGTCGGCACCGCGGATGGTCACCATGCGCTGGGTACGGTCGACGCGCGTGATCGAACCTTCGAGCGTCACCTGCTCCGACGCGAGCGTGACCGGCGCGGTGGACTTCGAGGAAGGCGAGCTGCTGCAGGCGGCGAGCGCCACCAGTGCAATAACAAGGACGGACGTCGGACCGATCAGGCGCATGGCGAAATCTCCGGACCGCGGAATGCGGTGCGGGAACGCTACCGTATCGGCGCGTCGAAGCGGTAATGCACGCCGCCCGCGCCGCTAGCCGGATGCCAGGCCGAGGTCGTGACCGCCCGGTCCCGCCCGCCCCGCACGCCGGCCCGGAAACTGGGAGACGATCCCCGCGGCGGCCAGGCCCAGCATGAGCGCGCCGATGTACATCCACGCGTAGCTGCCATGGCGGTCGAACAGCCAGCCACCCAGCAGCGGACCCAGGGCCATGCCCAGGCCCGACAGCAGCGTCATCGCGCCGATGACGCTGCCGAGGATGCGCGGCGGGAACGCGTCGCGCGCCAGCGAGGCGTACAGCGGCATCGTGCCGCCGTAGGCCAGGCCGAACACCAGCGCCACCGCGTAGAAGCCCCCGACCTGGCTGACCGCCAGGTAGGACACCGCCGCCACCGCCTGCGTGGCCAGGCCGGCGACCAGCACGGGCTTGGCGCCGAAGCGGTCGCCGAGCACGCCGAACAGCAGGCGCCCACCGAGCCCGGCCGCGCCCTCCATGCTGTAGATCGTCACCGCCGTGGTGACCGACAGCCCGCAGCCGACCGCGTAGCTCACCGTGTGGAAGATCGGCCCGGAGTGCGCGGCGCAGCAGGCGAAGAACGCCAGGCCCAGCACCAGGAATGCCTTCGAACGCAGCGCCTGCCTCAGGGTCATGCCCGCGGCCGGTGCATCCGCGGCCGCGGTGCCGTCGCCCGCGATGGGCGCCGTGCGCACGAACCACGTGGCCGGCAAGGTCAGGGCCCACGCCAGCACGCCGATCACAAGCAAGGTTTCGCGCCAGCCGTAATGCGCGAGCAGCCACGCCACCAGCGGCGACATCGTCATCGGCGCCACGCCCACACCGGCCGACACCAATGACACGGCCAGGTTGCGCCGGCGATCGAACGCAGCCGCGGTGGCCGCCATCACCGGCGCGAAGAAGCTGGCGACCGCCACGCCCAACAATCCGCCGAACGCCAGCTGGAACTGCAGCAACGTCGTCGCGCGGCTGGCCAGCACCAGCGCAAGGCCGAGCAGCAGCGCGCCTGCGGTCACCACCGGGCGCGGCCCGATGCGATCGCTCAGCGCGCCCCAGCCGAAGCCGGCGAAGCCGCTGGCCAGGAACGCCAGGGTCATCGCCGCCGACAGGCCCGTGCGCGACCAGCCGGTGTCCGTGCCCATCGGCTGCAGCAGCACCGCAAGCGAGAACAGTGCACCAACGCCGACGCAGCCCAGCACCGCGCCGGCGGCCACCAGCGCCCAGTTGCGGTCCATGGCGGGTGCGGCGGGTGGGGGGGCAGCAGGCATGGGTGGCGGTTCCGTGCGATGTCACTGCCATGACGGGCCAGCACCCGGGGAATCGACAGGCCGTCAGCGGCCCAGGCCCGGTCGACGCACTGGCATCCGGAACCACGGCGCAGTCGGGAACCTCGCCGACGGCCCGGCGCCGGCCGGCTCGGAGGCGCGCCGTTTCCGGCCCGGGAACTGGGGCGGCAGGCGCTCCTGTCGCCGTCGCCTGCAGTCGCGCGATCAATCCTGCCGGCTGCGCGCCAGGCGCCGTGCATTGGCTACCGCCTTGCGATGCACCGGCGCGATGCCGCGCGTGGCGATGCGCTCCAGGGCGGCGCTTGCGCGCGCGGTGTCGCGCGAGGTCCAGGGCTTGCCGCTCATCCAGGCCAGCGCGAACTTCTGCTGCGCCAGCCAGCCCTCGATCCACATCGCCGTCCAGCCCTGGGCGAAGGCGGCCTGCTTCTCCAGGACCATGCCGACGAACTCCTTGCGGTCGCGTGCCGACGGCGCGGCCCCGGCGGCGGCCATCCGCGCCAGCCGATGGGCGACCACCTGCGGCGCGGCCATGCCCAGTTCCAGCATCTGGCCCACGCTGGACGTCCTGCGCGATCTGCGTTTGCCGGCCATGCGTGGCACCTGCGGAGGGAAATCGGATCCAGCCCAGCGTCGCAGGACCCACTGCCGCGTGAGGGCCCGGCACGCGTGGCGTGCGCGCCGAGGGGCCCAACGCCCGCAGCCACCGCATGCGACGCATCGCGTCCGCGCAGCGGCCGGCCCGGGATGCAGGTTCCGTTTGCGTCGGCTTAACCGCCACCGGTGTCTGCTCGGCGGTCAGATGCGCGAGGAGATGACCATGGCCGAGCCCCTCCCTCCGGTCCGCTACCGGCCGGACCTGGAACATGCCGACGGCGAGGAAGCCCGGACCATCGAAGAACTGGCGCGCCTGTTCGAGGGCATGGCGCGGACGGTGGCCGGGCACGAGCAGCATGCGCACCGTGCGGTGCATGCGAAGGGCCATGCATTGTTGCGCGCGCGCCTGCGGGTGCTCGATGCGTTGCCCCCGGATTTCAGCCACGGCCTGTTCGCGTATCCGGCCAACTATCCGGCGCTGGTGCGGATGTCCTCGCCCCCGGCCGAGCAGTTGCCCGACACCGTGTCCACGCCGCGCGCGCTGGCGATCAAGGTGTCGGGCGTCGACGGACCACGCGTGGACGGCGGCGGCGAGCAGCACTCGCAGGATTTCCTGATGGTCAACGGACCCACGTTCTCCAGCCCGGGCCTCGACGGCTTCCTGCGCGCGGCACGCCTGCTGGCCGCCACCACCGAGCGCATGCCGCGGACCAAGGAAGTCATCTCGGCCACGCTGCGCGGCGTGGAGGCGGTGCTCGAGGCCGCCGGCGCCGACGGCACGCGCCTGCGCGGCCTGGGTGGCGAACCGCAGCACCATCCCCTCGGCGAGACCTACTTCACCCAGGTGCCGTTCCTCCTCGGACCGTACATGGCCAAGTTCTCGCTGGAACCGGCCTCGCCGGCACTGGTCGCACTGCGTGGCCAGCCGCTGGAGCCGGACGAGGACGCGCAGCGCGAGGCGATCTGCACCTTCTTCAACCACCTCGATGCACCGGTGGAATGGATCCTGCGGGCGCAGCTGTGCCGTGACCTCGAGCGCATGCCGATCGAGGATGCCTCGGTGGAATGGGACGAGGCCGACAGTCCGTGGCAACCCGTCGCACGCCTGTCCGTGCCTTCGCAGCTGGCCTGGGATTCGAGCGTCAGCCCACATGCCGAGGACGCCTTGGCGTTCTCGCCGTGGCATGCCCTGGCCGCGCACCGCCCGCTGGGCGCGCTCAACCGTGCACGCCGCGTGGTGATGGCGACTTCGCGCGAGTTCCGCAGCCGGTTCAACCACTGCCCGCTGCGCGAACCGCGCGCGGACGAGGGATGGAACGCCTCCGCCTGAGCGGGTGCAGCGCTTGGATGCGTGCCTGCGTGCCTGCGCCGGTCGCGCATGCGCGCTGCACGCCCCCGTGACGCCGGTGCGGCGCACTATCGACGGACGCGCGCCGCGTCCTCGCGCGCTACCCCACCGGAGACAGCCATGGCCCCCGAAAACGACACCCGCCTGGGTGCGCCACCCGAAGCGCGCCATCCCACCGAAGACAAGCCGCCGCGCCTGGCACTGGGACTGATGATCGGCCTGATCCTGGCCTGCGCGGTGATCGTGGGCATGGTGCTGTGGGCGTTCGGCGAGGTACCGGGCAGTCGCTGACCGAGGCACCGGCACGTCCCGCTGCGGTCACCCTCGCCCGGACAAAAAAGAAGGCACCGCGAACGGTGCCTTCTTCGTCATCGCGCCAGGTCGCCGCGACTCAGCGGCCGTCGCCGTCGGCATCACCGGGCAGCACGCGCTCCACGCCGTGCCAGGCATCGCGGGTCGCAGCCTTGGCCTTCTCCCAGCCCAGGCGCGAGTTGCCCTTGACCTTGTCCCAGCCCTGGCCGAGCTCGCTCTCCAGGCGATCGTCCCACTGCCGGTCCGCGTACCGGGCGCGGGCCTGGGTGCCGTAGCGGTACGCCGGGCGATAGTCCTCGTAGGACGCTTCGCCGTCGCGGTAATCGACCCCATCAAACTGGCTGGCGTAATGCCGGTCGCTGGCATCGTAGGCGCGATAGGTGCGGTCGCTGCGATCCCAGGCGTCGCGCACCGCGTCGCGGGCGTGGTCCCATTCCAGCTTGGACTGGCCGCGGACCTGGCCCCAGCCGGTGCCCAGCTCCCGCTCGAGGCTGTCGTCCCACTGGCGCCCGGTCATGCGGCTGCGCGCGTCCACGCCGTAGCTGTAGGCCGGTGCGTAGTCGTTCTCGTAGTCGAAGTTCGCGTCATGGTACGGACGCGAGGTATAGGTCTCGCGCCAGAACGCTTCTTCGCCGGTGGGATCGATGCGCTCGGCCACGCCCTTGCCGGCGGCCGCGCCGACCAGCGTGCCGATGCCGCCGCCGATGAGCATGCCCAGCGGCCCGGCCAGCGCGCCGACCACCATGCCCGCCGCCGCCCCGCCCACGCCACCCACGCCGACGCCGACCGGATGCGAGCCCGGCGTGCCACTGATCGGATCGCGATTGAGGTCGCGGGTTTCATTCTTGTTGTTGTCCACGATGCATTTCCTTCTGTCGTTTTCTGTCGAGTCGCCCGTGTCCGGGTGCCCTGCAGCGTGCAGGTGCGGACAACGTGGACGGCAGCACGTGAAACGCGCGTCGCACGTCGGCGGTCGGTTGCAAAGGAAGGAAAGCGGTTCAGCGCGGCTTGGGGTTCGGTTGCACGATGTGCAGGGCGGAGCCGTGTCCGCCGCCTCGGCCGCGGCGCAGGCCGGCGTCGAGCACGCCCGATCAGGCGTTCCTGGCGATGCGTTCCGGCAGGGCGGGCGACATCGACGCGGCGCTGCCAGGGTGGCCGGTCACTTGTCGCGCGGCTTCTGGTACCAGAGCGCGTTGACGATGATCCAGCGCTCGCCGAAACGGCCCACGTGGAAGAAGTCCACGAACCACGGCGTCTCGGCGCGCACCACCGCCGCATCGCCAGCGACGTCGAGCACGGTGCAACTGCGGTTCCATTGTTCCCGCGGCGTCTTCAGCGCGCCCTGCCGGGTCAGTTCGACCAGCTCCTCCCTGCCCATCCGGCGCAGGCCCAGGCGTTCGTCGGGCGTTTCGCCGAGCACGCGCCGCTTGGCCAGGTCCGGATGCAGCGCGCGCGCCACGCGCGCCGGATCACCCTCGAGCTGGCCGTCGACATAGTCCAGGCAGGTCGCCTCGAGCGCGGCACGGGTGGCAGGTTCGATCGCGACAGGCGCGGCAGCGGTCGATGCGGCGGCGAGAACGAGGGCCAGGAAGGACATGGACGACTCCTTGCATCAATGGATCGAAGCATCAGTGGATGGAAATGACGGCCGGACCGGCGATGGCTTGGGTCAGGCCAGGTCCATCGAAAAATATTTGGCTTCCCAGGCCATGCCTTCGCGCGCGTAGAAGCGGTGCGCGTCGCTGCGTTGCACGCCGGAAACCAGGCGCAGCTGGCGGCACTCCTGCGTGCGTGCGTACGCGGCGATCCAGGCCAGCAGCGCGTGGCCGTAACCGCGCGAACGGTCGGCCTCGGCGGTGACCAGTTCCTCGATTTCCAGGTAGCGGCCGCCGTGCAGCCACTCGCCGATGCGGATGCCGGCCAGCGCGCGCAGGCCCCCGTCCTCCAGCCCCACCAGCCGGTAACCGCTGGTGGCCATCAGCCGCGGCACCGCGGCGAGATAGTCCTCGCGCGACAGGCGCGGCCGCAACCGCGACATCAGCTCGAAACTGCGGTCGATGCCGGCGGCGTCTTCGATGAAAGCGATCTGCATCGGTGCTCCTGGCGGTGGGTGGTGCACTGGATCTGACCGGCCATCCGGCGGCCGTCATACCGGGCGGCGGCAAGAGCCCTCAAGCGAGGTCGTCGCCGATGCAGGCGCGCCTCTGGAGATCGAGGGGTGCCGTGCGGCCTGGTGATCCGCCGCACGCCGGCAGGTAAACCCTGCCGGTGCGGACGGGGAAATGCACGGTCGGATCAGCGTGCGCCTTGCGCCTTGTCCCAGCCCAGGTCCGGTTCGGCGTGGTAACCGATGCCCTGCGCGTCCAGGTGCGGGCGCAGCGCGCCCATGCGCTGGACGAAGCCGGCGTAGTGGCGCCGTGCGACCGGCGTCCACGCCACTTCGGACACGGCGGCCAGTCGCGGCCACAGCCGATTGTCGGCGGCCGCATCGTCGTGGACCAGTTCGGTCCACAGCGCCGCTTCCACGCCCACCGCGGTCTTGAACTTGGAGGGATCGAAACTGTAGATGCGCGCCATCGGCACGCCTTCCTTGCGGCACCAGTCGTAGGTCTGCGGCTGGCCGGCGTAGTTGCCGTGGTCCACGTAGAAGTACGTGCACGGCGACAGGATCAGCGGGTGGCCCTTCTCCACCGCCGCGTCGATGGCGTAGCCGTCGTTCCACAGCTGCAGCATCACCTCGGGAGTGGTGTCGGCCACCGAACCCTCTTCCCACGCGATCGGCGTGCGCCCCATCTCCTGCACCATCGCCGCGGTGCGGCCGACGAACTCGGCATACAGTGGGTGCTTGATCTCGTCGCCGCCGATGTGGATCTCCTGCGACGGGAACACCGCCAGCACTTCCTCCAGCACATTGCGCACGAACGGATAGACCACCTCGGGTTTATCCAGGCACAGCACGCTGAAGCCCACTTCCAGGCCGTCGTAGGTCGACAGGTTGTCCTCGTCGTCGCAGGCCAGCTCGTTGTACGAAGCCAGCAAAGCCTGCACGTGGCCGGGCATGTCGATCTCCGGCACGATGGTGATGCCGCGCGCCTGCGCGTAGGCGACCAGGTGGCGCAGCTGGTCCTGCGTGTACCAGCCGCTGCGCCCGCCCTTGACCGCGCTGGCACCGCCGATCTCCACCAGCTTCGGATAGCGCTTGATCTCCATGCGCCAGCCCTGGTCGTCGGTCAGGTGCAGGTGCAGCCGGTTCATCTTGAACATCGCCATGCGGTCGATGTGCTTTTCCAGGTACGCCACCGGCAGGAAGCTGCGGGCCACGTCCAGCGACACGCCGCGCCACGGGTACGCCGGCGCATCGGTGACCGCCATGCGTGGCAGCCGGTATCCGGGTTGCGCCTGCGCGGGCAGCAGCTGGCGCAGGCTCTGCACCGCATGCAGCAGGCCGGTGTCGTTGTTGGCGACCAGGTCGATGCCCTCGCCCACCACCAGCCGGTAGCCTTCGGCGCCCAGCGCCGGTTCGTCCACCTGCTGCAGGCGGATGCGCACCGGCGCCGCATCGTCCTGCCTGATGCCCAGGCCGGCCAGCAGCTCTTCCAGTGCGCGTCGTGCGTTGGGTGCGGTGACCGGCAGATCCAGCGCCACCGCATCGGAGAACTCCAACGCGCCGGACTTCATCTCCACCGACTGCGGCAACGGCACGATCTGCGCCAGCGGGGCCGCGGCTTCAGCGGTGGCCTCCGGTGGCGCCTTGCTGCAGCCGGCGATGGCAAAGGCGAGCAGGCAGGCGAGCAGGACCTTGGACGCGATCGGCAACTTCATCGTTGGGCGGCACCTGGAAAGGACCGGGTCAGGATAGTGGCAGCGATCCACTTCCGCACCCGCACCATGCCCCGGTCCTTTCGCCCTCAGCCCTCGCCGAGCGCCGGATCGAGCAGCAGCAGCGCGGCCGCGGTGGCGGCGAAGTACACGCGCTGCTCGTCGTCGAGCGTGCGCGCCAGGTGCACGCGGCCGCCGTTGAGCACGTCGACCACGGCCAGCGTGGTGGCGCCATCGACGATGGCGTAGCCGGTCGGTTCGGTCGCGGTGATCGGCGTTCCCTCGTAGCCGTTCAAGCCGCGCACGGCGTACTCGTGGCCCCACGGCGCCAGCAGCCGCCCCTGCAGGTGGCGGCCCTCGCGGGCGACCTCCAGCGGTTGCGCCGCCTCGCCATCCAGCTGCAGGCCACAGGCCAGCAGGGGCCCGGACAGCGGGGTCAGGTCGACGGTGGCGCGTCGCGATTCGCGTCCGGCGCCGGCCGTCCACGCACGCGTCAGGCACTGCACCTGCACCGGCGGCAGGTCGCGCGCCACCAGTGTGTAGGCGTACGGCTTGCGCGTGCGGCCCACGTCGAATCCCGGCAGCGGCAGCGCCCAGGCGAAGGTCGAACCTTCCTGCATTTCCAGCGCGCTGTAGGGCCCGAAGCGCACCGGCTCGTTGAACCGCCGCGGCGAATGCCCGCTCACCTCGTACGCCACCGTGTCCGCGCCGAAGCCTTCGGGCATGCGCAGCTGCGCGGGGGTGCAGGCCGACAGCGGGGCGACCAGCAGCAAGGCAGTCGCAGCAAGGGCAGTCGTGCGCATGAAGGCGGCCATCCGTCGGAAGTGACGCTCAGGCTAGAGGCGAGCCGCGGCGCTTCCACCCTGCCATTGGTTGGCAAACCGCCGTCCCGTTCAGCCGGGATTTCGCCGCACGGGCGGCTCCGCGGCTGGCCTTCCGCATCGCCGACACCTTCGGCCTGCGGATCGACAGGATTGCGCAACGTGGCGCGGCGGGCAGCGCGAAGTCCGCGCTGCCGCGCCGGCCCCGCCCCCTCAACGCACCCGCAGTGGCGTGATCTCGCAGCCGCGCCACTGCCAGGTCGCACCCGGTGCACTGAGCGCCTCGAACTCCACCCGCGCCCGTCCAGCGCCGGTCACCGGCGCGGACACCAGGGTCACGATCCCGTCGTTGGCGGTGACGCGGCCCGCGCTCCAGACCGGGCCCAGGCCGGAATGGCTGAACTCGAAATCGGTGGCACGCGCCATCGCGCAGTCGACCAGGTAGCGGTAGCCGGCCTGCACAGGGAACGCCACGCCGAAGCCGCCGCCATTGCGGCCACCGCTGCTGACCAGTTCCATCACGTCCATCGCGCTGGTAAGGCTTGAGATCTGGCTGGCATACCACTGCCGATCGGTGCCGCGCGGGCTTGCCGGCTCGATCCGGAACGGCGTGCCCAGGTCGCTGGTCTGCAACTGCGTGGTCCTGACCTCGGCGGGCAGCTGCTGCAACTTCACTGCGGGCGACCGATAGCGCACCGCCGTCGTCGGTTGCCGCAGCAGCCGGCTGGCCTCCGGCAACAGCATCGGGACCGATGTGGCGCCGCTCTGCGTGGCGCGCCCCTTCTCGCCCACGACGGCATTGCCACGCTGGGTCTTGTCGCCGATGAAGCCTTGCTCATTGGCCGGTCGCTTCTCGCCGACGATGCCCTCGTCCGCGGCCGTTCCCTTCTCGCCGACGATGGCGTCCTGGGCCCAGGCACCGGTAGCCGTGGCCAGCGACAGCATCGCCAGCCCCCACATGACCTGCGTCTTCATCTGCGTGTTCCCGATCGACCGCGCCACTGCGGCATCAGGGCATCCGCCTAAAGCGCGCGGTGACTGCCAGCGCGCCGGTGCGATCCCGGTGCGGCCCGCGGCCGGTCCGGACAGCGGCGGGCGACGCAGCGTGCATGGCAGGGGTGGTGCGCGCATCGGCC
This sequence comes from Pseudoxanthomonas daejeonensis, assembly GCF_022637495.1. Taxonomy (NCBI): domain Bacteria; kingdom Pseudomonadati; phylum Pseudomonadota; class Gammaproteobacteria; order Lysobacterales; family Lysobacteraceae; genus Pseudoxanthomonas; species Pseudoxanthomonas daejeonensis. Next base: position 1,975,695 of record NZ_CP093331.1, on the reverse strand, counting down.
GGACGCGGTATCCCGGACGCGACGGCCTCAGCCTGCGGGCGGCTCCACGGCGGTCGGCCCATCCCGCCACAGCCAGCGCAGGATGTCCGGCAGCAGCGCGCCACCATGCGCGTCGGAGTGGCCGCCGTCGCCCCAGGCATGGGCGACGTCGTAGCGCGGGCCGCGATCACCTTCGCTGTCCGCATGGACGTTGGCCCAGTGCAGCGCGGCGAGCATCTGCTGGTTGGCCAGGAACCAGTGGCCGTGCTCGTTGTCGAGGTCGTTCGCACCGTCCTGCAGGAAGATCCGCAGCGGCCGGATCGGACTCTTGCGCACCAGTCCCGGATACAGGTCGCCACCAGGCACGAGGGGTTTGCCGTCCTGCGCGGGCCGGTAACCGATCGAGGTGTAGCTGCCGATCATGCTGATGACCTTGCCGAACACGTCGGGCCGATGCCAGGCGACGGTGAACGCGCAGATGGCCCCGCTGCTGGTGCCGCCGATCGCCCGCTGCGCCGGATCGTCGGCGAGCCGGAAGCGGGCGCCGAGCAGCGGCAGCATCTCCTCGACGAGTATGCGCGCATAGCGGTCGTCGAGCGCGTCGTACTCTTCTGCGCGATGGTCCGGGTTGGACATGCCCAGGTCGTCGGGATAGTGCGCGGAGCGGTTGCCGGGGGTGATGAACAGTCCGATGGTCACCGGGATCTCGCCGCGGTGGATCAGGTTGTCCAGCACGTTCTGCACGCGCAGCGAGCCCTGCGGATTGGTCGCGCGCTGGCCATCCTGGAACACCAGCAGGCTCGCCGGCTGGCGGCCGTCGTACTGCACCGGCACGTAGATCCAGTAGCGGCGCACGGTGCCGGCGAAGACGCGGCTGTGGAACTCGAACGGCCCCTCAAGCCGGCCATGCGGCACGCCGGCCTGGACCCGCGAGTCGGCGGTCAGCGGATAGTCGCCGGGCTGCCTGGCGCCCGGCTGGGCGGCGACGTCGGCCATGCACAACGCGATAGCCACCAGGGTGACCCGCATCCAGGCCAGCGGCGAAATGCAGGTGCTTCGTGCCATATCGGTCCTTCTTCCTGCGTGGTGTTGCGCACTGTTCGGTCGACGGTGTGCACGCGGCCGTCAGGACGCCGGGTCGAACATGAACACCCGCAGCTCCTGCGCGCAGCGGCAGGCCTTGGCGATGCGCGCGGCCCAGGAGATGGCGTCCTCGCGCGTGGGCAGTTCCAGCACGGTGAAGCCGCCATCGAGCGACGGCCCCCGCGGATAGCCGCCTTCGCGGGTCGTCCCGTCCGCCGAGACCAGCACCGGCCGCACGGATTCGTCGAGGCCGCCGGCGAACACGTACACCCCGGCGGCCTTCGCCGCCTCGATCACCGCGCGCGAGTCGCGGCCCGCAGCCTCCAGTTCGTCGCCGCGCGCGACCATCGCCGCGCTGGGGAAGGAGATCAGGTATTTGGCCATGGCGTCCTCGCTGTTGAACGGGTTCTGGTTCCACTGTTGCCTGGATCGGACGCGCTACCTGAACATTTCCGGCAGCACCCTTTCTCCCATCACCCGTTCGCCGGCCAGGTCGCGGCACGACACGGTGACGTCCCAGGAAAAACTGACGTCCACTGTCATCCATGTGCCGTCGGCAATCGCGCCTTCCCAGTGCGAGGTGCCGTATTCGTCGACCAGCCGCGACTGGATATCGGGCGGCAGCGATGCGAAGTAGTCCTGCGCGAACGCCTCGGCCTGCTGCACGCCGGCCGCGCGCTCCCCGGCGGTGAGGCCCTCGGAGCGCTCGATCGGAATGACGGTCCTGATCGCATCGACCTGGTAGATCGTGCCGGTGCCCACGTCGGTGCGCACCAGGTAGCGATCGAAGCGCGCGTCGGGCTGCGGCGGCGTGACCTGGTACCAGGCCGTGGCCTTGCCGCTGCCCGGCTGCTTGCGCGCATCGCGGCCGGGCTTGTCGCCGAACGCGATGCCGTAAGCGCCCGCGGGATCACAGGCCAGCGCTGCACCCGGGAGCAGCAGCGCGGCCAGGCACAGCACGACGTTCGACCTCATGGAGCTTCCTTCATCGGTTTTCCCGCGTGCCTGCCCGCACCCCCGCCGGTCAGGATTTGGCGTTGCAGCCCAGTGCGCGCGGGGTAGTGGGGAAGTCGATGTTGACCGCGCGGCTGGACAGGGCCGTCTCACCGAGCAGGCGCGCCACCGCGGCCGCGGCCGCGCCCGGATCGGTGCATTCGGTCTGGACGTAGGACAGCGAATACAGGTCTTCGAACACCACCACCGGCGCCACCGAACTGTCCCGGGGATCGAACCGGTACAGGCGGATCATCACGGTCAGTTCCGGGTTGATCCAGGTGGCCGCGGTCTTGCCCATCGCGTTGGGTGCGGGGCCGATCTCCTGGCACTGCATCTTGTCCTTGCTCACCTGCATGCAGGTGGTGCCCTGGGCGCCCACGATCAGCTTCGTCGCCTCGCCGGCCCGGCCCTCGTGTGCGGACAGGGCGATGCGCGCCACGAACTGCGGCGAGGTGCCGTCCACGGCGCTCAACGGACCGGACTGCGGCAGCACCTTGCGCAGCCCTTCGAGATAGGCAGCGGCGACCTTCTCGCCGGCGCCGGTACCGCCGTCATCCACCACCGTCACCGCCACCCCGGCCGCCGGGCCGTCGGCGGACAACTGCGCGAACTCGGCGCGCTTGCCGACGGCACGTTCGTACTTGATCGTGGAGGTGCCGCGCGAAGACACCAGTTCCTTCAGCGGATTGGCCTGCGCCGCGGCGCAGTACAGCGACAGCACGAACCCTACGACAACGAAGAGGCACCTCATGGCGTTGCTCCTGGTCGATGGCGCGGTCGCGCGCCGGAAGTCGCACCCCGAACACCCTGCATCCCTGTCGCCGGACGCGGGCATCGTCGTTCCCCTCGATACCTGCGGCTGGCGGGCAGAGCGTACCCGCTTCCGCGGCTGGCTGCCGGGACCCGGCCGGGCCTCCGGTCAGCCCTGTGGTGCGATGCGAAAGCCGGCCGGGGCCTGTCCGGGCCCGGGCGTACTGCAGTGGTACGCATCCAGGTAAAGCACCGTCTTGCCGGTACCACCGCACTCGATCTCGTAACCGTCCAGCACGTGGTAGTCCGGTTCGCCCGGGACCAGCGGTTTCGCCTGGAGGCTGTCCTGGATCATCTCCACCACTTCGGCTTGCGTCATGTCGGCGGGCAGCGGCGTCCGCGGATCCATGCTGCCCAGGCGCGTGAACACGGCGCGCTCACCCGTCGGGCACAGGAGTCCTTCGAGGTAGCGTCGCGCGCCATCCGGACGACACACCTCGACCGGATTTTTCGGGGAAATGCCGTAGGCGCCGGGCTGCCCTGCCGGTTCGACGGCACGCGCTGCAGACCCGGATCCCGCCAGGAGAAGAACCGCCAGAACAACATGCCCGCGCATCGGATACCCCATCTGCCTGCCAATCCATTTCCGCGCCCCGAACGTGCCTTGCGGCCGCCCAGGCACCCGGCCCCCCTGCGAGGGCAAGCATGGCGGAATCGATCCAGTGTCGCTCAGGTGCCGCCGTTGACCTTCCGGGCACGCCGAAGCGGTAGCACTCGGGCTTCACGTCCGCACCGGCGATCTCGGTCGGTGCGATTCGCGTGCACGAGTGACTCCGTGAAAGCACGCTTGATCGCAAGCAGGATCAGGTCGGGATGTCCGGAGGCACTTCCTGCCTGGAACCGATCTTCCTGTTCCGGCCTCAGGTTCCCAGCAGCTCCACTTCGAACTTGAGCGTGGCATTGGGCGGAATCACGCCGCCGGCGCCGCGTGCGCCGTAGCCGAGGGTCGACGGGATCACCAGCACGCGGGTGCCGCCGACCTTCATGCCCTGCACGCCTTCGTCCCAGCCCTTGATGACCATGCCGCCGCCGAGCGGGAAGATGAAGGGCTCGTCGCGGTCCTTGCTGGAATCGAACTTGGCGCCCTGCGCGCCGCCCTCGTAGAGCCAGCCGGTGTAATGCACGGTGACGTTGCGGCCGGGCGCGGCTTCGGCGCCGGTGCCCACGACGGTGTCTTCGTACTGCAGGCCGGAAGCGGTGGTGGTGAAAGCCATGGGCGATCCTCGTGGATGCGTGGAAGGGCGCCCAGTCTAGCGTCGCGCAGCGTGGACGGCCCGCGGGGAATGCAGGACATCATCGACGCGGTGCCCTGCACCTGGCCCCACCCCGTTCCCGCTTACCCTTTCCCCACTCAACCCTGACCCATTCCCCTTACCCGTTGATCGCTGAAGGACACGCACCATGACCCGGATCCACGCCGCACTCGCCGCTGCACTCATCGCCCTGCTGGCGCCGGCGCTCGCGCCTGCCGCCGAACCGGCCAGGCCGGCGAGCCGCGCCGAGGCGGTCGAGGTCATCCGCGAACTGCGGCGGATCGTGGCGCCCGCAGGCGTGGAGCGGTACGAGTACGTGCCGGTCGGTGGCATCGACCAGTTCGTCAGCATCCGTGGCCAGGACCGCGGCAACCCGGTGCTGCTGGTCATCCACGGCGGACCGGGCTTCCCCACGTCCGGCATCGCCTGGTGGGCCACGCGTCCGCTGGAGGAGTACTTCACCGTCGTCCACTGGGACCAGCGCGGCGCCGGCAAGACCCACCTGGCCAACGACCCCGCCACGGTAGGCCCGACCATGACCCCGGGGCGTTTCGTCGACGACACCGAGGAACTGGTCGCGTGGCTGCGCAGCGAGTTCGCGCAGGAGAAGGTCTTCCTGCTGGGCACCTCGTGGGGCAGCTACGTGGGGCTGCAGTTCGCCCTGCGCCGCCCCGAGTGGCTGCATGCCTACATCGGCATGGGCCAGGCGATCGACAGCCCGGAAAGCGAACGGCGCGGGTACGCGCATGCGCTGGCGCAGGCGCGCCGGACCGGGAACCGGCAGGCCATCGCCGACCTGGAATCCATCGCCCCCTATGCCCAGGCCGGCGCGGCGATCCCGCTGGCGGACATCGCGCTGGAACGGCGCTGGTCGGACCATTTCGGCGGCGTCATGGCCTACCGCGAACGCCAGGTCGACGGCATCGCCGTTCGCCTTTCGCCCGAGTACTCCGACGACGAGGCCGCGCGGGCCTACGACGGAAACGGGTTCTCGCAGGAGTTCCTCTTCAGCGACGTCATCGGCGTGGACATGAGCGCGCAGACCCGGCTCGGCTGCCCGCTGATCGTGCTTGCAGGCCGCCACGACCGCAGCGTCAATCCCTACGTCGCGCAGGAGTGGTTCGACACGGTGGACGCGCCGTACAAGCACTTCGAGTGGTTCGAGAACTCCGCCCACGAGATCTTCGCCGAAGAGCCGGGCAAGCTGCTGCTGACGCTGGTGCAGCGGGCAAGGCCGCTGGCGCAGCAGCAGGCCGGGCGCGTGCGCTCCGAGTGACGACACGCGGCACGGCCGTCCGCAGGCGAAAGCCCGGACGGGCCTGCCGTTCACCCCGCTCCCTGCTCGCCGGGGATGGCCAGCCCCGTTCCCCTCGTGTCGCCCGCTGTGTAATGTCCGGATCGCACCCCCACCCAAGGAACCGTCCATGCACCTGCGCCTTTCCGCCTGCCTGCTGGTCGCGTTCGGCCTGTGCGCCGGCAGCGCCCATGCCCACTTCGCCGTGGACATGGGCGACACCCATGTGTCCCGCCATGGACCGGGCGAAATCAAGAACGCACCGTGCGGACGCCCGGACAGCGAGCGCGGCGAGAACGTCCATGCCTACGCGCCGGGCCAGACGATCGACGTGTCGTGGATCGAGTACGTCGGGCATCCGGGCTATTACCGCATCGCCTTCGACCGCGATGGCCACGACGACTTCCGCAATCCGGCGAGCATCGCCCCCGCCGGCCGCGCCTGCGCCGCAGGCGAACCGAACTGCGGCGACGGCGATTTCTACAACAACGAAACCGTCCTGGTCGACGACTTCGGCCGGCACGACGACAGCCCGCACGGCAAGCGCTACTCGGCGCAGGTCAAACTGCCGGACGTGGAATGCGAGAACTGCACGCTGCAGATCATCCAGGTGATGACCGAGCTGGCCAAGTCGCCGTACGACCCGTCCGCCGAGGACGCCGACGACCTGTACTACCAGTGCATCGACCTGCGGCTGCAGGCGGCGCGGTAAAGGGGACGCGTTCTCCGGAACTCGTGGAACCTTGCCCGGGCGTCGTGTGGAACGGCCCGCACGCCCGGGTTATCCACAGAATCGGGGCTTTTTGCCTCACACGCGGAGCAAAAAGCTCGGGCGTCGGACAAATTTTCACCATCGTCGGAGCTGCGGGCTCGGCGGTCGGAGAAAAAAGCTCCGACGTCGGACAAAATTTCATCAACGTCGGAGCCCGGAGCTCGGCGGCCGGAGCAAAAAGCTGCGGCGTCGGTGAAATTTTCATCGACGTCGGAGTTCTGAGCTCGGCGGTCCGGGAAAAAAGCTCCGGCGATGGAGAAGTTTGCTCCGTCGAGCTGCCGCGCGCTCAGTGGGACGCGCGCGACTCCCGGTAGCCCTCGCTGAATCCGTCCACCATCGAGCCAAGCCCGGCGGACAGGAACAACGTGATCGCCGCGCACAGCAGCAGGTTGCGATGGTTCTTGCGGTAGCCGGTGAACAACAGCACCAGGCCAGCGACGAACAGGGTGATCTCGACGAAGTACATGGCGTCTCCTTGGTGGCTGCCGCGTTCGCGGCAGCTGGAAGCGGGTCCCTAGGCGGCAACGTACCGCAGCACGAACGAAACCAGGACCAGGACGATACCGATCGTGCTGAGCACCTGGGCGGTCCAGTTGCGCACCCCGGCGCCGGCGGCGGTCGCCTGGTTCCACGGATTACGCCATGCGCCGTAGGCCATCAGGCCGAAGCCGACGCACGCCAGTGCGCTCTGCAGCTTCTGTCCATAGGCGATGAAGTCGATCGCATGGACGACGCTGAACACCACCATCAGCACCAGCATGACCCGGGAGAAAGCTTTCATCGTGCGTCCTTCGCAGTGATCGAGGTTGTCTGACTATCGGGTTGTGTAGTCATTCTGGCGGAGCGGCCTGTGCCTGGCGAACATGCACGCCGCCCGGGCCAGCACTGCGTTCCTACAGAATGGGAATATGGCGCTGGTCCCAGCGGATCTGCAGCGCCTTCTTCTCGCGCCAGGCGCCGACATGGATGTGCGGGTTGCGCGAATAGCCATTGTTGCCGACCCGGGCGATGGCCTCGCCGGCCGCCACGCGCTGGCCTTCCTCCACACCCGGCGACTGGATGTGCGCCAGCACGACCTTCGTTCCGTCGGCCGCCTCGAGCAGGATCAGCGACGCGGGCGGCTTGCCGAGCACGCCCGGCACGTTGTCGACGGCATTGAGGCTGATCTTCAGCACCGTGCAGTCGCACGGCGACAGCACCGGCTGGTTCCAGCCGAACCAGTCGACATTGGCCAGCCCGTCGGTGCGGTAGGACTTCATGAAGGCCCGGCCGCCCTCGTCGACGAACTCCTGCGGCACGCAGTCCTGCCCGAGGTCGTCGCCCAGGTAGGGCAGCTCGCCCCAGGCGTGCTCGGAGCAGGCATAGGACGAGGCGAACAGGGGATGTGCGAGGAACTGGCCGGGCAACTCCGCCGCCGACGCGTCCTCCTGCGTCGCCGCTTGGGCGGCCGCAACCGCAAGGGGCGCTGTGAACAGCGCGAACGCCAGTGCCACCCATCCCTGCATGCCGCGCCTGCGGTAGGTCATCGCTTCAATCCCTGTCGATTGCAGCCTCCGAAGGTGCGCCCTGACCCCGGTCCCGATCAACGTGCCCGTCTCCACTTGCCTGGCCTGCACTTTTGCGATCAGTCCGCCGGACCCTCGGCCCGCAGCGCCTCGTCGAGCAGGAAGGCATACAGCTGGAGGCGACGGCTGAACTCCGCGCCGAGCCAGGCGATCAGCCACAGGAACGGGGCCAACAGGCCCAGGACCGCCAGCCAGCCCGGCAGGTGCAACAGGTCCTGCCAGTTGCGCAGGAGTACGAACAGGGAGATCAGGACAGGCAGCAAGCCGAGCCGGTCGATCCCGCCCAGCAGCATGCCCAGTCGCGAATGCAGGCGTTCATGGCCCATGCGCGCATAGCGCAGGCTGGATTCCAGCGTCTCGCGCGGGTAGCCGGCAAGCCAAGTCGCGAGAGCCTTGAACTGGTCAACGTCATGGTCGAACTGCGCGATCAAACCGGCGCGATGGTGGCGGATATCCTGTACCAGCACCCACAGGTTGCGCAGTAAACCGGGCAGGAAGCCTGCAACCGTCACCACGAGGCCTGCCTGGGCAAGCAAGACCATCCAGGGTTGTGGCGGCAGCCACTTCACCAGAAGCGAAGGCACGAAGGCGGCAATCATCCCGATCACGCCGGCCAACGCGAGATGCCGGGCCCAACGCGGCGTGTTGAGCGCCGAGATCGGCCCCTCGGGCAATGCTTCGATCTTTGCTTCCAGGACGGCGAAGGTCAGTGGTGGTCTGTGTTCCATATCCATGCTGCTCTCCCTATCGCGCGCTCTCTACTCAACGACCCGCTTCGCAGACAGGGAGTGAACCCGACCCTGTCATGGTCGATGCGTTCGACAGCATCAGGTTCCCGCTGGCCACGCAGGCAATGGCACCTCGCGCGCGTCCATGACGCCCTGGCGCACGAGCTCGTAGGCCTCCCCGACCGGGACACCCTTGAGGCAATGCAGCTCCCCGCGGGTTACCCGATAGGTATCGGGTGCCTGCTTCCAGCGGGAGGCCAGTCGCTCCCGGGCATCCGCGTCCAGAGTGCCGACGGCCAGGATGGGCTCGGCGAATGCCATCGGACGCGCCTGTGCGACAAGTGGCTTTTGGTCGCTGCGATAGTCCATGTCACCGCATGCGGCCCATTGGACGTCGGCGGTGCGGAACATCGGGATGGCCTGGTACTTGTGCAGCCAGGCCCCGTCCTTGCCGACTTCCACGAACAGCAGCGCGTGGGCGAAGTGGGCGAAGTAGGGAAAGCCGTAGTGGTCGGCCACCGAGAACGTCATCGCCTCGCCCGCCCTTCCGCCGACCACCGGTTGCACCACGCGATAGGTCGCGCGGTACAGGCTGTCCATGGAGATGCAGTCCAGCACGCCGGACTGCTGGGCCTTCTCGGCGCAGGGATCGGGCAGCGGCTCGATGGAAAGTTTCTGGCCGATGAAGACCACGGTCCGTGCGTGGACGTCGCTCTCCGGCGCAGCGTCTGCCGCAGGCAATAGAGGAGTCGCATGCGCGACCAGCGTGAGCGCCATGCCCAGCATCGCCACGACAATCCGCGCCATCCATCGATTGCGACTTATCAGGCCAGGCTCATTTCCCGAAGGCGGATTCGTGACGAAGAAGAGATACATCCAAGCCCGCATAGTGCTGTCCCCGTCCTCACTTCCAGAAGTGAACCTGACCCCGTTCTTGTCTGATCTTTGTTTCCGACTCGTTACCTATTCACCTCAGAACGACCCAACAAACAATTGCAGCGCCCGCAACTATTGCGGCACGCAAGAACCAAATGGAATGCAGATACTCGCGACCCTTGACCTCTGCCGACCACGCCGCAATGAATGCAGAGCTAAGAGAATTGCGAGCGGCCCCCAGCCGCGCCTGGCGCACTTCGATTGATCTCTGAAGCTTTGACAGAACAGTGATCCCAGCCGCTGCAATGGAGAACGCCAAGAACACCAGAAGGGACCGCTCGAAGATGGTGATGGAGGGGCCAATCAGCTGATCGACACCGATCAAGCCAGCCAACAATAAGAAGGCGTAATTAGTGAGTGACCACTGCTGGCTCTTGAAATAAGTGAGATCGCTGACCGTTATTTGGTACAGCAGCATCAGCTCCTCACGGCTGGAGAGTTGCGATGGCGCGTCAGCCATATAAATAAACTCCAAGAGCAAGCAGAATCGGAAATGAACCTGATCTCGTTCTTGGACTACCTATCCCTTACTTTCCCATGATCTTTGGGCGGAGAGGATCGCTGCAGCGAGCCCAGGACCTTGTTGCCGATGGGCTTGGATAGCCTAAGCACCAACGATTCAACGTGCTTCGGGTAGTCAAGATGGTCAACCGATGGGATCTCGTAGGCTGAAACGTAGCGCACCACCTGCCATCGACGGGTCGGCGCACCCTTCACCGCTTTTGGAAAAGAGATTCCCAAGGGCGCCTTGAGCTGTTGATACATCTCGCCAAGGAATCCGTTGCTGGCCTTTCCCACATAAACCACCGAACACATCGAATCGTAGAACGCGTAAACACCCGAGTGGGTCTTGTGTGTTCCCAACACATCACGTAAGACGCCACTGATATCGGATGCGCTGTCGAAGTCAACGGGCCTGAACTCGGCGGCAACGCGGAACTCCGGCGCAATTGTTGACGACATCAACCAACGCATCGTCGCCTTCTGCGGCTTCGTTCTGCCCGAAATCCAGGCATCCACCTGCCCTCTGTAATAGCCGGACCGGTCTGCAAAATCGGCACGATCGCCCGCGAAGTACTGATCGACGAGGTACTCGACCAACTGACTCTCAAACGTCTTCTTCAAGACTCACCCCTAGGTCTCGCCCGTTACCGTACTGAGTCCGCAAATGCACGCCGACCTTGTTCGGCCGGACATGTCGGAAAGTGCACTCTGACCCCTGTTTCCACCTAGGGCCCTAGCCCAAAGCTGCTCGATGCGCCGATTGCGGCGAAAGCAGATCCGACTTGGAGCTAGGAAAGTGCACTTTCGCCCCCGTTTCCCTGCCGTTTCCGAGTGGAAGTGAACCTGACCCCGTTAGTCCGAAGAAAAGTGCACTCTGCCCCCTTTTCCGCCCGAAGGTGAACGTGAGTCCGCTCTCGGACTCATCCGCCCAGACGCTTCTCCACCACTTCTAGCAACAGCGCAAGCATGTGATCTGCAAGATCATTTTCGCTCAGAATTTCCTCTCCGGACTTCCACACCACAGCCCCTGACTCATCTATGTCGGGCAAAAACACTTCTTCCTTTACTCTCTTTGGTCTATCGAAAAACATTCGCCCTGGAAGATCCGCCGCGCCCTCCCACACAGTGAACGTCGCCTTAGCTCCATCGAGAGAGTTTGCGTACTGGGCGCGAAATGCAGGAACCCCGCTAAAATCAGCCGCTTTAACCTCAAGGTGCCCCCCACTTACAACATCCGCCCGTATGCCGAAGGACGCCACACCTCCAAAAGCATCCACACGCTCCTGTATTCGTTCACGCACTAGGTCAAATGATTTCCTAGCACTAAAAACGCCTGCATCTGAGCTGTTGAACTGTCTTCTGAGGCGCTGATGCTCGTGGCGAGCAGCGACTCGGGCAGCGAGAGATCCGAGCCTCCCCAATGAGTCTTTTGAACCCTCAGCAGTAATCGGCTCATCTTGGTCGTCTGTCGACAACTGAGCACGCACCTGCTCCTCTACCTCGCCTAAGGTTGGCCTATCCTCGGGATCTTGACGACGCATCCTTTGCAGCACTGAATCCATAAAGGAGAACTTTGGCGCAGCGTCTAACACCATCCTCGCGCCTTCGCCAAGAGGAACTTGACCGGTTAGCATCTCGTGCCCGATCAATCCGATGGCATAAACGTCGGCTTTCTGATCAATCTCACTCCCCACTACTCGTTGCTCAGGCGCGGCATACATGTAGTTCGCTAGCCTCGACCCTTCGCGCGTCGCCACCAGCGTAGCTGCGTCAATCTCCGAGAATCGTGCTATCCCGAAGTCGGCAAGCACGGCATTTCCCATCTCGTCGATCAAGATGTTCTCCGGCTTGATATCACGATGCAGAACATCCTTAGCATGAGCTACGGACATTGCCGACACGAGCTGCATAAAGAGATTCAAAGCCCGCCTAGGATCGATCCCCTCTCCTATCAGGGAGCGAAGCGTCCTTGGGTACAAAGGCATGACATAGAAAGGGATGACCTTCCCCTCCTCTTCGACGTACCCGACATCCGTGACGCGCACAATCCCAGGATGGATATTCTGCTGACAGAAGGCAATTTCATTCCTGAATCGAGCTTTTCTTTCTGCCGTGACTCCTCCGGCATCAAGCACTTTCAATGCATGAAGGCGACCGTCATCTCCTCTCACCTCGAAGACCCGCCCGGACCCACCTTGGCCAAGTTGGCGGATCGGCGTGTACTTGTGAAACGGCGTCTGAAAGTCTGCCCCGCTCATTTCCCCTAACCTCTAGCTGTCCGGTAAGAAAAAGGGCCGGGCAACCATCGGCACCCAGCCCTTTGCTCAACCTTCAATATCTATTCACTCACCCGCACTTGCTGTAACCGCAATTCAAGCAGGTCGCGCACCCATCCATGATCACCAGCGCCTTGGTGCTGCACTTGTGGCACATGGTGGCGCTGGGCGGGAAGCTGGTGCCGTCGCCGGTGACGGCGATGTCTTCGGTGCCAGCGCTCGCGGCGCCCGCTTGGGCAGCAACGCCCGCCGCGGTCAGGTCACTGTTTTTTTTTGAACGGTCTTCGAACTGCTTGCGCTTCTCGGCGATCAGGGCCTTGGTGTGGGCGCTCATCTCCGGGTCGTGGATCAGGCCGATCGACTTCATGTGCTCTTCGACCACCGCGCCGATCTCGGCCACCAGCGAGGGCATGTAGACGCCGCCGGCCTTGAAGTAGCCGCCGCGCGGGTCGAACACGGCCTTCATCTCTTCCACCAGGAAGGTCACGTCGCCACCCTTGCGGAACACGGCCGACATGATGCGGGTCAGGCCGACGATCCACTGGAAGTGGTCCATCGACTTGGAGTTGATGAACACCTCGAACGGGCGGCGCAGCTCGTGCTCGGTGCCGGCGTTGAGGACGATGTCGTTGATGGTCACGTACATGGCGTGCTCGACCATCGGCGACTTGATCTTGTAGGTGCTGCCGATCAGGACTTCCGGGCGCTCGATGCGCTCGTGCATGTGGATGATGTTGTCCTTGGCGGCCTCGGCCTCGATCGTGGCCCGGTCCACCGGCGCGGCGACCACCGGCGGCGCGGATTCGCGCGCCTTGTCTTCGGCGGTAAGCACGGCGTAACCCTTGATTTTCTTGTCGATCTTGACGGCCATCTTGCGTGTCCTGTGAGCGGTGCGTGGGAGCGGCGGGGACGCCGCCGCCTTCCCTCCCCGGCTGGGGAGGGAAGGGGGTGCGACGGGTACTGCTTACTTCTTCTTGGCGACCTTCTTGGCCGGCGCCTTCCTGGCCGGCGCGCGCTTGGCGGCCGCCTTCCTGGGCGCAGCCTTCTTCGCCGGGGCCTTCCTGGCGACGGCCTTCTTCGGCGCGGCCTTCTTCACTGCCTTCTTGGCGGCGGCCTTCTTCGGCGCAGCCTTCTTCGCAGCGACCTTCTTGGCCGGCGCCTTCTTCACTGCCGCCTTCTTGGCCGCGGCCTTCTTCGGTGCAGCCTTCTTGGCGGCAGCCTTCTTCGCGGTCTTCTTGGCTGCACCCTTCTTGGCAGCTGCCTTCTTGGCCGGCTTCTTCTTGCCCAGCTTCTTGCGCAGCGCGTCGGCTTCGGCGGTGGCCTTGTCCTTGGCGGCGGTCAGCTTCTTCTTGGCCTTGGACATCGTCTTGGTCACCGCCTTGGTCACCTTGGCGCTTTCCTTCTTCACCGCCTTGGTGGCCTTGGCGACGGTCTTCTTGGCCGCCTTCCTGGCCTTGGTCACGGTCTTCTTGGCGGCCTTCTTCGCCTTGGTCACGCTCTTGCCGGCGCTGGCGACCGCGCCACTGGCGGTGGCACTGATCGCGTGGCCGACTTCGGCCGCTTTCTCTTTCACGGACTCGGCGGCCTCGGAGAGGGTCGCCGTCACACCATTGCCATTGCTCATGGGGAGCCCTCCTGGGGGCGCTCTCTGTGTGGTAATCGGGACAACTTCACCTGCATTCCGGGCGCCGTGCTGCGAGGAACCGGCCGCGGCGGGCGCCCGGAAGAAGCGCGCGCCGCGACCCTGGCAAGCATCAGAACTTGCCGTAATACCCTTCCTTGAGCGCATCGAAGAGGTTGGCGGCGGTGTGGGTCTCGCCGTCGTACTCGATCTCTTCGTTGCCCTTGACCTCCATCACCGAGCCGTCTTCCAGCTCGAAGCGGTAGGTGGTGTTCTCCAGGTCCTTCTCCTTGACCAGCACGCCCTGGAAGGCGGCCGGGTTGAAGCGGAACGTGGTGCAGCCCTTCAGGCCCTGCTCGTAGGCGTAGCGGTAGATGTCCTTGAAGTCCTCGTACGGGTAGTCGGTCGGGACGTTCGCGGTCTTGGAGATCGAGCTGTCCACCCACTTCTGGGCGGCGGCCTGCACGTCGACGTGCTCCTTGGGATGGATGTCGTCGGCGGAGATGAAGTACTCCGGCAGCTGCGCGTCGGCAGCTTCGGAGAACGGCATCGCCTTGGCGTTGACCAGGTGGCGGTAGGCCAGCAGCTCGTAGCTGTAGACGTCGACCTTTTCCTTGGACTTCTTGCCTTCGCGGATCACATTGCGGCTGTAGTGGTGCGCGAACGACGGCTCGATGCCGTTGGAGGCGTTGTTGGCCAGCGACAGGGAGATGGTGCCGGTCGGGGCGATCGAGCTGTGGTGGGTGAAGCGCGAACCGACTTCGGCCAGCTCGTCCACCAGCTCCGGCGCCACCGACGCGATGCGCTGCATGTAGCGGCTGTAACGGGCGTGCAGCACCTTGCCGGGGATTTCCTGGCCCAGGCGCCAGCCGTCCTTCGCCATTTCCGGGCGCTGGCGCAGCATCTGCGCGGTGACCTCGAAGCGCTCTTCCATGATCGGGGCGGCGCCCTTCTCGATGGCCAGCGACAGGCCCACTTCCCAGCCGGCCACGGCCATGTCGCGCGACACCTGCTCGGTGAACTCCAGGCTTTCCGGCGAGCCGTACTTCATCTTGAGCATGGTCAGGGTGCTGCCCAGGCCCAGGAAGCCCATGCCGTGGCGGCGCTTGCGCATGATCTCGTCGCGCTGCTGCTGCAGGGGCAGGCCGTTCACTTCGACCACGTTGTCGAGCATGCGGGTGAACACGCGCACGACTTCCTTGTATTCCTCCCAGTCGAACCGCGCCTTGTCGGTGAACGGGTCGCGCACGAAGGTGGTCAGGTTGACCGAGCCCAGCAGGCAGGCGCCGTACGGCGGCAGCGGCTGCTCGCCGCACGGGTTGGTCGCGCGGATGTTCTCGCACCACCAGTTGTTGTTCATCTCGTTGACCTTGTCGATCAGGATGAACCCCGGCTCGGCGAAGTCGTAGGTGGAGACCATGATCATGTCCCACAGGTGGCGGGCGCGGATGTGCCCGTACACCTTGCAGGCCACCAGGCCGTCGTCGCGGGTGACGTAGTTGGCGTGGGTCGGCCAGTCGCGCCAGACCACCTTGTCGGCGTCGGCCAGGTCGAAGTCGCCCTGCTCCTTGGCGCTGACCGGGAACACCAGCGGCCAGTCGTCATCGTCGGCCACGGCCTTCATGAAGCCGTCGGTGATCAGCAGGGACAGGTTGAACTGGCGCAGGCGGCCGTCTTCGCGCTTGGCGCGGATGAAGTCCTTCACGTCCGGATGGCTGACGTCGAACGTGCCCATCTGCGCGCCACGGCGGCCGCCGGCGCTGGAGACGGTGAAACACATCTTGTCGTAGATATCCATGAAGGACATCGGGCCGGAGGTGTAGGCGCCGGCGCCGGCGACGAACGCGCCGCGCGGACGCAGCGTCGAGAATTCGTAGCCGATGCCGCAACCGGCCTTCAGGGTCAGGCCGGCCTCGTGGACCTTCTCCAGGATGCCGTCCATCGAGTCGGTGATCGTGCCCGACACGGTGCAGTTGATCGTGCTGGTCGCCGGCTTGTGCTCGAGCGCGCCGGCGTTGGAGGTGATGCGGCCGGCCGGGATCGCGCCGCGGCGCAGCGCCCAGACGAATCGCTCGTACCAGTAGGCCTTCTTCTCGTCGGTACCCTCGGCGTCGGCCAGGGCCCGGGCCACGCGCTGGTAGGTGCCGTCGATGTCGGCATCCAGCGGAACGCCCTGCTTGGTCTTCAGGCGGTACTTCTTGTCCCAGATGTCCTGGGAGGCGGGCTGCAGCGGGATTTCGCCGCTGGCTTTGGTGTTGTCCTGGACCACTTCGAGGCGCACCGTGCTCATGCTGTTGGTTTCTCCTTTACCGCAGCTGGATCTCATAGCCCGGAGGGACGGATGGAACGGGGACGGCAAGGCCGGCGGGTCGCGTGGGTACGCGCCGCTCGCCGGGTCAGACGGTGGGTTCCTTATGGCCTGAAAGGCCGTTTCCGACTGTGTTTTCCTGCTGCATCCGCTCGCCACCCCCCGGCGATTGGGCTTGGCGAGGCGTGTTCAGGAAAACACCATCGCTTGGGCCTGGATTCCGTCGCACCGCAACATCTAGTGGCGCAACAGGCCGTCAAGCTACCCCCGGTCCCCGGCAGTGTCAACCACTTGCGTGACGCTCCTCACGGTGTTCCAGACCCTGCCGCGGGCGCCGTCGGCGGAGGTTGAAACGGCCCCGGCCGCCGGTGCCCGAAACCCACTTCACCAGCCGTTAAATTCGCGCGCAGCAGACTCGTTCAGCTTCATGATCGACCGGCCACCGGCGCGCACGTTCGCGCACCCGGCCGGCCCGATACCTCCCGACCCTGCCGAGGAACCCGGTCCGATGCGCCGCACCCCCCTGCTGATCGCCCTGACTGCCGCCGCCGCGTTCGGTGGTTTTGCCGCCACCGCGATGAACGAACTGCTGGAGAACCGCGCCGAAGCCGCCCCGGCCGCCGCGCCGGTGCCCGCGCCCGCGCCGCTGCTGCCGGTCGCCCAGCCGGCCAGCCTGCCGCCGCTGGTCGAGGGCCAGGCGATGCCGTCGCTGGCGCCGATGCTCGAACGGGTGATGCCGGCGGTGGTCAGCGTGCACACCCAGCAGAGGGTGGCGGTGCGCAACCCGTTCTTCGACGACCCGATGTTCCGCCGCCTGTTCCCGCAGGTGCCGCAGGAGCGGATCAACGAATCACTGGGCTCGGGCGTGATCATCGACGCGCAGCGCGGCTACGTGATGACCAACCACCACGTGGTCGTGGGCGCCGACAACGTGTCGGTGACCCTGGCCGACGGGCGCACGCTCAAGGCCGAGTTCCTCGGCTCGGACGCCGACACCGACGTGGCGCTGATCCGGATCCCGGCGCAGGACCTCAAGGGCCTGCCGCTGGGCGACAGCGGGCAGTTGCGGGTGGGCGACTACGTGGTGGCGATCGGCAACCCGTTCGGGCTGAGCCAGACGGTGACCTCGGGCATTGTTTCCGCGGTCGGGCGCAGCGGCATCCGCGGCCTGGGCTACCAGAACTTCATCCAGACCGACGCGTCGATCAACCCGGGCAACTCCGGCGGCGCGCTGGTCAACCTGCGCGGCGAACTGGTCGGCATCAATACCGCCAGCCTCAACCCGCGCGGCTCGATGGCCGGCAACATCGGCCTGGGCCTGGCCATTCCCTCCAACCTCGCCCGCGACGTGGTCCACCAGCTGGTCACCACCGGCGAGGTCCGGCGCGGCACGCTGGGCCTGGACACGCAGGCGCTGGACCCGCGCCTGGCCCGCAGCCTGGGGCTGGCCGAGGGCCAGCAGGGTGCTTTGGTGACCCAGGTGTACGCCGACTCCGGCGCGGCGGCGGCCGGGCTCAAGCCGGGCGACGTGATCGTGTCGGCCGGCGGCCAGCGCATCGCCGACCCGCTGTCGCTGCACAACTTCGAAGGCCTGCAGCCGGTCGGGGCGAAGGTGCCCCTGCAGGTGCTGCGCGACGGCAAGACGCTGAAGCTCGACGCGACCCTGCGCGAACAGCCGCGTGCGCTGGATGGCGCTTCGGTCGACGCGCGCCTGGCCGGCGCGCGCTTGGCCGAGCTGCCCGAGGCGCAGCGCCAGGCCCGCGGCCGCGGCGTGCTGGTCGAAGAGGTGCAGGCCGGCAGCCGCGCCGCCCAGAACGGCCTGCGCGCGGGCGACGTGATCGGTGCCACCAGCGCCGGCGCGGTCGACGACCTGGCCGCGCTGCGCAGCAGCCTGGCGCAGCCGCCGGCGCAGTTGGTGCTGCTGGTCACTCGCGGTAACGTGCAGGGCAGGCTGCCGATGCGCTGAGCGCGGCCTGGCGTTCCGCATGTCGCGTGCAAAGTTTCCATGACAGGGCCTACACCGGGCCCATGCTTCCATGGCCACGTCCCGCCGTCATGGCGTTGCCACCCACTGCAGCAGGCCCTACCCGGCCAAGGAGACCCACGATGAGCCCCACCTCCACCGAGAACATGAAGGACAACCTGAGCGAAGCCGGCTCCCACCTGAAGACCGCCGCCGGTGCCGCCGGTGAGGCGCTGCGCGGGGCGGCCGGTGCCG
Organism: Pseudoxanthomonas daejeonensis; assembly: GCF_022637495.1. Classification (NCBI taxonomy): domain Bacteria; kingdom Pseudomonadati; phylum Pseudomonadota; class Gammaproteobacteria; order Lysobacterales; family Lysobacteraceae; genus Pseudoxanthomonas; species Pseudoxanthomonas daejeonensis. The sequence continues at coordinate 1,957,352 of NZ_CP093331.1, read as the reverse complement.
CCACCGACGAGCTGCGCCTGGGCCGTGCCAACGTCAAGGCCGAACTGGCCGACAGCGCGCTGGCCGGGCTGGCCGCCGCGGAGCTGGGTGGCGACGCCGCGCGCGAGCAGATGGACGCGCTGATGGACAAGGGCCGTGACCTGATCGACAGCGCCTCCGAGCTGATCCGCGAGCGCCCGCTGGCCTCCTTCGGCGTAGCCTTCGCCGCCGGCTGGCTGGTCGCCGCGCTGACCCGTCGCGACCGCTGAGCGGATCGCCGCGGCGATGAGCGAAGGGGAGCGCACGGAACAGGCGGGGGACGCGACTCCCCCGCCGCCGCTGGACGAGAGCCTGCGTGCGGTCAGCGAAGCCGGCAAGGCGACGCTGGGTGCGACGAAGGACTCGCTGCGTTCGCTGCGCGCGCTGCTTTCTGCCGACCTGGCGCTGGCCCGCAGCGCGCTGGGCCGCGGCATCGCCTGGGCCGGCGTCGCCGTGGTGTTCGGCGCCTCGGCGTGGCTGCTGGCCACCGCCGCGGGGGTGGCGCTGATGCAGCGCTTCGGCCTGTCCTGGCTGGCGTCGCTGAGCATCGCGGCGCTGTTCAACCTGGCCATCACCGGCCTGGCCGCATGGCGGACCTCGCGCTTCTTCGACTACATGGGCCTGCACGCCACGCGCCGGCAGCTCAGCCGCATGGGCGTGTTCGACGAACACGGCGAGGATGACGACGACGGCAACGGCGAGGCGCCGCGCGCCGATGCGGTCGCCGCGTCGCTGACCATGGCGGCCACGCCCTCGCAGGACCCGCTTTCACAGGAGCGGCCGCGATGAGGTTCGAGCTGCTGCGGCAGCGGGTCGAGCGCGCGGAGCGGCGCGTGGAATCGTGCATGGATCGCGCGCAGGTGCACCGGCAGGAATTCGGCCAGGCCTGGCGCCGCGGCTGGTCGCCGGGACGGATCGTGATCGCCGGGCTGTTGTCGGGGTTCCTGGTCGGCCGCGCCGAACCGCTGTCCAAGGTCGGTGGTACGCGCTGGCTGCAGATGCTGGGCACGGTCTCGAGCATGCTCGCCTCGCTGCAGGCGGCCGCCGCTTCGCATGAAGCCGGCGAAGCCGCCGACGTGGCCGCGCAGGAGGCCGCCGCCGCGAACCAGAACGTGGCCGAGGCGACCGGGCAGGCGCCGGTCGCGCCGGTGGCCCCCGTGCCCGCGGCCAGCGACCCGTTGCGGACGCGCGCGCCGGCACCGGCCGAAGCGGCCACCGACGTTTCCGAACGCTGACCTCCCTTTCCTTCTTCTTCCGCGGCCGGCCTCCGGCCTGTCGCCCAGGGTCCGCATGTCCGCCATCCCGCCGCCGCACGCCGATCCCCTCCCGCCGCTGCCCGAAGCGGCCGATCCGCAGGGGCCGCTCGCGCGGCCGCGGGCTTCTTCGGCCGTGCTGGTGCTGGCCACGCTGGCGGTCTGCTACACGCTGTGGGCGGCGCAGGAAATCCTGTTGCCGGTGCTGCTGGCCGCGTTCTTCGCCCTGATCGGCAATCCGCTGATCCGCGGCCTGCGCCGGCTCTGGGTGCCGCGCTTCCTGGCTGCGCTGCTGGTGCTGTGCGCCGGCCTGGCGCTGGCCGGCACGCTGGCCGTGCAACTGGCCGCGCCGGCCACCACCTGGGCCGAGCAGGCGCCGCGCGAGGCGCGCAAGCTCGGCCGCCAGCTGCAGGACCTGACCCGGCCGATGCACGAGGCCAACCGCATCGCCGAAGACATGGCCCGCGCGGCGGCCGGCGATCCGAACCGCAAGGTGCAGGTGGTGCGCACCCGCGTCGATGACCCCTATGCGGTATTGACCCGGACCCCGCGCGTGGCCGCTTCGATGCTGGCGGTGGTGCTGCTCACCTTCTTCTTCATGGTCTACGGCGAGAACCTGCAGCGCAACGCGATCGCGCTGATGCCCGGGCGCCAGCAGAAGAAGTTCACCGTCGAGATCCTGCAATCGATCGAGCGCGAGGTCTCGCGCTACGTGCTGACCATCAGCGTGATCAACGCGGTGGTCGGCCTGGCCTTCGCCGGCATCCTCTACGTGCTGGATTTCCCGGCACAGGAAGCGCTGCTGTGGGGCACGATGGTGATGCTGCTCAACTACGCGCCCTACGTGGGGCCGCTGATCGGCATGTGCATGATGCTGCTGGTCGGCTTCATCGCCTTCGACGACACCTGGCACTCGCTGCTGCCGGCAGCGCTGTACCTGCTGCTGCACACGGTCGAGGGCCAGGTGATCACGCCTATTGTCCTGGGCCGGCGCATGGCGCTGTCGCCGCTGGTGCTGATCCTGGCGCTGATGCTGTTCGGCTGGCTCTGGGGCCTGATCGGCCTGCTGCTGGCGGTGCCCTTGCTGGTCTGCGTGAAGCTGGTGCTGGCGCAGCTGGACGGCATGGGCGGCTGGGCCAAGCTGCTGGAGTAAAGGCACAGGCGACGCCCCCTCGGTTCCGGCGGTGTCGCTTCGCGGCCTGAAGGGCATGCCCCGTCGCAGCTCTTGTAGGAGCGGGCATGACCGCGACACCGAGGTGGCCGGCGGCCGCGATGCCGCCATGATTCGCGCATCCATCCTGCCGCATGTCCGCTCGTGCATGACGGGGGCCGCGGCGGCGGACATTCCTGGTCGGCGGTGAGACGGAATCCTGGGGCGTCGGTCATTTTGCGGCGTCGGTGTCGCGGTCATGCCCGCTCCTACGGCGGCGAGGGGGATTTCCAGGGCGTCGGTCGGGGGCGCGCCGGAGTTGCGGTCGTGCCCGCTCCTGCAATGCGCGGCAGGTGGAGGGGTACGGAGCGTGGCGGCGGACATGTCCTGTAGGAGCGGGCATGACCGCGACACCTGGGCGGGTGGCGGCGGCGATGACGTCATGATCCCTGCATCCGTCCTGCACTTCCATTCGTGCAGGGCTGATGGCCATGACACGGGGCCAGGTTGGGGGGGTGAGACGGAATGCCGGCAACCTCGATCGGGGGCGGCGTCGGTGTCGCGGTCATGCCCGCTCCTACGAAGGGCGGCGGGCGGCCGGGCCCGGCGGTGCGCGGTAGAATGGCGCCGTGAGCTTCATCGTCCGCGCCATCACCCTCGACCTCGACGACACCCTGTGGCCGTTCGCGCCGATCGGCGCGCGCATCGACCAGGTGCTGCACGACTGGATGGGCGTGCACAGCCCGGCGACGGCGGCGATGTACCCGGTCGCGGCGATGCGCGAACTGCGCGAGCGTTCGTTCCGCGACAACCCGCACCTGCACCATGACCTGTCCGCACTGCGCCGGCTGACCCTGGCCGAAGCGCTGGAACGCAGCGGCGCCAGCCTGGACCTGCTCGAGCCGGCGTACGAGGCGTTCTACGCCGCGCGCAACCAGGTCGAGTACTACCCCGACGCACTCGACGCACTGGCCCGGATCGCGGCGCGGGTGCCGGTGGCGGCGCTGAGCAACGGCAATGCGGACCTGGAGCGGGTCGGCATCGCCCACCACTTCGCCTTCCAGCTGGGCGCGCGCGAACACGGCGCGGCCAAGCCCGAGGCCAGCATCTTCCTGGCCGCGTGCGCACGCCTGGAATGCGCCCCGGCGCACGTCCTGCACGTGGGCGACCACGTCGAGATGGACGTCGCCGGCGCCGCGCGCGCCGGGCTGCGCAGCTGCTGGATCAACCGCGAGGCGCGCGAATGGGCGCACGCGGAGATCGTGCCCGACCTGCAATACACGACCCTCACCGCGCTCGCCGACTGGCTGGAAGCGCACCTCCCCGAACGCGACATCGCCACGGACCACGCCGCATGAACCCCCAGTCCCATTACGCCGATACCGGCGCTTCCGCGCTTCCGATGCACCTGCTCGACCGCGACGGCTATGGCGCCTGGCGCGCGACGCAGCCGGCCGCCGTGGCGGCGTGGCTCGATGCGCAGGAATTCCAGCCCGGCGCCGGTTCGGTGGCGCTGCTTCCGGGCGAAGGCGGGATCGGCGGCGCGGTGGTCGGGATCGGCGATCCGCTGGATCCGTGCAGCTACGCGCATGCGCCGACCGCATTGCCGCCGGGTGCATGGGCGCCGGCCACCGACCTGCCGGCCGCGCAGCGGGTCGCCTTGCAGCTGGGCTGGGGCCTGGGCAGCTACCGCTTCGACCGTTACAAGACGCCGCCGCGCGCGCCGGCGCGGCTGCGCCTGCCGCAGCTCGACGACGAAGCGCTGGACGTGCTGCTGGCGACCATGCGCGTGCGCGACTGGGTCAACACGCCGACCCAGGACATGGGCCCGGCGCAGCTGGAAGCCATCGCCCGCGAGCTGGCTGCCGAACACGGCGCGCACATCGAGGTGGTGACCGGCGAATCGCTGCTGGCGCACAACTTCCCGGCGATCCACGCGGTCGGCCGCGCCTCGCACCGCGCGCCGCGACTGATCGAGCTGCGCTGGGGCTTCGAATCTCCCGAGAGCCGCGCCGATCCGCATGTGGTGCTGGTCGGCAAGGGCGTGTGCTTCGACACCGGCGGCCTGGACATCAAGCCGGCCGACGGCATGCGCAACATGAAGAAGGACATGGGCGGCGCCGCGCACGCGCTGGCGCTGGCCGCGCTGGTGATGGCGCGCAAGCTGCCGGTGCGGCTGAGCCTGCTGGTGCCGGCGGTGGAGAACGCGATCGGTCCGGACGCGTTCCGGCCGGGCGAGGTGATCGCCACCCGCGCCGGGGTCAGCGTGGAGATCGACAACACCGACGCCGAGGGCCGGGTGATCCTGTGCGACGCGCTGACCTATGCGGGCGAGCAGAAGCCGGCGCTGATCGTGGATTTCGCCACGCTCACCGGCGCGGCGCGCATCGCCCTGGGGCCGGACCTGCCGGCGCTGTTCGCCAATGACGACGCGCTGGCCGCGGCCTGGCTGGCGGCCGGCGAGCAGACCCGCGACCCGGTGTGGCGCATGCCGCTGTGGCGCCCGTACCTGCGCTACCTGACCAGCAATGTCGCCGACCTGGCCAATGCCGGTTCGCGCATGGCCGGCGCGGTCACCGCGGCGCTGTACCTGGAGCGCTTCGTGCCCGGCGGCACGCCCTGGGCGCACCTGGACACCTACGCCTGGAACGACAGCAGCCGCGCCGGCCGCCCCGCCGGCGGCGAAGCGCTGGGCCTGCGTTCGGCCTGGGCGCTGCTGAAGGCGCGCTACGGCGGCTGATCGCACGCGGCCGACGGGCAGCCGGTGGGTAGACCCGCTCCGCCGGGTCGCAGCACCGGCGCGCGGCGCACCTGCGGCACGCGGGAGGCGTTGCCCCGGCCCCGCTCAGGCGAGCTCGACCCGGTCGCGACCCGCGCGCTTGGCCCGGTAGAGCGCCTCGTCGGCGCGATGCAGCAGGCTTTCGCCGTCTTCGCTGCCGCTACGCCAGCTGGCGACGCCGATGGAGACCGTCACCGCCGGCAACTCGTGGCCGAGGTGGCGCACCCGCAGTTGCCGGACCGCCTCGACCAGGCGCCGGGCGATGGCCAGCGCGGCGTCGGCCTCGGCCTCGGGCAGGATCAGGGTGAACTCCTCGCCGCCGTAGCGGCAGGCGATGTCCTCGGCGCGCGCGTGCTGCGCCAGCAGCTGGCCGAACGCGGCCAGCAGGGTGTCGCCGCCGGGATGGCCATGCAGGTCGTTGAACGCCTTGAAGTGGTCAAGGTCCAGCATCATCAGGCTCAGCGGCAGCCCGCGGCGGCCGCAGCGGGCCAGCTCGCGCGCCAGCGACTCTTCCAGGTAGCGGCGGTTGAACAGCCCGGTCAACGGCTCGCGGATCGACTGCAGCCGCAGGCGCTCCTGCAGCTGCAGGTTGTGCAGGGCCATCGAAAGGTGTTCGGCCGCGGCCTGGACCAGGTCCATCCGCTCCAGCAACGCGGGGTCCTGCGAGGACAGGTAGATGAAGCCCAGCTGCGTGCCCTGCGCAGCCAGCGGGATGCACGCGGCGTTGAGCGCCACATGGATCGCCGGCGGCTCGATGTGCTCGCAGCGCAGGGTTTCGCGGCCGGAATGGAGCAGGTGCGGCTGGCCGCGGCGCAGGGCCCAGCATTGCGCGGGCGCCACCATCGCGGCGCTGTGCGAAGCATGCTCGCCCCAGTGCGCCAGCTCCTCGGCGTAGTCGTGCGAGGCGCGGATGCGGTAGAGCGTGCCGCCGGCGGCCGGCAGCAGGTGCGACAGCAGCTGGGTGGTGAGCTGCACCGCCTCCTCGGTGCTGGCGCAGCTGAGCAGCAGGCCGCCGTAGCGGTTGAGCTCGGCCAGGTCCGCGCTCTGGCGCTCGAGCTGCTGCACCGAGTCCAGCAGGCGCCGGTGGGTCTCGGCGTTGGCGCGTTCGGCGCGGGCGCGGCGGCGGATCTCGCCGACCAGGCGCCAGTAGACCAGGCCGATCACCAGGATGCCGAAGGGAATGCCCAGCAACGCCAGCGCGCGCAGCAGGTCGGCGCTGCGCCGGCTGGAACGGTCGCGGGCGACCAGCAGCTCGCGCTCGCGATCGCGCAGCTGCCTGGCCTGGTTGCGGATGTCCGACGACACCTGCAGCACGTCCTGGTCCAGGCCCACCTGCGCGGCGCTCAGGCCGGCGCTGCGGTAGCGCTCCAGGTTGGCCTCGACCTGCTCGATGCGGCGATCGGACAGGTCGCGCAGGCCACCGGCGCGCGCCTGCTGCTGCGGGTTGTCGCTGACGAGCGCCGCCAGCCGGTCCAGCAGCGGACCGAGCTGTTCGCGGTTGACCTGGTAGGCGGCCAGGTAGTCGATGTTGCCGGTGAGCAGGTAGCCGCGCTGCGCCGCTTCGGCATCGCGCAGGCGCGCCTCGAAGGCGTCGACGTTGGCGATGACCTCGTTGGTATGGGCCACCTGGTTGGCATCGGCGATGAAGCGCTGCGCGCCCAGCAGCACGCCCACGCCGATCGCGACGAACACGGCCATCGCCAGCAGCAGTCCGGCCTGGCTGGTCCTGCGCAGCGGACGCTTGCGCGCGGCGGTCACAGCAGACCCCGCTGGCGGGCGATGCGCGCGGCCTCGATGCGGTTGCCGACGCCGAGCTTGCCGATCGCCTCGGACAGGTAGTTGCGCACGGTGCCCTGCGAGAGGTTCAGCTGGATGGCGATCTCGCCGGAAGACCTGCCCTCGCCGGCCAGGCGCAGCACCTGGCGTTCGCGGTCGTTGAGCGGATCGGCTTCACCCCAGGCTTCCACCGCCAGTTCCGGATCGATCGCGCGGCCGCCGTGGCGGACCTTGCGCAGCGCTTCGGCCAGGCGTTCGGCCGGCGCATCCTTGAGCAGGTAGCCGACCACGCCGGCCTCCAGCGCGCGGCGCAGGAATCCGGCGCGGGCGAACGTGGTGACGATCACCACCTTGATCGGAAGCTCGTGGCGCTGAATGCGCTGCGCCAGTTCCAGGCCGGTCAGGCCGGGCATCTCGATGTCGGTGACCAGCACCTCGGGCTGCAGGCGCTGCACTTCGCGCCAGGCGCTCTCGCCATCGGCCACGGCGCCGACGACCTCGATATCGGATTCCATGCCCAGCAACGCGGCCAGCGCGCCGCGGACCATCGCCTGGTCTTCGGCCAGGAGCACGCGGATCATCGGGATGGGGTCAGTGCAGGCATGGGGTGACGGTAGCAAAAGTCGTACTCGCGGTACCTGTCCTGGTTGCTGGCCGCCAGAGGCGCACGGGTGGCGTGGTCGGAATCGCGGGGGCGTCGCCTGCGCGATGGCGCCGGTGTCGCGGTCGTGCCCGCTCCTACGACAGCGGAGACCACGCGCCCTTGTAGGAGCGGACTTCAGGCCGCGACACCGACGCCGCCGGAATCGCGGGGGCGTCGCCTGCACTACGGCGTCGGTGTCGCGGTCGTGCCCGCTCCTACGACAGCGGGGACCACGCGCCCTTGTAGGAGCGGACTTCAGGCCGCGACACCGACGCCGCCGGAATCGCGGGGGCGTCGCCTGCACTACGGCGTCGGTGTCGCGGTCTTGCCCGCTCCTACGACAGCGGAGACCACGCGCCCTTGTAGGAGCGGACTTCAGGCCGCGACACCGACGCCGCCGGAATCGCGGGGGCGTCGCCTGCGCTACGGCGTCGGTGTCGCGGTCGTGCCCGCTCCTACGACAGCGGGGCGTCGGTGCGCGTGGCATGCGCCGGTGGCGTGGTCGCACCGGCCTGCCAGTGCGGCAGGTCGGCCAGCAGGCGCGTGCCGCGTCCGGGCGCCGGCTCGATCCGCAGGGCGCCGCCGAGCACCTGCAGGCGTTCGCGCATGCCGTCCAGGCCATTGCCCGGCCGGACCACGCCGCCACGGCCGTCGTCCTCCACGCACAGCCGCCACTGCCGCGCATCGCCCGTCAGCGATACCCGTACCCGGCTGGCGCGCGCATGGCGATGGACGTTGGTCACCGCTTCGCGCAGGCACAACGCCAGCACCGTTTCCTGTTCCGGCGGCATCGCGACCTCGGGCACGTCGACCTGCAGGTCGATGCCCTCGCCCTGCAGCAGCACCTTGGCCGCCGCCAGTTCCGCGGCCAGGCCCGCGGCGCGGATGCCGGTGACCGCGCGCCGGACCTGGCCCAGCGCATCGCGCGCGACCTGGCCCAGTTCGCCGATCTCCCGCTGCGCCGCTTCCGGGTCGCGCTGCAGCAGGCGCCCGGCGAGGTCGGCCTTCAATGCCACCAGCGACAGGGTATGGCCGAGCAGGTCGTGCAGGTCGCGGCCGATGCGCTCGCGCTCGGCGGTGGCGGCCAGGCGCCGGACTTCGTCCTGCGACAGGCGCAGCGCGGCGTCCTTGTGGTGGCGCTGGCGCTCGACGTGGACGATCAGGCCGACCACCAGCGTGGTCACCGGCAGCCACACCAGCGCCGACCACGGGTAACCGATCGAACGCGCGAGGACCACCAGGCACACGTTGGCCAGCAGCAGGACCGCCGCGTAGTGCCAGCCGCTGCGCCAGCGGTGCGCGCCGAGCATCACGCAGCCGAACACGAAGTAGCTCATGCCCGACGGGTACCAGCGCAGCAGTGCCAGGCACAGCACCAGCATGCCGGCGGCGCACGGCGCGACCCAGCGCGCGGGCAGCACCAGCGTGCCCACGTACAGGGCCAGGAACAGCGGATAGGACAGCGCGGTCAGCGCCCACCACAACGCGTTGTAGCCCTGCGGGGTGAACACCGGCACCACGAACACCCACATCGTCCACAGCACGTGGATGAACTCCATCCATGCGGGCTGTCCGCGCGACTGGCTGGCGGCCAGCAGCGAATCGGGCGCAACCTTGATCCATCCGGGGACGAAGCGATTGGGCGGGACGGTGTGCATGGCGGGGACTCGGATCAGGGGGTAGCGAGGCGACGACGCGCCAGGGCCAGGAACAGGACGGTCACGCCGAGCAGCACCAGCACGTGCAGCCCCAGCGGCGCGCCGTCGCCGAACCCCACCTGCGCCTGCGCGATCCGCGACAGATGGTACGCCGGCCACGCCGGTGCCAGTTCCTGCAGCAGCCCGGGCAGCATCGACAGCGGTACCCACAGTCCCGACAGGAACGCCATCGGCAGGTAGACCAGGTTGATCAGCGCCGGTGCGCCCCGCGCGCCGACCAGCGTGCCCAGCCACAGGCCCAGCGCACTGAACGGCAATACGCCGAGCAGGCAGGCCACGACCAGGCCCAGCCATTGCGCCGGTGCCAGGCGCACGCCGGCCACGCCGATGGCCAGTGCGGCCAGCAGCGCGAGGATGACGGTGGAGAACAGCATCGCCATCGCCACCTTCGCCGCCAGGTACGCGCCCGGCGGCATCGGCTGGGCGCGCTTGAGGGTCAGCAGGCCCTGCTCGCGGTCCATCGCCACGGTGACGCCGAAACCGAACAGGGCCACGCCCATGATCCCGAACACGCTGTAGCCGGCCAGCATGTAACGCGCCGCGTCCGGCCCGCCGCGGCCACCCAGCAGCACGCCGAACAGCAGGTAGAACACCGCCGGGAACAGCAGGCACGGCAGCGAGAACGACGGCGTTCGCCAAAGCCGCAGGAATTCGTAGCGGGCCTCCTGCATGTAGGCGCGCGAGGCGGAGAAACGCACGGGCGTGGAACGGTCGATGGCGTCCATCAGGCGACCTCCTCTTCGGGCTGTGCTTGCTTTGCGCCAGAGTGCGCGGTGAGGGCGAGAAAGGCGTCGGCCAGGCCCGCGCGATGAACTTCCAGACCGGACAGCGACGGATCTTCGGCCAGCAGCCGGCGCACGACCGCTTCCGCGTCCGCCGCCACGACCTGGAGGCGGCCATCGCGAACGACCGCTTCCTGCACGCCCGGCCAGGCGGCCACCGCCGCGGCCGACAGAATGGAGGCGCAGCCGATCCGGCACTGGGCGACGCGGGCGCGAATCTGTTCGACGCTTCCCTGCGCCAGCAGGCGACCGTGGTCGACCACCACCACCCGGTCGGCCAGCGCCTCGGCCTCTTCCAGGTAGTGCGTGGTCAGCAGCACCGCGCAGCCTTGCGCGGCCAGTTCGCGGATCGCGCGCCATAGCGCCTGCCGCGCGTCGATGTCCAGGCCGGTGGTCGGCTCGTCCAGGAACAGCAGCCGTGGATTGCCGCACAGCGCCATCGCGAACTGCACGCGTCGCTGCTGGCCGCCGGACAACTGGCCGTAGCGACGCTTCTGCAGGTCCTGCAAACCGGCCAGCGCCAGGCACGCGTCGATGTCGCGCGGCTGCGGATAGTAGCTGCGGGTCAGGTCGACCAGCTCACGCACCTTCAAGGTGTCGGGGATGCCGGCGGTCTGCAGCATCACGCCGATACCGCGGCGCGCTTCCAGTGCCTGCGGCGGCAGGCCGAACAGTTCGGCGCGGCCGGCGTCGGGCGCGTGCAGGCCCAGCAGCAGGCCGATGGCGGTGGTCTTGCCGGCGCCGTTGGGCCCGAGCAGGGCCAGCACCTGGCCGGCATGCAGCTCCAGGTCCAGTCCGTCCAGCGCTTGGACATCGCCGAAGCGCTTGCTGGCCTGGTGCAGGCGCGCCAGCGGCGGGCACGCCGCCGGCTTCCGGGTGTCGCCCGCGGCGATGGGGACGACGACAGGGGCGACGACGCGGGTGGCGGTATCCATGGCGGTCTCCGTGCAGGTGGCCGCAGTGTCCGCCGCACGCGCCGGCGGCGGCAGTCGTCGATGCCATGCCAAGCGCATGACAGCTGTCACTACGCCGTGCGTCCGCGCATCGGCAGGATGCACCGGTGCCCGGGCGGCGTGTCGAACCACACCACCGTCGTCCGTCCTGGCATGGAGGTATTCCATCCCGCGTGGTCGCCCTTCGCCAGAAAGTGACTTCCGGCAGCTGGCCGCCGTGTACCCTTGCCGCCGACACTGGACCGGGATCGCAACGAGAACCTGATGAACGCTTCCGCTGAACTGCTCAAGGAACTCCGCATCGAACGCGGCAAGGCACCGTCCACGCCGCCGCCGTCGCGGCGCGGGTTGTGGATCGGCCTGGCCGTGGCCGCCGCCGTGCTGCTCGCCGCCGTGGTCGCATGGCTGGTGCTCGGTGGCGAGAAGGCGCCCGAAGTGCGCACCGCGCCGGTGGTCGCCATTTCCGGCGCCGGTGGCGCCAGCGCGTCGGTCCTGGATGCAAGCGGCTATATCGTCGCGCGGCGCATGGCCACGGTGTCGGCCAAGGTCACCGGCCGGGTCAAGGAAGTACTGATCGAGGAAGGCATGCGCGTGGAGGAAGGCCAGGTGCTGGCCCGGCTCGATCCGATCGACGCCGATGCCCAGCGCGCGCTGGCCGCGTCGCAGGTGTCGGCGGCGCACAGCCAGGCCGACAGCGTGCGTGCCCAGCTGGTCGATGCCGAGGCCAACGCGCGACGCCTGTCCTCGCTGGTGGGCCAGCAGCTGGTGTCGCGCGCGCAGTACGAGCAGGCCGTGTCCCAGCGCGACGCGCTGCGTGCGCAGCTCGTGACCGCGCAACGCAACGCGCAGGTCGCCGGCGACCAGCTGCGCATCGCCGGCCAGGGCGTGGACAACACCATCGTGCGCGCGCCGTTCTCGGGCATCGTCACCTCCAAGGCGGCGCAGCCGGGCGAGATCGTGTCGCCGCTGGCGACCGGCGGCTACACCCGCACCGGCATCGGCACCATCGTCGACATGGAGTCGCTGGAGGTCGAGGTCGAGGTCGGCGAGTCCTACATCGGCCGCGTGCAGCCGAAGATGCCGGTGGAGATCGTGCTCAACGCCTATCCGGACTGGCGCATCCCGGGCGAGGTGATCGCGATCATTCCGGCCGCCGACCGCGGCAAGGCCACGGTCAAGGTGCGCGTCGCCCTGAAGGAAAAGGACGCGCGCATCGTGCCGGACATGGGTGTGCGGGTGAGCTTCCTCGAGCAGGCTCGCGAACCCGGCGAGCAGAAGCCGCAGGGCGTGCGCGTGCCAGCCGCGGCGATCGTGCAGCGCGACGGAAGCGACGTGGCCTTCGTGCTCGGCAACGAGGACACGGTCGAACAGCGCGCGGTCAAGCCGGGCATCGCCATGGGCCAGGACCGCCAGGTGCTGTCGGGCCTGACCGCCGGCGAAACGGTGGTACTTGATGTTCCCGAGACCCTGGCCGACGGCGACCGCGTGCGCCTGGCCGGCGCCGAAGGACAGTAACCCCGCGGCGCGTGACAAACGCGCCGCACCACACGAACCACCTTCCGAACTGTTCCGCACCATCCCGAACCCGCCGACGTGCCATCCGCGACGGCCACGACAAGGAAGCAAAGCGATGACGGCCCTGGTTAACCTTCGCAACGTCACCAAGACCTACCAGCGCGGCCCCGAGCAGGTGCAGGTGCTGCATGGCATCGACCTGGACATCCCCAAGGGGGATTTCGTCGCGCTGATGGGCCCGTCCGGTTCGGGCAAGACCACCCTGCTCAACCTGATCGGCGGCCTGGACACGCCCAGCGGCGGCGAGATCGAGATCGAGGGCGAGCGCATCGACCGCCTTTCGGCCGGGCAGCTGTCGAGCTGGCGCAGCCACCACGTCGGCTTCGTGTTCCAGTTCTACAACCTGATGCCGATGCTCACCGCGCAGAAGAACGTCGAGCTGCCGCTGCTGCTGACCAAGCTGGGCAGCGCCGACCGCGCGCGCCGCGCCCAGATCGCGCTGACCCTGGTCGGCCTGGCCGACCGCCGCAGCCACCGTCCCAACGAACTGTCCGGCGGCCAGCAGCAGCGCGTGGCGATCGCCCGGGCGATCGTCTCCGACCCGACCTTCCTGATCTGCGACGAACCCACCGGCGACCTGGACCGGCATTCGGCCGAGGAGATCCTCGACCTGCTGCAGATGCTCAACCGCGAGCACGGCAAGACCATCATCATGGTCACGCACGATCCGAAGGCGGCCGAATACGCCACCCATACCATCCACCTGGACAAGGGCGAGCTGGCCGATGCGCCGGCCGCGCACTGACGGAGTGCAGCGATGAAATACTTCTCGCTCGTCTGGGCGCAGCTGTTCCGCAGCAAGACGCGGACCCTGCTGACCCTGCTTTCGGTGGTCACCGCGTTCCTGCTGTTCGGGATGCTCGACTCGGTGCGCGTGGCGTTCAATTCCGGCGGCAGCGTCGATGGCGCAAACCGCCTGGTCACCACTTCGCGCCTGTCGATCACCCAGAGCCTGCCGGTGCGCCTGCAGGAGCAGATCCGCACCGTGCCCGGGGTCAAGGACGCCACCTACGCGATGTGGTTCGGCGGCATCTACCAGGATCCGAAGAACTTCTTCCCGAGCTTCTCGGTGGCGCCGAACTACTTCGACGTGTACTCCAACCTGCAGCTGCCGCCCGAGCAGCTCAAGGCGTTCCAGGACACGCGCACCGGCGCGGTGGTCGGCGAAACCCTGGCCAAGGAATTCGGCTGGAAGGTCGGTGACACCATCCCGCTGCAGGCGACGATCTTCCCGCGCCAGGGCAGCAACGACTGGCCGCTGGAACTGGTCGGCATCTTCCGTTCCAAGGACCGTGCCGCGGCCAGCGGCGAGGAACGCCAGCTGGTGATGAACTGGAAGTACTTCGACGAATCCAACGATTACATCAAGGGCCAGGTGAGCTGGTACACGGTGACCCTCGACAACCCGGCGCACGCCTCGCGTGTGGCCCAGGCCATCGATGCGCTGTCGATGAACTCCGACCGCGAAACCAAGAGCCAGACCGAATCGGCGTTCCAGCAGTCCTTCGCCAAGCAGTTCGCCGACATCGGCCTGATCGTCACCTCGATCATGGGCGCGGTGTTCTTCACCCTGCTCCTGCTGACCGGCAACACCATGGCCCAGGCGGTGCGCGAGCGCATTCCCGAGCTGGCTATCCTCAAGACGCTGGGCTTCAAGGACGGCACGGTGCTGTGGCTGGTGCTGGTGGAATCAGTGCTGCTGGTGGGGCTGGGCGGCGTGATCGGCATGGCCCTGGCGCGGGTGATCCTGCCGGGCCTGGCGAGCAAGGCGCAGGGCATGTTGCCGGCGACCATCCCGCTGCAGACCTGGATCGTGGGCGCCGTGCTGATCGTGCTGATCGGCCTGGTGGTGGGCGTGCTGCCGGCGCTGCGCGCCAAGCGGCTGAAGATCGTCGATGCACTGGCTGGCCGCTGAGGAAACCTGACCATGAACAAGCAATGGCTTTGGAACCTGCTCACGATCTTGCTGCTCGTCGTGGGCCTGGTCGCGTGGATCATGCTGCCCTGGCAGGGCGTGCTCGCCGTCGCCGTGGCGCTCGCGCTGTGGCTGTTCCTGACCCGCCAAGGGCGGCTGGCGCTGGCCGCCACCGGGATCGGCATCGCCAGCCTGCCGCAGCGCTGGGGCGCTTCGTCGGTAATTGTCGTGGGCATCGCCGGCGTGGTCGCGGTGCTGGTGGCGATGCTGTCGATGGGCCGAGGCTTCCAGACGACCATGAACAGCACCGGCAACGAGAACACCGCGATCGTGCTGCGTGGCGGTTCGCAGGCCGAGACCAACTCGGTGATCATGCGCGACCAGGTCCCGCTGATCTCCAGCCTGCCCGGCATCGCCCGCGACGGCGAAGGCCGGCCGCTGGTGTCGCCGGAACTGTCGCAGGTCGTGAACCTGGTCTCGCGCGAGGACGGCAACGACGTCAACGCGCAGTTCCGCGGCGTCGGCGAACTGGGCTGGGCGGTGCACGACAGCGTCAAGATCGTCGAGGGCCGCAAGTACGGCAGCGGCTTGCGCGAAATCGTCGTCGGCCAGGGCGCGCAGAAGCAGTTCCGCGACCTCGACGTGGGCAGCACGCTCACCCTGGGCAACCAGCAGTGGCAGGTGGTGGGCAAGTTCGCCTCCGGCGACGTCCACGATTCGGAGATCTGGACCGACGCGCAGACCCTGGCCAGCACCTACAACCGCGGCGCCTGGCAGCTGGTCAGCGTGCGCACCGAGGGCAAGGCCGGCTTCGAGCAGTTCAAGGCGGCGATGGCGGGCGACCCGCGGCTCAAGCTCGACGTGGAAACCACCAAGGCCTACTACGCCAAGCAGAGCGGCCAGCTCAACCAGTTGCTGACGATCCTGGGCACGGTGATCGGCGCGATCATGGCGGTGGGCGCGGTGTTCGGTGCGCTCAACACCATGTACGCGGCGGTCGCGGGCCGGGCGCGCGAGATCGCGACGATGCGCGCCATTGGTTTCCGCGGCCTGCCGGTGGTGATGGCGGTGATGCTGGAGACGATGCTGCTGGCGCTGCTCGGCGGCATCCTTGGCGGGCTGCTGGCGTGGCTGATCTTCAACGGCTACAGCGCCTCGACCATGGGCAGCAACTTCAGCGCGGTGGTGTTCCAGTTCAAGGTCACGCCCGAACTGCTGTGGTCGGGGCTCAAGTGGGCGCTGGGGATTGGACTGGTCGGCGGCCTGTTCCCGGCGCTGCGCGCGGCGCGGTTGCCGATCACGACGGCGTTGCGGGCGCTCTGACGGTCCGCGGCATCCGGTGTCGGCTCCGATGAACGGAGCCGGCGCTGGCATCGCACTGTCACCGGATCCAGGTAGAAGGCAGTGACCCTCGCACGTCATGGTGCGCCGTGCTGCGCCAGTTCCGTGCACGGGGCGAGGTGGCCGGTCCACGCACGTCATGCTTGTCGTACGGCGCGGCGACGGCGCGCTGGTTCCGCCGTACGGACCGACAGCCCACATACCCCGTCGCGTAGGAGCGGGCATGACCGCGACACCGACGCCCTGGGTACGGGCGACGCCGTCGTGATTCAAAGGATGTCGGTGTCGCGGTCGTGCCCGCTCCTGCAAAAGCACGAAGCCGCGATGCGTCTCGACTCGCTCGTCTATTCCGCAGCCGGCACCCTGCGCCGGCTGCGCCACAGGCCTTCGCCGGCGTAGATCGCCAGGCCCAGCCAGATCGCGCCGAAGCCCAGCGCGCGCGCCGCGTCGAAGGGTTCGTGGAAGAACCACACGCCCAGCAGCAGCTGCAGCGTCGGCGCGATGTACTGCAGCAGGCCGACCACGCTCAGCGGGATCCGGCGCACGCCGTAGGCGAAGCCGATCAGCGGCACCGCGGTGACCACGCCGCCGAACACAAGCAGCAGGTCGGTGCGCAGGCTCCAGTCGCCGGTGAAGCCACCGCCGTGCCCGCTCTCGGCCCACAGCACGTACGCAAGCGACGGCAGGAACAGGTACAGGCTCTCCAGCCCGAGCCCGGCCACCGGATCAACCGAGACCAGCTTGCGCACCAGTCCATACAGGCCGAACGACGCGGCCAGTCCGAGCGCGATCCACGGCGGCGAACCGGCGCTGACCGTCAGCCAGGCCACGCCCGCGGCGGCGCAACCGATCGCGATCCATTGCAGTCGGCGCAGGCGCTCGTGCAGCACGAGCACGCCCAGCACCACGTTGACCAGCGGGTTGATGAAATAGCCCAGGCTGGTCTCGACCACGTGGCCGGCATTGACCGCCCAGATGTACAACCCCCAGTTGACCGCGATCAGCACGCTGCTCACCGCCAGGGCTGGCAGCACCCGCGGTTGCGCGGCCAGCCTGCGCAGCCAGCCCCAGCCGTCGCGCAGCAGCAGCCAGCCGACCACCAGCAGCGCGCTCCAGACCACGCGGTGGGCCATGATCTGCAGCGCCGGCACCGCCTTGAGCAGGTGCCAGTACAGCGGCACCACGCCCCAGATGACGAAGGTGGCGGCGGTGACCGCCAGGCCGCGGCGGTCCATGCCCGGCTGCGCCGCTGCGGCCGCGCTCACCGGCGCAATACCTTGGCCAGGGTGATGATCACCACGCCGGCCAGGATCACCGCCATCGCCCCGAGGTCGTGCGCGGTGAAGCGCTCGCTCGCCAGCCACGCGCCCAGCGCCACCGCGATCGCCGGGTTCACGTAGGCGTAGCTGCTGACCAGCGCCGGGCGCACGTGGTGCAGCAGCCAGACGTAGGTGCTGAAGGCGATGACCGAACCGAACACGGCCAGGTACAGCAGCGCCAGCGTGCCGTGCAGGGTCGGCACCGCGGTGAAGCTTTCGCCGCGCAGCAGGCCCACGCCCACCAGCAGGACGCCGCCGCACAGCATCTGCGCCGCCGCGGCCATGAACGGCGACGGCAGGTCGCGTCCGCGCGACCACACCGAGCCGAAGGCCCAGCCCAGCGGCGCGACCAGCAGCATCACCAGCCCGGTCGGGCTGGCGCTGAGGCTGCTGCCGGCGTTGAGCCAGACCACGCCGGCGAAACCGATCGCGATACCGACCCATTCGATCCGGCTCGGCCGCGCCCCGTAGAACAGGCCGAAGAAGCCCATCCACAGCGGCACCGACGCCACCGCCACCGCAGCCAGGCCGGAAGAGACATGCTGTTCGGCCAGGACCACGCAGCCATTGCCCAGCAGCAGGAGCATCGCGCCCATCGCCGCCAGGTTCTTCCATTGCGCGCGCGTGGGCGCGGCGACACCGCGCCAGCGCAGGAAGGCGTACATGGCGCCGCCGGCAACCACGAAGCGGGCGCCCGACACCGCCAGCAGCGGCGGCCAGCCGCCTTCCAGGGCGAAGCGGATCGCCAGGTAGGTCGACCCCCACACCACGTAGACGATGGCCAGGGCGACGACGACGGCCAGGCCGGCGGCGCGCGCCGGAGCCTGTGCGGAGACGGACATGGGGAAAGACCGCGGGGGACGGACGCAGATTCTAATGCAGCGCCCCTGCCCGATCGCGCCGCAAATGCCCGCGCAGCAGTGATACAGCGTTGCATCGACGCGTCGCTGCCGGCGCCTGAAGCGGCGGCAACGGCAGGCGCGGGGGCCTTCACCGGAAACAGCGGGCGGCGCAGAATCGGGCCCAGGTCATGCGAGGGCCGCCACGATGCGACCGCTCTTCCTGCTCACCCTGATTGCCGCCCTGGTGGCCGCCCCGGCGCATGCCGCGCGCACCGTCACCGATCCATCGCTGCCACGCGCCCTTCCCGCCGATGGCGCGGTCAGTGTGGAATGGACCGACCCGGCGCAGTTTTCCGACCTGCGCTTCAGCAACAACCGCTGGGAAGCCCAGCAAGGCGACTGGGTCACCCAGCTCGCGCGGCACCTGCAGGAACGCGCCCAGGCGCGCCTGCCCGCCGGCCAGCGGATGGATGTGACCATCACCGACATCCAGCGTGCCGGGCGCTACGAGCCGGGCGCGGGCATCAACTACAGCCATATCCGGGTGATGCGCGAAATCTATCCGCCACGGATGACCCTCAACCTGCGCATCACCGGCGCCGATGGACAGGTCCTGGCCGAGGGCGAGCGCAAGCTGTCGGACATGAGCTACCTGCAGACCGGTTCCACCATCAACACCGACAACCTGCGCTACGAGAAGCGGATGATCGACGACTGGTTGCGGCGCGAACTGCCGTCGCCGCAGGCGGTGGCCCGCGGCGACGCCGGCTGATTCAGAACTCCGGCGCCAGCGCGCGCTCGATCTGCTCGCGCGGGGCGTTGGTGTAGTTCTTGGGCAGTTCGGCCACCACCCGGCTGCGCGCCTGTTCGTGCAGCAGCGAACGGATCTGGCCCAGGGTCTGTGGATCGGCGGCCAGGACCAGGTGGGTGTAGCGCCCGCCCAGCGCGTCGTGGTTGAGCCGCAAAGCCAGCTGGCGGGCGAAGGACGCCTCGTCGGCCTCGCGCGCCGGCGTGTCCGACGGAAGGACCGAGGGCATCACCCCTTCGGCCGGATCCAGCGCCAGCGCTTCTTCCTGGTGCAGCCTGACCGCGCCGGTTTCACTGCCGAGGTTGCGGAACAGGCGCGCGGACGCGCCATCGGCGACCAGCACCCAGGTTTCGCGGGGGAGCCTGCGCATGGTTTCTCCTTGTAGGTGGGTTGGAATTGGGGGTGGGAAACTTCCGGCGAGAGGGAACCCACCCCGAAAGTAGGAACCCGGGTGTTAGCGCGCCGCGCACGCTTCGTCAGGATTTCGTAGGGAGCCGCGTCGCGGCTTGCGCGAACGGCGCCGCGCCTCCATATGGTGGAGACGCGGGTCGTGCATCATCGACAGGCCGCAAGGCCTTCGATCCACCCTCCCCTGCCCCCGGTCCCGATGGAGACGCCATGAGCCGCTTCGACCTCAGCCCGCCCACCCCTGCCCAACAGGAAACGCTGGTCGCCGGACTCTCGCAGGACGAGCGCCGGGTACTGCTCCAGCACGGCACCGAGGCGCCGTTCTGCGGCGTGTTCCTCGACAACAAGACCGAAGGCATCTACTGCTGCCGGCTGTGCGGGCTGCCGCTGTTCCGCTCCAGCACCAAGTTCGACTCGGGCACCGGCTGGCCCAGCTTCTTCGCGCCGTACGACGAGGCGCACATCGGCCGCATCCGCGACAGCAGCCACGGCATGGTCCGCGTCGAGATCGTCTGCGCGCGCTGTGGCAGCCACCTGGGCCACGTGTTCCCGGATGGCCCGCCGCCGACCGGTGAACGGCACTGCCTGAATTCGGTCTCGCTGGCGTTCGTCGAATCCGGCCAGCCATTGCCCGATCCGCTGCACCGCGGCGGCGCCGAAGCCACGACCGCCTGACGCGCGCGCCGCCCGCATCCATGCCGACGGACGCGGTTACCATGTCGGTCCCGCACGCCGAGGACTGCCGCGCATGAAGTACCTGCTGCTGGTGTACATCGACCCGGAACTGCTCGACGCCGTTCCCGCCCAGGACTACGACAGCGAGATGCGCCAGTGCATCCGCCACGCCGACACGTTGCGTTCGCAGGGCACGATACTGGGCTTCAACAAGCTCGAAGCGCCGGAGCAGGCACGCACCGTGCGCGTGCGCGAGGGCCGCACTGCCATATTCGACGGCCCGTTCGCCGAGACCAAGGAAGTGCTCGCCGGCTACAACCTGATCGAGGCCGACTCGCTGGAAGAGGCGGTGAAGCTGGCCGGGCAGTTCCCCTGGGCGCGCTACGGCAGCATGGAAGTGCGCCCGGTGGCCGACATGGATGCCGAGCGGGTGCGCGTCGGCGCCTGATCGGAAGGCACGCGCTGGTGCGCCGCATCGATGCGCGCCGGCCGCTCGTGATGGACGGGTGAGCACCGGGTTCACGCAGCCTGCGCGTCCTGCGCTCTAGCGTCCGCGCATCATTCCCGCGGATATCCCACATGCGCCTGCTCGTCCTGCTGTTCGCCCTCGCCATGCCCGTGGTGTCCTGGCTGTCGCAATCGGGCGCGTTCGGGCCGGACAACGGCACCATCTCCGACCGCTACCCGACCTTGCTGGTCGCCGCCGGTTACGCGTTCTCGATCTGGGGCCTGATCTTCCTGCTCGACGTGGTGTATGGCATCTGGCAGGCGACCGGCCGACGCCGCGCGGATCCGCTGCTGGACCGCATCGCCCCGGCCACCGCGGCCGGCTTCGCCCTCACCGCGCTGTGGATGCCGCTGTTCTCGCAAGGCCTGTTCTGGCTGTGCCTGCTGGTGATCTTCGGCGCACTGGCCAGCCTCGCGTGGGCCGCGCTGCAACTGTCGCGCGCCGCGCCGGTCGAGGGCGGCCGCCTGTGGGCGTGGCTGCCGCTGTCGCTGCACGCCGGCTGGCTCTCGCTGGCGGCCTTCCTCAACCTGGCCCAGGTGGCGCTGGCCTATGGCTGGACCCGGCCGGAGGCGCAGCTTGGCGCCAGCCTGCTGCTGTTCGCGATCGCCGCGATGGTGCTGCTGGAACTGAATCGCCGCATGCGCGGCAACCCGGCCTACGTGGCGGCGGCGCTATGGGGCCTGGTCGCGGTCTGGATGAAGCAGTCGCAGTCCACGCTGCCCGGCGCGCAGACCGCGGCCTGGGTGGCCGCGCTCATCGCCGCGATCCTGCTGCTGCAGACGGTGTGGTTGCGCTGGCAGCGACCGCGCGGCCTGGTCGCCGGCGACGTGCGGACGCTGCCCTGAGCGCGCCGCGGCCCCTCAGCCGCAGCCGCTCGCGTCCTGCATCGTGACGCAATGATGGAAGCCGGCCGGCAGGCCCTCGACCTGCCGGCGCTTGCCCACCGCCAGGGCGAACACATCCAGCGTCTCGCGCCTGCAGTCACTGTCCGCCGGCTGCGCCTGTCCTTGGGCGACGGGCGCGGGCGTCGCGCAACGTTCTTCGTAGATCCGGTAATGGCAGTCGCCGCTGGCGCTGGCGAAGCATTCGAAAGTGGCCACGCCATCGACCAGCGTGGTCTTGCTGAACAGCGTCTCGGCGCCATTGTCCGCGACGCGGGTGATGCTGGTCGTGCTCGAGCGGGGATCGCAGCCGAACAGGGACAGCAGGCACGACAGCACGGTGGTCAGGAATCGCATGGAACACCTCGCAGCGCGGGACGGGCGGCGCGCAGGGGCGCGCGGACGGAACAGCCCGGATGTCGGTCACGGCTCGGCATCCGGCAACCCCTGTGGATGTGGAAAGGCGACCCACGGTCGCAGCGGCATGGAGGCGCCGCGTCACATTCCCCTGAACAGGGCCATGAACGGCACGCTGACCGGCAGGGTTTCGCTGCGCCCCTTGAGGCGCAGGGTGCCCTTGCCGCTGTCGTCGCGGACCACCGACGCCACCGCCTTCAGGTTGACGATGGTGGAGCGGTGGATCTGGCGGAACTGGTGCGGGTCGAGCGCGTCCAGCAGTTCCTTCAGCGGCGTGCGCAGCAGCGATTCACCGTCCGCGGTGACCACCACGGTGTACTTGCTGTCGGCGCGGAAGTAGGCGACGTCGTCGAGCATGATCAGCCGGGTTTCGCGGCCGCTGTTGGCCGTGATCCAGGCCAGCGGCGGCGCGGTGGACGGCTCGGCCGGGCGCTGCGCCAGGTGGCGCAGCAGGGTGTCCAGCGTGGCCGGGTCCGGGCGACCGGCCGCCGCGCGCGCCTGCAGGCGCTGCACGGTGGCCTGGAGCCGCTCGCGCGTGATGGGCTTGAGCAAGTAATCGACCGCTCCCTGTTCGAAGGCGTCGATCGCGTACTGGTCGTAGGCGGTCACGAACACCACCTGGGTGCGCGGACTGACATCGGACAGCGCGGCGGCGACCTCGATCCCGGTCAGGCCCGGCATGCGGATGTCCAGGAAAGCCACGTCCGGCTTGTGCTCGGCGATGGCTTCCAGGGCGCTGGCGCCGTCTTCGCACTCGGCCACGATGCGCAGGCCCGGCCAGACCTCGCCCAGCTGCAGCAGCAGCGATGTGCGCAGCAGTTCCTCGTCCTCGGCGACGACGCAGTCAAACATCACGGCGCTCCTCTTTTCCGGCGGCGGCGACCGTGGCCGGCAGCGGCAAGGTCAGGGTGGCGGCCACGCCGCTGGGGAAGTTGGACACGATCGAGAAGGCCGCGCGCTCGCCATAGGTCAGGCGCAGCCGTTCGCGCAGGTTCTGCAGGCCGATACCGGTCCCGCCCGTGCTGGTGCCGAAGCCCTGGCCGTCGTCGGCGACGGTGATCGTGGCCTGGCCATCGAAATGCCGCGCCAGGATCCACACGGTGCCGCCGCCGGGCTTGGGTTCGAGCCCGTGCTTGATCGCGTTCTCGACCAGGGTCTGCAGCATCATCGAAGGCAGCTGCAGCGCCTTCAGTTCTTCGGGCACTTCGACCTTCAGCTCCAGGCGCGCTCCCATGCGGATCTTGAGGATCTCCAGGTAGGCGCGGGTGCGTTCGAGTTCCTCGGCCAGGGTGGACAGGGTGTCGTGTTCGCGCGGCAGCGAGCGGCGCAGGTACTGGATCAGGTGGCCGAGCATCTCGTCGGCACGCGGCGGATCGGTGCGCGCCAGTACCTGGGCGTTGGCCAGGGTGTTGTAGAGGAAGTGCGGTTCGACCTGGGCCTGCAGCAGGTTCAGGCGTGCGACGTTGAGCGCGTTGTCGGTGGCGCTGCGCTCGGCTTGGGCCTGTTCTCCGCGGCGCTGCTCGGCGACCCGTCGCGACACCGAGCGCTGCAGGGCCTCGGCGTTCTCGTAGCTTGTGCCTTCGTCGAGTGCGAACAGGTCGACCCAGTGCGGCGCATCCGGTTCGCACAGCAGGGTCGCGCTGCTGGTGCCGTCGCCAGGCACGACGGTGGCCAGAACCCGGTCGCGGGTGATCGCGAAGCGCGCCAGCACGTTCCAGCGCGAAGGCTGGGTGCCGCCGAGCGGATCGGTGCGGCGCACCTTGGCCCGCACCTGCAGGCTGCCGCGCGAGGCCTCGATGTCCTCCACCCGCGGCAGTTCACGCACCGCCGCCTCGACCAGGTCGAACGCGGCGCCTGCGTCCAGCGGGACCTCGATCCGGCGCTGCTGGTGGTTGCTCAGCACCGCCGCGTCCAGGCGTCCCGCGGCGAGCCGCACCCGTCGCAGGTGGGTGACCGCGCCGAGCATCGCCAGGGTCATGGAGCCCAGTGCCAGCAGCCAGAAGATCGGACCCTCGTTTCCGAACAGGCCATTCCAGACGATGCCTGCAAGCAGGATGGCAACGGCCCAGGCGAAGAGGATGCGCAGGATCAGGAACAGGCTGGCGGACACGCGGGCACCGGTGGGTTATCAGGTGCCGCGGAGCATAGCCGTCCGCGGTGCGCCGGCAACCCCGCCCGCGACGAAGCCGGGTATGGGCCGACGAAACCCCGTCGCGCCCGGCCCGGACGCACGCGCGACGCGCCGACGCCCGGCGTCGCGCGCTCAGGCGGCGCTCGTCCTCCCGGCAGCGGCCTCGATCCGGGACCAGGCCTGGGAGAACACGGTGCCCGCTTCTTCCTCGGTGAGCACGCTGGCGGCAACGTCATCGCGCCGCAGGTACAGGTGCAGGGCCTCGCCCCGCGCCGCACGCGGGTGGTTGAGGTAGACGTCGTACGCCGCGCTGAGCACGGGCCAGTAGCGGGCGAAGCTACGCATCGCGCGTGCGCGCGGCAGGCCGTGGTAGCGCTTGCGCCAATGTTCCCGCTCCCGGTCGATGTCTATCACCACCGCGTGCCGCGGTGCCGGATACCCGTCGTCCATTGCCTGTTGCCTTGCTCGATGCCGGCGCGTGCGCCCGCGGATGACAACCCCTGTCGCACGAGCATTCCATCCACGGCGTCGCCTGCCGGTGAAATGCGACGCGAACGACTGAAGGATTCAGGGCTTATCGCGCTGGATGATCGTGATCGCGCCCGATGTTTCGAGCACGGCGATCGCGATCTTCGCATCGTCGTCGCACTCGGACTTGCGCTTGGCACTCTCGAAATCGGCGCGGCTCACGTTCTCGCGGCGAAGCACCCGCAACAACACTTCGCCATCGCGTGCCAGCACGACCGGCTCGCCCTCGATCCAGCGGTCTGCGCGCGCGCTGCGCGCGGTCAGGAAACCCACGCTCCAGTTCAGTCCAAGCAGGGTGGTGGCCAGGATCAGGCCGCCCAGCAGCGACACGTCCTCGCCGATCAGCGAGTTCTGCACCGCATTGCCCAGCAGCACCACCAGCAGCAGGTCGAAGGGCGTGAACTGGCCGACCGTGCGCTTGCCGGTGAGCCGCACCAGCACCAGCACCGCGGCGTAGACCACGACCGCGCGCAGGACGAATTCCCACCACGGCATCGACATCTCGAACAGGCTGTGCAGCATGACGGCTTCTCCACCGCGCCGATCGCGGCCGCGCCCATTGGCCGCCGCGCAGCGTCAACCGCCGGTGAACACATCCATCCCGCCCGCAGGAGGGCGCTGGATCACACGGCCTGGCCGGCCGCGTGGCCCGACGCCCAGGCCCACTGGAAGTTGTAGCCACCCAGCCATCCGGTCACGTCGAGGACTTCACCGATGAAGTACAGGCCGGGCACGTGCCGCGACTGCATCGTGCTGGACGACACGCCGTCGGTGTCCACGCCCCCCAGCGTCACCTCGGCGGTGCGGTAGCCCTCGGTGCCGCTGGCCACCAGCGGCCATTCGCCCAGCAGTGCGGCTGCGTCACGCAGTTGCGGCGGGTCGTACTGGCGCATCGGCCGGTTCGGCAACCAGACCTCGCACAGGCGCTGCGCGAAGCGGCGCGGCAGGACCTCGGCCAGCACGGTCTTCAGCTCGGCGTCCGGCCGCGACTTCTGCTGCGCACGCAACCAGTCCTCCACGTCGCGACCCGGCAGCAGGTCCAGCCGCAAGTCGTCGCCGGGCTGCCAGTAGGAGGAGATCTGCAGCATCGCCGGCCCGCTGACGCCACGATGTGTGAACAGCAGCGCTTCGCGGAAGGCCTGTCCGTTGCAGCGCGCCTCGACCTCCAGTGCGACGCCGGACAGGTCCTGCAGGCGTTCCTGGTGCTTGCCGCTCAGGGTCAGCGGCACCAGTCCTGCGCGCGTGGGCAGTACCGCATGGCCGAAGCGGCGCGCCAGCTCGTAGCCGAAGCCGCTCGCGCCGAGGCTGGGGATCGAAAGCCCGCCACTGGCCACCACCAGCGCCGGCGCGGCGAAGGCGCCCTGCGCGGTGCGCAGGCGGAAACTGCCATCGTCGCCGTGTTCGACCTGCTCGACCTCGCAGTGGGTGCGGATCTCGACGCCGGCCGCGGCGCATTCGTCCAGCAGCATCTTCACGACCAGCTTGGAGGACACGTCGCAGAACAGCTGGCCGAGGGTCTTCTCGTGCCAGGCGATGCGGTGCCGCTCGACCAGGTCGAGGAAGTGCCAGGGCGTGTAGCGGGCCAGCGCCGACTTGCAGAAATGCGGGTTGGCCGACAGGTAGTTGGCGGGCGTGGTCCCGGTGTTGGTGAAATTGCAGCGCCCGCCGCCGGACATCAGGATCTTCTTGCCGACCTTGTTGGCATGCTCGACCACGAGCACGCGCTGGCCGCGCCCGCCCGCGGTCATCGCGCACATCAGCCCGGCGGCGCCTGCGCCGACGACGACGACGTCGTAGTGCTGTACGCCCATCCGCGGGGTCAGGCCGCCTGCGCGCCCATGCGCGCGACCGGCTGCAGCACCACTTCGCTGCCGTCGGCTTCCAGCAACCGCACTTCGCCGTCCTGGATCATCACGGTGAACCTGAGGCCGCGCGCGTACCGGGCGACCAGTGCTTCGAGCTGCGCTTGCGGCAGGTCGAGCACGACCAGGTTCTCGTGCCGGGCCAGGGTCCGGGCGTTCTTCTCCCACCACAGGTCGGCGGCACGACCGCCGTAGTTCAGCACGACGACCTCACGCGCCCGGCCGCAGGCCTTGCGAACCCGCGATTCGTCCGGCTGGCCGAGGTCGATCCAGCGCTCGACCTGGCCGGTGTAGTCGCGCTGCCACAGGTCGGGGTCCTCGTCGTTGCTCAGGCCGCGCCCGAACTCGAGCCGCTCGTCGGCGTACAGCGCGAACGCCAGCAGCCGCACCATCAGCCGCTCGTCGGTCTCGGACGGATGCTGGGCCAGGGTCAGCGGATGGGTCGCGTAGTAGTGGCGATCCATGTCGCTGATCTGCAGTTCGGCACGGACAACGGTGGCCTTGAGCGCCATGCGGGATTCCAGGGGTTGCGTTGCGGCGCCGGATCGCGCGCCGGTCAGGCGCGGGGCGCCAGCGGACGCGCATGATACGCCCGCGCGGCGGACACGGTGGGAATCGGCCGGGTGCGCGGAACAGCAAACGCACCGGCGCACGCGAACAGGGCCTGCCGGAACGGATCCGGCAGGCCCTGTTTTCCCGCGTTTTCGCCGGGGTCAGGCGGCCGACTTCATCGTCTGCTTGCGGTTGCGCATCACGTCGTGGCAGGACCGCACCTCCGGCAGCAGCCGCGCGGCCGCGTCACGCGCGGCGGCGGGGGTGTCGGCATCGGCGACGACCTCGTCGAACGCCTTCAGCAGGCGATCCTCCGATTCCTCCAGTTCGGAAACATAGGCGTACTTGGTATCGCCCAGACCGGCGCGCACGTTGGCGTACACCTGGCGCATGCTGCCGACCATCGTCCCGTCGGTATCGGGCTTGCCGCCGACCGCCTGCACGGTCGCCGACAGGGTGCCGACGATGTCGGCCTTGACGGCGGCCATCCGCCGGAACAGCGCCGAGAGCTCGGCGTCTTCGACCTTGCCGGCCGCTTCGTTATAGAACTCCTGGCCATCGCGCGAGATCGCGATCAGGTCGTTGAGGCTGTGCTCGGTCTTCTTCTGCTGGTTCATCGCTTGTGTCCTCGCCTCGTCGGGCATGTCGGCGCGGCGACCGGGGCAACGTGGCTCCAGGGTCTTCGCCCTGCTTTCGGACGCCGCGCAACGGTGATGTTCGTGCCTCGTTGCTGTCGGACGATGCTGGCGCAGGCGCGATAAAACGACCGTGAGCTGCAGGCGAACGCCGCGTGAGCAAGGCCGAGGTGCAGATGCACCGGACGGCGCCGCGAATGGCCTCGAAGTGGTTCCGCGACGCGGAGGACGTTGCCGCTCAGCCTTCGAGTACGGGCACGCCCTCATCCTGGAATGACCAGTGGCGGGCGCTGGCGCGGCGCGTCGGCTGGGCATCGCGGTAGGCGCGCACGCGTTCCTCGTTGGTGAACACATCCGGCTCGGTTCCCGGCGGCGTGTGCTGGATCGAAAGGAACGCAAGCGGGCCGAAGCCCGCGATCGAAGCGGCGATGCTGGCGACGTTCTTCATGGTGTCCCCTCGTGATGTCCCGTTTCACGGGCCGGCGGTCCTGCACGGTCCCGGCTGCCACTCCGCGATACCGTGGCGTCGTGCGTGCAGCGCACGATCCTTCCGCGTTTCGACGAGGCTGCAATGGACGCCGCGAAACGCCAGTGAAGGCCTGGTGCCTGCCGGGATGCGCCCGATGCCCGGCCCCTGCGCGCCGCCGACTCCCGTTTCCAGCACGAACGCAGCGCCGATGGCCGACAGGCCATGCCGCGGCTTGACGCGAGAGGTATGCTTGCCACCCCGCCGGCGCCGCCGGCACGCCTGCATTGCACTCCGATGAGCGATACGCCTCCCGACCGCCTGGCCATGGATCCCCGCAGCCCGTTCCACGACGCGGCCCTGCTCGATCGTGGCGTGGGCATCCGCTTCAACGGCCAGGAACGCGACAACGTCGAGGAATACTCGGTAAGCGAGGGCTGGATCCGGGTCCAGGTCGGCCGCTCGCGCGATCGACGCGGCAACCCGATGACGATCAAGGTCAAGGGCACGGTCGAGCCGTACTTCATCGAGCCGGCCTGACCCGCACCTCGCGGCTCAGCCGGCGCACCCGGCCATCTGCCGGTCGGCATGCCATAGCGCGCGCCTCGCCAGGTCGTAGGCGCTGTTGGCGGCATTGGGCAGCATGTGTTCCGCACGCACCGGGTCGGCACCGCGTGCATGCGCGGCTTCGACCCTCTGCAGTTCATCCAGGTGCAGCAGCAGCGGCTGCATCAGCCGCTTCAGCCGTGCGCGGTCGCAGTGCCCGTAACTGGCCTCCAGGGCCGCGACCTGCTCGCGGATGCGCCGGCTCGCTTCGCCCTCCAGCCCCGGCGCCGGCACGTAGCTGATCGGCGCCGCCTTGTAGGCGTCGCCGGTGGCCTCGCTGCCCAGGTCGGCGCCGCGCTCGTGGCGTGCGGGATTGAACCGGACCTCCGGCGATGGTCGCGCGGTCGCGTGCTTGATGTCGGCCCCGAACAGGAACTCGGCGATCTTGCGCTGCGCCCGTGCGATCTTCTGCGCGGCCACGTCGGCGATGTCGCCGTCGCTGACCCAGTCCTTGGCGAACCTCGTTTCCCGTGACTGGACCGGGTTGGGCCGTTGCAGCAGGCGCGCGGCCGCATCGTCCGTACCCTCCGTCTTTCGCGCGACCGCACCCGGCGGCGGCGCGGGGGCCGTGGTCCAGCGGTCGGACGTCGTGGCCGGCAGCTGCAGGCGGCCATCGGGGCCGTACAGGTCCATGGCGAGCGGTGCAGGCCCCGGATCCTGCACTCGCGGGCCGGGCGATGGGATCGCCGCATGCGCGGCCGGCGACGCTGGCCTTGCCGACGGGCTGGCCGGACGCATGGGCTCGGACGCGGCCGTCGAGGGCGTCCCTGCAACGGGTGGGCGCACGGAGAACACAAGCTGCACCCGTGGCCCATCCGTACCCTCCGCGCCTAGCGGGCGCGGCAGCCCAACCAGCAACCTGCCAGCCAGCGCGAGCACCAGCACGGCGCCGCCCAGCGCAACCACGCGCGGCAGCAGTTCGTCGTGCCGATCCGGTTTCCATGCCCTGGCCACGATCGGCAATGCGCGTCCTGTTTCCCTGTCAGGCCCCGGATGACCCGCCGCGCGAGGGCAAGTTCCCGACACCGGCGGCGCCACCCTCACCCTGTTCATGCGCCGGATATGCCAGCATCGCCCGACCCTGCCCGACCCTGCCCGACACCCGTGCGATGCCCGACACCGTCGCCTCCTCCTTTGCCGGCACCGAATTCCTGCGTGGCGGCGGGATCATGGCGCGACGCATTGCGGAGCACGACTGGTCGCGCCACCCGCTCGGCCCGCCCGCGCACTGGCCGGGCGAGTTGAAGACCACGCTGTCGATCCTGCTCGGCGCACGCCACCCCATGTGCGTGGGCTGGGGACCGCAACTGCTGATGTTCTACAACGATGCGTATATCTCGGTGCTCGGCAGCAAGGAGCCCACGGCGCTGGGTGCGCCACTGCCGCAGGTCTGGCACGAACTGTGGGACGAGATCCGCGGCATGGCCGAAACCTGCATGTCCGGGACCGCGACCTGGGTCGAAGACATGTACCTGCGGATCGAGCGCAGTGGCGTTCCCGAGGACTCCTGGTGGACGTTCACCTACACGCCGGTGCGCGATGCCGGCGGCACCGTGGTGGCGATGCTGGCGCTCACCCAGGAGACGACCCGGCGCGTGCTGACCGAGCGCCGGCTGGCCAGCGAGAACCAGCGCCTGGCGCGGATGTTCGAGCTGTCGCCGACGTTCATGGCGATGCTGCGCGGGCCGGGGCACCGCTTCGAGTTCGCCAATTCCAGCTACCTGCGCGTGGTCGGCGACCGTGACGTGATCGGCAAGACGGTATCCGAAGCACTGCCCGATGCCGCCGAGCAGGGCTGGATCAAGGTGCTCGACGAGACGTACGCCTCCGGCGTGCCGTTCGTGGCCAACGATGCGGTCTTCCTGGAACAGGCCACCGCCGGGGGGCCGGTCACCGAGCGCCACCTGGATTTCGTCTACCAGCCCGTGCACGCCAGCGACGGCAGCGTCGACGGCATCTTCGTCACCGGCGTGGACGTCACCGCGCGCGCGCGCAGCGAGGCTGCCCTGCGCCGGCGCGAAGCCGAGCTGCAGGCGCTCAACGAAGACCTGGAACAGCAGGTCGCCGAGCACGTGGAAGAACGTTCGCTGACCTGGCTGGTCACCCCGGACATGCTGGGCGTGCTCAACCGCGATGGCGTGCTCGAGAAGACCAACCCGGCCTGGCAGCGCGCACTGGGCTGGACCAGCGCCGAGCTGGCCAGGCATCCGGCGCGCGAACTGGTCCATCCCGACGATCTGGCGGCGGTGGCGGAGGCGCGCACCCGGCTGCATGCCGGCGAACCGTTGCTGAGCTTCGAGTGCCGGATGCGGACCCGCGACGGCGACTACCGCACCCTGTCGTGGGTCGCCTCGCCCGAAGGCGGCAAGTTCTACTGCAGCGCGCGCGACGTGACCGACATGAACGCTTCGCGGCGCGCCCTGGCGGACTCGCAGGCACAGCTGCGCAGCCTGTTCGAGACCAGCCACCAGCTGCAGGGCAGGGTCGCGCTCGACGGCACGCTGGAGGATGCCAACCGCACCGCGCTGGACGCGATCGGATGCGACCTGGACGACGTGGTCGGACTGCCCGTGTGGGAAACACCCTGGTTCAACGCCACGCCCGGCATGCCCGAATGGATGCGCGATGCCTTCCTGCGCACGCGCGCCGGCGAGGTGGTCCGCGAGGAAGTCACCATGCAGCTGCCGAACGGCCTGCGCACGTTCGACCTGTCGATGCGCCCGCTGTACGACGCGGCCGGCGCGATCAGCGCGGTGATCCCCGAAGCGCTGGACATCACCAGCCGCCGGGTCGCCGAAGACGCGCTGCGCCAGTCGCAGAAGCTCGAAGGCATGGGCCAGCTGACCGGCGGCATGGCCCACGACTTCAACAACCTGCTGACCCCGATCATGGCGGCGCTTGAACTGGCAGAGGATCCCGGCGTGCGGCCGGAGCGGCGCAGCCGCACCCTGACGGTGGCGCGGCAGTCGGCCGAGCGCGCGGCGATGCTGGTGCAGCGCCTGCTCGCCTTCGCCCGGCGCCAGCCCTTGCAGGCGGTGGAGGTGGATATCGGCGTGCTGGTGGAGGGCATCGCCCAGCTGCTGCACAGCAGCTTCGATCCGCGCATCCGCATCGTCACCGGCATCGAACCGGGGCTGGCGCATGCCCATGCGGACGCCAACCAGCTGGAAATGGCGCTGCTCAACCTGGGCGTGAACGCACGCGATGCGATGCCCGAGGGCGGCACGCTCACGCTCGGCGCACGCGGTGTCGCACTAGAGTCGGGCCAGGACGCGGCCCTGCCCCCGGGCCCGTACGTGGTGATCTCGGTCGCCGATACCGGGCTGGGCATGGATGCGGCCACCCGCGCACGCGCGATCGAGCCGTTCTTCACCACCAAGGGCATCGGCAAGGGCACCGGGCTTGGGCTGTCGATGGTGCACGGCCTGGCATCGCAGCTCGGTGGCCGGCTTCGGATCGACAGCACCCCGGGGCATGGCACCACGATGGAACTGTGGTTGCCGGCGGCCCAGACCCTGCGACATCCCGGATAACAACAAGAAAGAAGGAGTCGGTTATGGCATCGATCGCACCACCCCCCCGCGGGATCGCCCTGGTCGTTGACGACGATCCGGGCGTGCGCATGTGCACCGCCGACGTGCTCGTCGACATGGGCTACGAGGTCGTGGAGGCGGAAAGCGCCGAGGAAGCGTTGCGCGCGCTGGATCGCGGCGTGGCACCGGCGTTGATGGTCACCGACCACCTGATGCCCGGG
This sequence comes from Pseudoxanthomonas daejeonensis, assembly GCF_022637495.1. NCBI lineage: Bacteria > Pseudomonadati > Pseudomonadota > Gammaproteobacteria > Lysobacterales > Lysobacteraceae > Pseudoxanthomonas > Pseudoxanthomonas daejeonensis. Next base: position 1,925,057 of record NZ_CP093331.1, on the reverse strand, counting down.
ATGACCGGTTCGGCCCTGGCGCGCGAGGTCCGCGCACGCCACCCGCAGACGCCGGTGATCGTGGTTTCCGGCTACACCGACGTGGAACTGGACCCGGGCCTGGTCCTGCTGGGCAAGCCGTTCCGGCTCAAGGAACTGCGCGATTGCGTGGAGTCGGCCACCGCGCGCGGCTGAGCCGGCGCGGCAGCCGAAAGCCTCACTCGGCGGTCAGGTCGACCACGTCGAAGTCCGTGACCGGATCGACGTCGGCGTCGTAGTCGACGTCGTCGCGCTCGAAGCCGAACAGGGTCAGGAAGTCGTGCTTGTAGCTGGCGTAGTCGGTCAGCTCGAACAGGGTCTCCGAGGTCACCGTCGGCCACAGGTCGCGGCAGGCCTGCTGCACGTCGTCGCGCAGTTCGCGGTCGTCCAGGCGCAGGCGGTTGGAGTCGTCGGTCGCCGGCGGATCGGTCGCGTACAGGTGTTCGCGGAAGGTGCGGTCGAGCTGCTCGATCGTCCCTTCGTGCAGCCCCTTCTCCTTCATGATCCGGTACACGATCGCGATGTACAGCGGCATCACCGGGATCGCGGCGCTGGCCTGGGTCACCACCGACTTGAGCACGGTGACGTTGGCCTGGCCGCCGCCGGGCTTGAGCGCGGCATCGATCGCGTGCGCGGCGCGGTCCAGGTCTTCCTTGGCCTTGCCCAGCGCGCCGTGCCAGTAGATAGGCCAGGTGATCTCGGTGCCGATGTAGCTGAAGGCCACGGTCTTGGCGTCGGCGGCGAGCACGCCCGCCTTCGACAGCGCATCGATCCACAGCTCCCAGTCCTGCCCGCCCATCACGGTGATGGTGTCGGCGATCTCCTGCTCGGTGGCCGGCTCGACCGTGGCCTGGATGATCTGGTCGCGGTTGGTATCCACCGCGGTCGCCTGGTAGGGCTGGCCGATCGGCTTGAGCGACGAGCGCTTCAGTTCGCCGGTATCGGGCATGCGCCGCACCGGCGAGGCCAGCGAATAGACCACCAGGTCGATCGGCCCGCCCATCTCGCGCGCCAGCTCGATGGCCTTGTCGCGCACCTCGTTGGAGAACGCGTCGCCGTTGATCGAACGGCTCCACAAACCCGCTTCCTTGGCGTAGCGGTCGAACGCGGCCGAGTTGTACCAGCCCGGGTTGCCGGTCTTCTTCTCCGTACCCGGCTTCTCGAAGAACACGCCGAGGGTGGCGGCGCCGTAGCCGAACGCGGCGGTGATGCGCGCGGCCAGGCCGTAGCCGGTGGATGCGCCGATCACCAGTACCCGCTTCGGGCCGTCGGTGCGCACGCCCTGGGCCTGCACGTGGTGGATCTGGTCCAGCACGTTCTTCGCGCAGCCCACGGGATGGGCGGTGGTGCAGATGAAGCCTCGGACTTTGGGATGGATGACCACGCGGACTCTCTCGGATGCGGGGGGGAGCGCGGGCGCGCGGGCGCCAGCGGAGCGGCACAGTCTAAGTCCAGCGACCCGCAAACGACCCTTCTGGGGCGTATGGAAACACCGCGAACCACGCCGGCGGGTGCCCGCGCGCGCTTGCAGCAATGGGGTCGGTCGCCGGTTTCGGCGCCGGCGGACCGGCCTCCGCAGCGGTCAGGCCCTGCGCAGCACTCTGGATCCGCTACCCCGGTACGAGCGGGGCTATGACTCCGGCGCCGGCCACCGGACCGGCTACGCCATCGCGCGTGGTTTGCTCGCGAGCATGACCGTGAATTCCCCCGGCATGCGGTAGCCCTGCCCCACCCGCCACGGGCTGATCGCCTGCAGGTACCGCCGCCGTACGCGTCGTCGCACCGGTTCGTCGAAACGCGACCAGGCCATCGCCACCGGGCCGCCGACGAACGCCGCGTCGCACGCTTCCGCACCGTCGGCATATTCGAGTACCGATTCGATCCTTTGCTCGCGGATGTCTTCGAAACCGAGATCGGTGGCCAGCTGCGTCAGCGCGCCCTGCGCGCCCAGCTGGAAGAACAGCGGGCACACGTCGCTGTTGACCTCCGCATCCACGATCGGGAACACCGCCGACCAACCACAGCGCGCGCGCGCGCCCCACACGACCACCGCCAGGCGGCCGCCGGGACGCAGGACGCGGAACAGTTCGCGCAGCGCAGCGGCCGGATCGGGCATGTACATCAGGCCCAGCGCGCAGTACGCCAGGTCGTAGCTGTGCCCGGCGCATGACAGCTGCTCGCCGTCCATGCGCGCGAAGCGCACGTGTTCCAGTCCCAGCACTGCAGCCCGTTGCGTGGCCGAGGCGACCATCGCCTCGGATATGTCCACGCCCTGCACCGAGCCGCTGCAACCGACCTGTTCGGCGGCGGCGAATGCGACCAGGCCGGTGCCGCTGGCGACGTCCAGCACCGCTTCGCCCGGCATCGGCGCGGCGAGCGCCAGCAGGCCCAGGTGCGCCGGCGAGAGTTGGCGCTGCCACAGCGGCTCGTACCGGTCCGCGGCAAGGTCCCAGCCGTAACGCTGGATGCGCCGCTGCAACCGCTCGTGCAGGCTCATCGGCGCGTGACCACGATTTCCAGGTATTCGCTCGGCAGCACCAGGCCGGCACCGCCGCCCTGATCCATGCGTTCCATCAACGCAGCCAGGTCCGCATGCAGGTCGTCGGCGCGGTCCGCCGGCAAGGCCTGGAACGCTTTCTGCACCGGGCCATACCAGGTGCGGAACACGTCGATCATGTGCGCGGCGGAGCGGTAGCGGAAGTTGAACGTGCGCGGAGTCGCCACGATGTCCGCGGCGCGATCGCCGAACAGCGCCTGCAGGTGTTCGCGCGTGCCCCAGCGCGAGGGCGGCTGCACGCCGGCCGGCGGCGGCAGGTGCTTGCCCAGCACCTTGAACATCTGGCCGATGAATCCGTCCGGCGTCCAGTTGGCCATGGCGATCCTGCCGCCGGGGCGGCAGACCCGAGCCAGTTCGTCGGCGGCGCGCGCGTGGTCGGGCGTGAACATCACCCCGAACGTGGACAGCACGACGTCGAAGCTGGCGTCGGCGAACGGCAGCGCTTCGGCATCGGCTTCCTGGAACACGACGTCCAGCTGTTCGGCCTGCGCACGGGCGCGGCCCAGTTCCAGCAGCGACGGCACGTAGTCGGTCGAGACCACGCGCCCGCCGCGGCGCGCGGCCGCCAGGGTGGCATTGCCGTTGCCGGCAGCGACGTCGAGCACGCGCTCGTCCCAGCGCAGGTCGACCGCTTCGGCCAGGGTTTCGCCGACGATCTGCAAGGTGGTGCCGACCACGGCGTAGTTGCCGCTGGACCAGGCGGCCTGCTGCCGCTGCTTGACCGCGGCGAGGTCGGCGGGGGCCGCGGGGGTATCCATGACTGCATTCATCACGTTCGTTCCGTTTGGGGATTCAGGGCGCACAGGCTGGCGCGCGGACCCGGGGCCGGTCCTGACCCCACGTCCGCGGGACTTGCCACACCGTCCGCCGGCGAGACCGGGGAAGCGCCTGGTTTACCCGACGACCTGACTTGCTTGCCCAGCGTCCGGGGCATGACCGGATGGCGGATGCCGGCGCGTTCTTGCGTTCACTATCCCGTCGCCGCTTGCGGCACTACGGAGCCAGCCGGTATGAACACCGCCACAGACGCCATCGCCCAGGCCATGCAGCGCGCCGTGGACGTATTCACCCGGCGTCCGCAGCAGGGGCTGCACGACGATGCGACCGCCTACGCGTCGTGGCAAGGCGGCACCCGCGTGGCCGCTTCGCACGAGAACGGAACGCGGATCGACACCGACATGCCGCGCGAACTGGGAGGCAGCGGCGATCGCGTCTCCCCCGGCTGGCTGTTCCGGGCCGGTATCGCCGCCTGCGGCGCCACGGCCATCGCGATGGTGGCGGCCAGCCAGGGTATCGAGCTGGAGCAACTGGACGTCCACGTCGGCAGCCGCTCCGATGCGCGCGGCCTGCTCGGCATGCGCGACGGCGCGGGCGATCCCGTGCCGCCCGGCGCCATCGGATTCACCATCAACGTGCGGATCCGCGCGAGCGCGGTCGACGACGCGCGCTTGCGCGCCCTGGTCGACGAAGGCTTGCGCCGCTCGCCGATGCAGGACGCGATGCTGCGGCATCCGCCGCTGGACGTGCAGGTCCAGGTCGGTGCGGAGCAGGCCGCCTGACGATGGATGCACTGTCGGAAATCCTGCGCGTGGTGCAGCTGTCGGGTGCGTTCTTCGTCAACGCCCGCTTCAGCGCGCCATGGTGCTACCAGTCGCCGGCCGCCGCGCTGGCCGCACCGTGGCTAGACCCGTGCGCCGAGCAAGTGGTGATCTTCCACCTGATCACCGAGGGCGAATGCCTGGTGGAAATCGAAGGCGCGCCGCCGCTGCCCGCGCAGGCCGGTGACGTGGTGCTGTTCCCGCGCGGCTGCGCGCACCGGATGACGTCCGAAGCGGGCCTGCCATCGCCGCCGCGGGAGGCGGACCTTAAGCGGCTGCTGTCCAGCCGGCCACGCAAGCTGGCCTACGGCGGCGGCGGCACTGTTACCCGCATGGTCTGCGGCTACCTGGCCTGCGATACCCGCCTGGCGAAGCTGCTGTTGAACGGATTGCCGTCAGTGGTGCAGGTCGGCCTGCGCGGATCGGCGGCAGGGGCCTGGCTGGAGTCGTCGGTGCACTACGCGCTGGCCGAAGCGCGCGCGCCGCGCGCCGGCAGCGCCGGGATGCAGGCCAAACTGGCCGAACTGCTGTTCATCGAAGTGCTGCGCCAGCACGTCCACAACGAAGAGACGCGTGGCGGATGGCTGGCGGGGCTGGGCGACCGCATCGTCGGCAACGCGTTGAACTCCCTGCACCAGCGTCCCGGACAAGAATGGTCGCTGGCCGAACTGGCGCGCGCGGCCGGGACCTCGCGCACGGTGCTGGCCGAACGCTTCCAGCAGCTGGTCGGCACCTCGCCGATGCAGTACCTGACCCAGTGGCGGATGCTGATGGCGGCGAACCTGCTCCGCCGCGGAAACGTCCCGCTCTCCCGCGTCGCCGAGGAAGTGGGTTACCAGAACGACACGTCCTTCAGTCGCGCCTTCCGCCGCGAGTATGGCCAGCCGCCAGCGGCGTGGCGTCGCACCACTTTCCAGCAGGGCATTGCCGCCAGCGCGGCGCCCTGAGTGCCGGTGGCGCGTGCCGCGGGTCCTGCCCGGTATCGCGCTGTGCGACGGCGCCCGTGCAGCGGGTGCTTTCAGCTTCCCGAGCCGACCGCGTCGTGGCGCCGCTGGCCAGCGCCAACGCTCCGCGCTTGCGTGGCCAAGGCCTCAGCGTGCGCCGGGACAGGCCTGCAGGCGTTGCGACCGCGTGCGCGCGGCCCATGCGTAGATCCCCAGCCCCGCCACCGCGGTGGACGCGCCGACCCAGCCGGTCGAGGTCCAGCCGAATCCGGCGCTGATCGCCATGCCGCCCAGCCACGGACCCAGCGCATTGGCGGCGTTGAACGCGGCGTGGTGCGAAGCGGCGGCCAGGGTCTGCGCCCCGTCGGCCACGTCCATCAGGTGCGACTGCAGGATCGGGCCGAGCGCGCCCATCATGCCGATGCCCACCGTGGCCAGCAGCAGGCTCCACGGCTGCTGCGCGGCCAGCGGGAACAGCAGCAGCATGACCACCGCCCAGCCCAGCACCACCGGGACCGCGCGGAACTGCAGGCGGTCGAACAGCCAGCCGCCGAGCATGTTGCCGATCACGCCCCCCAGGCCGAAACCGGCCAGCCCCAGCGGAATCCAGGCCGAAGCGACGCCAGTGACCTCGACCATGGTCGGAGCGAGGTAGCTGAACACGCTGAACATGCCGGCGAAGCCAATGGCACCGATCAGCAGCGCCTGCCACACCGGCAACCGGTTGAACGCCCGCAGCTCGTCGAGGGGCCGCTCGCGCGGGGCCTCGACCGCGGCCGGCAGCGACAGCGCGATCAGGGCCACCGAGGCCAGCGCGATCACCGCGACCGCCGCATAGACCCAGCGCCAGCTCGCCAGCAGGCCGACCCAGGTGGCCAGCGGCGTGCCGACCAGGATCGCCAGGGTCAGGCCGAGCATCACCAGGCTGACCGCGCGACCGCGCGCTTCGGGGGGACTGATCGACACGGCGGTCAGCGCGGCGACGCCGAAGTACGCGCCATGCGGCAGGCCGGCGATGAAGCGGAACAGCATCAGGCTGCCGTATTCCGGTGCCAGCGCGCTGGCCAGGTTGCCGGCGGCGTAGAACCCCATCAGCGCCAGCAGCAGGATCTTGCGGTTCAGTGCGCCGCCCAGGATCGCCAGCAAGGGCGCCCCGACCACCACGCCCAGCGCATAGGCGCTGATCAGGTGTCCGACCTGCGGTTCGCTCACGCCCAGCGAGGCGACCAGGTTGGGCATCAGGCCCATGCCGGCGAACTCGCCGGTGCCGATGGCGAAGCCGCCGAGGGTCAGGGCGGCCAGGACCAGCGTGTACCGGGCGCGGCTCAGGGAAGGCGTCGCCGGCGCCGGTACGGGCGCCATGGGGAGGGGGGCGGAAGACATCGGCCTATTATGCTGCGATGCAACAAGGCGGCATAGTCCGGCCCACGGCACGCCGGCGTCCTGTTCATGCAACAACGGCGGTGTCGATCCGGGCGCCGCGAGGCCGTCGAAATCCCAAGGGCAGATCGCCCGGAGCCGCAGCGAGGACGGCATGGGCAAGGTGATCGTGGAGCAGATCGTCAGCATCGACGGTTACGCGGAGGATGCGGACGGCGGCATCGGCTTCTTCGCCGACGCGCGCGAGATCAACGCCGCCGATGCCGAGCAGCTGCGGATGCTCGGCCAGGTCGGCGCCATCGTGCTGGGCGCGCGCACCTACCGGATGTTCGCCGACTACTGGCCGCACGCCGACCCGGAGGTCGAACCGGTTGCCGCGCCGATCCGCGACCTGCCCAAGTTCGTGGTGTCCTCGACCCTGGCGCAGGCGCCGTGGGGCGACGACCAGGCGGCGACCCTCCTGCGTGGAGACGGTGTCGCCGCGGTGCGCGGCGTGCGCTCGCGCATCCCGGGCGACCTCATCGTCTGGGGCAGCCTGACCCTGGCCGACGCGCTGCTGCGTGCCGGCGAGGTCGACGTGCTGCGCTTGCGCATCGTGCCGGTCCTGCTCGGCCGCGGGCGTTCTTTCGCACCACCGGGCACCGCCGGGCGCACGTGGTCGCTGGCGCAGGCGAAGGCGAAGGCATTCGATGGCGGGCTGCTCGTGCTCGAATACCACGCCGCCTGAGCGCCGAGCGAGCCCTCACTCGCGCGGATACAGCCGCTGGCAATGCTCGCAGAAGAACGCGCGACGCTTCGCCACTCCCAGGTGCTTGCGGTAGGCGATGCGGTGCCCGTCGCGCGGGCATACGGTACGGGTGTGGACCTGGTAGTGCTGGCGCAGCACGTAGGCCTTCTTCCAGTGCAGGAAATCGAAACTGTATTCCCGGGCCTGGGTGACCAGCTCGCCCAGCTTGCGCGGCGGCAACGCCCCGACCCGGCTCTCCGGATGCACACGGATGCGATGCAGCACTTCGTTCTTGATGATGTTGCCGACGCCGGCGAACACCTGCTGGTCGAGCAGCGCATCGGCGGCCAGTGCCTGCGGTCGCGCGCGCAGCTTGCGGCGCGCCTGCGCCGGGTCCCAGGCATCGTTCATCACGTCGGCGGTCCAGTCGTAGGCCGCGTCGAGCGGACCCTCGATGAACTTGACCGAACACGCGTAGAAGTTCAGCTCCGAGCCATCCTCGAATTCCAGGCCGACCCGCGGCGCGACATCCCTGCGTTCGTTGATCCGGTAGCTGCCGTACAGCATGAGGTGGACGCGCAGGTTGAAGCCTTCGAACCGGACCAGGAAATGCTTGCCCCAGCTGTGCACGCCCAGCACGCGCTGGCCGGCCATGCGCTGGATTGGCTCGCGGCTGTTGCCATGCACGTGGCGCACCGTGCGCCCGGCAAAGCCGGCCGCCTCTTCCTTCAGGATGACGATGGAAGGACCTTCGGGCACCTGCGCAGTATCGATCGCGCCGGTGAGCATGCCGTCAAGCGGCAGGCCGTCGCTGCATCCGGCGGCGCGCGATGACGGCGGTCCATGGCGGCGTGACACACTGGCCGCATCGCCGGCGGCGTGCCGGCGTCCGCACCTTTGCGCGATGAACTACCTGGCCCACCTCTACCTTGCCCGACCCGACCCGGAAGCCATGCTCGGCGCGTTGCTGGGCGACTTCGTGTTCGGCCGCGCCGCGCTGCAGGATTACAGCCCGGTGGTGCGGAGCGAGATCCTGGTCCATCGCCGGGTCGACCGCTACACCGACGACCACCCGCTGGTGGTCGAGGCACGCGGCCTGTTCGCCGGTGACCTTCGCCGCTATGCCGGCATCGCCCTGGACGTGTACTACGACCATTGCCTGGCCCGCGACTGGTCGCGCTACAGCGACACGCCGCTGGACGCCTTCACCTCGCGCTTCTACCGCTACCTGCTGGTGCGGCTGGACGACCTGCCGCCGCGCCTGGAGGCCATCGCCCCGCGCATCGCCGCGCACGACTGGCTGGGTTCGTACCGCGACCGCGACAGCGTCGACCTGGCCGTGACCCGCATCGCCACCCGCCTGTCGCGCAATGGCGAGCGCCTGGTCGCCTGCCTGGACGACCTGCGCCGGCACGAAGCGCGGATCGCCGCGGGCTTCGACGCGTTCTTCCCGCAGCTGGTCGGCTACGTGCAAGCACTGCGCGCCGATCCTGGATTCGCCGCGGACTGACCGCGGCGACTGTCGATCCGCCGGAGGCCCCTTCGTCGTCCATCAGAAACCTGCCCACGAGCCGAGCCATGACCCTCGCCCTCTACGCCCATCCGTTCTCGTCCTACTCCCAGAAGGCGCTCATCGCCCTGTACGCGAACGGCATCGCATTCGAGTACCGCAACCTCGAAGATCCCGCGCACCAGCAGGCGCTGGAAACGCTGTGGCCGATGAAACGCTTCCCCGTCCTGGTCGACAGCGCAGCCGAAGCCGGCACGCAGCCGGTGATCGAGGCGACGGCGATCATCGAGTACCTGCACGTGCGCCATCCCGGCCCGGTACGGCTGCTGCCGGACGATCCGCTCGCGGCCGTGCAGGTGCGCATGCTCGACCGGTTCTTCGACAACTACGTCTCCACCCCGCAGCAGAAGCTCGTGTTCGATGCGATCAGGCCGGCAGCCGATCGCGATGCATACGGTGTCGGCGAAGCGACGCGCATGCTCGACATCGCTTACGTCTGGCTGGAGCGCCACCTGGCCGATGGCCGATGCTGGGCGACCGGCGATACCCCGAGCCTGGCGGACTGCGGCGCAGCCCCGTTCCTGTTCTATGCGGACTGGACCTACCCAATTCCGCACGGGCTTGGCCTCGTGCATGCCTATCGCGCCCGCTTGCTAGCCTGGCCCGCGTTCGCGCGCGCGGTCGACGAGGCACGCCCCTTCCGCTCCTATTTCCCGCTCGGCGCGCCGGACCGCGACTGAGCTGGCGGGCGCGCACCGGACGGGCGCGAGGACGCCACTCCAGTTACCGCCGCAGGCACCGGGGCGATCGTAGTAGCGCCTGGAAACGTCGCGCGCGAGCTTCTTGCTGCAGCGCAGCTGGACCGCTGCGCCCCGAGTGTTAGCGTTAACACTCACGAGGGGGATCCGATGAACCGAGCCGCACGGCGTACCACCTGCACCCGCATTGCGCTGCTGGCGAGTGCCTTGGCCACGGCACTGACCGCCGTGGCCGCCTCCGGGCCACGACTGGGCGACGCGGGTTACTTCACCACGCCGGGCCTGGACGTCCTGGCCTTCAGCAACACCTACGACGGCAACTTCAGCGACGCCAAGATCGCCGGCATCGAGCTGATCCACCATGGGGTGCGCACCGCGACCAATGGCGACGTGCGCCTGGCGCCCACGCCCGAGCAGTGGGACGCGGCTGCCACGCTGCTCGAACGCACCGTCGACGCGAAGAGCGGCACGGTCACCACGCGCATGCGCTTCGACGCGGAGGATTTCGAGTACTCGGTGCGCGTGGCGCCACGCGGCGACGGCGTCGTGATCCAGGTGCTGCTCGACCGGCCATTGCCCCGGTCGCTGGCCGGCAAGGCCGGGTTCAACCTCGAATTCCTGCCCTCGGCCTACTTCGGAAAGTCCTGGCTGATGGACGACGGCAGCGGGCAGTTGCCGCTGTACCCCGCCGGCCCGAGCGGTCGTGACAGGGACGGCGCGACGGTGCGCCTGCCGATGGCCCAAGGCCACCAGCTGACCCTGGCCCCGGAGGATCCGCAGCGCCGTGTCGCCATCGATTCGCCCGGTGCGCCGCTGCGCCTGTACGACGGCCGCAACCAGGCCCAGAACGGCTGGTACGTGGTGCGCTCGCTGCTGCCCAGCGGCAAGACCGGCACGGTGCTGGAGTGGTCGCTGGCCGCGGGCACCGAGCCCGGCTGGACCCGGCCGACCGTGATCGGTCATTCGCAGGTCGGCTACCACCCGGCACAACGCAAGGTGGCCGTCCTCGAACACGACCGCAACGCATCGCCTCCGGATCGTGCGCGGCTGTTGCGCGTGGAAGCGGACGGCACCACCCGCGAAGTGCTGGCGTCGGCGCCGCAACGCTGGGGCCCGTACCTGCGCTACGACTACTACACCTTCGATTTTTCCACCGCGCGCGAACCGGGCCTGTACCAGATCGAAGCCGATGGCCAGCGCACCGCCGCCTTCCGCATCGCCGACGACGCCTACGCCACGGCCTGGCACCCGACCCTGGACGTGTTCTTCCCGGTGCAGATGGACCACATGTCGGTCAACGAGGCCTACCGGGTCTGGCATGGCCGTTCGCACATGGACGACGCGCGCCAGGTCGCACCCGGCCGCGAGCATTTCGACCTGTACGGCCAGGGCCCGGACCTGGATTCGCCGTTCCAGCCGGGCGAGCACATCCCCGGCCTGGCGATCGGCGGCTGGTTCGACGCCGGCGACTTCGACCTGCGTACCCAGACCCACTATTCCACCGTGATGTCGCTGGTCGACACCTGGGAGCTGGCGCGGCCGCTGCGCGACGAGACCACGATCGACCAGAAGCGCGGGCACGTGGAGATCCACCAGCCCGACGGCGTCCCCGACCTGCTGCAGCAGATCGAGCACGGCACGCTGATGCTGATCGCCCAGCACCGCGTGTTCGGCCATGCCATCCCCGGCATCGTCGAGCCGGACCTGGGCCAGTACACGCACCTGGGCGACGCGGTGACCAAGACCGACGGCAAGGTCGACGATCCGTCCGACCCGGATTCGCCGCACGACGACCGGCTGGCCTTCACCAGCAACACCACCGCGCTCAACTACGGCTCGGCCGCCGGCCTGGCCGCGGCCAGCCGCGCCCTGCGCGACCACAACAGCGCGTTGGCGGCCGAGAGCCTGGCCACGGCGAAGAAGGTGTGGGAGTTCGAGCAGGGGCGCGAGCCGAACCTGTTCCGGGTCGGCAACACCACCGGCGGCGACCCGCAGGACGAACAGCTGCGGGCGGCCGTGCAACTGCTGCTGGCCACCGGTGATGCGAAGTACGCCAAGGCCATCGCCGCGTCGTGGCCGGCGATCGATGCGCGCTTCGCCTTCAACGCCGGCGCGGTGGCGCCCGTGCTGCCGAAGATGGATGCGGCGTTCACGGCGAAGTTCCGCGAGCGCGCGGTGAAGTTCAAGGAGGAGCGCAAGGCGTTCGTGGACGAAAACCCCTACGGCGTGCCGATCACCCGTGGCGGGTGGGCCGGCAACAGCGCGGTGGTCGGCATGGCCACCACCAACTACTGGCTGAACCGCGCCTTCCCCGAGCTGTTCGACATCGAGGACACGCTGCAGGGCCTGAACTACCTCTACGGAACGCACCCCGACTCCAACCTGTCGTTCGTCTCGGCGGTGGGCGCGCGCTCCAAGCAGGTCGCCTACGGCAACAACCGCGCCGACTTCTCCTTCATCGCCGGCGGCGTGGTGCCCGGCGTGCTCGTGCTCAAGCCCGATTTCCCCGAGAACAAGGAAGACTGGCCGTTCCTGTGGGGCGAGAACGAATACGTGATCGACCTCGGGGCCAAATACCTGTTCCTGGTGCACGCCGCGCAGGACCTGCTCGGCGCACGGGAGCCGCGCTAGCCCAGGCCAGCGGCCGGCATGCGGATTCCGCCGGGACGCTGGAACAGCACCCGCTCCGGCCGGTGCAGGACGAAGCCCTGGCCGTAGTCCACCCCCAGCTCGCGCAGCGTCGCCAGGGTGCGCTCGCTGTCCACCCATTCGGCGACCACCTTGAGCCCGCGCTGCTGGCCGATCTGGGCGATCGCATTGACGATCGCCCGGCTCATCGGATCGCTGCCCAGGTCGCGGACGAAGCTGCCGTCGATCTTGATCACGTCCACGGGCAGGTTCTTCAGGTAGCCGAAAGAGGACATGCCGGCGCCGAAGTCGTCCAGCGCGATCCGGCAACCCACCGCGCGCAGGCGCTCGATCACCCGCACCACCCGCAGCAGGTTGCGCACGGCCACCGTCTCGGTGATCTCCAGGCATACCCTCGTCGCGGGCACCCCGAATTCGTAGATGGTGTCGAGGATGAAGTCGGCCAGGCCGTCGTCCTCGATGCTGGCACCCGACAGGTTGATCGCGCAGGTGCGCAGCTCGCCGCCGCACGCGTGCAGCCGGGTGAAGTTCGCCAACGCAGTGCGGATCACCCAGCGGTCCACCAGCGGCATCAGTCCGTAGCGCTCGGCCGCCGGGATGAAGGCGCCGGGCAGGAACACCGTGCCGTCCTCCTCGCGCAGGCGCAGCAGCAGTTCGATGTGGATCGGGTTTTCCGGCGACGGCAGCAGCGGCACGACTTCCTGGTAGTCCAGCAGCAGGCGGTCCTGTTCCAGTGCCCAGCGCAGCCGGTTGGCCCATTCCATCTCGCTGCGGCGGCGGGTGGTGTCCTCGTCCTCGCGATAGGAACACACCCGGTTGCGGCCGCCCTCCTTGGCCTGGTAGCACGCACTGTCGGCCCACGCCAGCAGGTCCTTGAGCGTGCAGCCGTCGCGGTCGACCATGACCATGCCGATGCTGGCGCTCACCGTGTAGGTCCGGTCCTGCCAGACGAACATCACCCCTTCGATGCACTGGCGCATGCGCTCGGCCAGCTCCTGCGCCTGGTCCTCGTCGATGTCGAAGGCGAGCAGGCCGAACTCGTCGCCACCCAGCCGCGCCAGCAGGTCGCCCGGGCGCAGGTGCGCGCGCAACGCGTGGACCAGCTGGACCAGCAGCTGGTCCCCGGCCATGTGCCCGGACACGTCGTTGATCAGCTTGAACTGGTCGAGGTCGATGTACAGCAGCGCGAATGGCGCCATGTCCGCATCGCCCTGGCGCCGCGCCAGCGCCTCCTGCAGGCGCCGTTCGAACTCGCGCCGGTTGCACAGTTCGGTCAGGCCGTCGTGCGCGGCCTGGTAGCGCAGCCGTTCGGTCAGCTCGCGTTGCTCGCTGGTATCGGTGGCGACCATCAGCAGGTAGGGCGCACCATCGACTTCGACCTGCGCAAGCGACGCACTGGCCCAGAACGCCTCGCCACCGGCGGTCACCACCATCGCCTCCTGGCTGGCCCAGCTGCCACCGGCGGTGGCCTCGGCCATCGCCTGGCCGCCGAGCAAAGGATTGGCGAACAGGGACACCAGCGGCGTGTCCAGCACCGCGCCCAGGTGATTGCGCGCGGCCTGGTTGGCGTAGACGATGCGGCCATCGCGGCCGTCGGCAAGCAGTACCAGCGCCGGCAGCAGTTCGTTGAGCACGCGGAAGCGCGCCTCGCTCTCGCCGAAACGCGCGGACATGCGCCGGCCCAGCTCCAGCGCGCGGCGATAGGTCGTGGCCTGCGAAAGCATCAGCAGGGCCAACAGCACGCTGATGATGGTCCCGGCGGCGACCACGCGCCAGATCCCGCCGGTTTCGACCACGGTGCTGCGCGGCCACAGCTGCAGCTCCCAGCGCCGGCCACCGAATTCCACCTGCCGCCGCTGCGGGGCGGCACCCTCGGGCAGTACGCCGGATGCGAACACCGTCGCCTGGTCGGGCGGCGCATCCAGGTCGGTGATCGCCACATGCATGTGCTCGAGGATCCGGCCCTGCAGCGCCTGCCGCAGCATCGGCTCCAGCCTCAGGCTGATCGCCAGTGCGCCGATCTCGCGCAAGCGGCGTTGCTCCGGGGTGACCGGCCGGGGGCCCTGCGAATAGACCGGCAGGCGCACTGTCATGCCGCGGGCGGCGGCGGCATCGGCATCCGGGAACTGCAGCAGCCGGAACGGCGCGGAGATCGACGGCATGTCGGCATCGCGCGCCCGGTGCAGGGCGGCCAGGTTCTGCGGCTGGCTGGCGATGTCCAGGCCCACCAGCATCCCGTTGCCATGCAATGGCGAGACCAGTTCGTAGCGGTACTCGGCCCGCGCCGCGGACTGCGTACCGAGGCGGGCGAACGCGCTGGCCACGAACCCGGGCACGCGCTCCTGCGCGCGCAGGTTGGACTGGTATTCGGCGAAGGTCTGCTGGTCCATGCGGTCGTTGGACAGGAATACCGTCTGCATCGCCCGCAACGCCTGCGCGCCGGTGTCCAGCGGCACCAGCACCCGCGCCTGGGCGGCATCGGCCAGCGACTGCTGCATCACCTGGGCGCGGCCACGCGCGTCCAGCCATTCGCGACGCGCCATCTCCGCGGTGAACAGCAGCCCCACCCCCAGCACCAGCATCGCCCAGGCCACGGACGCCCGCAGCCCTCCGCCATGGGACACCTCCGGCGCGGCGGGCATGTGATCGTGGAACGGCATGCGGATCCTCGAGTGGCGGGCTTCCGGACCCGGTCGCGCCGGAGGGTTTCGGCTCATCGGTCGCATCCGGGCGGCGGGCGTCCTTCCTTTGTACATTCGGTCGCGCCACGGTTTTCTTGAGCCCGGATCGCGATCCGGGACGTCGATGGACCGCGCTGCCGTGCGCGGTCCGTCATGCGGGAAGCATCCCGATCGCAAGCAGCGCCCCTTCCGTTCGACGACGGTGACCGGAGTTGGAAGCTGCGTGGCGTGGTTCCGCCAAAATACCGCTGTCCAATTTCATCGACCTACCTGCACGAGTACGGGCGGCAGCACGGGTAACTGGCAGCCAGCGGCCCGGGTGACCAGGGATACGGCAGGGTAGGCGGGAAGGCATGAAGGCGGCCTCACGCCGGATGCCGCTGCATCCGTGCGCTGTATCCTGCGCCGGCGGGCCCGAGGCCCGCTCCGCGCGGCCGGTTCGCGCCGCCGCGGCCACACTCCCTTCCGCCAGGCCACGATGACCTTCGACCGACGCACCTTCCTCACCGGCGCGGCCTGCGCCGCCGCCGTCGCCTCGCTTCCGGCCGCCGTGCGTGCCGCCGCGCCGCCGCAGCGGATCGTCGTCAACGCGCTGGGAGGACTGGGCGATCCCAACCTGCCCGATGACACGCTGGTCCCGCAGCTCACGCCGCGCGTACTCGCCGAGGCGCGCGCGTCCGGCCTGACCGCAGTCAACGTGACCCTGGGCTACGTGGCCGGTGGCGAGGATCCGTTCCAGGCCAGCGTGCGCGACATCGCGGCGACCGACGCACTGGTCCGCGCGCACGCGGCCGACGTGCTCAAGGTCCTCACGGCGGCCGATATCCGCCGCGCCCATGCCGATGGACGCATCGGTCTGATCTACGGCTTCCAGAACGGCGCCATGCTCGGCGACGACCTGGAGCGGATCGACATCTTCACCGACCTGGGCGTGCGCGTCTTCCAGTTGACCTACAACCCGGCCAACCAGCTCGGCGATGGCGCGATGGCGCCCGGCAACCGCGGACTGAGTCCGTTCGGCCGCGAGGTGGTCGCGCGCCTGAACGAGCGCCGTGCGATGGTCGACCTGTCGCACAGCGGCGAGCGCACCTGCCTGGAAGCGGCGCGCCTGTCGTCCGCACCGGTGTCGATCAACCACACCGGCTGCCGCGCGATCGCCGACCTGCCGCGCAACAAGACCGATGCCGAGCTGCGCCTGGTCGCCGAGCGCGGCGGCTTAGTCGGCATCTATTTCATGCCGTTCCTGGACCTGTCCGGGCACGCGCGCGCCGAGCACGTGGTCGCCCACCTCGAGCATGCGGTGAAGACCTGCGGCGAGGACCACGTCGGCATCGGCACCGACGGCACCGTCAGCCAGATCGACGACATGGTCGCCTACCGGGACACGCTGGCGCGCGAAATCGCCGCGCGCCGCGCCGCCGGCATCAGCGCCGCCGGCGAGCGCCCCGATACCTATCCATTCGTGCTCGACCTGCGCGGCCCGGACCAGTTCCACACGCTGGCCCGGCTGCTGCAGGCCAAGGGCTGGTCCGAGGCGCGGATCGACAAGGTGCTCGGATTGAACTTCCTGCGCTTCGCCGGGACGGTCTGGGGCGCATAGCGGCAGCGGGCACTCCCGCTGCCCGCACGTTGCCCTACTCGGCTACCGCGCCGCCCAGGTGCGGTGCCAGGAATGCCAGCAGCCGCGTGTAGTACTCGCGACGGTGTTCCTCGGTGTAGAAGCCATGGCCCTCGTTGGGGTAGTACAGCGTCTCCACCGGTACCCCGGCCTTCTTCAGCGCCTTCTCCATCTGCCGCGTGTGCTCGACAGGGGCACGCTCGTCCTTGCCGCCGGCGGCAAGGAACACCGGCACCTTGATCCGGTCGGCGAGGTTGACCGGGGATCTGCCGGCCAGCGCGGCACGGTCGCCCATCCATTCCAGTGCCCAGGTCCGCCCGGAACGGCTGCGGCTGGACGCATCGCGATGCATCATCGGCAAGTCGTAGACGCCGACATAGCCGACCGCGCACCGGTACAGATCCGGCTCCCGGGCCGCACCCATCAGCGCGGCATAGCCGCCGTAGCTGGCGCCGTAGATGCACATCTTCGAGCCATCGGCGATTCCCTCGCGCACCGCCCAGCGGGTAGCGTCGGTCAGGTCGTCCTGCATGCGGCCGCCCCATTCCTGGTTTCCGGCCTGCATGTACTGGCGTCCGTAATTGCCCGAACCGCGATAGTTCACCCTCAGCACCGCGTAGCCGGCGGCGGCGAGGATCTGGGCATCGTCGTCGAACTCCCATCCATCGAAGACGCCGAACGGCCCGCCATGCGGGAGCAGTACCAGCGGTCGCGGCCCCGGCGCCTGGCCGCGCGGCTCCGTCAGATAGCCGTGCAGCGGCAGTCCGTCGCGCGCCTTGAAGCTGACGTAACGCGTCGCGGGCATCGCATCCGGGATGAACCACTCACGTCGGCTGAACACGCGGTCGGCGCGCTTGGTCCGGGTGTTGAACAGGAAATAGTCACCGTTGTTGCGGTCGCTCCATACGTACAGCAGCACCTCGCCACCATCGGCCGTGGCCGAAGTCATGCGGATGGAGTCGCCACGGAACGCCTTCTCCAGGCCGCGGTACAGGCGGGCGGTCGGATGGTCGTCGTCGAAGAACCGGTTGCGCACTCGATCGGTCATGTACGACGCACCGATCGGCGTCTGTCCATCGAGGTCGTAGAGGATGCGGTACGGATCGGCCACCGCGTCGCGCAGCACCTCGCGGTACTCACCGGTGGCCGGATTCCAGCTGACGATCGCATCCGGCCCCTCGCTGCGTTCGGCCTGGAGGTAGGCCAGCGTACCCTCTGCATTGAGACCCAGCGGGTACTCCTGGCGTTTCGTGACATTCTCGTCGTTGACCAACTGCCACTTCCCGCCACTTCCTTCGCGGTAGTACAGCCTGGAAACGTTGTCCGTGTCGGCGCCCACCGCGAAGCGCACCTGGCCCTTCAGATCGGCGACGAAGTCGGCGCGGCGAACCGGCGCCGAAGCCAGCACGTCCCGCTTGAGGGTGTAGATATCCAGCTTCTCGATGCGCACGTACGGGTCGCTGGTGTTCACCGCCATGGCCGACACCAGCACCTTGTTCGGCTCGTCGCGCAGGGTGCCCTGCATGAAGACCGCGCGCTCGAACTCGGTCCGGTAGGTGAATGAGTTGCCGGGCGTGTCATCGACGCCGTACGGACTGGCCAGCAACTTGCTGTTCTTGCCATCGGCATTGACCGCATGCAGTTCGCCGCGGGTGTAGGGCCTGTCGCGCGAGCCGTACTTTCCTGCCATCGACACGACGACACGCTCGTTGTTGGCCCACCAGAAGTCGTCCACCACGGAGTTTTCGCCGCCCATGATCTTGGTCGTGGGCACCATGTCCGAACGGCGGATGATCGCCAGCACGGTGCGATCCTCCAGAGGCACGGTCACTGCGAAGTACGCGCCATCGGGCGAAATCTTGACCCGCTCGTACTGGTCCTG
Organism: Pseudoxanthomonas daejeonensis; assembly: GCF_022637495.1. NCBI lineage: Bacteria > Pseudomonadati > Pseudomonadota > Gammaproteobacteria > Lysobacterales > Lysobacteraceae > Pseudoxanthomonas > Pseudoxanthomonas daejeonensis. The sequence continues at coordinate 1,906,735 of NZ_CP093331.1, read as the reverse complement.
CTTCAGGTAGGGCGCCAGGTCGACCTTGCCCTGTCCGGCGGCCGCGGCTACACCGGCCCACGAGAAAACACCGGCGAACAGCACGCCGGCCAGCCTGTTGCGGTGCGACATCCCCATCCCCCGTCTGGATCCCCGGGGTGATGTTGGCAAGCGCCGGAAACGCTGTCCATCGACGGAAGTCACAACCTGGCGCGACCACGTGCGGCGTGACACCGGGTCGCCCGGCCACCCGCAGGGTCGCCGGCGGCAGGGTCTCCGGGCCGGACGCAATGGCCGACGGAACGGTACCGGCGATCACCGGCATTGCAGCGGACACGCGACCGGAAATCGAACCCGATCGCGGCCCGGGAGGACCGCCTTTCCGCGAGCATGACGCGGAACGCACCCTGCGCGACTGCCCCGATAGACAGCCGCGCATTGCCGGCCGTTGCGCTACTGCAGCTTCAGCTCGCCGTTCTCCACGATCGGCTTGCCATCCAGGGTCACGGTGCTGCCCGGCAGGAACACGGTCTGGCCCGCGTTGGAGTAGTTGTCGCCGCCGGCCCAGGCATTGGACCCGGTGCCGACGGTGACCGCACCGGCCGGCATCCAGCTGCCCGCCGTGCTGCCGGCACCCAGCTTGATGTTCGGATTGATGCCCAGGTTGAAGAACGACAGTTCGTTCTTGCGCGCGTCGTCCATCGCGTCGTACGCGGCCTTCAGGTCGGCATAGCCGGGGCCGGAGCCTTCCATCGCCGTGACCTTGCCATCGGCGATGGCCAGGCTCAGCCGGTCGATCTTCTTGCCACGGAAGCTGGAACCGGAATCCACCAGCGTTCCCTGGGCGCTGCCCGGTACCGGCGTGGTGAACACGTCACCCGCGGGCAGGTAGACCGACAGGGCCGACCCTCCCTGCTTGCGGTCCTCCTCCGAGATGATGCCGTCGCTGACGCCGACCTTGCGGCCCTGGATGCGGAAGGTCAGGTCGGTGCCGTTCGGATTGGTCACGTGCACTTCGCTGCCCGATGCCAGCGCCGCGCGGATCTTCTCGCCCTTCGCCTGCAGTTCGGTGTAGTCCATGCTCACGCCGTCCCAGAACATCTTCGCCAGCGCTTCTTCGCTCATGCCGAAGCGCTCCGCGCGTGCGGCGGTGGGATAGAAGTTGTTCCCGAGTTCGACCATCCGCACGCCGTTCTTGAACATCGCCTGCCCGATGCCCTCGTTGGCCTTGCTTCGCGCCGCCATCCGCTTCGGGTCGGCGCCTTCGAACAGGGTTTCGCTGGTGCCGTTGCCGAGGCTGATGACCACGTCGAAGATCTCGGTCAGCTTTCCGACCAGCGCATCCTCGCGGGCGTCGTACTTGTCAGGAACGTCGAAGAACAGGCGCCTGGACAGTCGATCGCTGCTGTACTCGATCATCGGGTAGCCACCCACCCTGGCCACCTCGACCGCGAGGTCCTCCATCAGCTCCGCGTCCTGCGGACGACCGGTGATCAGCACCGCTTCGCCATCGGTGACCCCGGCGCTCTGGGTGACCACGCGGCGCGCCAGCGCCTCCAGGTCCACGGCCGGTGCCGCCGCTGGCGCGGCAGCGGGCGCGGCAGCGGGCGTGGCGGCGATGGCTTCGGGTTGGGCGGCGGCCGGAGTGGCAGCGGTGTCGTCCGCGTTGCGCTTGCATGCGGGCAAGGCGCAGATTGCGACCGCGACGGAGGCGGCCAGAAGAACGTGCTTCATGAAGGCATCCCCAAGAGCTGCCGGAAGTGGCAGGAGGTGGATGCTACTTGCGGGCCGGCACGTGGCAGCGACCGTTCATCGGGCCGGGGCGTGCAACGCGAAACAACTATAAAGCGGCCATTTTTGCGTGTTTCTTGGCTGTCCTCCGCGACTCCGATAGCGAACCGCCGGCCACGCCAGCGCCGCACCTTCGGCCAGCCTGCCCGACCGGAACCGGAACCCGTCGGTTACGATGCCCGCCCCGCCCGACCGCCTCCCATCCCGTGTCCCCAAGCCCCGGCCCGCTGCTGACCCGCGACACCGCCGATGCGCTCCTTGCCGCGCACCGCCAGGGCCTGCCCGGCTGGAGTGGCTCGCTGGACCTGGGCCGAAGCCAGGGACAGGCTTCGCTGGCGATCGATCACTGGCAGTGGCAGGACGCGCGCTACCCGTATCCGGAACGCCTGAAGGACCGCACGATCTACCGGTTCGACGGCGAGGCCTGGTCGCCGGTGTCGCGATACGCCGGCTCGCTGATCAAGCTGGTGCCCACCGAGTGGGGCGCTCCTACTTTCGAGATCGACGGCATCAAGATGCTGCCGACCTCGAAGGAGTCGCCGATCGACGACGCGCGGCGCAAGGTCGCCCTGGTCCAGCCGGCCGGCAAGGTGGTGCTCGATACCTGCGGCGGACTGGGGTACTTCGCCGCGTGTTGCCTGGAGGCCGGCGTCGCCCGCATCCATTCGTTCGAGAAGAACGAAAGCGTGCTGTGGCTGCGCACGCTCAATCCCTGGTCGCCGGATCCGGAAGATCCCGGAAGCGGAGGTCGCCTGCAGCTGGTGCATGCCGACGTTTCGCAGGCGGTCACGGCGATGGCCGATGGCTCGGTCGACGCGGTCCTCCACGACCCGCCGCGTTTCGGCATCGCCGGCGAACTCTACTCGCAGGCCTTCTACGACCAGCTCGCGCGGGTGCTGCGCCGCGAAGGCCGGCTGTTCCACTACACCGGCAGTCCCAACAAGCTCACCAGCGGCCGCGACGTGCCGCGCGAAGTGCAGAAGCGCCTGGAGAAGGCGGGTTTCAAGGCGCAGCTGGCGCTGGATGGCGTGCTCGGGACAAGGCGCTGAGGGGACTGGCGTCGCAAGCTTCCGCCTGACGCCGCATCGCGCCGGCTCGAGCAGGTACCCTGAGCGCTGCCATCGACGATCAGGGGACACCGTCATGACCGGACTGCTTCGCGTCGCATCCCTCGCTGTTTGCCTGGCTGCATTCCTGCCCACCTGGCGCGCCCAGGCCGGGCCCGCGGCCGATCCTGCCCTCGAGGCGCGCATTGCCGCGATGGGACGCGTCGGCAGCGCCAGCGGCGCGCAGTTCTCCCCGGACGGCACGCAGATCGCCTACATCACCAACCTCAGCGGCGTGCCGCAGGTCTGGCGCATCCCGGCCGACGGTGGCTATCCGCAGGCAGTGACCGCCGGCAGCGATCCCGCATCGGGCGTGCGCTGGTCGCCCGATGGCCGGCTCGCCTACGCGGTGTCGCCGGGCGGCGGCTACAACGCGGCCTTGCTGCTGACCTCGCCGGACGGGACCGGGACGCGCGCGATCGACGACGACGGCGATGCCAACACCTTCGTCGGCGAGTTCACCCGAGACGGCCGCTACGTGTTCGGCAGCAACGTGCGCGACCCCGCCAGCATGGACGTATGGGTCTGGGATCCGAAGACCGGCAAGGCCCGCAACGCGATCCAGATGCAGGGCATCGGCGGTGCGCTCGACGTCATCGGTGACCGCGCGCTGGTGTCGCGGCTGGTCACCCGCGGCAACGAGAACCTGTGGCTGGACGACCTCGCAACCGGCAAGAGCGTCCTGCTGACGCCGCACGAAGGCACGGCCAGCGTCGAAGGCCTGTTCGGCGCCGATGCCTCCACGGTCTACCTCAACCATAACCTGGGCCTGGACCGCAGCGTCTTCGCGCGCCTGGTGGTCGGTGCGGACGGCACGCCTTCGGCGCCGAAGACCCTCGCCAGCCGCGACGACGGCGAGCTGCAGGACTTCGCGCTGAGCGACGACAGGCAGACCGCGCTGCTGGTCTGGAACATCGCCGGGCGCAACGAGCTTGAACGCATCGACCTGCGCAGCGGCAAGCGCACGCCGCTGCCGGCGGCACCTGGGGAACTGGTGTCGGGGATCGACTTCGCGCCCGACGGTCGCTCGGTGGTGCTGGCGGCGTCCGGCTCGCAGGCACCGGCCGACCTGTGGCGGCTGGACCTCGACGGCGGCCGCTGGACGCGTCTGACCTGGAGCCCGCATCCGGGCGTGGACCTGGCGCAGCTGGTGAAGCCGACGCTGCGCACCTATACCGCCCATGACGGGCTCGAGCTGTCGGGCTGGCTGTACCTGCCCAGGGACTTCAAGACCCCCGGCCCGGTGGTGCTGAGCTTCCACGGCGGCCCGGAAAGCCAGGAGCGCCCTGCGTTCCGCGCCGACTACCAGGCGCTGGTAGCCAGTGGCATCGCCGTGTTCGCGCCGAACATCCGCGGCTCTTCGGGCTTCGGCAAGGCCTTCATGCAGAGCGACAACCATGCTGGCCGCTTCGACGCCAACCGCGACATCCAGTCCACCGCCGACTTCCTCGTCCGCGAAGGCATCGGTGCGAAGGATCGGATCGGCATCATGGGCGGCAGTTACGGCGGCTACGCGACCATGGTCGGCATCACCGAATTCCCGGACACGTTCGCCGCGGCGGCCAACCTGTTCGGCATGGTCAACTTCGAAACCTTCTTCGCGCAGAGCACGCCGTGGATGGGTGCGATCTCCACCGGCGAATACGGCGACCCGAAAACCCAGCGCCAACTGCTGCGCGACCTGTCGCCGATCCACAAGCTGGATCGCGTGCGCACCCCGCTGATGGTGATGCACGGCGCCAACGACACCAACGTGCCGCTGGTCGAAGCCGAGCAGATCGTGGATACGCTCAAGCAGCGCGGCGTGGACGTCGAGTTCGTGCTGTTCCCGGACGAAGGCCATGGCTGGCGCAAGGAAGCCAACCGGGTGAAATCGACGATCGAACTGACCCGGTTCTTCCGCGACCACCTGCTGGCCGACGGAAAGACCCACTGACACTTCGCCGCCGGGCAGGCCCGGCGCTACGGGAACAGCCATCCCTACCGTAGGGCGGGGCTCGCCGCGCTGCGCCATCAACGCGCACTGACTTCCGGACGCGGAAGTCAGTGCGGCATGGCCACGCCCCTGAGCAGCTCCTGCGAGGCGTAGGCGTCGCCGCCGTGGGCGAAGTTGGCCAGCGAGACGATGCCGACCAGGCGCTTGTCGCGATTGACCACCGGCAGCCGTCGCATCTGCAGTTCGGCCATGTTGGCGGCGACCTGCTCGACGTCCTCGTCCTCGAAGCAGTACTTCACGTCGGTGGACATCACGTCGCGGACCAGCATGTCCGCGCCCCGGCCGTTGGCGACGGCGCGGGTGACGATGTCGCGGTCGGTGATGAAGCCGACCAGGCGGTCGTTGTCGCCGACCGGAAGGCTGCCGATGTCATGCTTGGCCATCACTCCGGCCGCGCGTCCGAGCGTGTCGTCAGGGGCGATGACGCATACGTCGGCACTCATCAGTTCGCTGATCTGCATGGGGAGCTCCTGCGGGGTTGAACGCCGCAGCATCACCAAGTGTGGATTAAGCCGCCGCCAACGGAATGCATGCGGCGCGTTAAGCGGCCGCCGGCCGTCAACGACGAGGCTCACGCCGGAATAGGCGGCAGCTCCGGCGCCAGCAAGCCCTGGAAGGGATCGCGCCACGCAGCGAGCGCTTCGAGCCGCCCGTACCAGCGCTGCAATGCGGGGTATTCATGCAGCGGCAGGCGCGCGGCATCGTTGCAGGGCAGGAACGTGGCCATGCGGAAGTCGGCGTAGGACAGGCCGTCCTCCAGCAACCAGTCGCGCTGCGACAGCTCGGCCTCCAGCAGGGCGGCCGACGTGGCGAAGCGGCCCAGGCCCTCCTCGACCTTCGCAGGATCGGTCGGGCCCTGGGCATAGCGCAGCCGGGTGCCGCGCTCGTACTGCACCATCTCGCAGGCGCGGACGAAGTTCTCCTTGCCCCAGCTCAGCCACTGGATCATGCGCGGCTCGGCGTCGCCGCGCCGCCAGAACACCGAGCCGGCATCGCGGGAAAGCCGGCAGGCGATCGCATCGGTTTCCCACAGGCTGCCGCCGGGGAATACCAGGATGGGCAGGAACAGCGTCGGATTCAGCGGCCGGTAGCGCTCGGCCTGGCCCGCCGCGAACGGCGCGGCGAGTTCGAACGCGACCGGCGCGCCCACGTGGCGCGCCACGGCCACCGCGAGGCGCGGGTTGGGGTTGCGGCTGAAGAGCAGTTTCATGCGCGGCCTGCACGGGTGCGCTGGTATGCCACCAGGGCATTGGCGTGGCCATGGCCCAGCCCATGCGAGGCCTTGAGGAATGCCACCTGTTCCATGTGCGGGCGTGCGGCCACGGATTCCAGCAACGCGAACCAGTGCGCGACCGGCTTGCCGTAGGCCTTCTCGATGGACGGGAAGTACGAGGCGGGCCCCGTGGCCCGGGCATCAGCTTGCATGGCGTGCTCCTGCGTTGGCGGTCGTGCGGGTACGACGGACGGGAAGCAGCCTGTTCGACACCTGCCGGCGACGTCGCGGTGCCGCCGGCGTGGCGTACGTGCCGGATGCCTGGCCGGGAACATCCAGCTTCCGGGTACGCAACTGCGCCGGCCCACGCAGCAACGTCGGGCAGGTACGTCAGGAACCGCGCGCCCGGACAGGGCACAAGCCTTCATCGCCTCGCGGCGGGATCATCAGCCAGGCGTCGATGCGATGGGCCGGCGCACCCGGCGCGACTCAGGTGGAAGCCCGTGCCCCGGCGGGAGCCGGCTGCGACAGCAGGCCGATGCGGCGGAACCACATCTCCACCGGCACCGTCACCAGTGGCGGGATCGCCGCCAGCAAGGCGACCAGCAGTGCCCACAGCGGCCAGCGCAGGCGCACGCCCGCATACAGGCTGACCACGACGTAGAACAGGAACGCCGCGCCATGCAGCCGCCCGAACAGCCACACGCCCAGGTCGGTGGTGCCGGTGCCGTACTTGAGCAGCATGCCGACCAGCAGCCCGGCCCAGGTCAATGCTTCGAGGAACGCGGCGACCGCGAACAGGCGCCCTGCGGCGGACAGTGGACGTGGGGACATCGGGGATTCCGGGCAAGAAGGGCGTGCAGGGTACCTATCGATCCCGGTAACGCGCCAGTTGCACCAGCGCCGCGCGCAGGTCGCCGACCACCAGCGGCGCGGGCACCGACAGCATCAGGTTCAGCGGCAGCCCGAACTCCTCGATGCTCCAGCCGTGCACGTCGAGCACGCCATCGGCGCCGATCGCCTGCGGATGCCGCTCGCGGATGCGCTGGGCGAAGCTGCCGTGTTCGGGGATGTAGCCGAATACCGGCTTGCCCTTGGCCACCGCGTAACCGACCTCGAAGCAGGTACCGCTGTCGGGCTCGGGGCCGCGGAAGAAATCCAGGTTGGCCAGCACCGCGTCGGCACGCTCGATCAATTCGATGTTGGCGCGGTAGATCCACGCCGCCTGCGCGGCCGGGTCGGTGATGTCCGCCGGCACGTCCTGGTCGAGCGGGAACAGCCCCTCGAAGCCGGACTGCGCGCATTGCGCCTTGAGCTCGAGGCCGCGCGCATGCGCGTCCGGACGGAACACGTCGGGACCGGCCAGGTACAGGGAATGGATCATGCGCGGGCTTCCGGTACGGGAGTCGCCATTGTCGGCCATGCACGCCCGATGCGGCTGCGTTTGACAGCGGAGCGCGCGCGACGACAGCATCGACCCACCATTCGAAGGGGATCGATCTTGGACCGACGTACGTTCCTGGGCACGGGGGGCGTGGCGATGGCCGCCTCGCTGCTGCCCGGCGCATCCCTCGCGGCCGGGGCCGCAGGCCGGAAGGACGCGCCGTTCCAGCGCATCGACCTCGTGTCCGATGGACTGGCGCTGGATCCGCGCGAGTACGCGATCCGGTTGCAGGAAGCCGTCGACGGCGGACTGGATGCGGACAATTATTCGCGGGGCGGCGCCATCGAACGCCTGGAGGGAACGTTCGCACGCCTGCTGGGCAAGCCGGCGGCGATGTTCGTTGCCACCGGCACGCTTGCCAACCACATCGCCGTTCGCAGGCTCGCCGGCGAAGACTGCCGCGTGCTGGTGCAGGCCGAGAGCCACCTCTACAACGACAGTGGCGATGGCGCCTCGAACCTGGGCGGACTCAACCTGGTCCCGCTCGGCGAGGGCCAGGCCACGCTGCGGCTGGACGATGTGCAGCAATGGGTGGAACGCTCGCGCGGTGGCCGCGTGCGCAACGCGGTCGGCGTCATTTCCATCGAGACGCCGGTGCGCCGCCGCGACCATGCCATGGCCGACTTCGCCGAGATCGAACGGATCAGCCGCTACGCGCGCGAGCAGGGCATCCGCCTGCACCTGGATGGCGCGCGCCTGTTCACCCTGCCGCACCACTCCGGTCGTTCGCTGGCCGAGTACACCGCCCTGTTCGACACGGTCTACGTCTCGCTGTGGAAGCACTTCAACGGCGCCAGTGGCGCGATCCTGGCCGGCAGCGCCGGGTTCGTCGATGGCCTGTACCACGAGCGCCGCATGTTCGGCGGTGCGCTGCCGGGAGCATGGCCGCTGGTGGCGCCGGTGGAGGCTTATGCCCTGCGCTTCCAGGCCGACTACGCGCAGGCCTGGCGCGCAGCCGATGCGCTGATCGGCCACCTGCAGGCCGACGGGCGCTTCAAGGCGCGCAAGCTCGCCGACGGCACCAGTCGCTTCTTCCTGACCGTCGCCGACGCATCGGCGCAGGCGCTGCCCGAGCGGCTGCGCGCGCACGACATCATCCTGTCGCGGCCGCACCCGGAGACGGGCGAGTTCGCGATCCAGGTCAATCCGACCCTGCTGCGCATGGATCCGGCCGAGCTTGCGCGCCGGTTCACCGGAGCGCTCGCGGGCTGACACGGCCCGACCACCGGCGCGGTCACGTGCCGGTGGTCGGCATCCGGGACGGTCAGCCCTTGACCTTGCGGTGGGCCACCGAGACCTCGATCTCAAGGCCCAGCGCCATCGATTTCCAGTCGCCGTGGTCGTCCATGTTGACCACCACCCGCGCGACCTTCCTCGGCGGCGGCTTGGGCACGACCGTCCCGCTGAGCACCGGCTTGATATCGACGTCGATGACGATGCCGTCGCCGAGTTCGATCGAGAGTCGCTTCTTCTGCACTCGTGTGGCCATGCTGCCGCTCCTGCTTTTTCCCCACCGGAAGGTCGCCGTTTCCCTGGATCAGGGCTGGTACTTGAGGTCGATCTTGAAGTTCGCCTGCACCGGGGCCGCCTCACTGGAGGGATCGCCGATATCCAGCACCAGTTCCGCCAGGCGCCTTGGATTTGGACGCGGCTTGGGCACCACCGGGGCACTGGCCTTGAGCTGGATGCTGACGTCGACGAAGACCCCCTCGGCGATCGCCACGCTGAAGGTCTGCTCTCTGGTCATGGTCATTTCACGTTCCTCTTGGGGGCGCCTCGGGTGTGGCTGGATCCGGCGGGGTCGGCGCTGCGGCCCCCGGCGGCGTGGCCAGGCCCGTCCGCCGGAGAGCGGCCTGGGTATCGATGCGCGATGCGGGGATGCCGGCCTTGCGCGCGGCCTGCAATGCGACGCGGGCCTGGTCCAGCTCGCCGAGCACGGCCAGCGCCTGCGCGTTGAACATGGCGACGTCGCCGGGTTCGTGACCCAGCGCCTGCGCCTGTTGCGCGAGGCGCAATGCGCTGTCGCGCTCGCCGAGTTGCGCGCGGTACCAGCCCAGCGCGGCAAGTGCCTTGGCGTCGTCGCCCTTGGCATCGACGAAACGCTGCGCCAGTGCCGCGGCCTGCGCGTAGGTCGCAGGCGCCTGTGCAGCGGTGCGCGGGTCGGCCTCGAGTGCATCGGCGAGGAAGCCCACGTAGAAGAAGTCGGTCGGATTGAGTTCGATCGCGCGGCGGTAGAGCTCGGCGGCGCCGGCGTAGTCGCCCTTCTGGTAGCGCAGCGTGCCCAGGTTGCTCAGCGAAGGCTCGTTGGGCTCCAGCGCCAAGGAACGCCGCAACGCGACCTCGGCGGCCTCGTTGTCGCCGGCGGTCAGCAGCAGCCCGCCATAGATGCTCCAGTACCAGGCATCGTCCGGGCGCAGCGACAGGGCGGTGCGGTACGAGGCGATCGCTTCGGGGTAATGACCAAGCCGGAACTGCTGGTAGCCAAGTTCGGCATGCACCTGCGCGTTGCCGGGGCTGGCCAGCAGCGCCTGGCGGAAGTCGCGCATCGCGTCCTCTTCGCGCCCCTGGTCCACGCGCACCTGCGCGCGCCCCACCAGCGCCTGCCAGCGCATCGCCGGATCGTCGACGATCGCGTCGTAATACTTCAGCGCCTGCGCCGCGTCGCCCTGAACGCGGTACAGGTCGCCCATGGCCAGGCTCACTTCGCCCATCGTGCGATCCATGTTCGAGGCGCGCAGGCAGGCCAGTCGTGCGCTTTCGAACGCGTCGACGTCGCGGTTGGATTCGAAATTCCAGGCTTCGGTGCGGCACAGCCCGGCCTGCGCCTTGGCGAAGCCCGCGTCGGCTGCCAGCGCCTTGCGGAACTGCTCGGCGGCATCCTTGCGCGCGTCTTCGCCCTGCGGGTGGATCATCTGTTTCAGGCCGAACAGGTAGGCGTCGAATGCGGCCGCGTTGCGGGTCGGCGCCAGCCGGCGCTGCAGGCTTTCGCGCTCCTCCGGGAGCATTTCGACCAGCGCGCCCGCCACCGCGTTGGCGATGTCGGTCTGCGTGTCGAAGATGGTGTCCGCGTCACCGTCGTAGTTGCGCGACCAGAGCGTGTAGCCGGTGCGCGTGTCGGACAGCCTCGCGTTGATGCGCAATCGCCGCCCGTCGCGACGGACGCTCGCGTCCAGCACCGAGGCCACGCCCAGCAGGCGGCCCAGCGCCTTGATGTCCTGGCCGCGGTCGATCGCCTCCGGCGGTCGCCATGCCGCGACCTTCACTCCGCGCACGCCGGCCAGCGCGTTGAGCATCTCCACCGACAGGCCTTCGGCGAAGAAGCGGTCCTCGCGCGCCTCGCTGAGCGTGGTGAACGGCAGCACGGCGATCGAGGCCTCGAGCGGTGCCGCGCTCTGGCCGCGGTCCCGCCACCACCACGAAGCGCCGCCCAGGACGCCCACCGCCACCAGCACGGCCACCCACGACATGCGCGCGGGGGCATGGGCTGCGTCTGCATGCGCAGCTGGCGGCTCCACGATCGCATCGACGCTGTGTGCCACTGCCGGGATCGGAGGTGCCGTCACCTCCGCTGCCGACGCCACGGCAGCCGCCAGGGAACCCGTTGCGTCGGCCTCGGTCGCTGCCGCCGGGACGGATGCCTGCGTTTCCAGCACGCCCACGAAGCGGTACCCCAGCGCGTGCTGGGTCTGGATGTAGCGCGGATGCTGCGAGTCGTCGTCCAGCGCAGCGCGCAGCTGGGCGATGGCCCGGGTCAGGACTCCGGGGGTGACATGGCGGTGGCCCCAGACCTGGTCCAGCAGCGCGTCCCGGCCCAGCAAGTCGCCCGGCCGCTGCAGCAACGCCAGCAGCACCGCGAAGGCCTTCGGCTCCAGCGCCTGTTCACGTCCGTCGCGTACCAGCGTGTGCGCGGCCGCGTCCACGACGATGCCGTCGAAGCGGTAGCGCCCGTTGCCGCCGCCGTCGCCGGGGGCATTCGGGTCGTTGCCGGGCTTCATCGCCAATTCCTCATGATTGCCTCATGAATTCAGCAAACACGCATGGAACAGTCGCACCTGCCTCATGACCTGCATGCGCAGCCCCGGGATGCTGGCCCGGCGCCGGCAATGCCGCGCCTACCCACCCCCTGGAGACGAACGATGAACGCTGTGATGACGAACCGGTCCCTGGTCCAGCCGCTGCCCGCCGTCCTGGACACCCCCCTGTCCTTCAATCTGCTGCGCCGCCGCAAGAACATCGGCGACTACCACCTGGCTTCGGTCGACCTGGAACGCTTCAACCACCTGCTGGCCCGGCTGGGCCGGGACAAGGCGCCCCTGGGCATGGACCAGCTGGCGACCGCCGCGCGACAGCTGTCGGCGGCCGCGGATGAAGCGGCACCCGAATGTATCGCCCAACGTATTGCGTGGATCGAATCGGTCGTGGCCATGGCTGGCGACCCGGCCTGGGAGGCCGCCAACGACGTCGCCGACTGCGCGCGGCTGGTGGTCGACTATGCCAACGACGTCCACGACCTGATCCCGGACTGGATGCCGCGGATCGGCCGGCTGGACGATGCCATCGTGATCGACGCGGCGTGGCCGACGCTGCACCACGAGGCGGCCTGCTATGAGGACTTCCGCCGCCTGCGCGCACTGGAAGCCAGCCTGCGCGGCTGCAGCCCCGACGCACTGCCGTTCGACCGCCAGGCGTGGCAGGTCGCACGCCAGGCCGAAGCCGCCCTGATCGCCCACCGCCGCCGCGTGCGCGAATCCAGCTACGTGCCGGCCCCGTCTGCGATGTTCCGGGTCCACTGATCCTGCGCAGGCATCGTGCGAAGTAGAAGCATGCCGCCCCTCGTGGGCGGCATCTTCTTGTGGCCTCGCATCACCCGGCGAAGCGCTGGCGGCGGTCCGCCCGCGGGGCGACGCGGTCTTGAACGACAAGATCGATGGCGCCGGCATGCCGTGATCCATTTCCGCTACGCTTCGCCGATCGTGACGACAGGGAAGACGGCATGCCAGGCAGGACGCGGTGGGTGGTACTGGGGTGCCTGTTGGCCAGCACGATGGGGTGCCAGCGGTTCGCCGCACCGGAAGAACGGATCAATGCAGCGCTCCCCCCGGCTGCCGAAGTGCTCGAGGCCAGGCAGGCCTTCGACGAACAGGCACGGCTGCAGGCCTTCGACGCCGCCCGCATCGATTCCGAACTGCACAGCCGCCTGAAGATGCGTGCGCTGGAATGCGCGCATGGTTATTCGCCGTCGTGGCTCCAGAGCGAGGAAGAAGTCCGCGCCCAGCTGACCGATGCGGCCTGCTTCGAGAAGGCCGACCGTGCGCTGGCGCAGTGGATCGGCTTGCGCCACGCGGGCCTGCTGCTGGCCGCCCCGCCCTTGCGCCCCGTGCCTGCGCAACCGGCGCCATGGCTGGTCGCGGGCGAACGCATTTCCGAAGGCAGTTTCCCGCGCGAGGCCGGCATCGCCGTGCTCCATACCGCGACGGGACACGAACTGTTCGACCTCGGCAGCGGCGAGCGCTTGCGGCAGATTCCCCGCGGCGAGCGCAGCTTCGTCGTCGACATCTCCGACAACGGCCGACTGCTCAGCCTCAACCAGGGCCAAGCCACCGTCGTGCTCGACCTGGCACGCGGCAAGCCGCTGCTGCGCCTGGAGCATGCAAGCGATCAGCGCCTTTTCTGGCTCGGCCAGGCCGGCGCACTGTACGTGCCCGAGGTCACGCGCCGACCGGTGTTCGTCGACCTGCTCAACGGCCTGGAAAGCGATATTCCCACGCCGCTCCACCGGATTACGGCCGTCTCGCCGATGCCGGTGCCCGGCCGCTACGCGCTGCTCGGCTTCAACCGGCATGCCGCCATCGACCTGCACCAGGACGCCCGCGGCTGGACCGCCCGCCTGGCCCAGGAGATCGAGCCGGGGCAGGCCATCGGCCAATGGCCGCGCGGCAACCTTACCGCCGACCGCACCTGGGCCAGCAGAACGGCCCGGTCCTGATGGACCTGCGCACCCTGCGCATCCGCAAGCCCGAGCTCGCGCCGCTGATGCTGGCCATCACGGTCCCCACGCCCGACCCCGACATCGCCTATCTGTTCGGTCATCACCGTATCGCCAACGGCGTCGAGCACCAGGCGCTGCTGTACTCGATCAGCCGGCATACGCTGGCACCGGCACGGATCGGCAAGCGTCTCTCCTCGACCGTGACCTACATCCCCTCCATCGGGCGCAATGCGCTGCTGGACGACTTCAAGCTGGTCCTGCTCGATGGCCTGGCGCCGGCGCAGGCGCCGGTGGACGCCGACGCCTATCTGCGCCAGCTGCCGGTGGTCGAACCGGAGCCTGCCAGTACGGACGATGCGGCGCAGCTGGCCGCATTACGCGCCGCCTTCCTGGCCCAGGCCGGTCGCGACAGCGACGGCGCGACCAGGGCCCCGGCCACGGGTGCCGACCACGACCTCGCGGCGCTGGCCAGGACCGCCATCATCGAAACGGTCGGCGTCTACGAAGGCGAAGGTGCCGTGCACGGCGCCGGCAGCAGCGTCCGCGAACCCGGCACCGTGCAGGTGCTGGTCAGGCGCGGCAAGCCTGTGATCCTGGTACTCACCTCCTACGAGCCGGTGAACTGGATCATCAAGCCGGAACCGGGCGCGAAGGTGGCCGCGGTCCTGCACGGTGGTTACCACCCTTCGCAGGTCCATGGCGCCGGCGACGCACGCATCATCGACATGGGCCGGGTGTACGCCTACAAGCGTGGCGAAGGTGGCTTCGAGCGGCTTGACGGGGAGGTCCGCCAGCGCAGCGGCAAACCGGTCGGCCGCTTCCAAGGCAACTATCGCGGCAACCTGTTCCAGGTGGGCGGCGGCGGTTGATGCCGGCGCGGCATCCGCAGACAGGAACGGATCCTGAATGCCGACGGCCGGCAACCGCCACAACCCGTCGGCCGGCGTAATGTCGGTCACGGGGCGACCGGCCCCGCTGCTGGGAGCGAGCCATGGCGTTCAGTACCGCAGGGAGATCCGGACCACTGGCCGATATCAACGTCACGCCGCTCGTGGATGTGATGTTGGTGCTGCTGATCATCTTCATCGTGACCGCACCGATCGTGGCACGGCCGATCAGCGTGCAATTGCCGCAACCGTTCGACAGGCCGGCCGAAAGGCCGGACCCGCCACCGCCGATCGAGCTGCGCCTGGATGCGGCCAACCAGCTGACCTGGAACGGTGCGCCGCTCGCCGCCGGCGAACTGGAGGGCCGGATGCAGGCGCAGGCCTGGGCGCACGCCGGCAACCTGCCTGAACTGCGCATCGCGACCGACGAGAGTGCCGAGTACGACGCCCTGGCGAAGATCCTGGCGACGGCCGAAGCGACCGGCATGCAGCGGATCGCATTCGTGCGCTAGCGGAAGGGACGTGGCCGCCCGCGGGCTGCGGGCGGTCCACTGCGCCGCAACGCGACTGCCCGGCAATACCTCGACAAGCCGGTGTCGCGCGACGCCGGCCCGCTGCCGGGTCCAGTCGGGAAACAGCGGCTCGCGCCGCACGCCCTGACACCGGCAGCCGCCAGCGCGACCGACCCGATCGACGAGGTCGGCGGACCCGCGGCCACCGGCCATCACCGATGACGGTACGACGCAGGAGTCCTGCGCCAGCGGCCGGCGGGATCCGTGCGGCCGGCATCCTCCGCGATTCCGGGATTCAACCGCTGCGCGGCGACCCGGGCGCCGCGAACAGGCGCTGCAGCGGGCGCAGTGTCAGCAGCGCCAGCACGAACGGTCCCAGCGCCAGCAGCGCGTGCAGCCAGAAGAAGCGCGCGTGGCTCATCGTTTCCCACCAGGCGGTGAACGCGCCGCTGAGCACGTTGCCCAGGAAGGTGGAGAAGAACAGCATGCCCATCATGGTCGAGGTGACCGCGGCCGGTGCGACGCGCGAGAACAGGGCCAGCACCGTGGGCCAGTAGTAGAGGAAACCCAGCGCGTTGAGTGCGAACAGCAGCAGCGGCCACAGCATGTGGATCTGCTGCCCGGCATCGACCCGGCTGGCCGGCAGCAGCATGACCAATTGGGCCACGGCGGTGATCAGGTAACCGATGGTGATCTTGCCCAGCTCGCCCGGTTCGCGCCCGCGCGTGGCCTGCCAGCGCCACAGCATCAGCAGGGGCGGCACCAGCAGGATGCAGAACAGGCCGTCGAAGGAATTGAACGCGCTGGTCGGCACCGTCCAGCCGAACAGGCCGCGATCGACCGATTCCTCGATCAGCAGGATTCCGGCGATGAATTCCTGGTTGTAGACCG
The DNA here is from genome assembly GCF_022637495.1 of Pseudoxanthomonas daejeonensis. Lineage (NCBI taxonomy): Bacteria > Pseudomonadati > Pseudomonadota > Gammaproteobacteria > Lysobacterales > Lysobacteraceae > Pseudoxanthomonas > Pseudoxanthomonas daejeonensis. The sequence continues at coordinate 1,890,927 of NZ_CP093331.1, read as the reverse complement.
CCGCCGGCAGCACCGCGACCAGGCTGACCAGCAGCAGGCCTGCGATGACCTTCCATTCGTGCGCCGTCAGTGGCGCGGTGGCGGCATCGCGCACCCGGGCCACGTCGGGCGGCAGGTGCCTCCGGCCGGCCATGTAGATGCCCATCGCCACCAGCATCATCACGCCGGCGGCGGCAAAACCCACGTGCCAGCCCCAGTACTGCGCCAGCACCGCGCACACCGCCGGTCCCAGCAGTCCGCCGGCGTTGATGCCCGCCGAAAAGATCACGAACGCGCGCGTGCGCCGTCCTTCTTCGTGAGGCCCATACATCTGGCCGACCTGCACCGAAATGTTGCCCTTGAGCAGGCCACTGCCGATGACCAGCAGCACCAGGGCCGCCAGGAACGCGGCTTCGGACGCCATCAGCAGGTGGCCCAGCGACATCATCGCCGCACCGAGCAACACCGTGCGGCGCTGGCCCAGCAGGCGGTCGGCCAGCAGGCCGCCGAACACCGGGGTGAAATACACCAGGCCCGAGTAGAGCCCGTAGATCTGTGCGGCGAAGGCCTGGTCGGAAAGCGGACCGGTCACCCACTCCACCGCCGCGCGGAACTGCCCCAGGCCGAGCACGCCACCCATGATTTCCGGGGTGAACAGGTGCTGGATCATGTACAGCAGCAACAGGCCGGACATGCCGTAGAACGAGAAGCGCTCCCAGGCCTCGGTGAAGGCGAGGTAGGCCAGGCCCTTGGGGTGGCCGAAGAAGCTGTTGTCGTCGCGGGACGCGGGCGCAGGATCCATTGCGCCTTCTAGCAGAAAGCGACGCCCGCAGTCTGCCCCCGCCGGGGGTCACCCGTTTGCGTGCCCCGGCGGGATCACGGTCGACCGTCCTGGCGGGCAATTGCCGCCTGCCGACCGGCCGGACCGCTTGTTTGCGCATGCGGTCTGTTTCTTGGCGTCGGCTCGCACCCTGCATCGACGGCTGCCTCACCCAGAGGCGGAGCGCGTCGTGCCCGGCACGAAAGCACCCGTGCCGACGAACGCATCGGTGGCATGCGTACTTCGACGCCGCTCCGCCTCGCATCCCGACATGCTTTTCCTGACCGATCGACTCCTCGCATGCCGTTCGATGTGCAGAAGGCATGGCACTACGCCAGAGTCGTCGAGCAGCGGAGGGCACGATGGACAACAACGAGGCATTCCTAAAAGTCCGGCTGGGATCGGCGCGGATCGAGTTCAAGGGCGACGCGGCCCTGCTCAAGGGCGGCGTGCTGGACCTGGCCAAGGGCCTGGACAGGCTGCAGATCCCCAGGGTCGCCGAAAGCGCGAGCGCCCTGGCGCTGGAACTGGATGCAGCACGCGCGCTGCAGGACGAGGCCCGCCAGGCACTGGATTCGCTGTCCGGGATGGGCGAGATGGAAAGCCTGCGCCTGCAGATGGCCATGGACCGGATCTCGAAGATGATGAGCACCCTGTCCAATATCCTGAAAGCCAGCAGCGAGACCGCGAACGCGATCGTGCGCAACATCAGGTAGCGTCCTTCGCCATCGTGCCCGGCGCGATCGCTGCTGCAACCGCCGGCATCCATCCGCACCGCTGCATCGCTGTCTCGCTAAACGCACTGCCGCCGCGGCGTGCACGACACGCTGATCGCCGGGTCACGCGCAGATCACCGCACCGGAGCCAGTCTTGTTGCCCATCCATTGCGGAGATGCGCCATGAACATCCTCAAGACCGCCGTGCTGGGCGTGGCCGGCTGGCTGGCTTACCGGGCCTGGCAGAGCCGGCGCGCGACCCGGCCATCACCCACCCTCGGCCTGCACGATGCCGGCGACACCGCGCCGCCGCACGGTGATCCGCTGCTGGCCGACGTTGATCAGGAAATGGGCTCGCAGCGTATGGCGCAGTCGAGCCGCGGCTTCGGCGACAACTGACTGCCTCGACGAGCCCCGACATGGCGCGCAAGAAGCGGTTGAAGCTGGCCACCTACAACGTCAACGGCATCGGCACGCGCCTGCCGCACCTGCTCGAATGGCTGGCCCGGGAACGTCCGGACGTGGTCGCGCTGCAGGAGCTCAAGGCGATCGACGAGGTGTTCCCGGTCGCCGCCCTGGAAGAAGCCGGCTACGGCGCGATCTGGCAGGGCCAGCGCTCCTGGAACGGCGTCGCCCTGCTGGGGCGGGACAGTGTTCCGGTCGAGAGCCGCCGCGGCCTGCCCGGCGACGACAGCGACGAACAGAGCCGCTACATCGAAGCCGCCGTCCACGGCATCCTCGTCGCCGGGATCTACCTGCCCAACGGCAACCCGCAACCGGGGCCCAAGTTCGACTACAAGCTCGAATGGATGGCGCGCCTGGCCAGGCACGCGCGGACCCTGGTCGAGCAGCCCCACCCGGTGGTGATCGCGGGCGATTTCAACGTCATCCCGACCGACGAGGACGTCTACGACCCGAAAGCCTGGCGCAAGGATGCGCTGATGCAGCCGCAGGTGCGGGAGGCCTTCGAGCGGCTGCTGGCACAGGGTTGGACCGACAGCCTGCGCCAGGTCCATGGCGACCAGCGGATCTACACGTTCTGGGACTACTTCCGGCAGCACGCCGAGCGCGACCGCGGCCTGCGCATCGATCACCTGCTGCTCAATCCCGTGCTCGCCCCGCGCCTGCAAGCGGCAGGGGTGGACCGATGGGTGCGGCTCCAGGACAAGGCCAGCGACCACGCCCCGACGTGGATCGAGGTCGCCGCCGACTGAGCGACGGCATCAACGACAAGGCCCCCATTGCGGGGGCCCTGTGGCATGGCTGGGGAATCGGCTACTCCTCTTCTTCTTCGCCGGGTCCACCCGCCTGGTCGCGCTCCCGCTCCCGCTCCTGCTGGCGCTGCTGCTGGTTCTGGCTGCTCATCTTCTCGGCTCCTCGCCCGGCACTGTGCCGGGGATCGATAGCGTCCGGCCGCGTGTGTAAAGGCGCCGTCGATTTCCCGTGTGAAAGCCGTCATCCGCCGGCGGCAACGCCCGCGATACGCCTCGTAGCCGACGGTGAGCCGCCTGTCCCCGCCCCGCCTTGACCGCCACGGCGGCATGCGCGCCACCGAAGCTCAGCGGGCCACGCGCCGCACCACCGCGCAGACCGCCGCCAGGGCCAACGCCGCGCCCCACTGCACCAGCGGCACGAACATGAAGACCAGTCCGCCCTGGGGGTCTATATGGATCAGGGCGGCGTCGACATAGACGTAGAGGCCGAACAACGCGATGCCGCATGCGCCGATCGCATATACCCACGAAGCGATCCGCGCGTGCCGGAACCAGCGGGCAGCCCACGCGAGCGCGGCCAGCGGCAGGATCGCCCACAGCATGAACATGCCCAGGCCCACATAGCCGGAGAATTCCTGGTACGCGTAGTTGTCGCCCCACGGACGGGCCATGCGGATCGCCAGGGCCACGCTGGCGGCCATGACCAGGCACAGGAACACGCGCAGCGAGAACAGAAGGGGTACTGGCATCGTCATCGTCGGAAGCCGTTGCTTGGGCGTTGACTGTAGCGTGGTCCCCGATCCGGGATCTGGAACCGGGTCCGCCATGGCCGTCCAGGCCAGCCGCCCGTTCGACAGGCCCGTCTTCCCTGATGCCACCGCCTACACTAGGCACCGGGCCAACCGACGCTGGCCGCGCGCACTGGGGACCCGAACGATGATTCTCACGCTTACCGACCTGATCACGCCCGACGAGCTTGCGCTGATCAAGCAGAAGGTCGCCACGGTCCCGTTCACCGATGGCAAGGCCACGGCGGGCGAGCTGCTGCACAAGGCCAAGAACAACCAGCAGATCCCCGGCAACCACCCGGTGATGAAGGACATCACCAACATCGTGATGCAGGCGCTGGGCCGATGCGACCCGTTCATGAGCCTGGCCCAGCCGAGGCGGCTGGCGACTATCCTGGTCAGCCGCTACGAGCCGGGCATGGCCTACGGATCCCACGTGGACGCGCCGATCATGGGCGAGCCCAACCACGTCCGCAGCGACGTGTCCTTCACCCTGTTCCTCAACGAGCCCGACACCTACGAAGGCGGCGAACTCGCCTTCGACACCGGCAGCGGCGAGGCCGCGTTCAAGCTCCCCGCGCGCTCGGCGATCTGCTATCCCACCGGGCAGCTGCACCGCGTGCGACCGGTCGAAAAGGGAGAGCGGCTCGCGGTGGTCGGCTGGATCCAGAGCCTGGTGCGCGAGCCCGCCATCCGCGAACTGCTGCACGACCTGTCCGAGGCGCGCGAACTGCTCGCCGGGCAGGAAGGCACGGCACGCGCGGTGGAACTGATCACCAAGTCCTACTCCAACCTGCTGCGGCGCAACGCCGAGCCGTAACGGGATCGGCGCCTGCAAAAACCGGAAGTCCGGGCCCATGCCTGCGCCCGGATCGTAGTGGCCGGCCCGTTGCCTACTGGCGGGAGCCGGCCGCGGAGCGGCAGTAGTACTCCACCAGCGGGAAGGTCAGTGGCTGCTCGCCGGTGAGCTGCCACTGCTCCTGCAGCGCGTCGGCACTGGCCTCGATCAGCTTGACCTGCGCGCCGCGCGCGTCCAGCAGGGCCGGGAGCCGGCGAGCGAGCGGACTCGCCCTGGCCGCGTCCGCCGTGACGATGCACAGCGCCATGCCGGCCGGAAGCGGGGCCTCGGCCATCACCTCTTCGAAGTCTTCGATGCTGCCCTTGTCATCGGCATCGTAGAGCTCATCGATGCCGGCACCGGCCTCGGCGAGCCGGTACCGCACGATTTCCGGCTCGAACAGCATCACCATCAGCGGCTCCGCCTCGACCGCCCCTGCGTCGCAGGTGCGCGGCACGGAGGAAAGAGCGATGGGCCCCGGCGGCCCATCGGTGGCGACGCGCCGGATGGACACCGCGCAGATGCCGTTGTCGAAGTCGCGGATCATCTCGCCCTCGTAGTCCGCGCCGGGTTCGGGAACGAAGGCGGCGCGTACATCGCGCGCGCAGCGCCAACCCGATGCGCTGGCGACCTGGGCCTGCAGCAGGACGGGCTGGCCCGGCACCAGCGGAAATTCCAGGTAGTACGGATTGGCCATCAGCTTGTCGCGCATCGCCAGGTTCCGGGTGGCCTCGGTCTCGGGGATGCCGATCGTGCTGTTTTCCTGCTTCTTGCCGAACAGGGTCTTGAAGCCGTGCGAAAGCGAGCCTGAGGCCGAAATCTCCTCGTCGTACTCCTTCTCGCAGCGCGCATTGGTGTACATGGTCAACGAGACGCCGTTCTGGCCGAACAGGCGGATGCGCGCAGGACGCTCCACCGGGGCAAGGACCTCGTCAGCTGCCGCCGGTGCGCAGAGCAATGCACCCAGCAGGGCGAGGATCGGACGAACGGGCATGCGCGTGACTCCCATGACGAACAGGATGCTGGAGAAGTGGGTGCGCCCGTCGCGACTCCGGGCCAAGGCCTTCGTGAATCCGACACCCCTGCGGGCGGCGCGCCGCGATACTACAGTGCGCGCCGGCAACGGTGAAGACTTCAGACCGGGACATGCGCCACGGAACCGCAAGGCGCCAAAGTCTGCGCGCAGTTCGCCGATGCACACACGGGTCCGGAAATTGCGCAGCTGCGTCGCTGACGCGCGCATCCACCGCGCACTACGACATCCATTGAGCCCAGCGATGGCGAAGCGCCCGCGCCGGCCCCGCGGCGGTTGTCCGGGTGGCGAAGTGCCGCTTCGATCCGCGGAAGAAGGCTTGAAATCCCTGGTGCCCGGTGCGACGGCACGCGACCGCGTGCCGTCGCCGGGCTGGCTGCTAGTTGGTGGAGCTGGGCTTGTTGACGATCCGCGGATCCAGGCTGATGTAGTAGTTGTTGTGCGTGGGCAGCTCGATCGCGGGCTTGTAGTTGTAGGTGTTGCTGTCGTCGTCGTTGTCGATGATGGTCAGCTGCTGCGGCGTGGCCGGCGACTGCTGGACCACGAACTCGCTGGCGCTGCCGCCCTGCGGCACGATGATGGTGGCGCCGACGCCGTGGCGGGTCGCCCATGTCACCGGGGTGACGTAGCCGGTGGACTGCGGCGCCAGGGTGAACACGAAGTCCACGCTGTCGTTGTACCGCGACGGGTCGTAGGCGGCGGCCTGCTGCATGTCGATGTTGCCCTGGCTGTCGACCACGGTCCCCAGGTTGGCGGGCGTGGAGCCGGTCTGGCTGTAGGTGGCGGAACCACCGAAGTCGCTTGCGCCGTGCTGCACGCAGTTGAAGACGACGGAGACGTTCACTGTCCGGTTCACGGGCATGGTCATGTTCCTTTGGCGGCTTGCAGGATGACTCCCGGGTCGTAGCCAGTGCGCATGGCCGGCGCGGGAGCGTCGTCGGCCGGAAGATGCGGCGCCATCGCGCCGCGCAGGTGAAGCAGCACCGCCTGGGTGCGCGGCTGCGGCGCGGATGGCAGCTGCGCCTGCAACGCGAGCAGCTGCCCGCGCGCAGCCTCGACCTGGCCTGCCTGCGCCTGGTCGACCACGTCCATCGCCAGCACCGCGACCCAGGGCATGCGCAGGCCGGCGTCGCCGGGATCGCGGTCAGCGGCGAAATCGCGCTGGAAGCGGGTGATGCCCGCACGACCGGCCGCCGGGCCCTGCTGGGCGAAGGCGATGGCCACTTCCATCCAGCGCGCGCCCATCAGCACGTCCGTGCGCCAGCTGGCCACCGACGGGTCGGTGTCCACCAGCGCGGCGGCGAGCGCAAGCGCCTGCCGGTTGAGCTCTCCGGCTTCCTGCCAGCGGCCATCGAGCATCAGCGCTTCCACGCGCTTGTTGGTGATGGACGCGACCATCTCGCGCCAGAGCTGGTTCTCGGGATCCTCGCCGGCCAGCGCCACGATGGTCTCGTGGCTGGCCCGGGCCGAATCGTGGGCCTGCTGCAGTCGGCCTTCCATCAGCTGCGACTCGGCGATCATCGCCAGCGCCACGGATTTGCCCTCGCGTGCCTTGGCATCGCGCGGGTCGGCGACCAGCATCGTCTCGTAGACATGCAGTTCCTGTTGCCGCTGCAGGGCGGCGTCGCCGAACAGCCAGGACTGCAACAGCGCGTCGCCCAGCCAGGCGTGCGCCTGGGCGAGCGCCCACTGCAGCTCGCGGTCCCCTGGCGCCGCCGCGGCCAGCTCGCGCGACAGCACCAGCGCCTGCTGGAAGTGGTCGGCGGCTTCGGGGTGGCGACCCATCCGCTGCATCAGCGCACCCAGGTTGGTCTGCGAACTGGCGCGTTCGTTGAGCCACTCCGGGCGATGCGGATCCAGCGCGACCAGCTGCGCGGCCAGCCGGTCGTACTCGCGGAAGCCGCGCTCGGCCTGCTCCAGCTCGTTGCGTTGCCAAGGGATGTAGGCGACCCAGTACACGCTCTGGGCGTGGTCGAAGATCCGCTGCGCGTCGTCCGGCGAGCGCGCGAGCAGCTCGGCGGTGGTGCGCTCGGCCTGGACGAACGCTTCGAGCGCTTCTTCGCTGTTGCCGCGCAGTTCGCGCACCTCGCCCACCAGGTGCAGTGCCCGCGAGCGGCGGCCGAGCGCGTCGGCATCGAGCGCATCGATGTCCTGCCGGCCGTAGTAGGTAAGCGCGCGCTGGCCGACCGCGTCGAAGATCTCCAGTCGACCCACCGGTTCAAGCCGGGAGCGCAGGTCGGTGAGCATGAATTCGACCAGGCCGTCGGCCTCGGCGCGCTGGCGTTCGGCTTCGGCCTGGCCGCGCACGGCCATCAGGGCGAGCACCGACATGCTCATGGCCAGCACGACCGCGACCGTCGCCACCGCCGTGATCCGGCGATGGCGACGCGCCGCCTCGCGCTGCACCAGCGCATCCAGCGGCAGGCCGGTGAGGCCGGCGACCAGCTTGAGCTTGGCCATGCGCTTGCCGTCGCCGCCCGGGCGCAGGTCCACCGCGAGCGGCTCGGCCGGTTCGTTGCCGACACTGCCATCGGCGGCCAGGCGCAGGCGCAGCGACGGCGGGTAGCACTCGGACCCGTCATCCGCGCCGGGATGGCCGCTTGCAATCAGCGCCAGCACCCGGCCTTCGCCGTGGAGCTGCTTGAAGTGGCGCACCTCCTCGTCCACCCAGCGCGAGCGCGCCGCCGCCGGCGATGCGACCACCAGCAGGAACATCGACGCCTCCAGCGCCTGGCGCAGGGAGCCGGTGAGATCGCCTGAAGCCGACAGTTCGTCGCGATCGCGGAAGATCGGCGTCAGCCGCGCGGGCACCTCGCCCAGGCCGGTCGTGCGGCCGACCAGCCGCGACGGGATGCGGTAGGTCTCCAGCGCCCGGTGCAGCCACCGCGCCACCGCCGCATCGGCATGGCTGTAGCTGATGAAGGCGCGGTACCCCGACCCATGCGCTGGCATGCAGGTTTCCTCGGACCTCACGGAGGCGCGGGCCTGCCCGGAACGGGTCGGCCGTTTCCCCTGGCGCCTGCTTCGGTAACGCCGTGGGCGCGGCCCAGCGGCCAGATGTCACGCGGGAACCCGGGTACTGCAGCCGGCACACGCCCCGGGCCGGCCAATGCGCCCCTTGATGCTGCGGCGCAACTACACCGACTACGCCCCTTCCACCCCGTAGTCCGCCCACTCGCCTTCGCGGCGGACGCGGCGCATAAGGGTGCGGCTGTGCGGGTCCATGCCGTGCACGCGCACGCGGATGCCGTGGTGGCGGAAGCGCGTCACCACCTTGTCCAGCGCGGCCACCGCGGTGATGTCCCACAGGCGCGCGCCTTCCAGCGCGATCTCCACTTCGCGCCCGGGCAGGCCGCGCGGATCGAACGCATCGATGAATGCATCGGCCGAGGCGAAGAACACCTGGCCGCTCACCCGGTAAGTGCGCAGGCCATCGGCCGCGTCGCTGTGCTCGACATGCAGCAGGCGCGAGACCTTCATCGTGAAGAACACGCCGCTGAGCAGCACGCCCACCGCCACGCCGGCGGCGAGGTTGTGGGTGGCGAGGGTCACCGCCACGGTCGCCAGCATCACCGCGCCGGACAGGCGCGGATGCCGCGCAAGCGCGCCGAAGCTGCGCCAGTCGAAGGTCTCGACGCTGACCATCACCATGATCGCCACCAGCGCAACCACCGGAACCTGCGCCACCCACGGCTTGAGCAGGACCATCAGCACCAGCAGGAACACGCCGGCGAACAGCGTCGACAAGCGCCCGCGGCCGCCGTACTTCACGTTGCTGACCGTCTGGCCGATCATGCCGCAACCGGCAATGCCGCCGAACAGGCTGGCGGCGACGTTGGCCACGCCCAGGCCGGCCGCCTCGCGGTTCTTCGGGCTCGGCGTGTCGGTGAGTTCATCGACCACGCGCGCGGTCATCAGCGACTCAAGCAGGCCGACCATGGCGATGGCCAGCGCCGGCATGGCGATGATCTGAAGCGTCTGCCACGACCACGGCACGTCCGGCAGGCCCAGCCACTGCGGCAGCGCGCCGGGCAGCTGGCCGAGGTCGGCGACGGTCTTCAGCGGCAGGCCCATTGCCACCGACAGGATGCTGAGTACGGCGATGCAGATCAGCGGCGAGGGAATGACCTTCGCACCGGGCAACGGCAGCCTCGGCACGCCATAGATCACCGCCAGGCCCAGCGCCAGCATCGCCCAGGTCGCCGCGTTGGCGCCGTGCAGGTGCGGCAGCTGCGCGGCGAAGATCAGGATTGCCAGCGCATTGACGAAGCCGGTGCGCACCGAACTGCTGACGAAACGCATCAGCACGCCCAGTCGCAACGCGCCGAACAGCAGCTGCACCACGCCGGCCAGCACGCCGGCGGCGAACAGGTACGGCAGGCCGTGCTGCGACACCAGCGGCGCGGCGACCAGCGCAACCGAACCGGCGGCGGCGGTGATCATCGCCGGACGCCCGCCGAACACCGCGATCACCACGCTCAGCACGAAGGAAGCGAACAGCCCCACCTGCGGATCGACGCCGGCGACGAAGGAGAACGCGATGACCTCCGGGATCAGGGCGAAGGTGGCCACCGCGCCGGCCAGCAGCTCGCGCAGCGGATGGGCGCGCCACTGCGCCAGTTCGGATCGGAGGAAGGACATCGCGGCACCCACGGCGTGGCCGCGCCCATGCGGGCGGCGGCGGAAGGATCGGGGCGCGGATTATAGGGGAGGGAGGTGCGGCATCGCGGCGCGCGGCGGACCCACTTCCGCCACATGCCTCGCACAGGCGGAAACTGGCCGGTGGCGCCCCAATTCGCGCCACCGCGACGCCGGCCGGCGCAGGCTGCGGGCTCCCCACGCCACGGAGTCCCCGCATGCTTGCCATCGCCACCGCCACCGCCACGACCACCGGCACCACCGGCATGGACATGCTCATGCTGGTCGGCGCGATCTTCGGCCTGATCCTCACCGTGCTGTGGATCCTGGTGCCGTTCGCGCTGTTCGGGATCAAGCCGCTGTTGCGCGAGCTGATCACCGAGCAGCGCCGCGGCAACGAACTGGCCGCGCGGATTGCGGCCAGCCCCACGCAAGTGGTGGTCGCCACCGATCCGCGCGACCCGCGCGACCCGCGGGTGGAGCCGTACGTCCGCTGAGGACGGGCGCCGCGCGGCGGCACCCGCCCGGGCTGCGATCAGGATTCGTTCGGGCCGCGCACGTGGCGGGCGACATTGCCGTCGGCCATCCGCACTTCCAGCGCGGCGACCTCGCCCGCAGGCGTGCGCTCGAACTGCACGCGGCGGGTCGGGTCGCCCTCGATGAAGTACAGGTCCGTCGCCAGCGGCTGCAGGCGCAGCGGCGGACGGCGGCCCTGGCGCAACTGCAGGCCATCGCCGGCCGCTTCGATCGCGACGACACCGTACTGGCCGACCAGCGCACCGATGGCGGCCGGCGCCTGCGCCGGCGGCTCGATGGTCAGCGCGTCCAGCGACCAGCGCGCGGCCGTGCCGGCGCCCTCCTCGACCAGCCAGGCCAGCGCGAGCTGCTGCGCGCGCCGCAGCGCATCGGCGGAAGCCACCGCCACGTCCGGCTGCACGCCGCTGCCTTCCCAGTTGCCGCCGGTGATCGGGCTGACCGGCGAGCCGGTGGACACGAACACGCTGTAGCCGTCGTCCAGCGGGAACGGCCGCCCGGGGTTGGCCGCACCGCCACTGGCCTCGCCGACCACGGTCGCGCGCCTGGCGTTCTTGAGCGTGTAGGCGAAGGCCTCCGCCGCCGAACCGGTGCGGCCGCTGGTCAGCACGTACAGCGGCAGCTTCGTGCGCGGCGCCGGGTGGGCGGTGACCGGGGCTTCGGACATCGTGCCGCGGCGCGAGTGGAAGGTGTTGTAGATGTCGGCACCGGGCGCGACGAAGGCGCTGGCCAGGTAGCCGACCATCGCCGGCGAACCGCCGCCGTTGTCGCGCAGGTCGATGACCAGCGCATCGGTATTGCCGAGCACCTGCAGCACCGCGTCGATGGCCTGCCGCGCCGGATCGCGCGGATCGTCGAAGTCGATGTCGGCGAAGTAGCGCAGGTCCAGGTAGCCGACGTTGCCCGGCAGCACCTCGGCGCGCCGGATGCCGAAGTTGGTGCGCGCCGGATCGGCGCCCGGGCCCGGCCCGGGGCGCTGTGCCGGCGGCGCATCGGACCAGCGCACGTTGAAGTGCCGGTCCTCGGCCTTGAGCCGGGTCGTCAGCGCGGTGGCCAGGTCCTGCGGGTTGGCGTAGCGGTCGTAGCGCCCGCCGGCGGCGTCGGCGCGCAGCGCCGCGGCGATCACGGTGGCGCGCTGCGGATCGAAGTACGCCTCCTCGATGGTGTCGGCGACCTGCGCGACCGCCTCGCGCGGCGACGCGGCGGCGGCATGGGCGGACACGAGCAGCAGGCAGGCGGCGAACAGCGGGCGGAATCGGAACACGGAAACTCCAGGGGCCACGAGGGCGGAGGCACGGGTCCGGCGACGATGCCGCCCGGCCACGGGGCGCCACAAGTGACCATAGTCCCGGAGACGTCCGTCGGGTGGGGGCCGTGGCCGTGATCGGAGGAAGGACATCGCGGACGCATGGGCGAGGCCTCGCCCATGCGGGCGGAAGGATCGAAGCGCGGGTCACAGGCGCTGGAGTTCGCGGGGCCACGCCCTTCCGGATGTCGATGCCCACCCTGCCCGTCCGTCGTCCTGGCAATCCCTGCGAGAAGAGCCGCCATGCCACGCATGATCTTCGTCAACCTGCCCGTCGCCGACCTTCCCGCCTCCAAAAGGTTCTACGCGGCCCTGGGCTTCGAGAACAATCCGCTGTTCTCCGATGAAACCGCAGCCTGCATGGTCTGGAGCGAGGCGATCCACGTGATGCTGCTCACCCGTGACCGGTGGCGCACGTTCACCGATCGTCCGATCCCGCCATCGACATCGAGCGAGGTGTCGCTTGCGATCTCCCTGGATGATCGCGCGGCGGTCGATGCCATGCTGGCGGCTGCCGCGGCCAATGGCGGCACCGCAGACATCAATCCGGCGCAGGACCTGGGCTTCATGTACGGCCGCGACCTGGCCGATCCGGATGGCCATGTCTGGGGACCGGTCTGGATGGATCAGTCGGCGCTGCCCGACGGCTGAGGCTCAGCGCCCCGTTTGACTACACTCGGTGCCATGAATCCTTTCCTGCGCCGCCTCGCCCGCCTCCCCCACCTCGCCTGCCTCGTCCTGCTGGCCGCCACGCCGGCGTTCGCCGACGAGTACTCCACGCCCGTGGCCACCGTGCGCGTCGCCTTCGACCGCAACGGCGCCACCGATGTGCGCGTCACCGGCCTGGCCGATCCGTCCACTGGACGCGCCGTCACCGCCGACGACCCGGTGCGCATCGCTTCCATCTCCAAGCTGGTGCTGGCGATCGGGGTGATGCGGCTGGTCGAGGCCGGCACGCTGAACCTGGATGCGGACGTCTCGAAGACGCTCGGCTACCCCGTGCGCAACCCGGCCTTCCCCGACACGCCGATCACCCTGCGCCTGCTGCTCTCGCACACCTCCAGCCTGACCGACGGCGCCGGCTACTGGCAGGTGCCGTTCGACGGCCACTTCAAGGACCTGCTCGACGATCCGAAGGCGTGGGACGCCGCGAACGCGCCCGGCGCGTACTGGCGCTATGCCAATGCCGGCTTCCCGCTCATCGCCGGGGTAATGGAACGCGCCACTGGCGAACGCTTCGACCTGCTGATGCAGCGCCTGGTGCTGGCGCCGCTCGGCCTGCGTGCCTGCTACGGCTGGCCCAGCTGCGACGCCGCCACCGCCGCGCGCGCGATAGTGCTGTATGCGGACGGCAAGCCGCAGGTGGACGACCACCAGGGCCGCAAGCCGGCCTGCGGCATCACCAAGGCGCGCGACGGCAGCTGCGACCTGTCGCAGTGGCGCGCCGGCACCAGTTCCAACGTGTTCGGCCCGCAGGGCGGCCTGCGCATTTCGGCCAACGACCTGTCGAAGATCGGCCGCCTGCTGCTGGGCGACGGCGAAGTGGACGGCGTGCGCCTGCTCACGCCCGCGTCGGTCGCGGCGATGATCGGCCCGGAATGGAGCTTCGACGGCCGCAACGGCCTGACCCGGGAAGAGGACGACCCGGTCCGCGCCCGCGGCGGTTTCACCTGCCGCTATGGCCTGGCCGTGCACACGCTCGCGACCGGCCTGCCCGGGTGCGGCGATGATCCGTTCGGCGACGGCATACCGCGCGTGGGCCACAGCGGCAATGCCTATGGCCTGCTCGCCGGCCTGTGGCTGGACCGCAAGGCCGGCACCGGCGTGGTGTATTTCGCCACCGGCAACGACAAGCCCGGACCGGGCACGCACTCGTCGTTCAGTGCGATCGAGGAGACGCTGGCGCGAGGGGAATGACGCCGGGGATGGGTGTCGAGCGTTCCGCACGCCGGTCCGGGAGGGCGGAGCCCGAACGCTCCGCCCACAGTTTCGAGCCGTCGTCCTGCGAGGCTTCGATCAGCCGTCCAGGGTGTCGTTGCGCAGGCGCGATTCCGCTTCGGGCTTGAGGACCTTCAGCAGCTCGGCGGCGGTGTAGCGGCGACCGGTCTGCAGGCCTGCGACGCTGGTGTCGAGCACTTCGTAAACCTCGCGCCGGCCCTTGATCCACAAAAGGCTGGTGTGCAGCGCCGGGATGCGCAGCTGCACCGCTTCGCCATCCGCGTCGGCATTGCCCGCGGCCATGTCGAGCAGCGCGCGACGGAAGCGGCCGGCGCTGGCGGCGTTGGTGATCTGGGCGAAGCGGTTGGTCTCGGCCAGCGTCTCGGCGGAGACGGCACCGGCTTCGGTGGCGATCACCCAGGACCAGGCGGTGAGTCTGGCGCCGTCGCCGAGCTTGCCCTTGGCGAGCTGGTCCAGGCCCAGCGCATAGACCGGGCTGGCGACGACATCGGCATCGGCGACCTCGGCCAGGCTGCGGGCGACACGCATGTTGCCCTTGAGCTCGAAGCGGCCGGCGGCGCGGCCGATCGCGGGCGCGCGCGCTTCGAGCGCGGCGGATCGGGCCAGCGGCGGCAGGCGTTGGCCGAGTTCGGCGGCCGCCGCTTCGGGCGGGGTGGCGAGGGTGATGGGCATGGCAGCTCTCCTTAGCGACCTCAGGGTTCGGTGGTGGCGGTGGCGATCCAGCTGCCAGTGGTGTTGTACGCCGTCTGCAGGGTGTCGTAATCCCACACCGAGGTGGTGCCGAGGCTGGCGTCCGCCGCGCTCGACGCACCCGGGTCGCAGACGATGACGTTACCGCCATCTTCCACGCCGGTGGCGAGCACGGCATGACGGCCGCCGCCGGACCACTGGATACGCATGAACAGCGGTCGCCCGGCAGCCGCCTGGTCGCGCAGCGTGGCGTAGGACACGATGCCATCGGTATGCGTATTGCGATGACCCAGTCCATCCAGCACGCCGGAGGTGTCATCGGGCTGGTTGCAGGTGGTGCTGCTGCCGTTCGTGCAGCAGCCGCTGCGCCCGGGCCGGGTGTTGACCAGCTGGCACTGGGTCAGCGTGGACGCCGGCTGGTAGTAGCGGCGCACGCTGACGTTGACCGCCGCCCAGCACCATTGCGACTGCTGCTGGCGCTGGATGCGGAAGCGCAGGTTCACGTCCACCGGTCGCTCGGCCCAGTAGCCGGCGACGAACGCCGGGCGCCGGCCCTGGGCCATCGCCGCATCGAAGTTGGCCTGGTAGGCGCCGCCGGTCTGGCCGTGGTGGCCGATGGAGGTCGCGGTGCGCTTTTCCCAGAGGCCTGCGTAGGAATCGGTGGTGCCCGAAAGCGCGGCGCCACCGGAGACCAGGTCATAGCCCTGCGCGGCGAGGCTGTCGTGGGCCTGGCGGAAGCCGGCTTCGCTGAGCCCATGCCGCGCGACCCACGCCGGCCCGGTGCTCTTTTCCCACCATGCGATGTAGCGCACGCCGGCGCCGGTGGCATACGGGCACACGCCACGCAGGCGGAAACCCTTGCCGACCCACTTGTCGAATTCGGCCTGGTACTGCGCGCCGGTCAGGCCATGGCGCGCGGCCCATTCGCCGCTGCCACCCTGCTCGTACACGCAGGCGAACAGCGTGTTGCCACCGACGGTAGCGGCGGAAAGGCTCTTCGGACGGAAACCCTTGGGCGCCCACTCGTCGACCGCAGCCTGGTACTGCGCGCCGTTGATGCCGTGGCGTGCGACCCAGCCCGCGCCCGAGACCTTGTGGAAGATGGACGCGTAGCGCGCGGTGGAGCCATCGCGTCCGACGCTGATGCAGACCGGCCGGTAACCCTGCTTCACCACCTCGTCGAAGGTCGCCTGGTACTGCGCGCCGGTCTGTCCATGCCGCGCCACGAACGCAGGACCCGAACCGGATTCGAAACTCGCCATGTATAGAAGCTGTGCCATTGCTCTCCTCCTTGAATGCACATGTCCCCTTTACGACGGTGGCAGGACGGGCCGGCCAGAATCGGCGCACATTTTTTTGCACAAGGAACTGTCCTGTCGGCGCGCGGATTGCGTGCCGCGGTGCCGTCGCAGACTGTGTGCACGCGTCGTCCGGACGCGGCGCGTGGAGTTTTCCCACCTGGCGCGTGGCACAGCGCCTTCGGCGATGAGGGTGCTGAACCTGACCGTTTCGTGCGCCGCGATGCGATCAACGCGGCGTGCCCGGTGCGCAGATGGAAACGGCGTCACCCGGTTCGATGCGTAGCGCGCAAGGCATCGAAGAGCTCCCACGGCCGCCGTATCCGGAACGCCGCCGGCCCCCAGCAGTGCCGGGTTCGCTCAGCAGCAGGACTTCATTCCACCTTGGCGACGTTGAAGCGGAAGCGGTAGTCCTCGTTGTTCCAGCGGGCGGACACCTCGACCACGTAGGGCGGCCGCACCTTCGGTCGGGCGACCACGATGTAGCCGCCATAGGCCTGCTGCGGATCGAGGGTCGTCGACTGCAGGATCGTGTCACCGAGGCGCGCACGGGCCGCATCCAGCTGCTGCCCGACGAAGTCGATGCCCGCCATCGTCGCCGCCGTCGCTGCGGCCGTGCCCGCGGCGGCCAGCGCCGGATCGTAGGTGGTGGTGCTCACCGTGTAGGCGCCGTCGGGCGTGTACAGCGTGGTGTCCGTGGTCTGCCAGGCCTGGTCGTTGGCGGCGTAGACGGCGGCGGCACCGGTCAGCGCGACCGCGAACGCGGCCCAGGCCGCGGCGCTCTGCGCTTCCTGTTCGAGCTGGTCGTAGGTGTAGAGCCGCAGCTCCGCGACACCGGCGCGGGCGGCGAAGTGCTCCGGGCCGAAATCGCTGGGGACGACAAGCTTGTTGTAGCCGGCGACCGCGAAGGTCAGGCGGCCATTGGACGCCACGCCCAGCGGGGTGACCTGGACGGCGCCGTTGGCGCGCTCCAGGTCCGTGGTCGGCAGGCCATTGCCATAAGTGACCATCGCAGCGCCGGTATCGACCGGCGTGATCGAGTACGTCGTGGCACACGACGACAGCATGAGCGCAGCGATGGCGCCCAACAGCATCTTCCCGGACATCGGCTCCCCGCGTTCCGCCCCCTGACGGCCTGCGGTGACTCTAAACCACCGGCAGGCCGGAAGGACCAGGGGCCGGGGTCAGGGTGGGCTTTCCGCACGACCCTGCGCCCGGAGAAGTACGCCCCTGCCCCGCGACCTGCCCGCTCAGCTGAAATCCGCGTCCAGCACGATCCGGTAGCGGGCCTTGCCGGCGCGCAGGTGGTCCATCGCTTCGTTGACGCGGCTCATCGGGAAGTGTTCGGTCTTCGGTTCAACGCCGTGGCGTGCGGCGAAGCCGAGCATGGTGTCGATCGCGCCGCGCGAGCCGGTGGGCGAACCCGAGACCGCCTTCTGGCCCATGAGCAGCGGGAACACCGACACCGCGATCGGTTCCAGCACCGCGCCGACAACGTGCAGCCGGCCCTTGGGCGCCAGCGCGGCGAGCAGGCCGTTCCAGTCCAGCGGCACGTTCACCGTGTCGATGATCAGGTCGAAGGTGCCTGCGAGTTTTTCCAGCGCGGCGGCATCGCCGGTGGTGACCACGTGGTGGGCGCCGAACGCGCGCGCCTCTTCTTCCTTCGACGCACTGGTGGTGAATGCGGTGACCTCGCAGCCCCAGGCGCGGCAGAACTTCAGCGCCATGTGGCCCAGGCCGCCGATGCCGATCACGCCAACGCGCGCGGTCGGCGAAATGCCCAGTTCGCGCAACGGCGCGAACACGGTGATGCCGCCGCACAGCAGCGGCCCGCATTCGGCCGGATCCAGGCCCTCGGGGATCGGCATCACCCAGACCCAGTGCGCGCGCACCTTGTCGGCGAAGCCGCCATGGCGACCGCCGATCGTCGGCTGCAGCTCGCGGCACAGGTGCTGGTTGCCGGCCAGGCAGGGATCGCAGTGCAGGCAGCTGCGTGCGTTCCAGCCCAGGCCCACGCGCTGGCCCATCACCACGCCCTTGGCGTTCGCGCCCAGCGCGGTGACCCGTCCCACCGCCTCGTGGCCGGGCACGAACGGGTACTGGGTGAAGCCCCATTCGTTGTCGAGCATCGACAGGTCCGAGTGGCAGATGCCGCAGTGCTCGATCGTGATCTCGACGTCCTCGGCGCCCAGCGGGCCCGGGTCGTATTCGAAGGGTTCGAGGGCGGCACCGGGTTTCGCGGCGGCCCATGCGCGGTAGCGGGTCATGACGTTCCTTCCTGCGGCTGGCGGATGGAGCGGAAGATACTCCGCCTGGACAAGGCGCGCGCCGCCGCCGAGGCACCTTCCGGGAAGGCGCACCCGGACTCCGCTTCCAGGCGCCTCGGCTCCAGCCTCAGCGCAAGTCGACCTTGCCGACCTTGTCCTCGTAGTCCTTCTTCGGATCGATGCCCATCAGCATCTTCACCCCGGCCAGCAGGTTGTTCTCGTTGAGCCAGACCTCGCCCTGGTCCGGGTCCAGGCGCAACAGCGCCAGCTTCGGGTCGTCCTTGCCTTCGTACCAGGCGGCCACGAACGGATTCCACAAGCGCTCGACCACCGCACGGTCGGTGTCGACCACGAGCATGCCGCCGATGCTGGCGAACAGGTGGTGGCCCTTGCCTGCGAACGCGGCGGTCGCGCGCTGCGGCGTGGACAGCTGGCGTACCAGTGCATTGTCGGTGGAGGTGAAGAACCAGATCGGACCGCGTTCGTCGTGTTCGAGCTGTGCGGTCATCGGGCGGGTGTGGCCGCCCTCCAGCCCGTCCACGCCGAGCATCACGGTCATGTCGGACTTCAGGGTCTTCCAGAATTTCTTTTCAAGTTCGGCGTTGTCGGTCATGGCGGGGTTTCCCGTCGGGATTGGACGACCACGCTAGGCGACCCGGGCGGGAGGCGCCGTGAAGTTTTGCGCCTTAGATGTACGCGCGTACCAGACCGGGATCGGCGAACCGTGGCCACGGTGCACTTGCCTGACAGGTTTTCGCCCGCGCCACCGCTTCACGGACGAAAGACGCGCGAGTCCCTAGGTTCTCCTCCAGCATCGCCTCGATGCCATCCACAACCTCGTTCGCCGCCGAGCGCCACCCCGACAGGAGAACACCATGATCAAGTGGGCCATCATTTTCGCCGTCATCGGCCTCATTGCCGGGGTGCTGGGCTTCGGCGGCATTGCCGGCGGCGCCATGGGCATTGCGAAATTCCTGTTCATCGCCGCGCTCGTCATCGCGGCCGTCCTGTTCCTGCTCGGCGTGACCATCTTCAAGAAGGTGACGTAACGCGAGGGCGGGAAGCGGCCGAAGAACCGGGGCAGCGTTTCCCCGTCCAAGCGCACGGTTTCGGATACCGGAACGGTTATCGCGGACGACATGTTTGGCCATGGGTTGGCGCGCGTCAGGCTGGCACTCTTGCAGGCTCCGACTTCCCCGGCCCGATGGATGCCCCGATGACCTTCCGCCCGCTCCGCCCCCCGTTCCGGCCCACGGCATTGCTCCTGGGCCTGCTGTTCCTGCTTGCGACCGCCGCACACGCCGCTCCGCCCGCGCCGAAGCAGACCTTCGTCCTCGTCCACGGCGCCACTGCCGGCGCCTGGGAATGGAAGCGCACCGGCCAGTTCCTCACCGACGACGGCCACACCGTCTACCGCGCCACCCTCACCGGCCTGGGCGAGCGCGAGCACCTCAACAGCGCCGCCATCGACCTGCAGACCCACATCGACGACGTGGTCAACCTGATCCTGTTCGAGGACCTGCACGACGTCGTGCTCACCGGTCACAGCTACGGCGGCATGGTGGTCACCGGGGTGATGGACCGGATCCCCGAGCGCATCCGCCACGTGGTGTTCCTCGATGCGGCCGTGCCGCAGGACGGCCAGTCGATCTGGGACCTGTTCGGCAGCCGCGGTCCGCTTCCGGCCGACCGCTTCCGCGACGGCTTCATGCAGGTGCCGTGGGTCAAGCCCGGCGACAAGCCGCCGTACAGCGTCAAGCAGTCGATCAAGTGCTTCGAGCAGCCGGTGTCGTACCGCAATCCGGCCGCGCTGGCGCTGCCGGTGACGTACGTGGCCTTCGTGCCGAAGGACCAGAAGATCGAGGAGCGCGCCAGGACCGACAAGAGCTGGCAGAACGCCGATGCGCGCGGCTGGACGATGCGCACCTTCCCCGGCGGGCACGTGGCCCAGCAGGAGGACCCGCGTGGCGTGGCGACGCTGATCGAGGCGTCGGTCAACGATCGCAACCGCGCTGTTGGTGCGGCGGCGGCCAGCGCCAAGGCGGCCGGGACGGCGGCGGAGTAGTTCCGCCGCGCGCTCCGGCGCCCCCCGGGGGCCAACACGTGTCGCGCCGGATGGGCCAGGCGCAATGCCGGCCTCGGGGTTACCGCCCGCGCAACGACGAACGGGTCGTGACGTCAGACACCGCGTCCTGCGTCAGTCTTCGATGGCTTCCACGCCCTGCCGATCCAGTTCCGCGAGGCTGGCGCGCATGGTCGCCTGCGGGTTGCGCAGGAAGGTCTTGCCGGCGGCGCGCTGGTCGTAGGTGACGAGCGTGAAGTGTTCCTCCAGCGGCCGCGAGAACTGCCACAGCGTCGGCGTCAGCGGCGAGGCCGGCCCGCCATGCACGAACAGGATCACCGGATTGGCGCGGTCCTGCCCGCGCGCGGTCACCCACTGGGCGATGCCGCCGGCCTCCTGCGTCCAGGCTTCCTGCACGCCCTCCGGCGCGACGATGCGACCGAGATCGGCCACGATCCTGCACGCATCGCCAAAGCGCTCGCTTGTATCCGGGCAGCTTTCGGCCGCCCGCAGCGGCCCGGCGGCCAACAGCACCAGCAACGCGATCCAGCCCTGCATCCTGCGCATGCATGCACTCCGTTTCGTTGAGTTCCGGCGCAGTCTAGGAGCCGCAAAAGTCCTTCCCATGTGCCGCAAGTCGTGTCCGATAAAGCGGACACCGTGCGGACGGTGCGGACAGTCGAAGATGACGCCGTGCCGGGACCGATTCGGCGTCACACCACCGTATAGCCGCCATCGATCAGGTAGTAGCCGCCGGTGATGAACGAGGCTTCGGCCGAGAGCAGGAACACCACCAGCGCGGCGACTTCATCCGCCCGGCCCAGCCGTCCCAGCGGATGTTTGGCCACCAGCGCCGCCTTCTGCTCGGCAGGCAGGGCATCGAGCAGCGGCGTGTCGATGTAGCCCGGGCCGATGCAGTTGATGCGCAGGCCCTGCGGTCCGTACTCGGCGGCCGCATTGCGCGTCACCCCGACCACGCCGTGCTTGGCGGCCGTGTAGGCGCTGTTGCCGGGCGCCGCGACCATGCCGTGGATCGAGGCCATGTTGACGATCGCGCACTCGCCCGCGCCGGCCTCCAGCATCTTCGGGATCTGGTAACGCATCCCGTACAGCACGCCGTTGAGGTTGATGTCGATCACCCGCTGCCAGTCGGCCACGTCCAGCTCGCCCACCGGCGCCTGCGCCCCGCCGATGCCGGCGTTGTTCACCGCGTAATGCAGCGCGCCGTACTCGGACACCGCGCGCTCCACCACCGCGGCGTTGTCCTGGGGCCGCGCCGTGTCCTGGCGGATCGCAATACCGGTGCCGGAGGCGGCGACGATCTCGCCGACCACCCGCTCCACCGCCTCCTGGTGGATGTCGGTCGCCACGACCTTCGCGCCGCGCGCCGCCAGCGCCCTGGCGATCGCCTCGCCCAACCCGGAACCGGCGCCGGTGACCAGCGCGACCTTGCCTTCGAACCCTGCCATGAGCCTTCTCCAGTCGTGACGCCCGCTGGCGCCAATGCGGTCGGTGCGCGGCGCGTCTTTACGCATTGACGGCGTCCGCCCGAAGACTGGAGCGTAGGTGCCGCGCGATTACGGGCCCGTGTACGCGTGCGGCCGGCCTGTCGCGGTCCGGTTGCGGCGCTCGATCGTGGAACCTCAGGCAAGGCGGCCACGTGGAACCTCCCGCAGCCCGGGTTATCCACAGAAACGGAGCTTTTTGCCTCACACGCGGAGAAAAAAGCCTCGACGTCGGACAAAATTTCACCAACGCCGGAGCTCCGGGCTCGACGGCCGGAGCAAAAAGCTCGGGCGCCGGACAAAATTTCACCATCGATGGAGCCCGGAGCTCGGCGGCCGGAGCAAAAAGCTCGGGCGCCGGACAAATTTTCACCATCATCGGAGCCCGGAGCTCGGCGGCCCGAGCAAAACGCTCCGACGTCGGAGCTCTTTGCTCCGACGACCTGAGGCCAGTCCGGGGCTTCACTCAACCGGAAAGCGGCCCCCGCCCCGGCTCCTGCGCCTCCAGGTCGGCGTTTGCACCATGTATCCATCAGGATACAATCCAGCAGTGAAGAAGATCGAGCAAACCGAGGACTTCGCCCAATGGCTGCGCAGGTTGCGCGACACACGTGCGAAGGCGCTCATCACTGAACGCATTGTGCGGATAGCCCGCGGGTTGGCGGGAGACGTAAAAGCGCTGGCTGGCGGCCTGTTCGAGATGCGCGTTCATCACGGCCCGGGCTATCGCGTCTACTTCACGGAACGCAGTGGCGACCTGGTGATCCTCCTGTGCGGTGGCGACAAAGGGTCGCAACGCTCCGATATTGCCAAAGCGAGGGAGCTGGCAAAGAACCTCTAGCTTTCTGCGGCATGCTAGATCACAAGCAACGAAACACCCAAGACACGAAGTGACGAAATGACCAAAACCTCTACGTTCAAGTTCGATCCCGCCGAGTATCTGGACGATGTGGATGCGATGGCGAGCTATCTGTCCGAGGCGCTGGAAAGTGGCGATGCCACCCATTTCCAGGAAGCCGTCCAGACCGTCGCCCGCGCCAGGGGAATGGCCAGGATCGCGGAAGAGTCCGGCCTGGGCCGCGAGAGCCTGTACAAGTCGCTGCGCCCTGAAGCAGCGCCCCGCTTCGATACGATGCAGCGCATCCTCAAGGCGGTGGGCGTGACCCTTCGGCTTGAGCCAACCCGGGAGGCCGCTCGCGCCTCCAAGGGTGGAAAGTCCGCCACGCCATCGATGACGGCCAAGCGCATGCCCATCAAGCCGGCTGCGGTGAAGAAAGCTGGCCGCAAGAAAGCAGCCGGCAAGGCGCCGCCGAAGAAGCCAGCCGCCAAATCCGCTGCACCTCGATCAAGGGCGACTGCGTAACCTGCAACCAGGTCATCTGTCTCCAACGGACGGCATCGCCGCACCGGCACGCTTTGGGGAAAGACGCTACCGGGCATGCCTGGTCGACAGTGATTACTACGCGTTCCGGTGCGCCACCTGCGAGATCCACGCATGGATCAGGCCGGCCTGGAAGAACCGCACCGGCACGGCGAAGCCGCCGGCGCGCAGGATCGCTTCCACCCGTTCCGGCGGCAGCACGCCGACGTCGTGCGCGTAGGCGTGGCGCATGCGCTCCAGCGCCTCGGCGGGCACGTCGGCGCCGGCCATCATCGCCATCCATCCTTGGAGCAGCACCGTGTATTCGGGCGAGGCCGTGTCGGCGGACAGGTCCGAGCTGGCCAGGCGCCCGCCCGGCCGCAGACGCGAGGCGATGTCGCGGAAGAAGGCCGCGCGCGCGTCCACGTCCACGATGAACTGCGACACCAGGAAACAGGTGGCGGCATCGAACACCGCC
Organism: Pseudoxanthomonas daejeonensis; assembly: GCF_022637495.1. Taxonomy (NCBI): domain Bacteria; kingdom Pseudomonadati; phylum Pseudomonadota; class Gammaproteobacteria; order Lysobacterales; family Lysobacteraceae; genus Pseudoxanthomonas; species Pseudoxanthomonas daejeonensis. The sequence goes on along the minus strand of NZ_CP093331.1, from coordinate 1,867,442 downwards.
TCGGCCGGCAGGTCCTCGACATAGCCTTCGTGGAAGCGGCAGCGCGCGGCGAAGCCCTCGGCCTGGGCACGCTGCCGGCTCACCTCCAGCATCGCCCCGGAGGGATCGAGCGCGGTGAAGCGCCAGCCGGGAAAGCGTCGCGCCAGGTGCGCCATCTCCACGCCGGTGCCCACGCCCACGCACAGCACATGCGCCTGCTCCGGCAGGCCGGCGAACAGCGGCTCCAGCAGCAGTTGCAGGCACTGCCGGATCGGCGCGGTCTTCTCCCACTGCCGGTCGTAGCCGGCGGCCTGCTGGTCGAACAGCGACTTCAGATCATCGGGGTGCATGGGGATTCATCGGGGGCGGGTGCGTCAACGTATCCACCCAATGCCAGCGCCGGGCGGGACGGCGCTGGCTGACCAAGGGACACCCCTATAGCCCGCCATCAAAGTGCACTCTGACACCGATTTCACTACTCCTTCGCCTACGTGGCTGGTTAAGGCTTGTGAAGGCGACCTCTCCGTCCTAGACTCCGGCGAGCTATCTAGCTGGACTCAACCTGTTCCATGTTGGGTTCCGTGCCGGGTGTACAGCCAGGCCGATCAGTTTGAACGTCATCGTTGCGGCGAATCCCTTTGGGCTTCGCCTACGGCAAACCCCAAAGGGATTCGCCGCTATCAGGGTAGATAGCTATTGCAGGTAATTAAGGAAAACAAGGCCTTCGACCCCCCGCGCTCAAGGATTGTGAGCTTTTTCAGGCGGGGGGATCTTCATTTTCGAACTGACATCCATCTTTGTTTCGTTTGTGGCGCAGCTGACCCTCTAAAAGGCGAGCCGCCTAAATGGCGTCGCCAGTTTCTTGACTGGGTTGCTGTTAACGAAGGAAAGATTATCTGCGTTAAAGCAGAAAACGCCGTCACTGATCTTCTTCGTGAAGTAGACGAGAGAAGAACTTCGAAAGACCTATCGATCATCGAAGAGACCATTGCGGATACCGTCGATAGCCTCCTTCTGTTTCCAGAGAGCCCGGGTTCCTTTGCGGAACTTGGATTGTTCTCAGCGAACGATGCTATCGGTCGAAAAATGCTAGTTGCTGTGGAGCATCAGTACCAAGGTGACTCTTTCATTATTCTCGGTCCAGTTAAGAGAATAAACGCAATTAGCTCATTCACCCCATTGCCTATCGTCATATCCGAGCCTGAGGCTTCGTTTGCCCAGATAAGAACTCGCTTACTGAAAGAAGAGCAGCGAGGCAAGAGCTACGCAAAACGCTATTCACATGGCGACTGGAAGGCGTATTCGCCAAGGGAGCAGCTCGCCATAATAGATAAGATAATCGACCTTACCGGAATACTCACCGAAGACGATCTGTTCGATCTCATAAATAAGATATTCGGCAAGTATGAGAAGTCTGATATCCGCCTTCTGGTTGCCCTTCTCACAACACTCGGCAGAGCCGAGCGAACGGACATGGGGGACATTGTCCGCATACTAAAGAACTCGAAGATGCCCTTCATCGATGGGGGCGGAGAGGAGGCGGCCGAGGTAAAAGCAGCTTGGGCGGACACCTATCGCGGACACGTCCCTGATGCACAACGAGAAGTGGAGGAGAGGAATCTTGAATTACTCTGACCTTCTATCCTCTGCGGCCAAGTTACTCAGGACGTCCAGCATCGAAGCTGAGCGCATCATTATCACGGCCCCTTATCGATACAAGCACTATAAAATCGAAAAGCGTAATGGAGGACAAAGGGATATTCATCACCCTACTCCTGCGCTTAAGGCCATTCAACGCTGGTTGGTCAGCACTCCACTAGCCAATCTTCCTGTGCACGATTGCGTCTACTCGTACAGGAAGGGGCGAAATATCGCCATGCATGCCGCTATGCACGTCGAATCCAATTACATAACAAGATTCGACTTCTCAGACTTCTTCCCTTCCATCACTGCTACCACGATAAGGAGATTTCTCCTTGAAGAGACGATGAAGGGCACTATCGACCTTGACACTGCCGCAATTAATGCGATTGTCAGACTAGTTTGCCGCGCGGAAGACAAGTCAGGGAAATTAGTTTTGAGCATTGGCGCGCCTTCCTCTCCGCACCTGTCGAACGCAGTCCTCCATGATTTTGACCACGTGATGGAATCCAGTGCCCGAATCGCTGGCGGGATGTATACCAGGTACGCCGATGACATCTATGTCTCTGGGCGTACAAAGGAGACTGTTGCTCTCCTAGAAAAGGCTTTTATCCGCGAGACTTCGAAGCTGCTTCCTTACCTCAAGATCAACGAAAGAAAGACTCAACGCCTTTCAAGAAAGCGCCGAATGGCTGTCACGGGTATCAATGTGACGCCTCAACGCAAGCTGTCCGTTGGGCGCGACCTGAAGCGAAGCCTGAAAACCAAAGTCCACCTCGCGTTATTGGGCCAAATTGCCCCAGAGGAACTGTCAGCCCTACGGGGGATGATTGCTCACGTGGCGAGTGTCGAACCGGCCTTTATGGACTCGCTGAGTAAAAAGTTCGGGGTTGAGCGTCTCGAATCATTCTTGACTTCGCGCGAGATAGAAGAAGTGAGCAGATAAAAAGAAGGCGACCAGTAGGCCGCCTTCTTTTGTTCCAGCTTTCCTTCCGATCAAACCCCAATCGGGTTCGCCTTCTCCGGATCGATCTTGTACTGCTTGATCGCCCGGGCCACGTCCTTGCCGGTCATCTTGCCGTCCTTCGCCAGGGCGGCGATGGCGGCGTGCGCGATGTAGTAGCGGTCCACTTCGAAGTGGCGGCGCAGGTTGGCGCGGGTGTCGGAGCGGCCGAAGCCGTCGGTGCCCAGCACGGTGTAGTGGCCGGGCATGAAGGCGCGGATCTGGTCGGCGTAGGCGCGCACGTAGTCGGTGGCGGCGATGGCCGGGCCCTGGCGGCCTTCCAGCAGCTCGGTCACGTAGGCCTTGCGGGGGGTCTTGGCTTCCGGGTTCAGGCGGTTCCAGCGCTCGGCGTCGAAGCCGTCGCGGCGCAGCTCGTTGAAGCTGGGGCAGGACCAGATGTCGGCGGTGACGCCGAAGTCCTTGTCCAGCAGCTCGGCCGCGGCAATGGCCTCGCGCAGGATGGTGCCGCTGCCCAGCAGCTGCACGCGCAGCTCGCCCTTCTTCGGCTTGCCGGCCTCCTTGAGCAGGTACATGCCCTTGATGATCCCCTGCTCCGCGCCGACCGGCATTTCCGGGTGCGCGTAGTTTTCGTTCATCAGGGTCAGGTACCAGTACTCGTCGATCTGGTCCTCGAGCATGTTCTTCATGCCCTGCTGCAGCAGCACCGTCACTTCGAAGCCGAACGTCGGGTCGTAGCTGCGCACGTTGGGGATCGAGCCGGCGATGACCTGGCTGAAGCCGTCCTCGTGCTGCAGGCCTTCGCCGTTCAACGTGGTGCGGCCGGCGGTGCCGCCGAGCAGGAAGCCGCGGGTGCGCATGTCGGCGGCCTGCCAGGCGATGTCGCCCACGCGCTGGAAGCCGAACATCGAGTAGTAGATGTAGAACGGCAGCATCGGCACGTTGGACACCGAATAGCTGGTGCCGGCGGCCATCCACGACGCGATCGCGCCGGGCTCGCTGATGCCCTGCTGCAGCACCTGGCCGGCCTGGTCCTCGCGGTAGTACATCAGCTGGTCCGAATCGACCGGCTTGTACTTCTGGCCGAACGGGGCGTAGATGCCGATCTGGCGGAACAGGCCTTCCATGCCGAAGGTGCGGGCCTCGTCGGCGACGATCGGCACCAGGCGCGGGCCGGAGTCCTTGTCGCGCAGGGCGATGTTGAGGGTCTGCACGAAGGCCATGGTGGTCGAGTAGGTGCGCTCGCCGCTGTCCTTGAGCAGGCGCTCGTATTTGTCCAGGCCCGGCACGGTGAACGACTGGTCGGCCTTGCGGCGACGCTGCGGCAGGTAGCCGCCGAGCGCGGCGCGGCGTTCCTTGAGGTACTGCACTTCCGGCGAGTCCTCGCCGGGGTGGTAGAACGGCACCTGCTCGGCCTGCAGCTGCTGGTCGGTCAGCGGGATGTTGAAGCGGTCGCGGAACGCGCGCACCGCGTCGTCGTCCAGCTTCTTGGTCTGGTGGGTCGGGTTGAGCGACTCGCCCGAGCTGCCCATGCCGTAGCCCTTGACCGTCTTGGCCAGGATCACGGTCGGCATGCCGGTGGTGTTCACCGCCTGGTGGTAGGCCGCGTACACCTTGTGCGGGTCGTGGCCGCCGCGGTTGAGGCGCCAGATGTCGTCATCGGACAGGCCAGCGACCATGGCCGCGGTCTCCGGGTACTTGCCGAAGAAGTTCTCGCGCGTGTACGCGCCGCCGAAGGCCTTGCAGTTCTGGTACTCGCCGTCGACGGTCTCCATCATCAGCTTCTTGAGCACGCCGTTGGTGTCCTTGGACAGCAGCGCGTCCCAGTAGCCGCCCCACAGCAGCTTGATCACGTTCCAGCCGCCGCCGCGGAACACGCCTTCCAGCTCCTGGATGATCTTGCCGTTGCCGCGCACCGGGCCGTCCAGGCGCTGCAGGTTGCAGTTGACCACGAAGATCAGGTTGTCCAGGCCTTCGCGGCCGGCCAGGGCAATGGCGCCCAGGGTTTCCGGCTCGTCGGACTCGCCGTCGCCGATGAAGCACCAGACCTTGCGGTCGGACTTCTCGATCAGGCCGCGGTGCTCCAGGTACTTCATGAACTGCGCCTGGTAGATCGCCGCCAGCGGGCCCAGGCCCATCGACACGGTCGGGGTCTGCCAGTAGTCGGGCATCAGCCACGGGTGCGGATAGGACGAGATGCCCTGGCCGTCCACTTCCATGCGGAAGTTGTCCAGCTGCTGCTCGGTGATCCGGCCTTCCAGGAACGAGCGGGCGTAGATGCCCGGCGCGCTGTGGCCCTGGATGAACAGCAGGTCGCCCGGGTGGTTGTCCGAAGGCGCGCGCCAGAAGTGGTTGAAGCCCACGTCGTACAGGGTCGCCGCCGAGGCGAACGAGGCGATGTGGCCGCCCAGGTCGCCGGGCTTGCGGTTGGCGCGCACGACCGTGGCCATCGCGTTCCAGCGGATGATCGAACGGATCTTCCACTCGAGGTCGGCGTTGCCCGGGCTCTTGGCTTCGAGCTGGGGGGCGATGGTGTTGACGTACTCGGTGGTCGGCGAGAACGGCAGGTAGGCGCCGGAACGGCGGGTCAGCTCGACCATGTCCTCCAGCAGGCCATGCGCACGCTCGGGGCCGTCACGGTCGATGACCGCCTTGAGCGACTCGATCCATTCCCGGGTCTCGACCGGATCCGGATCGTTCTGCAGCACTTCGTTCAGCCAGTTCATATCACTCCGTTCGCCGCGCGCAGGGGTCGCGGCCTACTTGATCTCGTGGACCCCGGAGTTTAGCGCACCGGCCCTGTTTCCCGCCTCGCTACGGGTGCGTATTGCGGCTGTTTCGCCGATGGTTGCGCGTGCAATCGATACTTGTCCGGGACAGTCCCGGGACACCCAGGCGACACCGCGCGACAGGACGCGGCCGCGCGTGAGGGCCGTCCCCACAACGCTTCTGCTTATGATCAGGCGACCTCCCTGCCCGGACGCCCATGTCCGCCTCCTTGAACGGCCGTCCCGATGCCCATGCACCTGCCGGCCCGCCTGCGGGAGAACGGGCGGCGGGAGCGCAGGCGCCGGAGCCGGTCGCGCGGGTCCGCTGGCGCGACAGCCTGCGCACGCGGATGGTGCTGTGGTCCAGCGTGCTCAACGCCGGGCTGCTGCTGGTCACCGCCCTGGCCTTCTATGCCGGCGCCCGCGCCCTGATCGTGCAGAACGCCCGCGCCGAGGCCGACAGCCTGGCCCGGCAGACCGTGCGCAGCCTGGAAGCGACCCTGGAATCGGTCCAGGTCAGCGGCCGCACCCTGGCCGCCAGCGCAACGGGCGTGGGCGCCCAGCCGGCCAACCTGCGCTCGTTGCTGGTCGCCAGCCTGGCCGGCGACCCGGACATCACCGGGGCGATGGTGATCGTCGAGCCGCAGGCGATGCCGGGCGATGCGGACGGGTTCACCTGGTACATCCGCCGCGACGGCGACACGCTGGTCGAACAGTCGGTCGCCGACCTGGGCTACGACTACCGGACCATGCCCTGGTACGTGCGCACCGTGGCCTCGGCGCGGCCGTGGTGGGGCGAGCCCTACGCCAACGCCGCGACCGGCGGCGAATACTTCGCCACCTACAACCTGCCTTTGCGCCGGCCGGGCGACCCGCCGAACGCACCGGCGGTGGGCATGGTCAGCCTGGACGTGCCGATGGAGCGGCTGGCGCATCTGCTCGCCGGGTCCAGCGGCGCCGGCCTGCAGTCGATGCTGTTCTCGCCCGAAGGCCTGGCGGTGGTGCACCCGGATGCGGACACGCAGATGCGGCGCAGCGCGGCCGAACTGGCGGCGATGCCCGGGCGCGAAGACCTGGCACCGCTGGTGCAGGCGATCGCCACGCATACACCGGCCACGCTCGAACACCGCGGCCTGGACGGCGACGCGCGCCGCACCGTGGTGCTGCCGGTGGCCGACAGCGGCTGGAGCTACGCCCTGGGCGTGTCCGAGCGCTACTTCCTGCACCGGCTGGACCGGATCGCGCTGGCGGTGGCGCTGGCCGGGCTGCTCACCCTGCTGCTGGCGCTGTGGCTGGCGCGACGCTACAGCCACGCGCTGGCGGTGCCGATCGAACAGCTCACCGACAGCGCGCACCACTTCAGCCAGGGCGACTTCGACTACCCGCTGCCGCACGTGCAGCGCGACGACGAGGTCGGGGTGATGGCGCGCGCGTTCGACGCGGCGCGCGGTTCGATCAAGGGCCAGCTGCACGAGATCGGGCAGATGGCCAGTGCGCGGCAGAAGCTGGAAAGCGAGCTGTCGATCGCGCGCGACATCCAGCAGTCGATGCTGCCGGCCGGGCGCGCGTTCGACACCGCGCACATGCACGTGGAAGCGCACGCCCTGCTGGAACCGGCCAGCGAGGTGGGTGGCGACTTCTACCAGTTCTCCGAGCTGGAACCGGGCGTGCTGTGGTTCGCGATCGGCGACGTGTCCGACAAGGGGATCCCGGCGGCGCTGTTCATGGCGCGCACGTTGACCGTGCTCGAACAGCAGGCGCGCCGGCACGGCTCGCCGGAGAAGATCCTCGCCGCCGCCTCGGTGCGGCTGGCCGAGAACAACGAGACCTGCATGTTCGCCACCGTGCTGTGCGGGCGGCTGGACGTGGCCAGCGGCCGCTTCCGCCTGGCCAGCGCCGGGCACGAGCCGCCGCTGCTGCTGCACGCCGATGGCCGCAGCGAACTGCTCTCGCTGGAGGGCGGCGGGCCGCTGGGCTTCGAGCCGGGCGATGACTTCCCCTTGTACGAAGGCGTGCTCGCCGCCGGCAGCACCCTGGTCGGCTACACCGACGGGGTGACCGAGGCGTTCGACGCGCAGGACCGGGCCTATGGCACCGGGCGCCTGCTGGCTGCGCTGGTGCAGGGCGACAGCGCCGAAGCCGCCTGCCAGCGCCTGCTCGACGACGTGCGCCGCTTCGCCGGCGATGCGCCGCAGTCGGACGACATCACCATCCTGGCGATCAGCCGCCAGCGCGAGGACTGAGCTGCGACGTCCGGACTGCGACGTCCGGGCTGCGACGGGATCCACGCCGCGGCGGGTGCGGGCCGGGCTTATGATGCGGCGGTCCGCCCCGGGAAGGCGGCAGGGGCACGGGGACCATGAGCCACGACGCTGCCGATATGCCGAACGCCGCGGCGACGCCCGAAACCGTGCGCTGGTACCACAGCCTGCGCACGCGCATCGCGCTGTGGTCGGGACTGACCACGCTGCTGTTCCTGCTCGGCGTGACCCTGGCCACGGCCTGGTACCTGCGCCGCGAAATCCTGGACAGCGCCCAGCGCGACACGCGCGCCTCCACGATCGAAGCGGCCGGCCGGCTGGAAGACGAACTGCGCACGCTGACCCTGGCGACCAACAACCTGGCGCGGCTGGTCTCGCGCGCCGGACTGGCCGACGCGCAGCTGCGCCACGCGCAGGTGGCGGTGCTCGAATCCGTGCCCGGCACCGCCGGTGCGCTGGTGATCGTCGAACCCGCCGGCCCGCGCGCACCGGCGTATGCGCGCTACGCCGGCATCGACGGGCGCCAGCGCGACCTCGTCGGCGACGGCTACGACTACCGCGCGCAGGCCTGGTACCGGCGCACGGTTGGCGGTGACGCCGGCTGGTGGTCCGAGCCCTACCTCAACCAGACCGCCGGCGCGGTCTGGATGGCGACCTACAACGTGCCGCTGCAACCGGCCTCGCGCGGCATGGCCAGCCTGGACATGCAGCTGGACGACATCGTCGCGCCGGTGGAAAGCCTGGCCCACCTGCCGGGCGTGCGGGTGACCCTGGTCGCGCCCGAAGGCACGGTCGCCTTCAGCACCATCCCCGACATCGCCCTGCGCGACACGCTGCAGGAGTACATCACCCGCGCCGGCCGCAACGACCTGCAGTGGGCCGCCGATGCCGCGCGCCAGCGACGGCCGTCGCACCTGTCGCACCAGGACGCCGAGACCGGGCAGCTGCGCTTCACCGCGGTCGAGCCGGTCGGCGACAGCGGCTGGGTGCTGCTGGTCGGGCAGACCTACGACCCGGTCATCGCCCGCTTCGACCGCGCCTTGCTGCTGCTGGTCGGGATCAGCCTGGTGCTGGCGCTGCTGGGGACCTTCCTGGTGCGCAAGGTCGGCAAGCAGATCAGCCGGCCGGTGGAGGAACTGACCCGCTCGGCGGTGCAGGCGATCGCCGGCGAGGAGGACATCCCGCTGGCGCAGCAGCAGCGCCGCGACGAAGTCGGCGTGCTCGCGCGCACGCTGGAACGGGCGCGCGTGTCGATCCGCCGCCAGCTGCGCGAGATCGAACAGATGGGCGCGGCGCGGCAGAAGCTCGAAAGCGAACTGTCGATCGCGCGCGACATCCAGCGGGCGATGCTGCCGCAGGGCCGCACCATCGACAGCGGGCACGAACACCTGCAGGCGCAGGCGTTGCTGGAGCCGGCCAAGGCGGTGGGCGGCGACTTCTACAACTTCATCGAGCGCGGCGACGGCGAGCTGTGGTTCGTGATCGGCGATGTCTCCGACAAGGGCGTGCCGGCGGCGCTGTTCATGGCCCGCGCGGTGACCATGCTGGAAGTGGCGATCCAGACCGCGGCCACGCCCTCGCACGCGCTGGCCGAAGGCTCGCGCCGGCTGGAGCGGGGCAACGAGACCTGCATGTTCGCCACCGTGCTGTGCGGGCGCATCGACGTGCGCAGCGGCGACCTGTGGCTGGCCAGCGCCGGCCATGAACCGCCGTTGCTGCTGCATGGCGATGGCCGCGTGCAACTGATCGCGCTGGAGAACGGTCCGCCGCTGGGCTTCGAGGTCAGCGACGAATTCCCGCTGTGGCGCGGCACGCTGGCGCCGGGCGATTGCCTGCTCGCCTACACCGACGGCGTCACCGAGGCGTTCGACCTGGGCAACCAGGCCTACGGCATGGAGCGCCTGCAGGCGGTGGTGCGCGCCGGCGTCGGCGCGGCCGAAACCTGCGCGCAGGTACTCGCCGACGTGCAGCTTTTCGTCGGCGAAGCGCCGCCGTCGGACGACACCACGATCCTGGCCCTGAGCCGCACCCACGACCTCGACAACCCCGGGGCCGAGGCGCATGCTGTCGGCGCGAAAGGGGAGACGTCGGTGCACATGAGCGTGGCGCATACATCACACGATGTGTTGCGCATGACCAACGCGATCGATGCCCTGCTGGCACGACACGGCGCCAGCATGGCGGCGATGCACGACGCCCGGCTGATCGTGGAGGAAGTGGCCTGCAATGCCGTCGAGCATGCGGTCGCGCCCGACGCGCCGCTGGAGATGCATGCGCGGGTGGACGGCCGGCAGTTGTGGCTGGAGTTCCGCGACCGCGGCCAGCCGTTCGATCCGACCGCACGCAGCGCGCCGGACCTGGACGCGGAGATCGGGGAACGGGAGATCGGCGGACTGGGCGTGTTCCTGGTCCAGGAACTGGCCGACCGGATCGAGTACCAGCGCATCGACGACTGCAACGTGCTTCGCATCACCCTGCGGCTGGATGCCGCCCACGACATGGAGAGCCGCGCATGAGCCTGCTGAGGATCGACACCACCCCGCCCGCCAACGGCGTCCAGCGCGTGGCCATCGGCGGACGCCTGGACACGCACACCTACGGCGCGCTGGACGAGGCGCTGGCACCGGTGCTGGCCAACCCCGCGGTGACCTCGCTGGTGCTGGACCTGGCCGGCCTGGACTACATCAGCAGCGCCGGCATCCGCTCGGTGTTCAAGGCGCGCAAGGCGCTCTCCACCCGCGCCGGCAAGGTGCTGGTGGCCAACCCGCAGCCGCAGATCCAGAAAGTGTTCGACATGGTCAAGGCGGTGCCGCTCAACGAGATCTTCACCTCGGTCGCCGAAGCCGACGCCTACCTCGACGCGATGCAGCGCAAGATCGTCGAAGGCGACGACGAGGATTGATCGCAGCGCATGCCGCGTGGAGCGCGGCGTGCCCCACTGCGACGTGGCCACGCGTACGGCAGCCGGGAAAGCCCGGCCCTACGCGCGGCGTGTCGCGATCGAAGGGTGAGGCGCCGCCCGCTCAACGCGACGGCAGATGGCGCGGCACCCGCGCCTGCAGCAGCTCCACCAGTGCCGGCGCCATGAAGTCGTAATCGTCGGGGATGTCGAGGCATACGATGCGCGTACCACGCAGGTGCGCGCCGAACTTCGCCGACAACCGCGTGCGATGCACCTGCTCCATCACCAGTACCGTATCCGCCCAGGCCAGCAGTTCCGGGGTGAGCGGCGTCTCCGCGTCCGGCGCCAGGCCGGCCGAGGCGGTTTCGATGCCCGGCCAGTCGGCGAACAGCTGCTCGGCGGTCGGGCTGCGCAGCCGGTTGCGGCTGCACAGGAACAGGACGTGGCGGGTCACGTGTCGGCCCTAGATCCGCATCCCGGACCAGGCGGCGAGGAAGGCCACCACCAGCAGCTGCGAACCCAGCACCAGCCCCAGCTCGCTGCGCCGCACCGCGAGCGCGACGACGGCCGCCGACGGAATCGCGACCATGAGCACGCCCACGCACACGGCCAGCAGCTGCGCCGGATCGCGCAGCACGTGCATCTGCAAGGACACGGTGCAGGCCACGACCAGCCCGGCCGCGGCCGCGGTGCCGATCAGCCAGCGCTGCAGGAATGGCCTGGGCGCAACACTGCGCGCGGGCATCGACGGGGTTTCCTCATTCATGGCGCAATGATCGCACTGCGCGTGGCCTGGCGCGGATCAACGGCGGAACTCGGCGGCGATGGCCGGCGTGAGCAGCTTCCACGCGATCCAGCCGTGCACGCTGCCCATGACCAGCGCGAACAGCACGCCCATCACGCCGATGACGGGCAATACCGCGCTGATGTCCGGACCGCCCAGCTCGCCCGCGGCGGCGAACTGCGCGCGCATCCCGGCCAGCACGCTGGCCTGGATGCACAGCCCGGCCAGCAGCCACGCGATCGCCAGCAGCATCAGTCCGACGAATCCCAGGCGCGCCCAGTTCTGGCGGCGCAGCAGGCCGATCGAACAGGCCAGCGTGGCGATCGACCCCAGCAGCGCGCCGATGAAGAACAGCTGCGCATGCCCGACCAGGAACGCGACGACCGGCGGCACGCCTTCCGGCGGGGCCTGGTGCAGCATCTGGCCCAGCTCGCCGTCCAGCAGCGCGTGGATCATCAGGTTCTGCGCGATCGAAATGACCGTGCCCGAGCCGGACATGGCGATGAAGACCCAGGCCAGCACGGTGACGAACGTCGAGCGTTGCGGCAGTGCGGACATGCATGGACCCCTGCGTGGTCGTGCACGTCCGCATGCGGGACGCCGCGGGCGGATGCACCGCGCGATGGTGGTCCGGCGGGCGAATGCCCGTCAACCGGAGCGGCAGCGCGCGTCCAGAGCGAGGCCCGGCCCCGCATCGGTAGCGACGCAGAAAGCGCGGCATCCGGCTCTTGTAGGAGCGGGCATGACCGCGACACCGAGGTGGCTGGAATCACGGAGGGCGTCGCCCGTGCCGACGGCGTCGGTGTCGCGGTCATGCCCGCTCCTACAGAAAGCGGTCCGCTGTGCGGATCAGAACGCGACCTGCACCCGTGCCTCGAAGATTTCCGGGTCCAGGGTCACGCCGGCGCGTTCGGTGCGCAGCCACACGTAGTTGGCCTGCAGCTTGAGGTGCTTGCCCCAGTACCAGTTGGTGCCCAGGGTCCAGTCGCGCTGGCGGCCGCCGCGGATCACGCCGTCGTCCAGGTCCAGGTCGGCGTAGCGCAACTGCACGTCCACCGCGCCGGCATCGCGCGACGGCTTGAGGTTGCCGAACGCGGCATTGGTGTACGGGCGGGTCTCGCCGGTCAGCGACCACGAAGCCAGCGCATACCAGCCGCGACCGTCGAAGTCCGGGCGCCCGGAGGGGGCGTCGTTGTGGCCGACCAGGTACTCGGCCTGCAGCAGGAGCGGGCCGTCGCGCCAGGCCGCTTCCAGGCCGACGCGATCGATCGCGTCGCTGGCCATGCGGCCGGTGTCGACCAGGCGCACGTCGGTGAGCGCGGCGTTGGGCCGCGCGCGGAACCGGGCGATGCCGTCATCGCGGCGCTCGCGCGAGGCGCTGGCGCCCAGGTGCAGCACGCGGGTGTCGTCGGCGATGGGCGTGTGCACGACGCGGCCGGCGAAAGTGGTGCCTTCGTTCTCGTCCTCCAGGTCCGGGCCGCTGTAGCCGGCCAGGGCGAAGCGCCAGTTCTTGAGCTTGTTCCAGGTCCACTCCAGGCCGACACGGCGGCCCTGGTAGAACGCGTTCTCCGCGGCCGAGCGCTCCAGGTAGATCGTCGAAGACGTGCCGTAGCCGTAGTCCTCCCAGCCGACCAGGGTCTTCTGCTGGCCGCCGCGGAAGTCGCCGGCCGCCGTTTCCAGCTTGAGGTAGGCGTCGCCCCAGGTTTCGGCTTCGAAGTCGTAACCGGCGGTCAGCTCGAAGCTGCCCTTCTTGCGGGCGAACAGGTACAGCTCCTGCCGGCGCCAGTCGTCGGCGTCCTCGAACCGGCCTGCATCGTCGCCGAAACGGTTCACGTCGTACTGCAGCGTGCCCTTGGCACCGTACTCCACGCCCCCGGCGGTGAAGGAGGTCGGGACGCCGGCGGCCAAGGCGACGGGCGTAACGAGCAGCAGGGCGACGGCAATGGCCAAGCGACGGGGATGGGCGGCGAAACAGAAGGTCATGGGTCGGTCTGCGGAATCGAAGGGGGAACGGCGGCCACGCCATTGTGACGACCCGCGCATGGGCACGGCGGCACGGACGGAACGGCGGTGCCGCGATGCGGCGATGCGGCGACACCATCGTTAGCGGCGCGGCGGCCCGGGACTGAACCGGCGGGGGTTACGGCCGTACCCGCGGCAGGTCGCAATGGGGGCCTCAGCCCGCGGACGCCTGCAGGCCACGCAGCGCGTAGAGCGGCTCCAGCAGCCATTCGTAGAGGCGGCGACGCTCCCCGAGGATGTCGGCCTCCAGCAGCATGCCGGGGCGCAGCGGTTCGGCGTGGCCGTAGGCGAGCAGGTCCTGGCGATCAAGCTGGACCAGGACGCGATAGTAGGGCTCGGTCGAACCCGTGGCCGCTGCGCCCGCGATCGCATTGCGCGATACGCGCAGCACGCGGCCGCCCTGGTGGCCGAACTTCTGGAACGGATAAGCCTGGTAGCGCAGCTGCACCCGGTCACCGGGACGGATGAAGCCGATCGCGCGACTGGGAACCTGCAGTTGCGCCTGGAGACGCGCCCCGCGCGGCAGCACGCTCAGCAGCGGTTGTCCGACCTGCACGACCTGGCCGGGCTCGACGAAGCGATTGGCCACGACGCCGCCCAGGGGTGCCTTCACCAGCAAACCCGCTTCCGCATCCTGGCGTGAACGCTCCTGCGCCAACAAGGCATGTTCGCGCCGGGCCGTGGCGTCGATGGCTTGCCGTTGCGCGGGCAGCTCGGCCAACGACTGCTCCAGGCGGGCGATCTCGCGCACCAGCACGGTCGCCTGGCGCTCGAGTGCCTGCCTGGCATTGAGCATCTCCAGTACCGACTGTTCCTGCTGACGCACCTGGACAAGGCTCACGTAGCCGGACTCGGCGACCGCCCGATAGCGCTCGGCGGTTTCGCGTCCCAGTTCGACCTGTTCGCCGCGGGTGGCGATCGAGACCCGGACCTGGCCAAGTTCGAGACGCAAGGTGGCCAGCTGGCGACGCTGGCCGTGCTCCTGGATCGAGAGTTGCGTGATCTGGGCCTGGGCCAGTTGCGTGCTCGATAAGTCGCGGTCGTCCAGCCCCCGACCGATGACCGTGTGCGCATCCGCACCGGTCGCGGCCACGCGCGGCAGCTCGATCCGCACCAGTGCCTGGCCACCCGCGACGTCGGCGCCCTCCTCGACCGTCAGCCGCGCCACCACCCCCGTTACCGGCGCGACCACCGTGGACACGCCCAGGTCCGGCACCAGCTGTCCGCCCACGCGCGAGCGGCGCGTGTAGTCGCCAAGCAGCAGGAAGGACAGTACGGCGGCCGCGGCCAGCCCCGCGAATAGCGCACCCACCCACAGGGGAAGCGGCTGCGCGAGCGAGATCGTGCCCAGCCAGGCCTGCCGCCGCGCTTGCATCACCTCGGGGCGGAAGAGCGGCTCGTTCACGCGGGCAGGCCAGCGGCCGGCTGCTCGTCCCGGTCACGCGCCCCCGAGGTTGATGCACCGCAGGCACCATCGGCGGCAGCGCGTGACCGTTCGCGTATCCGGCCATCGCGCAGCTCCAGCACACGGTCGGCGCTGGCGATGGTTTCGGGTCGATGCGCAATGATGATGCGGGTGAGGTGCAAGCCCCGCACCGCCTCGTTGACCGCGTGCTCGCGACCCACATCGAGGTGGCTGGTCGCCTCGTCCAGAACGAGCAGTTGCGGTTGCCGGTACAGGGCCCGCGCCAGGATCACGCGCTGCTTCTGTCCGCCCGACAGGGTCGTTCCCATGTCACCGATCAGGCTGTGGTATCCCATCGGCATGGCCATGATCTCGTCGTGCACGGAAGCCAGGCGGGCCGCTTCCTCGACGCGGGGTAGATCGGGATCCTCCTCGCCGAGTGCGATGTTGTCGGCGATGTTGCCCGCGAACAGGTGGTCGTCCTGCATCACCGCCGCGACCATCTGACGGTAACCGGAGGCGCCAAGCTGTCGCAGTTCGCGTCCGCCGATCCGGATTTCACCCTCGGCGGCCGGCAGCAGTCCCAGCAGCAGCTTGGCCAGCGTGGTCTTCCCGCATCCCGAGGCACCGGCGATGGCGACAGATTCGCCCGGCGTTACCTGGAAGCTGCAATCGCGCAGGACCCAGGGCTCTCCCTCGGCGTAGCGAAAGCCCAGTCCATGCACCTCGATGCCCGCGTGCACAGGGGCGGGCTGCTCCGGTTGGTGCAACCCCTCTTCCGGCTCGGTCAGGACGATGTCGGCCAGGCGCTCGCCATGGAGACGCAGCATCCGGAACTCGATTCCCCGGTCGATCAGCGCCGCCACGCGCTGGGAGAACTGGTCCTTGTACGCCAGGTAGGCGATCAGCATGCCGACGGAGAACACGCTGTCCAGCGCCAGGAGCGCGCCGATCCAGATCACCACGATCCGTTCGACCCCGAACACCAGCTGGCTGGCCGAACTGAAGCCGAGCGCCATCCGCGCAAGCCGCACCTCGCCGTTGATCGTCTCGCCCATCAGGTTGAGATAGGCCGACTGGCGGAAGGCTTCGCAGCGCGCGACCTTGACCGACTGCATGCCACGAATCGATTCGAACAGGTGGCTCTGCTGACGCGCCGCCGCCACGAGTTGCCGCTCGGTTCCTTCGCGCAGCGGACGGTAGGCGAGCAGCCGGATGCACAGGTACAGTGCCACGGCAACGAGGGTGACGATCGCCAGGCGGGGACTGTAGAGCAGCATCATCGACAAGGTGGCCAGGGCCATCATCCCGTCGATCACCGCCTCCACGAATCCGGTCGTGATCGTGCGCTGGATCGTCTGCACGCTGCCGAAGCGCGACACCACGTCACCCAGGTGGCGTTTCTCGAAATAGCCCATTGGAAGGCGCAGCAGGTGCCCGAACACTCCGGCCATCCACTGCATGCCCATCTGCGCGGATATCCGGACCACTGCCCAGCCACGCATGGCGCCGATGCAAACCTGCAGCAACATCGACAGGAGGAAGCCGATGCCGAGCACGACCAGCAACTGGCGATCCGCCGAAACCAGGACCTGGTCGACCACCCACTGCATGAAGAACGGCGCAAGCAGGACGAATACCTGCAAGGCCAGGGAGAGCAGCAGGACCATGCCCATGCTGGGCCACACACCGGAGATTGAGCCGACTAAGCGCCGTACGGGTACTGAAAGCGATTGCCTCTCCGGTCGGAACCCCGCATCAGGCGCGACCTCCAAGGCTACCCCGGTGAAGCGTCGGGATATCTCTGAGGAATTTACAGCCCTCCGGCCATTCGCGGGATCAATTATTACCGCTCCGCATCGCGACATCGCTATTAGAACCACAAAATGATTGAGGTCCCAATGCAGGATGCAAGGCAAACGCAGGCGCGGCAGCTCATCGACATCTAGGCGTAACGCGTGCGCAGCTAGGCCGAGCTGGCGAGCGATGCCGATGATTCGGGAGAGGTTTGCGCCCTTGAGTGATAGCGGAAATCGTCGACGCAATTCACGCAACGGGAGAGTTTTCCCGTAGTGAGACGCCAAGATTGCGAGGCAAGCCAAGCCACACTCAGCTGGCTCTGCTTGCTGGATGACAGTCCGTGTCATAAAGATCCTGCCGGCCAAGCAGAAATGACGCCGATTGCGTCAAGTTTTCGAGCACTCCTTTACGAGTGTCGCGCCTCTTTCTGCTGCGAAAAAACCAATTTCGATTAAATCAGATCGAAAGTGCCACGTGAAATAGGCCATGCCAAGAAGGATAGCCCACAGCAAAAACGAGTTTTTGAACTTGGACATTGAAAGCCTCGCTCAGTATAAAAGCCGCCCCCGATAAGAAGGCGGCGTTTAGCCTAGTGATGCAGTTTGTAGTGAATTATTGCACCCGCAATAGCTCCGCCCAGTCCAAACACCAAGCCAACTTGGCCCTCGGTTGAGCTGATGCCATGCCAGGCCTCCCCCAGCGCATTCCCGATAACCTGATTTGCTTGCGAGTCAGTCACGCCTGCGCCGACCGTCCGGGCTACCTCTTCTTCTGAAATAACTCTCATGGCGTCATCCTCAATGCTCGGAGTTTAGTTGTTCATGACGTTCGCTTGCGGCTTGTCCGATCTCTACTAGATCCGCGCGATTCGCGAACGCCCATGCAAGCACACCCCCAACCACGATAACGACGCGCAGACCGCCAGACGCGGAGTCGCACTCGGTTGATGTCAACTCTCTCATCGCTACTTCCTCCATGAAGTGCTGCGCCATGCTTTAGCGCAAATCAATCCTCGGCCCGTAACCGGGGTAAAACAATCGGATTTCTCCACGTTGTTCTGTAGGAATATTCCTACTCACCAGGGTGGATGACTTTGCGATTCCCGAAGACTCGCATCACCCCTTCCGCTCCCCCTCCATCTGCGCCCGGATCTGCGCATCGACCGCGGCGATGGCGGTCATGTTCAGCAGCCGGCGCGGGGTAGCGCTGGTGGTGAGGATGTGGACCGGCTTGCTGATGCCCATCAGGATCGGGCCGATGGCCACGCCCTCGGTGACCACGCGGACCATGTTGTAGGCGATGTTGGCCGCGTCCAGGTTGGGCAGCACGAACAGGTTGGCGCGGCCCTTGAGGGTGCTGTTGGGCATGATCTTCTGCCGCAGCAGTTCGTCCCACGCCGTGTCGCCCTGCATTTCGCCATCGACGTTGAGCTTGGGCACGCGCTTGAGCAGCAGTTCGCGGACCTTGCGCATCTTCAGCGCGCCGGGGGTCTCGTGGCTGCCGAAGTTGGAATGCGACAGCAGGGCCACGCGTGGCTCGATGCCGAACAGCTTCAGGCGGTAGGCGGCCTGCAGGGTCGCCTCGGCGATCTGCTCGGCGGTCGGGTCGTCCTGCACGTGGGTGTCCAGGAAGAACCACACGCCCTGGTTGTTGATCACCCCGGTCATGGCCGCGGTGGACTGCACGCCCGGATCCAGGCCGATCACGCTGCGCACGTAGCCCAACTTCTTGTGGAAGCGGCCGACCACGCCGGTGAGCAGGGCGTCGGCTTCGCCGCGGGCGACCATGACCGAGCCGATCAGGGTCGGGCGCGAGCGCATCAGGTTCTTGGCCGCCTGCACGGTGACGCCGCGGCGCTCGGTGATGGCGTGGTAGTGCTGCCAGTAATCGTTGAAGCGCGGGTCGTCGTCCTGGTTGGTGATCTCGAAGTCCACGCCGGCCTTCATGCGCAGGCCCAAGCGCTCGATCCGCGCCTCGATCACGTCCGGGCGGCCGATCAGGATCGGGAAGGCCACGCCTTCGTCGATCACCGTCTGCACCGCGCGCAGCACCACTTCCTCTTCGCCCTCGGCGTAGGCCACGCGCTTCTTGTCGGCGCGGGCCTTGTCGTACACCGGCTTCATCATCAGGCTGGTGCGGTAGACGAACTGGCCCAGCTTCTCGCGGTAGGCGGCCATGTCCTCGATCGGGCGCTCGGCAATGCCCGAGTCCATCGCCGCCTGGGCCACGGCCGAGGACAGCTCGACCAGCAGGCGCGGGTCGAACGGGCGCGGGATCAGGTATTCGGCGCCGAAACAGGGGATGTCGTCCCCATAGGCGCTGCCCAGGTCCGAGGCTTCGCGCCGGGCCAGCGCGGCAATGGCCTGCACGCAGGCGACCTTCATCGCCTCGTTGATCCCGGTGGCGCCCACGTCCAGCGCGCCGCGGAACAGGTACGGGAAGCACAGCGCGTTGTTGACCTGGTTCGGGTAGTCCGAACGGCCGGTGGCGACGATCGCATCCGGGCGCACGCGCTTGGCGTCCTCGGGCAGGATCTCCGGGTATGGATTGGCCAGGGCCAGGATGATCGGGCGATCGGCCATGGTCGCGACCATTTCGGCCTTGAGCACGCCGCCGGCCGACAGGCCCAGGAAGATGTCGGCGCCGTTGACGATTTCCTCCAACGTGCGCGCATCGGTGTCGCGGGCGTAGCGCTGCTTGTCCGGGTCCAGGTCGGTGCGGCCGGAGTGGATCACGCCGCCGCGGTCGAACGCGGTGATGTTCTCCTTCTTCAGGCCCAGCGACACCAGCATGTCCACGCAGGAGACGCCGGCCGCGCCCATGCCGGTGGTGGCCAGCTTGACCTCGGCGATGTTCTTGCCGACCACGTGCAGCGCGTTGACCACCGCCGCACCGACGATGATCGCGGTGCCGTGCTGGTCGTCATGGAACACCGGGATGTTCATCCGCTCGCGCAGCTTGCGCTCCACGACGAAGCATTCCGGCGCCTTGATGTCTTCCAGGTTGATGCCGCCGAAGGTCGGCTCCAGGCTGGCGATGATGTCGACCAGCTTGTCCGGGTCGTTCTCGTTGATCTCGATGTCGAACACGTCGATGCCGGCGAACTTCTTGAACAGCACGCCCTTGCCTTCCATGACCGGCTTGCTGGCCAGCGGGCCGATGTTGCCCAGGCCCAGCACCGCGGTGCCGTTGGTGACCACGGCGACCAGGTTGCCCCGGGCCGTCAGCTCGCTGACCTGCTTGGGGTCTTCGACGATCGCCTCGCAGGCGTAGGCCACGCCGGGGGAGTAGGCCAGCGCCAGGTCGCGCTGGGTCAGCATCGCCTTGGTCGGGGCGACCTTGATCTTGCCCGGGCGCGGATGGCGGTGGTAGTCGAGGGCGGCCTGCTTGAAGTCTTCTTGTTCGGACATCGTATCGGTGCTCGGGCTCGGGTGGCGCTGGGCGCACGGGAATGGGCCGATTCTAACCGTGGCGCGGCACGGCGGTCCCGATCCGCAGGTGCCCCCGCCCCTGCAGGCGCGATGCAGCCGCATAGCCGGCAGCTATGGACGACCCGCATCTTTTCGGTATCCGGACGCAGCCGGCCTGTCGATGATGGGTTCGCACGATGCGGCATGAAGCCCGCGATGTGTTTCCACCCCCGTGAATCCAAGGTTGCCAATGGGTCCCTGCTCGCGTCCCTCCCTCGTCCTGGCCCTGTTCGCCGGAATCGCCGTCCTTGCGCCGGCCGGTGCGCGTGAAACCGCCGATCTGGCGATCGTCGGCGGCCGCGTCCACGACGGCGGCACCGATCCGTCCCGCATCGGCGACGTGGTGGTCCGCGACGGCCGGATCGTCGCCGTCGGCGCCGGCGCCGCGCGTGGCTACGAAGCGGCCCGGGTGATCGACGCGCACGGAAAGGTGGTGGCCCCCGGTTTCATCGACCCGCATACCCATCCCAACACCTACATCCGCTCGGAAGTGGCGGCCGAGCGCCGCGCCTTGCCTTGGCTGTTCCAGGGCGTGACCACGATCGGCATTGGCGTGGATGGCGGAGGCAACCCGCGCGTGGCCGACCAACGCGCCTGGTTCGAACAGCGCGGCGTGGGCGTGAACCTGGTGGCCTTCGTCGGCTTCGGCCCGGTCCGGCGCGAAGTGCTGGGCGAATCCGCCCGCGCGCCGGATGCCGCCGAACTGGCACGGATGGAGGCGCTTGTGGCCCAGGGCATGTGCGAGGGCGCGTTCGGCTTCTCCACGGGCCTGTTCTACGCGCCGCAGAGTTTCGCCAGCAGCGCCGAGGTGATCGCGCTGGCCCGCCAGGCGGCGCGGCGCGGCGGCCTGTACGACACCCACCAGCGCGACGAATCGTCCTACGGCATGGGGCTGCTGGCTTCCACCGCCGAGGCCCTCGACATCGGCCGCCAGGCCGGCATACCCGTGCACTTCGCCCACCTGAAGGCATTGGGTGCCGACGTGCACGGCCAGGCACCGGCACTGGTCGCGATGATCGATGCCGCGCGCGCCGAAGGCATGGCCGTCACCGCCGACCAGTATCCATGGTTGGCTTCGGGCACCAGCCTGTCTGCCGCGGTGCTGCCGCGCTGGGCCCAGGATGGCGGTCGCCCGGCGCTGCTTCGGCGGCTGGCCGATCCCGGGCAATCCGCGCGCATCGCCGCCGAACTGCAGGCCAACCTCGACCGGCGCGGCGGCGCGGGAGCGATCCTGCTGACCTCCCCGGGCGCCCGCTGGCGCGGCCGCACGCTGGCGCAGATGGCCGAGTACTGGCGGGTCGATGCGGTGGAGGCGGCACTGCGCGTGATCCGCGGTGACGGGCTGCCCGACAGCCGTGCCGCCGAGTCCATCGCCTCCTTCAACATGAACGAGGACGACGTGCGACTGCTGATGCGGCAACCGTGGATGGTGACCAGCTCCGACGGCACCGACGGTCACCCGCGCCAGTACGCCAGTTTCCCGGAGAAGTACGCGCGCTACGTGCGCGCCCAGGGCGTGATCGACCTGGATACCTTCATCCACCGCTCCACCGGCCTGACCGCGCGGATCCTTGGCCTGGCCGACCGTGGGCGCCTGCAGCCCGGCGCCCATGCCGACGTGGTGGTGTTCGACCCGGAGGCGTATTCGCCCGGCGCCGACTATCTCGCCCCGCAGGAGCTGGCCCACGGTGTGGACGTGCTGCTGGTGAATGGCCGCCTGGCGATCGACGAGGGCCAGGCCACCGATGCACTGGCCGGCCGCTTCCTGCGCCACGAGCCGACTCCGGGCGCGTGCCCATAAACGATACTTCCCGTTCCGTTGCAGAGGTGACCTCCCAGATGATCGAACTGGATGCCGTCCAAACCGTGGCCTTCGGTGGCCTCGCGCTGTTCGCCGGCTATGCCTTGACGCGGGCGATCCCGGTGCTGCGCCGCTACAACCTGCCCGAACCTGTCCTCGGCGGCCTGTTGTTCGCCCTGCTCGCGTGGTGGGGCCAGAGCCGTGGCACCCAGTTCTACCAGCTCGATACTTCGCTGCAATCGCCGCTGATGATCGCCTTCTTCACCACCATCGGCGTCAACGCCAGCCTGTCGCTGCTCAAGGTCAGCGGCCGCCAGGTGGCGTTGTTCCTGCTGCTGGCCAGCGGTTTCGCAGTGATGCAGAACCTGGTGGGCATCGGCGTGGCCTCATTGTTCGGACTGCATCCGATGTTCGGCGTGCTGGCCGGCTCGGCCACGCTCACCGGCGGTCCAGCGACCGGCCTGGCCTTCGCCCCGATGTTCGAGGCCGCGGGCCTGCAGGGCGCCGAGTCGATCGCGGTCACTGCCGCGATGGCCGGCATCATCTGCGGCGGGGTGATCGGCGGGCCGGCGGTCACCGTGCTGATCCGTCGCTTCGGCATCGTCAATCACAACGCCGGCCGCCAGGCGCCCACCCCGGTCGCCGACGTGGTCAGCGGCAACGTGATCCACGAAGAGACCGATTCGGCGCGCGAGTTCAATGCGCTCAAGTGCATCGTCCTGCTGCTCCTGGCGATGTGGGCCGGGTCCTGGGTGGGCCGCGGTTTCCAGGCCCTGGGGCTGACCCTGCCGGCCTACATCGGCGCGATGCTGGTCGGCGCGGCGCTGCGCAACATCGACGACTACACCGGCTGGCTGCGCCTGCCGGTGCACACCATCGAGCTGATCGGCAACGTCTGCCTGGCCTTGTTCCTGGCCGTGGCGCTGATGAACCTGCGCTTGTGGGAGCTGGCCGGCATGGGCCTGCCGCTGCTGGTCAACCTGGTGCTGCAGGTCGGGCTGGTGGCGCTGTTCGTAGCGCCGGTGTTCTGGCTGATGGGCCGCGACTACGACGCGGCGGTGATGGGAGGCGGCTTCATCGGCTTCATGCTCGGCACCACCGCCAACGCGATGGCGGTGATGCGCACCCTGGTCCAGCGCTATGGCATCGCACCGCGCGCGTTCCTGGTGGCGCCGCTGGTCGGTGCGTTCTTCATCGATTTCAGCAACGCGCTGATCATCACCGGCTTCATCAATTTCTGGCCGCACTGACCCGATCTTGCGCCGCACCCGGAAAGACGCAGGGCCCGCTTCTTCCGAAGCGGGCCCTTTGCCATGGGCCCATCCCCGCCCAGCGCGGTGACGTGCCCCCGGCCCGGCGCGTGGCAACGCGTCGGGCCGATGCCCCGGGAACTTGACCGGGGAAGCCCGGCCAGCTCCCGTTTGCGAAAAACGGGGTAGCGACGGCTACTGCGCGACCGCGCCGGCGCCCGGCCGGCGCGGGTCGGCGGCGCCTTCGATGCCGTCTTCACCGACCATGAGGATCTGGGTGCTGCCGATGGTCTCGCCGGTCTCGATGCGGTGGCCCAGGGCGCGCAGCAGGTCCAGCGTGTCCGGGCTGATGCCGCGCTCGACCTGGAGCGTGCCACTGCGCATGTCCTGGTGGATGCGCGGCTGGCTGGTGGCCTCGGCGATGTTCATGCCGAAGTCGACCACGTCGACGATGCTCTGCATCACCGTGCCCGGGATGGTGTTGCCGCCGGGGCTGCCGGTGACCATGCGCACCTTGCCATCGCGCAGGAGCAGCGTCGGCGACATGCTCGACACCGGGCGACGGCCTGCACCGATCACGTTGTTGGTCGCCCGCGAAGGATCGGTGGCCATGTCGCGCTGCGCCTGCAGCGAGAAGTTGCCGACCAGGTTGCCAAGCAGGAAACCGGTGCCTTCGGCCATCACCCCGGCGCCGAAGTCCGAGCCCACGGTATAGGTGTTGCTGACCGCATTTCCCTCCGCGTCGATCACCGAGAAGTGCGTGGTCGATGGACTCTCGTAGGGCATCGGATCGCCGGCGGCCAGGGTGGTCGCATCCAGCGTGCGCTCCGGCGAGAACAGGACGAAGCGTTCGGCCGCGTAGGCCTTGGACGCCAGCGCGCGCGCAGGCACCTGGACGAAGGCCGGATCGCCGGCATGGCGGGCGCGATCGGCCCAGGCCAGCTTGGTCGCTTCGGTCATCGCATGCAGTGCTGCCGCCGAGCCGGCGCCGTGCGCGCCCATGTCCACGTGCTCGAGCAGGTTGAGCATCTGCACGATGCTGGTACCGCCGCCGCTGGAAGGCGGCATGGTCACCACCGTGTGCCCGCGATAGGTCGTGTTCAGCGGTTCGCGCTCCAGCGCGCGGTAGGCCTCCAGGTCGGCGCGGGTGATCAGCCCCCCGTGGCGCTGCATCGCCGCGACCAGCCGATCGGCGATCGGGCCGCGGTAGAACGCGTCCCCGCCGTGGCGTGCGATCTGCCGGAGCGACCAGCCCAGGTCGCGCTGGCGCAGGCGCTCGCCCGCGCGCAGGGCGCTGCCGTCCGGGCGCAGGAACACGTTCGCGCCCGCCTCGCTGCGCGCCAGGCGCTCGCGCCCCCAGTCCAGGGCGAAGGCTTCGTCGCGGGTCAGGACCACGCCTTCCTCGGCCAGCCCGATCGCCGGCTGCACCAGCTTCGCCCAGGGCAGGCGCCCGTACTGGCGATGGGCCAGGGCCAGGCCGGCGACCGTGCCGGGTACGCCGGCGGCCATCCAGCCGGCCTTGTCGCCGCCGAGCTTGCCGTCGGCGTCGAAGAAGCGCTCCAGCGTGGCCGCCGCAGGCGCCACCGAGCGGTAGTCGATGGCCACGGTGCGGCCCTCGCCCGCCAGGTGCACGAGCATGTATCCGTCGCCACCGATGTTGCCGGCGCGGGGCAGCAGCACGGCCAGGGCGAAGGCAGTGGCCACCGCGGCATCGACCGCATTTCCGCCGTCGCGCAGCACCTGCGCGCCGATCGCGCTGGCGACCTCGTTCTGGCTGACCACCATGCCGCGCTCGCCATGCACCGGCTTGTGGATGGCCTCGTAGTTCAGCAGCTGCCGAGTCTGCGCCTGCAACGCGGCGGGGCTGGCCAACAGCGCGCACAGTGCCAGCGCGGCGCAACGTGCCAGCCCGGTACCCAGGACATGGAGATTCATCGCGTTACTCCTGTATCGACTTGGGACGTATGACGCACGGCGGCGGCGGGGATCACCCGCCGCCGCCGTGCAGGCTGCATCGCCGGTCAGAAACTGAAGCGCAGGCCGACGCTGTAGTAGCGGCCGACCAGGTCGTACAGGACCCCGTTGATGCCGTTGTTGTTGTTGCCGATGCGCACCGGCGCCTTGTCCAGGACGTTGTCGACGTTGAAATAGGCCTCGAAGCGTTCGCCACCGAACGTATAGGCGCCGGACAGGCCCAGGTACCACGTGCTCGGCACGTGGTTGTCGTCGATGTCCACGCCTTCGACCCAGGTGTTGTCCAGCACGCCGGACCCGACGAAGCGCGCCGAGGCTCCTATGCGGGCCGGGCCACTGCGCAGGGTCGCGTTGGCCAGCGCGCGCCACTTGGGCGAGCTGCCGGTGTTCTCGCCGGCATAGTCGTAGCTGGCGAACGGATTCTCGCTCGTGCTTTCCAGCAGGCGGGTGGCGATCAGGCGCATCTCCAGCGAGGTGTTGTCGCCCATGCCCTCCAGCGGCTGGCTGTAGATCAGGTCGGTGTCGATGCCGCGGATGACACGCTTGGCGACGTTGACCGGACTCATGGTCAATCCGGAAACCGCACCGGTGGCATCGCGCTGGACCAGGCGGCACACCTCGGTGTCACCGTCGTAGCAGCGCTGGATCACCTGCTGGTTGCTCAACGAGGTGATCGCGTCCTTGATCTCGATCTGGTAGTAGTCGACCGCACCCTGGAAGTTGTCCCACGGCGAGAACACGATGCCCAGGCTGGTGGTATCGGCCTCTTCCGGTTTCAGGTTGAGGTTTCCGGTCATCACCCGCTCGATGTTGCGCAGGGTGTTGTTGAACCACGGATCGGTCACGCTCTGGCGCTGGGTCACGCCGGCCTGGTACAGGTCGGCCAGGTTCGGCGCACGGATGTCGCGCGAGCGCGCGGCACGCACGGTCAACGCATCCAGCGGGCTCCAGGTCACGCCGAGCTTCCAGGTGAAGGCGGTGCCCGAGTAGTCGTAGTCGGCCACGCGCGCGGCGGCGTTGAGCGAAAGCTCGTCCGCTACCAGCGGGACCAGGGCCTCGACGAAGGCCTCCTTGACTTCATTCTCGCCATTGGTGGGCAGGAAGTTGCCGAACAGCCACTCGCGCCTGAGTCCGGCCGGGTCGGCCCAACCCTCGACGCTTTCGCGACGTGCCTCGACGCCGAACGCGGTGACCAGCGGACCGGCCGGCAACTGCGCCGGCTCGCCGCGCAGGATGGCGGAGACCACCTCCTGCTTCATGGTCTGGCGCAGCTCCGGCGAGCCCAGCACATAGGCCAGGGCCTGCTCGGACATGTTGGCGCCACCGAAGGTGTTCAGCGGAACGCAGCCGTTCCCCGGATTGGCCAGCGAGGAACGGCAGACGATGCGGCCGCTGGCCGGATCGACCACTGCATCGATCGCCAGCTTCAGGCGGGTGGTGTTGGAAGTGTTCTGCACCTGGGTGTGCAGCTTGCTGCGCCCGTACTGGTAATAGGCATCCAGCGTCCACGACTGGCCCAACTGGCCGGACAGGCCGACCACGGCGCGGTCGGTAGTGGTCTCCACGCGCGGACTGGCGTCACCCAGCAGCAGGCCGTAGGCGGCACTCCTCACGCCGGCGTTGTCCATGGCCTGGGCCACGAGCGGGTGCAGATAGGCGTTGTCGCGGGAGATGGTCAGCGAGCCGCCGTAGTAGTTGTACGACGAGTTGGTGCGCACCACCGAGTTGGCATGGCCGGCTTCGGCGAACACCTCGAAGTTGTCGTTGATCCAGAACGAGCCACGGGCGAACAGGTTCTGGCGCTCGCTGGCGCCCTTGAGCGAGACGCTGGCGAAGTGGCCATCGAGTTCACCGCCGGAGCTGCTGCTGCCGGTCAGATCGAGCATGCCGGGATCGAACGTGCGCGGGGTGCCGTCGGGCGAGAACGCCATCCATTTGAGCGGGCCTGACGTGATCAGGCCACCCACGGCTTCATTGGGACGGTTCAGGAACGGGACGATGATCCGGTTTGGCTCGCCATTGGTGGCGGTCCACCCTGGATTGACCATCGTGCCCCAGCCACGGAACCACGGCCGGTCGCGGACCGCGCCGACGCCGTCGGAGGTCGCGTGCTCGGCATTGATCAGGAAGTGGCCGCGATCATCGGCGAAGGCCTGGCCGAAGGTGATGCCCGCGCTGGCCTGATCGTCGTCGCCATGGCGCGAGCGTCCGGCCTGCACGTAGCCCTTGGTGCCCGTGTAGTACTTGTCGAGCATGAAGTTGACCACGCCGGCGACCGCGTCCGATCCATAGACCGATGACGCACCGCCGGTGACGATGTCCACGCCCTTGATCAGGCCGGTTGGCAGCGCGTTGGCATCGACGCTGCCCGTCAGCGTCGAGCCGACGTAACGGCGGCCATCAACCAGTACCAGGGTGCGCTCGGCGCCCAGGCCACGCAGGTCGAGCAGGCTCATGCCGGTGGCGCCGGAGCTGATCGCATTGTTGCCCTGTGTCGGCGAGCGCGTACCGGCCATGGCCGGCAGCGTGTTGATGTAGTCGACGATGCTGTTGGGTGCCTCGGCCTGGATCTGCTCCTGGGTGATCGAGGTGACCGGGGTCGGCGACTCGAAGCCGGCGCTCATCACCCGCGAGCCCGTGACGCTGACCGCGTCCAGGGTCGTCGGTGTTGCGGGTGTCGCGTCGCCAGTGGCTTCGGCGGGCGGGCTCTGACCGTTCTCGGCGGCGATGGCCGAGGCAGCGTATAGAGTGCCGGCGAGCAGTACGGTGCCGGAAATCAGGCTCAATGGTTTGCTGTGTACGCTCATGATCGAGTGTCGTCCCCCAAGGTTCGCGATGGTCAGGCCGCCGCTGCGCCTGCGTTCCCCAGAGTGGCGGCACCGTCTCGGGCTTGTCCCGCATGTTTCGGGAGGACGGGTATAGCTGCGGGCTATGGCAGGCCTCCGCCACGCACCATCCCGTCCCGGGCTCGAAGCGACCCATAGCTGCGAGTTATTGGCGACCCATGCAAAGTGACTCATGTGCACCGGAAGTGGCCGCTTAAGCTGGTCCCATGCCGGTTGCCGCAGCCTCCCCTCCCCTCGCATCCGACCCTGGCCGCGCCGGCTCCTTGCGCGCGCCGCTGCGGCAGCTGGCGCTTCTGGCGCTTTGTCTTGGCATCGCCGCATGCCGGACGACGGCCGGCGTGGCGCCTCCGGCCGTTGCCGGTTCCGCTACGGGGCAGGCGATCGTGGTGGCCGCCCATCCGTTGGCGGTGGAAGCCGGGACCGAAGTCCTCGCGCGCGGCGGCAGCGCGATGGATGCGGCACTGGCGGTGCAGCTGATGCTGGGCCTGGTCGAGCCGCAGAGTTCTGGCCTGGGTGGCGGCGCGTTCATCACTGCCTACGATGCGCGCACCCGCCAGGTCACCACGTACCTGGGGCGGGAGCAGGCGCCGGCCTCGGCATCGACGGCGATGTTCGACGACGAGGATGGCCAGCCGCTGCCGCGCGACCAGGCCATGCTCAGCGGACGCGCCACCGGGGTGCCCGGCACCGTGGCCGTGTTCGCGCTGGCGTTGCAGGATCATGGGCGACTGCCGTGGTTCGAGCTGTTCGGGCACACCGCGCGTACCGCCGAAGCCGGATTCACCATCAGTCCACGCATGGCGCGCCATATCCACGGCACGTTCCCGCAGGCCCGGACCAAGGATGTGCAGGCGTTCTTCCGCACGGCCGACGGGCGCGTGCTGGACGCCGGCGACACGCTTCGGAATCCCGCCTACGCGGCGACGCTGCGGACGTTGGCGGAACGCGGTCCGCGTGCCTTCTACGAAGGCGAACTGGCCAGCCGGATCGTCGCGCGTACGCTCCAGGCGCCGCTGCCGGGGGGCATGACCACGGCAGACCTGGCCAGCTACGCCGCCGAGAAGGCGGAGCCGCTGTGCCGGCCGATCGGGGGCTACCGCCTGTGCACGCCACCGCCGCCGTCGAGCGGAGTCGGGCTGCTGCAGCTGATGGCCCTGCTGGAGCAGACCGACATCGGTGCACGCGGGCCACAGGATCCACACGCGTGGTTCCTGTTCGCCGAAGCCAGCCGGATCATGTACGCCGACCGCGACCGCTACGTGGGCGATCCGCGCTTCAACCCGGTTCCAGTCGACGGATTGCTGGCGCCTGATTACGTGCGTGCGCGGATCGCGCTGATCGGCGCGCGCGCCGCGGCCGATGGTTACCCGGCCGGCACGCCCGCCGGCGCGCCACAAGCGGGCCGCGACGAGACCGCGGAAGCGGCCGGCACTACCCATTTCGTCGTGGTCGACCGCGATGGCAACGCGGCGTCGGTGACCTCGACCGTCGAGTCGTACTTCGGCTCCGGGCGCATGGTCGACGGCTTCTTCCTCAACAACCAGCTCACCGATTTCGCCTGGGACCATGCGCAGGGCCGCCCGGGAATGGCCAACGCCATCGCCCCGGGCAAGCGCCCGCGCTCGTCGATGACGCCGGCGATCCTGCTCGACGCCGATGGCCGCCTGGCCGGCGCGATCGGATCGCCTGGCGGCTCCGCGATCCCCGCCTACATCGGCAAGGCGCTGGTCGGCGCGCTCTACTGGGACCTGGCCCTGGACGAAGCCATCGCGTTGCCCAACCTGGTCGCCCGCGGCCGGCGCTTCGATGGCGAGGCCGGTGGCTTTGCCCCGCACATCCTCGACGGCCTGCATGCGCGTGGCGTGGACGTGCGTCCCGGCGCTGGCGAGGACTCCGGCTTGCACGGCATCCTGCTGCGTGACGGGCGCTGGCAATGGGGCGCCGATCCCCGTCGCGAAGGCACCGCAGCACCCCTACCCTGAGGAAGCGCCAGTCCCATGTCCCCAGCTCCTGCTTCCGCCCGCGGACACGCCGATGTCGCCATCATCGGCGCCGGAGTCGTCGGCGTCGCCACGGCCTATGCACTGGCGCGACGCGGCTACCACGTCCATCTGCTCGACCGCGCCGCCGGTCCGGCCCTGGGCGCTTCGTTCGCCAATGGCGCGCAGCTCAGTTACGCCTATACCGATGCAATGGCCGGCCCTGCGTTGTGGAAACAGCTTCCTGGCCTGCTGACCGGGCGCGACCCGTCGTTCCGCGCACGCACTTCGCTCGATCCCGACTATCTCCGCTGGGGCCTGTCGTTCCTGCGCAATGCGACCACCGCGCGGCTGCATCGCAACACCCTGTCCACGCTTGAACTGGCACTGGAGTCGCGTGCGGCGATGGACGCCCTGCTGGACAGCCACCCGATCGCATTCGGGCAGCGGACGGCGGGCAAGCTGCACGTCTACTACAGCGCCGACGCATTGCCCGCGGCACGGACGATGATCGCGCTCAAGCGCGAGCGGGGCATGCGCCAGCGCCTGGTCGACCCCGCCGAAGCGATGTCGATCGAGCCCGCGCTGGCGGGTGCGAGTGGCATGGCCGGCGTGGTGTATTCGCCCGACGAGGAAGTCGGTGATCCCTGGGCGTTCAGCAACGGACTGCTCGAAGTTTCACGCAACCAGCATGGCGTCGATTGCTCTTTCGGGTTCGACCTGAAGCAGCTGCGGCGCGATGGGACGTCCTGGCGGCTGGAGGATGCCGAGGGTCGCACCGCCACCGCGCGCGATGTGATCGTGTGCGCGGGCATCGACAGCGGCCGGCTGCTTCGCCCACTGGGCATCCGGGTCCCGGTGATGGCGGTCAAGGGCTATTCCTTCACCGCGCCATGCGGCGCAGCCGCCCCGTCGGCCAGCATCACCGACACGGCGCGCAAGCTGGTGTTCTGCAGGCTGGGCGACCGCATCCGCGTCGCCGGCCTGGCCGAGGTCAACGACTGGGATCCGTCGCCGGAACCGTCTCGCGTGCAGGAGCTGGTGTCGCTTGCCCGGGCCTCGCTGCCGGAAGCGGCCGACTATGGGCGCGTCACGAGCCACTGGGCCGGCCTGCGCCCGGTCACGCCGTTTTCCACGCCGATCATCGGCCAGGTCGCACCCGGGCTGGTGCTCAACATCGGCCACGGCATGCTCGGCTGGACCTTGGCGATGGGCAGCGCCGAGCGCGTCGCCGCGCTGTTCCCGCCACGTTGAAGGGTGGCCG
Organism: Pseudoxanthomonas daejeonensis; assembly: GCF_022637495.1. Taxonomy (NCBI): domain Bacteria; kingdom Pseudomonadati; phylum Pseudomonadota; class Gammaproteobacteria; order Lysobacterales; family Lysobacteraceae; genus Pseudoxanthomonas; species Pseudoxanthomonas daejeonensis. The sequence continues at coordinate 1,836,335 of NZ_CP093331.1, read as the reverse complement.
TCCGACTCCGGTCTGGCCTAAGATGACTCATGCGGTTGCGCCAGATAGAAGTATTCCACGCGGTCTACACCACCGGCTCGATCAGTGCAGCGGCGCGCTCGCTCCACGTCTCGCAGCCCTCGGTCAGCAAGGTGCTCCACCACACCCAGTACCAGCTCGGCTTCGAGCTGTTCGCGCTGGTGCGTGGGCGGCTGGTGGCCACCGACGAGGCGCACGCGCTGTTCGTGGAGATCAAGGAGATCTTCGAACGCATCGGCTCCCTGCAGAAGACGGTGGCCAACCTGCGCAACAGCGGCGGCGGCCACGTTCGCTTGGCGGTGGTGCCTTCGCTCGGACTGCACGTGGCCCCGCGCGCGATCGCGCTGTTCCGCCGCGCCCATCCGCAGGTGACGTTCGAAGTGCAAACCCTGCACCACGACGACCTGTTCCAGGCGCTCTACGAACGCGAATGCGACATCGCGTTCGCCTACAACCCCCCGCACCATCCGCGCATGCAGCAACGCATCCTGGACGAGGGCTTGCTGATGCTGCTCTTCCAGAACGGCGACCTGCCAGCGCCGGGACCATCGGTGCCGATCGGCCAGCTCGACGGGCGGGACATGGTGGGCCTGGCCAGCAGCGGGCCGATCGGCGACCTGTTGGCGGGCGAGCTCGAGCACCACGGGGTCAACATCCACGAGGTCGTCTCCAACCAGACCTATTACCTGGCAGCGGCCTTGACCCGATGCGGCGTGGGCATGACCGTGGTGGACGAATTCACCGCACGCGCCAGCGCGGACGAGCGGATGGGATTCCTGCCGCTCGAACCGCCGATCAGGTTCCGGATCGAGTGCGTGTACCTCGAAGACCGGCCGCCATCGCGGACCGCCGAGCGCTTCATCGAGATCTTCCAGGCCACCCTGGCCGAGGCCAAGGGCCAGTCCGTAGCTCGCCTCGAAAGCTGACGGCCCGCGCGCGGTGGCGCAGGGGCGGAAGCGTGCCGGACGCTATGAAATTAATTTTCATGTATTGTCCGAAATTCGGGGTGACGCACCTACCAATCAATCGGGGACGCAGCGAATGACTGATAATTCCATTCACGCGATCTCGATGCCACTGCGTGGCAAGGGGCTCGGCCCGGCTCCGGATCCGGCGGAGGACGAACACGTCGGCAGCTACGGCTGGTCGATCCTCGGCGGCGACGTCAGCCTGCCGGCCGCGGTCCTGCGCGACTCGGCACTGCGGCACAACCTGGACTGGATGCGCGGGTTCATGGATGCCTACGGGGTCGAGCTGGCCCCGCACGGCAAGACCACGATGAGCCCGGAGCTGTTCGCGATGCAGTTGGAGGCCGGCGCCTGGGGCATCACCCTGGCGACCGCGCCACAGGTGCGCGATGCGTACCGGCACGGCGTGCGCCGGGTGCTGATGGCCAACCAGCTGGCCGACCGGGCCAACATGGCCATTGTTTCCGGCCTGCTGGCCGACCCGGACTTCGAGTTCTGCTGCCTGGTCGATTCGGCCGCCAATGCGGAGGTGCTGGGCGCATTCTTCGCCGGCAGCGGGCAACGCCTGCGGTTGCTGCTGGAAGTCGGCGTGGCCGGTGGCCGCACCGGCGTGCGCGACGAGGCGCAGGTACGCGAGGTCGCCGCCGCCGTCGCCCGCTGGCCCCAGTCGCTGGCGCTGGTCGGGGTGGAGACCTACGAGGGCGTGCTCAAGGACGAAGCGGGCATCCGTGCGTTGCTGCAGCGCACGCTCGCCACGCTGAAGTCGCTGCGCGCCGAGGGCGCGTTCGCCGAAGAACGCGTGCTGCTGTCGGGCGCCGGTTCGGCCTGGTACGACGTGGTCGCCGAGGAGTTCGCCGAAGCGGCCCGGGATCCGGGCGTGCGCGTGCTGCTGCGCCCGGGCTGCTACCTGACCCATGACGTGGGCGCCTACCGCGAGGCCGAAGCGCGCATCCACGCCTCCAATCCGGTCGCGCGGAAGATGGCCGAAGGCCTGCGGCCGGCGCTGCAGCTGTGGGCCTGCGTGCAGTCGCGGCCCGAGCCAGGCCGCGCCATCGTCGGCCTGGGCAAGCGCGATGCGGCGTTCGATGCGGGATTGCCCGTACCGGCGCTGCACTACCGCGCCGGCGACGACGCGCCGCGCGCCACTCCCGCCCACTGGCAGCTCGGCGCGATGATGGACCAGCACGCGTTCCTGCAGCTGCAGGCCGACGACGACCTGCAGGTCGGCGACCTGCTGTGCTTCGACATCTCCCATCCGTGCCTGACCTTCGACAAGTGGCGGCACCTGCTGCGCGTGAATGATGCGTGGCGCGTGACCGGCGTGGTGCGCACGTGCTTCTGATCGCGGTCCAGACACCCGCACGGAAGCGCGCATGACCCCGGGCAGCCTGTTGCTGGTCTACGCCGCCATCGCGATCTGCGCGCTGATCGTGCTGATCGCGCGTTACCGGCTCAATCCGTTCATCACCTTGACCCTGGTCTCGCTGGGCCTGGCCCTGGCCGCGGGCATGCCGGCCGGCGAGATCGTGGCCGCATACGAGCAGGGCGTGGGCCGCACGCTGGGGCACATCGCGCTGATCGTGGCGCTGGGCACGATGCTCGGCAAGATGATGGCCGAGTCCGGCGGCGCCGAGCGCATCGCGCGCACGCTGATCGCCTGGTTCGGCCCGAAGAACGTGCACTGGGCGATGATGCTGGTGGCGTTCGGCATTGGCCTGCCGATCTTCTTCGAGGTCGGCTTCGTCCTGCTGGTGCCGATCGCGTTCAACGTGGCCCGCCGCACCGGCGTGCCTTTGCTGCTGGTCGGCCTGCCGATGGTCGCCGGCCTGTCCGTGGTGCACGGGCTGGTGCCGCCGCATCCGGCCGCGATGCTGGCGGTGAAGGAATACCAGGCCGACGTCGGCCGCACCGTGTCCTACGCGCTGATCGTCGGCCTGCCGACCGCCGCGCTGGCCGGGCCGGTGTTCGCGAAATTCGTTGCCCCGCGCGTGCAGCTTCCTGCGCACAACCCGATGGAAGCGGCCCTGCTCGATGCCGGCCACGGCCACGTGCCCGACGAGGCGCTGCCCGGCTTCGGCATCACCATCGCCACGCTTTTGCTGCCAGTCGGATTGATGCTGCTGGGCGGCTGGGCCGACGTGCTGGCCACGCCGGGCACGCAGGCCAACGAACTCCTGCGCTTCATCGGCAATTCGGTGGTGGCTTTGCTGCTGGCCACGCTGCTGAGTTTCGTCACCCTCGGCCTGATGCGCGGCTTCAACCGCGAGCAGATCCTGAAATTCTCACAGGACTGCCTGGCTCCGACCGCGGCGATCACCCTGCTGGTCGGCGCCGGCGGCGGCCTCAACGGGATCCTGGTCAAGACCGGCGTGGCCGCGGAAATCACCGCGCTGTCCCAACACTTCGCGCTGTCGCCGCTGTTGATGGGCTGGACCGTGGCCGCGCTGATGCGCATCGCGACCGGCTCGGCGACGGTGGCGATGAGTACCGCGGCCGGGATCGTGGCGCCGATCGCGCTGGCCGCCGGTTATCCGCACCCGGAGCTGCTGGTGCTGGCCACCGGCGCCGGCTCGCTGATCCTGTCGCACGTCAACGACGGCGGCTTCTGGCTGGTCAAGGAGTACTTCAACATGTCGGTGGCGCAGACGTTCAAGACCTGGACGGTGCTGGAAACGCTGATCTCGGTGGTCGCCCTGGCACTGACCGCGCTCCTGGCCAGCGTGTTGCCGGCGGCATGACCATGCACGACCTCGTCTACCAGCTGCGCCAGCGCCGTGACGGTTTCAGCCCGGTCGAACGCCGTATCGCCGATGCGATCCTGGCCGACATCCCGGCCGCCGCGCAGTCCGGCGTCGGCGAGCTGGCGGCGCGCGCCGGCGTCAGCGTCGCCGCGGTGTCGCGCTTCGCCAAGGCGCTGGGTTGCGCGCACGTGCGCGAACTGCGCGCCGGACTGGCCGAAGCCGGTGCGGTCGGGCGCCGTTTCCTCGACGATGCCGGCGCGCCCCCGCTGCCGGCGTTGCACACCCAGATTGCCGACGATATCGACGGCGTCCTTCGCCGCAACCTGGCCGGCTTCTCCGAGCCGGTCGTGCGCGCACTGGCCGAAGCGCTGGCCAGCGCGCGCCGCATCCACGTATTGGGCATGGGCGGCAGTTCGGCGGTCTTCGCCCAGGAGCTGCAGCACCGGCTGACCCGGCTCGGCCTGCCGGCGGCGGCCTGTAGCGATGCGGTGGCGATGCGCATGCTCGCCGCCACGCTGGAGCCGGGAGACGTGGTGCTGGCGCTTTCGGTCAGCGGATTGAATCCGGAACTGCGCGAGGCAGTGGAAATCGCACGCGGCTACGGCGCCCGGGTGGGCGCGATCACCCGCGCCGGCACGCCGCTGGCGGCGCAGGCCGGATGGCTGCTGCCGCTGGCGTTGGAAGAGACCGATTTCGTGTTCAAGCCCTCGGCCTCGCGCTATGCGGTGCTGCTGGCGATCGACGTGCTCGCCACCACGGTGGCCCTGCTCGATCCGGCGGGCAACCGCGAGCGACTGCGCCGGATCAAGCTGGCGCTGGACACCTGGCGCGGCGGCGGCGACGAACGCCTGCCGCTGGGAGACTGAGATGGACGTCGGCGCAAGCTATGGCGTGCCCGCGTTCGACCTCGTCGTGCGCGACGTGCTGGTCCTCGATGGCAGCGACACGCCCGGTATGCGCGGCGACGTCGGCGTGCGCGACGGCCGCATCGTCGCGGTCGCCGCGGCCGGTACGCTCGCGGCCGGCAATGCCCAGGTCGTCGAGGGCGAAGGCCTGGCACTGGCGCCGGGCTTCATCGATGCGCACACCCACGACGACCTCGAGGTGATCCGCAATCCGGCGATGCCGGCCAAGCTCAGCCAGGGCGTGACCACGGTGATCGTCGGCAACTGCGGCATCAGCGCCAGCCCGGTCCTGCCCGGCGGAACGCCCGGCGGCCGCGTGCCCGATCCGATGAACCTGCTTGGCGACGACGACGAGTTCGCCTACCCGCGCTTCGCCGACTACCGCGCCGCAGTGGATGCGGCGCGTCCCGCGGTGAACGTGGCGGCGCTGGTCGGCCACACCGCGCTGCGCCAGAACCACATGGACCGCGTCGGCCGTGCCGCCAGCGACGCGGAGATCGCCGCCATGCGCGTGCAGCTGCGCGAAAGCCTAGACGCCGGCGCGCTGGGCCTGAGCACCGGCCTGGCCTATGCCTCCGCGTTCCAGGCGCCGGACACCGAAGTGCTCGCCCTGGCGGAGGAACTGGATCACCGGCGCCATGCCTACGCCAGCCACCTGCGCGACGAGTTCGAACAGATCGTCCCGGCGCTGGAGGAGGCGGTCGCGGTTGGCCGCCACAGCGGCGCGCCGGTGCGTGTGTCGCACCTCAAGTGCGCCGGCGTGGACAACTGGGGGCGCAGCGGCGAAGTGCTGGCCGCATTGGAGCAGGCCTCGCTGGAGCACGGCGCCCGCGGCCACGACGTGGCCTGCGACTGTTATCCATACGCGGCCAGCAGTTCGACCCTGGACCTCAAGCAGGTCACCGCCGACTACGACATCCTGGTCACCTGGTCGCAGCCGCATCCGGACCAGGGAGGCCGCCTGCTGGCCGAGATCGCCAGCGACTGGCACACCACCCTGCTCGGCGCCGCGATGCGGCTGCAGCCGGCCGGCGCGGTCTACTACTGCATGGACGAGGCCGACGTGCGCCGGATCCTGGCCCATCCGCTGACCATGATCGGGTCGGACGGACTGCCGCGCGATCCGCGCCCGCATCCGCGCCTGTGGGGCACGTTCCCGCGCGTGCTCGGCCATTACGCGCGCGACGAGAAACTCTTTCCGCTGCACACCGCCGTGCACAAGATGACCGGGCTGCCGGCCGCGCGCTTCGGCCTGCACGACCGCGGGACGATCCGCGAGGGCGCTTGCGCCGATCTGGTCCTGTTCGACCCGGCCACGGTGCGCGACGTCGCCGACTTCCACGATCCGGTGCGGCCGGCGGCGGGCATCCACGCGGTGTGGGTCAACGGCCGGCTCGCCTGGGACGGGCGCGAAGTGGCCTGCGAACGCCACGGCGGCTTCCTCGCGCCACACTGACATCCCCTTTCGAAAGACCCTGTTTTCAAACGGAGAAGCACATGAGCGACATCAAGCGTTACGGAGCCGAAGGCGGTGTTGGCCAGGGCCGGCAGCACATGCCATTCGCACGCGCGGTCCAGGCCGACGGCTGGTTGTACGTGTCGGGCCAGGTGCCCAGGCGCGACGGCCAGATGGTTGCCGGAAACGTGACCGAGCAGTCCCACGTCGTGATCGGCAATCTGATGGCGATCCTGGCCGAGGCCGGCTACGGTCCCGAGCACGTCGTCCGCTGTGGCGTATGGCTGGACGACGCGCGCGACTTCTCCGCGTTCAACGAGGTGTTCAAGCACTACTTCGGTGAGCATCCGCCGGCGCGCGCCTGCGTGGAATCGCGCATGGTGGTGGACTGCAAGGTCGAGGTGGACTGCGTGGCGTACAAGCGCCAGTCGGACTGACCGCATCGCTGCCCCTCCTTTTGTAGGAGCGGGCATGACCGCGACCGGGCAACGGAACAATTCGGGAAACCCCCGGGCACCGTCGCCACGTCCACCGTGGCGGTCGCGGTCATGCCCGCTCCTACAAAAACCGGCGGGCAGCGGCGCTGCGATGCCTCGCTACGGCTTCTTTGGGTCGCGCACCGGCTCGTCCCGGATCCGGTCCATGCGGATCCGGTTGGCGAACAGCGAGAACGCCAGCTGGCCGGCCAGGCCGTTGGCGCGCTCGACCCAGGGCGGCAGCCAGCGCGGGGGCGCCAGCGTGCCGTCCTGGAACAGCGGTTCGAAGCGGACCACGTCGCGCAGGGTCATCTTGCCGGCGAACAGCCAGCGGCACAGGCGCAGGCGGTCCTGCTTGAGCGCATGGCGGAAGAAGGTGTGCACGCCGACCAGGCCTCGCAGGTAGACCGCGTCCTTGGTGAAGGCGCTGCCGCCGGTGACCGGCATGCCGCGGAACACGCGCTGCGCCGAAACGAAGCTTTCGGTCTCGTTCTGGCCGCCGTCGAGGAAATAGCGGAAGACCTGCAGGAAATCGGCGCCCTCCAGGGCCATGGCGATCGCCTCGATGCGCATGCTGATCCGCTTCAGCCGTTCGATGTCGATGCTGCCGGTGATCTGCTCGGCGAACGTCGCCAGTCCTTCCTGGGTGGCGGTGATCCGCGGCGAAGACAGGCCCAGGCTGCGCATGTGCGGCTGCTCCTGGCCGTTGAGCGCGGTCAGCGAATGCACCAGGGCCTCGTGGTGGAACAGTTGCCGGCGGTCGTAGTCGTTGAATGCCGCACCGGCACGCAGGCGGATGCGGGTGGCACCGGCGGCGGCCTTGGCGATCATGTCCGGATCCAGTTCGACCGTGATCACGCGCGCGTTGAAGAAGTCGTCCAGGTCCGACTGCAGCTGCAGCGACAGAGCGGTGGCCGACACCGGCACCTGTTCTTCCGGCGCGATCAGTTCGTGGTCCAGCTCGCTGGCGATCTGGATGAAGTGGCTGGCGGCCTCGCGCGTGGTCGGCCCATCGCCGGGCAGCGCTTGGTCGGGGCGACCGAACAGCGCCGCCGATTCGACGCAGGCCTGCGGCGTTCCCAGCGCCTCGAGCAGTGCCGCCGCACGGCTCCAGCTTTCGGCGGAATCGTGCAGGTACAGGCCCAGCGGATGTTCCGGGTCGGCGGCGGCAGCGATGCCGTCCAGCTCGCGTCGTACGTCGGTGAAGTCCAGGCGGGGATAGGTGACCACCGGCAGCACGGCCTGGCCGCGGTGCCAGCGCTCGAGGAATTCGACCTGGACGCTGGCCGGCCAGCTGGCCAGCGCCAGCAACCTGATCCCGCGCACCGCCTTGACCATGCGCTCGTCGAGTGCGGCGTGGTGGGCGATGTCGGTCGGGATGGCCAGGGGGTGCCTCCTCGGGAATCCAGCGGCCATGCATCGGATGCGTGCCGCGCGTGGCCTGCCTGCGTTCCGGCAGTGGAGTGCCGGCCACCGTCCGTGGAGTCTATTCCGCCCGCAGCACGCGCGCTCAGCGCCGCGGGTACTTCTCGTCCAGCCGCTTGCGCAGCGACTTGTTCTGCACGCGCGCGTCGGACTTCTGCGCCAGGCGCGTGGCCAGGCGGTCGGCGGCGCCGGCGATCTCGTCGCGCAGCTTGAGGTAGTTGGCCACGCGCGCGCCGTCCAGTTCGCCGGCCTCGATCGCCGCGAGGATCGCGCAACCGGGCTCGTTCTGGTGGGCGCAGTCGTTGAAGCGGCACTGGGTGGCCAGCGCCTCGACGTCGGCGAAACCGCCGTCGGCCAGTTCCTCCTCGCCGGTGGGCTTGAGCTCGCGCATGCCGGGCGTGTCGACCAGGCAGGCGCCGGAGGGCAGCGCGATCAGCGCGCGGTGGGTGGTGGTGTGGCGGCCGCGCGAATCGTGCTCGCGCACCTCGGCGGTTTTCATCCTCTGCTCGCCAAGCAGGCTGTTGCTCAGGGTCGACTTGCCGGCACCGGAGGAACCGACCAGCACCGCGGTCTGGCCCGGGCCGATCCACGGTCGCAACGCGGACACGGCATCGGCATCCTTGGCATTGAGCGCCAGCACCGGCACGCCCTGCGCACGCAGTTCGGCCAGCATGTCCAGCGCGGCATCGACATCGGCGCCGTCGCGGTCGGCCTTGGTCAGCACGACCACCGGCTGCACGCCGTTGCCACCGACCAGCATCATGTAGCGCTCGATCCGGCGCGGGTTGAAGTCGGCGTCCAGGCCACACACGACGAAGGCGGTATCGACGTTGGCCGCGATCACCTGCTGCTGGTAGTGCTCACCGGCGGCGGCGCGCTTGATCGCGCTGCGCCGGGGCAGCATGGCCAGGATGCGGCGGCCGTCGTGCAGCACCCAGTCACCGACCGCGGCGCGCTCGTGCAGCGGCACGCCGTCGGCCTTGAACACCGGGCGGCGCTGCCATTCCGGCGGCGACTCGACCCGGAAGCCGGTATCGGGCGCATCGGCCAGCACATAGCCGGTGCGGTGCTGCTCGCTGACCCGTGCCGGGCGCGCGCCGGGATGGGCGTGGGCCAGGGAGTGCCACGCCGGATCCTCGGACGGGCCCGCCCACGGCCAACCGATCTGGCGCAGGGGGGTGTAATCGATGTCGGCAGGATCCATGCGGCATTGTATTCGCGGCGCCCCCGGCTGCGCCGGCGCGCGTTCGCCCGGCTAGCCTCATCGCGGGCAGGGCGCGCTGCGGCGACCCGTCCCGCGGCAGCAACCGGCTGCCCGTGCCCCCCCTGACGGGACGATTTCCGGTGAAATCGAAACCCCGGTCACGTCCCCCGACAACCCTTGGCAGACAGGCACTTGCGCGGTTTTTTTCCGCTAACATGCCAGCCCACCCCCTCCTTCCTGCTTGCCGCCATGTCCCCCACCGAGAAACCGCTCAGCGTCCGCGAGCGCCTGTCAGAAGTCCGCTACGAGATCCGCGGCGAACTGGCACGGCGAGCCCACGCGCTGGAAGCGGAGGGACGCACGCTGATCAAGCTCAACATCGGCAATCCCGGCGCGTTCGGTTTCCGTGCCCCGGCGCACCTGCAGCGCGCCATCGTCGACGACATCGACCACACCGATCCCTACACCCACCAGCTCGGCCTGCCCGCCGCGCGCGAGGCGCTGGCCGCCGCCTACCGCGCACGCAACGCACCGCACGTGGACAGCGACCGGGTGTTCGTCGGCAATGGCGTGTCCGAGCTGATCGACATGACCCTGCGCGCCCTGCTCAACCCGGGCGACGAAGTGCTGGTGCCCTCGCCCGACTACCCGCTGTGGTCGGCCGCCACCATCCTCAACGACGGCCGCCCGGTGTACTACCGCTGCGCGCCGGAGAACGGCTTCCTCCCCGACCCGGTCGAGGTCGAGGGCCTGGTCTCCTCGCGCACCCGCGCGATCGTGCTGATCAACCCGAACAATCCCACCGGCGCGGTCTATCCGAAGGAACTGCTCGAGCGCCTGGTGGCGGTCGCCCAGCGCCACAACCTGCTGCTGCTGGTCGACGAGATCTACGACCAGGTGCTGTACGACGGCGCCGCGTTCGAGCCGCTGGCGCCGATCGCCGGCGACCACCCGTGCATCACCTTCAGCGGCCTGAGCAAGGTGCACCGCGCCTGCGGCTGGCGCGTGGGCTGGGCGATCCTGACCGGTGCACCGTCGCGCACCACCGACTACCGCAATGCGCTGGACCTGCTGTCGGGCCTGCGCCTGTGCGCGAACGTGGCCGGGCAGTACGCGATCGCCGCGGCGGTCGGTGGCCCGGACACGATCAGTGCGCTGTGCGCGCCGGGCGGGCGCCTGTACGAAACCCGCCGCGCGGTGATCGAGGCCTGCGCCGCCAGCGAGCATCTGCAGCTGGTCGAGCCCAAGGGTGCGCTGTACGCGTTCCCGTCGGTGGTCGGCGCGGCCGCGCGCGGTTTCGACGACCACGCCTTCGCACTGGAACTGCTGGAAACCGAAGGCGTGCTGATCGTGCCCGGCTCGAGCTTCAACGTGCCCTACCGCGACCACTTCCGGGTGACCCTGCTGCCGCAGGCCGAGGTGATGGGCGAGGTGTTCGGGCGCATCGACCGCGCCCTGGCGCGGCGTGCCGAAGCCGCGACCAAGGTCGTGCCACTGAAGGCCAAGTCGCGCAACGCGGCGGCCTGACCAGTCGATGACGGCGAGCACCGGTTCCGCAGACGCACCCCACGCACCGGCGTTCCTCGCGCTCGGTGATTCGTACACGATCGGCGAAGGCGTCGACCCGTCCGGGCGCTGGCCGGTACAACTGGCTGGCGCGCTGCGCGATGAAGGTTTTGACCTGGGCGAACCACACGTCATCGCCACCACCGGCTGGACCACCGATGAACTGGACGCGGGCATCGACGCCGCGCACGCGCAGGCGCCGCTGGGCACGGACCACGCGCTGGTCAGCCTGCTCATCGGCGTAAACAACCAGTACCGCGGCCGCCCGCTGGACGAGTTCCGCGTGCAGTTCGCCGCGCTGCTGGCGCGCGCGATCGGCTTCGCCGGTAGCGACCCACGCCGGGTGCTGGTGCTGGCGATCCCGGACTGGGGCGTGACCCCGTTCGCCATCGCGCAGTCGCGCGATGCGGGGCTGGTGGCCACGCAGATCGACGCGTTCAACGCGACCTGCCGCGAGGAAAGCCTGCGCGCGGGTGCGCACTGGATCGACATCGCCCCGGCCAGCCGCGAGCACGGCGGCGAAGTACGGATGCTGGCCGACGACGGCCTGCATCCCTCGGCGGCCATGTACGCGCTGTGGAGCGCGCTGGCGCTGCCGGCGGCACGCACGGCGCTGGCACACGGAACCCTTGCCCGATGAGCGCCGCGCTGCCACCGCTGTCGGCCGAACGCGCCAAGCGCATCGCCAGTGCGTTCCTCCCCGACTGGCCGCTGGGCAACCGTTATCACTACTACTACGCGCGGGCCAAGCTGCGCAGCGACCCGCTGTATCCGGGCGTATGCGAAGCGCTGCGCGGTACCCGCGCGCCTCTGCTGGACCTGGGCTGCGGCCTGGGCCTGCTCGCCCATGCGCTGCACGAGGAGGACCTGGGTCTGCGCTACTTCGGCGTGGACCACGATGCGCGCAAGATCGTCGATGCCCGCCGCGCCGCCTCGCGCCGCGGCCTGGCCGATGCCGGCTTCGAGACCCAGGACCTGTCGCGCACCCTGCCGCCGCACCGCGGCAGCGTGGCGATGCTGGACGTGCTGCAGTTCTTCACCCCCGAGCGCCAGCAGGCGATCGTGGACGGCATGATCGGCATGCTCGAACCGGGCACGAAGCTGGTGATCCGCACCGGCCTGGACGATGGCAGCGGCCGCGGCCACGTCACCCGGATCACCGACCGCCTGTCGCACCTGCTGGGCTGGATGAAATCGGCGCCGCGCCACTATCCCGATGCGGCGCAGCTGCGTGCATGCTTCGACGCGGCCGGCCTGCGCAGCGAGTTCTCGCCGCTGGCCGGCGATACCCCGTTCAACAACTGGCTGGTGGTCGCTTCGCGCGATTGAGCGCGCCTGCCTCGCCAGGCCGTCGCGGCCCCGCTTCAGGCCAGCTGCGCCGATTCCACCACGTGCTGCCCGGGCGGTGCCTGCAACGCAGCCTCCACCAGTGCGGCGGCGATGCGCGACGCCGGATTGATCCGCCAGGCTCGCGGCAGGACCGCGCCGAGCGCGCGCAACACGACCGAGGCCATCGCCTCGCCCGTGCGCGTCTCGGCGCGTTCGCCACCGATCAGTCCTGGCCGCACGAAGGTCAGCGATGGGAAATCCAGTGTGGCCAGGTCACGTTCCAGCTCACCCTTGACCCGGCTGTAGAAGATGCGCGAACCGGCGTCGGCGCCCTTCGCCGAGTTCAGCGCATACGCGCCGGCGCCATGGCGGCGCGCCAGGATGGCGACCTGCAGCGGATAGTCGTGGTCGATCCGGCGGAACGCCTCCTGGCTGCCGGCGACCTTGATCGTGGTGCCGAGCGTGCAGATGACCGCATCCACTGCCCACCAGGGGGCATCCACGGGCAGGGCGTCATAGTCCACGCGTACGTCCTGCAGTTTCGGATGCGGTAGCAGCGGCCGCCGCGAGGGCGCGACCACCCGCCCCACGCGCGAATCGGCCAGCAGCAGGTCCAGCACGTGGCGGCCGACCAGCCCGGTGGCGCCGGCGAGCAGCACGGTTTTGGGTGGATGACCGGATGCGTCCATCGCCGCACGATAGCCGATCACGGCGGTGGTGCAAGGCGCTGGTGACTGCGGGGTCCGAGAACCCGTACCCGGTTCGGCCGGCAGGCCCGGCGCGACCTCGCTGGCCTTCGCACTGTGGGCGAGACACAGCTACTGCGGCGGTTCGACGACCCCGTACCCCTCTTCGGCCAGCAGGCACAGCATGGCCTCGATGATCTCAACGCTGCGACCGTGCGCGGCGCCTTCGTGCAGCAGCACGATCGCACCGGGATGCAGGCCCCGGGTGATCCGCTGCAGCACGCGCACCGGGTCGCCGTCGACCGCGTCGTAGCCGCGCGCGGTCCACGCCACCCGTGCCAGGCCGTGCGCGTGCAGCGGCGCGGCGACGAAGGGATTGGTGTGCCCGACCACCGAACGGAACCAGCGCGGCGGCGTTCCCGCCACTTCGGCCAGTGCCTGCTGCGCCCTTTCGATCTCGCGCGCCATGGTCGCCGGTCCCAGCCGCCAGAAGCGCGCGGCCGGATGGGTCTGGCTGTGGTTGCCGATGCCATGGCCGCGGCGCACGATCTCGGCGACCAGCGCCGGGCGCGCCCGCGCGCGTTCGCCGACCAGGAAGAACGTGGCGCGGGCATCGTGGCGGTCGAGCACATCGAGGATGGCGGCCGTGTCGTCGGAAGGACCATCGTCGATCGTCAGCCACACCGCGCGATCGGCGCCGGGCAACCGCACCAGCACCGGTGCGTACAGCCGCGAGCGCGGCAGGAAAACCGGCACGATGAACGCCATGTGCGACAGCACCAGCGCCGGCAAGCCCCAGGCCCAGCCCAGCCACCCCCACAACGCCAGCACCGCCAGCTGCGACAGCAGAAGCCATGCCCACCACCTTCGCGGGGTGCGTGGGATGCGATGCAGCGTTGCCGGGGCGCTCATCGCCGCATGATGCCACGGGGGTAGAATGGCGGGCCCGGAATCCCCCTTTGCGAGTCCCCCATGTCCCTCGATCCCGCCCTGCGTTCGCGCATCGAATCGCTGCTCCAGGCCAACCGCGTCGTGCTGTTCATGAAGGGCCAGCCCGGCATGCCGCAGTGCGGCTTCTCGGCCAAGGCTACCGGCGTGCTGGAAGACCTGGGCATCGAGTACGCCCATGTCAACGTGCTGGCTGACCAGGACATCCGCGAGGGCATCAAGGTGTTCGGCAACTGGCCGACGATCCCGCAGCTGTACATCGACGGCGAACTGGTCGGCGGCAGCGACATCATCGAGCAGCTGTCGGCCAGCGGCGAGCTGTCGCAGCTGCTGGGCCTGCCCGCACAGGACCGCACGCCCCCGCAGGTCACGGTCACGCCGGCCGCCGCCGAGAAGCTGGCCGGCGCACTGGGCGATGCCGGCAACGCGGCGCTGTCGCTGTCGATCGACGCGCGCTTCCAGCCGCGCTTCCAGATCGCCCCGCGCAACGACAACGCCATCGCGGTGGACGTGCAGGGCCTGCGCATCCAGTTCGACCCGGCCAGCGCGCGCCGCGCCAACGGCATCACCATTGACTGGGTCGACGACGTCCGCGGCCAGGGCCTGGCGATCGACAACCCGAACGCGCCCAAGTCCGTGCAGGCGATCACCCCGGCCGAAGCCGACCGCCAGGTCCGCGCTGGCGAGCTGGTGCTGGTCGACGTGCGTCCGCCGGAAGAGCGCGCCATCGCATCGGTCGCGGTGGCGCATCGCACCTTCGACGGCTCCGGCCGCGAGGACCTGGAAGCACTGCCGAAGGACACCCGCCTGGCGTTCCTGTGCCACCACGGCGGCCGCAGCGGCCAGGCCGCGACGGAATTCAGCGGCAAGGGCTTCGGCAACGTCTTCAACATCGAGGGCGGTATCGACCGCTGGGCGACGGAAGTGGACGGCAGCGTACCGAAGTACTGAGCCGGCGGCCGGCCAGCCCGGCCCGCGCAGCGCCCGGAAGCGGAGCCCTCGTGGCTCCGTTTTCTTTTCCGCCGCGTCAGAAGCCGCCGCCGGCGTCGAGCCAGGCCTGCTCTTCGGGCGTGCTTTGCCGGCCCAGGGCCCGGTTGCGGTGCGGGAAGCGACCGAAGCGCTCGATCACCTCCTGGTGGGCGATCGCATACTTCGTATAGACCTCGTTGCCGAGTCCCTCGAACAGTTCGACCGCACGCCGCTGGTCGGCCAGGTCTTCGGAATGCTCGAACGGCATGTAGAAGAACGCGCGCAGTTCCGGTTCCACCGTGCGGTCGTGGCCGGCCTGCAGCGCAGCTTCGGCGTAGTGCCGCGCCAGGCCGTCGGTGGCGAAGGCGTGCCCGGTTCCGCGGAACACGTTGCGCGGGATCTGGTCCAGCAGGACCAGCAGCGCCAGCGCGCCTTCGGCGGTCTCCCGCCAGTCTTCATGGCCGCGCCGCGCCGCGACCAGGTGCGCATCGAGGAACCGGGCCTCGCACTCGCGGTCGAAGCCGGCGTCGCCGTTGAACCAGGCCTGCATGCCGGCCTGCCGCCAGAATCCCACCACCTCTTCGATCGTCGTTGCCACGTCGTGCCTCCGCGAATTTCCGCCAATCATGCGCCATCGCGCGTTGCCGGCACGTGCAGCGGGCAGTTCCGTGACCGCGATCGGCCACACCCCTCCATCGGCACATTGCATGCCGGGCGCCAGCCGTTTAGGTTCGGTGGCCACGGCTTCACCTCGGGGAAAACCATGCGCCACCCTCTGCTCGCCACCGCGGGCCTCGCTGTCATGGGCACGATCGCCTGCGGCCTCGCTCCGGCCGCCAACGCGGCGTCGCGTTTCACCGACGATCCGTATCCCAGCACCTACAAGCCGCTGCCCTCCGAAGCGGTGCTGCTGCGCAATGCGACGGTGCTCACCGGCACCGGCCAGCGCCTGGACGGCGCCGACGTACTGATGCGCGACGGCAGGATCGTCCAGGTCGGCGCCGGACTGTCCGCCGAAGGCGCGCGCGTGGTCGACGCCACCGGCAAATGGATCACGCCCGGCATCATCGACGTGCATTCGCACCTGGGCGTGTATCCCAGCCCGGGCGTCAAGGCGCACAGCGATGGCAACGAGATGACTGCGCCGGTCACCGCCAATGTCTGGGCCGAGCATTCGGTGTGGCCGCAGGACCCGGGCTTCGCCGCCGCGCTGGCGGGCGGCATCACCACCCTGCAGGTGCTGCCCGGCTCGGCCAACCTGGTGGGCGGCCGCGGCGTGACCCTGCGCAACGTGCCGGCCACCAGCTACCAGGCGATGAAATTCCCCGGCGCGCCATGGGGCCTGAAGATGGCCTGCGGCGAAAACCCCAAGCGCGTGTACGGCGGCAAGGGCACCGCGCCGTCGACCCGGATGGGCAATGTCGCCGGCTACCGCGCCGCCTTCATCGACGCCAGCGAATACCTGCGCAAGAACGGCGGCGGCAAGCCGCAGGAAAAGCCCAAGCGCAAGTGGTGGCAGTCATCCGGTGATGGCAACGACAGCGCCGGCGACGCCGGCGGCAAGCGCGACCTCAAGCTCGATACGCTGGCCGGCGCGATCAACGGCGACATCCTCGTGCATATCCACTGCTACCGCGCCGACGAGATCACCACGATGATCGACCTGGCCAAGGAATTCGGCTTCAGGATCGCCGCGTTCCACCATGGCGTGGAGGCGTACAAGGTCGCCGACCGGCTCGCCGAGGAGGGCATCTGCGGCGCGCTGTGGGCCGACTGGTGGGGCTTCAAGATGGAGGCCTTCGACGGTATCCAGGAGAACATCGCCCTGGTGGACCGCCCGAAGAACGGCTGCGCGATCGTGCATTCCGATTCGGAAGAAGGCATCCAGCGGCTCAACCAGGAAGCGGCCAAGGTCGTCGCCAACGCCCGCCGTGCAGGGATGGATATCCCGCCGGAACGCGCGATCACCTGGCTGACCTCCAACGCCGCGCGCTCGCTGGGCGTGGCCGACCGCACCGGCAGCCTGGAGGCCGGCAAGCTGGCCGACGTGGTGGTCTGGAACCAGTCGCCCTTCAGTTCCTATGCGCATGCCGAACAGGTCTACATAGATGGCGCGCGCATCTACGACCGCGACGACCCTGCACGGCAACCGCGTTCGGACTTCATGCTCGGCCAGCCCGCCGCCGCCCCGGGAGGTGTGCTGTGAGCCGCCGCCATCGCATGCACCCGCTCGCCCGCCTGGTCCGGGCCGGCCTGGCCGCCGGTCTTCTCGCTGCGGCATCGCTGCCGTCCTTCGCCCAGGACCTGCTGATCCGCAACGCCACCGTGCACACCGCGGGTGCGCAGGGCACGCTGCAGAACGCCGACGTGCTGGTCCAGGGCGGCACCATCCGCGCGGTCGGCGAAGGACTGACCGCCCCCGCCGGCGTGACCACGGTCGAAGCCGGCGGCAAGCCGCTGACCCCGGCGCTGTTCGGCGGCATCACCGACATCGGCCTGGAGGAAGTCTCCGGCGAAGCACCGACCGTCGACGGCGAGCTGTCGCTGGAAGACCAGCCGGTGCGGCCGGAGTTCGACGTGACCCTGGCCTACAACCCTGCCTCGGTGCTCATCCCGGTGGCGCGCGTGGAAGGCCTGGGCTTCACCCTGCTGGCCGCCGGCAGCGGCAAGTCCTTCGTCGCCGGCCAGGGCGGAGTCATGCGGCTGGACGGCAGCGCCGACCCGATCGGTCCGCGCGCGCTCTTCATCCGCCTCGGTGCCGGTGCAGCCGACCTGAGCGGCAAGTCGCGCGCGGCGCAGTGGATGCTGCTGGACCAGATGGTGTCGGAGGCGCGTGGCCGCGTGCCGACCGATTCACCGCATGCCCTGCTCACCCCTGCCGGACGTGCCGTGCTGGCGCGCTTCCTCAACGGGCAGGGCCGGATCGTGGTCAAGGTCGACCGCGCCGCCGACATCCGCCAGTTGTTGCGCTGGGCCGCACGCGAGCGCGTCCGCATCGCGATCGCCGGGGGCGCGGAAGCCTGGCAGCTGGCGCCGCAGATCGCGCAGGCCCAGGTGCCGGTGTTCGTCGATGCGCTGGCCGACCTGCCGGGCAACTTCGACCAGATCGGCGCGACCCTGCGCAATGCAGCGATGCTCGAACAGGCCGGCGTGGACGTGAGCTTCACCCAGGCTGGCGACGCCTCGCACAACGCGCGCAAGGTGCGCCAGCTGGCCGGCAACGCGGTGGCCCACGGACTGCCGTGGGAGGCAGGCCTGGCCGGCCTGACCCGGATCCCGGCGCAGGCATTGGGCGTGGGCGACCGCATCGGCACGATTGCCGTTGGCCGCAGCGCCGACCTGGTGCTGTGGACCGGCGATCCGCTGGACGTGATCAACACCGCGCAGCAGGTCTGGCTCGGTGGCCGCGCCATGCCGATGCGTTCGCGCCAGACCGACCTGCGCGACCGCTACCTACGCGGCACCGGCGACAGCGGACTGCCGCCGGCGTACTCGCGCTGACCCTTGCAAGCCCGCGCGCGCCGGCACACGCTGGCGCGCGTCGTCACCCCGGAGTCGTGACATGGCCGACATCAATATCTGGGCGGTGCTGGCTGCCGCCGCCTCCGCTTTCCTGCTCGGCGGCCTCTGGTACGGACCGCTGTTCAAGCAGGCCTGGTGCCGCGAAGCCGGCGTGGATCCGGACAAGCCCAACGGCCATCCGGCCGCGATCTTCGGCGGCGCGTTCCTGCTCAGCCTGGTCGCCGCAGCGGTGTTCGCGGTATTCCTCGGCCCGGCACCGGCGCTCGCGCATGCGGTCGGTGCCGGCATCGCTGCCGGCCTGTGCTGGGTCGCGGCCAGTTTCGGCATCAATTACCTGTTCGCGGGCCGCTCGCTGAAGCTGTGGCTGATCGATGGTGGCTACCACACGCTGCAGTTCGCCCTGTACGGACTGGTCCTGGGCCTGTGGCACTGAACGATCCCGGCCGCAGGTGCTGGCCGGGCTGATCCATTCCGCCGGGAGTTCGCCCATGTCGCCGCGCTGGTACTTCGATTTCGTCTCGCCGTTCTCCTACGTGCACTGGCAGAAGATCCGTCCGCTGGCCGAGGCCGGGCGCGTGGACGCGGTGCCGATCGTGTTCGGCGCGGTGCTGCATGCCCATGGCATCCGCGGCCCGGCCGAGATCCCGAAGAAACGCGAGTTCATCTACCGCCAGGCGCTGTGGCAGGCCGCTCGCGAGGGCGTACCGCTGGCATTCCCGCCGGCGCACCCGTTCAACCCGCTGGCCGCGCTGCGGCTGTGCGTGGCGGCCGGGTCCACCCCGCAGGCGATCACCACGATCTTCGATGCCATCTGGCGCGAAGGCCGCAGTGGCGACGATGCCGTGGCGGCGGCCGCGCCGGGACTGGGCATCGACGATCCGGCCTCCGCCCTCGCCGACCCGGGCGTGAAGGAGCGCCTGCGCGCGAACACCGACGCGGCGCTGGCCGCGGGCGTATTCGGCGTACCGACCCTGGCCGTGGACGGGGAGCTGTTCTGGGGCAACGACAGCCACGCGCTGATGCTGGCGGTGCTCGAAGACCCTGGCCTGCTGCGCGAAGGGCCGATGGCGGCGGCCGCCACACTGCCGGTGGGCATCGAACGCCGCCGCTGAACCGGCTTCCGGCAGTCGCCACGCGCGCCGGTTTTGCGATAGGGTTCACACTCAAGAAGTGCGGGCCTACACGGGAGGGGCTATGCGCATCGGAATCGTGGTCGACTCGACCTGCGACCTGCCGTCGGACTACATCGAAAGCAACAACGTCGTCCTGCTGCCCATCACCGTGCGCATCGGCGACGCGGTGCTCGCAGACCACCGCGACGAGGAGGCCACGTTGAGCTTCCTGCACGCGCACGTGGCCGAGCACGGCCACGAGGCCGAGACCATTCCCTATTCGGTCGACCAGATCCGCGACCTGTTCCTGGGCAAGCTGGTCGTCGATTACGACCACGTGTTCTGCCTGACCGTCACCAAGAGCCGCAGCCCGATCCACGAGCACGCGGTCCAGGCCAGCTTCGCGATCCTCAACGACTACAAGCCCGTGCGCCAGGCCGCCGGCTACAACTCGCCGTTCGCGTTGCGGGTGATCGACAGCCAGAACCTGTTCGCCGCCCAGGGCATCGGCGTGGTCGAGGCGGTGCGCATGCGCAAGGCAGGCGACAGCGTGCAGAAGATCCGCGAGCGGCTGGAGGAACTGGCGCTCAACACGCACGGCTACATGGTGCCGCCGGACCTGTACTACCTGCGCAACCGCGCCCGCACCAAGGGCGACCGCAGCGTGAGCCTGTTCAGCGCCGCGCTGGGCACCGCGCTGGACATCAAGCCGATCCTGCACTGCTACCGGGGCGCGACCGCGCCCGCGGGCAAGATCAAGGGCTTCGAGCCGGCGGTGCAGAAACTGTTCGATTTCACGATCGAGCGGATCAAGGCCGGGCTGATGACCCCGACCCTGTGCATCAGCTATGGCGGCGAGCTGGCCGAACTGCGCGCGCTGCCCGGTTATGCGCGCCTGCGCGACGCCTGCGCTTCCAACAGCATCGAACTGCTGGAAAGCGTGATGAGCCTGACCGGCATGGTCAACGTCGGCAAGGGCGCCGTGGTGGTCGGCTTCGCGGCCGCCCCGCACAAGTTCGGCTGAGCCGGACGCGGCGCCGCGCCCGTGGCGCCCACGCAGGCTTCGCGGACGGACTGCTAGATTGCCGGCATCGTCACCTGGAGCCGAGCCATGCCCGTCCGTTACCAGATCCGCCTGCCCGACGCGGCGCAGGCGCGCGGCCAGGAACCTTCGCTTTCCTTCAGCGCGCACGGCGCCGAAGGCCTTGCCGCGCAGTTGCAGGACGCGCTGCGCACGCCGGGCCTGTTCGAACGCTGGCGCGCCCTGCAGGCCGAGCCCGACGACGTCGACCCGGCCCTGGGGGTTACCGATCCGCTTGCCCAGGTCAGCGGCGAGCAGCGCGACCTGTCGATCGACCTGGTCGCGTTGACCGCCATTCCCGGCGACATCCTCAAGCATCGCCTGCGCCTGCTGGCTGGCAGCCGCTGGGAACTGCGCAACGTCACCCGCGCCTGAGATGCCAGCCACGCAGGTAATGCTTGCCTGGAGCGGCGGCAAGGACGCGGCATGGGCCCTTCACGACCTGCGCCAGCGCGACGACGTGGAGGTGGTCGCGCTGCTGACCACGGTGACCCGCGAGTACGCGCGCGCCTCGATGCAGGGCATCCGCGTGGACGTGCTGCGGGCACAGGCGGCCGCCGCGGGCCTGCCGCTGCTGGAGGCTCACATCCCGGCCCGCTGTGGAAACGGCGACTACGACGCCGCGATGGGTCAGGCGCTGGCCGAGGCCGGATCGCGTTGGCCGGGACTGCGCACTGCGGCTTTCGGTGACCTGTTCCTGGCCGACATCCGCGCGTATCGCGAACAGCGGCTGGGTGCGGCCGGCTGGGAGCTGCTGACGCCCCTGTTCGGCGCCGATACCGCGGCACTGGCCCGGCAGATGCAGGCCGGCGGCCTGCGCGCGCACCTGTGCTGCGTGGACACGCAACAGCTGGATGCGCGTTTCGCCGGTCGCGCCTTCGACGACGTCCTGCTGGGCGAACTCCCGGCAGGCGTCGATCCCTGCGGCGAGAACGGCGAGTTCCACACCTGCGTGCAGGCCGGGCCGATGTTCGCTTCGCCGCTGGACCTGCGGTGCGGCGAGACGGTCCTGCGCGACGAGCGTTTCGCCTACACCGACTTCAGTCTCGCCACGCCCCGGGCGATCTAGGTCGCGCGCTCAGTGATGGCCGCACCCGGCGTGGTGCTCGTGCGGCACGCCGGCGTGCATCTTCGCCTCGCCGTGCAGCGCGGCGGCATGGTGGACGATGTGCTCGCCGATGAAACTGGCGATGAAGTAGTAGCTGTGGTCGTAACCCGGACGCATGCGCAGCTGCAGCGGATGCCCGGCGGCGACCGCGGCGGCCTGCAGCAGCTGCGGGCGCAGCTGGCCGTCGAGGAACTCGTCGTCGCCACCCTGGTCGACCAGCAGGGGCAGCTTCTCGGCCGCGCTGCGTACCAGCTCGCTGGCATCCCAGGCTTTCCAGGTTTCGCGATCCTCGCCCAGGTAGGCGGAGAACGCCTTCTCGCCCCACGGCACCTTCGACGGCGCCACGATCGGCGAGAACGCCGACACGCTGCGGTAGCGACCGGGATTGCGCAACGCGACCACCAGCGCGCCGTGGCCGCCCATCGAATGACCGCTGAGCGCGCGCGCGTCGCTTACCGGAAAGTGCGCCTCGACCAAGGCTGGCAGCTCGCTGGCCACGTAGTCGTACATGCGGTAGTGCGCTGCCCATGGCTCCCGGGTGGCGTTGACGTAGAAACCGGCACCCTTGCCCAGGTCGTAGCCGTCGGCATCGGCCACGCCATCACCACGCGGACTGGTGTCGGGCGCCACGATCACCACGCCGTGTTCGGCCGCATAGCGCTGCGCACCGGCCTTGGTGATGAAGTTCTGCTCGTTGCAGGTCAGGCCGGACAACCAGTAAAGCACCGGCAGCTTCGCGCCCTGCGCCGCCTGCGGTGGCAGGTAGACGGCGAAGTTCATCGTGCAGCCGAGCACCTCCGATTCGTGCCGGTACACGTCCTGCCAGCCGCCGAAGCAGGCGCGATGTTCGATGCGTTCCATCAGAAATTCCTCAGTTCGTGCGCTCCTGCCAACCATCCAATCGGACAGCCCCTTTGGTAAAGGGGCGCGGCGGCAGCCGCGGGGATTCGTAGGTAAAGGAAAACGGGGCCCGCGCTTCCGCCATGGGCGCAAGCGCGGGAGGCAGCGCCTGCTTTCAGGCGCTGCCCTCCCCGTACCTCACGACCGAACGGATCGACTTGCCCTCGTGCATCAGCTCGAAGGCTTCGTTGATGTCTTCCAGCGGCATGGTGTGGGTCACGAACGGGGCCAGCTCGATGTCGCCGCGCATCGCATCCTCGACCATGCCCGGCAGCTGGCTGCGGCCCTTGACCCCGCCGAACGCGGTGCCCTTCCAGGTGCGGCCGGTGACGAGCTGGAACGGCCGGGTGGATATCTCCTGCCCCGCGCCGGCCACGCCGATGATCACCGACTGGCCCCAGCCGCGGTGCGCGCATTCCAGCGCCGCGCGCATCACGTTGACGTTGCCGATGCATTCGAACGAATGGTCCACGCCCCAGCCGGTCATCTCGACCACGACCTGCTGCACGGGTTTCTCGTGGTCCTTCGGATTGATGCAGTCGGTCGCGCCGAACTCCCTGGCCAGCTCGAACTTGGACGGGTTGGTGTCGATGGCGATGATGCGCCCGGCCTTGGCCTGGCGCGCGCCCTGGATCACGGCAAGACCAATACCGCCCAGGCCGAACACCGCGACCGAATCGCCCGGCTGCACCTTGGCCGTGTTGTGCACTGCTCCAATGCCGGTGGTGACGCCACAGCCGAGCAGGCAGACATGCTCGGGATTGGCGTCCGGATTGACCTTGGCCAGCGAAACCTCGGCCACGACCGTGTACTCGCTGAAGGTCGAGCAGCCCATGTAGTGGTAGATCGGCTGGCCGTTGTAGGAAAAGCGGCTGCTGCCGTCCGGCATCACGCCCTTGCCCTGGGTGGCGCGCACGGCCACGCACAGGTTGGTCTTGCCGCTCTTGCAGAACAGGCATTCGCCGCACTCGGCGGTATACAGCGGGATCACGTGGTCGCCGGGCTGCACGCTGGTGACGCCCTCGCCCACCTCGACCACGATGCCGGCGCCTTCGTGGCCGAGCACGACCGGGAACAGGCCTTCCGGATCGTCGCCGGACAGGGTGAACGCATCGGTGTGGCAGACGCCGGTATGGGTGATCCGCACCAGCACTTCGCCCTTGCGCGGCGGTTCGACGTCGATCTCGACGATCCTGAGAGGTTCGCCAGCGGCGAAGGCGACGGCGGCACGGGATTTCATGGCATGGACTCCTGCTATGCAACGGATGATTGCGTGGGCGGTTGCGGCGCGGCGCGCCGGCGGGCTTGGCCCGCTTACTTGAGGTACGAACGCACCAGCCCGGTCATTTCCTCGACCCGGGCCTGGCGCTGCGCTTCGGAGGTGGCCGGCTGGCCGAATTCCTCGCGGATATGCGCTTCCATGACTTCCGACATCAGGCCGTTGACCGCGCCGCGGATCGCCGCGATCTGCTGCAGCACCGGGCCGCAGTCGGCGCCTGATTCCAGCGCGCGCTCCAGCGCTTCGGCCTGGCCCATGATCCGGCGGACACGGGTGAGCACGCGCTTCTTCTCGTGGGCGGTGTGGGGCACGACGCACTCCCGGCCGGGTCGGCCTGTCGATACTGGGGGATAGTATCAACAGCGGCGCCGCGACACCACGTGCGGGCACCCTAAAGTTCGCGGGCCCGGGGGCCGATAGCGTGGTACAGGCATGTCCCGCCGACCTGTCGGTGGACGCGCACAGGGAACGGCGGAAACCCCCATGCTCAGAACCATCCACGTCGACCAGCTGCGCCCGGGCATGCACGTGCAGCGCTTGAACGGCCCCTGGTTGAAGCATCCGTTCTGGCGCTCCTCGTTCCTGGCTACCGAGCGCGACATCGAGCGGCTGCTCGCCAGCGAGGTGGAAACGGTCGACATCGACATCCGCCGCGGAGTGGATGCAGACGTGGCTGCTTCCGCCGGCGGGGACGCGCCCCCCATCCCAGCAGGCGTGCATGCCATCGAGTCACCGGCGCGATCGCCGGCGGCCCCTGCAGCCATCCCGGCCACCATGGACGCGGAACTGGGACGCGCACGGCGCATCTGCGAAGAGGGTCGCGACGCGGTCGCGGCGATGTTCCGCGAGGTGCGGATGGGCCGGATGATCGAACCGGAACGGATGGCGCCACTGGCCGAGGAGATCACCGCCTCGGTCGAGCGCCATCCCGGCGCGCTGATCAGCATCGCCCGGCTCAAGACCGCCGACGATTACACGTACATGCACTCGGTCGCGGTCAGTGCGCTGATGGTGGCGCTGGCGCGGCAACTGGACCTGGACGAAGACGCATGCCGCGAGGCGGCGATGGGCGGCCTGCTGCACGACATGGGCAAGGCGTGCATGCCCGTGGACATCCTCAACAAGCCCGGGCGGCTGACCGACGACGAGTACGCGGTCATGCGCACGCATCCGGAGGAAGGCGAACGCCTGCTGCGCGACAGCGGACTGGAGAACACCGCCGTGCTGCACATGGTCCGCCACCACCACGAGAAGTACGACGGCGGCGGGTACCCGGCGCAGCTGGAGGCGGACGCCACGCCGCTGCTGACCCGGATGAGCGCGGTGTGCGACGTCTACGACGCGATCACGTCCAACCGCCCGTACAAGGAAGGCTGGGACCCGGGTGAGTCGTTGCGACGCATGGTGTCGTGGAAGGGCCACTTCGACCCGGCGGTGCTCAAGGCGTTCGTCGCCAGCGTCGGCATCTATCCGGTCGGCTCGCTGGTACGACTTTCCAGCGACCGCCTTGCGGTGGTGGTCGAACAGCGCCCCGGCGCGTTGTCCGCACCGCGGGTCAAGGTGTTCTTCTCGGCCAGGTCGCGGACGCAGATCCTGCAGCACGAACTGGACCTGGCCGAAGCCGGTTGCGGTGAACGCATCATCGGCGTGGAGTCGCCGCAGCAGTGGGGCTTCCGCGAGCTGGAGAAACTCTGGGTGTCGTGAGCGGCGCGGTGTGCGAGCGCGCGCAGCTGGAACGCTCCCGTTCCGGCTGCGCGCAACTCGCCCGGCTA
The DNA here is from genome assembly GCF_022637495.1 of Pseudoxanthomonas daejeonensis. Taxonomy (NCBI): domain Bacteria; kingdom Pseudomonadati; phylum Pseudomonadota; class Gammaproteobacteria; order Lysobacterales; family Lysobacteraceae; genus Pseudoxanthomonas; species Pseudoxanthomonas daejeonensis. Next base: position 1,810,870 of record NZ_CP093331.1, on the reverse strand, counting down.
CGCGGCCGTCACTTCACCCGGCGACCGTGCTTGAGCACGATGTCCACCCGCTGCAGCAGCGCGACCTGCTTCAGCACGTCGCCCTTGACCGCGATTATGTCGGCGTACTTGCCCTCGGCCACGGTGCCGTAGTCCTTGTCGGCCTTCATTGCCACCGCGGGCCAGTAGGTCGCCGCGCGGATCGCATCGATCGCCGGCACGCCCAGCCGGTTCACCCACACGTCCAGCTCGTTCCAGGTGCTGCCACTGTGGAACTTCATGGGGATGCCCGAATCGGTGCCCACCAGGAGCATCGCGCCGCTCTCGCGCAGCTGCTCGAACTTGCGCTGCAGGGTCGGCCAGCGCTGCGGGGTCTGCTGGAAATAGCCGATCCGCTCCGGGTGCGCGAGCGATGCCTTGATGTCGGCCACGATCTCCGGCGGCAATCCTTCGTGCCAGTCGTCGCCATCGATGAACTCGTGGTTCTTCACCGTGTACGGGAAGTTGTAAAGGCCCTCGATCGTGGGCGTCCAGAACAGCGGACCGGCCGCCATGTTGGCGGTGCGCTCGCGCAGCGCCGCGATCACGTCCGGCGGGTACTCCGGCGCTGCCGCCAGGCCGGTGTGCTCGAAGCCGTCCACTCCGGCCTCCAGGCCGCGGCGGATCTCCTCGGGACGGTGCGCGTGCGCCACCACCGGCAGGCCATGGCGGTGCGCCTCGTCGACGATCGCCTTGATTTCGGCGTCGCTCATTCCGTCCTGGTCGATCAGCTTGACCACGTCCACGCCCGCCTGCGCGAGCTTGCGCACCTTGGCCCGCGCATCGGCCGGTGAATCCACCCCCCAGCGGAACTGCTCGGTGCCCGGATAGGGCTTCTTCTGGATGAAGGGCCCGGACACGAACAGGGTCGGCCCCGGGATGCGGCCGCTGTTGACCGCATCGCGCACCGCGATGCTGTCCTCCAGCGGCCCGCCCAGGTCGCGCGCACCGGTGACCCCGGCCAGCAGCAACTGCCGGGCCGAGGCCGGCATGATCACGTCGCGGAACTGCGCCGGGTACGTCCTGTCCCAGTGCTCGTAATCGGCGTGGCCATTGATCATCAGGTGCACGTGCATGTCCCACAGCCCGGGCAGCACGGTCATGCCCTCGGTCGAGATCACCGTGGCGTCGGCCGGCACAGGCAGGGTCTCGACCGTGCCGACGGCGACGATGCGCTCGCCTTCGACCAGCACCACGCTGTCGCGGATCGGATCGCTGAGGCTGCCATCGACCAGGGTGCCACCGACCAGCGCGACCTTCTGCGCCGCCGCGCCTGGCGCAACCAGCAGGCATGCCACCAGCCACCAGCCCTTGACCCATACCTCCCGCATGCCCTGCTCCCGATCCGGTAAAGCCGCAGCCTAACCGGCGATACCGGCGGCGACCAAGGACAGGGGCGAGGTGCCCACGCCTGGATTGTCCTCGCGGCCCTGCTTCCGGCGTGTCCTGTCTGCGTGCGTCCCCATGCATGCCCAGACCACTGCCGAGCCGATACCGCCATGAACACCACCCGCCATCCGCTGAGCCTCTCCCTCGTCGCCACCCTGCTCGTCGCCCTGCCCGCCAGCAGCGCGCCATCCGCCGGGCCGGAAACCCAGGTCTGGATCGACGTGGCCACCCACAACCAGGCCGGCATGCCCGACATGGGCCAGATGATGGGCGGCATGGGCGGGATCGCCGCGAAGATGATGGGTGGCGCGCAGGGCACGATCGGCTATCCCGACGCGCGCCATCCGGTGTTCACCGGCAAGTTCTTCGACATCGCCATGCGCAACAGCCTGGCGCCGGGCAAGGATGCCGAGCAGCAGGTACCGGCCGGGCTGGGCCTGGGCGCATCGCTGCCGCTGTTGCCGCCGGTGGCCAGCCGCGGGCGCGAGACGGGCGGAACATCGGGCGTGCCCGAAGGCGAGATCCACCTCAAGTACTACTGGGGCTGCGGCAGCGAGGTGCGTGCCGGCCAGCCGCGCGAGGTGCACATGCGCGCCAAGGACGGGAAGTTCGAAATGAGCGGCGATCCCATGCAGGGCCGCTATGCGCCCGATCGCGGCATCGATCCGGATCCGTCCTACGTGTTGTGGCCGAACCCGAAGACGCAGAACCGCGCACCGGCCAACGCGTCGCTGGTGGGCCAGCACCGCATCACCGGCCCGGGCGTGCCCGAATCGCTCACGTTCGAGCTGCAGCAGGCCGCCGATTTCATGCCGAAGATCGCCCTGACCCAGTCCGGCCAGCTCGCGTCCGGACTGACCCTGGGCTGGCAACCGGTGGACCGGGCCAAGGCGTATTTCCTGCACGGGCTCAGCATGCAGGACAAGACCATCGTGATCTGGAGCAGCGCCGAAGTCCCCGATGCCGGCCAGGGCGTGGTCGACTTCCTCACCGGTGGACAGGTCGACCGCTGGCTCAAGGAAAAAGTGCTGCTGCCGCCGTCCACCACGTCATGCGCGATACCGAAGGGGATCTTCGCCGACGCCAGCACCGGCCAGGCCAGCCCGGGCATCCTGAGCATGATCGCCTACGGCCCCGAGACCCACATCACCTGGCCGCCGAAGCCGGCCGATCCGAAGCAGCCCTGGGATCCGGAATGGAACGTGCGCGTCCGCACCAAGTCCACCGCCGGCGCCCTGCTGGGCATGGACCTGTCGGGCATGGAGGGCATGGACGCCGGCGACGCGGCATCGCCGCAGGACCCGGGGCAGAAGAAGCCCGAGGAAGGCGCAACCAAGAAGCTGCTGAAGGGCCTGCTGCGTAACCTCTGAGCCCGGCCATGCGATGGCCGGCAACGGCCATCGCCGCGATTCAGTAGGCGAACTCGCCGAAGATCCGGTCGATGTCGCCGTTCCACGCACCGTTGAACAGCTCGAGCTTGCGCTCGGCCGCGGTCTGGCCGCTCTCGGCGATCTCGATCAGCGGATCGAGGAAGCGCGTTTCGTCGATCCCGTCCCCATTGCGCGCCGCGCGGCGACGCAGGCCGGCGATGGAGATCTTCAGCGCTTCGACCGCGAGCTCACGCACGCTGGCGCCGCGGACGTTGCCAAGCCGTGCCGGCAGCTTCAGCGCGCGCTCCGGCACGCCATCGCGCAGCGCATGGCGCTCGGCGGTGGTGAAGTCCTTGACCAGGTCCCAGGCCGCATCCAGCGCCGCGTCGTCGTACAGCAGGCCGACCCAGAAGGCCGGCAACGCGCACAGCCGGTTCCACGGACCGCCATCGGCGCCGCGCATTTCCAGGAACTTCTTCAGCCGCACCTCGGGGAAGGCGGTGGTCATGTGGTCGGACCAGTCGCGCAGCGTGGGCAGCGCCCCGGGCAGCACGTCGAGTTCGCCCTTGAGGAATTTCCGGAACGACTTGCCGGAGGCATCGACGTAGACGCCATCGCGGTAGGAGAAGTACATCGGCACGTCGAGCAGGTAATCGACGTAGCGCTCGTAACCGAAGCCGTCCTCGAACACGAAATCGAGCATGCCGGTGCGGTCCGGATCGGTGTCGGTCCAGATGTGCGAGCGGTAGCTGAGGTAGCCGTTGGGCCTGCCTTCGGTGAACGGCGAATCGGCGAACAGCGCGGTCGCCACCGGCTGCAAAGCCAGCGACACGCGGAACTTCTTCACCATGTCCGCTTCGGAGGCGTAGTCCAGGTTGACCTGCACCGTGCAGGTGCGGGTCATCATGTCCAGGCCGAGGCTGCCGACCCTGGGCATGTAGTCGCGCATGATCCGGTAGCGGCCTTTGGGCATCCACGGCATCTCGTCGCGGCGCCACTTGGGCTGGAAACCCATGCCGAGGAAGCCCAGCTGCAACTCGTCGGAGACCTGGCGCACCTCGTTGAGGTGGGTGCCCAGTTCCACGCAGGTCTGGTGGATGTCTTCGAGCGGCGCGCCGGAAAGTTCCAGCTGGCCGGCCGGCTCCAGGGTGACCGATGCGCTGTCGCGCAGCAGCGCGATCGTGCGCGGCGGCAGCCCGTCGACGCTCTCCTGCACGGGCGTCCAACCGAAGCGGGTCAGTCCGGTGAGCAGCGCTTCGATGCCGCGATCACCATCGAACGTCGGCGGGCGCAGGTCATCCAGGCGGAAACCGAATTTCTCGTGCTCGGTGCCGATGCGCCAGTCGCCCTTGGGCTTCTCCCCCGACGCGATGTAATCGACCAGCTGGTTGCGCTGGGTGATCGGGGTATCGGCGACGTGGCTGGGGCTCGACAAGGGCGGCTCGCACGGGACGGACGGGCTGCGATGGATGGGGCCTGCCGGCCGGCCTCGCAAGGGGCGCACTATAGCCTGTGGCCCCCTCCCGCCGGTGTCCCGGCACGGGGTTTGAGTGTTCCGTGCACGCGCGCCGATGGCTCCCGGTGCCGCCACCGGGTTACCCTGCCGCAATGCCGCGCAGCCACGCACCTTCCCGCCGCCATGCCGAGCGCCACCGCACCCAGCGCGTGGGCTGGTTGCGCGCAGCCGTACTCGGCGCCAACGACGGCATCGTCTCGGTGGCCGGCGTGGTCGTGGGCGTGGCCGCCAGTGGCGCCAGCGCGCAGGTGGTCCTGGCCACCGGCGTGGCCGCGGTGGTCGCCGGTGCGATGTCGATGGCCGCCGGCGAATACGTTTCGGTGCAATCGCAGGCCGATACCGAAGCGGCCGACCTGGCGATCGAGCGCCAGGAACTGGCGAGCGAGCCACGGCTCGAACAGGAAGAGCTGGCCCATATCTACGTTCAGCGCGGACTGTCGCCTGCACTGGCCCGCCAGGTTGCCGACGAACTCACCGCACATGACGCCCTGGCCGCCCATGCCCGCGACGAACTCGGCATCACCGAATCCCTGCGGGCACGCCCGCTGCAGGCGGCGCTGTCTTCGGCGGCGGCATTCACGGTCGGAGCGGCGTTGCCGATCGGTGCCGCACTGCTGGCACCGATCGAGCGGGTCACTGTGGCCACCACGGCCGTCACCCTCGCCGGACTGCTGCTGTCCGGTGGCGTGGCGGCGTGGCTGGGCGGGGCACCGGTCCTGCGCGGCGCGCTGCGGGTCGGCTTCTGGGGTGCGCTGGCGATGGCCGCCTCGCACGCGATCGGCGGCCTGTTCCACGTGGCGGTCTGACGACCCCGCGGGAAGCGTCGCCGGGAAGCCCCGCCGGAGACGGGCCGCGCTAGGCCAGCTCGAGCCAGCCGTTGACCACGGCGCGCGCTTCGTCGACGCCCTGCTTGCTCTCGCCCGAGAAGGTCTGCACGCCGACGCTGCTTTCGCCGAAGGCCGATGCCAGTTCCTTGCGCACCGCCTGCAAGGCCTGCGCCTGCTGGCCGCGACCGAGCTTGTCGGCCTTGGTCAGCAAGGCATGCGCCGGGAGGCCGCGGGTCACCGCGTAGGTGAGCATCTGCCGGTCGTAGTCCTTGAGCGGATGGCGGATGTCCATCACCACCACCAGGCCACGCAGGGCCTCTCGCTGGCGGAAATACTTGTCGATGAAGCCCTGCCAGTGCGCCCGCAGTTCCATCGGCACCTTGGCGTAGCCGTAACCGGGCAGATCGACCAGGTAGCGCTGCGGCACGACCTCGAAGAACACCAGCTGCTGGGTCCGGCCGGGGGTCTTGGAGACGCGGGCCAGGGCGTTCTGCCGGGTCAGCGCGTTGAGCGCGCTGGACTTGCCGGCGTTGGACCGGCCGGCGAAGGCGACCTCGTGGCCGCCGTCGGCCGGCAACTGCGCAAGCGTGTGCGCCGAGCCCAGGTAGTGGGCCTTTTCGAGTGGATTGGACATGGGCATAGGATCGCACGGCACGGGCCTGGCGTTGCCGCGACCGGCCGCGGCGGGTTGTTTCGTTGACCGTCGCGCCCCGCGACAGGGATAATCCGGACGTTTCGCGGCCGCCATTCCACTGGCGTGACCGCCTTTGATCGGGTCTCCGGAGCTCTAGCCCATGCGCCACGCTCGCGTTTTCACCCTTGCCGGACTGGCCCTCGCGGTCACCGCCGTCGCCGCCTATGCCGCACAGACCACGGTGGTGCCGGTCCCGGACAACGCGCCCGTGCAGTCCGCCCCGCTCGAAGTCGACCTGAGCAAGACCCATTGGGGCGATGCCGAAGCCGGCGCCGGCAAGGCCGCCGCCTGCGCGGCCTGCCACGGCGCCGACGGCAACCCGGCCATCCCGGTCTACCCGCGCATCGCCGGCCAGAGCGAGCGCTTCATCGCCAAGCAGCTGGCCCTGTTCGCCAGCGGCGAGCGCCACAGCGGCATGGCCGCGGTGATGGCGCCGTTCGCCCAGGCGCTGAGCCCGCAGGACATGCGCGATGTCGGCGCCTTCTTCGCCAGCCAGAAGTCCGGCGCCGGCGTGGCCGACGACACCGTGGTCGCGGACGGCCCGTACGAAGGCCTGAAGTACTTCGAGATCGGCCAGCGGCTGTTCCGCGCCGGCGACGCCGAACGCGGCATCCCGGCCTGCTCGGCCTGCCACGGCCCGACCGGTACCGGCAACCCGGGACCGCCGTACCCGCACATCGCCGGGCAGATGTCGGACTACACCGTCCAGCGCCTGACCGAGTACAAGGCCGGCACGACCAGCGAGCGCGACCCGGCTTCGTTCCACATCATGGCCAAGGTCGCCGGCAAGCTCACCGAGCAGGAGATCGGCGCCCTGGCCAGCTACCTGCAGGGCCTGCACGACCATGCCGATGACGCCGAGGTCGCCAGCGCCGAACCGCGCTCGTGAAACTTTGCGGCGCCGGCGCGGTCTGACCCACGCGGTCCCTCTCTCCATATTTGCGCCGGCCCCATGGCCGGCGTCGTTTTTTCCGCCGGATGCCAAGGCGACCGGCCCCACCCGGGAGACACCATCGATGAAGGCGTTCCTGTCCGCACTGCTGCTTGCCGCCGTCGCCTGGCTCCCCGCCGGGCCGGTCGCCGCACAGGCCGCGTCCACCCCGCAGGCCGGGCGCGACTATGTCGAGATCGCCGGCGGCAAGCCCTGGGCGGCCAAGCCGGGCCGGATCGAGGTGGCCGAGGTCTTCGGCTACTCGTGCCCGCACTGCGCGCACCTGGAGCCGCTGCTCAAGCCCTGGAAGGCCAAGCTGCCGCGCGACGTGGACTTCGTCGCGGTCCCGGCGGCCTTCGGCGGCCCCTGGGACACCTGGGCGCGGGCCTACTTCGCCGCCTCCAACCTCGGACTGCTGGCGCGCACGCACGACGCGGTCTTCGCCGCGATCCACGAGCGAGGGAACTTGCCGCGCAATCCGAGCGCGCAGGAGCTGGCCACGTTCTACGCCAGCTATGGCGTGACATCCGAGCGCTTCCTGGCAGCGATGGCCGACCCGAAGGTCGATGCGCAGTTGCAGCAGTCCGCGGCACTGACCCGCGCCTGGGAGCTGGAAGGCACGCCCAGCGTGGTCGTCGCCGGCCGTTATCGCGTCCTCGGCAAGGATTTCCAGGACATGCTGCGCATCACCGACTGGCTGGTGGCACGCGAGCGCCAGGCCGCGGCCAAGCCCTGATCCGCTGGCCGCCGCGCCGACCCGGCGTTGACGGCCCTTGCTCCATCCTCTTCATCCTCCAGGAGACCACCATGACCAAGCGCCACCTCGTCAGCCTGACCCTGCTGCTGGCCCTGACCGCCTGCTCCGGCAAGCAGGCCCCGGCGCCGGCCGACACCCCCGCCACCCCGGCCCCTGCGGAAACCGCCGCACCGGCCACCCCGGCTCCGGCGCCGGCCGAAGCTGCTGCTCCGGCCGCCGACGCTCCGGCTGCTCCCGCCCCGGCGCCGACCGCTCCGAGTGGCCCGGCCCCGGTCGCCGGCGTGGACTACGTCGAGATCCCCAATGGCCAGGCCTTCCAGCCCGCCGCCGGCAAGATCGAGGTTGCCGAAGTGTTCGGCTACACCTGCCCGCACTGCGCGCAGTTCGAGCCGGTGCTGCAGGCGTGGAAGCAGCGCCAGCCGGCCGACGTGGCGGTGACCCAGGTGCCGGCGGCGTTCGGCGGCTACTGGCTGCCGTATGCGCGCGCGTTCTACGCCGCCGAGGCGCTGGGCGTGCTGGCCCAGTCGCATGACGCGATGTTCAATGCCGTCCACGTGCAGCGCTCCCTGCCGGTGAACGCCAACGTGACCGCCGAGCAGATCGCGCCGTTCTATGCCCAGTACGGCGTGGACGCCAAGCGCTTCGCCGACACCTACAACAGCTTCGGCGTGGACGCCAAGATCAACCGCGCCAAGCAGTTCGCGGTGAAGGCCAGGATCGAAGGCACCCCGTCGCTGGTGGTCAACGGCAAGTACACGGTGAACGTGGACCCGCAGGGCTTCGAGAAGATGCTCAACACGGTCGAATGGCTGGTGGCCAAGGAGCGTGGCGGCGCCGACTGACGCGCCGCTGCACCCCGCCATGGGCTCCCCCACGCCCGCACCCGTTCCCGGCGCATCGCCGGCTGCCGCCGACGCGGCGGCCGGCACGCGCACGCTGCGCGTGCTCAGCGCCAACATCCAGGCCGGATCGAGCACCCGCCGCTACAGCGACTACGTGACCCGCAGCTGGTCGCACGCGTTGCCGGCGGGGCGCAAGCGCACCAGCCTGGACGCGATCGCGCAGCTGGCCAGCGGCCACGACATCGTCGGCCTGCAGGAAAGCGACCCCGGCAGCCTGCGCTCGGGCTTCACCAACCAGACCCACTACCTGGCCCAGCGCGCGGGCTTCCATTACTGGACCCACCAGCCCAACCGCAGCATGGGCGGCGTGGCCTCCAGCGCCAACGGCCTGCTCAGCAAGCTGGAACCGGTGCGGACCACCGACCACGCACTCCCCGGCCGGATCAAGGGCCGCGGCGTGCTGCTGGCCCACTTCGGCGACCACCGCGAAGGCCTCACCGTGGCGGTCGCGCACCTGTCGCTGGGCGCCAAGTCGCGGCATGCGCAGCTGTCGTTCATCGCCGAAGTATTGAAGGACCATCCCAACGCGGTGCTGATGGGCGACTTCAACTGCCTGCCCGACCAGCCGGAAATGGACGTGCTCTACCGCAACACCACCTTGCGTCCGCCCGAGTGCGCGGTGCCGACCTTCCCGAGCTGGAAGCCGCAGCGCGCGATCGACCACATCCTGGTCAGCGGCGACCTGAAGTGCCTGGGCTCGCAGGCGTTCCCGGCCGCGTTCTCCGACCACCTCGCGCTGGCGATGCAGATCGAAGTACCGGAAGGCGCACTGCGCACCTGATCGTGCGCATCTGATAGGCCAGGGCCGGGCCGCGCTGACGGCAACCGCGGCCACCGGCCGGCCATCGCGGCTAGTTCGAAACCACGCCCGGAAGCCAGCGAACCTCGCAGGACGCCATGCCTTGCTGCTGCTGGAGCACGACGCGCCAGCCCAGTCGGGCCGCCAGCCGCTGCACGATCCGCAGCCCCAGCCCGAAGCCTGCCGAGGCCGCGGGCTCGTCCGGATTGCGCAGGGTCAACGCTTCAACTCCGGCATCGATTTCGATCACGCCTTCGCTGCCATGCTGGATCGCGTTGAGCAGCAGGTTGGCGAGCAGGGCCTCGACCGCCTCCCATGGCGCATCCCATGACAGACCGGGCACCAGCTGCAGTTCGATCGACTGGCCGCGCGCCTGGGCAAGCGGACGGAATTCCTCGACCAGCGCCTCCAGGTGTGCCGCAGCCAAGGTGCGTCCAGCAGGAATCGCGGCATCGCTGGCCAGCCAGAGGATGGCATTGCTGGCACGGGTCAGTCGCTCCACCGCCCGCTGCAACCTGGCCAGTGCGGGGGCATGCGCCGGCGATTCGTCCAGCAGTGCCAGGCTGGTGCGCGCCGACTGCAGTGGCGTGCGCAGTTCGTGCGCCAGGAACGCCAGGGTTTCGCGTTCACGTTCGACCGCGGCCTGCTGTTCGCGCCAGACCCCGGCATGCAGGTGCAACAGCTCGCCGAATTCACGGATGGGTTCGCGTTGTGCGAGCGCTTCAAGGCTGCGCGGATCGGGACTGGCCAGCACCTCGCCCAGCAGTGCGCGTGCGCGCCGCACCGTGCGCGAGACGAACGCCCAGGCCAGCACATAGGCGCACAGCAACGACAACGCCAGCAATGCCAGTGCGTACGCCAGCCCGCCGGGAAGCCGCGGATTGACCGTCAGCTCGCCGGTCACGTCGTACACCAGCGCGAATGGCTGCCCCGTCGCCGTCCGCGCCGACAGCACGTGCACGTAGCGGCCGTCGTCACGGCGGAATTCGATGACCGTGCCGGGCTTCTTCCCGGAAATCCGCGTGGCGATGTCTTCCGGCAATGCCGGCCCGGGCAGGGCCTGGAAATTCGCCGGCAAGGTGGCCGATGCACCGGCCACGTCCACGACCGTCGCGCTGACCGCGCGCAGGTGACGGTCGATGAAGCTGTCCTCCAGCAGGAACAGCAGCAGCAAAGCGCTGCCGGCGAAGGAAAGCGACAGCACGGCTGCGAACGCCATCCAGCGCCGCGCCAATGCACGTTGCAGGCTACGCCGTCGCGCCATCGCCCGCCTCCGCGACGAAGCGGTAGCCCACGCCACGCACCGTATCGATCAGCGGCCGCCCGAAGCTGCGCACGAGCTGCTGGCGCAGCTGGTAGACATGCATGCGCAGAGGATCGCTGCCGGGTGGCCCGTCCTCCCAGAGCAGCGAGCAGAGGTCTTCGCGCGACACGCAGCCGGGACTGGCCTCCATCAAGCGGCGCAACAGCGCGAAACCGGTGGCCTGCAAGAGCAGCGACACGTCGCCGCGGACCAGCAGGCGCCCCTGCAGCTCCAGCACGTACGCGCCTGCGCGCAACTGCGCGCCGCCACTGGCCGGCGCGTGCGCGATGATCGCCCGCGCACGCGCCAGCAGCTCCGCGGGCGCGAATGGCTTGACCATGTAATCCACCGCACCGGCCTCGAAGGCCACCAGCTTGTCGGCCAGCGCGCCGCGTGCGGTCAGGAACAGCACCGGCGAGCGCAAGCCGGACTCGTGCTTGAGCGACCGGCACAGCGACAGGCCATCCTCGCCGGGCAGGTTGACGTCCAGCACCACCAGGTCGAATGCGCGCTCCTGCAGGTGCGAGCGCGCCTGCGTGGCGGTGTAGGCGAAATCCACCTCCACGCCATGCACGCCCAGGTAGTCGCCGATGCCGGCGGCGATGTCGGCGTCGTCCTCCACCAGCAGCAGCCGCAATGGTCGCTCGTCAGTCCGCATCACGCCTCGCCCATGGCCGCTTGGCGCCGCACGCAGGCGCCATCGGCAGTGTAACCAGGTGCGCTCGCGCACGATCTTCCGTGCGCGTCCCGCGGGCCCGCACGACCGTCATCCGCGCGCAAGCCGTTGCAGGTGCCAGGCATCGACCACGCCGCCCTGCATGGCGGCGACCAGCGCATGCATAAGCAACAGCCGCCTGTCCGCATCGGGCAGCTGCTGCCTGAGTCGCAGCGCGGCATCGATGCCCTCGCGCCGGTAGGTGTCCAGCACCTGCACGGACAGCTCTTCGCCGCTGCGCGCGCGGGCGACCGGTGCATGCCCCAGTCCCTGCACCATCGCCTCGGCGACCGACCAGGTCGACCACGGGTTCTGGCCGGTGACGAGGCGGCCATCGACCACGGTATTGTCCAGGTACATCGCACCTTCGACGAAGCGTGCACCGGCCTGCTGCATCCGCTCCTGCAGCAGGAACGGAAACACCGTTTGCGCGTCCTTGATCAGGAACAGCTCCTCGGCATTGGTGAATCCGGTGGCGCGGCGACCACGCAGCAAAGGCGTGCCATCATCCAGGACGACCTGCAGCAGTGCCGCCGGCCCGTGGCAGACCGCGCCGACCACGCCACCCGACCGGTAGATATCGCGGACGATGTGCGGGATCGATGGGTCGTCGGGGAAATCGAACATCGTGCCCTTGCCGCCGACGAAATACACCGCCGCGTACTTCGACGAATCGACCTCTGCCAGCTTCAGGGTGGTGGCGAGCTTGCGCCGCGCCTGCGGGTCGTTGAGGAACGCGTAGTCGGCCGCGACCATGTCGTCGTCGGTGCGCATCGGCGGCTCGCCGCCTTGCGGGCTGGCGATGTCCACCTCGTAGCCGTTGGCAAGGAAGGTGTAGTACGCCCGCGACAGCTCGGTCAGCTCGTAACCGCCACGCTTGCCACTGTCGCCCAGGCTGGCGGTGCTGGTCACCACGGCGAGCACCTTGCCGCGCGGCGGCGATGGCGACTTCAGGAAGTCCAACTGGGCGGCGGTGCTGCCGGGATCTGCCGGCGGCTGGCTGTCCAGGTCCAGGGCCTGCCACCACAGGCCACCCACGGCCGCCAGGACGATCACCAGCCCCAGGAACGCGACCAGAACGCGCTTGCCCCACTTCCACATGACAGCCTCCCGGTCGCATCGACCCTTTTCGATGGATCGGATGCTGGGGCCGCCATGTAGATCCAGGATCAATCGCGCCGAACGCGCCGGTTGTTCCGACTCAGAACCCGTAGCGCAGGAAGCCGCCGTCCACCGCGATGCATTCGCCGGTGACGTAGCTGGCCGCCGGCAGGCACAGGAACGCGACCGCGCCGGCCACTTCCTCCGGTTCGCCGATCCGCCGCATCGGCGTGCGCCCCACCACTTCCTCGTAGTAGTCCGGATCGGACAGCGGTTCGGACGTGCGCCGGGTGCGGATGTACCACGGCGCCACCGCGTTGACCCGGATGCCATCCTCGGCCCATTCGGCGGCCAGGTTGCGCGTCATCTGGTGCAAGGCCGCCTTGCTCATGCCGTAGACCACGCCGCTGCGCACGTGGGTGATGCCCGACACGCTGCCGACGTTGACGATGCTCGAGGCCGCGTGGCGTGCGAGCAGCGGATGCGCGTAGCGCGAAAGCTCGAACGCCGCGAACAGGTTGGTCTCGAAGATCCCGCGCCATTCGTCCTCGGTGTAGTCGACCGCGGCCTTGGTGACGTTGCCGCCGGCGTTGTTGACCAGGATGTGCAGGCCTTCGCCCTGGTCCTCGACCCAGTCCAGGATCGCGCGGCGGTCCTCGTCATCGGCGACGTCGGCGGCCATGGCCAGGATGTCCTGCGCGGGATGGCGGTCGGCCAGTTCGTCGCGGATGTCCTGCAGCGGGTCCTCCTCGCGCGCGACCAGCAGGAGGTGCGCGCCCAGCGCGGCCAGCTCGCGCGCGATCGCAAGGCCAATGCCGGCGCTGGCGCCGGTCACCAGCGCCAGTTGCCCGTCCAGCCGCCACCGGTTCTTCTGCATGGGCGTAGGATAACGCCGGGCCTTCCCGCGGAGCGCATCGATGAACGAGTCCGTCCGTTTCCTGCCGCGCATCCTGCGCCACGCCTGCCTGCCGATGCTGTGCCTCGCCGCACTGGCCGCGTGCCGGCCCGAACCGCCGCCGACCGAGCAACCGCCCGAGCCGCAGGCCCAGGCGCACACCGAGTTGCGCGATGCGATCCAGGCGCCGCAGGACAAGGCGCGTGCCGTCGAGAAGAACGTGCAGGAAGCCGCCGACAGGCAGCAGGCGCAGATCGACGAGGCGGAAGGCGGCTGACGCCGGTCCGTGTCGAGCCGGGCTTGCCCGGCTACTTTTCCCGCGAATGAAGACGGCCAGCGGGCGAGCCCCGCTCTACGGCGCTTGGATCCCGGGCGGAAACAGAAGTCGCGCGGCGCCTCGCCGGAACGGGACGCGCAAAGCGCGCCCCGTGAGCAGGTTTACAACCCGCAGAAGCAGTAAGCCAGCGACTTCACCGGTGCACCGCTGCGGTCCTTGATCGCGTTCTCGACGAAACGCAGCTGCGCTTCGGTTTCCGGCATGGTCCGGGCCAGCGCGGCGCGGGCCATGCCCGAATCCTGCAGCATCGCCGTACCGATCCTGCTGCCGGCAAAGCCCGCCATGAATTGGGCGAACGGCGTGGCCGGCTTGTCGATGTAGGTCACGCGGAACTTGTCCTTCTCCAGCTCCGCGCGCTTGGCCGCATCGGCCACCGCATCGCCCAGGTCGCCCAGTTCGTCGACCAGGCCGCGCTCCTTGGCCTGCGCGCCGCTCCACACGCGACCGCGCGCGACAGCATCGACTTCTTCCACCGGCTTGCCGCGCGCCTGCGCGACCTTGCCGGTGAAGTCGGCGTAGCCCTTGTCGATCACCGACTGGATGACGCGGCCCACTTCCGGGTCCAGCGGCCGGGTCACGTCGAACGCGCCGGCGAAGCGGGTCGTGCTCACGCCGTCGGTGTGCACGCCGATCTTGTCCAGGGTGCGGGTGAAATTGGGGATCAGGCCGAAGATTCCGATCGAGCCGGTGATCGTCGACGCATCGGCGTAGATCCGGTCGGCGTTCATGCTGATCCAGTAGCCGCCGGACGCGGCCAGGTCGCCCATCGACACCACCACCGGCTTGCCCGCGGCCTTGAGCAGTTCGACCTCGCGGCGGATCTGCTCGGAGGCGAACACCTCGCCACCGGGCGAGTCCACGCGCAGCACGACGGCCTTGATCTCTTCATCCTCGCGCGCCTGGCGCAGCAGTGCGGCGGTGGACTCGCCACCGATGCGCCCTGCCGGCTGGTCGCCGCCACTGATCTCGCCCTCGGCCACGACCACCGCCACCTGCGGACGCCGGTCCACCGGCAGGCGCCTGCCATCCAGCTGCACCAGGTAGGCATCGAGGGAAACACTGCGGAAACCCAGGTCGCCATCCTCGTCGGCCACGCCGCGCTCGGTCAGCAGCGTCTCCATTTCCTCGCGCGTCTTCAGCCCGTCGACGAGCTTCATCGACTGCGCATACTTGGCCAGGTCGCCGCCGGCGGCTTCGATGCCCTCGGGCAGCGCGTCGATCTGCGCGGCCAGCTGGGCCGGGTCGAGCTTGCGCGCGGCACCCACGTCGGCCAGGTAGCGCTGCCACACGTCGTTCATCCAGTACAGGTCCGCTTCCTTGGCCTCGGGCGAGGCCGCGTCGAGGATGTACGGCTCGGCGGCGGACTTGAACTCGCCGACGCGGAACAGGTGCACGTCCACGCCCAGCTTGTCCTGCAGGCCGGTGCGGAAGTACTGGCGATAGCGGCCCAGGCCCTCGAGCATCAGGCTGCCCATCGGGTCCAGGTAGACCTCGTCGGCCTGCGCGGCGAGCAGGTACTGGCCCTGGCTGATGTTCTCGCCGAACGCGACGACCTGCTTGCCCGAGGCGCGCAGCTCGCGCAGCGCTTCGGCGACTTCGCGCATCGAAGCCATGCCCGATGGCTGCAGCTTGTCCAGCTGCAGCAGCACGCGTTCGACGTGCTTGTCGTCCTTGGCCGCCTCGATCGCGCGCAGCAGGTCGCGCAGCTGCACTTCCTCGGCAGAGCGGTCGCCCAGTACGCGGGCCAGGGCGCGGGTCACCGGATCGGCAGTGAACTGCTCGACCAGGCGGCCTTCCGGCGCGATCACCAGGGTGGTGCGCTCCTGCAGCGGCTGCACGCCGCCTCCCTTGCCCACCGCGGCGATGAAGCCGATCAGGATCAGGAACAGCAACCCGAAGAACAGCAGGTTGAGGATCAGCCGGCGGGTGAAATTCATCACGTCCCACAGGCCGACGAAGAAACGGCCGACGGGATTGGAGCGCGGCAGGGGGGGCGGATTCATCGGACAGCGGCTCCAGCAGGCGGGATACGGGTTACGACATGCAGGATAGCGGCTGCGCCAGAGCCTTTCATACGCCTTAAGTCAGGGTGCCCACAGGCTTAGCCGGTTCCACGGCCGGCGGCAGGTGCCGCAACCGCCAGGACAGGCGCCAGCCCATCAGCACCGCGGCTGCGGTGAGGCCCACGATCAACCCGGTCCACATGCCCTGCGGCCCCCAGCCCAGCCCCAGGCCCAGCCCGGCGCCCAGCGGCATGCCCAGGCCCCAGTAGGCGGCCATCGCCAGGAACATCGGCACCCGGGTGTCGCGCAGGCCGCGCAGCGAGCCGGCCGACATCACCTGGATGCCGTCGGGGAACTGGAAGGTGGCCGCGTACAGCAGCAGCGTCGAAGCCATCGCGGCCACGGCCACGTCGCGGGTGTAGACGGCGACGATCGCATCGTGGCCGGTCAGCAGCACCAGCGCCGACAGGCTCTGCGTCGCCAGCACGATCACGTAGCCGGCCTGTGCGGCGCGGCGCACGCCGTGCGGGTCGCCGGCGCCCAGCGCGCGCCCGACCCGCACAGTGGTCGCCTCGGCGAGCCCCATCGGCACCATGAAGCACAGCGCCGAGACGTTGATCGCGATCTGGTGCGCCGCGGCCGGTATTTCTCCCAGCCGTGCGATCAGCAGCGCGGTGACGATGAACAGTCCGCCCTCCATCAGCACGGTCACCCCGATCGGCAGGCCGGTGGCGAGCAGCTCGCGGATCTGGTTCCAGCGTGGCGGCTCCAGGTGCGAGAACAGCCCCAGCGGCGCGAACCTGCGCGAGCGCCACAGGTACACGGCAAAGCCCAGCGCCTGCAGCCACATCACCGTGGCCGAGGCCACGCCCAGCCCCGCCGCGCCCATTTCCGGCAGCGGCCCGACGCCGAAGGTCAGCACGTAGCCCAGCGGCGCCAGCACGGCCAGGCCGCCGAACCCGAGCAGCATCGTCGGCAGCGTCCAGTGCAGGCCTTCGCTCAGGTAGCGCATGCAGAAGAACAACGTCAGCGCCGGCACGCCCCAACGCACCCCGTAGGTGAACGCGGTCGCACCGGGAATGATGTCGGCGGCGATCCCGAACGCACCCAGCGCCAACGGCACTGCGCTCAGGAACGCGAACATCAGCAAGCCCAGACCCAGTCCGAGCCACAGCGCCTGGCGGAACAGCGGCGCGATCTCGTGCCTGCGACCGGCCCCGTCGAGCTGCGACACCGAGGCGGTCAGCGCGATCAGCGTGCCTATCGGCACCATCATCGGCAGCCACAGCAACGCCGTGCCGACCGTCACCGACGCGAGCGTGCGCGTGCCGTGGTGTCCGGCGATGACGTTGTCGACGAAGTTGATCAGGCCGGTCGACACGTGGCCCAGCACCAGCGGCAGGGCGAGCGTGGCGGTGGCGCGCAGTTCGCGGCCCAGCGGGCGCGTTTCGGAAGCGGTCATGGGGGGCACAGTGCGGGCTGCGGTCGTGCCTCGGGCACTGGCACCGGGCTCCGGCAGGCCGCTATCTTACCCGCTGCACGGGGACATCCATACGACACATGAGCGACCACCCTACCGCCGCCTGCGAGAACTGCGCCGCGCCGCTGCAGGGTGCGTTCTGCCACGCCTGTGGCCAGGCCGCGCACAGCCCGGTGCGCAGCTTCGCGCATGCCCTCGAGGAAGTGTTCGAATCGTTCTGGCACCTGGACGGCCGCATCTTCCGCACGATGCGGCGCCTGCTCCTGCCCGGCGCACTCGCGCGCGACTACCTTGCCGGCATGCGCGCGCCCTACGTGGCGCCGATGCGCCTGTTCGTGATCCTGTGCGTGCTGACGTTCTTCGTCGGAAGGCTGGTGGATTTCGGCGACGCCTTCGCGCCGACCATCGACGTGGAAAACGCGGACATGAACGAAGCCCTGTCGCAAGCCACTTCGATCACGGAAGTGGAGAAGATCCGCGACAGCACGATCGCCAATCTCGAGCAGGCGCGGGCGGAACTGCCGGCCACGCTCGCACCGGCTCGAGCTGGCTTCGATCACGGCATCGGGACCATCCGCCGGCAGGCCGACCGGCGCATACGCGAACTGGGCGGCACGCCCGCCGCGCGCGCCGACGTGCTTCCCTCGGATGCGCTCGTGATCTCCACCGATGCGCCACCCGGCACCTGGCTCGAGCACCAGGCTTCGCGTCTGGAGCAGGGCTGGCGAGGCTTCCTGCAGAACCCGGCTCCCTTCAAGGCGGCCTTCATGGGCAGCGTGCCCACCGTGCTGTTCATGCTGGTTCCGATCTTCGCGCTGCTGCTGAAGCTGTTCTACGTGGGAACCGGGCGCATGTACCTGGAGCACCTGGTGGTGGCGCTCTACAGCCATGCCTTCCTCTGCGTGGCCCTGCTCGGGCAGTTCGCGCTGCTGGCGCTGGACCATGGCCTGTCGCCCCACCTGGCCGCGACCGGGGTGGTCACCGGATTGATATCGGCACTGTTGTGGCTGTGGATGCCCGCCTATCTGCTGTTGATGCAGAAGCGCGTTTACGCGCAGGGCTGGCTGCTGACGACGCTGAAGTTCATGGTGCTCGGCAGCGCCTACGCGACGATGCTCTTCTTCACAGCGGTCGCCCTGGCCCTGGTGAGCCTCGCGCGCACCTGACGCGCCGCGCCGCTCCGGCAGCCTTCTACCGCCTGCCCCGCTCCTCCAGCCAGGCGCCGCGCTGCGGTGGCGGCGTCGCCAGCAGTTCGCGTCGCAACGCCTCGCGTTCGGCCGGTGGCGTGCGCCGGGACAGGTCGCCCAGTTGGCGCCGCTGCTCCGGGGTCATTGCACGAAGCGCGGCCAGCAACGGTTCGCGCTCGCCCTCGCCGACGAAACCCAGCAGCGGCTGCAGGGCCGCGTAGTCCGCGCCCAACGCCGGGCCCAGCATCCAGCCGTTGCGCTCCATCGCATCGAGCGAAGCGAAGCGCGTGCGCAACGCGGCGCGCGCCGGGGGATCCAGCTCCTGCAATGCCAGGGCGGCGGCGCGCACCCGCGCCTGCTCGAACGCATCGAGCTGCTGCCAGGCCTCGGCCGCGGCGGCGGTGACGTTCGCATCGGCAGGCTCGCCGCTGTCGCCGTCGATGGGGGTTGCGCTCGCATCGCCTTCGCGCTCGATGTGCGACGCCGGTGCGCCGGCCGCATACCACGACAGCAATGGCAGTCCTGCCACCACCGGATCCTGGACCGGCTCGGCCAGCGCGGCCGGCCAGTCCGGCGGCAGCGCGGGCGGGTCGGCCTCGGGCAATGGTTCGACCACGACCGGTTCGTTGTCATGCACGCGCAGGTCGTCCACCGGCGCCACGCCATTGTCGCCGTTCGCCGACGGCGCGGGCGACGTCGGCGACCAGGCGTACCAGGCGGCGCCCGATGCGAGGACAACCGCAGCCACGGCCGCCGCGATCCATCCCCCGCGCCGGCGACGCCCGGACCGCACCGGCCCACGGGCCGGGCGCCGGTCCTCTGCGGGTTCCACCGGTCGGGGCGGCGCGGGCATGGCCCGTCCTGCCAGCGCCGATTCGCGCAGCTGCAACAGGCGCTGCTGCTGGGCGGGATCGAGCTCGCGCCCGGCCTGTGCGATGGCCTCGGCCTGCTGGCGCCAGCCGGCCGCATCCGGCCCGCCGGACGCGTCGCGCGGGCAGGCTTCGGCCAGCGCCTGCTGGTAATCCGCCATCTGCGTACCGAGGACCGCCGCGGCGGTGGCTTCATCCAGGCCCGCGACCTGGCGTAGCAGCAGTGCACGCCGGACCGACGGGCGCATTGGACCGAGGAAGGCCAGCGCCGGCGGCCAGTCGCCCGCGCCGGCCTCCAGCGGCAGCGCCAGCAGCAGTTTCCAGAAGCGGGTCGGCCATTCGGCCATCGGCATCCGTTCGGCCGGCCCGGGGAAAGCCCGGATCGCCGCGGCCAGTGCCCGCTCGGCCGCCGCCGCGTCGCCCCCCTGCAGCCACAGGAACACGAACGCCCGCCGCTCGGCACCGCGCAGGAACGCGGCCAGGGCCGCCGGAAGTTCGGCGCCGCGGTTCACTGGCTCGTTGCGCATCGGGACTCCGGCATGTGCCGAGGATACGCGGCACCGCACCCGGCTTCGCTCTTGACAGCGCCGTCGACGCTGTTCCAGCGCGCCACGACAAGGGCTGCCACCTGCGCGGTTGTGCACAGCGCAATTACTTTCGGCCTAAAACCGCATGTTTCGCCTTCCACCACTTTGCTACATCTGTGTTTCACGCCTAAACATATGATTTATATGTATTTTTGCATATGGCGCTTTTTTGACCAACCTGACTGACAGGCTTGAATCCCCGTGTTTGCCGCGTGAAGCATCGCGCTCATGCACAAGCTTATCCACACCCAGTGTGGATAAGCACAAATATCCAACTGTGACGGGCGTTTACCTCCGGTTTGTCGGACCCACTACAACAATGACTCGCAAGCGGGCATCGCTGCGCGGGCCACGGGCGGGCCGTAGACTGGCGTGATGCCCGCACCCGGATCCGCCCCGCCCACCTGTCTCCAGGTCGCCCTTCCGGTGCCCGTCCCGCGGCTGTTCGACTATTTGCCCCCCGAAGGCCAGTCCCTCACCGCCATCCAGGCCGGCCAGCGGATCCGGGTCCCGTTCGGCAACCGCGAACTGCTCGGCGTGGTGGCCGGCACCGGCGCCGCCGAGCCCGGGGTGGAGCTGCGCCGCGCCCATGCCCTGCCCGACGCCGAGCCGGTGTTCACCGGCGAGCTGCTGGAGTCGCTGCGGTGGCTCACCCGTTACACCCATGCCCCGGCCGGCGAAGTGTTCGCCACCGCGCTGCCCGCGTCGCTGCGCGCGGGCGGCCCCCTGCCCGATACCCATGCCTGGGCCTGGCTGCTGACCGAAGCGGGGATCACCGGGCTGGCCGGGCTGCGGCGCAACACGCGTCCGCGCCGGCTGGCCGAGTTGCTGGAAGGCGGACCGTGCGACGAGGATCGGCTGGAGCGGGAACTGGATGGCTGGCGTGAAGCGGCGCGGTCGCTGGCGCGGCGCGGCTTCGCCGAGCGCATTGCCACGCCGGCAGTCGCGCGCGCCCCGGCACCGCAGCCGGGTCCGCTTCCCAGCGCTGAGCAGCAGGCAGCGATCACGGCGATCGCGGCGGCCGATGGCTTCAGCCCGGCCCTGCTCGAAGGCGTGACCGGCAGCGGCAAGACCGAGGTCTACCTGCACGCCATCGCCGACTGCCTGGCGCGCGGCCGGCAGGCGCTGGTGCTGGTCCCGGAGATCGGCCTCACCCCGCAGACGCTGGCCCGCTTCCGCGCACGCCTGGGCGTGCCGGTGCACGCGCTGCATTCGGGACTGACCGACAACGAGCGCGCACGGGTGTGGACGGCCGCCTGGCGCGGCGAGGCGCGCGTGATCGTGGGCACGCGTTCGGCGGTGTTCACCCCGCTGCCCGACGCGGGACTGATCGTGGTCGACGAGGAGCATGACGGCAGCTACAAGCAGCAGGACGGCATCCGCTACCACGCGCGCGACTTCGCCCTGGTCCGCGGCAAGGCACTGGGCGTGCCGGTGCTGCTCGGCAGCGCCACGCCCTCGCTGGAGACGCTGCACAACGCGCTGGCCGGTCGCTTCGCGCACATGCGCCTGCGCCGTCGTGCCGGCGAAGCCCGGCCGCCGGCGGTGCGCATCCTCGACGTGCGCAAGCGGCCACTGCAGGCAGGGCTGGCACCGGAGACGCTGGAGATGATCGGCGCGGCGCTGCGCGATGGCGGCCAGGTGCTGGTGTTCAAGAACCGTCGCGGCTACGCGCCGGTGCTGCTGTGCCACGACTGCGGCTGGAGCGCGCAGTGTCCGCGCTGCAGCACGCCGGCGCAGGGCACGCCCCTCACCGTCCACGCTGGCGGCGGCAAGCTGGTCTGCCATCACTGCGGACACCGGCAGACGCGGCCGCTGGCCTGCCCGGACTGCGCCAGCCTGGCCCTGCAGCCCCAGGGCATCGGCACCGAGCGGCTGGAAGAATTGCTCGCCGAACGCTTCGCCGACTGGCCGGTCCTGCGCATCGATCGCGGCACCACCCAGCGCCGCGATGGCCTGGCCAAGCTGCTGGACGAGCTCGGCGACCGGCCCGGCATCCTGGTCGGCACCCAGATCCTGGCCAAGGGCCACGACCTGCCCAACCTGACCCGCGTGGTCGTGGTCGGCGTGGACGAAGGCCTGTTCTCCTCCGATTTCCGCGCCGGCGAAAAGCTGGCCCAGCTGCTGGTGCAGGTGGCCGGGCGCGCCGGCCGCGCGCAGCGCCCGGGCGAGGTGTGGTGGCAGACCCACCATCCCTACCATCGCCTGCTGCACGACCTGATCAACGGCGGCTACGACACCTTCGCCCGCGACGAACTGGTGCAGCGCGAAGCGGCCGGCTTCCCGCCCTCCACCTACCTGGCAATGCTGCGCGCCGAAGCGCAGCAGGTCGATACGGCGGGTGCTTTCCTGCGCGCAGCGAAGGCGATCCTGCATGAAGCCGGTGCCGGTGCCGGTGCCGGTGCCATGCAGGCAGCGGTGCAACTGCATGGCCCGGTGACCGCACCGATGGCCCGTCGTGCGGGCCTGTACCGGATGCAGCTGGTGCTGTCGGCCAGTACCCGCCCCGTGCTGCATGCATTGCTGGACGCCGCCTTGCCCGCGATCCATGCCCTGCCCGAGGCGCGACGCACGCGCTGGTCGCTGGACGTGGACCCGGTGGATCTCTACTAGCGGATCGTCACCCAGTTACGCGGGGAGCGCGCGGGGCCGGGAAGCCGCACCGACCCGCGCGTGACAGCCGGATCAGACCGCCGTTTTCTTCGCCGCGACTCGCTTGCGCGGCTTGTCGCGGACCCAGATCGTCTTGCCTTCCTGCTTGACCTCGAACAGGTCGCTGGCCTTCACCAGGTCGCTGAGCTTGCGGTAGCCGTAGTTGCGCGGGTCGAACGAGGCCTGGTTGCCGATCTGGCTGCCGACCACGTCCAGCCGGGTCCAGCCGTCGTCGCCGCTGCCGGAGTCCACCGCGCTGCGCAGCATCTGCACCAGGCGCGCATCGCCGCGCAGGTCCTGTGCGGCCTTCTTCGGCGCGCTGGCCTCGACCTTGCCGTTGTCCGGCGGCGCGCCCAGCGCCTCGAGGTAGGTGAACTTGGAACAGGCGTTGACGAAGGGCGATGGCGTCTTCTTCTCGCCGAAGCCATAGACCTTCTCGCCGTCGGTAAGCAGGCGCATCACCAGCGGGGTGAAGTCGGCGTCGCTGGTGACGATGGCGAAACCGTCGAGGTTGCGCGCGTACAGCAGGTCCATCGCGTCGATCACCATGGCCATGTCGGAAGCGTTCTTCCCGGTCGAATAGGCGAACTGCTGGATCGGCCGGATCGCGTACTCGTGCAGCACCGCTTCCCACTGCTTGAGGTGCGGGCTCTTCCAGTTGCCGTAGGCGCGGCGCACGTTGGCCACGCCGTAGCGCGCGACCTCGGCCAGGATCACGTCGATCTTGCTGGCCGGCGCATTGTCGGCATCGATCAGCAGGGCGATGCGCTTCTCGGGTTCCGTCATCGTGATTCTCCATGCGGCCAAAGACGGCCCAGGGCTGCAGTCTTGCACACCGCCCGGGCTGCGACCGGCATCCTGCCCATGCCAGAATCGCCCCATGGACCCGCATCGCGAACTCACCCCGGCCCGCCGCCTGCGCAGCATCTTCAGCGGCTCGGTCGGCAACCTGGTGGAGTGGTACGACTGGTACGTGTACGCGGCGTTCTCGCTCTATTTCGCCGAAGTGTTCTTCCCCGGCGGCGACCGCACCAGCCAGCTGCTGAAGACCGCCGCGATCTTCGCGGTCGGCTTCCTGATGCGACCGCTGGGCGGCTGGCTGCTCGGGCGCTACGCCGACCGGCACGGTCGCCGCGCCGCGCTGCTGCTGTCGGTGTGGATGATGTGCGGCGGTTCGCTGGTGATCGCGCTCACGCCCGGCTACGCCAGCATCGGCGTGTTCGCCCCGCTGCTGCTGGTCCTGGCGCGGCTGCTGCAGGGCCTGTCGGTCGGTGGCGAATACGGCACGTCGGCCACCTATCTCAGCGAGATGGCCAGCCGCGAACACCGTGGCTTCTGGTCCAGCTTCCAGTACGTGACTCTGGTTATGGGCCACCTGCTGGCGCTGGCGGTGCTGCTGGTGCTGCAACGGGTCCTGGATGCGGACCAGCTGCGCGAATGGGGCTGGCGCATCCCCTTCGCGATCGGCGCGCTGGCGGCGCTGGTGGCGCTGTGGCTGCGGCGGACCATGGCCGAAACCGAATCGTTCGTGCGCAGCGAAGCGGACACCTCGGCCGCGCACCAGCAGCGGCAGGGCACGATGCGTGCCTTGCTGCGGCATCCGCGCGCGCTGCTCACTGTCGTCGGACTCACCATGGGCGGCACGCTGGCGTTCTACACGTACACCACGTACGTGCACAAATTCCTGGTCAACAGCGCCGGCCTGTCGAGCCAGGCGGCTGCGCTGGTCAACGCGTCCACGCTGTTCGTGTTCATGCTGCTGCAGCCGCTGGTGGGCGCGCTCTCCGACCGGATCGGGCGGCGCCCGGTGCTGATCGCCTTCGGCGTGCTCGGTACGCTGCTGACGGTGCCGATCCTGAGCCGGCTGCAGGAAGTGGGCAGCGCGACTCAGGCGTTCTGGCTGGTGCTGCTGGCCCTGGTCGTGCTCAGCGGCTACACCGCGATCAACGCGGTGGTGAAGGCCGAGCTGTTCCCGGTCGAGGTACGCGCGCTCGGCGTGGGCCTGCCGTACGCGCTGACCGTGGCGCTGTTCGGCGGCACTGCCGAGTACGTGGCGCTGTGGTTCAAGCGCGCCGGCATGGAGAGCGGCTTCTACTGGTACGTCACCGCGTGCATCGCAATCTCGCTGGTGGTGTACGTGCTGATGCCCGATACGCGTCGGCATTCGCGCATCGACATGGACCACGCACGCTGATCCCCTGACGAAGGAACCGCATGGACCACACGCCCGCCTCCCCGCCCCACCTGCTCGTGATCGGCGGCGGCTTCGCCGGCCTCTGGGCCACGCGTGCGCTGGCGAAATCGCCGCTGCGGATCACCCTGCTCGATCGCAGCAACCACCACCTGTTCCAGCCACTGCTCTACCAGGTCGCCACCGCCGGCCTGTCGGCGCCCGACATCGCCGCACCGCTGCGGCACATCCTGCGCAGGCAGCGCAATGTCGAGGTGCGACTGGGCGAAGCCAGCGCCATCGATGCGACCGCCCGGCAGGTCACATTGGCGGACGGCAGCGTGCTCGGGTTCGATTACCTGCTGCTGGCCAGCGGTGCCACGCACGCCTACTTCGGCCACGACGAATGGGCCGCGCACGCGCCGGGCCTGAAATCGCTCGACGACGCGCTGCACCTGCGCCGCAAGCTGCTGTTGGCCTTCGAGCGCGCGGAAGCCTGCGAGGATCCGGCCGAACGCACGGCCTGGCTCAGCTTCGCTGTCGTCGGCGGCGGTCCTACCGGCGTGGAGCTGGCCGGCACCCTGGCCGAGATCGCGCGCCACACGCTGAAGGACGAGTTCCGCCGGATCGATCCGGCCAGCGCGCGCGTGCGCCTGGTCGAGGCCGGGCCGCGCGTGCTGGCGTCGTTTCCAGAGGAGTTGTCTGACAAGGCGCGGCGGCAGCTTGAACGCCTCGGCGTGGAAGTCTCGACCGGCGTGCCGGTGACCGCGATCGACGACGGCGGTTATCGCCTGGGTGAGGACTACGTGCCCGCGCGCACCGTGGTCTGGGCGGCAGGCGTGGCGGCTTCTCCGCTGGCGCGTTCGCTGGGCGTACCGCTGGACCGCGCCGGCCGTGTATCCGTCGAGGCGGACCTGAGCGTGCCCGGGCATCCGCACGTCTTCGTCGCCGGCGATCTGGCCGCGGTACAGCGCGCGGACGGACCGCCGGTGCCGGGCGTGGCGCCGGCGGCCAAGCAGATGGGACGGCACGTGGCGGCATCGCTCCGGGCACGGCTGGCGGGTGCGCCGGCCCGTCCGTTCCGTTACCGCGACTTCGGCAACCTGGCGACCATCGGCCGCATGGCCGCGGTGGTCGACGTGCACGGCTTCAAGCTCTCGGGGCTGCTCGCATGGTGGTTCTGGCTGGCGGCGCACGTATTCTTCCTGATCGGCTTCCGCAACCGGCTGGTGGTGCTGCTCAACTGGGCCTGGGCCTACTGGAGCTACCAGCGCGCGGCGCGGATCATCCTCGGGGGCCGGAGGGAGGGTGAGCCCTCGGGTGACGCCCCGGGGTAGGCGACGCGCTCGCCGCCCACCTCGCCACGTCCTCGCGGCGAGCCGCTCTGTGGCCCGGGCTGAATGACAATCGGCGCCGGCGCTGCGATCCTTTCCCCGTCATCCAGCGAACGCGACGGCCGTGTCCTTCCTCTTGCTCGTATTCGACCTGCTCGGCACGTTCGTGTTCGCGCTCAGCGGCGCCACCCTGGCGGTGCGCCAGCGGCTGGACCTGTTCGGCGTGCTGGTGCTGTCCTGCGCGGCGGCGGTCTCCGGTGGCATCGCGCGCGACGTGCTGATCGGTGCGCAACCGCCCGCGGCACTGGCCGACTGGAGCTACCTGGCGGTCGCCATGCTGGCCGGCGTGGCCACCTTCTACTGGAGCGCCGTGATCGAGCGCCTGCGCAATCCGGTGCAGCTGTTCGATGCGGCCGGGCTGGCGCTGTTCGCCGTGCTGGGTACGAGCAAGGCCTTGGCCTTCGGGCTTTCCCCCTTCGCCGCGACCCTGCTCGGGATGATGAGCGGCATCGGCGGCGGCATCGCCCGCGACCTGCTGGTCGCACGCACGCCGGTGGTCCTGCAGGCCGAGCTGTACGCGGTCGCCGCGCTGCTCGGCAGTGGCGTGGTCGCGCTCGCGCACGTCACCGGCTTGCCGCAGTACCCGGCAATGGCGGCCGGTGCGCTGGCCTGCTTCGGCTTGCGCTACATGGCAATCCGCCACGGCTGGCACCTGCCGGTGGCGCGGGTGCCAGAAGAGCCCTGAAACTCCACCGCTTCTCCGCGCGTATCGGCGCGCATGCACTGCTGACGCGTTCGACACGGGTGGCACTTTCATCCGACCGGCCGCACCGCATCGGATGCATCCTCCCCAACGCAAACGGCCCGGGCTTTTGGCCCGGACCGTTGCACTTTCTGGTTGACGCGACCGCTCAGGCGGCGAGCAGCGCCTTCATCTTCTTCATCGCGTTCGCCTCGATCTGGCGGATGCGTTCGGCCGACACGCCGTATTCGTCAGCCAGCTCCTGCAGCGTGACCTTGCTGTCGGCATCGAGCCAGCGGCGGGCAATGATGTCGCGCGAGCGTGCATCCAGCACCGCCAGGCCTTCGCGCAGCAGCTGCAGCTGGTTGTCCTCGCTGTCGGCACGCTCGTAGGCCTGCGACGGATCTTCCTCTGCGGCCCGCAGGTAGGCAGCCGGCGACGGCGGCGCGTGTTCGTTGTCCTCGTCGGCCGGCGCGTCGAAGCCGACGTCGCGGCCCGAAAGGCGCGCTTCCATCTCCAGCACTTCGCGCTCGGAGACATTGAGGTCCCGGGCCACGGCGCTGACCTCGGCCGCGTTCATCCAGCCCAGGCGGGTCTTGGCCTTGCGCAGGTTGAAGAACAGCTTGCGCTGGGCCTTGGTCGTGGCGACCTTCACGATGCGCCAGTTCTTGAGGATGAACTCGTGCATCTCGGCACGGATCCAGTGCACGGCGAAGCTCACCAGGCGCACGCCCATGTCCGGGTCGAAGCGCTTGACCGCCTTCATCAGGCCGATGTTGCCTTCCTGGATCAGGTCGCCCAGTTGCAGGCCGTAACCGCTGTAGCCACGGGCCACGTGCACCACGAAGCGCAGGTGCGAATGCACGAGCTCACGGGCGGCGTCCAGGTCTTCGCCCTCGCGGAAGCGGCGGGACAGGGACTGCTCGTCCTCGACGCTCAGCACCGGGATCTGGTGCACCGCGCCGATATAGGCATCCAGCGACCCCAGCGGGCTGGGGATCGGGAGGTTGTTGGGAACGAGACTGGTGGAGCGCAGGGTCTGGGTCATGGCTGTCATCTTAGCAATCGGGAGATTGGACTGCTAACGCCGGACATGGTTCCCAGCATTGCATCCGTGCAACAACAAAAGTGCCCTCAAGCACTTTTCAAATCAATCACTTGCGACGCACGAACTGAACGCAAACCAAGCAGCGGAACGCGATCGTGCCGCACCGGCCACTACAGGGGTGTGAGGTCGGGATGACAGGTTCTCAAGGGGGGCCGCGACCTTGGGTCGCGGCCCTTCCGGGCCTCAGTGGCGGGCCAGCTCGGGCAGGTCGAACACCAGTACCTCGGCGCCCTGCCCGGCCTCGATCCGCACCTGGGCCTCGTCCCGGTACAGCAGCGCGTCGCCGGCGACCAGCACGCGGCCATTGACCGTGGCGGTGCCGCGGACCAGGTGCACGTAGGCCAGGCGTCCCGGCTGGATGGCCAGGGTCTCGGCCTCCTGGCCCTCGAACAGCCCCGCGTACATCCGCGCGTCCTGGTGGATGCTCACCGAACCGTCGGCGCCATCCGGACTGACCACCAGCCGCAGGCGGCCGCGCTTCTCGCTGTCGTCAAAGCGTTTCTGCTCGTAGCCGGGGGCGATCCCGTTGCGCTCGGGGAGGATCCAGATCTGCAGGAAATGCGTCGTACCGGTGCTGTCGTAGTTGAACTCGGAGTGGGTCACGCCGGTGCCGGCGCTCATGCGCTGCACCTCGCCCGGGGTGATGGTTTCGATGTTGCCCATCGAATCCTTGTGGCCCAGCGCGCCTTCCAGCACGTAGCTGATGATTTCCATGTCGCGGTGGCCGTGGGTGCCGAAGCCCTGGCCGGCGGCCACGCGGTCCTCGTTGATCACCCGCAACGGGCCCCAGTGCACGTGGTCCGCATCGAAGTATTCGGCGAAGGAGAAGCTGTGCCAGGAATCGAGCCAGCCGTGGTTGGCATGGCCGCGCTCGGCAGCGGGACGCAGGGTGATCACAGGGCACCTCCGGTGCTGAGGGTGGGAATGGACTGCTGGCGGTCGCGACGCCAGGCATCGACACTGAAGGCGCCGGCGCCATTGGCGGCCAGCATCAGGAAGCCGCCGCCCAGGGCGACATTCTTCATCAGGTGGATGAACTGGTTCTGGTCGCCCAGGTCGGCATGGAACAGCACGCCCGCCGCCAGCGAGAACAGGGCCAGGGTGAGCGCGGTGCTGCGGGTGAAGACGCCAGCGATCACGGCCAGGCCGCCGCCGATTTCCAGCGCGATCACCAGCGGCAGCAGCGCGCCGGGCACGCCCATCGCCTCCATGTACTGCTGGGTGCCGGCGTAGGCGTCCAGCTTGCTCCAGCCGGAGACGACAAAGATCAGGGACAGGCCGATGCGGCCCAACAGCGCAAAAAGGTGGTTCATGGTGGCCTCAAGGGACGCCGGGCGGATGCGCGGAATGCGGATCGGGTAAGCCCTGCGATTGGCCGACAGGATGAACCTGCACAATTATGGAATAAACAGGCTATCTATCCATTGATTGTTCTATTAATGAAATTAAAGCGCACTTCCGGACTCTGGTGACTCGCGGCTGGCATCGTCGCTATTGGTTATGAAGGTTCGACCGGACTGCGGGCCGGCGACGCCGGATCCCGGTCGGACCTCGGCCCGCGGCGGCAGCGACCAGTCGATAGGCGCCTGCCCGCGCCGGGCCAGGTACTCGTTGGCGGCAGCGAAGTGCCCGCAGCCGAAAAAGCCGCGGTGCGCGGACAGCGGCGACGGATGCGGTGCCTTCAGCACCCGGTGCCGGCGTGGATCGATCACCTTGCCCTTGGCCTGGGCGTAGCTGCCCCACAGCATGAACACCAGACCTTCGCGCTCGCTGGCCAGGGCTTCGATGGCGTGGTCGGTAAAGCCCTCCCAGCCCTTGCCCTGGTGCGCGCCAGCACGGCCGTCCTCCACGGTCAGCACCGCATTGAGCAGCAGCACGCCCTGCCGTGCCCACGGCAGCAGGCAGCCGTGGCCCGGTCGCGGCAGGCCCAGCTCGGCCTCGATCTCCTTGAAGATGTTGACCAGCGACGGTGGCACCGGCACGCCCGGCAGCACCGAAAAGCACAGTCCATGCGCCTGGCCGGGGCCGTGGTAGGGGTCCTGGCCCAGGATCACGACTTTCACCGCGTCGAACGGAGTGGCATCGAAGGCGGCGAAGATCTGCGGGCCCGGCGGATACACGCGGGCCCCGGCGGCCTTGCGCTCGCGCAGGAAGTCCGACAACGCCTGCATCTCCGGCCGCGACAGCCAGTCACCGAGGCGCGCCTTCCACGAAGGCTCGAGCCGGACGCGATCCGCGCCGGTCACGGGATCAGTTCGAACGGCTGCCGTCCAGTCGCGCCACGCGCAGCTGGAACAGCACCTTGGTCACCAGCAGCCGTTCCTCGATGGGCTTCTGCACCAGGTCGTTGGCGCCGGCCTTGAGCAGCTCGGACTGGTTGTGCCGGTTGCTGTCGCCGGTCATCACCAGCACCGGCAGGCGGCGCTTGCCGTAGGCGAAGTCGATACGGACCCGCTCGACCACGTCGCGCCCGCTCAGCTCGCCCTTCAGGGTCACGTCGGTCAGTACCAGGTCGATCCGGTCCGGAAGGCGACCCAGCGATTCGGCAGTCAGCAGCCCGAACGCCTCCTCGGCGGTGATCACGTGGATGACCTTGAGCTGCTGGCGCTCGAGCATGCGCTTGGTCGCCTCGGCGACAACCCGGCTGTCCTCGATGTACAGCACCGTGGCGCCGACGATCGGTTGCGGCTGCACGTAGCCGCGGATGAATTCGGCGAGCGCGTCGTGGCCCAGCGACTTGTCGAAATAATCGGTGACGAACTCGGTGAAGCGGCGTTCGACCAGGTGCTGCTGCGCGTCACCGGACACCACGATCACCGGCACGTAGGCCTGCCCGGCCGCCTCGCGCACGCTGCGGGCCAATTCCAGGCCGTCGCCGTCAGGCAGCGAAAGCGCGGTGGTGACCAGGTCGACCGAGCCGGCCTCCAGCGCCGCACGCGCCTCGGCGATGCTCGCGCAGCCGACCACCTGCACGCCCGGCAGTTCGCGCGCGAGCACGTCGGCAATGAGCTTGCGCACCAGCTTGGAGCCGTCGGCGACCATCACCCGCGGCGCTTCGCTGATCAGGTGCTTGAGTTCTTGGGCGGCCATCAGGTCTCCGTGGGCCGGGTCTGGCGCAGGAAGTGTCCGGTTACCACCCGGGCCCCCAGCCACCCCAGCAGGACAGTCGCCAGCAATACCACTGCCGAGTGCAGCGCATCCAGACCCTTGAGTGCGAACTGGCTCCCATAGCTGGCACTGAGGGCGGCCAGCGGCTCGCGCAGCGCCCATCCGGCGGCGGCGATCAGGCCCAGCGCGAGCACTCCGGCGCCGAACCCGTACCACACCCCCAGGTAGAGGAACGGGCGGCGGATGAAGCCGTCGCTGGCGCCGAGCAGCTGCAGCACGCCGATCTCCTCGCGCCGCGACTGGATGTCCAGTCGCACCGTGTTGCCGACCACCAGCAGCGCCCCCAGGCCCAGCACGACCGAAAGCACCTGGACCACGCGCTGGCCGAAGCCCAGCCAGTTGTCCAGGCGTTGCCGCCAGACCGCATCGTGCTGGACCAGGTCGGCCTGGGGCAGCGCCTCGAGGGCGGCCGCCAGGCGTGTATCGCCGCTGCTGTCGTCGCCCTTCGGGGTCACGATCAGCAGCGTCGGCAGCGGGTTCTCGCCGAGCGCATCGAGGGCCTCGCCCAGCCCGCTGCTTTCGCGGAACCCGGCGACTGCCTGTTCGGGCGTGCGGATTTCCACCGCGGCCACGTCGCCACGGTCGCGCAGCGTGCCCGCGAGCTTCGTCGCGGCGCCCGCATCCACGTCCACCTTGAGGAACACGTTGATCTCGCGCGACTGCTGCACGCTGCCGGCGAAATGGCGAAGGTTGTCCATGACGATCGACAGGCCCAGCGGCAGCGCCAGCGCCACCCCCATTACCGCGATCGTCAGCAGCGTGGCCCACGGCTTGCGCAGCACGCGGCCGAGGCTGAAGGCCAGGCCATGCAGGTGCTGGTCGAACCAGACCCTCGGGCGCGATGGCGACGCCGGTGCGGGAACCGCTTTCGTCGTGCCCGCGCTCATTCGGCCAGGTCCTGTGGCGAGATGTCGTCGACCAGGCGGCCATGGTCCAGCACCAGCACGCGCCGCCGCATGCGCCGCAGCAGCGGCAGGTCGTGGCTGACCACCAGTACGCTGGTGCCGCGCTCGGGCAAGCCTGCGAACAGCTCCATGATTTCGGCCGACAGGGTCGGGTCGAGGTTGCCGGTGGGTTCGTCGGCCACCAGCAGTTGCGGCTCGGCGATGATCGCCCGGGCAATGCCCACGCGCTGCTGCTCGCCGGCGGACAGCTGCGACGGCAGTGCCTTCTCGCGATGGCCCAGGCCCATGCGCTCGAGGACCGAACGCACCCGCTTGCCAATCTCGGCGCGACGGGTACCGCGCAGGATCAACGGCAGGGCGACGTTCTCGCCGATCGTGCGGTCGGTGAGCAGGCGATGGTCCTGGTAGACCACGCCGACGTCGCGCCGGTGCAGGGCCACCTTGCCGCCGCGGGTGCGTTGCAGGTTGCGATCGCCGAACAGCACGGCGCCGCGGCTGGGCCGCTCGGACAGGTGGATAAGCTTGAGCAGCGTGCTCTTGCCCGCTCCGGAATGTCCGGTGACGAACAGCATCTCGCCTTCGGCCACGTCGAAACTGACATCGACCAGCGCCTGGTGGCCGCCGGGATATTGCTTGCTGACGTTCTCGAATCGCAGGACGCTCATGCGGCGATTATGTCGGAGCGCCTTCCTGCGCGACAGGGGCTGCTCCCTGCGAACCGGTTCCCCGCAGGCATGCGTGCGCTGCAGGGACCGGAAAGGCCGGCGGTATCAAGGCCGGCCTCCATGGTGGCGCGGATCAGCCGCCCGGTACGAGCGAGCGCAGCTTGCGGCCGATGCGGGTCAGGAACGAATCCTTCTTGCCGGCAGGCGCGGCAACCGGCGCCTGGTGCGTGGCAGGTACCTGCGACGGTGCGGTGTCCGCTCCGCCGGCAGGCGCTACGCCATCGACCGGCTTGCCATTGCGCCGGCGACGGCGCTTGCGCGGACCACGATCGCCTTCGGCCTGCGCCTCGCCTGCCGGCCTGGCGCCCTGGGGCGAGCGCGGCGGACGCGTGTCGGCGGCCGGTTGCGGACTCTCGCCGGCCGCGCCGCTGGCCACTACCGCTTCCCCGGTGGAGACCGCGGCCGCCGGCTTGCGACGTGGCTTGCGCTCGCCTTCGCGACGCTCGCCGCCACCGCGGCTGCCACCCGGGCCGCCACGCGAAGAAGGACGCCCGCCACCACGACGCTCCTCGTCGGCGGCGCGCTGCTCGCGTGCCTCGCGGAAGATCGAGCCGATGCTCTCGTTCTCCTCGCCCGCGTCCTCGCCTTCGACCCGCTCGCGCGGTGCCCGCGGAAGCGGGGTCATCAGTTCGCGGGTCACCGGCTCGGTCGGGATCTTCTGCTCGATATAGGCCTCGATGTCCGGCAGGCCCATCGCATAGCGCTCGCAGGCGAAGCTGATCGCGTCACCCTCGGCGCCCAGGCGCGCGGTGCGGCCGATGCGGTGGACATAGTCCTCCGCGTCGAACGGCAGGTCGTAGTTGTAGACGTGGCTGACACCGTCGATGTGCAGGCCGCGCGCGGCCACGTCGGTGGCGACCAGGATTTCAAGCTGGCCCTTCTGGAAGCGGTTGAGCAGGCTCTCGCGCTTCTTCTGCGGGACATCGCCCGACAGCACGCCGACCCGGTAGCCGCCGCGCTCCAGCGCACGCGCGACGCGCTCGACGAACGCCTTGGTGTTGACGAACACCATGGTCCGCGCGCCCTCGCTGCGCGACAGCAGGCCCAGCAGCAGCGGCACCTTCTCGTCGTCGGCGGGGAAATACATCTTCTGGCGCACGCGCGCGGCAGTGATGAACTCGGTTTCCACGACGAGCTTTTCCGGCTCGTTCATGTGCTCATACGCCAGCTCCAGCACGCGATGGCTAAGGGTGGCCGAGAACAGCAGGGTCTGGCGCTCGGTGCGGATCGGCATCCGCCGCAGCAGGAATCGGATGTCCTTGATGAAGCCCAGGTCGAACATCCGGTCGGCTTCGTCCAGCACGCAGATCTCGCAGGCGTGCAGCGACACGACCTTGTGCTGCTTCACGTAGTCGATCAGCCGGCCCGGGGTGGCGATGATCACGTCCACGCCCTTCTGCAGCAGCTCGCGCTGCTTGTCGTAGTCCACGCCGCCGTAGACCAGGGCGAAGCGCAGCCCCAGTTCGTCGCCGAACTTGACCGCGTCCTTGTGGATCTGGATCGCCAGTTCGCGGGTCGGCGCGAGGATCAGCGCGCGCGGATCCTCGGGCTTGCGTTCGGCCAGCGCGGGCCGCGTCAGCAGGCGGTTCATCACCGCGACCAGGAACGCGAGCGTCTTGCCCGTGCCTGTCTGCGCCTGTCCGGCGACGTCGCGGCCGGGCAACGCGACCGGCAGGGTCAGCGCCTGGATCGGAGTGCAACGGGTGAAACCTGCGGCTTCCAGTCCCGCAAGCAGCGAGGGGTGCAGGTCGAAAGAGGAAAAAGCTACATCGGTCAGCGGTTTGTCGCTCATCATCCAGTCTTCATGAGGCCGGCACACTGCGTGGCGCGCGGCGGTCTTGCATCGGTTTCCAGTGCGACGCACACTGCGCCGCGGCGTCGCATCACGCGGGCGTCGGGGGGGCGATTGACCCCTTGACTTCTCCGCGGAACGCCCCAGTTTAACCTAAAGGCGCCATCCGGCCTGCCGGGCCGGCGCCGGCAATCCACGGAGATACCAAGTGAACGACAAGGTGATGCACGTCGGCGACGCCGATTTCGACAGCGCCGTGCTGCAGTCCCAGGAACCGGTCCTGGTCGATTTCTGGGCCGAATGGTGCGGTCCGTGCAAGATGATTTCGCCGATCGTCGATGAACTGGCCCAGGCCTACGATGGCCGGATGAAAGTGGCCAAGGTCAATATCGACCAGAACCGCGCGACCGCGATCAAGTACCACGTCCGCTCGATCCCGATGCTGCTGCTGTTCAAGGATGGCCAGATCCAGGCCACCCAGGTCGGCGCCGTCGGCAAGGGCCAGCTGACCCAGATGATCGACAAAACCCTCGGCGCCGCGGCCTGAGTGGTCGGGCGGGGGCGCCGGAACGGCCCTCCCGCCTGCGCTGAACCCTGACCTGAACCCTCGCGGCGGCCTGCTTGCCGGCGCCCCGGGAGCGGTGTTAGTGTCTCCAAGACCGGCCACAGATCCGTGGTCGCGTCCTGTCCGGGGCTATCGCCGGACCACCCATCCCACCAGGATCCAACGCCCGCACCGGGCGCTCGCGCCTACCAGCGAGGAATCGCAATCTTGTCCGAGAACACCCTGCCTGAAACGCCCGGGAGCGATGACGCACCCGCCGAGAAGCGTGCACGCAAGCGCGTGAGCAAGCCGGCCGACGCCGGCGCCAGCGAGGCTGCCGCTGCACCGCCGCCCGCCGCTCCGGCCCCGCCACCGCCCCAGGCTCCCCAGGCCTCCGCCCCGGCCCCGTCCGGCGGCGACGCCCCGTCAACCCATGCGCCAGGCGACAACGCCGGCGGCCAGCATGGCCAGAACAACCCGCAGCACGGCGGCGATGAAGCCCGCGAGGGCGGCCGCAACAACCGCCGCGACCGCTTCCGCAACCGCCGCGACCGCGATCGCAACCGCCCGCGCGACGACGGCGGCATGCAGGACGACAACAACAACAACCAGATGCCGCATCCGCCGCGGCCGCATCCGAGCGTGCCGGAAGGCTTCCCGCAGTATTCGCTGGGCGACCTGAAGCGGATGCCGGCGCACAAGCTGATGGAGATCGCCGAGCAGCTGCAGATCCACGAAGGCGTGGCCCGTGCCCGCAAGCAGGACGTGATCTTCGCCCTGCTCAAGGTGCTGACCCGCCATGGCGAAGGCGTGGCCGCCGACGGCGTGCTGGAAATCCTGCCCGACGGCTTCGGCTTCCTGCGCGCGGCCGAGGCCAGCTACCTGGCCGGCCCGGACGACACCTACATCTCGCCCAGCCAGATCCGCCGCTTCAACCTGCGCACGGGCGACCACCTGAGTGGCCGCATCCGCTGGCCCAAGGACGGCGAGCGCTACTTCGCCCTGTCGGTGGTCGACACCATCAACGGCGAGCCGCTGGAAGCGTCCAAGAACAAGAACCTGTTCGAGAACCTCACGCCCCTGTTCCCGCGCAAGCGCTTCCGCTTGGAACGCGGCGACGGCTCGACCGAGGACATCACCGGCCGCATCCTCGACCTGATGGCGCCGCAGGGCAAAGGCCAGCGCGCGCTGATCGTCTCCCAGCCCAAGGCGGGCAAGACGATGATGATGCAGCAGATCGCCACGGCGATCACGACCAACCACCCGGACGTGCACCTGATCGTGCTGCTGATCGACGAGCGCCCGGAAGAAGTGACCGAAATGCAGCGCACCGTGCGCGGCGAGGTCATCTCCTCCACCTTCGACGAGCCGGCCGCGCGCCACGTGCAGGTCGCCGAGATGGTGATCGAGCGGGCCAAGCGCCTGGTCGAGCACAAGAAGGACGTGGTCATCCTGCTCGACTCGATCACCCGCCTGGCGCGCGCCTACAACAACGTCGTGCCCAGCTCCGGCAAGGTGCTGACCGGCGGCGTGGACGCCAACGCGCTGCACCGCCCGAAGCGTTTCTTCGGCGCGGCGCGCAACGTGGAGGAAGGCGGCTCGCTGTCGATCATTGCCACGGCGCTGATCGACACCGGCAGCAAGATGGACGAGGTGATCTACGAGGAGTTCAAGGGCACCGGCAACTCCGAGGTGCACCTGTCGCGTCGCATCTCCGAGAAGCGCGTGTTCCCGGCCATCGACATCAACCGCTCTGGCACCCGCCGCGAAGACCTGCTGATCGAGCCGGAACTGCTGCAGAAGATCTGGATCCTGCGCAAGCTGCTGCACCCGATGGACGAGATCGGCGCGATGGAGTTCATGCTCGACAAGATGAAGAACACCAAGTCCAACGACGAGTTCTTCAGCTCGATGAAGCGCTGAGCCCCGCAACGGCCATCCTGAGAAAAGCCCCGCATCGCGGGGCTTTTTTTTGCCCGCCGGATGCCGCGCCACGCTCGTGAACCGCGGCTGGCGTCACGCCCTGCCGGCGGTCTCCATGGTCGCGACGGACGGCCCGGCATGCGATCCTTGCGCCATGACCGACCTCGTCTCCAGGAGAGACATATGAAGCGTTCCGTTGCCCTGTTGCTGCTCGCCATGTTCTCGCTCGCCACGCTCTCCGCCTGCAACACCATGGAAGGCCTGGGCAAGGACGTGAAGAAGCTCGGCCAGAAGGTCGAGGAGAAGGCCAGCAACTGAGGGTCGGGACCGCCCGATCACGCATGACGAAGGCCGGCCTGCCGGCCTTCTTCTTTATTCCCGGACGCAGTCCCGGTGCGGCACCCGACCGTCGTACGCGCCGCAACGGTTTCGGCTGCCCGCTGCCGGCGGCGTAACCAGGCACAACCCGCCCGGGTCGTCATTCGCTGGATGGACCCTTTCGCAGCGCGGATCCGGGGGCGGATCACACGCCCTGGCGCTGGGCCACGGTCCGGACTGGCAAGGACGTCCACGGGACTGCCGGCACTGTCGTCCCTGCCCGCCCACTCACCGGCACTGGAAGTCGTCTTCGCCCAGCGGACCGCAGCCGTCACCCCAACGACCGGTCTGCCGCCAGTAGTCGACCACGCCGGTTTCCGCCAGCAGCTTCTTGAAGTCCGGATGCGCGCGCACGTTCGAATACGGCGCGTTCCAGAGCGCGACATACGGCGGCGGCGCCATGGCGCCTTGCTGGAATCCTTCCCAGCCGGCCAGGTCCCGGCGCATCGCGGCCACGGCCAGGTCGGCATCGCCCAGCGCGTCGGCCACGCTGGTCCACAGGTAGGCGACACCACTGCCACCGCCGTAGGCCTCGTCGGCGAGTGCCCTGCGCACCAGGGCGAGCATCGCCTCGCGGTCGTCCAGCACCGCCCCCAGGTCGCGGAAGAACGGCGTGTCGAACTCGCGACCCTGCCGCAGCAGGCGCGAGTGCAGTTCACGCAGGTCTTCCGGCGCACCGGGCCGCTTGCCCGCCAGCTGGCGGAACAAGGCCAGGGAATCCGGCGACAGCTGGCTGCCCTCCAGGGCGCGGGCGCGCCGGTACTCGGCCTCGGCATCCTCGTAGCGGCGCGCGGCGGTGTAGTCGTACTGCAGGTCGCGCGACAGGTACAAGGCCATGGGCTCGACCGCACGCACCTGCTCGACCAGCGCGATGGACTCTTCCAGGTGGCCCATCGCGTAGATCATGTAGGCGTAGTCCCAGACCCGCTCCTTGGTCGGCGGCCCGGAATCCACGACCTGCCTGGCCAGGTCGATGGCTTCGGCGCGCCTGCCCCCGCGCCACAGCGCATTGGCGCGAACCAGCTTGCCGACCCAGCTGTCCGGTGCGATGCGTGCGATCTCCGTGCGAACCTGGAGCGCCTCGTCCCGCAGCGGCCCGCCGCGCGCATCGCCCAGCTCCAGCGCCATGGAATCCAGCGAACGCGCCAGCAGGTCCCGGCACAGGATGCATCGCGGGTCCAGCGCCACCATCTCGCGCGCCAGCTGCAGGCGTTCGCGATCGTGCTCGAAGTCCAGTTGTCCGCGCATCACGATGCTGCGCCAGCGCAGCAACCGGTCGTAGGCATCCACGCTGGTGGTGCCGCCCTGTTCCCGATTGAAAGGGGCCACGTCCAGCTTCACGCTCAGCGCCTGCGCCACGTCGCGCGCGATTTCCTCCTGCACCGCGAAGACATCGCGCAGTTCTCGCGCGTAGGTCTTCGACCACAGGTGGGTGCCGTCATCGGCGCGTACCAGCTGCGCGGTGACGCGGAGCTGGTCGCCGTCGCGGCGGACGCTGCCTTCCAGCAGGTGGTCGACGCCGAGCTTGTGGCCGATGGAACGCAGGTCTTCGTGCCTGCCCTTGAACGAGAAGCTCGACGTGCGCCCCACCACCCGCAACGACTGCGACCGGGCAAGCTGGTTGAGGATGTCCTCGGCCAGGCCGTCGGCGAGGTACTCCTGGTCGCGGGCGCGGGAAAGATCGGCGAACGGCAGCACGGCCAGTGACGGCTCGCCGACGGCCGAAACCCTTGCCTCCGCTGGCGGCTGGATTCGCCCTTCCCTTCCTGCCAGCCAGACCGCCGCGACCGCCAGCAGCAACGCGACGAAGGCCACGATGGGCCAGGCACGTCGCGGTGGCGGCTGCGTGGCCGCCGTCGACATTCCCGACATCCCGTTCGCCGTAGCGGCCGCAGGCGCGTCGACCTCGCTTCCTGCCGCTGTGGCGGAGACCGCCTCCACGACGGGCAGGTCGAAGCGGTAGCCGATCCCGTACACCGTGTGCAGCAGGCGCGGATGCATCGCATCTTCGCCGAGCGCATGGCGCAGCAGGCTCATGATCCGGTTCAGCACGCCCTGGGTGACGTGACGATGGCCCCAGACCGTGTCCAGGATTTCGTCGCGGGTGAATACCCGGCCGGGCGAGCCGGCCAGCAATGCGAGTACGGCGAACGCCTTGGGTTCCAACGCAAGCGTTTCGCCGTCGCGCACCAGGCGGCGGCCGGAGAAGTCGATGACCAGGCCGTCCAGGACGAGGTTGCTTGGAACAGGCTGCGACATACGCCCCCGGCGATCGTTCACCTCCATCGAGTATAGGCGCGCCCGGCCATCGCCTAAGCCTGTCCCAAGCTTTCCCGCCCGGCCTGCGCCAAGCCTGCGACTGCCCTCAGGACTGCGTCGCGCGGCGGCGCGAAGCTGGTAACGCCGGCACGATCCGGCGCCCGCCACGAAGGGATGGATGCCATGAACGAGCAGAGCAGGCTGGCCCTGGGCCAGCCCCGGTCGCGGCCGGCGACAGCCGACCAGGAGCCGCTGCATTGGCTCGGCCGGTTCTTCTACGGGGCGACCGTGCTGGGACTGGGAACGTTCGGCATCTACATCGTGCTGCGCGCCGCCGGCGCCACGCACCGCAACTTCGAACAGTGGCACGAGCTGGCGGCGGGCCTGCCGATGCCGAGCGCGTCGGACTGGATCGCCAACATCGGCATCGGCCTGCATTTCGTCATGGGCACGATCCTGGTGCTGGCCTGGCCGATCCTGCTTTCGGCCCGGATCCGCGCGCGCCATCGCGCCGTGCACCGCTGGACGGGCCGGGTCTATGTGACCGCAGGCTTCCTCGCCGGGGTCGGCGGCATGTCGTTCATCCTCACCCGCGGCGCGTATGCGCCGGCCGCGTCGATCGCGTTCGCCGTATGGGGATCAGTACTGGCTTCGAGCGCCGTCATGGCCTACGTCCACGCCCGGGCGAAGCGATTCGACCTGCACCGGGCATGGGCCATCCGCCTGTTCGCGATGGTGCTGGGCTCGTGGGTGTTCGACCTCGAGATCCGCGCATGGAACGACATCACCGGCGGCATCGGCGTGGGCAGGGGCAACGTCTTCGGCCTGTTCGACTACGCGATCCTGTACCTGTTCTTCGTCCCGAACCTGCTGGTCGCCGAGTTCTTCATCCGCAACAAGCACAAGCGGCTCGCGCTCCCACGCACCCTGCGATGGCCGCTGGTGGCCGCGCTCGGCGCGATGGGCGTGGTTTTCGCCTATGCGATCGTCATGGTCAGCGCGACCGCGAGCGGGAAGTTCGGCAAGCACCTGCTGCAGGCCGTGGTGGGCTGACGGGATCTATCCACGCACTCCGGCTGGATCGACCCGCCATCGGCACCATGGCCTGCTGGCGTTCCGATCCGCGATGGCCTCACATCGTCCCTCAGGGCGCGTGCAGCCTTTCGATCATGGGCGTGAGCCAGCGCTCGTAGGGTGCCCACTTGGGCTGCTCGCGTACCTGGATTCCGTCGCGCACCTGCACCGCGCTGGCGGTGACCACCGCACGTCCCGAGCCCGGAAGGAGCATCGCCGCGTCGTACGGGATTCCACAGAACGCCGCGACCCGCTGCATCTCGCCCGCGGGATCGCGGGTGAGGCGACCGTAGTCCACCTCGAGGATGCGGTCGGGATGGCGGCTGCGCCACTGCGCCATCAGCGACGCCTGCAGGCGATGGTAGTCGGCCAGTTCGATCGGGTCGTAGCTGTAGGCATTGGCCTCGGAGAACAGCTCGCGCAGGTTGGAGAAGCAGGTTTCGACCGGATCGCGGGCCATGTGCAGGATGCGCGCGTGCGGCAAGGCCTCGAGGATGAAACCGACGTTGAGGAAATTGGACGGGAGCTTGTCGACGAAGCAGCGCGCCGGCCCGAGCCGCCACTCCAGGCCATCCAGGTAGCGTTGCCCTGCCTGGGCCAGGTCCGCATCGCCTGCACGCTGGACCACGACGGGATCGATCACGCCCTTGCAATGATGGTCGGTCGCATGGCGCATGGCGCTGGTGAAATCGTAGAGCTCGCCCAGTCCCTGCACGTCCGGATGGCGGTCGAGCAACTGCTCCAGCAGCGTGGTTCCGGAGCGGTGCATGCCGACGATGAAGACCGGACAGCGCCCGGTCGCCGCATCCGACGTCCCCGCACTCTCTCTTTTCGGGCGGAAGCGCGCGAGCGCGCCGAACAACACGGTAGTCGACGCGGTGTCGTACACCAGTCTCGAGCGCTTGGCGCGGCAGGCCAGCACCAGCGCCTGCCATGCCTCTTCGTGTTGCCCGAGATCGTCCAGTTCCTTGTGCAGGGCGAAACCCAGCAACGCCACGTCCTCGGGCTTGCGCCCCGGCCGTGCCAGTTCGCGCCGGATCGCATCGACGTGGTTCCGCCCGGCGGTCTGGCGGCCGATCCAGGCCTGCAGCCAGTAGCCCTGCGCGATCTCCGGCGCGCGCCGCAGCGCCCGCTGCAGGTCATCACCGGCTTCGTCGAATCGGCCCAGGTAGGTCAGCACCTGGGCGCGCGACAGCAGCGTGGGCGGGAAATCGGGATCGGCGCGGCGCGCTTCGTCCAGGAACCCGATGGCCCGGTCCGGAAGGTTCGCGTAACTCAGCTGCGCGGCCACGGCGATCAGCAAGGGGATCGGCATGCGCGACATCGGCAGCAGCCGTTCGATGCAGGCCAGCATCGCCTGCATCTGGTTGAAGGTGCGCAGCCGCGGCAGCAACTCCATCAGCAATGCCGGATCGCTGGCGCCGCTTCGCGCCGACGCCAGCGCATGCTCCTGCGCCAGGCGGTAGTGCCCCGCCAGCGAATGCACGTAGGACAGCTGGACCAGGGTGTAGGCGTCGCCGGGGACCCGGTCCAGCGCCTGCTGGTAGGCGGCGATCGCACCCTGCCAATCCTGGCCCGACGCGCGCTGCTCGGCAGTCGAAAGCAGCGCCCACAGCTCGGGCGGCGCGGGAAACGTCATGCGTGCTCGCCCAGCATTTCGCGCAAGGGCTGCAGCTGCGCCTCGTAGCGACGCCACGCGCCGACCGCACGCTGGTGCACGCCTTCGCGGACCTGGCTGCTGCTGGCGGTGGAGACGGGCGCGGTGTTGCCCGCGATGTCATGCAGGCTGGCGTGCGCTGGCAGGTCGAGGAACGGCAACAACGAGGCGGCCACCGAAGCTGGATCGCGTACCAGCGCTTCGTAGTCGACCACGCGGACCGACTCCGGAGCGACGCGCGCCCAATGCGCCGTCCAGCGCCGCACGTTGCGACAGTGACCGGCCAGGTCTTCCAGCGCGTAGCTGTAGGGGTAGGCGCCCCCCTGGAACAGCTCCTTGAGGTTGGAAAAGCAGGCGTCCATCGGCTCGCGGCGCAGGACGAGCACGCGCGCCCGTGGCAGCGCGCGCAGGATCGCCGGGATGCAGAACAGGTTGAGCGGATTCTTGTCGACCAGGTGACTGACGGACGGCGCGTCGCGACGCACACGTCGCAGGTAGCGCTCGCCCACGTCCGCGCGCGCGGCCATTTCCATCAACTCCGGCACGCCGCTGCGCAATGCGGGATGGAAGAAGTGTCCGCTCGCCTCGGAAATGGCCGCGGCCAGGTCGTTGCGTTCGCCCAGCGAATGCACCTGTGGATGGTTGCCGAGGACGCGGTCCAGCAAGGTGGTGCCGGTGCGAGGCATGCCGACCACGAATACCGGGCGCGGCCCGGTTGCGTCGCCGGATCCGGGCGACGCCACAGGGGCATCCATCAGGGTCTCGAGCATCTCGGCTTCGAGGCGCGCGCAGAAGGCATCGCGGCGGTGCATGAGGGCCGCGCCGCTCGACAGGGCGTCCCACGCCGCGGCGGTGTCGCCGGCGTCATCATGCTCGCGGAACCGGGCATAGAGCAGGTGCGCGCGGGCGGCGTCATCACTGGCGTCCTGCAACGCACGCTGCAGCCGTGGCAGGCGCGACAGCGGCGGATTCGCGCGCGAATGCGTTGCCAGCGCCCAATGTGCGTCGGCCATTCCGGGCGACAGGGCGAGGCAGGCCTCGTAGTGGCGTTCGGCGGCCGGCATGTCACCCAGGTAGCGCAGCACGTTGGCGCGGGTGAGGTGCAACAGCGGATGCGGCGTGATCAACGGCTCGATCGCGTCGAGCAGGCGCAATGCGTCGGCGTA
The DNA here is from genome assembly GCF_022637495.1 of Pseudoxanthomonas daejeonensis. Classification (NCBI taxonomy): domain Bacteria; kingdom Pseudomonadati; phylum Pseudomonadota; class Gammaproteobacteria; order Lysobacterales; family Lysobacteraceae; genus Pseudoxanthomonas; species Pseudoxanthomonas daejeonensis. Next base: position 1,767,593 of record NZ_CP093331.1, on the reverse strand, counting down.
GCGGCCGGACAGCCACAGGTGCTGGGCCAGCGCCGGCGAATGTCGGATCACCTCCGGGTCGCGCCAGTCCGCGGACATGATCAGCAAGGCGACTTCGCCTTCCTCGGCGAAGTCCAGCAACCGGCCGCTGACATAGCCGATATTGCGCACGCCGATACCGCGGCGGACGGCCCCGGCCGCATGCAGCGCATGGGCGCGCGCCGGTCCGTAGCGGTCGGCGAACTGCTCCAGTCGGGACATGCGCAAACGCGCCGGAACGTGGTCCGGCTCCTGGGCCAGGATCGACGCATACAAGGGCTGGGCCTGTTGCCACGCAGCGGCCGCCTCCAGCCGCTGGGCCGCCTGCCAGGATTCGGTGACCGACTGCATGGCGCCCATCTGGATTGGATGCCCAAGCATAGCCGGCTCCATGGGCGATCGCGCGGCACCGGGCGCTATACCAACAAAAAAAAGGCCGCCTTGCGGCGGCCTGGAGAGTAAGTACCGCTAAGTGGTTTTTTTCTGGATCAGAAGTCGTACTGGACCATGAAGCGGACGGAGCGCGGCGCCTGGAAGCTGCGCGGCACCAGGTAGGTGTTGAGCGGCACGCCCGTGGTGCCGTCCTCGGCCACTTCGGTGACCGACGTGACCTTCTGGCTGTCGAACACGTTGAACACGTCGATCTTGAACGCCAGGCCGCTCGCCCACTTCGGGAAATAGGCGATGTTGAGGTCGATCGAGTTGGTCCAGGGAAGGCGCCCGGCGGTACCGCGCGGCACCGGCTCGGACGGACCGTTGACGCCGCCAGCCTCGGTGGTGCCGCAACGGAAGAACGAAGCGCCGTACGGATGGATGCCGCCGTGGTACGGGTACAGCACGCCGAGGCAGTTGATCGGACGGCCGGATTGCACCAGCAGGTTGCCACCCGCCGACCACTCGTCGTTGATCTGGTAGTTGCCGAATACCTTCAGGCTGTGGCGGCGGTCGTTGGGCAGGTAGCCGTACGAATCGACGGCCAGTTCCTTGTAGTCGAAGTCCTGGGTGACGCTGGTATCGGACTGGCCGATGTCCGACTTCACGCCGCCCTCGGTGTTGCCCTTGTTCCAGGCCATCGTGTACGACGCGCTGGCGAACCACTTGTCCCAGCTGCCGTCCCAGAACAGCTCCAGCGCCTCGTAGCTGCGCTTGGCCGGCGGAGACAGCAGTTCGCCCGGGATGGTGTACTCGGTCATCACGCCGTTGTTCTCGATGTCGGTCACGAAGACCGAATCGGCGCCCGGGTTGAACATGCGGCAGTACGGGAAGCCGCTGCTCGGCAGAACCGGATCCAGGCCATCTGCCACGGCCATGTCGAAGATCGGCGTGTAGTCGCAGTTGTCGTCGATGGCCGCCTTCAGCTTGCGGTAGGTGCCCTTCACGCCGACGGACTGGTGCTCGGTCAGCTGGTACTGGGTGCCCAGGATGTACTCGTCCTGGTACATCGGATCCAGGTTCTTCGAGGCGATGGTCGCCGCGTTCTTCGGCTCGCCGAATTCGCCGTTGATGTAGCTCAGCGCAGCGCGCGGCGTCAGCCCGATCGGTGCGCCGGTCACAGGGTCGACGCCGGTGAAGTTGAAGTTCTGGCGGGTGAACAGCGAGGCGCTGGCGCCGCGCACGGCCACGCTGGAGGTCAGCGGCAGCGCGTAGCGACCCGCGGTGCCGTAGACCTTCCAGCTGGAGTCGCCGTTGACGTCCCAGGAGAAGCCCAGGCGCGGGGCGAACTGGTTCTCGATCTTGACGTAGGCATCGCCTTCGCCGTTGAAGTTCTCGAAGGTGTCCCAGCGCAGGCCGATATAGGCCTGGAAGGTGTCGGTCACCTGCCAGTTGTCCTCGAGGTAGTAGGCGTGCTGCTCGACTCGCACCGTCGAGCCCTGGTTGACGATCTGCTCACGGACGATGTCGAACTCGTCGCCGGTATTGGCCAGCCCGTCCGGGCCGTTGTTGGTCGAATAGCGCCAGATGCGACCGCCCTCGAGCGACGTGCCGGCCACCGACTCGAAGTCGTCGGTGTCGTAGCCGAAGCCGACGCGGTGGTCGCCAATCTCCCAGTCGAAGTCCAGGCGGAACTGGTCGCGGGTGTCCTTGGAGTCGACACGGTCGATCGAAGTGCCGGTGATGTTGCACGAGCTGGAGTAGGCACCGGTGATCGCCTGGCGATAGCCGGGACGGATATCCGTGATGACCGGGCAACCGGTCGCCGGCTGGTTGAGGTCGCCACCGTATTCCACTTGCTGTCCGTCCGCCGTGACCAGGCGCCGCGAGCGGGAGTAGTCGCTGGTGCCGTACAGCGCGGACACCGTGAAAGCCTCGGTGAGGTAGCCGGTGTAGCGGAAGACGTAGTTCTCGCCGCCCGACTCGGCGTATGAGGTGCCCACGAGGTTGCCGCGATCCAGCTCGCCCACCGTGTTGAGGTAGGTCTTGGTGGTGGTGGTGCGCTTGTCCGACAGGCCGGTGAATTCGAGGTGGTGGTCGTCGGTGATGTTCCAGTCCAGCTTGACCAGCCAGGTGGGATCGCCCTTCTCCGACTCATCGGTATTGGTGCGCGAAAGCACCGTACCCCAGTCCTCCCGGTCGACCTTGCTGTAGGTCAGGACGCCATAGGCGAACAGCTTGTCCTTGACCAGCGCGCCGCCGGCCCAGACCGCAGCCTGCATCCCGCCCAGCGTGTCGTTGGAGTTGTCCTGCCGCAGCTTGCCCAGGTCGCCGGGCACGAGCGGGTTGGAGTAGTACGTGTTTGCCACCTCCGAACGCAGCGAATCGGGCGACCAGAAGATGTTGCCGCCGGCCTGGAAGTCGTTGGTGCCGCGCTTGGTCACCTGGTTGACCACGCCACCGAGCGAGCGGCCGAACTCCGATCCGTAGCCGCCGGTCATGGTCTGCTGTTCGGCGATCGCCTCGAACGGCACCTGGGCGAAGTTCAGGCTGCGGTACGAGTTGGTGATGTTGAAGCCGTTGACGTAGTACTGGTTCTCGGCGACCGAGGAGCCGCCGAACGAGGCCAGGTTGCCGAAGGCTGTGTCGCCACGGACCGTGCCGGGCGCCAGCAGCGCGACCGAGGTCGCATCGCGCAACACGGGGATCTTGGCCATCTGCTCGGCGGTGAGGATGCTGGTGGAAGCGACCGAGGACACGTCGATCGGGTTGACCGCGCGCGTACCCACCACGGTTACCCCGTCCAGTTGAGTGGTTCCGCCGCCCGCCGCGAAATTGACCGGCGTACCGGTACCCACGCTGACGGTGACGTCGCGCACCGCGGTGCTGCCATCGGCGCGCTTGAGGGTGACGCGGTAGCTGCCGGGCTGGATCGAAGGCACCCGGTATCCGCCATCGGCACCGACCACGAGCTCGCGCCGGAAGCCGGTGGCCGGATTCTCGATGACGACCGTTTCGCCGGACGCCGCCTGGCCGAACAACGCGCCGGTGGCCTGCTGTGCATGTACTGCCGAGGTGAAGCACAAACCCAGCGCCACGGTCAGCGCGCTGCGCCGCAAGTTGCGGTTCAGAGATGAGCGTTTCATGTTTTCCCCGAATAAGAAGTGGCCCGGAAGGGCGTTCCAGACCGTGACTTATGGCAGGGGTCATGGTCAATAGTCAGGGAAGGTTCACGTTACATATTTGTTTAAATCGTGACTTAAGTCACGAATTTAATGAAAATGTACGCCTTGATTAACAAAAATCAAACGATTCAAGCCGTCCATCTGAGATCCGGAGGAATGAGCCCTTATGATTTTTGGGAATTACAGGCCCGGAACCAGACCATTCCGGACGCAACGGTATGGAAAAGCGCGGTGGTGTGACATCCCGGCATCGATGGCGACGGTGCGCATCACGGTGCTGACCATCCAGTGCCCGGCCTGGCTGCGCATCTTCGCCACCCAGACCTGATCGCTGGTTCGAACGCCGCCGCACACCCCGAGGAGGAGCCTCCGTTAGCGCGCCGCGGGCCACGAGTGCGGACCCGGGGGGCGACCCTGCCTGCGGGGCGGCCGGGGCCGCCATAGCCGGGTGTGGCCAGGCCGGCGTGGGCCGCGCGGGAATGGACCCGGCCCACCCATGGTGTGCACGGCGCCGCGCCCCATAATCCCGGGCGATGGACACCTCGATGACCTCCTCCCTTAGCCTGGAACTGGCGCTGGTCCTGCTGCTCGCCGCGATCATCGCGGTGCCGCTGTTCCGCAAGCTGGGGCTGGTCGCGGTGCTGGCCTACCTGGCCACCGGCGTGCTGCTGGGGCCGGACGGGATCGGGGTGGTCAGCGAGCCGGACCGGATCCTGGCGGCGTCGGAGATCGGCGTGGTCATGCTGCTGTTCGTGATCGGGCTGGAGCTGTCGCCCAAACGGCTGGCGCTGATGCGGCGGCAGGTGTTCGGTGCCGGAACTACGCAGGTGCTGCTGTCGGCGCTGCTGCTGGGTGCCGGGCTGCTCGCCTACCACGTGCACTGGAAGGGCGCGCTGGTCGCCGGGATCGGGCTGGCCCTGTCTTCCACCGCCGTGGGCCTGCAGCTGCTGGCCGAGCGCAAGCAGCTGGCCAGCGACTTCGGCCGGCTGGCGTTCGCGATCCTCCTGTTCCAGGACCTGATCGCGATTCCCCTGTTGGCCGTGATCCCACTGCTGGGCGGGGTGAAGAACGAGACGCTGACCTGGACGATGGTCGGCCATGCGCTCGGCGCGCTGGCGCTGGTCTACTTCGGCGGCCGCCTGCTGATGCATCGTGCCTTGCGGATCGTGGCCGGTACGCAGGCGCCGGAAGTGTTCACCGCCACCGCCCTGCTGGCGGTGCTGGGTAGCGCCTGGATCATGCAGCAGGCCGGGCTGAGCCCGGGCCTGGGCGCCTTCATCGCCGGCGTGCTGCTGGCCGATTCCGAATACCGGCACGAACTCGAATCGCAGATCCAGCCGTTCAAGGGCCTGCTGCTGGGACTGTTCTTCATCGCCGTGGGCATGGGCATCGACCTGGACCGGATCGCCGCCGAGCCCGGCCTGGTCGCCAGTGGCGTGGCCCTGCTGTTGCTGGTGAAGTTCACCGTGCTGTTCGGCGTGGGCCGCGCCGCCGGCCTGTCGGCCAGCCATGCACTGATGCTGGGCGGCACCTTGTGGCTGGGCGGCGAGTTCGCGTTCGTCGTGTTCCAGGAGGCTTTGCGCGTGGGGCTGGTGTCGACCGAGAACCACGACCGGCTGGTGGCGGTGGTCGGTGTGTCGATGGCGCTGATGCCGCTGCTGCTGCTGGCGCTTGACGGACGCATGCGTCGCCTCGAGGCCCACCATCCGCAACCCGAACCCCGGCATTTCGACGTCCCGGACGCGGCCTCGCACCCGCCGGAAGTGGTGATCGCCGGTGTCGGCCGTTTCGGCCAGATCGTGGCGCGGCTGCTGGCCGCCCAGCGCATTCCTTACGTGGCCCTGGACAGCAGCGCCGAACAGGTCGAAGACGTGCGCCGCAGCGGTGGCCGCATCTTCTACGGCGATCCGACCCGACCGGACCTGCTGCGCGCGGCAGGCGCCGACCATGCGCGGCTGTTCGTGATCTGCACCGACGATCCGGACAGCAACCTGCGCGCGGTGCGCCTGATCCGCCGCCTCTACCCGCACGCGAAGATCCTGGCGCGGGCGCGCAACCGCCAGCATGTATGGCGATTGATGGACCTCGGCGCCGAGCCCTTCCGCGAACTGCTCGGGACCAGCCTGGAAGTGGGCGAGCGCGTGCTGCTGGAACTGGGCGTGCCGGCGGATGTCGCCGCTGATCATGTGCAGCGCTTCCGCGAACACGACGAGACGCTGCTGCGCGACCAGTACCTGGTGTACGACGACGACGCGGCGGTGGTGCAGAACGCACGCGAGGCACGCAGGGACCTGCAGCGGCTGTTCGAGGCCGATTCGGGCGATGGCCCGGGGTTGGCGCCGGATTCCGGCGATTCGCCGGAAAGCACCGATCCGACCCGGTAGCCATACGGCTCGACCGCGTCGCACGCGGCGATCCGGCAGCCTCCCGCCCAGGCAGGCGTTTCGCGCAAGGAGGAAGCGCAGGCAGCGCTCCGCAGGGGCGCCTCAGCCGCGTGGTTCGCGCAGGAACCTGGCCATGGAAACGCCGGTCTGGGCCGGTGCGAATTCGCCGGCTACATCGACGAAGCCGCGCATCACCGCGATCTCGCGCGGACTGCGGTTGAGCGTATCGCGCAGGTCCGGGTCGGCGCCGGCGCGCAGCAGGCGCTGGACCACGCCGCGCAGGCCATGCAGTGCGGCCAGGTGCAACGGACCGAAGCCACGCGGATCCTGCACTTCCAGCGACACGCCCTCCTCCAGCAGCCGTTCCAGGCCGGCCAGGACCACGTTCTCGTCGCAGGCACCGCCGGGTTCGGCACGCGCACCCAGCAGCAGCAGCAGGGGCGTCACGCCGCCGGCGGCCGGCATGTCCGCCTCGGCGCCGGCCAGCAGCAGGGTGTCGAACAATGCGAGCAGGCGGGTGCGGTCGCGGCCGGTGAATCCGTAGAGCGCGGCACAGTGCAGCGGTGCCAGGCCCTGGCTGTCGCCTGCATCGATGTTGGCGCCGGCGGTGAGCAGGCGCGCGGTGATGTCGGCCAGGCCCAGCGCCGAAGCGAGCATCAGCACGGTCACGCCGCCGGGCAGGCGGTGTTCGAGATCGGCGCCGGCATCCAGCAACGCGGTCACGATCGCGGTCTGGCGCATGCTCACCGCGGCCGACAGCGGCGTGGCGCCACTGTGCGCGGCGTGCTGCGGGTCGGCGCCGCGTGCCAGCAGCAGGTCGACCGCCGCGGCATGGCCACCGCCGGCTGCACGCAGCAGGCCGGTGCAGCCCTGCGCATCGACCGCATCGACCGGGAAACCGAGCTCGAGCAAGCGCCGCACCGCGTCGGCATCGCCGGCCATCGCCGCCGACACCACGTCGGCTTCGCGCAAGGGCCGCTTTGGCAGCGGCCATACGCGCCAGTCGAGCCAGTCGGCAAGATCGCGGCGGCCGCTGGCCAGGGCGACGCCCAGCGGCGTCTGCCCGTCGGCGGCGCGCGCATCGGGCGAGGCGCCCTGGGCAACCAGCCGGCGCAACGCGGATTCGCGGCCCAATGCCGCGGCCAGGTGCAGCGCGGTCATGCCGTGGCTGTCGCGGACCTCGCGGTCCACGCCGGCGTCGAGCAGGGCATCGAGCAGGCGCAGCCAGCCCAGGCGCACCGCCAGCGACAGCGCGGGGTCGCCACCGGCGGAAGGCGCGAACGGATCGGCACCCTGCGCGAACAGGTCGAGCGCCAGCTGCTCGTGGCTGCGCTGGGCCTGGTCGCGCTGCACGCACGCGGCGAGCAGGCGCGCCAGTCCGCCGGCACCGGCCGGCGAGGCGCCATGGCCGAGCAGGACCTGGATCGCGGCGGCGGCATCGCCTCCCTCACCGAGCAGCGCGGTCAACGCGGTCTCGCCGTCGATGGCCACTTCCGGGTCGGCGCCGTGCGCCAGCAGCCACTCGACCATCCCCGCGTGCGTACGCAAGGTCGGGTCGTGCAGCAGGCCGCCCAGTTCGGACGGCGCGCACAGCCGGGCCAGCGCCGCCAGCCCTTCCATGCGTCCCGCCTGCAGGCCATCGCGCAGCAGCGCCAGCGGCGGCCGCTCGTCGACCGGATTTTCCGCCGCGGCCTCGGCCACCGCCGCGGGCAGCGGATAGGCCGGATCGAGCGCGGCGACGATCGACCAGCGTCCGGATTCTGCGGCGATATCGATCGCGCGACGTCCACCGTGGTCGGCCTGCGCCGGATCCACGCCCAGCTCGAGCAGGCGCCGCACCAGCGCCAGCGAAGCCTGTTCGGCGCCGGCGGCGAGGGCCAGGGCGTTGCGTCCCTCGGCATCGGTGGCGGCCACGTCGATCCGCTGCGCGGCGAGATGTTCGACCACGCCCCCGCGCAGCGCGCGTGCCGCCTCCAGCCAGGGCGTGCGCCCGGCGGCGTCGCGGACCTGCGGGTCGGCGCCGGCGGCCAGCAAGGCGGCGACGATGTCCGCATGCCCGGCCAGCGCGGCTTCGTGCAGCGCGGTGCGGCCGTTGCGGCCGGGCATGGCGACTTTCGCCTTGAACTTCAGCAGCAGCTGCACGCCGGCCGTGTCGTCTTCTTCGGTCGCCGCGGCGGCCAGCAGGGCCGGCTGGCCGTCCACCGGTTCGGGCCTGGCGCCGCGTTCGAGCAGGAACCTGGCCAGCCGCCAGTTGCCGCTGGCACAGGCCACGCCCAGCGGCGAGAAGCCTTCGTGGTTGAGCGCATCGATCTCGGCAGCGGCGTCGCGCAGCAAGGCGGCCACGCCCGGATCGGTGCTGCGCGCGGCGTGGTGCAGCGGGGTATTGCCCTCGGTGTCGGCGGCCCGCGGATCGGCGCCGTTGGCCAGCAGGGTCATCACCGCCTCGGGACGGCCATGCCAGCTGTCGCGGGTCGCGGCCAGCAGCGGGGTCATGCCCGCACTGCCACTGTTGAGGTCCACGCCACGCACGATCAGCGCGCGCAGCAGGCGCAGGTCCGGCAGTACCGCCGCCAGCGCAGCCAGGCTGCGCTGGTCGCGCTCGCCGGCCGGGGGCGCGGCATGCGCGTCGGCGCCGGCATCCAGCAGCTGCAGGGCGCGATCGACGCGCCCGGTGCGGGCGGCGGCATGCAGTTCGGCGGCCAGCGCACCCGGATCACCCGTGAGGACCTCGGGCAGGGATTCGGCCGGCGGCGCGTCGGCCGCGGCAAGGAATTCGAGGGGCCCGGCCAGGGTGCGCGGCGCGGGCGCCCGCTGCAGGACCAGGTGCAGGGCCGGCTGCGCCAGGGCGAGCACCGCGGCCACGGCCCAGCGTGCAGGGGAGTCGAGCAGGCCCGGCCAGCCCAACAGCAGCAGGCCACCCAGGATCGCGGCCACGGCGCCGGCGGCGCCGAGCCCGGCCCAGGTGCCGGTCTCCTGCTGCGCCAGCCGCCGCCACGCGGTGCCAAGGTGCACGGCCTCGCGCTCCAGGGCCTGCCAGACCGGCCAGGTCCGCCACAGGCCGAGCAGCACCATCGCGCCCATCGCGCTGGCGCCCAGCGCGGCACCGAGGCCGCCGCTCTGGCGCAGGGCCTGCAGTGGCCAGGCCAGCAGCACAAGGGTGAACAGCAGGCCCAATCCCCACAGCAGCGACAGGCCGGACAGCGCCGGCTTCAGCGCGCGCAGGTCCGCAGGCACGGGCCGGGTGCCGGTCCACCAGGACACCGCAAGCGCCAGCAGCAGCTGGGCCAGCAGTCCGGGCAACAGCGACACCGGTCCCTCGATACCGGCCAGCACGCCCAGCGCGATGCCGGCGACACCGGCGCCCAGCGCGAAACGCCGCGAGCGTGGAAGGGCCTCAGCCATCGTCACGCACCGGCGGCGTGCCCGGTGGGAACTGGATGTGGAACCCGCGTGCGGCGAGATTGGTGCGGACCACCGCCGCATCGGCCTGGGCGAGACGGCGCCCGGGAGTCAGCATGACCTCGAGCACGAAGCCCAGTTCGCCCAGCTGCGCGCGCACCGGCTCGGGCACCCGTGTGAAGTCGTCGCGGGTGGCGAGGAACACATAGGTGTCGGCTTTGCGGAGGCTCTTGTAGACGTAGGCTTGCATGCGCGCGTGCCGCGCCCTGCCCTGTGTGGAGGAACCCGGGGATTGTGGATTAAATGCGGCAGGCGCGGAAGCGCGCGACCGCTGCTTCTCGCACTGCGACCGTTCATGTTCCTCCACACCGGACGCACGCGGGGCTGTGGCTATACTCGCCGGCCAGTCCGCCAGCCCGTCCCGCTTGCAACCAGTCCTTCCACCGCGAAGCGGCGCTCCACTCGCCATCACCGCCCATACCGCGACCACCGCGCTCGGGGCGGGCTTGCGTGCGCAACGCGAGGCCCTGCGCGCCGGTCGCAGCGGATTGCGCCGCAACGACTTCGGCCCCGAACCGCGCCTGGACTGCTGGATCGGCCGGGTCGACGGCCTGGAGCAGGTCGCGCTGCCCGCCGCGTTCGGCGAGTGGGAATCGCGCAACCATCGCCTGGCCTGGCACGCGCTGCACCAGGATGGCTTCCTCGACGCGGCCACCGCCGCGGTCGCGCGCCACGGCGCCACCCGCGTGGCGGTGCTGATGGGCACCTCCACTTCCAGCATCGGCGAAACCGAAGCGGCGTACGCGCAGCAGATCGATGGCCGCATCCCCGACGCGCTGGTGCGCCTGCTGGTGCACTCACCACACGCGCTTGGCGATTTCGTCGCACTGGCCACCGGCGCGCGCGGTCCGTGCATGACCGTGGCCACCGCATGCTCCTCCAGCGCGAAGGTCTTCGCACTCGCCGCACGGCTGCTGCACGCCGGGCTGGCCGACGCGGCGATCGTGGGCGGCGTGGACACCCTGTGCGGCAGCGTGCTTTACGGCTTCAACGCCCTGCAGCTGGTCTCGCCCGAGCCTTGCCGGCCGTTCGACGCGCGGCGCGACGGGCTTTCGCTGGGCGAGGCCGGCGGTTTCGCCCTGCTCGAACACGCCGGCGACGCGCGCGCCTGGCTGTGCGGCTACGGCGAATCCAGCGACGCCCACCACATGTCCGCACCGCATCCGCAGGGCCTGGGCGCGCGGCGGGCGATGGCCGATGCCCTGGCCCGCGCCGGGCTCGAGCCGGACGCGATCGGCTATCTCAACCTGCACGGCACGGCCACGCCGGCCAACGACACCGTCGAGGCACAGGCGATCGCCGCGTTGTTCCCCGAGACGCTGCATGCCAGTTCGACCAAGGGCTGGACCGGACACACGCTGGGCGCGGCAGGGATCGTCGAATCGGTGATCGCGCTGCTCGCACTGGAAGACGGCCTGCTGCCGGGCACGCTCAACAGCCGCGAGCCTGATCCGGCCTGCGGTCCACAGGTGCGGTTCCAGACCGTGCAGCAAACCATCGGGTATGCGATGAACAACGCGTTCGGCTTCGGCGGCAACAACTGTTCCCTGGTGTTCGGCCGCGCATGAACCGCACGCCGCCCAGCGTCGGGATCGAAGGCATCGGCCTGTGGGCCGCGCAGGCGCCTTCGTGGGCGGCGTATCGCGCCGTGCTGCACGGCGCGCCGTTGGCCGACGAAGCCGGCTCGCGGCCGGCACCGGCGCTGCTGCCACCGAACGAGCGTCGGCGCGCCCCGGATACGGTGCTGGTCGCGCTCGAAGCCGCACAGGCGGCCTGCATCGATGCCGGGCGCGATCCGGCGACGCTGCCTTCGGTGTTCGTGTCCACCTATGGCGACCTGGCGATCACCGAGAACCTCTGCCAGACCCTGGCCCGCGCACCGCTGGAACTGTCGCCGACCCGTTTCCACAACTCGGTGCACAACGCCGCGGCCGGCTACTGGACGATCGCCAGTGGCGCGATGGCGCCGGCCACCGCGATCAGCGCCGAATTCTCGATGGGCCTCCTCGAAGCGGTGGCGCAGCTCGCGACCGGCGCGCCCGGCGTGCTGCTGGTCGGCTACGACGGCAGTGCCCCCGGCCTGTTGCGCCAAGTGGCGCCGACCGAGGGGCTGCTTGGCGCGGCGCTGGTGCTGGGACCGCCCGCCGCCGGCCGCCCGCGATTGAGCGTATCGCTTGCCGATGGCGAAGCACCCGCCCCCGTCACGCCCATTGCGCCGGGCAATGCCATGGCGCCGATGCTCGCGCTTTTCGAGGCTCTGGCCCGTGGCGCCGGCCACGCGATCCTGCCGGCCGGGGACGGGCGCGTGCTGCACGTGGAGCTGGTCCATGGCTGAACACGGCATGCGCACCGGTGAGGTCGCGGTGGTGATCCCGGCGCTCAACGAAGCATTGCGGATCCGCGAAGTGGTCGAGCAGACGTTGCGCCATTGCCCCTGGGTGATCGTGGTCGACGACGGCTCCGACGACGGCACCGGCGAGCAGCTGCGCGACCTGCCGGTGACCGTGCTGCGCCATCCGCAACGGCGCGGCAAGGGCGCTGCGCTGCGCAGCGGCTTCGCCGAGGCGCATGCCCGTGGCGCGCGCGGCGTGCTGACCCTCGACGGCGACGGCCAGCACGACCCGGCCGACCTGCCACGCCTGCTCGAAGCCGCGGCGCGGCATCCGCGCTGCATCGTGATCGGCGCGCGCCTGCGCCATCGCGCCGCCGCGCCGCCGCACCGGCGCATGGCCAACGCCTTCGGCGACTGGGGCGTGGCCTGGGCCGCGGGCCACCGCATCGCCGACACCCAGAGCGGGCAGCGCTACTACCCGGCCAGCGTCATCGCGCTGGGCGACGTGCCCGGCGAGGATTTCGTGTTCGAGGCGCAACTGCTGATCACCGCGGCGCGCCGGCTCGGCGTGCACTGCGTGTCGGTGCCGGTGGAGACGCGCTACCGCGGCGACGATGGCGGGCCTTTGCGGCGCAGCCACTTCCGTCCGCTGCGCGACCTGTACCGGATCACTTCGCACGTGGTGCGCCAGGTGCTGGCGCACGGCGACGTGTGGAACGAATATCGGCGCGTGCGCGCGCAGGCGCCACGCCTGGATGCGGGTGGCTGAGGTGGGCACCGCACCGGCTGCGGGCTCGATGTCGCGGTAGAGGTTTTTCCTTGGATTCCCTGGGGAGGGGACGCATGACCGGCCTGTTGCTGTTGCAGATCGCCGTGATCCTGGTCGCCGCACGCCTGTGCGGACTGCTGCTGGCCCGCTTCGGCCAGCCGCCAGTGATCGGCGAGATGGCCGCCGGCGTGCTGCTCGGCCAGGTCGTGTTCGGCGCGGCATTGCCGGACGTGCATGCGGCGCTGTTCCCGGTCGCGTCGCAGCCGGCCCTGTCGGGCCTGGCGACGCTGGGCATCGTGCTTTTCATGTTCGTGATCGGCGCCGAGTTGCGTGCACCGGAAGGCGCCCGCGCGCAGGTGCTGGCCGCCACGCGCGTGGCCAGCCTGTCGGCGCTGCTGCCATTCGGACTGGCCCTGCTGGTCGCGCCCCTGTTGCACGGCAACCTCGCACCGGCAGGTGTCGGCTTCTGGCCGTTCGCGCTGTACCTGGCGGTAGCGCTGTCGGTCACCGCATTCCCGGTGCTGGCGCGGATCCTCAAGGACCGTGGCCTGCAGCAGAGCCCGATCGGGCGGCTCGCGCTGTCGGCGGCGGCTTTGCTGGACGTGGGCGCGTGGATCGTCCTGGCGCTGCTGGTCGCGCTCACCGGCGATGGCGGCTGGTCCACGCTGGTGCGCACGCTGTCCGGACTTGCCTTGCTGCTGGTGGTCGTCTACGCCGGGCTCAGGCCGCTGTATGCGTGGCTGCTGCGACACCACGCCAGCGATGGCCGCCCGTCGGGCACCGTGCTGGCCGCGTTGCTGGTCGGCCTGTTCGCCTGCGCGGCGGCGACCGAGTGGCTGCACCTGCATGCGGTGTTCGGCGCATTCGTGTTCGGCACCTGCCTGCCGCGCGACGACCGGCTGGTGCACAGCCTGGTCGAGCGCATCGAGCACCTGGCCCTGGTGCTGCTGATGCCGGTGTTCTTCGCCCTGGCGGGCATGGGCACCACCGCCGACGCCTTCACCTTGGCCGGGCTGGGTGCGTTCGTGCTGATCCTGCTGGTGGCGGTGGTCGGCAAAGTCGCCGGCGGCGGCCTCGGTGCGCGGCTGTCCGGTTACGGCACCCGCGACAGCCTGGCGGTGGGTTCGCTGATGAACGCACGCGGGATGATCGAACTGATCGTGATGAAGGTCGGCCTGGACGCCGGCCTGATCGGGCCGGAGATGTTCACCCTGCTGTTGCTGCTGGCGCTGACCACCACGTTGATGACCGGGCCGCTGCTGAGCCTGCTGGGCCGCGGCTCGACACCGCACGCCGGGCGCGATCCGGGCGGCGAACGCTGACGCGCGTAGTCAGGCCATGCCGCCGTTGATGCCGATCACCTGGCCATTGATGTAGCCGGCGGCATCCGAGCACAGGAACGCGACCAGCGCGGCCACTTCCTCAGGCCGGCCGGCGCGCGCGGCCGGCACCAGCTGCTTCAGCGTTTCGGCGGGGAACTGTGCATCGGCCATCGTGCCTTCGATCACGCCGGGCGCGATGACATTGACGGTGATGCCGCGGCTGGCCATTTCCCGGGCCAGCGACTTGCTGGCCCCATGCAGTCCGGCCTTGGCCGCGGCGTAGTTGGCCTGGCCACGGTTGCCCAGTACCGCCGCCACCGAGGACACGCTGACGATCCGGCCCCAGCGCGCACGCGCCATCGGCAGCAGCAAAGGCCGGGTGACGTGGAAGAAACCGTGCAGGGAAACGTCGATCACGCGCTGCCATTGCGCGTCGGTCATGCCGGCCATCGGTGCATCGTCGTGGACGCCGGCGTTGTTCACGACCACGTCGATGCGGACCTCGCCCAGCAGCGCCTCCAGCGCCGTGGCCACCGCCGCACCGTCGGCGACGTCGAAGGCCACCGCCGTGGCCCGGCCGCCGCGTGCACGGATGGCCTCGGCCACCGCTTCGGCGCGTGCCAGGTTGCCGTGTGCATGCACGACGACGTCCATGCCGGCGTCGGCCAGGGCATGGCAGATCGCGCCGCCGATGTCACCGCTGCCGCCGGTGACCAGCGCGCGTCGGGAAGAGGTCTGCGCGGATTCCATCGACCTATTGTGCCAGCGCCTTGCCGGCCTCAGCGCAACAGGTCGCCGCCCAGCATCGCCGCGGCGCGGCCGCTGGCCAGCAGGCGGCCATCGTGGTGGATGCGGAACGCGTACTGCTGGCTGCTTTCGGAGGCGGCGACGAGTTCGGCCTCCCCCTCCAGCACGCCGGCGAGGTCGTCGATGCGGCTGACCGCGAGCACCACGTCGCGCAGCGCGACCAGCACGCCCGCTGCGGCACGGCCACCCTCCCCGGCTGCCAGCAGGCCGCCGTGCACCGCCATCGCCTGGGCGCCGTACTCGCACAGTGCCAGCGCATGCAGGCGTCCGCGCGCGCGCAGGGGATGGGTCGGGCTGGCGTGGTTCCAGGCCCGCAGGCGGATGCCCTGCGCATCCCACTCCGTGACCTCGTCCCACAGGCACATGCGGCCCTGGTGCGGCACCAGGGCGAGGATGCCCGCGCGATCGAGCACCGGCGCGGTCACGGTGCCGGCCTGCTGGCCGGTGCGCGCGCCACCAGCAGCGCCAGCACGAAATTGAACAGCACGCCCAGCGCCACGGTGCCGCCGATCGCGCGCAGCACCGGGATCGAGGACAGCGCGAGCAGGCTGAACACCAGCAGCGTGGTCAGGCTGCACACGATCACCGCATGCAGCGTACGCAGCTGCTCGTCGCGATCATCGCCGGCGTGGTCGAAGAACAGCGCGTAGTCCAGGCCCAGGCCGGCGGCGAGGATCAGCGAGACCAGGTGGAACAGGTTGAGCTCGACGCCCATCACCCGCAGCACCGCCAGGATCAACAAGGTGCTCAGCGCCATCGGCGCCAGCACGCGCAGCACCCGGCGCGGAGCGCGCAACGCGAGCCAGACCGTGCCGGCCAGCAGCAGGGCCGCCACCGCCAGCGCGGCCAGCAGGCGCACCCGCCACTGCGCCACCAGCGATTCGGATGCCTGCTTGAGGTCGAGCAGCTGCGCGCCGGCGGGGGCCACCGCCGCGGCGAGCGCGGCCGGATCGTGCAGGCCGGTCAGCGAGACCAGCGCAGTCGCATGCTCAGGTCCTTGCAGCAGCAGGCCGGATACGGCCAGCTCCAGCGGCGTTCCAGCCAGGTCGTTCGCGGTGAGCGGTTCGGCCGCGCGGGCGATGGCCACGTCCTCCACGAACGGCGCGAAGGCATCGCCGCGGAACGGCAGGTCCAGCAGCGCCGTGTCGAGCGAGCGCTGCAGCTCCGGCGTATCGGGCAATGCGGCCTGGCGCGCACGCTGGGTCGCCACGCTGGGCAGGTAGCGCGCGGCCAGGTCGTAGCCATCGAGCACGCCGTCCTCCTGCAGGCGCGCCAGCATCGGCGCCAGGCGCTCGGATGCCTGCAGCACCGCCTCGGCATCGGCGCCCTGCATCGCCAGCATGAAGCGCACGTCGGGCGCGCCCAGTTCGGCGCGCAGTTGCGCGTCGCGCGCCAGGTCGGCCGGCGGCACCGGGGTGAGTTTCGACAGGTCGTTCTGCCAGAACGTGCCCGGCGCGAAGGCGATCACGGCCAATGCCAGCGCGGCGATCACCGCCAGCGCCACGCGCGGGCGCGGCAGCCGCTCCACGCCTCGCCACAGCCGCGCGAGCAGCAGCGAATGCGCCGGATCGCGCCGCGCAGGCGTCACCAGCCGCGGCAGCAGCCAGCGCGTGCTGGCGGCCGCGACCGCGAGGCCGGCGATGGTGAACACCGCCAGCTGCTTGAGTCCTTCCACGCCCGAGAACAGGAAGGTCGCGTAGGCAATGCAGGTGGACAGCACCCCGGTCACCAGCGTCGGCCACAACGCACGCACGCTGGCCCGCGGCGACTGGCCCGGGCGCAGGTGGCTGAAGAAATGGATCGGATAATCCTGGGCCACGCCAATGAGGGTGAAGCCGAAGGCGATCGTGATCCCGTGTACGCCGTCGAACAGCAGGGCCACCGCGCCCAACCCGGCCAGGCCGCCGCTGGCCAGCGGCAGCGCGCCGAGCAGCGGGATGCTCCAGCGCCGGTAGGCCAGCCCGAGCAGCAGCAGCAGGCCGATCGTGTCGGCGGTGCCGATCCAGCGCATCTCGCGCTCGGTGCGGTCGCGGATCGCGACGGCGAAGGCACCCGGGCCGGACATTTCGAGGCGGGCGTGATCGCTTTCCGGGGCGTCCTGCGCGCTGGCGCGGAACGCGGCCTGGATCGCCGCCACCGCCGCCTGCTGGCCGGCGCTGTCGAAACCGGCGGCCTGCGTCTGCACCAGCAGCAAAGCCTGGCTGCCGTCGCGATCGAACCAGACGCCGTGGCGCCGCTGCGGCGCATTCGCCGGTTGCCACCGTTCGGCCAGGCGCAGGGTTTCCAGGGTCGGATCGGACGCAAGCAGTGGCTCGACCAGGTCGGCGGCCGGTGAGCCGAGGTCCTGCACGCGCTGCTCCAGCTCGTCGCGCAGGAACGCCGCATCCAGCGGCTGGGTGTCCAACGTCGGCGAAAGCAGGTAGCGGTAGGGACGCAGGTGCACGGGCACCGCGTCGAGGCCACCACTGTCGCCGTTGGCCGCAAGCGCGATCTCCGTGTACGTCGCCAGTGCGCCGCGCATTGCCTGGGAGCGTGCGGCCAGCGCTTCGGGTTCGGCGCCGGAAAGTGCCAGGAGCAGCACGCGCGAACCCGGGCCCTCGCCCAGTTCGTCCACCAGCAGCACCTGGGCCGGCGTGCGTGGCGTGGGCAGGAAGCGACGCAGGTCTTCCTCGACCTTCAGCCCGCGGCCGAGCAGCCAGCCGGCCACCGCCAGCACCAGCAGCCAGGCCACCAGCAAAGCCAGGCGGGAGCGGGTGCGCGTCCCGGCGTCGGTCATCGCTTCGCGCCGCCCGTGCCGTGGCACAGCGCGGCCAGCGCGGCCGCATCGTCGATGCCGGTCGCCGCGGCGGCCGCACCGGCCATCAGCGTGCGCTGCGGCTCGCCCTTGGCCGGGTGGCTCTCCACGCAACGCAGCTCGATGCCGCGGCCGTAGAGGTCGATGTGCCGCAGCGACGTGGCCAGGCGTGGATCGCGCGGCACCAGCCGCAGCGTCCACTGTTCGCGCGCGCCACCGGCCTGCACCGTGTAGGTCTTCTGCAGCAGGTCGCGATCACCGGCCAGCAAAGCGCCGAACCCGGCCTGGATCGCGGCCAGCTCCGGCGCCTGCTGCAGGGCGATGCGTCGTGGCGCTCGGCCCTGGCGCTCGACCACCGCTTCCCCGGCCGCCAGCGTGGTGGTCTCGACATAGGGTGCGTTCACCTGCCGCACCAGGCTGCCGTCCACCTGGCGCCGGTACTCGCCTTCCAGCCGCAGGGGCTTCTTGAGCATCGGCGAATCGCGCAGTTCGACGAACGGCGTGTGGCTGGGCGCGGGGCGCGCCACCGCCTGCAGCACCCAGCCGGCATCCAGCGCGACGGGGGCCGGCTCAGGCGCCGCGGCGCAGGGCAGCGCGACCGCGCACAGCAGGGTCGCCAGGCGCAGGCGCGAGGTCGTGCGTGGATTCATCGGGGCTGTCGCTCCAGAAATCGAAGAAGTTGAACCAGTTGAACGGCGCCAGGCGCGCATGGTGCTCCAGGCGGACCGCGTAATGGGCCACGCACTGCTGCAGCCAGCGGCCACGTTCGCCGCGCGGTGGTAACGGCGAACTCCCATCGGCCGGATCCAGGAATCGCTCGAAGTGCAGGTCGTAGCGGTTGCCGCCTGCATACAGGCCGAAGCACAGCAGCACCGGCGCATGCAGCGCCGCCGCCAGGCGCCACGGCGTGAGCGGAAACCGCGCCGGATGCCCGAGGAAGGGCGCCGTCGCGGTGTCCTCATGCGCCTGCGCGCGATCCACCAGCAACGCGACCAGCTCGCCGGACTGCAGCGCGTGCTGGATCTCCAGCGCGATGGCCGCACCCGGCTGGCTGCCGTCGATCACGCCGCGCGCCAGCGAGGGATCGAGCGTGTCGAAGATTTCAGTCAGCACCGGGTTCTGGGTGCGGTCGAGCACGATCCGCACCTTCAGGCCCGGCCGGCGCCGCGACAGGATCCGCAGCGCATCAAAACTGCCCAGGTGCGAGCCGAACAGCAGCACGCCCTGGCCCTGGTCGACCAGTTCGACCAGCGG
The DNA here is from genome assembly GCF_022637495.1 of Pseudoxanthomonas daejeonensis. Lineage (NCBI taxonomy): Bacteria > Pseudomonadati > Pseudomonadota > Gammaproteobacteria > Lysobacterales > Lysobacteraceae > Pseudoxanthomonas > Pseudoxanthomonas daejeonensis. Next base: position 1,748,897 of record NZ_CP093331.1, on the reverse strand, counting down.
CTCCAGGCCGTGCACGCGGATGTCGAAGCGCCAAGTCTGCCCACCCAGCAGGTACACGCGGTCCAGGATGGTCGAGGCGAAGGTGTGGATGTGCCGCGCCACGGCCCACGTGCCTGCCTGGCGTCCGCGCGACCGCGACAGCCAGGCGCGCGAAGCCTCGCGCTCGGGTCCGCGCACGAGCAGGAAGTACAGCGTGATCGGGTACAGGCACAGGCGCGCCAGCGCGCGTCCGCCATGCCGGGCGATGCCCACGATCAGCGCCAGCGAGTGGCGCGTGCCGCCTTCCGGACGGTGTTTCCAGGCAGCTGCCTGCGTACGCGACTCAGTCATGCGCCACGATCTCGCCACGCGCCAGCACGCCCTCGTCGCCGTGTACCTCGAAGCGCCAGCGTGGTGCGGCGCCTTCCAGGAGGATGCGTGCCTCGCGACCCGGCAGCAGCGGACGCAGGAATTTCACCTGGGGCAGGCGTAGCGGGCCGGTCGCCCCGTGCGTGGCCTCCACCGCGGCCAGGACACGCTCCAGCACCACCACGCCGGGCACCAGCGGCCGGCCGGGGAAATGCCCGTCCAGGCAGGGATCGTCGGGGGAAATGGAGAAATGCATCGGCCAAGGATAATCGGCCGGTCGCGCCGCCGGGTGTGGAGGAGCCGCTCAGTTCAGCAGGTCGCGCCAGAACGCCGGGCCCAGCGCGGCCATCTTCCGCGCGAAATCGACGCCGTTGCGGTACGGCCTCACCGGGAAATGGCGCTTGCGGTAATTGAACTCGGCGACCATGAAACCGCCGACCAGGCCGTAGTTGAGCAGGTTTGCGAACCAGGACCAGGCCCAATGCGGTACCGCGATCCAGGGCGTGCGGCCGAACGCATCCAGCACCCCGCCGGGCACCGCCCACAGCGCCAGCAATGCGTTGGCCACGGCCAGGAACGCCAGCAGCAGCGCCCAGGCCGCGGTCAGCCGGCGTGCGTAGGCCAGCAGTCCGGGCGGCGTCTCCCAGCCGGCCTGCGCATACAAAGCGCAGACGATCCGCGTGACCAGCGGCGTGCGAGTCGCCACGAGACTGCGCGCGAACCACCAGGCGAGCCAGGCCGTGAACAGCACGGGGGGCGCCAGCAGCAGCAGATCCAGCCACAGCGTTCCGACCCACCATGACAGGCCCGCCAGCACCGCGGCCAGCAGGGCCAACGCCCACCAGCGCCGGCGCAACAGCGGGGCGGCGAGCATCAGCACGGCCAGGTCTGCCAGCGCCAGCGCCGTCCAGGCGCCTCCGCGGGTGCCGGCCAGATGCGCCAGGAACGGATAGGCCACGCCCAGCACCAGCTGGACCGGGAGGGCGGCCTTGTCGGCCAGCTCGGCGGGAGCGGCAGCGCCGCGCGAATCGGGCTCGCGGTTGTCGGGGTCGGGCCTGTCAGGGTCGCGCCTGTCAGACGCCGCCGGTCCTGCCTTCACGTCAGCTCGCGCGCTGGGACTGGACGTGCGCCGACAGCGCGCGCAGCGAAGCGAAGATGCGCCGGTTGTCCTCGCCCTCCGAGCGCAACTGCACGCCGTAGCGCTTGGCCACCGCCAGCGACAGCTCGAGCGCGTCGATCGAATCCAGGCCCAGGCCGTCGTTGAACAGTGCCGCTTCCGGGTCGATCGCGTGCGGGTCCACGCCCTCCAGGTTCAGGCTTTCCACCAGGAGCTGGGCCAGTTCGCGTTCGGCGTCGGTCTGCTGCGACATCTTTGGTTCCGGGACTGCGCAAGGCCGGCCACGATCCGGCATCGGCCGCCGCCGCGCAAGTCCATTGCACCGTGAACCCGGCCGCGAGCGCCCGGGCTATCATTCATGTCCCTCCACGCGACCGGCCGGCCACCTCCGCATGACCCGCACAGATCCGCCGAATCCACCGTACGCGCCCGACGCGCTGCGGCAGGCGACGGACGTGGCGGCCGGAGCGGCCAGCGCCGACGTGGACGTCCTTGTGATCGGCGGCGGCCCGGCCGGCACCACCGCGGCGACCTTCCTGGCCCGGCGTGGCTGGAAGGTGACCCTGCTCGAGAAGGACGTCCATCCGCGCTTCCACATCGGCGAGTCGCTGCTGCCGATGAACCTGCCGATCCTCGAGCGCCTGGGCGTGCTCGAGCAGGTCAGGCAGATCGGCGTGCACAAGCCCGGTGCGGACTTCCCGATGCGCGGCGACGGCGACAGCGTCAACGTGTTCCGCTTCGACCGGGCGCTGGACGCGAAGTTCGGCTATGCCTACCAGGTCAAGCGCGCCGAGTTCGACACGCTGCTGTTCGACAACGCGCTGGCCAATGGCGTGGATGCGCGCCAGCGGGTCACGGTCGAACGCGTCGACTTCGATGCCGGCGAACGCCCGGCGCAGGTCCGCGCCCGCGACGCCGATGGCAACGCGCTGGTCTTCCGCCCGCGCTACCTGGTCGATGCCAGCGGTCGCGACACCTTCCTCGGCAGCAAGCTGAAGCTCAAGAAGAAGAACCCGGCGCACCAGTCGGCGGCGATCTTCAGCCATTTCCGCGGCGTCACCCGGCGCCCGGGCGAGGAGGCCGGCAACATCACCGTCGAGCGCTTCTCCCACGGCTGGATGTGGCTGATCCCGCTGCGCGACGACGTGATGAGCGTCGGCGCGGTGTGCTTCCCCGAATACCTCAAGACCCGCAAGGGCGACAACGAGTCGTTCCTGATGGACACCCTGCGCGCCACGCCCTCGGTCTGGGTGCGCATGGCCGATGCCGAGCGCATCGCCCCGGTCCACGCCACCGGCAACTATTCCTACACCTGCTCGCGCATGCATGGCCCGGGCTGGGTGATGGCCGGCGATGCGTTCGCCTTCATCGACCCGGTCTTCTCCTCCGGGGTCTACCTGGGCATGAACGGCGGCGAGCAGGCGGCCAAGACCGTCGACGCGATCCTGCGCGACCCGTCGCGCGAGGCCGCCGAGCAGCGCGCGATGGACAAGCGCCTGCGCCGCGGCCTGCGCTACTTCTCCTGGTTCATCTACCGGTTCACCACGCCGGTGATGGAGGCGCTGTTCGCCGAACCGCGCAACCACCTGCAGCTCGAGCAGGCGGTGATCTCGATGCTGGCCGGCGACGTGTTCGACAACCGCGGCGTGCGCTGGCGGCTGCGCGTGTTCCGCCTGGTCTATGCGCTTACGGCCGTCAGCATGGCGCCGCGCGCGCTGGCCGGCTGGTTGCGCCGCCGCCGCCAGGTCGGCGAAGGCTTCAGCGGCGACACGCTGCAGGGTGGCAATCCGTGAGCCGCCCGCAACCGTTCGCCGGCGCGGCGACGCTTCCCGGACTTGAGTTCGGCTACGCCCCCGCCGATACGCGGGCGCGGCAACTGGCCGACCCGCACGTGCTGGCGGTATTCGGCTTCGGCGCGCACGCACCCGTGCTCGACGATCCACGCTGGCTGCGCGTACCGCTGCAGCCGCTGGGCGCGCAGGCCGCGCCGATCGAAGTCTGGCGCAGCGCCGCGCCGGTGCGCAGCGGCCGCGACGGCGACGTGGCGTGGTCCACCGACGGCAACCTGCTGTTCGGCGCACTGGAAATCGACGAACTGGACGACGGCCTGGAAGCCGCCGCGCGCCGCGCCTACGCGCGCCTGGGCGCGTTCCTCGCCGGTGGCGACATGCCGCACCTGCTGCGCATCTGGAACTACATGGATGCGATCACGCTCGGCGAGGAAGACGCCGAGCGCTACCGCCGCTTCTGCGTCGGCCGCGTGGCCGGCATGGAAGCCTTCGATGCGGCACGCCTGCCCGCCGCCACCGCGATCGGCCGTCACGATGGCGTGCGCCGGCTGCAGGTGTACTGGCTGGCCGCCCGCGAACCCGGCCGGCCGGTAGAGAACCCGCGGCAAGTGAGCGCCTACCGCTACCCGCGCCAGTACGGGCCGCAGGCGCCCAGCTTCGCCCGGGCGATGCTGCCGCCCGCGGGGGCCTCGATGCCGCTGCTGCTGTCGGGTACCGCCGCGATCGTCGGCCACGCCTCGCAGCATTCCGGGTCGGTGCAGGCGCAGGTCGACGAAACCCTCGCCAACCTCGCCAGCCTGGTCGATACCGCGCGCCGGCAGTCGCCCGAGCTGCCCGCGGTCCTGGGCGCCGGCAGTCCGCTGAAGGTCTATGTGCGCGACCCGTCGGACGCCGAAGCGGTCGCGGCCCGGCTCGATGCGAGCCTGGATCCGTCGGTGCCGCGCCTGCTGCTGCACGCGCAGGTGTGCCGGCGTGAACTGCTGGTGGAGATCGACGGCGTGCACGGTGCGGCGTCGGCCTGAAGCGCGCGGCGTGACGCTTCGGGCGCACTGCTGAAGTCCGAGTCGATTTCCCCCGCAAGGGTCGTCGAGCCACCGGCGCGCGCTGCCATACTGCAACGCCGTCGGCGACCAGCCGCTTGCACGGCGGCACGCGACCCGTGCGCCGCCACGAATACCGGGGAGTTCCGATGCGCCATCGCCTGCGTCTTGCGGTACTGCTGTCCTGCGCCTTCGCCGTGCCCACGATGGCGTCGACAGCGACCGATCCCACCGATCGCCATGCCGGCGTCGCCCGCATCGATCGCGCGCGCCTGGACCAGGCCCTGCGCGGCTTCGTCGATTCCGGCCAGGTCATCGGCGTATCGGCCCTGGTCTACCAGGACGGGCGCGAGGCCTACGCCGGCGCGTTCGGCCTGGCCGACCGCGAAGCCGGCCAGCCGATGACGCGCGACACCCTGGTGCGCATCTACTCGATGACCAAGCCGGTGACCGGCGTGGCGCTGATGCAGCTGTACGAGCAGGGGAAGTTCCAGCTCGACGACCCGGTGTCGCGTTACCTGCCCGAGTTCGCCGGCGTGCGCGTCTACGCCGGCACGGACGTGCACGGCCAGCCCCTGCTGGAAGCGCCGGCGCGCCCTATTAGCATCCGTGACCTGATGCGCCACACCGCAGGCTTCGTCGACGGCGAAGGCGCGCCGGGACCGGTCGGCGCGCTCTACCGGCAGGCCGCCCCGGAAAGCTACGACAACACCCTGGCCGAGCAGTCGCGGCGCATCGCCAGCGTGCCCCTGCTCTACCAGCCCGGCACGCGCTGGGTGTATTCGCCGGCGGTGGAGATCCAGGCGCGACTGGTCGAAGTGCTGTCCGGGCAATCCTTCAAGCATTACCTGGACCAGCACGTGCTCGGTCCGCTGAAGATGCGCGACACCCGCTACCGCGTGGCCGACGGCGATCGCGGGCGCGTGGCGGCTTTGTACCGACGCAGCGACGACGGGGTGATGACGCGCGACGACCACGAGGCGTGGAAGCTCAACGGCCGCGATACGGCGATGACCCCTGGCAGCTGGGGCCTGGTCTCCAGCCTGGACGACTACATGCGCTTCGCGCGGATGCTGCTCGATGGCGGCGAGCTGGACGGCGCGCGCATCCTGCAGCCCGCCACCCTCCGGCTGATGGCCAGCGACGCGATGCCGGCCAGGACCACGGACCGGTCATGGCTGCCGGGCAAGGGCCAGGTCGGCTTCGGCATCGATTTCGCGGTACGCACCGCGTCGCCGTCGCGCAGCGACGAGGCTTCGGGCGAAGTCGGCGAATTCTTCTGGGACGGCGCGGCCAACACCCTGTTCTGGGTGGATCCGACCAACCGGATCGCGGCCGTGCTGTTCGCGCAGTGGCTGCCGTTCGGCAAGGTGCCGCTGCACAAGGCGTTCCGCGACGCGGTCTACCTCGACGACAGCTCGGCCGCGGCGCCGCGCGACTGACCCGTCAGTTCGACGCGGTGCAGGCCGGATCCTTGCGCCGCAGCGGATTCCAGCGCGAGCCCTCGTCCTTGCACGCGAGCTGTGGGGACGGTGCCGGCGCCAGCGCGGCCTCGCGCCGCGCCGCGGCGGCGCGCGCATCGGCCAGGCGCTGCGCCTGCAGCTTCTGCACGGCCGCGCGGATCTGCGGCAGCGCCGCCAGCGCGGCCTTCTCGCCCTGCAGGATCGCCTGGTTGCGGCGGGTGAAGTCGGCCGAGCCGTAGTCGAGCACGTCGGGCCGGATCACCACGTCGGCGCGCGCCAGTTCCTGCTCGCCCAGGCGCTGGCCCATGATCGCGATCGACTGGTTGACGATGCCGAGCATGCCGTCCGGGCGCTTGCCGCTGGCCTTGCTGGAGATGTCCACGGCGATGACGAAATCGGCGCCGAGCTGGCGCGCCGCATCCACCGGGACGGGGCTGACCACGCCGCCATCGACGTACTGGTAGTTGCCGATCGTCACCGGCTCGAACACGCCCGGCACGCTGCTGGACGCGCGCACCGCCTGGCCGGTGTTGCCGCGGATGAACACCGTGCGCTCGCCGGTTTCCAGGCGCGTGGCGACCGCGGCGAATGGTTTGCGCATGCGCTCGATCGGCTTGTTGTCCACGCTCTGGTTCACGTAATCCTGCAGCTTCAGGCCCTGCACCAGTCCGCCGGAGAACAGGCGCACGTCGCGGATGCTGGCCTCGTCGAGCGCGACCGCCTTTTCCTGCAGCTGGAACGGGTCCAGGCCGCTGGCGTACAGCGCGCCGACCACGCTGCCGGCGCTGGTGCCGGCGACCACTTCGGGCTTGAAGCCGTTCGCCTCCAGCATCTTGATCACGCCGATGTGGGCGAAACCCTTGGCCGCGCCGCCACCGAGCGCCAGGCCGATCTTCACCGGCGGAACGATCGGGTCGACGCGTGCCGGCGGCGGAGCCACCGCTACTTCCGGAGGCGCTTCCGGACGCGTACCGCCGCAGGCGGCGACCGTCGCGGCCACGAGGAAACCGGCCAGGGCAGGCAGCAGGGAGCGCGAAGACATCGGGGATACCAGGAAGGAGAAGCGTGATTTCACGGGGAACCGGAGCGGCGGCGGAACCGCGGAGGCGGCGGCGTGATTCTAGGGTGCGTCCCGGCCGCGTTCCGGCATGGCGGATGAATGCGCCTGCGCCGGCCCGTCCAGCAAGGCCAGCAGTGCGTCGCGGCGCAGCTTGCCGGTCTCGTTGCGCGGCAGCCGGTCCAGCAGGCGCAGGCGGCGCGGCAGGAACACCGGGTCGACCGAACCCCGCAGGGCATCCACCACGTCCACCGCCGACATTCCCGGCGCCACCACCAGCGCGGCGATGCGGCCTACCCCGCCGGCGTGGTCCGGTGCCAGCTGCAGCACCACGCCGTCCTCCACGCCCGGCACGGCCAGGAGGCGGCGGGTGAGGTCGCCGAGCGAGGCGCGCTTGCCGGCGATCTCCAGCAGGTCGGACTGGCGGCCGCACAGGCGGAAGCGTCCGTCGGCCTCCAGTTCGACCAGGTCGGCCAGCGCGACGGGAGCCGGCAGGTGCGGTGCATGCACCAGCGTGCCGTCCGGCTGCGGCACCAGGCGCACGCCCGGCAACAACGTCCAGGACGCCTCCTGTGCGGTACGGCGGCGCGCGAACACGCAGGTCTCGGTCGAGCCGAACACCTCGCGCACCTCGGTGCGGTAGCGGGCTTCGGCCTCGGCCGCCAGTTCCTGCGACAGCGGCGCGGTGGCCGAGACGATCCCTGCCAGCGGCGGCAGCTCGACCCCGGACTGCAGCAGAGCGCGCAGGTGCACCGGCGTGGTGACCAGCAGGCGCGGTGCCTGCGCCTGCTGCAGCGCGCGCGCCACGTCCGCCGGCAACAGCGGCCGGCCGGCATGCACGGCCGCACCGCCCAGCAAGGGCAGCAGCACCGACAGCTCCATCCCGTACATGTGCTGCGGCGGGACCGTCGCCACGATCTGCGGCTGCGCCGCGCCCCACAGGTCCTGCAGGGCGGCCAGGTTCTGCGCGGTGCCGGCTGCGAATGCGGCCCAGCTCTTGGCGTGCGCCTGCGGGCGCCCGGTGCTGCCGGAGGTGTAGCCGATCGCGGCCAACGCCGCGGCTTCGACGCATGCCGGCGGCGCCTCTCCGGCATCGGCGACAAGCGGCATGTCCACCGGCTCCAGGCGATAGGCACCGCCGCCGGCATGCTGGGCAAGGATCTCGGCCACGGTTCCCGGCGCCCCCGAGGGCGGCAGCAGGGCGACCTGGCCGCGCAGCGCGGCCGCGCAGAACCCGAGCAGGAAACGGTGCCGGTCCTCGGCCAGGTGGACCACGTGGCGGGCGTCGGGGAGCGTCGCAGCCAGTGCACGGGCCTGGGCAAGGAACGCCCCGAGGGTGACCGGGGTGCCGGCGCCGAATACCAGCACCCGTTCCGGATCGCCGACGGCCAGCGCCAGGCGTCCCGGTGCCGGGGAATGCGATTGGACGACGGCCGACATCGGTACTGACCTGCTCCTGCGGCCGGCCCGCTGCCCGCCCTGCGATCCGGCCAGCATGGCCGCGGCGGCACGGGCAGGCAAGCCGGACCGCCTGCGCCGCCGATGCGTGCCGCAGGTCCGCCCGGGCATGACCTTCCACAGTGGCCGGGGCGGACCGGGCTGCTAACCTGCCCCGCTTCACTCCCGCTACCGCCTCGACATGACCCGATCGCTGCCCCTTGCCCTGCCCCTCGTCATGCTCGCCTCGGCCCTGGTCCTGGCGTTGCCGGCCGCCGCACAGGCGCCGAAGCCGGCCGCGTCCACGAGCGCGCCGCTGATCGCGCCGACGGCCCCGCTGACGATCGAACAGGCCATGGCCGATCCGGACTGGATCGGCCCGCCGGTCGAACGCGCGTGGTGGAGCTGGGACGGCCGCGAGGCGCAACTGCAGCTGCGGCGCGAAGGCGGCGCCATCCGCGACACCTGGCGCCAGCCGGTGGCCGGCGGCGCTCTGCAGAAGGTGGGCGATGCCGAACGCGCCGGCCTGGACGCGGCCAACCCGGTCTACGACGCACTGCGCCGGCGCATGGCCTTCATCCGCAACGGCGACGTGTTCCTGCGCGACCTGTCCAGCGGCGCGCTGAGCCAGCTCACCCGTAGTGCCGCCGCCGAATCGCAGCCGCGTTTCGCCGCCGATGGCGGGGTGATCTGGCGCGCCGGAAACGACTGGTTCAAGTGGACCTCCGGCGCCGGGGCCGCGCAGGTCGCTTCGCTCAAGGCCGAGAAGGATCCGGCCGCGCCGCCCAAGGCCGACGCTTTGCGCGAGCAGCAGTTGCGCACGATCGACACCCTGCGTCGCGACAAGGAGCAGCGCGACGCACAGCGCGCGCAGGAGGAAACCTGGCGCAAGGCCGACTCGACCCGTGCGCCCGCGCCCGCCTTCCTTGGCGACGAGGTCGAGATCGTCGACAGCAGCCTTTCGCCGGATGCGCGCCACCTGCTGGTGGTGACGAAGAAGAAGGGCGCCGATGCCGGCCGCGACGGCAAGATGCCGATGTACGTCACCGAGTCCGGCTATGAGGAATTCGAGGACGTCCGCACCCGCGTCGGCCGCAATGATCCACTGCCGCACGCGCTGTGGCTGGTCGATGCGCGCGACGGCAGCGTGCGCGAACTCAAGTTCGACCCGCTGCCCGGCATCGGCGTCGATCCGCTCGCCGCGATGCGCCGCGCCGCCGGCAAGGATCCGCTGAAGGGACTTCGTGGCGTCCAGGTGACCACCAGCGGCGACAACGGCGACGGCCCGCGCATCCAGTGGAGCGGCGACGGCCGCCAGGCCGCGGTGATGCTGCGCGCGATCGACAACAAGGACCGCTGGATTGCCGGTGTCGACCTCGACAGCGCGAAGCTGCAGTCGCGCCACCGCCTCACCGACCCGGCCTGGATCAACTGGAACTTCAACGACTTCGGCTTCCTGCCGGACAACCGCACGCTGTGGCTGCTGTCGGAGGAATCGGGGTATTCGCACCTGTACACGCAGGCCGGCGGCGAACGCCCGCGCCAGCGCACCTCTGGCCAGTGGGAAGCTTCCTCGCCGGTTCCCACCGCCGATGGCAGCGGCTTCCTGTTCCTGTGCAACCGCGCGAGGCCGGGCGACTACGAGGTCTGCGCGCTCGACCTGGCCGGCGGCCAGGTGAAGGAAATCTCCGCGCTCGACGGCGTCGAGGATTTCAGCCTCTCGCCCGACGGACGCCAGGTGCTGGTGCGCTACTCGGGCAGCTACCTGCCACCGCAACTGGCGGTGGTGCCATCGACGGGCGGCGAGGCGCGCGTGCTCACCGACACCCGCAATGCCGCGTTCAAGGCGCGCGAGTGGATCCAGCCGCAGTACGTGCAGGTGCCTTCGAAGCATGGCGCCGGCACCGTCTGGGGCAAGTTCTACGGCCCGAAGACCTACGAGCCCGGCCGCAAATACCCGGTGGCGATGTTCGTGCACGGCGCCGGCTACCTGCAGAACGTCTCGGCGCGCTATCCGAACTACTTCCGCGAGCAGATGTTCCACCAGTTGCTGGTCGAGCGCGGCTACGTGGTGCTGGACCTGGACTACCGCGGCAGCGAAGGCTACGGCCGCGACTGGCGCACCGCGATCTACCGGCAGATGGGCCACCCGGAGCTGGAGGATTACCTGGATGGCCTGGACTGGGTCGTGGCCAACCACCAGGGCGACCGCGACCATGCCGGCATCTACGGCGGCAGCTACGGCGGCTTCATGACCTTCATGGCGCTGTTCCGTTCGCCGGGCACGTTCAAGGCCGGCGCCGCGCTGCGCCCGGTGGTCGACTGGACCCAGTACAACCACGAGTACACGTCCAACATCCTCAACACGCCCGAGCTCGACCCGGAGGCCTATAAAAAGTCCTCGCCGATCGAGTACGCGCAGGGCCTGCAGGACGAGCTGCTGATCGCCCACGGCATGATCGACGACAACGTTTTCTTCCGCGATTCGGTGGTGCTGACCCAGCGCCTGATCGAGCTGCGCAAGGACGACTGGGAGATCGCGCCCTATCCGCTCGAGCGGCACGGCTTCACCCGCGCCGATTCCTGGCTGGACGAGTACAAGCGCATCCTCAAGCTGTTCGAGCGCACGCTGAAGTGACGCGCGGCACCGATGCCACCGCAGCGGCCGAACCGATCCGCACGGTGGCGGCGGTGATCCGCGACGGCGACGGCCGCGTGCTGCTGGTGCGCAAGCACGGGTCGTCGACGTTCATCCAGCCCGGTGGCAAGCGCGAGCCGGGCGAGGACGCGCTGGCTACCCTGGCGCGCGAGCTGGACGAGGAACTGGGCGTGCGGCTGCTCGCAGGCAGCGCGCGGCGGCTGGGCGAATTCGAGGACGCGGCGGTGAACGAACCGGGGCGCCGGGTCAGGGCCGAGGCCTTCGCGGTGGAAGTCGAGGGCGTACCCCAGGCGCGCGCCGAGATCGCCGAACTGGCGTGGATCGTGCCGCGGCCGCCGTTCCCGGTCACCGTCGCCCCGCTCAGCGCCGGCCACATCCTGCCCGCCCTCCCGTCAGGGTAGGGAGCGGACTCCCGTGCGCGACGGCGCCCAGGCAGCCGGCAGTGCACGCGGTTCCGGCCCGCCTGTGGCGCTTCATGCCCGTTCCCGCAGGAGCCGTGACGCAGGGCGCCTCCCGTTGTTGCACCGGATAGCGAAGGGACCCTCCGCAAGCGTCCGCCACCGGCACAATGGCCGCAGACCTCCATCAGGCCACCCATGAGCGCTCCGCCCCCGCTGCCCGCTTCCGGCTTCGTCACCGTCCTGGCCCGGATTTCCTTCGTCCTGGCCGCACTGGGCCTGGCCTGGTCACTGGCCCAGATGGTCCTGGCCCTGCTCATGCCCGATGCGGCGGTGCTCCGGATCGCAGCCCAACCCGGAGTGCCGGCCGGGCTGGTCTGGACGCTCGAACGCCGGCACGTGCTGTCGCTGGCCCTGCTGCTGCTTTCGCTGCTGTGCCTGGCGGTGGCGTGGGGGCTGCTGAAGCGGCGCGAGTGGGCGCGCCTGGCCTTCATCGGCCTGCTGGTCGCGGGTGCGGCGATGAATTTCGCCGGGCTGGCCCTGATCGGCCCGTTCTTCGAAGGTCTCCTGGGCATGTTCCCGGCGCAGATGCTGGACACGCCCGACGGGCGGGATCTGGTGGCGCAGATGCACTTCAACCGCCAGCTCACGTTCGCCAGCAGCCTGGCCGGCGCGGTGGTCTTCGCCGGCCTGCATGGCTGGATCGCCTGGAAGCTGTGCACGGCGGCGGTCCGCGCCGAATTCGGCGGCCGAAGCGCCGACCGGGCTTGATCGCGATCAAGGGCAGCCGGGGAGGCGCGGCTAGAATGCGTCCATGGACCCGAATTTCGACGTCGTACGCACCTACCTGACCGGACTGCAGGACCGGATCTGCGCCGCCATCGAGGCGGCCGATGGCCAGGCCACGTTCGCCGAGGACGCCTGGAGCCGGAATCCGGAGGGCGGCGGCCACGCCGGTGGCGGCCGCACCCGGGTGCTGCGCGAGGGCGCCGTGTTCGAGCAGGCCGGGATCGGCTTCTCCGACGTATCCGGCACCCGCCTGCCGCCGTCGGCCTCCGCCGCCCGCCCCGAACTGGCCGGCGCCTCCTGGCGCGCCTGCGGCGTCTCGCTGGTGTTCCACCCGCGCAACCCCTACCTGCCCACCACCCATGCCAACGTCCGCCACTTCCGCGCCGAGCGCGATGGCCAGACCGTGGCCTCGTGGTTCGGCGGCGGCTTCGACCTGACCCCGTTCTATCCGTTCGATGCGGACATCGTCCATTGGCACCGGGTCGCGAAGAACCTGTGCGCGCCCTTCGGGCCGGACCGCTACGCCGAGCACAAGCGCTGGTGCGACGAGTATTTCTTCCTGCGCCACCGCAACGAGACCCGGGGCGTGGGCGGGCTGTTCTTCGACGACCTGCACGGCGACTTCGAGCGGGATTTCAGCTACCTGCGCGCGGTCGGCGAGGGGTTCCTCGACGGCTACCTGCCGATCGTCGACCGCCGCAAGGACACCCCTTACGGCGAGCGCGAGCGCGAGTTCCAGCAGTACCGGCGCGGTCGCTACGTGGAATTCAACCTGGTCTACGACCGCGGCACCCTGTTCGGCCTGCAGAGCGGCGGACGGACCGAGTCGATCCTGATGAGCCTGCCGCCCCGGGTCCGCTGGGAGTACGGCTACCAGCCCGAGCCGGACAGCCCGGAAGCCCGCCTGCAGGACTACCTCGTCCCGCGCGACTGGGCGTAGCCGCAGGCGAACACGCGCCCTTGCCGCGCCCGGACCCGCGCCTGCCAGCGCGGGGTCGCGCCGCCGGCGGTCGCAAGCGCGCGAGTACTGGATCGGGTCGGGTCGAGCCCGGCGACGGGCCGCCCATTCAGGTCGCACTCGCGCCAGCGTGCGGTGAGCACAAATAAAAAGCCCCGCCGACCAGGGGGAGGTCGACGGGGCTGGGAACGGAGACTTGGGGAGTAGCCCCGTTCCGGTAGATCTGCTCCAGGGGAAGGGAGAGATCCGCGACAGGCGTTGCACCTGTCGGGACCTATAACACCACCCTGCACATTGATGGTTCGTGAAGAATAAGGTTAAAAAAAGCTTGGATTTAGCACGGATTCATCCGCGCGCGATGGAACAAAATGTAACGCGAGCGGCCTGCGCGGCTAAGCGCGCCAAGTGCCTGAATCGCGGTCAGTGCGCCTCGTCCCAGTTGTCGCCGATGCCCGTCTCCACCACCAGCGGGACGCTCAGTTCCGCAGCCGAGGCCATCAGCCGGCCGGCGGTTTCGACCAGGGTCGGGACGAAGGCCTCGTCGGCCTCGAATACCAGTTCGTCGTGGACCTGCAGGATCATCAGGGCCGGGCCCTCGCCCGGCTTGCCCTGCCCGGCCAGCCAGCCGTCCACGGCGATCATCGCCCGCTTGATGATGTCCGCCGCCGTGCCCTGCATCGGCGCGTTGATCGCCGCGCGCTCGGCACCGGCGCGCTGGGCCTGGTTGCCGGCGCGGATGTACTCCAGGTACAGGCGGCGGCCGAACACCGTCTCCACGTAACCCTGCTCGCGCGCCTGTTCGCGGGTGCGCTCCATGTAGTCGCGCACGCCCGGGTAGCGGCTGAAGTACAGCGCGATGTAGTCCTGCGCCTCGCCACGGCCGATGCCCAGTTGCCGGGCCAGGCCGAACGCGCTCATGCCGTACATCAGGCCGAAGTTGATCGCCTTGGCGGCGCGCCGCTCGTTGCCGGTGACCTCTTCGAGCGTGCGGCCGAACACTTCCGCCGCGGTGGCGCGATGCACGTCGGCGCCGGATTCGAACGCGCGCACCAGGCCCGGGTCCTGCGACAGGTGGGCCATGATCCGCAACTCGATCTGCGAGTAATCGCAGGCCACCAGCTTGCGTCCCGGCGGCGCGACGAAGGCGCGGCGGATACGGCGGCCGTCGTCGGTGCGGATCGGGATGTTCTGCAGGTTGGGATCGGACGACGACAGCCGCCCGGTGGCCGCACCGGCCTGGTGGTAGCTGGTGTGCACGCGCCCGGTGTCCGGGTTGATCATCTCCGGCAGCTTGTCGGTATAGGTGCTGCGCAGTTTCGCCAGGCCGCGGTACTCGAGGATCACCCGCGGCAGTTCGTGCTGGTCGGCAATGGCCTCCAGCGCTTCCTCGTTGGTCGAAGGCTGGCCCTTGGGCGTCTTCACCAGCGCCGGCAGCTTGAGTTCCTCGAACAGCAGCGCGCAAAGCTGCTTGGGCGAATCCAGGTTGAACGCGCGCCCGGCCAGGCCGGTGGCTTTCTGCTGCGCGGCGAGCATGCGCTTGGACAGGTCCGCGCTCTGCCGGCGCAGCTCGTCCATGTCGACTTTCACGCCGTTGGCCTCGATCCGCTCCAGCACCGGCACCAGCGGCATCTCGATCTCGCGATAGACACGCGTGAGCGCCGGCTCGGCAACCAGGCGTTGCGCCAGCACGCGATGCAGGCGCAGGGTGATGTCGGCGTCCTCGGCGGCGTAGCGGGTGGCGTCGTCGATCGCGACCTGCGAGAACGCGATCTGCTTGGCGCCCTTGCCGCAGACGTCCTCGTACTTGACCGTCTCGTAGCCCAGGTGCCGGCGCGCGAGGCTGTCCATGTCGTGGCGGGCGTTGCCGGAATCGAGCACGAAGCTCTCCAGCATCGTGTCGTCGTCGTAGCCGGCCAGTTCGATGCCATGCCGCCGCAGGACGTGCAGGTCGTATTTGCCGTGCTGGCCGAGCTTGCGCACCGTGGCATCGGCCAGCAAAGGACGCAGCAGGTCCAGCGCGAGGCCGCGTTCCAGCTGCACGGGCGCACCAGGATAATCGTGCGCCAGCGGCACGTAGGCGGCCTTGCCCGGCACCGCGGCGAAACTCAGCCCGACCAGGTTGGCGCGCATCGGATCAAGGCTGTCGGTCTCGGTGTCGAAGGCGAACTGGCCGGCGTCGCGCAATTCGGCGATCCAGGCCTGCAGCCGTTCGACGGTGGTGATGGTCTCGTATTCGCCTGGTGCGGCCAGGGCCGGATCCAGGTCGATCGCAGCCGCCTGGGCGGGCGCGGCGAAACCCCCGCTGCGGGCGCGCCCCGGCTCCTTCTCGGCGACCGCACCGGCCGGGCCGCTGCCGCCACCGGCAACCGCACCGGCTTCCAGGTCCTTCAGCGCCTGGTTGAAGCCATAGCGCGCGTACAGCCCGCGCAGCGTATCCACATGCGGCTCGCGCAAGCGCAGCGTCTCCGGCGCCTGTTCCAGGGCGACGTCGGTCTTGATCGTCACCAGCTCGCGATTCAGCGGCAGCCGCGGCAGCGCCGCGCGCAGGTTGTCGCCGATCTTGCCCTTGATCGTGGCGGCCTGGGCGATGACGCCATCCAGGGATCCGTATTCACCGAGCCACTTGGCCGCGGTCTTGGGCCCGCATTTCTCCACGCCGGGCACGTTGTCGATGGCATCGCCCATCAGCGCCAGCAGGTCGACGATCTGCCCCGCCTTCACGCCGAACTTTTCCATCACCGCCGCGTCCGAATCCATGCGGCTGCCGCTCATCGTGTTGACCAGCGCGATCGAGCCCGCGCCGACGCCCGGCGCGCGCACCAGCTGGGCGAAGTCCTTGTCGCCGGTGGAGATGGTGACGTCCATGCCGGCGCCGGCACCCTGCACGGCGAGCGTGCCGATCACGTCGTCGGCCTCCACGCCGTCGATCCGCAGGATGTCGATGCCCAGCGCGTGCACGATCTCGCACATCGGCTGCACCTGCGCGCGCAGTTCGTCCGGCATCGGCGGGCGGTTGGCCTTGTAGGCCGGATACAGGTCATCGCGGAAGGTCTTGCCGGGCGCGTCGACCACGAAGGCGACGTGGTCGGGCTTTTCCTTCAGCGTGGCGCGCAGCATGTTGACCACGCCGAACAGCGCGCCGGTCGGCTCGCCGGCGGCGTTCGTAAGGGGCGGCAGCGCGTGGAAGGCGCGGTACAGGTAGCTGGAACCGTCGATGAGTACGAGGCGTGTCATGCCGGCATTCTACGTCCACAGGTGCCGGGGCCGCGGGCGCGCTGCGGAGGAGGCGCCGGAATCCCGTGCCTGCCAGTGGATCCCGCCAACGCGGTACCTGCGCGCGGCGTCGGCTCGCCGGCGGGCACTCGGGCATGGAGGCGCGGGGCATGCCCATCGGGTGGGGTGCGATTTGACGTGCCACGCCACGTGCGCGCTGCCGGCGCATAATGCGGGCACGCAAGACAAGGAGCCGACATGCACCCGATCCTGACCGCCGCGGCAGTGGCTGCGGCCCTCTTCATGGGCGGCTGCGCCAGCACGGGCGCGCCCGTGGACGTCAACGGTGCCGACGTCGCCACGCGCACGCTCGAGAACGGCGACACCTTCGAGGAGTACCGGGTCGCCGGCCAGCTGCGGATGGTCAAGATCACTCCGCTGCGCGGCGCGCCGTACTACCTGTACGACCGGGATGGTGACGGCGCACTCGACCGCGACGATGCCGACAAGGTGCCGCAGACGTACTGGAAACTGTTTTCGTGGTGAAAACTGCCGCGCCCGACATTCGCGAGGCCACCGACGAAGCCACCCTGCGCGCCGCCTGGCCGGTGGTGGCGCAGTTGCGTCCGCACCTGGATGAAGAATCCTTCGTCGCCGCCGCGGTGCGCCAGCAGGCGGAAGGATGGAAGGCCACAGTCTTGTACGACGCCGGCGTGCCGCGCGCGTTCGCGGGTTGGCGCGTTCAGGAAATGCTGGCCCACGGCCGCTTCCTGTACATCGACGACTTGGTGACCGATGCGCGCACCCGTAGCGCCGGCCACGGCAAAGCACTGCTGGACTGGCTGAAGGAACAGGCGCGGCGCCTGGACTGCACCAGCCTGCAACTGGATTCGGGCACCCAGCGCATCGATGCGCATGCCTTCTACCTGCGTGAACGCTTGCGGATCACCTCGTTCCACTTCAAGGCCGACCTTTAGGCCTGAACCACTGCGTCCCGCCGGTCGCGATGCCGCCACCTTGCGATTGCACGACAATGGCTGGCCGCGTGGCCCGGCAGCCCATGCCCCTGGACAGGATCTTCCCGATGTTGCGCTGGTTCGAAACCCGGCTGGACCCGTATCCGGCCGCCCCCGCCACCCAGCCACCGCGTTCGCTGTATGCGTTCTGCCGCCACTACACGCGCGGCACCGAGCCCTGGCTGGCGTTGATGGCGGTGCTGACCACGGCCATCGCGGTCACCGAAGTGTCGCTGTACGCGTTCACCGGGTCGATCGTCGATCGCCTGTCCAGCCACACGCCGGCCACCTTCCTGCAGGCCGAAGGCTGGAACTTCGTGATGATGGCGCTGGTGGTGCTGGTAGTGATGCCGGCGCTGAACCTGCTCAGCGCGCTGGTCATCCACCAGACCCTGCTCGGCAACTTCCCGATGCGGATCCGCTGGCAGGTGCACCGCTACCTGCTGCGGCAGTCGATGGGGTACTTCCAGGACGAGTTCGCCGGGCGCATCTCCACCAAGCTGATGCAGACCTCGCTGGCGGTGCGCGAGACGGTGATCAAGCTGCTGGACGTGGGCAACTACGTCATCGTCTATTTCGGCGGCGCCCTGATCGTGGCCGCCGCGGCCGACTGGCGGCTGATGCTGCCGTTCGCGGGCTGGATCGTGGCCTATGCGTTCCTGCTGCGCTATGCGATCCCGCGCCTGAACAAGGTCGCCCAGCAACAGGCCGATGCCCGCTCGACCATGACCGGGCGCATCGTCGACAGCTACACCAACATCGCCACGGTCAAGCTGTTCTCGCATTCGCACCGCGAGGAGGACTACGCGCGCGATTCGATGGACCAGTTCCTCGGCACCGTGCACCGGCAGATGCGCCTGGCCACGATCGTCAACGTCAGCAACGACGCACTGAACATGCTGCTGCTGTTCGCGGTGGCGGCCACCGGCATCAACCTCTGGATGAACGATGCGGTCAGCGTCGGTGCGATCGCCGTGGCCATCGCCTTCGTGCTGCGGCTGATGGGCATGTCGCAGTGGATCATGTGGGAGATGTCGGCGTTGTTCGAGAACATCGGCACCGTGCAGGACGGGATCAACTCGATCGCGCTGCCGGCCACCGTCGACGATGCGCCGGGTGCGCAGGACATCGGTCCGGTCCGCGGCGACATCCGCTTCGACCACGTCACCTTCCACTACGGCAAGCAGGGCGGCGTGATCGAAGGCCTGGACCTGCACGTGCGCCCGGGCGAGAAGGTCGGACTGGTCGGCCGGTCGGGCGCGGGCAAGTCGACGCTGGTGAACCTGCTGCTGCGCTTCTACGACCGCGAAGGCGGGGCGATCCGGATCGATGGCACCGACATCGCCACGGTGACCCAGGATTCGCTGCGCGCCTCGATCGGCGTCGTCACCCAGGACACCTCGCTGCTGCACCGTCCGGTGCGCGACAACCTCCTGTACGGACGCCCCGACGCGACCGAAGCGGAGATGGTCGAAGCGGCGCGCCAGGCCAACGCCGACGGATTCATCCAGGAACTGGTCGACGGCAAGGGCCGGCACGGCTATGACGCCCAGGTGGGCGAGCGCGGGGTCAAGCTTTCAGGCGGCCAGCGCCAGCGCATCGCCATCGCCCGGGTGCTGCTGAAGAACGCGCCGATCCTGGTGCTGGACGAAGCCACTTCGGCGTTGGACTCGGAAGTGGAAGCGGTGATCCAGGAGAACCTGTACCGCCTGATGCAGGGCAAGACGGTGATCGCGATCGCGCACCGCCTGTCCACCATCGCGGCGATGGACCGGCTGGTGGTGATGGACCAGGGCCGGATCGTCGAACAGGGTTCGCACGAGGAGCTGCTGGCGCATGGCGGGCTTTACGCGAAGCTGTGGCAGCGGCAGTCGGGCGGGTTCCTGGAGCTGGAAGCGGAACAGCTGGAGCCTGCGGCGGAGTGATGGCATCGCGCAACCGGCCTCGCAGGTCTTGCGGGACGGATTGCGGAACGTGACGGGGTGAGGTAGGCGCGGGAGCGGTGCTGGTGGGCTGCTATGGCGTCGGTGTCGTCGTGGTGCCCGCCCCGCAGATGCACGTGGGCTGGTTCTGTGGGGACGG
Source organism: Pseudoxanthomonas daejeonensis (assembly GCF_022637495.1). Lineage (NCBI taxonomy): Bacteria > Pseudomonadati > Pseudomonadota > Gammaproteobacteria > Lysobacterales > Lysobacteraceae > Pseudoxanthomonas > Pseudoxanthomonas daejeonensis. Next base: position 1,729,530 of record NZ_CP093331.1, on the reverse strand, counting down.
CGTTCGGCCCGGCGTGGATACCGTGGGCATGGTGACACCCGGTGGTTGTGACGACCTCGGTGTCGCGGTCATGCCCGCTCCTACAAAAGCGGGTGCTGGTTTCGGATGGGTTTCGCACGCGACGGGGACGTTGCAGGAGCGGGCACGACCGCGACACCGACGACACCGGCGGACGCGACTCATCCCCGGCCCGGCATGCGCAATCGCCCGCGGGGGTGGTTCCGGCAAGCCCTACGAGCGCGACGCGGTCTCCCGCCTCCGCTCCGCGCGACCCAGGGCGAAGCCGGTTCCCGCCCACGCCAACGCCACGCCCGCGCCGATGAACATGGCCAGCGCCGGGTGCTCGCCGATCAGGTCCAGCAGCCGCTTCACCCAGGCACTGAGCGCGTCGCCGCCGCGGTACACCACCGTGTCGATGAAGTTCTTCGCCTTGTACTTCTGCTCGGCGGGCACGACGGTGTAGAGCATCTCCCGGCCCGGCCGCACGAACGCGTACTCGCCGGCGCGGCGCGCGACCATCACCACCACGAACACGGCGAACACCGGCGCCAGGGCGAGCCACAGGAAGCCGAACGCCATCACCAGCGGCACGCCGACCAGCAGCACGCCCACGCCGAGCTTCTGCGCGAGGCGCCCGGTGACGAGCAGCTGGGTAAGGATCGCCAGCGCCTGCACCACCGTGTCGATCAGGCCGAAGACCTGGGTCTGCCGCTCGCGTTCGGGAAAGAGCTCGGCGACGAACCGCGCCTGTTCGAAGTACAGGAATGTCGTGACCGTTGCCAGCAGCACCACGAACAGGGCGATGCCGAGCAGGTAAGGCGAGCGGAATACCGCGGTCGCACCGGCGAAGGGATTTCCACCCAGCGGCTGGCGGCGCTGGATCGGGGTCTCCTCGCTGTCGAACGGGTGCAGGTCGCGCCAGCGGTGCATCCACAGCGCCATCGCCGAGCTGCCGGCGATGAACAGCGAGGACAGCACCAGCAAGCCGCCATGGCCCAGGGTTCCCACCAGCACGGTCGCCAGCAGCGGTCCGAGCAGGCCACCGGCGCTGGCGCCCGCGGCGATCAGCGCGAACAGGCGCTTGGCCTCGGCGCTGGCGAACACGTCGGCCAGCACGCTCCAGGCCAGCGAGATCAGCAGCAGGTTGATAACCGAGACCCAGATGTAGAACGCGCGCCCGGCCCAGACGTTGTCCGGCTGCAGGGCCAGGCTGGCGGCGAAGCCCAGCAGGCTGGCCACCACCAGGCCGAACACCCACGGCACGATCCTGCGCCGCGCGACCTTCGATGCGATCCAGCCGTACAGCGGCAGCACCGCCAGGGTCACCACGAAGGTGCCGGTGAACAGCCATTGCAGGTTGTCCACGCCACCGGCCACGCCCATCGTCTCGCGCACCGGCCGCAGCATGAAGTAGCCGGTGAACAGCAGGAAGAACATGGCCAGGCCGGCGATGACTGCCGGCGCTTCGTGCGTGCGCAGGCCGAACACGCGCGAAAGCCAGTGCGCCGGACCCATGGCAGGCGACGGCTGCGGTGCGCTCATCCGTCCTTCCTCAGGCCGCGAACTGCCGGACCAGTTCCTGCTGCTGCGGCTGGCTCAGCATCGGACCGCGCCCGGCCTTGAGCTGGTCGAGCTGGCGTTCGGGCTTGCCAGTCGCCGGGATCACCACGGTCACTGCCGGATGGCTGATCGCGAACTTGAGGAACATCTGCGCCCAGGACGTGACGCCGGCTTCCGCAGCCCACGCCGGCAGCGGCACGTCCTTGACCTTGGCGAACAGTTTTCCGTCGTCGAAGGCGCGGTTGACGATCACCGCCACGCCCCTGTCCTGCGCGAGCGGCAGCACGGTCTGCGCCGCGCCGGTGGAGTTGACCGAGTAGTGGATCTGGATGAAGTCGAGCTTCTCGCCACGCAGGATCTTCTCGAGCTCCGGCAGGCCGGCATCGGTGTAGTGGGTCACGCCGACGTACTTCGTCCTGCCCTGCGCCTTGAGTTCGCGCGCATAGGCCAGCTGCCTCTGCCAGTCGCGCAGGTTGTGGACCTGCAGCAGCTCGACCTTGTCCGTGCGCAGGCGACGCAGCGACTCGGCCCACTGCGCCTCGGCGGCTTCGCGGCTGTCGGCGGCGATCTTGGTGGCGATGAAGGCCTTGTCGCGCCAGCCGCCGTCGTGCAGCAGGCTGCCCACCACCGTGTCGGACGCGCCGTAGTTGGGCGAGGTGTCGATCAGGCGGCCACCGCCGTCGAAGAAGATCTTCACCACCTGCTGCAGCTGCGCGTATTCGGGCGAATCCAGGGCCACGTCGTAGCTGCCCGAAGTACCGGCCCCGATCACCGGCAGGCGCTCGCCGCTGGAGGGGATGGGGCGGGTCAGCAACGTGCCGCCCGCGGCGGGCGCTGCAAAGAGCGGGCCCATGCCTGCCGTGGCGCCGAGGCCGGCGACGATGGAGGTGGCGAGGGCGGAATCCAGGAAACGGCGGCGCGAAGGCGAGTGCATGGTCGTGACTCCGTGGACTGGCGGCGCGGAGCGGCCGGGTTCCGATCCTAACGCCCCCGTCCCGGCGCGCATGTGCACATCGGCACATGAACCCTCACACGCACATCCGCCTGGACCCTCCGTGGCGCGGCAGGGGCCCGGGAGACGGCGTGGTATCCTGCGCATCCCCCTTGGGGAGTAGCCTGCTCCGCGCACTCCGCGCGCAGCGTCCACGTCAACATACTCGGCCCCGTGCGGCCGTGGCGTGGGCAACCCGCGGTCTGGAACCTCGATCCGGACGCCGCCGGGACTGGCGAGACCAACGGCCTGTCGGTGCATCCGTGGTTGGACGCTGGCGGGTCGTGTCCGCCCTTCCAGCCCGGTGCACCCGATGAACCCGTTTTCGATACTGCTGATCGGCGTCGCGATGTCGACCGATGCCTTCGCCGCGGCGGTCGGCAAGGGCGCCGCGATGCAGCGGCCTCGCTTTTCCCAGGCCCTGCGCGCCGGCCTGATCTTCGGTGCGATCGAAGCGGTCACCCCGATCATCGGCTGGCTGCTTGGTCACGCCGCGGCGCGCTACATCACCGCGTGGGACCACTGGATCGCCTTCACCGTGCTCGGCCTGCTCGGCCTGCACATGATCTGGAACGGCTTCAAGCCCGACGCCGGCGACGGCGACGAACCGCCCCGCCACCACGGTTTCTGGAGCCTGGCCGCCACCGGCCTGGGGACCAGCATCGACGCGATGGCGGTGGGCGTGAGCCTGGCCTTCCTCGACGCGCCGATCATGCTCGTCGCGGCGGTGATCGGCCTGTGCACGCTGGTGATGGTCACCGCGGGGATCATGCTCGGCCGCGTCCTTGGCGCACTGGCCGGCAAGCGCGCGGAGATCGTCGGTGGCGTAATCATGATCGTGATCGGTACGGCGATCCTGCACGAGCACCTGACCGGCGCGGCATAGGCGCCGCACCCGCCCGCGACGGCGCGGTCAGCGCACCACCAGCACCGGCACCGCCGCTTTCGCCAGCACCGCCTGGGTCTGGCTGCCGAGCAACACCCGGCCCAGGCCCCGTCGGCCATGCGAGGCCATCACCACCAGCCCGACGTGGTGATCGGCAGCGGCCTTCACGATCGCCTCGGAGGGATAGCCATCGGGCACGTGCACGGTTTCGCAGGCGACGCCGGCCGTCGTGGCCTGCGCCACCGCATCGGTGAGGATCCGCTGCGCCGAATGGGCGCAGCCTTCGCGATACTCCTGTTGCATGGCCGGATCGGCCGACAGCGCCAGCGCGTCGTCGAAGGCCGGCATCCAGGGCTCGGTCACGGTTACCACCACCACCGGCACGTGCAGCCTGGCGGCGAGCGCCAGGCCATGGCTGAGCCCCTTGGCAGCCAGTTCGGAACCATCGGTGGCGATCAGGATGCGGTCGTACATGGCGCACTCCTCGGACTGTCCATGCCCATTGCACACCCGCGCGCGCGCCGGGGCAATGCCAGGACCCGCCCTCGTGGAACAGGGCTGCCCGGTTCCCTTCGGCGGGTGGCGAAGAACAGCGGAGCGATCCAAGTCCTGCGGGAGCACGAACCGGCGCGATGCCGGCCCGCGCGGCGTTTCAAAGCGGCTTGAGGTTGGCGAAGGCCAGCACCAGCCACTTGCTGCCGGCGTCATCGAAGTTGACCTGCACGCGCGCATGCGCGCCACTGCCCTCGTAGTCGGTGACCACGCCGCGGCCGAAGCTGGCATGCGCCACGCCCTGGCCCAGCCTCAGGGATGGCGTCTCCAGCACCGGATGCGCCGCGCGCGGCGGCGCGGCCATCGGCCGGGCCACCTGCACGCGCGGACGAACCTCATTGAGCAGGTGACCGGGAATCTCGCGCAGGAAGCGCGACGGCATGCCGTACATGTCCATGCCGTGGATGCGCCGGCTCTCGGCGTAGGTCAGCACCAGCTTCTGCCGTGCGCGGGTGATGCCGACGTAGGCCAGGCGCCGTTCTTCCTCGAGCCGGCCGCTCTCCTCCAGCGACTTGCTGCTGGGGAATACGCCCTCCTCCACGCCCACCAGGAACACCAGCGGGAATTCCAGTCCCTTGGCCGAGTGCAGGGTCATCAGCTGCACGCCGTCCTCGTCGGCCTGGGCCTGGCCTTCGCCGGCTTCAAGTGCCGCGTACGACAGGAAGGCGACCAGCTCGCTCATGCTTTCCTGGTCGTCTTCGAGTTCGGCGCGGGAGAACCGCGACGCGACCGAGACCAGTTCGTCCAGGTTCTCCAGCCGCGACTCGGCATCGAGCTGGCCACGCGCCTCGCTGGACCAGTGCTCGCGCAAAGCGGACCGGCCCAGCACATGGTCGACCCGGTCCTTCAGCGCCAGGTCGGTGGTCTCCGCGTCCAGCGCCTCGATCAGGCCCAGGAAACCGGCCACCGCATTGCGCGCGCGGGCGGCCAGCGCATTCTCCGAAACCAGGGCGGTGGCGGCCTGCCACAGCGAGACCGAAGCCTCGCGCGCACGGCGCCGCACCTCGTCCAGGGTGCGATCGCCGATCCCGCGCGCCGGCGTGTTGACCGTGCGCTCGAACGCGGCGTCATCGGCGCGGTTGGCGACCAGGCGCAGGTAGGCCAGCGTGTCCTTGACCTCCGCGCGCTCGAAGAAGCGCATGCCGCCGTACACCCGGTACGGCACCTGCTCGGCCAGCAGCACTTCCTCCAGCGCGCGTGATTGCGCGTTGCTGCGGTAGAGCACCGCCGCCTCGCGCCAGCTGCCACCGTCGCGCATCCACTGGCGGATGCGCTCGACCACGAACCGGGCCTCGTCCATCTCGTTGTAGGCCGCGTACACGTCCACCGGCTCGCCCTCGCCGCTGTCGGTCCACAGCTGCTTGCCGATGCGGTCCGGGTTGTGCGAGATCACCGCGTTGGCGGCGTTGAGGATGTTGGCGCTGGAGCGGTAGTTCTGTTCCAGGCGGATCGTTTTCGCACCCGGGAAGTCGCGCAGGAACTGCTGCACGTTCTCGACCTTGGCCCCGCGCCAGCCGTAGATGGCCTGGTCGTCGTCGCCGACCACGAACACCCGGCCGCTGTCGCCGGCCAGCACGCGGATGAAGGCGTACTGGATCGCGTTGGTATCCTGGAACTCGTCGACCAGCAGGTCGCGGAAGCGCGCGCGGTAGTGGCCCAGCAGCGCCGGGTTGTCGCGCAGCAATTCATGCGCGCGCAGCAGCAGTTCGGCGAAGTCGACCAGGCCGGCGCGGTCGCAGCGCTCCTGGTATAGCGCATAAGCGCGGCGCAGCGCATCGGTCCACGGATCGTCACCGGGCTGGATGTGCTGCGGGCGGCGGCCCTCGTCCTTCTGTGCGTTGATCCACCACACGATCTGCCGCGGCGGGAAGCGGCCGTCGTCCAGTTCCAGCTGCTGGGCCACGCGCTTGACCAGGCGCAGCTGGTCGTCGCTGTCGAGCACCTGGAAGGATTCGGGCAGGCGCGCCTCGTTCCAGTGCAGGCGCAGCAGACGGTGGGCGATGCCGTGGAACGTGCCGATCCACATCCCGCGCGAGCCGTGGCGCAGCTGCAGGTCGGCGCGCGCGCGCATTTCGCCCGCCGCCTTGTTGGTGAAGGTGACCGCGAGGATCCCGTGCGCCGGAACGCCAAGGACCTCATTGAGCCAGGCGATGCGGTGGGTCAGGACCCGGGTCTTGCCGGAACCGGCGCCGGCCAGGACCAGGTAGTGCCCCGGCGCGGCCGATACGGCCTCGCGCTGGGCGCCGTTGAGGCCATCGAGAAGGTGTGAGACATCCATGCCGCCATTCTACGCGGCGGCGACGCTCACACCTTGAGATCGGCGTGGCGCCGGGCCGTCACGTTCAGTGCGAAGCGTGGCCGGGCTTGCTGACATGGGTCATCAGCCGGTCGGTCCAGGCGATGCCAATGGCCGACAGGATGAAGACGCAATGGATGATGGTCTGCCAGAGCACGCCGTCGGGCGTCATCTGCGTGCACTGGGTGCTGGTGATCGCCATCTCGGCCTTCATCAGCGCCAGCTGCTCGGGCGTGCAGAACGGCAGGCCCTTCAGCGAGCCGGCGGCGATGAAGGTCTTGAGCAGGTGGATCGAGGAGATGCCGATGATCGCCATCGCCAGCTTCACCTTGAGCATCGACGCGTTCACGTGGCTGAGCCATTCCGGCTGGTCCGGGTGGCCCTCCAGGCGCAGGCGTGAGACGAAGGTCTCGTAGCCGCCGACGATCACCATCATCAGCAGGTTGGAAATCATCACCACGTCGATCAGGCCCAGCACGATCAGCATGATTTCCTGCTCGCCCAGCGCCGGGGCGCGGTGGATCAGGTGCCACAGCTCCTTGCCGAACAGGAACACGTACACGCACTGGGCCACGATCAGGCCCAGGTACAGCGGAAGCTGCAGCCAGCGCGAGGCGAAGATCAGGGTGGGCAGCAGGCCCAGGCGGGGGGGCGGGGGGGCAGACATGGGCGGGCCGGGAATGGGGGACGGCGCAGGGTAACGGGCCGCCAGCAGGCTGCCAAGCACGGCGGAGTGGCCACGGGGCGACGCTGGCGGCCTCCTGCAACGCAGCGATCCAGCACTGCGCCGCGCCCGCTACAGGTGCGGATCTACACTGCCAGGCGCTTCCCCCATCCAGCCCCCGGAGCCGCGAGCATGATCGACCTGTACTACTGGCCCACGCCCAACGGCCACAAGATCACCCTGTTCCTGGAGGAATCGGGGCTGCCCTACACCATCAAGCCGGTGAACATCGGCAAGGGCGACCAGTTCCAGCCGGACTTCCTCGCCTTCTCGCCCAACAACAAGATGCCGGCGATCATCGACCACGCGCCCAACGACCTGGGCGAGCCGGTCAGCGTGTTCGAGTCCGGCGCGATCCTGCTGTACCTGGCCAACAAGACCGGCCGCTTCTTCGGCGACGACGTCCGCCAGAAGGTCGAGGTCAACCAGTGGCTGATGTGGCAGACGGCCGGGTTGGGGCCGATGACCGGCCAGTACGGGCACTTCACCGTGTACGCGCCGGAAAAGATCGACTACGCGATCGACCGCTACACGCGTGAAGTACAGCGCCTGCTCGGCGTGCTCGACAAGCGCCTGGCCGGTCGCGCGTTCATCGCCGGCGACGACTACACCATCGCCGACATGGCGGCGTATCCATGGATCAATCCGTACACCAAGGCACCGCTGGACCTGGAGCCTTACCCCGAAGTGCGTCGCTGGCATGCCGCTATCGCCGCGCGCCCTGCCACCCAGCGCGCCTACGCGCTGACGGCACAGGTCAACCCGGACGCGGGCAAGCCGCTGACCGAAGAAGAGCGCAAGCAGCTGTTCGGCCGCTGAGCGCGGTCACCCGGAGGGTTCGCCGCGTGGCCTGATGCGGCGAAGCGGTGGAAGAGTCGCCGGCAGGCCGGTGCCGGGGGCACCCGCAACGACGCGTGCCCCCGGACGCTTCACCACTCAAGGCGCTGCGTCCCTGCCCTCACCCCGCCTTGCGCACCGCCTCGGGTACCGGTGCCGGTGCGTAGCTGCGCATGTAATCCATGTGCGTGGGCATCTGCCGCACCGTGCCGAGCACGTTGTTGCGGATGTCACCGAGGAAGCGGACCAGGTCGGCCTGCGTCATCACATCGGCGGTGGGGTGGTAGCGCCTGGGCTCGATGCCCTGCCCCAGCATGACCTGGACCCAGGAGTTCTCGCCGAACAGCTCGCCGGGCACGTGGAACACGTTGCCGGTCTCGCGGAACAGCTCGATCCGGTGCCGCAGCGTGTCGGGGATCTTCATCTCCGCGATCTCCTGCCAGTACGGCGAATCGCGGCGGTCGCTGATGTGGTAGTGCATGACCACGAAGTCGCGCACGTGCTGCAGTTCTTCGTTGAGCCGTGCGTTGTATTCGTCGATCGCCGGCTGGGTGATGGTGTGCGGGAACCCCTGCACCAGGCGCACGATGCCGCGCTGGATCAGGTGGATCGTGGTCGATTCCAGTGGCTCGATGAAGCTGCCGGCCAGGCCCAGCGCCACCACGTTCTTCGCCCAGCACTGCTGGCGCTGGCCCGGCTGGAAGCGCACCGGCCACGGCTGCTTGATCACCTCGCCCTCGAGGCTGCCGAGGAATTCCTCGCGCGCCTCGTCGTCGCCCATGTGCCGGCTGGAATAGACGATGCCGTTGCCGACCCGGTGCTGCAGCGGGATCCGCCACTGCCAGCCGGACTTGCCGGCGATCGCGCGCGTGTAGGGCACCGCGTCGCGCACCGCGGTGGTCTGGGTGGCCAGCGCGCTGTCGTTGAACAGCCAGTGCGACCAGTCGGTGAAGCCCACGCCCAGGGTCTTGCCGATCAGCAGCGCGCGGAAGCCGGTGCAGTCGATGAACAGGTCGCCCTCGATGACCTCGCCGCGCTCGAGCTTCAGCGACGTGATGCAGCCTTCCGCGTCGGTGGCCACGTCGACGATCTTGCCCTCGATCCGCCTGCAGCCGTGCTGCTCGCTGAAGCCGCGCAGGTAGCGGGCATAGAGCGCGGCATCCATGTGGTAGGCGTAATTCACGTGGTAGCGCGGCAGGTGCGAGAAACGGTCCTGCAATGCGGCCTGGAGTTCGATGCAGTAGTCGCTGTAGTCGGTGGCCACGCCCTCGGCGCGCCCGCGCAGCCAGAAGTTCTGGAAGCCCGCCGACCAGTGGTCCTTGCCGCTGATGCCGAAGGAGTGGATGTAGCGGTGGCCGACGTCCTTCCAGTTTTCGAAGGAGATGCCGAGCTTGACCGTGCCCTGCACGGCGGCCATGTACTCCTGCTCCTTGATGTCGAGCAGGCGATGGAAGGTGACCAGGGTCGGGATCGTGGCCTCGCCGACGCCGACGGTGCCGATCTCCTCCGATTCGACCAGTACGATGTCCACGGCCTTGCCCAGGGTCTTGGACAGCGCGGCGGCCGCCATCCAGCCGGCGGTGCCGCCGCCTGCGATGACCACGCGCTTGACCGGACGGGGGGTGATGGAGGAAGCAGGGTTTTGCATCGGGATACTCATCGGTTCAGGCGCTGCAGCAGCAGCGTGCGGAGGTGGCGGACACGCGCCTCGTCCAGCGGCGAGGAAAGCACGCGGCGCGCAGCCTCGGGAATGTGGCCGGCGACGCCGGCCTCGTCGTAATCGAAGACGTAGTGGTCGAACACGTCCTTCCAGATGGCGCGTTCGGCCGGCGGCAGGTCGCGCACGCACATGATCGCCAGCATCAGCGCGTTCATCGGCGTATCCATCCACGCCGGTACCTGGCGCCACCAGTAGTTGACCAGCACGTTGAAGCCGTCCAGCCCTTCCATGTGGTGCCACCACATGCTCGGGATGAGGACCGCATCGCCCGGTTCCAGCACCGCGCCGCGCGCGTGGCGCATTGCTTCGGCGAATTTCGGGAAGCGCGCATGGTCGGGCGCGTGGAAGTCCACCAGGCTGACCGCCTGCCCGGCGGGGGTGTGGTCCAGCGGGCCGATGTAGAGGTTCTCCAGCTGGTCGGGCGGAAACAGCGTGACCCGGCGCCGGCCGGCGACCACGCAGGCCAGGTTGTCGGGCACGTCCTGGTGGGCCGGGATGCGACTGCGATTGCCGATCCAGATGCTGGCCAGCGGATCGCGCGCACCGAAGTCGATGGCGTTTTCGTCGCGGAACCCCGGCAGGAACGTGTCGATCGTGGTCGAGGCGACGTAGATGGAGGGCGGCGCCGGGTCGTCCAGGTACTTGCGCAACGTGTCGAGCGCCACCGCGAGCGGGATCTTCTCGCGGCGGAAGTTGAAGCCGCTGATGTCCTCGGCGTAGAACACGCGGCCGGCCGCTTCGGGCGGCGCCACCGTCGCCACCACCGGCATGCCGCGGTGGTCGAAGCGCTTCAGGTAGGCGATGGCGGCCGCAGCGGATTCGCGCGCGGCGCGCACCATCGGCCACTGCCCGACCACGCCGCGCAGGACCAGCGGTTCGGGGGAACGCAGCACGTCTTCCGGCAGTGCCTCCGGCACCAGTCCGGTGACTTCGCGGATGGACTCAGCGACCGGCAGCACGGCGGCGGTTCGTCCGCTCGATCAGGTCGCGGAAACGCGACAGCGAGGCCAGCACCATGTAGATGGGCAGCAGGTGTCCGTCGCGGGCCAGCCGCTCCAGCGCGGCGCCATCGAGTGCCTGCAGGCGCGCCTCGTCGATGGTGTGGAAGCCGGCCAGGCGGTTGAGCGATCCGTCGTCAAGCTGGATATCCAGGACGAAGGATTCGAGAAGTTCGTGGCGCAGCAGCGCCTCGATGAACGGCGACGTGGCGACGATGCCATCGTGCAGCGCGAGCAGGATCGAGCGCGCGCGCTCCAGGAATTCGGTGGCGATACCCGGATCCTGGAACAGCACCTCGCCGGTACCTGCGCGCACGCGCGGGTGGTCGAGGTCGACGTGGACTAGGCGCTCCTCGCCGGCCATGCCGATCAGGAACGGCTGCCGCTGTATCGAAAGGGGGACATAGGTCGCGTCCCAGCGTTCGCCCTCGCCGTTCGCCTCGAGGAACAGGTTGGCGCCCTCCTGCAGCCCGAACAGGGCCAGCGGATGGAAGCCACCGGAGGCATCGCGATGGAACACGATCGGGTAATGCGCCTGGACGTTGCGGAACTCGTCCGGAAAGGTCGGCGCGTACATCACGTCGTCGCCGAAGGCAGCGCCGCGGCGCGGATCCACCCGCAGGTCGCGGTGGTCGACGTTGTTCAGCAGGACGTTGTTGCTCATCGACTCTCGGTCACCAGGGCGGGACGCCGCGTCCTGCGGCATCGTGCCCGATCCATTGGCTTGAAGAAAGCAGGCGCAGGGAGAAGAAGGAGCCGCCGGTTTCCCGGCGGCTCCCCGTTCGCGCGACCTGGGAGGCATCGCGCGAACCCCACACACCAGGTGCGTCAGAACCGGTAGCGGACCCCGAACATGTAGCGCGGACCGGTCTGGGTGGCGAACCGCACCATGTTCTCGTGACGGGCGTGGATGCGCTGCGTCTCGTCGGTGAGGTTGATGCCTTCCAGGCTCAGGGTCAGGTTCTCCATGACCTCGTAGCTGACGATCGCGTCGACCTGGCCATAGGCCTCCGTCCAGTTCGGGTTCGGCGGCGTGCCGCCACCACCGATGCCGTTGAGGAACTCGTCGCGCCAGTTGTAGGCCACGCGCACCTGCCAGGCGTTCTTGTCGTAGAAGCCCACCAGGTTGGCGGAGTCGCTCAGGCCGATCATCGGGTACTGGGTACCCAGGTCGGCGTTGTCGAAGGTCAGGCCCGAGTCCACCTTGGTGTAGTTGGCAGCCAAGCCGAAGCCGGACTCGCCGAACACGTGCTGGACGTTGATCTCGAAGCCGTCGAGATGGTCGGAGCGCTGGTTGGCCGGGGTGGTGATGTCGAACCCGGCGACCGGGTCGCCCGGCTGGCCGACGATGCTGCCGGTCAGTGCGCCGGTCGAATCGGTGCCGGTCACGGTCACGCCGGGCGAGCCCGCGTAGTTGGTGAAGATGTAGTTGCGGATGCAGACCATGTCGCCGGCCGCGCAACCGCCGGCGGAAAGGGCCGCGTTCCAGTACGCACCGCCCACCGGGGTATGCAGCTCGAACGGCGTGTCACGCACGATCGTGTCGCTGATGAAGTTGTCGATGTTCTTGCGGAAGTAGCCCGCCGACACATAGCTCGCTTCGCCGTAGTACCACTCGACCGAGAGGTCGAAGTTCTTCGAGAGCAGCGGCTCCAGCGCTGGGTTGCCGGCGCTGCCGTCACCGCCGTCGACGCGGACGATGTTGGCCAGGCGCTGTCCGCCCTGGATCTGCTGCCAGCCCGGCCGTCCGATCGTCTCGCTGTAGCTGGCACGCGCGACGATGTCCTCGTTGAGGTGCCACGCCAGGTCCACGTTGGGCAGGAAGTAGTCGTAGTCGCCTTCCAGCTCGGTGAAGCCCTGGCCCGGCTGGTAGGTCACATACAGCTCGTTGGCCGAATCCCAGGAGATGCCGTTGGCGATGCGGACCAGCGCCGAGGAGTCGACGTCGGTCTGCTCGTAGCGGACGCCGACCGCCACGTCCAGCGGCATCGACCAGTCGAAGCTGGTCGTCCACTGCACGTACGCGCTCTTGGACTTCTCGGTGGTGCGCAGGTCGTCGGTGAACTGGGTCGGCATCTCGTAGCAGGTCGCGCAACCGGAGGCGGCGATGGCGGCCTGGCGCAGACGCTCGAAGTCGAACACGAGGAAGCTGTCGGTCCACTCGATGTTGCCCGGCTTGCTGAAGCTGTCGAAGTAGCGCGACATGTTGTCCGGGGTGAAGATGCTGTCGTCGTAGTCTGCCGGCGTGCCCACGCCGCCCCACGTGTCGCGCTGCATCACCGCCGCGGCGGTGCGGTTGTTGACCTCGGTCGCGGCCACGCCGAAATCCAGGCCCGAGTAGTCGCCGAACTTGAAGCGGCCGTCGGCCTGGAACTGCTCGACCTCGGACTTGTTGTAGCTGTTCTGGAAGACCGAGCCGGTGACCAGCGCAGTGGACGGCGGCACCGAAGTCATGCCCGGCGGCAGGACCACGTTGATGATCGGAATCTCGCCGCTGTAGTCGACCGTGGTGTTGCCACGCACGTAGGCAGCCACGCCCAGTACGCCGGCCGAGCCGAGGTGGCTGTCGGGACGCGATTCGGCAGTGGAGTTGTGGTAGTCGAACGACAGGCTCAGCGCGTCGTTGACTTCCCACGCGACGTTGAAACCCAGCGAATCGCCGCTGTTCTTGGTCGCCAGCTGCATGCCGCCCATCGACAGGTCGGCGTTGTTGTATTCCTCTTCGTAGATGATCGGCGCGGAAACCGGGCCGTCCGTCCACGAGCTGTCGCCGGCGGTCTGGCTGAACCACACCGACAGTTCGCTGCGCTGCTGCTGGACCTTGTTCTCCATGTAGGCGTAGTCCAGCGTCGCGGTGACGCTGTCGTTGGGCGCCCACTGCATGGTCAGCTGGCCGTTGGTGCGCTGGCGCTGCACGCCGTTGACGCTGTACGCGGTGTTCTGCGGACGCGCGTAGATGTTGTCCGGCGTCGGGATGTTGGTGATGCGGTCGGAATAGCCCTGGCCAGGCTGCGGCAGCGCGTTCCAGCTGTTGGAGTCGCCCGGGAAAGTGATCCAACCGTCGGCAACGCTGGCCTGGCTGTAGCCCGACTCGCGCTCCTGGTAGCTGCCGCTGAGCATGATGCCGAAGGTGCCGTCGGCGTAGGTGTTGCTGAAGATGCCGGAGACTTCGGGGGTGACGATCGCGCCCGGATAGCTCTGCGGCAGGTTGCGCGCCGAAGTGTCGTGCACCGCCTTGAAGCCGATGCTGGCCAGCGGCTCGCCGATCTCCAGCGGACGCGCGGTCTTGACGTTGATCGTCGCGCCGATGCCGCCGGCGGGCAGTTCGGCGCGGCCGGTCTTGTGCACTTCGATGGCGGCGATCGCCTCGGCTGCGATATTGGCGAAGTCGAAGGAACGCGAGTTGGAGGTGCCACCGCCACCCGGGCCCAGATTGGACGCCGGCATCTGGCGGCCGTTGAGCAGGACCAGGTTGAAGTCAGGGCCGACGCCGCGGACGGTGACCTTGGAGCCCTCGCCGCTGGACGTGCGGTCGATCGACACGCCGGAGATGCGCTGCAGCGCCTCGGCAAGGTTGGTGTCGGGGAACTTGCCGATGTCCTCGGCGACGATGCCGTCGACGATGCCCTGCGCGTCGCGCTTGAGGTTCATCGACGAGGTAAGGCTGGCCCGGATGCCGGTTACCACCACCGTATCGAGCTCGGTGGGGTCCGCATCGGCGTTGGAGTTGGCGGTCTGCGCGGCCTGCGCGGGTTGTTCCTGCGCTATGACGTGGCCCGCCGGCGCCAGCGCCAGCAACAGGGCCGACGCGAGCAGCCGCTTCTTGGGCATGGCTTGCACGTGCTTCATGGATCTTCCCTCCCGGAATCACACGAATTTGATTGAGTTGTGGCCAGCCGCTGTCCCCGGACAGCGTCGACGCGGCGGATTAGGGATCCGCTTGACAGCGTTGTCAAACAGGAGCGCGCGGGCGGCACTAAAACGCCGGAAAACTACAAGAACCGCCGGAATTCGATGTTGCGCGGCAACAAAGAACAGCGCTGTCATGCGCAAAACGGCACGGGGGTATGCCGTAATGTTAGCGCTAACTTACTGATTTCCCGAGGTCCCGCACAAAGGTCATTGTCGAAACCGCATTTTTCTCGCGGCACGTTCCATGTCGGTCCCTGGCGCCAGTCGTACCCCCTGATGGCTCTGCCCACGCAGTGTGCTGCGCGCCGGACCAGTTTCGCGATTGCTGACGATTGGCGAACATATCTACATAACGACGCAAATAGAGACATTGCATCATTTCGGTGCAGGCCAGCGAGACAACGCTGTCATGCATCAGGACCCGGTCGGACATGACTCGGGACATCCAATGACCCGGCCATGACGTCCACCCCCTGCCTGATGGCCGATCCGGTCACTCTCCTGCGCCCCCTACAATCCGCCTCCTGTTCGAGCCTCACCCCGGAACACCCGCATGCGCTTGTTCGCCCTACCGGTCCTGCTGATGACGATCCTCGCCACCGCCCCCGCCCACGCCGCGAAACTCACCCTGGAGGCGATCACCGGCCCCGCGCCGCTGTCCGGCCCGACGCTGATGAAGCCGCAGGTCTCGCCGGACGGCACCCGTGTGACGTTCCTGCGCGGCAAGGACAGCGACCGCAACCGCCTGGACCTGTGGGAATACGAGGTCGCCAGCGGCCAGACCCGCGTCCTCGTCGATTCCAGCGTGGTCCTGCCGGGCAACGAAACGCTCAGCGACGAAGAGAAGGCGCGCCGCGAACGGCAGCGCATCGCCGCCTATTCGGGCATCGTCGAGTACCAGTGGGCACCCAATGGACGCGCACTGCTGTTCCCGCTCGGCGGCGAGCTCTATTTCCATGACCTCGACCGCAGCGGCGCCGATGCGGTGCGCAAGCTCACCAGCGGCAACGGGTTCGCCACCGATGCGCGGCTATCGCCGAAGGGCGGTTTCGCAAGTTTCATCCGTGCGCGCAACCTGTGGGTGGTCGAACTGGCCACGGGCAAGGAAGTCCAGCTGACCTTCGACGGCGGCGCCACCATCGGCAACGGCGTGGCCGAGTTCGTCGCCGACGAAGAGATGGATCGCCACACCGGCTACTGGTGGGCATCGGACGACAGCGCGATCGCGTTTGCCCGCATCGATGAATCGCCGGTGCCGGTGCAGCAGCGCTACGAGGTCTATGCCGACCGCACGGACGTGGTCGAGCAACGCTATCCGGCGGCGGGCGACCGCAACGTGGCGATCCAGCTCGGCGTCATTGCTCCGCGGGTCGGCGCCAAGCCTCACTGGGTCGACCTGGGTCCGGAGCAGGACATCTACCTGGCCCGCGTCGACTGGCGCGATCCGCAGCGCCTCACCTTCCAGCGCCAGTCACGCGACCAGAAGACCCTCGAACTGGTCGAAGCGACGCTGGCCACCGGCGCGCAGCGCGTCCTCGCCACGGAAACCTCGAAGACCTGGGTGCCGCTGCACAACAGCCTGCGCTTCCTGGCGGACGGCCGCTTCCTGTGGTCGTCCGAGCGCAGCGGCTTCCAGCACCTGTACCTGGCTTCGGAGGACGGCGCCACGTTGGCTCCGCTCACGTCCGGCGAGTGGATCGTCGATGAACTGGTGGCGGTGGATCCGAAGGCGGGCTACGTCTGGTTCACCGGCACGCAGGATTCGGCGCTGGAGAAGCACCTCTACCGCGTGCCCCTGGCCGGCGGCACGGTGGAGAAGCTCTCGCAGGCCGCCGGCATGCACGCGGCCAGCTTCGCCCGCAATGCCAGCGTCTACGTGGACAGCTGGTCGGCGCCGGGCACGCCTCCGCAGATCGAACTGTTCCGCAACGACGGCACGAAACTGGCGACGCTGCTGCGCAACGAGCTGGCCGATCCGCAGCATCCATACGCGAAGTACCGCGACGCCCAGCGCCCGGTCGAATTCGGCACGCTCACCGCCGCCGATGGCACCACGCCGCTGCATTACAGCCTGGTCAAGCCGGCGGACTTCGATCCGAAGAAGAAGTACCCGGTGGTCGTCTTCGTCTACGGCGGCCCGGCGACCCAGACCGTGGCCCGCGCATGGCCGGCCCGCAACGACGCGCTGTTCAACCAGTACCTGGCCCAGCAGGGCTACGTGGTGTTCTCGCTGGACAACCGCGGCACGCCGCGCCGCGGCCGCGATTTCGGCGGCGCGCTGTACGCCAGGCAGGGCACGGTGGAAGTGGACGACCAGCTGCGCGGTGTCGACTGGCTGAAGTCGCAATCGTGGGTGGACCCGGCGCGGATCGGCGTGCACGGCTGGTCCAACGGCGGCTACATGACCCTGATGCTGCTCGCGCGCACCGACGCGTATGCCTGCGGCGTGGCCGGCGCGCCGGTCAGCGACTGGGGGCTGTACGACACCCACTACACCGAACGCTACATGGACCTGCCCGCGACCAATCCGGACGGCTACCGCGATGCGCGCGTGCTGACCCACATCGACGGCCTGGTCGGCGAGAACGCACCGAAGCTGCTGCTGGTCCACGGCATGGCCGACGACAACGTGCTGTTCACCAATTCCACCGTGGTGATGTCGGCGTTGCAGAAGCACGGCCAGCCGTTCGAGATGATGGCCTACCCGGGCGCCAAGCATGGCCTGGCGGGCAAGGATGCGCTGCACCGCTATCGGCTGGCCGAAGACTTCTTCGCGCGCTGCCTCAAGCCGGGGCACTGAAACCTACGGGAGCGGGGATGGCCGGGACACCGGCGACGGCGGCCCGGGTGACGGCCTCGTGGCTGCGGCGCCCCAGGTGTCGCGGTCGTGCCCGCTCCTACAGGGGCGGGTTTGTCGGGGACGGCGCGGGAGTCGGGGCCGAGCTCGGGGCCGGGGCCGGCACCGGGATCGTGGACGGCATCACCGGCACCGCGCCGGCGGGCACCCAGATCGCCATGCCGACCGCCTTCTTCTGCTGGGTCGGGATGCCGACGCCGACGCCGCCGTAGGAACTGCTGCCCCAGCTGCCGCCACCGACCGAGACGCCGCCGCCCGACGAGCCGGACGAGCCCACGCCCATCAGCACCACGCCGTTGGCCCCCAATGCCGCGGCCTCGGCCTTGAGCCGCGCCACCGCCGAATCGGTCTGGCCCTGGGTGCCAAAACCGATCGCGCTGCTGGATTCGATCTGGGCGATCTCCTGCGCACCGGCCGGGACCACGGTGTAGATCTGGACCTGCGCAGGATCGATCGGGGGCCGCGCCTGGCCGACCATCACCTTGGACGATCCGGCACAACCGGACAGAAGCAGTACGGCAGTCAACGCGGCGATCTGCAGGCGCATGGCGGTCCCCCGGGTATTGGCGATATGGCCGCATCATCCTCCGCCGGGCGTGAATCGGCCACTAACCCGGCCCGGGCGCCGCGGCAAGGCGCTGAACGGCTCAGGCGGCCGGAGACCGGGGCGTATCATGGACGCCTGTTTTTCCTGGAGTCGACGATGAGCTTTCCCCACGTCCGCCTGCGGCGCATGCGCCGCGACGACTTTTCCCGCCGGCTCATGCGCGAGCACGTGCTGACCACGAACGACCTGATCTACCCGGTGTTCGTGCACGAGGCTGCCGGCAGGGCGCCGGTGCCGTCGATGCCGGGCGTGGAGCGGCTGTCGATCGACGAGCTGCTGCGCGTGGGCGAGCAGGCGCTGGAGCTGGGCGTGCCGGTGCTGGACCTGTTCGGCGTGCCCGATGCCGCGGCCAAGACCGCCGACGGCCGCATCGCCTGGGACGAAGGCGGGATCATCCCGCGCGCGATCCGCGCGCTGAAGTCGCGCTTCCCCGAGCTGGGCGTGATGACCGACCAGGCGCTGGATCCTTACACCACGCACGGCCAGGACGGACTGATCGACGAGACCGGCTACATCCTCAACGACGCCACCATCGAAGCGCTGGTGAAGCAGTCGCTGGCCCATGCCGCCGCGGGCGCGGACATCCTTTCGCCCAGCGACATGATGGACGGGCGCATCGGCGCGATCCGCGAAGCGCTGGAATCGGCCGGCTTCATCAACACCCGGATCATGTCGTACGCGGCCAAGTACGCCTCGGCTTTCTATGGCCCGTTCCGCAGCGCGGTCGGCAGCGCCGGCAACCTGGGCAAGGGCAACAAGTTCACCTACCAGATGGATCCGGCCAACGCCGACGAAGCGCTGCGCGAGGTCGAGCTGGACATCGCCGAGGGCGCGGACATGGTCATGGTCAAGCCGGGCCTGCCCTACCTGGACGTGATCCGCCGGGTGAAGGACGCGTTCGGCGTGCCGACCTTCGCCTACCAGGTGAGTGGCGAGTACGCGATGCTCAAGGCCGCCTCGGCCAACGGCTGGATCGACGAGAAGGCCTGCGCGATGGAAGCGCTGCTGGCGTTCAAGCGGGCAGGCGCCGACGGCGTGCTGACCTACTACGCGCTCGATGCGGCGCGCTGGCTGCGCGAGGGCTGAGCGCGCTCAGCCGCCCTGCCCGGCCAGGCACCCGTCCTGGCCGCGCACGGTCGGCAGCACGATCCGGTACAGGTCGGACTTGCCGGCCTTGGGCGAACGCGCCGTGCCGGTGACCGTGCCTTCGCCCGGGCGCGAGGGATCGGCGACGACCGCACGGGTGTAGCCGCCCTCGGTATTGAACGACAGCGTCCATGGCGTCGCGTTGGCGTACTGCCGGCCATCGCAGGTGGCCACGTATACGCGGGCGGTTCCGGCCTGCGCATCGCCGCGCGCGAACGCCAGCGCCCGCCCGCCATCGAGCCAGGCCGCATCGAATTCGTCGTGGCCGCTGTTCACCCCGGGCACGGGCCCCTGCAGGACCCATTCCGCACCCGAGCGGCGCGCGAGCTTGAGGTCGTAACCCCCCTGGCCCTGGCCGCCGTTGCTGGCGAACAGCAGCCACTGGCCGTCGGCGCCCGGCAGGGGCGAACCTTCGTCGGCATCGGTGTTGACCGCCGCGCCCAGCCACTCCGGCTGGCCGTAGCCGTCTTCGCGCACCGCCACGCGGTACAGGTCGCGCCCCCCGGCCCCACCGGCGCGGTCGGACACGAAGTACAGCCAACGCCCGTCGGCGCTGAAGGTCGGCTCGGCTTCCAACGCTGGCGTGTTGATCGCCAACGGCTGCGGATCGAGCCAGCGGCCGCCCTCGTTGCGGGCCTGCCACAGGTCGCCACCGCCGGCGCCACCGGCACGATCGCTGCCCCACACGATCCGCTTGCCGTCCGGCGCGACGCTGCCGCGCAGTTCGGCGTCGCGGGTGGACACGGTCCAGATGCCCTCGATGCCGTACTCGGCCAGCTGCGCCCAGGCCGGGCCGCAGAGTAGACTGGCGACGATGGCGACGCCCAGTGCACGCTTCATGGTGTTCGCTCCAGGCAGGTTCACTAACCCGCGGATTGATACCACGCCATGTCCATCGCCCGATACGCCGTCTTCGGCCATCCGATCGCACACTCGCTCTCGCCCCGCATCCACGCCGCTTTCGCCCGCCAGTGCGGCATCGCGCTGGAATACACCGCCATCGACGCGCCGCCGCAGGAGTTCGTGGCGGCGCTCGCACGCTTCGCCGGCGGCGGCGGACGCGGCGCCAACGTGACCCTGCCGCTGAAGGAAGCCGCGTTCGCGCTCTGCTCGCAGGTCAGCGACCGCGCGCGCCGGGCCGGCGCGGTCAACACGCTGACCCTCAACGATGGCCAGTGGCAGGGCGACAACACCGACGGTGCCGGCCTGGTCCGCGACCTCACCGGGCGCCACGCGCTGGACCTGCGCGCGCGACGCGCGTTGCTGATCGGCGCCGGCGGCGCGGCGCGCGGAGTCGCCCCGGCGCTGCTGGACGCGGGCATCGAGGAGCTGGTCGTGGTCAACCGCACGCCCGAGCGCGCCGATGCGCTGGCCGACGCCCTGGGCGAACCGGCCCGCGCGCACTCGCGCTACTGGCAGGACCTGCGCGAGCTCGGCGATTTCGAACTGATCGTCAACGCCACCTCCGCCGGCCGCGATGCGGATGCCACGTTCAGCGCACCCCTGTCGCTGGTCAACAGCCGCACCCTGGCCGTGGACCTGAACTACGGCGAGGTCGCGATCCCGTTCCTGGCCTGGGCCCGTTCGGCCGGATGCCACAACGTGGTCGATGGCCTGGGCATGCTGGTCGAACAGGCCGCCGAGGCCTTCGAGCAGTGGCACGGCGTGCGGCCGCAGACCGATGCGGTCTACGCCGCGCTGCGCGAACGCGATCCGGTGCTGGTCACCGCCGACTGAGCCGCGCCATCGCCGCAGCCTGAACCGTCCCGCAGCGGGGCGTGGATTCTTCGACTCCGTTCACTGCACTGCGCGGTGATGCGCGGTATATCAGCGCGTACGCAGCGACGGCCGTCCGTCGCCAACCGCCAACCGGAGCACCACCATGCATCGCGCCATCACGATTCCGTCCCTCGTCCTGGCCAGCCTGCTGGCCCTGCCGGCGCTCGCCGCGCCGCCGGAAGGCAAGGGGCACAAGAAGGACAAGGACGGCCACACGCACAGTTACAGCGAGCCCAGCGGCGTCCATGTCGACGCAGGCATCGGTGGCCTGGGGTCGATCTCCATCAGCACCGGTGACGCGCGGCGCATCGCCGAGCGCCACGGATACGTGGGCTATTCCGCCCTGCCTCCGGGCATCCGCAAGAACCTCGCGCGCGGCAAGCCGCTGCCGCCGGGCATCGCCAAGAAAATGGTGCCCGCTCCGATGCTGCGCGAGCTCCCGGTCTATTCCGGCCACGAATGGCGCGTCGCCGGCGACGACCTGATCCTCGTGTCGCTGGGCAACGGCCTCATCGTCGAGGTCATGGGCGACATCTTCCGCTGACCGGCGCCGGCCGCCGCCCCGGGAGGACCTTTCCGCCGGCGGCGGCACGTCCGCCGGCGGCGGCACGCATCCGCGCTGCGCCGGGCTAGCATGGCGGCATGAAACCCCTGCCGATCCTGCTGCTGCTCACCTGCCTCTCCGCCACCACCGCCAGCACCTACGCCGCGGACACGCCGGCCGCGCGACCGCGCGCACGCGATGCCGGCATCGTCATCGGCACGCTGCCGACCGGTGCGCACAACGCGATCACCGACGTCGATGGCGTCGGCGTCGGCCATGCCACGCTGGCCCAGGGCACGCGCTTCAACACCGGCGTGACCGCGATCGTCCCGCATCGCGGCAACACCTACCTGGAACGGGTGCCGGCGGCGATCGTGGTCGGCAACGGCTTCGGCAAGCTGCTCGGGGTCACCCAGGTGCAGGAACTGGGCGAACTGGAATCACCGGTGCTGCTGACCGGCACGCTGGGCGTGTGGAAGGTGGCCGACGCATTGACCACGCACCTGCTCGCGCAGCCGGGCATGGCCCAGGTGCGCTCG
Source organism: Pseudoxanthomonas daejeonensis (assembly GCF_022637495.1). Taxonomy (NCBI): domain Bacteria; kingdom Pseudomonadati; phylum Pseudomonadota; class Gammaproteobacteria; order Lysobacterales; family Lysobacteraceae; genus Pseudoxanthomonas; species Pseudoxanthomonas daejeonensis. The sequence continues at coordinate 1,707,582 of NZ_CP093331.1, read as the reverse complement.
ATCAACCCGGTCGTCGGTGAGACCAACGACGGCTACCTCAGCGACATCCGTGCGCGACCGGTCGGGCCCGCGCAGGTCGAGCAGGCGCTCGCCCGGCTGTCGTATGCCGGAGTCGAGGAAGGCGCCGTCGGTGCGGGCGCCGGCACCGTCGCGTTCGGCTGGAAAGGCGGCATCGGCACCAGTTCGCGCCGGCTCGAGGCCACGCAGGGCGGGCATACCGTCGGCGTGCTGGTGCAGAGCAATTTCGGCGGCCACCTGACCGTGGCCGGCGTCCCGGTGTGGAAGTCGCTTCCGGATCCGGCGCAGGTGGCGCGCGCGCTGCAGCCGGCGCCCTCGACCGGCGACGGCAGCATCATGATCGTCATCGCCACCGACGCGCCGCTGGACCCGGCCGCGCTGCGCCGCCTGGCCAGCCGCGCGTTGACCGGCCTGGCCCGCACCGGCTCGGACATGTCCAATGGTTCGGGCGACTACGTCATCGCCTTCTCGACCGCGAAGCAGAACCGGCGTCGGCGCGATGTGGCCGTGCAGCCGGCCGCCAGCGTCGCCAACGACGCCATGACCCCGCTGTTCCAGGCCACTGCCGAAGCGACCGAGGAGGCGATCCTCAACTCGCTGCTGCGCGCCCACACCGTGCGCGGCCACCAGGGCACGGCCCCGGAGCTGCCGCTGGCGCCGCTGCTGCAGGCGCTGGACGCCGCCGGCGCGCGCACAGCCACGCCGTAGCGGGATGTCGCCAGGGGCGCATCCCTGGCTGGCGGGTCTGCATGCGGAACGCCGGCGCGGATCGCCCGGCCTCCATCCCGACGGCCGGAGCTTGGCGCCCGGATCGCAAGGCTTCTAGGCTTGCGATTGGCACGCTCCGTGCCCGGGCATAGTGGTTTCCCGGCCAACGCGGGTCTTCCTGGTGCGCGCGCCGTGCAGCCGCGCCTCCGGAAGCCGAAGCCTGGCATCCGCGCTGCGCGTGGCAAGTGGATGCGATGGGCAGCCGACGCCGCTCATCGCGCCCCGCAGCAGCGCCCACCGGGCGGTACCGAACCGCGGCACTGACGGCGCGCGACTTCGCCATCGGTCGCGGCAAACCCCGTTGCCGATGGCGTGCGCATCGCGCGCCGGCATCGGCCCGGGAACAATCGGAATAGCCGGCGGCCTCCGCCACGACGGGCGTGCGGCTACGATCGGCGCATGAAACGCTTCCTGCTCGCCTGCCTGCTGCTCGCCGCGACCTTCGCCGCGCCCGCCTTCGCCGAGGGCCAGTTCAAGGTGCTGGTCGTCGCCATTCCCAACCGCTACCACCACGATTACGCGGTGGTGGCCCGGCCGCAATTCGAGCAGATGGCGCAGCGCCACGCTTTCGACATGGACTGGAGCTGGAACACCTCGCCGTTCGACGGCGACCTGTCGAAGTACGCCGCGATCGTCCTGCTCAACACCCCCGGCGACGAGCTCAAGGGTGCGCAGCGTACGAAGCTGGAAGCCTACGTGCGCGCCGGCGGCGGCGTGGTCGCCGTGCACCGCGCGCTGATCTTCAATCCGCCCGGCGACTGGCCGTGGTTCGAGAAGCTGGTCGGGCGCACGTTCCGCATCCATCCGATGGTGCAGACGGCGACCGTGCGCGTGGACGATCCGGCGTTTCCGGCCGCGTTCGGCCTGCCGGCGCGCTGGATCTGGACCGACGAGTGGTACGAGTTCAACGAAGCGCTGGTGCCGGGCCTGCGCACCGTGCTGTCGGTGGACGAACGCAGCTACGAACCGACCCGCATCTGGCCGGGACAGACCGCGCGCGGCATGGGCGCCGATCATCCGGTGGCCTGGTACCACGCCTACGACGGCGGGCGCGTGTTCGCCACCGCATTGGGGCATACGCCCGCGCTGTACGAGGATCGCCTGTACCTGGAACACCTGTACGGCGGCCTGTGGTGGGCCGCGACCGGCAAGGGCATCGAAGCGGCCGCGCGCGACAGCCGCTGAGGACGCCGGCCGGTGTTACGCGCTCAGGCGCTGCGCGCGCCCTTGTAGACGGCGGCGTTGATGCACGAGAAGACGCTGACCACGAACCAGCCGAACGGCAACAGCGAAAGCGTGATCAGCCAGGTCACCACGAACGCGATGCAGGCCACCGCGAACCACAGGATCGCCGAGAGCAGGCGGCCCTGGATCAGCTGGCCAAGCCCGGGCACGAAGAAGCTGCACAGTGCGGCAATCACGTTGCCGGTCGATCCCTGGGCCATCGCCTTTCCCGCCATTTCGTGGATGTGGACCACAGGCTACAGCAGTCCGTCGCGCTTGACCGCCAGGTAGCGCTCGACCAGTGCCGCCGACAGGTCGGCCGGGGCCACGTCCAGGGTCATGACGCCGTGCTGGCGCAGCGCCTCGTGCGCGGCGGCGCGCTGCTGCAGGTAATGGGCGACCGCGCCGGCGGTCACCGCGCCATCCAGGTCCGCCACGTCCGCATCCAGCGTCGCATCCAGCACCTGTTCGCGCAGGCTCGCCACGCAGACCAGGTGGCGGCGCTGCAGCAGGCGCACGGCCGCCAGCAGTTCCCCGCTGTCCTCCTCGCGGACGTTGGTCACCAGCATCACCTGCGCGCGCCGCGGCTGGCGCCGCGCCAGTTCGCCGGCCAGCGCCAGGTAGTCGGTGGCCACCGGTGCGGGCTGCAGGTCGTAGCTGGCGCGCAGCAAGGCATCCAGTGCGCCCATGCCGCGGTGCGGCGGCACCCAGCGGGCTTCGCCGCCGGCGGCCATCAGTCCCACCGCATCGCCCTGGCGCAGGCCCAGCCAGGCCACGACCAGCGCGGCGTTGAGCGCGTGGTCGAAATGGGTCAGTCCGCCTTCGCTGGCCAGCATCCGCCGGCCGGTGTCGACCACCAGCAGGACCTGCTGGTTGCGTTCTTCCTGGTACTCGCGCGAGACCAGCTTGCGCGCGCGTGCGGTCGCCTTCCAGTCGATCCGGCGCAGGCTGTCGCCGATGCGGTACTCGCGCATCTGCTGGAAGTCGGTGCCTTCGCCGCGCCGGCGGCGCACATGCGCACCGACCACGCGCGAGGCCTGTTCGGCGCTCAGCAGGGCCAGCCGCGCCAGCGGCGCGAAGTCCGGATACACGCGCACCTGCCGCGGTTCGCCGGCCAGGCGCGACTGCGTCCACAGGCGCAAGGGCGAGTGCAGTCGCAGCTGCGTGCCGGGAAACACGTGCAGGCCACGCGCGGCGGCGGTGAGCCGGTAGCGCACCGAGATTTCCTGCCCGGGTACGACGCGCAGGCGCTGCGGCAGGCCCTCGACCGGCCAGCCGGAAGGATGCAGGTCGAACAGGTCCAGCCGCTGCCGGCGCGGGGCGACGATCTTCAGTTCGACCTCGCGCCGGTGGCCGACCGGCAGGGCCTCGGGCAGCACGCGCTGCACGTCCGGCGTCGGTCGCGCACGCAGCAGCAGCCCATCAAGCAGCGCGAACGCGACCAGGCTGGCGCCCGTTGCCCACCACGCGGCAGCCGGCACCTGGCCGGCCAGCACCGCGGCACCGACCACGGCCCATGCCGCCAGCAGCACCAGCAATGCCGGGGCCGGCCTCATCGGCGCATCCGTGGTTGCGGGAACGGCGGGCGCGCCTGGCTCACTGCCGCGGCGCCTCGACCCGGGCCAGCAACGCCTGCAGCACGTCGTCGACCGACTGCCCGTCGATCTGCAGCTCCGGCGCCAGGGTGATGCGGTGGCGCAGCGCCGGCATGGCGATCGCGCGCACGTCGTCGGGCGTGGCGAAGTCGCGGCCGCCGAGCACGGCCTGCGCGCGCGCCGCGCGGACCAGGGCGATGCTGCCGCGCGGACCCGCGCCCAGCGCGATACCCGGCGACTTGCGGGTGGCGGCGACGATCCGTACCGCGTAGTCGAGTACCGCCGGATCCACCGCGACCTGCGCGGTGCCCTGCTGCATCGCCAGCACCTCGCCGGCATCGAGCACGCGTCGCACCTGCGACAGGTCGAAGTCGCCGCCGCTGCGCCCGCCGGTGGTCGCTTCCACCAGGCGCTTCTCGTCCTCGAGCTTCGGATAGCCGATCAGCACCTTGAGCAGGAAGCGGTCCAGCTGCGCTTCCGGCAGCGGATAGGTGCCCTCCTGCTCGACCGGGTTCTGCGTGGCCAGGGCCATGAACGGCGGCGCCAGCGCGAACGAGCGGCCTTCGATCGTCACCTGCCCTTCCTGCATCACTTCCAGCAACGCCGACTGGGTCTTGGCCGGGGCGCGGTTGATCTCGTCGGCCAGCAGCAGGTGGGTGAACACCGGGCCGCGGCGGATCTTGAAACTCTCGGTCTTCGGGTCGTAGACCGCATGGCCGCTGATGTCGCTGGGCATCAGGTCCGGGGTGAACTGCACGCGTGCCCAGTCCAGCTCCAGTGCCTGGCCCAGCGCGCGCACCAGCAGGGTCTTGCCCAAGCCAGGCACGCCTTCGATCAGCACGTGGCCGCCGGCCAGCAAGGCGACCAGGACCTGGTCCAGTGCCTCCTCCTGGCCGATGAAGGCCTTGCCCACTTCGGCGCGGATCGCCTCCACGCGCGTGCTGAGAGCTTCGCCGGTAATCGCATCGGCAGCGGTGTCGTTCATAGCCGGTTCCTCATCTGGATCAGGGTGCGCACGCGCGCGAAAAAGACATGGCGGTCCTGCACCCCCTGGCGGGTGAGGGCTTCGCGGACCAGGTAGTGCGGCAGCTGCAGGCGCGCGGCGATCGCCTGCACGCGCGCCTCGCCGGCCAGGGCGGCACTGGCGGGGTCGCGCCGGCGCAGGCGGGCGAGGAAGGCCTCGCGCGTGGCGTCGTACAGCAAGGGCGCCTGGCCCCGCCGCAACAGCAAAGCGCCGCTGGCGCGCACGTGCTCGCGCAGCGATCGGCGCGAGGCCACCGGCGACGGCAGCCACGGGCCGAAGCGCTGCGCGCGACGCCACAGCCAGCCGGCCAGCAGCAAGGCCAGCGGCGACCACAACATCCAGCCATCGCGCAGCAGGCGCCACCACAACGATTCGATGCGCGTCGCGTAGACCAGGTGCACGGTGCCGCGGCCGTAGTTGGGCGCCAGCAGCTGCCGGGCCAGGGCCTGGTGGGTCGCCTCGTCGAGCTGGTCGTTGCCGAAGATGTCGTAGTCGCTGGCCACGTCCACGGTGCCGCGGCCGTGGGCGAGGCGGACGAAGGCGTAGCCGGGTTCCGCGTCGCCCCATGCACGCCGCGGCGAAACGCCACGCTCCAGCTGCACGCGCCAGCCGTCGCAGAATTCCACGTGGGACTCCTCGCCGCGCACCTGCAGCTGCACGCACGCCGGCGGCAGCAGGGCTTCCACGCCGAGCCGCAGCAGCAGCGGCGGGACCTCCGGTGCGCCGTCGGCGTCGTCATCGCCGGGGACGGACGCCAGCGGCGTGCGCAGCAGCAGGTGGCCACCGCTTGCGACCCAGTCCAGCAGCGCGTCCACCTCGGCGGCGCGCAGCCGCGCCGGATCGCCGTCGAGCAGCACGGTGTCGCCCGGTGCGGATACGAACAGCGCCGGCTCCAGCCGCTGCCGCGTCTGTGCGGGCACCTTGTCCGCGCGCAGGCTCTCACGCAGTGCATACAGCGGGTTCCACGCCGCTTCGCCCTGCGGCGGCAGCGGCTGCTTGTGCTCGATCCGTTCGTGGGTGTGCAGGAACCACGCGACCAGCGCGGCGACCACCGCGCATGCCGCAAGCGCGACCAGCGCGGCAAGCAACCCGGTGCGTGCCCTGGGCTTCATCCGCGCCACGCCCACTGCATCCGCGCCGAGTCCAGCAGGCTGTCGAACTCGCTCTCGGCGGGCAGGCGCCCGGCATAGGCGGCGTACTGCCACACCCGCACCACCTGCGCGAACAGTTCGCGGGCAGCCGGCAGCGGCAGCTTGCGTGACGCGCGAAGGCACTGGGCTTCGGTCGCACCTGGCGGGAGTTCGACCTGCGCGTCGCGGGCCATCGCCTCGACGCTGCCGCGGTAGACCAGGGCCAGGGCCTCGCGCGGGTGTCCGGACTGCCAGAGGCGGCGCGCCGCGGCGGCGATGTCCTCGGGCAATGCCTCGGGCATGGCCAGCGGCGTGGACGCCACGACCGGTGCTTCGGCGCGTTTGCGACGTGCAGAGCCTCCCAGCCACGGCAGCCAGCGCGGCGCGGTCACCAGGACCAGCACGACCAGCACGGCGACCGCGATCCACAGCATCCATTCGCCGATGCGCGACAGCAGCACGGCCAGGACGGACAGGTCCGGCGCGTCGCCGGTCTTTTCCCGGGGCGGCGACTTGGGCCGCCATTCCACTACGGTGCGTTCGCCGCCCAGCAGCGGATCGCGATAGGTGCGCGCGACCGCATCGCGAAAGCGCGCGTCATCGGCATGGTCCTGGCCGAACACCTGTTCCAGTGTTGCCGGCTTCGCGTCGTCTGCGCCCTGCTGTTGCGCGAGCACCTCCGCGGGCGACAGCAGCGTGCATGCCAGCAACAGCAGGGCCAGTGGCGCGGCGGCCTGGGCGAGCAGGCGTTCGCGCAGGCGCCGGAACGCCAGCTCCACGTCCCAGGCTTCGGTTTCGGTACGGCGGTTGAGGTAGAGGCCGAAGCCGGCGGCCACGTAGAACGGTCCGACCACCGACACCGCCAGCCATGCGACTGCGTTGAACGCCAGCTCCAGCCACGGCGGCGGCCCGGCGCGCAGCAGCATCCAGAACGAATTGAGCGAATCGGGCAGCAGCTCCGGCGGGACCGCCAGGAACACCGCCGCGACCACGCCCAGCGCCAGCGCCAGCTCGAAGTGCCAGCAGGTCCAGGTCAGCAGCGCCGCTTGCCCGTAGGCCGGACCGCCGACCACGCGACGACGCGCGCGGCGTTGCGCCGCGGCGGAGCCTTCGAGCAGGTCCACCGGCATCAGCAGGGAGCGCGCCGGCGACAGGCGGCGCCAGAGCAGGTGGGCCGCCATCGCACCGCGGCCGAAGCTCCACTGCGCGCGCAGGGTTTCCACGGTGCCCGGCGTGTGGCCGAAAACGCCGCGCGAAAGCACGTACAGCGGGATCCGGTCGAACAGCGGCTTGAGCCACCACATCAGCAGCGCCGCCAGCCACACCCGGTCGAGCATCCACGCGGCGGCATTGAGCACGACCAGCACCGGCAGCGTCGCCAGCAGCCACGGTCGCCACACCGCGCCGGCATGGCGGCGCAGCAGGGCGGTGCCCAGCTCCATCGCTTCCCACGACGAGCGCGGGCGCAGGGCGACGTCCAGGTCTTCAGGACGCATCGTCGCCCTCCGCGCCCGCGGCACCGCGGCCGCCGCGCCACAACCAGCCCAGCACCAGCGTCCACATCGCGGCCGAGAACGTGTACTTGGCCCACGCCGGGATCGAATGGGTGGACGACCAGAACGCCTCGACGAAGGCCGCCAGCAGCAGCATCACCACCACGCCCAGGCACAGTCGTGCGCCGATGCGGCCGGCGCGGACCAGCGCATCGCGGCGCCGGTACCGGCCCGGCGCGATCAGGTCCAGGCCCAGGCGCAATCCGGCGCCACCGGCGATGACGATCGCGGTCAGCTCCAGCGGCGCATGGCCGGCAACGAAGCGCCAGAACGTCTCGCCGTATCCGATCGCGTGCAGGTGCCCGGCCACCGCGCCGATGCTCACGCCGTTGAAGACCAGCACCAGGATCGTGCCGACGCCGGCGAGCAAGCCGCCGGCGAAGGTGCGCAGGCCGATGCTGATGTTGTTCATCACGTAGTGGCCGAACATCTGCCAGTCGCTGCCGCTGTCGCGTCCGAGCGCCTGGCGCGGATCGGCTGGGTCGTACATCGCCTCCATCTGCGCGATCTGGCCCGGGTCAAGGATCTGGTGGACCAGCTCCGGGCGTAACTGCAGCAGCACGAACAGGGTGACCAAAGGCAACGCGAACAGCACCAGCGCGGCAGCCATGCAGCCGGCCTGGCTGCGCACCAGCTGTGGGAAGCCGGCGACCAGGAATTCGGCGGCCCGGTGCCAGCGCGGCGGTGGCGCGCGGTAGAGCACCGCATGGCCCTGCTGCATCAGCGCCTGCAAGCGCTGCAGCAGCGGCGTGCTGTAGCCGCGGCGCCGCGCCAGGGCCAGCTGCTGGCACAGCCGGCGATAGCGGGCCGGCACGTCGCCGTCGTCCAGGCCGATCGGCGCGGCCTTCATGCGCGCCGTCACGCGCACGCCGCCGCATGCCTTCAGCCACAGCTCGAACGCATCCCATTCGGCCTGGTGGCGGGCGACGAACTGCTCCTGCTTCATCGGTGCGCCCCGCTCCGACGCGACATCAGCGCCGCCCCAGCAGCCAGTTGGCCATGCCGTACAGCCTGCGCACGCCTTCGCCTCCGGTGCTGCCGGTCAGCGGATGCGCCAGCGCGGCGAGTTCGGCCTGGCGCCCGGCCGACAGCCGCGGCGCGCGTTCGCCGAAGGCGACGATCGCGGCCTGCTCGTCCGGCAGCAGCGCCTGCGCCGGGGCCAGGGGAGTGGCCGGCGGCAGTTGCGGATCGAGTTGCCGCGGCAGCACGTGCACCACGACGGTGTCGGCGACCAAGTCGCCGAGGCGACGGCTGTGGCGGTCGTACAGGCAGCTGGCCAGCCCGGTCGCGTAGCCGAACGGCAGCATGTCCACCGCCCGCATGAGATTGCGCACCACCGCGGGCAACCAGCCCACCGGCGCGCCGTCGCCGGCCACCACGCGCAGGCCGAGCGCGCGCTTGCCGGGCGTCTGCCCGTTCCAGGCCGCCTCCAGCACGATCGGGTAAGCCCAGAACACCAGGAACAGGCCGACGCTGTACAGGCCCTCGCCCAGGCCACCGAGCATCCCGAGCACCATCGCCAGCGCCAGCAGCACCCCCAGGCGCACGACCAGGTCCAGCAGCCAGGCCAGCGCGCGCGGCACCGGACCGGCGGCCGGCAGGTGCAGGGCCACGCCCTCCGGCGTCAGCACTTCGCGATAGGTGTCGAGCATCCCCGCCGCCGGTGCATCCGTGGCGGCGCGCGACTGGCGTTCCTGCCAGGCAACCTCCCGTGGCGGCATGCGGTCCTCGTGGTATTTCCCCGCGCCGACTGTAGCGGCCGTGCCCGCGCTTGCCCAGCGCGCGCGGCGCCTGCAGCAGCGCAACCACAGCCGGGAGGCGGGGCCTAGACTGCGCGCATGGATGCACGTTCCGACCATCGCCCATTCGCCTGCCGCGCCGGCTGCGCTGCCTGCTGCACGGCCCCGTCGATCACCTCGCCGATCCCGGGCATGCCCCATGGCAAACCCGCCGGCGTGCCCTGCGTGCAGCTGGACGACACGCTGCGCTGCCGCCTGTTCGGAAAACCCGAACGGCCGCCGTTCTGCGCCTCGCTCAAGCCGGGCCCGGAGATGTGCGGGGCCAGTCGCGCCGAGGCGATGGCGATCCTGGCCACGCTCGAATCGGCGACCGCGCCTTGAGCGCCCGTCAGGCGCCGGCCATGCCCAGGTACTGGTCCTTCAAGCGCACGTAGTGCGCGGCCGAGTAATGCAGGCTCTCGATCTCGCGATCGGTCAGCTTGCGGGCGAAACGCGCCGGGTTGCCCAGCCACAGCTCCGCCTCGCCGACGACCTTGCCCGGCCCGAGCACGGCGCCGGCGCCGAGGAAGCCGTACTTCCTCACCGTGGCGCCATCGAGGATGCACGCACCCATGCCGATCAGGCACAGGTCCTCGATCGTGCAGGCGTGGATGATCGTGCCGTGGCCGATGGTCACGTCCGCGCCGATCAGGGTCGGATAGCCGGCCTTGTTGAACGGGCTGTGGTGGCTGACATGGACGATGGTGCCGTCCTGCACGTTGGTGCGCGCGCCGACGCGGATGTAGTTGACGTCGCCACGCAGCACGCAGCCGGGCCAGACCGAGGCATCGTCGGCCAGTTCGACATCGCCGATGACGGTGGCGGCCGGATCGACATAGACGCGCTCGCCCAGGCGGGGAGCCTGGTCGAGGTAGGGGCGCAGCAAGGGGGGAAATCCGGTCATGGCCCATTGTATTGAATTCCCCTCCATACCTGGCCGTAGACTGCGGCGATGACCACTCCAGCGACCACTTCCGCCACGGCGGCCACCACCGCCGCGACCGCGACGATCACTGCCGCCAATGCCGCGATCGCCGCGGCCACGGCCACGGCGGAATCCGCCGGCGAAGGCCCCGGCAACGACACGGCGCACGAGGCCGCGACCACCGTCGCCGCCCTGGCCCCGACCCTGCACCGCCTGCGCGAAGCCTGGCAGGCGCAGCCGCCCGGTTATGAACAGCGGCGCGCCGACCTGCTGCGGCTGCGTGCGGCCCTGAAGCGCCGGCTCCCGGAAATGGCCCGCACCATCGCCGCCGATTTCGGCCACCGCTCGCACGATGAAAGCCTGCTGGCCGACGGCATGACCGTGCTGGCCGGCATCGACCACCTGCTGCGCCACCTGCGCGGCTGGATGAAGCCGCGCAACGTCGGCGCCGGCTGGCGCCTGTGGCCGGCGCGCGCGCAGCTGCGCCACGTGCCGCTGGGCGTGGTCGGGGTGATCGCGCCGTGGAACTACCCGGTGAACCTGGCGCTGATCCCGCTGGCCACCGCGATCGCCGCCGGCAACCACGTCTTCCTCAAGCCCTCCGAACACACGCCCAGGACCACGCGCTTCCTGCAGGAACTGCTGGCCGAGGTGTTCCCCGCCTCGCGCGTGGCGGTGGCCGATGGCGGCGCCGAACTGGCCGGCGCTTTCGCCGCGCTGCCGTTCGACCACCTGGTATTCACCGGATCGACCGCGGTCGGACGCAAGGTCATGGCGGCCGCCGCGGCCAACCTCACCCCGCTGACCCTGGAGCTGGGCGGCAAGTCGCCGGCGATCGTCTGCGCCGACTATCCGATCGAGCGCGCCGCCGCGCGCCTGGCCACCGGCAAGTGGTTCAACGCCGGCCAGACCTGCGTGGCCCCGGACTACCTGCTGCTGGTCGGCCGCGCGCGACGCGATGCGCTGGTGCAGGCGCTGCGCACGGAAGTGGCGGCCCGTTACGGCGACCTGGGCGACGGCGCGCCGGACTACAGCCGCATCGTCAACGACGCGCAGTTCGACCGGCTGCAGGGCTGGCTCGACGAAGCGCGCGCGCGCGGCTGCGAAGTGCTGCCGCTGGCGCCCACGCATGATCCGGCGCAGCGCCTGTTCGCGCCGGTCCTCGTGCTGGATCCACCGGATGACCTGGCGCTGATGCGCGAGGAGATCTTCGGCCCGATCCTGCCGCTGGTCTGCGTGGATTCGCTGGAACAGGCGATCGCCTTCGTCAACGCGCGTTCGCGGCCGCTGGCGCTGTACCCCTTCAGCCACGAGCGCGGCCAGGTCGAGACGATCCTGCGCTCCACCCTGGCCGGTGGCGTCACCGTCAACGACACGCTGCTGCATTTCGCGGCCGAGAACCTGCCGTTCGGCGGCGTCGGTGCCAGCGGCATGGGCGCCTACCACGGCCGCGCCGGATTCGACGCGCTTTCCAAGCCATTGCCGGTGCTGTGGCAGGCGCGGCGCAGCGCGACCGACCTGCTGCATCCGCCGTATCCGCGCATCCGCCGGGTGATCGACCTGCTGCTGCGTTGACCGGGGCGCTGCGCCGGCGCGGGGCTATGCTATGCGGCCGTCACCCGGCGCACCGCTTCCCATCAAGACCGCCCGATGAAGATCGCCAGCTGGAACGTCAACTCGCTCAACGTGCGCCTGCCGCACCTGGAACAGTGGCTGCGCGCGTTCGGCCCGGACGTGGTCGGCCTGCAGGAAACCAAGCTCGAGGACCACAAGTTCCCGGACACGGCCCTGGCCGGGCTCGGCTACCGCAGCGTGTTCTCCGGCCAGAAGACCTACAACGGCGTGGCGATCCTTGCGCGCGAGGAGCCGCGCGACGTGCTGGTCGGCGTGCCCGGCTTCGAGCACGAGCACCGGCGCGCGATCAGCGCCACGATCGGTGGCACGCGCATCATCAACCTGTACGTGGTCAACGGCCAGGATGTCGGCACCGACAAGTACGAGCTCAAGCTGCAATGGCTGGCCGCGGTGCACGAATGGCTGCGCGAGGAAGCGCGCGCGCATCCGCACCTGGTGGTGCTGGGCGACTTCAACATCGCCCCCGACGAGCGCGACGTGCACGACCCGGCCGTGTGGAACGACACCCACATCCTGACCTCGGCCCCCGAGCGCGCCGCGCTGCGCGACCTGCTCGCGCTCGGCCTGCACGACGGCTATCGCCTGCTGCACGAGGAAGGCGGGCAATTCAGCTGGTGGGACTACCGGCAGGCCGCGTTCCGGCGCAACCTCGGCCTGCGCATCGACCTGACCTTGGTCTCGGAGGCGTTGCGCGCGCGCACGGTCGCGGCCGGCATCGATCGCGAACCGCGCACCTGGGAACGGCCGAGCGACCATGCGCCGGCATGGATCGAACTGGCGCCCTGAGTCGCGTGCTGCTCCGCAGCGACTGCCGGAAAGACGAAGGCCCGGCGATGGCCGGGCCCCGTCTCCTCGTCGCACGGCGCTTCCGGGGCGCGTCAGCGCACCCGGCCGCGGGTGAACAGATTCACGATCGCAAGCAGGATCACTGCACCGATGATCGAGAACAGGAAGGTACGGATGGTGATGGCTTCATTGATGCCGCCGCCGAAGATCCAGCCGGCCAGCAGCGCGCCGACGATGCCGACGATGATGTTCAACAGGATGCCCTGCTGTCCGTCGCGCCTCATGATCAGGCTGGCCAGCCAGCCGACGATGCCGCCCACGATCAACCAGATGATGATGCCCATGCTCTGTGTCTCCTCAGGTCCACGATTGTCACCCCCATACCCGGGGTGGGCCGGGCCATCAGACCCGCCATGGCGTGAAGCGGCCGTATACCTCGCGGCCGTCGCGCGACCCACCCGACGGGCACCATGAGCACGCCCGTGCGCTGGCAGTTCGGCCCGGTCCAGGTGCAGGCGTTGCCGCATGTGCCGGGGCTGCGCGGCGAACCCCAGGTCCGTGGACTGCTCGCCGGTTGGCTCGGCGAAACCGATGCCGCGACGATCCTGGCCCGCGATGCGTGGGGGCGGCCGCGCCTGCTGGCGCCCTACGAGGATCGCGATGCCGGCTGGAGCCACAGCGGCGAACGCCTGCTGCTGGCGATGGGCCGCGATATCACCCTGGGCGTGGACCTGGAGCGGTTGCGGCCACGACCGCGTGCATTGGAGCTGGCGGAACGCTACTTCGCCCCGGCTGAAGCCGCGCGCCTGCGCGCGACCGCACCGGCGCAGCGCGAAGCGACGTTCCTGCGCCTGTGGTGCGCCAAGGAGGCGCTGCTCAAGGCGCATGGACGTGGCCTGGCCTTCGGCCTGGACCGCCTGGAGTTCGGCATCGACGAAGACGGCGCGCCGGTGCGCCTGCTCGCCTGCGATCCGGCACTGGGCATCGCCGCGGAATGGCAGCTGCGCGAATGGACCCCCGAACCCGGCTACCACGCCGCAGTGGCCTGGTACCCGCGCGGCACATAGGCTGCGGTCGCCCCGGCGTTCCTGGAAACGGATCGCGGGCGAGGACGCACCATCGGCGATACTTTGCCCATGGACACTCCCTTCTCCCCCGCCCTGCGCCAGCGCCTGGACGACGGCCTGGCCACGCTCGACCTGGACCGCGCCCTGGCCAGGCCCCTGCTCGACTACCTGGCCCTGCTGCTGCGCTGGAACCGGACCTACAACCTCACCGCGATCCGCGATCCCGACGAGATGGTGGTGCGCCACCTGCTCGATTCGCTGGCCATGCACCCGTTCGTGCAGCCCGGCGCGCTGGCCGACCTGGGTACCGGGCCGGGGCTGCCCGGCATCCCGCTGGCGATCGTGCGCCCGGACCTGCAGGTGACCCTGGTCGAGAGCAACGGCAAGAAGGCGCGCTTCCTGCGCGAGGCCGTGCGCCAGCTCAAGCTGGGCAACGCGCGGGTGGCCGAATCACGCGCCGAGGCGGTCGCCGAACCGGGTGCCTATGCCCAGATCACCGCCCGCGCGCTCGATACCCTGGCCGGGATCCTCGAGGTCGGGGGCCACCTGCTCGCCCCGCACGGCCGCCTGCTGGCGATGAAAGGCGTGAACCCGGTCGAGGAAATCGCCGCGCTGCCGGCTGGCTGGACCTCGCTGGCAGTACACCCGCTCGCCGTGCCGGGACTGGACGCGGAGCGGCACCTGGTCGAGGTGGGCCGGGCGACTTGAAATACGCATAATGGCCCGTTCCGGACCCTCGGCGTCCCGCAACCAAGGCAGTTCCCGCATGGCTCGCATCATCGCCGTCGCCAACCAGAAGGGAGGCGTGGGCAAGACCACCACGGCGGTCAACCTGGCCGCCGCGCTGGCGCGTACTCCCAAGCGCGTGCTGCTGGTGGACCTGGATGCGCAGGGCAACGCGACCATGGGCAGCGGCGTGGACAAGCGCGAGCTGGAGGCATCGACCTGCGACATGCTGCTGGGCGAGCGCGATGCGCGCTCGATCCTGCACACCACCGCCGAAGGTTTCGACCTGCTGCCGGGCAACATCGACCTGACCGCCGCCGAGATCCAGCTGATGGACGTCGACGGCCGCGAGCAGAAGCTGAAGATCGCGCTGGAACCGCTGCGCGGCGAGTACGACTTCATCATCATCGACTGCCCGCCGGCGCTGTCGCTGCTGACCCTCAACGCGCTGACCGCGGCCGACTCGGTGATCGTGCCGATGCAGTGCGAGTACTACGCGCTGGAAGGCCTGAGCGCGCTGGTGGAAACCATCGAGGCGCTGCGCCAGCGCCTGAACCCGGGACTGGAGATCGAAGGGGTGCTGCGGACCATGTTCGACGTGCGCAACAACCTGGCCAATGCGGTGTCGGCCGAACTGACCGAGCACTTCGGCGACCGCGTGTTCCGGACCATCGTGCCGCGCAACGTGCGCCTGGCCGAGGCGCCCAGCCATGGCCAGAGCATCGTCGGCTACGATGCCGCCTCGCGCGGCGGCGTCGCCTACCTGGGCCTGGCCGGCGAAGTGATCCGGCGCCAGCACGAACGCGAACGCGGCCTGCGCCCGGTGGAGGCCGCATGAGCACGGCGAAGAAGCGCGGCCTGGGCCGCGGCCTGGAAGCCCTGCTCGGCCCCAAGGGCGCGGCGGCCACCCCGCCCGAGCAGGCCGACCAGCCGCAGCCGGGCGACGTGATGCGCACCCTGCCGGTGGGCCAGCTGCAGCCGGGCAAGTACCAGCCGCGGCGCGACATGGACCCGGCCAAGCTCGAGGAGCTGTCGGCCTCGATCCAGGCGCAGGGCGTGATCCAGCCGATCGTCGTGCGCGAACTGGCACCCGGGCAGTACGAGATCGTCGCCGGCGAGCGCCGCTGGCGCGCCTCGCAACTGGCCGGCCTGAGCGAAGTGCCGGTGGTCCTGCGCGAGCTGGACGACCGCACCGTCATCGCCATGGCGCTGATCGAGAACATCCAGCGCGAAGACCTCAACCCGCTGGAAGAAGCGCAGGCGCTGCAGCGGCTGATCGACGAGTTCTCGCTGACCCACGCCGAGGCCGCCGCCGCGGTCGGGCGTTCGCGCGCGGCGGTGTCCAACCTGCTGCGCCTGCTCGACCTGCCACCCGCGATACGCGCGCTGCTCGAGTCGCGCCGGCTGGAAATGGGCCACGCCCGCGCGCTGCTGACCCTGTCGCCGGAGCTGGCCAGCAAGCTGGCCTACGAGGCCGCCGAACATGGCTGGTCGGTGCGCGAGGTCGAACACCGCGCCCAGCAGTTCGCCGCCGGCAAGGTGCCGGCCAGCGGCAATGCCGCGCGCAAGGCCACCGCCGCGCGCGCGCAGCAGCCTGACATCGCCTCGCTGGAAACCGAACTGTCCGAGTCGCTCGGCGCCAAGGTCGCCATCGCCCACGGCAAGGGCGGCAAGGGCAAGCTGGTGATCCATTACGCCGACCTGGACTCGCTGGAAGGCGTGCTGGAGCGGCTGCGGGTCCGTCCGTCCTAGTATCGGGCCGCGGCCGGCGACGCATGCCGGCCAACGCGAGATGGCCCAGGCCGGTCGACGACGGCGTGCCGGGCGGCGATTCCCTGTTCACCCGGCGCTTGCGACAATGCCGCCAGCTGACACGGGCTCCCCCATGACCGTCCTCGTCACCGGCGCCGCTGGCTTCATCGGTGCCTACACCTGCCAGGCGCTGGCCGCTCGCGGCGAACGCGTCGTCGGCCTGGACAACTACAACGCCTATTACGACCCGGCGATCAAGCGCGACCGCGTAGCCGCGCTGTGCCCGGGCATCGACATCCGCGCGCTGGACCTGGTGGATCGCGACGGACTGGCCGCGCTGTTCGACGAGGTGAAGCCTGATCGCGTCGTCCACCTCGCCGCGCAGGCCGGCGTGCGCTACTCCCTGCAGAATCCGCACGCCTATGTCGCCAGCAACCTTGATGGCTTCGTCAATATGCTCGAGTTGTGCCGGCATCGCGGCATCGGCCACCTGGTCTACGCCTCGAGCAGCTCGGTGTATGGCGACTCGGCGACGCCACCGTTCTCCGAAGACCAGCGCATCGACAAGCCGCGCTCGCTGTACGCCGCGACCAAGGCCGCCAACGAACTGATGGCCTACACCTACGCCCAGCTGTACGGGCTGCCCGCGACCGGCCTGCGCTTCTTCACCGTGTACGGCCCGTGGGGCCGCCCGGACATGGCGCCGCTGCTGTTCGCGCGCGCGGTGCTGGCCGGGCGCGAGATCGAGGTGTTCAACCAGGGCCGCATGCGCCGCGATTTCACACATGTTTCCGACATCGTGTCCGGCATCCTCGGCGCGCTCGACCATCCGCCGGCCGGGACGGTGCCGCACCGGGTCTTCAACCTGGGCAACCACACCCCGGTCGAACTCGAGCATTTCATCGCGGTCATCGAGCAGGCCGCCGGCCAGCCGGCGCGCAGGCAGTACCGGCCGATGCAGCCGGGCGACATGGTCGAGACGATGGCCGATACCGGGCGGGCGAAGGCGGCATTCGGCTTCGAGCCGCACACTCCGATCGAAACCGGACTGCCGCCGGTGGTGCACTGGTGCCGCGACTATTTCGGGGACGCGGCCTGACCCCCTGATTCCCACCTCCCCTTGCGAACGACGCCATGACCCCACCCGAGCTTTCCGTCGTCGTCCCGGTCTTCAACGAACGCGACAACATTCCCCCGCTGGTCGGCGAGATCGTCGCCGCGCTGCGTGGCCGCACGCCGTTCGAGATCGTCTACGTCGACGACCAGTCGCGCGACGACTCGCTGGCGGTCCTGCAATCGCTCAAGGCGCAGGTGCCGGAACTGCGCGTGCTGCGCCACGTGACCCAGAGCGGGCAGAGCACCGCGGTGCGCAACGGGGTCAAGGCGGCGCGCGGGGCGTGGATCGCCACCCTCGACGGCGACGGCCAGAACGACCCGGCCGACATCCCGAAGCTGCTGGCCGCGCGCGATGCGGCCGCACCGGAGGTGAAGCTGTTCGCCGGCTGGCGCGTGGACCGGCGCGACTCCGGTTCCAAGCGCTGGGCCAGCCGCTGGGCCAACGCGATCCGCGCCCGGATGCTGCGCGACGACACCCCCGATACCGGCTGCGGGATCAAGCTGTTCGAGCGCGCCGTGTTCCTCGACCTGCCCTACTTCGACCACATGCACCGCTACCTGCCGGCGCTGGTCCAGCGCGCGGGCTGGCAGACGGTCAGCGTGCCGGTCGCGCACCGGCCACGCACCGCGGGCGTGTCCAAGTACAACAACCTGGGCCGCGCGCTGGTCGGCATCCGCGACCTGCGCGGGGTGGCCTGGCTGATCACCCGCAGCCGCCGGACGGCGGTCGAGGAGCGCTGAGATGGAATTCTTCGAGCTCAACCAGCAGCTGGAGTGGCTGGCCTGGACCGGCCTGCACGTCACCGGCTGGAAGCTGATCGGGTATACCGGCGCGCTGATGTTCGGCGGCCGCTGGCTGGTCCAGTTCGTGGCCACGCGTCGCGCCGGCAGGCCGGTGATCCCGCGCCTGTTCTGGTACATGAGCGTGGTCGGCAGCCTGATGACGCTGAGCTACTTCCTGTTCTCGGCCAAGCAGGATTCGGTGGGCGTGCTGCAGAACCTGTTCCCGACCTTCGTCGCGCTCTACAACCTGGTGCTGGACATCCGCCACCGCGGCTGGCGACGCGACCGGGCCACGCACTGACGACGTTCGGCGCGGCGCCGCGACCGTCGTCACGGGCCGACCCGACTTCCGGGACATGGACCGGGCGCGCCGGGATGGGATGATCGGCGTTTCCCCCGAGCATCCCGGCCCCGCATGAGTCGTCCACTTTCCGTCGCCCTGCTGCTCGCCCTGTCCCTGCCCATCGCCGGCGCGGCATTCGCCGATACCGCTCCGGTGGCCGTCGCCAGTGACGCGGACAAGCGTTTCCAGGCGATCTACGAGAAGGAATGGACCTGGCGGCAGGCACAGAACGGGCTGGGCGACGAGGACAGCGCCGCCACGGAAGGCAACCTCAATCCGGACCTGCCCGACGTATCGCCGGCCGCGCAACAGGCCCGGCTCGCGGCCTGGACCGACGTGCTGCGCCAGCTCGACGCGCTGGATCCGGCGCAGCTGTCCGCCGCCAACCAGGTCAACCTGGCGATCTATCGCGCCCAGGTCCAGGACCTGGCCGACGAGACCCGGCTGCGCGGCTACGAGATGCCGTTCAATTCCGACAGCTCGTTCTGGGCCAACCTCAACTTCATGGCGCGGCGGCCGATGCACACCGCCGCCGCCTATCGCGCCTACATCGCGCGATTGAACGACGTGCCGCGCTACTTCGACCAGCAGACCGACAACATGCGCGCGGGCCTGGCGCGGGGCTTCAGCGTGCCGCGCGCAGTACTGGAAGGACGCGAAGGCTCGATCGCCGCCGTCGCTGGCCTTGAGGATCCGACTGCGTCGGCGCTCTACGCCCCGTTCAAGGTCATGCCGACGCAGATTCCGGCCACCGAGCAGCAGGCGTTGCGCCAAGCGGCGCAGGCAGCGATCGGCGATGCGGTGATCCCCGCGTTCGCCCGGCTGCAGGGGTTCTTCCGCGACGAGTACGTACCGCAGGCACGGACCACGCTGGCCGCCAGCGCGATGCCCGATGGCAAGGCCTACTACCGCCAGCAGATCCGCCGCTACACCACGCTGGACCTGACCCCGCAGGAGATCCATCGGATCGGCCTGGCCGAGGTGGCGCGGATCCAGGGCGAGATGGACGCGATCATCGACCGGGTCGGCTTCAAGGGCGAAAGCGAGCAGACCCGGTTCCAGGACTTCCTGCATTTCCTGCGCACCGATCCGCAGTTCTACGTCACCGAACCGCAGCAGCTGCTCGACCGCGCCGCCTGGATCTCCAAGCGCGTGGACGGACAGATCGGCCGCTACATCGGTACCCTGCCGCGCGGCCGCTTCACCATCGTGCCGGTGCCCGACGACATCGCCCCGTTCTGGACCGCCGGCCGTGGCGGGCTGGGCACCTACTGGGTCAACACGTACGACCTGCCCTCGCGGCCGCTGTACAACCTGCCGGCGCTGACCCTGCACGAATCCTCGCCCGGCCATGCCGTGCAGGCGGCACTGAGCCAGGAGCAGAAGGCGCTGCCGGCGTTCCGCCGCGACAGCTACATCTCCGCCTATGGCGAGGGCTGGGCGCTGTACACCGAGAAGCTGGGCAAGGAGATGGGCGTCTACGAGACGCCGTACGAGGACTTTGGCCGGCTGACCTACGAGATGTGGCGGGCCAGCCGGCTGGTCATCGACACCGGCCTGCACCACTACGGCTGGAGCCGCGACCGGGCGCTGGCCTACCTGCGCGAGCGCACCGCCCTGTCCGAGCACGAGATCACCACCGAGGTCGACCGCTACATCTCCTGGCCGGGCCAGGCGTTGAGCTACAAGCTGGGCGAGATCGCCATCGTCGGCCTGCGCGGCCGGGCCGAGGCCGAGCTGGGCGACCGCTTCGACATCCGCGCCTTCCATGACGCGGTCCTGGCCGAGGGCTCGGTGCCGCTGCCGGTGCTGGAGGCCCGGATCGGGGCGTTCATCGACGCGGCCAGGGCCGCCGGCCCGGCAGGCGGGGCTTCCCGGGCGCCCTGAGCGGGGGCGGACGCCCACCCTGAAGGGTCAAACCCGGTTGCAATCAGCTACTTGCCCCGGCATAATGCGCGGCTCGCTGCGTCCGGCATGTCCGGATCGGTAGCCCGGGAGCGCGATCCGGGGCTGCCTTCGCGGTCGAATCCCTTCCCGCATCGCGTACGGCCCGTCCACATGGAAAGGCCGCGGGGCCGCCGTCTCCCGGGCTATGGGCGACACCAGACCTTTCGAGGTGCGTATGTCCCGAGTTTGCCAAGTAACCGGCAAGGGCGTGCAGAGCGGCAACAACGTCTCGCACGCGAACAACAAGACCCGCCGCCGTTTCCTCCCCAACCTGCACGAGCGCCGCTTCTGGGTGGCCTCCGAGAACCGTTGGGTGAAGCTGCGTGTTTCCGCTGCTGCGCTGCGCACCATCGACAAGAACGGTATCGATACCGTCCTGGCCGAGCTGCGTGCACGCGGCGAAAAGATCTGAGGAGTAATCGACCATGGCTTCCAAGCGCGACAAGATCCGCCTGATCTCCTCGGCCGGTACCGGCCACTTCTACACCACCGACAAGAACAAGAAGAACACGCCTGCCAAGATGGAGATCAAGAAGTACGATCCCACCATCCGCAAGCACGTGATCTACAAGGAAGGCAAGATCAAGTAAGCCTTCCGCCTCCGGGGTCCGCCCCGGGATGCAAGGACGAAGATCCGCAGAGCCCGCCTTCCGGCGGGCTTTTGCGTTGTGGCGCCGGCGCCATGCGGAAACCGTGCAGAATCCGGTTCAGCGAACGGACCCGGCAGCGCCATGGACTACTGGACGATCGGCACCACCCTGCTGGCCCTGGACTGGACGATCCGGCTGGCCGCCCTGTGGTGGATCCCCAGCCGCTCGGTGCCGGCCGCCGCGCGCAGCTGGCTGCTGCTGGTGTTCTTCCTGCCGCTGCTGGGGCTGCCGCTGTACCTGCTGGTCGGCCAGCCATGGATCTCCGGCCAGCGGCGGCGGCGCCAGGACCGGGCCTCGCTCGCCGTCCGCGAAGGCCAGATCCCGCAGAGCGCGCTGCGCTGGCAGCCGCCGCCCATCGGCCCTGCCGCCGAGACCGTGCCGCTGGTGGAGCGGATGGGCGACTTCATGCCGGTGCGCGGCAACGCGGTCGAGCTGCTCGACGACTACGACGGATCCATCGCCGCCCTCATCGCCGACATCGATTCCGCACGCGAACGCGTGCACCTGCTGTACTACCTGATGTTCGACGACGCCGTGGGCCAGGCGGTCGCGGCTGCGCTCGTGCGCGCGGCCGGACGCGGCGTGCGCTGCCGGCTGCTGCTGGACGCGGTCGGCGCCAAGCGCGGCTACCGGCGCTTCGCCGGCCCGCTGCGTGCCGCCGGGGTCGAGGTCCAGCGGATGATGCCTGGTGGACTGCGCTGGCGCCGCAGCAGCCGCATGGACCTGCGCAACCACCGCAAGATCGCTGTGATCGACGACCACGTCGGGTACGTCGGTTCGCAGAACCTGGCCGACGCGGTCTTCGTGCGCGGCCACCCCAACCGCGAACTGGTCGCGCGCGTGCGCGGGCCGATCGTTTCGCACATGGAAGCGGTGTTCGCCAGCGACTGGTACCTGGAAACCGGGCAGATGCTGGAGGTCTCGCCGGCGCGGCCGGTGCACGACGAGGACGTGGCCGCGCAGCTGCTGCCCAGCGGTCCGGCGTATCCGTTCGGAAACGCCGGCGAGACGGTCAACTCGCTGATCCACCTGGCCCAGCACCGGCTGGTGCTGACCACGCCCTACTTCGTGCCCGACGACGCGACCATGAGCGCGCTGCGCATCGCCGCGCTGTCGGGCGTGGACGTGCAGCTGGTCCTGTCGGCGACCAACAACAAGCGCGTGCTGCTGCTGGCCCAGCAGTCCTACTACGAGGAACTGCTCCAGGCCGGAGTCAAGATCGCGCTGTACCAGCCGCACTTCATGCACGCCAAGCACCTGAGCGTGGACGATTCGGTCGCGCTGGTAAGTTCGATCAACCTGGACATCCGCTCCTTCGCGCTCAACGCCGAGATCGGCCTGCTGTGCTACGACCGCGACGTGGTGGCGCGCATGCACGAGATCGAAACCGACTACCTCGCCCATTCGCAGATGCTGTCCCTGGAGCAATGGCAGCGGCGACCCTCGTGGCGGCGCAGCCTGGAAGGCCTGTCGCGACTGGCCGATTCGTTCATGTGAGCGCGGCCCGGCAACGGCGGCCGGGTAGAATCGCATCCATGCAGTCCCGCTTCGACATCGCGATCATCGGCGGCGGCGCCGCCGGCACGCTGGCGGCGATCCAGTGCCTGCGCCAGGCGCGCGAGCCCGTGCGGATCGCCCTGTTCGAGCCGGCGCCGCGCCTGGCCGAAGGCGTGGCCTACGCGACCGACCGCCCCGAGCACCTGCTCAACGTTCCGACCGGCCGCATGAGCGCGTTGCCGGGAAGTCCCGCTGATTTCCTGGACTGGCTTGCGCTTCGGGACGGCCACCGCGACACCGCACGCGAAGCGCTGGCGCGCAGTTATGCGCCGCGCCGCGAGTACGCGCACTACCTTCGCGATCGCCTGGAGCAGGCGCGCGCAGGCAGCGTGGCGACGCTGGACGTGGTGCCGCAGCGGATCGATGCGCTGGCACGCGACGGCGACGTCTGGCGCCTTTCCTGGAACGACGGACAGGCACGCGCACGACGCGTGCTGCTGGCGGTCGGCAACGCGCCACGGCCCCTGCCGCTGCGCGGTTCCGGTGCGCTGACCCGACCGCGCCTGGTCGACGCCTGGGACTATGCGGGCGTGGCGGCGATCGGGCCGGAAGCCGACGTATGCATCGTAGGCACGGGCCTGAGCATGGTCGATGCGGTACTGACCCTGGAGGCCAACGGCCACCGGGGTCGGATCCACCTGCTGTCGCGGCATGCGCTGCTGCCGTTGGCGCATGAGCCCGTCCACCAGGTGGACGACCAGCTCGATGTCGACGGCCTGAAGGTGCTGGGCGTGCGCGCACGGTTGCGACAGCTGCGCCGGCAGGCGCGCGACGCGGCGGCGCGCGGCCTGCCGTGGCAAGCGGTGATGGAAAGGCTGCGCCCGCACGTGCAGGCCCTCTGGCGTTCGATGCCCACCATCGAGCAGCGTCGGTTCCTGCGCCACGCCGTGCGGCACTGGGATATCCACCGGCATCGCATCGCCCCCGCGGTGCGGGACGTGCTGCAGGACCTGCGCGACAGCGGGCGCCTGCACGTGCACCGCGCCCGTCTGGACATGGCCACCGCCGGCCAGCGCTGCGTGCAACTGACCGCGCGGACCCACGACCAGCGCATCCTCGCCCTGGACGTCGACCACGTGGTCAATGCCACCGGCGTGGAGATGCGCGTGCAGGCCATGCGCAGTGCGCTGCTCGTGCAGTTGCTGGGCGACGGCCTCGCAGGCCCGGGCGCGCACGGCATCGGGGTGGCTACCGATGCCTCGGGCCGCCTGGTCGATGCGAGCGGCCATGCGCAGGATGCGCTGCGCGTGATCGGCAGCCTGCGCATCGGTGAAGCCTGGGAAAGCATCGCGGTGCCGGAACTGCGGGTCCAGGCCGAAGCCATCGCCGGCGACTGGCTCGGCGACGGCGCGCACGCATCGCCCTAGGCGTCGGCCCGCGCTCCCGGCACCAGCGCGGCCAGGGCCCTCTGCAGTTGCGCCTCCGGCGCGAGATCGACCGGCAGTGCGACAACGTCCGGCTCACCGCGTGGATCCTCGAGGGTGGCGAACTGGCTGTCCAGCAGCGACACCGGCATGTAATGGCCGCTGCGCGCGTGCATCCGGGCGGCGATGAGGCGAGCCTCGCCCTGCAGGTAGACGAAGCGCAGCGGCAGCCCCGTGACGCGCAGCGCATCGCGATGCCGCCGGCGCAGGCCGGAGAACGCCAGGGCGATGCGTTCGCCCGCCTCCACGCGGCGCACCAGGTCGCTCGCGATGCGTTCCACCCACGGCTGGCGCATCGCATCGGTGAGCGGTTGCCCGCTGGCCATGTGCGCCTTCGCCTCGGTGCTGTGGAAGTCGTCGGCATCGAGGAAGGTCGCCGGCCAGGTATCGGCCAACGCGCGTGCGAGCGTGGTCTTGCCGCTGCCGGACACGCCCATCACCACGGCGACGCGGACGCCGCCATTCACGCCGGCAACTCCACGCGTACCTGGTAGTGGCGCCCGGCCTCGACCGCGGCGATCACCTCGCCCTGCAGCGGCATCCCGTCCACCAGGATGCGGCGCTCACGGAGTCCTTCGACACGCTCGATCCCCACCTCGAACACCGCGCCGCGGAACTGCCGCGATGCGCATGCGCGCGGCCAGTGCGAAGGCAGCTGCGGCGCGATGCGAAGTCCGTCGCCGTCTCCGCGCAGGCCGAACAGGGACTCGACCATGCAGCGATACAGCCAGGCCGCGGTGCCGGTGTTGAACAGCTGGCTGGACCGGCCAGCGGTGCGCGGGTGCGACCGCCAGGCCCCGCGGTAGTAGTTGGGCACGAACACCGGCAGCTGGCCGCGCTGCAGGCCGTCCGCAGGATCGGGGCCGGTCAGCATCGCGCGCATGACCTGCCAGGCGCGGTCCGACTCGCCCACCGCATACAGGCTGTGCAGGTAGAACGCGGCGGCATGGTTGTAGACCGCGCCGTTCTCGGCCGAACCGGGGAACTTCTGGGTCAGACGGCCGACGTCCTCGCGCATGCCGGTGTACGGGGGATCGAGCATGGCCACGCCGGAGGGCGAGACCAGCTGCGCATCGATCGATGCAAGCAGCCTGTCGCGCCGGTCCGCATCGGCGGCGCCACTGAGCATCGACCAGCTCTGCGGATTGAGATAGATGCGACCCTCGCCGTCGGCACGCACGCCGAACACGACGCCATCGTCGGTGATGCCGCGGCCGTACCAGTCGCCATCCCACAGGTGCCGGTTGACCGCGTCGTTGAAAGCCGCGGCGCCTTCGCGGAAGGCGGACGCCTGCCGCGCCCGGCCCCGGCGCTCGCAGATTCCGGCCCACAACGACAGCGCATGCGCGCTGGCCAGCGACAGCCAGCCCGATACGCCGCGCCCCTGCCACCCGACCATGTTCATCGGATCGCACCAATCGCCCTGGGCGATGTAGCTCAGGCCGCGTCCGTCGCGTTGCGCCAGCAGCCATTCCATCGCGCGATCGATGCGTTCGGCGACGCTGGCGCGCACGCCCTCGCGGTCGCCGACCTGGACGTCGAGCAGTGCGTCGTCGCCAGTCTCGTCCAGGTAGGCCTGCAGGCACACCGGGAGCCACACGCAATGGTCGGTGTGCGGCACCTGGTTGATGTACTTCAGTTCCGCGCCCTCCAGCAGCAGGATGCCGTCGGGCATCGCGCCGCTGGCTTCCTGCTGCGACAGCGCATGCAGGAACGCTGCGCGTGCCGTCGCCGGCCGCAGGTAGGCCATGCCCATGTGGTCCTGCAGGTAATTGCGCGTCTGCGGATCGGTGGTCAGGCGGTTGGAGTCGCCGTGGTAGTAGACCTGCCGCGGCAGCCAGTGGTTGGCGAAATCGTCCAGCCACGGATCCGGCGTCTGGATCCGGAGGCAGCCACCCCCCTCGTCGAGATAGGCGGCATAGTCCGTGCGCGCCATCGCGAAGCCGGTGGCGGAGAGCAGCCGTGCGCGCAGGGCCAGTACCTCCGCATCGTCGCGCGCCGGAGCGAACACGAAGCGGTATTCCTCGACCGCATCGGCGGCGAGGGTGGCGCGGTACTGCAGCGCGGCGACCGGCATCTCGTAAAGCGCTTCGCCGCATGCAAGCCGCTCACGACCCACGATCGCGTCCGGCGCCTGCAGGCCACCCTCGCCCTCGAACGCAGCCTGGTTCGCCTCCCAGGCATGCGGCTCGCGTTCGTGCAGCAGCACGGTGCGATCCTTGAATTCGCGGTTGCGGAAGTAGTCCTGCACCTTCTGATAGGGCGTGACGCTGTCGCACACGATCCCGCCCAGGTCGGCGCGCCAGGCGCCGGACTGGTTCATCCACGACATGTAGCCGACCGGGAAGTACGGATACAGGCTGACCCTGCGTTCGCGGCCCGAGCGGTTGCGTACGCGCAGCGTCCACAGCTCGGCGGCGTCATCGAGCGGCAGCGATACCTGCCACTGGACTTCGATGCCGTCGCGGCACACCGTCCAGGCCACGTCACCCCGGCCGACCGAGAAGGCGAATTCATCCGGCGCATGGTTCACCGGCGCGTGCGGGGCGGAGAAGAGCAGGCCGCTCTCCTCGTCCTTCACGTAGCAGAAGCGACCCGGGTGGTGCGCGTAGTACGGCTGCTCCGGTTGCATGAAGGTCCTGGCCTCCAGCGTCGGCGCATGCGCGTATTTCGCCGGCTCCGGCTGCATGAACTGGGCGGTGGCGTAGCCGCGGCAGTTGAGCTGGAGCAGCAGCTTGCGGTTCCACAGGAACGTCGACGCCTGTGGCATGGCAAGCGGGCTGTGCAGGACGAAGCGACGCCCCTGCTCCTCGAAACCCCAGCAGGCCTGGCTCATGCCACGGCCTCGCGGCGCGCCTGCAGTTCGGCCTGCACTTGGCCCAGGGCCGCATCATCGAGCGGATAGAAGCGCATCACCCAGGCGGCAAGCAACGCCACTACGCCGGGAATGACCGTCAGCAGCAGCACGATCCCCAGCTGCGACGCGTCGGACTGGGCCTGGTTGGCCACGTAGCCCATTCCGGCCAGCATCCAGGCGATCGCCGCCGAGGCCAGCGCACCACCGAACTTCTGCGAGAAGGCCGCGGCGGCGAAGGTCATCGCGGTGGCGCGGCGCCCGGTCTTCCACTCGGTGTAGTCGGCGCAGTCCGCGTACATCGAGAACGCCAGCGGCGACTTGGGTCCGAGCAGAAGTCCGATGAGGATGTTCAGCGCGAGCATGGTCCAGATCTGCTCGCGCGGGATGAAGTACATCGCGCAGCTGAGCACGCCGACCGCCGCCATCAGCCACATCAGCAGGCGCTTCTTCTCCACGAACCGGGTCAGCAGCGGGGTCGATGCCGCACCCACCGCCAGTGCCACCGAGTAGCTGCCCAGGAACAGCCCCGTCAGTTCAGGACGCGCAACGTAGTACTTGAGGTAGTACACCAGCGAACCGCTGCGCATCACGATCGTGACCATGATGATCAGCGCCAGTGCGAACAGCACCAGCCACGGGCGGTTGTCCAGCAGGTCGGCCACGTCCTGGCGCATCGTGCCCTGGTGCTGGAGTTGCGGCTGGATGCGCTCGCGCGTGGTCGCGAACACGACCGCGAAGCAGGCGACCGCGACGATGCCGTACAGGCCCAGGGTCAGCTGCCAGCCCAGCGGCTCGTCGCCGCGGCCGAGCCAGCGCACCAGGTCCAGGGTGAACCAGTTGACCACCGTGGTGCCGGCGAAGGCGGCGATGAAGCGGAAGCTGATCAGCGTGGTGCGCTGCTGGCTGTCGGCGGTCATGACGCCCGACAGCGCCGAATACGGCATGCTCAGCACGGTGTAGGCGAGCATCATCAGGGTGAAGGTGGCATAGGCCCACAGCAGCTTGCCGCCGCCATCCAGGTCGGGCACCGTCCAGGTCAGCACGCCGGCGAAGGCCAGCGGCAAAGCGCCCCACAGCATCCACGGGCGGAAGCGTCCCCAGCGGCTGCGCGTGCGATCGGCGACCGCGCCCATGAACGGATCTGTCGCCGCGTCGACCAGCTTGGTCACCAGCATCATGGTCCCGACTGCGCCCGCCGCCAGGCCCATCACGTCGGTGTAGAAGATCAGCAGGAACGCCGAGATATTGGCCCAGTAGAGGTTGAAGCCGAAATCGCCGATGCCGTAGCCGACCTTTTCGCGGAGTGGCAGTCGCGCATCGGCCTCGCGCGCACCTGGATGACCGGCCTGTACGGAGTGCTGCATGCCTTCGCCTCGAGATGGGGCGCAAGCGCGCGTGGCCACCGGGCCACACCCGGCCCGGCGCCTGGTTGACAGCGTTGTCGAGCTTGCCGGCATGGGGCCGCGCAGGCAAGCGCGCAGCGCATGCGGCGGACGCGGCCAGACCATGCGTCGCAGTACACTGGCCGCCTCCGGATGAGGAGGGCCGCCTTGGTCCCGAGCTGGATCCTGCTACTGGTATCGGTCGGCTACGCCGCACTGCTGTTCGCGGTGGCGTGGTGGGGCGACCGCCGTCCGATGTATCCCGACCGTCCGTGGCTGCGCCCGGCCGTGTACAGCCTGGCGCTGGCCGTGTACTGCTCGTCGTGGACGTTCTATGGCGCCGTCGGCAGCGCGGTGCGCAACGGTATCGGCTACCTGCCGATCTACCTGGGCCCCTTGCTGCTGTTCCTGTTCGGCTGGCGGATCATCGAGCGCCTGGCGTTGATCGCGCGCAGCCAGAACACGGTTTCAATCGCCGACTTCATCTCGGCGCGCTACGGCCGTTCGCGCAGGCTGGCCGCGCTGGTCACGGTGATCGCGCTGGTGGGCGTGGTGCCGTACGTGGCCCTGCAATACAAGGCGGTGGCGATGAGCCTGACCGTGCTGTCCGGACAGGACGCCGGGCAGGTCGGGGTGATGGCCGATCCGGCGCTGTACGTGGCGCTGCTGATGGCCCTGTTCGCGGCGCTGTTCGGCACCCGCCAGGTCGATGCCACCGAGCACCACCACGGCATGATGCTCGCCATCGCGCTGGAATCGCTGGTCAAGCTGGTGGCGATGATCGCCGTGGGCGTGTTCGCGTGGGCCTGGCTGGGCGGGCACCAGATCCGCATCGCCGACTCGGCGCGGACCCTGTTCCAGGCATCGCCGCCGATGGGCTTCGTGGCCCAGACCCTGCTCGGCTTCCTGGCCATCGTCTGCCTGCCGCGCCAGTTCCAGGTGGCGGTGGTCGAGTGCGGCGACGTGGCCGACATCCGCAAGGCGCGCTGGCTGTTCGGCGCCTACCTGCTGGTGATCTCGGTGATGGTGGTGCCGATCGCCGGCGCCGGCGTGGCCTTGTTCGGGACCTCGGGCGACGTGGCCAGCGACACCTTCGTGCTGGCCCTGCCGCTGGCCGAGGGCCGCGACGCGCTCGCGCTGGCCGCTTACGTGGGCGGCTTCTCCGCGGCTACCGGCATGGTCATCGTGGCCAGCATCGCGCTGGCGACGATGGTCAGCAACGACCTGGTGATGCCGGTGCTGCTGCGACGCGGCTGGGGCGAGCGTCACGCGGCGGCCGACGTGGCCTCGATGGTGCTGTGGGTGCGCCGCGTAGCGATCCTGCTGCTGGCGCTGGCCGCCTACACCTACTACCGCTGGATCGGCGGCGACACCACACTGGCCGCCTACGGGCTGATGGCCTTCGTCGCGGTCGCGCAGTTCGCGCCCGGCCTGATCGGCGGCCTGTACTGGCGCGGGGCCAGCCGCCGCGGCGTGGAGATCGGCCTGCTGGTCGGTTTCGTCACCTGGATCTACACGCTGCTGCTGCCGGCACTGTCCAGTTCCGGGCATTTCGATCCGGCGTGGATGCACGAGGGCCCGTTCGGCCTGCACTGGCTGCGGCCACAGCAGCTGTTCGGCCTCAGCGGCTGGGATTCGCTCACCCATGGCACGTTCTGGTCCTTGCTGCTCAACGGCTCGGTGATGATGCTGGTCTCGGCGCGCTGGCGGCCGGGCGTGGACGAGCGCCTGCGCATCGCCCCGTTCCTGGACCCGTACGCGGAGCGCCAGACCCTGGCGCAGGGCGAGTGGCCGGGCAATGTCAGTGTCGGCGACCTGCTCGCGCTCGCGGTGCGCATCGTCGGCGAGCGCCATGCACGGCGCGCGTTCTCCGAGCAGGCCATCTCGCTGGGTCGCGAACTGCAGCCGGCCGCGGCGGCGGACCGCGCCTGGATCCAGTTCACCGAGCGCCTGCTGGCCGCCTCGATCGGCGCGGCGTCCGCGCGACTGGTGCTGACCAGCGTGCTGCGCGGCTCGGGCATGCACCTGAGCGAGGTCATGGCGCTGCTGGACGAAGCGGGACAGGAGCTGCGCTTCAATCGCGGCATCCTTTCCACCACGCTGGAAAACATCAGCGCCGGGGTCAGCGTGGTCGACCCGGACATGCGCCTGGTCGCTTGGAACCGCCGCTACCAGAAGATGTTCGGCTATCCGGCCGGCATGCTCTATGTCGGCCGTCCGGTCGCCGACCTGATCCGCTACAACGCCGAGCGCGGCGAACTGGGCGACGGCAACACCGACGAACAGGTCGGCAAGCGCATCGAACACATGCGCGCCGGCAACCCGCATGTGTTCGAGCGCGTGCGCGCCGACGGCAGCGTGATCGAGATGCGCGGGCAAGCCCTGCCCGGCGGCGGCTACGTCACCAGCTACAACGACATCACCGCCTACAAGCATGCCGAGCAGGCTTTGCGGGAAGCCAACGAGACGCTGGAGCAACGCGTGGCCGAGCGCACCCGCGAGGCGGAGGAAGCGCAGCAGTCGCGCACCCGTTTCCTGGCGGCGATCAGCCATGACGTGCTGCAGCCGCTCAATGCCGCGCGGCTGTTCGCCTCGGCCCTGCGCGACAGCGGCGAACCGCAGGAACAGCAGCACTTGGCCGAACGCGTGGATGCGTCGCTGCGCGCGGCCGAAGAACTGCTCGACGGACTGCTCGACGTCTCGCGGCTGGATACCGGCGCCCTGCAGGCCGATGTCCGCGAGTTCGATGCGGGCGAACTGCTGCGCGAACTCGCCGCGCAGTACGCCCCGGTGGCAGCCGGCCGCGGCCTGGACCTGCGGGTGTACGCGCGCCCGTGGCCGGTACGCAGCGACCGCCGCCTGCTGCGCCGGGTGCTGCAGAACTTCCTCGCCAACGCGCTGCGCTACACCCGGCAGGGGCGGATCGTGCTGGGCATGCGCGCGCACGGCGACGCCGTTGCGCTGCAGGTGTGGGACACCGGCCCGGGCATCCCGCTCCAGCACATGCGCCAGATCTACGACGAGTTCCATCGCTACCAGCAGCCGTTCGACTGGGGCGAGCGCGGCCTGGGCCTGGGCCTGTCGATCTGCCAGCGCATCTCGCGCCTGCTCGACCATGGGCTGGATGCGCGCAGCTCGGTCGGTCGCGGCAGCATGTTCTCGATCACCGTGCCGCGCGCCGCGGCCTTGCCGACGCCGATCGAACGGCCAGCCACCTTCCTGCCCGACTCCGGTTCGCTGGCCGGCCTGCGCGTGCTGTGCGTGGACAACGACCAGGAGATCCTCGACGGCATGCGCGTGCTGCTCACGCGCTGGCAGGCGACCGCGATCACCGCCAGCACCGTGGACGATGCCCTGGCGCGGATGGCCGACAGCGCGCCGCAGGCGATGCTGGTCGACTACCACCTGCACGATCGCCTCGATGGCCTGGACACGCTCGATGCTTTGCGCGATGCGGGCGGGCGGATTCCCGGCGCGCTGCTCACCGCCGATGGCCGCGACGAACTCAAGCGGCTGGCGCGCCAGCGCGGCTACCGCCTGCTGACCAAGCCGGTGAAGCCGGCTTCGTTGCGCGCCTGGCTGGCCGCGCAGGTGCCGGCGGCCGAGCGTGCCGAGCCCTAGGACTCCCCCTTGGCCCGGTAATGGCATGACTTGACCCTGGGCTGACTCCAGGGTGTGCAATCACGTGCCGCACCCGGCGTTCATCCACCATCCGTTGAACCGCCGCCATTCGTCGCTTAACGTGGCGATGCCTGCCGATATCCGCACGATGACCCTGATCCGCCGCCTTTCGCTTTGCCTGCTCGCCCTGGCCCTGTTGCCGGGGGCGACGCTGCAGGCGCAGATGTCATCGACGTCGGTGCGTGATGCTGTTGCGATTTCGTCGACGGTAGCGACCGGCGATTGTCACCAGGCGATGTCCATGCCGCCGTCTACCGACACAGTGGACGCGGGCCATCACCCCGGGCCCGCCAGCGGTGCGACGCACGCCGGTGAATGCTGCGGCGATGCCGACGCCAAGGACAGCTGCTCGGGTGCCTGTCCATGCCCGACGGCGCTCGCGGCGCTGCCGCTTTCGTCCTCCAGCGCATCGGACCCGATGTTGCAGCAGCGGTGGCAGGCCGTAGGGTTTCAAGGCCGTGACCGCTTCGCCGAAGGACCGCCCAGGCGCCCCCCGATCGGCTGAGGGGACGCAATCCTCCGCGTCGCGCGATGTCTGCGCGCAGTGCCTGCCTGTATCGATGCCGCGGCTTGCGGCTTCGACCTCCGCTGGAATCCAGATGAGCCGTCATACCCGCTTCCCCCACTCTCCCGGCGTGGCTTCGCTGCCGCGTCGCCGTTTCGTCCAGGGCCTCGCCTTCGCCGGCCTCGCCGGCGGCAGCGGCCTGCTTCGCACGCCGGCGCTCGCCGCGCCCGGCACGTCACCGCAGGTGCTGCGCGGCACCACGTTCGACCTGGCCATCGGTGCCCGCGAGGTCAACATCACCGGCCGCGCGCGCCAGGCGATCACCGTCAACGGCAGCCTGCCCGCCCCGTTGCTGCGCTGGCGCGAGGGCGACACGGTCACCGTACGCGTCGCCAACCGCCTCGCCGACGCACCGACCTCCATCCACTGGCACGGCATCCTGCTGCCGGCCAACATGGATGGCGTGCCGGGCATGAGCTTCGACGGCATCGCGCCCGGCGAGAGCTGGCTGTACCGCTTCACCCTCAGGCAGTCCGGCACCTACTGGTACCACAGCCACTCGATGTTCCAGGAACAGGCCGGCCTCTACGGCGCGATTATCGTCGAGCCTTCGCAGCCGCCGCCGTTCCACTACGACCGCGAACACGTGCTGCTGCTCTCGGACTGGACCGACCTGGCGCCGGACGCGCTGTTCCGCCGGCTGAAGAAGGCCCCGTCCTACGACAACCACTACAAGCGCACCGTCGGCGACTTCGCCCGCGATGCCGGCGAAGGCGGCCTGCGCGCCACGCTCGCCGACCGCGGCATGTGGGGGCGGATGCGGATGACACCCAGCGACCTGTCCGACGTCAATGGCCACACCTACACCTACCTGCTCAACGGCCTGCCACCGGCGGGCAATTGGACCGGGCTGTTCCAGCCCGGCGAGAAGGTGTTGCTGCGACTGGTCAACGCCGGAGCGATGACCTATTTCGACGTGCGCATCCCGGGCCTGAAGATGACCGTGGTCGCGGCCGACGGCCAGTACGTGCACCCGGTGACGGTGGACGAGCTACGCATCGCCGCTGCCGAAACCTATGACGTCATCGTCGAGCCCGCGGGCCAGGACGCGTACACCATCTTCGCCCAGGACATGGGCCGCACCGGCTTCGCCCGCGGCACGCTGGCCGTTCGCCACGGCCTGGCCGCGCCGGTCCCCGGCAACGACCCGCGACCGCTGCTGACCATGGATGACATGGGCCACGGTGCGCACGGCGGTGCGGTGGCGCCTGTCGAAGGCGGCTGCGGCGCGATGATGCGGCACGGCACCGAGGGCGGTTGCGGCGCGACCATGCACGGCGGCGGTCACGACGGCCACGCGGCTGCATCCGTCACCCATCCGGACAGCGAACGCGGCAATCCGCTGGTGGACATGCAGTCCTCGCCCAGCGGCCCGCGACTGGACGACCCGGGCATCGGCCTGCGCGACAACGGCCGCCGCGTGCTCGCCTACGCCGACCTGAAAAGTGTCTTCGACGATCCCGACGGCCGCGAACCTGGACGCGAAGTCGAGCTTCACCTCACCGGGCACATGGAGAAGTTCGCCTGGTCCTTCGACGGCATTCCGTTTGCCGGCGCCGAACCGCTCCGACTCAACTACGGCGAGCGCCTGCGCATCGTGCTGGTCAACGACACGATGATGCAGCACCCGATCCACCTGCACGGAATGTGGAGCGACCTGGAAGATGCCGATGGTGCGTTCCAGGTGCGCAAGCACACCGTCGACATGCCGCCCGGCACGCGTCGCAGCTACCGCGTGCGCGCCGACGTTCTCGGCCGCTGGGCTTACCACTGCCACCTGCTCTACCACATGGAAGCCGGGATGATGCGCGAAGTGCGCGTGGAGGAAAGCGCATGAGCCGCGCGACACTCCGCATCGCCATGGCGCTGGCCCTCGGCGCGCCCGCGTTCGCGCAGGCGCAGGCCGGCTGCACGGCGGAGCATGCGGCGATGGGCCACTGCACGTTGCCCGCGTCCGCGCCGGTGCCCGCCGCAGTTCCAGCCAAGGCGCCTTCTGCACAAGCCGTCGACGACTGCACGGCAGAGCATGCCGCCATGGGTCACTGCACGCGTCCACAGGCCGGCTCCGCGGCATTCGATGCGAACGACCCGGCCTGCCCTCCCGAACACGCCGCGATGGGGCATTGCACGCCACGCAGCCCGCGCGCGCAGGTGCGGGAGCAGGCACCACGCGAGCCCATTCCCACCCCTACCGAAGCCGACCGCGCCGCCGCCTTCGCTCCGCTGCAGCATGGCCACGCGCACGGCGGCGACATCCACAGCCTGGTGCGCTTCAACCGCTTCGAGGCATGGGATGCCGATCCCGGCACCGGCCAGGCGTGGGAAGGCAAGGCCTGGATCGGCGGCGACGTCCAGCGCCTGTGGCTGCGCAGCGAAGGCGAGCGCGAGCACGGCCGCACCGCATCTGCCGACCTGGAAGCGCTCTACGGGCGCGGCATCAGCCCGTGGTGGGACTTCCTGGCCGGCGTACGCCACGACTTCAATCCTGGGCCCTCGCAGACCTGGGCGGCGGTCGGCGTGCAGGGCATGGCCCCATACAAGTTCGAAGTCGCGGCCACCGCATACCTCGGCGCGGGCGGGCAAAGCATGTTTACCGCCGAGATCGAGTACGAACTGCTGTTCACCAGCCGCCTCATCCTGCAGCCGCTGGTGGAAGTGGAGTTCATGGGCCGTGCCGATCCGGAGCGTGGTACCGGCTCGGGCCTGTCCTCGGTCGAAGCCGGATTACGGCTGCGTTACGAGGTCGACCGCCAGTTCGCCCCGTATGTCGGGCTCGCGTACGAGCGCACTTATGGCGGCACCGCCGATCACCGTCGAGGCGCGGGCGAGGCGGCACATGAAACGCGCTGGGTCGCCGGCGTGCGCTGGTGGTTCTAGCGGTTGCGCGCGTCGCCTTGCACGGAAACGGACAAGCGCGTGGCCGGCTGCGAAAGCCAGCCACGCGCCCGGTAACCGCACCACCGTCGGAGCGGGCGGGACTCAGCGCGCGACGCGGGTCTGCGTGCCGTCGTTGGTGACGCGGACGCGGTCGCCGACCCGGTAGTCCCCGACCGTGCCCGGCTGCACGACCACGATGGAATTCCCCGACTCCAGGCGCACGGTGAATTCGACCGCACTGGTATCGCTGGTGAGCCTGCGGCCGCTCTCGATCGCCACGGGGCGCAACGCCTGGATGGTGCCCCACTCCACGCTTTGCACCTCGCCCGAGACACCGCGCCCGAAGGTGTCGGCGTCCCTGGGCGTGCTCGCACATCCTGAAATCGCGGCGGCGGCCACGACGATCGAAACCAGTACTGCCCTGCTGGAACTGCTGTTCATGGTTCCACTCCTGATGTTCGTTTCCGGGTTGGGACGGAACTGCATCCGACCCGCTGGCTGGACGAAGGACGGCATCCGCGGCGGGTTGTGCCTAACGTACCACCGGGAGTGCCGACGACAGGATGCATCTGCAAGGCGAGCCCCTTTTCGGGGCAGACCTGCGCGTGAGGCGCTGGCGCCGGGACATGGGCCCACCATCAACCAAATTCAGAAGCTAAGCTATTGATCTAAAATGATCAGCTAATTCGACTTGGCAACGCGTACTCACTTTGTTACTCACAAACCATCTATCCGCATAGGCCGCGCCGGGGCCGCCCGGCTAAGCTGAGGTTGTCCCATTTGCACACGCCCCACATGCCGCCAGAGAACAGCGTACCCACCTTCGAAGCCACGTGCGCTCACATCGAGATACAGCTTATCGGTGTCATGGAGGATGCGCAGGCAGAGGAAATGAGTAACAGCCGGGACCAAGTCTTGCTCGAAGCACGGAGTGGACTTGCAGCATTGCGAGTAGCCCGTTCCGTTCGCGCCCGGGGGGACGCCGAGGCCGCATGGGGACACTTGATACATGCAGCCAGATTCGCGGGCTCCGCTGCGGCGAGCCTGAGCGGCACTTGGGCTCGTCCCGAAAGAGACCCGGTAGCGATAGGGAAGAGAGGGGGTCGCGGGAAAGGTGTCAACTTCCGGCAGCGCCGCGCAAAGGCAGCAGACGACTTCATGGCTCGCCGAGACAGCTTCCGGACTCAAGCTGAGGCCCGACAAGAACTGGATGGTGCGATTTCCAGGAACTCGATGCTCGATATCGCCGGGGCACGCACAAAGCTGTTTGACGAAAGGCCAGATGTCAAAATCTTCATCGATTCGCTACCTAAGTACGTCAGCGTGAAGGACCTCGCCAAAGGGAGGACTTAGGCAGCGCACTGCGCCCGAAGGAACGCGCGCGCCCAGGGGCATCGAACCGGAAGTACTCGTCGACCTTGGTCATGTAAGTGACCACAATCTCCTTCAAGGCGTTCCAAGTCTTGTCATCGTCCCTACGCAGCTGTCCGATGGCGATCCTGCTGTAGCGCTGCTTCTTGTTCGCGTTGCAGTTGAAGGCAGTACCGAAACCAGGAGCTATCACGTCCACCCAATGTCGGCCGAGGAGGTATGCCACAGCGCTGTCCTTACGGATCCGCCGGCCGTCGAACATGACTAGGAAATGGGTATGTGGCCCCTTCTGGAATGCACTTTCTTGTTTCCATGCGTACCACAGCAGTGACTTCCTGAAACCGCCACGCATCAGGTAGCGAATGAACTGGGCGCGATGCTCGGCAACGTCTTCGTATCGAATAACCTTCCCCCGGAAGTTTGCTCGAACGTATTCAGACGTGTAGCCGCAATCGATCCGCACAGCGACCATGCGAGAGTACTTACGCCGGAGCGCCTTCAAATCCCCAAGAAGGGCACGCCGATTCTTGAGCATCGTCCGCCGATTGTTTCGGATTACGCGGGCAATTCCCTCTTCAGAGGCCCTCTTTCGAATCTCGCGAACTCGCTCGTTCAACAGAGGGACCTCGCGCGCAGTTGTCTTGCTGGCGGCTTCGGTCAGGCCTAGAAACATTTCGAACAGATCGAACATCGGATTGAACCGATGATCGGGATACTGGCTCCGGATGAGCCTTGCATTGCAATGTCGAAGACACCAGCGAAGTTCCTGTCCCAATGCAGTCTCGCTGAAGCGTGGACGCCCGCGCTCCTGCGTGACTGAGAAGAGGGGCTCTTGCGTTCGTACCACCGCCGCCATCACGTCAACAACACGCACAACATCGAAGGCGGGTTCCTCAGAGCCAGTTCGGAGATGGTTCCCCTCATGCCAGATGAGCGACTGCTCGACCAGAGCGTCATGCAGCGTGTACTTCTTTTCCCACTTGTTCTGCTGCTTACGCTTACCAACAACGTACGATCCACCTCGAAGGTGCGCCCAACGAGCGGCATATTTCGGGGCAGTTCCCGCGGCCACACCCCGATTCTCGGGGTTCAAGGACGAGCTCCCACCAGGGGAGAGTTAGTGCTCGTGCGGGGATTCACCCCCTTCGCCGCGCGGGCGCGCAGCCACGCATCCACCTCGTGCTCGAAGAAGCCGCATGCCGACGCTGAAAGGCGGACGACCGCTGGGAACGTAGGGTCTTGGCCCTGGATGGCATATAGGGTCGACCTGCTGACACCGAGTTTCGCCTCAACTTCTGGGCGCCGAAGGATCTGGAGGGTGACTGGAGCGGGAGAACTCATGGCGCTAAGCCGTGCTTGGGAGATGCCCCCACGCTACGGACCAACGCCGGAAGGAGATATGTGATTTAGCCGCTATAACTTGTTATAGGGCTATTTGCCGGGCTTTGAACTAGAGAGCTGGCGCGCCGGTTTCCCGAGCCCGGTTCTCAATCGGCCCAGCCCCCTCGCCTTATGAATCAAAGAACACGCCCTAACTTTCACCCGGGCGCCCTAACTTTCCAGGTGCCTGGCGCCCGGTCAGACCTCAGGGGACGTCGCTCTTCCTGGATTAGACAGGCGATCAGGGAGCCAGCTGGCGCCAGCCACCGCGGCCAGCTCATGACTAGAGCTGCTGGCCATGCAACAAAAAAATCGGTTCCCCGGCGGGAGGGGAGCTCATGGCTCCCCTCCCTTGCGCCTCTTGGCTGACAACGCGTCATGCCTGTGCTGACGCGTCCTCGCACGACTCCCGTTGCTTTGTCGCTACCTGGTCGTCCGTCCTCGGAGCAAGATCGAACTTCGCGCGATCCAGATATTTGACCAAGCCATACAGCGCGAAGCCGAAGACAACCCCGCCACCAATCATTTTGAACATGTCGAACTCCTCTTCATCGCAACCAACCCTGTCTTAAAACGAAACGTCCACCCTGACCCGCAGGCCGGTCGAAACCTGCGATCAAGCAACGAGACTGATCACTTCGTCCCACGCTTTTTGCTTGATCTGCGCACCCTGCCCGAACCACGCCGCATCTCGACGATAGTCGTCGCTACGGGCGCGACGGTGGTGGTCCACGTATTCGGTGACGCTGTTGAGCAGCCCCCAAGCGGTGCCGCGGCTGGATTCGAGCGCAGCGCCCTTCCCACTGCCTTCGTACAATGAGCGGACGACCTTGAGTGCCTTCTCATTGACGACGTTGCTATTCCCGTTCGGGGCCGGATAAGTGAGAACGCGCCGGAGCAGCCCCTCGACGGAATCCGGATCGACCGGGCGATCCACCAGCGCCTTCATCCTCGCGACGAAGCCATCCCAGGATGAGACAGTGATGCCGAGCTGACGCTTGACCGCATTGGCATCGAACTGGCTCCGGTGCGGCACCTTGATGGCACCACTGTTATCGGCCAAGGCGATCGTCAGCGTGTTATTGCATACGACCCGAACCGACGTGAACTGGGCAGTTGTCGCGAGTGTGCCGTCGCAGGCGGTGGCCAGAAGCAGATAGCCCTCCACTCTGTCCCGGCCCTTGAGCGTGGTGCTTTGGCCAGTCTTCGCCAGCGCCCAAAACTTCCTCCCCTCGCGCAGCACGCCGGCAGTTTCCAGTTCGAAGCCGCCCACTTCGGTAAGGTCCCGATAGAACTCAAGGATCTCGCCAGGTTGGACGACCTGATAGCGCTTGGAAACCACAGCCAGAGGGTTCTTGGTGTCCGAGCGATACAAGACCTTCTGCTCGGGGAAGGCATTGATCATGCCGACACCGTTCTGCCCAGTGACAAAGCGGACTTCGGACTCCTGAATGCTCCAGTCCATGCCTGCGCTCTTCCTCCAAACATCAATCGACTGGCTAGCTGCAAGCCTCTGCCCCAATCCATGCCACGGCTTCTCGCCGGTGTACGCCATCGTTTCTACTAAGTGCATCTTCGACTCCGTTTTCTTGGCGGCATAAACGCAGAAGACCCGGACATGCCGGGCCTATTGCGGCTAGCTGCGATGGATGGCTTACGAGGCCTTGAGGCCTGCGCAGTTGGCGCACTTGACGATACCAACCAGCACGGCTGCGCTTACGACAAGGACGCAGTAGATCGCCTCAACCTTATGCTTCATTTCAACATCACCCTTGATGGACGGTCGACGCGGAGCGTCCAAACGCTAAGCCAGTCCCTCCGGCTTCATTGGGGTGATATGTGGATGAAAAAACTTGGAACGGACCTGCCGGCAGTTCAGGCGACGGCTTTCGACGAGGAGCACCAATTGCGCTCGTGGGCGAAACTCGCGGACTCGCATCGATATTCACCGGCGGGAGGAAAAAGTCGCTCTTGGGCGGAAGACCTGGGTGTCAAAGCACGAATAGCGTCTCGAGGTGCGGCCTGATCGTTCGTCGAACTCTTGTGAGAATCGCTGGAATGCTCGGCCAAGAGCGCGCGAGTGACTACCGCATCGCCTCATCCGAAATTTGCTCGGCGCGGGCTAGACGCTCGGCCTCTGCCAGTGCTGCTTCGGCTTCCGCGCGCACATCGCCCGCCTGGCACACCAGGACGAGGCGGTGTCGCGCTCTTGTCCACGCCACGTAGAGATCCGTTGGTGTGAACAGCGCACCGAAGTCACCGAGGCCGTAGACGATAATGACATCAGCCTCGAGCCCCTTGAAGGCGCGGGCGGTCGTCACGAGGATTCCAGCTCCTCGCCTCCAATCGGTGGCGTCGTCAATGAGCGGAACGTCGTCCACCTCAGCGTGACGCGCGAGGGAACCCCTCGCGTAGGACGCAGGACCGATGAGCGCGAGTTGCTCGGGCTTGATGTCTTGCTGCAGCAATTGGCGCACCTCGGCCAGCACGAGGCCAGCCTCGGCAGCGGTCGACGCCGCTCGCCGAATTCCGGGTGCCTCTCCTGAAGGTGAGCCAGGTAGAAGGCGCACATCGACGCGGGCAAGCGAGGCCCCGCTTCGAGCAATGGCTTTAGTGTTCCTGCAGTTTGTCGCCAGCCGGAAGCGAGCCGGGAGGGGGACCGGGGGCAGTTTCCCAATGCCACGTAGGCTCTGGCTTAAGTCGAGAAATGCATAGAGGCGCCCCGCTTGTCCTGCTCGGGACAGCGACTCGATGGTCACCCACCAGTCGGGCGCAAAGTCCTGTGCCTCATCGACGACGATGGCATCAAAAGACTCGGCCTGACCTCGCGCGCGAAGGACCTCTAGAGCCTGCTCCATGATTAGCGGCGCCTCATCATCCCAGAACGCCTGCTCATTGGTGCTCGGCACATCGAAATCAACGCGCGCGCGTTTCGCAAAGCTCCGTGCACAAGAGTGGAACGTCGAGATCTCGAGACGTCCGCCGTTCCGTTGACCTCGCGGATCTTGCTTCGCCTGCTCCTGTAGCCATGTGCAGAGATGTCGGTTGTAACAGAGAAACAGGACGCGCTCGCCGCGGTCAGCGAGTGTGAGGGCAAACTCGAGGGCGAGAAGGGTCTTACCCGAGCCGGCGGTTCCTTCCACGAGCACTCGCTCGTTCTCAAGCAGCCCCAACAGCGTCGCGCGTTGGTCGAGCGTGATCTGAACGATCCGATGGCGCTCCGCACTTACGTCCGCCCCGGCGCACCGCATGAGGCGCAGTTTTGGCATCAGGGCATCGAGCATTTCCGTGAATTGGCGCGGGGCAAGGTGTGTCTCGCAACGGGCCCATGCCTTGAACGCTTCCTCAATTCGCGCTGGAAGATTCGAGATGTCTGAAGCATCTACGAGAATTCGAGGATCGCTGTTGACGGGCAGATCTCCCGTGAACTTGGCGTGGGGAAACACAACTACGTCGCCGTGCGCAAACATCCCTCTGTGGACTCGCTTACGAGTTCGCTCTTCGATAGCGTCGAGAAGCGCGTAACGGTTACGCCTCGCCTGGTCAAACGGATCTCGAAGCGGTTTTCTTCCGCGCGACCAGGTGCGTCCTGCCAACTCAGGTCTGCCACCTTTTACCTCGAGGACCAGAAGACCCCGCTCGGGGTGCAGGATGACGAAGTCGGCCTCGCCTTCGCGCAGCGGCTCGCCCGCAAGGTCACGTGCTTGGCGAAGCCAGGGAAACGAGTGCAGGACCACGAAACCCGCCGGCAGCCCGCGCAGCGCCTCGTACACAACCCGCTCCGAATCGTGAAGGATGTCTTCACTCGATACGTCAGGAATGAAGCGCGCCATCAGTGGCCCTCATCGGCGTGGCACACGACCGTGGCGGCAAGTGACAGTTCCGCATGATCGAGTCGCTCGGGGCGGAACTCCTTACCGGTTGCACTCCCATAGGACACCTGCAAGCGCGACGGCGTAGTCTCATCACCGGGCAGTTCCTTGACATGCGCGATCGTCCAGTCCGCACCCGTGGCACAAAACTTCCCGCGCGCCCTCAGGACGACTAGCCACGACGCTGGACCCAAATCTGCTGGAGCGACCGGTCGAACGACGAGCCATCCTCCGCCGCTGTACCCCGCGTTCTTGAGTCCAGGATTTGGGACGCGAACGGCAAATGCTCCCTCATTTGGGTCGACGTCAGCCACGAGTCGAACCTTGCCAACTGTGACTGCCTGGTCCGCTCTCCTGAGATCCTTCACCGGCAGTTCCACGACACGTCCCTTCGCCAGTGTTGGCGCCGGACGCTGCGTTGTACTGCTCGCTGCGGTGCTCAGTCCCGTGGCTCGCTGGTATGCCGAAGGCAGATCGTGCTCGACGAGGTAGTCGGGCAGAATGACACTCAGAGTGTTTCCCAGAGAAGCAACGGCAGTTTCACTCGCAAGTAGCGCGGGGTAGACGCCGATAGTCATCGAGCGCGGTCCATCGCAGCGCAGGGCACCGCTCGAGTCC
The DNA here is from genome assembly GCF_022637495.1 of Pseudoxanthomonas daejeonensis. Lineage (NCBI taxonomy): Bacteria > Pseudomonadati > Pseudomonadota > Gammaproteobacteria > Lysobacterales > Lysobacteraceae > Pseudoxanthomonas > Pseudoxanthomonas daejeonensis. The sequence continues at coordinate 1,665,178 of NZ_CP093331.1, read as the reverse complement.
GTTAATGTCGTCCACCCTTCCAACTCAAGGAAGCGCGCCAGAGGGCGCAGCACACGAGCCTGCTCCGCTGCAGCCGCAAATGGCGGGGCCGTGCCTGTGCGAAAGTACCGAAGCAACTGAAGTGCAAGGCGACGGTCTAGACGGCCGTGCAGGAAGCGGTTGCCATAATGACGGAGGCACTTCGTACAGGAACGCTCGCAGTGCCCAGGACATTCGCGCAGCAACTGGTCCGTCCTGTCGAGCACCTGCCGCAACTGTTCGCCTGCATCCGCGGCATAGCCCGCGCCACCGGAGGCTGTGTCGAAGAGATAGAGCTCGGCGACCCCCTCGTCTCCGTCGACAAGCGCCGGCAGCAATCGAAACCCCGCCGAGAGCTCACCGGGATCGATATCGAGATGGAGGCTGGCGCCGAGAGCAAGCGCCTCTGCTAGCGTCGCAAGACCATCGTAGAGCCAGGGCTGTTCCGGCTGAAAGGCTAAGGGCAGCCGGAATACGCCGCGCAGCAGCAACAAGTCGGTTCGGAAGTCGTGTACTAGGAATAGCCCACGTCGCACGTCTCCGTTGCATTTCTTGCCCGCCCCCTCCCGTTCGAGGATGTGACTTGGCACGAGAAATGGACGCGCGTGTGAACCCTCTGGCTCGTCGCCGTCAATCCACGCTCCGCCACAGCTCTCGCAAACGCTGAATCCCGCGGCATCCTTACCCTTATTTGCGACGACGAGTAGGACATCCTCGCCGTACGCATGACTCAGGTTAACGCCCGGTCCCTCGCTCCAGTCGAACTCCTCGCGTCCAGTAATCTCGGGAAGTTGCGCCGTCGACGCGAAGGTGATGTCCTGCTCACGATCGCCCTCGCGCAACGCGCGCCCATCCTCCGGCGAGAACGAAGGCGGGTCGAGGTAGTCGCGCACGAAAAGTGGCGTCCGACACACTGGGCAGGGCGACCCCTCGATTGTGCGAGCAGGAGCATTCCCCCCCTCGATTGAGATGAAGGAGCAGCGCGAGCATCCGACGTAGCGACTTAGCGGCTGTGCGAACAGCGCAGCTGCAGGCGCGGCCGACGGTGGTCCGTCGACGAAGATGCCCCCGACGCGATAGGTCCGCTTGTTCACCACAAGTAGGCGACCGGGTGCGTACTCGCTCAGCGCTTGTGCCTTTGCGAGTTGAGGCCGCTCGGCGACATTGACTCGCCAGCGCGAGTTGCTTTTGTCCCACTCGTGAATGACGAAGCTAGCAAGGTCCGTGGGGAACGCGTAAGACGGCAAAAGCCCGCGGTCGAAGCAGAGGTCGAGGAGCCCCTCGGCATCGTCGTTCGCATCAGCACCGCTGACGTTCCCTTGGCCATTCGCCGATCCGAGACGCTCGTCGCGAATCTGCGTTAGAGCACGAAGCAGCGTGTCAGCCACCTCTCGCACGAACTTCCGCTTCTCCTCAGGGAGCCCCGTCTCGAAGATGGCAACTGGAAGCCAGTCCGCCACCTCGTCCACTACAGCGCTCCTCGGAGTGAGTACACTCTTTCGCATCCACTGCTCGAACTCCGAGAAAGAGAACTCGCTAGCTCCATCGAAGAACTCTCTGGCATCGCCGAACGCGCTCATGATGCCGGGCCGGTGCGCAGCAATTTCCGCCTGTTCTTCTGCAGAGAGCTCATCCAGCCGCGAGTGAAAGAACGTTTGCAGCAGGTGCGAGTTAACGTGTCGACGCGCCAGGCGGGGGTTGTCGGCCTTCAGTCGAGGTTCTCGCGGCGGCCCACTGATAATCGCTTCAGGATTGGCGAAGTAGTGCGCGTCGTGGGCGCCGCCCTGCGCAAACATCAGGACAGACGAGACCGAGGTGCCGCGACGGCCAGCTCGGCCTGCGCGCTGCTGGTAGTTCTCGCGTTGGGGGGGAACCGTTCGGAGCCCGACGGCAGTGAGCGAACCGATATCAATGCCGACCTCCATCGTCGTTGTGCAGCTTAGGATGTCGACGGGCGGCTTGTCGGGTCCCAACGGCACGTCTTGGAAGCGCAACTCGAATTCCTCTGTCGTTGCGTAGACGACACCTGCGTCCCGCTGGGAGAGCTGCGCGGTGTGCTCCTCGGCTGTGATATGGACCGGCCTCTCCCCACGGAGAACTGCGCGTAGCGGCTCGCGGAAGAAATCTTTCCTAGAGCTCATGTACTCGTGGTCCGGTGGGCGCTGCTCGAGTCGCTTGTCCTGGCAATTCCCACAGGCACCGAGAAACGGCCTGTCCTGAAGGTGACCGCAGATGGCGCACTGCAGCCAAACATCGTCGAGTGCAAGCCTAAGGATCACTCCATCAGTCACGACGAGACGGCCCGAGTCGTCGCCGGAAGGGGCCTCTCGAGTGAAGACTTCGAACAACTCCTCACGAAGTCGGTCCACGGCACTGCTGCTTAGTGCGGCTCGCGCGCGAAGGCGCTCAAAGAACTGCTTTAGACCATCAGCGGCTCGAATCGGTTGGAAGTAGCCGAATTCATCAAGACGCGCGTCCTTACCGAGGGCGGGGTCGAAGGCGTAGCGACCAAGCATCTCGCGAAGCCATGCGTTCGCGGCCTCTTCAATAACCGAGGTGTTGGCAACGCCGGCAAGTCGCTTCTGTAGGACGCGGATCTTCCCGGGGGCGGCATCAACTACGGCCGCGCATGCCGCTACGAGAGAGTAGTACGGATCGCCGATCTGACGAAGGAGTGCGGTGCGGAACCGCGTCGGCGGCGCCGGACGCCACTTGTCGGCGAGGGCAATGTCGAGATCGTCGTAGTCCTTGCGGAACCGTGCGCACTCCTCGAGCAATGCCTTCTGATTGTGGCCATCGAAGAAGTGAAGGTGATGACGGGCGCAAACCGCTACGAACGCTGCGTACAGGTTTTCGTCGAGGATCGCAGGTTGGGGTGTTGGGAGCTTGGCGAGTTCCTGACAAGCCAGGACTAGCGCCTCGCGGAACGAGTCGCGCTCAACTTCTCGCGGCAGGTCGCGCGCAAGGCGAGCCGCCTTCTGCCGTCCATCACTGAAGAGGAGTGCCTTACGACCTTCGTTCGGATGTTGCTCGCTCGACTCCTTGGTGGCGAGTTGCGAGACGAACTGCTCCCTCACGAGGTTCGCAAACGGCTGCTCGCCCTTCGTCGCGAGGTCCATAATTTTCAGGGAGCCACCGGACTGCGTCCTCCGCGTACACGCCGGACAGACACCAAACGTCGTTGTGTTCGTGACCTTTTCAGCGGGCGTGTGGGCTCGATAGCAAAGTCGCGTACCGGTGGTCTCTGCATTCGCGGTGGAAAGCACTCGCCCGGTTTGGACGTCGATAACCAATGGGGCAACCGAACCTCGCTGATCTGGGTGTGGCTCTTCGAGGAACAGATGAAGTTCGTGGAGTGGGCGACCAAACTCGGTCAATGTTCCGCCTCGCTCATGCCAGAGGAAGTCGGGCGTGGGGCTAGTTGCGAATACGCGCAGGTAGGCAGCCCCGCAATCGCGATGCGTAAAGATTTCGAACACGCGGCTGCCACACTCGCACTGCGTGCGCGGTTCGACATAGAGGCGACCAAGGAGCGTCTCTTGTGACGTGGTGCGCCGCGCAGTGCAATTTGAATTAATGCAGGCGTAAAGCGGTGGGAGTCCGCGGAAGAGGAGGTGAACACGCGTCGGGAGGAGCGGCTGCTCCTCTCGTCCTGGTTCTGTGCGTCGAGAAAAGGTGCCGAGTGCAAGTAGGCCGTCAGTGGCCCGCTCGGCCTCCGCAGATTCACTCTGAGGAAAGAGTGTTCTGGCCAGTTCCGCGAATGCGGTCGCGTTTCCTGACGCTAACTCCAGTAGTAGTTCGAGTGGGCCGAAGCCAGTGAGCGAGCGACATACGTGTTGGCGCGTCGCGAGATCATCCTTTTCCAGAATGGTGGGTGGTGAAGTCCAGCCAAGGCGCCCGGCCACTTCAACCAGCGTTGCATTGGCCTCATCAGGAGCGAATCCCGCCGCTGCCAAGATCGTCGGACTCACGGCTGCAAGGGCGCTCGCCTCTTCGCGGGTGCCAGGTCGAACACCGGATCGCGCTTCGCGCGTGCCGCGTATGACGGCAAAGCCTTTCTTGCTTGTCTCGCCAGTGAGGTCCCGGGCGAACTTACGCCCCGCCTCTTCTGCATCCGGGCCCGTGCCAAGGCTGGCGCTCGTAAGGATGCAGCGAAGCCGATCGCGCCCAATGCCAAGACGCGACAGGAGCCGGCGAATCAGGAGTCCAACCTCAGCGCCGCCGACGCCACGGTACATATGCGCTTCGTCGAGAACCAGGAGGAACTGATTCCTCGGATCGGCAGCCAGCCATGCGCGCGTCTGCTCGAACATGGGTCGCTCAATAGGCCTGAGCAGCATGTACTCGAGCATCGAGTAGTTGGTGATGAGAAGGTCGGGAGCTTGCTTCTGCATCTCGTGCCGCGTGAGTAGCTCGCGGTCGTTGGGCTGCGTCAGGAAGCGCTGATTCCAGTGGTGAAGTGTGTTCTCCTTTCCGGCACGCTTCCCGCTCTTTACGAGGACCGTTTCCTCGAGGTCCCGACCATAGAAGCTCACGACATCCTTGGCGGGCCAGCGCCCGCGCTTCTTCAACTCGGCAACGAGCGCCTGTTCCTCGGCGTTCGGGGACGTCTCGAGCCCTTCGTAGTAGCCAATTAGGGCGTCTAGGTGGCGCTGATCCTTCGTGCCGGAGCGTACGCCCGGATACGGCGTGCGACTCGTGTACATGCCGAAGCGTGCGCGTCGTCCCCAACGCTCTTCGATCATGCTTGCGAGCCGCTCGTTGCCCAGGAGGCGACGCAAGCGCGCGGTCTGGTCACTGACGAGGGCGTTCATCGGATACAACAGCAAGGCGCGCGTGCCATACCGCGCGAAAGACGAGCGCCGCTCCGTGCCCTCGAGCGCGAGAGCGCCGAGGATGGCGTAGAGGAAGGTCTCTGTCTTGCCGGAGCCCGTGCCCGTCGCTACGACAAGATCGTCGCTCTCCGCTCCCTTCGCAAAGAACTGCTCGAGGGCGTCGGCCTGATGACGGTACGGCGGATAGACGCCTATCCCCCACCCGACCAACTCCTGCAAGAGTTCCGTTATCAGCGTAGGCGCACTCAGCCCAGAGAAGCTTCCCGCCACGGCGTACGACGGTGTGACCTCAATGAACGGTCGCTGCGAGATTCCGCCGGGCTCCTCGAGAAGCAGACGCCGCTCTTCGATGAGCGCGGAGTTCCGAATGTGGTACTGGGCCTCGAGATACCTGCGCAGTCGTAGGTGGATTCTCTGCGCGACCTCATTGACGCCAAGCTCGATCTGTTTACTCATCAGCGATTCTCTCGGTATTGTTGCCCGAGCTCGATCCCAAGGGAACGCAGCATGTCGAGCGCGATTTCTTCGTTTCGCAAGAACGTCCACCTTCTTTCGAAAGGTCGGTCTTCGGGAATTGTTAGTGTTCCGAAAGCGGCGAACGTGCGTTGCTCAGCGCGCGGAAGTTCGCTCATAAACAACCATGTCTGGTGATCCACGGGACGTGCGCGGACGGGATTCTTCGCGGCGAGGTCAATCGCGTACATCAGACGCCGGACATCGATGTCGTGGAGTTCGCACGCGCTGATAATCCGACCCGAGCGAACGTCCACCAGTCGGTATTCGCGCGCGCCATAGATCCTGGCGCGACGTGCCAACAGCGTGGAACTGGTGCTACCGGCACTCTCGAACCAACGCGTGAACTGAGGGGCTCCGGGCTTGACGTTCTCCGGCAGGTAGAACTCGAACACATCGGCGACAGTCGGTGCGTATGGCTGGCGATCTATGGACTCGATCAGCTCTCGGTGCCAGTGCTCAAGAGAGGAGTTCGGTAGTCCCGACCAGGCCTTGAGATCCTCTATGGGAAGGGCGGTGGCCAACTCAGTGGGAATTTTTGAAAAATAACGGTGTGGCCCGTGGTACTGAATGGTCTCTGGGTCGATCGGTAGAAACGCTGATGGGACTCCACCAATTAAGAGATACCCGGCTCCGTCTGGAAGCTCAACGAATCGCGCCGTCGCCGGTGCCCAGTAGCCACCGCTGAACTCGAGCAGATCACCCGTCTCCTGCAGTGTTGAAAGTGCATCGCGTAGTTCAGCACGAAGCGCCTCCTCGCTCAGGCTCGCGCGCTGAGAGAGGACTCGCCACGTCGGAAGAGCCGAGTTGAGCACGCGATTAACATGGATCTTGCTCGCGGCGGCGGCGTTGCCCCAAATTGTTGCCCGTAGGGCCTCGAAGCGGCTCTCGGACCCAATGTTGAGCTGTATTTCTTGGGCAGCTTGTTGCGGCGTACGAAGGACATCAAAGCCCACTAGCAGAGTCTCCGTCGCAGCCGCCGTAGCGCAAGGGCGATAGCCCCATCCTTATCCTCCACCCTGCCTAGCGCATCTACCTGCTCTTCAGCACTCAGCGAGGTTGCGACGTACGGCAGGATGAGGCCGTGTAAGAGTGCTTCGGTGACGCGTGGCTCCTCGTCGTAAAGTCGGCTCAGCGCCGAGCCAAAGCGCCCGAGAACAGGGCGCAATTCACCGCAGTCCGGCCAAACGTCGATGAGCGCATCGACAACTTCGGTCGGCACATCGCCAAGAGCGAAGAGTTCGCTTGACAGAGAGATAGTCCCCGGCGAGATCGCAGACTGCCCAGAGTTGGACCCGGGCTCTGGATATATGGCGGTTGCGTGACTCCACAACTGCGAGGTGACGGGGACCGTTGTTGCGCCAGCGACCAGCGTAGCGGCAATTCGAAGACCGCGAGCGGAAGAAATCGGAGAGAGGCCAGCTTCTGACATCTGGAGGAGCGGCAACATCGAGGCCTCGAGTGGCGAGCGATTTGCCCCTTCAAGGATAACGAGAGAAACCCCGTCGACGTCCATTGCGGCTCTGGCGGCAGCCAGGAGACCGCCGCCCGGAACCTCTTCGAAATCTCGCGGCTGTAGTGCTGTAGGCGAGACATGGATGACTAGAAGTCGGCCGCCACATGCTCCCTGCGCGTAAGCCGTAAGCGCCGAAAGCGAGCTAGGGCCGAGCGTAATTGGTACTAACGCCGCCGAGACTGACGCGTGCAGTTGCAGCATCAACGAAGGTTCGACACCTCGGACGCGCGCTGCATTCGTGAGCATTCGCCGAAGCATGGCTTTGTCTTTGATGTCCTCGCCTCGCGAACTGGGCCAGTGAATATTCGTTGGCGCCCCCGCGGTCGGGTTGGTCGAAATGCGGCTTCCGACGGCACCCAATAGCGGCCGTAATACTCCGACCTCCGCGAGCAATTCCAGTGGGCGATCAAGCGCTGCAAGAACTCGCGCATCAACCGCCGCCTCAATCTCGCTACCGGCGACTGCAACCTGACTCCGGAGCTCCGTAAGCCGCTCTTCCGCACTACGGACTTCCCGTTCGCTCGCGTCGAGTTGCGCCTTTGCTCGATCGCGACTCTCCGTTGTCGTCTTGAGATCAGCTCGCTCGCGCGCAAGTTGCTGCTCGAGGTCATCGCGAGCGATCTGCTCTACGTCCGCTCGCACCTTGGCGCTAAGCGCATCGAGTGCCAGTTTGATTGCCGGATGTTCGCGCAGGAGTTCTGTCAGATCGCTAGCCTGACTTGTGACTAGTTCGGTGTCCTCGAGCAGTGCGAGCGCCCGTTCGAGGCGGTAGCGGTCCAACTGCGCGTCAGGACCAACGCCCTGCGTGACTAACGCGCGAGCAGCATCCTCGATCTGCTTCTTCGTCAGGACTTTCTCGCGCCCTGCCTGCTTCTCCACCCGAACTGCAGCTTCAAGTGCTCGACGCAGAACCAAATGATCGTCGTCCCAGTCGACGTATCTCGAAGGAGCGCTATCGTCGACGCGCAACAGACGCTCGCTGCGATCAACCATTACCGATCTAACATGGGCTCCAGAGGACGCCGGCAGGTGGTGAAGATTTGCACCACTCAGCTTAACGGAGCCATTTGTCCCGAGGGTCAATTCGATTGGTCCGACCAATTCGTCGGGTTTGCACCATGCGAAAACGCGGGCCGTCGTTCCCATGGGCACAGACACTTTGATTCCAGAAGCCAGCGCTGCTCGGACATCGACCGCGGTGCCGTAACTTCTCAAGTCGAGCACTTCGCAGACGGACTTCGGATCGACAACCTTAAACTCGTCCTTTTGACCAAGGTTCGGCTCGGCGCGGAAGATGACCAGGGCCCCTTCTACGGCGGACTGCGCATTGGGCCAAAAGACCTGGCCCTGCGACGGAAATTCATCGTCCGCATCAACGGCCCGCCAGTCGGCCTTCTGAAGTTCGACAAGGGGGCGCACTCCTGCGATTGGGTTTCCGGTCTTATCTCGTGTCTTCCACTGCACGACGCCAACCAATTTCATGAACGAGAACCTCCATCTTTACGGCTTCGCCGTAGAGCTAGTCGAGTAGGAATAAGTACGGATGCACCCACTGATCTGGCGACGAGCGATGAACCGTCGCTCGGCAGCGCATAGATCGTTGGCGTTGTAAGTTCTTTCGGGAGAGTCTCAAGGCTCACTACGTGGTGGTGCCAAGACAAGCGGTCGCTCGCGGGACATTTTCGAGCACCGTCAGCACCTTCGAGCTTGGGGATGATCTCCACTCGCCCAAGATTTCCTGCATCAAGTTCGATGCGCGAAGCGGTAGAAAGTGCGGCTTCGATGGTTCTCGCCGCATTGCGAGCATCAAGGCCACGGATGGAGCGATGCTTCCCGCGTACCAACAGCGTGACGCGAATTCGCCCGCCGTCCGTTCCCAAGTCGACGCGAACTTCCGGAAGGGAACGCGAGGCTACGAAAACCTTGTGCATCGAGCCCCGCCAGGCTTCGATGATCTGCTCGCCGATCCAGACGCGGAGCCTTGGCGTCTTTCTTAACTCGTCAAGCAACGTGACGCGGGAGGGTCGCTGCACGAACGTGACGTCGAGGTTCGCGCTTCGCTCAGCGGAGACTGCAAAGCGCGTGAGTCCGGCTTCCTGCGACTTGATCGCCACACGAGCGCATCGGCTCTCGGAGACCTTGACGTTGGCGCTCTGAGAATTTGTAGCGAATTTGAAGGAGACCATAGCCTCCGCATCGCTTTGAGGAGCATCCAGCGTAAGCACTGGAGAGTCCCCAACCCAGAAAATGGGCTCGCCGTGTTCTCCGCGCGCGCGCGGCGGAGTAGCGAGCTCTACGCTCCAGGGCCTGGGAACGAACTCATGACCAAGTCGAGCAAGCCATGTTGTCACGCTGTCAACGGGCTCAATCGGAAGCCGGACCTCCCAGATGGCCCAATGCAGGCCCCTGCTGCGAATCTGGGCGTGGGTTTCGGACACGATTGAACTAGGAAGCGAGCATCGCGTGTCGGCGAGTACGAGGAGCGTCTCCTCTTGATGAACTCCTGAGCCGGCGAGAAGGCGCACCCACTCTCCACGGCGAAGGCGGAAAAGCGTTCCCGTGGCCTCCAGGCCTTCGGACTTCAGGTGCCAGCGCTGCGTATCAATGGTGCTCGGCCATGAACCGGCCGGCTCGGTGCGGAACATCTGTAGGCACGGCATAACATCGACGCGTGCCATGCCTACCCCGGACCGCAGGTCTAACGCACTAACTCGCCGGAGGTGATCGCTTCCCGCATAGACGTCTACAAAACCTGATCGCAGCGCGCCCAGCGAGATCTCTCCCAACTCTTCGTGTGGGATTTCTGGCAAGCGGAGGCCCAAACCCCAACAGCCATCAAACTGGGCCAAAAGAAGGCCCAGCTGAGACGGATCCTCTTCAACGGCGACAACGACTTGCGCACGGCCTTCGCCATTACTGCCAGCGCCCGGGAAGTACTGGTCGCATGCGGGGGTACCTTCGCCAGGGTAGTGGCGAAAATGCGGACGCTGACTGGACACGTCCGGCAGATAAACTCGACCACCGCATCCGGGACATTCGTAAAAGCGTAGCGGCGAAGCGTCCTTAGCCGCTACGACTTTTCTGCTGTAAAGGTCCCTCGCTTCGTCCACATGCCCCTCCCCCTCTTTCGATTCTAACGACTATATTTAGTCCGTGTCGCCGCCCCCGGCCTTACTCGGAAACCGAGAGCAGCGAAGCCTGATTCCCCTCTGGCAGAACGGGCACTCGCGCCCCATGCTGCACAGGCCTTATCAGCGTGTGGCGCTCGACCTCGGCCAATACCTCGTCGGACTCAATGCGATTTCGCAGCCAGCGCTCAAGCCACCAAGCTCCGATCTGCGCCGTCGCAGACGCACTTGCGTCGACGGGCACAAAGTAGCTGGGCTCGGGATCGAGGCCCAACAGATAGTCTCTTAGGTTTCGTATAAGGCTGACGCCGTAGACGATGCGGTGTCGGTAGTGTCTTAGCAGGACGTCTGCCGGCAACCCAAGCAGTTCCAAGCCCCGCCGAACCTTTCTCAGCTTTGGGCTTACGCCCTCTCCAAAAATGCTGTTGACACGCGAGCCATTAGCGCTCTGTTGTGCAAGCTCGGTCAGAGCTTCGACCGTATCATCCGCGTACTGCGATGTCCCGAAGGACTCAGAGTGGCCTAGCTCCTTGTATCGCAAGTTCTCATCGGTAGCCCCGCCCAGTCGATCACAGGGCACGCGGATGCGGTTGTACTGGCTGGAGCCTACTCCATAGAGCGATGTCGTCCCGAGGAGAACGAGATGCGGCGCCCGCCGGATCGGCCGACCAGCCATGGCCGACGCAATTTCACTTTGCGCATCACTGTAGCGATGTCGGTACTCGAGGGCGACTTCGGGGCTCGCTGCCAACATGGCCACCAACTTGCCACCCAAGATCGCGTTGTAAGGCTGGACCGCACCGCAAACGCTAATGTCCGCCACACAGATGCCGACGCGATCGCCTTTTGCCTTGCGCAGAATCTTCTTGATGGCATCAACACCACGTGGGGAACCGGCCAAGGTTTCCAACCGCTCTGCAGTAAATGGACCTTTACCAGCTTCCTTTAGGACAGCGCGTATACGTAGGTAGGATGCGAGGGCCAGTGCTCGCTTGCTACGGAACAAGTGTGAACGCGCACGTTCTACCCATTTATCCTCAACGTTGGAGTGGAAGCGCTTGTGTTCACGCTGGCGCGCGAATCTGTGGTGAGACTCGCGCTGCTCTAGCCCTTCTGCCAAGAGACGACCGATCGCACCCTCTCCAGGCGCCGTTAGATCGCGGGCGGTAAGAATTCCGTCTTCAATGAAGTCGTCGATGTAGACCTCGGATATGGCGCCGTCAAGTGTCTCCACAAACCACTTGGCCAGCCGCTGCGAAGGGTTGGCCCGCACGTGCGCCAAAAATGCCTCTGGCTGCCACCCAATCCACTCGTCGCGTTCCCGCAGTTGCATGATAGGGCTACACAGCGCCCCGATTCCGATAACCGGGTGAAGCGGCGCTGCCTTATCGCGAACCATGAACAGCATGCTTCGACCCGGGACGCTGGTGTACTGATTGCTCCAGTTGTGTCTGAAGTAGCGCCAGATATCCATCAGGCGCATACCCGTATGCGCGCACTTGGAGGCTTCCGTCTTCACAAATTCGATGTACGGATCGACTACTCCGCTCAAGGCAACGTCCCGCCCGTTCGCCGGATGCAAACGCGCCGCCCGCAACTTGTCTGCAAGCTCTCGCCCATCTCTCATCAAAGAGAAAATAGAAACGAAGTTGTGGTCAAACAACCGCGATCGCTCCATAGATCGCAGGAACGCCTGCACAGAAGGCTGACGCAGTTGCGCATCGCGCTTCACCAGTTCCTGCCTCCGAATGCGAGCCTTCTCCGCGCCGCGATTCTCGGACTCGATCAACGGCGGGCAAACAGCAACGCTTTGGCTGCGTACGCGGATTCGCCAACCCTGGATCGCTAAGTCCGACAGGATGAGGCCGACGGCAAGCAACACCTGCTTGTCGATGTAACCCGAGGCAAGGGCGGCTTTTGCGAACTCCGTGCGCTTGCGACTCAATGCCTCCCCGCTATCCTGAGCCCTCTGTGCCCTAACCAGAGAACGAGCATGCGCGGCAAAAGACTGACGTGAAGCCGCGCTGCGAAGCGGGGGCTTTAGTGGTGTCCAAACTGGTCTATTCGTATTGGTCATTTGTCGTTCAAGAATGCGGCAAGCGCATGGCTCCATTCCAAGCGCTGCCTAGCGATCGTCGCGCCATCCGACCCAGCAGCCGCCTCGCTGCGGGCTGCTGCCAGCAACAGCAGCTCTACGCTTGCACGCAACTGCTGATCACGGCGACTCTCACCTTCAGCCAGCGGCTTGTAGATGTCCCGGTAGAAGGGGTGGTACGGGTTTAGGACAAGTATCAGTTGCTCGCCGTCACGCGCGTAGGAGAAGAAGCTCTTGTCCTTAGTGGGAGCCTCGATGATTCGGTACCGTCGCACTGAATGGAGGTGCTTTCTCCGCAGGAGCGGGTGAGATTTCTTCAAGTCCCTCATCAGGGTCTTGGCGGAAGAACTTACCTCGCGCGGCAATGGCCGCAATAAGTGTTCGCGCTCACTAGCCTTGCGCTCCGAATCCGAGCAACGGTCGTCTCCAGCCTTCACCTTTTGATGAGCCCTGCGCACTCGTCTACTCAATTCGCGGGCCGTTGCCTCTAGATCCGGCGTAATAGCCTCGATCAGGTGGGCCAGGGGACGAATCTGCTGCTTCGTGTGCGTAATTCCAAAGGCCTCATCCAGCACTGGATCGAACTGGATCTCGCACCGCCACCAATCGTCATAGTTTTCACGACTCTTTCCGCCCATGAAGAACCACCCGTAGTCAACCTCCCGGCCTGCACGGACGATTGACACGCCTGATCCGCGGGAGATTCCAAAGCGCCTCTTCTCATCGTTCGAGAGCTTGTGCCACTCGTGAACTGGCAATTCTGAGAAACGCACTTTCACCCAACCCGTATTCTTTGGGTCACTTGGATTTACCGGAACTTCGTACCGAAGCTCTTCACCAAAGAGGCTGGCCCCACTGAGTTCTGCGTCGGAATAGAGGTGTAGCGGATCGAAGGCCTTGATGGCCTCACCATTGATCGTGATCTTCAATCGCTTCCTCAGATAGTGACGGAAGCGGCGCGCAAGCTCTGTTTCGACTTTTCGCACGATGGTTGAAACGCGCCGATTGTCGAGCCGATCGCAATGCGTCCACCTGATGAACGTGCCTGAAGGGGCGACACACTCTTGAGGCGCGCTTTTGACAACTATGGGTCGCGGGATTTCAACCATCTTGGCTTGCACAATTTTGTCTACGTCCAGGTAGGACATGTAGACACGCTTAGCCAACCCACCGCAGGTGGTCATTCTTGTCGCAGCAGTTGCGTCAGACCCAATTGACTGCCAGGCATAAACGGTTACGCGGCGCGCCTGACTGAGCGAGGCATTGGGAAGACCCATGCCATAGCGCCCTAGTCCACTGCGATCTCCGAAGCGCGTGCTACCTCCAAACCGCAGCGCCTGTCGAAGCGTGAAGGGGTCCATGCCGCAACCGTTGTCCAAAACCGAAACCTCAATTCCATTGCCACTCTCTGCATCCGTCATCGCGATTTTGATCGCAATCCTTGTGGCGCCCGCTTGGATTGAGTTATCCACCAGCTCAGACAGCGCGGCAGCGGTACTTTTGTAGCCCGAGTCGCGCGTGGCCTGAATAAACTTGTCCAGCGCAATGATGGAGCAATCCTGGGTCTTGGCGTCCGTGGCTGTACTCATGTTCTTTTTACCTGGTAGCAGGAGAGCCAGAATTGCTGTGTTCTTGAATGACTGCTAAGACCCGATCGCGGTTATGTCCAATGAACGCAGCGAATCCAAATAGTCTGCCCAGGCCTGCATCATCTTCGCGCGCTCCTCCAAATGGGATGTGCGGTTGTAAGCACGGCCGAGCGGATCTCGCACTGCATGCGCCAACTGGTGTTCGATGAAGTCTGGCCGGAAGCCAAGGACTTCATCCAGCAGTGTTCTGGCCATGGCACGGAACCCGTGAGCCGTCATCATGGTGTTGTCGAAGCCGAGGTTCCTAAGGGCAGCATTAATCGTGTTCTCGCTGATGGGCTTGGAGGCGCTCCGGACGCCCGGAAAAACATACTGATTCCGGCGCGTGTACGGCTGGACGCCGCGCAAGACCTCTACGGCCTGCTTGGCGAGCGGAACGATGTGCGGCGTCTTGGTTTTGCTGGTGACGTAACGCCACTCGCGCTTCTCCAAATTGATGTCCTCCCAGCGCGCGTGACGCAATTCGCCAGGTCGCACGAAAAACAAGGCAGACAGCTTGAGGGCTGCCAGCACGATCGGCGAACCTTGGTAGCCATAAATCGACTTGAGCAACTTCGCGACCTCGCCGGGTTCGGTGAGGCTCGCGAAGTGCTTTGTTTGCGTCGATGTCAGTGCCCCGGCCAAGTCAGCTGCGGGATTGTTTTTGACCCGACCCGTGGCAATTCCATACCGGAACACCAACGATGCGGCGGCGCGAGCCCGGTGCGCCGTCTCGATCGCCCCCCGGGCCTCGATCTTCCTGAGCGCCATCAGTAGCAGCGGCGCAGTGATGTCTTGGATCGGGAGGTCCCCGATGAAGGCGCCGAGATCCTTTTCGAGAATTCGTCGCTCCCGAACTACGGACCCTGGAGTCAGCTTCTTGGCTCGCTTCGCCATCAACTCCGTCGCCACCACGGCGAATGTGTTGCCCGCCTGCTCGACCTGGGCGGCCCGCTGGATGCGGGCGACTTGTGCCGGATCGGAGCCGGCTTTCAGGAGGGCGCGGGCCTTGTCGCGTTCCGCACGGGCCGCTGAAAGCGATACCGCGGGGTACTCGCCTACGGTAAGCATGTTTGCCTTGCCAGCGAAACGATAGCGGTAGCGCCAGATCTTCGACCCCGCGGGACGAACCTCAATGCACAGCCCATTTGTGTCAGCAAGGCGGAAGAGCACCTCCCTGGGTTTAAGACTGCGCAGCTTGGTGTCAGTCAGCATGTGTGAGTAAGGCAAATGTGAGTAAGGGCGGGGTCCGCTCTGATCTTACTCACACCGATACTCACACGCCAGCCGGATGCAGATGAACGCCGCCGGATGAGTCTGGACACCGAAGAGCCTTTGTTTAGGCCAATCCCGGCGTATGGATGGACTTCGCCGGACTCTGTCGGACTTGAACGTGGTGGGCCCACCAGGATTCGAACCTGGAACCAAGGGATTATGAGTCCCCTGCTCTAACCGTTGAGCTATAGGCCCGTAGCAGGGAAAGTGTAGTGGAGCGCACGCATCCGCGCCCAGCCGCCGGCTCCCGGACCGGAAAAGCGGAAGGCCCCGCATGCGGGGCCTTCCGGTGTCGCGTGACGTCGAACAGCCCGGTCAATCGATGTCGAGGAAGCTGCGCAGCTGTTCCGAACGCGACGGATGGCGCAGCTTGCGCAGCGCCTTGGCCTCGATCTGGCGGATGCGCTCGCGGGTGACGTCGAACTGCTTGCCCACTTCCTCGAGGGTGTGGTCGGTGTTCATGTCGATGCCGAAGCGCATGCGCAGGACCTTGGCCTCGCGCGGAGTCAGGCCGGCCAGCACGTCGCGGACGGTTTCCGACAGGTTGATGTTGGTGGTGTTCTCGATCGGGGACTCCACGTTGGTGTCCTCGATGAAATCGCCCAGGTGCGAGTCCTCGTCGTCGCCGATGGGAGTCTCCATCGAGATGGGCTCCTTGGCGATCTTCATGACCTTGCGGATCTTGTCCTCGGGCATGTCCATTTCCTTGGCCAGCTCCTCCGGCGTGGCCTCGCGGCCGTACTGCTGGAGCATCTGGCGGGAAATGCGGTTGAGCTTGTTGATCGTCTCGATCATGTGCACCGGGATGCGGATGGTGCGCGCCTGGTCGGCGATCGAGCGGGTGATCGCCTGGCGGATCCACCAGGTCGCATACGTCGAGAACTTGTAGCCACGACGGTATTCGAACTTGTCGACCGCCTTCATCAGGCCGATGTTGCCCTCCTGGATGAGGTCCAGGAACTGCAGGCCGCGGTTGGTGTACTTCTTGGCGATGGAGATCACCAGGCGCAGGTTGGCCTCGACCATTTCCTTCTTGGCCTTGCGCGCCTTGGCTTCGCCATAGGCCATCTGCCGGCCGATCTCGCGGATGTCAGCCAGGTCCAGGTACATCGCCTGCTCGATGGCGATGGTGGCCTGCTGCTCGGCGACGATCTGGTCCTTGACCTCGCGCAGCGCCGAAGACCACTTCTGCTTGCGCTTGAGGACTTCGTCGACCCATTCCAGGTTGACCTGGTTGCCTTCCCACGCGCGGATGAAATCCTTGCGCGGCATGTGCGCCACGACGGTGGCCAGGTGCAGCACGCGACGCTCGTGGTCCTTGATCTCGCCCATCACCTCGCGCATCTTGCGCACGAGGGTGTCGGTCAGGGCCAGCGGGAACTTCAGGGTGACGAACTGGTCGGCCAGCTCGGCGCGCATCTTCACCACGTTCTTGGCCTGCGGGCCCGACTTGGCGTTGGCCTTCTTGAGCTTGGCGTAATCGGCGGCCAGCGCTTCCATGCGGCGCGCCACTTCGGCCGGGTCCGGGCCGGTCGGGCCGGCTTCGGCCTCGTCGTCCTCGGCCACGGCCGCCTCTTCTTCCTCGTCTTCGGCGTCGTCGCTGTCTTCGGCCACGGCCGCGACCGGTTCCGGCACCTCTTCGACAAGGTCATTGAAGCCGACCACGACTTCGGCCAGGCGCTTCTTGCCGGCCTTGTGCAGTTCGTATTCCTCGAGCAGCAGCTCGATCGACCACGGGAAGCTGCCCAGCGCGGCCTGGACCTGGCCCAGGCCTTCCTCGATGCGCTTGGCGATGGCGATTTCGCCTTCGCGTGTCAGCAGCTCGACCGTGCCCATCTCGCGCATGTACATGCGCACCGGGTCGGTGGTGCGGCCACCTTCCGAATCCAGCGCGGTCAGCGCGGCGGCGGCTTCCTCGGCGGCGGTGTCGTCGATCTCGCGGTTGCCGGTGTTGCCGTCGTTGAGGAGCAGCGTTTCGGCATCGGGCGCGACTTCATGGACGTCGATGCCCATGCCGTTGATCATGCCGATGATGTCTTCGATCTGCTCCGCGTCGACGATATCGTCGGGCAGGTGGTCATTGACCTCGGCATAGGTCAGGTAGCCCTGTTCCAGGCCCTTGCTGATGAGCTGTTTGATTTCGGATTGCTGGGCTGGACGTTCGTTGGCCATGTGCGGCGCGCCACCGGGATCAGGTTGGTGAAGAGAACCTAGCATTATAACAGGGGGCCGGCCGGAAAGCCGGACATTCCTTATGCGTCAACCACTTGCGGGCGGCTCGCGTTCAGCGGCCTTCAGGCCCGAAGCAGGAAGGTGACCGGGCCGTCATTGACCAGGCTGACTACCATATGGGCGCCGAACCGCCCGGTTTCCACCCCGCCGGCATGCTGGTTGCGACAGCTTTCGACCAGCTGGCTGAAAACCCGTTCAGCGGCATCGGGCGGCGCGGCGGTACTGAAGCTGGGGCGCATCCCGGCATCGGTATCGGCGACCAGGGTGAACTGGCTGACCAGCAACAGTCCACCGCCGGTATCGGCCAGCGAACGATTCATCTTGCCGGCATCGTCGGCGAAAACCCGATAACCGAGCAGCCTTTCGGTCATTCGCTTCACCTTGCTCGCGTCATCGCCGGGCTGGACCCCGACCAGGGCAAGCAGGCCATCCCCGACCTGGCCGACCACCTGGCCATCGACCTCGACAGAGGCCCGGGCGACACGCTGGATCAGGGCAAGCATGGACGGGACACCGCGCGGTGAAGATGCGCCAGCATCGGCGGCATCTCCGGGTTTGTCATCCCATGCGGAGGCGCGGACCGGGCGACCCCGGCAGCTTTGCACGCCCGGCCGCTAGACTTGCTCCATGTCCGCCCAACGCCAGGCCCGCCTCCTCGTCACCGCCACCCGCTTGCTCGGCGCTCTTCCCTGGTCGGTCGTCTACCGGCTTGGCGACGGCATCGCCGCGCTGTGGCGACTGGGCGGCGCCCGCGAAAGCCGGGTCGCCCGGCGCAACCTCGAGCTGGCATTCCCGCAGGTGACCGGCGCCGAACGCGACGCCCTGCACCGGCGCATCCTGCGGACCACGGCCCGGCAGGCGCTGGAAACCCTGAAGCTCTGGACCCGCCCCCCGGCCGAGAACCTGGCCCTGCTCCGCGAGATCCACGGGGCAGACCTCTACGACCAGGCCCTGGCCGCCGGCCGCGGCGTGATCGTGGCCGCGCCGCATTTCGGCAACTGGGAGCTGCTGAACCAGTGGCTGGCCTCGCGCGGGCAGATCGCGATCGTGTACCGGCCGCCCGACTCGGCCGTGGGCGACGAATTCCTGCAGCAGGTCCGCGGCGTCGACAACGTGCGCCAGGTCCGTGCCGAGGGCGCCGCGGTGCGCCAGCTCTGGAAAATGCTCAAGGAAGGCGGTGCGGTCGGCATCCTGCCCGACCAGCAGCCCAAGGCCGGGGATGGCGAGTTCGCCCCGTTCTTCGGCGTGCAGGCGCTGACCATGACCCTGCTGTCGCGACTGGCCGAACGCACCGGCGCGCCGGTGCTGATGGCGTGGTGCGAACGGATCGGCGACGGCCCGGGGTTCGCCCTGCATGTCGAGGCCGCACCGGCGGCGATCGCCGATGCCAACCCGGTCGCCGCCGTGACCTGCCTCAATGGCGAGGTCGAGCGCATCACCCGGCGCGATCCGTCCCAGTACCAGTGGACGTACAAGCGCTACACGCTGCGCCCGCCGGGCAGTGGCGAGATCAATCCGTACGAACGCCGCGAGTGGGCCAAGCGCCCGGCCTAGCCGTCCGCGAAGCATCACCGCGTCGCCAGGTCGCGTCCGGGTGCGCATCCCGGCGCGCGAACGCTTACGATCCGGTCAGTCCATCGACCTTGAAGACTCCGTGACCGAATCGCCGGCTGTTGCGCCTCCTGCGCTGGATACGAACCTCCACGACGCCATCGCCACCGCCGACTGGCAGCCACTGCCCCGGCGCGGCGCCCTGCTGTATGCCATCGGCGCGGGCTTCGCGTTTGCCATCCCGTCCGGTTTCGGTATCGGCATGCTTGTCTCGGGGCTGGCCGACACACCCCGCATCCCGACCGCCATCGCCGCCGGCGTCGCGGGCCTGTTGCTGGGCGTGTACGTGGGCCTGCTGCGGCATCGTCGCATCGGCTGGAAGCTCGATGCCGACGGCTTCGCCACCCGCCGCGGCGGCCTGTGGCGCACCGAAACGCTGGTACCGGTTTCGCGCGTGCAGCACCTGGACCTGGAACGCGGCCCGCTGGAACGAAAACTCGGCCTGGCCACGCTGGTGGTGCATACCGCCGGCACGCGCATGGCCGCGGTGAAGCTGCCGCTGCTGGCACTGGACGATGCCGAAGCGCTGCGCGCGCACCTGGCCCGCCAGGTCGAAGCCGACGACGCGCTGTGAGCGACGCCCCCGCCTCCGTCGCCGTTGCTCCAGGCGAACACCGCCTGCATCCGTGGTCATGGCTGTTCGTGCTGCTGCAGCAGCTCCGGCAGTTCATCGTGCCGCTGGTCGTTTTGCTGTTCGCCGGTCGCCGCGGCAACACCGAGGGCTGGTGGGAACTGGCGCCGCTGATCGGCGTCGGCGCGCTGGTCGCGGTGTCGTTGCTGCAGTACTTCACCTATCGCTACCGCATCGGCCGCGATGGCATCACCATCCGCAGCGGACTGCTGCAGCGCTCGCAGCGCGAAATCCCGTTCGCCAGGATCCACAACGTCGGCCTGCACCAGTCGTTGCTGCACCGGGTTTTCAAGGTCGCCGAGGTGCGCCTGGAATCGGCCGGTGGGCAGAAGCCCGAGGCGCAGATGCGCGTGCTCGGCATGGACGAGGCACTGGCGCTGGAGCGACTGGTAAGGCATCGCGGCGCGGAACCGGCCAACCCCGATAGCACTGATGCTTCGATCGCGCCAGCCGACGACAGCCACGCGTTGCTGGCCCTGTCCACCGCCGAGGTGGTGCGCCTGGGCCTGGTGTCCAACCGCGGCATGATCGTGTTCGCCGCCGGCTTCGGCCTGTTCTGGCAGCTGTTCCCTGACGAGCGCCTGATCGCGCGCTACGCCGAGGATTCGTTCCGCGAAGCAGCTGGCTACGCCGGCGACCTGCACCTGGGCTGGATGGGCACGGCCAGCGCGGCGCTGGTGGCCATCGGCGTGTTCGTCTTCCTGTTGCGCGTGCTGTCGGTCGCCCTGGCGCTGAGCCAGTACCACGGCTTCCGCCTGAGCGAGATGCAACGCCGGCTCACCGTCGAGCGCGGGCTGTTCGCGCGGATGCGCACCAGCGTGGCGCCGCGCAGGATCCAGGCCTGGTTCCTGCAGGAAACGCTGCTGCATCGCTGGCTCGGTCGCAGGAGCCTGCGCATCGACACGGCCACCGGCGGCCAGGAGAACGATCCGCGCAAGCTGCGCGAACTGGCGCCGATCGCCACGCCGGAGGCCTGCGACGCCCTGGCCGCGCACCTGCTGCCGGGCGTGGCCTGGCCGCCGGCGCACTGGCACCCGTTGCCGCGCAATGCGTGGTGGCGCGTGTTCGCCTCCGGTGCGCCATGGACCCTGCTGCTGGCCGGCGTGCTGGCCTGGCAGCTGGGCGCCTGGGGCCTGCTGGCGCTGCTGTGGTTGCCGTGGTCGGCATATGCCGCGTGGCGCCAGGCCGGCCGGCTGGGTTACTCGATCGATGCGCGCCTGGTCGCGGTGCGCGGCGGCTGGTGGTCACGCTGGTGGCGTTTCGCCGAGGTCGACAAGCTGCAGGCACTGCGTCTGCAGCGCTCGCCGCTGGACCGCTGGCTGGGCACCGCATCGCTGTGGATGGATACCGCCGGCGCCGGCGCGATGTCGCCGCCCTTGCGGATCCGTTTCCTGCCCGAGGCCGAGGCACGCGCCTTGTACGCACGACTGGGCAGCACCCTCGCGTCGCGGCGGCTGCGCTGGTGACGGCGCCGCCGGTGGAAGCCGGCGATCGGCCGCCTCAGACCCTGGCCGGACCCCAGTAACCGATCCGCTTGCGCAGCTTCAGCTTGCGCCACAGGTTCATCGGCTTGGGCTTGCGGCTGCGCCCTCCGGCGGCGACGAACGCGTCGATCGCATCGAGCACGCGCTCGCTGGAGCGCCCATCGCGATAGGGATGCAGCTGGTCGGCGAATTCGCGCACCGCGGCCATCAGTTCCGGCGGCCGCGACAGCGCGCGGCGGATCGCCGGCTCGAACTGCGCCGGGTCGTCGATGTCGATCAACTGCGGCCCGGGGCGACGGTTCTTGAAGGTCACCACCGGCTTGTAGGTGAGCAGGAACTCGTTGAGCGCCGAGGACGTGTCCGAGCACATCATGTCCACCTGGCCGAACAGGTCGAGGATGTTGTCGTTCTCGGCGAACGTCAGGTACTCGTTCTGCAGCGCCTTGTACTTGGCCACCACCTCCGGGTCCATTTTCGGATGGAAGGTGACGATCCAGCGCCACTCGCCACTGCGCGACAGTCGCGCGATCTCGTCGTACAGCACGGGTGCCGCGCTCCACGAGGGCGAGAAGGTGGAGTGGTAGAGGATCACCGGCGGCTGCCGCACCGGCTCGGGCGCGTCGCCCAGCCCGGCCATGAACGGATCGATCTTGGGGAACCCGGTTTCGGCGACCGCGAAGTGGCCAAGCTCCCTCGACAGTTCGCCGAAGGCGGCGGTGTCGCGCGGGCCGGTGGTGCAGTACAGGTCGAAGAAACCGCGGATATAGATGTGCCGCGGCTTGCCGGCGTCGAAGCCGTGGAAGGTCTCGACCTTCACCCCGGGGAAGAAGTGCGGCACCGCGTTGCTGGAGGTGATCACCGCGTACGGGTTCCATTGCCGCACTTCCTGCACGGTCAGCAGGCGTTCGTCCGGCGCGAGGTCGGCGGCACCGGGGCCGTCGAAGAACCAGGCCGTCTCGTCGCCACGCGCGCGGATCGCGGCCTGGATCGGGCGCAGGATCGCCAGCGCATAACGCTCGGAACCGTAGAGCAGGTAGTGCTTGGGCACGTCGCACTCCGGGGTGCGCAGGGATGGCGGCGATTATCGCACCGGCGCACGCCGGGTCGGCCAGCCCCTGCTAGGCTTCCCGCACCTCCCATGCCGTGCATCGCCGCATGACCGCCGACCGCCACGCTCCCTCCGCAATGCCCGCCGCCACGCCGGGCCGGGTGCCGCTGTCTGCGTGCGTCATCGCGTTCAACGAAGCCGACCGGATCGGCGAATGCCTGGCCTCGCTGGCGTTCTGCGACGAGATCGTGGTGGTCGACTCCGGCTCCACCGACGGCACCCGCGAGGTGGCGCGTGCCGCGGGTGCGCGCGTGTTAGAACGCGCCTTCGACGGCTTCCGCAGCCAGAAGCAGTTCGCCATCCAGCAGTGCGCGCACGACTGGATCCTGAGCCTGGATGCGGACGAGCGCGTCGATGCCCGACTGCGCGCGGCGATCGAGGCCGAGCGCGACGGCGGCTTCCAGCGCGCGGCCGGGTATCGTTTTGCGCGCATGTCGGAATACTACGGTCGCTTCCTGCGCCATGGCACCGCCTATCCGGACCGGGTGCTGCGCCTGTTCGACCGGCGCCGCGGCGGCTGGCACGGTGATCGCGAGATCCACGAAGCGGTCTCGGTCGAAGGTCTGGTCGCCCTGTTGCCCGGCGACCTGCTGCACCATCCGTTCCGCTCCTTCATGCAACTGCTCGACAAGAAGCAGCGCTACGCACGGATGATGGCCGAACACGATTTCGCGCGCGGCAAGCGCGCAACCCTGGGCAAGCTGGTGCTGGCGCCGGCCTGGCGCTTCTTCCGTGGCTTCGTGCTCAAGGCCGGGTTCCTCGACGGTTGGCCCGGGCTGATCGAGTCTTTCGTCAGCGCCAATTACGTGCGACAGAAGACGATCATGCTGTGGCTGCTGCAGAACGGGCAGCCGCTGGTCGATCCGCCGCGGTCGCGACGCGACCACAACGCGGCGCCTTGACGCCGCGGCGCCGTTGCCTGGCTACTGGGCGGCCCGGCGATTCCGTGAGGGTGCGCAAGGGGAGCGGCTTCCGATCGCCCGCGTAGAGCGGGCGCCGGTTGGCGGATCGGCCGCCGGCGCTACAGCGGCGGCGCCGCCAGTTCGCGCGCGTCGAGATGGCCGCTCTTGTCGGCATCCTGGCGCACGAAGCGTTCGGCCAGGCGCCGGCGATGCTCTTCGATCGTGATCGGCTTGCCCCTGCCGCCCGGCAGCTCGGTGGTCGACAGCACGCCGTCGCCGTCGGCATCCATGCGCTCGAACGCGTAGCTCATCCAGGCGACGTACTCGTCCTGGGAAATGCGTCCGTCGCCGTCGGTGTCCATCCGCTGCAGGTAATCGCCGGTGCGCTCGACCTGCGCGGCGGCAGCACCCGCCAGCAGCAGGCCCGCGCAAAGCAGCAGGCCCGGACGCGGACGCCCGGGCCTGTGCGGATGCGGTGCCTGGCGGCGGGTGCCGTGCATCAGTGCGCCAACGCGTAGCCCTTGAGCCGCATCGAATACTCCTGCAGCGCGCGGATGCCGCTGGCTTCGGCTTCCTGGCACCAGGCCTGCAGCTGGCGCAGGCGCTCGGACGCGTCATGGGTGCGGGCTTCCAGCAGCGCCGACAGGCGCGCGCGGTGCTCGACCAGCGCCTGGATCCGCGGACGCTGCGACACCCAGGCGTGCAACTGCTCGCGCGCATCGGGCTTGAGCCAGCGACCGTCGTCGACCAGGCCACGACGCATACGCCGCGGCAGCAGCTCGCGCAGCCGGGCGCCGGCGGCGGCGGCTTCCTCGCGCAGCGCCGGCGTGAACACGTTGCGCTGGTAGTCGGTCATGGCCTGGAAGCGGTGCGAGAGCAGCGCGCGCAGCGTTTCGGTATCGGGCACGGCGATATTGGGGCGGACATCCAGGCTCGGCGCCACGCGCAGGACCTTGGCCAGGCCGACCTTCTCCAGGCCCTTGATCGCGGCCCAGCCGATGTCGAACTCCCAGCGCCGCATCGAGAAGCGCGCCGAGCTCGGGAACGCGTGGTGGTTGTTGTGGAGCTCCTCGCCGCCGATCCACACGGCCCACGGGGTCAGATTGGTCGAGGTGTCGGCCGATTCGAAGTTGCGGTAGCCCCACCAGTGGCCCAGGCCGTTGACCACGCCGGCGGCCCAGAACGGGATCCACGCCATCTGGATCGCCCACAGCGCGATGCCCGGCAGGCCGAACACGGCGAAGTTCACGAACAGCAGGGCGACCGGGCCGAGGTTGGCATGCGGCGTGTACAGGTGGCGCTCGATCCAGTCATCCGGCGCACCCTTGCCGTACTGCTCGATCGAGGGACGATCGGCGCGCGCCTCGCGGTACAGCTCCACGCCTTCCCAGAACACCTTGCCGATGCCACGGGTCTGCGGGCTGTGCGGGTCTTCTTCGGTTTCCACCTTGGCGTGGTGCTTGCGGTGGATGGCGACCCACTCCCGCGTGATCATCGAGGTGGTCAGCCAGGTCCAGAAGCGGAAGAAGTGGTTCAGGACCGGGTGGAAATCGACGCCCCGATGGGCCTGGCTGCGATGCAGGTAGAGGGTCACCGAGAAGATGGTCAGCTGGGTGAAGACCAGCAGCACAACCCCCATCCCGAGCCAGCCCAGGCCGGCCAGTCCGGAGGTGAGGAAATCAAGCAGCGCGTCGGGCATGTCGGGAACTCGTAGCGGGGACGGAGACCACCGGCATGCAGGGGGCGTGCCGGCGTGGGGACATGATGGGGCCTGATCCGGCAAACTTCACCCATCGGCCGCGTACTGTGTTCATCCGCGGCCCCGCCCAGGAATGTCCGCGCGATGTCCCCACCCGAACCCCTGGCCGCGCCCGGTCGCAACCGCCCGCCATTGATCGAACTGGACCGCGCCAGCGTCACCCGGGGCCAGGTGCGGGTGCTGCACGACCTGTCGCTGCGGATCGACCAGGGCCAGCACACCGCGATCCTGGGCGCCAACGGCTGCGGCAAGTCGACCCTGATCAAGCTGATCACACGCGAGCTGTACCCGCTCGCCCGCAGCGAGGGCAGGCCACCGGTGCAGGTGCTCGGCCAGTCGCGCTGGCAGGTGGACCGGCTGCGCGCGCAGCTGGGGATCGTGACCGGCGACTTCGGCGCCACCCTGGCCGACATGCATGCCCTGACCGTCGAGGACGCCGTGCTGAGCGGACTGTTCGCCAGTTTCGTGCTCCCGCCATTCCGCGAGATCACCGAGGACATGCGCACCCGCGCCGCCGAGGCGCTCGAGCGCGCCCATGCCCTGCCGCTGCGCCGGCGCCTGTACGCCGAGCTGTCCACCGGCGAGGCGCGCCGGGTCCTGATCGCGCGCGCCCTGGTCAACCGCCCGCAGGCACTGCTGCTGGACGAACCGGGCACCGGCCTGGACCTGGTCGCCCGTGGCCACCTGCTGGCGATGCTGCGCGCGCTGGCCCGGCAGGGCGTCACCCTGGTGCTGGTGACCCACCACATCGAGGAAATCGTGCCGGAGATCGAACGGGTGCTCCTGCTGCAGGCCGGCCGGGTGCTGGCCGACGGGCCACGCGCGGCGGTGCTGACCGGCGAGCGGCTGTCGCAGGCGTTCGCCGGGCCGCTCCGGGTCTGGCAGGAGCGTGACAGCTACCTGGCCGCGGCGGGCTAAGCCATGCCCGAGCTGCCCGAGGTCGAAACCACCCGCCGCGGCCTGGCCCCGCACGTGGAAGGCCGGCGCATCACCGGGGTGACCCTGCGCCGGCCCGACCTGCGCTGGCCGATCCCCGTGGAGATCAGCCGCGACTTGCCCGGCCAGCGCATCGCCGCGGTCCGGCGCAGGGCCAAGTACCTTTTGCTGGACACCGAGGCCGGCGACAGCGCGCTGCTGCACCTAGGCATGTCCGGCATGCTGCGGGTGCTGCCGGCGGACACGCCGGTCGCCGCCCACGACCATGTCGACCTGGCCCTGGATTCGGGCCGGGTGCTGCGCTTCACCGATCCGCGCCGCTTCGGCAGCCTGCTGTGGCAACCGGCCGGGACCGAGCACGAACTGCTGCGCGGCCTCGGCCCCGAGCCGCTGTCGGACGCCTTCGACGGCGACTACCTGTTCGCCCGCAGCCGCGGTCGCTCCGCGCCCGTGAAGACCTTCCTGATGGACCAGCGGATCGTGGTCGGGGTGGGCAACATCTACGCGGCCGAGAGCCTGTTCCGCGCCGGCATCTCGCCCACGCGCGCGGCCGGCAAGGTCTCGCGGGAACGCTACGCCGCCCTGGCCCTGGCCGCCCGCGAGATCCTGGCCTACGCCATCACCCGCGGCGGCACGACCCTGCGCGACTTCCTCAATCCCGACGGCGCGCCGGGTTACTTCGAACAGGAACTGGCGGTCTACGGGCGCGGTGGACTGGCATGTCCCACCTGCGGTGGCCCCCTGCGCGAAGCCAGCATCGGCCAGCGCGCCAGCGTGTGGTGCCCGCGCTGCCAGCGCTGAACGCAACGCTCGCCCGCCCGCCCGCCACGATGCAGCCGCAGGCAACCGGGCGGCACCGATACGGCAGGGGCGGAGAGAGGTACAGGCTGACCCGCCCCTCATCGCGGAGGAGACCGGCCACCGGCCACAGCAGAAAGCCCGCCCCGCCGGCGCCAAGCCGGGGCACGACCGACCGCAGGGCTCCCCGCAGCCACCCCTGCCGACCCGTCCCAGTCCCGGCATGCATCATGCCAACCACAGCCCCGGCGCCAGCAGCAGTCCGCAACGCCAAAAGTCGCTATATTCGGCCCCTTGCCGCGGTCACGGAGATGACGATGGCTGATGCTCCCGAGAGTTCCCCCGAGATCACCGTGTGGCTGGATGCCGCGCGCGGCGGAGACCGCGAGGCGCTCGATCGCGTTCTGGGCACGCTGTACCAGGAGCTGCACACGCTGGCGCGGCGACAGCTGTCGGGCCAGCAGAACAACACCCTGGACCCGACCTCGCTGGTCCACGAGTCCTACCTCAAGCTGATCGGCGCCAGCAACGGCGCCCGCTTCGAGGACCGCGCCCACTTCTTCGCCTATGCCGCCTCGGCCATGCGCAGCGTGGTGGTCGACTACGCGCGCAACCGGATGGCGCGCAAGCGTGGCGGCGACCTCAAGCGCGTGGCCGAGATCCCCGAGGAGGCCGAAAGCAGCCTGCGCCTGGACGAGAACCTGCTCGCCTTGGACACCGCGCTGGAACGGCTGACCGCGGTCGACGCGCGTCTGGCCAAGGTGGTGGAGCTGCGCTACTTCGCCGGGCTGTCGGAGCAGGAGATCGCCGAGCTGCTGGAGCGCTCGGAACGCAGCGTTCGCCGCGACTGGCAGAAGGCGCGCCTGTTCCTGCACGCGGCCATGCGCGAGGACTGACGGCGCAAGCCGTCCGCCCGCATGGACGCCGAGCGCTGGCAGCGCCTTTCGCCGCTGCTCGACGCCCTGCTCGACCTGCCGCCCGACGGGCGCATCGACGAACTGGAGCGGCTGCGGGCCGACGATCCCGTGCTGGCGGCCGAACTGCAGGCGCTGCTGGCGACCGAGGACACCGACGCGGACTTCCTGCACGACCCGCTGCCGGGCACGCGCCCGACCTCGCGCGAAGGCACGCGGCTGGGTCCCTACCAGCTCGAGCATCTGCTCGGCGAAGGCGGCATGGGCCAGGTCTGGCTGGCCGAACGCGCCGACGGCCTGTACCGGCGCCAGCTCGCGCTGAAATTGCTGCGCCCCGGCTACGCCGACCCCAACCTGCGCCTGCGCTTTTCGCGCGAACGCGAAATCCTGGCGCGCCTGCAGCATCCCAACATCGCGCGCCTGCTCGACGCGGGCATCGGCGAAGGCGACCAGCCCTACCTGGTGCTGGAGTACGTCGAAGGCGTGCCGCTGACCGAGTACTGCCGCGACCACGCGCTGCCGGTGGAGGCGCGCTTGCGCCTGTTCCTGCAGGTGTGCTCGGCGGTCAGCCATGCGCACGCGAACCTGATCGTGCACCGCGACCTGAAGCCGTCGAACATGCTGGTCACCGCCGACCACGAAGTGCGGCTGCTCGACTTCGGCATCGCCAAGCTGCTCGACCGCGATGGCGTGGACAGTGCCCACGTGCGCACCGAAGTACGCGCCTTCACCCTCCACTACGCGGCGCCCGAACAGGTGCGCGGCGAACCGGTGAGCACGCTCACCGACGTCTATTCGCTGGGCGTGGTCCTGTACGAGCTGCTGGCCGGCGACAAGCCGTACCGGCTGCGCCGGCAGAGCGACGCCGAATGGGAGCGGGCGATCCTGGAAGTCTCCCCGCCGCGGCCCTCGGTGGCGGTGCAACGCCTGGCCGAAGCCGGGCAGCTGGAGGCGGCTCCGGCGCGGCGCCTGGCCCGGCGCCTGCGCGGCGACCTGGACAACATCGCGCTCAAGGCGCTCAACAAAGTTCCCGCGCGGCGCTATGGCTCGGTGGAGGCGCTCGCCCGCGACGTCGAACGCCACCTCGAGGGCCGGCCGGTGGAGGCGCGGCCGCCGCGGATCGGCTACCAGCTGCAGAAGTACCTGCAGCGCCATGCCTGGGGCGTGGCGCTGGGCTCGGTGGCCATGGTCGTCCTGCTGGCTGCGCTGGGCCTGGCGCTGTGGCATGCGCACGAAGCCCGGCACGAGGCCGCCCGCGCCCAGGCGCTGCAGCGTTTCGTGCTGGGCCTGTTCGACCACGCCGGCGGTGCGCAGCGCAGCCAGGGCATGGCCATGCGCGAACTGCTCTCGACCGGAGCGCGGCGCGGCGAAAGCGAACTGAAGGAGCAGCCGCGCGCGCTCGCCGAACTGCTCGGCGTGATCGCGCGCCTGTACATCGGCATTGGCGCCTACCAGGAAGCGCTGGCGCTGTCGGAGCGGCAGTTGCTCCTGCTCGACAGCGACCCGGGCGCCGCCGACGGCGTGCGGCTGGACGCGGCCAGCCAGCATGGCCGCGCGTTGCGGCTGCTGAGCCGTTCGCAGGAGTGCGTGGCGCGGATGCAGCCCCTGGCCGATGCCGCGCAGGAACTCGAACACGCGCTGCCGCAGCAGGTCGCCGATTTCTACATCCAGTACGGACGTTGCCGGCGCATGCTTGGCGAGACGCGGGTAGCGCGGCAGTGGTACGAGCGCGCAATCGAGATCCGCCGCGGCGTGCTGCGCGACGATGCCGGCGTGGCCGAGGCCCTGATCGACCTGGCGGCGCTGGAGAGCGACGTGGCGCACACCGGCGCGGCGATCGAGCAGTTCCTCGCTGCGCAGCGGCAGCTGCACGCGCGCCTGGGCGACCGCCATCCGCTGATGGTCGAGATCCAGCGCAGCCTGGGTGCGCTCTACCTCGACCGCGGGCAGGCCGTCGAAGCCGAAGCCGTGCTGCGCTCCGGCCTGGCGCTCGCGCTGGAGCTCAACGGACCGGCCCACCCCTCGACCCTGGCGGTGCGCCGCCAGCTTGGCCTGGCCTACCTGCAGCTCGGTCGCCTGGCCGAAGCCGAGCAGGCGTTGCGTGCGCAGCATGGGCCGACCGAGGCCGCGCTCGGTCCCTGGCACCGCGAAACCGGCCTGAGCCTGGATGCACTGGGACGGCTGGCGCTGGAGCGCGGCGACACCGCCGCGGCCATCACCACGTTCGAACAGGCCGTGGCGGTGGGGCGCCAGCCCGATGGCCGCTACGGGCTCGACTACGCCCTGGCCGACCTGGCCCAGGCCCTGCAAGCCAAGGGCGACCGCGAGGCGGCGCGAGCCCGGTTCGAGGAGGCGCGGCGCGTGCGTGTCGCCCGGTTCGGCGCCAGCCATCCGGCCGTGGGCGACCTGGACCGGATGATGGGCGAGCTGCTGCTCGAATCGGGCGACGTCGCGGCCGCCCTGCCGTGGCTGGAGCGCGCGGACCAGCTCACACGGCTCGGCTACGGGCCGGAAGACCCCCGGTCGCTGCGGGCGCAGCTGGCGCTGGCGCGCGCGCAGGCTGGCTCCGGCGAGGGGGAAAGTGGCGCTGATCGGCTCGCGCGTTTCGCGGCCGCCTTGCCGGCCGACGCCGCGCTGGCGCCGCTGCGCTGGGAGGCGCAGGCCTACGCGGCCCAGGCGCTCTGCCACGACCAGGACGTGGCCGGCGGCAGGCGCATGCTGGGCGCGCTGGATGCTGAGCTGCTCGCCGCGAGGCCGGAAGGCGGCCGCCTTTCCCGCGAAGTCGCCGGCCTTGCCGCCACTTGCAGCGTGCGCCTGAACGGACCCACGGCCGCCACCGCAGCGCGCTGACCGCTGTGCGTAAGATGACGCGCCCACCCTCGCCCGCCGCGCCATGCAACGACGCCAGTTCCTGATCCGTGCTTCCGCCGCCTTGGCGGCGCTCGGCCTGCCCCTGCCCCTGCTGGAAGCCGTCGCCAGCCCGCTGCCGCTGGGCGAACGCCATCCGTTCGACTATGCATGGCTCAAGGGCCATGCCCGCGCGCTGGCCACCCGCCCGTTCACGCCGCGCAGCGACGTGCTGCCTCCGCCGATCGCCGCCCTCAACTGGGACCAGTACCAGTCGATCGGCTTCCGCCAGGACCACGCGTTGTGGGGCGACATGGCCGGCTCGAAGTTCCAGGCCAAGTTCTTCCACCTGGGCATCTACTTCAAGCGCCCGGTGCGCATGTTCGAAGTGGCGTCAGGCCAGGCGCAGGAACTGGCCTACGACCCGGCGATGTTCGACTTCGGCAAGAGCGGACTGAAGGGCAAGAAGCTGCCCAGCGACCTGGGCTTCGCCGGCTTCCGCCTCAACTCGCCCGACGACATCCGTCGCGACTGGGCCGCGTTCCTGGGCGCCAGCTATTTCCGCGCGGTCGGTTCGAGCATGCAGTACGGCCTGTCCGCGCGCGGCCTGGCGATCGACACCGGCATGCCGCGGCCGGAAGAATTTCCCGACTTCACCGCGTTCTGGCTCGAGCGCCCGGCGCCGGGTTCGGAGACGGTGGTGATCTACGCGCTGCTGGATTCGCCCAGCGTCGCCGGCGCCTACCGCTTCGCGATCACCAAGGGCGAGCCGCTGGTCATGGACATCGACGCGGCGCTGTATCCACGCAAGGAAATCGAACGCATCGGTATCGCTCCTGCCACCAGCATGTACCAGGTCGGCGAGAACGACCGGCGCATGGACTGGGACTGGCGCGCCGAGATCCACGACACCGACGGCCTGGCCATGCACAGCGGCAGCGGCGAATGGATCTGGCGCCCGCTCGGCAATCCGGCGCACCTGCGCTACAACGCGTTCGCCGACGAGAATCCGCGCGGCTTCGGCCTGCTGCAGCGCGACCGCAACTTCGACCATTACCAGGACGACGGCGTGTTCTACGAGAAGCGCCCGAGCCTGTGGGTCGAGCCCAAGCACGGCTGGGGCCGCGGCTCGGTGCAGCTGGTGGAGATCCCCACCATCGACGAGACCTTCGACAACATCGTCGCGTTCTGGAACCCGGAGTCCAAGCCGCAGGCCGGCCAGGAGCTGCTGTACGGCTATCGCCTCTACTGGGGCGAGCAACCGCCCGTGCAGCCGACGCTGGCGCAGACCGTGGCCACGCGCACCGGCCTGGGCGGCGTGATCGGCTTCAAGCGCGACCATTTCTCGCAGCGCTTCGCGGTGGACTTCGCTGGCGGTGAACTGGCGGCGCTGGCCAAGCGCAACGCGACGGTCGAGGCCGTGGTCGAGACCAGTCGCGGCCGCATCGACACCGTCTCGGCGCGTCCGCTGCATGCCATCGAAGGTTACCGGGCAATGTTCGACGTCTATCCCGACGACGACTCTACCCGCCAGATCGACCTGCGCCTGTACCTGCGCCATGAAGGCCGCGCGCTCAGCGAGACCTGGCTGTACCAGTGGAACCCGCCGCCGCCAAGCGAGCGCCGACTGTACTGAGCGGCCGTGCGCGCAGGTCCCGCACGCCGGCTGCGTCGCCCGTCGACGTCGCAGCCGGCTGGAGGGTGGAGCGGGCGCAATCCTGCCGGTCCGGCGAACCCTCGCCATCGCATCGGCAACATGTTGTTTATCCGCCGGCGTGGCCTGACCGCCGGCGCGGGCTCAGAACCTGAAGCCGTAACCGAATACCGGCCCGGTCAGGCTCAGCGAAATGTCACCGTTGCGGTTGCCGAGATCGGCCTGCATGTGGCGATAGCCGACCAGCCATGCGCCATTGCCGGTGCGATAGCCCGCCATCGCCGAGGCGCCCCAGGTGCCGTCGCTCTCGCCCACCGAGCCGTCCGCGCGCAGGGTGAGGTTCCAGCGCTCCGACAGCGGCCACGCGTAGCGCGCGCCGAACAGGAAATCGAGGTAGCTGCTACCCACGTCCAGCGTGCGCGGCGCGAAGGCCGGGTTGTGGGGAACGAATCCGGTCGTCAGGTCCACGTCGATGTAGCGGGCGCCGCCGTACAGGTCCAGGCCACTGTCGCGCTGGCCGCCGAAACGCATCGAGAAGGCCACGTCGAGCAGGCGCGTATCCAGGTCCGAACTCGTGTCGAGGAACCGGCGCTGGCTGTCGTCCGCCAGTCCGAGGTAGATGAAATCGGCGAAAACCCCGAATCGTTCGTTGCGGCCTTCGACCCTGCCCATGAACACGCCATCGAGCTTGTCGATGATGTCGGAGAACGACGAATCGCTTTCGGCATCGGTCGGCGGAGTGAACGTGCGCATGTCGGTGCCGATGCTGGCCGCCCAGATGTAGGGCTCCACCATCCACTCCCAGTCATCGGCTTCCGCCGCGCTGGACGCGAAAGGCATGCAAAGCGCCGACAGTGTGATCGTGACGCTCGCCAAACGGATTCCCAGCCTCATTGCATCTCTCCCCTCGATGGGTTCTGGTTGCGTCCGCGGACGGGATGGCCGCTCCCGGACGTACGGCGAATCAAACACAAACCACGATGCCCGTACCCGCCGGGCGGCAACCCGCGCCGGCGATACCGCGGCTACCACACAAGATCATCCGGCACCTTGAACTGCGCGTAGTACGCATCGTCCTCGGAGGTCGCGGACGCGGCCTCGTTGCCCGCACCCTGGCCATGGTCGAGCACGATCATGCCGGGGTCGCGTTCACGCACCTTGTCCGCGGCGACGCGCGGCAACAGTTCATACCGATCGTCGAGGCGAGCGATCACCAGTGCGCCCGACGACAGCTTCTTGCGCAGGTCCTCGCTGACCAGGACGGTACGGATCGCGCCATCGGCGGTGAAGCGGTACTCGCCTTCGCCCGAACGCGGCACCTTGCGGTCCTGGATGATCTGCCGTGCCTGCGCACGCAGTTCGGCGGTCCGCGCCAGCGCCTTGCGCTCCGCTTCCAGGACGCGGTCGCGTTCGGCCTTTTCGGCACGCGCACGTTCTGCTTCCCGCTGGATTTCGCTGGGGCCGGACGGGACCTTGGCGTGCCGGGCCTTGTTCTGCTCGCGCGCGACCTCGGCCAGCTTGGATTTCTTGACCAGGCCCGCCTTGAGCAACTGTTCCTGGAGCGGATTCCCTTTCGCCATGTCGCTGCTTCTTGCCGGGATTTCCGGGTCATCATACCCGCCGACCCCCCTGCCCCGCTTCCTGTCCATGGAACCCCTGAAGTACCTCGCCGGCTACCCCGCTCCCCTGCAGGCCCGTGCGCGCGAGCTGATCAGGCAGGGTCGGCTGGGCGCGATGCTGGCCGCGAAGTACGACCAGGCCCACGACGTGCGCAGCGACGGCCAGCTGTACGACTACGTGCAGGCGCTCAAGGACCTGCACCTGCGCCGGTCGGTGCCGCTGGGCAAGGTGGTGTACGACGGCAAGCTGCAGGTGATGAAGCACGCACTCGGCACCCACACGGCGATCTCGCGCGCGCACGGCGGCAGGCTCAGGGCCAGTCGAGAGATCCGCATCGCCAGCGTGTTCCGCGATGCACCCGCCCCGTTCCTGGAGATGATCGTGGTGCATGAACTGGCGCACCTGAAGGAAGCCGAGCACAACAAGGCCTTCTACCAGCTGTGCACCCACATGGCGCCCGACTACCACCAGCTCGAATTCGACCTGCGGCTCTACCTGACGTGCCTGGAGGCCGGTCAGTAGCGCGCGGCGGTCAGCGGCGCGTCCGCCCATTGCCAGGCGGCGGCCTGCTGGCGCGAGGTTTCGCCCGCGGCTTCGGCCTGTCCGAGCGCCTGCTGCGCCTGGGCCAGACCGAACAGCGACCATCCGTTGGCCGGATAGGCCTTCAGGTCCTGGGCGAACGCGTCCGCGGCGCCCTGCGCGTCGCCCGATTCGAGCAGCGCGGCGCCCAGGTAGGGATGGACCGGAAGCGGCCAGTCGGCCGGCTCGTTGTAGGCCAGCGCGCCCTCGGCGACCGCCGCTTCACGCAGCGTGGCGATGGCTTCGGCATGTTTTCCCTGCGCACGCAGCAGCTCCCCACGCAGCAACCCGTCGGCGACGCGCAGCACGCCATCGGCGTGGTTGATGTCGAAGAAGCTCACCTGCGCCATCGCCGGATCGCCGGCGAGGGCATGCAGGGCGTCGGCCTCGCGCGCGGCCTCGTCCAGGGCGCCCTTGCGCAGGTGGGCCATGCCGCGGGCGAAGTGCCGGATCGCGGCCGGATACGGCAGCGCCGGCGGCGCGGCGGTGTCGGCCAGGATCGCGTCCCAGTCGCCGAAGCGGACCTGGGTCAGCAGCGGTGCGACCACGAACTGCTGCATGAACTGCATCGGCGCCTCGCCCATCGCGGCCTGGTCGGCGCGCTGGGCGGTCTGCGCCGCCGACTGCAGGGCCAGCGTGCGCGAACCGGTCAGCCCGGTCGTCATCGTGGCGAAGTGCCAGTTGTGCGGCACGTAGCCCAGCGGGTACACGCCGTTGCTGCCGCGGCACACCGCCAGGAAATCCTTGTCCGCGGCGGTGGCGGCGAAGTTGGCCAGGGTCGCGTCGTTGTACCGGCCGACGCGGATGTAGGTGTGCGCAGGCATATGGACCAGGTGGCCCGAGCCGGGGGCCAGTGCGGCCAACGCGTCGGCATAGGGAATGGCGCGCTGCGGCTCGGGCGAAGCTTCGGTTGCATGGATGTAGTAGTGCATCGCGCCGATATGGCGCGGGTTGCGCGCCAGCACGCGTTCCAGTTCACCGAGCAGCGCCGGGGTGAACTGGGCCGGGGTGCCGTCCTGCTGCCAGTACGCCCACGGCGACAGGTCCATCAGCGCCTCCGCATACAGCGTGGCCGCGTCGTCGTCGTCGGGGAACTGCGCGACCACCTTCGCCATCGCATCGGCGTAGGCCCGATCCAGCGGAGCGCGATCTTCGGGTGCCGGATCGGCGTACCGCGCCTGCAGCGCCTGGATCAACGCCCGGTCGGCCGGGCGCGCCGATCCGGCCAGTTCCAGCGCGCGCGCGGCGAGGGTCGCGGCATCCTTGGCCAGCGCCGGATCCATGGGCAGGTTGATGTTGGGGCCCAGCACCAGCGCCTGGCCCCATACGCACATGGCGCACTGCGGATCCAGCCTGGCTGCTTCGGCGAAGGCACGGCCGGCGGCCTCGTGGTTGAAGCCGTACGCCATGCGCAGGCCCTGGTCGAAGTAGCGCTGCGCCTGCGGCGCGCGCGTGGCGACGTCGCGGTGCAGGTCGCCGAACGTCTCGAACAGCGGCAGGTCGGTAGCCGGAACCCCGCTGGCGGAGGTGGCGTCGGCGGGCGCCTTCTGCCCCCGATCGCATCCCAGCAGCAGGACCGCCAGCAGCGGCAGGAGCAAGGACTGTCGGATCATCGCGACTTCCCCGGTCTGGTATACGGGACAGTAACGCAGGCGGGATACCCGAAGCGGACAAGGTGGTGGCCACCGGGACGCACCCGGACGGACTTCCCACCGGAGGCCGCGGAATGTCGTCGGCGGGCAATGCCGGCAGCCCTCGCCCGATCCGGTCGGTCCGGGGACTGGCGCCGCTGCCGCGCGGGATTAGAGCAACGGCGCCTGCAAAGGCTCGATCGCGCCCTCGCCACGCATGACCTTCTTGAATTCCTGGCGGCTGACCGAGACGTAGCGCTCGTTGCCGCCGATCTCCACCTGGGGACCGTCATGCACCGCGCGCCCCTGCGCATCCACGCGCAGGTTCATCGTCGCCTTCTTGCCGCTGTGGCAGATCGTCTTGATCTCGTCCAGTTCGTCGGCCCAGGCCAGCAGGTACTGGCTGCCCTCGAACAGCTCGCCGCGGAAATCCGTGCGCAGGCCGTAGCACAGCACCGGGATCCGCAGCCGGTCGACCACCTCGCTCAACTGCCAGACCTGGGCCCGACTGAGGAACTGCGCCTCGTCCACCAGCACGCAGTCCAGTGGTCCGTGCTCGGCCAGGTCCGCCTCCACCTTCCGCTCCAGGTCGGTGTCGCGATCGAACGCCGTGCCCTCGGCACGCAACCCGATCCGGGAAGCGACCACGCCCCCCTGCCCACCCCGGTCGTCCAGCCGCGGGGTGAGGATCAGCGTGCGCATGCCGCGTTCGCGGTAGTTGTACGCCGACTGCAACAGCGTCGTGGTCTTCCCGGCGTTCATCGCCGAGTAGTAGAAGTAGAGCTTGGCCATGGGCGCAGATTCTAAAGCCGCTGGCGCCACTGCGCTGCCCTGTTCCGCGACCGGCTGCTCCACCGCACGCGGTTCGCCCACCTCGACGCGGCCGGTGTTCAGCAGGGTTTTCCAGGTCGTGTCCTGCCAGGCGAAGTAGGCATCCGGCTCCCAGGACGTGTCGTCGAATTACTCGCTGCCGCTCAGCGTGATCGAATCGCGGCCGGCGCCTGAGGGCGGGATGATCGGCAGGTCCTGGCGGGGCTGCTCGGCACGGATGTCGACCGGACCGGACACCTGCCCCGGCGTGATGACCTGGGCTGCAGCCATGACAGGCCGCCATGACAGCGCCGCCGCCACTCCTGCGATGGCGGCCCGGTTCGGCGTCCTGCATGTCCGCACGCCCAGGAGCGCCCCTTGCTCCGTCAGTCGCCCGCCTTCACCGGCTCGACATCGCCCACGTCCACGTTCTCCTTCTGCGGCGCCTTCCAGACCTCGTCCTGCCAGGCCCAGTAGCGCGCCGGCTCCCAGTAGTCCTTCCGGTAGTAGTCGTCGGCACGCAGGGTGGTCCCCTTGCCGGCCATCGGCCCGGTCATCGGGATGATCCGCACGAAGCCGACCGAACCGGTGCGACTGCCGGTGACCTTGCGGCCCTCGGTGCGCAGGATCCGCTCCAGCCGCGGCTTGGCTGCGTCGTCGCCGAACTCGGCCAGCAGCGCCTGGCCGCGGTCGATCGCCGCGTCCTGCTCGGCCTTGCTCAGCTGGCCCCAGTAGCTCTCGCGCAGGATGGTGAAGTTCGGATACAGGCGCTCGGCGGCCAGGTCCATCCAGACATAGCCCATCGGCTTGTCCTGGGCCACGCCCAGGCCCTTCCAGTACATCTCCGCCAGCATCGCCATCGATGCCTTGTCGGCATAGCTGGCGGCGCGGCGGAACATCGTGTGCGCCTCGTCGTAGCGCTTGTGGTGGAACGCGTGCAGGCCTTCGCGACGCCAGCGGATGTCGGGATGGGCGGCGAGGAAGCCCTCGGTCAGCAGCTCCGGGGCGATATCCGGCTCGCCGACGTAGCTGCCGAAGGTCGGCCGTTCGACCTCGCCCTCCCATTGCAGCACGCGCACCGGGCCGGACGGCTCGGTGCTGGCGGCCAGTGGAAAGGCCAGCGGCAGCAGCGCGGCCAGGATCCAGCGCGCGCGCCGGTTGCGTCGCAGGCCCAGTCCCGGACCGGACCGTTCGAACGGATTCGGATTCACGACGCGCGCTCCATTCCATGGCGGGGTGTCGCTGAAGGTACGCCCCGGCCGCGCGGACCGTCGCATATCCTTCGTCACTGGGACACAAGTCACACGCCGCGCACGGCGGCCGGGGCGGCGGGCAGGCCGCCGGCACCGGGTAGAATGCCGGGCCCGCTCGATCCGTTCCGCCACCTTGCTCAATTCCCCCCAACGCACCGCCGTGCTGCATGACGAAGGCCCGCTGCTGGTGCTGGCCGGCGCCGGCAGCGGCAAGACCCGGGTCATCGTCGAGAAGATCGCCCACCTGATCGGCAGCGGCCGCTACCCGGCCAAGCGCATCGCCGCGATCACCTTCACCAACAAGTCGGCGAAGGAGATGCGCGAGCGCGTGGCCAAGCGGATCAAGGGCGACGCGGCCGAAGGGCTGACGATCTGCACCTTCCATGCGCTGGGCCTGAAGTTCCTGCAGATCGAACACGCGTCCGCCGGACTGCGGCGCGGCTTCTCGATCTTCGACGCCGACGACAGCGCCGCCCAGGTCAAGGACCTGATGCCCGGCGCCAAACCCGATGCGATCGACGATACGAAGAACCTGATCTCGCGGGCCAAGAACGCCGGCCTGTCGCCGGAGCAGGCGCTGGCCGCGGCGCGTTCCACCCGCGAGATGGAGGCGGCGAAGCTGTACGCGCGCTACCAGGCGCGGCTGACTTCGTTCAACGCGGTGGACTTCGACGACCTGATCCGGCTGCCGGTGCAGATCCTGGAGGAGAACGCCGAGATCGTCGCCGGCTGGCGCGAGCGCATCGGCTACCTGCTGGTGGACGAGTGCCAGGACACCAACGACGCCCAGTACCGCCTGCTCAAGGCGATCGCCGGCCCGCGCGGCAACTTCACCTGCGTGGGCGACGACGACCAGAGCATCTACGCCTGGCGTGGCGCCAACCCTGAGAACCTGGACCAGATGGCGCGCGACTACCCGGCGTTGCAGGTAGTCAAGCTGGAACAGAACTACCGCTGCTCCAATCGCGTGCTGCGCGCGGCCAACGCGCTGATCGCGCGCAACCCGCACCAGCACCTGAAGACCCTGTGGAGCGACCAGGCCGACGGCGAGCGCATCCGCGTATGGGAATGCCGCGACAACGAACACGAGGCCGAGAAGGTCGCCGCCGAGATCTCGTTCCTGGGCACGTCGAAGAAGATCCCCTGGAGCGAGTTCTGCATCCTGTTCCGCGGCAACCACCAGTCGCGCGTACTGGAGAAGGCACTGCAGCTGCTGCGCGTGCCCTACCACCTCACTGGCGGCACCGCGTTCCTGGAGCGCCAGGAAGTGAAGGATGCGCTCTCGTGGCTGCGCGTGATCGCCAATCCGGAGGACGATGCGGCCTTCCTGCGCGCGGTGCAGTCGCCCAAGCGCGAGGTGGGCGCGACCTCGCTGGCCAAACTGGCCGAACTGGCGGCCAGCAAGCACATGCCGCTGTCGCGCGCCGCGCAGTCGATGGGCGCGCTGCAGCAGTTGGCGCCCCGCGCAGCGAACGGCCTGGGTGCATTCAACAATGCCATCGCCGACCTGCGCGACCACGCCAGCAAGCTCAGCGCTGCCGACCTGGTACGGCGCCTGGCGGAGAAATCCGGACTGCTCGCCGACCTGCGCAGCCAGTGCAAGGACGAAGCCTCGTTCCAGCGGCGCAAGGGCAACCTGGACGAACTGGCGGAATGGTTCGAGGGCGGCCCGCGTGGCGCCAGCGCCGGCGACCTGGCCGCGCAGCTGGCGCTGCTGTCGCGCAACGACAAGGACGACGGCGGCAACCAGGTGCGGCTGATGAGCCTGCACGCGGCCAAGGGCCTGGAGTTCGGCTACGTGTTCATCATCGGCTGCGAGGACGGCACCCTGCCGCACGAAGCCGCGCTGGAGGAAGGCTCGCTGGAGGAGGAGCGCCGGCTGATGTATGTCGGCATCACCCGCGCCAAGACCCAGCTGTGGCTCAGCTACAACCGCGAGACCCGGCGCTTCCGCGAAAAGGTGCGGCTCAAGCCCAGCCGCTTCATCGACGAACTGCCCGCGGCCGAGTTGCAGCGCGACGGGGCCGACCCGATCGCCGATGCCGCGGCCAAGAAGGAACGCGCGAACGCGAGCTTCGCCGCGATCCAGGCGCTGCTGGGCGAATGAGCGCCGGCACGTCCATCGCCACCACCGCGCGGCTGCGGCTGCGCGAACTGGTCGAGGACGACGCCGGCTTCATGCTCGAACTGCTGAACCAGCCCGACTTCCTGCGCTTCATCGGCGACCGCGGCGTGCGCGACCTCGAGCAGGCGCGCAGCTATCTTCGCGATGGACCGATCGCCAGCTATGCCCGCCATGGCATGGGCATGTACCTGGTCGAGCCGCGCGGCGGCGGCGCACCGATCGGGCTGTGCGGCCTGGTGGTGCGCGACGGCCTGCCGGGACCCGACATCGGCTTCGCCTTCCTGCCGGCGTACTACGGCCAGGGCTATGCGTTCGAGGCGGCCAGCGCGACGCTCGCGCATGCGCGCACCGCGCTGTCGTTGCCGCGCGTGCTGGCGATCGTCTCGCCCGGCAACGACCGCTCCATCGCGCTGCTGCGCCGGCTCGGCCTGCGCGATGCCGGCACGATCCAGCTGCCGGGCAAGGACGAGGTGATCCTGCTGTTCGAAACCACGGGGCCCGGATGATGCTCGACCATTTCGTGCTGCTGGCCGACTACAACCACTGGATGAACGACAACCTCCACCAGGCCGCCGGCAGGCTGCCCGCGGGCGCACTGGAGGCCCCGCGTGGTGCGTTCTTCGGCTCGATCCTGGGCACGCTCAATCATCTGGTCGTGGCCGATACGGTATGGCTGAAGCGCTTCGCCAGCGACCCGGCCGGTGGACGCTGGACCGCACTGCACGCCCTCGACGACATCGAAATGCCCGGTCGCCTCGACGCGCAGCCCTGCGCCGACCTGGCCGCGTGGTGGTCGCGCCGGCAGCGGCTCGATGCGGTGATCGTCGCGTGGATCGGCCAGCTCGACGCGAACGACCCCGGACGCATCGTGGAATACCGCAACATGCGCGGCGATCCGCATCGCCGGCAGCTCTCCCACCTGCTGCTGCATCTCTTCAATCACCAGACCCACCATCGCGGCCAGGCGACCACGCTGTTCAGCCAGTGCCGCGTGGATGTGGGCGCGACCGACCTGCTCCTGCGGCTGCCCGTTCCGGAATGAGCGCTTCCGGACCGGCTGCAACCCCGGCGCCACCGTCCGCCCCTGGAGGCATCGCTTTGAAGCACGGCCGCCGCCGGCAAGCCGGTAAACTGGCGCCCCTGCTGTTTCCGAGATCGCGCTCGATGCGTCTTTCCCTGCTCTGCGTCGCGCTGGCCGTCGGCCTCATGGCCTCCGCATGCCAGCCGGTACGCCCCGAGGCTCCCGCGACAGCGCCCGCCGCCGCGCAGGCTCCCGCCGTGCCCGCCGACGACAATCTGAACGCCGTGCTCTGGGTGCAGCGTTCGGCCGAGTACCGTGCCGCCGCCGCGCAGGCCTACCGCGCCGCCACCGACCACCTCGACGTGGCGCTGAAGCAGGCCGACTGGGATGCGCTGGTGCCCGAGGAGCGCGGCAACGCGGCCAGGGGCCTGAAGCCGGCGGTGGTGCTGGACATCGACGAGACCGTGCTCGACAACTCGCCCTACCAGGCGCGACTGGTCCGCGACGGCGCCGAGTACAGCGATCCGACCTGGGACGCCTGGGTGGAGGAGCGCAAGGCCAAGGCCCTTCCTGGCGTGGTCGAGTTCGCCCGCGCCGCCAACGCCAGGGGCATCACCCTGGTCTACATCTCCAACCGCGCCGTGCACCTGAAGCAGGCGACCCTGGACAACCTGCGCGCCGAAGGCCTGCCGGTGGCCGACGAGGGCGTGTTCCTGGGCCTGGGTACCGTGGTCGAGGGCTGCGAACAGGACGGCTCGGAGAAGGACTGCCGCCGCCAGCTGGCCGGTCGCACGTACCGCGTGCTGATGCAGTTCGGCGACCAGCTGGGCGACTTCGCCCGCATCCAGGACAACAGCCCGGCCGGCCGCCAGGCCTTGCTGGACCGCTACGACGGCTGGTTCGGCGAGCGCTGGTGGATGCTGCCCAACCCCACCTACGGCAGCTGGGAGCCGGCCCTGTTCGACAACGACTGGCGCCAGCCGCGCGACGTGCGACGCGCCGCCAAGCGCGCCGCGCTGGACGTGGCGCCGTGAGCGGCCGCGCGCCCCTGGCGCTCGCCCCTGACGAACGACTGATCTTCGCCCTGGACGTGCCCGGCCGCGCGCAGGCGCTGGAATGGATCGACCGGCTTGGCGACAGCGTGCGCTTCTACAAGATCGGCATGGAACTGCTGGCCTCGGGCGAATACTTCCAGGTGCTCGACGACCTGGCCGCGCGCGACAAGCGGATCTTCGTCGACCTGAAGTTCTTCGACATACCGGCCACTGTGGCCGGCGTGATCCGCGGACTGGGACGCTGGCCGGTCAGCTACTGCACGATCCACGGCTGGCACCCGGCGATGATGCAGGCCGCCGCCGAGGCCAATGCCGGGGCCGACATGCGCCTGCTGGCGGTCACCGTGCTGACCTCGATGGACGGCAACGACCTCAAATCGATGGGCATTTCCGGCGAACCCGAAGCGATCGTCATCGAACGCGCCCTCGCCGCGCAGGCGGCCGGTATCGATGGCGTCATCTGCTCGGGGCTGGAAGCAGGCCCGATCCGCCATGCCGCCGGCGGCGGATTCTCGATTGTCTGCCCCGGCATTCGCCCCGGCGGCCCGGCAGGCGATGACCAGAAGCGCAGCGTGGGCGTGGCCGAAGCCTTCCGCGCGGGTGCCGACGCGATCGTGGTCGGCCGACCGATCCGCCAGGCGGCGGACCCGCGCGCGGCCGCATCGGCGATCCAGCACGAGATCGGACTGGCGCTAGCCAAATAAAATCAGATAGTTACGCAATACAATTTCAAGTATTGCCTAAGCTTAGCCATGGCGATAGGATGCCGGCGTCCGGTCAGTGGCCGGAACCGTGCCACAACACGATGTCCTCCGGCCTTGGCCGGATTCAGGGAGGCCCAGTGCCTCCCTTTTTTCTGGCCGGACGCCTTGCCGACCCCACCGGGCTGCGGCCACACTCGGCGCGGACCCTCCGGATGCCGCCCATGCTTTCCTCGCGCCGCTGCATACGGCTGGCCCCGATCGCCGCCGCGTGGCTGACCGTTGCCCTGCTGGTGTCCATCGCCGGCTGCCGGCGCGAACCGGTTCCCGAGGAACTGCCCGGCGCAGCCAGCGAACCGGCCGGCGCCGTCCGCCAGCTGGCCACGCACCTGCAGCGCAACGACCTGGAAGCGTTCGCCCGCGACGCGCTGCCCGCGGCGGAACGGGCGCACCTGGCCGAGGCCTGGTCACAGGGCCACAGCCGCTGGCCGTTGACCGAACTGCCGCTGGACGAACAGCTCGGCCCGCTCCTGGCGGTGCTGTCCGCGCCGGAGTCGGAGAAGGAGCTGCGCCGCTCGTTCGAGCGGCAGATGGCCGGACAGGACGCCGCGCTGCGCGACGCGACGCGGTCGCTGGCCCTGTTCGGCACCCAGTACGTGCGTACCCAGGGGGGCTACAGCGAAGAGGAACAAGCCCATTACGCGCAGGTCATCGCCGCACTGGGCGCATGGACGGCCACCGCGCCGCTGGGCGACCGCGCGCGCGCCAACGCCGCGATCGACCAGCTGGCCGCCGCCGCGCGCGCCACCGGACTGGACGGCGATGCGGCACTGGACGCCGCCGGCATGGAGGAAAGCCTGCGCCGGCTGGGGCCGTTCGCCGCCGCGACCAAGGCGGTACTGGCCGACTACGGCCTGGACCTGGACCGCAGCCTCTCGGACCTGCGCACCGGCCTGGTCGAGGAGAGCGGCGACCAGGCCACCGTGCGCATCCACTATCCGCTGGCCGGCACCGAGATCGACACCACCGTCAGCCTGACCCGGCGCGACGGGCACTGGTACCTCACCGACTACCTCCTGCACGCCGCCGCCTTGCTGGCCGAGCCGTCCACGGCACCCGCACCGGCCCTGCCGGGCCTGCCAGCACCGCCGCCGCCGTCAGACCCGGCCGCTGCGCGATAATCCGTCCATGCCTGAACAGAATTCCTTCCCGTTCCCGGAACCGTCGCCCGGCACGCAGCCTGCAACGGGCACGAGCGCGCCTGTCGCCACCGGGACCCCGCCCCCCGCCGCCGATGCGGCCCTCCCGGCGGACGGGACCGCAACGTCCGCCAGCGCGGTGGTGCCCGTGCCGGTCGCCGGCCGCGCACCGCCACCGTCGCCGCGCCGCCCGCTCTGGGCCCGCTTCATGGGCTGGCTGGTCGATCCATGGCTGGAGCTCAAGCTCGAACCGGCCGACCTGGACATCCAGGCCGATCCGCGCCCGGTCTGCTACGTGCTTGAGGACTATGGCCTTTCCAACGCCCTGATCCTGGACAAGGCCTGCCGCCAGGCCGGGCTGCCCTCGCCGCTGGTGCCATTGCCGCGCGACCCGACCGGGCGCAAGCGCGCCTACGTGGCCCTGTCGCGCCGCAACGCCGCGCCGCTGATCCCGGACCAGCGACCCGCCAAGCGCACCCACTCCGATTCGCTGGCCCGCCTGCTGCAGGCGCATCGCGCCGATCCGGCGCTGGACGTGCGGCT
Organism: Pseudoxanthomonas daejeonensis; assembly: GCF_022637495.1. Taxonomy (NCBI): domain Bacteria; kingdom Pseudomonadati; phylum Pseudomonadota; class Gammaproteobacteria; order Lysobacterales; family Lysobacteraceae; genus Pseudoxanthomonas; species Pseudoxanthomonas daejeonensis. The sequence continues at coordinate 1,620,757 of NZ_CP093331.1, read as the reverse complement.
GGTGCCGGTGTCGATCTTCGTCGGCCGCGCGCCGGACCGGCAGAGCGGCTGGTTCTCGGTGCTGTTCTCCGAGAACTGGGCGCTGGTCGGCCGCTTCCGCCGCCTGCTTGCGCTCCTGCTCAACGGCCGCGACACCCTGGTCCGCTTCGCCGAGCCGGTGTCGCTGCGCGAATCGGTGGACGAAGGCCTTCCGCCCGAGCGCACGGTGCGCAAGCTGCAGCGCGTGCTGCGTGCGCATTTCCGCCGGATCCGCGCCGCGATCATCGGCCCCGACCTGTCGACCCGGCGCCTGCTGGTGGACAAGGTGCTGGCCGCCGACACCGTGCGCGAGGCGATCAGCGACCAGGCCCGGCGCGACAACTCCAAGCCGGCCGAGGCCTGGAAGAAGGCCCACGCCTATGCGTGGGAAATCGCCGCCGACTATTCACATCCGGTGGTGCGCTCGGCCAGCTTCCTGCTGACCGGCATCTGGAACAAGATCTACCGCGGCGTGCTGGTCCACCACCTGGACAAGCTCAAGGAAGCCGCACCGGGCCACGAAGTGGTCTACGTGCCCTGCCACCGCAGTCACATGGACTACCTGCTGCTTTCGTACCTGCTGTACGAGCGCGGCATCGTGCCCCCGCACATCGCGGCGGGCATCAACCTCAACCTGCCGGTGGTGGGCACGATCCTGCGCAAGGGCGGCGCGTTCTTCATGCGCCGCAGCTTCCGCGGCAACCCGCTGTATTCGGCGGTGTTCACCGAGTACGTCGCGCAACTGGTGTCCGGCGGTTATTCGCTGGAGTACTTCATCGAGGGTGGACGCTCGCGCACCGGCCGGCTGCTGCAGCCCAAGGGCGGCATGATCGCGATGACGCTGCGCGCGTTCCTGCGCCAGCCCACCCGCCCGGTGCTGTTCCAGCCGGTGTACATCGGCTACGAGAAGCTGATGGAGGGCAACAGCTACCTCGACGAGCTCTCCGGCAAGGCCAAGCAGAAGGAGTCGATCTGGTCGCTGTTGTGGGGCATCCCCAAGGTGCTGCGCTCCAACTACGGCCAGGTGGTGGTGAACTTCGGCGAGCCGATCCGGCTGGGCGAGGTCCTGGCAGAACGCGCGCCGGACTGGGATGGCAAGCCGGTGAACGAGGACGAAAAGCCGGCCTGGCTGGCCGACACGGTCGATGCGCTGGCGCAGAAGATCCACGTCAACATCAACGGCGCCGCCGACGTGAACCCCATCAACCTGCTGGCGCTGGCGATCCTGTCCACGCCCAAGCACGCCATGGGCGAACGCGACCTGCTGGCGCAGATCGCCCTGTCCAAGACCCTGCTGGCCGAGATGCCGTACTCGGACCGCTTCACCGTCACGCCGCACACGCCGGAGGAGATCATCGCCCACGGCGAGGAGATCGGCGTGCTCAACCGCATCCCGCATCCACTGGGCGACGTGCTGGGCGTGGACGACGACACCGCGGTGCTGCTGTCGTACTTCCGCAACAACGTGGTGCACCTGTTCACCGCCTCGTCGTGGATCGCCTGCTGCTTCCAGCACAACCGGCGCATGAGCCGGCGCACGCTCGTCCGCCTGGGCCGCACCGTCTACCCGTTCCTGCAGGCCGAGCTGTTCCTGCCATGGAGCGAGGACGAGTTCGCCGAGCGCGTGGACCGCATCGCCGACGTGTTCGTGCGCGAGGGCCTGCTGCAGCAGATCAACGACGACGAGGGCGGCATCCTGCAGCGCAACCAGGGCCAGAGCGACGAGGTGTTCCGCCTGCGCGCGATCGGCCACACCCTGCAGCAGGCGTTCGAGCGCTACTACATCGCCATTTCGGTACTGGTGAAAAACGGCCCCGGCACGCTCGGCGCGGCCGAACTGGAAAGCCTGTGTCATCTGGCGGCGCAACGGCTCAGCCTGCTGTACGCGCCCGCCGCGCCGGAGTTCTTCGACAAGAGCCTGTTCCGCGGCTTCATCCAGAAACTGCGCGAGCTGCGCCTGGTCTGGCCCGACCAGAACAGCAAGCTGCTGTTCGACGACCGCCTGGACACATGGGCCAAGGACGCCAAGATGATCCTGGGCCGCGAACTGCGGCACACGATCGAGCGGGTGAGCCCGGAGGCGGCGCGCAGCGAGCCGGTGGAAACGCCGTCCGAATGAGCCGGGCGGGCGCCCTGTTCCCGGCGCCCGAGCACGTCAGCCACGCACGCCCATGCTGGTGGGGGTCTTGTGGTTGCGGTCTTCGCATGCCGCATCGCCCGCGGCGCAGGTGACCGCTTCTCGCACGCGCTGCTTGACCGCGTCGAAGCCGGCGTCGAGCAGGGACGGATCATCGCCCGGCGATCCCGCGTCCCATCCCAGATGGCACAGGTTGATCGCCAGCGGATCGTCCACCGACTGCAAGGCGAACTGCCGGGCGCGCAGCTGGGCTTCGGCTTCCGAAGCCTGTTCGTGGACGACGAAGAACTCGATCCGGCCGTCGACCCCCGCACAGGCGGCGGCGCCATGGCCGGGTCCACCGGTGATTAGCAGCCGCTTCCAGCCATCTTTGCCCGCGTAGCGGCGCTCGACCGCATCCGCGGCGGCGCTGCTCGGCTGCTTCAGCACCACCACCTTGCCGGTGCCGGTGTTGCCCAAGATGACCAGAAACGACTGCGGCTTTGCCGGCTCGTCGAAATCCAGGATCTCGATCGACGAACCCTTCGCCGTTGCAGGGCGCGCGGCGCCCAGGCCGGTTGCGACCGGCGGCGAGGGCCTCCCGGCGCGCGGCCAGGCGACCGGCGCGAAGTTCGCCGCACCACCGCATTCCAGACAGGTCTCCACCGGCAGCTTGGCCTGTGCGGTCGCCACCTGCTCCGCCGACGGCTTCATGCTGCAATAGCCCTGCACCGGCGCCCGCAGCCGCCCCTGTTTCATGAGATGGGCAACGAACTCGTCGCCATAGCGCCTGCGTTCCTCCACCGGTCCGATCGGCATGACCGGCGACACGAAGACCGTGTTCCTCGCCGGATCCGGCGCATAGCAGTAGAAGAATTTCAGGTCTTGCGCAGGCGCGCGGGTCGACAGGCACAGCAACACGCCGATGACCCCGAGTGACCACCATGTTTTCCCGAGCATGCTCAATCCGCCCTGTGACTTTGCAGGAACCCCTTCGCGACCTGCGCCGCCTGCCGGTGCGCCGCGTAGGTGCGCTCGGCGTCGGCGTCGCTGTGGCCCTGGGCGATGGCGCGCTTGTACATGGTGTAGTACTCGAACGCCTGGCCGCACATCGCATACAGCTGCTGGTCGCCGCCGCCGGACACGGCCCTCTGCCGGTAGTTGGATTCGGTGAAGCCGGCACAGGCCCCGAGTGCCAGGTTCTCCTTGGGCCCCAAGGCACCGCCACTGCTGGAGGCCGCGCTCGCCAGACCGGCGACCGAGCCCGCACCGCCCGTACCCAGCATCTGGTCACCCGCGGCGCCCAGCGTGGCCGCGCCCGCGCTGTCGGGGTTGAATATCTGCGCGCCCTTCAGCGCCGCGCCCATCACCTGGTCGCCGTCCAGACCGCCGGCGCTGGCCATGCCACCCGCCACCGCCGCGCCGATGACCGAGCGCAGAAGGCCGCCGCCCTGCGCCTCCCTCGCTTCCTCCTGCTGCTTCTGCTGGGCCACCTGCTTCTGCACGTTGTCATACTTGTTCCTTGCCGCGGCCGCGGCTTCAGCATTCGGCACCAGGCGTGCGTACTTCTCCTCCAATTTCGAGAAGACCACGCCCATCTGCGTGGATTCGATCACGCTGTCGCCACTTGCCGAAACGGCAATTTCCCGCGTCCCCAGGTGCTGGGTCGTGCGTTTACCTGTCTTGCCGGTCTCCACCACCGCTGACACGAGTTGTCCGCTGCGGCCAACCGAAAGTTCGCTCTCAACGATGGCTCCAAGAATCGAATTCATGGGGAAGGTCCGGTAGGTATTGGTCGCCATATCGAACCGATAGAGGATACGGAAGGTGGTAGGAGTGGAGCGCCATATCGACCCGACTTCGACCAGGAAATCCTTCCCGGGACCGCACCAGGTGTGCTTGCTGTAACTGACGACCTGGTGCTGGTCGTTGCTGGTCACATAGGCTTTGCCGTCGAGTGCCGAAAAGGCGGGCTGGTACTTTGCGGCCGAAGCGCTTTCGGAACCGTTCCATGCAAGACCCGAGACATCCAACCCGCCGATGCTGGCCGTGGATTCCAGGATCTGGTTCAGCGTTTCACGCTCTTCGGCTCCAAGCTCCCCCTTTTCGATCGCGCTTCGCGCGTGCAGCCGGGCCAGCACCATGTTGCCGAGATGGCGATACTGCTTCGCGAGATTGGTATGCGTCCGGCCCGTCTTCACCATGGGGGCGGCCGCTTCCCAGGCGTCGATCATGGCGCAGAGGTTCCCCGCTTCGTATGCGTAATGGCCCACCCGATCCAGCGCACCTGCATCCCCCTGATCAGCGGCCTTGCGAAACCAGAGAAGGGCTTGCGCATCGTCCCGTGGAACCCCGAGTCCATGCCGATAACCGTTGCCCATGTTTGCCTGGGCAATGGCATTGCCTTGCTCCGCAGCCTTTCGGTTCCAGGCCATGGTTTGTGATACGTCTTTCGGCACGCCACGTCCGGTCGCGTAGGCATATCCCACGTTGACCTGTGCGTCGGCATAACCCTGGTTAGCCGCCTTCCTGTACCAGGCGACCGACTGCGCGTCGTCCTGGGGCGCTCCACGCCCATCCCGATAGGCACCCGCCAGCTTGGTTTGCGCTTCGGCATCGCCCTGGTCGGCCGCCATGCGATACCAGCGCACCGACTCCACCACGTCCTTTGTCACTCCATCGCCCTTCGCGTACATCTCGCCAAGAAGGCGCTGCGCGACCACGCCCCCCTTGTCCGCCGCCTTCCGGTACCACTGCGCCGATTGCGCCGGATCCTCGGGCGTGCCCAACAGGCCGTAGCGATGCATGCTTCCCAGCCAAGTCATGGCAATGGCGTCGTTCCGTGCCGCCAGCTCCTGGAGTCGTCCTGCGACGTCCCCGGCGCGGGCGGCATGGCTCCAGCGCAGGGCCTCACCGCTGGAGACGGGCCCATAGCTTGGGCGCTGGTAAGTGCGTTCGAGCATCATGGCGGCGAAGCCATTGCCCTGCTCGCCCAGCGCCCGTACCGCGGCCCTGTCCTGTGGGAACCCGGCAAAATAGGCATCGTGCGCGGCACGCAACCCCGCCGCATCCCCTGCCTCGGCGCGCGAGGCCAGCGGTTGAAGCAGTGATAGCAACAGGATGAGAGCGGCGGATATCGATTTCATGGGGTTCCCTCCTTCCGGGAATCAGCCGCACGCGGCCGGTCATGCTGATCTGCACCTGTTCGGCGGCCCAGCTCGTTGCACCGATTCGGGTGTTGCCACCCAGGCCCTGCTAGCCGGCGCCGATGCAGCTGGCTTGGCTGAGGTTCACGCCGACTCCCGACGAGTCCCCGGACAGCGTGCCTCGAACATGACGCGTCAGCCGGCCTTCGACGGCGGTGGCAGGTAGGTTTCCTTGGCGCCACCAATGCAGGAGGCCGCCTTGCCGAAGAACCCGCTGAGCAGCGACAGCCCAGCCTCGCGCAGCTGGTGTGGGCCGGCTGCCGACCCTGCTGCTCCTGGCGCTTGTGTTCGACCTCGACACGTTCGAGGCCGTCGGCTGCAAGTGCGCACCAACACCTATCGCAACCATCGGACCAATCTTCCGAGCGGCCGACAACCCCGTTCCACGCGCTTCATCTGATCCCTTCATTCTGTCCCGAATAGCGCTAATCGGCTGCTCCGCCCACTTCTGGACCGTCCCGGCAAAAGACAGCGGCGCTTTCGGGCCGGTCCCCAACCCCCGGCTTTTTCCTGCGCCCCCCATCACACGGCCTGCACGCTCTGCACGCAGTCTCGGGCTTTGGCATAGTTGACCCGACCATCCGCGGCGCGCGCAGCTCCCAAGCGGGGCTTGACAGGGGAAATCGACATGACACAAGAAGGCCCGTCGCAGGCCTGGGGCGCGCAGCGTTGCCCATCGTCACCCGTCGTAGCGCCCGGATACGGCGGCGCGCGCGCCGTCATTGCCGTCGTAGCGCCATGGCCGTACCTGGCCGCACGCATGAGCGCGGCCAACCGTGCCGCGAGCCCCCCCCATGCTTGACGCTGCCCTCTTCGACGCACTGCTGGAACCGCTGTACGGCTCGGTGCTGGACCACACCCAGCTGGACGTCTTCAACCAGAGGCTGGCCAAGGTCACCCACAGCCACATCACTGGGGTGATGATCCACGACGTGATGTGCGGCCAGGCGCAGGTGAACCGGATCCACGGCGTGGACCCCGCGCGCATGGGCGCGATGCTCGGCGACCATGACCTGCGCGACGACCCGTGGATTCAGGTCGCCACGCCCCTGCTGGCGACCTGCCGCGTGCTCGACAGCGACGACATGGTCCCGCGCCAGGTGGCGCAACGCAGCGGCTTCTATCATGCCTACTACCGGCGCCTGGACATCGTCCAGCAGGTGGCCTGCGTCGGTCTTTTCGACGGATTCAGCTCGGTCACCCTGTCGATCTGCCACGACGATCCGGCACGCGCCTATGGCGACGTCGAGATGGAACTGCTGCGCCGTCTCACGCCGCATTGGGTGAACGCTTACGCGATGATGCGACGCATGCGCAGCCTGGAGCAGCGCGCAGAGTCCCTTGAGCAGGCTCTGGATGCCAGTCCGGTGGCAATGTTCGTGTTGTCGCGCGACCTGCGCATCCTGCGTACGAACTCGGGCGCCGAACGTTTGCTTTCCCGCGGCGCACTGCAGCGTATCGATGCCCGCCTCGCGGCACCAGGCGCGTCCGCCCAGCCGCTGCAGGGCCTGCTACACCGCGCCGCGCGCGGCTTGGGGCGGATGGTCCAGGGTGACGTGGAGCGTCTAGTGCTGCCTGGGGAAGCGGACCGGCCGGAGCAGGTGCTCACCGCCCACCCGCTGGCCGCCATGGAGAGACCCGGCGATGCGGCGTTGCTGGTGTTCGTCCGCGAGGTGGGTTACGCCGCCGGATCGCTGGAGCGCGCATTGCAGCAGCTGTTCGGACTGACAGGCGCGGAGGCCCGCCTCGCCACCGCGCTATACCGGCACGTGGATCTGGCGAGCGCCGCTCTTGAGTGCGGCGTCGCGCCGACGACAGCGCAGACGCGGCTCAAGACCATCTTCGGCAAGACCGGCGAGCGCGGCCAGGCGGCGCTGGTGCGGTTGCTGTCGGCGATCGCAGCAACCTGTACCTAGGCCTAGACCCGGCCTCGTTCCCGGGCGCGCCGGCCTTCAGGCCGGCTGGTCGGGGATCAGCAGGCTCTCCAGCTTGGCGATGCAGTCCTTGACCTTCAGCTTGCGCCGCTTCAGGCGCTTGGCTTCCAGGTCGTCTTCGGGGTTGGCGGCCAGCTGCAGGATGCGTTCGTCGAGCGCGCGATGCTCGCGCCGCAGTTCGGCGATGCGTTCGGCGACAGTGGCGAGGTCGATGGCTTCCACGAGGTCCAAGCTTACACCGCGCCCGATGCCATCCGCCGGCGCCGGCATGTACCGGTGCGCGCCGGTAGAATGAAGCCCGATGAATGCCGTCCTGCCCCTTCCCGAGCCCGCCTCCCGCCGTGCCGATCCGCGCATCGTCCAGCGCGAGCAGGCCAAGCTGGCCAAGCGCCTGCGTCGCCAGGTCGGCGAGGCGATCGCCGACTTCGGCATGATCGAGGCCGGCGACAAGGTGATGGTCTGCCTGTCCGGCGGCAAGGACAGCTACACGATGCTGGACGTGCTGCTGCAGCTCCAGCGCAAGGCACCGGTGCCGTTCGAGCTGGTGGCGGTGAACCTGGACCAGAAGCAGCCCGGGTTCCCCGAGCACGTGCTGCCCGACTACCTGCGCGCGCTGGGCGTGCCGTTCAACATCATCGAGCAGGACACCTACTCGGTGGTCAGCCGCGTCGTGCCGGAAGGCAAGACCATGTGTTCGCTGTGTTCGCGCATGCGGCGCGGGGCGCTCTACGCATATGCCGAGGCGAACGGATTCACCAAGATCGCGCTGGGGCACCATCGCGACGACCTGGTCGCCACCTTCTTCCTGAACCTGTTCCACCACGCCAAGCTCTCGGGCATGCCGCCCAAGCTGCTGTCTGACGACGGCAAGCACGTGGTGATCCGCCCGCTGGCGTACGTGCGCGAGAGCGACATCGTCGACTACGCCGCCGCCCGCCGGTTCCCGATCATTCCCTGCAACCTGTGCGGCAGCCAGGAGAACCTGCAGCGCAAGCAGGTCGGGCTGATGATGCAGCAATGGGAACGGGAATCGCCGGGACGCATCGAGACCATCGCGAACGCGCTCGGCGACATCCGTCCTTCGCACCTGGCGGACCTGAAACTGTTCGACTTCCCGGGCCTGGGCCATCGCCAGGGCGCCGCGCGCGCCGATGCGCATGCCTGGCTGGCCGGCGATCCGCACGACAGCGGCGGCGGCGACTGACAACCCGAGGCAGCCGTTCCAGGCCGCCGCCCCACACGATCCATCGAGTCGCCGCGGCGCGATGGCCACGCTTCCCAAGCACGAATACCGGACACCGACCCACGCATGTTCTTCCGCAACCTGACGTTCTTCCGCTTTCCCAGCACCCACGACTTCTCCCAGCTCGACGCCCTGCTGCCGGAGGCCGCCCTCAAGCCGGTCGGCCCGCTTGAGCTTTCCTCCAGCGGCTTCATTTCCCCGTTCGGCCGTGGCGAAGACGTGCTGTCGCACCGCATCGGCGACGCCATCTGGCTGTCGGTCGGCAGCGAGAACAAGATCCTGCCCGGCTCGGTGGTCAACGACCTGCTGGCGCAGAAGGTCGCCGAGATCGAGGACAAGGAAGGGCGCAAGCTCGGCGGCAAGGCGCGCAAGCGCTTGAAGGACGACCTGCTGCACGAACTGCTGCCGCGCGCCTTCGTGAAGAGCTCGCGCACCGATGCACTGCTCGACCTGGAGCACGGCTTCCTGGCCGTCGATGCTTCTTCGCGCAAGACCGGCGAGATGGTGGCCTCGGAGATCCGTCGCGCGCTCGGCAGCTTTCCGGCGATTCCGCCGAATGCCGAAGTGGCGCCGCGCAGCATCCTCACCGGCTGGATCGCCGGCGAACCGCTGCCTGATGGCCTGTCGCTGGGCGAGGAGTGCGAGCTCAAGGACGCGATGGACGGCGGCGCGGTGGTCAAGGCGCAGAACCAGGAGCTGCTCAGCGACGAGATCGGCAAACACCTCGAAGCGGGCAAGCAGGTCACCAAGCTGGCCCTGAACCTGGACGACCATGTTTCGTTCGTCCTCGGCGAGGACCTGGTGGTGCGCAAGCTGAAGTTCCTCGAAGGCGCGGTCGACCAGCTGGAAAGCACCGAGCGCGACGACCTGCGCCAGGAGCTGGACGCACGCTTCGCCCTGCTGTCGGGCGAAGTACGGCGCCTGTTCCTGGTCCTGGAGTCGGCGCTGAAGATCAGCAAGGCCGAGGGCTGACAGGCCGGCCGGGCCTCCCCGCGACGGCCCGGTTGAGTTGTCAACTGCTACGACATAGGCTGGCACTACCTACCGCCAGGAGGTCGCCTTGATGATGCCCTTGTCGCTGTCAGTCGTGCTCGCCGTCGCTTTCGCCCCGCCTGTCATGCATGGCTCGGAAGCGAAACCCTCCGCAGCCGATGCGTTGGCCCCCGTCATCCCCGCGCTGTATACCCCCTCGGACGTCACTCCGTCGGGGCGCGAATTCATCGAGCACTGCGACGATGAAGCGTTCGCGAAGGCACGCTCCCTCCGGATGCTGGCGGAGCGATGCGAACGCCTGCTTCGGCGCTGGCACGGGGAAGCCAGCGGTCACATCGACAGCAGGACTGCGCCCGGTCCGGGCATCGAGCAGTTCGGCGCCCCCCGCTTCCTTCCTCCTCCGTCACCCATGCGGGCTGCGTCCGGAGTCGCGGGCTGATCTTCCGGAATACGCCGGGAGAACAGTGGTCGTGGCGCGGGCATGGCCGACGCGTTGGGCCTAGAATCGCCGCATGCCTTCCCTGCTCCATCGCCTGATCGCCCGCGCGCCGCAGCGCCTGCAACGCGACACCCTGGAACTCGAGCTGGACGATGGCCGCCGCATCGAGGTTCTACGCGTGCGCGATCCGCGCGCGCGCCGGCTCAAGCTCAGCGTGGACGAGCGCGGCGCGCGCCTGACCCTTCCGGTGCGCGCCAGCATGGTCTCGGGGGACCGATTCCTGCATGAACACCGCGACTGGCTGGCCACCCAGCTGGAGCGCCACCAGCCACCGGATGCGGCAGCGACCGCGCTGGCGCCGGGACACACCTCGCAACTGCCGTTGCGCGGCGAGCAGGTACCGCTGTCATGGCACGCCGGCCGCTACATCCGCATCGCCCGCGACGACGCGGGCATCCATGTGCAGCGCCCGGCGCGGGCATCGGATGCCGCCCTGCGACGCGCGCTTCGCGCGTTCTACGAAGCCGAAGCCCGCGCCGACATCGGCCGCTGGCTGCCCGCCTACCTGCCGGGCCTGCCGCGTACACCGCGCCAGCTGCGGTTGAAGGTGATGTCTTCGCAGTGGGGTTCGCTGGCTCCGGATGGCACCCTGGCGCTGGACCTGGCCCTGGTGCTGGCGCGGCCCTCGGCCTTCGAATACGTGCTGGTCCACGAGTTGTGCCATCTGCTGCAGGCGAACCATTCGCCTGCGTTCTGGCGTGAAGTGGAAGCCCGCTTCCCCCGCTGGCGAGAGGAGAAGACCTACTTCCACGCCGAAGGGCGCCAGCTCAAGGCCAGCCTGCGCTCGCTGCTCTCCACCTGACGGCAGGCGCCGGCTGCGGGCATTACGTGATGCCCGCGCTAGGATGGGCCCAGTCCCGACCGGAAGCCCCGAATGCGCGCATCGATCCGTACTGCCCTGTCCTTGGCCGTGGTTGCCGCCTTGATGGCCGGCTGCCAACGCGACGCGGAGCCGACGCAGGCAGGCACTCCCGACAGTGCCCCCGTGCCGGCAGCCCCTGCCACTGCTGATGCCGCGGGCAGCGGACACCCCTCGTGTCCGGCCGATGCGGGCGCACCACCCACTGGTGCCCTCACTGCGACCCGCATCACGGCCGCCGACGGGGATGGCGCGGCCGGCCTCTACGAAGGCCCGGTCTGGCGCGACGGGGCCCTGTACTTCTCCGATTTCCGTTTCTCCGATGGCTTTCCTTCGCGCATCCGCAAGCTGACCGCGCAGGGCGGCCTGGAGACGGTGATCGATCCCAGCGGCAGCAACGGACTGGCGCTGGGCGAAGACGGTGCGCTCGTCGCCGCGACCCACGACCGCAAGGAGATCTCGCGCTTCGACCTGATCGACGGCTCGCGCATGCGCATCGTCGGCGAGTACCAGGGGCAGCCGTTCAATTCACCCAATGACCTGGTGATCGGCCGCGATGGCACGCTGTGGTTCACCGACCCGGATTTCCAGCGCGCGGCCGCGCCTGGAGGCCAGGACAAGACCCGCGTCTACCGCGTGGGGACCGACGGCAACGTCGGCGTGGTCGATGACAGCATCGCCAATCCGAACGGCATCGCCCTGTCGCCCGACGGCGGCACGCTGTACGTGGCCGGCGGCGGCGAACAAGGCGTGCTGCGCGCCTATGCGCTGGTCGACGGCCAGGCGCAGGCCGGCCGCGATCTGGTGGCCACCACGGTTCCGGACGGGCTGGCGGTGGACTGCCTGGGCAACATCTACCTGACCGAGCACACCTTGCGACGCGTGCGGGTCATTTCTCCGCAGGGCCAGGAGCTGGCGACCATCGCGGTCGATGCCAACCTCACCAACGCCGCATTTGGCGGCCCGCAGGGACGCACGCTGTACCTCACCGGGGCCGGCGCGGTGTGGTCGATCGACCTGGGCGTGGCTGGCCTGCCGTACTGATCCGGGATCCCGGGCGCCCAAAAAAAAGGCCCCGCCGGAGCGGGGCCTCTCGTAGCGCTTCGCCGTCAGGCGATCAGAACCGGTACTGCGCCGAGACGCCGAACAGGTTGGCACCGCCGTCGTAGGAACCGGTCAGGCGCGAACGGCTCGAGGACAGGATGTTGACCTCGGGCGTATCGACCAGGTCGATGCGCGCGTAGCTGGCGTCGAGCGAGAAGTTCTCGCTGGCCGCCCAGGTCAGGCCGACCGAGTACCACATGCGATCCTGGTCGGGCATGCGCGGGGTGCGGTGCGGATAGCTGACCGGGGAGTCGTCGCGGGCGATGCCGGCACGCAGGGTGAACGCGTCGCTGAGCAGGTACTCGCCGCCGACGCTGTAGAACCAGCTGTCGCCCCAGCTGTAGTCCTCGGCCGAGTCGGCCTGGCGCGGGTTGTCGAACTGGATGCGGATCTCGCGCAGCGAGCTCCAGCCGGTGCGCGACACCTCACCCATCAGGGCGAACTTCTCGGTGGCGTACCAGGTGCCGCTGAGGGTGTGCACGGCCGGGGTGGTCAGCTCGGCCAGCGCGCCGGTGTCCACGTACTGGCCGGTGGAGGCCAGGATGGTGGCGACGTTGGTCGGCACGGTGAAGTCGGCGTCGCCGGTCAGGGAGTGGTCGACTTCCGAGCGATACGAGTAGCCGATGGACACGTTGTCGGTCGGACGCCAGCTCAGGCCGGCGATGAAGCCCAGGCTGGTGTCGGTGCCGTGCACCTCGACCGAACCGTCGTTCTTCTGCGGGCCGAACGGACCGGTGATCGGGTTCGGCATGAAGCACAGCGCCTGCGTGGCGGCGTTGCCGCACAGCGCGGTGCCGAAGTCGATCGCGTTGGACAGGGTGACGTCGGAGCGCTCGATGACCGCACCGAGGCCGGCCGAGAAGTGGTCGCCCAGATCCAGCGACATGGCCAGGGTCAGGTCGATGATCTTCACGTCCGAGTTCAGCGCGTGGTAACGGCCCTTCCAGCCGTCGTCGTATTCGGTCTTCAGGCCGAACGGCGCGCTGACCATGGCGCCCAGGGTCAGGTACTCGAAGCTGCCTTCCAGCGGCAGGATGAACGACATCGCCGGGACCGGCGAGACGCCACCGGCGTCGCCGCCGTCGCCACCGTTCAGCGGCTGCTGCAGGGGGGTGCCGGCCGCGGCATAACCGCTGCCTTCGAACTCGAAGGACAGGTCGATCGCGGTGACGTCGCCCTGGATGGTGGTGCGATCGAAGGTCGACATCATCGCCGGGTTGTTGACGACGACCGAGGCGTCGCCCTTGGCCGACGCGGCGCCGGCCATGGCGCGGCCCTGGGCCTTGACGCTGTTTTCCTTCAGCTGGAACGCGGCGGCATGGACCTGGCCACAGGCCAGGGCGCCGGCGATGCCGAGGGCAAGCGCGGAAATGCGGGTGAGGGAATGGACTTGCATGTTTCTGATCTCTCCGGATGACGGGGGTTGAGTGGCACCTGCGCGCCCGCAGACGACCCCCTCCCGGGGTTGCCCGCATCCGTCGGAGTCCCCTCCCGACATACGACGCCGTATTGGAGTATACGCCTTGCGTTTAACCAGACAATAACGACGAAAGTCACGCCCCGCGCCGGTGGCCGGCCCGCCTGGCCGGGTGGGTGCAGACGCCCGGCCCTGGCCTGGGCGATAGTGGCGGCCATGTTCGTGTCCTTGCCCTCGCGCCAGAAGGCTTCAGTGCGCTGGGCCACGCCGCTGCTGTTTGCCGCGCTGTGGTTGGCTTTCCTGTGGTCGCTGGGCCGCCCGGATGAGGCCCGGCACAGCCTGTGGCTGGCCTGGGGGGCGCTGGGAAGGGGCCTGGGAGGCGGTGACGCCTGGCTGGCCGCCCTGCGCGACGGCAGCGTGCTGCGCCTGTTCACCGCCCTGTTCCTGCATGCGGACTGGGCGCACCTGCTGGGCAACCTCGTGTTCCTGCTGATCTTCGGCCTGCCGGCGGAGCGGACGATGGGGCCGTGGCGGTTCCTGCTGCTGTTCCTGTGTGGCGGAGCGGTGGCCAACCTGGCCGCCGTGCTGGCGATCGACAACCCGGACCGGGTGGTGATCGGCGCCAGCGGCGCGGTCTCGGCCGTGATCGGCGCCTATCTGGCCCTGTTCCCCGGGGCGCGCCTGGGCGTGGTCCTGCCCCTGGGCCTGTTCCTGGAGTTCGTGCGCGCGCCGGCATTCCTGCTGATCGGCATCTGGGCGGCGCTGCAGGTGCTGTTCGCCTACATCGGCCCGGCGTTCGGCGCGGTGGCCTGGGCCGCGCACGTGGCCGGGTTCCTCTTCGGCGTGGTGTTCGCGCTGGTGGTACGGGCCGGCATCGCGCGGCGGCTGCGACGGCAACGCGGCTACTGATCCCTTCGCCCTTGGATCGGGGCCGGGTCCGCCCCATCTTCTCCTCCCGCACGACGATCCGCAGACCGATGGCCAAGCTGCTCTACAAGGTGACTTTCCTCAACCACGGCAAGGTGTACGAGCTCTATGCGCGGCACGTGGCCGGAAGCTCGCTGTGGGGATTCACCGAGGTGGGCGAACTGGTGTTCGACGTGCACGAGGGCCTGGTGGTCGATCCGACCGAAGAGCGCCTGCGCGACGAATTCGGCACCACCCGCGTCCTGCACCTGCCGATGCAGAGCATCGTCCGCGTCGAGGAAGTGGAGCGCAAAGGCCAGTCGGCGATCCGCGATGCGGCCACCGGCGAAAAAGTGGTCACGCCGTTCCCGATGCCGTCCAAGCCGCCGCGCTGAAGCCTGCCCGCCGGATATCGAGTACGTCGGGCCCGCGCCGGCAGGCGCGGACGTTCCAACTCAGCGCGCCTGCACGGCCTTGGTGCCGGATGCCTGGCTGACGAGCGTCTTCAGCTCGACCAGGGCGGCGGCGATCGGCTTGTCGCCGGGCAACGGCTGGCCGGCCTTGTAACCCTCGGCACCCTCGTCATCGCCGCGCAGGTGGCCCGGCAACGTCGCCTCGCTGATCTCCGCCAGGCTGGGCGGCACCACGTCGGCGCCGATCAGGGCCGGGTCCGGCGTGAGCTCCTTGTCCGGGACGATGCCGCTGGCCTGGATGGAGCGCCCACTGGGCGTGTAATAGCGCGCGGTGGTCAGCTTGACCGAGTCCCCATTGTCCAGCGGCAGCACGGTCTGCACCGAGCCCTTGCCGAAGGTGCGACTGCCGATCACGCGGGCGCGATTGTTGTCGCGCAAAGCGCCGGCGAGCACTTCGGCCGCGCTGGCCGAACCGGCATCCACCAGCACCACCACCGGCGCGCCCTTCATGCGGTCGCCCGGCGTAGCGTCGAACCGCGTGTCGCTGATCGGAATCCGGCCGCGCGTGCTGACGATCCCGCCTTTGTCGAGCAGGTCGTCGGCCACCTGCACCGCGGCGGTCAGCAGGCCGCCCGGATTGCTGCGCAGGTCCAGCACCAGTCCGCGCAGGCGGCCGCCGGCCTGCGCCTGCAGCTTGTCGAGATGGGTCTGGAAATCGGCGCCCGTATCGGCCTGGAAGGTGCTGATGCGTACGTAGCCATAACCGGGCTCGAGCATGCGGCTGCGCACGCTGGTGATCTTGATGGTCTCGCGCACGAGGGTCACGTCGAACGGCTTGTCGCGCCCCTCGCGCACCACCGTGATGGTGACCTTGCTGCCCGGCACGCCGCGCAGCGGTTCCATCGCTTCGACCTGGGCGATGGGCTTTCCATCGATCGCGATGATGATGTCGCCCGACAGCAGGCCAGCGCGCGCGGCCGGGGTGTCGTCGATCGGCGCGACCACCTTCAGCGTGTTGTCCGGCTCCTGCTGCAGCTCCACGCCGATGCCGTCGTAGGCGCCACTGGTCTGCTCGTCGAAGGATTCGCTCTCGCTCTTGTCCAGGTACGCGCTGTGCGGATCCAGGTCCAGCAACAGGCCGGCGATCGCCGACTGCATCAACGCGCGGTCGTCGACCGGATCGACGTAAGCGTCCTTGACGGCGTTGTAGACCGCCACGTAGCGGCGGATTTCGGCCAGCGGCACCCTGGAAGCCGCGGTGGCGCGGTCATCGGCGGCATCGGGATCGTCGCTGGCCGCCACCGGCGCATCCTGATTCGGGATGTCTTCCGGCGCCGCTTCTTCCACGGGTGCCGCTTGCCCGGCTGCTTCCTTCGCTTCCGGTCCGCCCGGTGCAGGTTGCTGGGCGGCGACGTGCGCAGCCGGCCACAGGGCCAGCAGCAGGAGCAGGGAGGGACGACGCATGCGGGGCTCCGGGACGCGCCAGGCGCGCGTTGAACCGATTATGCGTCAAGCCCGGCCCAATGCCGCTTGAACTTCCATCGGACTTTCGCTGCCGGCATTCAGCGACGTTGCAGCCACGACGCCGGATCCACCGGCTGGCCGTTACGGCGCAATTCGAAGTAAAGCGCCGCACGGCCGTGGCCCCCGGAGCTGCCGACCTTGGCCACCGCGTCGCCCCGGCGCACCCTGTCCCCGGCATCGCGCAGCAGCGACTCGTTGTGCGCGTACAGGCTCATGTAGCCGTTGCCGTGGTCGACGATCAGGATCAGCCCGTAACCGGTCATCCACTCGGAAAACACCACGGTGCCATCGGCCACCGCGGTGACCGGACTGCCGGCCGACGCGCCGATCAGTACGCCGCTGCTGGTCCTTCCGTCGGGCAGGCGACCGCCATAGCGCGCCAGCAACTCGCCAGTCGCCGGCCAGCCCAGCCCGCCTACTTTCGGAGGTGGCGTCGTCGATGCCACCCGGGGCGGCACCTTGCCCGGCGCAGCCGTGCGACCGTTTGCGCCCTGTTGCGCGCTCTGCGCTTCGCGCCTGGCGGCGGCACGGCGCTCGGCCTCGGCCTTCGCAGCGGTTGCCCGCAGGTTGGCGAGCAGGCGCTCCAGCGATTTCACGTCGCGTCCCAGCGCCTGCTCGCGCTGCTGGCGATCCTCATAGCGGTGATCGAGGTCGGCCACGACTTCGGCTCGTGAGCCGCGGTCGCGTTTGAGGGTGGCCAACTGCTGCTTCTGCTCAGCCTGCAGCGCCTGCAGTTCCGCGGTGCGCGCTTCGATTTCCGTCTCCGTCGCCACCAGCGCTTCCAGCGCCCCGGACAGCTCGGCCACCTGGCGTACCTGCTCGCGCTGGGCGTACCGGTAGTAGCCCAGCGCACGCTGGGCGTCGGCGATGCGGTCCTGTGCCAGCAGGATCTTCAAGGGCGCCTGGGCACCGCTCATGTAGGCGCTGCGCAGCAGCGTGGCCAGGTGCGCGCGACGCTGCCCGAGGTCGAGCTGCATCGCTTTGCGGCGCTGCTGCAGGGCGGTCAGCGCATCGCGTTCGCGCGCCAGTGCCGCCTCGGTCTCGGCCAGTGCGCGGCCGGAGCGACCCAGTTGTTCGTCCGCCCGGCGCAATCGCTGGGCGGCCTCGCCGCGCTGTCCTTCCAGCCGGCGGCGTTCGCGGGCGATCTGCTGCAACTCGGTGCGCGTCTTGCGCAGCTCCTGCTCGGTCGCCTTCTGCGACTGGGCCTGGACGGCGAACGGAACGACGACCGGCCCGGACATCCACGCCAACCCGAGGAGCATGGCCAGCCGGACCGCGACACGGGGCGACCCGCCGGCGAAGAGCCAGGACAGCATCTGCTTGCGGCGATGGCGCACGCCCGGACATCCCAGTGACTTCAGACAGTGGCGGATTGTAGCCAAGGGTGGTCGTATGCTGGTCAGGTCCCGTATCACAGGCATCCCATATGACCCGCCTCATCACCCGCGTCGCCTTCGCCCTTGCCGTGGCCTGTTCGTTGCCCGCCATGGCGCAGGACGACATCAGCAAGGTCAACGGCAGCATCGAAACGAGCGCCGGCGGCAATTACGGCGACCTGGAGACCGTCAACGGCGCCGTGCACATCGCCGAGAACGTGCAGTCCGGCGACGCCAGCACCGTAAACGGCAGCGTCCACGTCGGCAATGGCGCCCGCGTCGGCAGCCTGGAAACGGTCAACGGCGCCATCCGCCTCGGCCGCAACGTCCAGGTCGCCGGCGACATCGAGACGGTCAATGGCAGCGTATTCGTCGACCAGGGCGGCAAGGTGGATGGCGGCATCGAGACCGTGAACGGCGCAATCGGCCTGGTCCAGACCGAAGTGGTCCAGAACCTGGAAACGGTCAATGGCGACATCACCGTGGGCATCGGTTCCCACGTGCGCGGCGGCATCACCATCGAGCGCAACCGCAGCTGGTTCCAGGGCACGCCCAAGCGCAAGCCGCGGGTGGTGATCGGCCCGAACGCCGTTGTCGACGGACCGCTCGAGTTCCGCCGCGAGGTCAGCCTGTACGTGCACAAGACTGCCCGGACCGGTCCGGTGACCGGAGCCGAACCGGTGAGCTTCGAAACCGAGACCGCGCCGCAGGACTGAGCCGGCGCGGCTTGGCTAGAATCGGGGTTCCGCTGTCCCTTCGGAGTCCCGATGTCCCGTAAAGTCCTGATCGGCCTCGCCGCCGGCGCCCTGGCGCTGGCCGGCTGCAAACAGGCCGACACCCCCGCCCCGGCGCCCACGCCGGACGCCGCCGCGGCTACTGCGCCCGCCAGCACCCATGCATTCAAGTCCACGATCGAGGCGGACGACTTCGCCGAAATGGTGAAGACCCTGGCCTCGGACGAGTTCGAGGGCCGTGGCCCGGGCTCGGTCGGTGAAGAGCGCACCATCGAATACATCCGGGCGCAGATGCAGCGCATCGGCCTGCAGCCGGGCAATGGCGACAGCTACTTCCAGGACGTGCCGATGGTGGAAACCACGGCCGACCCGTCAACGAAGCTGACGCTCACCATCGATGGCAAGCCGGTGGAGCTGGCATTCGGTGCGGACATGGTGGTCGGCACGCGTACCGGCCAGGCCCAGGTCAGCGTCAAGGACAGTCCGATGGTATTCGTCGGCTACGGCGTGGACGCGCCCGAGCGCGGATGGAACGACTATGCCGACCAGGACTGGACCGGCAAGACCGTGGTGATGTTCGTCAACGATCCGGGCTTCCACGCCCAGGACGAGAAGCTGTTCGACGGCAAGAAGATGACGTATTACGGCCGCTGGACCTACAAGTTCGAGGAAGCTGCGCGCAAGGGCGCCGTTGCGGCGCTGATCGTGCACGACGACGCCGGCGCGAGCTACGGCTGGGATGTGGTCAAGAATTCGTGGTCCGGCGCGCAGTACGACCTGCCGGCGAGCGACGATCCCGAGCCGCGCCTGCCGGTGCAGGGGTGGCTGACTGCAGACGCGGCACGCAAGCTGTTCGCTGGTGCCGGCCTGGACCTGGAAGACGCCTACAAGAAGGCGGGCAAGGCCGGTTTCACGCCCGTGCCGCTTGACGCCACCCTGTCGGTCGACCTGGCCAGCAGCACCGCCAACAAGACCTCACGCAACGTGATCGGCGTTCTGCCGGGCAAGTCCCGCGCTGATGAGGCCGTACTCTACATGGCCCATTGGGACCATCTGGGCAACCACGAGGGCGAGGAAGGCGACGCCATTTACAACGGCGCGATCGACAACGCGACCGGCGTGGCGGGCATCCTCGAGATCGCGGAAGCCTTCGCCCAGCAGGAACAGCCGCCGGAGCGCTCCGTGGTGTTCGTGGCGGTCACGCTGGAGGAGTCGGGCCTGCTCGGGTCGAAGTACTACGTCGCACACCCGACATTCCCGCTGGACAAGATCGCTGGCGTGGTCAACCTCGATGCGATGTCGGTGGCTGGCCGATCGCGCGACTTCGTCGTCACCGGCAAGGGCAATTCGGAGCTGGAGGACATGCTGAAGACCTACGCCGACCAACAAGAACGGGTCCTAGTCCAGGAGGGCAATACCGCCGCGGGCTACTACTTCCGCAGCGACCACTTCAATTTCGCCAAGGCCGGCGTTCCCGCGTTGTATGCCAAGGGCGGCAGCGATCTGGTCGAGGGTGGTACCGAGGCCGGCAAGGCCGCCAGCGCCGACTACGCCAAGCGTTACCACCAGCCCAGCGACGAGGTTCATGAAGGCTGGCGCTACGACGGAGTCGTCGAGGACCTGGACGCGCTTTATGGCGTTGGTCGCGACCTTGCCGCCGGCGACCGCTGGCCGAACTGGTATGCAGGCAATCCGTTCAAGGCGGCACGCGACACGATGATGACTGGCAAGCAGGCCGGCAGCACCGAGTAATAGCTCAGGCGCATTGGGCGCCCAGAAACGAACGAAGGGCCGGTCGCTGTCGCGCCGGCCCTTTTTTGTGCGTCGACCGGGCTGACCGAGTATGTCCCGTTACGTGCAATAGCTAGCCCTTGCCACGAAAGAACCATGTTTCGTGCCGTTGCGGGAACGGGTAATCCAAGGTGCCACAGCCATCGGCAGTTGATATGCGCGCTGAGCGAACTCGGATCGACGGAATCGATCTCGCGCTGGCCACGACCAGAGCTCTCTCGCCGAGGCATGACCCTGAAGTTCGCATTGCGATATGGCCTGCCGTCCAGGCAGCCCAACTGGGGTGCGCGTGCAATTGTGCAAACACGCTAGGCAATCAGGGCACAGGGCAGCGCAGCCCTGCCCGCCTGAAAGCTCTCCGGTCGGGCAAGAGGGACAGGCTCCGCTCACCAAGAATGCCGGTCGGAGATCCGAGGGGCAGCCATCTTCACGACCAACCGGCAGCTCGCCGTCAACCTATCCGATGGACTCGGGCTTACCGGCCAGATCCGCGGCGCCGATCCGGGGCACCCGTTGACTGTCCCGTTCAACGATTCCCGCCTTGCGCGACACCAGCTGCGTCCGGTGCCGGGGTCGTTTGCAGGCGCGCCCACGTCGCCCCTTTCAAGACTCCCTATCGGGAGGCAACGGCCGTTCACGACTCCGCACGATCGTTGAATCGGAAAAAGAAGAAACCCCCAGCCTTGCGGCTGGGGGTTTCGGGATAAAACCCTGACGATGACCTACTCTCGCATGGGAAGCCCACACTACCATCGGCGCTGTTGCGTTTCACTTCCGAGTTCGGGATGGGATCGGGTGGTTCCACAACGCTAATTTCATCAGGGAGACGGTTGGAGCGTGCTGGTGAACATGATCGCCCGTAAAGGACCGACCGTGCATACCGCACCGTCTCGCATAAGTACTTGGGATGTAGTGAGCGGCTCGATGACTATCGACGTGTTCGTCGAGTCCAAGGCCACTTGAGGTTATATGGTCAAGCCACACGGATCATTAGTATCAGTTAGCTCAACGCATTGCTGCGCTTACACACCTGACCTATCAACCACCTAGTCTTGATGGTTCCTTTAGGGGACTTGTGTCCCGGGAGATCTCATCTTGAGGCGCGCTTCCCGCTTAGATGCTTTCAGCGGTTATCGCTTCCGAACGTAGCTACCCGGCAATGCCACTGGCGTGACAACCGGAACACCAGGGGTTCGTCCACTCCGGTCCTCTCGTACTAGGAGCAGCCCCTCTCAAATCTCCAACGCCCATGGCAGATAGGGACCGAACTGTCTCACGACGTTCTGAACCCAGCTCGCGTACCACTTTAAATGGCGAACAGCCATACCCTTGGGACCGACTACAGCCCCAGGATGTGATGAGCCGACATCGAGGTGCCAAACACCGCCGTCGATATGAACTCTTGGGCGGTATCAGCCTGTTATCCCCGGAGTACCTTTTATCCGTTGAGCGATGGCCCTTCCATACAGAACCACCGGATCACTAAGTCCTAGTTTCCTACCTGCTTGATCCGTCGATCTTGCAGTCAAGCACGCTTATGCCTTTGCACACAGTGCGCGATGTCCGACCGCGCTGAGCGTACCTTCGAGCTCCTCCGTTACTCTTTAGGAGGAGACCGCCCCAGTCAAACTACCCACCATACACGGTCCCCGACCCGGATTACGGGTCTAGGTTAGAACGTCAAGCACATCAGGGTGGTATTTCAAGGATGGCTCCACCGAAGCTAGCGCCTCGGTTTCATAGCCTCCCACCTATCCTACACAGACGAACTCAACGTTCAGTGTAAAGCTATAGTAAAGGTTCACGGGGTCTTTCCGTCTTGCCACGGGAACGCTGCATCTTCACAGCGATTTCAATTTCACTGAGTCTCGGGTGGAGACAGCGCCGCTGTCGTTACGCCATTCGTGCAGGTCGGAACTTACCCGACAAGGAATTTCGCTACCTTAGGACCGTTATAGTTACGGCCGCCGTTTACTGGGGCTTCGATCAAGAGCTTCGCCTTGCGGCTGACCCCATCAATTAACCTTCCAGCACCGGGCAGGCGTCACACCCTATACGTCCACTTTCGTGTTTGCAGAGTGCTGTGTTTTTGATAAACAGTCGCAGCGGCCTGGTTTCTGCGACCCTCCTCAGCTATAGCCCGCATGGGCCACCAAAGAGGGTGCACCTTCTCCCGAAGTTACGGTGCCATGTTGCCTAGTTCCTTCACCCGAGTTCTCTCAAGCGCCTGAGAATTCTCATCCTACCCACCTGTGTCGGTTTACGGTACGGTCTGCGTGAGCTGAAGCTTAGGAGCTTTTCCTGGAAGCGTGGTATCAGTGACTTCGTCCTAAAGGACTCGTCTCGGTGCTCGGTCTTAAAGGATCCCGGATTTGCCAAAGATCCAAACCTACCGCCTTTCCCCGGGACAACCAACGCCCGGTACACCTAACCTTCTCCGTCCCTCCATCGCACTCACGCGAGGTGCAGGAATATTAACCTGCTTCCCATCGACTACGGCTTTCGCCCTCGCCTTAGGGACCGACTAACCCTGCGTCGATTAACGTTGCGCAAGGAAACCTTGGGCTTTCGGCGTGCGGGCTTTTCACCCGCATTATCGTTACTCATGTCAGCATTCGCACTTCCGATACCTCCAGCGGACTTCTCAATCCACCTTCGCAGGCTTACGGAACGCTCCTCTACCGCGCATAACAAAGTTATGCACCCCAAGCTTCGGTTTATCGCTTAGCCCCGTTAAATCTTCCGCGCAGACCGACTCGACCAGTGAGCTATTACGCTTTCTTTAAAGGGTGGCTGCTTCTAAGCCAACCTCCTGGCTGTCTGTGCCTTTCCACATCGTTTCCCACTTAGCGATAATTTGGGACCTTAGCTGTGGGTCTGGGTTGTTTCCCTTTTCACGACGGACGTTAGCACCCGCCGTGTGTCTCCCATACAGTCCGTCTCGGTATTCGGAGTTTGCAATGGTTTGGTAAGTCGCGATGACCCCCTAGCCATAACAGTGCTCTACCCCCGAGAGGATACATATGAGGCGCTACCTAAATAGCTTTCGAGGAGAACCAGCTATCTCCGGGTTCGATTAGCTTTTCACTCCTAATCACACCTCATCCCCGTCTTTTGCAACAGACGTGGGTTCGGGCCTCCAGTACCTGTTACGGCACCTTCACCCTGGGCATGACTAGATCACCCGGTTTCGGGTCTACAGCCCGCGACTATGCGCCCTATTCAGACTCGGTTTCCCTTCGCCTCCCCTATACGGTTAAGCTTGCCACGAACTGTAAGTCGCTGACCCATTATACAAAAGGTACGCAGTCACCCTTGCGGGCTCCTACTGCTTGTACGCACACGGTTTCAGGGTCTATTTCACTCCCCTCTCCGGGGTTCTTTTCGCCTTTCCCTCACGGTACTGGTTCACTATCGGTCGGTCAGGAGTATTTAGCCTTGGAGGATGGTCCCCCCATGTTCAGACAGGGTTTCACGTGCCCCGCCCTACTCGTCTTCACTGGAGTGGCCCTTTTAAATACAGGGCTATCACCTTCTATGGCCAACCTTTCCAGGTTGTTTTTCTAAAGCCATTCCAGCTTAAGGGCTAGTCCCCGTTCGCTCGTCACTACTTAGGGAATCTCGGTTGATTTCTTTTCCTCCGGTTACTTAGATATTTCAGTTCACCGGGTTCGCTTCCAGCAGCTATGAATTCACTGCAGGATACTGCCGAAGCAGTGGGTTTCCCCATTCGGACATCGCGGGATCAAAGCTTATTGCCAGCTCCCCCGCGCTTTTCGCAGGCTGTCACGTCCTTCATCGCCTCTGACCGCCAAGGCATCCACCGTGTGCGCTTATTCGCTTGACCATATAACCCCAAGTCGCCTCGGAGTTACTGACGTGCTGGTGGGGTACAAAGCCACCAACGCGAACATTCGACTCAATTTTTAGGGGCTCGAAGCCCCCGCCTTAGCCTCAACGACACGTCGAGATAGACATCTCAAACGCTCGCTACATCCCAAGTTATAAAAGAACACGTGCCGGCCTCAACGCCTGGCGCGTAAATTCGAAAGTGTGTGCGCTTGTCATTCAGAGTGGTGGGTCTGGGAGGACTCGAACCACCGACCTCACCCTTATCAGGGGTGCGCTCTAACCACCTGAGCTACAGACCCAAAAGTCGATACTCAATATGGTGGAGCCTGTCGGGATCGAACCGACGACCCCCTGCTTGCAAAGCAGGTGCTCTCCCAGCTGAGCTAAGGCCCCTAAAAGGGACTTCCCCAGTCCGTCAGGACCAGGAACTCTGAATGCAGGTGACTTGTGAGGACGCCCGACAGGACGATGCTGTCGTGCTCAAAAGGAGGTGATCCAGCCGCACCTTCCGATACGGCTACCTTGTTACGACTTCACCCCAGTCATCGGCCACACCGTGGCAAGCGCCCTCCCGAAGGTTAAGCTACCTGCTTCTGGTGCAACAAACTCCCATGGTGTGACGGGCGGTGTGTACAAGGCCCGGGAACGTATTCACCGCAGCAATGCTGATCTGCGATTACTAGCGATTCCGACTTCACGGAGTCGAGTTGCAGACTCCGATCCGGACTGAGATGGGGTTTCTGGGATTGGCTCACCCTCGCGGGATTGCAGCCCTCTGTCCCCACCATTGTAGTACGTGTGTAGCCCTGGTCGTAAGGGCCATGATGACTTGACGTCATCCCCACCTTCCTCCGGTTTGTCACCGGCGGTCTCCTTAGAGTTCCCACCATTACGTGCTGGCAACTAAGGACAAGGGTTGCGCTCGTTGCGGGACTTAACCCAACATCTCACGACACGAGCTGACGACAGCCATGCAGCACCTGTCTCACGGTTCCCGAAGGCACCAATCCATCTCTGGAAAGTTCCGTGGATGTCAAGACCAGGTAAGGTTCTTCGCGTTGCATCGAATTAAACCACATACTCCACCGCTTGTGCGGGCCCCCGTCAATTCCTTTGAGTTTCAGTCTTGCGACCGTACTCCCCAGGCGGCGAACTTAACGCGTTAGCTTCGATACTGGGTTCCAAGTTGAACCCAACATCCAGTTCGCATCGTTTAGGGCGTGGACTACCAGGGTATCTAATCCTGTTTGCTCCCCACGCTTTCGTGCCTCAGTGTCAGTGTTGGCCCAGGTGGCCGCCTTCGCCACGGATGTTCCTCCCGATCTCTACGCATTTCACTGCTACACCGGGAATTCCGCCACCCTCTACCACACTCTAGTCGCCCAGTATCCATCGCAATTCCCAGGTTGAGCCCAGGGCTTTCACGACAGACTTAAACAACCACCTACGCACGCTTTACGCCCAGTAATTCCGAGTAACGCTTGCACCCTTCGTATTACCGCGGCTGCTGGCACGAAGTTAGCCGGTGCTTATTCTTTGGGTACCGTCATCCCTACCGAGTATTAATCAATAGGATTTCTTTCCCAACAAAAGGGCTTTACAACCCGAAGGCCTTCTTCACCCACGCGGTATGGCTGGATCAGGCTTGCGCCCATTGTCCAATATTCCCCACTGCTGCCTCCCGTAGGAGTCTGGACCGTGTCTCAGTTCCAGTGTGGCTGATCATCCTCTCAGACCAGCTACGGATCGTCGCCTTGGTGGGCCTTTACCCCGCCAACTAGCTAATCCGACATCGGCTCATTCAATCGCGTGAGGCCTTGCGGTCCCCCACTTTCACCCGTAGGTCGTATGCGGTATTAGCGTAAGTTTCCCTACGTTATCCCCCACGACAGAGTAGATTCCGATGTATTCCTCACCCGTCCGCCACTCGCCACCCAGAGAGCAAGCTCTCCTGTGCTGCCGTTCGACTTGCATGTGTTAGGCCTACCGCCAGCGTTCACTCTGAGCCAGGATCAAACTCTTCACTTAAAATTACAGACCCGAAGGTCAATACTTTCAGATGCAGAAGTTCTACCCAGCTACGTATCGCTTGCTATAAAGCATTTGACTTGTTGCTGTTAAAACGTCTGCAAGATGGACAGTCATCCTTCCTGCAGGCGTCCGCACAAGTTACCTGCGCACACTTTCAAAGAGCGTCGGAATCGGCCTCAGCGCCTTCATCCGTGTCCCGACGTTTCCGTCGAGGTGAGCCGCACATTGTGCCGGCTCGTTTTGAAGATGTCAACACCGCGTCGCGGGTTTTTCATCTTCTCCTCAGCTTGGCGGCGAACCGCTTCCGTTGAGGTGAGCCGCACATTGTGCCGACTCGTTTTGGATCCGTCAACACCCCGTGAAGGGGTCTTTTCGTTTCCGTCCTCGTTGGCTGCGAATCTTTCGATTCGTTTCCGCCGAGGGAGCCGCCCATTATAGGGGGCTTCCGGAGAACTGCAACACCTTTTTCGAGGGTTTTTGTTTCCGGCCCCGCCGTCGTTGATTCCCGAAGGAGGTCAGCGAGTAGCGGGGCGCGCATTGTGCACGGCCGCCCCAGGAATGGGAAGCCCATTGCGCAATTTTTTTCGCTTAGACGGCAGCCGGGATAACTCGACAGGCGATTCCGGCCTGATGGCAGCTGGCCGAGATGCTTGCGCGCGCTGCTTTATCGACTGGAAGCCGGTGCATGAAGACGATCCGGGCGCCCGAGGCCGCCGCCTCCAGGACACACTCCAGTGCATTTCCGCGGGAGCGGATGCGCTGCGCATCCCGGCGTGCCGGCTCCAGCGCGGCTTCTTCGATATCTTCGGCCAGGACGATCACGTCCGCTTCGTTCAGGGCGCGCAGCGCGCGCAATGTATAGAGGTCGGGCGCCTCGCTGGCTTCGACCAGCGCGACAACGCCTTTCATCCGCTCCAGGTCAGGCGCCCGCTCCACTTCCGCGACGAAAGCCGCTTCGAGCGCGACAGGGCCTCCGCGCTCGTATTCGTGCTCCATGCGTCCGTCCAGCATGCGCTCGAACCAGCGACGGCGCGCGGCCAGGTCCGGCATCTGCGCGCGGATGCGTTCCCGATGCGCCGCGAACTGCGCCGCGAGCACGCCCAACGCAGGACCGAGTGCGATTTCCAGCTGCTCGCGGATACGGCGTGCAAGCATCGGAGCCGCCCCGCCGGAGGAGATCGCCACCACCAGGGGCGCACGATCGACCACCGCCGGGACCTGGAAGGTGGACAGCACGGCATCGTCGACCACGTTTACAAAGCGCCTGCGGCGGCCCGCTTCGGCGGCCAGGCCCGCATTGAACGCCGGGTCATCGGTGGCCGCCACCGCAAGCCAGACGGCATCGAGCCAGGCCGGGTCGAAATCGCCGCCCAAGCGGATGATGCGGCCCATGGACAGCGCCTCGGCGATGTCCGGGTGCAGGACCGCATGGGCATGCAGGCGCACGAGCGCGCCTGCCTTGAGCAGGGCAGCGACCTTGCGCGCGGCCACTTCGCCCCCGCCGACCACCAGTACCTCGCGACCACCCAGGTCGGCAAACAACGGGTACAGCGCCATGCCACAGCCCCCTCATGCGATTCCGCATCGTCCCCGCTGGGGTGAGGATTGTCGATGGCGCGGCGGCCCGGGGTCAGGGCGCCAGGAAGTCCCGGTAGCAAGCCGCCACGACTGCGGGCTGGTCCATATGTAGATGATGTCCGCCCGGCACCACGCTCAGCTCCGCGTGGCGCACGGCGGCCAGGCGCGCCTGGCGGACCGGTTCGGGAAAGTAGGGTTGGGCCGGGTCGGCATACAGAAGCCGGACAGGGCAGGTGATCGCCGAAAGGAGCGCCGCGACCTGCGATTCGGTCAATCGGCTGGCCGCCGGGCGGGTCAGGCGAGGATCACTGCGCCAGACACGGCCGCCCTCCACTGGACGAGTGCCCCGCTCGACCAGCAGGCGCGCATTGGCCTCGTCGAGCTGGCTGGCTTGCATGCGCGCGCGCACCGCCACGGCAAGATCCGCAAATACACGCAGTGCAGCACCTGCAGGCCGGGCGCGGGCCACCGCGACGGCCTGCTGCAGGCGCGCGGCGGTGGTTTCGACCGGCTCGGCCAGCGGTCCGAGGGTCTCGATGAGTGCAAGCCGCTCGACCCGCGACGGGACCGCCGCGGCGACCAGCGTGGCGATCGCAGCACCCATGGAGTGGCCCAGCAGGGTGAAACTCTCCCACCCCAGCGCATCGGCCGCATCCAGCACTGCATATAGATGGGTGGTCAAGCCGTACTCGGCACCCACCGGCAGGTGCGCGCTGTGGCCATGGCCCGGCAGGTCGAGCAGCAGCAGGTCGAGGTCGGGCAGGTGCGGGAGCAGCGGCAGGAAGCTGGCGGCGTTGTCCAGCCAGCCGTGCAGGGCGATCACCCGGGGCCGGCCCGGACGCGCAACCCGCAAACCCGCCAGTTCGCCCCAGGCTACCGGGAGGGCGATGTCATCCGGCGTCATGCCTCTCGCCCGACCGCGCAACTCGCCAGGTGGGCCAGTGCGTCGGCGTGGGTCGGTGCGTCATTGAGACAGGGGATATAGGCAAGGCGACCACCCTTGGCCTGGAAGTGCTCGGCCAGGCCCAGGGCCACTTCCTCCAGGGTCTCGAGGCAATCCACGGCAAATCCCGGGCAGACCACATCCACCTGGCGTTCGCCGCTGCTGGCCAGGCGGTCCAGCGCCTGGATAGTGGACGGTTCCAGCCAGCGCTCGCGACCGAACCGGGACTGGTACGCAAGCGACCACTGGGTGGTGTCCAGCCCAAGCGCGGCGGCGATCGCATGCGCGCTGTCCCGGCAGCGCTGCGGATACGGATCGCCCACGTCGGCCACCCGTTGCGGCAGGCCATGGAAAGAAAACAGCAGGTGAGAGCCGCTGCCATGCTGATGCCGGTAGCGGCGAATCGAATCGGCGACCGCGGCCACCCAGCCCGCATCGACCGAGTAATCCTCGATCAGGGTCACGTCCATGCCCTGGGTCTCTTCGGCGACGACGTCGGCGACCGAAGCGGTAGTGGTGGTGGAGTACTGCGGGTAGAGCGGCAGGATCACGAGGCGGCGCGCACCCGCAGCACGCAGTTCGCGAAGCGTCGCGCGCAGGGCAGGGGTGCCGTAGCGCATGGCCGGGCGCACATGCCAGTCCGGCAGGCGCTGCTGCAGGGCAGCCGCCAGCCGCAGGGTGTGGACGAGCAGGGGCGAGCCCTCGTCCATCCAAACCTTGGCGTAGTTGGCTGCCGAACGCGGCCCGCGCAGCGGCAGGATCAGCCCGTGCAGGAGGGGTTTCCACAGCAGCGGCGGAATCGAGACCACGCGGGGGTCGCCGAGGAATTCGGCCAGGTAACGGCGCACCGCCGGCGCGGTGGGCGCTTCGGGGGTGCCGAGGTTGACCGCGACCAGCGCGGTATCGATGGCGTCGGACATGCCGGCATTCTGACAGAGCGGATGCGTCGTCGCGCCGCGACGCGCATGTGCCCGCGCGTACGCGACGGGGGGCCTCATGCACGATTCATTGAATCTTCATTAATTTCGACCCATCCGCGGCCCGCCCGCACTTACGTTCCGGAGCCCTCCGCATGTCGCGCCTGCCGAAATTCCTGTTCTCGCTGGCCGTCCTGTTCGCTGCCGGGCATGCGCTCGCCGCGCCCACCGAAGAGGAACGCGCGCGCAATGCCGTGCGGGTCCTCGCCGAGATCCAGCAGATCCCCGAGCAGTCGATCCCGGACAAGCTGCTCGACGAGGCGCGCGGGATCGTGGTCGTCCCGGACACGATCAAGGCCGGCCTGGTGCTCGGCGGGCGCCGCGGCCACGGGCTGATGTCGGTGAAAAGCGCCGACGGCACCTGGTCCAACCCGGTGTTCGTGACCCTGACCGGCGGCAGCATCGGCTTCCAGGCCGGCGTGCAGTCCTCCGATGTCGTGCTGGTATTCCGCAACGACCGCAGCCTGGACGACATCGTCAACGGCAAGTTCACCTTGGGCGCCGATGCCGGCGTGGCCGCCGGCCCGGTAGGCCGCAATGCCGCCGCCGCCACCGACGGCCAGCTGAAGTCCGAGATCTGGTCCTGGTCGCGCGCGCGCGGCCTGTTTGCCGGTGTCTCCCTGGACGGCGCGGTGCTGCAGATCGACCGCGACGCGCAGGCGCAGGTATATGGCGCCACCACGACCCCGCGCATGGTGTTCGAGGGGCGCTCGCAGGTCACTCCACCCAGTGCGGTGGTGGCGTTCCGCGACCAGCTCGAGGAGGCGACCCACAGCGCGCGCGTGGCCCGTTCCGGCGGCTCGGCTCCGGTCGCCGGCGCAGCGCCGGTCGTTTCGCACGCCCCGGCCCAGGTGCAGACCGTCGGAACCGCGCCGGCTCCCGCCGCGCCCGGCACTGCGGCTCCGGCCAGTGGTCCCGCGCCGACGCAGGGTTTCGAGCCGATCGAAGACTCCGGCACACGGACCGAACCACTGCCCTGAGTGCTGCGCTATCCTGTGGCCCTGTTCCTCTGAATCTGTGAGCGTGCCATGGGCGGCCTGAGCATCTGGCATTGGATCATCGTGCTGGTAGTGGTGCTGCTGGTGTTTGGCACCAAGCGCCTGCGCAATGCCGGCAAGGACCTTGGCGAAGCGGTCAAGGGCTTCAAGGAAGGCATGCGCGACCCGGACGAAAAGCCGGCCGGCCAGCTCGGCAACGAGCGCAGCGCCGAGTCGAAGGAACAGTCCGAGCGCGATCGCGCCGAACACTGATTCCGCGTCGGTCGCGCGCGGATGTTCGATATCGGTTTCGGCGAACTGCTGCTGATCGCGGTGGTCGCGCTCGTGGTCCTCGGTCCGGAGCGGCTGCCCAAGGCGGCCCGCTTCGCCGGGCTGTGGGTGCGTCGCGCACGCGCGCAGTGGTATTCGGTCAAGTCCGAACTCGAGCGCGAACTGGAAGCTGAAGAGCTGAAGCGCCGCATGCAGGACACCCAGGCCGCGCTGAAGCAGGCACAGACGCGCCTGCAGGACGAATTCGGACAGGCCCAGTCCCAGCTGCAGGGCGAACTCGACGCGGCGGGCAAGCAACTGGACGCCGTCCGGCGCGAGGTCGAGGATCGGCCGCAAACCCCGGACGCGCCTGCGACACCACCGCAGGAGGGAAGCGATGAATCCCGCCGGCCCTGAAGCGGACAGCGAGAGCAGCCTGCTCGACCACCTGCTCGAGCTGCGTACGCGACTGCTGCGCGCGCTGGCCGGGCTGGTGGTCGTGCTGCTGGCGCTGCTGCCTTTCGCCAACAAGCTTTACGCGTGGCTGGCCGCACCTTTGCTGGACAAGCTGCCCGAGGGCGGCCAGCTGATCGCCGTGCAGGTGGCCTCGCCGTTCTTCACTCCGCTCAAGCTGGCGTTCTTCGTCGCCCTGGTGGTGACTGCGCCTTGGCTGCTGTACCAGGCCTGGGCATTCGTGGCCCCGGGCCTGTACCAGCGTGAGAAGCGACTGGCGATGCCGTTGCTGGGCTCGGCGGTGGTGCTGTTCTACGCCGGCTGCGCGTTCGCGTACTTCGTGGTGCTGCCGTCGGTATTCGGCTTCCTCACCGCGATCAAGCCCGAGGGCGTGGCGATGATGACCGACATCAACGCCTACCTGGATTTCGTCCTGGTGATCTTCCTGGCCTTCGGCGCCAGCTTCCAGCTGCCGGTGGCGCTGGTGATCCTGGTCCTGCTCGGCTGGGTCACGCCCGAACAGCTGCGCGAGGGGCGCGGCTACGCGGTGGTGGGCATCTTCATCCTGGCCGCGCTGATCACCCCGCCCGACGTGGTCTCGCAACTGCTGCTGGCGATCCCGATGTGCCTGCTGTACGAGGCGGGCATCCTCGCCTCGCGGCTGGTCGCGCCCAAGCCATCGGACGCGCCTTCGTCCTGAGTGCGCCTCAGGCCGCCAGCTGGCCGCTGGTGGCCGTGCCGGCGGGCGCTTCTTCGCCGAACAGCCTGATCCAGGCGGTGTAGACCGCACCAGCCAGCAACGGCATCAGCACCGCCATCAGCAGCAGCTGCGCGACCCACATCGCGACGAACGGCCCGGCGACCAGCTGCACCACCAGGGTCACCAGCAGCACGCCGAAGTAGATGGCGAACATCGCCACCAGGGTCAACAGCAGGAACACCGCCAGTGCCGGCAGGTTGTGCACGCAGGCGCGCAGGCTGTCGCCCATCGCCTGCAGGCCGTCGCGACGGTCGAACAGGATCCGCGGCACCGATACGAATACGGTCAGGGCCACGGCCACCGCGGCGGCCAGGCCCAGCAGCAGCCACAGCAGGATGCGGCCCGCGGGCAGGCCGGCAACCAGCGCCTCGACCTGCTCGGGCGTCGCCTGCTGGCCGGACTGGGCGAGCGTGTTGAGCTCCTGGCTGACCTGGGCCAGGTGCTGCAGTTCCTGCGGGCCGACCAGCACCAGCAAAAGTACGCCCAGCAACAGGCCGGCGGCGACCTGCGGCAGCAGGGTCGCCAGCAACTGCGGTACCCGACCTTCGTGCACGCCCTGCAACAGGTGCGCCGGATGCGGAGGGCGGTCGTGCGCGACCTCGCGCACCGCCCACAGCAGGCCTGCGAACAGCACCGGGCCGGCCAATGCGACCAGCAGCTGCAGGATCGTGGCCAATGCCGGCACCGCGAGACCGACGGTGACCACGACCGAGGCCAGCAATCCCCACAGCGCACCCAGCGCGCCCAGCGCCACCGGCGCGCGGCGCAGCAGGGTGAAGCCGCCCAGCAACCATTCCGCGCCGTCCGAAGCCGGCAGCCTGCGTATCGTGTCCATCCCGTTCCTGTTGGGCGCCCCGGATCGGGTACGCGGTGATTTCGTAGCGGTTTCGTGCCGATTATGGGCGAAGCGCGTGCGCCGCAGCAGTGCCGCCGCGGCCAGGTTCAGACTCGGCCCGCGCGTCCGGGGGTTCCGCGCGCGTGCTGGACGAAGCGGCGCAGCAACTGGCGCGCCTGCGGCGCCGCGCTGACCTCGCGGGCGACCGTGCGCGGGCAGCGGCCATGGTTGCGCAGGCAGTCGGCGCGCGCGTTGACGTAGCCGCGCATGTGGTGGGTGGCGAACTCGGGGTGGAACTGCACCCCCCACGCCTGCTCGCCCCAGCGGAACGCATGGCAGCCGTCCTGTTCGGAACGGGCCAGCACGGTGGCGCCCTCAGGCGGCCGCAGCACCGTCTGCAGGTGGGTCGCATGGGCGGCGAACCGGGCCGGCATCGCCGCGAACAGCGGATCCTCGAACGCCGGCGGATGCAGGTCGATGAACACCGTGCCCGACTCGCGCCCGGCCGGGTTGTAGTCGACCTCCCCGCCCAGCGCGTGCGCCAGCAACTGGTGGCCGTAGCAGATGCCCAGCAAAGGCGTGCCCTGCTGGACCGCCTCGCGCATCCAGCCGGCCGTGCGCTCGCTCCACTCGGCGCGGTCGGTGACGAAGGCGGCCGAGCCGCTGACGATCACTCCCGCAAGGCCGGTGGCAACCGGCAACGCGTCGCCCCGTTCGGCGTTGACCTCGATCACCTCGTGCGCCGGCAGCCCGGCCGCGACCCGGATCCAGTGCGGAAAGCGGCCATAGCGCTTGAGGCTGTCCACCGGCTGGCCGGTTTCGACGATCAGGAAGGGCGCGCGGCGGACGGCGTTCACGGGCAGGCGGACCAGCGGAAAAGTAGCGGTTGAAACGGCGCAAACCCGCATGGGGCGGGGCTGCGCCCTATACTAGCCCGCTTTTCCGCAGCGCAATAAATGCCGATGACAGGTCCGACCTTCCAGGGATTGATCCAGGCGTTGAACGCTTACTGGGCCGAGCAGGGCTGCGTGCTGATCCAGCCCCTCGACCTGGAAGTCGGCGCCGGCACCTTCCATCCGGCCACCTTCCTGCGCGCGCTCGGGCCGGAGCCGTGGAACGCGGCCTACGTGCAGCCTTCGCGGCGACCCACCGACGGCCGTTATGGCGAGAATCCCAACCGGCTGCAGCGTTACTACCAGTACCAGGTGGTGATGAAGCCCAACCCGGACAACATCCAGGAGCTATACCTGGGGTCGTTGAAGGCGCTGGGCATCGATCCGCGCGTGCATGACCTGCGCTTCGTCGAGGACAACTGGGAATCGCCGACCCTCGGCGCCTGGGGCCTGGGCTGGGAAGTGTGGCTCAACGGCATGGAGGTGACCCAGTTCACCTACTTCCAGCAGGCCGGCGGCATGGAATGCCGGCCGGTGCTGGGCGAGATCACCTACGGCCTCGAGCGGCTGTGCATGTACCTGCAGAACGTGGACAACGTCTACGACCTGGTCTGGACGGTCGGGCCGCAGGGCGTGGTCACCTACGGCGACGTCTACCACCAGAACGAAGTCGAGCAGAGCACCTACAACTTCGAGCATGCCGACGTGGCCGAGATGTTCCACCGCTTCGACGCCTGCGAGGCCGAGGCGCTGAAGCTGGTCGAGGCGGGCTTGCCGCTGCCGGCCTACGAGCAGGTGACCAAGGCCAGCCACAGCTTCAACCTGCTCGACGCGCGCCGCGCGATCTCCGTCACCGAACGCCAGCGCTACATCCTGCGCGTGCGCAGGCTGGCCCAGGCGGTGGCCGAGGCCTACCACGCGCAGCGCGAGAAGCTGGGCTTCCCCGGCCTGAAGCGCGAGGGCGCGGCCTGATGTCCGGCGGGACGATGATCCTGATCGGCATGTACGACTCGCCGTTCACCCGGCGCGTGGCGATCGCACTGGCCCTGCTCGGCCGGGCATTCGAGCATCGCGACTGGTCGGTCGGCGCCGACTTCGACCGGATCCGCGAGTACAGCCCGCTCGGGCGGGTGCCGGTGCTGGTGCTCGAAGACGGCGAGGTACTGACCGAATCGGCGGCGATCCTCGACTGGCTGGAACACGAGCCCGGTGGCGACAGCCTGCTGCCGGCCGGCGGCGCCGGGCGGCGCGAGGCGATGCGCCTGATCGGCCTGGCCAGCGGCGCCGCCGACCGCTGCGTGGCCGGCGTGCTCGAGCGCATCTTCCATCCGCAGGAACACCGCTCGGCCGCGCTGCTGGAGCGTGGCCGGACCCAGGTCGAAGGCGCGCTGGCCGCGCTCGATGCCGCCTGCGCGGCACGCGGCGGTCGCTGGCTCGCCGGCGAGGCGATGACCCTGGCCGACATCACCGTGGCCTGCCACGCCACCTACGCCGGGCAGTCGCTGCCGGTCGACCTGGCGCGTTGGCCCGCGCTTTCCACGCACGTGGCCCGCTGCGAGGCGCTCGATGTTTTCCGCGCCCATTACGCACCGTTCTTCACCCCGCAACCGAAAGGCACCAAGGAATCCAACGCATGAAGCCGCTGCTGATCGAACTGGGCACCGAAGAGCTGCCGGTCAAGGCGCTCCCCGGGCTCGCGCAGGCGTTCTTCGACGGCGTGGTCGCAGCGCTGGAGAAACGCGGCATCGGTTTCGACGCCAACGATGCACGGCCGCTGTACACCCCGCGCCGGCTCGCCGTGCTGCTGCCGGCGGTAGCGGACGAGCAGCCCGAACAGCGCAGCGAAGTGCTGGGCCCGTACCTGAACATCGCGCTCGACGCCGAAGGCAAGCCGACCAAGGCGCTGGAAGGTTTCGCCGCCAAGGCCGGCATCGACTGGACCGCGCTGGAGCGCACCAGTGACGCCAAGGGCGAGCGCTTCGTGCACCGCGCGGTGAAGCCGGGCGCGAATACCGCGGCGCTGCTGCCGGAAATCGTCGCCGAAGCGCTTGCGGCGATGCCGATCCCCAAGCCGATGCGCTGGGGCGACCATGACTACGCCTTCGCCCGGCCGGTGCACTGGCTGGTGCTGCTGCTGGGCGCGGAGGTGGTCAATGCGCAGGTGCTCGGGGTCACGTCCGACCGCATGAGCCGCGGCCATCGCTTCGAGCACGACAAGCCGGTGTGGATCGGCCAGCCCGGCGACTACATCGATGCGCTGCGCGCCGCGCGCGTGCTGGTCGATCCTGCCGAGCGCCGCGCCCGCATCGTCGCCGAGGTCGAGGGCGCCGCGCGCCAGGCCGGTGGCCAAGCGCGCGTCACCGACGACAACCTCGAGCAGGTCGTCTGCCTGACCGAGTGGCCGGCGGCCGTATTGTGCAGCTTCGAGTCCGCGTTCCTGGCCGTGCCGCAGGAAGCGCTGATCGAGACGATGGAGGTCAACCAGAAGTTCTTCCCGGTGCTGAGCGACGGCGGCAAGCTGACCGAGCACTTCATCGGCATCGCCAACATCGAGTCGCGCGACGTGGCCGAGGTGCGCAAGGGCTACGAGCGGGTGATCCGTCCGCGCTTCGCCGACGCCAAGTTCTTCTTCGACGAAGACCTCAAGCAGGGCCTGGTGTCGATGGGCGAGGGGCTGAAGACGGTCACCTACCAGGCCAAGCTGGGCTCGGTGGCCGACAAGGTCGCGCGCGTGGCCGCGCTGGCCGAGGCCATCGCCGCGCAAGTCGGCGCCGATCCGGCGCAGGCGCGCCGTGCGGCGGAACTGGCGAAGAACGACCTGCAGTCGCGCATGGTCAACGAATTCCCGGAGTTGCAGGGCATTGCCGGCCGCCACTACGCGCTGGCCGCGGGTGAACCATCGGAAGTCGCCCTGGCCATCGACGAGGCCTACCAGCCGCGCTTCGCCGGCGACGACATCGCCCTGTCGCCGCTGGGCAAGGTGCTGGCCATTGCCGAGCGCCTGGACACCTTGGCGGGCGGCTTCACCGCGGGCCTGAAGCCAACGGGCAACAAGGATCCGTTCGCGTTGCGGCGCAATGCGCTGGGTCTGGCGCGGACGGTGATCGAGAGCGGGTTCGACCTCTCGATCAAGGCGCTGGTCGAACACGCGATCGCCGGCATCGGCCCGCTGCCGGCGGGCAAGGATGGCGCCACCGCCCCGGCCGATTCGAGCGAGCTCTACGACTTCATCCTCGACCGCCTGCGCGGCTACTACGCCGACAGGGGCGTGCCGGGCGCGCACTTCAACGCGGTGGCCGAACTGAAGCCGGCGTCGCTGTACGACTTCGATACCCGCATCGATGCGATCGGCACCTTCGCCACGCTGCCGGAGGCCGAGGCGCTGGCCGCGGCCAACAAGCGCATCGGCAACATCCTGAAGAAGGCCGACATCGCGATCCCGGCGATGGAGGATCCGGCGTTGTTCAGCGAACCGGCCGAGCGCGCGCTCGGCGAGGCCGTCGAAGCCGCGCTGGACGACACCACCGCTGCCCTGCACCAGCACGATTACGTGCGCGTGCTGAACCGGCTGGCGCTGGTGCGGCCGCAGGTGGACGCCTTCTTCGACCAGGTGATGGTCAATGCCGACGATCCGGCGATCCGCGGCAACCGCCTGGCCCTGCTCAAGCGGCTGGCCGACCGCTTCGGCGCGGTTGCGGTGATCGGGCACCTGTCGGCCTGATCGCGTTTCGCATGAAGGCGGGCTAACGGAGTCGGCACCGGCCCCGTTATCCTGCCCCCATGCGACTCCCCCTGATCCTGACGCTGCTCCTGGCCTCGGCGGCCTCGCCCGCCTGGGCGCGCGGCACGATCGACAGGGTCGAGATCCACGGGCTGGAAGCCAGCGAGGACCGCGCGCTGGAGAACAACGTGCGCCTGGCGCTGGGCGTCAACAACGAACTCGGCAAGGTGCAGGGCGAGTCGCGGCTGGAATTCCTGCTGCTCAACACCGAGCGCGAAGCCCGGCAGGCGCTGGAACCGTTCGGCTACTACTCGCCGACGATTACCGTCGACTCCCCGCGCGACGCCAACGACCGCATCGTGGTCATCGTCCGCGTCGACAAGGGCGAGCCGGTGCGGGTGCGCGATTCGAACGTGGCCATCCTCGGCCCGGGTGGCGAGGACCAGTACCTGGAACGCGACCTCGCCGCCTTCCGGCCGCGGGTGGGCGACCAGTTCGACCACGGCCTCTACGAGGCCAGTCGCGACGGACTGAGCCGGCGCCTGGCCGAACGCGGCTACTTCGACGCGGATTTCATGGAGCGCGAAGTGCGGGTGACCCGCGCCGACTTCGCCGCCGACATCGACCTGGTCTGGGACAGCGGCTTCCGCTACGACATGGGCCCGACCACGTTCCACCAGGACTTCTTCCGCCCCGGACTGCTCGACAAGCTGCTGACCTGGGAGGAGGGCAGCTACTTCCACCAGGGCAAGCTGGACCGGCTGCGCCAGTCGCTGGTCAAGCTGGACTACTTCAGCGCCATCGACATCCAGCCGCTCACCGACCAGGCCACCGACGACCTGCGCGTGCCGATCGACGTCAACCTGGTCCTGGCCAAGCGCACGGTCTACACCGCTGGCGTGAGCTACGGCTCGGAAAGCGGCATGGGCGTGCGCTTCGGCATGGAACGCCGCTACGTCAACGACCGCGGGCACAAGCTGGTCACCGACCTGGACTATGCGCAGAACCGCAAGAACCTGCTGGTGCAGTACCGCATCCCCGCCTTCGCCTGGCTCGATGGCTGGTACACCGGTGCGTTCAGCGCCTACGACGAACAGACCGACTACATCGACTTCCGCAACGTCCGCCTGCTCGCCAGCCGCAGCGGCGAGCTCACCGAGCGCTGGACCGCGGTGGCCTCGATCATCGCGTTGCGCGAGCGCTGGAGCTACGACATGGACGCGGCCACCGGCCAGCGCCTGTACACGTACTCCACGCTGTTCTACCCCGAACTGACCGGCAACTACATCGGCGTGGACAACCGCCTGTTCCCGCGCCACGGACTCAGCGCGAGCCTCGCCCTGCGCACGGGCGCCGAAGGGGTGGGTTCGGACACGAGCTTCGTGCAGGGCTGGAGCAGCGCGACCTGGTTCCAGGGCATCGGCGAAGCGGACCGGCTGATCGTGCGGGGCGAAGCCGGCGCGACCTGGACCAGCGACCTGGTCGCGATGCCGCCGAGCCTGCGCTTCTTCGCCGGTGGCGACCGCAGCATCCGCGGCTACGCCTGGCGTGAGGTCGGACCGCGCACGCCGCCGCCGGACAACTTCGCGCTCGGCGGACGCTACGTGCTCACCGGATCGGTCGAGTACGAGCACTACTTCAACGCCGGGCCGTGGGGCATGGCCGGATTCGTCGACGCCGGCGACGCCTTCGACGACAAGTTCGATCCGCACGTGGGCGTGGGCGTGGGCGCGCGCTGGCGCTCGCCGATCGGCGGCGTGCGCGTGGACATCGCGCACGGCCTCAATGATCCCGATTCCAGCTTCCAGATCTACCTGAGCCTGGGAGCCAACCTGTGAGCGCGCCGGCGCCGACGCCACCGCCGGCCCCGCGCCCGCGCTTCTACCGGCGGCGGCGCTTCTGGGCGTGGTCGGGGCTGGGCGTGCTGGCGATGGTGGTCGGCGTCGTGGTCCTGCTGTACTGGCTGCTGCAGACCGTGGCCGGGCGCGACGTGCTGCTGGCGCAGATCATCGCGCGCCTTCCCGTCGGCGCGACGCTGACGTGGGAGAAAGTCGAAGGTCCGATCGTCGGACCGCTGACGATCCATGGCCTGGACTTCCGCTACGACGACTATCGCTTCACCGCCCGGCGCGCGTACCTGGATCCGGACATCCGTCCGTTGCTGGGCCGGCGCCTGCGCCTGGATGCCTTCGAGATCGAAGGCGCCACGCTCGCACTGGCGCCCAGCGATGAACCGTTCCAGCTGCCACGCTGGCCCGAGTCGCTGCCGCCGGTGGAGATGCCGCTGGCCATCCAGGCCGATCGCATCGTCATCGACGGCCTGGCCATCAGTTCGGGCGGCGAGCAGGTGATCGACATCCGCACGCTGCGCGGCGGCATCGACATCGCCAACGGCTCGCTGCATGCCGAACAGCTGAAGATCGACAGCGATCGCGGCTTGTTCACCGTGCACGGCAGCTACGAGCCCGTGCACGACTATCGCAGCGACGTGCTGGTGACGGCGGTGCTGCCGGCGCCGCGCGGACAGAGCGCGGTGCGGCTGGGCCTGCTCGCGCGCGGCGACCTGTCGAAGATGGAAGTGGGCATCGGCGGCCGCGCGCCCGAACCGCTGCGCGCCACGCTCACCCTGGGTGGCGACGAGGATGCACCGCGCTGGCGGCTGGCCACGCGCAGCGAGGGCCTGGACCCGGGCCTGTTCACCGGGGCCGCCCCCGCACCGGAACTGATCACCTTCGACCTGCAGGCCAACGGCAATGGGGGCGATGCCCAGCTGTCCGGTCGTGCCGGGCGGGCGGGGCAGGAACTGGTGATCGCGCCCTCGCGGGTGAAGCTGGAAGAGCAGGTGCTGACCGTGGCGCCCCTGGTGCTGGAGGCCTTCGAGGGTAGCGTCGAACTTCGCGGGCGCGCCGACTTCACCGATCCGGAAGACGGCCGCTTCCGCTTCGCCCTGCGTGCGAAGGACCTGGTCTTCCACGGCGAAGACCCGGCTGCACCCCCCATCGGCGTGGATGCGGCGCTGGGCCTGGCCGGTTCGTTGAAGAACTGGGCCGCGTATGGCGACGCGACCCTGCGCCGTGGCGACCAGCAGGCCGACCTGGTGCTGGACCTGCGCGGCGACCAGTCGCAGGCGCGGATCCACGCGCTGCAGGCGAGCATGCCGACCGGAACCCTGCAGGCCACCGGCGGGATCGGCTGGGATCCGGTGCTGGACTGGGACCTGGCGCTGGTCCTGGACGGTTTCGATCCCGGCTACTTCGCACCGGGCTGGGACGGGAAGATCCATGGCCGCATCGCCACCACCGGCCGCGCGCGCGACGCCGGCGGGTTCGATGCGCAAGCCGACGTGCAATCGCTGGGCGGACGCCTGCGCGGCCGCGCACTGGCCGGCAGCGGCCGCTTCGTCCTGCGCGGCGACCAGGGCGAAGGCAACCTGTCGCTGAGCCTGGGCAACAGCCGCGTGCGTGCCAACGGGCGGGTCGGCGACCGCATCGACATCACCGCGCAGCTGCAGCCGCTGCAGCTGGACGACCTGCTGCCCGACGCCGCCGGAACGGTCGAAGGTTCGTTGCGCCTGACCGGTACCCGGCAGGCGCCGGACCTGCAGGCCGACCTGCAAGGGCGCGGGCTGCGCTGGGACGACTGGAGCGCCAACGCGGTCGACCTGCAGGGCCGGCTGCCCTGGCGCGGCGGCAATGGCGACCTCATCGTGCGCGGCAGCGAGCTGCAAGTCGGCATACCGCTGCAGAAGTTGACCGTGCATGCACAGGGCGCGGTGGAGAACCTGCGCCTGCAGGTGCAGGCCGACAGTCCGCAGGCCGCGGGCCTGACCCTGTCCGGGCAGGTGCAACGTCGCGGCGCGGGCTGGAACGGTTCGCTGGACCAGTTGCGGATCGAGCCCGATCGCGGCAATGCCTGGGCCTTGAGCGCACCGGCCGCCTTCAGCGTGGTCGGCGACCGCTTCCAGCTGCAGCCTGCCTGCCTGGCCACCACCGGCGACACCGGTGACGCGGCGCTGTGCGCGCATGCCGACTGGCCGCGCGAAGGGCTGGTCGTGAACAGCGAAAGCCTGCCGCTGACGCTGCTCGCGCCCTGGCTGCCCGAACAGGGTGGCCGCGCACTGGTGCTGCGAGGCGAACTGACCCTGGACGCGCAGATCAAGCCGCAGGGCAACCGCTGGGTCGGCGGCATCCACCTTGCCTCGCCCGATGGCGGCGTGCGCCTGGGCAACAACGCGCGGCGCGAGATCGCCCGCTACGACAACTTCAGCCTCGACGTGACGTTCGATCCGCAGAAGATCCAGGGCCGCCTCGGCAGCGGCTTCAAGGGCAACGGATACATCGACGCCACGTTCAATACCGGCTGGGAGCCGTACTCGCCGCTGACCGGCGAGCTGTACACATACATCTCGCAGCTGTTCTGGCTGGAACTGTTCTCGCCGGACCTGGTGCGCCCGCGCGGAGTCGTGCGCGGCCACATGAGCGTGCGCGGCACCCGCGAGACACCACTGATGGCCGGGCAGTTGCTGCTCGAGGATTTCCAGGGCGAACTGCCGGCGCTGGGCCTGAGCCTGACCGACGGCCAGGGCAGCCTGGACGCGCAGCCGGACGGTTCGGCGCGGCTGTCGGCATCGGTCAGCTCCGGCGGCGGCAAGATCAATGTCGACGGCAGCCTGTCCTGGTTCGGCCAGGCCACGCCGCTGCAGCTGGATATCCACGGCCGCGACGTGCTGATCGCCGATACGCCGATGCTGCGGGCCACCGCCAACCCGGACCTGCAATTCAGCATGGACGGCCCGACCATGGTCCTGCGCGGCCAGGTCGAAGTGACCCAGGCCACGGTCAACCTGGAACGGTTCGAACAGGGCGCGACGGTTTCCGAGGACGTGGTGGTGGTCGATCCGTTCGATCCCGAGGAACAACGGTCCGCCCCGCTGGACATGGACCTGGCGCTGATCCTGGGCGACGACGTCGCCATCAGCGGCTACGGCCTGCAGGGAACCATGGACGGGCGCCTGCAGGTCCGTTCGCGCCCGGGCCACGAGATGGTCGCCACCGGCGCGTTGCAGGTGGGCGGGCGCTACAAGGCCTATGGCCAGGACCTCACCATCACCAACGGACAGTTGACCTGGAGCAACAACCAGATCGCCGATCCGCGGATCAACCTGCGCGCCGAGCGCCGCGTCGGCGACGTGGTCGCCGGCATCGACGTGTCCGGCCATGCCATGGCGCCGCAGCTCAACGTCTGGTCCAACCCGTCGATGCCGCAGTCCGAGGCACTGGCCTACCTGATGCTCGGGCGCAGCCTCGAGGGCGCCACGCGCGACCAGGCCCAGCAGGTCACCGCGACTTCGGCGGCGATGTCGGCCGGCACCGGCCTGCTCGCCGCGCAGCTGGGCACCCGGCTGGGCTTCGACGACGCCGGGGTCATGCATTCGCGCGCGCTGGGCGGTTCGGTGGTGGGCGTGGGCAAGTACCTGTCGCCACGCCTGTACGTCGGCTACGGTGTGTCGATGGTCGGCGCCGGCCAGGTGGTGATCCTGAAGTACCTGCTGCGCAAGGGCTTCGACGTCGAACTGGAATCGAGCACGATCGAAACGCGCGGTTCGATCAACTGGCGCACCGAGCGCTAGCGCGCCGGCGCGCATGACCTGCGGCGGTTGTCCGCGCCGCGGGTCGCCGTTACCGTCTCCGGTCCGCTTCTGCCGATGGATCCACCGATGACGAAGAACCCGCCCGCCATCTTCCGGCCCCGGGGCCGCGTGAGCGTGGTCGCGCTTGCATGCCTGGCCGCCCTGGCCACGCACGCCCAGGCCGACGAAGGCATGTGGATGCCTTCGCAGCTGCCGCAGATCGCCGCGCAACTGCGCGAAGCCGGCTATGCCGGGGATCCGGCGGCGCTGGCCGACCTCACCAGCGCCCCGCTCAACGCGGTGGTCCGCGCCGGCGGCGGCACCGGCGCTTTCGTCTCCGCCGACGGCCTCGTGCTGACCAACCACCACGTCGCCTTCGGCGTCATCCAGTACAACAGCACGCCCGGGCGCAACCTGATCGACGACGGCTTCATCGCCGGCGACCGCGCCGGTGAGCTGCCGGCCAATCCGGATTTCCGCGTACTGGTCACCGTCGGCTTCGACCGCGTCACCGACCAGGTGCTCGGCGCGGCGCGCGGCAAGTCGGGCCGCGCCTATTACGACGCCGTCGACGTGGCCAGCAAGCGGATCGTGTCCGAGTGCGAACGCGAAGCCGGCGTGCGCTGCAGCGTGGCCAACATGTACTACGGGACCGACTTCTACCGGGTCCGCCAGCTGGAGCTGCGCGACCTGCGCCTGGTCTATGCGCCGCCGCGCAGCATCGGCAACTTCGGCGACGAGACCGACAACTTCATGTGGCCGCGCCACACCGGTGATTTCACCCTGCTGCGCGCCTATGTCGGCGCGGACGGCAAGCCGGCCGCGTTCTCGCCGGACAACGTGCCCTACCAGCCGCCGTCGCACCTGCAGGTCGCCAGCGACGGACCGCAGGAGGGCAGCTTCGCCATGCTGGCCGGCTATCCGGGCATCACCTATCGCCATCGCACCGCGGCCGAGTTCGCCGAACAGGTGGAATGGACGTTGCCGACGCGGGTGGAGGTGTTCGACTCGCTGATCGGCGTGATCGAACAGGCCGGTCGCGACAACGCGCAGGCCAGGACCCTGTATGCCTCGCAGCTGCAGTCGCTGAAGAACAACCGCAAGCGCGCGGCGGGCGAACTGGAGGGCTTGCGGCGCAGCGATGCGGTGCAGCTGCGCGGCGCCGACGAGCGCGACATGCTGCAACACACCGCGCGCGGCGACCGTCGCGAACTGGACGCCCTCGCCGGCGTGCTGGCGCAGGCCTCGGCGGTCCGCGAACGCGACCTCCTGCTGGGCCTGATGATGTCGCAGAGCCAGCTGCTGCGCTCGGCGCTGACCC
The DNA here is from genome assembly GCF_022637495.1 of Pseudoxanthomonas daejeonensis. Classification (NCBI taxonomy): domain Bacteria; kingdom Pseudomonadati; phylum Pseudomonadota; class Gammaproteobacteria; order Lysobacterales; family Lysobacteraceae; genus Pseudoxanthomonas; species Pseudoxanthomonas daejeonensis. Next base: position 1,576,384 of record NZ_CP093331.1, on the reverse strand, counting down.
TGGAACGCCTGCGGATCGAGGCGGCCAAGCCCGACGAAACCCGCGAGGCCGGTTACCAGGCGCGCGACCTGGCCCTGATCGAAGGCACCTTGAAGCAGGTCCAGCGACGCTACGACCGCGCGGTGGAGACGGCCCTGCTCACCGCGCTGCTCGGCCGCTACCAGAGCCTGCCCGATGCGCAGCGCCTGCCCGAGTTCGATGCCGCGTTCGGCCGCACCCCGGCCGCGCTGGCCGCAGCACTGGACACGCTGTACGCCGGCACCACCCTCGGCGACGAGGCGGTGCGCCTGGCGGCCCTGGCCACCGCTCGCGAGGGCCGCGCGCTGCCTGCCGATCCGCTGCTGGCGCTGGCCGCCAGGCTCGTGCCGGCGCAGGTCCGCCTGGAGGACGAGCGCAAGGCGCGCGAAGGCGAGTTGCTGCGCCAGCGCCCGCTGTACATGGACGTGCTGGCCGCCTGGCGCGCGCACCAGGGCCGCCCGCTGTATCCGGATGCCAACGGCACCCTGCGGGTCAGCTACGGTCGCCTGGAAAGCCTGCAACCGCGCGACGCCGTGACCTACGCACCGGTGACGACCGTGCAGGGCATCACGCAGAAGAATACCGGCCAGGTCCCGTTCGACGCCCCGCGCCCGCTGCTGGACGCGATCGCCCGTGGCGACTTCGGCGCGACCGCCGATCCGGCGCTGGGCACGCAGACGGTCAACTTCCTCACCAACCTGGACACGACCGGCGGCAACTCCGGCTCGCCGGTGCTCAACGCCCGCGGCGAGCTGGTCGGCCTGAACTTCGACAGCAACTGGGAGGCGGTCAGCGCCAGCTGGTGGTTCGACCCGCGCTACAAGCGCGCCGTGCATGTCGACATGCGTTACATGCGCTGGCTGATGGAGAAGGTCTACCCGGCGCCGCATGTGCTGCGGGAGATGGGATTGTAGGTCGCCCTGCCGGCGTGCGCACCGCGCGCGCGCCGGCTTGTCAACGGCTTACATCGGCGCAGGCAGGGCGCGACAATCGGATTCCGCTATTGCACCGCAGACACCGCCGTCCATGACCGAAGTTTCCGCCGCGCTCGCGCGCAAGATCGCCCAGACCATCGCCGACGAGATCGGCGCGCAGGCCGCGCAGGTCGTCGCCGCCGTCGAGCTGCTCGACGAGGGCGCGACCGTGCCGTTCATCGCCCGCTACCGCAAGGAAGTCACCGGCGGCCTGGATGACACCCAGCTGCGAAACCTCGAAGCGCGCCTGGGTTACCTGCGCGAGATGGAAGACCGGCGCGCGTCGATCCTGGCCAGCATCGACGAGCAGGGCAAGCTGACCGACGAACTGCGCGGCGAGATCGAGGCCGCCGACAGCAAGTCGCGCCTGGAAGACCTCTACCTGCCGTACAAGCAGAAGCGCCGCACGCGCGCCCAGATCGCGCGCGAGGCCGGGCTGGAGCCGCTGGCCGACGGCCTCCTCGCAGATCCCACCCGCGTACCGGAGGAGTTTGCCGCTTCGTTCGTCGACGCCGACAAGGGCGTGGCCGATGCGAAGGCCGCGCTGGAAGGCGCGCGCGCGATCCTGATCGAGCGCTGGGGCGAAGATGCCGCGCTGCTCGGCGAACTGCGCGGCTGGCTCGAAGGCAATGGCGTGATCCGGGCCAAGGTAGTGGAAGGCAAGGAAGCGGCCGGCGAAAAATTCCGCGACTACTTCGACCACGCCGAGCCGCTGGCGAAGATTCCCTCGCACCGGCTGCTGGCCCTGTTCCGCGGGCGCCGCGAGGAATTCCTGCAGTTGGAACTTGAACCGGGCAGCGATGTCGAGGCCGGCAATGCCTATGCCGAGGGCCGCATCGCGCTGCAGGCCGGCATCGCCGACCGCGGTCGCGCCGCCGATGCCTGGCTGCGCAACGCGACCCGCCTGGCCTGGCGAGCGAAGATCCACTTGCACCTGCTGCTGGACCTGTTCAATCAGGCACGCGAGAAGGCCGAAGCCGAGGCGATCGCGGTGTTCGGCGACAATCTCAAGGATCTGCTGCTGGCCGCGCCGGCGGGACCGAAGGCCGTGCTCGGCCTCGATCCCGGCCTGCGCACCGGCGTGAAGGTCGCGGTGGTCGATGCCACCGGCAAGCTGGTCGCCACCGACACCATCTACCCGCACGAGCCACGTCGCCAGTGGGACGCTTCGCTGGCCTCGCTGCGCAAGCTGTGCGTCGCCCATGGCGTGGAACTGATTGCGATCGGCAACGGCACCGCGTCGCGCGAGACCGACAAGCTGGCCGGTGACCTGCTCAAGCTGGTCCCGGAACTCAAGGCGCAGAAGGTCGTGGTCAGCGAGGCGGGCGCGTCGGTGTATTCGGCCTCCGAACTGGCGGCGAAGGAGTTCCCGAACCTCGATGTCTCCATCCGCGGTGCGGTCTCGATCGCGCGCCGCCTGCAGGATCCGCTGGCCGAACTGGTCAAGATCGAGCCCAAGGCCATTGGCGTGGGCCAGTACCAGCACGACGTGGACCAGTACCGCCTGGCGCGCGCACTCGATGCGCGCGTCGAGGACTGCGTCAACGCGGTCGGCGTGGACGTGAACACCGCTTCGGCGGCGTTGCTGGCGCGGGTGTCGGGCCTGTCGTCGACGGTGGCCGAGAACATCGTCAGCCATCGCGACCAGAACGGCGCCTTCGCCTCGCGCAAGGCGCTGCTCAAGGTGCCGCGACTGGGCGACAAGACCTTCGAACAATGCGCCGGCTTCCTGCGCATCGCCGATGGCGAGCAGCCGCTGGACGCATCCTCGGTGCACCCGGAAGCCTATCCGGTGGTCGAGCGGATCCTGGCTGGCAGCGGCCGCGGGGTGAAGCAGATCATCGGCGACAGCAGTTTCCTGCGCGCGCTCAAGGCCGAGCAGTTCACCGACGAAAAGTTCGGCCTGCCGACCGTGCGCGACATCCTCAAGGAACTGGAGAAGCCCGGCCGCGATCCGCGCCCGGAGTTCAAGGCGGCCAAGTTCGCCGACGGGGTGGAGGACATCAAGGACCTGCGCCCGGGCATGGTGCTGGAAGGCGTGGTCAGCAATGTCGCCGCGTTCGGCGCGTTCGTTGACATCGGCGTGCACCAGGACGGACTGGTCCACATCTCCGCGCTGTCGGACAAGTTCGTGAAGGATCCGCGCGAGGTGGTGAAGGCCGGCGACATCGTCAAGGTCAAGGTGCTGGACGTCGACGTGGCGCGCAAGCGCATCGCCCTGACCCGGCGCATGGACGACGAACCCGGCCAGGCGGCACCACGGCCCAGCGAACGCGATGCCGCACGACGCGATGCGGGCCGTCCCGGCGCGCCGCGCGATGCACGTGGCAATGATCGCAATCGCGGCGGCGGCGCGAAGCCGGCGCAGCAGGCTGCGCCGTTCAACAGCGCCATGGCCGACGCGCTCAAGGGCCTGCGTCGCGACTGATGCGTGGTGCCGGGCTCGCCCGGCTGACCACGCCCGGGTGATGGGCCGAAGAGCAGCGGGGAGGGCCCTGCTCTACCGTCAGGCCACGGCCTTGCTGAATTCGTCGTACGCCGCCTGCGCATTGGCGGCGTACATCAGCGACGGCCCGCCGCCCATGTAGACGGCTACGCCCAGCATCTCGCGGAACTCCTCCGGCGTGGCGCCCAGCCGCACCAGCGCCTTGGCGTGGAAGCCGAGGCAGCCGTCGCAGCGGTTGGCCACGCCGATCGCCATGGCGATCAACTCCTTGGTCTTCTCGTCCAGCGCGCCCGGCGCCATCGCCGCCTTGCTCAGCGCACCGAATCCCTGCATCACGTCCGCGTTGTGCGTGCGCAGCGGGCCCAGGTTGCGCGAGATGCCGCGGGTCAGGTCCTGGTAGGACAGGTCGTTCATGTGGGCTCTCCGGATTGGCGGCGGTTGCCGATCCCGCAATCATATTAGCATTTGCTAATTTAGCAAGCACTGATATGATAGCGGCATGAGCCCGACCCGCCAGGATCGAAAATTCATGCAGCACGGGGCCGAACAGGCCGCGGCGATGCTGCGCACGCTGGGCAACGAACAGCGCCTGCTGCTGCTGTGCCTGCTGATGGAGCATGGCGAGATGACCGTGGGCCAGATGCAGGCGCAGGTGGACCTGAGCCAGTCGGCCCTGTCCCAGCACCTGGCCCGCATGCGCGAGGACGGCCTGGTGGTCGCCCGCCGCGAGGCGCAGTCCGCCTACTACCGCATCGACGATCCGCGCGTGGAGACCCTGGTGGCCGCGCTCAAGTCGGTGTTCTGTCCCTGAGACGCGAGCCACTTCCCATGCAGACAGTATCCCCGCGCGAAGCCCGTGCACTCCTCGACCAAGGCGCGCTGCTGGTCGACATCCGCGAAGTGGACGAGCACGCGCGCGAGCACATCGACGGCGCGTGCTGCGTGCCGCTGGCGCGGCTGGCCGACGCGCCCGCACTGCACGGCGCGAGCGGAATCGTGCTGTTCCATTGCCGCTCCGGTATGCGTACGCGGGCCAATGCCGGCGCGCTGCAGGCGGCCACCGCCGGTTGCACGGCGTATGTCGTCGATGGCGGCATCGATGCGTGGAAACGGGCCGGCCTGCCGGTGACGCACGATGCCCGGGCTCCGTTGGAACTCATGCGCCAGGTCCAGATCGCCGCCGGCAGCCTGGTGCTGCTCGGCACCGTGCTGGCGACGATGGTCTCGCCGTGGTTCCTGCTGCTGAGCGGCTTTGTCGGCGCTGGACTGGTGTTTGCCGGGATATCCGGCTTCTGCGGCATGGCGCTGCTGCTGGCACGCATGCCCTGGAACCGCGCGATCCGCTGAGGCCGCACTCGCCGCACCGACGCCGTTGCATCCAACCGGCGCTATTCGGCCCACTCGCGGTCGGTGGTGAAGGCGATCGTCAGCCAGCGGTCCGGTGAATCGTCGCCGATCGCCTCGCCGATCTCGTCGCGCAGCGCATCCCACTCCTCCAGCGTGCGCGCAGGCCAGCCCGCGGGCGCGATGAAGTACAGCTCGATCTGCCGCCCGCGGCCGACCTTGGCCACGTAGGCGCGATGCGACAGGAAGCCGTGGCGCTCGACCACGGCCTGCGCGACCGCGTCCACGTGCTGCTTCAATGCGGTGGGCGTGACCAGCAGGATCTCCTCCAGCGCGCGGCGCACCACGCCCAGCGGGATCGGGAAGATCACCAGGCACACCAGCGCCAGCACGGCCGGGTCGACATACGGCGACATCCATTCCAGCGAGGTGCCCTGGATCGCCAGGCCGACGATGAAGGCCACCAGCAAAGCGGCGGTGATCGCAGCCGACATCAGCCAGCCGCGGATATCCATCGCTACCAGCTCCGAGCGCAGGTGGCGGTTGGCGCGACGTCCGTACCAGGCCATGCCCAGGCTGATCAGCACGGTGGCGATGGCGTAGACGATGGCCTGGCCGAACTGCAACGGCCGTCCCCCCGTCAGGAAACTTCCGATCGCGTTGATGAAGGCGTACACCGCGGCACCGGACAGCAGCAGGCCGGTGGCGCCCAGCACCATCGGCTCCAGGTGCCAGAAGCCCATCGTGAACTTCTCGGCCAGGCGCCGGTTCTGCGATCCGCTGGCGTTGTATCCGGCGATGAGGTTGACCACCAGCAGGGCCACCAGGCTGGTGGCACCGTCGGCCAGCGAGTAGATGCCGTCGAACACGATGGCGTAGGAGCCCGACATCAGGCCGAACACGATGCCCAGCGCGGCGACCACCGCAGTGGCGGCGATGGAGAAGCGCAACACGCGCTGCTCGCCGCCAGCGACCGGTGTGTCCTGCGGGAGGCCGGACGGAACGCTCATGGCCCTAGCCTGCCCGAGCGGCCGGGCCGGCGCCAGCCGCACCCCGCGCCGGCGATCTCAGGCGACGCGGCTGCGACGCAGGCGCTCCAGGTGCACCAGCAGCAGCGAGATCGCCGCCGGGGTCATGCCGGGGATGCGCTGGGCCTGGCCGATGGTCTGCGGGCGCGCCCGCTCGAGCTTCTGCTGCACTTCGGCCGACAGCCCGCGCACGCCGGCGTAGTCGAAGTCCGCCGGGATCACGGTCTCTTCGTGGCGCTGCTGGCGCGCGATCTCCTCGCGCTGGCGGTCGACGTAGCCGGCGTACTTCACCCCGATCTCGACCTGCTCGGCCACCTGCGCATCACCGACGCCCGGGCCCAGCGCGGGCACGCGCATCAATGCGGCATAGCCCAGTTCCGGTCGCTTGATAAGGTCCAGCACGCTGGTCTCGCGGCTCACGGCCACGCCCAGTGCCGCTTCGACCTCGCGGCCCAGCGCGTTGGCCGGCGTGGCCCACAGCGCGCGCAGGCGCTGCGTCTCCCGTTCGATCGCCTCGCGCTTGGCCTCGAAGCGCGTCCAGCGCACGTCGTCGACCACGCCCAGTTCGCGACCGGCCGGCGTCAGCCGCAGGTCGGCGTTGTCCTCGCGCAGCTGCAGCCGGTATTCGGCGCGGCTGGTGAACATCCGGTACGGCTCGGTGGTGCCATGGGTGATCAGGTCGTCGACCAGCACGCCCAGGTAGGCCTCGTCGCGACGCGGCGACCAGCCGTCGTGGCCGCGCACGTGGCGCGCGGCGTTCAGGCCGGCGAGCAATCCCTGCGCGGCCGCCTCTTCATAGCCGGTGGTGCCGTTGATCTGCCCGGCGAAGAACAACCCCGACACCCGCTTGGTCTCCAGCGTCGCCTTCAGGCCGCGCGGATCGAAGAAGTCGTACTCGATCGCGTAGCCGGGCCGGGTGATGTGCGCCTGCTCGAAACCGCGGATCGACCGCACCAGCGCCAGCTGCACGTCGAACGGCAGCGAGGTGGAGATGCCGTTGGGATAGATCTCGGCCACGTCCAGGCCTTCGGGCTCGACGAAGATCTGGTGGCTGGCCTTCTCGGCGAAGCGCACCACCTTGTCCTCGATCGACGGGCAGTAGCGCGGGCCGATGCCCTCGATCTGGCCGGTATATAGCGGCGAACGGTCCAGCGCGCCGCGGATGATCTCGTGGGTGCGCTCGCTGGTATGGGTAATCCAGCACGAGACCTGGCGCGGATGCTCGCGCACGTCACCGAGGAACGACATCACCGGCAGCGGATCGTCGCCGGGCTGTTCGTCCATCACCGAATAGTCGAGCGTGCGTCCGTCGATCCGTGGCGGCGTGCCGGTCTTGAGCCGGTCGATCACGAACGGCCGCTCGCGCAGGCGCGCGGCCAGCGTCGTGGCCGGCGGGTCGCCCATGCGCCCGGCGGTGTACTGGGTTTCGCCGATGTGGATCTTGCCGGCCAGGAAGGTACCGGCGGTCAGCACCACCGCCTGTGCCTCGAAGCGCAGGCCGGTCTGGGTGATCGCGCCGCGCACGATGTCGCCATCGCCCGCGCCGTTCTGGATCACGAGGTCGTCGACCGCGGCCTGGAACACGGTCAGGTTCGGCTGGTTCTCGACGATGCGCCGGATCGCCATCCGGTACAGGTTGCGGTCGGCCTGGCAGCGGGTCGCGCGCACCGCCGGACCCTTGCTGGCGTTGAGCGTGCGCCACTGGATGCCGGCCAGGTCGGCGGCATGCGCCATCGCCCCGCCCAGCGCATCGATCTCCCTGACCAGATGACCCTTGCCGATGCCGCCGATGGCCGGATTGCAGCTCATCGCACCCACGGTCTCGATGTTGTGGGTCAGCAGCAGGGTGCGCGCACCGCTGCGCGCCGACGCGAGCGCGGCCTCGGTGCCGGCGTGGCCGCCGCCGATCACGATCACGTCATAGCGATGGAAGGACTGGGACATCATGGGATCCGTGCCGTCGACCCTGCCGGTGATGGCGGGTCCGGAGCGGCAGCAATTCTAGCGGCGGCGACTGCAGCGGACTTGGCACGCTTCCTGCGGCAACCATTCCGTGCACCCATCGCGGCAATGCGTTCGGGGGCGCGGGCTGGAATTGGAACAGGGGCCAGCCACGCGCGCGATGGGGAAGCCGAGGGGCCGGTAGTCGGGGGACTGCCGGCCCCGTTTTTTTGCCTGCGCGGGCAAAGCGTGACGCCGGTCCCTAAAACAGCCAGCCCGGCCAGGGGCCGGGCTGCCGTAGAGGCGTCGACGTCCGACAGGGCCGGAACAGGGGGGATCCAGATTTCCCTGCCGGACATCGACATAGACCTGGCCGGACGGGTCAAAACATGACGCACCCGGTCACCTTGCCGCGCTAGCTTGCGACCGAAAACCGACCAGTGCAAGCGCTATTTCAAGGCTCGATCGTGTCCGGCGTCCCAGTCCGCGAGGACTCGGAACGACGCGATTCGGACGCCCGGGGCGCACTGCGCTGCGTGCTCCGCTCGCTCCTCGGCGGTGGACGCGACGCGCCGGGATCATCATTGCCGGCACCGCTGTAACGCGGCGCCTGGGCGCGATATCCCTGCGGCGGCGACGGACGCTGGTAGCCGCCCGGGCGCGGACCGCCGTCGACGCCCGGCGAGGGCCCTTGGCCGATGCCCAGGGTGCCCGGCCCAGGCTGCCGGCGCGGCACGCCTTCGCCGCCTTCACCACGGCGCAGGCGCTCCAGGTCACGCCAGGGACCGCGGTTGAGCGGCGGCGGGTTGCCGTTGGCGACCGGTGGCGGCCGGTCGGGCCGGCCATCGTGGTCCGGGCGCCCGCCATGGTCATGGTCGGGACGCGGCGGGCGCGGATAGTGGTTGTGCGGCGGGCGCGGGTAGTACGACGACCCGTATCCGCCGCCCGCGTACGGGTAGTAGGAGTACGGGTAGCCATAGCGCAGCCCGAACGACCAGCCCGGGTTGTACCGGTAGCTGTAATACGGAGACCCGTAGCCGTACACCCCGTAGCCGTAACTGTCGTAGTCGGAGATGTATCGGGTCGAGGAACCCCCGGTGTAGTACCCGCCGCCGTCGCCCACGTAACCGTAGGACGCGCAGCCACCCAGCGACAGCGCGAGCGCCAGGCCGGTGAACAGTCGCAGTTTCATGGGATTCCCCCCCGTAGCGTGAGTGGCCAGCTTCCGCGGGCCGCATTGAATCCGTGCTTAATCCCGCCCCCTCGCACGGTAACCGCTCAGCCCCCGGACAGCAGCACACCGGCGGATGCATGTGCGCGATACGTTAACCTTCGCCCATGACCGAACTGCCCGTAGCCGACGACATCCTCGCCGCCGCCGCCAGGATCGCCGGCCATGCCAGCGTCACGCCCGTGCTGCAGTCGCGCGCGCTGGATGCGATGGCGGGCTGCTCGATCTCGTTCAAGGCCGAGCACCTGCAGCGCGGCGGCGCGTTCAAGTTCCGCGGGGCCTGCAATGCAGTGTGGTCGCTGTCCGGGGCGGTCGCCGCACGGGGCGTGGTCACCCATTCCTCCGGCAACCACGGCGCGGCGCTGGCGCTGGCGGCGCGCAGCCGCGGCATCCCCTGCCACGTGGTGGTCCCCGATGGCGCGGTGGCGGCCAAGCTCGCCAACATCCAGCGGCACGGCGCGACCCTGTGGCGCTGCGACGCGACCCAGGCCGCGCGCGAGGCGATGTGCGCGCAGGTGCAGGAGAGCACCGGCGCCAGCCTGGTCCATCCCTATGCCGATGCGCGCGTGATCGCCGGGCAGGGGACGGCTACGCTCGAACTGGTCGGCCAGGCTGGCACCCCGGATGTCATGGTCGTGCCGGTGGGCGGCGGCGGCCTGGCCAGCGGAACCGCGCTGGCGCTGGCCACCGTCGCGCCCGCTTGCCGGCTGGTGCTGGCCGAACCGGCCGGCGCCGCCGATACCGCCCGTTCGCTGGCCGCGGGCGAGCGACGCGTCGATTTCGTTCCGGACACCGTCTGCGACGGCCTGCGGGGCGCGCTGGGGGCGCCCAATTTCGCCCTGCTGCGCGCATGGGGCGCCGAGGTCGTCGTGGTCGATGACGAGGCCACGGTGGCGGCGATGCGGCTGGCCTGGCAGGTGCTCAAGCAGGTGATCGAACCTTCCTCGGCCATCGCGCTGGCCGCAGTGCTGGCGCGACCTGCGCTGTTTTCCGGCCAGCGTGTGGGCGTGGTGCTGTCCGGCGGCAACGTCGACCTGGAGGCGCTGCCTTGGCTCGGCTGAAGCGGAAACGACGCGGCGGCCTGGCCACCTGGCTCTGGCGCCTGCTGCTGCTGGGGCTGCTGTGGCTGCTGGGCGTAGCCGCCTGGATCGTCTGGGTCGGCCAGCGCGACCAGGCCGAACAGGCCGACGCGATCATCGTGCTCGGCGCCGCCGCCTACGATGCGCGGCCTTCGCCCGTGTTCCAGGAACGGATCCGCCACGGCCTGGACCTGTACCAGCGCGGCTACGCGCCGGTGCTGCTGTTCACCGGCGGCTATGGCGGCAGCCGCGCGCGGTTCTCCGAATCGCAGGTGGCGCGCCGCTATGCCCTGCAGCAGGGCATCCCCGAATCGGCGATCCTGATCGAATCGGTTTCGCGCACCACCCGCGAGAACCTGGTGCAGGCCCGCGCGCTGATGCAGGAGCGCGGCCTGCACACGGCGATCGTGGTCAGCGATCCGCTGCACATGTCGCGCGCGTTGCGGCTGTCGCGGGAACTGGGCGTGGACGCGGTCGGTTCGCCCACGCCCAGCACGCGCTTCCGCACGATCCAGACCCAGTGGCGCTTCCTGCTGCAGGAGGTCTACTTCTTCCATCGCGACCTGGTGATGCGCGCGGCCTGAAAAGCGGGCGGCGTATGATGTCCGCACCCCGCAGGCAGGCACTCCATGAAGATCGATGGCACCCGCCGCCAGGACCGCGCGATCGAGCTGGTGCTGGCCTATTACGCCGCGTTCAACCGCGGCGACCGCCCGGCGATGCTGGCGCTGCTCGGCGACGACGTCGTGCACGACCTCAACCAGGGCGCGCGCGAGACCGGCAAGCAGGCCTTCGCCGCCTTCATGCAACGGATGGATGCCAGTTACCGCGAGCAGCTGCGCGACATCGTCGTGCTGGCCTCCCAGGATGGCGACCGCGCCGCGGCCGAGTACGTGGTCCATGGCCAGTACCTGCGCGACGACGAAGGGCTGCCGCCTGCGCGCGGGCAGGAGTACGTCCTGCCAGGCGGCGCCTTCTTCGAAATCCGCGACGACCGCATCACCCGGGTCAGCAACTACTACAACCTGCAGGACTGGATCGCGCAGGTATCGCGCTGACAGGAGCGCATGCGCGCTGGCAACGGCGGCGACGGACCTCCCCGCAGCAACGGGCGTGACCGCGCGCTGCCTGCAGCCTACGGCGCGCGCCGGCGGATCGGAATCTGCGACAGCGGCACCGCCGCGACCTCGCTGCCGCCTTCCCGGATCGGTGCACCGGGTGCCGGCGACCAGGCCTGCGCATAGATCACTTCCCAGCTGCTGGGCAGGCGGCCCTCTCCATCGCGCAAGGCCTCGTATGCCTGCGTCGCGGCTGCAAAACGCGCGCGCCCGGTCAGGCTGCGTCGGCGGGTCGCCATCGCATTGGTGGCGCCGATCGCCCGCAGTTCGTGCATCAGCGCCGGCAGGTCCGGGTAGTTCAGGGTGAACAGGTCGCGGTCCAGCACCGGATCACGGAAGCCGGCGGCCATCAGCGCATCGCCAAAGCGCGCGATCGAGGCGAACGGGCTGACATGCGGCACTGCGTCGACCTGGGCGAATGCCTCGCGCAGTTCGACCAGCGTCTCCGGGCCGAAGCTCGAGCACAGCAGCAGTCCATCGGGCTTGAGCACTCGCCGGAAGCCGGCGAACACCGCGGGCAGGTCCTCGACCCATTGCAGGCACAGGTTGCTGAAGATCACGTCGACGCTGCCTTCGGCCAGCGGCAAAGCGCGCGCGTCGGCGCATACGCGCGCAAACGGCTTCCACCATCCGACCTGCCTGCGCGACTGGCGCAGCATCGGCAGCGCCAGGTCCAGCGCGAGCACCTGCGCCTTGGGCCAGCGCTTGCGCATCGCCGCCGCCGCGTGGCCGGTGCCGCTGCCCACGTCGAGCACCACCGACGGCACGCGGTCGTCGAGGTAATCCAGCGATCCGAGCAGGCGCGTGCGTACTTCCGCCTGCAGCGCCGCGGCCGCGTCGTAGCCGGCGGCGGCGCGCGAGAAGGCGCGGCGCACCTGGCGGGGATCGAACAGGGATTCCATCACGGGGGCGAGGCGGTGCTTCAAGGACCGATATTGTCGGCGAAAGCACCGATCTCCGCCGCTACCGCATCGGCGTGGCCGAGGAAGGGCGCATGCGCGGCCGCGGCGAGCTCGACGCATCGCGCGCCAGGCGCCAACGCCGCGGCCGCGGCCATGCCGCGCGGATCGACCAGCCGGTCGCGACGCCCGGCCAGCCACAGGCTGGGTACGCGCAGGCCCGGCAGGGCCCGGCGCAGGTCGGTGTCCTCCAGCAGGTGCAAGCCCTGGCGCAACGCGGCCGGATCCGGCTCGCCGCGTGCGTGCAGCAGTGCACGCAGGGTCTTCAGCTCGCTGCGCCCGTGTTCGGAACCCAGCGTGTCCAGGGCGATAAAGCGATCCAGGGTGCCCGCGTAGTCGTGCGCCAGTTCCTCGCCGAAGCGGGTGAACACCACCGGCTCGACCGCATGCGGCCAGTCCGGCGCGCGCACGAAGCGGGGCGTGGCCGCGACCATGACCAGACCGCGCACGGTCGGCAGCGAGGCCGCCGCCCGCAGGGCGAACAGTCCGCCCAGCGACCAGCCCAGCCAGATCGCCGGCGGCGTGCGCGCGCCGATCTCGCTGGCGACGCCTGCCAGGTCCAGCGGCTGTTCCGAATCACGGCTCAAGCCGTGGCCGGGCAGGTCGACCAGGTGCAGGCGGAAGCGTGGCGCGAGGTGCTCGGCGAGGGGTGCGAACACCCCGCCGTGCAGGGCCCAGCCATGGATCAGGACCAGGTCCGGGCCGCTGCCCAGGGTTTCGATATGCATGGCGCATTGTCGCCGACGCACGCGCACGCGGGAACCGCGTGATCGGGTCGCACACCGGAGCGCGGTTCCTGTAGGAGCGGGCATGACCGCGAAGACGACGCCGTCAGCACAGGCGACGTTGCAGTAATTCCGGTGGCGTCGGTGTCGCGGTCATGCCCGCTCCTACAGGAATCGCGAAGCGGCCCTGGCATTCGACGTGCGCGGAAAGTTACGCGACGCCGACCTCAGGCCGCCGCGTGACGCACCGCGTGGTCGCGGGCTTCGGCCATCGCGCCGAGCAGCGCATTCACCTGCTGAGGCGTGTGCAGCGAAGAAAGGGTCACGCGCAGGCGCGAACGGCCTTCCGGGACGGTGGGCGGACGGATCGCGGTGACCAGGAAGCCGGCCTGCTCCAGCGCCGACGACATCGCCGTAGCGGTGGCCTCGTCGCCGCACAGCACCGGCTGGATCGGCGTGGTCGAGGGCATCAGCTCCAGGCCGAAGCGGCCGGCACCCGTGCGGAACTGGCCGACCAGTTCCTGCAGCCGCGTGCGCCGCCAGTCGTCGCGCCGGGCCAGCTTCAACGCGGCCAGCGAGGCGGCGGCCAACGCCGGCGGCAGCGCGGTCGTGTAGAGATAAGGCCGGGCCACGCCGGCCAGGTGCTCGATCAGGTCGGCATCGCCAGCGACCACGGCGCCGTAGCCACCCAGCGCCTTGCCGAGGGTGGCCAGCTGCAGCGGCACGTCGGCGACGCCCAACCCGGCCTCGGCCACGGTGCCGCGCCCCTGCGGGCCGAGCACGCCGACGCCGTGCGCGTCGTCCACGTACAGCAGGGCTTCCTGGGTGCGCGCCACCAGCGACAGCGCGCGCAGGGGTGCGATGTCGCCATCCATGCTGAAAACGCCGTCGCTGGCCAGCATCGCCACGCCGCCGTTCGCATTGCGCAGCTGGCGCATCGCCCCTTCCGGATCCAGGTGCGGATAGCGCCTCAGGCGCGCGCCGGCCAGTCGGGTGGCGTCGATCAGGCTGGCATGGTTGAGCCGGTCCTGGACGCAGACGTCCTCGTCCTCCAGCAGGGCCTGCTGCACGGCGAGGTTGGCCGCGAAGCCACTGCCGAACAGCAGCGCGCGCGGCGTGCCGAGCCAGTCGGCCATCTCGCGCTCGAGTTGCTCGTGCAGCGCATGGTGGCCACAGACCAGGTGCGAGGCGGTCGCGCCGGTGCCTTCGCGCGACACCGCGTCCTGCAATGCGGCGCCGACCTCGAACTGCGAAGCCAGGCCCAGGTAGTCGTTGCTGCAGAAGCCGGTCAGCCAGTGGCCGTCGAGCTCGACCCGCACGCCGTCGCGGCGGGTGATCGTGCGGCGCTGGCGCAGCCGGCCCTGCGCGATGCGCTGGCGCCGCTGGGCGAGGATGCGTTCGTGGATGTCGGTACGGGCCATCGGTGCCCCTCCCCCCGGAGAGCGTTGCGCGGCTGGGTCAGGCCGCGCGTCCACAGGCGGGCGCCGGTCCGGTGATATCGGCGTGAACGGTAGCGCCTGTGCCCGTCGCGGTTCCGTGACCGGGCTCACAATGAACGAGTGGCATGGGCCGCAGACCGAGCCGCGCGAACAGCGCCTGGTCGCGCTCCACGTCCGGATTGCCGGTGGTCAGCAGCTTTTCGCCATAGAAGATCGAGTTGGCGCCGGCGGCGAAGCACAACGCCTGCAGTTCATCGCTCATGGCCTCGCGTCCGGCCGACAGCCGCACCATCGAACGCGGCATGGTGATGCGGGCCACCGCGATCATGCGCACGAACTCGAACGGATCCAGCTCGGCGGTGCCGGCCAGCGGGGTGCCGGTGACCTGGACCAGGCGGTTGATCGGCACCGAATCCGGGTGCGCAGGCAGGTTGGCCAGCGCCTGCAGCAGGCCGGCGCGCTGCGCACGGGTCTCGCCCATGCCGACGATGCCGCCGCAGCAGGTCTTCAGCCCCGCGTCGCGGACGTGGCCGAGGGTGTCGAGCCGGTCCTGGTACTCGCGGGTCTGGATGACCTCGCCATAGAACTCCGGCGCCGTGTCCAGGTTGTGGTTGTAGTAGTCCAGGCCGGCATCCTTCAGCGCCCCGGCCTGGTCCGGCGAGAGCATGCCCAGGGTGGCGCAGGTCTCCAGGCCCAGCGCCTTCACCCCGGCGATCATCTGCGCCACCTTCGGGATGTCGCGGTCCTTCGGGCTGCGCCATGCCGCGCCCATGCAGAAGCGCGAGGCGCCGGCGGCCTTGGCCTGGCGGGCCTTCTCGAGCACCTGCTCGGTTTCCATCAGCTTCGTGGCATCCACGCCGGTGTGGTAGCGCTGCGCCTGCGGGCAATAGCCGCAATCTTCCGGGCAGCCGCCGGTCTTCACCGACAGCAGGGTCGACACCTGCACCTCGGCCGCGTCGAAGTGCTCGCGGTGGACGCTGGCCGCCCGGAACAGCAGCTCGGGGAAGGGCTGGTCGAACAGCGCGAGCAGCTCGTCGCGATGCCAGTCATGGCGGATTTCCGAAGGCACGGCAGGTGTTTCCTGACAGCGGCGAAGGCCGGAGCCGGGCAGTCTGGAAAGCAGGCCACAGCCTGTCAACCCGGGACTCGCCATTATGGTTTACAAGCCCTCCCTGCTGTCGTTCAGAACCGCGCTGGACAGCCTGGTCGGGCTCGCGGGGCGCGCATTGCCGCTGCACTGCCTGCTCTGCCGCGAGCCGGGCGAAGAAAGCCTGGACCTGTGCGGTGAATGCCGCCGGGTCCTGCCGGGCAACGGCAACGCCTGCCTGCGCTGCGCCCTGCCATTGCCCCTGCCGGCGGTCTGCGGCCACTGCCTGCGCCGGCCACCGCCGCTGCAGGCCACGCATGCGGCCTTCCTGTACCTGCCGCCGCTGGACCAGTTGCTGCCCCGTTTCAAGTTCCACCACGACCTGGCCGCGGGACGGCTGCTCGCGCAACTGATGGCGCATGCCTTCGCCGGCCTCGAACGGCCGCAGGCGCTGGTGCCGGTCCCGCTGCATCGCGGACGGCTGCGCCGGCGCGGATACGACCAGGCCTTGGAACTGGCGAGGCCGATGGCCTCCACGCTGCGCCTGCCCCTGCGCGCGGACCTGCTCCAGCGTGTCCAGGCCACCGCCGCGCAGTCAGAGCTTGATGCGGTGGCACGGCGACGCAACCTGCAGGGCGCTTTCCGCGTGGCCGACCACTGCGTGCCAAGCCATGTCGCGCTCGTCGATGACGTCATGACCACGGGTGCGACCCTGCATGCCGCGGCCTCGGCCCTGCGTCGCGCCGGGGTCGCACGGGTCGATGCCTGGGTCTGCGCGCGGACGCCCTAGGCGCCGCGATACGCGCATCCACCACCGGGCCGTCATTTGACAGTCGCCGACGCACAGGAGTATCCCGTGGGCCGGACCGGCACACCGTCCGGCCGCAACTCCCTCATGACGCAGGAGGCAGCATGCAAGCGGGCACTGTCGACGAAGTACGACGCAGCTGGTGGGTTTCGGTCCTGTTCGGTCTCATCGGCATCGCCTTCGGCCTGCTCACCATGGCCAAGCCCTTCCAGGCCCTGGTCGCGATGGCCTGGGCCTTCGGCATCTTCGCCCTGGCCGACGGCATCGCCAGCGGCCTGGCGCTGTTCGACAAGCGCGTGGCGATCCCCAAGCCCTGGCTGCTGCTGTACTCGGTCGCCTCGATCGCCTTCGGCGTCATCGCCATCGGCAACCCGAAGGCCACCGCAGGCATCCTGTTCTTCATGCTTTCGTTCTGGCTGATCGTGGCCGGCGTGTTCCGCATCGTCTTCGCGATCCGGGTGCGCAAGGAGATCGTCGGCGAATGGCTGATCGCGCTCAGCGGCGTACTGGCGATCGTGCTGGGCGTGGCGTTCCTGCGCAATCCGGCGATCGGCCTGTTCGCCACCGCGATCTGGATCGGCGCCGGTGCGCTGGTCTACGGACTGCTGCAGGTGTTCGCGGGCTTGCGTTTCCGCAAGCATGCACCGCTGCCGGCCTGATCCATTCGACGTGTCCAGCGCCGGCGGTGATCCGCCGGCCCCATCCAAGACCTAGGAGTCCGTCATGTCCCGTGCCTGGTGGGTTTTCCTGCTGTATGGACTGTTCGCGATCGGGTTCGGCCTGTTCGCCCTGTTCCGCCCGCAATCGACCGTGTGGGTGATGCTGATGGCGTTCGGCCTGTTGGCGCTGGGCGATGGCGTGGTCAGCCTGCTGAGCGTATTCCGCAAGGACGTGGCGCTGCCAAACGGGTTGCTGCTGCTGTATGCCGTGGTCTCCATCGGCTTCGGCCTGCTGGCGCTGTTCAATCCGCAGATGGTGGCCACGGTGCTGGTCTGGCTGCTGGCGCTGTGGCTGATCTTCGCCGGCATCGCGCGCATCGTGTTCGCGGTACAGATGCGGCGCCTGGTCGAGGGCAACTGGCTGCTGGCGCTGAGCGGCGTACTGGCCGTCCTGCTGGGCATCCTGTTCCTGGCGCGCCCGAACCTGGGCGTGGCCGGCCTGGCCCTCTGGATCGGCATCGGTGCGCTGCTCTACGGCGTGCTGCAGCTGGCCCTGGCGTTCTACATGCGCAAGCGTGCGACGCGGCTTGTCGGGTGAGTAAGGGCGCCCCGGGGGCCGCCACGGTCCTCCGGGTGCGCGCTGCGACACCGCCCCAGGCCTGCATCCGCACGCCATCCCATGAGCCCGGTCATCTCATCGCGGGTTCCAGCCCGCCCCGCAGGAGCCGCTGCACCCCCATCTCCTTTTCGGGAGCGGGCACGACCGCACCGCCCGCGCCGCGCAGCATCCCGTGATCACGATGCCCGTCGCGGACCGTTCCCCCGCCCTTACGTAAGGGCGTAGTGCGCGGCGATGCCGGCGAACACCGCCGCACCGATCCAGTTGTTGTGCAGGAACGCGCGAAAGCAGGGCTCGCGCTCGCGCCTGCGGGCGATCCAGAATTCCCAGGCGACCAGCACGGTCGCGACGCCGAGCGCGATCCAGTAATGCGTCCCCAGCTGCGCCTGGCGACCGACCAGTGCCAGCGCCAGCAGCGCCAACGCATAGAGCACGCCTTGCGCCACCAGGTCCAGGTCGCCGAACAGGATCGCGGTGGACTTCGAGCCCGCCCGCAGGTCGTCGTCCCGGTCGACCATCGCGTACCAGGTGTCGTAGGCGGTGGCCCAGAGGATGTTGGCGCAGTACAGCAGCCAGGCCAGCGCAGGCACTTCGCCCTGTACCGCGGCGAAGGCCATCGGGATGCCCCAGCCGAAGGCCATGCCCAGGTACACCTGCGGCAGGTAGGTGTGGCGCTTCAGGTAGGGATAGGTGGCCGCCAGGAACAGGCCGGCGAAGCTCAGCCATACCGTCAGCCGGTTCAATGTCAGCACCAGCGCGAACGCAGCCAGCATCAGCACTGCGAACACCGCCAGCGCCTCGCGCCCGGACACCGTGCCGGTCGCCAGCGGGCGGTCCTTCGTGCGGTCGACCTGCGGATCGAGCCAGCGATCGGCGTAGTCGTTGATGACGCAGCCGGCCGAACGGGTCAGCCACACCCCGGCGGTGAACACGAACAGCGTCCACAGCGGCGGCACGCCACCTGCGGCCAGCCACAGCGCCCACCAGGTCGGCCACAGCAGCAGCAGCACGCCGATCGGCCGGTCGCCACGGACCAGTTTCCAGTACTGGCCCAGGCGTTCGCGCCAGCGCGGCACCCGCACCGGGATCGGGGATTCGTAGCGTTCGTAAGTCATCGCGGAAGGTTATCAGTCCCGCGCCGCAACCGGCCCCGCGTCGTGCACCGCGGGGACGTTTCGCTGCTGGCCCGCCGCGCAGGCGCATAATCCACGCCTGCCCCGACTCCGGAACCGTCCATGTCCCTGTCCGTCCAGATCGATGACCGCGTCCGCGTCGCCAACGACGCGCCATTCGTGCTGTTCGGCGGCCTCAACGTGCTCGAGGACCTGGATTCGACGCTGTTCGCGGCCGGTCACTACGTCGAGGTCACCCGCCGACTCGGCATCCCGTACGTGTTCAAGGCCTCGTTCGACAAGGCCAACCGCTCCTCGATCACCTCCTATCGCGGAGTCGGCCTTGATGAAGGGCTGCGCATCTTCGAGGAAGTGAAGCGCCGCTTTGGCTTGCCGGTGATCACCGACGTGCACGAACCGGCGCAGGCCGCGGCGGTGGGCGAGGTGGTCGACGTGCTGCAGATCCCGGCCTTCCTGGCCCGCCAGACCGACCTGGTCGACGCGATCGCGCGCACCGGGCGCGCGGTCAACATCAAGAAGCCGCAGTTCATCAGTCCGCCGCAGATGAAGCACATCGCCAGCAAGATCCGCGAAGCGGGCAACGAACGCATCATCCTGTGCGAGCGCGGCGCGCAGTTCGGCTACGACAACCTGGTGGTCGACATGCTGGGCTTCCGCGAGATGATCGAGGCGACCGGCGGGCTGCCGGCGATCTTCGACGTGACCCACAGCCTGCAGCGGCGCGAGTCAGGCAGCGAGGCTTCGGGCGGGCGCCGCCGGCAGGTGCTGGAACTGGCGCGCGCGGGCATGGCGGTCGGCCTGGCCGGCCTGTTCCTGGAAGCGCACCCGGACCCGGACCACGCGCGCTGCGACGGCCCCAGCGCGTTGCCCCTGGACAAGCTCGAGCCGTTCCTGGCGCAGATCAAGGCGCTCGACGACCTGGTCAAGCAGTTCGCGCCGCTGGAGATCCGCTGATCTGACAGCGTCCGCGCACGCGGCCCGAAGCCCTGCACGGGCGAATTCCGCTACAATGCCCGGCCACGCGCCCGTAGCTCAGCCGGATAGAGTAGTGGCTTCCGAAGCCATTGGTCGGGGGTTCGAATCCCTCCGGGCGCGCCATCTTCCCCTCGAATGATTCCCTGGCCGCGCCTGCGTCGCGGCAGCCAGTCATCGTGTCGCGTGCGGGCCTGCCCTTCCCATGAACAGGCCCGATGTCCGCCCGGCATAGCCGGTATACGCATCGACCATAAGCTACGGCGTATCGACCGGGCTACGCTGGCCTGCGCGCCGGACTGGGCGCGATCTCCTTTCGCGAGCGAACGATGAGCCTGACCCCGGCAGCCACGCCTCCCTCCATGCCCGATTTCCGCTCGCGCGAATTCCTGCTGGACCATGTGCGCCACACGATGGCGTTCTACCACCCGCGCTGCATCGATCCGGCCGGCGGCTTCTTCCAGTTCTTCAAGGACGACGGCACGGTCTACGACCCGCATACCCGGCACCTGGTCAGCAGTACCCGCTTCGTCTTCAACTATTCGATGGCCTGGCAGGCATTCGGTGATCCGGCGTATCGCGACGCGGTGCGCCATGGGATTGCTTTCCTGCGCGACGCGCACCGCAATCCCGACACCGGCGGCTACGCGTGGGTGCTGCACGACGGACGGGTGCGCGACGCGACCAACCATTGCTATGGCCTGGCCTTCGTCGTACTGGCCTACGCCAAGGCGCTGGAAGCGGGCATGGAGGAAGCACGCACCTGGCTGGCCGAAACCTGGCAGTTGATGGAGCGACGCTTCTGGGAGCCGGAGCACGGCCTCTACGCCGACGAAGCAACGGCTCACTGGCAGGTCTCGGAGTACCGCGGCCAGAACGCGAACATGCACGCCTGCGAAGCCTGGCTGGCGGCCTTCGAGGCCAGCGGCGAGCCGCGCTACCTGCAGCGCGCGCAATTGCTGGCCGCGAACATGACCGGCCGCCAGGCCGCGCTCGCCGGTGGACTGGTCTGGGAGCACTACCGGCCCGACTGGTCGGTGGACTGGGACTACAACCGCGGCGACCGCAGCAACATCTTCCGTCCATGGGGTTTCCAGCCCGGGCACCAGGTCGAGTGGGCCAAGCTGCTGCTGATCCTGGATCGCCACGCACCGGACGCCAGCCACCTGTCGCGTGCACGCGAACTTTTCGATCGCGCCGTGGCGATGGCCTGGGACGAACGCCACGGCGGGCTGGTCTACGGCAACGACGTGGAAGGCGGCTTCTACGACGAGGACAAGTACTTCTGGGTCCAGGCCGAAGCGCTGGCCACCGCCGCACTGCTCGCCGACCGCACCGGGGATGCGGGCTACTGGCAGTGGTACGACCGCCTCTGGGACTACAGCTGGACCCACTTCGTCGACCATGCGCATGGCGCCTGGTACCGCATCCTCGGCCCGGACAACCGCAAGCTCACCGACGAGAAGAGTCCAGCCGGGAAGACCGATTACCACACGATGGGCGCGTGCTACGAAGCGCTGAAGGCCGTGTGAGGTCGACGCAGCCAGATTGGGCAGCGACTGTAAGCGGGCATGACCGCGACACCGACACACTCGAGATCGCACGTGCCGACGGCTGCAACGCGATGGATGCTCTGGCTGCCATGTAACTGTCACGCCATCGGGCATCCGACGTTCTCGTGGCTGCAACGCCGCCGGTGTCGCGGTCATGCCCGCTCCTACATCTACAGCGCGGCGGTGTTGGTGCAGCCTCTCGCTATCGTGGCTAGCCTTGCACGGGATTGGCAGCCAGCAGCGCGTCGACCTCGCTCCTGCCAGGCGCATGCGCGCCCGGCCGGGTGCAGGCGGCCGCCGCAGCGGCAGCGGCGAAACGTACATGTGCTGGCAGGCCGGCATCCGGACGCTGCAGTCGACTGGCCAGGAATCCGCCGATGCAGGCGTCGCCCGCGCCGACGGTATCGGCCACGGCGACCTTGAAGGCCGGCTGCTCGAAAACGCCCCCATCGGGCGCATAGGCCGTCATGCCATCGGCGCCGCGCGTGTACAGCACGGTTGCGCGCGGGGCGAGCGCATGCAGGCGATCCAACGCATCGACCGTGGCCAAGGCCGGATAGATGTGGCGCAGGTCCTCGTCCGAGACCTTGATCGTGTCGGCCAGCGTGGCCATGCGCTCGAACAGCGGTGGGTAATCCGCATCCATCAGGTTGCGACAGTTCGGATCGAAGCTGACCGGCACGCCGGCCGCATGCAGCAGTTCGGCGAGCGCGAGCAGTCGCGCCCCCAACGGCTGCCGCACCAGGCTGATGCAGCCGAAGTGGGCGAACGCGCACGCCTGCTGCCACCCCTCCGGCAGCAGCGCCGCGTCGAAGCCCAGGTCGGACTCGCCGACGAAGAAGTACTGCGGCGGATCGAGCTGGTGGACCAGGGCCAGCAATGGAGGTCGCCGCACCACCTGCCAGAAGCGCGCATCCAGTCCGGCCTCGCGCGACAGGGCGAGGATGCGCTGGCCGAACAGGTCCTCGCCGACCGAACCCCCCCACCCGGTCGACACGCCGAGCGTGGACGCCACCCGCGCGACATTCCAGCAGGCGCCGCCCGGCACGCTGTGCCAGGTCGAATCACCCGTGCGCATGAAGTCGGTCAGCGCCTCGCCGAAAACGACCAGGCGGGGCAGGGCGGTGGCATCGCTTTCGCGCATGCGCGGATCAGGCTTCGGGTGCGACTGCCGGTGCCGCGACCGCCGCCGGCGCATGGCGCCCAAGCAGGCCTGACTTCACCAGCAACCCGTAGCAGGCGATCCAGCCGTAGCACACCATCGGCACCAGCAAGGCCAGCGCCAGGCCGATCCGGTCGGCCACCACGCCGGTCAGCAAGGGGATCACCGCGCCGCCGACGATCGCCAGGCACAGGATGCCGGAAGCGCCGGGCGTGTCTTCTCCCAGGCCGTCGATGGACAGGGTGAAGATGGTCGGGAACATCACCGAGTTGAACAGGCCGATCGAAAGGATCGCCACCGCCGCGGCGGTGCCTTCGAGCGTGGTCGCCGCCAGCAGCGCAAGCAACCCGGCGCCGATCGCGCACGCCGCCAGCACCAGGCCCGGCGAGACGAAGCGCAGCACCCACGCGCCGATGAAACGGCCGACCATCGCCAGGCCCCAGTACACCGCGATCAGGTTGCCGGCGGCGTGCTCGGAATTCGTCGCCCCGACCATGATCAGGTAGTTGACCAGCGCGCTGCCGATCGCGACTTCGGCGCCGACGTACAGGAAGATCGACAGGGCGCCCAGGCTGACCCGCGGGATGCCGAGCAGGCGCAGGTAGTCGCTGCTTCCGACCGGGCGCACCGCCGGGACCGGCGAGCGGCGCAGCCACCAGCACAGCGCGGCCAGGCCCGCCAGCACCGCGGCGATGATCATGTACGGCACGCGCACATGGCTGGCCTGCTCCACGCGGAACGCTTCCAGTGCCGGGCCGCTCAGGCCGGCGGCCGGTTCGGACACGCCGGCGGCCAGGATCATCGCCGAGCCGAACAGCGGGCCGATCATCGTGCCGAACGAGTTGAACGCCTGGGCCAGGGTCAGCCGGCTGTGCGCGCGGGCCGGATCGCCGAGCCCGGCGGCCAGCGGATTGGCCGCCACCTGCACCAGGGTGATGCCGCCGGCGAGCACGAACAGTGCCGCGAGGAAGCCCGGGTACCAGCCCATCGACGCGGCCGGCGCGAACAGCAGGCAGCCGCTGGCCATGATCACCAGGCCAATGACGATCCCGCGCAGGTACCCGATCCGGCTGACCAGCAGGCCTGCGGGAATTGAGACCACGAAGTAGGCGAGGAAGAAGCAGAACTGGGTCAGCATCGCCTCGGTGTAGTTCAGCGAGAACGTCGCCTTGAGCTTGGGGATCAGCACGTCCACCAGCACCGTGCAGAAGCCCCAGGCGAAGAACAGCGCGATCACCAGCGGCAGCAGCCGCGAGGAGCCGCTGGCGGGCGCGCCGGCGGCGCCGGAATCGTGTGAGTGATTGACGTGCATCGATGCTGCCTCCCCGGCGTGTCGAAGGCGCCGATCATGGCGCATCCGCGCGCGTTCTTCTGCATATGCCACACGGCGGGGCGGCGCATGGCCGTGCGGAATACCCGCCTTCATCCGGCGCCAACGCCGGTAGCGACACGCTGGCCACCCTCCACCCGTCGATGGAACCCGCCATGAGCCGCCTGATCCCGTGCAGCCTCGCCCTGGCCACCTGCCTGCTCGCCACCGCGTGCGCCGGCCCGCAGATCGCCGGCGTCCAACCCATCGACGGGGTGATCTCCGGCCAGTGCCACACCGACATGGTCCGCGGCGCGGTCGGCCTGGCTGCCTCGGATGCGACCATCCAGCGTGCGCGAGTGGACAGCGACAGCACTGAGCTGCAGGTGGTACGCGGCGCTTCGGACCGGGCGGGTTCGGCAACGCTGCCCGAAGCCCAGGAGAGCTCCGCCGGAGGCAGCCGCCTGACCGTGGAGACCGGCCGCAACAATGCGATCACCGCGCTGCGCTGCGGCTGACCGGCGCAGCACCCGCCGTCAACGTCCGGTCGGACGTCGCGGGCGGCGGTGCGCACGCCGCAGGAATGCGAGCGCCGCCTGCTCCCACTGGCGCTGGCCCCGGCAGCGTTCGGCGACGCCCTGCAGCGCGCCCTGGCGCCAGCCGTCGATCACCGCCGGGTCGATATAGGCGCTGCGGCAGACCGCCGGGGTATTGCCCAGCTCGTCGGCAACCGCGCGCACCACTCCGGTCAGCAGGCGCGCGCACTCGCGCTCGGCCGCGGGCACTTCGTCCAGCGCCGCAAGACCGCGCATCGCCGCCAGCGTGCCGCCCCAGGTACGGAAGTCCTTCGCGGTGAAGGCCTCGCCCATGGCCTGGCGCAGGTATTCGTTGACCTCGCTGGATTGCACCGGGACCAGCTCGCCCGCGTCGTCCCGATACTGGAACAGGTTCTGCCCGGGCAGTTCGCGGCAGCGCCGCATCAGCCGGACCAGCCGGCGGTCGTCCAGCACCGCCTCCTGCGGCTGGCCGCCCTTTCCGCGGAAGGCGATCCGCGCGCGGCCACCGGCGAGGAACTCGACATGGCGGTTGCGCAGCGTGGTCAACCCGTAGGACCGGTTCTGCCGACGGTAAGCGTCGTTGCCGATCCGCAGCAGGGTCTCGTCCATCACCGCGACTACAATTGCCAGGACCTTCCCGCGCGGATGGCCCTGCAGAGCCAGGTCGCTGCGCAACCGCCGACGCAGCGCCGGCAGCGCCTGGCCGAAGGCGACGATCCGCTCGAACTTGCCCGCGCCCCGATGCCGGGCCCACTCCGGGTGGTAGCGATACTGCTTGCGCCCGCGCGCATCGCGGCCGGTCGCCTGCAGGTGGCCGCGAGGATCGGCGCAGATCCACACGTCCTGCCATGCCGGCGGAATGGCCAGGGCCCTGATCCTCGCCAGCGTGCGCGCATCGCGGACCACGGTCCCCTGGGCATTGCGGTAACCGAAGCCACGCCCGTGCCGACGGCGCCGGATGCCGGCCGAGCCATCGACCACGTGGACGAGGCCGGCGCGGCCGGCATCATCGGTGGCATCGGGGCTGTTCGGAGAGGAGGCTGGAGACACGATCCAGGCGCTTGGCGGCGGGCAATCCAGTCTGGGCACCGTCATGCGGCGAGCGCGTCAAGGCCATCCCTGCGCCCTTAACGGTTAACGCATCGCGAATGTCGGCTGCGGCAAGCTTGGGCCATCACTCGAGGGAGTCGCCCATGACCGCACGTACGACCCGCCTGCTGCTGCCGCTCGCCCTGCTCGCCGCGCTCGGCGCCTGTTCGGCCGGAAGCCCATCGGAAGACGACGGTGCCGAGCAGGAGCAGGCGCTCACCGCCGCGCAACAGGCCGCCGAATCCGCCGCTACGCCGCCCGCAGGCCCGGTCGACGCCGCCCCGCCGCCGCCGATGGAGTGCGATGCCACCCAGTTGCAGGGACTGGTCGGCCAGGTGCTGGAAGAGAGTGCAACCGAACAGGCCCGCACGGACGCCGGCGCCAAGAGCGTGCGGGTGCTCAAGCCCGGCGACATGGTCACGATGGAATTCGACAGCGAACGGCTGAGCATCGAAGTCGACGCAGCGGGCAAGATCACCTCGCTCCGCTGCGGCTGAGCCCTTCCCGGCAGGCGTGTCCTGCAACCGTCGTCGCCACCGGCTGACGGTTGCAGTTGCATGTATTTTCCCTGTGCGCGGTGCTGTTGCGGCACCGCAACACTTGTGCTTTAGTCGGGAATCCGGCGGCAATCTGGTGGCGCAAGTTTCGAAAGAAACCGTGTGCGGTGCCGCCTTCGCTCGCGTCCGGGCGTCAGCACCCCGCACGCATGTTCGTCGAGGCACAGATGGCCCCCCGCAACCGCCAAGGGCTCCCGGTAGAGCATGCGCTCCAGGGGACGCACGGGCTCTACGACCCCAATTCCGAGCGTGATGCCTGCGGCTTCGGCATGATCGCCCAGCTCGACGACCAGCCTTCGCGTGCGCTCGTCGACACCGCGATCGCCGCGCTCTCGCGCATGACCCACCGCGGTGGTGTCGCCGCCGACGGGCTGACCGGTGACGGTTGCGGCCTGCTGATCCGCAAACCGGCGCCTTTCCTGCGCGCGCTGGCGCACGAGGCCAACATCGCGCTGGGCGCGAATACCCAGTTCGCCGCCGGCCTGGTATTCCTGCCCCACGACGAAGCCCAGGCCGCGCAATGTCGCGAGACCCTGGAGTCGGAACTGCACCGGGTTGGCGTCGCGGTGAAGGGCTGGCGCCTGGTGCCTACCGACGAAAGCGTCTGCGGCCAGCTGGCCCGCGACACCCTGCCGGCGATCCAGCAGTTGTTCGTCGAGGCCGGACAGGGCCAGTCCGAGGAGGCGTTCACCCTGGCCCTGTTCCTGGCCCGCCGTCGCAGCGAGCAACGCCTGCGCGCGATCGGCGATTTCTACGTCGTCTCACTGTCGCCGCATTCGATCGGCTACAAGGGCATGGTCCTGCCCGACAAGCTGTCCCGTTTCTTCGTCGACCTGCAGCGTGCGGACCTGGCCTCCAGCGCCATTGTCTTCCACCAGCGTTTCTCGACCAACACGCTGCCGCGCTGGCCGCTGGCGCATCCGTTCCGGATGCTCGCCCACAATGGCGAGATCAACACCATCGAAGGCAACCGCCGCTGGGCGCAGGCCCGCGGCAAGGTGTGGAAGACACCCCGTTTCGACATCGCCGAACTCGAGCCGGTGATCTCGATGCATGGCTCGGACTCGCAGAGCCTGGACAACATGCTCGAGCTGCTGGTGTCCGGCGGCATGGAGCTGATCCAGGCGCTGCGCATCCTGGTGCCGCCGGCGACCCAGTCGCTGGAATTCAAGGATCCGGACCTGGCCGCGTTCTACGAGTTCTACGGGCTCAACACCGAGCCGTGGGACGGCCCGGCCGGCATTGTTTCCCTGGATTCGCGGTATGCGGCGTGCACGCTGGACCGCAACGGCCTGCGCCCCTCGCGCTGGCTGCTGACCTCCGATCGCCACTTCATCGTCGCCAGCGAAGCCGGCGTGTGGGAAGTGCCGACCGAGCGCATCGTGCGCAAGGGCAAGCTCGGCCCGGGCGAGATGATCGCCATCGACCTCAAGCGCGGCGACCTGCTCGACTCCGAGGCGGTGGACCGGATCAACCGCGGACGCGCGCCATACAAGCAATGGCTGCACCATGGCGTGACCTACCTGCAGACCGAGCTGATCGATCCGTCGCTGGCCGAGGAGCCGTTCGACGAGAAGACGCTGCGCAGCTACCACAAGCTGTTCCAGCTCAGCACCGAGGAAGTGGAGCTGGTGCTGCGGCCGATGGCCGAGACCGAGCAGGAAGCGACCGGTTCGATGGGCGACGACACGCCGATGGCGGTGCTGAGCCAGCGCAACCGGCCACTGTATGACTATTTCCGCCAGGCCTTCGCCCAGGTCACCAACCCGCCGATCGATCCGCTGCGGGAAGACTGCGTGATGTCGCTGGCCACCCAGCTGGGCAAGGAGACCAACATCTTCCATGCCGGCCCGGAGACGGTGAACCACATCATCCTCAATTCGCCGGTGCTGTCGCAGCGCAAGCTGCGCCAGCTGATGGTGATGCCGCAGTACGCGGACAAGAGCCGGCTGATCGACCTGTCCTACGGCGTGGAAGAGGGCCTTAAGGCCGGCATCGAGCGGATCTGCCGCGAGGCCGAACAGGCGGTGCGCGACGGCATGGTCATGCTGCTGCTGTCCGACCGGTACCCGGTGCCCGAACGGCCAATGGTCCATGCGCTGCTGGCCACCGGCGCGGTGCACCACCACCTGTGCAAGGTCGGGCTGCGCTGCGATGCCAACCTGATCGTCGAGACCGGCACCGCGCGCGACGCGCACCACATGGCCTGCCTGCTCGGCAATGGCGCCACCGCGGTGTATCCGTACCTGTCCTACCAGACCCTGTTCGACATGGGCCGGCGCGGCATCCTGCAGCTGAAGAAGGGCGGCGAGACCGCCCAGGTCGGCCGCAGCTACCGCAAGGGCGTCTACAAGGGCCTGTCCAAGATCATCTCGAAGATGGGCATCGCCACCATCGCCAGTTATCGCGGCGCGCAGCTGTTCGAGATCGTCGGCCTGGAAGATGACGTCGTCGAGCTGTGCTTCGGCGGCACGCCCTCGCGCGTGGGCGGCGCCGGCTTCGAGCGCCTGGACCGCGACGCCCGCGACCTGCAGGCAGCGGCCTGGAACGACCTGAAGAAGCCCGAAGTGGGCGGACTGATCAAGTACGTCCATGGCGGCGAGTACCACATGTACAACCCGGACGTGGTCATGACCCTGCAGCGCGCCACGCGCACGGGCGAGACCTCCGACTGGAACGCCTATGCCGAGGCGGTGCACGCGCGTCCGCCGTCGGCGCTGCGCGACCTGCTGCAGCTGCGCAAGGCGGACACGCCGACGCCGCTCGAGGAGGTCGCCCCGGCATCGGACCTGCTGCGTCGCTTCGACACCGCCGCGATTTCGCTGGGCGCGCTCTCGCCGGAAGCCCACGAGGCGCTGGCCATCGCCATGAACCGGCTGGGCGGGCGTAGCAACTCCGGCGAAGGTGGCGAAGATCCAATCCGCTACGGCACCGAGAAGCGCTCGAAGATCAAGCAGGTCGCCTCCGGCCGGTTCGGCGTGACGCCCGAGTACCTGGTCAACGCCGAAGTGCTGCAGATCAAGGTCGCGCAGGGCGCCAAGCCCGGCGAGGGCGGTCAGCTGCCCGGCCACAAGGTCAACGAGCTGATCGCGCGGCTGCGTTATGCGCGTCCGGGCATCGGCCTGATCAGTCCGCCGCCGCACCACGACATCTATTCGATCGAAGACCTGGCCCAGCTGATCTACGACCTCAAGCAGGTCAATCCGCAGGCGCTGGTCTCGGTGAAGCTGGTCTCGCATGCGGGCGTGGGCACGATCGCTGCCGGCGTGGTCAAGGCCGGCGCGGACCTGATCACCGTGTCCGGCCACGACGGCGGCACCGGCGCCAGCCCGATCAGCTCGATCCGCTACGCGGGCGGTCCGTGGGAACTGGGCGTGGCCGAGTCGCACCAGGCACTGGTCGCCAACGACCTGCGCGACCGCACCATCCTGCAGACCGACGGCGGCCTCAAGACAGGCCTGGACGTGGTCAAGGCGGCCCTGCTTGGTGCCGACAGCTTCGGCTTCGGCACCGGCCCGATGATCGTGCTGGGCTGCAAGTACCTGCGCATCTGCCACCTCAACAACTGCGCCACCGGCGTGGCCACGCAGGACGAGCGCCTGCGCGCCGAGCACTTCACCGGCCTGCCCGAGCGCGTGGAGAATTTCTTCCGCCTGATGTCGGAGGAAGTGCGGCAGTGGCTGTCGTACCTGGGCGTGCGCTCGCTGGACGAGATCGTCGGCCGCACCGACCTGCTGCGGCAGATCGATGTCGCGCCGCGCGAAGGCGTGCGCGTGGACCTGTCGCGGCTGCTGCACCCGGCGCCGCGCGACGAGGACCGCTGCACCGCCGCGCGCCTGTACGAATCGCCGGACAGCCTGGCGACCCAGCTCGACATCCAGCTGGCCGACGCGATCGCCCACAAGTCCGGCGGCGAGCACCGCTACCTGATCCACAACACCGATCGCAGCATCGGCTCGCGCCTGTCGGGCGCGATCGCCAAGGCGCACGGCAACCACGGCATGGACGCTTCGCCGATCACCCTGCACTTCCGCGGCACGTCCGGGCAGAGCTTCGGTGCGTTCAACGCCGGCGGCCTGCACCTGGAGCTGGAGGGCGAAGCCAACGACTACGTCGGCAAGGGCATGGCCGGCGGCCGCCTGGTGGTGCGCCCGCCGCGCGCGGCGCGCTACGAGGCGCGCAGCACGCCGATCCTCGGCAACACCTGCCTGTACGGCGCCACCGGTGGCGAGCTGTTCGCGGCCGGCCGCGCCGGTGAGCGCTTCGCGGTTCGCAACTCCGGCGCGCTGGCGGTGATCGAAGGCGCTGGCGACCACTGCTGCGAGTACATGACCGGCGGCGTGGTGCTGGTGCTGGGCCGCGTGGGCCTGAACTTCGGCGCCGGTTTCACCGGTGGCCTGGCCTACGTGCTCGACCAGGACCGCGATTTCGTCGACCGCTACAACCACGAGCTGATCGACATCCACCGGATCAGCCCGGAGGGTTTCGAGAACTACCGCCAGCACCTGCACCGCCTGGTCAGCCGCCACCGCGAACTGACCGGTAGCATCTGGGCGCAGCAGGTCCTGGACGAGTTCCGCGATTACGTCGGCAAGTTCTGGCTGGTGAAGCCCAAGGCCGCCAGCATCGAATCGCTGGCCGACACGCTGCGGAGAGCGGCATGACGGGCGCCGCTTCCATGCTCCGCATAGAAGCTCCCGCAGTTTGCGTCGCAAACTGCGGGCCCCACTTCGCTCTTCCGATCCCCGCCCCTTCGGGGCGCCCCCTTACCAAGGCGGCTTTCCTCCAGTCGGGTCTACGAATTATCAGGTCGCTCCCGCGCAGGCGGGAGCCTAGTGACTTCAGCCGCCACGCACGAAAACACGTGGCCTCCTGAAGCCAACGACAAGCCAAGTCACTGGGTGCCCGCCTACGCGGGGACGACGAGCGAGATTCCCATGAGCCGCAAGCAAGTTTTCCAGTTCCTCGACCTGCCGCGCGAGATGCCGCGCAGGATCCCGCTCGAGTTGCGCACGTCCGGCGACTGGGGCGAGCTATACGGCAAGTTCGGCCTGGCCGAAGCGCAGCACCAGTCGGGACGCTGCCTGGATTGCGGCAATCCGTACTGCAGCTGGAAGTGCCCGGTACACAACGCCATCCCGCAGTGGCTGCAGCTGGTCCAGGAGAACCGCATCCTCGAGGCGGCCGAGCTGTGCCACTCGACCAACCCGCTGCCGGAAGTGTGTGGCCGCGTCTGCCCGCAGGACCGCCTGTGCGAGGGCAGCTGCACGCTCAACGACGGCTTCGGCGCGGTCACCATCGGCGCGGTCGAGAAGTACATCGTCGACACCGCCTTCGCCCAGGGCTGGCGCCCGGACCTGTCCGAGGTCGTGCCGACCGGCAGGCGCGTGGCGGTGATCGGCGCCGGCCCGGCCGGTATCGGCTGCGCCGACCGGCTCGCGCGGGCCGGCATCCAGGCGGTGGTCTACGACCGCTACGAACAGATCGGCGGCCTGCTCCAGTTCGGGATTCCCACCTTCAAGCTGGACAAGGCGGTGATCGCCAAGCGCCGCGAGGTGCTGGAGGGCATGGGCATCGAGTTCCGCCTTGGCGTTGAGATCGGGCGCGACGTGAGCATCGAGCAGCTGCTGGAGGAATACGACGCGGTGTTCCTCGGGACCGGCGCATACCGCTATACCGACGGCGGCCTGCCCGGACAGGACGGCGAAGGCGTGCTGCCGGCGCTGCCGTTCCTGGTGCAGAACGGGCGCATCGTCGCCGGCAATGATCCGTGGGGCCGGCCGATCGCCGGCTGGGAAGACAAGATCCAGCTACCCGACCTGGCCGGCAAGCGCGTGGTCGTGCTTGGTGGCGGCGATACCGGCATGGACTGCGTGCGCAGCGCGATCCGCCTGGGTGCAGGCAAGGTCACCTGCGCCTACCGTCGCGACGAGGCGTCGATGCCCGGCTCGGCGCGCGAAGTCGGCAACGCGCGCGAGGAAGGCGTGCGCTTCCTGTTCAACCGCCAGCCGCTGGCGGTGGAGACCGACGCGGACAACCGCGTCACCGGCGTGCGCATGGTCGAGACCCGGCTGGGCGAACCGGATGCGCGCGGCCGCCGCAACGCGGTCGCGATCGAGGGCAGCGAGTCGGTGATCGCCGCCGACGTGGTCGTCATCGCGTTCGGCTTCTCGCCGGAAGTGCCCGAGTGGATGTCGACGCTGGGCATCGAGGGCACGCCGAACGGGCGGATCGTGGCAGGCGGCAGCGATCGCCTGCCGTACCAGACCAGCCATCCCCGCGTGTTCGCCGGCGGCGATGCGGTGCGCGGCGCCGACCTGGTGGTCACCGCGGTGGCCGAGGGGCGCGATGCGGCGCAGGCCATCGTCGAGTTGCTGGCCCAGGTGGCCACGCCTGCCGGACCGGTCGCGGCCTGAGCGGTTGCGGGGCGCGGAGTCCGACGAGGCCGCGGAAACCGCGGCCTTTTTTTGCGCTTTCCGGCGTCCGGGACGACGTCCCACCGTTCCGGTCGCCCGTGGAGAGACAGGTATGCCTGGGTGGGGAGAAACTCCGGTCAGGCCGCCATGTCCAGGACGATGCGGCCTTCGATCTCGCCCCGGTGCATGCGAGCGAAAATTTCGTTGATGTTCTCCAGCCGGTCGGCGGCCACGGTCGCGGCGACCTTGCCCTGCGCGGCGAACTCCAGCGACTCCTGCAGGTCCAGGCGGGTGCCGACGATCGAGCCACGCACCGTGATCCCGTTGAGCACCATGCCGAAGATGTCGAGCGGGAAGCTGCCCGGTGGCAGCCCGACCAGCGACACCGTGCCGCCGCGGCGCATCATTCCCATGGCCTGCTCGAAGGCCCTGGGCGACACCGCGGTGACCAGCGCCCCATGCGCACCGCCGATCTCCTTTTTCAGGAACGCCGCCGGATCGGTGGTGCGCGCGTTGACCACCGCGGTCGCGCCCAGCCGTCGTGCCAGCGCGAGCTTGTCGTCGTCCACATCCACGGCGGCCACGTTCAGGCCCATGGCCCTGGCGTACTGCACGGCCATGTGGCCCAGGCCGCCGATGCCGGAGATGACCACCCACTCGCCGGGGCGTGCGTCGGTCATCTTCAGGCCCTTGTAGACGGTGACGCCCGCGCACAGTACCGGCGCGATCTCGAGGAAACCGACTTCGGCGGGCAGGTGGCCCACGTAGCCGGCATTGGCCAGTGCGTACTGGGCGAAGCCGCCGTTGACCGAGTAACCCGTGTTCTGCTGCGTCTCGCACAGCGTTTCCCAGCCGCCGAGGCAGTGCTCGCAGTGGCCACAGGCCGAGTAAAGCCAGGGAATGCCGACCCGGTCGCCTTCGCGCACGTGGCTGACGCCCGCGCCGACCGCGACCACGTGGCCCACGCCTTCGTGGCCGGGAATGAACGGCGGATTCGGCTTGACCGGCCAGTCGCCCTCTGCGGCGTGCAGGTCGGTATGGCACACGCCGCAGGCGGCGATCTCCACCAGCACTTCGCCCGGACCCGGGCGCGGCACGACGACTTCCTCGATCACCAGCGGCTGGCCGAAGCCGCGCACCACGGCGGCCTTCATCGTCCTGTCCATGCGCGATCCTCGCGGGAGGTTGTGGGGGATTCCACCCTATACCTGCGGGGTTACCGTTCCGTTGATCAGGCTCAAGCCGGCTGCCGGCGCGGCCCCGGTGCCGCAGGACAACTCTGCTACGATCCAGGCGCATCCACCCGAGCGGGAGTTCTGCGATGGACCATGCGTTCCTCTGGGGCGTCATCGCCCTGGCTTGCGGCACGGTAATGATCGTCTACGGCTCCACCATGTTCCGGGTGGTACTTGCCTTCGCCGGCTTCTACATCGGCTTTGGCGTGGTGTCGGCCGTGCTCGGCACGATCGGCGGCGGACCCACTCCGGCGATCCAGACCATCATCGCGATCATCCTGGGCGCGGCGCTGGGTGGCGTGCTGTATTCGTTCGCCTCCCTGGCCATCTATGCCGCCGGCGCGATCCTCGGCCTGGTCGTGGCGTTGTTCTTCGCTTCGCTGGTCGGCATCGGGGGCAGCTGGCTGCTGACCGTGCTCGCGCTGGCCGGCGTGGGTGCAGGCGCATTCGGCGGCCGCTACCTCGGCCAATGGCTCACGATCCTGTCGTCGGCGGTCGCGGGCGCCTACTTCAGCGTCACCGGCCTGGCCCTGATCTTCGGCGCGCAGGCCGCCAACGGGATGATGCCGGTGAACTCGCGCACGCTGGTGGTGTTCGCGCTGCTGGCGGTGATCAGCTTCCTGGCCCAGGCGCGCACCCGTAACCTGCGTCGCAGCGGCGCGTTCATCCGCTGACGGCAGGCCCGGTCGCATGCCGGGCCGATCGCAGCCCCCACGCGTGCATGCCGCCACGCACGCGGCTGGTTCCGCGCGTCGCGCGCGCACGCCACAATCGCGGCAATGAGCGAATCCACCCTCCGTCGCCTGCTGCGCGACCAGTCCCTGTCCGCCATCGCCGCGGGTTTCGTGACCGTACTGGTGGGCTTCGCCAGCTCGGTGGCGATCGTGTTCCAGGCGGCGCAATCGCTGGGTGCCACGCCCGCGCAGACCGCCTCGTGGATGTGGGCGCTGGGGATCGGCATGGGCCTGAGCTGCGTGCTCCTTTCGCTGCGCTGGAAGATGCCGGTGGTCACCGCCTGGTCGACGCCCGGCGCGGCGATGCTGGTGGCGAGCGCATCGGGCGTGCCGATGGAACAGGCCGTCGCCGGCTTCCTGCTCGCCGCGCTGCTGGTCGCGATAGCGGGCTTCTCCGGGATCTTCGAACGCATGCTCGGCCGGATCCCGCTGTCGCTGGCCTCCGGGATGCTCGCCGGCGTACTGCTGCGCTTCGGCCTGGATGCGTTCGGCGCGATCCAGGGCCAACCTCTGCTGGTGCTGGCGATGCTGGGCACCTGGCTCGCGGCGCGGCGCTGGTGGCCGCGTTACGCGGTGATCCTGACCTTGCTGGTCGGCGTGGCCATCGCCTGGGGATCGGGCCTGATGCAGGACGGCAGGCTCGCACTGGAACTGGCGCGACCGGTATGGACTACGCCGCATTTCAGCGCGGCCGCGGTATTGAGCGTGGCACTGCCGCTGTTCGTGGTGACCATGGCCTCGCAGAACGTGCCCGGCATCGCCGTGATCCGTGCCTCTGGCTATGCGGTGCCGGTTTCGTCGGCGATCGGCTGGACCGGCGTGGCGACGCTGGTGCTGGCACCATTCGGCGCGTTCTCGCTGAACCTGGCGGCGATCACCGCGGCGATCTGCATGGGCCCGGAAGCGCACCCGGACCCGGCGCGCCGGTACATGGCCGCGGTCTGGGCCGGCCTGTTCTACCTGCTCATCGGCGTGTTCGGCGCGACCGTCGCCGCGTTGCTTGCCGCGTTCCCGTACGAGCTGGTGGTGGCGATCGCCGGCATCGCGCTGCTGGGCACGCTCGGTGGCAGCCTCGCCACCGCGTTGCGCGAGGACGACGAGCGCGAGGCGGCGCTGGTCACCTTCCTTGTTACCGCATCGGGCCTGGCCATGCTCGGCATCGGCGCCGCGTTCTGGGGGCTGGTGGCCGGCGTGATCGTGCGCCTGGGGCTGAAGCGCGGCCCGTCCCGGAGCTGACACGCGCGGCGCGGCGGCGCAGGTCATCGCATCGTCCTGCGTGGCGGGCATGGCGAAGTGCGATGGACGATGACGCGGCCGGGTGCGCCTGCTGGCCCCGCGCAGCACCCGGTTAGACTGGCTTCTCCCCACCTCACTCGGAACGCCGTCCATGCGCCTGGGCCTCGCCGCCAACCGCCTGCACCACGCCACCGAGGACGCCGCGCTGTTCCGCTGGCTGCGCGCCAGCGCGGCCGGCATCCGCGAGTTGGACATCGAGCTGCATGCGGTGGGCCGCACCCACGATGCAATTGCCGCCGCCGGCATGCTCGCCGGGCATGGCGGGCTGAAGCGCTATCCCTATGGACGCGAAGGCGGGCTGATGAAGCTGGTCGCCGAAGTCGTGGGCATGGAGGGCGATGCGCGCACGCTGGATGGCGCGATCTACCTGATCGATCCGGTCGATCCATCCTCGATCTTCCCCGAAGCGGTGGCGCTCAAGCGCCAGTGCGTGATCCACGGCAAGCCCTTCATCTCCACCGTGGCCAGCGCGCGCGACTGGATCGAGAACGAACGTATCCATGCCGGCCTGGTGCCGGATCCCGGCGCCGACCGCTTCCATGCCTTCGAGTCGCAGACGCTGGCGCTGATCGCCCACGATGCGATGAAGCCGCAGATGCTGGCGTTTGCGTCGGAAAACTACGACGTACTGTCGCGCTTCGCCCGGCGCGTGGCCACCGGCACCACCGGCCAGCGCCTCAATGAAATGGCCTGGAGCCGCGGCTGGCCGCAGGACACGCCCTGGGTGCACCGCTTCCTCAGCGGTCCCATGGGTGGCGACGCACAGATCGCCGACCTGGTCCTGGCGCACCAGTGCCAGCGCGCGGTGTTCTTCGAGGATCCACACGTCGCGCGCCAGCACGAGGCCGACATCCAGTTGCTCGAGCGCGCCGTGACCACGGTGACCGACGAGGCGGTGTGCATCACCTCGCCCGCGGTCGCCGCGCGCTGGGTCGCCGCCGCGCGCACGCGCGCTTCGCGCGCCGCCTGAAGCCGCGGCCATGTGCGTGGTCGCCTTCGCCATCGACGCCCATCCGCGCTGGCGCCTGGTGCTGGCCGGCAACCGCGACGAATTCCATGCGCGGCCGACGGCGGCACTGGCGCGCTGGGACGACGGATCCGGGATCGTCGCGGGCCGCGATCTGGAAGCCGGCGGCACCTGGCTGGGCGTGGATGCCCGCGGCCGCTGTGCACTGGTGACCAACGTGCGCGATTTCCGCCAGCCGCAGACCGGGCTTTCGCGCGGCCTGCTGGCCAGCGACTACCTGCGCGGCCGCGGCGATGCGCGCGACCACGCGCAGGCATTGCTCGGCGATGCTGGCCGCTACCGGCCATTCAACCTGCTGCTGGTCGATCCACGCGGATGCGCGTGGGTGGGCAACCGGCCGCGGGTGCGTACGACCGCGCCCTCCAGCGGCGTGCACGTGCTTTCCAATGCCGAACTGGACACGCCGTGGCCCAAGGCGACGGCGCTGGGCCAGCGCCTGCGCACCTGGCTGGACGAAGGCGGCGACACGGACTTCGCGGCGCTGTTCGATGCACTCGCCGATGACACGACCCATGCCGACGCACAGCTGCCCGATACCGGCATCGGCCTGGAACGCGAGCGCTGGCTGTCGGCCGCCTTCATCCGCGGCGAGGACTACGGCACCCGCGCGAGCACGGTGGTCGCGCTCGGCCACGACGGCAACGGAACGATCATCGAACGCCGCTGGGGGCCGATGGGTGTGGCCTTGGGCGAGACGCGGCTGGCGGTAGGTCCCGCGGCCGGCTGAGTCACCCTTGCGATGCACGCAGGTCTGGCACCAGCGATTTCGCGCGTGGATGCGGCGTTCACCGCGCTGAACCGCAGCCGCGCGTGCGTCGCCGCATTCACTTCCAGGTGAAGTCGCACGCGGCAAGGTGGCGTCCCGACACGATCAGGAGAGCCATCGATGAAGCTTCGTTCCCTTTCCTTCGCGCTGCTTGCCACGTTCGTTGCCGCTCCCGCGTTCGCCGCCGACAAGGCGACCGCGCTGGCCGAGCCGCAGGTCCGCGAACTGCTCACGAAACAGGGTTACACCCGCATCGACGACCTGGAGTTCGAGGACGGCATGTGGGAGACCGATGCCACCAGCGCCGACGGCAACCGTGTCGACGTGCGCGTGGACCCGGCCAGCGGCAAGATCTTCGCCGAAGACGTGGTCGCCACCTTCAGCGAGGAAGACATCAAGGCGAAGATCACCGCGGCCGGCTACTCCAAGGTGCACGACGTCGACTACGACGACGGTGTCTGGAAGGCCGATGCCGAGCGCGAAGACGGCAAGAACGTCGAAGTGCGCGTGGATGCCAAGGACGGCCGCATCCTGGCCGTCGAGAACGACTG
Organism: Pseudoxanthomonas daejeonensis; assembly: GCF_022637495.1. NCBI lineage: Bacteria > Pseudomonadati > Pseudomonadota > Gammaproteobacteria > Lysobacterales > Lysobacteraceae > Pseudoxanthomonas > Pseudoxanthomonas daejeonensis. The sequence goes on along the minus strand of NZ_CP093331.1, from coordinate 1,538,552 downwards.
ACCGTCAGTGACCCGGGCCACCGGTGGCTGCGCCTTCGTGCGTGGCCGCCGGTGCCGGGCGCGCATAGCGCCAGCCCACGACCCACGCGCCGGCCAGCAGCAGCGCCGCCAGGAACCATGGCGCGCCCGGAAGCTGCGCCGGTGCGCTGGCACTGACGAACAGCGCGAACACGTTGGCGAACAACAGTGGCCCGATGATGCCGGCCAGGCTGGTCAGGCTCATCAGCGCGCCCTGGATGCGGCCCTGCACTTCGGGTCCGACCTGGCGGGTGATCAACGCCTGCGTTGCCGGCGAGGCCAGCGCCCATAGCGCACTCACCGGCAGACCGACCATGAACAGCCAGCCGCTGTCGGCCAGCCCGTAGATGAAGAAGCCGGCGACACCGCAGGCCAGCCCGAACAGCAGCGTGCGGCGTTCGCCCAGCGCTTTCACCGTCCGTCCCACCAGGCCGACGTTGACCACGATGCTGAACACGCCCACCAGCGCCAGCATCCAGCTCACTTCGCGCGGACCCCACTGGAAGCGGTAATCGGCGAACAGCACGAAGATGCTCGGGTACACGTAGTGGGCCAGGTTGGCCAGGAACACCACCGCGGCCAGGCCGAACACCTGCGGGTAGCTGCGCAGCAGCGCCAGCGCACCGAACGGATTGGCATGCGAGGCATCGAAGCGCGGCGCGCGGCGCTCGGGCGGCAGCGACTCGGGCAGCACGAACCAGCCGTACAGGAAATTCAGCAGGGCCAGTCCGGCGGCGAACCAGAACGGCAGGCGCAGGTCGATTCCGCCCAGCCAGCCGCCGATCAGCGGACCGATGACGAAGCCCAGGCCGAACGCCGCGCCGATCATGCCGAAGCTCTTCGCCCGCTTCTCCGGCGCGGTGACGTCGGCGATGTAGGCGTTGGCGGTGGTGAAGCTGGCCGAGGCGACCCCCGAGATGATCCGGCCGACCAGCAGCATGGGCAGCGAAGTGGCCAACGCCATGAACACGAAATCCAGGCCCAGTCCCAGGCAGGAGAACAGGATCACCGGGCGCCGACCGAAACGGTCCGAAAGCGCGCCCTGCACCGGCGTGGACACGAACTGCACCGCGGCGAAGACCATGCCGAACACGCCGACCCAGCGCGCGGCGCTGACGATGTCGCCGCCGGTGAATTCCTCCACCAGGTGCGGCAGCACCGGGATGATCACGCCGAACGACAGCACGTCGATCAGCACCGTGATGAAGATGAAGACCAGCGCCGCGCGCCGCGCGCCGGGCCTTTGCTGCAAAGGATGATCCACGCACGCGCCTCGGGAATGGGAGTCCGGGACTGCCGGCCGTACGCTGTTTCAGCGCGTGCCGGCGATGCAACCGGAAGGGGCGCAGTTTAGCGGGTGCGACGGCGACGGGCTGCGCGGATCGGGAATGGCGGCTGCGCGCGCCCTGTCGGGGCGGTCACGAAGGCGGCGCGGGCGCCGCAATCACGAGGACTTGGCCGAGGGCGTCGGTGTCGCGGTCGTGCCCGCTCCTACAACAGCGGTGCGACCGAAATCGTCTGCACCAGCGTATGCGTCGCGCCCGGCGCCAGCTCGACCACGTCAGGGCCGGCGTTGCCCGCCTCCAGGCACACGAACTGGCGCCAGTGCGGCCCGACGTCGGCCATGCGCGCGGCGCCGGCCTCGCCCGGGTTCCACACGATCGCGGTGCGGCCGTCGCTCACTTGCAGGTCGATGCGCCGGCGCAGGCCCGGGTCGAACAGCCGGTAGCTGCCACCCGCTCCCGGGAACAGGCGGTCGGCACGGCCCGGGTCGCGCGGATCGTGCAGGTTCCATTCGCCCTGCTGGATGTGGCGGTTGCCACCATCGTTCTTGTCCAGGAAGGGCTGGCCCTCGAGGCCTTCGATGCGCACCTGCTCCACGTCGGCGACGCGGAAGTAATTGTGCAGGGCCTCGGTGAAGCGCACCGCCTGGCCGCTGGTGTTCTGCGTCACCAGGCGCTGCTCCAGGGTGCGACCGATGCGCAGCTGCATGCGCAGGCGCAGCGACAGGTCCTGCAGCGGGGGGGGTTCCAGTTCCAGTTCCAGGGTGCCATCGGCTTCGCGACGCGCGGCCACAAGCTGCCAGGACAGGGTGCGGACGAAGCCGTGCGCCGGCACGTCGTTGGCCTGGCCCTGGCGGCTGAAGTAGGGCCAGCACACGGGGGTGCCGCCACGGATCGGCGTAGGCAGCGCGGCGCGCAGCGGCGACAGCCAGAACACGTCCTCCTGGCCGCTCGGCACGAACGACACCACCTGCCCGCCGAACAGCGACACCGCCGCCTTCGCCAGCGGCGTATCCACCAGCAAAGCATCCAGTCCCTGGAACTTGCCCAGGGCCAGGCCGGGAACCTCGTGCATTTTCTTCAGCGCCTTGCGGGTGGTGGGTGAGGGCGAATGCAGCAATGCAGGATACGCGGCGGGCAACGCGAACGCCGTGCTCGCCGGCAGTGGCGCCGGCCCGGCAGCCGCGCGCAATGCGTCGAGGATGCGTTGTCCGGCGCGGCCGTCGACCGGCTGCATGCCCAGCCGCTGCTGCTCGACCGCGATCGCCTGGCGGGTGGCGGTGCCGACCATGCCGTCGGCCTGGCCGATGGGGTGGCCGCGCGCGAGCAGCAGGGACTGCAGATCCTTGCGCTGCGCGCGCGACAGGCCCGGATCGGCCGTCGGCCACGCGGTAACAATCCCGCTGCCGCCGCGCAGGCGGTCGGCAAGGGTCGCGATCGCCAGCGCGTAGCTCTCGGCCGCGTTGTAGGCGTAGATCGCGTCGTAGTTGCCGAAGACCAGGAACGCCGGTCCTTCTCGACCGGCCGGCAGCAGCAGGGCCGAAGGCGTCGACGAGGAGGCCAGTGCGGTGCCATCGACCCGGGTGACGCCGCGCGCGATCCAGTCTGCCAGCGGTCGGCGCTGGGTGCGGCCGGCCAGCGACGCATCGACGCCGGCGGGCAGCTTCACTTCGTAGCCCCACGGCTGGTCGGCGGTCCAGCCGGCGCGCACGAGGTAGTTCGCGGTCGACGCCAGCGCATCGGGAATGCTCGCGACCAGGTCGCGACGTCCATCGCCGTCGCCATCGACGGCGATGCGCGCATAGGTGGTCGGAATGAACTGGGTCTGCCCGAACGCGCCGGCCCACGAGCCGGTGAGCTGTGGATCGGCGAGGTCGCCCGCCTGCAGCAGCGACAGCAGGGCCAGGAACTCGCCGCGGAAGAATGCCTGGCGCCGGCCCTCGCAGGCCAGCGTGGCCAGCGATACGCGCAGCGGACGCTTGCCGGTGATCCGGCCGTAGTCGCTTTCCACGCCCCACACCGCGACCACGGTGGCCGGATCGACGCCGTATTCGCCCTGCAGCCGCGCCAGCAGGTCGCGGTGGGTCGCCAGCATGGCGCGGCCGTCGGCCACGCGCTGGTCGTCGACCAGCCCGGCGAGGTAGTCCCAGATTGGCGTGGTGAATTCCGGCTGCGCGTCGAGCAGCGGCAATACGGTCGGGTCGGGCTGCAGGTCGGCGGTGTAGCGGGCGAAGCTGGCCGCATCGATCCCGCGCGCGGTGGCCTGCGGCTGCATGGCCGCCAGGCAACGCTGGAAGGCGGCGTCCTGCGCCCACGCCGGGAACGGTAGCGCCAGCAGCAGCGCAAGCACCGGGGCGGGAACGCGTATTGGAAGAGTGGGGGCGTGCACGGCTGCCGTCTCCATGGCCTGCCATCGCATTCTAGGGCGCGCGGCGTGGCCCGCGTTCACGACGCTCGCCACGACGCGCGCCGCACTCAGTCCGCGCCGGGAGTTGCTTCCACTTTCGCCGGCACCTGCAGCAGCTCCTGCGCCAGCACCAGGGCGGTGTCCTGCACCTGCGCACGGCCACTGATGGAGTTGGCCATCACTGCCACCGCCAGCCCCTGTTCGGGCACCAGCAGCAGGAAGGCGGCGGCGCCGGCCTGGGTGCCGCCATGGTGGACCACCTGCAACGGCCGGCCGTCTACGAACAGCCGCGTCGACTGGTCCACCCGCCAGCCCAGCGCGTAGTTCTGCGGGTTGGCGCTGCCATCGGCCAGCGGCTGCGCGGTCCACATCGCCCGGATGCCTTCGGCCGACAGCAGCCGGCCGTCCTGCAAGGCCACGCCCAGGCGCGCCAGGTCGGCGGGCGTGGAGACCATGCCGCCGCCGGCGATGCGGAAGCTCGAATCGACCGGTCGCGCGGCGGTATAGCGGCCGCCCTCGCCCACGTAGAAGGCGACCCGGTCGGGCATCGCGTCAGGCGTGTCGACCGCGGTCCCGGTCATCCCGGCCGGCGCGAACACCTGCGCGGCCAGCAGTTCCGGGAACGGGCGTCCGGACGCGCCCTCCAGCAGCCTCGACAGCAGCGAATAGCCAAAGGTGGAGTACTGGAAGCCGGTGCCGGGCGCGAAACGCAGGCGGTCGTCGGCGAACATCGCCAGCCCGGCCTCCACGCTGGGGTAGTGCCGCTGCGAGTTGGCCTCGAACCAGCCCGGCCACAGCCAGCCGTAGGGCATGGGCGAGTAGTGGCGCACGCCGGCGGTGTGCGAGGCCAGCTGCCGCGCGGTCAGCGGCGCCAGCGCCGGGGGCAACCCGGCGACCGCGTCGGCGCCGGGTGCATCCAGGTCGAGCGCGCCGGCTTCGGCGAGGCGCATCATCGCCACTGCGGTGATCGGCTTGGCGATGCTGCCGGTGCGGTAGCGCGAAGCCACGCCCGCGGCCTGGCCGCGATCGATGTCGGCCCAGCCACTGGCGCCGGCCCAGTCCAGTCCGTCGGTGCGCGCCACTGCCGCCGACAGCGACGGCAGGCCGGACGTGGCGCGGGCGTCGCGCACGATCGCCATCAGCCGCGCGGCCAGTTCCGGATCCATGCCCGCCGCAGCGCGCTGCTGTTCCTGCGCCGTCCCCACCGCCGGCACGATGGCGCGCGGCCAGCTCCAGCGGGCGTGGTAGGCCAGCGTCGGCGCGGCCAGCACCAGCAGCACCAGCGCCGTCCAGCCCAGGCTGCGCAACAGGCGACGCAACAGGCCAGGCGGCCTGCGAGGCGGCGGGGACACGGGCGGGGCGGGGCTGTTCATGCCGGTCTTCCTCATGGGTGCCGCGCCACTCTAAGCGGGCGCGGAGCCGGGGTGACCTGCCGGAAGTCAACCGGCGCGGCGGCTCAGCCCAGGTCGCCGTCGCGGTAGTACCAGCGCCCGTCGATGCGTTCGAAGCGGCTGCGTTCGGCCAGGCGCTGGGCACGGCCTCCGCCGACCCGGAAGCGGGCGACGAACTCGACCTCGGCGGTGTCCGCCCCGGTCAGCCGGTGCGATTTCACTTCCAGCCCCAGCCATGCGGTGCGCGCGCCGGGCGCGTCTTCCAGGCCCAGTTCGTCCGCCGATGGCCGCGTGGCCGGATGCCAGGTGGCGAGCAGGTAGTCGCGCAGCTTCAGCACGTAGGCGCTGTAACGCGAGCGCATCAGCATCGCGGCATCCGGCGCCGGCTCGCCGTCGTGCCAGCGACCGCAGCACTGCCGATACGCCAGGCCGCTGCCGCAGGGACAGGCCTGCACCGCCATCGCCGGGCTCAGCGCCGGCCGCTTTCGATGAAGCGCAGGAACTCGGCGCGGGTACGCGCGTCTTCGCGGAAGCTGCCGAGCATTTTCGAGGTGACCATGCTGACCCCGCGCTTGTGGATGCCGCGGGTGGTCATGCACTCGTGCACGCCCTCCACCACGATGCCCACGCCCAGCGGATGCAGCACGTCCTGGATGCAATGGGCGATCTGCGCGGTCATCTTCTCCTGCACCTGGAAGCGGCGCGCGTAGGTCTCGACCACCCGCGCCAGCTTGCTGATGCCGACCACCTTGCCGTCGGGCAGGTAGCCGACATGGACGCGTCCGATGATCGGCGCCATGTGGTGCTCGCAGTGGCTTTCGTACTCGATGTCGCGCAGCACGATCATCTCGTCGTAGCCGGCGACCTCCTCGAAGGTGCGCTCCAGGTAGGCGCGCGGATCCTCGCGGTAGCCGCTGAACCAGTCGCCATAGGCTTCGGCCACGCGCTTGGGCGTGTCCAGCAGGCCTTCGCGGGAAGGATCTTCACCCGCCCAGCGCAGCAGGGTGCGCACGGCCTCTTCGGCCTGGTCCTGGGTGACGGGAGCGGACGTGTCCTGGTCGGTCATGGTCGGGGCACCGATGGCGGGGCGTGCATCGTACCCGAGTCGCGCCGGCTGGCCCGGTTTGGCCGGGTGCGGGGCCACGCGGGCACGCAGGGCCGGGGGCGCCGGCTTGATCTCCACCCTAGGCGCCCGCAGGCGAACGGCCGGGCGCCCGGGGCCGTGTCCGTGCCGCCGGCAACGCCCGACCGCATCGCCCGCCGGAGCGGCGGAGGGGTCGGAGCATGACCATCCGCATGGTCCATGGCCGGCGGTTGGGCGCAGAATCGGCTGTCCCTTCACCCGAGAGTCCGCCGTGCGCCCAGTCTCCGTCCTGACCCCCCTCGCCATCGCCCTGTCGCTGGCCCTGCTCCTGCCGGCGTGCTCCAAACCGGCCGGCGACTCCGCTGCCACTTCCAGCGCCACCGCGACCGCCGCCGCGCCGACCGCCGAACAGGTCAAGGCCGAGTCCGAGCGCCTCAACGCCTGGTTCGACACCAAGTACGAGGAGCAGCTGCAGTTCAGCCCGATCCAGCTTTCGTTCCAGGGCCGCAAGGAACTCAACGACCAGATCGACGACATGTCCGAAGCCGGCATGCGCAAGCAGCTCGCCTGGCTGGAAGCGTCGGTCAAGGAAATGGAATCGACCTTTGACTACGCCAGGCTCGACCCGGAAACCCGCCTGTCCTGGGACCTGTGGAAGCGCCAGTACGAGAACGCGCGCGACGGCATGCCGTTCCTCGCCGACGGCTATCCGTTCGACCAGATGAGCGGCATGCAGAACCTGGTGCCGACCTTCCTGATCAACTTCCACAAGGTCGACGACGAGAAGGACTACCTGGCCTACGTCTCGCGCCTGCAGAAGGTGCCGGTGGCGTTCGACCAGCTGCTCGGGCGCACCGCCGCCTCGACCGCGCAGGGCATCCGTCCGCCGAAGTTCGCCTACGAGGGCGTGATCGACCAGTCGAAGAAGGTCGTTGCCGGCGCGCCGTTCACCGCCGGCCCCGACAGCGCGCTGTGGACCGACGCCCAGGCCAAGGCCGACGCGCTGGCCAAGGACGGCAAGGTCACCGCCGAACGCGCCGCCGAGCTGAAGGAACTGGCGCGCAAGGCGCTGCTGGAGAACGTGGCGCCGGGCTACGCGAAGGTGATCGCCTTCGCCGAGGAGGAACTGTCCAAGGCCCCGGTCAACGCCACCGGCGTGGGCACCACCCATCCCAACGGCAAGGCCTACTACGAATACCAGCTCAAGCAGAACACCACCACCGACATGACCGCCGAGCAGATCCACGAGCTCGGCCTGGCCGAAGTGGCGCGCCTGCGCGGCGAGCTCGAGGCGCTGCAGAAGAAGATGGGCGTGGAAGGCGACCTGCAGTCGTTCTTCGAACACGTGCGCAACGACCCGGCCCGCGTCTACCCGAACACCGACGCCGGCCGCCAGGCCTACATCGACCAGGCCACCGCCGACATCGCCAACATCAAGAAGCACCTGCCGGAGTACTTCGGCCTGATGCCGAAGGCCGACCTGGTGGTCAAGCGCGTGGAAGCGTTCCGTGAGCAGCCGGGTGCCGCCCAGCACTACTACCCGAGCACTCCCGATGGCTCGCGTCCGGGCGTGTACTACGCGCACCTGTCGGACATGAACGCGATGCCGAAGACCGAACTGGAGGTCATCGCCTACCACGAGGGCCTGCCGGGCCACCACATGCAGATCGCGATCGCCCAGGAGCTGACCGGCATCCCGAAGTTCCGCACCCAGTACAACACCACCGCCTACGCTGAAGGCTGGGGGCTGTACTCGGAGTGGCTGGCCAAGGAGATCCCGGATACCTACAAGACCGACTACGCCGAGTTCGGCCGCCTGATGTCGGAGATGTGGCGCGCGATCCGGCTGGTGGTGGACACCGGCCTGCATGCCAAGGGCTGGACCGAGCAGCAGGCGATCGACTACTTCACCGCCAACAGCTCGGTCCCGGCGGCGGCGATCAAGTCCGAGGTGCAGCGCTACCTGGTCAATCCCGGCCAGGCCACCGCGTACAAGATCGGCATGATCAAGATCCAGCAGCTGCGCAAGAAGGCCGAGGCCGAACTGGGCGACAAGTTCGACATCCGCGGCTTCCACGACGTCATCCTCGGCGGCGGCGCGATGCCGCTGGACCTGCTGGAGCGCCGCGTGGACACCTGGATCGCGGAGAAGAAGTCGGCGGCCTGATCTGCTGCCCCGGCTTCGATGATATGGAAAGGCCCGGCGCAAGCCGGGCCTTTTTCGCACGACCGGTTCGCCGGGAACTCAGCGGTCTTCGCGCGTGCGCGAGGCCACCGTGTCCACGTCGTCCGGCTCGCGGAACGGCAGCAGGTACATGCGCCACACCGGCGGCTGCCGCGGCCCGATCCCGGTCTGCGCGACCGGGCCTTCGCTGTAGGTGCCGAACAGCCGGTCCCACCCGATCGCCGCGCAGGCGTAGTTGCTGTTGCTGTCCTCGAATACCGCCGAGTGGTGGCGCCGGTGCTGATGGCTGGCAGTGAAGAACAGGCTGAACACCGGCGTGGCCATCGCCAGGTTGGAATGGGCCAGCATCGAATTGAACAGCAGCAGCACGCCCGCGGCGCCGACCGCATCGCCCGGCGCGCCGGTCAGCGCGGCCAGCAGCACCAGCGGCAGCACCACCAGCACCAGTTCGAACGGATGGTTGGAGCCGGCGTTGAGCGCGTGCAGGTTCCGGAAGCCATGATGGAAACCGTGCCCGGTCAGGCGCCACAGCAGCGCCGAGGCGTGGATGGCGCGATGCACCCAGTAGTAGATGAGATCGGAAGCGAAGTAGAGCACCAGTGCCTGCAGCAGCCACGGCCACGACTGCGGCCACAGCACCGCGCCCACGCGCGTGCGCAGCGGTTCCAGCGCCGCCGGCAGGAACGATTCGTAGGTGGCCAGCAGCGCGGCCGAGACTGCCAGGCCGAACAGGTACACGCCCAGCAGGCGTAGCCTGGCAGCAATACCCAGCCGCCATGCGGGCAGCGCCGGCACCAGCCGCTCGAGCAGTTCCATCAGCAGCAGCATCGTCGCCAGGGTCGCCAGCAGCGCGATCCCGTCCTGGCCCAGCATCCACCACAAGGCCAGCGCGCCGGCCAGCAGCAGCGGATGCCCCGCTACGCGCAACAGACGCGCTACGCCGCCACGCAGGCGGCCAGCGGGAGTGGTGGTGTCCTGGAAGGGGGGCATCCGCAGAGGGTACGGCATGGGGCGAGGGACAGGCCCGCGCGCGCCTGCCGGGCCAGGGCAACGGCGCCATGCCACCCGGGCATGACTGACATGCCGGCACGGTCGCCCGCTAGATTCGCCGCGAACGCCGCAGGAATGCCGATGACCACGCGCAGGGACCTCTTCAAGACCATGGCCGCCGGTGCGCTGGCCGCACCGCTGGCCGCGCTTGCCGGTGGCGGCGACAAGGCCGCTCCAGCCGGACCGTGCGTACCGGCGCCGCCGCGCTGGCGCCGGGGCGTGGAAAACCAGCGTCGTGCCGACCTGGGCGACGGCACCTATCTCAATCCGATCGTGGCAGGCGACCGCCCGGACCCGACCATCCTCAAGGATGGCGACGACTACTACATGACGTTCTCCTCGTTCCGCGACGTGCCCGGGATCGTCATCTGGCACTCGACCGACCTGCTGAACTGGGCACCGCTGGGTCCGGCGCTGCGCCAGCCGCTGGGCGACGTGTGGGCGATGGACCTGTGCAGGCACGGCGATCGCTACTACATCTACCTGCCGGCCAATCCGGGCGACAAGGGCTGGCGGATCTTCGTGATCTGGACAGACGACATCCGCGGCGGCCGCTGGAGCGATCCGGTCGACCTGGGCATCGAGCACTTCATCGACCCGGGCCACGTGGTCGGCGAGGACGGCAAGCGCTACCTGTTCGTCAACGGCATCCGCAAGATCCGGCTCACCGATGATGGCCTGGCCACCGACGGCATGCTGGAGATGGCCTACGAGCCGTGGCGCTATCCGGAAGAGTGGATCACCGAGAACTTCGCGCCGGAAGGTCCCAAGCTGTTCTGGCGCGACGGCTGGCTGTACCTGGTCACCGCGGTGGGCGGCACCGCCGGGCCGGTCACCGGGCACATGGTCATCGCCGCGCGTTCGCGTTCGGTGCACGGCCCATGGGAACACTGCCCGCACAATCCGCTGGTGCGCACGCTGTCGATCGACGAGCCGTGGTGGTCGCGTGGCCACGCCACCGTGGTCGAAGGCCCGGCGGGCGATGCATGGATGGTCTACCACGGCTACGAGAACGGCTTTCGCACGCTGGGGCGGCAGGCCCTGATGGAACCAGTCGAATGGTGCGATGACGGCTGGTTCCGCGCCAAGGGAGGCGATCTTTCGCGTCCGTTGCGCAAGCCGCTGCCGTCATCCAGGCCAAGCGCGGGTACGGCTTTGTCCGACGATTTTTCCGGCGACCGGCTCGGCACGCAGTGGTGCCTGTTCCAGCCGGGCGCGGACGGCCTGGCACGGATCAGCCGCTCGGGCGGCGCACTCGCACTGTCCGGATCAGGCTCCTCGCCGGCCGACAGTGCGCCGCTGCTGTGCACGATGGTCGATCGCAGTTACGAGATCGAAGTGACCGTAGAGGTCCCCGACGGGGGCGAAGGTGGGCTGCTGCTGTTCTACAACCACAAGGCCTTCGTCGGCCTGGGCGTTACGCCCGAAGTGGTGAAGACCTTCCAGTACGCGGAGGAACATCCCTGGGCACGCGTGCCTCGCCAAGGGAGCGGCGCGGTCCGCTTGCGGCTCACGAATGGCGCGCACGTACTGACCTGGCGCTACTCGTACGACGGGGGCCGCACCTGGCGGCTGCACGGCACCCGCATGGAAGTGTCGGGCATCCACCACAACGTGTTCGGCGGCTTCCTCAGCCTGCGTGCTGGCCTGTACAGCGCAGGCCAGGCCCCGGTGCGCTTTCGCGATTTCCGCTATCGCGCGCTGCCGGACCCGACCCACCCCCGAGCAGCCGCGCCGGCAGCATCAGCAGCGCAGCCAGGAACGCGAACAGCGCGGTGAAAGTGATGCCGACCAGCCGGAACGGCAGCGACAGCAGCCAGACCAGCGGCCACAGCACCAGCGCCAGGATCGCCAGCGGCCAGCACAGCACCAGCAGCAGGCACCAGGCCAGCAGGGCGATCAGGGTTTTCATCGGCGACTCTCCGTGGATGGGTCAGGGTGAGGTGGATGGCGATGCCGCCGCGGCCTGCGCCTGCAGCCTCGCCATCATTGCGCGGGCCTGGCGCTCGGACGCGAACAGGGCCCCGTTGGGCGCGTTGCGCGCGGCCGCGCTGGCGGCCAGGTAGATGCTGCCGAACTCCACCTCCAGCGACGGCTTGCCGTAGCGGGTGCTGAAGGCCTGGAGGAGTTCGGTCTTCCGCTGCGCAGGAAACAGGATCCAGACCAGGTCCAGGCGGTAGTCCTGGAATACCAGTTCAACCGTGCGCGGCCGGTCGGCATGGACGAAGCCGGCGCAGTCGACCGGGTGGCGGCTGATGCGGGCCAGCGGCGCGGTCGGCGGCGTAAGCACCCGGATCTCCAGCGACGTGCACAGCGGTGCCGGGCGCTGTTGCGCCTGCGCCACGGAACTGCCGAAGGCGAAGGGTCCGGGCCGAGCGATGTCCACGGACGCGCCCGGCAGCAGGGACAACAGGATCGCGCAGAGTCGGAACATCGCAGGCACTCCTTCGTTCCGCATGCGGACGCCCCTCGTGGACACCCGCGGCCGCCTCCATTGGCGACAGGGCGCCACAGTGCAGGCGGCCCGTGGCAGCCACAACCGGCATGCGACGAGTCGTGCTGTCGGCCGACGAAACCGGGTGGGCGACGATGGAGCCGGTCCGCCCGGGGCAGGTGCGCGCGCCACTGCGCTGGACCACAATGGCCGCGACACCCAGGGGATGGCCGATGAACGAACGCTTCCGCGCACTCGTATACGGCACCGTGTTTACGGTGCTGCTGGGCTGGATGCTGTACATCGGCCGCGACATCCTGGTGCCGATCGTGTTCAGCGTGATGGCGGTGTACGTCATCCTCGGCGCCACGCGGCTGCTGGCCCGGATCCCGGTGATCGGACCGGCGCTGCCGGTGCAGGCGCTGTACGCACTGGCCACGCTGGTGATGCTCGCTGCGCTGGCGTTGCTGGGCTGGCTTGCGATGGACAGCGTGGACCAGCTGCTGGCGCAGGTTCCGCATTACCAGGCGCAGCTGGTGTCGATGGTGCAGCAGGGCGCGGCGCTGCTGGGCGTCGAGTCGGCTCCCAGCTGGGAAGGCATCCGCACCGCGGTGCTGGCCCAGGTCAACCTGCAAAGGCTGGCCGGCTCGACCCTGGGCTGGGTCGCCTCGATGATCGGCGGCCTGACCGTGGTCGGCCTGTACGTGGCGTTCCTGATGATCGAACGCCGCCACTTCGACGCCAAGCTCGACGCGCTCTCGCCCGGTCCGCAGCGCGGCGCCCGCGTGCGACGGATCGTCGGCGACATCAACCGCCGCATCGGCACCTACCTGGCGCTGAAGACCCTGCTGAGCATCCTGCTCGGCTTCGTAAGCTGGATCGTGCTGGCCGCGATGGGCGTGGAGCTGGCGCCGTTCTGGGCGCTGGTCATCGGCCTGCTCAACTACGTGCCCTACATCGGCTCGGTGCTGGGCGTGGCGCTGCCGGTACTGTTCGCGCTCCTGCAGTTCGGCGACCTCAAGGCCGCCCTGGTGCTGGCCGGTGCGTTGTCGGTGGTGCAGTTCCTCAACGGCAACCTGCTCGACCCTTACCTCATGGGCAGCTCGCTCAACCTCAGCCCGTTCGTGATCCTGGTCTGCCTGACCGTGTGGACCGCGCTATGGGGCGTGCCCGGCGCGTTCCTGGCCGTGCCGGTAACGGCAAGCCTGGTGATGGTGCTGGCGGAATTCCAGGGCAGTCGCCCGATCGCGGTGCTGCTGTCGAAGAAGGGCGAGGTCTGAGCGGCGCGATACCCGACCCCGTGGCGTAAGTACTTCCGCCAGCGCAACAAGGAAGGGGCCGCTTTCGCGGCCCCTTCGTCGTTACCAGATCCGCACCCGGTCTTCCGGGGCGACGTACAGCGGATCGCCTTCCTTGACGTCGAAGGCGCTGTACCAGGCGTCGATGTTCCGCAGCGGGGCGAAGGCGCGGATGTGGCCCGGCGAGTGGGTGCCGTTGACCAGCTGCTGGCGCAGGGCGTCGTCGCGCCACAGGGTGCGCCACACCTGCGCCCAGCCCAGGAACAGGCGCTGCTCGCCGCTGAAGCCGTCGATCACCGGCGCCGGCTTGCCGCCCAGCGAGCGGCGGTAGGCCTCCAGGGCGATGGTCAGGCCGCCGAGGTCGCCGATGTTCTCGCCCATCGCGGTGCGGCCATTGATGTGCATGTCCGGCAGCTGCGGGAACTTGAAGGCCTCGTACTGCGCGCCCAGCTTGGCGGCCTGCGCCTCGAACTTGGCCGCGTCCTCGGCCGTCCACCAGTCGCGCAGCACGCCGGCGCCGTCGGACTTGCGGCCCTGGTCGTCGAAGCCGTGGATGATCTCGTGGCCGATCACGCCGCCGATGCCGCCGTAGTTCACCGCCGGGTCGGCCTTGGGATCGAAGAACGGCGGCTGCAGGATCGCGGCCGGGAACACGATCTCGTTCTTGACCGAGTTGTAGTAGGCGTTGACGGTCTGCGGGGTCATGCCCCACTCGGCCTTGTCGACCTGCTTGCCCAGGCGGGCGCGGCGGTAATCCCACTCGAACTGGCGCGAACGCAGCGCATTGCCGACCACGTCGCCGTTGGCGACCTGCAGGCTGCTGTAGTCGCGCCACTTCTCAGGATGGCCGATCTTCAGGCCGAAGCCCGCCAGCTTGGCGTGGGCCTCGGCCTTGGTCGCCGGACTCATCCACTCCAAGGTGTCCAGGCGCGCGCCCATGGCCGCCTTCACGTTGGCCACCAGCGCGTCCATCTTGGCCTTGGCGTCGGCCGGGAAGTACAGCTTCACGTACTCGCGGCCGATCGCCTCGCCGAGGCTGCCTTCGACCAGGGCGACGCCGCGCTTCCAGCGCTCGCGCTGCTCGAGCTGACCGGACAGGAACTTGTCGCGGAACTCGAAATGGGCGTTGGCGAACGGGCTGGACAGCAGCGGCGCGGCCTCGTCGATGGCGTGGAAGGCCTGCCAGGCCTGCAGCGTGGCCACGTCGGCGCTGGCGAAGATCTTCGCCAGCTTCGGGATCGCGGTGCTCTGGCGCACCACCGCGCGGTCGCCGTCGCCGACGCCGGCGGCGGCGAAGTAGGTCGCCCACGGGAAGCCCGGGGCGTAGGACTCGATGCGGTCGAACGGCACCGGGTTGTAGGTCTTGTCGCGGTCGCGGCTTTCGGCGCGGGTCCAGTGCGCTTCGGCAATGCGGGTCTCCAGCGCCAGCACCGCCGCCGCGCTGCCCTTCGGGTCGTTCCAGCCGCCCAGCTCCAGCAGCTGCGCGATGTAGGCCAGGTAGCGCTCGCGCTGCGGCGCGAAGTTGTCGCGCAGGTACATCTCGCGGTCGCCCAGGCCCAGGCCGGACTGGCTCATATACAGGGTGTAGCGGTCCGGGTCGCGCTGGTCGTCGGAAACGCCCAGGCCGAACAGGGTCACGTTGAAGGTGTCGCGCGCGCCCATCAGCGCGGCCAGCGCGGCGTGGCTGTCGGCCTGGCGGATGCGCGCCAGCATCGGCTGCAGCGGCGCGGCGCCGAGCTGTTCGATCGCCGCATCGTCCATGAAGCCGCGGTAGACGGCGGCGATCTTCGCGCCATCGCCGCCGCTGGCCGGATCGCCGAGCGCATGGCCCTCCACCAGCGCGCGCACGCGCGCCTCGGAAAGGTCGCGCAGCACCCGGAACGAGCCGTAGCTGGACTGGTCGGACGGGATCGGGGTGTTCTCCGCCCAGGTGCCGTTGACGTAGCCGAAGAAGTCGGCGCCCGGCGCGGTGGCCCGATCCATGCCGGCGGTGTCGATGCCCCAGCTGCCATAGCGGGTCGCGACGGTGGTGTTGCCGCCAGCGCTGTCGCCGGCGCCCTCGTACAGCCATTGCAGCGAGCAGGCCTCGTCGGCGCAGGCGTGGGTGTCGTGGGCGCTCGCCTGGGCGGCGAAGCCAAGGGCCAGCAGGGTCGCGGCGGTCAGCAGGGTCTTCTTCAAGGGATCTCCGTGGTCGGTGGCGGTCGTGCCAGGCGGCCCCTCAGGGTAGTTGCATGCGACACCAGGCACGGGTGCCGGAAGTCGGGGGTCGGGGGCCGGAGGAGCGCGCGCGGACGCGGGCGTCGGCGCGGCGACGGGCAGCAGCCGGGTAGGGCCTGGGCTTGTGGCGGGCGGCGCCGCGCCGCCTATTCAGCCGGTTCCGGCGCGCAGAGGGAGTTGCTGTACATGCCGGAGCGGTCGAAGCAGCAGGCGCGCCGTTGGCCCTTTGCGAGCTTGTCGCAAGCCACCGCGATACGTTTGACCCGGGTCTCGGCCTTCTTGCCCGAGGTGACCCACAGGATCCAGTCGCGGCGCGCGACCGCGCTGATGTCGTCCCAGGTCGCGCGTGCTGGCGGCTGCGCGGCCAGCGCCGCTTCCAGGTCGGCCGGCACCTTCGGCTGCGGCTCCTCGGCCACGGGCGCCACCTGCACCGCGACCGTCGCCCCGGCTGCAACGCCGGCAGCCTGCGCCAGTTCCGCTTCGACCTTCATCCAGTGGCCGCCCTTGCCGTCCGGATCCAGCGTGGCCTGGAACGGCTGACCCTCCAGGGTGCCGTCGACGCTCGCCTGGCTGCGGGTGGGGAGCGCATCGCTTGCCTGCTGCGGCAGCACGAAGAACAGCCAGTCGGCGTCCGCCGGCTTTGCCGGGCGCAGCAGGCGGGCCTTGAACCTCGTGGGAGCAGTGGCCTTGGGCATGCGCGGACGATACACCGCAGCGGCGGATGGCCGGTACCGGCAGGGATTTCCTGCGGCTAGGGATTTGCGATCTTGTGGTAAGCGAAGGTCCCCGACACGCCCTGCCAGAAGAAGTAGCCGAAGATGATCGCCATCGGGACGCCGGTGACCCCTACCTGCATGGCCAGCAGGATCTTGGACGCGATGAAGTAGCAGAACATGACGACGGCGCAGGTGCGGCTCTTCCTGTAGATGCCGAACGCGAGGCCGAAGATCAGGGCGACATCGATCAGCTCCCATGCCGAGAAGCCCAGGACGTCGGTGCCCGACATGGCGACCAGCGTGGCCGCGAGCGTGATGCCGCCGGAGAAGATCGCCGCCACCCAGGCGTGCCTGATCTTCTTCAGGACTTCGTCCGGGACGTCCGCGTTCGACCCGCCGATGTGGGCCGCGGGTGCGGAGTATGGATTTTCCATTGCGATTCCCCTGTGGTGGTTGATGGCTGCCCCGGTCGGGACGCGCGGATCCGACTGGCCGGTTCCTGCTGCCGCTCCCGCACAAGTCCTGCAGATGCCGAGTCGCTACCGCGCGTGCAGCGGGTTGTCCGCGCCCTCAGTTGCACCACTGCTGCTCGCAGGGCACCCCGTCGTTGTCGCCATCCATCTTCGTCCCGGGGCAGTGGCGGATGAAGTACGTCGCCTCCGTGCAGGAGCGCATCTGCGAGCAGTGGGTGCGTCCATCGCAGGTGAAGCGCTGCGCTTCGGGCGCACGGGCCGGCGCAGGCGCGTCCGCGGCCGGCTGCGCGCGACGGGCCAGGTCGGCTACCTGCGCTTCGGGCCCGGGACTGCGTTCCTTGAACTTGCCGTAGCCGTACCAGGCGAGTGTGCCCAAGAACAGCAGGACGATGAGGTTCCTCACGGCTCGACTCCCGGCAGGGGACCGGACGAAGCACCTTCCACGAGCTCCAGGCGCTGTCCGGTTTCCTCGTCCTGCAGCACCGCCCGGTCGACCACCCACCGGCCGAAACTCTTCGTGGCCTTCATGTAGACGGTGCCTTCGCCCCTGGGTCCTTCTGCACTGAACGACAGATTGGCTTCACCGTCTGGACCGGAGGTCTGGATGCCGCCCATCGGGATGCCGGTGGAAATCGGCTGGCCCAGCAAGTCCACGGCGGCGGGGTTGGCCTCCAGCGCCTGGACGGTGAGCCGGTAGGGCTCGGAATGTTTCAGCGTGGCGAAGACCGCCGCGAAGATGCCGACCAGCAGCAACACGAACAGCAGCAGCGCGGCCAGTCCCCACCACGCCCACTTGCGCTGCGCGGCCTTGAACGCCTCGACGCTTTCCCAGCGTTTGTTGCGCCACGCCCAGGCGCTGCCGCGGGCGCCCAGCACGAACGGCATCACCATGTTGGCGAACGGCACGAACATGAGCAGCGCGATGAAGGTGTTGTTGCACACTCCCCAGATCCAGGTGAGCACGAATGCTCCCCAGTTCCAGCGATCGATCTCCGGCGGCACCACTGCGGCGTCGCCGCCCCCCGACGTGTTCTCCATGTCGCCCCTGCCGCGCTCGACGCGGAACCGTTCCCCTCCCCAGGGGATGTGCGCTGGATACTCCGGCTGCAAGGGACCAGCGTCAATGGACGCCCGGGGCTGCAGCAGGGGTGCGGGTGCGGGAGCCGGAGCCGAAGCGAGGGCAACTGCGCCAGCTCCGCGAATGGTCCGCTTTTTTAACCGTTCATGAGGTTCGCCGCGATTTCGCCCATGATTTGACCGGGGCCTGTGGACACCGCGTGGCCACGTGGGCAGATTTTTCGGAAAGCAGGGGGCGCCGGACAGGTATGGAAGTGGAACCGGGAAGGGTCGGTGATGCCGCGACGACACGGACCGTGGGTGCCGACCTGCTGGCCCTGGGCGCGCTCGTCACCGGGATGGAATGCGTGCTGGCCGCCGAGGTCACCCCCTCGGCATGGCGCGCGGTGGCGGTGCACGGCCAGTGCAGGCTGGGGGTCCGGGCAGGCAGCGCGCTGGACCCGGCACTGACGTTCTGCAACGAGGTGCGTGCCCGCGGCGAGCCGGTGTACTTCGGCAACGCCGGGCTGGAAGCGCGTTTCCGCGACAGCCCGCTGGTGCGCGAACACGGCATCCACAGCCATGTCGCGGTGCCGTTGCGAACCCGCGACGGCCGCCTGTTCGGCACGCTGTGCGCGTTCGATGCGCAACCGCGCCCGGTCAGCGCCGCGATGGTCGAGGGCATGCAGCGCCTGGCCCGCCTGTTCGGCGCGCTGCTCGACGACACCAGCGACCGCCTCTCCGCCAGCGTCGAACTGACCGACAGCGCGTTGCGACTCACCCAGTCCCGACTGGCGCTTGCGGAATCCAGGCAGGAACTGTTCGACGCGCAGGCCGTGGCCAAGCTGCGCGAGGAGTTCATCGCGGTACTGGCCCATGACCTGCGAAATCCCCTGCAGGCCATCCGCATGGCCACCGAGATGTTCGGGATGGCCGCGCTCCCGGCGGCACAGGAGCGCCTGGTCTCGCACCTTCATCGCAGCGCCGAGCGGATGAGCGAGCTGATCGAAACGACCATGGATTTCGCGCGCGGACGCCTGGCCGGGGGCATCGCCCTGGACGTGCGGCCCTGCGCCACGCTGCAGGCGCACCTGGCGGGAGTGGTCGATGAAGTCCGGCAGGGCCATCCGGGACGGCGGGTGCTGGCCGTGCTGGACATCGACCACGCGGTGGAGTGCGACGAGTCGCGGCTGGGACAGATGCTCAGCAACCTGCTGATCAACGCGCTGGTGCATGGCAGCACCGAAACCACGATCCAGGTGATGGCGGTGACCACCGACACGACGCTGCGGATCAGCGTGGCCAACCGCGGCGTCATCCCGGTCGACGAGGTCGGACGCATCTTCGAACCGTTCGAGCGGCCCGCCGACCGTCGGCTGGCACCTGGGCTCGGCCTGGGCCTGTACATCGCCTCGCAGATCGCCGTGGCCCACGGCGGGGAGCTGCGCGTGTTTTCCTCCGAAGCGGCGGACACGCTGTTCGAGTTCTCCTTGCCGCTGAAGGCCGGCGCGCACTGAGCGACGCAACGGTGGCGGTGCGATCACCTGCCTGCCGGACGCGCTGACACGGGTCGCGATACCGGCGTGCACGAGCCGGCATGGGGAACACGATCGCCTACGTGGAACCCGAGGCGCCTCGCAGCCGCGCGGCCAATCCCGACACGCGGCTGGCGTGCCGGGCCAGCGCCGCTTCCAGGATCGGGCCGCTGGCTGCCAGATGCAGTTCGCGGCGGGCGCGGGTAAGGCCCGTGTAGACCAGTTCGCGCGAGAGCACGCGGCTGTCGTTGCCCGGCAGCTGCAGCCAGACCTCGTCGAACTCCGAGCCCTGCGCCTTGTGCACGGTCATGGCGAAGGCGCTTTCGTGCGCGGGCAGGGTCGCCGGATGGAACGCGCGCGGCTCGTCGGCGCTTTCGCCGGGGAACCACGCCATCAGCTGGCCGGCGGCGTCGCGCAGGCAGATGCCGGTGTCGCCGTTGAACAGGCGGTGGCGGTAGCTGTTCTCGGTGACGAGCAGCAGGCGTCCGTGGAAGAAGGCGGCGTCGCCGCGCGCGGGATGGGCATTGCCGCGCGCCGGCGCGGCGGCGAGGCGACCCGTGAGCAGCGCTTCGATCCGCGTGTTGAGACTGCGCGCGCCCTGTGGACCGTCGCGCACGGCGGTGAGCATGCGCAGCTCGCCGGCCCGGGCCAGTGCGGTGGCCGGATCGGGTGCGTTGGCCAGTGCGCCCCAGTGCGCGAGCAGGCGTTCGCGCTGGGGGGCTTCGGCGAGTGGATCGGCCAGCGTGGGGTGGTAGTGCACGCCGTCGAGCTGCCCGGCGCGCAGCAGGCGCAGCGCTTCGCCGGTGTCGCCTTCGCGCACGGCCGCGGCCAGCGGCGCCAGGTCGAGCGCGGCGGACTGGCGCCAGCCGCGCAACAGGTGCACGTGACGGGCGGGGAAGGCGCTGCGCGCGTCGCCGGCATCGATGGCCGATGCATCGATGCCGCCCAGCAGCGGGTGCAGCGCGGTCGCGTCTTCGGCCGCAAGGCGCAGGCCATCGCCGGCGGCGGCGAGGATGCCGCTGAGCACGTCGCCGGCTTCCACCGACGGCAGCTGGTCGGGATCGCCGAGCAGGACCAGGCGCGCGCCGTCCGGCACCGCTTCGACCAGCTTGGCCATCAGCGGCAGGTCGATCATCGAGGCTTCGTCGACCACCACCAGGTCCACTTCCAGCGGGTTGCCGGCGTGGTGGCGGAACTCGGGTGCGTCCGGGCGCGTGCCGAGCAGGCGGTGCAGGGTGGATCCGGTGGTGGCCAGCGGCGCCAGCAGTTCCGTCTCGATGCCGTCGGCGGCGAGCAGCTGCGCGGCCTTGCGCAGGCTTTCGGCCATGCGTTCGGCGGCGCGGCCGGTGGGCGCGGCCAGGGCGATGCACGGCGCGGCCTGCCCCGCAGCGGCGGCGCGCGCGGCCAGCAGGACCAGCAGGCGCGCGATGGTGGTGGTCTTGCCGGTACCCGGTCCGCCGGTGACCAGCAGCAGGCGCTGGCGCAGGGCCACGGCGGCGGCGCGGGCCTGGCGGTCGTCGCCGCCGCCGGCGTGCGGGAACAGGCGCGTGAACAGCGGTGCGAGCGCGGCCAGAGCGACATCGTCGCTGGAGTCGGCGCCGCCGAGCCGCTTCAGGCCGGCGGCCAGGCGGCGTTCGTACTCGCGGTAGCGGCGCAGGTAGAGCAGGCCGTGTTCCAGCACCAGCGGTGCGTCGGCGGCGGTTTCCGCATCGCCCGCCTGCGGCGTGGCGACCCAGGGCGAAGCTTCGAGCACGCGCTGCCATTCGACCGGCGCTGGCCAGTCGATCGCGGCATCGACCAGGTCGTGCGGACGCGAAAGACGGAACCCGGCATGGCCGGCGGAGACCGCCAGCGAGGCCAACGCCGCGGCGGTGGCGACTTCGTCGGGTGTATCCGGATCGAGCCGGCGCAGGCTCAGGCCCAGCGCATGGTCGACGGTACGCAGTTGGCCGCGCAGGGCGTCGAGCAGGCTCATGCCGCCGCTCCCTGCGCCAGGCCGGCGAACAGCGCGTCGACCGCGTGCACCAGTTCGGGATCGAAGCGCCAGGCCTGCACGCCGGGCGACACACCGGACGAGCAGGCGCGGCTGGCGTCGAGCCCGCGGCAGAACAGGTAGCGCACGCCGCCGAAGTCGCGCGCGTAGTCGTAGGCCGCGCCAAGGCGGAAGCGCAGCCAGCGGTGCAGTGCGACGGTGTAGACCAGCGCCTGCAGCGGGTACTCGCTGTGCTCCATGGCTTCGGCCATGGCCGGCGCGTTGTAGGCCGGCAGGCGGTTGGACTTGTAGTCGAGCACGTACCAGCGGCCGTCGTGGAGATAGGTCAGGTCGATCAGGCCGGTCATCAGGCCCTCGAGCTGGCGGCGGCCGCCGAAACCCTGGCGCGTGCGCAGCAGGCCATGCGCGTGCAGCAGGGCGAGCAGGCGGTCGACGCGCGTGGGTGCAAGCGCGAACTGGAACTCGATTTCGGGGCGGCGCTGCGCTCCGGGCAGCTCGGCCAGGCGTACGCCTTCGGGCAGGGCGACGGTGAGCGTCTGCCCGGCCAGCGTCGTGAGCACGTCGATGCCGGCTTCGACTTCGTCGGCGGCGTAGCCGCCGCGGCGCAGGGCTTCGACGACGCGTTCGTGCTCGCCGGCCGGTGCGGGATCGCCGGCACGCCAGTCGCGCCAGGCGGTGAAATCGGCGTGCTCGAACACTTCATGCAGGACCACGCCGAAACGCGCGCCGGCGAAGCGCGGGTCGAAGCCGTCGTCCGCGTTCGCCAGGGCGGCGGCGTCCTCAGCCGCGGCAGGCTCGTCGCGGCCGCCAGCGGCCGGCTGGGTGGCGGCGCTGGAAGGATCGTGGCCGGTGTCGGCATTGGCCAGCTGGGTGAAGCTGTAGACCCACCAGTCGCTGGCCAGCGAACGGGTCGGGCGACGCGCGGGCGGCACTTCGCCTTCGGCCTGCGGCGGCAGCCAGGGCAGCGACGCCGGCGCCTGCTTCGGATCGACGGCAATACTGCCGGGTGCGCGCGCGGCGAGCGCGGCGGGGTCCTGCACCATCGACCACAACGGCGACTGGGCGTGGTTGTAGAACGCGCCGGTGGCCAGCCACAGCGCGTCGCGGGCGCGGGTCAGGCCTACGTAGAGCAGGCGTGCGTCCTCGGCGCGCTGCGCACGCTTCCACGCCTCGGCCGCGTCCGCCCAACCGCTGGTCGCGGCCTGCAGCTTCCAGTGCAGCACCCGGCCATCGCCTCCATGCACCACCACGCGGCGGCCGGGTTCCGGCGACTTGCCGCCGATGCCCACGAAAGGCAGGAACACCAGCGGGTACTCCAGTCCCTTGCTCTTGTGCAGGGTCACCACCTGCACGCGGCGCGCATCCGATTCCAGGCGCAGGAGCTGCGCATCGTCGTCGGCGCTGGCGACGGCAATCGCCTGCTCCAGCCAGTCGACCAGGCCGTGCAGGCCCGGCGCGGCGCGCAGCGCTTCCTGCAGCTGCTCGGCCAGCTGCAGGTAGTTGGTCAGGCGACGCTCGCCATCGAGCAGGCCGAGCAGGCGGGTGGCGTGCTGCGCGCAAAGATCGCTGACCAGGGCCAGCGGGCCGCCGCGGTCCAGGCGCTCGCGCCAGCCGAGAGCGGCGTCCTGCCACTGGCGCAACGCCGGGCGGTCGCCCTCCAGCGTGGCCAGGCGTTGCGCGTCCTCACCGACCAGCACCGTGGCCAGCGCCGCACGCAGGCGTTGTTCGTCGCCGCCATGCAGCAGCGCTTCCAGCAGCACATGCAGTTCGTGCGCCTCGGCGGTGGCGAACAGGCTCTGCCTGCCGGCGGCCACCGCGGGGATGCCGACCCGGGCCAGGGCCTCGCGGATCATCGTGGCCTCGCTGTGCTTGCGCACCAGCACGGCGATGTCGCCCGGCTGCACCGGCCGGCCGTCGATCGCGGCGCGACCGGCGCGGGCGTCGGTGAGCACGGCGTAGATCGCGGCCACGCAGGCGCTGGTGGCGAGTTCGCGCGAACGGCCGGCGCTGTGCGCCTTCTGCTCCGGTGGCGGCGCCTGCCACAGCACCAGCGCCGGTGCGGGCGTGCCGTCGCGCAGGTAGTCGGCATCGGCGCGCTTGCCGCCGGGCTGCACCGCGTGGAATTCGATGCGCGGGTCGACGAAGGGCGGGCCCAGCTTGTCGTCGTTGCCGGCCGCGACGTCGGCCTGCGCATACAGCGCCTCGATCGCGCCGAGTACGGCGGGACGGGAGCGGAAGTTGTGCGACAGCGGCGGCGCCTGTTCGGCGGTGGCGCGCGCGGCCAGGTAGGTTTCCACGTCGCCGCCGCGGAAGCCGTAGATGGCCTGCTTGGGATCGCCGATCACGAACAGCGCCGGGTCGTCGTTGCCGGCGCCGAACACGCGGTCGAAGATCCTCCACTGGCGCGGGTCGGTGTCCTGGAACTCGTCGACCAGGGCGATGGCGTACTGCGCGCGCAACTGCCGCGCGAGCTCGTCGGCGTGCGTGCCGTCCAGCGCATCGGCGACCCGATCGATCAGGTCGTCGTAGGTCTGCACCCGCAACTGCTGCTTCTGCGCGGCCAGGCGGCGTCGCGCGTCCTCGCGGATGCGATGAAGCAGCGTGGTGCGGCGCGCCTCCTGGTAGTCGCCCATCGCCGCCAGTGCGGCGGCGTAATCCTCCACGGCGCCGCACAGCGGCGAGTCGGGCGTGCGCCCGGCGAACTTGCCGTTGGTGCGCGCCTGCAGGGTCTGCCGGTGCAGCTGCGGCAGCTTGGCATGCTCGAATGGCCGCCGTGGATCGCCGGCCGCGCACCAGCGGCGCAGCGCGGCGAACAGGTCTTCGATCCACTCGACCTTGTAGCTGCCGCCATGCAGGACCTTGCCGTCCACCGCCGCCAGCAGCGATTCGCGGAAGCCGTCCCCATGGGTGCGCGCCGATTCCACCAGCGCTGCGGCGGCGGCGTGCAGTGCCGGCATCGGGTCGGGCAGGGGAGCAGGCAGTGGCGGCTGCAGCACCGCTTCGCGGACCAGCAATGGCAGGTCCTGCGCCAGCGCCTCGTGACCCTGCGGCCACAATGCGGCGAGGTCCTCGACGCTGTCGTCGTCGCGGGTATGCGCGCGCCACAGGTCGGCGGCGATGGCCTCGCGCAGGGCGAGGTCGTTGGCCAGCAGTTCCGGGGCGTGGAAGCCCTGGCCGCTTTCCAGCGCGTGCTCGCGCAGCACCCGTGCGCAGAAGCCATGGATGGTGAACACGGCGGCCTGGTCGATGCCGTCGGCGGCGGCGCTCAGGCGGCGCTGCACGGCCTCGCGCGGTTCGCCGCTCGCCTCCACGTGCGCTTCGATCAGCGCGGCGGTGAGCGAGGCCTCGGGACTGGCGCCGTCGTACGGCGTGCCGGCGGCGATGTCGGCGGCCAGCAGCAGGCGCCGGCGTACGCGGGCACGCAGTTCCTGGGTGGCCGCCTCGGTGAAGGTGACGGCGAGGATGCGTTCGACCGGCAGCGTGCGTTCCAGCACCAGCCGCACCACCAGGGTGGCCAGGGTGAAGGTCTTGCCGGTGCCGGCCGAGGCTTCGATCGCGCGCACGCCGGACAGCGGCAACGCGAGGTAGGCGTCCTGCGCGCTCACGCGGCGTCCTCCGCGTCCCAGGCATCGGCCAGGCCGCTGAGAGCTTCCGGATCCACGCCTGCGTAGACCTTGCCTTCGACCACCGCGGCGAACACCGCCATCGTCGTGTCGGCGAACTGCAACAGCATGGCGTCATCGGCGAACGGATCGCGCCCGCGCAGGGCGAGCCGCAGCGCCGGGTCCTCGCCTTCGGCGAAGCCCTGGCCGTTGCCGCGCCACTTCGCGCTGGCCTGCTTCACTCCGAAATCGAAGCGCTCGCTGTAGCGGTACAGCTCCCAGCTGCTGTACGGGGCGAAGGGCAGCGGTTCGCGCAGGCCCTGCGCGCGCAGCTGCAGCAGCCGGCCCAGCACCTGCCTGGCCACCGCGGGCGACAGCGGCTCGCGGAGGTGCGGGCCGGGCCCATGGTCTTTCGTCTCGTGGAACTCCACCAGCGGCAGCGCCATGCCGGCGGCGGAGGCCAGCAGCCAGTCCAGGCCGTGGCGGATCGCCGAGGGCCCGTTGCGTTCGCCGAAGCGCAGGCGGGCCAGGCCGTGCGACCAGGCGTTCTCGATCCGGCCGTGCAGGCGCACGCCTTCGACCTCCATCTCAGGCAGCGCGAGCGACTGCGGCTGCGCCGCGCCGCGCCAGTCGAGGAAGGCTTCCGCGTACGGCGCCAGCTCGCCGCGCATCGCGGCCAGCACGCGTCGACCCGATGCGCCCGACGGCAGCAGGCCCCGGGCGCGCAGCAGCGCGTGGGTGGTGGCGGCGTCCTCGTCGCGCAGCAGCGCTTCGAACACGGCCTGCTGCAGGCGCGCCTTCTCCAGGCCGCCGCCGGGACCGGACAACGGTTCGATATCCTCGCCCGCGGCTTCGACCTCCGGCAGCTGCAGGCCCATGCGCCGCACCAGCGCGCGCGCCGGGTGCAACAGGAAACGTCGCAGTTCGTCGACCTGCAGCGACGCGTCGGCATCTTCCATCGTGGCCGGCAACGCTTCGCCGGCGAACCAGGGCGGCAGCGCGGTGCGCCGGGTCGCCGGTTGCGCCGCGGCGGCGCGCCAGGCTTCGCGATAGGAGAAGCGGCGCGGCTCGTCGCCGGCACCGAACGCGGCCGGCGAGAACGGCTGCAGCGGGTGGTGCACGACCAGGTCGCGCGCCGCGGCTTCCGGATCGGCGTGGTGGGCCCTGGCCACGTCGATCAGCTCGGACACCAGCACCGACGGCTCACGCTCGCTGCCGTCGCGCGGATCCTTGCCGATCCAGCTGACGTAGAACACGTCCTGCGCGGCGACCATCAGCTGCAGGAACAGGAAGCGGTCGTCGTCGCGGGTGGAACGGTCGCCTGCCCTGCGATCGGCGGTGCCCAGTTCGGCGGTGAGGCGGTTGAGGCCGGCGGCCGGATCGCGGCGCGGGAACTCGCCATCGTTCATGCCCAGCACGCAGATCGCGCGGAACGGCAGCAGGCGCATCGGCACCATGCGACCGATGCTGACGCCGCCGGTGAGCAGCGGCGCGCGGGTATCGGCTTCGGCCAGCGCGTCGGCGAAGTGCGCGCGCACCGCTTCGGCCGGCACCGGCGCGTCGTAGCCGGCGCGACCGGCGGTGGCGGCGAAGGCGTCGACCAGGCTGCGCAGGCGGTCCAGCGCGCGCTGCGTGGCCGGGCTCGATGGCGAGCGCGGCAGCAACGCGTCGAGCAGGCGAAGCAGGCGCTCGCGCCATTGCGACGGGGGCATGGCTTCGCCGAGCACGCGCGCATGCAAGGCGAGCACGCGCAGCAGCCGCACCAGGGTATCCAGCGCATCCAGCGCGCCGCCTTCGAGCAGTGGCAATGGCGCCAGCACCTGGCCGCCGGGCAGCACGATCGGCTGCTCGCTGCCGGTGGCGTGGCCGAGCAGCAACCGGTCCAGGGCGAAGGCCCAGGTATAGGCCTCGTCCGCCGGCGCCTCCAGCCGTGCGCGATGGCCGGCATCGATGCCCCAGCGCGCGCCGGCCGTTTCCAGCCAGGATTGCAGCCGTTCCAGCGCCGGTGCGTCCAGGCCGTTGGCCTCGGCCAGCGCCGGCGTGGAAAGCAGGTCGAGTACTTCATGCAGGCCGAAGCGCGAGACCGGCAGCGCCAGCAGGCGCAGGAACAGTTCCGCCAGCGGCTCGTTGGCCAGCGGGCTGGCGTCGGCCAGCGCGTAGGGAATGGCGTCGTCCTGGCCGCGACGGCCGAACACCGCGTCCAGGTACGGCAGGTACGGATCGATGTCCGGCGCCAGCACCGCGACCTCGCGCGGCTGCAGCGGCGGATCGAAGCGCGGGTCGTCGAACAGGCCGCGCAGCTGGTCGTGCAGCACCTGCAGTTCGCGCAGTCGGGTGTGGCAGGCGTGCAGCTGCAGGCTGGGATCCTTGCGGTCGATCCCGGCGCGCGCCGGTCCGCCCGGCATCGCACGGCGATGGAACAGGTCCGACTGCAGGCGACGCAGCAGGCTGCCGTGCAGCGCGCCGCCACCTTCGCCCGGATCGACGTGCACGGCGAAGTCGGCCGAGGCGTGCACCACCTCGTAGTCGCCGACCATGCGCATGAAGTCGACGCCCGCCGCGCCCCAGCGCTGCAACAGCGGGTGCTCGGCGGTGTCGTCGCGCGGTTCGCCGCGACGCAGGCGCTGCAGGTCGCCCCAGTAATCGGCCACCGGCGAGGGCACGAAGCAGTGCAGGCTGCCGACCCGCGCCTGGGTGGCGATCACCCGCAGCACGTCCGGCGAGACATTGAGCGTGGCGAACGCCGACAGCCGCGGCGGCAGTCCGGCCGGCAGCGGGCCGCCGGCCGTGCCGAAGCGTTCGAGGTACTGCTGGATGCGCCGGGCGCGGTGCGCGCGGCCGCTGGCGACGCGGCGCCAGAGGATGGCCTGCGGGTCGCCGGGGTCGGCCCCGGCTTCCCAGCGCAGCAGCCAGTCACGGCGCCAGGCCTGGTATTTCTCGAACACGCCGGCCAGTTCGCCGGCCAGCGACCAGGCGCGCAGCGGATCGCCGCCACCGACGTGCGCGGCGATGCCGGCGAGCGCCGGATCCGCCAGCAGTGCCGGGTCGGTCAGCGCCGCATACAGGTGCCAGTGCAGGCTGGCCGCATCGAGTTCGTCGCGGGGCTCGTCACGCACCGCCGCCTCGCCCGGCGGCGGATTGGCCGCCAGCGCGCGGCCGACGAATTCGCCGGGGGTGAGGAATTCGAGGTTCGCGGCCACGCCGTGCGCAGCGGCGAGGGTGGCCTGCAGCCAGCGGCGCATCGCCACCTGCGGGATCAGCACGACCTCCGGCGCCAGCAGCGACTGCCCGGGCGCCGGTTCGTGCAGCACTTCGGCCAGGATGCCGGCCAGCACGTCCAATGCATTGGAGTGGTAGAGGCGGAAGTCGGTGGCCGGGCCGGTCATCGCCCCATCTTGCCGCAGCGACATCGCAGCAGGCGAGACGCGCCGCGCCGGCGCACCCGGCCTACGCCGCAAAGGAAACCGGGTTCGTCGGGCATGAGCATTCACTCGACGCAGGGCCTTGCTGCGTTCCAGTGGCGTGCTGGAATTCCTGTACTGAGGGGTTCAGTCGATAGGTTAAGATTCAGTTTCCTCGACGCATGATGCGTCGTTTGTCGCACGCGACCGCAACGCCCCCATGCCTGTCCAGACTGCCAATGCCGTCACCCTCAAGGGTGTCCGCCTCGACCGGGGTGGGCGCACGATCCTGCGCGACCTCGACCTGGTGGTCCCGGCGGGCAGCATCACCGCCGTGCTCGGCCCGTCGGGCACCGGCAAGTCGACCCTGCTGGCGGCGCTGACCGGCGAGCTGGTCCCGGCGACCGGCACGGTGCAGGTGTTCGGCGAAGCGGTGCCGCGCCGCAGCCGCGAGCTGCTGGAGATGCGCAAGGGCCTGGGCGTGCTGTTGCAGGGCAACGGCCTGCTCACCGACCTGAGCGTGGCAGAGAACGTGGCCCTGCCTTTGCGCACCCACACCCGCCTGCCCGAGCCGGTGCTGCAGCGGCTGGTGGCGATGAAGCTCAATGCGGTCGGCCTGCGCGCCGCCGCCGGCCTGTATCCGCGCGAACTGTCCGGCGGCATGGCCCGGCGCGTCGCGCTGGCCCGCGCGCTGGCGCTGGATCCGCCGCTGATGCTCTACGACGAGCCGCTGACCGGGCTGGATCCGATTGCGTCGGGCGTGATCATGAGCCTGATCCGGCGCCTCTCGCGCAGCCTGGGCCTGACCAGCATCATCGTCTCGCACCATGTACACGAGACCCTGCCCATCGCCGACCAGGCGGTGGTGATCGCCAATGGCAGCATCGTGTTCGACGGCACCCCCGCGCAGCTGGAGGCCAGCGAGGATCCCCTGCTGCGGCAGTTCCTGCGCGGCGAACCGGATGGTCCCATTCCCTTCGAGAGCGCCCCCCTCGAACGCATCCGCGCGGAGGCAGGCTGATGGCCATCGCCGCGACCGTGCAATCGCTGGGCCGCGCCGGCCTGTTCTCGCTGTCGGTGCTGCGCGCCTCCCTGCCGACCCGCGATTTCTTCGCCGAACTCGTGCGCGAAATCTACAAGATCGGCGGCCGCTCGCTGCCGATCATCGCCGTGGGCGGCGCGTTCGTGGGCCTGGTGCTGACCTTGCAGGGCTACCGCACGCTGACCACCTTCGGCGCCGCCGATGCGTTGTCGACGCTGCTGGGCCTGTCGCTGTACCGCGAGCTGGGCCCGGTACTGACCGCTCTGCTGTTCATCGGCCGCGCAGGCA
This sequence comes from Pseudoxanthomonas daejeonensis, assembly GCF_022637495.1. Taxonomy (NCBI): domain Bacteria; kingdom Pseudomonadati; phylum Pseudomonadota; class Gammaproteobacteria; order Lysobacterales; family Lysobacteraceae; genus Pseudoxanthomonas; species Pseudoxanthomonas daejeonensis. The sequence continues at coordinate 1,509,079 of NZ_CP093331.1, read as the reverse complement.
GTTCGATCGCGGCGGAGCTGGGGCTGATGCGCGCGACCGACCAGATCAAGGCGCTGGAGCTGATGGCCATCGATCCGATCGCCAAGGTGGTCGCGCCGCGCTTCTGGGCCGCGGTGCTGTGCGTGCCTTTGCTGACGGTGTTCTTCTGCTCGCTGGCGATCAGCGCCAGCTGGTTCCAGGCCGTGCAGGTGCTGGGCCTGGACAACGGCACGTTCTGGTCGGCGTTGCAGGGCAGCGTCGACTTCTGGGACGACTTCGGCGTGGCGCTGCTGAAGTCGGCCGTGTTCGGCGGTACCGCGGCGCTGGTCGCCTCGTACGTGGGTTTCCACGCCGAGCCGACCATCGAAGGCACCTCGGTGGCGACCACGCGCGCGGTGGTCAACGCCTCGCTGCTGGTGCTGATGCTGAACTTCGTGATGTCGGCGCTGCTGTTCCGCTAGTGCGAGTCCTCGCAATGCCCGCACATCCATGTGCGGACACTGAATGAAACCCCGGGCTCCCGCCCTCAAGTTGTCACTCCGTTCAAACCGGCTCGTATAGGTAATCCCCATGGCAATCCGTGGTCCAAGACTCGAATTCGCGGTCGGCGCCTTCCTCGTGCTGGCGCTGGCGTCCCTGCTGGTGCTGGCGTTCGCCTCGACCAACCGCCAGTTCGGCTTTGGCGGCGGCAGCTATCCGCTGGTCGCGCGCTTCGCCAACCTCGGCCAGCTGCGCCTGCAGGCGCCGGTGAAGATCGGCGGCGTGGTCGTGGGCCGGGTCGAGAAGATCGACCTGGATCCGGTGAAGTTCGATTCGGTGGTCACCCTGGCCATCAACGATCGTTACAAGGACCTGCCGGCCGACACCTCCGCCGGCATCCTCACCAGCGGCCTGCTCGGCGAAAGCTTCATCGGCCTGCAGCCGGGCGGTGATCCCGAGCCGCTGCAGCCGGGCGACGAGATCGCTTACACCCAGCCGGCGATCGACCTGATCCAGCTGGTCGGCAAGTACATGTTCGGTGGTGCCGGTGCAGGTGCGCCGCCTCCGCCAACGTCCCAAGACCCGTCCCCCACGGAAGCGACACCGCAATGAACCGAGCCCTGATCCTGTCCCTCGTCCTGGCCCTGCCGCTGCTCGCGGTCGCGCCGGTCGCCGTCCACGCCCAGCAGGCTGCCACGCCGGCCGCCACGCCGGCCGCCACGCCCGGCAAGCAGGTCGTCGACAACGGCACCCGCATCCTGACCACGCTGCAGGCGCGCCGGGCCGAGTTCCAGAAGAACCCGACCGCGCTGCGCACCTTCATCGACAGCGAACTGCGCAGCGTGTTCGACCGCGAATACGCCGCCAAGCTGGTGCTGGGCCCGCATGGCCGTGGCGCCAGCGACGCCGACGTGAAGCTGTTCGCCGACGCGATGACCGACAACCTGATGCAACGCTACGGCGCGGCGCTGGTGACCATCGAAGGCAAGCCGCGGATCCGCCTGAAATCCGAAACCCCGCTGCCGGGTGGCCGCGGCGTCAAGGTTTCCACCGAGGTGCTGCGCGAAGGCGGCAATCCGATCCCGGTCGACTACCTGATGCGCGACAACGGCGGCTGGAAGATCTTCGACGTGATGGTCGAAGGCGTGTCCTACGTGCAGACCTTCCGCAGCCAGTTCGATGCGCCGCTGCGGCAGAAGTCGATCGCGCAGGTCGCCGCGGACCTGCGCGCCGGCACCCTCCAGCCGCAAGCAGATGCCGATGGCGCACACTGATCCGGGCCACGGCCTGTCGCTGCATCGCGACGGGTCGGTCCTGCGCCTGGGCGGTCTCCTCGACCGCGCCGCGGCCACCGGGGCGTGGCCAGCGCTGCTGCCGCAGCTGGAAGGTGTGCGCACCGTGGACCTGTCCGGCGTGCAGCGCCTGGACAGCGCCGGGTTGGCGCTGCTCGCCGAAGCGCTTGAGCGCCTCGACGCGCCGGTGATCGTCGGCACCCCGGACGGACTGGCCGAACTGCGTGCCGCCTACCGGCTGGACGCGGCGCTCGGCTTCGCGGATCCGGCGCCATGATCCTTGTGTCCAGGCTCCTCGCGCCCGCACTGCTGCTGATGCTGGCCGCGTGCGCCAGTGCACCCAAGCCCGCTGCCGACGCCGCGGCGCCACTGGCCACGCCCGTGGCCGGGACGACGGTGCCTGCGGACGCCGCGCGGGCGCCCGACCCGTCGCTGGAGGAAACGGCCGAAGGCGGTGTGCTCGCGCAGACCGCTGCGACGCCCGCACAGGAGGCCAGCCTGGCACCCGGCGTGGACGCCGCGACCACCGCTGCACCCACCGCGGCCGAGGACGACTACGCGGCGCTGTACGGCGAGGCACCGGCGGCCACCGCGCAGGATGCGGACGCCGCGGATCCGGCGACAGCCGCGCGCTCGTCCTACGATCCGTGGGAGCCGATGAACCGCAAGATCCACGCGTTCAACAATGCGGTCGACCGCGCGGTCGCGCGGCCGCTGGCCCAGGCCTACGTGGCGGTGGTCCCGCAGCCGCTGCGGCTGGGCGTGACCAACTTCTTCGACAACCTCGGCTCGCCGCTGACCTTCGTCAACCAGGTGCTGCAGGGCCGGCCGCGCGACGCGGTGCAGACCCTGGGGCGCTTCGTGGTCAATTCGACCCTGGGCATCGGCGGCGTGTTCGATCCGGCCAGCGACCTGAAGATGAAGCGCCGCAGCGAGGACTTCGGCCAGACCCTGGGCATGTGGGGCTGGCGCAGCTCGCGGTTCGTCGAGCTTCCGCTGTTCGGTCCGCGCACCCTGCGCGACGTGTTCGGCCTGGCCGGCGACATGCCGCTGTCGGTCGTACGCCGGGTCGAGGAGGACAAGATCCGGGTCACGCTGCAGGGCCTGCAACTGGTCGACACGCGCGCGCAGCTGCTGTCGCTGGATGCGATGCGCGCCGATGCCGCCGACGACTACGCGCTGGTGCGCGATGCCTGGCTGCAGCGCCGCACCTTCCAGATCGAGGGCGACCGCCGCAACCGGGCCACCCAGGAAGGCGACCTGCCGGACTACCTGCGCGAAGAGGAAGAGCGCAATCCGATCGTGCCGGCCGACGCGATGCCGTTGCCGCTGCCCGGCGGCTGACCGGGCGCCCCGCAGCACGCAGGAGCACGCACGCAGGAGCACGAAGGCCCGGGATCACTCCCGGGCCTTCCTTTCCGGTACCACTCAGGCGGACAGGGCGGCGTCGATGGCCGCGCGCAGGCGCGGATCTTCGGCAGTGACGTCCGGCGAGAACCGGGCTGCGACCTTGCCGTCGCGCCCGACGAGGAACTTCTCGAAGTTCCACAGCACGCCCGGTGCCGGGTTGGCGGCGATGCCGAAGCCGGCCAGCTTGTCGCGCATCGGGCCTTCGCCAGTCGCGTCGGGCCGGGCCGCCACCAGCGCGCGGTACAGCGGATGGACGCCGTCGCCGGTCACCGCGATCTTGGCGAACATCGGGAAGGTCACGTCGAAGTTGACCGAGCAGAAGCTGGCGATCTCCGCCTCGCTGCCCGGCTCCTGGCCCATGAAGTCGTTGGCCGGGAACCCCAGCACTTCCAGGCCCGCGTCCTTCTTCTCGCGATAGAGCTGCTCCAGGCCTTCGTATTGCGGGGTCAGCCCGCACTTGGAGGCGACGTTGACCAGCAGCCGCACCTTGCCGCTCCAGTCGCCGAGGGTGGCGGGCCGGCCGTCGATGGTGGCCAGCGGAATCGTGTCGAGCGTTTCGGTCATGGCGGCAGGTCCAGGTGGCGGGCCCTGGATTATGCGCCGCCCGCGAAGCTCACTCCTGCACGTCCCCGTCGCCCGCCGCGGGCGCGGCCAGCTGCTGGATCGTGTCCGGCTGCAGCTCGGCCGGCAGCGCGCGCCTGGCCTTGCTGCCGAGCTCGGCGAGCTTGCGCGCACGGTTGAACGCGGATTGCGGCGAATCGACCAGCCGGTTGCGCGCACGGCTGAAGGCCTGGCTGGCGTCATCGAGCCGCTTGCCCGCGGTGTCGAACTCGGCAAGGAAGGCGGTGAGCGCATCAAGCACGCGACCCCCGACCTCGCTGATCTCCAGCGCCTGCTTCTGCACCTTGTCGCGGGTCCACAACCGCTCGGTCACGCGCAACAGCGCCATGAGCGTGTTCGGCGAGGCGAACACCACGCGCCGATCGAACGCGTATCCCTGCAGGTCCGCGTCGGCGCCCAGCGCGGCCGACAGCGCACCCTCGATCGGCACGAAAGCGATGGTGATGTCGAGCGCCTCGCCACCGACGGCCTTGGGATAGTTCTTGTCGCCCAGGTCCTTGACGTGCTGGCGCAGGCCGATCGCGTGCCGGCGCAGCGCCTCGTCGTGCTGCTCGGGCGTGGTCGCGTTCATCGCTTCCTGCCAGGCGACCAGGTTGACCTTGCTGTCGACCACCACCTGGCGCTGGTCCGGGAAGTGCACGACCACGTCCGGGCGCAGCCGCGCGCCTTCGTCGTCGACGGCATGCTGCTGGCGCCGGTAGTGCACGCCCTCCTCCAGGCCGGAACCGCGCAGCACGTTGTCCAGCATCAGCTCGCCCCAGTCGCCGCGCACCTTCGCGCTGCCCTTGAGCGCGCTGGTCAGGGCGGCGGCCTGCATCGCCATGTCCTGGTTGAGCGTCTTCAGTTCGCCGACCGCACCGAGCAGGCTGGCGCGCTCGCGCGCCTCGTCGCCGTAGACGGTGTCCACCCGCTGGCGGAATTCGCCCAGCTTGTCGGAGAACGGCTTGAGCAGGCCTTCCATGTCCGTGCGCGATTGCAGGGTGGCCTGGCGCACGTTCTTCTCGAACTGCTGGCCGCGCTCGTCGAACACCTTGCCGGCCAGCTCGGCGAACGCGCCCGAAAGCTTTTCCTGCGCGGTGTCCAGGTAGGCGCGCAGCTCCTGTTGCGCCTGCCGCGAATGCTGGAGGTCCGCACTCGCGCGGGCGTGCTCGCCATGGAGCTGCCGGTAGGCACCGCGTTGCGCGTCCAGCTCGCCCTCGAGCATCCCGATGCGTTCCTGCGCGCGCGCCAGGGCGGCGTCGCGCTCGGCCAGGCGCGTCTCGCGTTCGGCCAGCAGCGTGGTCTCGCGCTCGATCCTCTGCCGTGCCGCATCCAGCGCCTGAAGCTGCGCGGCGGCGCGTTGCCGCTCGTTCTCCAGCTCCAGCTGCACGGATTCGAGGCGACCCCGCAGCTGCCCGGATTCCACCGCGGCGGCCTGTGCGGCGGCGCGCGCGCTGTCGAGCTCACCTACCGCGCCCTCGGAACGGCCGGGCGAACGGCCCCACAGCAGCAGGGCCAGCAGCACCAGCGCCGCGAGCAGGAGGACGACGATCACATAGGGCAGGACGGCTGGGTTCATGCCGAAAGTGTAGCGGCCATGGTCGCAGGGGACGCGACGCGTGGCGCCCATCCTCGCCTGCACCCGGTCGCCAGGCCGGGGCCTTCACTCCCGCCTTCCCGCCCCGCTCCCAGACTGCGGGCACTTCCGGATGCCCCGCCATGGCCAGCCGCACCCGCCACCCCATCCATCTCAAGCGCGCCTACGAGGAGCCGGAAGCCGGCGACGGCCAGCGCCTGCTGGTCGACGGACTGTGGCCACGCGGGCTGCGCAAGGAAACGCTGCAGGCCGAAGCCTGGCTCAAGGCGCTGGCGCCCAGCACCGCGCTGCGCAAGTGGTTCGGCCATGATCCGGCGCGCTGGGACGGCTTCCGCACGCGCTATTTCGCTGAGCTGGAAGCCAATCCCGAGGCCCTGGCCCGGTTGCGTGGCTACCTGGTCCGTGGACCGGTGACCCTGCTCTACGCCGCCCACGACGAAGAGCACAACAACGCGGTGGCCCTGCGCGACTACCTGCTGCACGGCAGCGGCAACGCCGGCGCCTAGGGCGGAACGCACCCCGGCCCGCGGCGGTCGATGGCTTTGCTGCGTTGCGTTGCGCCACACTCCGCGCTTCGCATCCGTCCTGGACATCCATGAGCTGGCACCGCCGCAAGTCGCTCGACACCATCACCCAGCACGAGGAAGGTCGCCGCCTGGTCCCGACCCTGGGCTGGCCGCACCTGGTCGCGCTGGGCATCGGCGCCATCGTCGGCACCGGCATCTACACCCTGATCGGGGTCGGCGCCGACAAGGCGGGTCCGGCGGTGCTGCTTTCGTTCGTGATCGCCGGCGTGGTCTGCGCATGCGCCGCACTGGCCTATGCCGAAATGGCGACGATGATGCCGGCGGCCGGCAGTGCCTATACCTACAGTTACGCCGCCCTGGGCGAGACCCTGGCCTGGATCGTGGGCTGGAGCCTGATCCTGGAGTATTCGCTGGTGGTCAGCACCGTCGCGGTGGGCTGGTCGGGCTACTTCGTCGGCTTCATGCAATGGGTCGGCGTCACCATCCCGCCCGCGCTGGCAGCCGGGCCGCACGCCGGCGGCATCATCAACCTGCCGGCGATCCTGATCACCTTCGCCGTGGCGGGGCTGCTGATGGCCGGCACCCGCGAGAGCGCCACGCTCAACGCGGTGCTGGTGGTGGTCAAGCTGGTCGCGCTGGCGGTGTTCATCGCCATCGCCCTGCCGGCGTTCAACGCCGACAACCTGCAGCCGTTCATGCCTTACGGCTTTCCCAAATCGATGGGTGCCGACGGCGTGGAACGCGGGGTCATGGCCGCGGCAGCGATCATCTTCTTCGCCTTCTACGGTTTCGACGCGATTTCCACCGCCGCCGAGGAAACCAAGGATCCCAGCCGCAACCTGTCGATCGGCATCATCGGTTCGATGGTCGGCTGCACCATCATCTACGTGCTGGTGGCGCTGGCCGCGGTCGGTGCACTGAGCTACACCGTGTTCGGCCAGAGCGCCGAGCCGCTGGCGCTGATCCTGCGCGAGCTGGGCCACGGCCCGGCGGCCGCGGCGATCGGCGTCGCTGCGGTGGTCGCTTTGCCGACCGTGCTGCTGGCGTTCTTCTATGGCCAGAGCCGGATCTTCTTCGTGATGTCGCGCGACGGCCTGCTGCCGCGCTCGCTGTCGAAGGTCAATGCGAAGACCGGCACGCCGGTGACGATCACCGTGTTCACCGCGATCCTGGTCGCCGCGCTGGCCGGCGTGGCCCGGCTGGACGAGATCGCGGCGCTGGCCAATGCCGGCACCCTGGTCGCGTTCATCGCCGTGTCGGTGTGCCTGCTGGTGCTGCGCAAGCGCGAGCCCGATCGTGCGCGCGGCTTCCGCACGCCGCTGGCGTGGGTGATCGCGCCGCTGGCCATTGCCGGTTGCGCCTACCTGTTCTGGAGCCTGCCGCAGCGGACCCAGCTGTATTTCCTGGCCTGGAACGTGTTCGGCTTCGTCCTGTACCTGGTGTACGCGCGCCGCAACAGCCAGCTGGCGCGCGCCTGAGCGGGGCATCGCCGGCGGAAACCTCCCGCCGGCGGCAGGCTCAGTCGAGCACGCGGCAGAACACCGCCTTGAGGTAGCGCGACTCGGGCACGTTGGCCAGGAACGGGTGGTCGGCGCCGGCGCCGGCCACCTTCAGCACCTGCACCGTGCGCCCGGCGTAGAACGCGGCGCGGCGCAGCATGTCCAGGAACTGGTCCTCGGCCACCAGGCCGGTGCACGAGAACGTGGCGAACAGGCCGCCCGGCTTGACCACGCCCAGCGCCAGCTTGTTCATGTCCAGGTACTTCTTCAGCGCGGGGATGACCTGGTCGCGGTCGCGGGTCATCTTCGCCGGATCCAGGATCACCGCGTCGTAGCGGTCGCCGCGATTGGCCGCGTCGCGCAGCCACGGGAAGATGTCGGCCTGCACGAAGCGCGGCTTCACGCCGTTGAGGCGCGCATTGCCCTTGGCGATTTCGATCACCGCCTCGTCGATGTCGATGCCGGTGACCTCGGCCGCGCCGCGCGCCGCGGCGTAGACCGCGAATCCGCCGGTGTTGCAGCACAGGTCGAGCACGGTCTTGCCGGCCACCTGCTGCGAGAACCACTGCCGGTTCTCGCGCTGGTCGGCGAAGAAGCCGGTCTTGTGCGCGCCGGCCGGATCGGCGCGGAAGCGGATCCCGTATTCGGTGATCACTGCCGGCTCGGGCGAACCGCCGCCGCTGTAGACCGGGCGGTAGTCGAAGCTCTCCTGCTTCTGCACGTGCTCGTCGGCGAAGCTGTAGATGCGCGCGCCCGGGAAATGTTCGCGCAGCGCGGCATAGATCCACTCGCGATGGCGGTACATGCCGGCACTGAAGAACTCGACCACCAGCAGGTCCGCGTAGCGGTCCACCACCAGCCCGGACAGGCCATCGCCCTCGGAATGCACGACGCGCCAGGCGTCGGAGACCTCATCGAGCTTCAACACGTCGCGGCGCAGCGAGATCGCCTCGCCGATCCTGCGGGTGAACCAGCCGGCGTCCACGGCCACCGCCGGGTCGTTCTCGAGGATGCGCAGCGCGATGCGCGAGTGGCCGTTGTAGAAGCCGCGGCCGATGAACTGGCCCTCGACGTCGAACGCGTCGACGATCTCGCCCGGCTTGGGCTTCTGCGCGGGCTTGTCGACCAGTTTCTGGAAGATCCAGGGATGGCTGGAACGCCAGGCGTTCTTCAGCCGTACGGTGGGGTAGTGGGTATCCATGCGCGCATTGTAAAGGCCGCTTCCCGGGCACGCTGGCACCGGGAGTGCGCGGGCGGCAGGCGTAGCGCGGAAGGTGGCCACGCATCCCGGACTTCGACCGCCCACGGGAGCCGGATATCCGCCGCGGCGGCACCTGGCAGCAGGGATGGCCGGGTGCCTGCACGCTGTCCGGGACAGTCCCGCGCGCCATACCGCGCAGCACGGGCACACGGGGCCGCATTGCGCGCGCCGACCGCCAAAACACGCGACAATACGGGGGTTTCGCCGCCGCCGGACGGCATCGGGCCATGCGCCCGCCGCGCCCCGGCCGTCCCTGTTCTGTCAGTCGATCCGAAGAGAGCCCCCGCAGACCATGTCGAACACGCCGAAGATCATCTACACGCTCACCGATGAAGCCCCGTTCCTGGCGACCCAGTCGCTGCTGCCGATCGTCCAGGCGTTCGCCGGCACCGCCGGGATCGCAGTGGAGACCCGCGACATCTCGCTGGCCGGCCGCATCCTGTCCCAGTTCCCGGACTACCTCGGCGACGCGCAGAAGATCGGCGACCACCTGGCCGAACTGGGCGAGCTGGCGACCCGCCCGGAAGCCAACATCATCAAGCTGCCCAACATCAGCGCCTCGGTGCCGCAGCTGAAGGCCGCGATCAAGGAGCTGCAGGACCAGGGCTACCCGCTGCCGGACTACCCGGACGCGCCGAAGGACGACAAGGAAAAGGACATCCAGGCCCGCTACGACCGGACCAAGGGCAGCGCGGTCAACCCGGTGCTGCGCGAGGGCAATTCCGACCGCCGCGCGCCGGCCTCGGTGAAGAGCTACGCGCGCAAGCATCCGCACCGGATGGGTCCGTGGAGCAAGGATTCGAAGACCCACGTGGCGCACATGGACGGCGGCGACTTCTACGGCAGCGAGCAGTCGGCCACGATCGCCACCGCTGGCGGCCTGAAGATCGAGCTCGCCCAGGCGGACGGCAAGACCGTGGTACTGAAGGAAAAGGTCGCGGTCAAGGCCGGCGAGATCGTCGACGCGTCGACGATGGGCCGCAAGGCGCTGGCGGGCTTCATCGCCGCGCAGGTCGCCGAGGCCAAGGCGCAGGGCGTGCTGTTCTCGCTGCACCTGAAGGCGACCATGATGAAGGTCTCCGACCCGATCATGTTCGGCGTGGCGGTCTCGGAGTTCTACAAGGATGCGCTGGCCAAGCACGCCGACGCGCTGAAGTCGGTCGGCTTCTCGCCCGACAACGGCATCGGCGACCTGTATGCGCGCATCGCCCCGCTGCCGGAAGACCAGCAGGCCGTAATCAAGGCCGACGTCGAGGCCGTGTACGCGGCCGGCCATGCGCTGGCGATGGTCAACTCCGACAAGGGCATCACCAACCTGCACGTGCCCAGCGACGTGATCGTCGACGCCTCGATGCCGGCGATGATCCGCGACTCCGGAAAGATGTGGAACGCCGAAGGCAAGCTGCAGGACACCAAGGCGGTGATCCCGGACCGCTGCTACGCCGGCGTGTACCAGGTGGTGATCGAGGACTGCAAGGCGCACGGCGCGTTCGACCCGACCACCATGGGCAGCGTGCCCAACGTCGGCCTGATGGCGCAGAAGGCCGAGGAGTACGGCAGCCACGACAAGACCTTCCGCATCCCGGCCGACGGCACCGTGCGCGTCACCGACGACGCCGGCAAGGTCGTGTTCGAGCACAAGGTGGAAGCGGGCGACATCTGGCGCATGTGCCAGACCAAGGACGCGCCGATCCAGGACTGGGTCAAGCTCGCCGTGAACCGCGCCCGCCTCAGCGGTACCCCGGCCGTGTTCTGGCTGGACACTGCGCGCGCGCACGACCGCCAGGTGATCGCCAAGGTCGAGGCGTACCTCAAGGACCATGACACGGCCGGTCTGGATATCCGCGTGCTGTCGCCGGTCGATGCGACGAAGTTCTCGCTCGAGCGCATCCGCCAGGGCAAGGACACCATCTCGGTGACCGGCAATGTCCTGCGCGATTACCTGACCGACCTGTTCCCGATCCTGGAGCTGGGCACCAGCGCCAAGATGCTGTCGATCGTGCCGCTGATGGCCGGCGGCGGCCTGTTCGAGACCGGTGCCGGTGGCTCGGCGCCCAAGCACGTGCAGCAGTTCGTGGAAGAGGACTACCTGCGCTGGGATTCGCTGGGCGAGTTCCTGGCACTGGCCGCCTCGCTGGAACACCTGGCCGAGCAGACCGGCAATGCCTCCGCCGGCGTGCTGGCCACCGCGCTCGACCAGGCCAACGGCCTGATCCTGGACAACAACCGTTCGCCGGCGCGCAAGGTCGGCGAGCTGGACAACCGCGGCAGCCACTACTACCTGGCCCTGTACTGGGCGCAGGCGCTGGCCGCGCAGGACCAGGACGCGGGCCTGAAGGCCAGGTTCGCACCGCTGGCCAAGGCGCTGGCCGAGGGCGAGGCCACGATCATCGGCGAGCTCAACGGCGCACAGGGCAAGCCGGTCGACATCGGCGGCTACTACCATCCGGACCTGGCCAAGGCCGGTGCGGCGATGCGGCCGTCGGCGACGTTCAACGCCGCGCTCGCCACCCTGGGTTGAGTCGGCGCGGCGAAAGCCGCGTCACCGCAATGCCCTCCAGACGCCCGGCTCCGGCCGGGCGTCGTCGTTTGCGCGCGCTGCGCGGCGGGCGACCACCGTCAGCGGAACAGCGAAAACGCGATGCCCGCGCGCAGCCGGCGTGCGTCGAGGCGTATCCGGGCACGCGGGTGCCGATGCCCGGCCCGTGCGCCTTCGAGCACCTGCCCGGCGCCGTCGCGATCCTCCCCGGCGGCGGCGGGGGGATCGACGATATGGCCGTCGAGGAACAACAGTCCCTGGTACATCGCCGCCAGTTGCCGCCACCACCCGTTGTTCGTGCTATCCATGACACCGCTCCTTTGCCGGCACTCCGGCTTGAACGGTTGCCAAGATAGGTCCACGATTGCCGAGCAAAAAGCGAAACATCTGCGCATCAGGGTTGAGGTGAATTCAAGATGAGCCGGCTCCCGCTGGACCAGGTCGAAGCCTTCGTCACCGCCGCCCGGCTCGGCAACCTGACCCGCGCGGCCGAGCGCATGAACCTCACCGTGAGCGCGCTGAGCCATCGCATGCGCCTGCTCGAACAACGCCTGGGCCATCGCCTGCTGGCCCGCGGTCCGCGCGGGGTCGAACCCACTCCCGAGGGCCAGCGCCTGTTCGACGCGATCGCCGGACCGCTGGCCACCATCGAGCACGCCCTGCGGCATGCCAGCGTGCGCAGCGACAACACGGTGACGCTGAGCCTGATCCCGTCGATGGCCACCGCCTGGCTGGTGCCGCGGCTGCCGGCGTTCCTGGCTGGGCATCCCGAGCTCGCGTTGAACCTGCAGTCGAGCACGCACGTGGTGGACTTCGAACGCGAGCCGGTGGACCTGGCCTTGCGCCTGGGCGCAGGCCACTGGCCGGGCGTGCGCGCCGAGCTGCTGTTCCACGAATCGATCGTGCCGGTCGCCAGTCCCGCGCTGGTCGAGCGCCACGGCGAGCCGGCGCTGGATCGACTGGCGGAACTCCCGCTGCTGGGCGATCCGGCTGATCGCTGGAAGGACTGGTTCGCGCGCTTCGGCGGGCAAGCGCCCGAGCGCTACGTCGCCCGCTTCGACGACACCGAGACCCTGCACCAGGCCGCGGTGCAGGGCATGGGCGTGGCCCTGGCGCGCTGGACGCTGGCCGAGCCCCTGGTCCGCGCCGGGCGCCTGGTCCCGCTGGCGCGCGAGCACCTGCCGGCCGGATTCGGCCACTACCTCGTGTATCCGGAGCGCAGCGTGTCGCATCCCGGTTTCGCGATCATGCGCGAATGGTTGCTGGAGCAGGCCGCCGGGCCGAGCGCCTGAGCGGACACGCGCATTCATGGTCCGCCGGTGCGGATGCGCATAATCGGGATGCCGATGCCAGGCGCCCACGACCGGGACGGCATTCCCCAAGGAGTAGATGCGATGAAGAGGATCGTCTTCGCTTTCGCGTTGTCCCTTTCCGCGCTTGCCGTTTCCCTCCCGGCAACCGCCCAGTTCACCGGCCCCAGCGCGTCGCCGCAGGCGTCCACCGTCGCGGCGGTCGGCAATGCCCGGGTGGGCAGCGACGTCACCCTGACCGGCAATGTCGTTGGCCACCTGCGTGACGAGTACTTCACCTTCCGCGACGAGACCGGCGAGATCCGGGTCGAGATCGAGAACAAGACCTGGCAGGGCCGCAAGGTCGGGCCGGAAGACAAGGTGCGGATCACCGGCGAGATCGAACGCGGCTTCGGCGGTCGCTACATCGATGTGCAGACATTGGAAGTGTTGACTCCGTAGCCCCGGGCTTGTCCCGCTGCTGTAGGCGGCCCATCGGAGCAAGCAGCGGGGCAAGCCCCGCTCCAGCGCGTGCTTTGCGCCAGACGTGCCGTGGCGGCGGGGCCGAATCCCGCCCTACCATGCGCGCATGACCCAGGCCGACGCCATCGCCGCGCAGATCCGCGACGCCTTCGACGACTACCACGCGCGTTTCGCGGCGATCAGCCGGCGCGCGCAGCGGCGCTTCGAAACGCGCAACTGGCCCGGCGCGCGCGAGGACGCGGCCGAACGCCTGGGCCTGTACGACACCTGCATCGACGAGTGCGGCCGCCGCCTGGCCGCGCTGCTGGGCATGCAGGCCCACGACCGCCCGCTGTGGGGCGCCGCGCGCAGCGCCTATTCGGGCCTGATCGACGGACTGATCGACGTCGAGCTGTACAAGACCTTCTACAACACGCTGACCCGGCGCTTCTTCCGCAGCCGCGGCGTGGATCCGGCGATCGAGTTCGTCGCCCTGGACATCGAGCCGACCGATGCGATCACCCTGCCGGTGGCACGGCACAGCTACGCCGTCTCCGAGACGCGGCCGACCGACACCTTCATGCGGGTACTGGAGAACTACCGCTTCGCCGTGCCGTACGCGCACCGCACCCGCTGCGCGGCGGCAATAGCCATCCGCCTGCAGGACGACCTGGCGCACTGGGGCGAGCATCCGGTGCGCGGCATCGAGCTGCTGGACACGGTGTTCTATCGCGAACGCCGGGCGTACCTGGTCGGCCGCGTATACGGCGAACACCGCTTCTCGCCCTGCGTGATCGCGCTGGTGCACGGCGAGGACGGCATCCGCGCCGAAGCGGTACTGACCCGGCGCGCCGACGTGGCCCAGCTGTTCGGCGTCTCGCGCAGCTACTTCCAGGCCGACCTGCCGACCGTGGGCGACGCGGTGGTGTTCCTGCGCTCGGTGCTGCCGCACAAGCCCATCGACGAGCTGTACACCGTGCTCGGCCGCGCCAAGCAGGGCAAGACCGAGCGCTATCGCAGCTTCTTCCGCTATTTCCACGCGCATCCGGCCGAACGGCTGGTCCGTGCCGAGGGCACGCCGGGCATGGTGATGGCGGTGTTCACCCTGCCCGGGCAGCCGCTGGTGTTCAAGGTGATCCGCGACCGCTTCGAATGGCCCAAGCGGACCACGCCGGTCGAAGTGCAGGCGCAGTACGAACGCGTGTTCCGCCTGGACCGGGTCGGCCGGCTGCTCGACGCGCAGCCGTTCCGGCACCTGCGCTTCCCACGCGCGCGCTTCGATCCGGCATTGCTGGAAGAACTGCGCGCGACCTGCGCCGGCAGCCTGGAAGAGGAGGGCGACGATGTCGTGCTGCGGTTGTGCTACGTGCAGCGCCGGCTGCGTCCGCTGGACCTGTACCTGCGCGAACAGACCGCCGATGGCGCACGCCAGGCCGCGCTGGACTACGGCCAGGCGATCGTCGACCTGGCGCGCAACGACATCTTCCCCGGCGACATGCTGCTGAAGAACTTCGGCGTGTCGCGCCATCGTCGCGTGGTGTTCTACGACTACGACGAGATCGGCGCGGTCAGCGAGTGCCATTTCCGCGAGTGGCCCAAGCCCACCAGCTACGAGGAGCAGATCGCCAGCGAGCCGTGGTTCCACGTGGCCGCGGGCGACGTGTTCCCCGAACGCTTCGCGATGTTCATGGCCCTGCCCGCACCGCTGGCCGCGGCGCTGAAGGCGGTGCATGGGCAACTGTTCGATCCGCAGTGGTGGCAGCTGCTGCAGGCGCAGCTGCGCCGCGGCGAATGGCCGGACACGCCGCCGTATCCGGAAGCCTTGAAGCTGGCCTGAGCCACCGGGTCGTGCGGGCAGCGGCACAGGCCCGGCGAACGACAGCTTCCGTTCCGCGGCGGGCGACCTCGTCCCGCTGCGCTGCGGCTATGACCTCATGCCGGCGCCGCGATGCGCACGATCCGCTTGCCGAAGTTGTCGCCGCGGAGCATGCCGATCAGGCCCTGCGGCGCGTTCTCCAGTCCATCGACGAAATCTTCCCGGTAGCGCATGCGGCCATCGCGCAGCCATGCGCCCATCTCGCGCACGAACTCCGGGTACAGGTGCATGAAGTCGGACTGGATGAAGCCGCGCAGGGTGATCCGGCGCTGCAGCACCAGGGTGAGCAGCCAGGGCACGCGATCGGGACCCTCGGGCAGGGCGGTGGCGTTGTAGTGCGCGACGACGCCGCAGACCGGAACCCGCGCGAAATCGTTGAGCAATGGCAGCACCGCATCGAACACCTTGCCGCCGACGTTCTCGAAATAGACATCGATGCCACCCGGCGCAGCGGCACGCAGTTGTTCGGCGAAGTCCGGCGCGCGATGGTCGATGGCCGCGTCGAAGCCGAGTTCGTCGCGCAGCCAGGCGACCTTGTCCGGCCCTCCGGCGATACCGACCACGCGCGCGCCCTGCAGCCTGGCGATCTGGCCGACGGTGGCGCCGACCGGTCCAGCGGCCGCGGCCACCACCACCGTTTCGCCTGGCTGCGGCTTGCCGATCTCGCGCAGACCCGCGTATGCGGTGAAACCGGGCATGCCGTACACGCCCAGCGCGGTGGTCAGCGGCGCGGTGGCCGGATCGAGGCGACGGCGCAGCTGGCTGCCCTCGACCAGGACGTGCGTCTGCCAGCCACCGTGGGCAAGCACGAGGTCGCCCGCATGCCAGTCCGGATGTTGCGACTCCACCACCTGCGACACGGTGCCGCCATCCATGACGCCATCGATGGCGATCGGCGGCACGTAGGACCGGCCGGCATTCATGCGACCACGCATGTACGGGTCCAGCGACAGGTAGAGGTTGCGCAGCAGGACCTGGCCTGGACCGGTCACCGGTATCGTGGCTTGTTCGAGGCGGAAGTTGGCGGGTTGGGGCTCGCCCGTGGGCCGCGAGGCCAGGACGATTCGCGTACTGGTCGTCATGCGTGCTGCTCCCGTGCCGTGGCATCGATGGCCCGAAGGATACGCCGTGCATCCGGTCGTCGATGTGCATGCGCACCCTGGTTCCAGCACCCGCATGGACGTCGCCTTAAGGACCCCGTGCTAGGCTCGCGCAACTTCTGAACCGGAGCGTCGCGATGTCACGTATTCCGCTTTCCCGTGCCTGCCTGCTGGGCCTGTCCCTCGCGATCGCCGCGCCGATGGCGCAGGCCGTCAAACCGGCCGACACGGCCACGCTGCCCGCGCCCGATACCGCGCTGCAGGCTGCCATCGACGGCAAGTGGCGCGATCCGGCCAACACGCCGCGCGACGCCTATCGCCATCCCGGACAGACCCTGGCCTTCTTCGGCATCAGGCCCGACCAGACCGTCGTGGAGATCACCCCCGGTGGTGGCTGGTATGCGGAGATCCTCGCGCCTTACCTGCGCGAAGACGGCAAGTACGTCGCCGCGATCGTGGATCCGGCCGCGTACGAGGCCGGCCGCCAGCGCGACTACTACCAGAAGGGCAAGGACGGCCTGGCCAGGAAATTCGCCGGTGCCGCGGCGCAGTTCGACAAGGCCGCGGTCGTGGCCTATGACCCGAAGTCGCCGTCTTTCGGCGCGCCGGGTTCGGCCGATCTGGTGCTGACCTTCCGCAACGTGCACAACTGGCGCAGCGCCGGCCAGGCCGAGGGCATGTTCAAGGGCTTCTACGACGTGCTCAAGCCCGGCGGCGTGCTCGGTGTGGTCGAGCACCGCGCCAAGGGCGACGTGCCGGCCGACGACAAGAGCGGCTACGTGGGCCAGGACCAGGTCATCGCGTTGGCTAAGGCGGCCGGCTTCGAGCTGGCCGGCAGCAGCGAGGTCAACGCCAACCCGCGCGACACCAAGGACCATCCGAACGGCGTGTGGACGCTGCCGCCTTCGAACAACCATCCGGAGGCCGACCGCGCGAAGTACCAGGCGATCGGCGAGAGCGACCGGATGACCCTGCGCTTCGTGAAGAAGGCGGGCCAGGAGTAAGACAGGAGGCGAGGGGCGGTCGCGCCGCGCGCGCGACCCCTTCCCGCAACGTCGCCGCGATCCATTGGCCACCCGTGGACCGGCGCGGATTCATTCGGTGCTGGCACGGCGCGTCGATCCCGGCCCTGCCTGTCGCGAACGGAGCACCCATGTACGGACTGATCGGAAGGATTCGCGCCATCGCGGGGCAACGCGCGGCACTGGCCGATGTCCTGCTCGAAGGAACGGCCGCGATGCCCGGCTGCCTGAGCTACGTCATCGCCGAGGACCCGGCCGATGACGACGCGCTGTGGATCACCGAAGTCTGGGACAGCGCGGCCAGCCACCAGGGTTCGCTGGCACTGCCCGCGGTGAAGGACGCCATCGCGCGCGGACGGCCGCTGATCGCCGGCTTCGATTCACGCAGCGAAACCCGGCCGCTGGGTGGCCACGGCCTGCACCTGGCCTGAGTCCAGCCCCTTCCGATGCTGGTCGCGTTCAACAAGCCCTTTGGCGTCCTGTGCCAGTTCACGGATCGCAGCACGCCACCGCGGCCGACGCTGGCCGGTTTCGGCCTGCCGCCGGCGGTTTACGCGGCCGGACGCCTGGACCACGACAGCGAAGGCCTGTTGCTGCTGACCGACGACGGCACGCTGGCCAACCGCCTGACCGATCCCCGGCACAAGCAGCCCAAGACGTATTGGGTGCAGGTCGAGGGCGATCCGCAGCCCGAGCAGGTGCAGGCATTGCGCGCGGGCGTGGTCCTCAACGACGGGCCGACCCGGCCGGCTCAGGCGCGCAGGCTCGCGCCGGAAGAAGTGGCGACCCTGTGGCCGCGCGATCCGCCGGTGCGCTTCCGCAAGACCGTGCCCGATGCGTGGCTGGAACTGGTGATCGGCGAAGGCCGCAACCGCCAGGTACGGCGCATGACTGCCGCGGTCGGCCTGCCGACGCTACGCCTGGTGCGGGTCGGGATCGGAGGCCATCGGCTCGATGCAATGGGTGGCACGCAGGCATGGCTTTCACCCGGGCACTGGCAGCGGGTGGGCGGGTCGCTTCTGTAGGAACGGACTTCAGGCCGCGACACCGACGCCGTCGGCAGAAGCGCTAACGCCTGACTCCGACGGCACTCCGCGGCGGAATCCTGGCGCGCCACTTTCGCTATGAGGAACTCGGCGCGAGTGGTCATGGGAAAGGGTTCTTCCCGCTCGCCTCGGGCGACGCCGTCGTGGTTCGATGGCGTCGGTGTCGCGGCCCGAAGTCCGCTCCTACAACCGCCGGGCGCTACTACGCCGAGCGCGGTCAGGCCGTGGTCGAGGGGCGCCGGGTCCGCGTCGTGCGCGCACGGGTGGCGGCATTGCCGTTGCTGCGCGGCAGTCGCTCCGACTGGCCGTCGATGGGCTGCTGCAGGTCGCGCTCGCGCTTCTTGCGATAGAGCACGTACGCCAGCACGCCGGCCCCGACCACGGCGGCGGCAGCGGCCAAGGCCACCGGATGGCGGCGCACGGTGCCGCGGGCGACGTTGAAGCCGGCCTTGGCCGCGCCCAGCGCAGCACCCGTCTTGATCCACTGTTCGGCGCCGATGCCGGCGTCGCGCAGGCTCGAGCCTGCCTGGCGCAGGCCCGCGCCGGCGTGCTCGGCCAGCTCCAGGGCGCGGTCGGAAATGATGGTCAGCTTGCTCATGGGGATCCCCGGGGGAAAGGGTGGGAGACGCCGCCAGTGTCGGTGACGGCATGTCGACGATACGTCAGCGCCAGCGCCCGCGGGCCACGCGACCGGCCGCGGGAGGGCGGCGGTTCATGCGTGGCGCCGGCCTTGCCTGGCGTATGCGGTGGCGGTGGCGCCGGCGCAATCCGGGGCATCGTCTCTACCCGGGCGTCCGCGTATGGGTGGGCAACGCGCCTAGGTCCCGCGCGGCTTGGCCCGATGGGTCGCGGTCGCGCTCCACGGGTCGTCCGGCCACGGATGGCGCGGATAGCGACCCTTCATCTCCTTGCGCACTTCCGGATAGGTCCGGTCCCAGAAGCCCTTGAGGTCGCCGGTCACCTGCAGCGGCTTTCCTCCTGGCGAGAGCAGGTGCAACAGCAACGGCACGCGACCGTCGGCGATGCGCGGGGTGTCGGCCAGCCCGAACAGCTCCTGCAGCTTCACCGCCAGCACCGGCGGTTGCGGCGCGCCTTCGTGGTCGAGCGCGTAGTCGATGCGGCGTTCCATCCCCGAAGGCACGGTGATCCGTACCGGCGCCAGCCGGTCCAGTTGCTGGCGCAGGCTCCAGTCCAGCGGGGATTTCAACGCTTCGCCCAGTTCGTCCTCCGACAGCGCATCGAGCCGGGTCTTGCCGGCGAATGCCGGGTGCAACCAGGTGTCGAGCGTGGCCTGCAACGCCGCGTCGGACATGTCGGGCAGTGCGAGATCGGGCAGCCATGCGCGCAGCGAGACCATGCGCGCCTGCCACTGGCGCAGGTTCTCGGTCCACGGCAGTGCAGGCAGGCCCAGTTCGCGCACCGCATCGGTCAGGGCCTGCGCGGCCTGGGCCGGATCGACGCGGCCGGCGGGCCGGCTGTCGAGCACGATCCGGTCGAAGCGCGATTCGCGCCGCGCCACCAGCGCGCGCTTGTCGGCATCCCAGACCGCCCCTTCCTGCTCGACGAAGCGTTCCGGGAAGTCGCGGCGCAGCCGCGATTCGTCCACCGGTGCGGCGCGCAGCAGCAGCGCATCGCCGCGCTGCTCGAAGCGCAGTTCGCTGGCCACCAGCCACGGTTCGCCGCGCAAGGCGCTGTCGTCGAACAGCTTGGCGGTGCGGCCGTTGGCCAGCGCGTAGCGCAAGGGATCGAGCGGATGCCGCGCGGCGATCCGGTCGGGGAATGCATGGGCGAGCAGGTCGCCCAGTTCGTGCGCCTCGACCTCCGCCGGCGCAGATGCCTCGCAGCGCAGGCGCCGACGCCATTGCCTGGCCGCCGCGTCGATCGACGCCAGCGCCGCACGGCTGGCATCGTGCGGCAGGCTTCCCTGGCGGAACGCAGCCAGCGCACGCCAGCGCTCGGCCAGCGCATCGCTGCGGCTGCGCAGCGGGTCGCGCGCCTCGACCAGCGCGGCCAGGTCGGCGGCCAGCGCCTGTTCGCGTGGATTACGCGCGGCCAGCAGCATCGCTGCCAGTCGCGGATGCGTGCCCAGCGCGAGCATGCGCTGGCCGATCGCGGTGATGCCGCCGGCGTCGGAGAGCGCGCCCAGGCGCTGCAGCAGTTCGCGGGCGGCGGCCAGCGCGCCGGCAGGCGGCGGGTCGACGAACCGCAGCGCATCGTTGCCCCAGGCCGCCAGTTCCAGGGCCAGGCCCGCCAGTTCCACCTGTGCGATCTCGGGCCTGCGTTGCGCTTCCAGACGCTGCGATTCGGGCCACAGGCGCCAGGCCCAGCCGTCGGCGACGCGGCCGGCGCGGCCGGCGCGCTGGTCGGCCGAAGCCTGCGAGATGGCCACGGCATCCAGCCGCGAAAATCCGCTGTTGGGATCGAAGCGCGGTTCGCGCGCCAGCCCGGCGTCCACGACCACGCGCACGCCGGGCAGGGTCACCGAGGATTCGGCCACGTTGGTCGCCAGCACCACGCGGCGGCGGCCATCGGGAGCGGGCTGCAGCACGCGTGACTGCTGCTCCACCGGCAGTTCGCCATGCAGGGCCAGTACCTCCGTGCTGGCCGGCAGCGTCGCCGCCTCCAGCGCCGCCTGCACCCGCGCGATCTCGCGCTGGCCGGGCAGGAACACCAGCACGTCGCCGGGATGCTGGGCCAGCGCCTGTTCGGTCGCGCGCCGTGCCTGCGCCTCGATCGACTCCTCGCGGCGCGCCGGGAAATGCGCCACCTGCACCGGATGGCTGCGCCCGGCGCTGGAGAGTCGCGGCGCATCCAGGAAGCGCGCCAGGCGCTCGCCGTCGAGGGTGGCCGACATCACCACGATGCGCAGGTCCTCGCGCAGCTGCGCCTGCACGTCCAGGGCCAGGGCCAGGCCCAGGTCGGCCGCGAGGTGGCGCTCGTGGAATTCGTCGAACAGCAGCAGGCCGACGCCACCGGACCCGGAGCCGCCGAGTTCGGGGTCGTCCTGGATCATCCGGGTGAGGATGCCTTCGGTGACCACCTCGATCCGGGTCCGCGGGCCGATCCGGTTCTCGAAACGGATCCGGTAGCCGACGGTATCGCCGACGTCCTCGCCGAGCTGGCGGGCCATGAACATCGCCGCGCTGCGCGCCGCGACCCGGCGCGGCTCGAGCATCACGATGCGGCGACCCTCCAGCCACGGCGCATCAAGCAGGGCCAGCGGCACCTGCGTGGTCTTGCCGGCGCCGGGCGGCGCCTCCAGCACCAGGCGCGGATGCGCGGCGAGGCTGTCGACGATGGCCGGCAGCAGCGCTGCGATGGGGAACGATGCGGAATCCATGCACACAGGATACGGACCGCCGCCTTGTCGTAGGAGCGGGCATGACCGCGACCCGACCACGCTGGGACTGACAATGCCATCGCAACTGCGGCGCTCGTGTCGCGGTCATGCCCGCTCCTACAATGGGCGGCCCCCCTCCGGCTTTCATCGCATGCAGCTCGTCGATATCGGCGCCAACCTCACCCACGACAGCTTCGACCGCGACCGCGACGCGGTGCTGGCTCGCGCACGCGAGGCCGGGGTGGTGCAGATGGTCGTCACCGGCGCCAGTCGCGAGCATTCGCCGCTGGCGCTGCAGCTGGCGCAGCGACACCCGGGCTTCCTCTACGCCACCGCCGGCGTGCATCCGCACCACGCCACCGAATACACCGACGAATGCGACGCGGAGATGCGTGCGCTGCATGCGCATCCGGAAGTGGTGGCGGTGGGCGAGTGCGGGCTGGACTACTTCCGCGACTTCTCGCCGCGCCCGGCGCAGCGCAAGGCCTTCGAGCGGCAACTGCAGGTCGGCGTCGACACGTCCAAGCCGCTGTTCCTGCACCAGCGCGACGCGCACGAAGACTTCATGGCGATGATGCGGAACTTCGACGGCCGGCTCGGCCCGGCGGTGGTGCACTGCTTCACCGGCACGCGCGAGGAGATGTTCGACTACCTCGACAACGACTGGTACATCGGCATCACCGGCTGGCTGTGCGACGAACGCCGCGGCGCGCACCTGCGCGAACTGGTGAAGCACATCCCGGCCAACCGCCTGCTGGTGGAGACCGACTCGCCCTACCTGCTGCCGCGCACGCTCAAGCCGCTGCCCAAGGACCGGCGCAACGAACCGGTGTTCCTGCCGCACATCGTCGAGGAGCTGGCCCGCGACCGCGGCGAGGACCCGGCTGCCGTCACGGCGCAGACCACGGCCAACGCGCGCGCATTCTTCCGCCTGCCGCCAGCGGGCTGACCCGGCGACCACCCCGGCTCAGGGGGCGGGGAGCCCGTAGACGAAGGCACAACGGCGATCGTCGATGAGCGGCGGTGCCGCATCGGTGTAGACCGCCCAGCCCCGGACCTGCAACTCGCCCCCGCGGGCAGCGACATCCTCGATAGCCGCCCGGGCCCGGTCGTCGAGCGCGCCCGCGCCGAAACCGCCGGCCACGCCGGTGAAATGGACCGGACCCTCGCCGAAGCGGGCATGGATCGCTTCGATGTCGCCCTGCAGGTCGACGAATTCCTGCCAGCTGTTCCTGTCGAAGCGGCCATCGACGAGCAGGTAGCCGCCCTCGTCTTCCACCGGCGTGCCTTGCATGAGCACCTCTTCCAGCCCGCCCGGCGGAAGCTGGCCTCCCTCGACCGCAGGCAGCACGCCGAGCAGGCGCGCGCCGCCGGTAACCGGATAGTCCTCGAGTCGACGGTCGACGACGGCCCCCGGCAACAGGCCTTCCAGTGCGTCCAGGCGCAGCAGGTAGGCCTGTTCCAGGCATGCGGCGGAGTCGCAGACAGCGCGTTGCAGCGCCAGCCATGCGCGCTGGTCGGCGGCCAGGCAGGCTCGCCCGGCGCGCGGCAGCGATGACCTGGCCCTGGCGTAGTAGCGGGCGAGGATTGCATCGAGCAATGCCACCCGGGGCGTGTCGCAGATCGTGTGCTCGATCGGCGCACGGGCCTTGCCGCAGTCGAACGAGGGCCCAGCGCCGGCCAGGGCCACGCCGGGCAGCAGCAGCCACGTTGCCAGCGCCGCCACGATCCGGGCGATCCCGCGCTCCATCACCTTGCTCCCGCCTGGCATCGGCACGGCCCGCTCACTGCCGGCGATAACGCTGCACGATCGGATCGGCCACGCCCGGTATCCGCATCCGCGTCTCCAGCGTCGGGCCGCTGCAGCTGTACTGGTAGGTGGTGGGCTGGGCCGCCGCCTTGGGCATCTTGACCCCCATCGGCGGACCCTTGCCCGCGGAGATCTGCATCGTTCCGTCCATGCTCGATGCCGAAGGCGTCAGGGTCAGTTGCCCACCGCTGCTGCTCCAGCCGCCCTGGGCGGAGAAACTGCCGCCACTGCGCGCGGACATCGCGCCACTGGTAGCCTCGGCCTGCATCTGCGACCGGGCGCTGTAGCCGCCATCGGCTCGCAAGTTCAAGCTCGCCGCCTGCTGGGGCGTGGCCATCTTCATCCCGGGTGCCTGCCGCTGCACCCATTCGGCCGCACCGTTGCCCACCGGACTCCAGTGGCCGACCAGGCAGGTATCGCGCGCCATCGCCGGCGACGCGGACAGGCCCGCGACCAACACGAGCAGCACAGCAGTGATCGTCGGCTCGCACTTCATCGCTTTCTCCGGATTCGGGGGGCCGGACTGACGCCCGGTATTCCCAGATGAATCCGCAAAGCACGCCTGGCGACTGCCATGCCATCGCCCAACGGTGCCGGCAAGCCGCGAGGCTGCAGCGGCGGTTCAGCGCGCGACGCCCGCCCATGGCGATCTGGATACCTGCGCGGTCACCTGCAGGGCCTTGTCGATCTGCAACCGGGCATCGGCCGGCGTGGTCGGCTGGGCCATGCCGACGAGGGCTTCGTCGCGCAGTTCGCTGCAGGGCAGCTGCCCGGGCGCGCTGCAGGCGATCCGGGTCAGCGGCGCCAGCATCGCGGTCCGCTGCGGGTTCTGCGCCGGGAAGCCGGCTTCGAGCTGCGCGCGCGCGGCCAGTGCTTCCGCCCAGCCCTCGCCGGGCGGCAGGCGGCCGGTGCGGACCAGGATTTCCAGTTCGTGCAGGCGGATCAGGGCGGCCATCGGACTGCGTTGCGCGCGATAGGCCGCGCGCGCGCGCTCCAGCAGCGGCAAGGCCTCGGCATCGCGGTCGAGCGCGACCAGGATCCGGCCGAGGTTGCTGTAGCGCGCCGCCAGCAGCGGCGAGTCTTCGCCGAACGCGGCGCGGATGCCGTCCAGCGCGGCACGGCTCAACGGTTCGGCCTCGGCCGCCCGCCCCATTTCGCGCAGCACGTCGGCGCGGTTGCCATTGCATACCTGCACGCCGGCATGGCCAGGTCCGGCCAGGACGGCGTAGCTGGCGGCGCATTCGGCCAGGCGCATCAGCGCGCCCTCGAAGTCGCCTGCCTTCAGCAGGAACACGCCGAAGTTGCCGAGGTACGCGGCCACCTCCGGATGGCTGCCACCACGCTCGTCGACCAGTTCGGCCAGCTGGGCCTCGTGCAGCTGGCGCGCCCGGTCGAAGTCGCCCAGGGTGGTCAGCGCCTCGGCCAGTGCGCCGCGGGTGGCGGCCAGTTCCGGCGTGGTCCGGTCGTAGATCTCCAGCTGGTTGGCCAGCACCGGTTCGAGCAGCGCGGCCGCGCGTGCCGCATCCCCCAGCCTGAGGACCGCGCGGGCATGCCGGGTGCGCACCTGCAGGGTGCTGGCATGGCCGCCGCCATCGCGTGCCGAGCGCATTCCGACCAGTTCGGCGTAGGTGCGCTCGGCGTCGCGCACGTAGCCCTGTCGGTCCTGCAACGAGGCGACCGCCAGCATCACTTCGTTGCACAGCTCGAACGGTTCCTGTCCACGGGCGCGGCACCAGGCCCGCATGCGTTCGCCGGTGGCCTGGGCACGGCCGGCGTGGTCCAGGCTGAGGTCGAGCATCTGTTGCAGCAGCAGCGCGCGGATGTGTCCCTCCGACTCCGGTGCCTTGCGCTCGAAGATCGCCAGCGCCTGCGCGGCCAGGGCCTCCGGATCCCCGCCCAGGCTGCGCTCGGACCACAGCGCCCGGGCACGCACCACCAGCGCGGTGGCGAACTCCGGGCTGTCCCGGCCATGCAGGCGTGCGCGCAGGTCGACCGCTTCGCCCGCCAGGTGTTCGGACTGGCGGTGTTCGCCCGCCGCCTGGGCGATCTCGGCCAGGGTCAGCAGCACGGTGGCCAGCAAGCGCGGCCGGCTGGCCAGGTCGTGGCGCGCATGGGCCGCGGCCGAGGTGACCAGCCGGGCCCGGTCCATCTCGCGTGCCTGCGCGGTGGAGGGCGCCAGTTCGCGCAGCAGCGAATCCAGGTAACGCAACTGCAGGCGTGCCTCTTCCGCGGCGAGCTCGGCCCGCTGCGCCTGCCACAGCACGCCCAGCCCACCACCCAGCAGCGATATCGCCAGGATCGCGGCAGCCGCCAGCGGCCAGCGGTTGCGCTGCAGGAAACGGCGCAGCCGGTACCCCGCACTCGGCGGCCTGGCCTGCACCGGCCGCCGGGTGCGGTAACGCTGCAGGTCGGCGACGAACGCCTCCACGCTGGGATAGCGACGCGCCGGTTCGCAGGCGAGCGCGCGCAGCAGGATCGCGTCGAGGTCACCGCGCAGGCGCGCGGCGAATCCATGCTCAAGGGTCCCGGCCGCGGCACGCGTGGCGCGTACCGACGGCGGCTCGGGCGCATCTTCGCGAAGCGGGTTCGCGGCATGCGGCGCGCTGCCGGTCAGCAGCCGGTAGGTGAGTGCGGCCAGGCCGTAGACATCGGCCGCCGTGCCGGTGTCCTGGCCGCTGAACTGCTCGGGCGGCGCGTATTCGGGGGTCAGCGCGCGCAGGTGGGTTCGGGTAACCGCGGCGGCCGAGAGCTCGCGCCCGATGCCGAAGTCGAGCAGGCGGACCAGGCCATCCTCGTCGACCAGCACGTTCGACGGCTTGATGTCGCGATGCACGACCAGGTTGCGGTGCGCATAGGCGAGCGCGTCGGCGACCTGCTCGACCAGGTCCAGGCGCGCCGGCAGGTCCAGCCCGCCGGCCTGGCACCACTGGTCGATGCGCTGCCCCTCCACCAGCTCCATCGCCAGCCAGGGGGTGCCGTCCTCGCCCACGCCGGCCTCGTACAGGGCGGCGATGTAGGGATGGCGCAGCCGGGCCAGCACCGACTGTTCGCGCAGGAACCGCTCGCGCCCACCGCGCGCCAGCGCTCCCAGGCTCAGGATCTTCAACGCCGCCTGCTGGCCTACCGGCGGGGTCACCGACCCGGCCCGGTAGACCACCGCCATGCCGCCTTCGCCGAGCCATTGCTCCAGCCGCCAGCGTCCCAGGTGGCGGCCTTCGAGGGACGGCTCCGGCGCCGGTTCCAGTTCGGAAATCGTGGCCACGGGGCGGTCCAGCACGCCCTCGCGTTCGCTGCCGGCGAGCAGCCTGCGCACCCGGGCGGCGATTTCCGGGCGCGGATTCAATGCCTGCAGGCGTGCCTCGCGCTCGCCGGGCGGCAGGTCCAGCAAGCCGTCGAGGATCGCGTCGGCGGCCTGCCAGGTCTCGCGCTCGCGCCGGTCCATGCGCGCATCACTCCAGCTGGGCGTGGAGGAACGCACGGGCGCGCTGCCACTGCCGGTAGACCGTCCGCTCCGAAATCCCGAGCACGGCGGCGACATCGGCGAACTCGAGGCCGCCGAAGTAGTGCAGTTCGACGATGTCGCGCTGCTGCGGCGCGATCTCGCCCAATTCCTGCAATGCTTCGTGCAGGTCGAGCACGTCCGGCTCCGGCCCGCCGGCCAGCGATTCGGTCAGGGTCACTTCCAGCAGGTCGCCGCCGCGCTTGCCGGCGGCCTTGCGCCGCGCGTGGTCGACCAGGATCCAGCGCATCGCCTTGGCCGCGGTGGTGAAGAAGTGGCGGCGATCGCTGCCGCTGAGCGGTTCGCCGCTGCTCGCGCGCAGGTACAGCTCGTGCACCAGCACCGTCGGGGTCAGCGTGCGCTCGCCGGGACGCAGTCGCGACGCGGCGATCTGCCGCAACTGCGGATAGAGCCGCTCGAAGACCTCGGACAGGTGCGCCGGTTCGCCCGCGCTCACCCGCTCCAGCAGCTGCGTGATCTCGTTCCCCATGAGTGACCGCACCATCCCCGGGCGCAGGCCCGGCTCAGAGGGTAGCCCGATTCGCGCGTCGCCGTCGGCAGGCACGGCCACTCATTGCGCGCGGGGCGAGCGCAGGTGATAGGTCGTCATCGCCGCCTGTTCGCCCTTGCGGGTCGGCGACACCAGGACCGAAACCTCGCGGCCTTCCTTGCGGAATGCGGCCATGCCGCCGCCACTGGCGGCGCGCGAGCTGCGCAGGGTCTTCCAGCCCTGGACGTGCATGGCCTGCTCGATCTCGTCGTTCAGCACCGCGCCCGGGCGCGGAACCATCGCCGACAGCACGTTGTTGCCCTCGTTCTGGGCCACCTGGCTGATCACCGCGCCTTCGGGAAGGTAGATGTCCTGCGGCCACCAGGCCGGCGGCGGCAGGCCTTCGCGGCTCGTCGCCAGCTGCATCTCCTGGCCATTGCCATCCTCGACCACCAGCCGGTCCCCCTCGTCCTTGACCTTGCCGTCGCTGGCCGCCTCGATCATCGCGCCGACGGCCTTGCCGGCCGCCTTGTCGGCCAGGTTCCCGGGCGCCGGGCCCGAACAGGCGGCCACGGCCAGCAACAGGGTTGGAATGGCGATCCGGTACATGGTGGTGCTCTCCTCTCCCGGGAAACGGGTGGCTGACCGGATATCCGCGATTTGTGCGCGGCAACTGCCACGCGGCGCTGGCAGCCGTGGGCCTTCGTTTGCGGATGTGCCAATGCCATCCCTCGAAACGGAATCCGCCATGCCCCTGCTGCCATCGCGTCCGCTCGTCCTGTCCTCGCTGCTGTTGTGCCTGGTCGTGCCGCCCGCCCTTTCCCAGGTCCGGGTCACCCCGCCGGTCGTGAAGCCGGTGAAGCCAGCGACGCCATCGCAGGCGCCGCAGCTGCACCTGGCCCGGATCGAGGGCCTGCGCGACAACGGTCCGGCCGCCATCGACCGGCCCCTGCCCGCGGGTTGGGCGCTGGCCGGTTTCGACCTGCGCTTCGGCAACGGCGACCACAAGCTGCGCCGGATCGGCGTGCTCGGCGAGGAACGCTTCGTCCGCTTCGCCCTGGCCGACAGCAACGGCGACGACCCGTTCAACGGCGCCGCGCGCCTGACCGCGCTGCCGGGGGTGCGCGTGCAGCAGGTCAGCGCCGAGGGCGGCGGCAAGTTCGAGATCCCCTTGCCCGGGCGCGCACCGGCCGATTCGACCCTGGTGCTGTCCGGCTTCGAGTTCCGCCGTGCCGACGGCACCGACGCCAACCTGCGCAATGTCGGCCTGTGGCTGGTACCGGAGCGTAATGTCGTCCAGGTCTCGTTGACCGACGACCAGGGCATGGATTTCCGCGGCCTGGAGGCGACCCTGGGTGCGGCCGCGGCCAGCGCCGTGATCCCGCTGCCGGGCCTGCTGGAAACCGCCACCGTGATGGCCGGCACCGGCGCGGCGACCAAGGGGATCGCGAAGATGTCCGGCAAGTACCGCGGCTACCGGGTAACGGTGCAGTACGCCTGGATCCCCAACGCGCTGGTCGCGCAGAAGGGCGCACTCGCCGGTACCCAGGCTCGCCGCGGCGCCACTCCGTCCAGCCGCATCGACGCGCTGCAGGGCTTCGAGTTCACCTTCAACAACAGCGACCACCACCTGCTGGGCCTGGGCATGAACAGCCGTGGCAATGGCGACGTGTTCTTCCAGGACAACAACACCGACGATCCACTGCAGTGGAGCGCGACCTACCTCACCCTGCGCGGCGGGCGCTGAACCGGCAGCCCGCCGGGCCTCAGCCCGCGCGGGCGTCCTGGTAGGCCTGCAGATGGGTCCAGGCGGCGCCCAGCAACGGCGCTGGCAAGCCGGCGCGGCGTGCGCGATGGAACAGGTCGCCGACGATCTGCAGCGCCTCCACCGGCCGGCCGGCCTCGAGATCGCGCAGCATCGAGGCGGTGACCGGCGAACCGGCGCGGACCAGCTGCCCGCGCGCGGTGCGTGCCTCGGCCTCCGGCACTGGCTGGCCTTCCGCGACGGCCACCGCCAGGCACTCCTCGTGCAGTGCAGCCATGAAGTCCGCTCCGCCTTCGGTGGCGACGATGCTGCCGACGCTGCCGCGCATCAGGCAGGTGCCGGCGGCGAGCGCGGCGAGGAAACTGAACTTGATCCACTGTGCCTGCGCGATGTCGGTGGCGAGCAGATGGTCGACCCCGGCCGTGGTGCACGCCGCCGCCAGTTGCTGCAGGACGCCGGTGCCGGCGTTTCCCTCGCGCAGGCCGAAAGTGATCGAGGCGGGTCGCCCCATGTGCACGACTTCGCCTTCGCCGCCGAGCGTGGCGCTGATGAAGCACAGGCCACCGAGCACGCGTTCGCGGCCGAAGCGTGCGTCGAGCGCGTCGTAGTGCAGAAGGCCGTTGAGGATCGGCAGGATCCGCGTCTCCGGGCCGATCGCGGCGGCGATCGCGTCCATCGCGCTGGCCAGGTCGTAAGCCTTGCAGCTGAGCAGGACCAGGTCGAACGGCGGCAGTGCCGGCAGCTCGTCGATGGTGACGGCCGCCACCGCGAGGTCCGCATCGCCCAGTTCGCTGCGGATGCGCAGGCCCTGTCCGCGGAGCAGGGTCGCGCGCGCGGGACGCACCAGGAAGGTCACGTCCGCACCGGACTGGGCGAGCCTGCCGCCGAAGTAGCCGCCCGTGCCGCCGGCGCCGAGGACGAGGATGCGCATGGCTGCGCTCAGCTGCGCAGGCCCACGCCGCGGCGCAGCAGCCACAGCGACAGCGCCGAGAGCGCGGCGACGAAGGCCAGCATCAGTGCATAGGCCACCCACAAAGGCACGTCGGAACTGCCGAGCAGGCCGAAGCGGAATGCGTTGACCATGTAGAAGATCGGGTTGGCGTGGGTCAGCACCTGCGCCCAGCCGGGTAGCAGGGTGACCGAATAGAACACGCCGCCCAGGTAGGTCAGCGGGGTCAGGATGAAGGTCGGCACGATCGCCACGTCGTCGAACTTCTTGGCGTACACCGCGTTGACGAAGCCGGCCAGGGCGAAGATCGTCGAGCCCAGCAGCACCGTGCTGAACGTCACCAGCGGATGCGGCACGCGCACCGGGGTGAAGAACATCGCGATCAGCAGCACGATGACGCCGACCATCATCCCGCGCAGCACCGCGCCGGAGACGTAGCCCCACAGGATCACCCAGTTCGGCATCGGGCTGACCAGCAGTTCCTCGACATGGCGGCCGAACTTGGCGCCGAAGAACGAAGAGCTGATGTTGCCGTAGCTGTTCTGGATCACGCTCATCATCACCAGGCCCGGGACGATGAACTGCATGTAGCTGAAGCCGCCCATGTCGCCGATCTTCGAGCCGATCAGGCCGCCGAAGATCAGGAAATACAGGGTCATGGTGATCGCCGGCGGCACCAGGGTCTGGCCCCAGATGCGCAGGATGCGGCGGACCTCGCGGCGCACGATCGTGCCCAGCGCGATCCAGTTGCGCGTCGCGTCGCTGCGGGTCGCGGCCGCGGTGGCGGCAGTATCGATATTGCCGCTCATGCGGTGGCCTCCCGCTTCGGGCCGGTCAGGCGCACGAACAGTTCTTCCAGCCGGTTGCTCTTGGTCCGCATCGAGCGCACGCGGATGCCGGCGGCTTCCAGCGCCGCGAACACGCGGTTGAGGTCCATCGCACGCGGCATGTCCAGGTCCAGGGTGTGGTCGTCGGTGGCGACCAGGGTGGTGCCCTCGATCACCGGCAACTGGGCGGGCAAGGCGCCGTCGATGTCGAACAGGAAACCTTCCACGTCCAGCTTGGCCAGCAGTGCGCGCATCGGTCCGGATTCGACGATCGTGCCGCGATCGATGATCGCCAGGTGCCGGCACAGGCTCTCGGCTTCTTCCAGGTAATGCGTGGTCAGGATGATGGTGGTGCCGGCGGCGTTGATCTCGCGCAGCACCCGCCACATGTCGCGGCGGATCTCGATGTCCACGCCAGCGGTCGGTTCGTCCAGGATCAGCAGCCGCGGCCGGGTCATCATCGCCCGGGCGATCATCAGCCGCCGCTTCATGCCGCCCGACAGGGTGCGGCTCATCACCCGCGCCTTTTCCCACAGGTGGGCGCGGCGCAGTTCGACCTCAGCCATCGCCTCGGCCTCCTCACGCGGGATCCCGTAGAAGCCGGCGTA
Source organism: Pseudoxanthomonas daejeonensis (assembly GCF_022637495.1). Classification (NCBI taxonomy): domain Bacteria; kingdom Pseudomonadati; phylum Pseudomonadota; class Gammaproteobacteria; order Lysobacterales; family Lysobacteraceae; genus Pseudoxanthomonas; species Pseudoxanthomonas daejeonensis. The sequence continues at coordinate 1,477,812 of NZ_CP093331.1, read as the reverse complement.
GTTGACCAGGATGTCGAACGGCTGCTCGAACAGGTTGAAGTTGATCTCCTGCGGGACCAGGCCGATCTGCCGCATCGCATCGCTGCGGCGGGCGACCAGGTCGATGCCGAACACTTCCACCGAGCCCGCCGTGAGGTTGACCAGCGAACTGGTGATGCCGATCAGGGTCGACTTGCCGGCGCCATTGGGGCCGAGCAGGGCGAAGAAGTCGCCCGGCGCGACGTCCAGCGAAACGCCCTTGAGCGCTTCGACGCCGTTTTCATAGGTCTTGCGCAGGTCGCGCACGCGCAACGCGGGCGCAGCGGCATCGCCGTGGGAAATCATGGAGGCCTTCGCGCCGGGTGCCGGCGCCTGCTCGTGGGCAACGGCTATTATAGGTCGCCGCCGGGTCCGGACCCGGCTACAGACTGTTGCGAAAACAAACCATCGTGCCCGTCCACTTCCCGCTCCGCCTCGTCGACCGCCGCATGCTGGCGCCCACCATCGGCCACTACGTGCTGGCCCGCGACGATGGCCAGCCGCTGGATTTCATCCCCGGCCAGTTCATCCAGATCCACTTCGACTATGCCGACGGCACGCCCGCGCGGCGCAGCTATTCGCTGGCCACCATCCACGACCACGCGCTGGGTCCGGGCGAGGCGGTGGAAATCGCGGTCAGCCACGTGGCCGGCGGCGCCGCCACCGCGCTGTTCGAAGGGCTGGCGGTCGGCGACCGGATCAGTGCCAGCGGACCCTATGGCCGCTTCTGCCTGATGCCCGGCGACCACAACCGGCGCTACCTGCTGATCGGCACCGGTACCGGGGTGACCCCCTACCGCTCGATGCTGCCGGTGCTGGCCCAGCTGATGGCCGAACGCGACATCGAGGTGGTCGTGCTGTCCGGCGCGCGCACCCCGGGCGAGCTGCTGTATGCCGAGGACTTCCGCGCCTTCGCCGAGGCGCACCCGCGCTTCCGCTACGTGCCCTGCCTGTCGCGGGAGATGCCCGAACCCGGTTCGCCACACGCGCATGCCGACGTGCGCCACGGCTACGTACAGCAGCAGCTGGCCGGATTCGCCCCGGACCCGGCCACCGACATCGCCTACCTGTGCGGCAACCCGGACATGGTCGACGCCAGTTTCGACGCGCTGAAGGGCTACGGACTGCCGATTCCGCAGATCCGCCGCGAGAAGTACGTCAGCAACAAGTAGCCGCGGCGCCACGCAGCCTCGCCGGCCCAACCCGACGCCCGAAGCCATTGCACCGCTCCATCGGGCGGCCGTGCCGGCTGGCCTGGGCCCGGGGATGCTGTAAAGGTCGCTTGACAGCCCGCCGGGATGCGTCCTATCGTCTGTCAAGCTTCCTTTACATGGTGCTCGCAATGACTCCAACGTCGAATCGGGGCGGCATAAGCGCCGGCCTCCTGACCTGCGGCGTGGCCTTCCTGGTCATGGCCCTGCTGGGCGACGACCCGTCCGGCTTCCTGGGCGTGGGTCTGGCCCTGGCGGGCACTGCCATCGCGAGTACGGGTCGTTGCCCCCGGGGAGCGGCGCCATGAAGCGATCGGCCTCCTGGCTCCTGCTCGCGCTTGCCGTGCTGTCCGGCCTGGCCGCCGCGATCCTGCCGCGGGCGCTCCCCGGCCTAATCCCCGGCTGGCTCGGCTCCGCCCTGTTCGTGCTGGCCCTGGTCCTCGCCTTTAGTTCGCTGATGCGCTGGCAGCTGCCGGACAGTTGCGATTCCGCGTCACCTGGCCTGCGCCGGCGCTACACGCGTGAACTGATGCTGGCGATGGGCGCCTACGTGCTGATCCTGTTCGCCTCGGTCTGGCTGCTGCGGCACATCGAAGCGCCCGCGTTGCGCGCCCTGGTCGCTCTGTTGCCGGTGCCGCCGATCGCCTTGGCCCTGCGCGCCATCGTCCGCTTCATCCGTGATTCGGACGAGATGCAGCAGCGCATCGAGCTGGAGGCCGTATGCATCGCCACCGGGTTCGTCTCGCTGCTCTACTTGGCAGGCGGTTTCCTGCAGACGGCGAAGGTCATCGACGTCCCGGCCGCGGCCGCGCTGATCTGGCTGTTCCCGCTGGTCTGCCTCACCTACGGCCTGGCCAAGGCCGTGGTCTCGCGGCGCTACCGGTAGCTCGCGCCGATGAAGAACCACCTGCGCGAACTGCGCGAGGCCAAGGCCTGGTCGCAAGGCGAACTGGCCGAGCGGCTGGAAGTATCGCGACAGACCATCAACGCGCTGGAGACCGGCAAGTACGACCCGAGCCTGCCATTGGCGTTCAAGATCGCGCGGCTGTTCGGCTTGCAGATCGAGGACGTGTTCCTGCCGGAGGAACCATGAGCCGATCTCCTCCCGCGAGCCGCGCATTCCGTTTCCACCTTTCCACGCAACCACGAGGGGCCGTTTCGATGATGTCCCGCACGACCCGTATTTCCACCCTTGCCGCAATGGCCGTCTCGGCCACGCTGCTCGCCGGCTGCGATTCCGCGCAGACGCCCGAGCGTGCGGCTTCCTCCACGCGCCACTACGGCGCCATCGCCTTCGAACCCTGCACCCTGGCCAGTGGCATCTCCGCCGGCAACGTGCAGGCGCAGTGCGCAACATTCGAAGTCCCGGAGAACCGCGCCGCGCCCGACGGCCGGCGGATCCGGCTCAACCTGGCCTGGTTGCCGGCGACCGAGGAAGGTTCGGCCAGCGAAGACCCGGTGTTCTTCCTCGCCGGCGGCCCGGGCCAGTCGGCGGTGCAGGTGTGGCCGCAACTGGACCCGGCCTTCAAGGACGTGCGCAAGCAGCGCCACATCGTGCTGGTGGACCAGCGCGGCACCGGCGGCTCCAACCTGCTTTCGTGCACGCCCGAAGGCGAGGACGACGAGCCGCAGGTCACCGCCACGCCCGATGCCGCGGCGATCGCCGACTTCGCGCGACGCTGCGCCGAACAGGCGGCCGACCGTGCAGACCCGCGCTTCTACACCACGACCGATGCCATCGCCGACCTGGACGCGGTTCGAGAGGCGATCGGCGCGCAGAAGATCAACCTCGTCGGCGGCTCCTATGGCACGCGCGTGGCGCAGCAGTACGCCGCCCGGTATCCGCAGCACGTGCGCAGTCTTGTCATCGATGGCGTCGCGCCGAACGACCTGGTGGTCGGCGGCGAGTTCGCGCATACCTTCGAGGACGCGCTGAAGCTGCAGTCGGCGCAGTGCCGGGAATTGCCCGCGTGCGCCAAGCGCTTCCCGCAGGATGCGCGCAGCCAGCTCGACACGCTGGTGTCGCGCCTGCGCGAAGCCCCGGCCCAGGTCGAGTACCGCGACCCGGCCACGGGCGAGAGCCGCACCGGCACGGTCAGTGCCGACACGGTCACCGGCCTGGCCTTCATGTTCTCGTACATGCCGCAGACCGCATCGCTGCTGCCGCTGGTGCTGGACGAAGCCAGCCAGGGCCGCTATGCGCCGCTGATGTCGCTGCACGACCTGATGGGTCGCAACATGGGCGGCTCGATGGCGCGCGGCATGCAGTGGTCGGTGATCTGCGCAGAGGACGCCGACCGTTACCAGGAAGGCGGCGCGGAAGGCACGCTGCTCGGTTCGGACGTGGCGCGCATGTTCTTCGCGGCGTGCCCCGCGTGGCCGCACGGCAGCCGCCCGGAAGGTTTCACCGCGCCACTGGCGTCGGACGTGCCCGTGCTGCTGCTGTCGGGCGAGTTCGATCCGGTGACGCCGCCGCACTATGCCGAGCGCGTACTGCAGACCCTGCCCAATGGCCGCCACCTGGTTCTGCGCGGGCAGGCCCACGGCACCTTGGGCCTGGGGTGCATGCCCAGGCTGCTGGGCCAGTTCCTCGAATCCACCGATGCCAAGGCGCTGGATGCCAGCTGCCTGGACTCGATGACCTACGTGCCGCCTTTCACCAGTTTCAACGGATGGGAACCCTGATGCGCCGACACATTCCAGCGGGAGCCGCGCCATGATCCGCGCCCACGACCTGCACAAGAGCTTCAAGACCAAGACCGGTACGGTGAACGCGGTATCCGGCGTGAGCTTCGAGGCCCACGACGGCCAGATCACCGGACTGCTCGGCCCCAACGGCGCCGGCAAGACCACCACCCTGCGCATGCTCTACACGTTGATGAGGCCCGACCAGGGCCGGATCGAGGTGGATGGCGTGGACCCGGCCGTGGACCCGGTCGCGGTGCGCCGCGCGCTGGGCGTGCTGCCCGACGCACGCGGCGTGTACAAGCGCCTGACCGCGCGCGAGAACATCGCCTACTTCGGGCGGCTGCACGGCATTCCCGCTGCGCGCGTGGCCGAGCGCATCGCCACGCTGTCGTCGGCGCTGGACATGGGCGAAATCCTCGATCGCCAGACCGAAGGCTTTTCGCAGGGCCAGCGCACCAAGACCGCGATCGCGCGCGCGCTGGTCCACGACCCGCGCAACGTGATCCTCGACGAACCCACCAACGGCCTGGACGTGATGACCACCCGGGCGATGCGTGACTTCCTGCGCGGCCTGCGCAACGAGGGACGCTGCGTGATCTTCTCCAGCCACATCATGCAGGAGGTGGCCGCGCTCTGCGATCGCATCGTCATCGTCGCCAAGGGCCAGGTCGTGGCTGAAGGCACCGCCGACCAGCTGCGCGAGCAGACCGGCGAAAGCAACCTGGAAGACGCCTTCGTCAAGGTGATCGGCTCGGAGGAGGGCCTGCACGCATGAGTACGCTGTCGACGATGTGGATCGTGATGCTGAAGGAGCTGCGCGACATCGGCCGCGACCGGCGCACCCTCGCCCTGACCCTGCTGCTGGGACCGCTGCTGTTCCCTGCGCTGATCCTGGGCATGGGCACGCTCGCCGAGAAGCGGGCAAAGACCCAGATCGACAAGGTCCTGGAGATCCCGGTCATCGGCATGGAGCGCGCGCCGAACCTGGTCGCATTCCTCGCCAGCCAGGGGATCAAGGCGGTCGAAGCGCCTTCGGACCTGGAAGCGGCGCTGCGCGATCAGCGCCAGGACGTGGGCCTGCGCATCTCCGAAAGTTTCGCCGAGGACTGGCGTGCCGGCCGACCGGCGCTGGTGGAGGTGATGCTGGACAGCACGCAGCGTGACTCGGGCATTCCCGGGCAGCGCCTGCGCGGGGCGCTGGCGGCCTACAGCGGCCAGGTCGGTGCTTTGCGCCTGCTGGCTCGCGGTATGGATCCGTCGGTGGCGCAGCCGGTCAACACCGGCACGCTGGACGTGTCCACGCCGGAGGCCAAGCGCGGCCTGATGCTGTCGGTGATGCTGCCGTACTTCCTGATCATCACCGCGTTCCTCGGAGGTGCGGCGCTGGTGCTGGACGCCACCGCCGGCGAGCGCGAGCGGCAGACCCTGGAACCGCTGCTGGCCACGCCCGCCGCACGCGGCGCAATCGTCTCCGGCAAGATCATCGCCGCCTGCCTGCTGGGCGTGGTGTCGTTGCTGCTTTCGCTGCTGGCGATCAAGCTCAGCGCGCAGTTCGCCACCGGCATGGCCCGCTCGCTGGACATGTCGATGCTGTCGATCGCCAGGATGCTGTTCGTGCTGCTGCCGATGCTGCTGATCGGCACCTCGCTGCTCACCTTCCTGGCCGCCGCGGCCAAGAGCCTGAAGGAAGCGCAGAGCCACATGACCTGGCTGATGCTGCTGCCGATGATCCCGACCATGATGCTGATGGTGAATCCCGTGAAGACCCAGCTGTGGCAGTTCGCGGTGCCGTTCCTGGCGCAGAACCAGCTGCTGCTGAAGGTGATCCGCGCCGAGCCGATCTCCGCGCAGGTATGGGCGGTCTACCTGGGTTGCAGCCTGGGCCTGGCCTTGCTGCTGTGGCTGGCGTCGGTGATGCGTTACCGGCAGGAGAAGCTGGCGATCTCGACCTGAGTCATCCGCGACCCCAGGTCGCGGATGGAAGCAATAAAAAAGGCCCGGCATTGCCGGGCCTTTTTCCTGTCATGAAGGACGCGATCAACCGCCGGGGTTGAACGCCACCGTGCGACGCGTGGTCACCGGCGCGTCGACCGGCTCGAAGCGCCAGCGACGGACCGCGTTGAGCGCTTCGCGATCGAAGGTGCGCGCCGGATTGGCACGCAGCACGCGGGCATCGGTGACCGCACCGTCGGTGCCGACCGTGAACTCGACCAGCACCTCGCCCGAGGTCCCGGCGCGCAGCGCGTCGGGCGGGTAGCGCGGCGACGGCATGCTGATCGGACGCAGGCTGCGCTGCGCCGGTGCGGCGGCCTGCGCCGCCGGAGCGGCCTGCTGCTGCGCGGCGGCCTGTCGGGCCGCGGCTTCGCGCTGCTGTTCGGCTTCGCGCGCGGCCGCCTGGCGGGCGGCTTCCTGCTGTTCGGCCAGGCGACGGGCGGCGTCGGCTTCGGCGGCCTGCTGCTGGACCTGCTGCTGCGCCTGGGCCTGCACGCGGGCCTCGGCGTCGGCCTTGGCGCGGTTGGCCTCGGCCTCGCTGCGCTGGGCCACGGCCTGCTGCGAGGTGGTGATGCTCTGGCGGATGCGCGGCAGCGCCGGCGCGGTCTTGTCGGCCTTCTCGATCAGGGCGACGAGACGCTGGGCTTCTTCGAACTGTTCGCGCGCCACGGCCTGTTCGGCGGCGATGAGCGTGTACGGCATCAGGTCGGTCAGCGCGCTGGAAACGGCCGCGTCATCGGGCAGCTTGTCGCGCAAGGCCAGGTAGTACTCCATGGCGTTGTCGCCCGCCGGTGCGTACATCCGGTTCTCGCGCAGCGCCTGGCTGGCGGCATCACGCAGCTGGTCGGCGCCCATCGCCTGCACGGTCGCGGCGACCGCAGGGGCGGGCGGGGTGGCCGCCGGAGTCGCGGCGGGCTGGTTGGCCGCGGCCGGCGTGGTCGCGGCCGGCGCGGCTTCTTCCTGCTTGGAGCAGGCGCCGAGGACGGCAGCCAGCATCAGGCACGCGCACAGCCGCGATTTCGGCGAAATCGTCATGGACAGCATTCGGTACTCCCCCGTGGAAAAGCATGTGGTACAGCCGGATCGCGTCCCCTAGATCGCGCAATCCGCCCGGGATTGTCAACCGCGAGGGGCCCGGCCACAAGCCGCGCCGGGTCCGGGGCAGCGCGGCCACGCACCGGATCCGGGTGAAAACGTGATGCCGGTCATGCCGCCCGAGTCTATTTGCCGATGCAGAAGCTCGAGAAGATATGGCCCAGCAGCTCGTCGGCGCTGGTCTGCCCGGTGATCAGGCCCAGGGCCTGGTGGGCCAGGCGCAGTTCCTCGGCCGCCAGTTCCATCCGCTCGGCCGACAGCTCGGCGGCCGCGGCAAGAGCGTGGCCGAGGGTCTCGCGCAGGCCCTCGACCTGTCGCCCGCGTGCGCTGAATTCGCCTTCCGCGGCATCCGGCGCGCCACCGGCAGCCAGCCGCCGCAGGGCGGCGTGCAGGTGATCCAGCCCCGCGCCGGTCAGCGCCGAGACGTGCACCTCATCGGCACCGGGCGGCACGGTCGCGTGCCGGGAATCGAGCAGGTCGGCCTTGTTCAGGATCCACAGCCGCGCCGGCACGCCGGCAGAGGCTTCTTCCAGCGCGGGCCGCCCTGTGTCCGGATCGGTCGCGTCCAGGACCAGCAGGGCGACGTCGGCGCGCTGCAACTCGGCATGCGCGCGGCGCATGCCTTCGCGTTCGATCGCATCGCCGCCGTCGCGCAGGCCGGCAGTGTCCGAAAGCTCCAGCTCCAGCCCGTCGATGCGGACGGTCTCGCGCAACACGTCGCGGGTGGTACCGGCGATGTCTGCCACGATGGCGCGCGCATCGCCGGCCAGTGCATTGAGCAGCGAGCTCTTGCCGGCATTGGGCGGCCCCAGCAGCACCGCGTGCAGGCCGTCGCGCAGGCGGCGCCCGCGCTCGGCTTCGACGATCAAACGTCGCAACTCGTCGCACAGCCGGCCCAGGTCACCGCGCACCTGCACGATGCCGAGCGTCTCGATCGGCTCGTCGACGAAATCGATCGCCGCTTCCACGTGGACCCGCAACCGCAGCAGGGTCGCGGCGATCGCATCGATCCTTTGCGAAAACACGCCTTCCAGCGACCTGCGCGCCGCGCGCGCCGCGCGCAGGTCGGCCGCGGCGATCAGGTCGGCGATGGCCTCGGCCTGGACCAGGTCGACCTTGCCGTTGAGGAAGGCGCGTTCGCTGAACTCGCCCGGCCGTGCCGGGCGCGCGCCCAGTTCGCAGCAGCGCTCGACCAGCCGGCGCAGCAGCACGGGGCTGCCGTGCGCCTGCAGTTCGGCCACGTCCTCGCCGGTGAAGCTGTGCGGACCCGGGAAGGCCAGGGCGATGCCGTCATCGATGGGCTGGCCATCGGCGTCGGAAAAGACGGCTCGCGCGGCGCGACGCGGCAGCAGGCCGCGCGCGGCGATCGCCTCGGCGATGGCCAATGCACGCGGCCCGGAGAGGCGCACGATGCCGACGCCACCGGCCCCTGGCGCGGTGGCGATCGCGGCGATGGTGTCGTTGCCGGCGGGCGGGCGGGTGTTCATCGCCGCAGAGTCTGGCACAGCAAAAACCCGCCGGTCGGGCGGGTTTTTGCTGGTGCGGCTGGGGCCGGCCGGATCACTTGGCCGGCGTGGCCTTCGTTGCCGGCTCGCCGTGGCGCTTCATCATCCACCACTGCTGCAGCAGGCCCAGCGAACCGTTGGTGACCCAGTACAGGACCAGGCCGGCCGGGAAGAAGGCCATCATCACGCCGAACGCGACCGGCATGAACTGCATCATCTTCTGCTGCATCGGATCCATGCCCGGCGCCGGTTGCAGCTTCTGCGTGAACCACATCACCGCGACGTTGATGACCGGCAGGATGAAGTACGGATCGCGCGCGGTCAGGTCCTGGATCCAGAGGATCCACGGCGCGTGGCGCAACTCCACCGACTCCACCAGCACCCAGTACAGCGCCAGGAACACCGGCATCTGCACCAGGATCGGCAGGCAGCCGCCCATCGGGTTGATCTTTTCCTTCTTGTACAGCTCCATCATCGCGGTCTGGAACTTCTGCTTGTCGTCGCCGTAACGCTCCTTCAGCTGCTGGATGCGCGGCTGGAACTTGCGCATCTTCGCGAAGCTCTTGTACTGCGCCGCCGACAGCGGATAGAGCACGGCCTTGACCAGCACCACCAGGCCGATGATCGCCCAGCCCCAGTTGCCGAACAGGCCGTACAGGTGGCTCAGCACCCAGAACAGGCCTTCCCCCAGCAACGCCAGGATCGAGAACTGGCTGTAATCGACCGCGCGCTCCAGGCCCGGGACCTGCTGGGCGCGGATCTCCGACACCAGCTTCGGGCCGACATACAGGCGCGCCTGGGTGGTGGCGGTCGCTCCGGGTGCGACCTGCACCGCTTCGCCCAGCTCTCGGACCAGCGCGCCGCTCGGGGGCGCGTCCAGCGAGATGGTCGACGGCTGCTGGCCCTCGGGAATCCATGCGCTGAAGAAGTGGTGCTGCAGCATCGCGATCCAGCCACGGGCCGCCTGTGCGTTGACACGGCCGTCCTCGAGGAAATCCTCGTCGAACTTGCGGCGCTGGTAGTCGCCGTCGTACCAGGCCGCGCCGGTGAAGCTGAAGGATTCCGGCTGGGTGTAGCCGCGCTTGATCGTCGGCGGCTTGCGGATCAGCTGGCGGTAGACCTGGCCCTGCCAGGGCGTGGTGCCCTGGTTGATGACCTCGTCGCGCACCTCGACCGCATAGGAGCCGCGGGTGAGCGTGTAGCTGCGACGGATGCTGACCCCGTCCGGGCCGTGCCAGACGAAAGGCACCACCACCTGGTTCTGGCCATCGGCCAGGACGAAATCACGCTGCGGCCCTTCCGGCACGAAGCCGGACTGGTGGCTCGGCGCGGCGCCGGTGGCGCTGACCCAGCCGGCCTGCGCTGCATAGAAATGCGCCGGATCGGTGTCGAACAGGCGAACAGGCGCGCTGCCGGACTGGCGGGCCTGCGGGAACTTGGGCAGGTCGGCCTGCAGCACGCTGCCGCCGTCGAGGACCAGGTCGAGCACATCGCTGCGCACATTGACGCGGTCACCGCCGCCCACGGCGGTCGACACGGGGGCGGCAGGCTGCGACGCGGTGGCGGTGGGCACTGCCGCGCCACCGGCCTGCGGAGCCGGGACGGCCGCGGGCACGGAAGCGGCCCCGTCGGCCGTGAGGGCCGCGACCGGAACGGCGGTGGCCGGCGGAGCGGCCTTTTCCTTGCCCCATTCCATCCACAGCAGCATCGCCACCATCAGCCAGGCAAGGATCAGGAATACACGGGTCTGGTTCATCGGGCAGGCAGGCTCGGCCGGGTCAGGAGTCCGGCGTGGAAGTGGGAATAGGGGGATGGGTCGGATCGGACGGTGTGGCCGCCGGCATTGTGCCGCCGGCGACCGGAGCGGGCAATGCGCCGGCGCGGCGCAGCAGCTTCAGGTAGGCGTCCAGGAGTTGCGCGTTCGCGGCGCGGCCCGCGGCGGGGCGCGCGACCACCACGTAATCGCCGCCGGCCAGTTGGGCGCGCACGCGGCGGGTGGCGTCGCGCAGCACGCGCTTGATCCGGTTGCGGCCGACCGCATGCGGATCGACCTTGCGCGATACCGCCAGGCCCAGGCGCGGCGGCTGCGAACCCGGAACCCAGTGCAGGCCAAGCAGCGGGTCTCCGATACGGCGACCTTGCTCGAACACGACGGTATATTCGGCGCGCAAACGAACCCGCGCGCTGCGAGGGAATCGCGCGCGCGGGTCGGAAGTCATCGGATGTTGCGGATCGCGGCGGCCGGTTCCTGCGCCTGGCAGGGGCCGGATCGCAATCAGGCGCTCAGGCGCTTGCGGCCCTTGGCGCGGCGACGCGCCAGGATCTTGCGGCCGTCGGCGGTCTTCATGCGGGCACGAAACCCGTGATCGCGCTTGCGCTTGAGGTTGCTGGGCTGGTAGGTGCGCTTGGTAGCCATGGCGGCACTCGGCTGTGTTCAGTTCGAAAGAACCGGAAATTCTACGGGGCAGGCCGAGTCCGGGTCAAGCCGCCATGTCCGCCCGGCCCGGCAACCGGCCGTGATGTCTGTGGATGCCCTGTGAATAAGTCTTGGGAAAGCACAGCCCCGATGGTAGGCTGCCCAGTCCGATTTCCGACCCCCGCGGTCGTCCGGCGTCGCTCACCCGACGCGGCGATCGCCCCATGAGCTTTGCCTTTCTGATGGATGCCTGGCCCCGTTGTCTGGAACGCCTCGAAGCCGAACTGCCGGCCGAGGACGTCCATACCTGGCTCAAACCCCTGCAGGCCGAGGAGCGCGTCGACGGCGTCGTGCTCTACGCGCCCAACGCCTTCATCATCGAACAGGTCCGCGACCGGTACCTGCCGCGGATCCGCGAACTGGCCCAGCATTTCGCCGGCCTCAACGTGGCGCTGGAGATCGGCTCGCGTCCGCGTGCGGCCGAACCGGCCCGCCCTTCGGCGGCGGCCGCGCTGCCGGGGCTGGGCCACCGCCCGGCCACCTCGTCCGAGCCGTTCAACGGCAACCTCGATTCGCATTACACCTTCGAGAACTTCGTCGAGGGACGCAGCAACCAGTTGGGCCGCGCCGCCGCGTGGCAGGCCGCGCAGCGTCCGGGCGACCGCGCGCACAACCCGCTGCTGCTGTACGGGGGCACCGGGCTGGGCAAGACCCACCTGATGTTCGCCGCCGGCAACGCCATGCGCGCGGCCAATCCCGGTGCGCGCGTGCTGTACCTGCGCTCGGAGCAGTTCTACAGCGCGTTCTTCCGCGCCCTGCAGGAAAAGACCGCCGACCAGTTCAAGCGCCAGTTCCAGCAGATCGACGCGCTGCTGATCGACGACATCCAGTTCTTCGCCGGCAAGGACCGCACGCAGGAAGAGTTCTTCCACACCTTCAATTCGCTGTTCGACAGCCGCCAGCAGATCATCATGACCTGCGACCGCTATCCGCGCGAAGTGGACGGGCTGGAGCCGCGACTGAAGTCGCGCCTGGCCTGGGGCCTGTCGGTGGCGATCGACCCGCCGGATTTCGAGACCCGTGCGGCGATCGTGCTGGCCAAAGCGAACGAGCGCGGCGCGCAGATCCCGGACGAGGTGGCGTTCCTGCTGGCCAAGAAAATGCGCAGCAACGTGCGCGACCTGGAGGGTGCGCTCAACACCCTGGCCGCGCGCGCCAACTTCACGGGACGCACGATCAGCGTGGAGTTCGCCCAGGAGACGCTGCGCGACCTGCTGCGCGCCCAGCAGCAGGCGATCGGCATTCCCAACATCCAGAAGACCGTCGCCGACTATTACGGATTGCAGATGAAAGACCTGCTGTCCAAGCGTCGTACCCGCTCGCTCGCGCGACCGCGACAGATGGCCATGGCCCTGACCAAGGAACTGACCGAGCACAGCCTTCCGGAGATCGGCGACGCCTTCGCCGGCCGCGACCACACCACCGTGCTGCATGCGTGCCGCCAGATCCGCAACCTGATGGAAACCGACGGCAAGCTGCGCGAGGACTGGGACAAGTTGATCCGCAAGCTGAGCGAGTAGGTCCGCTCGTCGGACCCCGGGGGCGGCGCGATCAACGAACGCAGCGGTCGACCGGGCAGGTGCGGTAAATTCTCTGGGTAGAACCCGGGGATGATCTGGGGATAAGCCGGGGACAGATCCGAGGGGTCAAATCCATCCACAGCTTGTCCTGATCCCCGGCTAGGTCTTTTACGCAGGCTTTGCGCTAACAGAAATTAGATATAATTCAATAGTTTAAAGTAGTTTTCCACAGATTTAGGGCTACTCCAGCACCACCACATTTAGATTTATTCCACATTCCTTTAAAGCGTAGAGGCACGGACTCCCATGCGTTTCACTCTGCAACGAGAGGCCTTTCTCAAGCCCTTGGCCCAGGTCGTCAACGTTGTCGAACGGCGCCAAACCCTGCCGGTTCTGGCCAACTTCCTGGTGCAGGTCCAGAACGGACAGCTCTCGCTGACCGGTACCGACCTGGAAGTGGAGATGGTCGCCCGCGCAGCAGTCGAGGACGCGCAGGACGGTGAAACCACCATCCCCGCACGGAAACTGTTCGAGATCGTGCGCGCCTTGCCCGACGGCAGCCGGGTAACGGTCAGCCAGAACGGTGACAAGGTCAGCGTCCAGGCCGGACGCAGCCGGTTCACCCTGGCGACCCTGCCCGCCAACGATTTCCCCTCGGTGGACGAAGTCGAAGCCACCGAGCGGATCAGTGTTCCCGAAGCGGGCCTCAAGGAACTGATCGAGCGCACGGCGTTCGCCATGGCCCAGCAGGATGTCCGCTATTACCTCAACGGCCTGCTGTTCGACCTGCGCGACCAGACCCTGCGTTGCGTGGCTACCGACGGCCATCGCCTGGCGTTGTGCGAAGCACCGCTTGAGCAGACGGTAGCCACCAAGCGCCAGATCATCGTGCCGCGCAAGGGCGTGACCGAACTGCAACGCCTGCTCGAGGGCGTCGACCGGGCCTTGGAGCTGGAGCTGGGGCGTAGCCACGTCCGGGTCAAGCGCGACGATGTGACGTTCACCTCCAAGCTGATCGATGGCCGTTTCCCCGACTACGAAGCGGTGATCCCGATCGGTGCGGAGAAGGAGGCCAAGGTGGATCGCGAGGTCCTGCGTGCGGCCCTGCAACGCGCCGCGATCCTCTCGAACGAGAAGTACCGTGGCGTGCGGGTGGAGATCTCCCCCGGCCAGCTGAAGATCAGCGCCCATAATCCCGAGCAGGAAGAGGCGCAGGAAGAGATCGAGGCTGACACCAAGGTCGACAACCTGGCGATCGGGTTCAACGTCAACTACCTGCTCGACGCGCTGGGTGCCCTGCGCGACGAACATGTCGTGATCGCGTTGCGGGACGCCAACTCGTCGGCACTGGTTCGTGAAGCCAGCAGCGCCAAGTGCCGTCACGTGGTCATGCCGCTGCGGCTGTGACGCAAACGGCGACCCCGGTGTTCCACGTGGAACCTTCGCAACGCCCGGCTTCGGCCGGGTGTTGTGCTTTGGGGGCCCATCCGTGCGGGTAACACGGCTGACATTGCGGGACGTGCGGCGTTTCGACGAAGCCGAGCTGCTGCCCTCGGCCGGGTTGAACCTGCTGACTGGCGCCAATGGCGCTGGCAAGACCAGCGTGCTTGAAGCGCTGCACCTCATGGCCTACGGCCGCAGTTTCCGGGGTCGGGTACGTGATGGCCTGATCCGGGAGCACGCGGCCGCTCTGGAAGTATTCGTCGAGTGGGAAGAGGGGGCTGTTGGCGCTGGCACGGTGTTGCGGCGAGCAGGCCTTCGCCACGGCGGCCAGGACTGGTCGGGCCGGTTGGACGGTCGGGAAGTTGGCCACCTGGGCCAGTTGTGCGCAGCGCTGGCGGTGGTGACTTTCGAGCCCGGCAGTCATGCGCTGATTGCCGGAGGAGCGGAGAACCGGCGACGGTTCATGGATTGGGGCCTGTTCCACGTGGAACAGGACTTCCTGCCGCTCTGGCGTCGCTATGCGCGCGCCCTGAAGCAGCGCAACGCGCTCCTCAAGGCCCATGGTGCGTCGAGCCAGCTGGATGCCTGGGACCATGAGCTGGGGGAGGCCGGAGAGGCGCTGACGACCTACAGGGAACGCTACCTCGCCGAGCTCGCGCCGCGGGTAATGGAGGTAGGTGCCTCCCTCACCCCGGGATTGCCTCTGGCTGGCCTGGATTTCCAGCCCGGCTGGCGGCGACAGGAACTGTCGCTGCCGGATGCGCTGCTGTTGGGGCGTGAGCGGGACCGCTTGGCCGGCTATACCGGCGTGGGGCCCCACCGCGCCGACTGGAGCCTGCGCTTCGCCAGCTTGCCCGGCAGGGAAGCGTTGTCGCGCGGCCAGACCAAACTGGCGGCATTGGCAGCGCTACTGGCCCAGGCCAGCGACTACCGTGAGCGCCGGGGGCACTGGCCGGTCATCGCCCTGGATGATCTCCCCTCCGAACTGGACAGGGAGCACCAGCAGCGGGTGTTTCGGTTTCTGCAGGATCAAGCGGGCCTGCAACTGTTCGTGAGCGCGACCGAGCTGCCGAGCGTCCTCGGTAGTGACCGCGTCGAGGCTCGGGTGTTCCACGTGGAACAGGGTCGAATCACAGGCTGATCCCGAAAGTGAGGGGTCGGGGCCCGGTCTCTTGCTGGGGTATAATCGGGCGTCAACCCTATAGCTAAGGTGTCCGCAGCTGAAATGGCTGCGGCCCGGCCCCGACGTGGCGAAGGCATGAGCGAGCAGACCCCGAGTTCCACCCCCGGCAACGATTCCTACGACTCGAGCAAGATCACCGTCCTGCGTGGCCTGGAAGCGGTCCGCAAGCGCCCGGGCATGTACATCGGCGACGTGCACGACGGTACCGGCTTGCACCACATGGTGTTCGAGGTCGTCGACAACTCGGTCGACGAAGCCCTCGCCGGCCATGCCAATGACATCTTCGTGCGGATCCTCGAGGACGGTTCGGTTGCCGTCTCCGACAATGGTCGCGGTATCCCGGTCGACACGCACAAGGAAGAGGGTGTTTCGGCGGCCGAGGTGATCCTTACCGTGCTGCACGCCGGCGGCAAGTTCGACGACAACAGCTACAAGGTTTCCGGCGGCCTGCACGGCGTGGGCGTCTCCGTGGTCAACGCGCTGTCCGAGCATCTTTGGCTCGACATCTGGCGCGACGGACACCACTGGCAGCAGGAATACGCGCTGGGTGAGCCGCTTTACGCGCTCAAGCAGCTGGAACCCTCCGAGAAGCGCGGCACCATGCTGCGCTTCAAGCCGGCAGCGGCAATCTTCACCGACACCGAGTTCCACTACGACATCCTGGCCCGCCGCCTGCGCGAGCTGTCGTTCCTCAACTCGGGCGTCCGGATCACCCTGATCGACGAGCGCGGCGAAGGCCGCCAGGACGTATTCGAGTACGAAGGCGGCATCCGCAGCTTCGTCGAGCACCTGGCCCAGCTGAAGACCCCGCTGCACCCGAACGTGATCTCGGTGACGGGCGAGCACAACGGAATCGTCGTCGACGTCGCCCTGCAATGGACCGACGCCTACCAGGAAACGATGTTCTGCTTCACCAACAACATCCCGCAGAAGGACGGCGGCACCCATCTGGCCGGTTTCCGCGCCGCGCTGACCCGCACGCTCAGCAATTACATCGAGCAGAACGGGATCGCCAAGCAGGCCAAGATCAATCTCTCCGGCGATGACATGCGCGAAGGCATGATCGCGGTCCTCTCGGTGAAGGTGCCCGATCCAAGCTTCTCCAGCCAGACCAAGGAGAAGCTGGTCAGTTCGGAGGTGAAGCCTGCTGTTGAGGGCGCGTTCGGTGCACGTTTGGAGGAGTTCCTTCAGGAAAACCCGAACGAGGCCCGTGCCATCGCCGCCAAGGTGGTGGACGCCGCCCGGGCCCGCGAGGCCGCGCGCAAGGCGCGCGAGCTGACCCGGCGCAAGGGCGCGCTCGATATCGCCGGCCTGCCGGGCAAGCTGGCGGACTGCCAGGAGAAGGATCCGGCGCTGAGCGAACTGTTCATCGTCGAGGGCGACTCGGCGGGCGGTTCGGCCAAGCAGGGCCGGAACCGCAAGAACCAGGCGGTGCTTCCCCTGCGCGGCAAGATCCTCAACGTGGAACGCGCGCGATTCGATCGCATGCTCGCGTCCGACCAGGTCGGCACCCTGATCACCGCGCTGGGTACCGGCATCGGCAGGGACGAGTACAACCCGGACAAGCTGCGCTACCACCGCATCATCATCATGACCGACGCGGACGTGGACGGCTCCCACATCCGCACGCTGCTGCTGACGTTCTTCTACCGGCAGATGCCGGAACTGCTCGAGCGGGGCCATGTCTACATCGGCCTGCCGCCGCTGTACAAGATCAAGCAGGGCAAGACCGAGCTCTACCTCAAGGACGACCCGGCGCTGGATTCCTACCTGGCCAGCAGCGCGGTGGACAACGCCGCGCTGGTGCCGGCCGATGGCGAGCCGCCGGTCAGCGGCGAAGGCCTGGAGAAGCTGCTGCTGGTGTACGCCGGCGCACGCGAGGCGATCGCACGCAACAGCCACCGCTTCGATCCGCGGGTGCTCGAGGCGCTGATCGATTTCACTCCGCTTGACGCCGAACACCTGGCCCGCAACACCGACGAGCGGCACGAGCTCGAAGCGCTCGAAGCGCGCCTCAACCGCGGCAAGCTGGGCAGCCCGCGTTTCGTGCTGAAGATGCTCGCGGCGAGCGAATCGCGCCCGGCCGCGCTGGAAGTCACCCGCCGGCACATGGGCGAGGAAGTGCAGCAGGTGTTGCCGTTGTCGATCTTCGAAAGCGGCGAGCTGCGCCCGTTGCGCGACGCCGCTGCCGCGCTGCATGGCCTGATCCGCGATGGCGCCCAGGTCATGCGTGGCGGCAAGTCGCAGCCGGTGACCAGCTTCGCGCAGGCCCAGGCCTGGCTGCTGGATGAGGCGAAGAAGGGCCGTCAGATCCAGCGCTTCAAGGGCCTGGGCGAGATGAATCCCGAGCAGCTGTGGGACACCACGGTCAATCCGGATACCCGCCGCCTGCTGCGCGTGCGCATCGAGGATGCGGTGGCGGCCGACCAGATCTTCAGCACCTTGATGGGCGACGTGGTCGAGCCGCGTCGCGAGTTCATCGAGAACAACGCGTTGAAGGTCGCCAACCTGGATGTCTGATCCGGCGGGCGGCCCGCCCGCCGCCGTTTCATCGTCGGACATCGCAGCGGCTGGGTTTCCGCCGCTGGCATCGCGCACCGGTCCGCTGGTGCGCGCTTTCCTGCTCGATATCGCCATCGCGATCATCGTCCTGCTCGTCGCGAGCCTGGCCAGTGGCATCGCATGGGGCGTGTGGCGGGTCGTCGTCGTGGTGCAGGAGAACGGCGGCCAGGCCCCCGAGGCCGCGGCGATCGCCGGCGCGATCGGGGAACCGGGTGCGCTGGCGCAGATCCTGATGGCCGCGGTGGGCATGTCGGCGGCGGCACTGGTGCTGTACCTGGTGCGCCGCCGGGCTACGGCGGTCGAGCGGCGGCAATCCATGGCCGCGCTGCGGCGCCGGTCGACCTGGAGTTGGACGGTACTGGTAGGTGTTGCCGTGTTTGCCGGCAGCACGCTGCTCGGCTACCTCATGCAGCTGGCCGGCAGCGAGCCGGTGCCCACCAATATGGCGCTGGTCGAGGAAGCCGCCAGGCACTGGCCGTTTGTCCTGGTCGTATTCGCGGTGGTGCTGGCGCCGGCATACGAGGAGCTGCTCTTCCGGCGCGTGCTGTTCGGACGCTTCCTGGCCGCAGGACGACCGTGGCTGGGCATGCTCCTGGCCAGCCTGGCCTTCGCCCTGGTGCATGAAGTCCCGGGCCTGAGTGCCAATCCGCCGCTGGCGGTGCTGCAGCTGTGGCTGGTGTATGGGGGCATGGGCGCGGCGTTCGCCTGGCTGTACTGGCGCACCGGCACTTTGTGGGCACCCATCCTGGCCCACGCCCTGAACAATGGCTTGGCCCTGATCGTCCACGGCTTGGCATGAGCCCCGCGCTTGACGAAAAGTTAAGACCGCAGCGAGGACACTGCCAACAGATGAACAGGGCGGAACGGTTTATGGGCTGGAAGCGGACAGGGCTGGTATTTGCGATGGCGGCCGCATTGGCGGCCTGCGCAACCACGACGTCGCCCACCGGGCGCACGCAGTACATGGCGTACTCGGACGGCGAGCTCAACCAGATGGGCGCGCAGGCGTTCAACGAGATGAAGTCCAAGCAGAAGACCCAGACCGGGGGCCAGCAGAACGCGTACGTGCAGTGCGTGGTCAACGCCCTCGTCCAGCAGTTGCCGCCTGAGTGGCGCGGCCTGCCGTGGGAAACTGCGGTGTTCGTCGACGATTCCCCGAACGCCTTCGCCTTGCCCGGTGGCAAGGTCGGAGTCAACACCGGCATGTTCAAGGTGGCCAAGAACCAGGACCAGCTGGCTGCAGTGATCGGCCACGAGATCGGCCATGTCTACGCCCGTCACACCAACGAGCGTGTTTCCCGGCAAAGCGCGACGTCGACGGGACTGGCGGTGCTCGGCGCGCTCGCCGGAACCCGTTACGGCCAGACCGGTTCGGACCTGGTCACCCAGGGTGGCGGCATGGCCGCACAGGTGGGGGTGCTGCTTCCGTTCTCCCGGACCCAGGAGGGCGAAGCGGACGAGATCGGACAGCGTTTGATGGCCCAGGCGGGATTCGATCCTGCGCAGGCCGCCGATCTCTGGGAAAACATGATCGCCGCTTCTGCCGGCCGCTCGCCCGAATGGCTTTCGACCCATCCCGATCCGCAGAACAGGATCCGTTCCCTGGAAGCGAGGGCCCCATCGTTGCAGCCGGTTTATCTGGCGGCGCGACAGGCTGGCCATACGCCCCGGTGCGGTCCCTGACTGCATGCGCAATGCACGTTTTGTGGCATTCCGAAAAAAACCCGGTTCTGGTAGCGTTGCCGACCCGGTTCCCGCTCCGCCTGCCGGCGGTGGCCCGTACGAGGTGATCCAATGAAGTTCCGCAGCAAGCAAGCCGTCCTGTCGATCCTCATCGCCGCCGCGCTCGGTGGCATGGTGGTAGCCGATGTGTCCGCGGCGCCGACCTCCGCGCGTTCGAAGAAGGCCGACAAGGCCGAAGTCCTGTACCCGAACGCCACGCGCCAGGAGCCCTCGACCAAGCCCTCCAGCAAGGCCGGCAAGAAGCTGCAGAAGCTGATCGACGTTTACAACAAGGAAGACTTCGCCCAGACCCGCGTACTGGCCGACGAGCTCCTGGTCCAGGAAGGCGCGAACAACTACGACAAGGCCGTGTCCGCGCAGCTGGCCGCGCAGGCCGCGTACAACCTCGATGACCTTGCGGCCGCGAAGGCCTACCTGCAGCAGGTGCTGCAGTTCGATGGCCTGGACAACAACGGCCATTACCAGTCGATGCTGATGCTCGCCCAGTTGCAGCTGGCCGACGATGAATACCAGCCCGGGCTGGCCACGCTGGACAAGTACCTGGCCGAAACCAAGTCGACCAAGCCCGATGACCTGGTGCTCAAGGGCCAGGCGCTGTACCAGACCGAGCGCTACCAGGAAGCGATCGCGCCGTTGAAGCAGGCGGTCGAATCCACCCCTGAGCCGAAGGACAGCTGGGTGCAGCTGCTGATGGCGTCCTATGCCGAAGCCAACCTGACGGGTGAGGCGGTCACGCTGGCCGAGAAGTTGGCCGCGAAGAATGCGACCGACAAGAAGGCGCAGATGAACCTGGCATCGGTGTACGCCCAGGCCGACCAGATGGACAAGGCGGCCGCCGTGCTCGAGAAGCTGCGCGCCTCCGGCCAGCTGACCGACGAGCGCGAATACCGCCAGCTCTATGTGACCTACGCGAACATGGATGGCCACGAGAAGGACGTGATCTCCGTGATCAACGAAGGCCTGCAGAAGGGTGCGCTCAAGCCCGACCACCAGACCTACCTGGCCCTGGCCCAGTCCTACTACTACAGCGACCAGATCCCGCAGGCGATCGACAGCTGGAAGAAGGCCGCGCCGCTGTCCAAGGACGGGGAAACCTACCTCAACCTGGCGATCGTGCTTTCGCAGGAAGAGGGGCGCCTCGCCGAAGCCAAGCAGGCCGCACAGCAGGCCCTGTCCAAGGGCGTGAAAAACCAGGCTAAGGCCAAGCAAATCATCAACTTGAAGTAACATTTCGGAAAAGCGCCGCGCCCTAGGCACAGGGGCGCGGGATTGGTATATGCTTGGCGGTTCATGCGGTGTCACCCGCGAGAACCTGGGTCCTGGTGGATATCTTCCACCCGCGGCCCGGCCCCACACCTGAGTTACTAGGCGCATGGCTGAACAACTGGTTGTACACAGGAATTACGAAGAAACCGAGGACAGCGGGCTCAGCTGGCCGCGCATCATCGGCATTGCGTTCGTCATCGCGCTGCATCTGGCCGCGCTCATGCTGTTGCTGATTCCCGCCGTCGCGCCGAAGGCGGAGATGGAGAAGGAGCGCAACATCCTGGTGACCCTGGTCGACGCACCGCCACCGCCACCACCGCCGCCGCCGCCGCCGCCGCCGCAGGACAAGCCGCCGCCGCCGATCAAGGAGCTGTCGCCGCCGAAGCCCTCGCCGGTGCCGCCGCCGCCGGAGGCTCCGCCGATCGACGTGGCCGAGCCGCGTCCGACCGACGTCTACCAGGAGCCGTCGCCGCCGTCGCCGCCGGCCCCGGTCGCCGACATCAGCGCCAGCGTCGACATCTCGTCCAAGAACATGAATCCGCCGCGCTATCCACCGGCTGCCGCACGCTCGGGCATCGAGGGTGAGGTGATTCTGGTCATCGACGTGGACGCGAACGGCAACGTGACCAACGTGTCGGTCGAAAAATCCAGCCGTAACCGCGACCTCGATCGCGCTGCGATGGAAGCTGCACGCAAGTGGCGTTTCAATCCCGCTAACGTTGGCGGCCAGAAAGCGGCCGGTCGCGTTCGGGTCCCGGTGAACTTCACTCTGGGTTGACGTCCGCACCCCGTCACGGGGTTCCCGTGATGAAAACCGGGCCTAGCGTTTCCGCTCTCTTCTCTATCCCCAATCAAACCAAAGGTAAGCGTCATGCTGCAGGAACTCTTCATCGCCGCCGCCGCCGGGGGCAACAGCGCCACCGCCCTCACGCAGATGGGCTTCGACCACCTTCTGTCCGAGATGGTCGCCAATCCGGGCGAGTTCGCCGTCTCCTGGATCGTGCTGATCACCCTGGTCCTGATGTCGGCTGCGTCGTGGTACTGGACGATCTTCAACGCCATCAAGAACACCCGCCTGAAGTCGTATGCCGACCGCGTCGTCAATGCGTTCTGGGATGCTCCGAATGCCCAGGAAGCCATCCGCGTGATGGAAGAGCAGCCGCGTAGCGAGCCGTTCTCCAAGATCGCGCTGGATGCCGCGCAGGCTGCCGCCCACCACCAGCGTGCCGAAGGTGCCGGTGCCGGCCTGGGCGAGTCGCTGACCCGTTCGGAGTTCGTCGATCGCGCCCTGCGTCAGGCCGTGACCCGCGAAAGCTCCAGGCTGCAGTCGGGCATGATCCTGCTCGCAACCGTCGGCGCGACCGCGCCGTTCGTGGGCCTGCTGGGCACCGTGTGGGGCATCTACGGCGCGCTGATCAAGATCGGTGCGACCGGCTCGGCCTCGATCGACGCCGTCGCCGGCCCGGTGGGTGAAGCGCTGATCATGACCGCCATCGGTCTGTTCGTCGCCATCCCGGCGGTGTTCGCCTACAACTTCTTCAGCAAGATCAACAGCGCCACGATCGCCAAGTTCGATTCGTTCGCCCACGATCTGCACGACTTCTTCGCCACCGGCTCGCGCGTGCGCTAAGCGGTTTCCCGAAGAACGATACAGGCAAGTTACGGAGAGCCCGCATGGCCTTCAGTTCCGACAGCAGCGGCGGCCCCATGGCCGACATCAACGTCACGCCCCTCGTGGACGTGATGTTGGTGCTGCTCATCATCTTCATCATCACCGCGCCGCTGATGTCGCATAAGGTGAAGATCGAACTTCCAGAAGCGAACCTGGCCCAGAAGCCGGATGACGCCGAAAAGCGCGTCATGCCGATCACGGTGTCGGTCAAGGAAGACGGTTCGCTGTTCTGGAACGATGAAGCGATCACCCGCGAAGTGCTCGAGTCGCGGTTGTCGAGCGTCGCCCAGCAGACCCCTCAGCCTCCGCTGAACCTGCGTGGCGACAAGACCACCAAGATGCGCACGATCAACGACATCACCAAGATCGCGCAGTCGCAGGGCATGCTCGACATCGGCTTCGTCGCAACCAAAGTAAAGGGTCAGTAAGCCATGGCTTTCAGTTCCGGTTCCGGCAAGGGCCCGATGGCCGACATCAACGTCACGCCCCTGGTGGACGTGATGCTGGTGTTGCTGATCATCTTCATCGTGACCGCGCCGATCATGACGTATCCGATCGACGTGGCCCTGCCGCAACGGGTGATCAACCCGCCGCCGCAGCTTCGCGAGCCGCCGCCGCCGATCGACCTGCGCATCGATTCGACCAACCAGGTCTTCTGGAACAACGGCCCCGTCGCGGTGGCCACGCTCCAGCAGATGATGGAAACCGAAGTGCAGCGTGATCCGACCAACCAGCCGGAGCTGCGCATCGATGCCAGCTCGGACTCGGAGTACGAGACCATGGCTAAGGTCCTGGCAGCGGCCAAGAACGCGCAGATGATGAAGATCAACTTCGTGCAGCAGCAGTAACGGCGACGTCCGCCCCCGCCTCCTGCAGCGGCGGTCAGGCAGACGCAGCCATCGAAAACGCCGCCCACGAGGCGGCGTTTTCGTTTGTGTGTCCTGTGTGCCGGTATGCCAGCCCCCGGCATCGTGCTCAGGCGTGGGACTGGCTTCCGAGAATGGCCAGATAGGCGTCCACCGTGGCGCCCAGCCCCTGGTACAGAGCCTCGCCGACCAGCGCGTGACCGATCGACACCTCCAGCACGTCCGGTACTTCGGCCAGGAACGTGGCGAGATTGGCCTGCGAGAGGTCGTGCCCTGCATTTACGCCGAGCCCCAGCGCTTGGGCGCGACGGGCAGTCTCGGCGCATAGACGCAGCGCCCCCACAGGATTGCCCTGCGCGAACGCCTCCGCATAAGGCCCGGTATAGAGCTCGATGCGATGCGCGCCCAGCGCGGCGGCCCGTTCCAGTCCGGCGACGCCGGCATCGACGAACAGGCTGACCCGGCAGCCGAGTGCAGCGAAGGCATGGATCTGCTCGGCCAGTCGCGCGTCGTTCCCTTCGAAGCTGAAACCATGGTCCGAGGTGAGCTGGCCGTCCCCATCGGGCACCAGGGTCACTTGTGCCGGCCGGGTCTGCTCGCAGAGGGCAAGCAGGCCTGGATAACCGGGCCGCGGTGGCGCGAACGGATTGCCTTCGATGTTGAGCTCCACGCCGAACTGCGCGGTCAGCAACGCCAGTGGCGCGAGGTCTTCGGCCACGATGTGCCGGCGATCCGGTCGCGGGTGCACGGTGATGCCGTGCGCGCCCGCATCCAGGCAGGCGCGCGCGGCAGCCAGTACGTCCGGTTCATGGCCACCGCGCGAGTTGCGCAGCACGGCGACCTTGTTGACGTTGACGCTGAGCCGTGTGCCCGGGAACCTGGTGCCCATGGAGGCCTCGCTCATGCCGCGGGGGGTGCCGGGTCCTGCGGCTGCGGGCTGGCGGCCTCGCGCTTGCGCGCCTCGGCCAGCTCGCGCAGGCGGCGCAGCTCGACCGGATCGATCATCGCCATTTCGTCCTGTTGCCGCCCTCCAAGCCGGTCCAGGTACCAGCCCCGTATCCAGGCCACGAACAGGCCGACGGCCGCCAGCAGGAACAGCCCCAGCAACCAGTCGTGCACGGTGGTGATCGCCAGCAGCAGGGCGCCGAAAGCCAGCAGCAGATAGAGCCAATGCATCGCACCTCTCCCGAAAGTGCTGGCCCGCGACGGAATGCCACCAGCCGCCGCCATGATGCCGTCTGGACGGGTGCCGCGGCCACCGCGTGTCCGCCGTCGCCCTCCGCCCGTCGCCGCTACAGCAGCGGCGAGAGCAGCCGGGCGAATGCTTCCGGCAGCCGGTGCCGCCACAGGCCCATGGGGCGATCCAGCCTTACCCGCTGGGCCTGGCCGAACTCGCTCTCGATCAACCGGGACAACTCCCCGCAACCGTCGCGATCGCGCAACAGCATCGAGACCTCGAAATTCAGGCGAAAGCTGCGATGGTCGAAGTTCGCGCTACCGACGATGCACAGGTCCTCGTCGGTGAGCAGCGCCTTGGTATGCAGCATCCGCGGGCCGTACTCGTAGACCTGCACACCGGCCTTGAGCAGCTCGTCGAAGTACGAGCGCGCCGCCAGGGTGACCAGCCGCGAATCGCTTCGACGAGGTACCAGCAGGCGCGTATCCAGGCCGGCCAGCGCCGCCGACGTCAGCGCCATGCGCGCTGCCTCGCCCGGGACGAAGTACGGCGTGACCAGCCACACCCGTTGCCGTGCCTCGTGGATCGCGGCGACGTGCAGCCGGTGGATGGCCTCCCACGACGAATCGGGTCCGGAAACGAGCACCTGTGCCCCGACCGGTCCAGCGGCCTGCTCGGGCCAGTACTCGGCGGCGCCGAAGGCGCGCGCCTCGCAACCGGCCGCGTAGACCCAGTCCTCGACGAACACCAGTTGCAGGCTGCGCACCACCGCGCCTTCCACCCGCAGGTGCAGGTCACGGTAGGCCGCAGGAGACAGCGCCTCGTCCTCCTCGTCGGTGACATTGATTCCGCCGATGAAGCCCAGTCGACCATCGACCACGACGATCTTGCGATGGCTGCGCAGGTTGACCCATGGCCGGGTGAACGGACGGAACCGGGTCGGATGGAACCAGCCGACCTCGGCGCCGGCGTCGAGCAGCGGCTGCAGATGGCGCCGGCGCATCCGCCCCGAGCCGACGGCATCGAGCAACAGGCGCACGCTCACGCCTGCCCGGGCGCGCGCTACCAGGGCGTCGCGCAGGCGCAGGCCGGTGCGGTCGGGGTTCCAGATGTAGTACTCCAGGTGCACGTGGTGCCTGGCCGCGGCGATCGCCTGCAGCAGCGCCTCGTAAGTCGCATGACCGTCGACCAGCCAGTCGGCAGTGATCGCCGATGAGGGCGGTAGTCCGGTCGTGGCTTGCCCCAGTCGCGCCAGCTCCAGGCATGGATCATCGCCCGTAGGCGTCCCGGCGAACTGATCCAGCCCCGAGCGCGAGCGCCCGCGCCGCAGGCGCTGGCGCGTGATCTTCTGCGGCCCCAGCAGGAAGTAGATCAGGAAGCCGATGTACGGCAGCAGCGCCAGTGACATCACCCAGCTCAGCGTGGCGACCGGTTCGCGCTTCTGCAGCACGATCCAGACACTCAATCCCACCATGTAGAGCAGCCAGGCCAGCACCAGGTACAGGCCCAGTCGCGGTAATTCGATGAGCCAGGTCCAGGCAGCGTGCGGAAGTGTCATGGGCTGATTCTAGGCGAGCGACGCGGACAGGCGCGCGCAGTCGACCAGGCGCTGCAATCGCTACCGCTGAGACATGACTGGCGTAGGCTCGAATGATGGCTGACACCATCAAGGGCCGCGGATCGCGGCTGCACCTGCCAGGCCGCTTTGAACGCTCGGTCAGCGAGCGGGTGGACGACGGCTGGACCGCACCGGACGAGCCCGAGTCCGGGCCCGATCCGCTGCGACCACGAACCGAGGTCTTCGAGGAAACCGCGCGCAGCATCATCAGCCGGAACGATTCCCCGGACGTGGGCTTCTCGCAATCGGTCAATCCCTATCGGGGATGCGAGCACGGATGCAGCTACTGTTTCGCCCGGCCTTCCCATGCGTACCTCAACCTCTCGCCTGGCCTGGACTTCGAAACGAAAATTTTCGCCAAGACCAATGCAGCGGAGCTGCTCCGCCGCGAGTTCGCCCGGCCCGGCTACCGGCCCAGCCCGATCGCGCTCGGAATCAATACCGATGCCTACCAGCCGGCCGAACGACGCCTGCAAATCACACGACGGCTGATCGAGGTGATGCTCGAATGCCGCCACCCGTTCAGCCTGATCACGAAGAACGCGCTGGTCGAGCGTGACCTGGACCTGCTGCAACCTCTGGCCGAAATGAACCTGGTGCGGGTGCACTTTTCCGTTACAACCCTCGACCCGCACCTGAGTGCGCGGCTGGAACCACGCGCCGCCGCGCCGCACGCGCGGCTGCGGGCGATGCAGCGTTTGCATGAGTGCGGGATTCCGGTGGGCGTGCTGTTCGCACCAGCGATCCCCTGGGTGAATGACCATGAGATGGAAGCTGTCCTGGCCGCCGCGCGCGAAGCCGGTGCCGACAGCGCCGGCTATGTACTGCTGCGACTGCCCCATGAGGTGGCGCCCCTGTTCCGCGACTGGCTGCAGGCACATGTGCCAGACCGTGCCGACCGGGTGATGGCGGCCCTGCGCCAGATGCGGGGTGGTCGCGACTATGAATCCAACTTCGGAACCCGCATGCGCGGCCGCGGTGAATACGCGGACCTGCTGGCGCAGCGTTTCGCCCTGGCCCTGCGCCGGAATGGCTATGACCCCGGGCGGCCCGAAGTCCTGGACTGCAGCCGCTTCCTCGCGCCACGCCGGTCGTCACCCCAGGGCGAGTTGTTCTGAGGGCGCGGATGTACACCCGCCACGATGCTGTTTCAGCGATGAAACACCCTCGGAAACGCCGCTGCTGCATGCTCCAGCGGTCGGGGCGCGGCGGAAGGGTGCTACAGCCGTGTAACAGCGGCGCGGTGATGCTTGCACATGAAATCACGCAAGCGATTGATATTTTTATGAAAAATAACTTGGCATAGGGCGTGCGTTTCTGATTCCGCCTACACGCGGGGATCCCCACATGCCACGACATCTCGCCACTCTGTCCGTCCTGGTCGTGCTGTTCGCACCGGTGGCTGCAGTGGCGGCCGATGCGCATACCGGTGTCCATGCTGATCGCGGGGAGATCGTACTGCTGCGCGACGTCAGCGCACGACCCGCGTATCGCCAGGCTCCCCCCGGGATCGCCCTGATCGTCGACCCCACCCCGACCCGGGAAATCCACCAGAGCCTCGGCACTGGCGAGATGACGGACGAGGATTTCGCAACCATGTCGAGCGGGCAGGTGGATGCCCGTGGTGGTGGCGCCACCATGCCGGCGCAGATGACCGACCGCGCGCTGCAGGGTTCGATGGGCCGGCTGACCGGCGAAAGCAGTGTGTTCTCCGGCAGCAGCTTCGGTCGCAGCGTGGGCGGCGCCACGGGCGCGGTCACGGGCGCGACCCGGGGCATTGCGCCGACCATCACCGGGGCGCTTTCCCAGTTGCCGATGGGTGGCAGCCAGGGCAACCCGGGTACCGGCCCGTGACCACCAGGGCCGTGCGTCTTGCGCGCAGTGCCTCGCCCTCGTGCGGGATCCTCGCCTGCGTCGTTGCTTTGCTGGCGGGCCAGGCGCGGGCCGACGATTACACGGACATGCTTGGCTACCTGGCCCAGACCCGGATCGAAGACCGGGTGCTGGCCGGCGCCAGCGGAGTCATGGCCGTGAACATGGCGGCTGGCGACCTGAACCAGCAAGCGAACCTGCACGCGCTGGCCATCGGTGACGCGGCGAGTGTGCAGCTGAGTGCCAGCCAGAAGCGCAGCCAGGACGTCTACGACACGCCGCTGGCGGCGAGCGCGACCATCGGCGGTTCGGCGCTCGCGGGCGCCAGCGGAATCGCATCGATCAATCAGGCCAGTGGCAGCGGCAACGCGGAACAGAACGCGGTGGCGCTGGTACTGGCGCAACAGGGCATACGCGAAACGCCGGACAGCGCGCTGTCCAGTGGCGTTGCTGCGTCGGCGGAGCGGCAAATCGCCTTCAACCCGGCGGGGAGGACCGCCAGTCGCAAGGTGGCAGTGGAAGCCACCGCGCTGCGTGGGTTCGAAGGTGTTTTCCAGCTCAATCAGATCGCGGGCTCGGCCAACGCGACCGGCAACGTGCTGACGTTGTCGCTCCCCCCGGGCCCGTGAGGCGGTAATCCAACCAACCAAGAGCAAGAGAGAGAGAGGACACCATGAAAAGGACTGTGAAGTGGACCGTGCTTGCCGTTGCGATCGCTGCCGCGACCGCCGCCAATGCCGAAACGACCGTTGACAACAACATCGTCAACAACTGGACGACCAACACCACCATCGATACCGACATCGATACCAACCTCAGCAAGACCAAGTCGTATACCTCGACGGTCGACAAGTCGTACACCTCGGATGTCGACAAGTCGTACAGCTCCGACGTCAGCAAGACCTACACCTCCGACGTCAGCAAGACCGTCGACCTGTCGTACAGCGATTCGTTCGACCGCGAGACGACCGCGACACACTCGATCGACACCTCGTACAGCGACAACTTCGAGAAGAACACCACGATCAACAAGAACGTGGACCTGGACTGGGGCGTTGACTACCAGCGCAACGTCGTCGACACCGACATCACCCATGACGAAGACGTCAATGTCGACCACGACATCACCATCGACAAGGCTGTTGACGAGCACGGCGTTTCGGCCGAACTCGAATCCGACCTGTCGCTGACCTCCGACATCGACTTCACCGGCAACCCGACCGTGTCGGGCGACCTGGAAATCGACTCGGCGGCGATCGCGGTGATCGACAACCGTCAGAGCAACAGCGGCAACCTTGGCCTGAACGACACGCTGACCAACGATGCGTCGATTGCGGACAACACTGCAACGGCCGCCGAAGGCAACCTGCAGTTCAACGTCGCCGCCGGCGACAACAACCAGCAGGACAACGCTGCCGCCCTGTCCGCGGCCGATGCCAGCTTCGCGTTCGGCTTGGCCGACTCGAAGGTGCTCGTGCAGCAGACCGGCACCGGCAATGCGACCGGCAACCTCGGCCAGACCAACACGGCTGGCGTAGGCGACGCTGCGTTCGCGGATGCCACCGGCAACATCGGCGTCAACGTCACTTCGGGCAACAACAACCAGCAGAAGAACTCGCTGGCCGCATCGGTCGCTACTTCCAAGTACGCCTCGGCAGCGGTGAGCTCCAACCAGTCGTCGTCCGGCAACTTCGTGACCAACGCGCCGAAGCGTGACGTCCAGTACGACACCGTGCGGATGTCGCTGTCCGGTCGGGTCAGCGGTGGCACTGTCGCCGTGGGCCTCGGTGGCTACGAAGGCACGGCTTCTGGCGACACCTCCAGTGAAGGCGATGCGTACCAGCAGAGCAACCTCTATGCCGATACCTGGACCGGTGCCACCCATAGCGGCGGAAATCAGACGGGCCACATCGACTTCGACGCTGCTGCACAGGGCGCCGTTGCCAACCCGGATCGCCAGGGTGTAGGTGGCTTCGCGTTCGATACCTCGGAAGAAGGCAGTTACGAGGGCACCGAAGAAGGCGACCTGGGCTTCGTCGAGCTGGGCTATGCCGACTTGTGGGCCAGCCTGAGCGGCACGCTGCAGATCGCGCGCAACGTGATCACCACCGATGCGACCAACACCGCTTCGCTGTCCGGTGACGCGTTTGCCCGTGCCAGCGGCAACATCGGCGTGAACGTGTCGGCCGGTACCGGCAACCAGCAGGCCAACAGCCTGTCGATGGCCGTCGCCCAGCCCTCCACCGCCCCGACGGGCGGCGGCGGCGGTGGCGAGTGATCTGCTGATCCTGGTCAGCGCATCCCGCAAGGGATGAAAGAGTGACTCCCGGTCATCCGCCGTGACCGGGAAATCACGGAACGCCCCGTCCCGCCTCCCCCGCGGGACGGGGCTTCCACTTCGCCAAGGCGCAAGCATTCCCAACCCCGGGATCCAAGGAACCCATCGCCATGTCGCGACTGTTACCGATCAGCCTGATGCTGGTGCTGTTGTGCGCAGTGCCGGCTGGACAGGTGCGCGCCGCGGACGTGGCGTTCACCGGCGTACTGCCCAACGGGGCGTTGTATCGCGCACCGGTGGTGAGCATGCGCGAGGCGCGCTTCAGTAACCTGGTGCGGCAGCAGACCGATTACAGCTGCGGTGCCGCTTCGCTGGCGACGATCCTGAAGTACGCCTATCACCTTGACGCCGACGAGACCACGGTGATCGAGGGCATGCTGTCGCTCTCCGACGCGGAAGTGGTCAAGGAGCGCGGCTTCTCGCTGCTGGACATCAAGCGCTACGTGGAGTCGCTCGGCCTGCGCGGCCGCGGCTACCGCGTCGACGAAGCGCGCCTGCGCTCGTTGCGCGTGCCCAGCCTGGTGCTCATGGACGTCAATGGCTTCCGCCATTTCGTCGTGCTCAAGCAGGTGAACGGCGACATGGTCGAAGTCGCCGATCCCATCCTGGGGAACCGCGTGCTCCCCCTGCCGGAATTCCTCGATGCCTGGCCGTCCCGGGCGGTGTTCGTCGTTATCGGCAGCGACTTCGATCGAAACACGGTTTTGTTGCAGCCCAGCACCAAGCCAAGTGCACGGGCGCTCTATGCGCGGCAGGGACCGATCACCGACGCCGAACTGCTCGACTTCGGATTCACCCACGCCGACCTGTTCTGAGAGGACCTCACCATGAACGGAAAACGCTCGCTCTGCATCGCCATAGGACTGGTGACCGCGCCGGCTGCATTGCCCGCGCTGGCGCAGCAGCAGGAGGGCCCTGGCGCGGTTTCGCCTTCGGCAAGTGGACTGACCGAACTGTCCGACGAGGAAATGGGCGACATGCGCGGCCGCTATACGGTCAGCAGCACTACCGTCGCCTGGTTCGGCGTAACGATGGTCTCGACCTGGCAGAACCAGGCAGGCCAGCAGTTGACCAGCAGCATGAAAGTGTCGATGGATGTCAGCAAGCCGGACAAGCCGCAGGTGACGTTCCAGCCGCACGTGAGCATCACCGCCGTCGACGCCCCGCCGCCGGTGCCCGGCGGCCAGCGGGAGATAGACAACGCAGGTCTGGCGAACGTGACGGGCGTAGCGCAGAGCGTGCAGGTCGCGGGCGATGCGAACGTCGCCCACAATGTCGCCAAGATCACCGTGCGCGACCAGCCGGCGGAGAGTCCGGCGCCAGCGTCCTCGACGGAGGGCGTGGCTGCCGTCGCGGCCATTGCCCCGCCAATGGCCGTCGACCCCGCCGCCTCGGCGTCGACGATCGCCACGGCTTCGGTTGCCGGCATGAGTGCCGTCGCCCAGCTGGAAGACAACGCTGCTCGCGTGCTCCTGCAGATCGATGGTCAGGGCGCGGTCGAGCAGTGGATCAGCCGCAGTGGCATGGGCCAGACGATCCAGCTGGCAGCCGACGGACAGCAGGCCAGCAACTGGATGGAACTGGACATCGTCCGCAACACCTCGCAGGGACGCACGGTGCTTGGCCAGAACGTCGCCCAGGCGATCTCGCTGAGCCGTGGTATCGCAGTTGGCTACTGACCGCCGGTGGACAAGGAGAGATACGTGATCAGGAAGACTCCAGCGGTACCCGTCACTGCGTTGCGCCTGGCCGTGGCTTCGGCCTTTGCGGCAACCGCGTTCGTTCCGGCTGCGGCAGCGCAGGAAGCTGCCCGGCCTGCTGATGAAGCCGACCTGCGCGAACTCACCGAGCAGTTGGCCGAGCTCAAGGCCAGCTATGCCCAGGAGGTAAGGCGCCTCCGCGAACTCGACATGCAGGTACAGGCGCTGCAGGCCCGACTGACTGGCAAGGTGCCAGCCCAGGGCGCCGCGGCCGCTGCTGCCGCAGCGTCGACCGCTGCGGCACCCGTTTCCTCCGCTCCAACGGCCGCGCCGGCGTCCACCACTTCAGCCCAGCCCCCCGCGCCCTCGCAGGCCGGCTATGCCAGCACCGCTGCCGAAGCCGAAGAAGCGCGCAAGGACATCCCGCGCAGCGTGGCCGACGTGAAGCAGGCGACCCGGACCCTGTTCGACCAGCGGCTGGTGATCGAGAACGGCCTCAGCTACAACCGCTACGACCGCAAGCAGCTCACGCTCAACGGGTTCCTGGCGCTGGACGCCATCTTCCTCGGCAACATCGCCATCGAGAATGTCGAATCCGACACGCTGAACTACAACTTCGCCACGCGCTGGGGCGTCACCCCGCGACTGACCCTGAACCTCGACGTGCCCTACCTGGCGCGCAAGACGGTCTACCAGAAGGGAGGCGCCGGTGGCGCGGCCGGTGCGATCGCGCAGGAAGAAACCACGGGTAGCGGGCTGGGCGACGTGACCTTCAGCACCAACTACCTGATGATCCCCGAGAAGCCGGGGCGTCCGGAGACGGTGCTCAACTTCGGCATCACCGCGCCGACCGGCCGTGAGCCGTATGGCATTCCGTGGACCGTACTCGAGCGCGACGACGACGATTTCATCCGCTTCGCCGTGCCTGACGAGCAACCGACCGGCAGCGGCGCCTGGCAGACCAGCATCGGCGTGTCGGTGGTCAAGACCAGCGACCCGGCGATCCTCTACGGGAATATCGGTTACACGTATTCGTTCGAGTCCAGTTTCGACGATATCGACAACAATCCGGACACGATCAATCCAGGCGACGTGAAGCTGGGCGACTCGTTCTACTTCGGTGCGGGCGTGGCATTCGCCTTCAACGAAAGCACCAGCTTCAGCATGTCGCTGAGTAACCGGATGAGCGCGCGCGCCAAGACGCGCTACGACGGCATGCCCTGGACCAAGGTGATCGGAAGCGACGCCAACTCGGCGCTGTTCAACCTCGGCGTCACCTATGCGCTGAGCGAAAACGCGACGGTGGTGGGCCTGCTCGGCATCGGCCTGACACCGGATGCACCGGACTTCACGCTGGGCTTCAGGGTGCCGTACTCGCTGTAATCGGCCTGGCCCTACCGCGACGGGCAGGAAGCGCGCGGTCCTGGCGCACGGCTATCAGGTGAAAAGACTAGGTACGCAGCGCCTCGAGTTCGAGCTGGTGCTTCTTGCACAGCCGATAGACGGTGACGCGGGATACCCGCAACCGGCGCGCGCATTCGCTGATGTTGAAGCCGGAGTCGCGCAAGGTGGTCAGGATCGCTTCGCGTTCGGCATGCACGCGGACCTCGTCGAGCCCGTCGCCGGCGGAGGTCGCGTCCTGGAGCTGGAGCGCGGAGGCATCCAGCAGTTCGTTCTCCGAAACAACGGCCGCGCGCCGGACCCGGTTGAGCAGCTCGCGCACGTTGCCCGGCCAGCGATGGCTGTGCAGCTGGCGCCTTGCCGAAGCATCGAACCCGCGGGCGCGTACCCGGTGCTGTTCGCGGAATTCGGCGAGGAAGTGCTTGGCGAGCAGCTCCACGTCGTTGCCGCGCTCACGCAGGGGCGGCATGTGCAGGCGCAGGACATCGAGCCGGTAGAACAGGTCCTGGCGGAAACGGCCATGGGCTACCGCATCCTCGAGGTCGATGTGGGTCGCGGCCACGACGCGTACGTCGATCCGGATCGAGTGATGGCTGCCAACCCGCTCCAGCGTGCCCTCCTGCAGCACGCGCAGCAGGTTGGTCTGCGCATCCAGCGGCAGGTCGCCGATCTCGTCGAGGAAGATCGTGCCTCCATCGGCCGCTTCGAACAGGCCGATCCGGCGTGAGGCCGCACCGGTGAACGAGCCTTTCTCATGGCCGAACAGTTCCGACTGCACCAGGTTGGCCGGCAAGGCCCCGCAGTTGATCGCGATGAATGACCGCCCACGCCGCGCCGACATCTCGTGCAGCGCGCGTGCCGCAAGCTCCTTGCCGGTGCCGGTTTCACCGGTGACCAGCACCGACAGGTCCACGGGGGCGAACTTCTGCAGGCTGGCATGCACCGCCAGCATCGCGGTGCTGCTGCCGACCAGGCAGTCGGTGCCCTTGCTGCCACAGAGCGGTCGCTCCCCGTCGACGATCTGAGCGAGCTTCTGGATCTGGACCAGGTCCAGGGGCTCCGAAAGTTGCAGCAGCGAGCCGGCCTGGAGTTCCTCGTGCCCGAGGGTGACCAGCGGCAGGTCCGAATGGGGGGCGAGCAGCGCCCGCATCGCCTCTGCCCATGCCGCATCGGCGTGGCGCAGATCGAGCAATGCGGCGACACGATCGCTACCGCGCAGACCGATGCGTGCGCCGTGCGGATCGTCGATCACGCGAAGATCCCAGCCGGCCGCGGCCAGGACGTCGCGCTCCTGGGATGAAGGATGACCCAGCCAGATCATGCAGCGGGGTCGGATTTCGGGAACTGCCGCCATCGTTCCTTGCTCCTTGCTCCTTGTGACGCCCGGACTGCGCGATTTCACGACGCTCGTCCTCGTGGACGACCGTCAGCGCA
The DNA here is from genome assembly GCF_022637495.1 of Pseudoxanthomonas daejeonensis. NCBI lineage: Bacteria > Pseudomonadati > Pseudomonadota > Gammaproteobacteria > Lysobacterales > Lysobacteraceae > Pseudoxanthomonas > Pseudoxanthomonas daejeonensis. The sequence continues at coordinate 1,443,032 of NZ_CP093331.1, read as the reverse complement.
GCCTGCCATCGTTCCGTGACAGAGGGCTAATGGAAAAATGAAGGATGACCGGAGTGCCCGGTCATGTGCCGCGCGCCGGTCATTCCCGGCGTGGCCTGCCTGCCACCGCGTAGCGGGGGCACCGATCGATATCGGGCATCGGACAGGGCGGGCAGTATCTAGCTGACATGGTGTTCCCCCGGATCTTGCAGCGGCCGCTCATGGATTGTTGGTGGCCGTATGGGGGAGAACGCCGGCAGTCGGGAGGACAGGACAAGAATGCCGGCCGCGCCTTCAGGAAGCTTAAGGGCTCAGGGTTGTGAAGCCTTGGGTGGAGCCATCGGATAAGCGAGCAACAGGACCAGATCTTCCTCGCCAACCTGCTGGATCGCGTGGGTACTGCCGGAGCGGGTCAGCATTGCGTCGCCGGCGACCACGTCGTGGACCATGCCGTCCAGCACATAGCGTCCGCGGCCGCCGAGCACGTAGTAGATCTCGTCCTTGTGGTGCTGGTGCAGGCCGATACCCGCGCCCTTGTGCAGTACCCGCTTGCGCATGATGAAAGGCAGGTCCGCCGCATCGGCGAACAGCGGATAGGCGGTGGTCGTCCCGGGGCCACCGTGCGGACCGGGCTGCTTGCGGGCGAAATCGCGCTCGTGGACCACCGAGGAAGGATGCTTCTGCGCGGCCTGGTCCTGGCGTGCGCTGGCCGGCGCACCGCAGTCGGTGTCGCGCACCACGTGCGCGGCCAGGGCGGGATCGAGCGCCTTCCAGTCACGCACCACCAGGCAGGCGACCATCGTCGCGCCGGCAACGCTGAAGTGGGTGTCGTCGCGCACGCCGCGTTCGGGCATGTGTTCGAAATAGGCCTTCGACGCTTCATCGCCCAGCGCGCGCAGCCAGTCGGTGCTGCTGGCATTGAGGTCGACCAGCGCGACCTGTTCGCGCGCCGCCAGGTCGCGCACGGCCTGCGTATAGCGCGCATGGGTATCGAGCAGCGAACCGTAATCCCACACGCGGCGCGAAACGGGGGTGACGAGGATCGGCGTGGCGCCACGCTCGCGGGCCAGGGCCACGTAGCGCATCAGCCACTGCGGATAGGTCGATGCAGGATCGCTGTAACGACGCGGATCCTCGTACTTGGCGTCGTTGTGGCCGAACTGCACCAGCAGGACGTCGCCCTTGCGCAGGTCGCGCGCGATCGGCTCCAGTCGGCCCTCGTCGATGAAACTGCGCGAGCTGCGCCCGCCTACCGCATGGTTGCGGACTTCGAAACGGGCCGGGTCGAGGAAACTTTGCAGCTGCTGGCCCCAACCGTTGCGCGGCGAGCGCTCGGGGGGGTACTCGGCGGCCGTCGAATCCCCGGCGATGAACACGCGGCGCTTTTCCGCTTGTGAACCGGCGGCGTCGGCGAGACCGGCCAGCCCGGCAAGGCCGATGAAGAGCAGGATGATCGACGTCAGGCGAAAGGACATGGTGGTCGCTCGCAAAAAAGAACGCCCCGCGGACGGCCAGGCCGGGCGGGGCGGGTATCGGTACTGGCTCCGGCCGCGGATGCGGAGAGAGTGCATCCGGCGGCACGACGGACGCGCATCCGCGGCCGAAGCGCATCCCGACGCGGGGTTCAGCGCGCCAGCCAGCCGCCGTCGACCGGGATCACGGCGCCGTTGACGTAGTCCGACGCGGTGCTCGACAGGAATACGGCGGTACCGCCCAGGTCGGCCGGTTCGCCCCAGCGCGAGGCCGGGATCCGGTCCAGGATCGCCTTGTTGCGGTCTTCGTCGGCGCGCAGCTGGGCGGTGTTGTCGGTGGCCATGTAGCCCGGCGCGATCGCGTTGACGTTGATGCCCTTGGCGGCCCACTCGTTGGCCAGCAGGCGGGTGATGCCGGCGATGCCGCTCTTGGAGGCGGTATACGACGGCACGCGGATTCCGCCCTGGAACGAGAGCATCGAAGCGATATTGATGATCTTGCCGTGGCCCTGGGCGATGAAGTGCCTGCCGGCGGCCTGCGACATGAAGAACGCGGACTTGATGTTGACGTTCATGACGTCGTCCCAGTCCTTCTCGCTGAAATCGACCGCGTCGGCGCGACGGATCAGGCCGGCGTTGTTGACCAGGATGTCCAGGCCACCGAGGCCGGCGACGGTCTCGGCGACGATGCGCTCGACCGGTTCGATGCTGATCAGGTTGGCATCGACGTTGAGGAAGCGGCGGCCCAGCGCCTTGACCTTCTCGCCGGTTTCTTCGGCCGGGACGATGCCGGCGGCGGCGATGTCGGCGCCGGCGGCGGCCAGTGCCAGCGCGATGCCCTGGCCCAGGCCGGTATTGGCGCCGGTGACCAGCGCGACCTTGCCTTCCAGGCTGAACGGATTGCTTGCCATGAGCGGTTCCTTCGTAGAGCGGGGCTCGCCCCGCTGGACACATTCTGGGAAGCCGGGCTCTCGATCACCCGGCGCGTTGTGGTGGAGCAAGCGGGGCACGCCCCGCTCTACGTGCAGCGTCTCCGCCGGTGCCGGCGGCGCGCCGCCTCACTTCAGCTGGCAGATGTCCAGCACGTTCATGTCGGTGTAGTCCAGGTTCTCGCCACCCATCGCCCAGATGAAGGCGTAGTTGCTGGTGCCCGAACCCATGTGGATCGACCACGGCGGCGAGACCACCGCCTCGTCGTTCTGCATGACGATGTGGCGCTGCTGGTCCGGCTGGCCCATGAAGTGGTAGACGCGGTCGTTGGCGCCGAGGTCGAAGTAGAAATAGACCTCGCTGCGGCGATCGTGCAGGTGCGGGGGCATGGTGTTCCACACGCTGCCCGGCTTGAGCACGGTCAGGCCCAGCAGCAGCTGCGAGGACTGGCAGGTGGCCGGCACGATGAACTGGTAGATGGTGCGTTCGTTGCTGGTCTCCAGCGCGCCGCGCTCCAGCGCCACCGCGTCCTTGATCGACAGCTGCTTGGTCTCGAAGCGCGCGTGCGCCGGGGTCGAGGTCAGGTAGAACTTGGCCGGATTGGCGGCATCGGCCGAGGCGAAGCTCACGTCCTCGCTGCCCATCGCCACGTACAGGCCGTCCTTCGGACCGAGCGTATAGGCGGTGCCGTCCACGGTGACCGTGCCGGCGCCGTTGCCGACGTTGATCACGCCCAGCTCGCGGCGTTCCAGGAAGGGCTTGCCCGCGGCCGAGGCCGGCTCGGTCTGCTTGGGCAGCGACACCGACTTGCCCACCGGGGCGGCGCCACCGATCACGAAGCGCTCGTAGTGCGTGTAGTTCAGCCGCACTTCGTCGGCGGCGAACAGGTCGCCGATCTGATACAGGTCGCGCAGTTCGTCGTTGCTTGCGCCCTGCATGACGCCGGGATGGGTCGCGTAATAGGTCTTCTGGTACATCGTGGGGCTCCTCGGGTGGTGCGCACCCCGCGTTGGCGGGGCGTGGTTTGTGCATTGGGGTGCCATTCTAGCCAAGGACGGTAACCGGTGTCATTCCGCGGTGCGGCAAATCCGCCCGGCGCTGCTGCGCACGGGCGGCAGGGGTCAGGCGGGAGGCTGGCAGGAGTCGCGGACGATGAGGTGCGGGCGCACGCTGGCCACCGGCAACGGCGCGTTGTCGGTGCGGATCAGCATGGTCGCGGCGATCCGGCCGGTGTCGCGGGTCTGGCGTCGCACCGAGGTCAACGACGGCCACAGGCGGGCCGCCAGCGGGCTGTCGTCGTAGCCGATTACCGACAGGTCGCGCGGGATGTTGATCCCGGCACGCATGGCGACCTTGTAGACGCCGGCCGCCATTTCGTCGTTGCCGCAGAAGATCGCGGTCGGCCGGTCTTTCCCGGCCAGCAGCTTCTCGGCCGCGGCCACGCCGGATTCGAAGGTGTAGCTGGCTTCGATGATCCGCGACTTCGGCACCTCGATGCCGCGCTTGGCCAGGGTATCCACGAACCCCGCCGTGCGCTCGATCGCCGAACGGTAGGCCAGCGGACCGGTAATCAGGGCGATGTCGCGGTGGCCCAGGGTCAGCAGGTAGTCGGCTGCCTCGGCCGCGCCGTCGCGGTCGTGGGTGACGATCATGCGGCCGTCGGTATCCTCGAAGCCGACCGGGACGATGCGCGTATAGCGGCAGCTCATCTCCGCCAGCATGTCGGCCAGGTTCTGGTCTTCGGATGCGCGCGGGATCAGCATCACGCCATGCAGCTTCTGCTGCTGGACGAAGCGGCGCACGCCATCGATGTAACCGGGGCTGCGCGTGTCGCAGGGATGCACGACCAGTTCGAAGCCCGACTCGCGCAGCGCGTCCAGCGCGCCGTACTGCATGTCGACGATGTACTGGGCGGTGGGGTTGTCGTAGACCATGCCGATCAGGAACGAACGGCGGAAAGCCAGGCCGCGCGCCAGCGGATCGGGCACGTAGCCGACCTCGCGCATCAGCGACTCGACCTTCTCCCGGGTGTCCTTACGGACCAGCGGCGAGTGGTTGATGATCCGCGAGACGGTCTTCTTCGAGACGCCTGCCAGCCGGGCGATGTCGTTGATGGTGGCGGTCTTGCCGGAGGGCAGCCGGCCAGAGGCAGGTGTGGCGGAGGGAGCGCGCGCGGGCATGGGGGCGTTCAGCGGAAGGATCGGTCGATTCTAGCCGGAGCCGGGACCTGGCGGCTGCGTCCGCCGCAGTGGCGGACGCGGGCCGGGCTCAGGCCAGCAGGTCCGGCAGCCAGAGCGAAACCTGGGGGAAGAAGGCCACGACCAGCAGCACGCACAGGCCGGCCAGCCAGAAGGGCCAGATGGTGCGCATGCTCTGGGCGATGGTGATCTTGCCGATGGCCGTGCCGATGAACAGCACCGAGCCCACTGGCGGGGTCACCAGGCCGATGCCGCCGGTCAGCACCAGCACCAGGCCGAAGTGGATCGGGTCGATGCCGTAGGCCTTGGCTACCGGCAGGAAGATCGGCGTGCAGATCAGGATCATCGGCGCCAAGTCCATGAAGGTGCCCAGCAGCAGAAGCATGATGATGATCATCAGCAGGACCATGAACTTGTCGTGCGCAAACGACTGCAGGAACTCGACCGCCGCCGCCGGGACCTGCAGGTAGGCGAGCAGCCAGCCGAACACCGCCGCGGTTGCGATCACGAACAGGATCACGCCGGTGCTGCGCGCGGCATGCACCACCGTTTCCCGGAACTCGCGCAGGCGCAGCTGGCGGTACAGGACCACGGTGACCAGCAACGCGTAGACCACGGCGATGGCCGCCGATTCCACCGCGGTGAAGATGCCGGCGCGGATGCCGACGAAGATCAGCGCGACCAGGCCCAGGCCCGGCAGCGCCGAAACCAGCCGCACCAGCACCGCGCGCCAGCCCGGGAACGGCTCGGTGCCGTAGCCGCGGTGGCGGGCGACCACGTATCCGGTGAGCATCAGGGCGGCGGTCATCAGCAGCGCGGGCATGATTCCGGCGGCGAACAGGCGAGCGATCGACAATCCACCGCCGGCCGCGGCGGAGAACAGGATCAGGTTGTGCGACGGCGGCACGAGCAGGGCGACCAGCGCGGCGGTGATGCTCACGTTGACGGCGAAGTCGCGGTCGTAGCCGCGCTTGACCATCTGCGGGATCATCGTGCCGCCGACCGCCGAGACGTCGGCGATCGCCGAGCCGGACACGCCGCCGAAGAACAGCGACGACAGGATCGAGACCTGACCCAGGCCGCCACGCATGCGCCCGACCAGCGAAGAGGCCAGAGAGATCAGGCGCTCGGAGATGCCGCCGCGCATCATGATCTCGCCGGCGAAGATGAAAAGCGGAATCGCGATCAGCGACGCAGAGCCGGTGCCGGCGGAAATCTGCTGGACCATCACTACCGACGGCAGGTCAAGGTAGAGCAACGCGGCCAGCGAAGCGGCCGCCAGGGCGAATGCGACCGGCACGCCGATGACCAGCAGGATTGCAAATACGAGGAACAACAACGCGATGGCCATCAGAGGTCTCCGTCCTGCGGTGCCGGCTGCGATGTCGCGACGGCCGGGTGTGGCGCAAGCGAGAGCACCAGCTGGTTGATCGCGAACAGCGACATCAGTACGCCACCCACCGACAGGGGCAGGTAGTTGATGCTCTGCGGCAGGCTGGCGCCCGCGATGCGGATGTCGATCCCGTCAAGCAGCAGGATCGCAGCCCAGTACGCGATCACCACGCCGATGCAGGCAACAATGAGCGCGACCACCACGTCGATGGCGCGGCGGATCGCCGGCCGGACATGGTCGTGCAGCAGGAAGAACCCGAAGTGGCGACGCGTGTGCACGCCGGCGGCAGCGCCCAGGCTCATCGCGGTGGCCAGCAGCAGCAGCGTGACCGGCTCGGTCCAGCTGGGTGAGTCGTTGAGCACGTAGCGGGTGAACACCTGCCAGGCCTGCACCACCACCAGCCCGAGCAGGGCGATGGCGGCTACGGCGATGACGGCGCCTGCGATGCGGTCCAGCACGCGTTGTGCGGCGCTGGCCGGGACGTTGTTTGCGGTCTCGGTCATGGGTCCGGTTCAGGCGAGGTCGCGGATGCGACGGTAGAGGGCTTCGATGTCGGGCTTCTGGTGGTATTCGTCCAGCAGCGGCTGGGCCGCCTTGTGGAATGCCGGCAGGTCGACGTCGTTGGTCTTGATCCCGTACTCGAGCACGGCCTTGCGGGCCACGCCTTCGGATTCGTCCCACTTGGCGCGCATCACCGGCACCGAATCGCGCGCCACGCGCACCAGCAGCTCGCGGTCGGACGGGGTCAGCGAGAGGAAGCTCTCGCGCGACATGATCAGCACGTCGGGGGCGTAGGAGTGGCGCGTCTCCGACCAGTACCGGGCCGCCTCGAAGTGGCGGCTGGAGTGGAAGCTGCGCATGTTGTTCTCGGCGCCGTCGATCATGTGCGTCTCCATCGCCGAGAACGTCTCGCCCAGCGACATCGGCGTCGGATTGGCGCCGAGCAGGCGGACCAGCTTGATGAAGATGTCCGAGGCCGCCACGCGCATCTTCATGCCGTGCAGGTCTTTGGGCTCCACGATCGGGTGCTTGGTGTTGTAGAAGCAGCGCGCGCCGGAGTCGTAGATCGCCAGGCCGACCAGGTCGCGGGTCTCGAAGCTGCGCAGCACCTCGTCGCCGACGTCGCCGTCGATCACCCGGCGCATGTGGTCGATCGAGTCGAACACGTACGGCAGGCACAGCGCCTGGGTCAGCGGGAACGCGTTGTTCAGCGCGCCGGAGAACACGCGGGTGATGTCGATGACGCCGTAGCGGGCCATGTCGATCGCCTCGGCCTCGCGGCCGAGCTGGCCGGAGTGGTAGAGGCGGATCTTCAGCCGGCCGCCGGTCTCGCGCTCGAGCGTCTGCCCGATCCAGCGAACGGCTTCCACCGTCGGGTAGTCGGTGACATGCACGTCGCTGGCGGTCAGGACGCGGTGGCCGGCGCCGTCGATCTTGTCCGAGCTGGCGAAGGCACGGTTGCCCATGGCCAGCGGCAGCGCACAGGCGGCGCTGGCGCCGCCCAGCAGCAGGCGGCGCCGGGTCAGGCCGGTGGTCATGCGGGGTTCTCCTCGCTGGCGGGCACGGCGTGGCAGTCGAGCGTGCCATGCCCCTGGAACACGACGCGGGCACGCTGCCCGGCGGCGATGTCGTGGATGCCGGTGGCGTTGCCGGTGGCGACGTACTCGCCGGCCTTGAGCGGGCGCCCGCGCCTGGCCGAACGCGACAGGGCGAAGGCGAAAGCCGCGCGCAGGCCGCCCGGCAGGCGCGTCGCGCCACCGGTGCCGACGCTGGCGTCCTCGATGAAGGTCTCGGCCAGCAGCGACGACTCGTCGCGCGCGGTCCAGTCCGGCACTTCCGCGCCCAGGATCAGGCCGTTGTTGTTGCCGAAATCGGATACGACCACGCGCGGGCCAAGCTGGTTGATCGTCGCCAGCGGGCTGCTGGCCACCTCGACGCCGATGTACAGGGTCGCCGGCAGGGCCGCGGCTTCGGCCGGGGTCCAGTCGAGCTTGCCGGCCGGGGCGTCAGCGTCCAGGCGCAGGACGTACTCGGCCTCGACCGCGCCGAAACCGCCGACGAACACCGGAATCGGCGTACTGCTACCGGTAGCATTCCAGAGCTGGCGGGCGAAGACCGGACCGAGCAGGCGCTCGTCCCCGGAGAGGTCGCGGCGCTCCTCGGCGATGTAGCCGACTTTCCAGCCGACCACCTGGTCGGGCCACTGGGCGATGGCCAGATCCTGGACCCGATATGCGGTGACCAGGTCGTCCGGGATGCTGCCGGGGAAGCCCTCCAGCGAGGCGCCCTTGCGCCGGGCGGCGACGAAACTGTCCGCGATGGCGGACAGCTCCGGCGAAGCCGGCATATCGTCCTGATGGCCTGTAAGCGTGCTCAAGGTGTCTCCCGGGAAATGTGCGTTTTGCGTGTTGCGCCGCGGATCGACAGCGGCCGTGGAAGCTGTATATGGTAAACCGGTGTCATGCCGCAATGTGCACTGCGTCAATGCGCCACTGCACGCTGCAATGCAACATCCTGACGGGGGTTCCATGTCCGCGCTTTACCGCCAATTCGAGCTCCTTCCCGCTGCCCGTCGCGGGGTATGCAGGCCGTTGTCCGGGGTTGTCGGGGTGGTGCTGCTTCTGGCTCTGTCGGCGGCGGCACCGGCCTGGTCGGCAGCTCCGGTCGAGGTGCCGCTGTGGCCTTCGACGCCGCCCGGCACCGAGGGACTGGCGCTGGACCAGCGCGTGGTCGAACGCAGCGCCGACCCGGCCCTGCCCGACCGCTATGCCGACGCGATCAGCGTGCCGTCCCTCACCGTCTACCGCCCGACCCGCCCGGATGGACGTGCCCTGCTGGTCATCCCCGGTGGCGGCTACCAGCGCGTGGTCCTGGACAAGGAGGGCAGCGCCCTGGTGCCGGCTTTCGCGGAAGACGCCGGGCTGACCCTGTTCGTGCTGCGTTACCGGCTGCCGGGCGAGGGTCATCGCGAAGCGCGCGACGTGCCGCTGGCTGACGCGCAGCGGGCGATGCGACTGATCCGCCGGCATGCGGGCGATTGGGGCATCGATGCCGACAGCCTCGGCGTGATGGGCTTCTCGGCCGGCGGCCACGTGGCTGCGAGCCTGGCCACGCGGCATGCCGAGCGCCTCCATGCGCCGGTCGACGCGGCCGATGCGCTGGAGGCGCGGCCGGCGTATGCGGTGCTGGTCTATCCGGTGATCGACATGGGCGCGCTTGCCCACCCCGGCTCACGACAGAAATTGCTGGGCGACGCGCCCGAGGCCAGGTCGGTAGCCGCCTACTCGCTGCAGCACCGCGTCGACGCGAAGACCCCGCCGGTCTTCCTCCTGCATGCGCAGGACGACGCGGTAGTGCCGGTGGAAAACACGCTGCTATTCGAAGCCGCCCTGCGCCGTGCCGGCATCGAACACGAAACCCACCTCTACGCACATGGCGGGCATGGCTTCGGCGTGCGCGAGGCACGTGGAACCCTGGCGCTCTGGCCGCAGCTGGCTATCGCATGGATCCGCGCCCACGCGCCGCTGCCGGCGGCGCCTCTCCAGGAGTGAGCATGACCGACCTTTCCCCCGACGAAGCCCTGCCCTTGGACCCGCGACGTCGCCGCCTGCTGCAGGTGGCAGGCGCCGGGCTCGCGCTGGCGGGCATGGCGCCGGTCGCGTTCGCCGCCGGCGAAGCCACGACCGTCGCCGCCACCCGCGCCGGACGCGTGCGCGGCGCGCGCGAGCAAGGCCTGCATGTGTTCAGGGGCATCCGCTACGGCGCGGACACCTCGACTACGCGCTTCCAGGCGCCGCGCGCGCCGCACGCATGGAACGGCGTCGCCACGGCGCTGGCCTTCGGCGACTCTGCACCGCAGCGGGGCAATGACGGTCCGGGCAGCGAGGACTGCCTGTTCCTCAACGTCTGGACGCCCGCCCTGCGCGACGGCGGCAAGCGACCGGTGCTGTTCTACATCCACGGCGGCGGCTACGACACCGGTTCGGGCAGCAATCCGCTTTACGACGGCACGCGCCTGTGCCAACGCGGCGACGTGGTCGTGGTCACCGTGAACCACCGCCTCAACGCCTTCGGCTACCTCCACCTCGGCCAGGTCGCCGGGAGCGGACTCGGGGCGTCGGGTAATGCGGGCCAGCTCGACCTGGTGCTGGCGCTGCAATGGGTGCGCGACAACATCGCCGGCTTCGGTGGCGACCCGGCCAATGTCACCGTGTTCGGCCAGTCCGGCGGCGGCGCCAAGATCGCCACGCTGATGGCGATGCCGGCTGCGCGCGGGCTGTTCCATCGCGCCTGGACGATGAGCGGGCAGCAGGTCACCGCGGCCGGGCCGCGTGCGGCGACCCAACGCGCGCAGCTGTTCATCGCCACGCTGGGCCTTGATCCGGCCGCGCCCGACGCGATCGCACGGCTGCGCGCGCTGCCGGCGGCGCAGCTCCTGGAGGCGACCATGGTGCGCGACTTCTCGCGCGTGGAGGACACGCGCCTGTACTTCGGCCCGGTGATGGACGGTGAAGTGGTACCACGGCATCCGTTCTGGCCCGACGCGCCGGCGCAGTCGATGGCGATCCCGATGGTGATCGGCAACACCCGCGACGAGACCCGCGCCTTCCTGGGCAACGACGCGAAGAACTTCGCGCTGACCTGGGACGAGCTGCCGGCGCGGCTGGAGCGGCAGCAGTTCGTCGATATCCGCAGCGACCTGGTGGTGGAGGAGTACCGCCGCCTCTATCCGCAGTACACGCCGTCGGAAGTGTTCTTCGCCGCGACCACCGCCGGCCGCTCCTGGCGTGGCGCGGTGGAAGAGCTCGAGGCGCGCGCACGCCAGCCGGCCGGGGCCGCACCGACCTGGGCGTACCAGCTGGACTGGGGTTCGCCGCTGGACGAAGGGAAGTTCCGCGCCTTCCACACGCTCGATATCCCGCTGGTTTTCGACAACGTGCGCCAGCCGGGTTCGCGTACCGGAGACGGCGCCGATGCGCAGGCACTGGCCGACCGCATGAGCGATGCCCTGCTGGCGTTGGCCCGGCATGGCGATCCCAACCACGCCGGCCTCGCGCGCTGGGAGCCGTACACGATGGCGCGGCGGCAGACGCTGCTGTTCGACGTGCCAGCGACGCTGGCGGACGACCCGCGGGGTGGCGAGCGCCGGTTCTGGCAGCAGGCACCGTTCGTGCAGCGCGGGACGATGTAGGCGCCAGCGCGACGCTGGGTTCGGCATGTGCGCGCAGTGCGTGTTGCCTCCTGTGGGAGCGGGCATGACCGCGACACGGGCGTGGGACTCGCGACGCCGCTTACGCCTCTGCCGACGGTGTCGGTGTCGCGGTCATGCCCGCTCCTACGGGGCTGAAATGCTGCCGCTGCAGTCGGCGCCTCGCCTGGCTCCATCCTGCAAGGACGACACCGGTACGCGGGTGAGCGCGATGTCTTCCTTGTTGATGGCGTAGGCCACGTAGAGGAAGCCGCTCCAGACCACGCTCTTGGGATAGTGGTATCCAGGTCGCTTGTAGCGACCCTCGTGGCGCAGTGCGGGCAGGTCGCGCCGTCCGCGCAGCAGGAAGGCGCGATCGAAGCATTCGCCGTCGTTCGACAGCGCCACCGCCAGCGGGATGCGCACGCGATCGATGTTGGGCGCGTTGACCAGGAACGCCGTGCCATCGGGCAGGTTGCCGGCGCTCTGCTTGGCCCGGGCGTCGGGCATCGCGGTCAGCGCGGGCGTCGTCCAGTGCTCGCCGCGATCGCAGCTTTCGCTGGCCAGTTGCCGGAAGCTGCTGGCCTGGTCGCGGAACACCATCACCGCGCACTCCGCGCCGTCGTCATCACGGCGCAGGAACAGGCTCGGTTCCAGCTCGCGGCTGACCCGGCCCTCGTGCGGCAGGTTGGCCATCGCGCCGCGCTGCCAGCCGCTGATGCCGAGCGGATCGTCGGTGAAGAACGGCGCGACGATCATCCCCGGCCGGGTATGGAACGCGGTGATGACGCGGCCACCGGCCAGGGCATGCGGATCCTGTTCGATGATGCCCTCGACCGGCGCACCGTCCGCGCCGAGCACGCGCTGTGGCGCCGACCAGGACGCGCCATCGCGGCTGAGCATGTACTCGGTCCAGCCGCCATCGCCCGACTGGAAGCCGGTTGGCCAGACGTTGAGATAGGCAACCAGCGTCTGGCCATCGCTCCACCAGCCACCGTTGGAATACATCGTGTCGCCGCTGCCGGCCGCCACCAGGACCTGCGGCGCGCTCCAGTGGATGCCGTCGTCGCTGTGGCTGGCGAGCACGCGCGTGTCGGGCGAATCCTCGTCGCGCGCCGAGTTCTGCCACTGCGCGTACAGCCGGCCCTTGAACCCGACCAGCACCGCGCCGTTGTTGAACAGTCCCTCCCCGGCGGCAGGCGCGAACACCGTGATGTCCTCGGTGCCCGGCGCGCGGCGCAGGCCCAGGTCCGGCGAAGCCGGCTCGAACAGCCCGGGTGCCAGCGAGTACGGCGCGGCCTCCACGGAGGTCGGGTACCCGGCTTGCGCGGCAGGGATCATCGCGGCCGCAGCCGCGATGGCGAACGCGATGGCGGGCAAGAGGCGAGTCACGTAGCTGTGGCCGCGCTCAGTAGTCGAGCGCGCGATACCTGAAGTCGCGGAAGTGCACCTTGCCTTCGCCGGCGGCATAGATCGCCGGCTTCAGCGCCAGGAACTGGCCGGCGACGTTGTGGTGGTAGCCGGACACTTCCATCTGCACCGGGTACTTCTCCCAGGTCTTGCCGTCGGTGCTGGTATGGAAGGTGACGATGTGCTGGTTGTTGGTCACCCGCAGCCACAGCTTGCCGCCCTTGCCCGCGGCCAGTCCGTTGCTCGGGCGTTCCTGGCCGTAGCGGTGCATGACGAACTTCTCGCCATTGCTGCCCACGCCCACGTACAGGCGGTCGCTGTAGAACAGCAGCGCGCCGCCGATCGCACCCGGTTCGATCTCCATCTCCACTTCGAACTGGTAGGCCTTGTCGCCGGCGATCACGGTCAGCGGCGAGCTGTCGCGCGGCGTCTTGCCCTTGCCCTGCACGCTCATCGTGCCGCTGCCGAACGACAGGCGCCGGTACTCGTCCTGCGCGGGATTGAAGAAGGACCATTGGTGTCCCAGTCGCTTGCCGTCGAACGTGTCCGACAGCGCCATGCCGTGCTGGCCCACCGACTCCCCGCCCGGCTTCTTCAGCGGCTGTCCGAGGTCACCGCCCCCGGCCACGAACCAGCCATCGTCGGTCCACTCGATCGGTTCAAGCAGCGCCTGCCGGCCCAGCGTCCAGTAGCCGTTCTCGTAGCCGTGGTACATCGTCCACCAGCGGCCGTCGGTACCTTCGATCACGGTGGCGTGTCCGCGCGACCACCACGGCTCGCTGCGGTCGACGGTGCGCACGATCGGGTTGTGCGGCGAGTTCTCCCACGGGCCATGGATCGACCTGGAGCGCGCGGTGATCACCATGTGCCCGGTCGGCGGGCCGGCGGTGCCGCCGACCGCGGTGGTCATGTAGTACCAGTCCCCGCGCTTGTTGATCTTCGGGCCTTCCTGCGCGTAGCCCTCCACGTCCCAGCTTTCGGGATACTTCCAGCCGTCATACACGTGCTTCGGTTCCCCGACCACGCTCAGGCCGTCGTCGGCCAGCTGCACGTAGTCGCCCCCGGACAGGAACAGGTAGCGCTTGCCGTCTTCGCCGACCGCGTGGCCCGGGTCGATGTACTTGCCCAGGCCGATGTTGACCGGCTCGCTCCACGGGCCGCGGATGTCGTCGGCCCAGACCACGTAGTTGCTCCGGGTGACGCCCTCGGTGCCGCCGGTGCGGGCGGGGAAGTAGATGTAGTAGCGGTCCCCATGCCTGATGATGTCCGGCGCCCAGATCGATCCGACGTTCTTCGTGATCGCGTGGCCGAGCGGCTGCCAGTTCACCAGGTCGCGTGAGTGCCAGATCGGCAGGCCGGGATAAGCGTCGAACGAGGACGAGGTCAGGTAATAGTCGTCGCTGTCCTTGAGCACCGACGGGTCGGGCCGGTCGCCGGCGAACACCGGGTTGAGGAAGGTGCCGTCGCCGAGGTCGGCCTGGCGCTGGTGCTCGATGCCACGCTTCCACGGGCTGGCGGCATCGACCGCGCCGGCGATGGGCGCCAGTGCGAGGGTCGCGAGCAGCGGCAGTGTGAGGAACAGTAGGGAATGAAATGGACGGAGGGCCATGTCTGGTCCTTGGGCGGGCGCGGGGGAGGCGGTGCGAAGTCGCGAAAAACCGCGGATGACACCGATGGTCAGTCGACCGTAGCAGACCCCATGCGCTACCGGCATCCTGCGCCGCAACACGGTGCGCGGCGCGGGCGCGGCTAAAGTGGGATTGTCCGCGGGTGGTTCGCCATGGCCGGATGACACCGATAGTCCACTCCGGTCCCGGTCCGCCGGACCTCTTCCGAAACCAGACCAGACGCCATGCCCGACCCTTCGACCGCCGCTCGCCGCCGCCTTTCCCGCTTGCCCGTATTGCTGCTGCTGTTGGGCTGTGCCGCCGCCAGCCAGGCCACGGTCGATCCGTCGGTGGCCGAACGGCCGCCAGTCACGCCCATCCGCGCCAGCAAGATCATCCTGGTCGGCGATTCGACCACCGCGGTGCAGGGCGGCTGGGGCCCGTCGTTCTGCGCCGACCACGTGGCCTCGTTCCTGGCCTGCGTGAACCTGGCCCGCGGCGGGCGCAGCACCTACAACTACCGCGCCGAAGGATCCTGGGACATCGCCTTGCACGAGATGCGCGGCGATGCTTACGCCGGTGGCGTGTATGTGCTGATCCAGTTCGGCCACAACGACCAGCCGGGCAAGCCCGGCCGTTCGACCGACCTGGCGACCGAGTTCCCGGAGAACCTGCGCCGCTACGTTCGCGAAGTACGCGCTGCGGGTGCCGTGCCGGTGCTGCTGACCCCGCTGACCCGGCGCCAGTTCAAGGACGGCGTGCTCATCGACGATCTCGCCCCGTGGGCCGACGCCACGCGCAAGGTCGCCGCCGAACTCGATGTGCCGCTGGTGGACCTCCACGCGCGCAGCGTCGCCGCGGTGCAGGGCATGGGTCCGGTCCAGGCGATGCGCTTCGCCCAGGCGCGGCCGCTCCCCGCGCAGGTCACCGCCGCACAGGCCGGCACCACCATCGGCGCACCGCCCCCGATGACGGTCGATGCGGTGGCGAAGCCGACGCCGACGCGCGCAGTGGCGCAGGACAATGCCGCGGTCGAGCCGATGGGTACGCCCAAGGCCGCGTTCGATTACACCCATCTGGGTCGCGAGGGCGCGGACTTCTTCGCCGCCACCGTCGCCGACGAACTCGCGCGGCAGGTGCCGGCGCTGCGACGCAACCTGATTCCATGAAGGACGACCCGGCTTCCCTCGCGCGACCGTTAGACTGCGGAAACAACCGGACAGGATGCCGCGCATGAAGATCACGCCCACGCCCGTCACCGCCGCGCTGGCGGGTGTATTCGCGGGCGTGGTGATGCCGCTGCTCTGGCCACGCCTGGGTGATGACACCTTGAACTGGATCTTCGCCTTCCTGCTGGTGATCGCGCTGCCCGCGCATGCGCTGGTCGTGGGCTTCAACACGCCGCGCGAGTCGGCCGCCCGCGACGGGCTGGATACGGCGTTGCTCAAGCGCGTGGCCGCGTGGCTGGTCGCGGCGCTGGCGACGGTCGCCTTGACCAAGGCGCTGCCCTTGTAGAACCGGGCTTGCCCGGCTGATCTTCGTCGCCGTTTCCGAGCAAAAGCAGCCGGTCAAGCCCGGCTCTACGTCGCCAAGATCAACCTGGGGTTCGCGGCGCGTAGTTCCCACAAAAAAAAAAGGCCGGGCAAGCCCGGCCTTCTTCGTTTGCCTGCGCTCACGCCGAACTCAGTGCACCGAGCGCCGGTTGTTCAAGTGCGTGACTTCCTCGGCCTGGCCTTCCAGAGCCACGCGAACGAACAGGCCCTCGGCCTTGCGGCCACCAAGCGGCAGCGACACCGTCGTGGTCTTGGGCAGCAGGTCGGTCGGCGCGGCCAGCGCCGGCACGGCCACGCGCGCCAGCTCGCGGCCGCGCGCGTCTTCCAGCACCGCAAAACCTGCGCCGGTCGCCACGTGGCCCAGGCTGTGCACGGTCACCTCGACCGCATCGCCGGCCACGCGTACATCGCCACGGCCGATGCCCAGGTCCGGACGCGTCTCCACGGCCGTGCCCTTCTCGATCAGCTCGAACTCCATCACCACCGTCTGCATCGGCGGCAACAGCACGTCGACCGACCCGCTCTTTTCCAGCGCGAACTCGCGCGTGGACGCCTTGCCGTCGATGCGGTCGTCGCCATCGCGATCCACGCCCGACGTCATGCGCCAGGTTCCCGGTTCGACGTTCCAGCCGGTCAGCGTCGCCGGATGCGCCTTGCCGTCGAGGTTGAAGCCGATCACCTTGAAGCGGTCGCGGCGTGCGTCGGGCATCAGGATCGCGACCTGCTCGGCGCCGCCTTCGCGGGCGAAACGCCAGCTCACCGTATGCCCCGGATACGACTGGTTGCGTTCCAGCGCCACGCCGCCAAGGCGTTCGCGCTGCAGAAGCTCGCTGGCCGATTCCACGCGATCGGACCACCAGTGGCCCTCGGTGACCATGTACTCGCGCAGCGCCTTGAGCTCGATCGATTCGGCGTGCATCGCCTCCAGGTACTTCTTGTCGCCGGTTTCCTGCCAGGCGGCCAGGCTGGCGAAACCGGTATCGCCCTTGTCCGCGGCGGCGACCAGTGCCTTGCCCCAATCGTCCTGGCGGCCGAGCACGCCGATGTAGTTCTCGCCCAGGTTGGACAGGCTGCCCGGCCCGCTGCGGCCGGCGCGGTAGTCGAGCGCCTTGAGATATCGCTCGTCGCCGGTCCAGCGCCAGGCGGTCCAGAACAGGTGCATGGTGTCGCCACCGCCCGAACCCCTGATCAGTTCGCCGCCGCGCGTCTTGCCGGTGGCCCAGTTGATTTCGTTCGGCAACACCCAGGTGCCGTCTTCGGCGGTGTAGGCGTGGGCCAGGTATCCGTCGGCCAGGCCGGTGACCAGCTTGCGACCGGTCGGATCGGCATTCCAGTCGCCGACCAGGAACGCCGGATGCAGCGCCGGGAACGAATAGGGCTTCTGCCACTGCCAGTTCGGGTCGCGGTAGACCTTGTTGCCGCCGAACCAGTTGCTCGACCACAACAGGTGGCCCTGCGGATTGGGCAGGATGATCTTCTCGTCGTAGGCCTTGACCGTTTCCATCAGCCGCTCGACGGTCAGCGGATCGCCCCAGTTGAGGTAGAGCATCGCGCTGTTGGCGTTGATGCCTTCCTCGTAGGCATGCAGTTCGTCGGTTTCGATCGTGCTCAGGCCGTGGGCGAACATGCCGTTGCGGTAGATCGCATCGGATACGGCGGTCAGCGACGCATTGAGCCTGTCGGGCTTGATGCCCATCAGCGCCGCGCCCGGCCACTGCTGCACCAGGTCGGAGTCGTCGGACAGGCCGCCGCCGAAATCGCCGTACTCGACCTGGCGGTTGTCGATCCACCAGTCAATGAAGCGGCGCACGTACTGCATGTCCTGCGTCTGCAGGAACGCCCATTGCGGCACGCCCTTCGGCGCCTGCGGCAGCGTGAACGCCGGTCGGCCCTGGCTGTTGTAGCTGATGTAGTTCCAGTACTGGCGGCCCTGCTCGTGGTCAGGATCGACGCGCAGCAGGTCGGAGAGGTCGGCATGGACGCGCGCGTACAGGCGCTGGCGCTTGGAGGTGGTGTGCTCCTCGACCAGGAAGCCCCAGTTGTCGCGCACCTGGTTGAAGCGGTCGGCAACGTGCTCCTTCTTCGCTTCCGCCCGGTCCTTGAACACCAGGCGGATCTCGGCGCCATCGAGTGACGCCGCGTTGAAGCCGGGCGTGGCCGAAGCGACGCTGATCCACAGGCTGTCGGCGGTGAGGATGCGATCGCGCAGGTCCAGCCACAGCGTGCGCTTCTGGCCCGGCTTGACCGACACCGACACGTCGATCATGTCGCGCGCGGGCCAGATCGGATCCTTGATGCGGATGTTGAGCGGGATGAGCCCGTCCTGCGTCGCCGGCAGGTCCAGCGCGGGGATGTCGATTGCCACGCCATCCAGGCCGTCGTACATGTTTTCCCAGCTGTGCGCCCAGCTGCGGATCAGCGGTTGCGCGGCGGGCGCGTCGCCGACGCTGGACGGGATGAGCACGTGCACGATTGGTTCTGGCGAAGCCGGCAGGGTGCCGTCACTCCGCTTGCGCGAACCGGCGCCCTTGGGCAGCGCCATCACCGTGCTGCGTGCGCCCGGGAGGAAGCGGCCGTCGATGTACTGCTGCAAGGCCTGCACGTTGCCGTAGTCGGGAAGCACCTTGCTGTCGACGAGATACGTCTGCTTGACCGTGCCTTGCGGCTCGGCCGCATCGGTCACGTTGTAGGCCCAGATCTCCTGGATCGGGGTTTCCGGCGTGGTGTTGGTGAAGCGGACATGGCCGCCCTTGCGTGGCGCGAACTGGTCGACGCTGCGCACGATGCCCTGCGGACGCTCGAACAGCGCAGCCTGGTGCGCGACATCGGTGCCGTGGCTGGCCTTGCCATACGCGGCCCCGCGGATCTCGATGCGGTTGAACGGCTCGTCGGGCATCGCCAGGTCCAGCGCCTGGCCGCCTTCGACGTAGGTGTTCCAGTCCGGCAGCTGGAAGTAGTCATCGCGTCCCGCCAGTCGCGAGCGGTTGTACACGCCAGGCCAGGTGGTCTCGGGAATCCCGTCGGTGCCCTTCCACATCCACTGCTTCTTGTCCTTGACGTCGGCGAAGCCGAGCGTGCGGATCGAGGTCGTCGCCGACGCCAGCGCTGGCGGCGCGCCGTGGTCCCAGCCATGGCGGTGCTGCCAGGCAGCCCGCAGCGCGGTGTCGCCAATCGCCACCGATGTCGCCGCTACCGCGCGGGCCAAATCGCCGCGCCGGGCCAGCGTCGCCATCGCCGGCGCGTCGAGCATGCGGTCGTAGACGCGGATCTCGTCGAAGTCGCTGCCGCGCAGGAAGTTGTAGCGGCTTTGCACCTGGTACGGCGCCATCACCCGTCCGGCGAGGCCGAGCTGGTCGAGCGCGGCATCGTAGTCGGCGGTGGTGTCGACCTTGGCCACTTCCTTGCCGTCGATGTACAGGCGCACGCCCTGGGTTTCGTCCCAGGCGAATGCCAGGTGCATCCAGTCCTCCGGGCCGGGCGCCTTGTCGAGCTTGAACGACACCCGCGTGCGCGCCAGGTTGGCGTCGGTGACGAAGGCATCGAACCCGTGGCCGTTCCAGTCGATGCGCAGCCAGGCCATGTCCCAGCTGCTGTGGTCGGCATAGCCGACGCGGAAGATCACGAACGGCGCCTCGCCCACTGCGTAGCGCGGGCGCCAGAAGAACGACAGCGTGCCGCGCTCGGCGAAAATGTTCCCCGGCGCATTCCAGGCGAGTACGCCGTCGTCGGCCCATTCGATCGCGCCACCCTGCACGCCGGTCGGAACAATCTTCACCCGGTCCTGGAAGTTCGGTACCGCTTCGCCTCCAGCGTGGTCGGCCACGAAGCCCTCGTCGGCCGAGACGCGGAACAGCAGCTGTGGCGTGCGGTCGACGTCGTTGCCGGCATGGGCGGGCGCGGCAGCCAGGGTGGCGGCAACGAGGACGGCGAGCAGGGCGGGACGCATCGGGTCAGTCATCGGATCGGTGTTCCACTTGCATGAGCGTGAGTATGGGTGGCCTCAGGGCGCCGCGTCGCCGGCCGCATGGACCTTGCGCCAGCGCGGGAGTTCCTGTGCCAGCAGCTTCTCCGGCCAGGTGCCGTACCAGCCGTAGCCGGTCCGGCGTTCGTTGGACAGGTCGGCGAACCGCACCGGCCGGCTGTCGCGATCCACGAACAACGGCTGTTGCCGTTCCAGGTCGTAGAAGCGCGCCCACAGCGAGGCGCCCGGTTCGGCGACCACCCGCACGTCCTTGCCGGTCTCCTCGGCGGGGGCGTCGAAACGGTGCAGCGCGAGGTCGGGCAGGCGGTGTTGTTCCAGCCAGCGTGCGGCCGACTCGATCGCCGCAACGGTGCGTGCGTCCGGTCGGGGCTGGCGCATCAGCAGGCGCACCACCGCCACCGACTCGGCCACCGCCAGCGATGGCAGCTCGTAGGCGCGGGCCTTGGCCGGCTGCAGGGTGGTCTCGTCGTACTGCGCGGCCCAGATCGTCGGCTGCCCATCGATCCGCACCTGCAGGGCGAGCAGGCTGTCCAGGCCGCGCTGCACGGCCGCAGCGGCGCGGGGGCCGTACTCGGGAGCCAGCAGCGCCATGTCGCCGCGGCGATCGGCGATGTCCTGCAGCAGGCCGATCGCATGGACCATCGCATCGTCGTTGAGCGTTATCTGGTGCCGGTACGAGGAGTGGTCCGGGTAGAACTGCGGCCAGCCGCCGTTGGCGTACTGCGCGCGCAGCAGGTACTCGACGCCGCGGCGCGCACCGTCCAGGTAGGCCGGGTTTCCGGTCCGCGCATGCGCCTGCACCAGGTAGGCGATCTCGCGGGTCGTGGCCTCGTTGTCCAGGGTCGCATCGTCGTGGCGGCCTGGCGCGTGCAGCGCGGCCCGTTCGGCTGCGTCGTAGGTCCGCGCGTAGTCGACTTTCTTCTCGCGGTAGTGCTTGGACCAGCCGCCGGAAGGCGTCTGCAGCAACAGCATGTTCTCGGCGACCGGATCGCCCGCGTGCGTGGGCGCCGCCGCGCTCGCGCGGGCGGCCGGCAACGCGGCCAGCAGCACCAGCAGCAGTCGCGGGTAGATCGAAGGCGTCATCGGCAGGGTCTCCACGGGTCGGGAACCGCCGCGTGGCGGCGGGCCCCGGTGCGCATCTTCCAGCACGGGCCACCCGCGGTCCGCCGGCGCCGGAGCGCCGGCGGACGCGAGTGGAGATCCCGTTCGCGCCCGGGGGAGGCCGTTCGCGAGCGGGCCATCAGGTCAGAACTTGTAGCGCGCGCCGAGGAAGTACTGGCGGCCGTTGACGGTGTAGCGGTCGGGCATCTTCAGGGTCGAGTCGACGTAGCGCGAATCGGCGGTGTCGGTCAGGTTGATCGCTTCGAAGGTCAGGGTCAGGTTGTCGCCGAACCGGTAGGCCATGTTGAAGTCGACGTTCTGCACCGAGTCCTTGCCGGTCACGTCCGGCGTGATCAGCTGGTTGCCGTCCAGGTCCCAGACGTTCTCGCGGGTCAGGATCTCGCTGATGTAGCCGTCCCGGTAGCTGGTGGACAGGCGGGCGCTGAAGCGGCCGTCGTCGTAGTACAGCGTCGCGTTGTACGAGTTGGGCGACAGGTTGATCAGGTCGTTGTTGGTGTACTGGGTGACGACGGTGGTGTTGCTGTTGGCCGCCGTGCTGAACAGATAGGTGATCTCGGACTCGACATGCGTGTAGTTCAGCTGCAGGCCGAAGTTGCGCCATGCGCCGGGCAGGAAGGTGAACGGCTGCTGGTAGGTCAGCTCGTAGCCTTTCAACGGGCCACCCGGGGTGTTGAAGTAGCTCTGCACGTTGAACACGGTGTCCGGGCCGAAGCCGGCCGGCAGCAGGTCCAGCGGGTAGCCCATGTCTTCCCAGGTGCTCAGCAGGCGGGTGCGCTGGATGTAGCTCTCGATGTCCTTGTAGAAGATCGCGCCGGACAGCAGCGCGCCTTCGGCGAAGTACCACTCGGCGATCAGGTCGTAGTTGGTCGAGCGGAACGGTTCCAGCTGCGGGTTGCCGAGGTTGATCGAGTAGGTGCGGCCGTCGTCGAAGTACTGGGTCGGGCCGCCGCTGACGCCCGGAGAGAGGTACAACAGGGCCGGACGGGCCATGGTCTTGGCCGCGCCGAAGCGCAGCACCAGTTCGTCGGTCAGGTCCCAGGCCACGTTCAGGGCCGGCAGCACGTCCTGGTAGTCGTGGGTGACCTCGGTGGAGACCAGGTAGCGGTCGCCGGCCGCGGCCGTGGCGCTGGCCACGCCGAAGAAGGCCTCGCAGTTCTCGGAATTCTGCGCCGGGTTGGTCGCCGCGCACGGGGCCCAGCCGGAAGCGGTGATCTGGGTGTTGACCACGCGCACGCCGACGTTGCCGCGGAACGCGCGCTCGAGCAGCTCGGTGTTGAAGTCCAGCTGCAGGTAGCTGCCCAGGCTGCGTTCGTTGACCTCGAAGTTGTTGTTGGAGGCGCCGAAGTGGCCGACGCTGGCCAGGCGGTAATCACCGCCCAGCGCGCCGCTGTTGCAGTTGCAGTAGATGTCCAGCAGCTCGGCGACCTTGTTGAAGTCCGGCACCAGCCAGCTGGCGGGGGCGCCCGACAGGTTGTTGCCGAAGCCATCCAGGGTGGTGCTCAGGTCACCCACGCCCACGCCGGCCGGCAGCGCCTGCGCCAGGCGGCCGTAGCTGATGTGCCGGTACTCCTCCGAGCTCATGTCGTAGCTCTTGTACGCCAGGCCGCCACGCAGGGTGAAGGTCTGATTGAGGGTGAACTCGAGGTCGACCTTGGCCGTGTCGAACGTGTTCTCGACATACTGCGGGTTGAGTCGGACCTCGCTGATGTTGGTGCCGCGCGCGGTGCCGTTGCTGTTCACCGGCACGGCGCCATAGCCAAGCCACGACCACGCCGAAGGATCGTTGAGCGCGAACGGGAAGGTCATGCGCGGCATGTCCGGGTCGCCGCGCAGGTCCAGGACGAAACCGTCCATGTTCTGGTTGTCGAAGCTGACCAGCGAGAATACCGGGCGCTCGTAATCGGAGCTGGAGTGGCCGATCTGCGCGTCCAGGCGGACGGAGTCGTTGATGTGCTGCTCCAGGGTCAGGCTGTACTGCTGGAACTCGGTGCTTTCCTCGATCGCGGTCGACTCGGTGCGGAAGTCGACGTTGTCGAACACGCCGTAGGTCAGCCGGTTCATGCTGTCGACCTCGGCCTCGCGCACCACGATCTGGGTCTTGCCGCCGAGGTTGGCGGCGCGGTGCAGGTTGGCGCCCAGCGAGTCCTCGCGCTGGTCCTTGGACAGGCTCGAATACATTGCGTCGAAGCTGAGCACGGTGTCGTCGGACGGCTTCCACTGCAGCGCGCCGGTCACGCCGATGCGCTCGATCTCGTGCGCGGTGCGGATGTAGCGCGGGTAGCGCGGCAGCCAGGCGTTGGTCGCGGTCTCGTAGGCGGCGATGTTCCCCGGCGTGTTGGCCGGGCGCGGCAGGCCGGTGCCGCAGGTGGTCGAGGTGATGCCGAAGCTGCCCCAGCCGTTGTTGCGGTCCTGGTTGGCCTGCGAGCCGCTGCCGGCCGGGGTCTCGTTGGCCAGCGGGTTGCGCGGGGTCTGCGGGTTGTAGCCGACCGGCGAGCAGAAGCCGTAGGTGCCGTTGTTGGCGGCGGTGGACTGGTTGGAGTTGCGGTGGTTGCCGTGCTCCCAGCGCACCGGGTTGTAGCCTTCCTCGTACACGTTGCGCTTGCTGTAGGACGCCGACAGCAACGCACCGAAGGTGCCGTCCGCCCACGTGTTGGACACCAGGCCCGAGATGCGCGGGTCGAACTTCTCGGTCAGCTCGCCGTAGCCGACCTGGGCGCTGGCCGACGCACGGAAGCCGTCGTAGTCGAACGGGCGCGAGGCGCGCAGGTCCACGGTCGAACCCAGCGAGCCTTCGTCCATCTGCGCCGACTGGGTCTTGTTGACCTTGACCTGGCTGAAGAGCTCGGAGGCGAAGGTATTGAAGTCGAAGCCGCGGCTGCGGTTGACGCCACCGGTGCCGGTGCCGGCGGTGGCCAGCGCCTCCAGGCCGTTCAGGCGCACGCGGGTGAAATCCGAACCGAGGCCGCGGATCGAGATGCGCTGGCCTTCGCCGCCTTCGCGGTCGATCGACACACCGGCAATGCGCTGCAGCGACTCGGCCAGGTTCTGGTCGGGGAACTTGCCGATGTCCTCGGCGAAGATCGCGTCCACCTGTTCAGTGCTGTAGCGCTTCTCGTCGAGCGATTTCTGCAGGCTCTGCCGGTAGCCGGTGACGGTCACCTTGTCCAGGTCGGCGATGTTCTCGCCGGGCGTGGGCGCTTCCACTTCCTGGGCTACGACCGGTGCGGAAAGCACCATGGCGATCGTGGCGGCAAGCAAGGTAACCGGTGTCTTCCGAAGACTGGCGTGATGCTGCATCGGGTTTTCCCTCCCAGGAGTGTCGTTGCGCAGGCGTGGAGCCGGATCGGACGGCGATACCGTGGTTCCGGCGATGGCTGGTGTCGATGACACCGATGGTCAAAGGCAAAACTAACAGCGCCCCGGAGGGTTGGCATCTTGCAGCGCAGCACCTTGGACGCACGCGATCGGTGCACTCCGCCGGGCCGGACCGCGCGGGCGGCGGACAAAAAAAGCCGGGGCGGTCGGGCCGCCCCGGCTTGCATCACGACTGCATGGACAGGATCAGAACGTGTAGCGCATGCCCAGCAGGAAGGTGCGGCCGGTCTCGCTGTATTCCAGCGGCAGCGAGACGTTGGGGTTGGAAACCCACGATTCCTGCGGCTCGTTGGTCAGGTTGCTGCCTTCCAGGCTGAGCTCGACGTTGTCGGCCAGCTTGTAACGGACCGAGGCATCGAGCACCGTGGTGCCGCTCTGGCCGTGAACGCCGTTGGCCGCGCTGTTGAAGCCGGTCTCGGTACCCGGCACCTGGATCAGGAAGTCGTCGCGGTTGGTCGCCGAGATGCGGCCGGAGAAGCGCTCGCCTTCGTAGAACACGGTGGCGTTCCACGAATTCTTCGACTGGCCGGTCATCGCGGTCTTCTGCGCGGCGACGCCGCTCGACAGCAGGTACTGGATCTCCGAATCGACGTAGGTGTAGTTCAACTGCACGCCGAAGTTCTGCCAGATGCCCGGCAGGAAGGTGAACGGCTGGGTGTAGTTGAACTCCAGGCCGGTCAGGTCGCCGCCGGGGGTGTTGATCGGCACGGTGAACACGAACTCGTCGTTGACCGTGGCGGTGGTGCCGTCGAGCAGGCTGGCCGGCAGGCCGCTGTCGGCGTAGACGCGCGATTCGCGGGTGTTCTGGATGAAGCTGTCGATGTCCTTGTAGAACACCGCCAGGCCCAGCATCGCGCCTTCGTCGAAGTACCACTCCAGGCCCAGGTCGGCGGTCGTGGCGCGGGTCGGATCCAGCAGCGGATTGCCGCCGCTGACCGTGCGCGCGCTGCCGCTGACGCTGACGGTGACGCCCGGGGTCAGGCTGCCCAGGCCCGGACGCGACATGACTTCGGCGGCGCCGAGGCGCAGCAGCAGGTCGGGAGTGAGCTCGGCGACCAGGTTCAGCGACGGCAGGGTGTCGCTGTACTCGCGATCGACCGTGACCGCCGTCGGCACGCCGCTGGCGGTGGCGATGCCGGTGGAGGACTGCTTGGTCTTGACGTAGCGCACGCCGAAGTTGCCCGACAGCGGGATCGAGCCGAGGTCGGCCGCGAACTGGCCCATCAGCCAGGCGCCGCGGTCTTCCTCTTCCACGCTGCGGTCGCTGGGCGCGTAGTTGGACAGGGCGAAGGTGCCTTCGCCGCTGAGCACGCCGAACAGGTCCACAATCTGGTCGAAGTTCGGGACGACCCAGGTGCCCGGGTTGCCGGTCATGCCGCGCAGGCTGGCCAGCTCGGTCATGTTGGCCGGCACGACGGTGGTGCCGCCGGGGAACGTCGGCACGATGGTCTCGGTCGCGGTGCGGCGACGCTCGATCGAATCGAAGCTGTAGTCCTTGGCCTGGATGCCGCCCTTCAGGGTGAAGGAGGGGCCGAACACCCAGCTGAAGTCCAGCTCGCCGGTGTCGAACTCGTTGGTGACGTAGTTTTCGCGCAGGCGGATGGTGGACAGGGTCCAGCCGTTCGGGTCGGTCGGGCTGACGCCGTAGTTGAACACCGGCTTGTTCATGTTGCCGCGGTAGTCGTAGCTGTAGCCGTCGACGTCCAGCTTGTCCATCATGACCGTCGCCTGGACCGGGTTGCTGTGGTCCGACTTCGAGGTGCCGATCTTGCCCGACAGGGTGAAGCTGTCGGAGAACTCGTGTTCGCCATCGAGGCTGATCTGGTGGAACTCGGTCGCCCACTCGTCGTAGCGGTGTTCGGCGCGGATGTCGACGTTGTCCATCTGCGCGTAGACCAGGCCGCCGTTCTGGACGACGCCGTCGTTGACCAGGATCTGCGACTTGCCGGCCGCGCCGGTCTTGCTCAGGCCGTTGGCCTCGATGTACTTCTCGCGGCGCTCGGCGTCGATCTTCGAGTACAGCATGTCCAGGTTGAACTGGGTGCTGTCGGTCGGGCGGAACTGCAGCGCGCCGGTCACGCCCAGGCGCTGCTGGTCGTGCTCCATCAGCGTGTAGCGCGGGAAGCGCGGCGCGAAGACGTCGGCCTGCAGCGCCGGCTTGAACGCCGAGTTCGGGTTGAAGCCGCCGTTGGCCGGGCCGTTTGCCCAGCGCACCGTGCCGGAGCCTTCCTCGACCGTCTCGCGCTCGGAGTAGGCGACCGAGAGCAGGGCGCCGAACTTGCCGTCGGCCCAGGTGTCGGCAATGATGCCGGCGAAGCGCGGGCTGGCGGCGCCGGCGGCGTCGTTCCAGCTGGCCTGCACGTTGGTGACGGCGGTGAAGCCGTCATAGTCGAACGGGCGTGCGGTGCGCAGGTCGACCGTGGCGCCCAGCGAACCTTCGTCCACGTCGGCCGATGCGGTCTTGCGCACCACCAGCTGCGAGAACAGGTCCGAAGCGAACACGTTGAAATCGAAGCCGCGGCCGCGGTTGGTGCCGCCCTGGCCGTCGGTGCTGCCGACCGTGCTCAGCGCTTCCAGCCCGTTCAGGCGCACGCGGGTGAAATCCGGGCCCAGGCCGCGGACGGTGATCTGGCGGCCTTCGCCGCCGTCACGGCTGATGACCACGCCGGGGATGCGCTGCAGCGACTCGGCCAGGTTCAGGTCCGGGAACTTGCCGATGTCCTGGGCGACGACCGCATCGACCATGCCGATCTCGCCGCGCTTGATGTCCTGCGCACGCTCGAGGCTGGCGCGGTAGCCGGTGACGACGATGGTGTCCAGGTCGGTCGCCACTTCGGCGGTCGCCTGCGGCGCCGGATCCTGCGCCGCAGCGGCTTCCTGGGCGAACGAGGACGGCATGTAAAGCGCGAGGCCGATCGAGGCGGCCAGCAGGGTAACCGGTGTCTTCCGGCGAGTGTTCCGGGTGTGCATATCCCCTCCCAAAGGAAATACGGTGAATCGCGAAGGTCGGAATGGCTCAGGTCCAACGGATGACACCGCTGGTCAAACGGGAAGCTAACACCTGCCGCCAGCCGCATCATCTTGCAGCGCAGCAAGGGATGGTCCGACGCCATCTGGTGATCCGCGTCCGGCCGGCTAGAATTGACACCGCTGGTCAGCGGCAGCCCACGCGGTGGGACATGCCACCATCCGTGCCGTAAACCGGCACTCAGGAGAAGGGAAGATGGCGCGTGTCGTGTGTTTCGGGGAACTGCTGCTGCGCCTGAGCGCGCCGGGTCGTGAACGCCTCCTGCAGAGCCCGCAGCTGGAGGTTCGCATCGGCGGCGCGGAGGCCAACGTGGGCGTGTCGCTGTCCTGTTTCGGCCACGGCGTGGCGGCGGTAGGCACGGTGGCCGACAACGCGCTGGGCGAAGCGGCAACCGGCGAGTTGCGCCGCCATGGCCTGGACACCCGCGGCATCCGCAAGGTGCCCGGGCGCATGGGCCTGTACTTCCTCGCACCGGGTGCGATCCACCGCCCGGCCGAAGTCCTGTACGACCGGGCGGGTTCGGCCTTCGCCCTGGCCGCCGCTGACGCCTACGACTGGCCGGCGCTGCTGCAGGGCGCCGACTGGCTGCACCTGTCCGGGGTCACCCCGGCGCTGGGCGCCAACACCGCCGCCGCCGCGCTGGCCGCGGCGCGCGCGGCGCGCGCCATGGGGGTCAAGGTGTCCTTCGACGGCAACTTCCGGCCCAAGCTGTGGGAAGTGTGGAAAGGCGATGCGAAGGCGATCCTGTCCGAGCTGATGGCCGAGGCCGACCTGCTGTTCGCCGACTACCGCGACATGGGCGTGGTGCTCGGCGGCCAATACCCGCAGGCCGACGCGCTGGAGCGGGTGCAGGCGGGCGCAGCCGACGCCTTCGCCGCATTCCCGCACCTGAAGTGGATGGCATGCACCATCCGCGAACCGCGCAACGTCGACGCACATGCGCTGTCGGGCGTACTGGTCGGCCGCGACCAGGGCACCGCGCTGGCGCCGCAGGAGGAAGTGGGCCCGATCGTGGACCGCATCGGCGGCGGCGACGCCTTCGCCGCCGGCGTGCTGCACGGCCTCATCAAGGGCTGGGCGCCGGAACGCACGATCCGCTTCGGCCTGGCTGCCGGCTGCCTGAAGCATTCAATCCCGGGCGACTTCAACCTGGTGTCGGAAGCCGACGTCGAGGCGCTGGTCGGCGAAGGGCGCTACGACGTGAAGCGCTGACGCGCACCGTCTCGGATCACCGGGCACGGGCGGCTTCGGCCGCCCGTTCCGCATCCCCCTCGACGCACAGGCGGTAGCGAGCACGTTCGCTACAGGCGCGCGCTTTGCCCATACACTCGCGACGCGGGGGCAGGAGGGCGACCGGTGAATCTTCCAGAATGCCTGCGCGTGCTGGCGCTGCCGGTGATCCAGGCGCCCATGGCCGGGGTGCAGGACGAAGAACTCGCCATTGCCGTGTCACGGGCCGGAGGCCTGGGCTCGGTGCCCTGCGCGCTGCTCGACGCCAGGGCACTCGGGCAACTGCTGGGGCGGATCGCGCCGCTGGCCCTGCCCATCAACCTCAACTTCTTCTGCCATGCGATGGCCGCGCCGCGAGCTGCGGACGAAGTGCGCTGGCGCACGGCGCTGGCGCCCTACTACCGCGAGCTGGGCCTTGAACTTCCGGCGGAAACAGGCGCCGGTGTCCGCCGCCCGCTCGATGCATCGACGGTGGACCTGCTGGAGCCGCATCGTCCGCAGATCCTCAGCTTCCACTTCGGCTTGCCACTGGCCCACCTGGTGCAGCGGATCAAGGCCTGGGGCGCGACCATCCTCGCGTCCGCCACCTCGCTGGAGGAAGGCCGCTGGCTCGAGCGAAACGGCGCCGACGTCGTCATCGCCCAGGGCATCGAAGCAGGCGGCCATCGTGGCGGCTTCCGCTCGCAGGCGCCCGTGCCGCCGCCGTCCACGCGCGAGCTGGTCGTCCAGCTCCGTGCACGGTTGCGCGTGCCGGTCGTGGCGGCGGGCGGCATTGGCGACCATGGCGATGTCGAGGTCCTGCTCGCAGCGGGCGCGTGCGCCGTCCAGGCCGGCACCGCCTACCTGCTGTGCAGGGAAGCGACCACCACTGCAGTCCACCGCGCCGCACTGGAGCGGATCCCGATCGACACGGCACTGACCAACCTGTTCAGTGGCCGCCCGGCACGCGGGATCGTCAACCGGCTGATGCGGGATCTCGGAGCGATGTCCGACCTGCCGCCCCCGTTTCCCTGGGCCTCGCAGGCGCTGGCGCCGTTGCGGGCGCGTGCCGAAGCGATGGGTCGCGACGACTTCACGCCCCTGTGGTCCGGGACCGTGTCATGCCGGTTCCGCAACGTGGACGCGGCGGCGATCACCCGCTCGCTGGGGGGCGCAGCCCGGGAATCGACGGCGTAGCGTCGTCGATTCGCGTACGCCTCAGATGATCCGCAACGTGATCGCCTTGAGCACGGCGCGGGTGCGGTCGCGCGTGCCGAGCTTGTCCAGGATGGTGGACACGTAGTTCTTCACCGTGCCCTCGGCCAGGAACAGGCTGCGGGCGATCTCCTTGTTGGAGTAGCCGCCGGCGAGCAGGCGCAGGATCGCGACCTCGCGCTCGCCGAAGGTGTCGGTGGGCGGCGCCTCGTCATGGAAGCGGTAGCGCGCGCGCACCGGGTCGGTGCTGACCGGCGCGAGCAGGGTTTCCCCGGCCGCCACGCGCATGATCGCCTCATGCAGGTCTTCCGGGGCGGCGTCCTTGAGCAGGAATCCCTGCGCGCCGGCTTCGCGCGCGCGCAGCAGCAGGTCGCTGTCGTCGAAGGTGGTCAGCAGCAGGAACGGCGTGCGGTCGCCTTCGTCGCGCAGTTCGCGCAGGGCGGCGATGCCGTCCACGCCCGGCATGCGGATGTCGCTGAGGACCACGTCCACCGGCTGCATCAGCAGCGCGTCCAGCAGGCCCTGGCCGTCTTCGGCTTCAAATGCGACCTCGATGCCCAGCCGTTCCAGCAGGGCGCGCAGGCCGGCGCGGATCAGGGCCTGGTCGTCGGCGAGCGCGACGCGCAGCGGCCGTTCCATCGTGCTCATGCCGGCAGCAGGGCCCGCAGGCGCAGGCCGCCCTCGGCGGTGCGCCCGACCTCGAGGGTGCCGTCCAGGGCAGCAAGCCGCTCGCGCATGCCGGCCATGCCGTTGCCCTCGCGGATCTGCGCGCCGCACTGGCCGTCGTCGTGGATGTCGATGCGCAAACGCTGGTCCTCTGTTTCGATCCGCAGCCATACCCGGTCCGCACCGGCGTGCCGCGCTGTGTTGGTCAGGGCCTCCTGCGCCAGCCGCAGCACGGTTTCGGCCACGGCTGGATCGGTGACCCGGACTCCGGGTGCGATTGTGAGTTGCAGCGCCGGGCGCGGGAAGGGGGCGGCGAGCGCGCGCAGGGCGGTGGCCAGGTCCAGGCCGCGGTCATCGCGCAGCGACTGCACGACCTGGCGGATGTCGGCCAGCAGCTCGCCGGACAGGGATTCGGCGATGCGCAGCTCCTCGCGCCCGCCCAGCACCGGATCGGCGGCCAGCACGCGCAGGTTCAGGCGCATGGCGGTGAGCTTGTGCCCGGCGACGTCGTGCAGCTCGCGGGCCACGCGCAGGCGTTCGGCATCGCGCGCGCTGTCGGCGAGCAGGGCCCGGGTGGCCAGCAGGTCGGCGTTGACCCGGGCCAGCGCGTCGCGCGACCCCTCGGCCGAGCGGGCGTAGTGCACGCAGATGGCCGCAAGCCCCTGGAAGCCCATGTTGATCAGCACCATCGACAGCGGCGAGTCGAAGCCGGATCGACGCACCAGCAGGTAGAAGCCCGCATTGGCCAGCAGTCCGGCGGCGATGGCCGCGCGTAGCGGCCATATCGCGAACAGGCAGGCGGCCCAGATCACCAGCAGGACCTGGGCGGTGCCGACCTTGCCGGAGAACGCGTTGAGCGCCATCGCGACCAGCGGCATCGCCACCAGGACCAGGTGCTGCGGAATGCGCCGGTGCTCGGGCAGCAGCTGCAGCACCAGGAACAGCACCAGGAAGAAACCCAGCAGCACGGCCGCGGGAAGGCGCTGCGCGGGATCGACGAAGCGCAGCGAATAGCCGACGGTGAGCAGGGTCAGCAGCCCGGCGAGCGGGAGCGGTTGCAGGAGGGTCCGGAGCATCTGGCGCATGCGCGCATGCTCCGGTGGTGGCGCGCGCCTGGCAATGGCCGGCGATCAGGAAGTGACTTCCGGCACCCGGCGTGCGCCGCGCGGGTCAGCCCTCCGGCAGGGCCTGGCGCAGGCGGTCGATGCCATCCCACGGATCCTTGCGCAGCCGCGCGGCTCGCTGCCGCGCCTTGTCCAGGGTGAATTCGCCCGGGCCGGCGACGCGCGACAGCTCCTCCCAGCGCAGGGGCACGGCGACGGTCGCATGCTCGCGTGCACGCAGCGACCAGCTGGCCACGCTGGTCGCGCCGCGGGTGTTGCGCAGCCAGTCCAGGAAGATGCGTCCCTGCCGCTGCGACTTGCGCGCGCTGGCCAGCCACCGGTCCGGTGCGTGGGCTTCCATCGCGCGGGCGAACGCCTCGCAGAAATCGCGCGCCTGCTCCCAGGGCGAGGCCGGCACCAGCGGAACCACCACATGCAGGCCCTTGCCGCCGCTCATGCGCAGGAAGCCTTCCAGTCCCACCTCGCGCAGGCGTGCGCGCACCTCGCGTGCGCCATCGCGCACCTGCTTCCAGGTCACGCCGTCGCCCGGATCCAGGTCGAACACGAGCCGGTCGGCGTGTTCGGGATCGTCCACCGTCGAACCCCAGGGGTGGAACTCCAGCACGTTCATCTGCACCAGTTGCAGCAGGCCCGCGTCGTCGTCGATCCAGACGTAATCTTCCACCCCGCTCTTCTGCCGCAGCGGCAACGCGTGCACCGCCTCGCCGAAACCGGCGCCGTGGTGCTTCTGGAAGAAGCATTCGCCCGCCACGCCGTCCGGGCAGCGCACCAGCGACAGGGGCCGTCGCGCGACGTCGCGCAACAACCAGGGCGCGATGGCCCGATAGTAGGCGGCGACGTCGCCCTTGGTCAGGCCATCGGCGGGAAACACCACCCGCTCGGGGTGGGTGATGGTTACCGCATCCTTCGGCGGCGCCTTCGTCGCATTCCGGGGCGAGGTGCGCGCGGTCCTGGCAGGCGCCTTCGCCGGCCCTTCCGGCGAGGTCTTCGACCGCTTGGGCCTGGCGCCCGCGCGTGTCGAAGCCGATGCGCCCGGTGTGGTGAGATCGGCCATGCGTTTGTCCTCCCGAAGCTTGCGGAAGCTGGCCTGGCGCAGCAGGCCTTCCTTGGCCCAGCCACGAAACGCCACCTCCACCACCAGTTGCGGCCGCACCCACTGCACGTTGCGCACGCTCAGCGGCACGTGCGCGGGCAAGTCCACGCTCGCCGTGTCCGTCGCCAGTGCGCGCATGCGCCGGTACATGTCGCGCAGCGCGGCGTCATCGAGGCCGCTGCCCACACGGCCGACATAGCGCAGGCCGCCGGCCTCGGGCCGGGCCAGCAGCAGCGAGCCGAAATGCGCGCGCGCGCCCTTGGGCTTGGTGTAGCCGACCACCACGAATTCGTCGCCCTGCTCGTGCTTGACCTTGATCCAGTCCTGGCTGCGGCCAGCGGCGTAGCGGGCATCCACGCGCTTGCTGATGATGCCTTCGAAACCGGCCTTGCCGCTGGCGGCAAACACCTCCGCGCCATGTCCCACCACATGGTCGCTGTAGGCGAGGGTGCCGACCTCGTCGCCCAGCAGCTGCTTCAAGAGCTGCTTGCGCTTCAGCAGCGGCGTATCCGCCAGGTCCACGCCGGCCAACCCGGGAAGGTCGAACACGACGTAGCGCAGCGGTTGCCGCGAACTGCCCTCGAGCACGCGCTGGAGCGCGGAGAAATCGCTGCTGCCGCGCGCGTCCAGCACCACCAGCTCGCCGTCCAGGCGCACATCCGATATCGGCAGCGCCGCGACCGCCCGCGCCACCCCGGGCACGCGGTCCGTCCAGTCCAGGTCGTTGCGCGAGCGCAGCTTCACCACGCCATCGACCACCTCGGCGAGCAGGCGGTAACCGTCCCACTTGATCTCGTGCAGCCAGCCGTCACCGGCCGGCGCCGCGCTGCGCAGCGTGCACAGTTCCGGCGCGAAGCCTGGCGGATGCGGGTGATCGCGCGCGCCCGGCAGGGCCAGGGCGCGACGATGCCAGAGGGCGTCCTGCCGTCGCGGCGTCTTGTGCCGCGGCTGGCCGCGCTGCGCGGAGGGCGTGCTGCGCGCCGTCGCCGTGCGGGGTTTCGCCGTGCCGCGTGGCGCGCGGGGCCGGGCCGAAGGCTGGCCGACCAGGTCGTCCGCTTCGGTATCGGCGGCGTGGGCATCGCTTCGCTTGATCAGCAGCCACTGCGGCTGCCGTGCCTGCTTCCCGGTCCGTACCAGTTTCCACGCGCCCTTCAGCTTGCCGCCGTGCAACTCGAAGTCGAGCTTGCCGCTGGCGATCGCCAACAGCGGATCGCCCTCGATCACCCAGGTACCCCGGTCGAACAGGTCGACGTGGCCTGCGCCGTAGTGGCCTTCCGGGATGTCGCCCTGGAACCCCGCATAGTCCAGCGGGTGGTCCTCGACCTGCACGGCAAGGCGCTTCTCGCCGGGGCGCAGCGACGGGCCCTTGGGAACCGCCCAGCTCTTGAGCACGCCATCGGCTTCCAGCCGGAAATCGTAGTGGCGACTGGACGCGTGGTGCAGCTGCACGACGAAGATGGGCCGCCGCGCCGCGCCGCGTCCGCGCGCGCCGCCGCGCGGTTCCGGCGTGGCGGCGAAATCGCGCTTGCGGTCGTAATCGTGCAACGACATCGGCGCTTACCCGGTCTTGCGCCTGGCCGTGGTCTTCCTGGCGGGAGCCTTCTTCGTGGCCGTCTTGCGCGCGGCCTTCTTCGCTGGCGCCTTGGCGGCCTTCGCTGCGGCCTTCGCCGGCGTCGCCGCAGGCTTCCTGGCGGGCGTGCGCTTCTTGGCGTCCAGGCTCTGCTTCAGCAGCGACATGAAGTCGACCACGTTGGTGGCCGCTTCTTCTTCGGGCTCGTCCGTATCTTCGAATTCGGTGGTGTTGCCCTTGCCCTTGATCCGCTTGCGGATGATCGCCTGCAGCCGGTCGCGGAATTCGTCCTTGTAGTCGTCCGGTACCCACTTGCCGCTCATCGAGTCGATCAGTTGCTCGGCCATCTGAAGTTCCTTCGGGCTCAGCCGGTAGTCGGATGCCTTGCCGGCCGGCAGCGGATAGTCGGCGGGGTCGACCAGTTCCTGCGGATAGCGCAGCAGCATCAGCACCAGCGCATCGCCCTGCGGCAGCACGGCAGCCAGGTATTCGCGGGTGCGGATCACCACCCGGGCGATGCCCACGCGCTTGCTGTTGCGCAGGGTCTCGCGCAGCAACACGTAGCCCTTTTCGGCCTTCTTCGCCGGAACAAGTACGTAGGGCTTCTCGTAGTAGCGCGGGTCGATGTCCGCCGCATCGATGAAGGTCTCGACCTCCACCGTCTCGTGGCTCTCCGGCGCGGCCGCCTTGATGTCCGCCTCTTCCAGCACGACGTAGCTGCCCTTGTCGTACTCGTAGGCCTTGACGATCTCCTTCCACGGAACCTCTTCGCCGGTCTCGGCGTTGACCCGCTCGTAGCGGACCGGCTTGCGGTCGCGCGAGTCGAGCATGCGGAAGTGCAGGTCCGTCCTGCGCTCGCCCGACATCAGCGAGACCGGCACGTTGAGCAGGCCGAAGGACAGGGTGCCGGTCCAGATCGGTCGGGCCATGGCGGGTTCTCGCGTCGCGACGGGAGCGCAGCGTTTCACGCCCGGTGTCAGGCGATCGTGATGGCGGAACAGCGCCTCACGATGGCATCACCACCGGATCACGCGCCCTTTCCGCGGCCGGCGCGAGCATGGCCGCTTCAACCGGCGAGGCATCGGCCATGGCCACGCGAGACCGCAAGGATCCCCCCGAGCCGGGCTGCACCCCGGCCGAGGAAACCGAACTGCAGCGCAAGGTGCGCAAGCAGCACGAGAGCCGCAACCAGGACGAGGCGCTGGAAGAGACGTTCCCGGCCAGCGACCCGGTGTCGCCCTTCGTGCCGGCCAAGCTGCCCGATCCGAAGTAGGCGGGCAGGAGCAAAAAAAACCCGGCCGGAGCCGGGTTCCGGGGCGGCGACGGCGCGCGTCAGCCGCGGCTGACCGCGGCCACCGCCTTGGCCACGTATTCCAGGTTGCCCTGGTTAAGCGCGGCCACGCAGATGCGGCCGGTGCCCACCGCGTAGATGCCGAACTCGTCGCGCAGCCGGTCGACCTGGGCCTTGCTCAGGCCCGAGTACGAGAACATGCCGGCCTGACGGCGGATGAATTCGAACTCCGGATGGCCAAGCGCGGCCAGGTTCTGGACCAGTCCATCGCGCAGGGCGTGGATGCGCTCGCGCATGCCGGTCAGTTCCGCTTCCCACACCGCACGCAGTTCCGGACTGGTCAGCACGCCGGCCACCAGCGAGGCGCCGTGCGCCGACGGGCTGGAGTAGATGGTGCGGATGATGCGCTTGATCTGCGACTGCACGGCCTTGGCCTCGTCGGCGGTCGGCGCGACGATCGACAGCGCGCCCACGCGCTCGCCGTACAGCGAGAACGACTTGGAATAGGAGCTGGCGACGACGAAGCTGTCGATGCCGGCGTCGACCAGGATCCCGATCGCGGCGGCGTCCTCGGCGATGCCCTTGTCGAAGCCCTGGTAGGCCATGTCGACGAACGGGAACAGCTGCCGTTCCTTGAGCAGCGCGGCGACCTGCTTCCATTGCGCCACGCTCAGGTCGGCGCCGGTGGGGTTGTGGCAGCACGCGTGCAGTAGAACAGTCGTGCCCGGCTGCAGCTTGCCCAGGTCGGCGAGCATGCCGGCGAAATCCAGGCCGTGGCTGGCCGCGTCGAAGTAGGTGTAGTCCACCACCTCGAAGCCGGCCGCGCCGAACACCGCGCGGTGGTTCTCCCAGCTCGGGTTGCTCAGCGCCACGGTGGCGTGCGGCAGCAGCTTGCGCAGCAGCTCGGCGCCCACGCGCAGCGCGCCGCTGCCGCCCACGGTCTGGGTGGTGGCCACGCGGCCCGCCGCCAGCAGGGGCGAATCCTTGCCGAACAGGAGCTCCCGCGTGGCCTGGGTGTACGCCGGCAGGCCGTCGATCGGCAGGTAACCGCGCGGGCGGGCGGCGGCGGCGAGCGACTGCTCGACCTGCTGCACCGCCTTGAGCAGCGGGATGCGCCCCTGCTCGTCGTAGTAGATGCCAACGCCCAGGTTGACCTTGGTGGTGCGGGAGTCGGCGTTGTAGGCCTCGGTCAGGCCCAGGATCGGATCGCCCGGTACCAGTTCGACGTTCGAGAAGAAGGACACGGCTTGGCTCTGTTTTCGTTAGGGGAGGCATGTCGGCGCCCGCGTGATGCAGGGCGGAAAGGGGCGCGAACCGCACGCGCAATGCTATCAGGCCACCGTCGCGGCCTCGACCGTTTCCCCTGTGACGAGCCCCATGGCCACCGGGCGTGCGTCAGAACCGGTAGATCGCGCCCAGGCGCAGGCCGCTGTTGCGCAGTTCCAGGTGGCCGGTGAACGCGTCGCGATCGGTGCGCGCGTTGATGTTGCTCAGGGTGTAGTCCAGCAGCACGCCGATCCGATCCCACGGGAACCACTCCAGGCCAGTTCGCACGTAGGTGACGTCGCCGTCGATCCCGTTGATCTCGGTGGAGAACCAGCCGGCATCGGCGACGATCCGCCAGTCTTCGGCCGGGGTCCAGCGCCAGGCGGCGCCGAGCGTCGGCGCGGGCAGGTCGGCACTGATGGCATCCTCGAGTCCACCGCTGCCGACCGGCCGGCCGTTGACGTCCGCTTCCAGTTCGATGCCCAGCTCGATCCGGTACCAGGTCAGGCCCACGCGCGGACCCAACGCCCACTTCTCCTCCGAGAAGCCCCACCAGGTGTAGTAGGCCTCGACCGCGTCCACGTTGTAGTGCCCGCGCACGGTGGCGGAGGCCTGGTAGAGGTGGTCCTCGAACACGATGTCGCGCTCCAGGCGCTTCTCGCTGTCCACGCCGTTCTGGAAATACAGCAGGCCGACCTCGTGCCGCTCGAACGGGCGCCAGGTCGCGCCGAGGAAGCCGATCGTGTCGTCCTTGTCCAGGCCGAGGTCCCGCGACAGGTCGATGGGGGTGCCGTCGAAGGACGCGCCGTCGGCGCGCACGCGGGTGTCGAAGCGGGTGACGTAGCCGCCGATGCTGACGCTGAAGGTGTCCAGCGGTTCGACGGCGGCGGCGGCGCCTGGCAACAGCGAAAATGCGGCCAGCAGCATGCACTTGGTGCGACGCGACGCGTATGGCATGGGATCCCCAGGTCCGTGGCGGGACCGCGGAGCCGCGATGATGGCGCGGTTGATCCGCGGAGCAGCTTGCGCGCCGACTATACCTGCGATCGTGCGCGCCCGAGCCGGCGTGGTGGCGGTGCCGGGCTCATGGCTGCCATTCGATGCCCAGCAGCAGGCTGCGACCGGCGCCGGGTTCGTAGAAGCGGCCGTTGGCTTCGTTGACGATCACCGACCCGATGTAGTGCCGGTCCAGCAGGTTGTCGATGCGCGCGAAGCCGCGCAGGCGGCCGCGTCCCGGCGTCCAGGTGCGCGCCGCTTCAACGTGCAGCAATCCATAACCGGGTGACGATTCGGTGCCGCGATCATCGACCGGCACCGCGCCGACCGCGGAAGTCTCCAGCGCCGCTTCCCACGCTGCGTCCTGCCATTGAAGGCGGACCTGGCCGAAGCGCTGCGGAACGCCGGGAATGCCGGTGCCGGCGGCGACCATCGCGTTCGGCGTGGCGCAGGTGCCGGCACAGACCGGGAATGCGTCGCGGAAGTGCGCGTCCAGCCAGGTCGCGGCCACCTGCAGCGACCACGCGTCCGCCAACGGCAGGCGCGCGGAGAGCTCGCCGCCCTGCCGACGCGCACGGCCGACGTTGCGATAGCTGCTGCGCCCGCCGCTGTTGCGCGCGACCGCCAGTTCGTCTTCGGTGTCGGCGCGGAACAGTGCCGCTTCCAGCGCCGCGCCGGTGGCCTTGCGCCACTTCATGCCGAACTCGAGGTTGCGGCTGACTGCGGGGCGCAGGTCGAATGCCAGCCCGGCGCCGCCATCGGCGCGGTAGGCCAGCTCGTTGAAGGTCGGGGTCTCGAAGCCGCGCCCGGCCGATGCGTACAGCCGCAGGTCTTCGTGCACCGCGAAGGCCAGGCCGGCCACCGGCGTGGTCTGCGCGTACTCCACCCCGCCGCTGTCATCGGGGTTGCCTGCATTGACGTAGTGGTCCGTAGAACGGAACCGCACCGTGCCGTGGCGCGCACCGGCCTGGAGCGACCAGCGTGGGGCGAACTCCCACCACGCCTGCGCGTACTGGTCGAAGCTGTCGACCACATCGCGCTGGTCACGGCGCAGTGCGCCACGCACGCCGGTCGTGGTGGCGCCGCCATCGCGGACGAAGTTCTCGTAGCCGCGCCGCTGCTGGCGCTGGCGGTCGGCGCTGGCGCCAAGGGTGAACTCGAGCGTGCCGGCACCGGCCTGGCCCTGCCAGCTCGCGCGCACGTCCATGCCGCCGTAGGTGCTGTCCAGGTCGACCACGCCGCCGCCACTGAGCGTGCTGGCCTGGGCGGCGACCGGCACTGCCAGGTACTGGACCACATCGCGGGCGCCGCCGTGGCCGGTCACGCGCAGCTGTCCGGTCCGGCCCAGCGGTTGCCGCCAGCTGGCGCCCAGCTGGTCCTGGCCGACCGACTTGCGCGTGTCGAACTGCAATGCGGCCGCGGTGGCCTGGCGGGGGTCGGCCCGTACCTGTGCCCGGTTCAAGCCCAGCGGATCCTGGGCATGCGGTGCGTTGAAATGGTTGCCGACCAGCTCCAGCCGGCCGCCGCCTTCGAAGTCCCGATGCAGCTTCAGGTTGGCCGACTCGCGCCGTGCCGCGCTGTGCTCGCGATAGCCGTCGGTATCGAACGCCGATGCCGCCAGGTGGTAGCCGGTGGCACCGGCAAACCCGCGTACGCGAGCGCTGGCGGACACGGTTCCATAGTGTGCGGCGGTGCCGCGGAAGTCCGCCTGCACCGGGTCGGTACCGTCGGCGCTCCACAGCTGGACCACGCCGCCGGAGGAGTTGCCGTACAGCGCGGAGAACGGCCCGCGCATCACCTCGACCCGGTCGCCGGCGGCCAGGGCGAAATGCGACAGCTGGCCCTGCCCGTCGGGCATGGTCGCGGGGATCCCGTCGGCATACAGGCGCACGCCGCGCACGCCGAAGGTCGAGCGCGCGCCGAAACCGCGGATCGAAAGCTGGGTGTCCTGCGCGAAGTTCTGGCGGTCGCGCGCCAGCACCCCGGGCACGCCCCCGAGCACTTCGGACAGGTTGACCTGCGCCCGCTTCGAATCCACCAGATCGATCGCGTCGAGCGAGGCGGGCAGTTCGAAGGCCGGTGCCGAGTCGATCCTGGCGGTCACCATCACCCGGGGCAACGGCGTGGCGCCATCGGCGGCGCAGGCGAGTGCAGGGACGGCGGCAAGGAGCGCGCAGGCGGCGTTGCGCCGGATCCGGGGAGTCATGGCCTGCAGTGTAAGCGGGGCGGACGTGAGCCGATGTCCACGCACGCGTGTCCTGCATCACCTCGACGCGAAGTCGACCGCTCAGAACCAATCACCATCATTCCAATCGGCCATGTGCACCTTCCGAACGGTTGCCATGGAAAGTGCGTCGGATAACCCGCGCTTTACCTGTCCCGGCGAGGACGCAGGTCTACTGCGTCCTCGCAACGGCAGGAGGGCGCGGACATGCGGATCACGATCATCGGTGCAGGTTTCAGCGGCAGCGTGCTGGCCACCGAACTGGCGCGCTGCGCACCTTCCGGCGTGGACCTGTGCCTGGTCGGTACGCCCGACGGCTACGGACGCGGCGTGGCCTACGGCGAGGCCCGGCCGGAGCACCTGCTCAACGTGCGCGCGCGCGAACTGGGCGCGACCCAGGACCAGCCGGCCGAGTTCGCGCGCTGGCTCAACCTGACCCGGCGCGCGGAGGAGAGCTTCCTGCCGCGGCTGGTCTATGGCGAATACCTGTACTCGCGCCTGCAGTCGGCCGCGCAGGTCTCGCTGGCCGGCTTCAACCAGGTCGCCCGGGAAGCGGTGGCGATCGACCGCGAAGGCGAGGCGTTCCGGGTGACGCTGGCCGACGGTTCGGACTTCCTCACCGACAAGGTGGTGCTGGCGGTGGGCACGCTGCCGCCGCAGCGGCTGCAGGGCGTGGGGCCGCGCCTGCTCGTCGACCCCGGGTACGTGGCCTGGCCGTGGCAGCGCAACCTGCGCGGCGAGGATGCGCTGGCACGCGTGCCCAACGATGCGCGCGTGCTGATCATCGGCACCGGCCTGACCATGGCCGACACCGTGGTCACCCTGCTGCGTCGCGGACACCAGGGCCCGATCACCGCGTTGTCGCGCCACGGCCTGCTGCCGCATCCGCACCTGCCCGAACCGGGGCCGGCGATCGCGTTGCCGCCGACCGTCCTGCATGCGCTCAACAGCGCCGATGTCGCCCTCCTGCTGCGCGCGCTGCGCAGCCTCGCGCCGATCGTGCCGGACTGGCGTGGCCTGGTGGATGCATTGCGTCCCTACCTGCAGGGCTACTGGAAGACGTTGCCCGACGAACAGCGCGGGCGCTTCCTGCGGCACCTGCGCTCCTACTGGGAGATCGTCCGCCACCGGATCGCGCCCAGCGTGCATGAAGAGCTGCAGGCGCTGCAGGCGCAGGGGCAGCTGCGCATCCGCGCCGGTCGCCTGCTGCGGGCGAGCCGGGGCGAAGCGGCCGTGGAAGTGCTGGTCCGCGACCGGGGCCAGGCGCATGCCAGCGCAGAACAGTACGACGTGCTGGTGCGCGCCACCGGCCTGGACACCGATATCGAGCGCACCAGCCATCC
Source organism: Pseudoxanthomonas daejeonensis (assembly GCF_022637495.1). Taxonomy (NCBI): domain Bacteria; kingdom Pseudomonadati; phylum Pseudomonadota; class Gammaproteobacteria; order Lysobacterales; family Lysobacteraceae; genus Pseudoxanthomonas; species Pseudoxanthomonas daejeonensis. Next base: position 1,401,798 of record NZ_CP093331.1, on the reverse strand, counting down.
GCTGGTCGGGCAGTTGCGCGACGCCGGCACGATCAGCGCCGATCCGCTCGGCCTGGGCCTGCGCGCGACCGCCCAGTTCGAGGCGCTGGACCGGCACGGTGCGCCGGTGCGCGGCCTCTACTGCATCGGCCCGCTGCTGCGCGGCCAGTTGTGGGAGATCACCGCGGTGCCGGAACTGCGCGTGGCGGCGCGGCAGCTGGCACAGCAGCTGCTCAGGAATGGCGTGGCGGCGAAAGCGGGCCAACCGCGGGCGCGCGAGCCGGCGCTGCGAGTGGCGGGCGCCGGCGGCTAGGCCGCCGAGGCGCCAGCTCTTCCCGTAGGAGCGGGCATGACCGCGACACCGACACAGCCAAAACCACCGGCCGTCGTTCCTGCGTGCAGGCCATGCCAGCAGGAACCACGCATCGCATCTGGTGGCCGCCTCGGTGTCGCGGTCATGCCCGCTCCTACGACAGCCGCGAGGGGCAGCGGGAACGGGGCGGCAGGCGGCGGGACAGTTGCGAAGGGACGGCGTCAGGATCAGTCGCGACGGGACGAGGATGGCTCGCCAGGCGTCCCGTCCCCGGTCACACGTCCCCGTCGCTGGACCAGCCCTCGCCGCTGCCGCGCTGGTACACGAGATCGGCTTCGTGGATGCCGCCGGCCGGAAGGGTGTCCTGCGCCGCCAGTCGTGCGTAGATCGGGGTGAAGTCCGGTGCGGTCGCGTCCATCAGCTGCTCGAAGCTGTCGATCACGAAGTAGGTCTTCTGGAAGGTGTCGATCCGGTAGCGGGTGCGCATGATCCGCTCCAGGTCGAATCCGATCCGGTTCGGTGCGGCCGATTCCAGCGAGTGCAGCGATTCGCCCTTGGACGAGACGATGCCGGCGCCATAGATGCGCAATCCATCGGCCTGGCGGATCAGGCCGAACTCCACCGTGTACCAGTACAGGCGGGTCAGGTTCTGCAGCGCGTCCGGGCCGATCGCGTGCGCCTTCACCCCACCGGCGCCGTACGCCTGCATGTAGTCGGCGAACATCGGGTTCATCAGCAAGGGCACGTGGCCGAACAGGTCGTGGAACAGGTCCGGCTCGGCGATGTAGTCGATCTGCTCGGGACGGCGGATCCACCAGGTCACCGGGAAGCGGCGGTTGGCGAGGTGTTCGAAGAAGTCGAGCTCGGGCAACAGGCCTTCCACGCCGACCAGGGTCCAGCCGGTCGCCGCGCCGAGGACCTCGTTGAGCTGCTCGAAGCGCGGGATCGCATGCGCGTCCATGCCCATCGCGTCCTGCGCCTGGAGGAACTCGTCGCACGCGCGCCCGGCCAGCAGTTCGCGCTGGCGCGAGTACAGGGTCCCCCAGGTGGCGTGGTCATCGGCGCTGTAGTCCAGCCACGGCTGCTCGACCACGGCGGTGGTGTAGACCGGGACGTAACCCTTGTCGGTCTGTTCGCGTTCGACGCGGCGCGGGGAGGCGGCTTCGGACATGGCGGTCGATCCTGCGGTGGAGTCCCAGCCTAGGGGGGAAGCGGCGCAACAGGATTGCAAAGTTGCAGCAATGTTGGCTCTGGATGCAATCTTGTTGCGCGAAAGACATGTTGCGGAGCAACAAATGGCCGATGCACCCACGTTCGACCGCACTGACCTGCGCCTGCTGGCCTTGCTGCAACGCGAAGGGCGCGCCAGCAACGCCGACCTGGCCGCGCAGGTGAACCTGTCGCCCTCGGCCTGCCTGCGCAGGATCCAGCGGCTCGAGGCCACCGGCGTGGTCGCCGGCTACAGCGCGCGGCTGGATCCGCAGGTGCTGGGCCTGGGCCTGCAGGCCTTCGTCCGCGTGCAGCTGGAAAAGCACGGCGCGGCGGGGATCGAACGCTTCATCGCGGCGGTGCAGGACTGGGACGAAGTGGTGGCCTGCCACGCGCTCACCGGCGACATGGACTACCTGCTGCAGGTCTACGTGCGCGACCTCGAGCACTTCTCGCGCTTCCTGCTGGACCGGTTGCTCAACGCCTCCGGCGTGGCCGACGTGAACTCCAGCTTCGTGCTGCGCACGGTGAAGGGTTTCAGCGGATTGCCGTTGCCGGGTTGAGGGACGCGATCCGGCCCTCGCTGTCCTGGCCGGGCCTTGTGTCCGCGCGCGGATGCGATGCGCGTTGGTCACACCAACCGTGAAGGGGCGAGCCACGATGAAGCGCATGACCGTCTTGGCCGGCGCACTGGCGTCCATGCTGCTGGCGTCCATGGCCCAGGCTGCGACACCGGCGCAATCGCAGGCGCAGGTGACCGCGCAGACGATCGAATCCACGCCGCCGGTGCCCTACGACGCAGGCGTCTACCGCCTGCTGGTTCCGGCCGAATCCCAGGACGGTCGCTTCGCGGTGATCGAACTGGTCGAGGGTCCGGGCTACCAGACTCCCTGGCACCGGCACGACGCGATGGAGGAGCGTTACTACGTCGCCGAAGGCACGCTCACCCTGAGCAGCGCGGAAGGCACGCGCGATTATCCGGCCGGCTCCTACGTCACCATCCCGCCCGGTGCCGCGCATGCGCAGGGCAATCGCACCGCGCAGCCGGTGCGGTTGCTGCTCACCATCACGCCGGGTGGCTTCGAACAGTTCTTCATCGACCGCGCCGAGCTGCACAAGACGGTCCAGCGCGGCGACCCCGCCTTCCAGGACGAAATGGTCAAGCTGGCGATGCGCCATGGACGCTGGCTGCAGCCGGCCGAAGCGCCATCGGATGCGGCGACGCCGTGACAGCTCCGACATGGCGATAAGATCGCGGGAACACCATCCCGTGGAGGCGACCATGCGCAAGGTGATCGGCACCGGACTGCTGCTGTGGGTTGCACTGCCCGCGCTGGCCCATGATCCGGACAGCCACGAGCGCGAGATCCTCCAGGCCAGCGAACTGGTGCCGTGGTGCCGGCAGGAGGCCGAAGCCCGCTACACCGCCCGCGGCGAGACCACCTACCAGTGGAGCGCGTCATACAGCGATCGCGGCAACACGCTTTCGGTCGAGGGCCGCCTGCGCGTGGAAGGCCGCGACGTGAAGGTGGAGTGCCGGATCGCCCGTGGCGCCCGCGAGCGCCACGCGTCGATCTCGGTCGCCGATCCGAAGGGCTGACGGGTGCGCCGCATGCACAAGCGAGGGCAATCGATGGATGCGACTCCAACTATGTTCGCCCGGTCCCGGGTGAAGCCGTGGGTTGCCGGCGCCATGCTGGTAGCCGGGGTGCTCGCGGGCGGATGTGGCACGCCGCCCGTGGCGCCCGCGCCGCCGGCCGCGACCGAGGCGCCACGACCCATCGGCGGTGATCGCGACGGGCACGGCTGTCTTCCTGCCGCGGGCTACCGCTGGTGCGGGCATACCGCCCGGTGCGAGCGTCCGTGGGAACTGGCGCAGGCGAAGGGTTTCGACAACACCGTCGAGGGCTTCGATCGCTACTGCGCCTTGCCATCGGCCGGATGACCGCCTGTGCCCGACCCGGGCGCCCGCACCAAGCGCACCTGCGGGAGCGTCTGCTGCGACTTCGTCGATGCCGGGCCGGGCTTTCCTGCGCCGCGGCGATCCCCCGTGACAGGTCGCCCGGCTAGAGCGCGCCCTGCAGCGGCTGCGCCAGCGCGGCGGCCTCGGCCGCGCAGTCGCGCCCCGGGGGCAGGCCCTGCACGCGGGCATCGGCCAGCTCCCTCGTCGCTGCGGCTACATCGGCGCGGAAGACCGGATCGGCCTGCAGCCGCGCGAACGTGCCCGAGGCCATGAAGCGCCCCTGCAGCATGTCGCTCTGCCAGTGGACATTGCATACCAGCCGGCTCTCGCCGAAGTTGCGTCCGCGCGCGAGCAGCGCGTCGGTGCGCTCGGGCGCGACCTGCGAGAGCACCAGTGCCCAGGTCCAGCCGATCGCGACGTGCCCGGACGGATAGGAACCATTGCCGCGCAATGCGGCTTCGTCGTCGGGGGTGCAGGTCGGTGCGGCGTTCTCCACGAACGGCCGCGTGCGCTGGTAGCGCTCTTTGGCGGCACGGGTGGAGATCGCCGCATCCATCAGCGTGCGTTGCAGCAGGCGCACGGTCGCCGGCGTGTGCTGGGCGTCGATGCCCACGCCCAGTGCGCAGGTGAACGTGCCGGCGGCGAACGGAAAGTCCAGGTCGGCATCGTGCGTGGCCTGCTGGAAACGCGGCGTGCCGCGCAACGCCAGCGCGGCTTTCATCACGGCATGGTCCTGCGCCAGGGCCGCGCTTCCGGCCGCCGGCGGCGCTGGCACCAGCGCGAGGCTGTCGGGAATCGCGGCGGCGGGCAGGTAGCCGGCAGGGACGCCGGGCCGGATTTCCGGCACCGCTGCCGGTGCGGGCGCCGCCTCCGCTGCGCGCGGTGCAGGAGCACTGGTGCAGCCGGCCAGCAGCAGGGCGCCCAGCAGCGCGGGAAATGCCCGCGCGGTCGCGCGGGGCATCGGGATCGGTGGTTGAAGGCGCTTCATCGCGTGGCCCCGGCAGGTGTGGCGTCCGTCGCAATGGCGGCCGCATCGAGCCCGGCGCGCAGCGCATCGAGCAGTTCGTCGCCGGCATCGTGCCGGTGTTCCCAGTACATCATGCCGCCGAGTCCACGCTCGCGCACGAACTCGGCTTTTGCCGCCAGCGAGTACGGGTCGTCGTAGGTGATGAAATGCCGTGTGTCCGCATTCCACAGGTACGGCGCCTGGGCCTGCGCGTCCCAGTGGCGCACGTAGCCATCGCGGCCGGGCATGCCGCGCAGGTCGCGCCACGGCAGGGCATCGACGTAGTGCCCGTAGCGCTGGTGCACGCCGTTGTGCACCGGCTCGACGTCGGCGAACTCGTGGCCGTAGAAGGCCACGCCGACGTTGAGCTTGCGCGCCGGCACGCCGGCAGCGAGGAACTCGTCCACCGCCCGGATCGTGGTGCGGCTGCCGGGCGGCGCCAGCGCGGAGCGATCGAGCGCGGCGTGGTGGCCGGTGGTCTCGCTGAGGCTGCCATGGAAGTCGTAGGTCATCAGGTTGATCCAGTCGAGCACGGGCGCGATCCGCGCCAGCTCCAGGCCGCGCGCGGCCTCGCCGTCGGCGGCGGCGATCGTGAGCAGGTAGTGGCGGTCCTGTTCGCGCCCGAGCGCGTCGAGTTTCGCGCGCACGTCTTCCAGCATCAGGCTGAAGTTCTCCCTGTCCTGCGGGCGATGGCTGATGCCCGGGCCGGGCAGGGTCGGGTACTCCCAGTCGATGTCGATGCCGTCGAGCCGGTGTTCGAGCATCAGCCGCACCGCGCTGTCGGTGAAGCGCCCGCGCGATGCCGGTGTCAGCGCGGCCTCGGAGAAATGGTCCGCGCCCCAGCCGCCGATCGAGACCAGCACCTTCAGTTGCGGATTCCCGCTTCGCAACGCGGTCAGTCCCGCCAGCGACCGGGAGGTGGTATCGCCGGGCAGGTACACCTCGCCGTGCGCATCGACCAGGGCGAAGGCGAAGTTGATCGCATCGAGTTTGCGCGCGCTGACCTGCGGCAGCGCCGGGCCATCCATCACGTAACCGATCACCTTCAGTCGCGTAACTTCGGGCGACGATCCGGCCCAGGCGCTGGAGGCAGGACACATCGCCGGCCACGTCGCGGCGAGCAGGACCGCGGCCAGAAGGACGGAAGCGCGAGAGAGCCTGGAGGCCATGCCGTTCCGATCACGATTGCAGGCCGGCCACTATAGGCGCTCCCGCCTCCGCGTCCTCAACCTCGCCGCGTGTCGCTGCCGATGGCGAGCGGGTGGCTGCAAATGCAGTGCCGCGAGACAGGATCCGGACATCCTTCCGGACCAGGCGTGGCCGATCGCGTCATGGCGCGTCTGTCTTGCCGGCGCGCGTGGCGCTGGCGTGTCGGTTTCATTCCGGTGGCGGTTGCGGGGGCCGCGGCGGGAAGTTCAGGACCTTGCCCGTTGCCGGATCCTCGCGGCGTTGCCACAGCACCGGCACATGCTCGGCCGGCGGGGGTTCGAGTTCGGTGCGATCGCGCGCCTCGCGCTGTTCTTCCTCGACCTCCCAGCTGTAGCGCTTGCGCGGTGGCATCGGATCGAGGCGACGGAACAGGAAGCCGGACAGCACGCCGGCCAGCGCGCCACCCAGATGCGACTGCCAGGAGATGCCATCGCCATGCGGCAGTACGGCCAGCACCGAGCCGCCATAGAACAGCATCACGATCATGCCCGCGGCGATGGACGGGCGGTCGCGGCGCAACAGACCCAGGGTGACCACCAGGAACATCAGGCCGTGGGTCACGCCGCTGGCGCCGAGGTGGCGGGTGCCGTCTTCGCCGAGCAGCCACGCGCCCAGGCCCGAGCCCAGCCACATCAGGGGCAGTGCACGCGAAGTGGCGCGCGGATAGACGCTGCCGGCCAGCGTGCCCAGGATGAGCAGCGCGGTCGCGTTGGCGGCCAGGTGCGCGACCGAACCATGCAACAAGGGGGCGGTGAGCAGGCCCAGCAATGCAGCCGGATCGCGAGGCGATACCGCCAGCGCGCCGACGGGCAGGCGTGGTTGCAGGACGAACACCAGCAGCAGCAGGCCGATGAAACCCAGGCTGAGGTTGAAGGCGAGCAGGAGCCGGCGACGGTCGCGCTCGGCGGCACTCGACGGCTGGAGCGGGTCGCGGCTCATGTTCACTCCCTTGTTCGAACCAGATCCATGGCGGCCATGCTGCGACGAATCAAGGGCGACGTGCAAAAAAACGGGCGCGGTTCGCACCGCGCCCAAGCTTGCTCACCCTGCTGGGAGAGAGACAGGAGAGAGAGCGTCCCTACTTCACCTCGAACTCCTTCGACTGGACGACCGTGCCGTCGAGGGAGATTTCGACCTTGTAGCGACCGGGCGGGAAACCGTCCGGCTTGCTGATCTGGAAAGCGGTGGTGCCGTCACCGGTGAGGCTCAGGTCGCGGCTGTCCTCATGCACGGTCTGGCCATCCTGGAAGGTCCACTTCGCGCCGAGCCTGCCGGGCACCGTCGCCGCGACATCGCTGGTGCGGGTCGTGACCGAGGCGTAGATGGTGTCCTTCGGTGCGAACGTGGTGGCCGGTGCGGCGACGCGATTGTCGGCGCCGACGCTGTTGCCCAGGTCCAGCGCGGTGACGCTGGCGGTCGGCGCGGCGGCGGGAGCCGGCGTGATCGGCGCAGGCGTGGTCGCGGTCGGCGCGGGGGCTGGCGTGGGTTCGGGCTTCTTGCAGGCCGAAAGAACCAGCGCGGTGGCCAGCGCGGCAGAGAGCGGGTACAGCAGTCGGGTGCGGCTCATGTCGGGGAGGTCCTTGTTGTTCGGGAAGGCCGATCCGTATGAACGGTCCTGGGAGGTCAGGCCTGTGCAGGCGGGATCTTCAGCACCTGGCCCGGCTTGATCCGGTCCGGATCGTCGAGCTGGTCGCGGTTGGCCTCGAAGATCTGCGGCCACGCACTGGCCTTGCCGTAGAACTGCTTGGCGATCTTCGACAATGAATCGCCCTTCTCGACCGTATAGGTCTGGTCCGGCAGATTGACGATCTCCTCGGTCGAGGTGACGCCACCCTGCACGTTGGAGAAATCCGGGCGTTCGGCTTCGGTGCTGCGCGCGCCGCCCTGCACGTTGGAGAAGTCCGGCTTGTTTCCGGTACCCATGCGCGTGGCCCTTGTGGGGAGTTGGGGAAGCGCGGCCACGGTCTCACAGCGCCTGTTAACAAAGCATCTCAGGCTCGTGAAGTCTTTATTGTTTTTCGCCGCTGCGTGCCCGAGTTACTGGCGCAGGTCACGCAATGCAGGCGGGGGCGGCATGCCGACGCTGCCGCGCCAGGGATTGATGTCCAGTCCGCCGCGCCGCGTGTAACGCGCCTCCACCGACAGGCTGGCGGGACGACACCGCTGCAGCACGTCGAGGAAGATGCGCTCCACGCACTGCTCATGGAACTCGGCGTGCTCGCGGAAGCTCACCAGGTAGCGCAGCAGCCCGGTACGATCGATGCGCGGACCGCGATAGCGAAGGTGCACGCTGGCCCAGTCCGGTTGGCCGGTGACCGGGCAGTTGGACTTGAGCAGGTCCGAGCGCAGGTACTCGTCGACGGTGGTTTCGCCATCGGCCGACAGGTAGGCGGCGTCGGGTGGCCCGTAGGCGTCGAAGTCCGCTTCGATCGCATCCAGCGACTGGCCCTCGCCAGCGTCGCGTCCGCCCGCCATCGGCGGCAACCCGAAATCGAAGGCGACGGCCGCGCCGGCACAGGCCGACAGGTCCTCGATGATCCGCGCACGCAGGGCGTCGTCGCTGTCGAAGCGCGCGCCATTGAGCGAATTGAGGTAGAGCTTGAGCGACTTGGATTCGACCAGGTTCGGCGAACTCGCGGGTACCTGCAGGGTCGCGGCGGCCGCGCGCGGCTTGCCGCGCCCGTCAAGCCAGCCCAGCTCGTACGCATGCCAGCGGTCGTGGCCGGCGAACGGCAGCGCTGCGCCGCCGGCCAGGCCGAGTTCGGCGCGCGCGCCGGCGCGCGGGATCGGGAACAGCAGGGTGGGGTCGTACCCGGTCGGGTAGGCGACCTCGCGGCCCAGGCTGGAATCGTGCGGAGTGCTCATGCGTCCATTCTAGTCGCGCATGCCCGAACCGCAGCCTGCTGCGGCGGGCCCGCGCGCAGCCGACGAACCGCCGGCAGCGAGCTCAGCGCGGCGCCAGCGCGATCAGCGCGATCGCCGCCACCGCCAGGACGATGGCGAGGCGATTCAGGCGTGAGGTCTTCTCGCCGAACGCAAGCACGCCCACCGCCGTGCCCAGCAGGACCACGCCGATATTCATCGTGGCGAACACCACGGCCGGGCTGCCCGGTAGCGCCTGGTGGGCGCGCACGTAGAACACGATGTTGCCGAAGTTGAGCAGGCCCAGCAGTACACCGGCGGCAATGTGGCGCAGCCCGGGTCGCACGCCATGGCGCAGGCGCCGCCATCCTTGCCAGGCGAGCATCCCGGCGAAGGCCAGCATGAAGGCGACCAGCAGCGCGGCGGTCGCCGGCGTGCCCGACATCGCCAGGCGCTTGAGCATCACGTCGACCGCGGCGAACCCGGCCCACACCACCAGCAGCAGGAGCCAGCCGCGGCGATCGGCCATTGCCCCCCTTTCCGGGCGGGCGAGGATGCCGGCCACGGCGACCAGGCCCAGCGCCAGGCCGGCCAGCTTCATGGGGCCGGCACGTTCGCCGAAGAACAGGAAGGCCGCCGCCAGCGACAGCAGCAGCGACAGGCGCTGGGCCACGTCGGTGCGGACGATGCCCGCATGCCGCACCGATGCGGCCAGCACCAGGAACAGCGTCGGCAACACGACGGCCAGCACGAGCAGCTCGATCCAGGGCGCGCCGGGCTGGCGCAGCGCCGCCGGCGGCGGTTGCAGCAGCCAGGCGCACAGCACGGCGGCCGCCAGGTAGTTCCAGGTCACCATCTGCGCCACGTCCCAGCCGCGGCGCGGTGCCAGCTTCAGCAGCACCGACACCAGCACGCTGCAGGCCACGCTGAGCAGGATCAAATGCATGGAAGACGCCGCGCCGACCGGGGGTGCGAGATTGTAGAGCGGGCCTCGCCCCGTTGCCCGGCGTGATCGCGCGAAAGCAGCGGGACGGCCCCCGCCCTACAATGGGCGCATGCCGCAACCTCCCTTCCCCCTCGACTCCGGAACGCTGCTGGTCGACGGCCCGGCCGGACCGCTCGAAGTCGCCGTCGACCTTCCCGAGCCGGACCAGGCCCGCCCGCTGGTCGCAGTCGTCTGCCATCCGTTGCCGACCGAGGGCGGCACGATGCACAACAAGGTCGTGACCATGCTGGCGCGCGCGCTGCGCGAACTCGGCGCGACCACCGTGCGCTTCAACTTCCGCGGTACCGGGCAGTCGGCGGGGGGGTTCGACCACGGATCGGGCGAGCAGGACGACCTGCGCTGCGTGGTCGACTGGGTGCGCGCCGCGCGAGCAGGCGATGCGCTGTGGCTGGCGGGCTTCAGCTTCGGCTCCTACGTCAGCCTGTCCGCGGCGGCCGGGCTGCAACCGGATGCGCTCATTTCCGTCGCGCCACCCGTCTCCGGGCGCGGCTGGGATTTCAGCCGCATCGTCATCCCGGAAGTGCCATGGCTGGTGATCCAGGGCGACGCCGACGAGATCGTCGACGCGCAGGCGGTCTACGACTGGATTGACGCGCTGCCGCGCAAGCCGCAGCTGGTGCGCATGGTCGACACCAGCCATTTCTTCCACCGCAAGCTGATCGACCTGCGCGGTGCGATCCAGCATGAAGTGAAGGCGTGGCCGCCGCTGGCATGAGCGAGGCCGCCGCGTCCCGCCTGCCGTCGCAGGCCTATGCCGAAGGTACCGCAGCCGGACGCTGGCGCGACGACCCGGCGCAGCATCCGGCCCTGCGCGAACTGGACCGGATCCAGCGCGAGCTGCTGGCGGCCACGCCGACCGGCTGGCGCGCGAAGCTGGGCCTGGGCGGACGTCCGGCGCCGGTGAAAGGCCTGTACCTGTGGGGCGGCGTGGGTCGCGGCAAGACCTTCCTGGTCGACCTGTTCTACGACGGCCTGCCGCTGGAGCAGAAGCAGCGCACCCACTTCCACCGCTTCATGCGCGAAGTGCACGAACACCTGCGCGAACACGCCGGCCAGGCCGATCCGCTGGTGAAGATCGCGCGCGAATGGCGCCAGAACGTGCGCGTGCTGGTGCTCGACGAATTCTTCGTCACCGACATCGGCGATGCGATGCTGCTCGGCCGGCTGCTGGAGCGCCTGTTCGCCGAGGGCGTGACCCTGCTCACCACCTCCAACACCGCGCCGCAGAACCTGTACCGCGATGGCCTCCAGCGCGAGCGTTTCCTGCCGGCGATCGCGCAGCTGCGCGAGCACTGCGTGGAGCTGGCCGCCGACGGCCGCGAGGATTACCGGTTGCGCGCGCTGACCCGTTCGCCGGTGTACCGGCATCCGCTGGACGCGGGCGGCGAGGCGTGGCTGGCCGCGCGCTGGCAGTCGCTGGCGGCGGGCGCGCCGGCACGGCCGGGCGGCATCCAGATCGAAGGCCGGCGCATCGCGGTGCGCGCGCGTGGCCATGGCGTGGCCTGGTTCGACTTCGCCGAGCTGTGCGAGGGACCGCGCTCGACCGCCGACTACATCGAGATCGCGCGCGAATTCCAGGTGGTGATGGTCGGCGGCATCCCGACCTTCGACGCCAGCAACGAAGACGCCGCGCGCCGCTTCGTCAACCTGATCGACGAGCTGTACGACCGCCAGGTCACCGTGGTCTGCACCGCGGCGGCCGCGCCGGTGGTGCTGTACAGCGGCACTCGCCTGGCCGGCGCGTTCGAACGCACCGCATCGCGCCTGATCGAGATGCAGAGCGCCGAGTACCTGGCCCGCGCGCACCGCGGCTGAGGCCACCCGGGAAGACATGCGGCCCGTTGCGTCCCATGCAGCCGGCCTGGGCCGCGCGAGCGAGTGGTGCGATGGCAAGCGGACCGCAGCTACCCGACGCATCGGTGGCGATCACGCTCCGGAGTCGAGCGCCGCCGGTGTCCGCCGAAGGTGCCATCCGGCCAGGAACAGCCAGCACAGGTACAAGGCGATCACGATCTTCTGCGAGCCGCCGCGCGGCAGTTCGCGCCACAATGCATGCAGCCACAGGGCGGCGAATGCCAAGGCCGCCAGCGCCAGCAGCAGGGGGGCAATCGTGCGCCAGTGCGGATCACGATGCAGCGAGGCCGACTGCAACAGCATCGCCACGCCCGCGAACAGGAAACTGGCGATCGCCGACAGCCCGTGGACGACCGCATCGAAGTCCCCGACCGCGTGATCGGGACTGGCCCCAGGCCAGGTCGCGGTCACCGCCAAAGACACGCCGCCGGCGACGAACAAGGCAGGTGCCAGCACGTAGCGTGCCGATGGAGCCAGCCCGCGCCACAACCCCACGCCCAGGAGCACTGCCGCCACGGCCAGGCCGTCGTAGGCCGTGCGCAGCCACAGGCTGTTCGGGCCGGACAGATAGAAACTCAGCGGCGCCTGCCACCAGTCGTACTCCGGGCGTGCGCCCTGCACCGCGACCGCCACCAGGACAAACCACGCCAGTCCGGCGCGGGCAATGCCGGCTGCGTGGCGCAGGAACCTTGGCGGGTGGGATCGCATGCGCACAGTGTGCGCGAGGGCGGCCGGCCGCGGCGATGTGCGTCGCCGCGGCCTCCCGTTCCGGTCAGGTCAGCGCACGACCCGGCCCTCGATGATCGGGTAGTACACCGACGGGTTCGGATCGTCGATGTCGATCTCCAGCAGGCTGGTATCCCAGTGGTCGACGGTCAGTTCCCAGCGCCGCTTCTCGCCGGCCACGTAGGCTTCGATGTCCGGGAACAGCTTCTTGATCAGTTCGCCGCGCGACAGGCCCAGCGGCTTGGGTTCGGCCGGCGACACGCTGATGATCACGAAATCGTAGGGCGAGCCGATCTGGTGGTTGCGCAACGCGTACAGGTTGCTGCTGGTGGTGGTACCGGCCTTGATCTGCGCTTCCATGATCGGTCGATGCCACTTCTTGTAGAGCGCCAGCCATTCGTCGTGCTTGCCGGGTGGAACCTTGTAGTAGCTGACGCCGACGCGCGGCCGGTCGGGGAGGTCGCGTCCGGACAATGCCTGGGCGGCGACGCCCTGGATACCGACCACCGCCAGGCCGATGGCCGCGACGATGCTCAGGAGGTGTTTCTTGCCGATCATGGTGTGACTCCTTGGGTGTGGGACGATGGGTGTGCGTAGTCAGAGCTGCACGGTCAGGGCCACGAAGTACTGGCGGCCGTAGATGTCGTAGGTGCTGTTGTGGGTGGCGCCGGGCGTGCCGCCCACCTGTGGGGGCTGTTTGTCGAGCACGTTGTTGACGCCCGCGCCCAGGCGCAGGTGGGTGCCGAAATCCCAGCTGCCGAACAGGTCGAAGTAGCTGAAGGCGTCCACCGCCGGCGTGGTCGAGGCGGGATTGAGCACCTTGGACGAGTGCTCCATCGCATCGATGTAGCGCCAGCGCAGGCCGACGCTGCCGGGCCCTTGCTGGTAACGCACCTGGCTGACCGCCTTCCAGGTCGGCAGCGTGCCGACATAGCCGGCGTAGTCGTAGACCGGGCCGCCCTTCACCGCCTGCACTTCGTACTTGTCGACCCAGCTGACCACCGAGCCGGCCGACAGCCGCCCGGCGTTGCCGATGTCGCCCTGCCAGTCCAGCTGGAAGTCGACGCCGCTGGTTTCCAGGCTGCCCATGTTGAAAGTGGGCTTGTCGATGTTGTCGATGCGGCCGGTGTCCGGATTGCGCTGGATCAGCGAGCAGTAGAAGTTGTTCACCGACAGGTTCGGATTGGAGCCGTCCTGGTTGAAGCACGCGGCCAGTACCTGCGAGGAGGTCAGCGTGCCGATCACGTCTTCCACGCGGATATCGAAGTAGTCGGCGGCCAGCGAAAAGCCGGTGCCTTCGGGCGTCCAGACCAGGCCGAAGGTGTAGGTGTCGGCGGTCTCTGGCGCCAGCGCGGTGTTGCCGGCGCGGGTGGCCAGCGACTCGCGCTGGGTGTCGATGTAGCTGGGCAGCAATGCGGCGGGAATGCCGTGGGCCAGGCACAGCGCCTCGATCGCCGCCGCGGTCGCGCCGCGCCGCAATGGGCTGCCCGCTTCGCACTGGTCGCCCTGGCCGTTGACCACCAGGCCGTAGCTGTTGGATTCGGTCTCCGAGGCCACGAACAGTTCGCCGACGCTGGGCGCGCGCACCGCGCGCTGGTAGCCGCCGCGCAGGCGCAGGTCTTCGATCAGCGCCCAGTTGAAATCGACCTTGTAGGTGTCCACGCCGCCGGACAGGTCGTAGTCGGAATACCGGTAGGCCAGGCCCACGTCCAGCGAATGCGCGAACGGCTTGTCGTACAGCACCGGTACCAGCGTCTCGACATACACCTCGCCCACGCTGGTGCTGCCGTGGCTGGGCCCCCGCGACGGCACGCCGACGATGCCGCCCTGCTGGAGCAGGCGGTCGGGCTGGAAGTCGTAGCTGTTGCGGCGCCAGCCCAGGCCGGCGGCGAAGCGCAGCTCGCCGGCCGGCAGGTCGAACAGCCCGCCCTGCACGTTCGCTTCCACGACCTCCTGGTCCAGCTCGGTGTCGCTGATCGTGGCGGCAACCAGGTAGTTGCGGCATTCCGGCGACAGCACGGTCAGGCCGAACGGGTTGTAGCCGCCCGCGCAAAGGCTGGCGCCGCCATCGGCCGCAGTCAGCACGCTGCGCAGCGAGGCGATGACCACCGCGCCGTTGTTGACCTCGTGCGCGCTCAGGCTGCCCTTGCTGGCGTAGGCATCCCAGGAACCGTTGATCGCATCGAGGCTGCCCTTGGCACCGGCGAGGAACTGCCAGTTGTCGAAGTCGCGCTCGAAGGTGCGCGGCCCGGCTTCCTGGAAGCGTTTGTGCAGGCGGAAGTCCGCGTTCGGATTGGCGCGCGAGGCCAGGATCGTGCGCAGGTCCGCGGGAACGAACGGATTGGTGACCGGCACGTTGATGCCGGTGTTGCCACCTTCGGCGGCGACGTAGCTATGCAGGCTGGACCAGTTGAACTGGCCGTAGGCCTGGATGTCGTCGGTGACGCGGTAGGTGACGCGGCCGAACGCGCCGTGGCGCTCCAGCGGCACCTGGATCAAAGAAAACTGGTTGAGGTTGTTGAGCTGGGTACCTGTGTTGTTGAGCTGTCCGTCCGGGCCGCGCCAGTTGAACGGCACCTTGTTGGCCGAGAACAGCGTGCCATCGTCGTTGAAGCCCAGGTAGGTGGTTGGCGATACCGGCACGCGGCCCGGCGCGGCGCCGTACTGCGCGAACACCTGGTTGACCGCCGCCTGGGTGGGCAGGTTGGAACCCAGTTCGTAGGTGCCGGTCTGGATCCGGAAGTCGGTGCCGCCGGGAGCCTTGCGGAAGAACTCGCGGGCCATGAAGTCCACGCCCTCGCGGTCGGACCACGACAGCGACAGCACCGCGTTGCCGCGGTCTTCGGCGAAGTTGCCGCCGAGGGTCAGGGCCACGTCGGTGGTGTCGCCATCGCCTTCGCCGTACCGGGCGAACTGGCTGTCCAGGCGGATGCCCTCGAAGTCCTCCTTGAGGCGGATGTTGACCACGCCGGCGATGGCATCGGAGCCGTACACCGCCGACGCGCCGCCGGTGATGATCTGCACGTCCTCGATCAGCGCACTGGGGATCGTGTTGACGTCCACGACGTTGTCGGTCGTGGCCGGCTGCAGCCGGCGACCGTCGAGCAGGACCAGGTTGCGCTGCGGCCCGAGCCCGCGCAGGTTGAGCGTGGCCTGGCCGGTGCCGCCCCAGCCGGCATTGGTCTTGTTCGCACCGATGCCCAGCTGCGGCAACTGGTTCAGCGCTTCCTCCAGGGTAGAGGTGCCGGTGTCGCGCAGGGTCTCGCGGGTGACGCTGGTCAGCGGACTGCTGCTGGCGTAGTCCAGGCGCGCGATGCGCGAACCGGTGACGGTGACGGCGTCCAGCTGCGTGGCAGTGGCAGCAGCGGCGGCCGTGCTGTCGACCGTCGCGCCCGCAGTGGACGCGTCTACGTTGGCCGCTGCGGCCTCTTCACCCTGGGCCATCGCGGGCAGGAACAACGCATGGGCCACCAGCAGCGCCAGCACGCTGCGGCGCAGTGTGACCTGACCGCGCGGATCGTGGGCCGCAGCCGGCCATCCTCCCGGACCGCGTCCGGAAGCGGAGAGTGAACGCAACGACATGTGGTAACCCCTGGTTCGGCGCGACATGCGCGAACGACGCAGGGAATCTGCCAGCTGCACTGCAGCATGAAAAAATCACTTAGAAGCATCTGCTTATGGGGGTGCCCGCTCATGAGCTCATGAGCGTGGCCGGCCATGAGCAGATGCCACGCGGTTGTTTCCCGCTGCCCGCACTTCATGCAATGCGCGCGCAGGCGGCGATGCGCGGCAAGGGGCGTGCTGCCTGCACTCCCAGGTTGGAATCCTTGTCCGGAGTCCGATCCCGAACGCGAAACGCGTCGTGGCCTTTGAGCCGACGCTTCGCGGCAGGCACGCCGGCACGCAGCACTTGCACCGCGGCTCTATATATGGAAAGCGCGATATCTGGTGTTGACCATGGATGTGGACCCCACTATCTTGGGCCCGTCGGTTCCGGTGGCCCGCTCGCCACAGGATCAAAAGGGAAGCCGGTGACGCGCACATGCGCCAGTCCGGCACTGCCCCGCAGCGGTAATTGGGAACGAACCCGTCATCGAGCACTGGAGCCGCCTGGTTCCGGGAAGCGACGGAAGTAGGAGGACGGCACGGCCGTCCACACCCATGAGTCCGAAGACCTGCCGACAGCCGCGCGATGCACACCGCGCGGTACCGGCCGTGCAGTCTCCGGGGGGAGATGGCTGGTGAAGCAGGGCCAGTGGCGCAGTCGCCTGCGCGTTCTCGCTCCCTGCGACGCCGCTCTTCCATCCTCCAAGGCAAGACCACCGGCTTCCGCTGCCCCGCGAGGGATGGGCCGGCGCGTGCGCCATGCATGGAGGAAGAACCGTGACCCAGATCGATACCGTCGTCGCCGGCGGCGAAGCGTCGTCCCCGAACGACGCATTCCTGCTGACCCCGCCGCCCACCGCCACCGCGATGAGCGTGACCAAGCGCAACGGCAGTCGCGAGCCGGTGGACCTCAACAAGATCGTGCGCGCGGTGCAGCGCTGCTGCGAGGGCCTGCACGCGGTCGACCCGATGCGCGTGGCCACGCGCACCATCTCCGGCCTGTACGACGGCGCCAGCACGCGCGAACTCGACGAACTGTCGATCCGCACCGCCGCGCTGCTCACAGGCGAGGAGCCCGAGTACAGCCGCCTGGCCGCGCGCCTGTTGGCGGCGTACATCGCCAAGGAAGTCAGTGGCCAGGAAATCCATGCGTTCTCGCAGTCGGTCACCCGCGGCCACGAGGTCGGGCTGATCAACGAGCGCCTGCTCGGCTTCGTGCAGACCAACGCGCGCAAGCTCAACGACGCGCTCGATGCCTCGCTGGACCAGGGCTTCGACTACTTCGGCCTGCGCACCCTGTACGACCGTTACCTGCTGCGCCACCCGCACACCCGCAAGGTGATCGAGACCCCGCAGCAGTTCTTCCTGCGCATCGCCTGCGCACTGAGCGAGGACGTGCCCGAAACGCTGGCGCTGTACCGGCGCATGGGCCAGCTCGACTACCTGCCCAGCTCGCCGACCCTGTTCAACAGCGGCACCACCCACGAGCAGCTGTCCTCGTGCTTCCTGCTCGACTCGCCGCAGGACACGCTGGAGTCGATCTACCAGAAGTACGGCGACATCGCCCAGCTGTCCAAGTTCAGCGGCGGGATCGGCGTGAGCTACACGCGCGTGCGTTCGCGCGGCTCGCTGATCCGTTCCACCAATGGCCACAGCAACGGCATCGTGCCGTGGCTGAAGACGCTCGATTCCTCGGTCGCGGCGGTCAACCAGGGCGGCAAGCGCAAGGGCGCGGCCTGCGTCTACCTGGAGACCTGGCACGCCGATGTCGAGGATTTCCTCGAGCTGCGCGACAACACCGGCGACGAATCGCGGCGCACGCACAACCTCAACCTCGCCAACTGGGTGCCCGACCTGTTCATGCAACGGGTCGAGGCCGACCAGGAGTGGTCGCTGTTCGACCCGCGCGTGGTTCCGGAACTGACCGACCTGTACGGCGAAGCGTTCGAGGCCGCCTACGTCCAGGCCGAGTCCCAGGGCAAGGCGCAACGGACGATTCCCGCGCGCAAGTTGTACGCGCGGATGATGCGCACCCTGGCCGAGACCGGCAACGGCTGGATGACGTTCAAGGACAAGTGCAACCGCGCCAGCAACCAGACCCTGCGCCAAGGCAACGTCATCCACCTGTCCAACCTGTGCACCGAGATCCTGGAAGTCACCTCGGCCGAGGAAACGGCCGTGTGCAACCTTGGTTCGATCAACCTGGGCAACCACTTCGACGCGGACGGCTACTTCGATTTCGAGCGGCTGGCCGAAACGGTGCGCCTGGCTGTGCGCCAGCTGGATCGGGTGATCGACCTGAACTTCTATCCGATCGAGACCGCGCGTCGCGGCAACCTGCGCTGGCGCCCGGTAGGCCTGGGCTGCATGGGCCTGCAGGACGTGTTCTTCAAGCTGCGACTGCCGTTCGACAGCGCCGAAGCGCGCGCGCTGTCGGCGAAGATCGCCGAGGCGATCTATTTCCATGCGCTGGAGACCTCGGTCGAGCTGGCCCAGGAGCGCGGCCGCCATCCGTCCTTCGCCGAAACCCGCGCGGCGGCCGGCGAGCTGCAGTTCGATGCCTGGAACGTGGTGCCCGAGAACGCCCAGCGCTGGGACGCGCTGCGCGAGCGCATCCGCGAGCACGGCCTGCGCAATTCGCTGCTCATCGCCATCGCCCCGACCGCGACGATCGCCTCGATCGCTGGCTGCTACGAATGCGTGGAGCCGCAGGTGTCCAACCTGTTCAAGCGCGAGACGCTGTCGGGCGACTTCCTGCAGGTCAACCGCTACCTGGTCGGCGAGCTGAAGAAGCTGGGCCTGTGGACGCCGGAAACGCGCGACGCGATCAAGCTGGCCGAAGGCTCGATCCAGGGCGTCGCCGGCATTCCAGATGCGTTGCAGCAGGTCTACCGCACCGCCTGGGAACTGCCGATGCGCGCGCTGATCGACATGGCCGCCGGCCGCGGCGCCTTCATCGACCAGTCGGCCTCACTGAACCTTTTCATGGAAAGCCCGAACATCGGCGCGATGTCGTCGATGTACATGTACGCGTGGAAGCAGGGCATCAAGACCACCTACTACCTGCGCTCGCGCCCGGCGACGCGGATCGCCAAGACCACCGTGAGCCACGCCGCGACCGTGGCACCGAAGCCGGAATACACGCCGGTCGAAGCGGTCGCCTGTTCGCTGGAGAACCCCGAAGCCTGCGAGGCCTGCCAGTAGGCAGGTCGCGCATCCCCAGCCCCCACCGGTAACGCCACCATGCGCCGCTACGCCAATCATTCCGGAAATTCAGGCGTGGAGTCGTACCAGGTCACCGCGCTTTCGATCTTCGTCCGGTTCCGTAACCGGGCCGAGCCGTACGAGTACCGCAGCACGGGCCGCGCCGGCCCCCAGAAGGTGGCGCGGATGAAGCGCCTTGCCGAAGCCGGCGAGGGCCTTGCCACCTACATCAGCCAGCACGCGCACGACGATTACGAGCGCTGACCTTCGACCGACCACGGGAACGGGCAGGATGCGGAACAGGGATGTTCCAGGCACATGGACGTGCCGACCTCGCGCCGT
This sequence comes from Pseudoxanthomonas daejeonensis, assembly GCF_022637495.1. NCBI lineage: Bacteria > Pseudomonadati > Pseudomonadota > Gammaproteobacteria > Lysobacterales > Lysobacteraceae > Pseudoxanthomonas > Pseudoxanthomonas daejeonensis. The sequence goes on along the minus strand of NZ_CP093331.1, from coordinate 1,382,519 downwards.
TCCCCTCGCAGAGAACCCAGACACGATGTCCACCCACAACCGCCAGATGCTGCTCGACCCCGGTTTCGAACTGACCCTGCGCCCGATGCGCTACCCGCAGTTCTATGACATGTATCGCGACGCGATCAAGAACACCTGGACGGTGGAGGAGATCAATTTCCAGATCGACATCTCCGACCTGCATTCGAAGATGACGCCGGCCGACCAGCACCTGATCCACCGCCTGGTCGCGTTCTTCGCCACCGGCGATTCGATCGTGTCCAACAACCTGGTGCTGAACCTGTACCAGCACCTCAACGCGCCCGAGGCGCGCATGTACCTGTCGCGCCAGCTCTACGAGGAAGCGCTGCACGTGCAGTTCTACCTGACCCTGCTCGACAACTACCTGCCCGACCCGTCCGAGCGCTTCAAGGCGTTCGCCGCGGTGGAGAACATCCCGGCGATCAAGAAGAAGGCCGACTTCTGCTTCAAGTGGATCGACTCCATCCAGGACCTGCGCCGGATCGAGACCCGCGAGCAGCGCCGCCAGTTCCTGCTCAACCAGATCTGCTTCGCCGCGTGCATCGAGGGCCTGTTCTTCTTCGCCGCGTTCGCCTACGTCTACTACTTCCGTTCGCGCGGCCTGCTGCCGGGCCTGGCCAGCGGCACCAACTGGGTGTTCCGCGACGAGAGCTGCCACATGGAATTCGCGTTCGAGTGCGTGCGCACCGTACGCGAGGAGGAGCCGGACCTGTTCGACGACAGGATGCAGCAGCAGGTCTACGACATGCTGGAAGAGGCGATCGAGTGCGAAGTGCAGTTCGCCGAGGACGTGCTGTCGGGCGGCGTGGCCGGCATCTCCACGCGCGACATGCGCCAGTACCTGCAGCACTGCGCCGACCAGCACTTCGCCAAGCTGGGCATGCCGAGGCGCTATGACGTGCGCAACCCGCTGCCGTTCATGGAATTGCAGGACGTGCAGGAGCTGACCAACTTCTTCGAGCGCCGGGTGTCGGCCTACCAGGTCGGCGTGCAGGGCGAGGTCGGTTTCGACCACGCGTTCTGAGCACGCCGGGTCCTATTCCGCCTTGTGCCGGTTGAAGAAGTCGATCGGCGCGAGCACCGACTGCAACCACTGGCTCGGCCTGCCCATGCCATGGCCGGCGCCGGGCAGGCGGATCATCTCGACCTCCACCCCGCGCATCTTCAACGCGCCGAACATCTGCTCGGTCTGGCTGATCGGGGTGCGGAAATCCTGCTCGCCGGTGATCAGCATGGTCGGGGTCTTCACCTGGCCGGCCAGGCTGAAAGGCGAGCGCTGGAAATACAGCTCGGGCTTGTCCCAGGGCGTGGCGCCCATCCAGTGCTTCATGAAGAAAGAAGAAAAGTCTGCGGTGGTGGCCTGGTCGGTCCAGTCCACCACCGGCCGCAGCGCCACGGCCGCGCGAAACTTCTCCGGCTCCTTGCCGATGGCCCACAAGGTCAGCACGCCGCCGCCCGAGCCGCCGCCGATGAACAGGTTCTTCGCGTCGGCATAGGGGCGCCGGGCCACCTCGTCCAGGAGCGACATCAGGTCATCGTGGTCCTGGCCCGGATAGGCGTTGGTGATCGCATTGGCGAAACGGTCGCCGTAGCCGATCGAGCCGCGCGGATTGGCGAACACGACGATATAGCCCGCCGCCGCATAGAGGCCGTGCGTGATCGAGAAGAACGGCCCGTAGTCGGTGTTCGGTCCGCCGTGGATGTCCAGGATCAGCGGATAGCGCTTGCCGGCTTTGAAATCGGGCGGGAAGGCGATCCAGCCCTGCACCGGCAGGCCGTCGGCACGACTGGCCACGGTCAGCGATTCGATCCGCGCAGGTGTCCTGCTGTCGGCCCATGCCCGGTTGAAATCGATGGCACCGCTCTCGCCATTGCCGCGGCTCACGCCCAGCCCGGCGGGCCGGTCGGTGAACGCGGAGGTATAGGCGAAGGTGCCGTGCGCGGCGGAGAACTGGCCGCCTGACGAAGGCAGGTAGAGCCGCGTGCCGCCGACGACAGGCACGACTGGCGTGCGCGCACCTGTGACGGCATCGATGGTCGCGATGCGCTGCACGCCCTGGTCGTTGTACAGGGCGTGGATGGCCGCGCCATCTTCGCGCCACGCGATTTCGGCCACCGGGCGGTCGAGGTCGGCGGCGAGGGCCTGGACGGGTGCGCCAGGCGCCGGCGTGGTCGTCCACAGGCGCGGCATGTCGTAGAAGCCGGTGGAGGCTTCGCTGCCGAGGAAGGCGAGGCGTCGGCCGTCGGGCGAGACTTCCGGGGCAAATTCGCGGCCGGCGCGTGACGTCAGCCGCTTCTTCGGCGCCTTGCCAGCGGCGTCGTACAGGTAGAGGTCGGTCTCCAGCGGGCCGTTGATCGGATCGGCGGTGTAGCTGCCGACCACGTGCCTGCCGTCCGCCATCCAGGCAACACCTTCGTCGTCGACCTGGTGGGTGTCGCCCTGGGTCAGGCGCGTGATCGTGGCGTTAGCCACGTCCACCACGTACGGGTGGCGGGCCCCCGGTTTGACCTCTCCGGCGCCATCGGCGCGCCAGAACAGGTCGGTGATGATCTTGGCATCCGCCGCCGCATCGCCGCCCTCGGGTTTCTCGGGCATGCCGGGGATGGAGGCGGGCTTGGCGGCCTCGCGGCCGATGAAGGCGATGCGCGTGCCATCGGGCGACCAGCGCAGGCTGCCCGGGTCCAGGTCGCCCGTCGTCAAGGGCTGGCCCACGCCATCGGCCAGCACCATCACGAAGATCTGCGGCTTGTCGATTGAATTGGCGATGTAGGCGAGGCGACGTCCATCGGGCGAGAACGCCGCGCCACGCGGGGCCATGTCGCGACCCACCAGCAGGCGCTTGTCGACGACCGTGCCCCGTTCGTCCAGGTGGGCCAGCCACAGCTCGCCGGTGCGGCGGTCCTTCGCCCTGTCGAAGGTGGCGCGGGTGAAAAGCACGCGCCTGCCGTCCGGCGCGACCACCGGGTCGGTCACCATCGAGAGGGCGTAGATGTCCTCCGCCTTCAAGGCCTCCTTTGCGAAGGCCGGGGGCAGGGAGGCGGAGGCGATGGCCACGACCAGCGCGAGGACACGAAGTGGTTTCATGCCCGCAGCCTAGCCGTGGGCAATGCGGCCACGCAACGAGGCCGGGCGGTGGCCGGTGCTTGAAGCGCGGCTGGCGAGCGGCTCCAATGGGTCATGCGCATCGATCCCCGCGACACACGTCTCCTTGCGTCCCGTCGCCGGTTGCTGGGCTCGGGCCTGGGCCTGCTGGCACTGGGTGCGGCCCCCGCGGGCCTATGGGCCGCGCCACGCCGCGACGACGATGCGGACTGGATACCGTCAGCGGCATTCCTCGATGACCTGCCACGGCAGATGCAGGCGCTGGGCGTACCCGGAATCGGAATAGCCGTCGTCGAGCGCGGCGCGTTGGCCTGGTCGCGCGGGTTCGGGGTCACGCATGCGCAGCGGCGTACGCCGGTCACCGACACGACCCTGTTCGAAGTCGCTTCGCTCAGCAAGCCGGTGTTCGCCTACGCGGTACTGCAACTGGTCGACCGCGGCGAGCTGTCGCTGGACCGGCCGCTGGTGGACTACGTGCGTCCGGAATACCTGGGTGGTGGCGAGGCCAGGGCGTGGGTGGAGTCGATCAGCGTGCGCGACGTGCTGCGCCATTCCACGGGACTGCCGGACTGGCGCAAGGACCCGGCGCACGAAGCACTGGTGCCGTCGGTGAAACCAGGCACGCGCATCGACTATTCCGGTGAAGCGTTCGTCTGGCTGCAGCGCGTGGTCGAGACGGTCACCGGTGAGAGCCTGGACGCAACGATGCGGCGCCTGCTGTTCGAGCCGGCCGGCATGCGCGACAGCAGCTACGCCTGGAGTCCGGCGCTGGCGGAGCGGTCGGTCTACGGCCACCGCGCGCCGGACGCGACCGTGGAGCCTGGCGGGAGCGAGGACATGCCGCCGCAGATGCTGCGCGAGCAGTGGAGCGCTGCGCAGGTGCTGGCCGATCGCACCGGCACGGCGCTCTCGGACTGGCGCTACGCGGATGCCGCGCGCGCGCTGCCGCAGGTGCAGGCGATCGCGCCGGCGGGACTGGTTGCATGGCCCGCCGACATCCTCGCCAACGCGGCCGCCAGCCTGCGTTGCACGATCCAGGACTACGCCCGCTTCATGGCGCTGATGGTGCACGACCAGCCCGCGGCCTGGGAGCTGCGCCCGGCCACGCGCGCGGCGATGCTGGCAAGGCAGATCGAGGTGCCGGGCCGCTGGACCGACAAGGGCCTGGGCTGGAACCTGGAGTCGACGATGCGCGGGCCGGTGTTCTACCACTCGGGCAGCAACGGCGGCATCTTCAAGAGTTTCGCCCTGGGCGACGTCGCGCGGCAGCGCGCGATCGTGGTGTCGACCAACGCCACGAACGGCAACGTGCTGTACCGCCGGGTCGTGCGCGCGGCCACCGGCCTGGACCTGCTCGCGTTCGACGTCTGAGCCGCGGTCATGCCCGCTCCTATAACGGGTGAAACGAACCCCTGCAGGAGCGGACTTCAGGCCGCGAAGTCGACGCCGTGGACACAGGCGACGCCGCGGAGATTCCGAGGGTGGCGGTGTCGCGGTCATGCCCGCTCCTACAACAGCGGGTGCAGCGATGCCTCTGTAGGAGCGGACTTCAGGCCGCGAAGCCGACGCCGTGGACACAGGCGACGCCGCGGAGGTTCCGAGGGTGCCCGTGTCGCGGTCATGCCCGCTCCTACAACAGCGGTGCAGCGATGCCTCTGCAGGAGCGGACTTCAGGCCGCGAAGCCGACGCCGTGGACACAGGCGACGCCGCGGAGGTTCCGAGGGTGCCGGTGTCGCGGTCATGCCCGCTCCCATAGCAGCGCGTGCAGCGAAGGCCCCTGTAGAACGAACTTTAGGCCCGTGGGACACGGCAGCGCCGATACGCCACCGTGATCCGGGCTTGCGCTACGCTGATCCGGGAGGCCGTACCCGCGCAGGAGCACCCGATGTCAGAAGTCCCGAGCCCCGAGTCGCGCCCGGTCGAGGCGCGTCTGCTGCACATGGTCTTCCCCGACCACACCAACCACCTGGGCACGCTGTTCGGCGGACAGGCGCTGGCGTGGATGGACATGGCCGCCTTCATCGTCGCCTCGCGCTGGGCGCGCAGCACCGTGGTCACCGCCCGTTCCGAGCAGGTCGACTTCAACCAGCCCATCCACAAGGGTGACCTGGTCGAGGTCGTCGCCACGATCGCCAAGGTCGGGCGCAGCTCGATGAACGTGGAGGTGGAGGTCATCACCGAGAACCTGCTGACCGGCGAACGCAAGCTGTGCACGCGCGGCCGCTTCGTGATGATCGCGCTGGATCCTCTGGGCCAGCCGACGCCGGCGCCACCGCTGCCATCCGCCACCGTGCCCGCATCGTCTTAGGCGCCGCCCGGGGAGCGCCGCAACCGCGGCGGATATGGCGTGCACGCCGATTGCGCAGGCCGATCCCGCTGGCGAGGCGCTACGGACGCATTGAATCGAGCATCAGGCGAAGGCCCGCGAGCGCGGCAGTGGTGGTGCCGGCGTTCGACTGCCCTCAGCGGAAGCGCGGGAGTCGAAAGGACGGGTCCGGTCTACGCGACCCACACCGCAGGCCTATCGGTGCGCGGGTGGTTCGCCGTCGGCGGATGGATGGCGCTGCAACCAGGCGGCCAGCGCCTCCCGGTACTGCTCCAGCGCTTCGGCGTAGAGGTCGTAGACGCAGATCGGGCAGCCGCTCTCGCAGCATTCCTGTGGCAGCGGCTTTTCCGGCGGCTGCGGGCGCGGGTCGTCCGCGAGGCGTGCCGCGGAAAGGGAAGGATCGTCGCTCACGGGCTACAGCCTAGCAGCGGGGTGCGGCGCGCCGCGTGCCGGTTATGCCAAGCACACGGACCTGGCGAGCGCCTGCATGGCGTGGCACAGGCGATGCGCGTAGTGGACCGCCGCCACGCCGTGGCGCGGCGGCGGCCAAGGCTCAGGCGATCGAGGCGCGGTAGATCGATTCGACCGTCGCGTCCAGGGTGCGATTGAAGCTGTCGTCGTCCTGCTGGGCGCTCAGCCCCTCGGTCAGCGCGCGGCTGAAGCTGGCGATGACGCCGGGATTGCGGGCCAGCTTCGCGTTGGCGTCGTCGCGGCTGTAGCCGCCCGACAGCGCCACCACCTTGAGCACGGACGGATGCTCGACCAGCTCCTTGAAGTAGCCGTCCACGCTGGGCAGGGTCAGCTTGAGGATGACCGGCGTGGCCGGGTCGACCTTGTCCAGCCGCGCCAGCAGGCCCTTCTTCAGCTCGACCTCGATCGCCGCCTTGTCGGGCGCCTTGATGTCCACTTCCGGTTCGATGATCGGGACCAGGCCCGCATCGAGCACCTGCTGGCCCAGCTCGAACTGCTGGTCGAGCACCGAAGCGATGCCGGCGGGGTTGTTGGCCTTAATGACCGAGCGCTCCTTGGTGCCGAACACGCCCTTGGCCTTGGCCCGTGCGAGCAGCTCGGCCAGGCCCGGGATCGGCTTGAGCCGCTGCACGCCGTCGACCTCGTCCTCCAGGCCCTTGTCGATCTTCAGGAACGGCACGACCTGCTTGGTCTGCCACAGGTAGTGCGCCGCTTCCTGCCCGCCGAAGCTGTCATCGAGCGTGCGCTCGAACAGGATCGCGCCAAGCACGCGCTCGCCGGTGAACGCCGGGCTGGTGACGATGCGGCTGCGCATCGCGTGGACCAGGCCGAACATCTCCGCGTCGCTGGAATAGGCCGACTCCTCGATGCCGTAAAGCAGGAGCGCCTTGGGCGTGCTGCCGCCGCTCTGGTCGAGCGCGGCGATGAAACCCTGGCCGGAGGCGATCCGGTCCTTCTGTTCCTGATGGATGGGCACTCGGCTGGTTCCTGTGCGATGGGCGAATGGAAATGGTAGCGCGCCGCCTCGTGCGTCGCAGCATCAAAAGAGGAGACAGCGCTGTCCAATGGCCACCCGGAGCGAATCCGGCCTTGCCCTCGCGGCGGGCAAGCCCCATCACCGGGGCATGGCGATTACCACCAACGCGATCTCCACCGCCGCCGCGAACGCCACGGCCGTGCAGGTCGAAGCGCTGAACGCGTTCGTCCAGCGCCACCGCCGGCTGTTCGTGCTCACCGGCGCCGGCTGCAGCACGCCCTCGGGCATTCCCGACTACCGCGATGCCGAAGGCGGCTGGAAACGGCCGCAGCCGGTGACCTTCCAGGCCTTCACCGGCGAGGCGGCGACCCGGCGCCGCTACTGGGCGCGCAGCCTGGCCGGCTGGCCGCGCTTCGCCACCGCACGGGCCAATCCCGCGCACCGTGCCCTGGCCACGCTTGAGCGCGAAGGCCGGATCGAGGCGCTGGTGACCCAGAACGTGGACGGCCTGCACCAGCAGGCCGGCAGCGCCACGGTGATCGACCTGCACGGACGCCTGGACCAGGTGGTGTGCCTGGGGTGCGGCGCACGCCATCCGCGCGAGGAATTGCAGCAGCGGCTGCTGGCGCGCAATCCCGGCTGGGAACGACATGTCGCCGCGATCGCGCCCGACGGCGATGCCGACCTGGACGGCGTGGACTTCGCCAGCTTCGAGGTGCCCGACTGCGTGGGCTGCGGCGGCCTGCTCAAGCCGGACGTGGTGTTCTATGGCGAAAGCGTGCCGCGGGCACGCGTGGAGGCGGCGGTTGCGCACCTGCGACGCAGCGACGCGATGCTGGTGGTCGGCTCCTCGCTGATGGTCTATTCGGGCCTGCGCTTCGCGCGGATGGCGGCCGAGGCGGGCATTCCGGTCGCCGCGCTCAACCTGGGCCGCACCCGCGCCGACGAGCTGCTCTCGTTGAAGGTGGAAGCCGACTGCGTGGCCGCGCTGGCCGGGTGGGTCGCGCGCGACTCCGGCTGAGGCGCATCGCGCGATGGCCGGCAGCACCCGCTGCCGCCTATGATCCGGGGCGACACGCCGCCGGCCGTCGACGGCCGATCCGCGCATGGCGGCATGCCGGCTGCCTGGCTTGCTCCACCTGGAGACCGCATGTCGTTCCTCGCCGTCCTGAAACTGCTGGTCCTGGCCAGCGTCGTCCTCAACGTGATGGCGATGGCGATGCGCTCCCGGCCGCAGGACACGTGGTACATGTTCCAGCATTGGCGTGCGGGGCTTGGCGCGTTCGTGGCGATGTTCGTGGTCGTGCCCGCGATCGCCTTGGCCCTGATGCTCAACTTCGACTTCAAGCCGGACGTGAAGATCGCCCTGCTGGTCCTGTCGCTGTCGCCGGTGCCGCCTTTGCTGCCCAGGCGCCAGCTGCAGGCCGGGGCCGAGGCTGCCTACACCACCGGGTTGCTGGTGGCCGCCGCGCTGGCCTCCCTGGTGGTGATGCCGCTGGGGCTGCACCTGTTCGGAGCCCTCTTCGGCCTGGAAATGCGGATCTCCCCCGGCGGGGTGGCCATCACCCTGCTGCTCACGATCGGCGCGCCGATGCTGCTGGGCTTCCTCGTGCAGCGCCTGTTGCGCGACCGCGCGTTCGCGGTGGCCCTCGCGCTGCGCAAGGCGGGCATGTTGCTGCTCGTCCTCTGCGCACTGGCGCTGGTGGCGATCATGGCGCCGGGGATGTGGCGCCTGCTGGGCGGCGGCACGCTGGTGGCCTTGCTGGCGATGATCCTGGGCGGCCTGGCCGCAGGCCACCTGCTGGGCGGCACCTCGCCGGAGCACCGGACCGCGCTGGCGCTGGCCGCGGCGACCCGTCATCCCGGCGTGGCCCTGGGCGTGATCGCCACCACCTTCCCCGAACATCGCCTGGCGCTGGCGGCGGTGCTGCTGTCGGTGCTGCTGAACCTGCTGGTCGCGGTTCCGTTCCTGCGCCTGGTGGCGCGTGCGCCGAAAGCAGCCTGAACCATCCCTCTCGCGATGGCGGCACCACGAAGCAGTGATCCACCGGCGGGCTTGATGCGCCGCGCCGCGCGCGCTGGAATGCCACGCTCCCCACCAGTACGCCATCGCCCATGAGCCTGCTGTTCTCGCCGCTGTCGCTCGGTCCGCTCGAACTGTCCAACCGCATTGTCATTGCCCCGATGTGCCAGTACTCGGCGCACGACGGCTGCGTCAGCGACTGGCACCACATCCACCTCGGCAACCTGGCCCTGTCCGGCGCCGGCCTGCTGATCCTCGAAGCGACCGCGGTCGAGTCGCGCGGGCGGATCAGCCACGCCGACCTGGGACTGTGGAACGACGACCAGGAAGCCGCGCTCGCCGCTTTGCTGGCCTCGGTGCGGCGCTGGTCGCCGATGCCCGTGGGCATCCAGCTGGCGCACGCCGGGCGCAAGGCGTCCACACCGCGTCCGTGGGACGGTGGCGGCGCGATCGCGGCCGACCACCCCGATGGCTGGAGCACGGTGTCGGCGTCGGCCCTGGCCTATGACGACGCGCATGCGGTGCCGCAGGCGCTGGATGGCGAGGGCATCGATGCGCTGGTCGAACATTTCGTCGCCACTGCGCGTCGTGCCGAACGGCTGGGCCTGGACCTGGTGGAAATCCACGCCGCGCACGGCTACCTGCTGCACCAGTTCCTCTCGCCGCTGAGCAACACCCGCGACGACGCCTATGGCGGCTCGCTGGAGAACCGCATGCGGCTGGTGCTGCGGGTATTCGACGCGGTGCGCGCGGCGGTGTCGGCGAAGGTCGCGGTCGGCATGCGCATCTCGGCCACCGACTGGGTCGAAGGCGGCTGGGACATCGGGCAGAGCCTCGCCCTGGCGCGCGCGCTGGATGCGCGCGGCTGCCAGTTCATCCACGTGTCCAGTGGCGGCCTGGATCCGCGCCAGCAGATCGCCACCGGCCCCGGCTACCAGCTGCCGTTCGCCGAGGCGATCAAGGCCCAGGTGCGGATGCCGGTGATCGCGGTCGGCATGATCACGCAGCCGCGCCAGGCCGAAGCGGTGCTCGTCGACGGGCAGGCCGATGCGGTCGCGCTGGCGCGCGGCATCCTCTACGACCCGCGCTGGCCCTGGCATGCGGCGGCCGAGCTCGGCGCCACGCTCGTGCCGGCGCCGCAGTACCTGCGCTGCGAACCGCCCGAGGCGCGCGGAGTGTTCGCGCGGCGCTGACGGGCACGCGGAGGTATCAGCTGCAACCGAGCCGCCGCGCGGTTGCAGGCTCGCCTACCATGGCCACCCATGCGCCATGAACACATCCTCGCCCTGTCCTGCCCGGACCGCACCGGCATCGTCTATCGCGTCACGGGACTGCTGTTCGGCCAGGGCTGCAATATCCTGGACGCGCAGCAGTACGGCGACGAGGAAACCGGGCGCTTCTTCCTGCGCGTGCATTTCGACCTGCCGGCGGCCGATGCGTTGCCGGCGTTGCACGAGCGCTTCGGCACGCTTGCGGACGAGTTCGGCATGGACTGGCAGGTCCACGACGCGCGCCGCCGCGCGCGCCTGCTGGTGCTGGTCAGCAGGCAGGGCCATTGCCTGAACGACCTGCTGTTCCGCGCGCACAGCCGCCAGCTGCGCGTGGACATCGCCGCGGTCGCGTCCAACCACGAAGATTTCGCCGCGCTGTCGGCGTCCTACGGCGTGCCGTTCCTGCACCTGCCGGTGGACGCGTCCAACCGCGCGGCGCAGGAGGCGTCGATCATCGACCTGGTCGAACGCGAGCGCATCGACCTGGTGGTGCTGGCGCGCTACATGCAGATCCTGTCGCCGCGGCTGTGCCAGGCCCTGGCCGGGCGCGCGATCAACATCCACCACAGCTTCCTGCCCAGCTTCAAGGGCGCCCAGCCGTACCACCAGGCGCACGCGCGCGGGGTCAAGATCATCGGTGCCACCGCGCACTACGTGACGCCCGACCTGGACGAAGGCCCGATCATCGAGCAGGACATCGCGCGGGTGGACCACGCGATGACGCCACGCGACCTGGTCCGCGTCGGCAGCGACATCGAGTCGCAGGTACTGGCGCGCGCGGTACGCCGCCACGTCGAGCACCGGATCCTGCTCAACGGGCACAAGACGGTGGTGTTCCGCTGACCCGCGAACCTGGTCTGCTCTTTGTAGGAGCGGGCATGACCGCGACACCGACACCCTGGGCAGGACCGACGTACTCATCCGCTACAGCCCCCGCTGTCGCGGTCATGCCCGCTCCTACAGCGTGGCAATCCAGCTGCGCAGCGGATGCGCCGGATCGGCCAGCAGCTTCAACGCCAGCAGCACGGACACCATCACCAGCAGCGGCTTGATCACCCGCGTGCCGTGGCGCATCGCGAAGCGCGAACCCAGCTGCGCGCCGAGGAACTGGCCGGCGCCCATCACCAGGCCGACCTTCCACAGCACCGCGCCGGAGGCCAGGAACACCGCGAAGGCGCCCACGTTCGAGCCGAAGTTGAGGAACTTGGTGTGCGCGGTGGCCTTGAGCAGGCCGAATCCGGCCAGGCCGACGAAGCCCAGCATCAGGAACGAGCCGGTACCGGGTCCGAACACGCCGTCGTAGAAGCCGAGCACCGGCACGAAGGTCAGGCCGAACACGCGTGGGCTGATCCGGTGGTGGCGCTCGACCGTGCCGATGTCGGGCTTGAGTGCGAAATACAGGGCGATGCCGATCAGCAGGAACGGCAGCACCGCACGCAGCCAGCTGCCCGGCACGATCGTGGCCAGCAATGCGCCGGCGACCGCGCCGGCCGCGGCGGTCAGCGCCATCGGCAGCTGCGCGCGCAGGTCGACGTGCCCGTGGCGCGCATAGGACCAGCTCGCCGAGGCCGAGCCGAACAGCGACTGCAGCTTGTTGGTACCCAGCGCCTGCAGCGGCGGGATCCCGGCCAGCAGCATCGCCGGCAGGGTGACCATGCCGCCGCCGCCGGCTATCGAATCGATGAAGCCGGCCAGCAGGCCGGCGAGGAACAGCAGCATCAGCAGCTGCAGGGCGAGATCGGGCATGGGCCACCAGCGAAGGAACAACGCCGGCGCTTGGACCTGGCGTGCGCCGCCATTCTAAGCGGCGGTTGCCGCAAGGCGCGTCGCAACCGTTAGCATCGACCCAACCTTTCCCGGAGTCGCCCGATGGTCCTGGCCGTACGATCCAAGGTTTCCCTGCTGGCGTTCGCCCTGTCGCTCGCCGCGGCCGTCCCGGCCCACGCCGCCACCGCGCAACGTCCCGAAGTGGCCGCCGCCGCCAAGCAGCTGCAGCAGCAGGTCATCGACTGGCGCCGCGACTTCCACCAGCACCCGGAGCTGTCCAACCGCGAGGAACGCACCGCCAGGGTGGTCGCCGAGGAGTTGCGTCGGATGGGCCTGGAGCCGAAGACCGGCATCGCCCACCACGGCGTGGTCGCGATCATCAAGGGCGGCAAGCCCGGCCCGAAGATCGCGTTGCGCGCGGACATGGACGCGCTGCCGGTGGCCGAACGCACGGGCCTGCCGTTCGCTTCGAAGGCCACCGGTGAATACCGCGGCGAAACAGTCGGCGTGATGCATGCCTGCGGCCACGACGCGCACACCGGCATCCTGCTCGGCGTGGCCAAGGCGCTGGTCGCGATGCGCGACACGCTGCCCGGCGAAGTGATGCTGATCTTCCAGCCGGCCGAGGAAGGTCCGCCGGCCGACGAGGAAGGCGGTGCGTCGATGATGCTGGCGCAGGGCCTGTTCAAGGACTTCAAGCCGGAAGCGGTGTTCGGCCTGCACGTGTTCTCGACCGTGCCGGCCGGACAGATCGCGGTGCGCAGCGGGCCGTTGATGGCCGCCTCGGACCGTTTCAGCATCAAGGTGGTCGGCCGGCAGACGCATGGTTCGCGGCCATGGGGCGGGGTGGATCCGATCGTGGCCGCCGCCGACCTGGTCGGCACCGCGCAGACCATTGTTTCTCGCCGCACCGACCTGGCCAAGCTGCCAGCGGTGGTGACCTTCGGCGCGATCAAGGGCGGCATCCGCTACAACATCATCCCCGACGACGTGGAAATGATCGGCACCATCCGCACCTTCGACGAAGGCATGCGCGAGAAGATCTTCGCCGACCTGCGCAACGTATCCGAACACGTGGCCGCCGCGCACGGGGCCAAGGTCGAGGCCAAGGTGCCCGACAGCGAGGGCAATCCGCCGACGATCAACGATCCGGCGCTGACCGCGAAGATGCTGCCCAGCCTGCAGGCCGTGGTCGGCGCCGACAACGTGTTCGAGCCGCCGCTGCAGATGGGCTCGGAGGATTTCTCCCTGTACGGGTTGAAGACGCCGGCGCTGTTCTTCTTCGTGGGCGCGACCGCGCCGGGGATCGATCCGGCGACCGCGCCGGGCAACCATTCGCCGGAGTTCATGCTCGACGAGAAGTCGCTCGACGTGGGCTTCCGCGCGTTGCTGCAGGTGTCGCTGGATTACCTGCACGGCACGGCGGGCTGACGAAGCCCGGCAGGCCGCGAGGCTTCCGGGCCGCAGGCCGGGACACGCGGCACGGGATTGCGGAAGGCGTCGCTTGTGTCGAAGGCGTGGGTGTCGCGGTCATGCCCGCTCCTACGGGAGCGGGCAGAGAAGCGGGTCTTTGGGCCGCGTAATAGGTGCGTCGCAGCGGTGTTCTTCGTAGGAGCGGACTTCAGTCGTGCCCGCTCCTACAAGGGCGGGTGCGGTAAAGCTGGTTGTGGAGATGTGTGTTCCAGGCGTGGCGCAACGATGCTCCCTGTAGGAGCGGACTTCAGGCCGCGAACCGGGGGCGCAACAGGCGCGGTGGCGTTGGTTGTGCGGGAGGCGCCAGTGTCATGGCGCGTCTTCCGGCATCGGGGTCTGCGCGGTGCGCAGCTACAGATCGAAGCCCAGCAGCAGCGGATCGTGGTCGGAGCTGCGCCACGGGCCCGGCACGTTGCGGCCGGCATAGCCGGCGTCGTCCGGTTCGTCGGCATTGACGTGCCACTCGGTCGCGCCGCGCAGGTGCGGGACCAGCGCGGGACTCAGCAGGGCATGGTCGAGGCGGCCGCTGAGCCCCTGGTAGACGTAGCTGTAAGGCGGCTCTGAACCCGGGGCGGCCACGGCGGCGGCCTTGAGGGCATCGGTCCAGCCGCCTTCCTCGCGCAGCCAGCGCACCGGGTCTTCCATCGCGTAGGCGTTGAAGTCGCCGAGGATGGCCACGCGCTCGCGGCCCTTGCCCAGCGGCGCGGACTGCAGCCAGGTGTGCAGGCGCTGCGCCGAATCCAGGCGCAGCGCGTTCCAGCAGCCCTGGCCGTCCTTGCGGTCGGCGTCGGCGCCTTCGGCCTCGCTGCAGCCCTTGGACTTGAGGTGGTTGGCGACGACCACGAAGTCGTCCTTGCCGCCATCCTTGCGCCGGAACGCCTGCGCCAGCGGCACGCGACTGCGCTCGCCGAAAGGCCCGCCTTCGAGCACCGCCGGCTTGCCGCGCGCGACCAGGCGATCGCCGCGGTAGATCAGGCCGACGCGGATGGTGTCCGTGCCCGGCCCGCGTCCGGCATCGACGAAACGCCACTGCGCGCCATCGGCGTTGAGCACCTGCACCAGGCGGGCGAGGCCGGAGTCGGGACCGTAGCCGTCGTTTTCCAGCTCCATCAGCGCGGCCACGTCCGGATCCAGGCCCTGGATGGTGGCGACCAGCTTGGCCAGCTGCGCGTCGAGCGCCTGCGGTGTCTTCGCGCCGCGCGGCGTCGGGAAGCCGCCGCCCTGGCCGTCGCCGTTGAACAGGTTCTCGAGGTTGAACGCGGCCACGCGGACGTTGCCGGGTACCTGCGGCGGTGCCGGTCGCGCTGCGACTTCGATCGACGGCGTACCGGTCAGCTGCAGGCGCCAGCCATGGCGCGGATCGACGATGCCTTCGGCACCGCGCACCACGCTGCCGGTGCGCGGGACGTCGCCACCGCCCAGGTACGCGACCTGCTCCGGATCGCGCTGGCGGCTGGCGTCGTCGAGCAGCAGTCGCGTGCGCGCGTTCGCCGCGGCCAGCGCGGCGTGCTCGGCCGAACCGGCGCGTGCCCGCTCGCTGGGCTGCCACTGGCGACCGTCGAACGACACCGCCAGCTCGCCGAAGCGTTGCAGCGCGTCGGTACCGGTGACGGTCAGCGGTGCCTCGATGCGCACGGTCATCCCTTCCAGCGCTTCCCAGTCGCCGGGTAATGCTTGCACCGCCTGCGCACGCACCGGCGTACCCGCGCGGCAGCGGTCGACACGGTCGACCTGCAGCGTGGTCAGGCTGTCGCCGCCGCGCCCATCCAGCTCCACCACCCGGCCATGGAAACGGCACTGCGTGCCGACGCCGAGGTTGTCGGGGAAGGCGAAGCCCTCGACCGGCTGCACGAACAGGCCGTCCGAGGTGCGTGGGTCCCCGTCGCCTGCGTCCTGGACGAAGATGCCGCCCAGTCCCTCGCGGAAGTCCGCGCTGACCGTGGCAGTCACCGTGACCTGTTCGCCGACCAGTGGGCTGCGCGGACCATCGCCCTGCAGCTGGCCGATGGCCGGTTCCGCCGCGGGTCGGGCCACGGCCGGCAGGACCCCCAGCAGCAGGAGCAGGGCGGGCAGGCGACGCAGGGCGGGATGCGGCTTCATGGCAGGTGTCCAGGACGGAAACGACAACGCCGCCCGGAGGCGGCGTTGTCAGGTATGGCGCGGGGCTTACTTCAGGTTGGCGAGCATCCAGTCGACCGTCGCCTTCACCTGCTCGTCGGTCAGCGCCGGGTTGCCGCCCTTGGGTGGCATGATCCCGCCGCTGGGGCCGGTGAAGCCCTCGATCGCGTGCTTGTGCAGGGTGTCGGCGCCCTGGGCGAGGCGCGCATCCCAGTGCGCGTGATCCAGGGTCGGCGCGTTGCCCACGCCGCTGGTGTGGCAGGCGCCGCACAGGTTCTGGTAGATCACCGCGCCATCGGTGGTCCCGCCGTAGGCGACCTGCGAGGAGGCCTTGGCGACCGCGGCGGCGGCGGCGGCGGCCTGGGCGGCGGCACCGGTATCGCCGGCGTAGACCGCGCCGGCCGGATGAATGCGCGCAGCGGTCCGGCTGGCGGCCGTCGGCGAGACTTCCGGGGGCAACCGGCCATGCAGATAAATGGCCAGCAGGATCAGGCCCAGGGTGACCAGGGCCAGGAGGCCGATCACCATCGAGAAGCGCTTCAGGAATTCCAGATCGTAATTACGCACATCGCATCCTATGGCGAGTGGCGCGGCCGGCCACAGCTGGCGCCGATTATAGAGAGGGACGCCCCGGCTTCGGAAGCCGGCAAGCCTTGCCGGGCGGGCGATGCGGATGCGGACGCCGGTTTGGACGCCCCTGCCGTGGCCGCGGGCGGGCGGGCGAAGGGGGCATGGATCGGGTGGCCAGGCAGCAGCCGATGCCGCAAATCGGCTGTTGCGATGCAGCAGGTTTGCGGGTCGGGGTGCGATTTCGCGGTGTCGCGTGCATGCAGTCGCTGGTGGGTCCAATTGACCGCCAGCGCCGGGATTTACGGGCTCGGCCCGCACGCACGTCCACGTCGCGACCCGGAACGCGCCGGGAAGTCAGGCCACGGCGGGGCCCTGTCCGGTTGACAGCGCTGCCATTTCTGACAAGCCTCTGCGCCCGTCACTGCCGCAAGGCGCCCGGGGACGCGGGCGCTCCACCGACCGGAGGAAGATCCAGCATGAGCACCCACGCCGGCGCGACCGCGCCTGCCGCCCGCATCCGCAATGTCCTGGCCGCAGCGCTGGCCCTGGCCGTGCTGGCCGCCTGCAATCGCGCCCCGGCGCCGGTCGACGCGCCCGCCGCCGATGCCCCGCAGGCTGCCGCGAGCGACGGCAGCATCCACCCGGAGCAATGGCCGGAACTGGCCTGGCCCGTGGCCGCCGACCCGGCGGTGGAGAAGCGGATCGACGAACTGCTGGCGAGCATGACCCTCGAAGAGAAGGTCGGCCAGCTGATCCAGGGCGACATCGGCAGCATCACGCCCGAGGACGTGCGCAAGTACCGGCTCGGTTCGATCCTGGCCGGCGGCAGCTCCGATCCCGGCGGCAAGTACAACGCCACCCCGGCCGAATGGCTGGCCCTGTCCGACGCGTTCTGGGAAGCGTCGATGGACACCTCCGGCGGCGGCAAGGCGATCCCGGTGATCTGGGGCATCGACGCGATGCACGGCCAGAGCAATGTCGTGGGCGCGACCCTGTTCCCGCACAACGTCGGCCTCGGCGCCACGCGCAACCCCGAGCTGCTGCGCCGCATCGGCGAGATCACCGCGCAGGAGACCCGCACCACCGGCATGGAGTGGGCGTTCGCGCCGACCGTGGCGGTGCCGCAGGACGTGCGCTGGGGACGCGCCTACGAGGGCTACTCGGAGAACCCGCAGGTGGTGGCCGATTTCGCCCGCGCGATGGTCGAAGGCCTGCAGGGCAAGCCCGGCGCGGCGGATTTCCTCGGCGACAACCGGGTGATGGTCTCGGTGAAGCATTTCGTCGGCGACGGCGGCACCACCAACGGCCGCGACCAGGGCGACACCGTGGTCAGCGAGGCCGAACTGCGCGACGTGCACGCGGCCGGCTACAAGACCGCGATCGAAGCCGGCGCGCAGTCGGTGATGGCCTCGTTCAACAGCTTCCACGGCACCAAGATGCACGGCCACCAGCCGCTGCTGACCGACGTGCTCAAGGGCCGCATGCACTTCGGCGGCTTCGTCGTCGGCGACTGGAACGGCCACGGCCAGATTCCCGGCTGCACCAACGACGACTGCCCCGCGACCTTCACCGCCGGCCTGGACATGGCGATGGCGCCCGACAGCTGGAAGGGCATGTACGACACGACGCTGGCCGCCGCGAAGAACGGCACGCTGTCGATGGAGCGCCTGGACGACGCCGTGCGCCGCATCCTGCGGGTCAAGTTCCTGATGAAGCTGTTCGACGCGCCCAAGCCGTCGCAGCGCGCGCTGGGTGGCAAGTTCGAACTGCTCGGTGCACCGGAGCATCGCGAAGTCGCCCGCCAGGCGGTGCGTGAATCGCTGGTGCTGCTGAAGAACAACGGTGGCGTGCTGCCGCTGCGCACCAACCAGCGCGTGCTGGTCGTCGGCGATGGCGCCGACAACATGAGCAAGCAGACCGGCGGCTGGACGCTGAACTGGCAGGGCACCGGCACCACGCGCGCCGACTTCCCCAACGCCGACACGATCTGGGAAGGCATCGCGCGCGCGGTCAAGGCCGGTGGCGGCCAGGCCGAGCTGGCGGTTGACGGCAAGTACAAGGCCAAGCCGGACGTGGCGGTGGTGGTGTTCGGCGAGAACCCCTACGCCGAATTCCAGGGCGATATCCCCAACCTGCTGTTCCATCCGGGCGACGACAGCGACCTGGAGCTGATCAAGAAGCTCAAGGCCGACGGCATCCCGGTGGTCGCGGTGTTCATCACCGGGCGTCCGCTGTGGATGAACCGCGAGATCAACGCTTCCGATGCCTTCGTCGCGGCGTGGCTGCCGGGCTCGGAAGGCGCGGGCGTGGCCGACGTGCTGCTGCGCAAGGCCGATGGCAGCGTCGACCACGACTTCAAGGGCAAGCTCAGCTTCTCCTGGCCGCGCAACGCGGTGGATGCAGCGGTCAACAAGCCCGGATACCAGCCGCAGTTCGCGTTCGGCCATGGCCTGACCTACGCCGACAAGGGCGACCTGGCGGCGCTGCCGGAAGACTCGGGCATCGAAGGCCTGCAGGCGCCGGCCGGCGTGTACTTCGCCCGCGGCCAGCTCGCCCCGGGCCTGGCCCTGAAGCTGGAAGACGGCAAGGGTGCGGCCACCGCGGTCACCACCGTGCCGGTCGCACTGGCCGACAACAGCCTGGCGATCAGCGCGGTCGACCATGAGCGCCAGGAAGACGCACGCCGCTTCACGTGGTCCGGTGCACAGGCGGCCAGCGCGACGATCCTGTCCGAGCCGGCGCAGGAACTGACCCGCGAGACCAACGGCGACCTGCTGCTGGTGCTGACCCTGCGCCCGGATGCATTGCCGGCGAGCGGCGCGCTCACCGCCAGCGCCGGGGCCGGCACGTCGCTGCCCTTGCTCGACACGCTGGCCAAGCTGCCGGCCGGGCAGTGGACCACGCTGGGGATTCCGCTCAAGTGCTTCGCCGCGTCCGGTGCGGATGTGGCCAAGCTCGATACGCTGCTGAAGCTGCAAAGCGATGCGGCAGCGACGCTGTCGATCTCGCGCGTCGCGGTGGGCGCGGTCAGCGAAGCGCAGCACATCCTGGCCTGCCCGCAGTCGAAGTAAGCGCACGTGGGCCTGCGCCGCGCCGGGAGGGCGGCGGCGCGGGCCGGTCCGAGCTTCTCCGCCACGGGTGCCATGACGGCATCCGCGGTGGGCCGCGTCCTCCACACATCGACTGCATGGGACGGAGAGAGCGCGGATGAAGCTGGCAACACTGGATATCGTGATCGTGCTCGTCTACCTGGCGGGCATCTTCACCCTGGCCCAATGGGTCTCGCGCGAGAAGGCGGGGCACCAGAAGTCGGCCAGCGACTACTTCCTGGCCAGCAAGTCGCTGCCATGGTGGGCGATCGGCGCCTCGCTGATCGCGGCGAACATCTCCGCCGAACAGATCATCGGCATGTCCGGGTCCGGCTACGCGATCGGCCTGGCGATCGCCTCCTATGAGTGGATGGCGGCGCTGACCCTGCTGATCGTCGGC
Organism: Pseudoxanthomonas daejeonensis; assembly: GCF_022637495.1. Taxonomy (NCBI): domain Bacteria; kingdom Pseudomonadati; phylum Pseudomonadota; class Gammaproteobacteria; order Lysobacterales; family Lysobacteraceae; genus Pseudoxanthomonas; species Pseudoxanthomonas daejeonensis. The sequence goes on along the minus strand of NZ_CP093331.1, from coordinate 1,362,910 downwards.
AAGTTCTTCCTGCCCATCTTCCTGCGCAACCGCATCTACACGATGCCGCAGTTCCTGGAAGAGCGTTACGGCACGCGCATCCGCACGCTGATGGCGGTGTTCTGGCTGGGCCTGTACGTGTTCGTGAACCTGACCTCGATCATGTGGCTGGGTTCGATCGCCGTGGCCCAGGTCACCGGCATGGACCAGATGCTGGCGCTGGTGCTGCTGGGCGTGTTCGCGATGGCCTACCAGCTGTACGGCGGCCTGAAGGCGGTGGCGCTGACCGACATCGTGCAGGTCACCCTGCTGGTGATGGGTGGCCTGCTGGTCACCTGCATCACCCTGAGCCACATCGGCGGCGGCAGTGTCACCACCGGCTTCTCGCAGCTGTGGAGTGCCCATCCCGAACACTTCGAGATGATCCTCAGCAAGGACAATCCCTTCTACAAGGACCTGCCGGGCATCAGCGTGCTGATCGGCGGCATGTGGATCATGAATGTCAGCTACTGGGGCTTCAACCAGTACATCATCCAGCGCGCGCTGGCCGCCAAGGACATCCGCGAAGCGCAGAAGGGCGTGGTGTTCGCCGCGTTCCTCAAGCTGCTGATGCCGCTGGTGGTGGTGGTGCCGGGTATCGCGGCGGTGGTGCTGGCGCCGGACCTGGCCAAGCCCGATGAGGCCTACCCGACGATGATGCGGCTGCTGCCGACCGGCATCCTGGGCCTGGTGTTCGCCGCGCTGGTGGCGGCGATCGTGGCTTCGCTGGCATCCAAGATCAACTCGGTGGCGACGATCTTCACCCTGGACTTCTACGCCAAGTCGCGTCCGCAGTCGGAACAGTCGCACCTGGTGCGCGTCGGCCGCATCGCGGCCGCGGTATCGGTGCTGCTCGCGATCCTGACCGCGCGTCCCCTGCTGGGCAGCTTCGACCAGGCGTTCCAGTACATCCAGGAATACACCGGCTTCTTCACCCCGGGCATCGTGGTGATCTTCGTGCTGGGCCTGTTCTGGAAGCGCGCCAACGAGGCCGGCGCGCTGGCCGCGGCGATCGGTTCGTTCGTGCTGTCGATCGTGCTCAAGCTGGCCTGGCCGTCGCTTCCGTTCATCGATCGCGTCGGGCTGGTGTTCCTGCTGGCGCTGGCGCTCGCGGCGATCGTGTCGCTGGCGACGCGGCCGCAGCAGGCCGGCAGCGACCTGATCCGTACCGACGACGTGGACTACTCGACGTCGGCAGGCTTCAATATGGCCGGTTTGGGCGTGATCGCGATCCTGGTCGCGCTGTACGCGGTCTTCTGGTGAGCCAGCTGGGGCATGAGAATGCAGTGGGCGGAGGCGTAATGCGGGTCAGGATCGAGGATGTCGCGCAGCGGGCGGGCGTGTCCATGAAGACGGTGTCGCGCGTGCTCAACAACGAGCCGGGCGTGCGCGAGGCCACGCGGGCGAAGGTCATGGAAACGGTGGCGGCGATGAACTATCGCCCCGATCCCTCCGCGCGCAGCCTCGCCGGCAACCGCAGCTACCTGGTCGCGCTGCTGTACGACAACCCGTCGCCGAACTACCTGATGGAGATCCTGACCGGCGTGGTCGAGGCCTGCGAGAGCCACCACTACGGGATGGTGATGCAGCCGGTGAGCTACCACAGCCCGGATTTCCTCGATGCGATCGATTCGCTGGTCGTGTCCTCGCGCCTGGACGGACTGATCCTCACCCCGCCGCTGACCGACAGCGACGCGCTGCTTGATCGCCTCGACCAGCGCGGCATCCCGTTCTCGTGCATCTCGCCCAAGGGCCGTGAAGGACGCATCGGCGTGACCCTGGACGAGCACGAGGCGGTGTGCGAGCTGATGGCGCACCTGATCGAGCTGGGCCACCGCCGCATCGGCCACGTGCGCGGACATCCGGACCATGGCGCCAGCGAATGGCGCATGGCGGGCTACCGCAGCGCGCTGCGCCGCGCCGGCCTGCGCTACGACCCGGCGCTGGTGGTCGACGGCGAGTTCTCGTTCGACTCCGGCCTGGCGGCCGGCCGCCAGTTGCTGGCCCTTGCCGAACGCCCCACGGCGATCTTCGCCGCCAACGACGACATGGCTGCCGGCGTGATGCGTGCGGCCAGTGAACTGGGCCTGCGCGTGCCGCGCGACGTGTCGGTGTGCGGCTTCGACAACACGCCGATCTCGCAGCAGATCTTTCCGGCGCTGACCACCGTGCAGCAGCCCACCCGCGACATGGGCCAGGTCGCGACCGTTCAGCTGCTCAATGCGATCCGCGACCGCAGTGCCGGGCGCATGGTACGCATGCCGTACTCGCTGCAGCTGCGTCAGTCGACCGGGCCGGTGCCCCCGGCCTGAGCAGGACAGCGCGGGCTCCGGCGCGGAAACCTGTGTGGAACACACTGAGCGGATCGGCGGCTCCCCGTCGAAGGGCTCGCGCCGCCGCTTTCCATTTCCAAACGATGCGCGCAGCAGGGCGAGTCCCGCTCTACGGGTTGTGGCGAGCAGCGGTGAAAAGCCGCGATGCGCGGCGAAGCAAGCCGATCCGCGCGATCGGTCGCGCAACGATGGCTGACGGCTCCTTGTGTCTTCGATGCATCGTCGAACAGCGCGGCTCCCGTTCTCTGCGACCTGCATTCGCCGGAAACCCGCAAAGAAGCCCAAAACAGCGTGAATACGCACTGCCTGCCGGTGCGCAGATTTCGCATCGCTGAATACATGAAGACTGCAAAGCCGCAGACGAGCGGTATGCGGTTCACCAAAAGCTAACCATCAACCTTCCGACGACTAACAATTCGCGAGGACAATGCGACGCACGTCACTTAATTTCGGGACCCCCCTGACCCTTGGGTGACGTCTAGGAGAGTGATATGCATATCAGCAAGACACTTATGGCATCCGCAGTGATGCTCGGACTGGGCCTGTCGGGGCAGGCCTTCGCTCAGGAAACTCCTGAAGAAACTCCAACAACGGTCAACGACTACAGCGCATATGCAGATGGCCAAGGCACGGCGGCCGCCAGCAATGGCGGCACTGCCACCGCCACGTTCTCGAATTCCTTCAACCACAGCTCCGCTGTGGCCACTACGCGACTTGAAGGAAGCGTTTCTGGATTGAGCGTGTATGGCATCGGCAACGTCGCCAACAACAACGGCAACGCCAACGGTGGCAACGGTGGGAAAGGTGGCGCCGGTTACGGCGGCCTGGCCCTGGGTGGTGATGGCAGGGGTGGTGATGGGGACGGTGGCAACGGCACCGGAGGTGCCGGCGACCGTGGTGGCCGTGGTGGCACTGCGGGCAGCGGTGGCAGTGGCGGTACCGCGAACAATGGCGACGTCCAGGCCGGCCCGACGGGGGTTGGCGACGCGAGCGTCGCGGACGCCAACGCGGGTAATGGCGGCGATGGCGGCAACGCCACTCGCAATCGTGGCGCCAACGGTGCCGATGGCACGGGTAGTGGCGCCAGTGGCAATGGCACTGGCGGAAGTGGCTGGGCGGGCGGTGGCGATGGTCTGGCCGCCAGTGCGGCCCTGGGCGGATCCGGCGCTTCGGGCAGTGGTCCGACGGGCGCGCAGGACAGCGGCGCAAGCGGCGGCAATGCCGACGCCAACAGCGGTCGTGTACGCGAACGTGGGGCGGGCGATGCGACGAGTGGAAGCGGTACCGCCACCGCCGGCAACGGCACGTCCGGTGGTGCAAGCGCGACCGGCGGTGCGAGCACCGCGACCGGTGGTGCGGGCACTGCAGGCGACGGCACCGGCACCGGTGGTGCTGGCACGGCGACCGCAGGCGATGGCACGGGCACCGGTGGTTCCGGCACGGGCACGGGCGGTGCCGGCGGCAGCCTGACCGCTACCGCAGGAACGGGCGGTGATGGCGGTGCCGCAACCAATGGCGATGCCACCAATGGCAGCGCCACTTCCACCGCGAGCAATGGCGACGCAACGGCCGGCAACGGCGCCGAGGGCGGAGCAGGCGGCGCGGGCGGCAGTGGTGGAGCGGGTGGTTCCGGCACGGCCGCAGCGGGTACGGGCGGCGCAGGCACCGGTGGCACCAACACCGGTGGCAACGGCGCCGGCGGTGCAGGCGGTGCGGCTGGCGCAGGTGGATCTGTGGCCAACAACGCGGGCACCTTCGACATGTCCAACCAGATGACCAGTGTTGGGCAGTCGGCGGCGGGCATCATGGTGACGGCCCAGAACAGCGGCTTTGCGTCGCTGATCCAGCAGGGCATCACCGTGCAGGCCAACCTGACCGTAGGCCCGTAGTGGCCATAAGCCCTTAGGCGCTCCCACGTGCATCGGGGCCTGGAAACCCCGATGCATCCATCGCACGAGCACAAGGCGTCCCGTCATCCCGACGGGGCGCCGTGCCCATGCAGGCAGGAGCGTTCGGGAAGGAGTGTGTCCCATGCATCCGCACCGTCCACTTTCACTAGGTCCGCTTTCACTTTGCATCGCGATGGCGGCGCTGGCTTCCGGTTCCGGCCCCGCATTCGCCGCTGACGATCCAGCTGCCGCGAATCTCGCGCCACTGATCGATCCGGCAACCCCTCAAGCGCAGCCGGGTACGGCGACCTCAACGCCGGACGCTAGGCAGGCGCTTCTCCCTGCAGCATCCGTTCCCGGCTTCGCCGGCAGCGAGGCAGTCGATATCGAACGGTTGGCCGCCATGCGCGGTGGCGAAGAGACGAATGAAAGCAACACTTCCGTGGATGGTAGCGTCCACGACAACACGGCCGACCACGTCGTCAGTGGTTCCAATTCCATCAACGGCGAAGCCTTCTCCAACGCCAGCGGCCTCAACACGGTCATCCAGAACAGCGGCAGCAACGTGCTGATCCAGAACGGGATGAGCATCCAGGTCATCTTCGCCAATCCAGGCCAATGAGCAATCGGCGCCTGGCGGGGTGGGGCGCGCTGGGGTGCGCGTTCGCGTGCGCGCATGGCGCATGGGCCGCCAGTACCGACATCCGCGTACCGCAGGGTGGCGGCACCTACGGCATGCGGGTCGTCAGCCTGAAGGAGGCGCGCTTCCGTACCACGGTCCCCCAGCAGTACGACTTCAGTTGCGGCTCCGCGGCCACGGCGACGCTGTTGACCTACCAGTACGGCCATCCGGTCAGCGAAGCGGACGTCTTCGTGCAGATGTACGACAACGGCGACCAGGCCAGGATCCGGAAGGAAGGATTCTCGCTGCTGGACATGCGCCGATACCTGGCTACGAAGGGCTTCGATGCGGATGGCTTCGAGCTGCCGCTGGAAAAGCTCGAAGAAGAGGGTGTTCCGGCGATCGTGCTCCTGAACGATCGCGGGTACCGGCATTTCGTGGTGGTCAAGGGCATGCGCAATGGACGCGTGCTGCTGGGCGATCCCGCGCGGGGCACGCGCGCGATGCCGCGTTCTCGCTTCGAAGCGCTATGGGACAACCGGGTGCTGTTCGTCGTGCACAACCGGCGGGAGCAGGCCGGCTTCAACAATCCCGACGACTGGCGCACGGCGCCCCCGGCGCCGCTCGACATGGGCATCCAGCGCGATGGATTGCGCAACATCACCGCGCCCAGGCGCGGCCCCACGGACATCTGAAGCCATGTACGTCGTCCGTCGATCGTTTCCCGCGTTGCTGCTTGTTGCATGCGCTGCGGTGTCCGCGCAGGCGCAGGCGCAGGCATGGGATGGCCGGTCCACGCCGTTGGGCGGGGCGTGGAAGCCGATCGATCCGGCGCGCCTGGCGGAGATGCGCGGCGGTTTCCAGCTGCCGTCCGGGCAGATGCTCTCGTTCGGGATCGAGCGCGTCGTCTATGTCAATGACGTGCTGGTCGCCAGCGTCTCGGTGCGGATTCCGGATGTGGCGGACCTTGATGCCGGACAGGCGCAGGCCCTGGCCGATTTCAACAAGGGCATCGTGGTCCAGGTGGGCGAAGGCAACCACTTCGATCCCGCAGGTGTTGCCGGTGGCGTGGTGATACAGAACACGCTCGACAGCCAGCGTATCCGCACGGTCACCCATGTCGAAGTGGGCACCGGTGCATTGGGTGTCTTCCAGGGCATCAACTCCTATGGTGCGCTCGGCGATGCTTTGGCGCGCGTTCCAGGCCCGCCCTGATACCGATGCCCACGCCACCCGGCTCCCGCCCCAAGGAGAGCGCCATGAAACGGATGTCGCCCAATGCCGCCGCGCCGCTGGCCCTGGCCATCGGCCTGGTCGTCTGTGGACAGGTTGGTGCGCAGGAAGCGTCTTCGGGTGACACCGCGGGTGGAGCTACGCCCGAGGCCCGGCTGGATGCGCTGCAGAGCCGGATCAACCAGCAGTCCCGGCGGATAGAGGAGCTGCGCGACGAGCTGGGCGAACAGACCCGGGGAATGGCGCAGCTGCAGGCTGCATTGAACGAGGAAATACTGGCCAACGCGCGCGCGCGCGGCGCGGCCGTTCCGGTCCTGGTGCCATCGTTGGCCCAGGGGGTCGCCTACGCGCCGCAGGAAACCGGGCAAGCGCAGGCGGCCCAGCCGACGCAACAACCCCCTGCGTCCGACGCGCAGACCCAGGCCGTGGGCCAGGCCCCCGAGTCCGACTCGCGCCCCCCGGAAGTCGCGCAGATCTTCGACCAGCCCGGCGCGCTCACGCCGGCCGGAACGTTCGTGCTGGAACCCTCCCTCCAGTACGGCTATACGGCCAACGATCGCGTCGTGCTGGTCGGATACACCGTCATCCCGGCGATCCTGATCGGGCTGATCGATGTGCGCCAGGTCAAGACGACCACCGCGATCGCCACGATGACGGGACGCTACGGGCTGAACAACCGGCTGGAACTGGAGTTCAAGGTTCCCTACGTCTACGCCAGCGGCGATACGGTCAGTCGCGAAATCTTCACCGGGTCGGCGCTGGACCGCGTGTTCAATTCCAGCGGACGCGGCCTGGGCGACATGGAGATGTCCGTGCGCTACCAGTTCAACCGCGGCGGCCCGGACAAGGCGTTCTACGTAGGATGGCTGCGCTACAAGAGCCGGTCCGGCACCGACATCTTCGACGTCGTCACCGATTGCGTGACCCGGTGCGTCGCCAACGCCACCGGCACGGGCCTGCCGCTGGAGCTGCCCATGGGCAGCGGCTTCGATGCGCTCCAGCCGGGCATCACCTGGCTGTATCCCTCCGATCCGGTCGTGTTCTTCGGCAGCTTCAGTTACCTCTACAACTTCGAGCGCACCGACGTCTCGCGCACCGTGATCGGTGGCGAGCAGGAGCACCTGGGCGACGTGAAGGCCGGCGATATCTGGGGCTTCAACGTGGGCCTGGGCCTGGCGCTGAACGAGAAGGCCTCCATCAGCCTCGGTTACGACCAGAGCATGGTTGGCAAGACCACGCAGAACGGCGAGGACGTGCCCGGCTCGGTCCGGGTCACCCTGGGCACGTTGCTGCTGGGCGGCACCTACCGCTTCAACGACCACGTTTCGTTGAACGTCGCATTAGGCGCGGGGGTTACCCGCGACACGCCCGACCTGACCCTCACCACGCGCGTCCCGATCACCTTCTAGGTCGATCGGGATCCGCTGCGCGCCGCTCCCTGCCGCCGACGCGGGGCGTCGGCGCGCAACGACAGGCCAGCGCCCCCGGTAAACGGCCCGACAGGCCTCTCAGGCAGCGTCGCTGCGCAACACCACGCGCAGCGGGTTGTCCCACTCCCGGAGCAGGTCGGCTTCGCGGGCCTGGGCTTTGTGCAGGTGCGCTTCCTTGACGTGTCCGTAGCCGCGGATGTGCTCGGGGAGGCTGGCGATCTCCGCGGCCAAGGCGAGGTTGCCGCCGTCGAGCCCCGCCAGCAGCCGGTCGATGGTGGCGAAGTAGTCCGTGACGAGTTGCCGCTCCGTGCGCCGTTCATCGCTGCGACCGAACGGATCCAGCGGACCGCCGCGCAGGAACTTGAGCTTGGCCAGCCAGCGGAACGCGGTGAACATCCACGGCCCGTACTCGCGCTTGAGCAGCCGGCCCTGTTCGTCCTTCTTCGCCAGCAGCGGCGGGGCGAGGTGGAAGCGCAGCGTGTAGTCGCCTTCGAACTGCTGCTGCAGGCGGCGCTGGAACTCGCCGCTGGTGTACAGGCGGGCGACCTCGTACTCGTCCTTGTAGGCCATCAGCTTGAAGGCATAGCGGGCCACGGCTTCCGCCAGCGCGGTCGAACCCGGGGCCTTCAGTGCCTCGGCGCTGCGGACCCTGGCCACCAGGCCGGTGTAGCGGCGCGCATAGGCGGCGTCCTGGTAATCGGTGAGGAACTTCTCGCGGCGCGCGACCAGTTCGTCGAGGCTGCGCGACAGGCGCAGGTCGTCCAGTGGCAGCGCGGCAATCTCGCCGGTGGCCACGTCCAGCGGCGAGGCGCCGCCAGCGGCGAGGCTGTCGCTCTCGGGCAGCCCGCGCAGTTCGCGCTCGCCGCCATTGGGCCGCGGCGCGCTGGTGCTGCCCCACTCGCTGCCTTCCCAGTCGCCGGGCGGCAACTGGTGCAGGCCATCGGGCACGCGCTCGTCGGCGGTCACCGGATTGGAGACCAGGCCGGCGGCGGCCGCCACCGCCTGCGGATCGACCGCAGCCAGGCGGCCCCACGCGAAGGCCTGCTGGTTCATTTCGATCGCCGCGCCGTTGAGCTCGATCGCGCGCATCAGCGCGGTGTGCGAGATCGGCACCAGGCCCAGCTGCCAGGCGTAGCCGAGCATGAACAGGTTGGTGGCGATGGCATCGCCCAGCAACGCGGTGGCCAGCTGGGTGGCGTCCAGCAGGCGCGGTTCGCGCCCACCCAGTGCGAGCTTGATCCCGGCGATGATGTCGGCGGCGGGGAAGTGCAGGTCCGGGCGCATGGTGAACGTGCCCGGCATCGCTTCGTAGGTGTTGAGCACCACTTCGGAGCGCTCGCCGCGCACCTTCGACAGCGCCCAGTAGTCGTTGACCACGACCATGTCGCAGCCCAGCACCAGGTCGGCTTCGCCGGCGGCGATACGCACCGCGTGGATGTCTTCGGGCGTGCGCGCGATGCGGATGTGGGTGGTGACCGCGCCGCCCTTCTGCGCCAGGCCGGTCTGGTCGAGCACCGTGGCGCCCTTGCCTTCCAGGTGGCCGGCCATGCCCAGCAATGCGCCGATGGTGACCACGCCGGTCCCGCCGACGCCGGTGATCAGGATGTTCCAGGGCTGGTCGAGCACGGAGCGGAAGACCGGGTCGGGCAGGCCCTCCAGCCGCGACGCCGCGTCTGCCTTGCGTCCCTTGCGCGGCTTGCCGCCGTGCACGGTGACGAAGCTCGGGCAGAAGCCCGACACGCACGAGTAGTCCTTGTTGCAGTTGGACTGGTCGATCTCGCGCTTGCGGCCGAATTCGGTTTCCTTGGGCAGCACCGACACGCAGAAGCTCTTCTGCCCGCAGTCGCCGCAGCCCTCGCACACCAGCGTGTTGACCATCACCCGCTTCTGCGGGTCCTCGATCTTGCCGCGCTTGCGCCGGCGCCGCTTCTCGGTCGCGCAGGTCTGGTCGTAGATCAGGATGCTGACGCCCTTCACCTCGCGCAGGCGCTTCTGCACCGCATCGAGCTCTGCGCGGTCGTGGAACTCCACGCCCGAGGGGAACAGTTCGCGCTTGTGCCAGCGGCCGATGTCGTCGCTGACCAGCATGATCGTGTCGATGCCTTCGGCGCGCATCTGGTGGGCGATGTCCGGTACGGTCAGGCTGCCGTCCACCGGCTGGCCGCCGGTCATCGCGACCGCGTCGTTGTAGAGGATCTTGTAGGTGATGTTCACCTTCGCCGCGACGGCCTGGCGGATGGCCAGCGAGCCGCTGTGGAAATAGGTGCCGTCGCCCAGGTTCTGGAACACGTGCGGGGTGTCGGTGAACGCGGCCTGCCCGGCCCAGGTCACGCCTTCGCCGCCCATGTGGGTGAAGGTGTCGGTGGAGCGGTCCATCCACGTGACCATGTAGTGGCAGCCGATGCCGCCCAGCGCGCGCGAGCCCTCCGGCACCACCGTGGAGGTGTTGTGCGGGCAGCCCGAACAGTAGTGCGGCACGCGCGGGAAGCTGGCGCGCGGCAGCGCCATCTCCGCCTCCTTGGCGTCCATCCAGCGCAGGCGCTGCTCGATCGACTCGGTATTGATCGCACTTGAGGGGAGCAGGCGCAGAATGCGGCGGCCGATCACGCCGGCAATCGTCGCCGGGGTCAGCTCGCCGGTGGACGGCAGGATCCACTCGCCGGCTTCGTCGTACTTGCCGACGATGCTCGGGCGCCGGCCCCAGTCGTTGGGCCAGTTGTAGAACTGTTCCTTCATCTGCCGCTCGAGGAAGGCGCGCTTCTCCTCGACCACGACGATGTCTTCCAGCCCGCGGGCGAAGCGGGCGATGCCTTCGGGCTCCAGCGGCCAGGTCATGCCGACCTTGTAGACGCGGATGCCGATGTCGCGGCAGGCCGCCTCGTCCAGGCCCAGGTATTCCAGCGCCTGCAGCACGTCCAGGTAGCTCTTGCCGGTGGTGACGATGCCCAGGCGCGCGTTCGGCGCATCCATCACCACCTTGTCAATGCCGTTGGCGCGGGCGAACGCCTGCGCGGCGCGCACCGCGTAACGGTGCAGGCGCATCTCCTGGTCCAGCGGCGGATCGGGCCAGCGGATGTTGAGCCCGCCGGGCGGCAGTTCGAAATCCTCCGGCAGCACGATCTGGCGCGCGAACGGATCGACCTGCACCGAGGCCGACGACTCCACCGTCTCGGCGATCGTCTTGAAGCCGATCCAGCGGCCGGTGTAGCGGCTCATCGCCCAGCCAACCAGGCCCAGGTCGAGGATGTCCTGCACGCCGGCCGGGTTGAGCACCGGCATCATCGCGCTGACGAACTCGTCCTCGCTGCCATGCGGCAGGGTCGAGCTGCGGCAGGCATGGTCGTCGGCGGCCAGCGCGAGCACGCCGCCGTTGCGCCAGGTGCCGGCCGCGTTGCCGTGCTTGAACACGTCGCCGCAGCGGTCCACGCCCGGGCCCTTGCCGTACCACATGGCGTAGACGCCATCGACCCTGGCGCCGGGGAACAGGTTGGTCTGCTGCGTGCCCCAGACCATGGTCGCGCCCAGGTCCTCGTTGAGGCCGGGCTGGAAGCGCACCTTCGCCGCCTCCAGGTGCTTGCGCGCGCGCCACAGTTCCAGGTCGAAGCCGCCCAGCGGGCTGCCGCGGTAGCCGCTGATGAAGCCGGCGGTATCCAGTCCTGCGGCGGCATCGCGCAGCTGCTGCATCAGCGGCAGCCGGACCAGCGCCTGCACGCCGCTGAGATAGATGCGGCCATCGCGGCGGGTGTACTTGTGCTCGAGCGTGTAGTCGTTGTCGAACGTATCCAGCTCCGGCCGGTTGGCCGAAGCGGGCGAGGTCAGTTCGGCGGTGCTGGTCATGGACGGGCCCTGGCGCTGGCTGGAGCTGGGCCTCGCCGGCCCGGTGCGGAATGATATCAAGCGCCATTCTGTGATGGCCCGCACTCCCCGACTGTGCGCTGCTGCGGTTAGGATGCGGGGTGGGGAGGTTGTTCTCGGGGATGATCAGGTGAAAAAGCTGCTTTTTCCGCTCGCCTTGGGGCTGGCGTTGTTTTCGCTGTCTGCAGCGGCGCAATCGCTGCCGGCACCGAAGGAGTTCTATTTCGACCCCGATCCGCAGACCACGCGTGCGATCGTGGCTGTCCCGGGCGAGGGCGATGCGGTGGTCGACCGGCTCGCGTCCACGGTCGCCCGCAAGCCGGCTGACGTCGAATCGCGGGTGCAACTGGCCCGGATCGCGATGCAGACCGGACGCCTGGAACTGGGCGACGAGCTGTACCGTGCCGCCCAGAAGAATGCCGGGAGCAACCAGCGCCTGGCGCGCGCGGTGGCGTGGAACTACGGATGGGACCTCTATCGTGCCGGTGAACACCCGCGCGCGCTGGAACAGTGGCAGAAGCTGATCGGTGGCTGGCCGAGCACGCCTTCCTGGCAGCCGCCGACGCTGGCGCTCGCGTTGTGGAAGATGGGCCACAAGGCCGAAGCGATCGCCTGGTATGCGGCGGCCGTGCGCACCGAACCTCAGCAGTGGAGCGTGGCCTCCACCTACGCGCAGATGCTGCCGGACTGGCGCGAGGAAGACCGCGGCACGCTGGCCGAGGTGCAGGCCGCCTGGCAGGCCGATCCGCCGGCCTGGCCGTAAGCGCCGGCTACGGGGCCCGCTCCGGCGGGCTGTGCGAAAATGCGATGGCGCCGGACCGGCGCCCTTTCCGCAGCGGTCCATGATCAGCAACGAACTCGACATCGACCCCTGGCGCGCGCGCCTGCGCGCGCAGGGCAGGGTGCAGATTCCCGGTTTCCTGCAGGCCGAGGCGGCCTCGCGCCTGCACGATTGCCTGCGCGACGAGGTGCGCTGGGAGACCGCGCAGCGCACCGACGCAGAACTGGCGGAAGGCCTGGTGCACAGCGCGGCACCCGGTAGCGCGGAAGACGCGGCGTTGCTCGAAGCCGCCACCCTGCGTGCCCGCGACGGCTTCGAGTTCTACTTCGACCGCTACCGCATGATCGATGCGCGCCGTGACGGACAGGATCCGGAACTGGTCCTGCACGCGGTGGTCGATTTCCTCAACAGCGCGCCCTTCCTCGACTTCGCCCGGCAGCTGACCGGCGACCCTGCGATCCGCATGGTCAGCGCGATCGCGGTGCGCTACCGCCACGGCCACTTCCTGCGTTCGCACAGCGACCACGCCAGCGAGGAGGACCGCGCCTTCGCCTATGTGCTGAACCTCAGCCGCGACTGGCTGCCGGACTGGGGTGGGCTGCTGCAGTTCCTCGACCCGGCCGAGCGCCGCGTGGTCGACACCTTCACCCCCCTGTGGAATTCGCTGAGCCTGTTCCGCGTGCCGCAGCCGCACGTGGTCAGCCTGGTGGCGCCGTGGGCCGGTTCGCCGCGCTACAGCATCACCGGCTGGTTCCGTCGCGGCTGAGCCGGCTGGATGGTCGCTTGGGATGCATTCGCCCTGATCCTGGCCATGCTCGGCCTGGGCATGGCCCTGGGCCGGACCACGCTGTTGCCGGCCAACGCGTCGGAAACGCTGAACCTGGTGGTGCTGTACGTGTGCCTGCCGGCGGCGGTGCTGCTGTACGTGCCGCGGCTGCACATGGAATGGTCGCTGCTCGGCGTGGCCCTCACCCCGTGGCTGCTGATGGGCGCGACCTGGGTGCTGGTGACGCTGGCGGCGCGCGCGTGGAAGTTCCGCCGCGACGAGTACGCGGTGCTGCTGCTGTGCGTGGGCCTGTGCAATTCCAGTTTCATCGGCTATCCGATGGTGCGCGCTTTGCTGGGCGAGGACTCGGTGCAGTACGCGGTGGTCTACGACCAGTTCGGCACCTTCATGCTGCTGTCGACGGTGGGGATCTATGTCGTCGCCCGCTACAGCGGCGACGCCACGCCGGGCGCGCGCGAAATCGCTTCGCGGATCGCGCGCTTCCCGCCCGCGTGGGCGCTGCTGTTCGGCTTGACCCTGATGCCGGAACAGCCGCCGGAGTGGATCGCTTCGGGCCTGCGCCGGCTGGCCGAGGCGATGTTGCCGCTGGTGATGCTGGCGGTGGGCCTGTCGATCCAGCTGCGCCTGCCGCGCGACGAGATCCGGCCACTGGCGACCGGCCTGGTGCTCAAGCTGCTGGTGATGCCCGCGCTGGCCGTGCCGATCTCGCTGGCGTTCGGCATGTCCGACACGATGCTGCGCGCCAACGTCCTCGAATCGGCGATGCCGACCATGATCTCCGCCGCCGCGCTGGCGATGGCGCATGGCCTGGCGCCGCGCCTGGCCGCCGCGCTGGTCGGCTACGGGATCGTGCTGTGCCTGTTCACCCTGCCGGCGTGGGCGTGGCTGCTGGGGCGGCTCACCAGCTGATCCGCGGCTCTCCGGCCGGCGGCACGGCTGGCGTCGGATGCTATGTTTCCGGCGAGCACCGGTCGATAGCCAACGGGATGGAGCATGGCCAAGAGAGCGATTTCGCGCGGCCCGCGGAGGCAAGGCGCCTTCCGGTACGGTTTCGCCGCCGTAATGGCGTTGGGTGCGGGGATGCCGGCCTGGGCGCACGACCCGCCTGCGCAGGCGGCCGTCGCCGGCAAGGAAGCCGGGACCCAGGCCAACGCGGTCGCCGGGCACGATGCGCATGCGACACACCGCGCGGCGGTAAAGGACTGGAACGCGGCCTACGCACGCGCGCTCAAGGCGCACCTGCAGGGATTGGCGGCGCAAGGAAACGCACGTGGCCTGCTCGCCGCTGCGCTGCTGCGGCCGGCCATCGCCGGGGTCGACCCGGCGACCGGTACCGGGTCGTCGGCCGTCGCATCCGAAGGCGACGGCTGGTTCGATGCCGCGTCCGCGGTCCGGCCGCGCGATCCGCTGGTGGCCTGGCGGGAGACCACCGGTTGCCAGCCGCTCTGGCGCCATTGCGATCCGGCCGGCGCGCTTGCATTCCTGCTGGAAACCGCCGGCGACGATATGGCCGTGCACCTTTCGGCGCTGGCTGCCGCCCATCAGCGCGGCGAGATGGAGGCCGCAGCCCACCATCTCCACGCTGCGGTGCAGGCGGTGCGGAACTCGGGTCCGCTGGTGGAGCTGGGGCGACTGCTGCTGGATTCCGTCGCGACCCTGCAGGCTCCCGCGATGCCGCCGGAAGTCGCCGCCGCGCTCGGCAGTGACTTCCGGCTCAATCGCGCGGCCACCGTTGCGGACCAGAACGGAGTCGTGGCGATGGCCGTATGGGCGGCCCAGGCGTTGCCCGCCTACGGCCCGCTCAGCAGCATGTGCAGGGTCGATGCCGATACGTCGGCCGGGCTCCGCGACGACTGCACGCGGATCATGGCGCGGCTGGCCGACAGCCCGATCCTGATCGAAGCCATGCTCGGCACCGTACGCAGCGTGCGCCTGGCCGGCGAAGGGAAGGAGGCCGCCGCGTGGCGTGAGCGCCTGCGTCAGCTCAACTGGACCCAGGAGCAGGCGCAGCATCTGATCATGTCCTCGACGGCGCCACTGCCGGCCGATTACCTGCAGCGCTCCCTGCGCGACGGCGAGATGGCGGCAATGAACGCGCTGCTGGAGGCAAGCGGCATCCCATTGCAGGCGCCCGCGGGTTGGCTGCCGGAGAATCCACGCATGCGCGGATTGGTGCTCGAGGGACGCGAACCGGTGGCGCCCGCGCCAAGCCCGCCGGATTCGGCGGCAGCAAAGCCCGGCGCCGGCTAGTCCGCCGGCACCGTCCGCTCCAGCGCCCACGCCCGCAACGCCTCGACCTGCTCGGACATCAGCACCGACAGCGGCCGCGTACCGCGGATCTCGTGCATGAGCAGGTCGGTGTCGAGCACGCGCTGTTCGGCATGCGCGGCATACAGGCCGGAGACGATCGCCTGTTCGATTTCTGCGCCGGAAAAGCCGTTGGCGGCCGCGGCCAGTGCCGGCAGCGCGAAAGCTTCAGGATCCAGCCCGCGCTCGTGCAGGTGGATCCGCAGCAATTCCACCCGTGTATCCGGATCGGGCAGGTCGACGAAGAAGATCTCGTCGAAGCGGCCCTTGCGCAGCAGTTCGGCCGGCAGGTGCTGGACCTGGTTGGCGGTGGCGACCAGGAACACCGGTGCGGTGCGCTCGGCCATCCAGGTCAGCAGGTAGCCGAGCACGCGCCGCGACACGCCGCCATCGCCCTCGCCGGCATCGGCCGACACGCCCTTCTCGATTTCGTCGATCCACAGCACGCATGGCGCCAGCTGTTCGGCCGAGGCCAGCGCGGCGCGAAGGTTCTGCTCGGTCTCACCGTGGTATTTCGCATAGAGGGTGCCGAAGTCCAGGCGCAGCAAAGGCACGCCGAAGCCACCGGCAATGGCCTTGGCCAGCAGCGACTTGCCGCAGCCCTGCACGCCGAGCAGGAGCACGCCGCGCGGCGGCTCGAGCCCGGGCGGCGGGCTGCCGCCGAACGCGGCGCGGCGCTGGCCGATCCAGCGCTTGAGCCGGCGCGCGCCGGCCACGTCGTCGAAGCCGGCGGTGTCGTACTCGTAGTGGAGGTGGCCGCTGCGGTTGAGCAGTTCGAATTTCAGCTTGGCCAGTTGCGGAACGTCCGAGGCGGTGATCGCGCCGTCGCCATGGATCAGCTGGCGGGCGATCCGGCGCGCGTCGTGCAGGTCCAGGCCCTGCAGGTGGCGCACGATCTGGCGCACCGCGTCCTCTTCAGCCTCGACCCGGCGGCCGCCGTTCTCGCGCGCGTAGGCGGCCGCCTCTTCCTTGACCAGCCTCAGCAGCGCGGCCGCATCGGGCAGGCGCGGGCTGAAGCGCACGGCCAGCGCTTCGAGTTCCGCCGGCAACTCCACCTTGGCGCCGACCAGGACCAGCACGTGCGGTTCGCAGCCGCGGCGCTGGACGATGTCGCGCAGCAGGCGCTGGTGGCTGGCGTAGCCCAGGTAGGGATGGATATCGAGCAGCAGGTAGATGCCGCGCTGGTCGGCCTGGCGGATCGCGTGCAGGACCGAACTGGCGTCGGGCGGGCCCTCGGCCGCGTCCTCGCGGTCCAGGTCCATCCGGCGCAGGCCTTCGGTGATCGTCCAGCGGTGCAACGCGCGCCACACCTGCATCAGCGCCTGCCGGAACAGTTCCACCACCCGCTCCTCGTCGCGGGTCTCGATCACGATCAACGGAGTGTTGGCCCGGATCAGGGCGGTCAGGTCCTGCAGCTGGCTCATGGGCGGTCCGTGGCGGGGGCCGGCGCACGATAGCAGCGGCATGCCCGGCCTTCCTACCGCCTCCACGGAGGCCGGTGTACCCTGCGGACAGCCAATCCGGAGGCAGACCGCGCATGAAGACGATTTTGGTGGCCGGTTCCAAGGGGGGAGTGGGCAAGACCACCATCGCCACGCATCTCGCGGCGCACTCCGCCCTGCAGGGGCGGCGCACGGTCCTGGTGGATGCCGATCCGCAGCATTCGGCCACGCGCTGGGCCGAGCGCCGCGCGGAACTGGAAAGTGCCGTGCTGCCGATCGATGCCAGCCGTCGCCGCGCCTGGCGCTCGTGGTTGCCCGACGATGCACAGCAGGTCGTGATCGATGCCCCCGCCGGCGCGCTGGCCGACGATCTGGACAGCTTCATCGACCATGCCGACGCGATCGTGGTGCCGGTCCAGCCCTCCGCGCTGGACATCGAGGCCACCGTGGGCTTCCTCAACACGCTGGCCAAGGTGCCGCGCGTGCACAACCGCAAGCTGCCGGTCGGGCTGGTGCTCAACCGGACCAAGCCGCGGACCAATGCCAGCCAGCAGGCGCTGGAGATGCTCAAGGGCTGGCCGTATCCGGTGGTCGGCCAGTTGCGCGATACCCAGGCCTACGTCGTCCTGGTCGGGCTGGGCCGCAGCCTGTTCGATTACCACTCCGCGCAGGTACGCGAGCACCAGGCAGACTGGGAGCCGTTGCTGAAGTGGCTGGCCAAGGCGTGACCGGGGGGAGTACGCGATGAGACAGGTGATTCTGCTGCGCCATGCACACGCCGAGCCGGCCTCGCCGGGACAGGCCGACCTGGACCGGCCGCTGTCGCCGGTCGGGCTGGCCGAGGCCGAAGCTGCCGGCCGCTGGCTGGCCGAACAGGGCCTGCAGCCCGATCGCGTGCTGTGTTCGCCGGCGCGACGCACCCGCGAGACGCTCGAGGCGGTACTGGGGATCATCGGCTACGCCGAGCAAAGGCTCGACGAATCCATCTACGAAGCCACCCCGGGCACCCTGATCGGATTGCTGCAGGGCCAGGAGGAGGTCGAACGCCTGCTGCTGGTCGGGCACAACCCGGGGCTGGAGCGCCTGGTGGCGCTGCTCGACAGCGGCCAGACCAGCGACTACCGCGGCATGCCGCCGGCGGCCGTGGCCGTGCTCGCGTTGCCGGAACTTCCCGGGCAGGATCCGATCGAACCGGGTCTTGGCCGGCTGACGGCGTTCTGGTGGCCTTAACCGATGTGGAAATCCGGGCTGCATGTGTGGCTGCTGTGCGTAGCCCTGGTTGTGAGCGCACCCACGGCCGGCGCGCAGCCGGCGTCGCCGACGGTGGCCTTCGACACGGCCAGGAGCTGGCTGGGCTTCGAGGTCCGGACCCGCTTCGGCCAGCGCCTGGCCGGCGAGTTCCCGCGCTACCAGGGCGCCGTCGAGCACCTGCCTGACGGCAACCACCGGGTGCGCCTGCGGATCGCCACCAGCGAGGCGATGATCCCCGACCGCCCGCGCTACACCAGCTGGATGCGCAGCCAGAGCTTCTTCGACGCGATCCGCCATCCGTGGATGGAATTCGTGTCCGAACCCTATGCACCCTCGCTGCTGCACGACGGCGGGCCGTTGCGGGGCCGGCTCAGCCTGCGCGGGGTAACCCGCGACGTGGAGCTGGAGGTGGCGCCGGCGGGTTGCGCGCGCCCGGGCCTGGAGTGCGACATCCAGGTGAGCGGCGCGATCGAGCGGGCCGACTACGGCATGCGCGAATGGCAGTTCGCCCTGGCCGACCAGGTGCACCTGGAGGTGCGGGTGCGCCTGCAAGAGACCGCGCCGTGACCCTGCTGCTGCGGGCGTCGCTGGTCGCGCTGCTGTTGTCGTCCGCCGCCTGCAGCAGCCTGACCCCGCGCCAGCACGAGCGCGCGGCCGCGATCGCGGTGGCCGGGCGCGCCACCACGGTCGATTGCGAACGCGCGGACCGCTGCGCGGTCCCGTCGGAGCTGCGCGCGCTGGGCGGCGAGGCGTTCGCCGCCTCGGCGGCCGGGCCCGACGCGCCGCCCCGGCATCACGTGTTGATCCTGGACGAGGGCGGGGACGCGCTGCTGGCGCGGATCAACCTGATCCGCAGCGCGACCCGCAAGATCGACCTGCAGACCTACATCTTCGACAAGGACGACAGCGCGCGGCTGGTGATCGACGAGCTGCTGGCGGCTGCCAAGCGCGGGGTCCACGTGCGGGTGCTGATCGACCAGCTGTCGGCCATCGCCGACCTGCAGATCCTGGCCGCGCTGGCCGGCGCGCACCAGAACCTGGAGTTGCGCATCTACAACCCCACGTTCGGCCTGGCCATGCCCAACTACATGCACTACTCGGCCAGCGTGATCTGCTGCTTCCGCCGCTTCAACCAGCGCATGCACAACAAGCTGCTGGTGATCGACGACGCGGTCGCCATCGCCGGCGGGCGCAACTACCAGGACGATTATTACGACTGGGACGCGGAGTTCAATTTCCGCGACCGCGACGTGCTCGTCGCCGGGCCGGTGGTGCGGGAGATGGAGCGCAACTTCGCCGAGTACTGGGCCGATCCGCGCAGCGTGCCGGCCGAGCGCCTCAACGATGTCGCGCATGTGTTGCTGGCGCAGGGCGTTCCTCCGCTGCCGCCGGCACCGTCGCAGCGGCCGGAGCGGGTGGAAATGATGTCGCGCGCCGCCGCCGACGCGGAGATGGTGCATGCGCGCCTGGTGGCGCGCGCGATCGCGGTGGGCGAGGTGACGTACCTGGCCGACGTGCCGCAGAAGCACCACGAAGGGCCGGACCCCGACGGCGCGGGCGTCTCCGGGCTGGCCGGGTTGCTGGCTGGCGCGCAGGAGGAGATCCTGCTGCAGACGCCTTACCTGGTCCTGTCAGACAGTGCGCTGGAAATCTTCCGGGACCTGCGTGCCCGACCCGAGCCTCCAAGGGTGGTGGTGTCCACCAACAGCCTGGCAGCGACAGACAACCCCGTGGTCTACGCGTTGACCTACAAGTACAAGCGCAGGCATGTGCGCGAGTTGGGCTTCGACATCTTCGAATACAAACCGTTCCCTGCCGATCCACCGGTGGATCCCGAGCTGGGTGCTTGGCAGCCGGGCGATCCCGGCGCCTCGCCCGCGGTGGCGCGCAGCGAAGCGCCGGGTGGCAGCAGCGGCAGTGGTGGCGCCAGTGAGGACCGCCAGGTCGAGGACAAGCTGCGCACCGAAACGCGTCCGTCGCTGCTGCGCACCAGCGCGCCGGCCAACCGCCCGGTTCCGGTCAGCGGCGAGGGCCCGCGCACCGGCCTGCACGCGAAATCGGTGGTGATCGACCGCCGCATCGGCGTGGTCGGCACGCACAACTTCGATCCGCGCAGCGAGACCTACAACACCGAAGCGGTGGTGGTGATCGACGACCCCGCCTTCGCGCTAGCACTGGCGCAGAGCATCGAGCGCGACATCGCGCCGGGAAATTCGTGGACGGTGGCGCCGCGGGAAAAGCCGCCGGTGCTTTCCGGACTGAACTACAGCATGGGCAAGGTGCTGGAGGCTTCGCCGATCCTGGATCTGTGGCCTTGGCGCTACGCCACCAACTATGAATTCCAGCCCGGTCCGGATTGTCCCCTCCCTGTGTCGCGCCGCGACCCTGCATTCCACCGGTGCTACGTGGCGGCGGGCGACTTCCCCGAAGTAAGCCTGGGGCCGAAGACGATCTTCACCCGCATGCTGACCGCCTTCGGCGCGGGACTGGTGCCGATCCTCTGATCCTTGCGGAGCGGTCGGCTCCGGTCTGGTCTGCGGCAGGCCAGGGGTACCGCGGTCGGCACGGCGGCACGTCCTTGTGCCGACGCGCCGAAGCGGACATCCATGTCCGCTGCCGCGATACCCCCATGGCCCGGCAGCCCACCGAAGCGGATGCTTTAGACCTGCACAGCGCGGCAAGCAGACTCGCCATGTCCGGCGCCTGGTCCGGCGGCAAGCGCTCGCGTGAACCGATGCGCGGTGGGCGTGCCCAAGGCCACACCAGTTGCCCGCTCCAGGTTGCAGCGCGGTAATCCATCCGCACCCGAACCTCCACGGCGATAATCTTCGCCATCCCCGAAAGCGAATCCGGCCATGGTCTTCCGCGCCCCCGTTTCCATCGAAGCCCTCAACACGCTCAGCCGGGGCACGCTTATCGAGCACCTCGGCATCGTCTTCACCGAAGCCGGCGAGGACTGGGTCCGGGCGACCATGCCGGTCGACGCGCGCACGCGCCAGCCCTACGGGTTGCTGCATGGCGGCGCCTCGGTGGTGCTGGCCGAGACGCTGGGCAGCAGCGCCGGCAACCTGTGCCTGGACACGCGCGAGCAGATGGCGGTGGGCCTGGAGATCAACGCCAACCACCTGCGGGCGGCACGCGAGGGCACGGTCACCGGCACCGCGCGGGCGCTGCACGTCGGCCGCACTACGCAGGTCTGGGACATCCGGATCGAAGACGCACGTGGCCGCGCGGTGTGCGTATCGCGGCTGACCCTGGCCGTGGTGCCGGTGTCGAGCCCGGCGTAGGCACGACGGACAGCGGTCGGGGGTCGCGCCGGATGGCTGCCGTGGGCGGACCGGCCGGGCAGCGGCGCGTCCGCTCGATCCTTCCGACATGGCGTCCTTCGTCGCCGGCGTGGCTTCGCATCGCGGCGCGATATCCACGACGCGCCATGGCGCGGTATCGTGCGCGACCATGAACCCCACCCCCCCACGTGCCCCCCGGCGCTCCCGACGACCGGCTGGCGGCCTTGCGCGCATCTGCCGCTACCTCTACCGCATTCCGCTGCTGCTGCTGCACCTGCTGCTGCCGCTGCCGCTGACCATGCTTTGCCTGGCGCCACCGTTCGCGCGCATCGCGTGGGGACCGGAGACACTGGGCGATCGCGCGGTGCGCGCGTGGTCGGCCGGGCTGCTGTGGATCTTCGGCTTCCGCCTGCGCCGCTTCGGCACGCCGCTGCCGGGCGCGGCCCTGTTCGTGGCCAACCATGTCAGCTGGATCGACATCGAGACCCTGCACAGCCAGCGGATGATGGGGTTCGTGGCCAAGAGCGAGATCGCCCGCTGGCCGCTGGTGGGCTGGCTGGCCGCGCGCGGGCAGACCATCTTCCACCAGCGTGGCAGCACCGACTCGCTCAACGGCGTGATCGAACTGATGGTCGGCCGGCTTCGCGAGGGGCGCGCGGTGGGCGTGTTCCCGGAGGGGCGTACCCGCAGCGGCGAGGAAGTGGGGCCGTTCCATGCGCGGATTTTCCAGGCCGCCGTCGATGCGCAGGTGCCGGTGCAGCCGGTGGCGCTGCGGTACGGAAACGGCGGCGACGCGCAGACCGTGGTCGCGTTCGCGCCGCGGGAGAGCTTCCTGGCCAACTTCCTGCGCCTGCTCGGTGAGCGCCCACGCGTGGCCGAGGTGCACTTCCTCGCCCCGGTCGCGCCGGGCGATGTCGACGGCCGGCGCCGCATCGCCGAACTGGCCCGGGAGCGGATCGTGGCGGCCATGGCCGGTTGAGGCGACGGTAATGGGACGTTGAGGCACCACCGGCGCACTTGCGCCCCGGATGCTGCGGTGCAAAATGGTCCCGGGCGCCCGTCGCCCGATACCCCCGCCATGCTCAACGCCGCCGACTACCAGCCCCCCAGACTCCTGCGCAATCCGCACCTGCAATCGGTGCTGGGTTCCAGCGCGCTGCGCCGGCGGCGCGGACTGCGCGCACTGCTCGCCAGCGGCGCCACCACCACCGAGCACATCCTCGACGGCGGCGGTGGCGCGCGCCTGCAGGGCTGGCACAGCCACATCCCGGGTCGCGAAGCGCGCGGTACCGCCTTGCTGCTGCACGGCTGGGAAGGCAGTGCCGAGTCGGGCTACATGCGACTGACCGCGGCGCGCCTGCTGGCCGACGGGATGGATGTGTTCCGCCTCAACTTCCGCGACCACGGGGACACGCATCACCTCAACGAAGGGCTGTTCCACTCCAACCGCCTGGACGAGGTGGTGCACGCGGTCGCCGACATGGTTCGCCTGCTGCGCGTGCGCGACCTGGTCGTGGCCGGGTATTCGCTGGGCGGCAACTTCGCGCTGCGCGTGGGCCTGCGCGCCGAGGTGGCCGGGCTGCCCTTGCGGCGGATCGCCGCGGTCTGCCCGCTAGTCGATCCGGCCACGACCATGGCCTGCATGGAACGCGCGCCGCAGATCTACGACTGGTATTTCCGCCGCAAGTGGCGCACCTCGCTATTGCGCAAGCGCGCGTTGTTTCCCGAGCAGCACCGCTACGACGACGCCACCCTGGCCCTGGACATGCGCAGCCTGACCGCGTGGCTGGCCCAGCGTTATGCCGGGTTCGGCCGCGTCGAGGACTACTTCGACAGCTACTCGATCGCCGGGGACCGGCTGGCGACGCTGGGCGTGCCGGCGAACATCCTGATGGCCGAGGACGACCCGGTGATCCCGTTCGACGACTTCCACCGCTGGCGGCTGCCACCAACGGCGCAACTGGAAGTGGCCCGCTGGGGCGGGCATTGCGCGTTCGTGGAGAACCTGTACGGGGATGGTTTCGCCGAGCGCTGGGTCGCCGAACGGCTGCGCGCCGCCCTGCCGGGCCGCTGAACAGCGGTCACCCGCGACGGGCGCGGTAAACTGCGGGTTTTCCGCGGAAGACCCCGAAATGCTGGAACGGATCCACGAGGCGCTGAAGCGCGATGCCGTCGACGAGGCGCTGGCCCTGGCCCAGGACTGGGTGGCCCAGGCCCCCGACGACGCACAGGCGCAGCGCGCGCTGTCCACCGCCCTGGCCCAGGCCGGCGACGTGGCGGCCGCACTGGTCGCGCTGGACCAGGCGATCCTGCTGGCACCGGAGGACGCGGGCCTGCACTTCGAGCGCGCCGCGCTGCTGCTGCGCTCGCGCGACAACGATGCGGCCCGCGATGCGCTGGGCCAGAGCCTGGGCCTGGACCCGAACCACCTGCCGTCCTACCTGGTGCAGGCGCAGATCGCACTGGCGCGCGGCGACATTGCCGAAGCCGAGCGGCTGAGCCGCACCGCCGCGCGGATCGATCCCGAGCACCCGCGCCTGGCCGCCCTGGATGCGTTGCTGGCCCTGCGCGGCGGCGATGCCGATCGCGCCCTGGCCCTGGCCTCGGCGGCAAGCGCGAAGGTCACCGACGATCCGCAGCTGCTCTCGGTGCTCGGTTTCGGCTACCTGGCCAAGCGCCATTGGGCGTTCGCCGAGCAGGCCTTCCGCCGCGTGTCCGAACTGCTGCCCGATGCGCGCGCGCTGCGCCCGCTGCTGGCGCAGCTGGCCGCCGCGCAGGGCCGGATGGACGAGGCGGCCGACCTGGTCGCGCCGCTGCTCGAGGACGAGGCGACCGCCACGGCGGCGCTGCGTCGCGTCGGCGGCTTGTACGCGCTGCAGGCCGGGCGTACCGACCAGGCGCTGGAGCAACTGCGCCGTGCCCTGGCCGCGGGTCCCGATCGCGCGGTGCTGCAGGGGCTGATGCAGCTGTGGCGCGAACGTGATGACCGCGACGAGGCCCAGGCGACGCTGGAGGCGGCATTGGCGACGCACCGCGACGCCGGCGACCTGTGGGCCGCGCGACTGGCGCTGGAAACTCCCGGCACCGCCGAGGGCGAACAGGTGCTGGAGCGCTGGCTCGGGGCGATGCCCGACTTCGTGCCGGCGCTGGAGACGGCGATGTTCCAGCGCGACCGCGCCGCGGACCTGGAAGGCGCCGGCCGTTTCGCGGCCCGCCTGCTGGAGCTGCAGCCGGCGCATCCGGCGGCGGGGCAGTTCCTGGCCGAATCCTTGCTGGCCGGTGATCCCGACGCGGCCGTGAACCGCGCACGCGCGGCGGTGGCCGCGCAGGCTTCGGAAGAGACGCGCACGCCGATGCGCGGCTGGCTCGGTCGCCTGCTCGATCGCGCCGGACGCCCCGCCGACGCACTGGCCCAGTGGCGATCCCTGCACGCCGAGTTCGGCGCGAACCGGCTGGCCTTGCCCGTCCTTGCGCCGGCGCCGGACGCCGGCTGGCCGGCGCTGTCCACGCCCGTTCCCGGCACCGGCCATCCCATCCTGCTGTGGGGCCTGCCGGGCTCGGGCATCGAGCGCGTCGTCGATACGCTGGCGGCCGGCCCGATGCTGCGCGACCGCTTCAGCGACCAGGCGCCCGCCGACCCGCTGGCCGCACCCGCATCGGCGCATGCGTTGCGCGATGGCACGCTCGCTCCGGCACAGCTGGTCGAGCAGTGGCGCGCACAGCTGCCCGCGCGCGGCATCGCCGACGGCAACGTGATCGATTGGCTGACCTGGTGGGACAACGCCCTGCTGCTGGCTTTGCGGCCGCACCTGCCCGAAGGCCTGCTGATGGTGGCGGTGCGCGATCCGCGCGACATGCTGCTGGACTGGCTGGCGAGCGGGTCGCCGGTGCCGCTGGCGCTGGACGATCCGGACACCGCCGCGGCATGGCTGGCCCAGGGCCTGGAACAGCTGGCTGACCTGCACGAGCAGGATCTTTATCCGCACCTGCTGATGCGACTGGATGGGGTGCTGGATGCGCCGGCGCAGCTGGCCGCCGTGGTCGGGCAGGCGCTCGGGGTGCAGCTGCCGCCGCCGCCGCCCGCGCCACGGCGCATGCCGCCGGGTCGCTGGCGTGCGTACGCCGATCTGCTGGCCGGTCCGTTCGCCCACCTGGCGCCAGTCGCGGCGCGGCTGGGCTACCCTGACGCCTGATCCAAAGGAGCCGAGCATGCGCATCGGGAGCGACAGTTTCGATCCTCGCGGTTCGATTCCGGCCGAGTTCGCCATGGGCCAGGCCGATGGATTCGCCGCCAACCGCAATCCGCACCTGGCCTGGGACGGCGTGCCCGACGGCACCCGTTCCTTCGCCCTGTTGTGCATCGATCCGGATGCGCCGACCGTGCCGGAGACGGTCGGCCGCGAAGACCTGCAGATCCCGGTCGAACAGCCGCGCGCGGACTTCGTCCACTGGGCGGTGGCGGACATCGCGGCGGACGTGCGCCTGGTCGCCGCCGGCAGTTGCTCGGACGGAATCACGGCGAAGGGCAAGCGTTCGCCACCCGGATTGCCGGGCGCCCGCCAGGGCCTGAACGACTACACCGGCTGGTTCGCCGGCGACGCGCAGATGGGCGGCGACTACTTCGGCTACGACGGCCCGTATCCGCCGTTCAACGACCTGCGCGTGCACCGCTACTTCTTCCGCCTGTTCGCCCTGGACGTGGCCACGCTGGACCTGCCGGCGCGCTTCACCGCCGGCGACGTGCATCGCGCGATGCAGGGCCACGTGCTGGCCGAGGCGTCGGTCTACGGCACCTACAGCCTGAATCCATCGCTGTCGTAGCGCCGGTCCGGCGCGAGTGGCACAGGGGCTGGTCCCGCCATCGGGCGCTGCCGGGTACGGCAGCACATCGTCCGCCAGGGGGCGAGCTCGCACGGCCGCGTGCAGCACCGGAAAAAGGAACGGCCGCGCGAAGGCGGCCGTCCTCTCGAAACGCTGGCCGGATCGATCAGCGCTTCACCTGCTCCGACTCCACGACCATGTCCAGCACGTACGCATACCTCGAGGCGTCGGCCGGCACGTCCTTGCGCGTGTAGCGGTCGATGCGCAGCACGTTGCGCACGCCGGGCTGGTGCGTATAGCCCTCGATCTCGTCGAAGAAGTTCTGCCACTCGCCCGGCTCGCCGGCGCGCAGGCCGTTCTCGTCGAACCGGATCTCGCGCACCTGCAGGCACTGCTTGTCCGGGATCAGCGGATGGCTGCACGGCTTGGTTTCCGGTCCGACCTCGAGGAAGACGCGTTCGGCCGGGCCGCCGAAACGGTTGGCCGCGGTGGGCGATCCCTGGAACACCAGGCGGTCGCCGCCGGCATTGGTCAGCACCAGCTCGGGCGTGTCGCCGGCGGTGCTGGCGACACCCAGCGTGCCGGCCAGGCGCTTGCCGACCTCCGCGTCCAGCGCCGCCAGCTTCGGATCGGAGCAGGCCATCATGGTGGACGCCATCGGACTGAGGCTCAGCGTGTCGCCGGCCAGGGTGAAGCCGCCGGACATGCGGTTGCAGGTGTTGGATACCGCCAGCCGCCCGTCGGCGAAGTCCAGTTGCAGCGGGGCATCGGCGCGTACCAGCAGGGCCTCGATGGATTGCCCCTGGGCATCGGTGGCGGTGGCCAGCTTCCAGTGGAAGGCCGGCAGCAAGGCGGCGGTGTCGCCGGGCGTGGCCATCGTCGGCGGCGCGGCCGGATCGGACGTGGCCGCGGCAGGCAGCTCGCCCGGGGGCGGTTCGGCGGAGTCGGACGCCGGCTTGGTGCAGGCGGCCAGCGCAAGGGGCAGCAGCAGGACGAGCGGGAGCGCCAGCGGGCTACGGGTGTGCGGGAGCTTCATGGGACCTCCGGTGCGGGCCGGCCGCGGGGCCGGCAGTGGGATGCGGCACGTATCGGTACAACGGCTGGATGCGCCCGCCGGGGTTCGCCGGGCGTGAACGTCGCCGGTCAGGCCCCGGCCGGCATCAGCGCCAGCAGGAGCAGGCCCAGCACGATCCGGTAGATCGCGAAACCGGTGAAGCGGTGTGCCTTGATATACCCCATCAGCCAGCGCACCACCACGAAGCCGGTGATCGCCGCGGCGGTGAAGGCGACCGCGACCGAGGACCAGTCCTCGTCGCCGAGCCCGCCGGCCATCGCCAGTTCGAGGAAGGCGAAGCCGCTGGCGGCGAACATGGTCGGGATGCCGACCAGGAACACGAACTCGGTCGCCGAGGCGCGGCGACTGGTGCCGGCCAGCATCGCCACGAAGATCGCCGCGGCCGAGCGCGAGGTGCCGGGGAATATTCCTGCCACGACCTGGGCCAGCCCGACCAGCACGGCCACCTTCCAGGTCACCGTGGCCAGGTCGCCGCGCTTTTCTGCGAAGTGTTCGGCCACCAGCATCCACAGGCCGCCCAGGACCAGCGCCCAGGCGATCGGGGTCACCGTCTCGGGCAGCTCCCAGCCGGCAAGGCGTACGGGCAGGCCGACCAGCGCGGTGACCAGGAAGGCGACGCCGATCTTGGCCACGTAATCGCGATTCGCCGGCTGGCCCAGCCCGGTCGCCAGCTCCCACAGGCGGTGCCGGAAGGCCAGGGTGACCGCGAGGATCGCGCCGGCCTGGATGACGATGTTGAAGAAATCCGAGCGGGCGCCCAGCCAGTGCTGCGCGATCAGCAGGTGCCCGGTGCTGGAGATCGGCAGGAATTCGGTCACGCCTTCGAGGATGCCCAGCAGCAGGGCGGCGAACAGGTCGGACACGACGGGAACCGGGCGGGAAGAAGGGCGCACAGGATAAGCAATCCGCCCCTCGCCCTCCATGCACCAAAAAGGTTCTAAGCATGCACCGAATTGATGCACCCGAATGGTGCAATTGCATCATTCGCACCTCGACGTTCAGTCAAATCAACAACTTGTGATTCGCTCCGTGGTTGGCATGCGCCCTGCTAGGTCATCGATACCTAACAACCCCGAGGTTGCACGCGATGTCCGTGGAAAACGTT
Organism: Pseudoxanthomonas daejeonensis; assembly: GCF_022637495.1. Taxonomy (NCBI): domain Bacteria; kingdom Pseudomonadati; phylum Pseudomonadota; class Gammaproteobacteria; order Lysobacterales; family Lysobacteraceae; genus Pseudoxanthomonas; species Pseudoxanthomonas daejeonensis. Next base: position 1,334,674 of record NZ_CP093331.1, on the reverse strand, counting down.
GAGAAGCTGATCAAGGACAACCAGGTCGAGTTCGTCGACCTGCGTTTCGTCGACATGCGCGGCGTGCAGCAGCACGTGACCTTCCCCGCCAGCATCGTGGAAGCGTCGCTGTTCGAGGACGGCAAGATGTTCGATGGCTCTTCGATCGCCGGCTGGAAGGGCATCAACGAATCGGACATGGTCCTGCTGCCCGACGCCGACACCGCGGTGCTCGACCCGTTCACCGCCGACCCGACCCTGATCCTGACCTGCGACGTGCTCGATCCGGCCACGATGCAGGGCTACTCGCGCTGCCCGCGCGGCATCGCCAAGCGCGCCGAGGCGTACCTGAAGTCGCTCGGCATCGCCGACGTGGCGTTCTTCGGCCCGGAGCCGGAGTTCTTCATCTTCGACGCGGTGCGCTTCGCCAACGACATGGGCCACACCTTCTTCAAGATCGATTCGGAAGAGGCGGCCTGGAACACCGGCACCAAGTACGAAAGCGGCAACACCGGCTACCGCCCGGGCGTGAAGGGTGGCTACTTCCCGGTCGCGCCGACCGATTCGCTGCACGACCTGCGCTCGGAGATGTGCAAGGAGCTGGAAGCGGCCGGCATCGAGGTCGAGGTCCACCACCATGAGGTCGCCACCGCCGGCCAGTGCGAGATCGGCACCAAGTTCAACACCCTGGTGAAGAAGGCCGACGAGCTGCTCACCACCAAGTACATCATCAAGAACGTCGCCCACCGCAACGGCAAGACCGCCACCTTCATGCCCAAGCCGATCGTCGGCGACAACGGCAGCGGCATGCACGTACACCAGTCGCTGGCCAAGGGCGGCACCAACCTGTTCTCCGGCGACGGTTACGGCGGCCTGTCGCAGATGGCGCTGTGGTACATCGGCGGCATCTTCAAGCACGCCAAGGCGATCAACGCGTTCGCCAACTCCGGCACCAACAGCTACAAGCGCCTGGTGCCCGGGTTCGAGGCGCCGGTGATGCTGGCCTACTCGGCGCGCAACCGCTCGGCCTCGTGCCGCATCCCGTGGGTGTCCAACCCGAAGGCGCGCCGCATCGAGATCCGTTTCCCCGATCCGCTGCAGTCCGGCTACCTGACCTTCACCGCGCTGATGATGGCCGGCCTGGACGGCATCAAGAACCAGATCGACCCGGGCGCGCCGAGCGACAAGGACCTGTACGACCTGCCGCCGGAAGAAGAGAAGCTGATCCCGCAGGTGTGCTCGAGCCTGGACCAGGCGCTCGAGGCGCTGGACGCGGACCGCGAGTTCCTCAAGGCCGGCGGCGTCATGACCGACGACTTCATCGACGGCTACATCGCGCTGAAGATGCAGGAAGTGACCAAGTTCCGCGCGGCCACGCACCCGCTGGAATACCAGCTGTACTACGGCAACTGAGTGGGAAGCCGGCGCGCGCGGTTGGGGAATCGCGCGCGTCGTGCACTGGGCCGGCCTCGCGCCGGCGCCTGAGCAGAGAGAGCAGCACGCAGCACAGGGGAAGCAAGAGAGAGATTCACGGGCCTGCATGACCTCCCCCAAGAAGTCGGGTGCAGCCTGCGAATCGGTGCGCCGCCGCCGTCACGGAGCGGCCATGTCGACCGGGACGCCGGGTCCTTCTTGACCCGGCAGTTCCCCGGGGTTCCGAACGCCGGCCGCAAGGCCGGACCCTCCACCATCGGGATGCGAACATGAAACTGATCACCGCAATCATCCGGCCGTTCAAGCTTGACGAGGTGCGCGAAGCCCTCGCCCAGGCGGGCGTGTCGGGAATCACCGTGACCGAAGTCAAAGGCTTCGGTCGCCAGAAGGGCCACACCGAGTTGTACCGCGGCGCCGAATACGTCGTCGATTTCCTGCCGAAGATCAAGATCGAAACCGTCGTCACCGACGAGCGCCTGGATGCGGTGCTGGAAGCGATCCAGCAGTCGGCCGGCACCGGCAAGATCGGCGACGGCAAGATCTTCGTCACCGCGGTCGAACAGGTCATCCGCATCCGCACCGGCGAGATCGGCGCGGACGCGCTCTAACCACCACTCGGAGCACAGCCCATGAACATCCGTTTGCTGTCCGGGTGGAAAGCCCGGTTCTATGCCATCTGCCTGACCATGCTGGTCAGCGCGCTGGCGGTCACCACGTTCGCCGGTTCGGCGATCGCGCAGGAACCCGCCGCGCCGTCGGCTGCCGAAGCGGCCGCCGTTGCTGCCGATGAGGCCGCTGGTACGTCCGGTGAAGTCGATGCGGCGGCTGCGGCTGCCGTAGCGGCGGCCGACACGGCCGTCGCCGCCGCAGTCGCTGCAGTCGAAGCGCCCGCCGCCGAGCCTGTCGTCGACAAGGGCGACGTCGCCTGGATGCTGACCTCGACCATGCTGGTGCTGCTGATGGTCGTGCCCGGCCTGGCCCTGTTCTACGGCGGCATGGTCCGCGCGAAGAACGTGCTGTCGGTGCTGGTCCAGGTCGCCGTGGTGTTCTCGCTGCTGACGGTGTTGTGGATCGTCTACGGCTACAGCCTGGCCTTCTCGGGCGAGGGCGCGTGGATCGGCAACCTCGACAAGCTGTTCCTGAAGGGCGTCACCATCGACACCCTGGCGGCCACCTTCACCGAGGGAGTGAGCCTGCCGGAGTACGTGTTCGTCGGCTTCCAGGCGACCTTCGCCGGCATTACCGGCGCGCTGATCGTCGGCGCCTTCGCCGAACGCGCCAAGCTGGCGGCGGTGCTGCTGTTCTCGGTGATCTGGTTCACGTTCGGCTACCTGCCGCTGGCGCACATGGTGTGGGCGACCGGTGGTTTCCTGTTCGAGAAGGGCGCGCTGGACTTCGCCGGCGGCACCGTGGTGCACATCAATGCCGGCGTCGCGGGCCTGGTGGGTGCCTACTTCATCGGCAAGCGCCTGGGCTATGGCCAGACCGCGCTGAAGCCGCACAACGTGACCCTGACCTTCGTGGGCGCTTCGCTGCTGTGGGTGGGCTGGTTCGGCTTCAATGCCGGCTCCAACCTCGAGGCGACCGCCGGCGCGGCGCTGGCCTTCCTCAACACCCTGGTCGCCACCGCCGCCGCGGTGCTGGGCTGGTCGCTGACCGAGAAGCTGGTCAAGGGCAAGTCCTCGGCGCTGGGCGTGGCCTCGGGCATGGTCGCCGGCCTGGTCGGCATCACCCCGGCCGCGGGCCTGGTCGGTCCGTTCGGCGCGGTGGCCATCGGTTTTGCGGCCGGCGTGATCTGCGTGTGGGGCGTCACCGGCCTGAAGAAGCTGCTGGGTGCGGATGACAGCCTGGACGTGTTCGGCGTGCACGCGGTCGGCGGCATCGTCGGTGCGATCCTGACCGGCGTGTTCTTCTCGCCGGCGCTGGGTGGCCAGGGCGGCGAGGACTTCGACATGGCTTCCCAGGTAGCGACCCAGGCGCTGGGCGTGGGCCTGACCATCGCCTGGATCGGCCTCGTCTCGGTGATCGGCTTCAGCGTGGCCAAGCTGGTGTTCGGCCTGCGGGTGAACGAGGAGTCCGAGCGCATCGGCCTGGACATCACCTCGCACGGCGAGTCGGCCTACGAGGCCTGATACGGCGGTCAAGCGATACCCGGCCCACGGTGCAGCCGTGGGCCGGTTCCTCCCGATGCGGCCGGCGTGGTCGGCCGCATCCCCGGGCGGTTACTGCCAAGCGCGCTGCCGGGGGGCGTAGCGCATCCGCCATCGCCGAGGTGATCCCGTGTTCCCCCTCATTTCCCCGATCCGCGGCCCGCGCTTGCCATTGGCGCCGGCTGCCGCTGCAATGGGCCATGGCCCTTCACCGGTTCTCCCTCCTGATGTCCGCCCTGCTGCTGTGCGCCTGCGCGCCGGCACCGGTGCGCAATCCGCTCGCGCAGTGGGAGCCATCGCCCAACCACGATGCGCGCCGCGCGATCGTGGTGGTGCTGCATGCGACCGAGCAGGAGTCGGTGGCGCAGAGCCTGCACACGCTGCGCACCGCCAACAGCGGCGGGCCGGTCAGCGCGCATTACCTGGTCGGTGCCGACGGGTCGCTGTACCAGCTGGTCGAGGATTCGCGCCGCGCCTGGCATGCCGGGGGTGGCAGCTGGGGCACGATCGACGACCTGAATTCGGCGTCCATCGGCATCGAGCTGGACAACGATGGCACTGAGCCTTTCCCGCCCGCGCAGATCGATGCGCTGCTGCGCCTGCTCGAGGACGTCAGCGCGCGGCTGCGCATCCCGCGCCACGCGGTCATCGCGCATGCAGACATGGCGCCGACGCGCAAGCGCGATCCGGGGCCGCGTTTCCCGTGGCGGCAACTGGCCGACGCAGGCTTCGGCCTGTGGCCCGATCCGGCCGACGGTATCCCGCCCCCGGACTTCGATCCCTGGCTGGCGCTGCAGGCGATCGGTTACCCGCTCGACGACCGCGCCGCCACGGTGCGTGCATACCGCCGCCACTACCGGGGCGACGAGGCCGAGGTCCTGGACCAGGACGACCATCGCATCCTGCATTCGCTGGTGCTGCAGGCGCGCCGGGTCCGCTGACGCCGCAACCGGGGGGATATCGCACGGCACGCCTCTATGCACTAAATTGGTGCAATGGACGCCGTGACCCCCGCAGCCCCCACCCTCGAACAGCTGGGCACCCCGGTGGCCTGGGCGGACCATCAGGCGCGCATCACCGGGGTCAACCCGGCGTTCCCGCGCTGGCTGGGGGTGGGTCCGCGGCGGCTGCTCGGCCAGCCGCTGGCGGCGCTCGAGCTGGACGGGGATGCCCTGGCCCGCTTCCTGGAACAGGACGAGCGCGAGGTGCTGCGCCTGCACCGGATCGCGCTGGGACTGCCCGGCGAAGCGCCGCGCTACGCCGATGGCTGGGTCACCCGCACGGCCGACGGTTGGCTGCTGGAAGCCCATCCGGCCGATGCGTTCGCCGAGCCCGACCCGGCCCGGGCACTCCCAGGCGCCTTGCAGGCCGCGCTCAAGGGCCTGGCCCATGAGCTGCGCAATCCGCTGGCCGGGCTCAAGGGCGCCGCCCAGCTGCTGTCGCGCCGCGCCGGCCAGCGCCCGGAGGAGACGGGCGAGCGCGAACTGATCGAACTGATCGGCGCGGAGATCGATCGCCTCAGCCAGCTGGTCGACCAGCTGCTGTCGCCGGCGCCGCATCGACCGCATGCGCCGTTGAACATCCATGCCGTGCTCGAGCGCGTGCTGCGCCTGGCCGAGGCCGAAGGCGGCTGGACGGTGCGCGTGCAGCGCGACTACGACCCCAGCATCCCCGAATTCGCAGGCGATGCCGACCGCCTTACCCAGGCGGTGTGGAACCTGGTCCGCAACGCGCAGCAGGCCAGCGCGTCGACGATCATCCTGCGCACCCGGGTCGAGAACGGCCTGCATATCCGCGACCACCTGCACGCCCGCGCGCTGCGGGTGGAGATCGTGGACGACGGCCGCGGCGTGCCCGACGAACTGGCCGAACACCTGTTCCTGCCCCTGGTCAGCGGTCGCGCCGAAGGCACCGGCCTGGGCCTGGCCCTGGCCCACCAGGTCGCGCGCGAGCACCGCGGTTCGCTGACCTTCCGCTCGCGCCCCGGGCATACCGTTTTCACCCTGCTGCTGCCGCACAACGAATCCGAAGGAGCACCCACCGCATGAGCGTCGCCATGAGCGCCGACAACCGACGCGTCTGGGTGGTCGACGATGACCGCTCGGTGCGCTTCGTGCTGGCCACCGCGTTGCGCGATGCCGGCTACGAGGTCGACGGCTTCGAGAACGCGGCCAGCGCGCTGGCGGCACTGCGCGTGCGCGGGGCGCCGGACCTGCTGTTCACCGACGTGCGCATGCCCGGCGAAGACGGACTGAAGCTGCTGGACCGGCTAAAGACCGCGCATCCGCACCTGCCGGTGATCGTCATGTCGGCCTATACCGACGTGGCCAGCACCGCCAGCGCGTTTCGCGGCGGCGCGCACGAATTCCTGTCCAAGCCGTTCGACCTGGACGATGCGGTGGCGCTGGCTGCGCGAGCCTTGCCGGCGAGCGCGATCGCCGCTCCCGCCGCCGATCCCGAGCCGGCGCCGGAAACGGTGGCCGGGGCTCCCGAGCTGATCGGCGACACGCCGGCGATGCGCGCGCTGTTCCGCGCGATCGGCCGGCTGGCGCAGGCGCCGCTGTCGGTGCTGATCACCGGCGAGACCGGCACCGGCAAGGAGCTGGTGGCGCACGCGCTGCATCGCGAATCGCCGCGCTCGACCGGGCCGTTCGTCGCGCTCAACACTGCCGCGATCCCCGCCGAACTGCTGGAAAGCGAGCTCTTCGGCCACGAGGCCGGCGCATTCACCGGCGCGCAGAAGCGCCATGTCGGCCGCTTCGAGCAGGCCAACGGCGGCACCCTGTTCCTGGACGAGATCGGCGACATGCCCGCCTCGTTGCAGACCCGACTGCTGCGCGTGCTGGCCGAGGGCGAATTCTTCCGCGTCGGCGGGCGCGAGCTGATCCGCGTCGACGTGCGCGTGATCGCCGCCACCCACCAGGACCTGGAGACGCTGGTCCAGCAGGGCCGCTTCCGCGCCGACCTGCTGCACCGGCTCAACGTGGTCCGACTGCAGTTGCCGCCGCTGCGCGAGCGCCGCGCCGACATCCCGCTGCTGGCCGATACCTTCCTGCACCGCGCCGCCCGCAAGCTCGGTGCGGGCGGCAAGCGCTTCGACGCCGGAGCGACGGCTGCGCTGCAGGCGATGGACTGGCCCGGCAACGTACGCGAGCTGCAGAACCTGTGCTGGCGACTGGCCGCGCTTGCGCCGGGCGAGACCATCACCGTCGACGATCTCGACGAAGTGCAGGCACCGGCGAGTGGGGTCGTGCCGGCTGCCTCGGCGGCGTCGGTGCCGCCGGCCGAATGGGATCGACAGCTCGGCAAGTGGGCGCTGGACTGCCTGCAGGCCGGCGCGCGCGACCTGCACGCCGAGGCGCGCGACCGTTTCGACCAGGCGCTGCTCAACGCGGCCCTGCAGCACACCGGCGGCCGGCGCGTGGAAGCGGCGGCGCTGCTGGGCGTCGGCCGCAATACGGTCACCCGCAAGCTCGGGCCGGGGCGCAAGCGGCGCTGACGCCGGGTCGCACCGCGCGCCACGGCGCGCGCACGTTCATGCCGCCTGAACTGCCATGCGGCTTATCCTCGGGGCTACTTCGTCCATTCCCGCTGGAGTTCCACCATGCGAACCGCATTCGTCCCCCTCGGCCTGCTCGGTTCACTCGCCGTCCTGGCTGCCTGCAGCAGCACGCCGCCCGCCGCGCCGGCGCCGCCCGTCGCCACCAGCACCGCGCAGCAGGCGGTCGCGGTCATGGCCTCGGCCTCGGGCAGCCGGGTAAGCGGCAAGCTGACCCTGGCCCCGATGGGCGACGGCGTGCACATCAGCGGGGAAGTCGGCGGCCTGGTACCGAACACGCAGTCCGGGTTCCACGTGCACGAGAAGGGCGACTGCAGCGCGGTCGACGCGACCAGCGCCGGCGGGCATTTCAATCCGGCCACCAGCGCGCATGGGCGTGCCGGCACCCCGATCCACCATGCCGGCGACATGGACAACATCACCAGCGATGCCGGCGGCGTGGCCAGGGTCAACGTGCACCTGCGCGGCGTCACCCTGGGCGGCGGAGCGGCCAACGACATCGCCGGCCGCGCGGTGATCGTGCATGCCGCACCGGACGACTACCACACCCAGCCCACCGGCAATGCCGGCGCGCGGGTTGCCTGTGGCGTGATCAAGGTGGTGCAGTAGCTCCGCGGCGCGGAGCGGTCGAGGCGATCGAAGAAGGATGCCGGCCGCCGCGCGCGGTGACCGGCGACCGTTGAGCGGCGGGGCCGCGATGCCGTGATGCCGTGATGCGAGGGCGCGGGACGGCGTGACGACCTACTGCAATTGCGCGCGCGCGTCCTGCTGGCCGTCGCAATGCACGAACAGCACCGGGATGCCGTGTGCTTCGAGCACGGCGGCGAACTGGCGCTGACGCGCGAGGAAGTGCTCGTACACGCGCTGCAGCCGGTCGCAATCGCCTTCACCGCCCTGGTAGTGCATGCACCAGCCGGCCGGATCGAACAGCGCCATCCGCACTTCGCCATTCTCCAGCCGCAGCAGCGGTTCGGCGCCCTGGTCCAGCCACTCGACCGCGTGGGGGGCGAGCAAGGCGGCCTCGACCAGGTTCCACAACGGCGCCAGGCCCTGGTTGTCGTATTGCATCGCCATCATCGCGGCGAGGTCGTGCACGCTGAGATAGCGGGCGTGCTCGATCCGTGCCGCGAAGCCGTCCTGCGCGGCCAGGGCGGTATCGGGCTGGGCCATGCCCAGGGCCAGCAACTTTTCCTCGAGGGCTTCGGCGACCGCGGAAACCGTATCCGCGGCGCCCACAAGGACGAACGGCAGCACGCGCAGGCCGCCGCCAGCCAGCGCCGGATCGGCCTGGAACGGCATCGGCACCCCGCCCTCGGCATCGGCGCCGAAGGCGAGCACGCGCGGACCCTGGTCTCGACCGGGCGCGCGCGCATGCAGTTCCTGCAGCCGCTGGTGCAGTGGCCAGCCCGGGCGCAGCGATTCGGCCGGATCGAAGTGTGCGGCAGCCAGGACCAGGTCCAGGCCCGATACGCCCTCAACCAGCGCCGCCAGGTCGCGACCGACCCGGGTGGCCAGTTCGCCGGCCTGCTCCGGCGGCAACGCGGCGTGCCCGGGTTCGGCGCCGCCGGCCAACTCCAGCGCGAACGCGCCCCTGAATATCGCTTCAGCCATGCGCCTGCCTCCATCGGGCGTTGTCGCACACACGGGCCGTGCGCGCGGTCACTTCGTTCATGCCGGGGTGGGTCTGGATCATTGGCCGCCTGACGGGTCGGGGCTACACTGCGCATTATGCATTCGGCCGCGTATGCAGGCCGCCCCCACGAACGGAATCCGACCGAGGTCACCGCATGCCAGCCGTCCGTCCCGTCGCCATCCTAGGCGGCGTCCGCATCCCGTTCTGCCGCCAGAACACCGCCTATTCGGACGTCGGCAACCTCGGCATGTCGGTGCGGACCCTCGGCGCGCTGGTCGAGCGCTTCGGCCTGCACGGCCAGCAGCTGGGCGAAGTGGCGATGGGCGCGGTGATCAAGCACTCGTCGGACTGGAACCTGGGCCGCGAGGCGGCGCTGTCGTCGGGCCTGTCGCCGCTGACTCCCGGCATCACCCTGCAGCGCGCCTGCGGCACCAGCCTGGATTCGATCATCACGATCGCCAACAAGATCGCGGTCGGCCAGATCGAGTCGGGCATCGGCGGTGGTTCGGACACCACCTCCGACGTGCCGATCGTCTACGGCAAGAAGCTGCGCGCGCGCCTGCTGGCCGCCAACCGGGCGAAAACCACCAAGGACAAGATCGCCGCGTTCAAGGGTTTCAAGCTGGCCGAGCTGAAGCCCGAGTTCCCCGGCGTGGCCGAGCCGCGCACCGGCAAGAGCATGGGCGACCACTGCGAGGACATGGCCAAGCAGTGGAACATCTCGCGCGACTCGCAGGACGAGTGGGCGGTGTCGTCGCACCGCAAGCTGGCCGCGGCCTACGAGCGCGGCTTCTTCGACGGACTGATCGCGCCGTTCCGCGGCGTGGAGCGCGACAACATCCTGCGTGCCGACACCACGCTCGAAAAGCTGGCGACGCTGAAGCCGGCATTCGACAAGGTTTCCGGTCGCGGCACGCTGACCGCGGCCAATTCCACGCCGCTGACCGATGGTGCCGCCGCGGTACTGCTGGCGTCGGAGGAATGGGCGCGTGCGCATGGCCACGAGCCGCTTGCGTACCTGCGCGACGCGCAGGTGGCCGCTGTCGACTTCGTCCATGGCGAAGGCCTGCTGATGGCGCCGACCGTCGCGGTGCCGGAGATGCTTCGCCGGCATGGACTCACGCTGCAGGATTTCGACCTCTACGAGATCCACGAGGCGTTCGCCGCGCAGGTGCTGTGCACGCTGCGCGCGTGGGAGAGCGAGGACTACTGCCGCAACCGGTTGGGGCTGGATGCGCCGCTGGGCCGGATCGATCCGGAGAAGATCAACCCGGTCGGTTCCTCCTTGGCCACCGGCCATCCTTTCGCCGCCACGGGTGCTCGCGTCATCGCGACCGCCGCCAAGCAGCTCGCCGAACGCGGGGGTGGCCGCGCACTGGTCTCGATCTGCACGGCCGGCGGCATGGGTGTGGTCGCGATCGTCGAACGCTGAGCGCAGGATCCTGTCCACCGGAAGGGCGGCTTGGCCGCCCTTCCGCGTTTCGGGGCACCGTGCTGCTATCGTGGATCGCGGACAAGACGCGAAGGGGCGCGGATGAGCCGGATGGCAGCGTGGGCGTGCGCGGGGGTGTGGCTGGCGGTGGTCGCGGCCGGACCGGCACAGGCATTGACCATCATGGAGATGGATTACCAGTGCCCCGTCGGAGGCGAGCGCTTCCGCCAGGAAACGGCAGGCTCGGGGACGGCCTTCGGCCACTACCTGGACGGCCAGGCCTACGGGCCGATCATGTCCCCGTGGCCGCTGGCGAAATGCCCCGGCAACGGTTTCGTCATGTATCGCGATGATTTCAGCCCGGCGGAACTGGAGGTGCTGACCGCCTTCGTCCAGGGCCAGGCATACCAGCAGCTGCGCCAGACCGAAACGACATACTGGCTGGCGGCGTCCCTGCAGGAGGCGCTCGGCGTGTCCTTGGTCGATCGCGCCGGCACCCTGATGCGCGCGACCTGGCAAGCGTCGCCGGCGCAGTACCCGCATTACGTGGAAGCTGCCGCCACCGCCTTCGCCGCCGCCTGTCCGGATGATGCCGCGCACACGCAGCGCGACGAGCAATGGCTGTACTGCCAGCTGATCCGCGGCGAATGGGAGCGTCGGTCCTCGCGCTTCGATGCCGCCCGCGCACGCTTCGAGCGCCTGCAGCCGTTGCCGCCGCAGCTGGTGGGTGATGCCGATGCGCGTGCCCAGTACGCATCCGAAGTGGCCCAGCAGCTCGCGCTGGTGGAACAGGGAGACGCGCGCAGGACGATGGCCTCCATGGCCGGGAAGGACGCAGGCGTTGCAGGGGATGTCGAGGCCGCCGCCGATGCGGCAGCCGACCCGGGCCGCTGAGCTTCCGCGTCAGTCCTTCAGTCGCGGGATGCCGTGCGCGTCGCGGTCCTCGCCCACCGCCAGGTCGTAGATCTTCTCGCGCAGGTCGCGGCCAGGAAGTTCCTCGGCAGCTTCGCCACGTGCGGCATGCAATGCGTTGGCATACGCGCGCCGCGCCAGGCCTTCTTCGCCGGCCGCAGCGAACCCGGCACCCATTTCTTCCCATGCTTCCGCACCCGCCCCCTGGGCGATGGCGCGATGCAGGAAGTCCTGCGCCTGCAGCCATTGGCCCTGCTTGCGCGAAAGCCGCGCGAGCGCCAGCAGCAGGGCCGGGCTGGCCGGATGTGCCTGCAGCCAGCGCTGGGCGCTGGCACGGCGCGAATCGACATGGCCGACCGCCAGGCTTCCATACAGGTCGGCAAGCGACTCGTCCCAGCGCGCGTCCAGCGCCTGCTCGAGATGGCGCAGCGCGGCCTCGTCCCAGCGCAGCGCGGCGGCGCGGGCGGCATAGGCGGCCACCACCGGTGGTTCGGTGCGCAACGGCTTGGGCATGGCTTCCCAGCGCTCGGCCAGCAGGTTGGCATCGGCGGCTTCGCGCAGTGACTGGGTGGCGAGTTCCATCTCCAGTCGTGCCAGCTCCGCTTCGGGCAAGGCCGACTGCTGGCGCAGCGCGCCGAGCAGGCCATAGGCTTCACCGGCGCGGCCGATGCTCTTCAGCGCGCGCGTGCGCAACAGCAGTCCGCGTGGCGGCAGCGGTTGAGCGGCGGCGACGTCGAGTGCATTGATCGCATCGACCGGCAGGCCACGTTCGAGCAGGCGTTCCCCGGCAAGCATCGCGTGTGCGGCGGGATCGCGTGTGGCCAGCGCGGTCAGCCAGCCTTCGGCGGCGGCCGGATCGCCGCGGCCGTCGGCCGCGCGCACCGCAGCGGCCAGCGCGATCGCGCCGACTTCGGGGTCGTCCACGGCTGCGGCGAACAGACGCTCGGCGCGCAGCCAGTGGCCGCCCTGCAGCGCGCGCAGCCCCTCGATCAGTCGCGCGCGACCCTGGCGCTTGCGATAGCGGCCCCAGATCCGGAACGGCAGGCGCAGCAAGGACCATGCGGCAGCGAGCACCAGCCACGCCAGCAGCAGCAGCAACGCCGCGCGTGGCAGCGTCGTGCTGTAGTCGTAACCGCCGCTGCGCACGATCACCTGGCCCAGGTCCGAGGCGTTGTGCTGCGCCAGCCACTGCGACCCGAGCACGCCGAGCACGGCGACCACCAGCAGCGCGACCAGCCAACGGTACGGCTTCATGTTCATGGCGCGTCCCTCCCGTCGCGCAGGGCCCGCAGCTGCGGCAGCGTGCTGTCGAGCAGCGGCGACTGTGGTTGCAGCGGTGCCTCGCGCATCGAATCCAGTTCACCGAGAACATCGTGCAGCGCAGGTGAATCAGGCCATAAGCGGGCGATCCACGCCGCACTGCGGTTCAGCGCGGTATGGAAGCCGTCAACGTCGCCGCGTTCCAGGGCCGCGCGCGCCAGGGTCAGCTCCACCTGCAGCGCATCCGCGCCCTCGCGACGCTGCGCGGCGCCCATGAGCGCGTTGCTGCCTGAGGGCCGGATTTCCAGCAACGGCGAAAGCAGGCGCTGCCACAGTGGCAGGCGTGCCTGCCGCGTGGCGGACACGGACGGCTCGCGAGGCAGTTGCCCGAGTGCTTCATCGAGCGCCTGCAGCCGCCGGGCCAGGTTCGCGCGCGGACCGGGGCCGAGCGCATCGAGCGCGGCGCGTTCCGCGGCGAGAGTCTGGCGCAGGTTGAGCACGGCCGTATCGTCGAGGTCGTCGAGCATGCCTGCGGCCAGCGCATAGGCGCGGCGCGCGCCATCCAGGTCGCCGGCCAGGTGCAGGCGTTGCGCGCCCGCGACCAGCGCCAGTTCCGCTTCGTCCAGGCGCAGGGCCTGGTGGCCCTGTCGACTGTTCGCGTCGAGCCTGGCCACGGTGTCCTCGAGCAGCGCATTGCGCTGGCCCAGGCCCAGCACTTCGTCGCGCAGCACGCGGTTGGACGCGGCGGCATCCTGCAGCAGTCGGCCCTGCGCGCGCAGGTCGCCGCGCAGCGTGTCCATGCGCTGGCCGAGCGCATCTATCTGGCGCGCGTCCTCCTGTGCCTGCACACGTGCCTGCTGCTGGCGCTGGTGCCAGCCATGCCATCCGGACCAGCCGGCCACTCCCAGCGCCAGCACCAGCAGTGCGGCGACAGGCGCGCGCCAACGGACGCGGCGGGAAGCGGCGGGAGAAACCTCGTTCACGGGAGCGTCCTTGTCCGTGGGCCGCTGCCGCGTCGTCAACCGTGACGTGCGTCGTACCGGCGACCCTGTCGAAAGGATCGCTTGGCGCCCGTGGCGCTGCAAGCGCAACCAGTTCAGACCTTGGTCGACAGCGCCTCGACCGCGGCCCGGACCAGCGCCGCCGGGCGCGGACTGCCGGCGACCACCACCCGTTGCCAGCCCAGCTCGCGGGCAAACCCGGCCAGGCGCGGGCTGGCGGCGGCCACCGCTGCGCCCTGCAGGACCCGCAGGGCCGGAGGCGGCAGCTGCGGCAGCACCAGGCGCAGGGCCAGCTCGCTGCTCAGGGCCAGGCAGGCTGGCGTCTGGAGCGCTGCCAGCCGGGCCACCGCGGGCGCCGTCAGAGGCAACGGCTCCCGCTGGTAGACATCGGCGCGGTCCACCCGGGTGCCGCGATCGGCCAGCGTGGCCGCGAGCAGTCCACGCCCCTCGGGGGCGGTTACCAGGCCGACCCGGGTGGCACCGGCCAGGGCCGGCAGCGCCAGCAGGCCTTCGCTGTCCATCCTCGATGGCGCCTGCACCCGCCCGATGCCGGCCCGGCGCAGTGCGGCGGCCGTACCCGCACCCACCGCCAGCCACTGCTGCGCCGGCGCGGCGGAAAGCGTCCGCAGCGCGACGGCGGCACGGACCGCGGCAGGGCTGGTGAACACCAGGACCGGAGCGTCCAGGGCCACTTCGAGCGCCTGCCGGCTGGCCGCATCGTCTCGCAGCCGTATCCGCCAGGGCGACAGCGGCAGCAATCCACCGCCATGGCGCGCGGCGGCGCGGCGCGGGGCTGAATGATCGGCCTGCGCACGCAATGAGATCAGGTACCAGGCGGGCGGACGTGGCGCGGACATTGCGGCATTATGCGGGCCCCGCGCGTGGGACCACGCGCCCGTGGATGTATCCGATGATCGAAGCTTCAAGCTTGGCCGCACTGCGCACCCACCTGCAGTCGATCCCGCAGGTCCGCGCAATGCAGGTCGAGATCGTGGGCGAAACGGCCGGGCGCCTGCGCCTGGACGCGCCGCTGGCACCGAATATCAACGACAAGGGCTCCGCTTTCGGCGGCAGCCTGGCTTCGCTGATGACCCTGGCCGGCTGGGCCCTGGCCACCTCGCGGCTGGCCGACGCAGGGCTGAAGGCCGAGGTCTACGTCGCCGACAGCACCGTGCGTTACCTGGCGCCGCTGGAGGCCGACCTGCGGGCGGAGGCCTGGCTGGAGGAGGGTGGCTGGGAAACCTTCGTCGCCACCTTCCGCCAGCGCGGCCGCTCCCGGTGCCGCATCGCCGCCTGCGTCCGCCTGCCCGACGGCGGCGAGGCGACCGTGTTCAGCGGGCGCTTCGTGGCCCTGCGCCCGGACTGAGCACCGCTTCGGCCCTGCTAGGATGGGTCGTATCCGCCCCGGAGCCCCTGCATGCGCACGATCCCGACCCTGCTGCTCGCCTGGCTGATGCTGCTGGCGATGCCGCACGCCGAGGCCGCCGGTGGCAGTTCGCGCAAGCTCGAGCAGGCGCAGACGGTGTTCTCTTCGGCCATGCGCTGGAGCGACTACGAAGGCGCCTGGCAGATGGTCGACCCCGCCTTGCGCGAGGCGCAGCCGCTGACCGACCTGCAGCTGGAGCGCTACAACCAGTTGCAGGTGTCCAGTTACCGCGAAGGCGGCAATGGCGAACTGGAGGACGGCACGGTGGTGCGGTCGGTCGAGGTTGGCGTGATCAACCGCCACACCCAGGCCGAACGCTCGGTCCGCTACCAGGAAAAGTGGCGCTGGGACCCCAAGGCCAAGCGCTGGTGGCAGGTGGCCGGGCTGCCCGATTTCTGGGAAGGCAAGTAGCCGCGGCGCGTCGCGACCGGGGGCTGTGCGACAATCGCCGCCCTTTCCGCTGCCGATCCCGACTGTCGTGAATGCAGAAACCCTGATGGCCTTCTTCGGCCGCCACCCCATGCTGTCGATGGCGCTGGCAGGCCTGACCGTGGCCATCGCCTACACCGAGATCGCCCGCCTGTTCCGTGGCTACAAGGCGCTCAAGCCGGCCGAGCTGACCAGCCTGGTCAACCAGGGCGGTGCGCTGGTGGTGGACCTGTCGGCGATCGCCGATTTCGAGAAAGGCCACATCCCCGGCAGCCGCAACGTGATCCCCAGCCAGTTCGACCCGCAGGGCAAGCTGCTGGCGGGCAAGCAGCAGTCGCCGGTGGTGCTGGTGTGCCGCAACGGCATGGCGTCGGCCGATGCGGCCAAGAAGCTGAAGAAGGCCGGTTTCGAGCAGGTCCACTGGCTCGAGGGTGGCACCGGCGCGTGGGACGCGGCCGGCCTGCCGCTGGTCAAGGGCCGCGCCTGACATACCCCCGGCGGAGCGGCCATGCCCGGGTGGGCATGCCATAATCCGGCGTTCACTGCGATCAATGCTGGTCGCGTTCCCAATGCATCTGGAGTTCCTGAAATGTCCGACGAAACCACCAACGGCGCCGCCGTCGCCCAGCCGGAAGCCGCGGGTCCTGCTTTCAGCGTCGAGAAGATCTACGTCAAGGACGTTTCCTTCGAGGCCCCGGGCGCCCCGGGCATCTTCAGCGAGCCGGGCCAGCCGGACCTGCAGCTCAACCTCAACCAGCGCGTGCAGCGCCTGAACGAGGCGCTGTTCGAGGTCGTGCTGACCGTCACCCTGACCTGCAAGGTCGGCGACAAGACCGCGTACGTGGCCGAAGTCGAGCAGGCTGGCGTGTTCGGCCTGGTCGGCCTGCAGCCGCAGGCGATCGACGTCCTGCTGGGCACCCAGTGCCCGAACATCCTGTTCCCGTACGTGCGCCAGACGGTCGGCGACCTGATCCAGGCTGGCGGCTTCCCGCCGTTCCTGCTGCAGCCGATCAATTTCGATGCGCTGTACGCCGAGACCCTGCGCCAGCGCCAGCAGCAGGCGGGCGCCGCTGAAGCGGCCCTGGCCGAGCCGGTCGGCAACGCCTGAGCCTGCAGTCCCGCGCCGGCCCCGTGACTGCCGTGCCTGACACCCTGGCGGTCCTCGGCGCCGGCTCGTGGGGCACGGCGCTGGCCACCCTGGCCGCGCGCAACGGCCTGGCCACCACCCTGTGGGGCCGGGATCCGGCGATGGCCGCGGCGATCGACCGCGACCACCAGAACCCGCGTTACCTGCCCGGAATCGAACTCCCGGCGACCCTGCGCGCCACCACCGACCTGGCCGCCGCCGTCCGCGGTGCCAGTTGGGTGCTGGTCGTGGTGCCCTCGCACGCGTTCACCGAAACCCTGCATGCGCTCAAGCCGCTGCTGCCGGCCGGTGCCGGCGTGGCCTGGGCGACCAAGGGCTTCGAGCCGGGGTCCGGGCGCTTCCTGCACGAGGTGGCCGAGGACGTGCTGGGCGCGGACGTGCCGCTGGCCGTGGTCACCGGCCCGTCATTCGCCAAGGAAGTCGCGCTCGGCCTGCCCACCGCGGTGACCGTGCATGGCGCCGATGCGGAGTTCGCCCAGGTCGTGGCCGACACGCTGCACGGCCCGGCCTTCCGCGCCTACACCGGCAACGACATGGTCGGCGCCGAACTGGGCGGGGCGATGAAGAACGTGCTGGCCGTCGCCACCGGCGTGGCCGATGGCATGGAGCTGGGCCTGAATGCCCGCGCCGGCCTGATCACCCGCGGCCTCAACGAAATGCTGCGCCTGGCCGCGGCGATCGGCGCCCGCCCGGAAACGCTGATGGGCCTGGCCGGCCTCGGCGACCTGGTGCTGACCTGTACCGGCGACCTGTCGCGCAACCGCCGCCTGGGCCTGGCCCTGGGTCGTGGCCAGCCGATGGGCGAGGCGATCGCGCAGATCGGGCAGGTGGTCGAATCGGTGCAGACCGCCGACGAGGTCATGCGCCTGGCCGACCGGCATGGCATCGAGCTGCCGATTTCCGCCGGCGTGCGCGCGGTGCTGCATGGGGACATCACCCCGGTCGACGGGCTGCGCCAGCTGCTGGGGCGCGAGCAGAAGCCCGAGTACCCGGACACCCTGTTCCGCTGAGTCGCGACCCCGTCGCGCGACCTGCGCGTCGCGCTGCGGCGGCCGTCCCGTGCCGACGTTGCCGCAGCGCGCTTTGATGCGCGCGCTTATCGCGCACATAAAAAGAGCCCGGCTTGCGCCGGGCTCCGGTCTGGCGTGTGGGGAGGGAAACACGCCAGTGAAACAAGCCGGGGAACGGGAGAGAGAGGGACCGCCCCCCGGCTATTGCACGCCTTTCGGCTTACCAGCTGAAGCGCGGACCGACGAACCACTGGGTGTCGCCGTCGACGAACTTCACGTCGCCGCTCACGCCCCAGTTCGGGTTGAACTTGGCCTGGGCGCCCACGCGGCCGTAGAACTCGCCGTCGTAGTTGTCGCCGTCTTCGTAGCCGGCCATCACGTAGCCCTCGAAGTTCGGGTGCAGCGCGCCGCGCACGCCGACTTCGGCGCTCCAGCCGTCGTAGTCGAAGCCGCTGCCGGCATCGAACTTCTCGTAGGCCACGCGGGTGACCAGGTCGGCGGACGGGGCGATCTCGCGGTTGTAGCCCACGCCGGCACGCCACTGGTCGAAGTCGATCGAGGTGCCGTCGATCTCCTGGTTGCTGTAGCCGCCGAACAGGTGGAAGTTCGGGGCGATCGCGACGGAGCCATCCAGGCCCCAGCCATCGGCGTCGGCGCCGTCGGTATTGGTCGCGGCGTAACCGCCCTGGACGTAGTTGTAGGACACGCCCTCGGCGGCCGAGGCGGCGAAGGGGGCGGCGGCGAGCAGGGTCAAGGCAAGCAGGGACTTCTTCATTGTTCTATCGACCTCTATGTCGGTTGTTATTTCCGGCCCTGAATGCGGCCGGTGAGCGCAATTATTCGTATCGCGCTGCAATCAATCCTGAATATCAAACTGACCGGTACATAAATTTGGTGCGCCGACTGGGAACTTCGGCGCCTGTGGCAAGCGCGTAGCACTGTTCGCTGGGAACGACCTAGGGAAATGCGGTCCACAGAAGAACCATGGAATCGCGGAACCGGCACGGCGATCGCAAGCCGCGCGCGCTCTCTTTGGTTCCAATACCGGGCTGCAACGAGGGCGAGCGCCACCGACAAGGAGCGCTGAGCCCACTGTTTGGCTGAAGGCCATTCTGCAACCGGGACCACTCGCTCAAGCGGTCACGGAGATCGAGCGCGGCAGGAGCGGCTCAAGCGTCGCCATGTGCAACGCTGACTGGAGTGCGCGGTTGAACAGCGGCCCGGTGCGGGGATGACTTCGATACTGCTCGCCCTTCGAAGCTGCTCGGACAGTTGTCGGCCCGCTCGCCTTGCCGATCTTCCGTGCGGGAGCGCGACCCAGAGCAGCCGAGACATGTCCGCTTGTTTGGCCAGGTGAGCCGACCCGCGGGACCCGGCCGATCAATCCCCCTAAACGAAAGCAGCGGTGGCCAGGTGGCGACGATTGCCCGGCCAAGCCCCCAAACCGGCCTATTTGATACATTTGCTCATCTAGATACGCTTTCGCTCACCTTGTATAGTGTCCACCCGACTGACGAGGTGGCCACCGGTGGACTCCGACCAAGCCTATTCACTGGTGATCTTCGATTGCGATGGCGTACTGGTCGACAGCGAGCCGCTCTCGCTTTCCGTCCTATCCGAGGCGCTGACCGGACAAGGACTGCCGGCCGACATCCCCTACGTCACCCGCCATTTCCTCGGCCGACAGCTGAGCACGGTGCGGACGCATGCCCTTTCCCAGCAGCTGGATCTGGCGCCAGGATTCGAGCACGACCTCAATACCCGCCTCGTCCAGCGGTTCCGCGAAGAACTCCTTCCCATCCCGCACGTGGCTGACGCTCTCGCGGGGCTTGGCCTTCCTCGCTGCGTGGCATCTTCCAGCGATCTCGCCCGGGTGAGGTTGAGCCTGGAGGTCACCGGGTTGGCGGCGTACTTCGGCGAAAACGTCTACACCGCCGAGATGGTGGCCCGTGGCAAGCCAGAACCCGACCTGTTCCTGTATGCAGCCCGCCAGATGGGTGTGGAGCCGGCTGCCTGCCTGGTGATCGAGGACAGCCCCTATGGGGTCCTGGCGGCACGAGCCGCAGGCATGGAGGTCTGGGGTTTCACCGGCGGAAGCCACCATCGCGAAGGCGACGATCCAGGTCGCCCCCTCCTCGAGGCGGGCGCCCACCGCCTCTTCGAGGACATGCGTAAACTAGGATCCGCCATTGCCGCGGCCCCGGGCAATGCGGGATACCCGTCCGCCTCCTAGGCAGCCGTACATGGCAAATGCTGACAACGAAACTACCCGCCTGGATGCCGCTGCCCGTGCAGGCTGGTTGTACTACATCGCCGGCAATACGCAGGATGAGATCGCCCGCAAGCTCAATGTGTCCCGGGCGACGGCACAGCGCCTGGTTTCCCTCTGTTTGTCCCAGCGACTGATAACTTTCCGGCTTGAGCACCCCATTGCGTCCTGCATGGACGTGGCCGCTCAATTGCAGGAACGATTCAACCTGCGCTTCTGCGAGGTCGCACCCAGCGACCCCGGCGATTCGGGCACCCTCGTGGGCATCGCCGAGCGCGCCGCCGCCCTGCTGGAAATCACTTTGCGCAGCGAGACGCCGAGCATCATCGGCCTCGGCACCGGGCGCGCGATGCGCGCCACGGTGGAGCGCATCCCCGCGCTGCAGACCAGGAATCACGTGCTGGTTTCGCTGGTTGGCAATATCTCCCCGGACGGCTCGGCCGGTCCCTTCGACGCGATCGCCAAGCTGGCCGATCTGACGGGCGCGCAGTCCTACCCGATGCCTTTGCCCGTGATACTGCCCACGCCCGAGGAATGCCAAAGCCTGCTCGAGATCCACGCGGTGAAGCGCATCCGCACGATCGCCCAGAACGCGACCTTGCGCCTGGTGGGCATCGGCCAGCTCGACCAGACTGCCCCGCTGCATGTAGACGGGTTCGTGAGCAGGACCGAACTGCTGGAACTCATCCGCCTTGGCGCCGTAGGCGAAGTCGTCGGCTGGGCATTCGACGGCAACGGAAAGGTGATCGAGGGCGGCAGCAACTTGCGTCTGACAAGCGTGCCCCATTCCTCACCCTGCACCGGCCTGACCATCGGGGTGGCAGCGGGCAGCGCCAAGGTCGCGCCGATCAAGGCCGCACTCAAGGGCGGCATCATCAACGGCCTCATCACCGACGAGAGCACGGCCCGAGCCATTCTGGCCGGCTGAGCCAGGCGCGCACGCGCCAACCCAAGCCTCTTTTTCGCAGCGGCATCGCCGCGGACTGCGCGTGCCTGCAGAGGATCGCCGTATGCTGCAATGCGGGATCGAAACTGCTTTACAACCCGTGCCCATCGTGAGCATATGCGCAACGCAAGGGTAATTGTTCACAGCCAAACGGGAGAAAGGTTGATGAAGTCATTCCATGCTGGGCCGAATAGGCGCCTGCTTACGACGGCGCTGCTGCTGGCGCTCGCACCATCGGTCGCGGCACAGACCGCGAATTCGACCCAAGAAGAGCCCGCGGGGGAGGGGCAGGAGCAAACGGCGAAGACGCTGGACAGCGTCGTCGTCACCGGTTCCCGCATCGCGCGTCCGGAGCTGGAATCGGTGATGCCGATTTCGGTCGTGGACTTCGAGGAAGTGAAGGAAAGCGGCCGCTTCACCGTGTACGACGCGCTGCTGCTCAATCCCGCGGTCGGCCCGGGCCTGGGCGAAATGAACTCGATGGGCCAGGAGTATGACAAGGGCGTCGCCAACATCGATCTGCGCGGCATGGGCACCAACCGTTCGCTGGTGCTGGTCGATGGACGCCGGTGGGTATCCGGCGGCGCGCGTACCGCGGCGGTCGACCTGAACACCATTCCTTCGGCGCTGGTTGAACGCATCGAAACCGTCACCGGCGGTGCTTCTGCGATCTACGGGGCTGACGCCGTCACCGGCGCCGTCAACGTCGTGATGAAGAAGCGCATGGACGGCACCAGCGCATCCTTCACCACCGGCATGTCCGAGCAGGGCGATGCGCGGCAGACGAACTTCTCGCTGGGATCGGGCTTCGACTTCCTGGAAGAAAGAGCCCACCTGGTTTTCGGCGTCAATTATGTCTACACCGACGACATACCGTTGCTCGATCGCTTCCAGGAGCGGATGGTCTACCAGGCCAATCCGGCCAACACCGGTCCGGATGATGGCATCCCCGACAACATCATCATCGACTTCCACCAGTTCTACCGTTCGCCCTATCCGACGTGGTGCGAGTTCAACGGGCGGACGCCGTGCGGAAACAACGCCATCAACGGCAACTGGTACCAGTTGATCGACGGGCAGGTGGTCAACGTCCCCCGCGACAGCTACCAGACGATCTCCAACAACGACACCGGCACCCAGAACGGCGGCCCGGACTCGACGTTCGGCATCTACGACTACATGCTGCTGCGCGACAAGTCCGAGAAGGCCTCGGCGTACGCGAACCTGGAAGTCCAGCTGACCCCGGAACTCGTGTGGAACACCAGTTTCGGCTACGCGACCACGTACGTCAGCGGTCACGCGCAGTGGCCGGGCCATCGTGACGACGTGCGCCCGACGAACTGGTGGGGAACCGACCCTGTGACCGGCGTGGCCCGCCCGGGCATGATCGCGCGCCTGAGTGATCCGTACCTGCCTGATTCCATGCGCGCCCACATGCAGGCCCTGGGCGTGAGCCAGATGCCGATGAGCCGGCATTACTCGCATCTGCCGATGTCCCGCGAGACCCACCGTCGCGATGCGATCAGTTTCGGCACAGACCTCAGTGGCAGGCTGACCGACTGGATCGACTGGCAAGGCTTTGTCCGCTGGGGCACGGTGGAGGACGACATCACCACCACGAACATGCTCGGCGTCAACGAATGGTTGCTGGCGCGCGACGTGACGGTGGATTCGGCAGGAAATCCCATCTGCGCCAGCGAAGCGGCGCGGGCAGCTGGCTGCGTTCCGACCAATCTCTACAGCACGGAAATGCCAAGCGACGCATGGCTCAACTATGTCATGCCCTACCAGCGTGACGAGCGCACCAAGAACAGCATGCTCAATGCCGGCTTCGGCATGAACGGAGAGCTGTTCAGCCTGCCCGCCGGCAGCGTGAGGTTCGCGGCCGGCCTGGAGTGGCGCGAGGAGAAGCTGGACACGCGCGACGATCCTGACACCGCCAAGCTCAACAACATCATCTGGTCGCCGGGCAATGACCACGCGCTGCACCCGGACATGCAGGCGAGCCGCCAGGTGTCGGAAGTCTATGGCGAAGTAGTGGTTCCAGTGTTGAGCGACATGCCAGGCGCGCGCAAGCTCGACTTCGAGGCCGCGTACCGGTACTCGCACTACAGCGACAACCCATCCACCAATACGTGGAAGCTCGGCCTGATCTGGACGCCGTTCGAAGGCGTGAGCCTGCGTGGCGTAAAGGGCTTCAGCATCCGCGTGCCGAACTTCGGCGAGCTGTATTCGCCGATTGGCATGGTCACGCTCGGGCACATCTCCGATCCGTGCCAGGACGTCCTGATCCTCCAGGACAGCGATCGCATGGCCAACTGCGCTGCTACGGTCCCCGGCTGGACCGGCCCCCTGCCGAGGCCGAACCAGAACACGCCGCGCGTTTACACCGGCGGCAACCCGGACCTCGAGCCAGAAACGTCCAACTCGTTCTCGTACGGCGTCGTGTGGCAGCCGAGTTTCGTGCGCGGCCTTGACCTGACCGCGGACTACTGGGAAATCGACATCGAGAACGTGATCACGTCGATCGCCTACGGCACGATCATGAACAACTGCGTCAACGCCAGCGGGGGCCCCGACATGGGGTACTGCCAGTTCGTGAACCGCCATACCACGAGCGGTACCGGGCACCAGGTGGGTGAAGTGGACTACGTGCAGGCGCAGTACGCCAACCTGGCCGGACGCAGGACCCGCGGCATCGATCTCGGAGCGCACTACGGTTTCGACCTCGGTCCGGGGCGCTACCGGATCGCCCTCAACGGCACGCGCAATCTCGAGCGCCGCGTCATTGCGCAGCGTGGCAGCGAGGGCAGCGACGATGCGGGGCAGTTCCAGTACCCGGACTTCAAGGCCACCATGCTGAACAAGTATGAGGTCGGTCAGTTCAGCTTCGGACTCACCACGCGCTACAACAGCAAGAGCCGGTACGAGATGAACGACCAGTCGCTGGAGACGCGCGAAATGCCGTACGTCCCGTCCTACTGGCTGCACGACTTGAACATCAGCTGGTTCCCGACCACGAGGTACTCGGTCTCACTGGGCATCAAGAACCTCACCGACAGCGAGATCAAGCACCCGGTGTTGCGTGCGTTCGCCACCACCCCCCACCTGAGCGCTGATACGGCGAATTCGAACAATGGCTCGGCCTACATGGATGCCATCGGTCGATACTTCTTCGTCACCCTCAAGGCGGATTTCTGATGCCAAAGCCAGCGATCCGTCTCGCACGTGTCGCGGTCGCCACCTGCCTGCTTGTGCAGGCGGGTGGCGCCCTCGGGCAAGCCTCCCAGGAAACGAATCCGGCACACAAGCTTCGCGATACAAGCCGTGTGCTGGTAATTGCCCATCGTGGCTGCGTAGGCGAAGCGCCAGAGGTCTCCGTGGCCTCGATCCATGCCTGCGCCGACAAGGGCATCGACGGCATCGAGCTGGACATCCGGAAATCCAAGGACGGCGCACTTGTCTCCATCCACGACGCAACGCTGGACCGCACCACCAACGGCACGGGGCGCGTTGCCGATTTCACCTCGGAGGAGCTGCGCAAGCTGCGTCTGCGCCGCGGCAACGGTGGACCGAGCGTAGTTGTCACGGACGAGCCCCTTCCCACGCTGGAGGAGATGCTGCTGGCCGCGAAGCAGCATGGCCTGATCGTCCACCTCGACATCAAGGCTGCCACCCACGCCGAAGTGGCCGAGCTGGTCAGGAAAGTCGGGATGCAAGGCCAGACGACCGCGTGGGTGACCGGTTCACCGGACGACTCCCGCCAGCCCGATGCCGGGGTGGCGGACGCGCTCGCCATCGTGCCTCGCATCCAGGACTGCCCCGCAGACGCGCCGGCAACCTGCAGGCCCAGTGATCTGGGGCAACTGATGGGGTTCGCGAAGTACAACCCGGCGGGGTACTTCCTCTGGTACCGAAGCACGCCGGAGTACTTTGCGGCCTTCAACGCGGCCAAGCGCCCGGAGGGCACGCGGCTGACCACCGAAACCTTGTGGGAGATCGACAGCCTGCCCCTGGCGCAACGCCATGCCGAGTACCGCAGGCTGCTGGATGCGGGCGCGACGCTGTTCCTGACGGACAAGCCCTCCGATATGGTGGATTTCCTTGGTCGTGAGCGGGAGGGTGGTCGATGAAGCTGCTTCAAACGATGGTCATGGTCGTCGCGGCGTCGGCCGCTTCGGCGGCGGCGGGCGCCAACAGGCCCGATGTCATCGCCCATCGCGGCGGCGCCCTGTTGTGGCCCGAGAGCACGATGTATGCGTTCGAGCAGGCCGCGCGGGCGGGCGTCGAGTACCTGGAGTTCGATCTGCAGATGACCGCGGACAACGAGCTTCTGGTCACGCATGACAACAACATCAATCCGACCTTCTGTACGGCGCCGCCGGGCATCGGCCTGACTCCCAAGCCCGTTCGCGTGCTGACCCTGGAGCAGAGCCGGAATTTCGACTGCGGCAGCAAATCCCGCGAAATCTACCCGGACGCCGAGAAGCGTGCCGCGGGCATGCCGACGCTGGAGGAGGTATTCCGCGCCTTCAAGGGCAATACCCGGATCAAGTATTTTGTGGAAACGAAGCTGCCGAAGGATGGCGCGCCGGGACGGGCGATCGATACGACCCTCTATGCGGCCAAGGTCGACCAGCTCATCCGCAAGTATGGCCTCGAGGACCGGGTAGTCCTGCAGTCCTTCGACTGGCGCACGATCAGCGCGATGCACGACCTCAATCCGCGCGTACGCACGTGCCCGCTGGGCGTGCCTCGGAACAGCCACGACTATGCTGCGACCCTGCGCGAACTGCACGCAAGCTGCATCGTCCTGGAGACGGACGAAACGACGCCGGCGCAGGTCAGGCAGTTCCAGCAGGACGGCGTGCTCGTCTTCTCCGGTGTGATCGACAAAGAAGATGACTGGCGCAAGGCCGTCGAGCTCGGCTACGACGCGATCTTCACCAATGACCCGCTGGGAGTGATCGGATTCCTCCCGAAGAGCCCCGCTCGCGCCCGCTGATCCGGGCGCTCCACTTCAGCCCCGTCGTGCAGAGGCCAATGAACACCGCATCCAAGCTCAACTTCGTCCTGGCCTCGCTACTGCTGGCGAGTCCCCTTGCGGCTGCGCGGGAGAACGAACGCGCGGTGCTGCTGATATCCGTCGATGGCCTCCATCCGGACTACGTGATCGAAGCACACCGGCTTGGCCTGCAGGTTCCGACCCTGCGCGAATTCGTGCGGAAAGGCGCTTACTCGACGGAGGTCGTCAACGTGACGCCAACCGTCACGTATCCCAACCACACCTCGATCATCACGGGCACCGCGCCTGCCGAGCACGGCATCAGGACCAACACGGTCTTCGATCCCGAGGGCGTCGAGAAAGGTGCATGGAACTGGTACGGCTCGCAGATCCGGGTGCCTACACTTTGGGACGCCGCCAAGTCGGGCGGCCTGACTACCGCCAGCGTGTTGTGGCCGGTGAGCGTGGCCCACCCGGCCATCGACTACAACATGCCCGAGTACTGGCGCACCAAGAAGACGGCTTCGGACAGCCACCTTCTTTATGCGGTAAGCACGCCGCGAGGATTCCTGGAAAAGGTGGCGGGTGCAGACAAGCTGTTCGATGCGGCCGACAACAGTGAAGAGTGGTCATTCGACGAGAAGCTGACCAGCATCGCGCTAGCGATGATCCAGGAGGCCAAGCCGCAACTCCTCACCGTCCATCTGACCGGCCTGGACAGCGCCCAGCACAAGCGCGGCCCCCTGCCGGCGAACGACGGGGCCAAGCGGGCGCTGGAGGAAACGGACGCGATGATCTCGCGCCTGATCGAAGCCCAGCGTGCGGTGTATCCAGGCTCGATCATCGCCATCGTTTCGGATCACGGCTTCCATCGGGTCGACGCGACCATCAACCTGAACGCCGCATTCGCCAAGGCCGGCCTCATCGCAGTGGACCAGGAGGGCAAGCTCCAGTCATGGAAGGCCTACTCCTGGAACTCGGGGGGCAGCGCCTCGGTCGTGCTCAAGGACAAGAACGACGTCGCAAGTCGCGACACGGTGGACGCGATCCTTGCCGCGCTGGAGAAAGACCCGGCCGGCGGCGTGGCAAGCGTGCTGCGCGGCGAGGCCGCGGTGAGGGAAGGTGCGCTGGAGGAGGCTTCATTCCTGGTCGACGCCAAGGGTGGCCTGGCCATGGGAGGCGCGCTGGCCGGAGAAACCGTGAGGCAGCAGGCGAATACGACGGGTGCGCACGGATATCGGAACACCCATCCGGAGATGAACGCGGCCTTCTTTGTGTTGGGCCCTGGCGTGAAGCCCGGAAAGAACCTCGGAAGAATGGATATCCGCCAGATCGCGCCGACGCTGGCGAACTTTCTGGGCGTATCTTTGCCCACGGCCACCGGAGAGCCGGTGCTGGTCGGGGAGTAGTCGCACTACAGTGTCGCGGGCTCCCCTGGACAGGTGGAGCGTGGCCGACCCGATTGACCGGCGGATGCAGTCCGCCCCTGTCGCAGGCTTACTGGCGCACCAGTGACGTCGGTATCTCCACGACGCCCGCGGCCTCGATCCTGCCGTCGATCATGTCGAACAGTACTTCCAGCATTCCTGGCACGTCCTGCTTCAGCATGAGGATGTTCGGTTCGAGCACGGGCACCATCGGGTCCCAGTCGAAGCAGCCGATGAAAGGGCGCGCGGCCGAATAGGCCGGGTTTGCATCGATCCACTGCACGACACCCTCGAGGGCGATCGTGGAGCTCACAAAGAACGCTTCCGGCGGGCTGCGGCCCGCGGCGACATGCGCATCCAGTGCATCGCGCACCTCGCCGGGCGAGTAGCCCTTGGCCAGGATGTTGGTGCGCCCGACCGCGATGCCGGCCTCGGCATGCGCCTCGCGGAAGCCCTTGATGCGCTCGACCGTGTTGTGGTCCTTCGCGCGCCCGCCGATGAACAGCAGTGGCTCGTCCGCGGCTCGCCGGCCCAGCGAGGCTTCCAGGATCCAGCGGGTCAGCTCCCTCGCGCCGCCGCGGTTGTCTGAAATCACCGAGGGCGCAAGCTTGCCGGGCAGGTCGAGGTTCAAGGAGCCCACGCCAGCGGAGGCGCAGAGCTCGGTGATGCGATCGGGATCCGTGGCGCCGGTCGCGATCAGGTAATTGACCTGGTGGGAGATCATCTCCCGCGCGGCCTGGATCTCCAGCCCGGCGTCGCGCTGCGTGCAGGTGACGATCGGGAACAGGCCGCGCTCGCGTGCCATCTCCTCGAACTTCTCTACGATTGACCCGAAGTATCGGTTGTCATACTTCGGCACGATCATTCCAATGAGATTGGACTTCTCGCGGCTCAATCCGCTCGCCTGCATGTTGACCGAGTAGTCGTACTCGTCGGCAAGCCGCTTGATCTTCTCGGCAAGCGCCGGACCGATCCGGCGCTTGCGCCAGGTGCCGTTGAGGACCGAACTGACGGCGGACGGCGATGCACCCGCCAGTTCCGCGAGGTCGTAGATCGTCGTGCGTTTTCCCGCGGTAACTCGCTTGCCGGCCAATGCTCGTCCCTCGACCGCCCCGTTCCCTTGCGGCGCAGCTTGACATCCTTGAGCCCCCCGAAGCAACCTAGCTCCACCGGTTGAGCATGGGTGCTCCACCGGTTGAACCAGCGGCGCCCAGCGCGCCCGGGAAAGCAGCGCCGTTGCAGCCTCTTGTGCGCGCCGGCCGCCGCCCCGGGCAAAACCGAACGATCCGGAGAAGCATCGATATGAATCCCATAAGGCTGGCAACGGGTGTTGGCATGCTCGGGCTGCTGCTCACCAGCGGCTGCAAGGTCCAGACCCAGGACACGATCGCCTTCCTGATGCCCGACCAGGGATCGACCCGCTACGAGGAGCGGGACTTCCCCGCCTTCAAGGCCGAGTTGGCAAAGCTCTGCCCGGACTGCGCGGTGATCTACCAGAACGCGAACGGGGACGCAGAGCTGCAGCAGCGACAGTTCAACGCCGCCCTGATCCAGGGCGCGAAAGTCGTCGTCCTCGACCCCGTGGACTCGTCCTCTGCCGCGGCCCTGGTGACGTTCGCCAGGTCGCAGGAAGTGAAAGTCATCGCCTATGACCGGCCTATTCCGGATACGCCGGCCGACTACTACGTTTCCTTCGACAACGAGGGCATCGGCTATTCCATCTCCAAATCGCTCGTCGACCACCTGGCCGCCACGGGCGTGCCCGCTGGCTCCGGCGTGCTCCAGATCAATGGCTCGCCGACCGATGCGGCCGCCGGCCTGATCGGCGACGGGATCCGTCGCGGTCTCAAGGAATCCGGCTACGCCACGCTTGCTGAGTTCGATACGCCGGACTGGAAGCCGAGCGAGGCCCAGCAGTGGACGGCGGGCCAGATCACGCGCTTCCGTTCGGAGATCAAAGGCATCGCCGCAGCCAATGACGGCACCGCCGGTGGCGCCATCGCCGCCCTCAAGGCGGCTGGCGTCGATTCGCTCCCGCCCGTCACCGGCAACGACGCGGTGATCGCAGCGCTTCAGCGCGTGATCTCCGGCGACCAGTACAACACCATTTCCAAGCCCTCGGAAATTGTCGCTGCCGCTGCCGCAAACGTCGCCGTCAAGCTGCTCAGGGGCGAGGTGCCCGAACCCAAGGCGACGCTCTTCGACACGCCGTCGGAACTGTTCGTCCCGACCGTCGTGACCAGGGAAAACATGAAGGCGCAGATCTTCGACACGGGCATCCACACCCCGGAGCAGGTCTGCACCGCCGAGTATGTCGAAGACTGCAAGGGCCTTGGCATCCTGAATTAACCGGCGCCTGCCGAAGTCCCGCCAGTTGGCGCATCCCGGCCGGGCGCGGCTGCCCGCCGGATGCCGTCATGCGCGAGCACGTCCAGATACGGAGACCACCGCAATGACCGATACGGCGAAACGCCCGCCCCCAGGCGAGACGATTCTCAGCATCAAGGGCGTGTCAAAGAATTTCGGCGCAGTTTCCGCGCTGACCGATGTAAGCCTCGACGTGCACGCCGGTGAAGTGGTCGCGCTGGTCGGCGACAACGGCGCGGGAAAGTCGACGCTGATCAAGATCCTGGCGGGTGTGCATCAGCCGACATCGGGCTCCATCGAGTTCAACGGGAAGTCGGTCAGGCTCGACAGCTCCGCGACGGCCCTCAAGCTCGGCATCGCCACCGTGTTCCAGGACCTGGCCCTGTGCGAGAACCTGGACGTCGTGGCCAACCTGTTCCTCGGCCACGAGCTCAACCCGATGTGCCTGGACGAAGTCCAGATGGAAGTTCGCGCATGGACGTTGCTCAAGGAACTGGCCGCGCGCATTCCTTCGGTGCGTGAGCCCGTGGCGTCCCTGTCGGGCGGGCAGCGGCAGACCGTGGCGATCGCCCGTTCGCTGCTGCTGGATCCGCGCATCATCATGCTCGATGAGCCCACCGCTGCCCTGGGCGTGGCCCAAACCGCCGAGGTCCTCAATCTGATCGAGCGGGTACGCGAGCGCGGACTCGGCGTGATCATCATCAGTCACAACATGGAGGATGTCCGGGCCGTCGCCGACCGCATCGTCGTGCTGCGCCTGGGCAGGAACAACGGCATCTTCGAGCCCCATGCGAGCAACCATGAGCTCGTCACCGCGATCACCGGCGCGAGCGAGAACGCCGTATCACGCCGCAGCCAGAGAAAGGCGGCGCAAGCCGAGGGGGAAGCGCAATGAGCAGCGAAACCACGAAAGCACTCGACCGTTCCGACGAGCGGGTCAGGCACGACGACAGCATCGCGGGCGCCATCGGCGCCTTCTACGATCGGGTCCGCTCGGGCGATCTCGGGATGCTGCCGGTGGTGGTCGGCCTGGTGGTCATCTCGATCGTGTTCACCAGCTTGAATCCGCTGTTCCTGGATCCCAACAACCTGGTCAACCTGCTGTTCGATTGCGCAACCGTCGGCGTCATCTCGCTCGGAATCGTCTGCGTCCTGATGCTGGGCGAGATCGATCTGTCGGTGGGGTCGATGAGCGGACTGGCTTCCGCGATCGTCGGCGTGGTCTGGGTCAACATGGGCTTGCCCCTGCCCCTCGCCATCCTGCTGGCCGTAGTCGCCGGCGCCGTGATCGGCGCGGTCTACGCGACCCTGCTGAGCTGGATCGGCATGCCCAGCTTCGTGTCGACCCTGGCGGGCCTGCTCGCGTTGCTGGGCTTGCAGCTCTACCTGCTGGGGAATGCCGGATCGATCAACCTCCCCTACGCATCGGCTCTCGTGAGCTTTGGCCAGCTCATGATCATGCCTGACTGGCTTTCGCACCTGGCCGCGCTGCTGCCGGGACTGGCCGTCCTGCTCACGGGCATGCACACCGCCAGGCGCCGCCGCGCGGTCGGGTTGTCTGCGCAATCCGCTGGAGCGCTGCTGACCAAGGTCGCCGCATTGACGATCGCGCTCCAGTTCGCGGCGTGGTATCTCAACCTGGGTCGCGGGGTGCCGTGGATGTTCGGTCTCTTCGTGCTGCTGGTGGTGATCCTCGACTACGCGCTCACCCGGACGCGGTGGGGCCGCTCGATGTTCGCGGTAGGCGGCAATCGCGAAGCGGCGCGTCGCGTGGGCATCAACGTCAAGCGCGTATACCTCTCGGCGTTCGTGCTGTGCTCGAGCCTGGCCGCGCTGGGTGGCCTGC
Organism: Pseudoxanthomonas daejeonensis; assembly: GCF_022637495.1. Taxonomy (NCBI): domain Bacteria; kingdom Pseudomonadati; phylum Pseudomonadota; class Gammaproteobacteria; order Lysobacterales; family Lysobacteraceae; genus Pseudoxanthomonas; species Pseudoxanthomonas daejeonensis. Next base: position 1,303,442 of record NZ_CP093331.1, on the reverse strand, counting down.
TGTCGGCGGCCCGCCTTGCCTCGTCGAGCCAGCAGGCCGGCACCGGGGACGTAAACCTCAATGCCATCGCGGCGGCGGTGATCGGTGGCACCAGCCTGTTCGGCGGTCGCGGCAGCGCCTATTCGGCACTGCTGGGGATCATCGTCATCCAGGCGATTTCCAATGGGCTGACGCTTCTCAACCTGCCGTCCAGCCTGCGCTACATGATCACGGGTGGCGTCCTGGCGATCGCCGTGATCGTCGACTCGCTCGCCCGCCGCTCCCGCGCGGCGCACGGCCGTAGCTGACCGGTAACCAAGGAGAAAAGAATGTCGGAACAGATGAAAGGGAAGGTCGTCGCGATCACCGGTGCAGCATCGGGCATTGGCCGGGAATGCGCCCGCATCCTCGTCGCCTCGGGCGCCAAGGTGGTGCTGATTGACCGGACAGCGGACCGCCTGGAGGCAGTCTGCGACGAGATGGGCCCGAACGCGCTGCCCTTGGAGGTCGACTTGCTCGATGGCCCCCAGGTATCGGCCATGCTGCCGCGCATCCTCGAGCTGGGCGGGCGCCTCGACGCTTTCCACGCCAATGCGGGCGCCTACATCGGTGGCGTGGTGGCGGAGGGCGATCCAGACGCATGGGATCGCATGCTGAACCTGAACATCAACGCCGCGTTCCGGTCGGTGCACGCCGTGCTGCCGCACCTGATCGCGCAGAAGTCGGGCGATATCCTGTTCACCTCTTCGGTCGCTGGCGTCGTTCCGGTGGTCTGGGAGCCGATCTACACCGCATCCAAGTTCGCGGTGCAGGCGTTCGTCCATTCCACGCGCCGCCAGGTCGCGCCGCATGGCGTGCGCATCGGCGCAGTGCTGCCCGGACCGGTGGTCACCGCTTTGCTGGACGACTGGCCGAAGGCGAAGATGGAAGAGGCAATCGCCGCTGGCAGCCTGATGCTGCCGAAGGAAGTGGCCGAAGCCGTCCTCTTCATGCTCACGCGTCCACCCGGGGTGACCATCCGCGACCTGGTCATCATGCCCAGCACCCACGACATCTGATCAGACACCCGCTACATCCTCCATCGTGGAAGCACTGAAATGAGCAGAACTGACGAGCGCCTCGTCCTGGGCATCGATGTCGGCACCGGCAGCGCGCGCGCCGGCCTCTTCGACCTGTCAGGCCACATGGTCGCTTCGGCCAAGGCCGAGCTGGAAATATGGCGTGGACCGGGCGCCATGGTCGAGCAGTCGTCCGCGCAGATCTGGGATGCCGTCTGCCGCTCGGTACGCGCCGCGATGCACGAGGCCAAGGCGAGCCCCCGCCAGGTGGTCGGCATCGGCTTCGACGCGACATGTTCGCTCGTCGTGTTGGGCGAGGAGGGCGTCTCGCTTCCGGTCGGGCCCTCGGAAGATCCTGCGCGCGACGTGATCGTCTGGATGGATCACCGTGCGGTCGGGCAGGCGGAGCGCATCAATGCCGATGGACACGACGTGCTCAAGTACGTCGGCGGACGCATCTCGCCCGAAATGCAGACGCCAAAGCTGCTCTGGCTCAAGGAGAACCGCCCGCAGGTCTACGCCAAGGCCTGGGCGTTCTTCGACCTGGCCGACTTCCTGACATGGAAGGCCACGGGCGATCTTTCCCGCTCGACATGTACGGTGACGTGCAAGTGGACCTATCTTGCCCATGAGCGGCGTTGGGACCCGACCTACTTCGACAGGATCGGTCTTGGCGAGCTGGCCAACGACGGCTTCGTCCGCATCGGCGCGCATGTGGTCGACCCGGGCATCGCGCTGGGCGCGGGTCTTACCGAGGCCGCGGCCGCGGACCTCGGCCTGGCGCCCGGCACAGCCGTGTCGACGGGCATGATCGACGCCCATGCCGGCGGCATCGGCACGGTGGGCATCGAGGGCGACCCGTTCACGAACATGGGGTACGTGTTCGGCACATCCTCCTGCACCCTGACTTCGACCGTCGAGCCGAACTTCATGCCCGGCGTCTGGGGGCCGTACTACTCGGCCCTGATCCCGGGCACCTGGCTCAACGAAGCCGGACAGTCCGCCGCAGGCGCGGCGATCGACCAACTGGTCGAATGCCATCCTGCAGCGGGCGAGGCGCAGGCGCTGGCGCGCGCCCGCGGCATTCCGGTCTCGGAGCTGCTGACCGAGAGGCTGTTGGCCAGGGCCTCGTCGCTCTCCGAGGTCGCCCGGGTAGCGGAAGGACTGCATGTCGTGCCGGAATTCCTCGGCAATCGCTCGCCGTTCGCTGATCCCCATGCCCGTGCCGCGATCGTCGGGCTTGGCATGGAACGGGACCTCGACAGCCTCGCGGTGCTCTACCTGGCCGGCGTGTGCGGCGTCGGGTACGGCTTGCGGCAGATCATCGAAACCCAGGCCAAGGCGGGCGCGTCGGTCGAGAGGATCGTCATCAGCGGCGGTGCAGGCCAGTCACGCCTGATCCGCCAGCTGCTGGCCGACGCGGTCGGCAAGCCGCTGATGGCTCCACAGGCCGCGGAACCTGTGCTGCTGGGTGCCGCAACGCTCGGCGCGGTCGCGGCAGGCCTGTTCCCGGACATCCGTGCGGCGATGGCCACGCTCAGCCACCCGGGCGAAACCTGCCTGCCGGCGGGCGGCGAGATCGCCAGCTTGCATGACCGTCGCTTCGAGGCGTTCAAGCGCCTGCAGCATCTCGCCCGCGATATACGCTGAGCAGCGCGAGAAGCGGATCCGCACCGGGTGTGCTGGCCATCGCACGAGGCGATGGCCGCAAACACGCCCGGCACGGATTCCGGCGGCGAGCTTCCCGCCCTGAAGTATCGCCCGCGTGGCGAACCGCATACCTGTCGCGACCACTGGACAGGACGCGCGGCTACGCGGGAGGTCTCCCGTCCGCGCGTTATGCCATCTCTTGCGCGTAAGGCGGATTGGCGCCCTCGCGTGTGCAGGTGATCCCCGCAGCGCGCGTGGCATAGGCCAGGACCTGTTGAAGGCGCTGCGGCGATGTGGATGCCTCACGCAGGGCCGAACGGTCCGGCAAGCAGGAGAGCAGGGCGGCCTGGAAGCTGTCGCCGGCCCCGACCGTGTCGACGACGGCAACTTCGGATGCGGGAAGCTCAACGCGGGCGTGCGCAGTGTAACCAAGCGCGCCGCCGCCACCGCGTGTCACCACGAGCACCTGGACCGGCGACTGCAACCACGCTTGTGCAATCTCGTCGACTTCCATGCCGGGATGGAGCAGCGCCAGATCCTCCTCGCTGACCTTGACGAGGTCAGCGAGCTGCCGCCATCGCGTCACGCGATCGCGCCAGACCTGCATGTCCGGCTCCACGGTCGCTCGCACGTTCGGGTCAAGGGAGATCAGCCGGCGCCCGCGTTGCTGTTCCGCCAGCGCGAAGTAGGCAGAGGCCGTGGGATCGGTCACCAGCGTGTAGGATCCGAAGTGCAGCCCTTCGACGCGATCTCCCAGGGTCGGCAATTCGGACTGGACGATCTCGCGATCAGCGCAACCGTCGCCGTAGAACGAATACTGCGGTACACCATCCCCGTCCAGCGCCACCAGAACGACGGTGGTCCGGTGCGGCTTGTCGATGATGTAGTCCAGGCACACGCCCTCGCGCACGAGCACGTTGCGTAGGCGGCGGCCGAGCACATCGGTGGACAGGCCGGCCAGGAGGCCAGCCCGGTGGCCGAGTCGGGTCAAGCCGATGGCGACGTTGAAGGGCGAGCCACCGGGACGCGCCGCCAGCTCCAGCACGTCGCCGCGTTCGCCCTGGGCGAAAACGTCGAACAGCGCCTCTCCGCAAACTAGATACATCGAACGTTGCCTGTGCCGCGTCAAGCCAGAGGATACGGCGGGGGTGCATTACCCCCGCGGGGTTTCCGGTCCATGGTGGGCGTCTGCGAGCAGGCGCCGGACCGCGTGTTACCCATGCCGCCGCCGTCGGCAACGCGGCATGGGCCGAAGCGCTGGCCTACCAGCAGGTATAGCCGCCATCGACCAGCACGACGCTTCCGGTCATCAGGCTGGAAGCCTTGGAGGAAAGGAACAGCGCCACTGACGCCACTTCCTCGACTTCGCCCAGTCGCGCCATCGGCGTGCCGCCGATCCAGGCGTCGTACATCGCGGGATCGTCCTTGACGAAGGCGTTGAGCGGTGTCGCGACATAGGTCGGCGCCAGTGCATTGACCCGGACGCCCCGCGAGGCCCACTCGGCGGCCAGGGACTTGGTCAGGTGGTGTACCGCCGCCTTGGAAGCGTTGTAGTACGCCTGTTCCTGTGGCTTGTTGACAATGAAACCGGACATGGAGCCGATGTTGACGATGGTGCCTTCGCGCTTCTCCAGCATGTGCTTGCCGAAGGCGCGGCAACACCAGAAGGTTCCATTGAGGTTGACGTCGATCACGTTGAGCCAGTGCTCGTCGGCGACGTTCTCGGCCGGCGTCTGGCTGCGGGCGATGCCGGCGTTGTTGACCAGGATGTCGACCTTGCCGTACTTGGCGACCAGCTCGTCGGCGACGGCGTTGACGCGCGCAGGGTCGGTAACGTCCATCTGCGTGATCTCGGCGTCCAGTCCCTTGCTGCGCAGGGTGGAAAGGCCCTCCCCGGCCACGGCCAGGTCATGGTCGGCGATCACGACCTTGGCGCCGGCCTCGGCGAGCGCTTCGACGATAGCCAACCCTATGCCGCGACCTCCGCCTGTGACCACAGCCACGCGTCCGTCGAGTTTGAACATGTCCATGTACATGGTGTCATTCCTGTCTGTATTGGAGTTTCGGATGGGAAGCGACGTAGGAACGTCAGCGGATCGCCTGCTGGTTCGCATCGAAGCGATGCAGGCGCGCCGCGTCCGGCAGCAGCGTCACCTTGTCCCCGGGGGCCGCGCGCAGTTCGCCGGTGCAGCGCGCGTTCACCGCGCCCATGCCCGGAACGTCGACATATAGGAAGGTGTCGCTGCCCAGGTGCTCGGCCTGTACCACCGTGCCGATCCATGCCTCTCCGGGGCCATCGGCCTCGACGCTGCCGTGTCGCACGCGGACATGCTCGGGCCGGATCCCCAATGTGCTTGCGTCGTGGCGCTCGGCCACCGCGCCGGTCAGCAGGTTCATGCGTGGCGAGCCGATGAAGCCGGCAACGAACACGTTGGCCGGGCGCTCATACAGTTCGAGTGGCGAGCCGACCTGTTCGATCCGGCCCGCCTGCAGTACCACGATCTGGTCGGCCATGGTCATGGCCTCGACCTGGTCATGGGTCACGTAGATGGCGGTGGTCTTCAACTGCTTCTGCAGTCGCGTGACCTCCAGGCGCATCTGGGCACGCAGGGCGGCATCCAGGTTGGACAGCGGCTCGTCGAACAGGAAGCCCTTGGGCTCGCGGACGATGGCGCGGCCGATGGCCACGCGCTGACGCTGTCCACCTGACAGTTGCCCGGGGCGTCGCTCCAGATAATCGGTGAGGTTGAGGATCTCGGCAGCCTTGGCGACGCGACGCGCGATCTCGTCCTTCGGCAGGCGCGCCATCTTCAGGCCGAAAGCGATGTTGTTGCGGACGGTCATGTGCGGGTACAGCGCATAGGACTGGAACACCATCGACAGCCCGCGGCCCGCCGGTGGCAGGCGGGTCACGTCCCGGCCATCGATCAGGATCTTTCCATCACTGAGGTCCTCCAATCCTGCGATCAGCCTCAGTAGGGTGGTCTTGCCGCATCCTGATGGACCGACGAAGACGATGAACTTCCCGTCCTCGATCTCGAGGTCCGCTCCGTGGATAACGGTCGTGTCGTCGAAGACCTTGCGAACGCCTTGCAGTGTGATACGTCCCATTGAGCACCTGTTGAAACGGTTTATCTGACTATTTGACGGCGCCGAAAGTCAGCCCGCGTACGAGCTGCTTCTGGCAGAACCATCCCAGTACGAGGATTGGCGCGATCGCCATCGTCGATGCGGCGGACAACTTGGCCCAGAACAGCCCCTCGGGGCTGGAGTAGGAAGCGATGAATGCGGTCAGTGGGGCCGCCTGGGACGAAGACAGGTTCAAGGACCAGAACGTCTCGTTCCACGCCAGGATGACGTTGAGCAGCAGCGAGGAGGCGATGCCAGGCAGCGCCATCGGCGCGAGGATGTAGAGGATTTCCTTGCCGACCGTGGCCCCGTCCATGCGTGCGGCCTCCAGGATGTCCCGGGGAATATCCTTGAAGTAGTTGAACAGCATCCACACCACGATCGGAAGATTGCTCAGGCACAGCACGATCACCAGGCCAAGCTGGGTGTCGAGCAGACCCACATCGCGATAGATGAGATAGATGGGCACGAGCACGCCCACCGGCGGGAGCATCTTCGTCGACAGCATCCACAGGAGGATGCCGCGCGTGCGCCGGGTGGGCGAGAATGCCATCGACCATGCGGCCGGGATGGCGATGGCCATGGCGAGCAGGGTCGAGCCCAGCGCCACCACCACCGAGTTCCAGGCGTGCGCCAGGTAGTTGCTACGCTCCTGGACCGCGACGTAGTTCTCCAACGTCCAGTCGAAGAACAGGAACGAGGGCGGGGAGGAGAACGCATCGATCTCGGTCTTGAAGCTGGTAAGCAGCATCCACAAGATCGGGAAGAAGATGACCAGGCCTACCAGCCAGGCGGTCACGGTGGTCAGGGCGAGCTGCGGGGCGGACGTACGGCGTGCCATGGTTCAGGTCTCCAGGTTCCTGCCGATGATGCGGACCAGGAAGAGGGCGGCGATATTGGCCAGCACCACCGCGATGAGGCCGCCAGCGGAAGCTGCGCCTACGTCGTACTGGAGGAGCGCCTGCGAGTAGATCAGGTACGCCAGCGTGGTTGTCTGCGTGCCGGGGCCGCCGCCGGTGGTGACGTAGATCTCCACGAATACCGTCAGCAGGAAAATCGTCTGGATCAGGATGACGATGGTCAGCGGGCGCGCCAGGTGCGGCAGCGTCAGGTGCAGGCAGCGATCGAACGCGCCGGCGCCGTCCATCAGCGCCGCTTCCTGCTGTTCGCCGTCCATCGATTGCAAGGCGGTGAGAAGGATCAGGATGGCGAAGGGAAGCCATTGCCAGGCCACGATCAGGATGATCGAGAGCATCGGATGCTCGGTGAACCAGTCGACCGGGGTCAGGCCGAACACCTGCCACAGCCAAGCGAGCAGGCCCGACACCGGATGCATCAACAGGTTCTTCCATACCAGGGCGCTGACCGTGGGCATGATGAAGAACGGGGCGATCAGCATCAGTCGCACGATCCGCCGGCCGACGAACACCTGGTCCAGCAGCAGCGCGATAAGCACGCCGAAGACCGTGGTGATCGCGAGCACGGAGCCGACCATCAGCAACGTGTTGCCGAGCGAAGACAGGAATGCCGGGTTCTCGAGGAAGTACCTGTAGTTGGCGAGGCCAACGAAGGTCCTTTCCGGGTTCATCAGGTTGAAGTCGAGCGTGGAGAACCAGATCGTCATCGCCAACGGGATGATCATCCACGCCAGCAGCAGGATGACCGACGGGGCGATCAGCAGTCGTCCGAGTTTTTGCGTCTGTTGCGTTGCCATCAAGCGTTTCCGTGGATGGGTACGGACCGAACGCGGCGACGGAGAGTCGACCGCCTGCCGCGGACACCCGGGCGGGGAGGGAGAGCCCGGTGTGTCCGCCCGCAGGTCCGGAAATCAAGACTGGACGGCGACCCGCGACCGAAGCGGGAAGCCGGCCCTCGGGTGGGCGCTTACTTTGGATAACCCGCGCGTTTCATCTCTCGCTCGGTGCTGGCTTGTGCATTGGCGAGCGCGTCAGCAACGCTGATCGATCCGGTCAGGGCGGCGGAGAACTGCTGGCCAACGGTGGTGCCGATGGACTGGAACTCCGGGATGGCCGCGTACTGCACGCCCACGTAGGGCACCGGCTTCACCGTCGGGTTGTGCGTGTCCGCGCTTTTGATGGCCGCCAGGGTCTGCGCCGCGAACGGGGCCGCCTCGAGGTATTCGGGCTTCTGGTAGAGCGAGGCGCGGGTGCCTGGGGGGGCGTTGGCCCACCCCTCCCTGGAGGCCACCAATTCGGTGTACTGGCGGTTGGTCGCCCAGGCGATGAACGTCTGGGCCTTGTCGGCCTTCTTGGAGCTCGCCGGGATAGCCAGGTTCCATGCCCACAGCCAGCCGGTGGTCTTGCCCTTGCCGGTATCGGGAGCGGCGGCAAAGCCCACCTTGTCGGCCACCCGGGATTCCTTCGGATCGCTTACGAACGAGGCTGCCACGGTAGCGTCCACCCACATCGCACACTTGCCCGCGTTGAACAGCGCCAGGTTCTCGTTGAATCCGTTCGACGCCGCGCCGGGCGGACCGGCATCTTTCATCACGTCCACATAGGTTTGCAGCGCGGCCTTCCATTCCGGCTGGTCGAACTGGGGCCTCCAGTTCTCGTCGAACCAGCGCGCGCCGAAGGCATTGCCCATGCCGCTGAGCAGGGCCATGTTCTCGCCCCAGCCGGCTTTGCCGCGCAGGCAGATCCCATACACGCCGCCGGGCTTGTCGGTGAGCTTGCGGGCGGCGTCGACGACGAAAGACCACGATGGCTGTTCGGGCATTGCCAAACCGGCCTGCTCGAACAGATCGGTGCGGTACATCAGCATCGAGCCTTCGCCGTAGAAGGGGGCCGCGTAAAGCTGCCCGTCGAAGCTGGCGGCCTGGCGGATCTGCGGCAGCAGGTCGTCCACGTCGTATTCCGGGCCGAACTGCAGTGGCTTGAGCCAGTGGCGAGCGGCCCAGATGGGTACTTCGTAGGTGCCGATCGTCAGCACATCGAACTGGCCGCCCTGGGTGGCGATATCGGTGGTCACGCGCTGGCGGAGGACGTTTTCCTCCAGCGTGACCCATTCCAGCCTGATGTCGGGATGCTGCGTGGTGAAGTCCGATGCCAGCTTCTGCATGCGGATCATGTCGGCATTGTTGACCGTGGCGATGACCAGCGTGTCAGCCTTGCTCGCCGTGCCGCCATCGCCGGACTTCCCGCATGCAGACACCGCCAAAGCGATGGCTGCGCAAAGAATGGCTGTGGTCGATGTATTCAATTCGTGCCTCCCCGAGTCGAACAATTGCCCTTGCGATGCGCATATGCTCACGATACGGGGCGCTTGTAAAGCGCTTTCGATCATGCGCTGCAGCATTGGCATTGTGGCACCCGCGTCCGCATCGGAGAGCCGTCAGGACGCCGCTTGCGGCCTGTATCGACTCCTGGAAGTCATCGATGAAGTGGGTAGGCGGATCCATCTGCGCGGTCGGGTATATCAAGCGCGCAGCTGGCCGAACATACCAGCCCGAATAACTGTTGCGCACGACGGTGCCGGCGCGGCCCGCGAGATCGCGGCTCGCGATAGGACGGGCGCGTCCCCGGCCCGGATGGTGTTCGCGGGGCGAGGCTGCGCCGAAGGCCGGCTGGGCGGCTCAAGCCCCGGCGGGCGGTGGTCGGTGCGCGATAACCCTCAGCGTAGTGGTACTCCCGGCGCGTCCTCGGCGATGAGCCTTGCCAGGTGCGTACTCACGCTTGCGATTGGGGGCTCCTTCCGCCCAGCGAGGAGCTTGGCTCGTTGCTGGCGGACATTGTGGAACTCTCGAGGCCGCCGGCTCCTGCTGTGTGCGGGTACATCACTGCCTGCCGAATGCTGCAGCGCATGATCGAAAGCGCTTTACAGGCACTCTACTAAGTGAGCATATGTGCACATATCGGGCAACTGTTCACTTGGAAGGATTGGTATGGGTAACTCGACCAAGGCTGTGCTTTGCGCGGCCATCACTGCCTCGGCGCTGGCCTCCTCGATCACGGGCTGCTCCACCGCGCCCCAAAGTGCTGCCGACACCAGTACGTGGGCGGTCGATGTGTCGCCGGTCGCGCATCCACGCGGTGAAACTGCCGAATGGTGGTACCGCAGCGGAGCAGCGCACGCTGCGCGCAATGGTGCGATGGGCGCACAGGCAAAGAACGTGATCGTCTTCCTGGGCGACGGCATGAGCCTGAGCACGGTGGCGGCCGCGCGAATCCTCGAGGGCCAGCGTGCTGGGGGTGCGGGCGAGGAAAACCTGCTGTCCTGGGAACGCTTCCCGCATTCGGCCTTTAGCAAGACCTATAACACCAACTCGCAGACGCCCGACTCGGCAGGCACCATGACCGCCATCGCCGCTGGCGTGAAGTCGCACATGGGCGCGATCGGCGTCTCCGCAGGGCCGCGCCACGATTGCGCCGACAGCCAAAGCCGGCACGTGGTCTCCTGGCTGCGGCTAGCCGACGCCGCCGGCCTGGCCAGCGGGGTCGTGACCACCGCGCGCATTACCCACGCCACTCCGGCGGCAACCTACGCCCATGTCCCGGACCGCAACTGGGAAACCGATGCCGCCATGCCCCAGGCGGCACGCGATGCGGGTTGCCGCGACATCGCGCAACAGCTGCTCGACTTTGCGCCTGGTCGCGGCCCGTCGGTGGTCCTGGGCGGTGGCCGGGGCTATCTCACCCCGAGCACCGTGCGCGACCCGGAGTACCCCGGCAAGGCAGGCTTGCGGCTGGACGGGCGCGACCTCACCGCCGAATGGCTGCAACGCAACCCGGGTGGCGCCTACGTCTGGAACAACGCCCAGCTGCGCCTGGCGAAAGATGCCACCCGCCTGCTCGGCCTGTTCGAGTTCGATCACATGCAGTACGAGCATGACCGGCGCCGGGACGAAGCCGGCGAGCCGGACCTGGCGGAGATGACCCGGATCGCGATCTCGCGCCTGGCGCGCGAGGGCAACGGCTTCGTCCTGCTGGTGGAGGGCGGGCGCATCGATCACGCCAACCACGAGGGCAACGCCTTCCGCGCGCTGGACGAGACTGCCGCGATGGCGCGCGCGGTCCAGGTAGCGGCGGAGATGACTTCGGAAGACGACACCCTGATCGTGGTCACCGCCGACCATTCGCACACGCTCAACATCGTCGGCTACCCGCGGCGCGGGAACCCGATCCTGGGCAAGGTTCGCGGCACCGCCGGCGAAGGCGGCGATCCGGACCAGTACGCGCTTGACGCTTTGGGCCTGCCCTATACCACCCTGGTCTACGCCGGTGGCGCGGGCAACACCGGCGCCACCAACCTGCAGCCAGCGGGTCCGAAGCGCCACCCGCACGTACCTTCAAGCTACGAGCCGGTGCAGGGCCGACCGGATCTGTCACAGGTGGATACGGAGCATCCTGACTTCATGCAGGAAGCGCTGCTGCCGATGCAGGCCGAAACCCATGGCGGCGATGACGTGGGCATCTGGGCGCGCGGTCCCGGCAGCCAGGCGTTTCGCAGCACGATGGAGCAGAACGTGATCTATCACGTCATCGTGCAGGCAACCCCCGCGCTGCGGACCCAGTTGTGCGATGCAGGCACGTGTAACGCCGCTGGCGTGCCGGTCGACCTGCCAGATCCTGCACGATTCGGCCCGGTGACATCCGTCAACGGGGCCGCGCCGCAGCAATGAACACATGGCCGGCGCGATGTAGCCGCCGCCGCGCCTGAAGATCAAGTCGCTCGCCTCCCGGCACGCTTCTGGCGGCCTTGTCGCCAAGCGGGCCCCTTTGTCGTGGACGAGCTGCATCTGGCGTCCACAGCGATCCCATGACTATCCAGGAGTGTGTTCGCTCTTCCGGGGTACGTTGAGGCTGCGCCTGCAGCAGCACGGCCGAGTCCCGGCGCGCAGCACGAGTATCCGGATACGGGCGGAAGCCAGCGGATATCGCAGCTAGGAATCGTGTTGCCCGCGCTGGCTCGCCTTCTGTTGCAGGCGTTGCCGGAAAGACAGTTCCCGGCAGTTGCGTTCCAGCTCCCACAGCATTCGAAGCGAATCGGGCCCGGCCAGGTCCAGCAGTTCGGTGGATGCCTGCTCCATGACCACCAAGGCCTTGCGGATGCGTACCAGCTCGTTCCGGCCCTTTGTCGTCAGGGTCACCACGGTTCTGCGCCGGTCGGCGGGATCGTCGCTCGACTTCACCAGCGACAGCCGCGTCAGCTCCTTGATCCAGACGATCACCAGAGGATGCGACTGTCGCAGCAGCCCTGCCAGTTCGGTCACGCCCAGCGAGCCGTGCTCGTCCAGTGCAAGAAGCGTGGATATCGTGCGCGGCGGTGCCGTGACGCCAACCGACGGATACCAGTCGGCCGCGCCTTGCACGAGTTCGTCGGCAAGTCGCCGCAGAAGGTGAGCCAGAAACGCAGGTCCTTGTTGCTGGATGAAGTCGGTCATGTCGTGATTTTCCCGGAGGGTTGACGCCTTCGAGGCAAAAGGTCAGCATTTACGTAAATGTTAACCTAATTGGAGCCGCCATGCGCGGACTGTCGTTCGCCGTGATCCTCGTGCTGGCTGCGTTCCATGCCCCGGTGCAGGCAGCAGAGCCGGATTCACCGGAGCAGCAAGCCCCTTCCTGCCACACGGGCAGCTATCGCATGGCCGATGGCAGCGCGCTCGACATCGGGCCTGGGGCAGCGGGCGGGCTCCGTTGGCGGCGTACCGATGGCAGGACCGGGGCACTCGCGAGGCAAGCCGATGGCGTGTGGATCAGCACGCTCGGCTGGACCGATCGTCGCGATGGTCATCGAATGATGGTGACGGACTGCGATCGGGGTGAGATTCGCTTCGACGACGTACCCGGCAAACGGCAGTCGCTGGTGCAGGTCAGTACGCGCTTCGAGGTAAGCGGAGCCACGTTGAGCGGACGATTGACGCTGCCGCCCGGCGAGGCACGCGTGCCTGTTGTCGTGCTTATCCACGGTGCGGAGCGTTCCTCGGCGGTGGACACGTACTCACTCCAGCGCGAACTGGCGAGCCAGGGCATCGGTGTCTTCGCCTATGACAAGCGCGGCACCGGCCACTCGGATGGCCGCTATACGCAGAACTACCTCATCCTCGCCACCGATGCGATCCATGCCATGCGCGAGGCCCGGCGCCTTGCGGGCAAGCGCGCAGGACGCATCGGATACCAGGGCGGCAGCCAGGGAGGGTGGGTGGCACCGCTGGCTGCGAGCATCGAGCCGGTTGATTTCGTGATCGTCAGCTTCGGTCTTGCCGTGTCGCCGATCGAGGAAGATCGCGAGGCGATCGCCTTCGACATGGCGCGCGCCAGCTTCGGTCCGGAAGTACAGCGCAAGGCCAGCGAAGTCGCCGACGCTACTGCAGCCATCATCGGAAGCAACTTCACAGAAGGGTTCGACCGCCTGGATGCGTTGAAGGAGAAGTACGGGAAGGAGCCATGGTTCCCGTTCGTGCGCGGCAACTTCACCTCCTACCTGCTTTCCACTCCCGAAGCGGCGGCGCGCCGGGACTTTCCGGCGCTGCTCGAGGGCGTGCCGGCGCTTTACGATCCGATGCCCGTGCTGTCCAACCTCGACGTGCCGCAGCTGTGGATCCTCGGCGGACAAGATCGCGATGCCCCGCCTTTCGAGACATTGCGGCGGCTGGACGGACTCAAGCGCGCGGGTCGTCCCATCACCACAGCCGTATTTCCGGAGGCGGACCATGGCATGTACGAGTTCGAAACTGATGCGCATGGCGAGCGCGTGTCGACCCGTCAGCCCGAGGGGTACCTGCATATGATGGTGGACTTCATCAAGCAAGGTGATGGCGACGGCGCGTCCGATTGATCCAGGATTCCCGAGTTTCGGGAGGGCATCGACTGGACTATGTTGATTGCCCCCTGACTAAGGGTTTTGCACAACCGTCGTGTACTACTGGCCGCCAGCGAAACCTGACTGGCGCCATGCCTCGAACACCACCACCGCGACCGCGTTGGAGAGGTTGAGGCTGCGATTGCCCGGCTGCATCGGAAGGCGCAGGCGTTGCGGCGGCGGAATCGCGTCGAGGACCTCGTCGGGCAGGCCGCGCGTTTCCGGGCCGAACAGGAAGGCATCGCCATCGGCGTAGTGCGGCTGGTCGTGGCGGACCTGGCCGCGGGTACTGAGGGCGAACAGGCGCTGCGGCCGGATCGCATCGAGCGCGGCGTCCAGGCTGGCGTGCACCTGCACGCGGGCGAACTCGTGGTAGTCGAGCCCGGCGCGCCGCAGCTGCTTGTCTTCCATCGCGAACCCGAGTGGTTCGACGAGGTGCAGGCGCGCGCCGGTATTGGCACACAGCCGGATCACGTTGCCGGTGTTCGGCGGGATCTCGGGCTGGTAGAGCAGGACGTCGTAAACAGGGTCTGGCATCGCGGCGATTGTATGCGGGCAGGCCCGCCTGACGCCGCGCGGATGCGGCGATCAGGGCAGCGCGACGACCAGCGTTTCGGCCAGCAGGGTGGTGGCCAGCTGCGCGGTCAGGGCCTTGGCCTGCTCGGTGGCGACGATCGCGGCGCGCTCGGCCAGCTGCTCGCCGGTCGGACGGACGTTGATGGCCGGCAGGTCGACGATCCGGGCCACGAAGGCGTGGGCGGCCAGTTCGGTGCGCAGCGCGGCGTCGGGGCGGACGGTGACGGCCGGCAGGTCGACGATGTGGTCGACGCGGGCGGTGTCGGCGGCCAGGCCGGCGTCGGGGCGGACGGTGACGGTCGGCAGGTCGACGATGTGGTCGACGCGGGTGTCGGCGGCAACGGCGGTGGTGGACAGCGCGGCCAGCGACAGGATCAGACTCATCGCGGCGGACAGGGTCTTGGTGTTCATGGCGTGCTCCGGTGTTGTGTAACGGTGGTGTGGTAGTAAGGTAATACACCTAACCAGCTAGCGCAAGGAAAAGTTCAACATTCCCCTTATTTGTTCACCATCTGTTCAGTGTTTCTTGGTGATGCGCTTCGTGCCGAAAAGCAACGCATGTCGCGTGCCAACTGCAAGCGATTGAAATTAGAGGGAATTAAGGCGCGCCCGCAGTGTCCGCAGCCGGGTGCGGACGTCCGCGCAGCGCGCAAAGAGGGCATCAGAAGAAGGCGGTGCCGAGTTGCGACGTGCCGCCGGCGGCCAATCGAGGGCCGCGGGGGATGCCTTCAGCAGATGGTGGGCGCATGGGTGCCCCGCGACAGGTCTACCAGGGCAGGGGCTGGCCTTCCCGGTCGAGGAACAGGCCCGTGTCCGCGGGTCCGAGGCGATCGACCACCTGCAGCAGCGAAGCCACCGCCTCGGTCGCCGACAAGGTCGCCTGGGCGCCGCCCATGTCCGTGCGCACCCAGCCCGGATGCAGCGCCACCACGCGGATGCCGCGCGGCGCGAGCGCCCGTGCCAGCAGGACGCTGCCCATGTTCTGCGCAGCCTTGCCGATCGCATAACTGGGGGTGCGGAACTCGTGGCGCTGCGCCAGCGATCCGATCTCCGAGGAGAGGTTGGCGACCACCGCGCCTGGCGACGCCGCCGCGTCCGCCAGCAAGGGCGCCAGCGCCTGCACCAGCAGGAACGGGCCGATGGCATTGGTGCGCAGGCTGGTCTCCAGGTCGGCTTCGGCGACCTGGCCGAAACGCTCGCCGCCATGCAGAACACCGGCGTTGTTGAGGAGCAGGCTGATGCGCGCGCCGTCCAGCACCAGCGGCAGTTCGCGCACCAGCTCGTCCCGGCTGCGTGCGGTCGTGACATCCAGCGGCAGCACGTGCAGGCGGCCGGGATGTTCGCCGGCCAGCATGTTCAGGGCGGTGGCGCGCCCGGGCTGGCGGCAGGCGGCGACCACGCGTTCACCGCGGGCCAGCAGCTGGCGGACGAACTCCAGGCCCAGGCCGCGGTTGGCGCCGGTCACCAGGCAGTGGCGATCCATCGGGGTGGGATCGGGCATCACGGGCTCCGGTCCAGCATGGCTTGTGGCCTAGTGTAAAGGCGGTGGGCGCTGGGTAGGATCGGGAGATCACATCACAAGGAGCACCACCATGACGGCAGCCCGCCGCCCTCGCACGGCCGCCCTGGTCCTGGCCATCACTGCTTCGCTCGGCGTCGCCGCACTGGCGCCTTCGCCGGCCCTGGCGGCCAGGACCGCTGCTGCCGCGGGCGAGCAGCTGGTGCCGTACGAGGAGTTCACCCTTCCCAACGGGCTGCGGGTGATCGTGCACACCGACCGCAAGGCGCCGGTCGTGGCGGTGAACCTCTGGTACCACGTCGGCAGCAAGGACGAGCCGGCGGGCCGCAGCGGCTTCGCGCACCTGTTCGAGCACCTGATGTTCAACGGTTCGGAGAACTACCGCGACGAATACTTCGGGCCGTTCGAGCTGGCCGGCGCGACCGACCAGAACGGCACCACCTGGCTGGACCGCACCAATTACTTCCAGAACGTGCCGACCACCGCCCTGGACATGGCGCTGTGGATGGAATCGGACCGCATGGGCCACCTGCTCGGCGCGATCGACCAGAAGGTGCTCGACGAGCAGCGCGGCGTGGTCCAGAACGAGAAGCGCCAGGGCGAGAACCAGCCCTACGGCCAGGCCGACGACGAGATCTACCGCGCGCTGTACCCGAAGGGCCACCCGTACCACCACAGCACGATCGGCTCGATGAACGACCTCGACGCCGCCTCGCTTGAGGACGTGAAGAACTGGTTCCGCGCCTGGTACGGCCCGAACAACACGGTGCTGGTGCTGGCCGGCGACATCGACGTGGCCACCGCGAAGGAAAAAGTGACCCGCTATTTCGGCGACATCCCGGCCGGTCCGGCGATGGCGCGGGTGCAGGCCGGCCCGGTCAAGCGCGAGACAAGCCGCGCGACGATGACCGACAAGGTGCCGCAGGCGCGCATCCACCGCGCTTGGAGCGTGGCCGGCTACGCCGACGCCGACCTGGACCGGCTGCAGCTGCTGGGCCAGGTGCTGGGCGGCAGCAAGAGCTCGCGCCTGGACCGCCGCCTGGTCCATGAAGAAAAGCTGGTCGACAAGGTCAGCGCCTACGTGCAGCCGTTCGAGCTTGCCTCCACCTTCTACATCGAGGCCGACGTGAAGCAGGGCGTGGACCCGGCCAAGGTCGAGGCGATCATCGACGAGGAGCTGCGCAAGCTGCTCGCCGAAGGCCCGACCGCCGCCGAACTCGCGCAAGCACAGACCATGATCAAGGCCGGCTTCGTGCGCGGCGTCGAGCGCATCGGCGGCTTCGGCGGCAAGGCCGACGCGCTGGCCGAGTGCGCGGTGTACGCAAAGGATCCGGGCTGCTTCCGCACCAGCCTGGACGTGATCGCCAAGGCCAGCGCCGCCGACCTGCAGAAGAGCGGCGCCCGCTGGCTGGGCGAGGGCTCGCACACCCTGGTGGTGCTGCCGGGCGAGCGTACCGTGCTGGCCGAGGAAGCATCGCCGACGCCGGCGCCGTTCGTGCTGCCCAAGCCCGACGCGAAGTTCAAGACGGTCAAGACCACGGTCGATCGCAGCAAGGGCGTGCCGATGCCCGAGAGCTTCCCCGACCTCAAGTTCCCGGCGCTCGAGCGCGCCACCCTGAGCAACGGCACCAAGGTGATCCTGGCGCGTCGCGACGCGGTCCCGGTGGTGCAGTTCAGCTATGAATTCAAGGGTGGTTTCGCCGCCGACCAGGGCCGCAAGCTGGGCACCTCCAGCTTCACCATGGGCATGCTCGACGAAGGTGCCGGCGAGCTGGATGCCCTGGCCTTCGCCAACCGCGCCGAATCGCTCGGCGCTTCGCTCGGCGCCGGCGCCTCGCTGGATGGCGGCAACGCCTACCTGTCGGCGCTGAAGGAGAACCTGGACGAGTCGGTCGGCCTGTACGCCGACATGCTGCGCCGCCCGCGCTTCGACACCAAGGAGATCGACCGCGTCCGCGCGACCTGGATCGCCGGCATCGGCCAGGAGAAGGCGCGTCCGAATGGTGCGGCGCTGCGCGTCCTGCCGCCGCTGCTGTACGGCAAGGGCCATCCCTATGCGATTCCGTTCAGTGGCAGCGGCACCGAGGCCTCGATCGCCTCGCTGACCCGCGACGACCTGGTCGCCTTCCACCGGCAGTGGGTGCGCCCGGACAACGCCACCGTCCTGGTGGTGGGCGACACCACCCTGGACGAGGTGGTGCCGCTGCTGGAGAAGCACCTCGGCGACTGGAAGGCCAGCGTTCCGGTTGCCGCAGCCGCCGCCTTGCCGGCGGTGCAGCGTCCGGCCAGGTCCACGGTCTATCTGGTCGACCAGCCCGGCGCCGTCCAGGCCACGATCCTGGCCGGCCAGGTCGTGCCTTCGACCCGCGACCCGGGCGCGATCAAGTTCGACTTCGCCAACTCGGTGCTCGGCGGCGAGTTCACCTCGCGCCTCAACATGAACCTGCGCGAGGACAAGCACTGGGCCTATGGCGCCTACAGCTCCAGCCCCGGTGCCCAGGGCCAGCGGCCGTGGATCGTCTTCGCCCCGGTGCAGATCGACAAGACCGCCGAATCGCTGAAGGAACTGGACCGCGAGATCCGCGAATACGCGGGCGGCAAGACCCCGCCGACGGCCGCCGAGGTGAACAAGATCCAGGCCACCGAGATCCGCAGCCTGCCCGGCGCCTACGAGACCGGTCGCGCGGTGATGGGCACGCTGGGCGGCATCGTCCGCTACGACCGTCCGGATGACTACGTGTTCAAGCGCAAGGCGGAAATCGAGGCGCTGACCCTGGAGCAGGTGACGCAGGCCGCGTCCACCCTGGATCCGGACAAGCTGGTCTGGGTCGTGGTCGGCGACCTCAAGCAGGTGGAGGCGCCGGTGCGCGCGCTGAACCTGGGCGAGGTGCGCGTGGTCGATGCGGACGGCAAGCCGGTCGCCGCGGCGAAGAAGTGATCGCGGGCCCGGATGCGGCGCTTGCCGCATCCGGACGCTTGCGTATCACGCGCTCGCGCGCCGTTCATCTTCCATGCCGGGCTCTCCGGCACTCTTTGGGCCGGCTTCGCCCCCAACTGGAACCCCGCCATGCTCCGTCCCCTGTCCGTCCTGCTCCTGGTCCTGCCGCTGGCGGCCTGTACCTGGGTATCGCTCAAGCCCGAGGCCAAGCAGGTCCGGGTGGTCCCGGCCGGGGCCGCACCTGCCGGGTGTACCAAGCAGGGCGAGATCGAGGTCTCGGTGAAGAACAGCGTGGCCTTCTACGAGCGCAACACCGTCAAGGTGCGCGACGAGCTGGAAACCCTGGCCCGCAACGAGGCCCTGGGCCTGCCGGCCGACACCCTGCAGCCGCTGGGCGAGCCGGCCGACGGCACCCAGCGTTTCGCCGCCTGGCGCTGCGCCCGCTGAATGCCGGCCGGGGACGGTCGATACGTAAAGGTGCGGTGAAGGCGGCCAGCCGCTAGAATCGATGCCCCTTTCGCCCTTCCGGCGCGGCCTGCCATGCTTTTCAAGAATGTCTCCATCGCGGGTCTGGCGCACATCGATGCGCCGCACACGCTGACCTCGCAGGCAATCAACGAACGGTTGAAGCCGACCCTGGACCGCCTGGGCATCCGCACCGACGTGCTCGGCGACATCGCCGGCATCCATGCCCGCCGCATGTGGGACGACGACCAGCAGGCCTCCGACGTGGCCACCCTGGCCGCGCGCAAGGCGCTGCTCGACGCCGGCATCGGCGTGGACAAGATCGGCCTGCTGGTCAACACCTCCGTCAGCCGCGACTACCTGGAGCCGTCCACCGCGTCGATCGTGTCCGGCAACCTGGGCGTGTCCGACCACTGCATGACCTTCGACGTCGCCAACGCCTGCCTGGCCTTCATCAACGGCATGGATATCGCCGCCCGCATGCTCGAGCGCGGCGAGATCGACTACGCGCTGGTGGTGGACGGCGAGACCGCCAACCTGGTCTATGAGAAGACCCTCGAGCGGATGGCTTCCCCGGACGTGACCGAGCAGCAGTTCCGCGATGAGATGGCCGCCCTGACCCTGGGCTGCGGCGCCGCGGCGATGGTCATGGCCCGCCGCGAGCTGGTCCCGGACGCGCCGCGCTACAAGGGCGGCGTGACCCGCTCGGCCACCGAATTCAACCAGCTGTGCCGCGGCAACCTGGACCGCATGGTCACCGACACCCGCATGCTGCTGATCGAGGGCATCAAGCTGGCGCAGAAGACCTTCATCGCGGCCAAGCTGGCGTTGGGCTGGGCGGTGGACGAGCTGGACCAGTTCGTGATCCACCAGGTCAGCCGCCCGCACACCGCCGCGTTCGTGAAGTCGATCGGCATCGACCCGAAGAAGGTCATGACCATTTTCGGCGAGCACGGCAACATCGGCCCGGCCTCGGTGCCGATCGTGCTGAGCAAGCTCAAGGAGCTGGGCCGGCTGAAGAAGGGCGACCGCATCGCCCTGCTCGGGATCGGCTCCGGCCTGAACTGCTCGATGGCCGAGGTCGAATGGTGAGGCGCCCCGCGCACACCTGAGTGGAACGAAGGGCCGGCTTGTCCGGCCCTTTTCATGTCTGGCCCGTTGGGCGCGTCGTCGCCGGATCCCGGTAGTTGCCCGGGCCCGTCTCAGCCAGGGTCGCTGTTCAGTCCGCCCCGCAGCACTTCTTGTGCTTCTTCCCGCTGCCGCACGGGCAGGGATCGTTGCGGCCCGGGCCCGCCTCGCGGCGGATCGGCGTACGCGGGGTCAGCGCGGCGATGTGGTGGTGGTTGAGATCGGCCAGCATGGCCGGCAGGTCCATCACGATCTCCAGCCGCTCGCGATAGCCCAGTGGCGCCGGGGCCTTCTCCGGATCGTCTGCGTCGGCGACTTCGCCTGAGGCCAGGCGCTCGAGCAGGTCGAAGAGCTCGTCGATCCAGTCGTTCGCTTCCAGCCACTGATCCCATTCGGCCTCCCGCAAGGCCACGCCTTCGAAGAAGCCCAGCGCCCATTCCCGGCCGACGTCGAGTTCATCCTCGCCCAGGGCCTCATCGCCGTCTTCCGGATCCTCCGGCAGCCACATCAGCGGCATCAGGTGGTCCGGCAGGTCCTGCTCCCCGTGGCGCGCGCGGGCGGCGCACATGTTCCAGTGGCCGGCCAGCAGGTCCTGGACTTCCTGCGCCTCCTCCGGGCTGCCCCAGCCGGGCGCCTTGCCGCCCCATACCACCGGCTGCCACTCCTCCGGCGGCACCGGCGAGGGCGCCACTACCAGCGCCGAAAGAAACCCGTCCAGCGCTTCCAGGTTGAAGCCGCGGAACGGCACGGCGCGTTGTTCGAGCAGCGCGGAGAGCCGTTCGATCTGCGTGTCGTCGAGCTGGAGCGGGGGCTTGGCCATGGCGGGCGGGATGGTGGGAGGGGCATGCATGGTAGTCCCTGCGAGGCACGAGGGCTGTCGCCGTCGCCTGCACCGCCGGCTGGCGCCGGGTCGCACTGGCCTACAATGCGGGGTTTCCGCGCGAACCCGCTGCCCGTGCCCCAGTTTCCCGGTTATCCCCGCGACCCGAAGCGCTTCGAAGTCCGTCCCGGCATCGCCATGTCCTACCTGGACGAGGGCCCGCGCGACGGCGAAGTGGTGGTCGCGCTGCACGGCAATCCGTCGTGGAGCTACTACTGGCGCACGCTCGTGGCCGGGTTGACGGACCCGGCTGGCGGCAAGCAATACCGGGTGATCGTCCCCGACCACGTCGGCATGGGCCTGTCGGACAAGCCGGACGACTACCTGGCGTCCTCGCCGCGCTACGACTACACCCTGCAGTCGCGGGTGGACGACCTGGAGGCGCTGCTGCGCCATGCCGGCGTCGACGATGGCACGCCGGTGACCCTGGCCGTGCACGACTGGGGCGGGATGATCGGCTTCGGCTGGGCGCTGAAGCACGCCGCGCAGGTGAAGCGGCTGGTGATCCTCAACACCGCTGCGTTCCCGATGCCGGCCGACAAGGCGATGCCGTGGCAGATCGCGCTGGGCCGCGACTACTTCGTCGGCGAGCTGGTGGTCCGCATGTTCAACGCGTTCTCAGCCGGGGCGTCCTGGCTGGGCGTGGAGCGGAAGATGCCCGCCGACGTGCGTCGTGCCTACGTGGCGCCGTACGACTCGTGGAAGAACCGCATCGCCACCATCCGCTTCATGCAGGACATCCCGCTGTCGCCCAAGGACGAGGCCTGGCCGCTGCTCGAGGCGGCCGGCAAGGCGCTGCCCGCGTTCGCCGACCGCCCCGCCTTCATCGGCTGGGGCCTGAAGGACTTCGTGTTCGACCACCACTTCCTCGAACGCTTCCGCGCCGACCTGCCGCAGGCCGAAGTGCATGCATTCGAGGATGCCGGGCATTACGTGCTCGAAGACAGGCATGAAGTGCTGGTGCCGGCGATCCGGCGTTTCCTCGACGCGAATCCGCCGAACAGCGACTGAGCCGTGCTCTTGCAGGAGCGGGCATGACCGCGACCCGACGCCATTGGCGCAGGCGACGCTCTCGTGATTCCGATGCCCGTGTCGCGGTCATGCCCGCTCCTACAGGAGCGCGGCACGACTTCGATGCACCGTGATGGGCTTACGCGTCCGGCGGCGGATTGCGTTCGGCTTCGCCGACGCCGATCCAGTCCGCTTCGGTCAACGCGTGCAGCCCATGCGCCAGTCGCGACTTGTCGCATTGCGCGCTGCGCGCGCCGAACTCCAGCGAAGCCGGCACCGCGGCGCACGCCGACGGCCGGCGGTCGTGGATCGTGCAGCGGCTGTAGCGGCCGATGTCGGCGTCCAGGGCAATGCAGCGCGGCTGCGCCTGCGAGGTGCCGCGCATGACGCGCTCATGGGTGCGCAGGGTGTCGGTCAACTCCAGCGGCACCTGTCCGCCATGGGCGGCGTCGGCCTCGCTCCAGTGGAAGCTGACGCGGAAGTAGGCGCAGCAGGCACCACAGGTCAGGCAGGGATGCGCCATCGGGAGCCGCGATGCGAGGGGGGCGCGGCATTCTGCCGGAACCGCGGGCCGGCGCAAGCGGCGGCGCTTCAGCTTCGGCCAAGGCGAGCGTACGGGGGGATCGGCGATAATCGGCCGATGACGCAACCCTGCAACATCGCCGCGGCGCTGCCGCGACTGGCCGCCGAACGTCCCGACCAGCCCGCGATCCGCTGCCCCGGCCGGCGTGGCGCGGGCGCGGGCCTGGCCGCCTATGACGTCGTCCTGGATTACCGCGCGCTGGATGTGCGCAGCGACGCGATCGCCGCCGGCCTGGCCCGGCACGGGATCGTCCGCGGCATGCGCACGGTGGTCATGGTGCGGCCGTCGCCGGAGTTCTTCCTGCTGATGTTCGCCCTGTTCAAGGCCGGCGCGGTGCCGGTGCTGGTCGATCCGGGCATCGCCCGGCGCGCGCTGCGGCAATGCCTGGACGAGGCGCAGGCGCAGGCCTTCATCGGCATCCCGCTGGCCCACGTCGCGCGTCGCGTGCTGGGCTGGGCGAAGTCGGCACAGGTGCTGGTCACCGTGGGCCGGCGCTGGGGCTGGGGCGGCGCGACGCTGGCCCAGGTCGAACGCCAGGGCTCCGCCGCCGGGCCGCAACTGGCCGACACCGCGCCGGACGATGTCGCCGCGATCCTGTTCACCAGCGGATCGACCGGCGTGCCCAAGGGGGTGGTTTACCGCCATCGCCACTTCGTCGCCCAGATCGAGATGATGCGCACCGCATTCGGCATCGAGCCCGGCGGCGTGGACCTGCCGACGTTCCCGCCGTTCGCGCTGTTCGATCCGGCGCTGGGCCTGACCTCGGTGATCCCCGACATGGACCCGACCCGGCCGGCGCGGGCCAATCCGGAGCGGTTGCACGACGCGATCCGCCGCTTCGGGGTGACCCAGCTGTTCGGCTCGCCGGCGCTGATGCGGGTGCTGGCCGAGCATGGCCGTCCACTGCCCAGCCTGCGCCGGGTGACCTCCGCCGGTGCACCGGTGCCGCCGGAAGTGGTCGAGAAGATCCGCACCCTGCTGCCCGACGACGCGCAGTTCTGGACGCCGTACGGCGCCACCGAATGCCTGCCGGTGGCGGTGATCGAAGGGCGCGAGCTGCAGGACACGCGCGCGGCGACCGAAGCCGGAGCCGGCACCTGCGTCGGCCGCCCGGTGCCGCCGAACGAAGTCAGGATCATCGCCATCGACGATGCACCGATCGCAGACTGGTCCGGCGTGCGCGAGCTGGCGCCGGGTGAGGTCGGCGAGATCACCGTGGCCGGTCCTACCGCCACCGACAGCTACTTCAACCGCGACGCGGCCACGGCCGCGGCCAAGATCCGCGAAGTGCGTGAATCCGGCGGCGAACGGGTCGTGCATCGCATGGGCGACGTCGGCTATTTCGACGACGAGGGCCGGCTCTGGTTCTGCGGCCGCAAGACCCAGCGCGTGGAAGCGAGCGGTGGGCCGCTCCATACCGAACAGGTCGAGCCGGTGTTCAACGTGCACCCGCAGGTGCGCCGCACCGCGCTGGTCGGCGTCGGCGCGCGCGGCACGCAGCGCGTGGTGCTGTGCGTGGAGCTGGCGGCGGGCGTGCATGCGGGCGAGTTCGCGCGGATCGAAGCGGAACTTCGCGCGCGCGGCGCGCGGCACGCCCATGCCGCACGCGTCGAGCGTTTCCTGCAGCACCCGGGGTTCCCGGTCGACATCCGCCACAATGCCAAGATCGGCCGCGAGAAGCTGGCCGCCTGGGCCACCGCCCGCCTCGGAGCGAATGCATGAAGATCCTGGTCACCGGCGGTGGCGGATTCCTGGGCCAGGCGCTGTGCCGCGGCCTGCGCCAGCGCGGGCACGAGGTGGTCAGCTTCCAGCGCAGCCACTCGCCGGCGCTGGCCGCGCTCGGCGTCGGCCAGATCCGCGGCGACCTCGCCGACGGGCACGCGGTGATGCACGCTGCCGCCGGCATCGACGCGGTTTTCCACAACGCGGCCAAGGCCGGCGCATGGGGCAGCTACGACAGCTATTTCCAGGCCAATGTCGTGGGCACCCGCAACGTGCTGGCGGCCTGCCGCGAGCACCGGGTCGGCAGGCTGGTCTACACCTCCACGCCCAGCGTGACCCATCGCGCCACCCATCCGGTGGAAGGACTCGGCGCCGACGAAGTGCCCTACGGCGAGGACTTCCAGGCGCCCTACGCAGCGACCAAGACGATCGCCGAGCAGGAAGTCCTGGCCGCCAACAGCGCGCAGCTGGCCGTCGTCGCACTGCGCCCGCGCCTGATCTGGGGACCGGGCGACGCGCAGATCCTGCCGCGCCTGGTCGAGCGCTCGCGCGCAGGCCGGCTGCGCATCGTCGGCAGTGGCGACAACCTGGTCGACACCACCTACATCGACAACGCCGCGCAGGCGCACTTCGACGCGTTCGAGCACCTCGCACCCGGCGCCGCATGCGCCGGCAAGGCCTATTTCATCTCCAACGGCGAACCCAAGCCGATGCGCGAGCTGCTCAATGCATTGCTCGCCGCCGCGGGCGCTCCGCCCGTGGACAAGCACCTGTCGTTCAAGGCCGCGTACCGCATCGGTGCGGTGTGCGAACGGTTGTGGCCGCTGCTGCGCCTGCGCGGCGAGCCGCCGATGACGCGCTTCCTCGCCGAGCAGCTCAGTACCCCGCACTGGTACAGCATGGAGCCGGCGCAGCGCGACTTCGGTTACGTGCCACGGGTGTCCTTTGACGAGGGACTCACAAGGCTGAAGGCTGCATGGCAGGAAGCCGGCGCCATCACCTGATCACCACCGGCGACCGCGCAGCATCCCCGGCAACCGCCTGGAGTGGCGCTCACCGAGGGATACCCCGATGCTTCATTACGCCGTCGTCTTCTTCGTCATCGCCGTCATCGCCGCGATCCTGGGTTTCAGCGGAATCGCCGGTGCCGCGACCAACATCGCCTGGATCCTGTTCGTCGTGTTCCTGATCCTGGGCGCGATCTCGCTGCTGCGCGGCCGCAAGGTCTAGCGCCACGCACCGCAAGGAGGGAGCTCGCCGCCCGGGCCGTGTGCAACCGGCGTGCGGCAGGCATGGAGGCCATGGAGCGGGCGAGGCGCAAGCCTCGCCCGTTCCTTTTTCCGTCGCCACGCCGCCATGCACCGAGGTCGTTGCGCCCTGGCCTGGTGGCGGCCGGTAGAATGCGGCCATGCCCACGCCCTTCGATGCCTTCAAGCCACTGGCCGGACGCGCCCTGGAAACAGCGCTGAATCGCGCAGTGGCGCTGGATCCCGATACCCGCACCGCGCTCGCGTCCATGGACGGGCGGCGCATCTCGCTGGCGCTGGAATCGCCGCCGCTGGCGCTGGAGATCGGCGTACACGGTGGCTACCTGCAGGTCGGTCCGCCGTTGCGCGAGGCCGACCTCGCCGTGCGTGGCACGATCGGCGGACTGCTCGGGCAGCTGCCGTTCCTGGCGGGCGCGCGGGGCAACGGCCGCCTGCATGTCTCCGGCGATGCGGACCTGGCCCAACGCCTGCAGCGCCTGGCCGCCGGATTCGAGCCGGACTGGCAGCAGCCCTTCGTCGCCGCCTTCGGCGAGGTGATCGGCGTGCAGGTCGCCAACGCCGCCGCCGCCGCGCTGCGTGGCGCCCGGGTGGCCGCTACCGGCCTGGCCCGGTCGGGGGCGGAGTACGTCACCGAGGAATCCCGCGACGTGGTCGCGCGCGCCGAGCTGGCCGCATTCAACGATGACGTCGATGCCTTGCGCGACGACGTCGAGCGCATTGCCGCGCGCGTGGCGCGCCTGCCGCGTGCGGAGGCGGCCCAGTGAGGGCCGCATCGCGCGCCTGGCGCATCGGTCGCGTGGTCCTGCGCTACCGCCTGGACGAACTGCTCGACGACACTCCGGTCGAACGCTGGCTGCGGCTGGGCAAGCCGTTCGTGCCGCGCGCGTCGGCCCACGTCGCCGGACTTCCGCGCGGCGCCCGCCTGCGCCTGGCCCTGCAGGAGCTGGGGCCGATCTTCGTCAAGTTCGGCCAGATCCTGTCGACCCGCCGCGACCTGGTGCCGCATGACATCGCCGAAGAGCTGACCCTGCTGCAGGACCAGGTGGCGCCTTTCGACGGCGACACCGCGCGCGTCATCGTCGAGCAGGCGCTGGGCCAGCCGATCGCCAGCGCATTCGCCGCGTTCGACACCGTGCCGCTGGCGTCCGCGTCGATCGCGCAGGTGCATGCCGCGCGCCTGCACGGCGGGCGCGAGGTCGTGGTCAAGGTGCTGCGTCCACGCATCGAGAAGCAGATCGCTTCGGACATCGCCCTGCTCAGGTCGCTGGCCGCGCTGGTGGACCGCACCCATCCCAACGCCGACAAGATACGTCCGCAGGCGGTGGTCGCCGAAGTGGAGACGACCCTGGCCGCGGAGCTGGACCTGCAGCGCGAAGGTGCCAATGCCAGCGTGATGCGGCGGCTGTGGGCCGATTCGCCGGACCTGTACGTGCCGGAGGTGGTGTGGACGCACACCGCCTCGCGCGTGTTGACCATGGAGCGGGTCAGCGGCATCCCTTCGGATGACGTGGTCGCGCTGGAGGCGGCCGGCATCGACCGCAAGGTGCTCGCGGCCAAGGGCGTGCGCGTGTTCTACACGCAGGTGTTCCGGGACAACTTCTTCCACGCCGATGCGCATGCCGGCAACATCTGGGTCGACGATGATCCGGCGCGGCGGCACGATCCGCGTTTCATCGCCCTGGATTTCGGCATCGTCGGCCAGCTGTCGGCGCAGGACCAGTACTACCTGGCCGAGAACTTCATGGCGATCTTCCGCAAGGACTACCGCCGCATCGCCGAGTTGCACGTGGAGGCCGGCTGGATGCCGGCGACCGTGCGCATCGACGAACTGGAGGCGGCCGTGCGCGGGGTGTGCGAGCCGTACTTCACCCGGCCGCTCAGCGAAGTTCCGCTGGCCGAGGTGCTGGCCAAGCTGTTCCGCACCGCGCAGCGCTACGAGCTGACCCTGCAACCGCAGCTGATCCTCCTGCAGAAGACCCTGCTGAACATCGAGGGCGTCGGCCGCCTGCTGGATCCGGCACTGGATATCTGGGCGGTGGCGCAACCGGTGCTGGAGAAGATCCTGCGCGAACGCTACAGCCCGCGCCGGCTGCTGCGTGAATTCGGCAAGCGCGTGCCGGAGTTGATGACCCGCGCACCGGAGATGCCGCGACTGCTGCATGCCTGGCTGGAGCAGCAGGTCGAGGGCCGGCACGAGATGGGCATCCGCTCGCAGGACCTGGCCGAACTGGCGCGCACCCTGCAGACGATGCAGCGCCGCTCGGTGGCCGCGATCCTCGGCAGCGGCCTTTTGCTGGTGGCGGCCGTGCTGTACGCGCTGGAAGCCGGTGGCCCGAGCGTGCTGGGTATCCCGGCCTCGGCATGGATCGCCGGCCTCGGCGGCCTGTGGGCGATCCTGGCGGCATTGCCGCGGCGGTAGGGAGCGGCGGCGATGTTGCCGCCATGCCATTACTGCCCGGGTCGGTGGCGCATGCGTCGACGTGCGGCGTCATCGACACAGGTGACGCAGCCATGCCCCGGGCCCGTGCCGCAGAAGAGCGGATCCGCGGGCAGGAATGCAACGACACAAGCCGGTGACCGCCAGCGCGCCTCGCCTTGCATCGCGCGATGTTGCGCAAAAGAAACGGGCGACCCTCGCGGGCCGCCCGTCCACCAGCGCTATCGTGGATTGCCTTACCGGCCTGCGGGACCGGCACCCGCGTCGGTCGATGCGGCTTTCGCCGCCGCGGCGAAGTCGCCGGCAGCGAACACGCTCAGCTTCGCCGGATCCAGGTGTTTGCGGATCGCGGCATTGACCTGGTCCAGCGTCAGCGCGCGGTACTTCTCGTCCAGGTCCGCGGTGAACTGCATGGTGCGGCCGAAATACAGCTGGTCCTGCAGCATGCCGACGACCTGGCCGTCGTTGGCACGACCCTGCTCGCGCTCGGTCAACAGGCCGGATACCGCATCACGCAGCTCCTCGGAGGTGATGCCGCTGGCGATCAGCTTCTGCAGCTCCTCGCGCACCGCCGCTTCGACCTTGTCCATGTTCTGCGGGGCGGCGATGGCCTGGATCGAGAAGCTGCCGGCGTCGTCCTTGCCGGCGAGGCTGTCGTCGGCGCCGATCGTGCTGGACACTCCGTAGCTCAGGCCTTCCTTCTGCCGGATGCGGTCGCCCAGGCGCGATTTCAGCGCGCCACCGCCGAAGATGCGGTTGGCCACGATCAGGGCAGGATAGTCGGCATCGGTCACGCGCAGGGCCACGTTGTGGCGGGCCATGAACACCGCATTGGGCTTGTCCGGCGCGGGCAGGCGCTCGTCGACCGCGGCCACGGCGGTGTAGCTCGTGCTGATGGGCGCGTAGGCGTGAGCGGTCTTCCAGCCGGCGAACAGCGTCTCCAGCTGCTTCTTCACCGCTTCGGCGTCGAAGTCGCCGACGATGGCGATCTCGCCTTGCGCGGTGCCGTAGAAGTCGCGGTGGAAAGCGACCAGGTCCTCGCGCGTCAGCGAGCGCAGCCGGGCCAGGGATTCGTCCAGCGTCTCGGTATGGAGGGGGTGGCCGGCGGGCCACGGGTCGAAGTGCAGGGCAAGCGCCTGGCCGGCGATGCTGCCCGGTTCCCTGCGCGAAGCCTCCAGGCCGGTGATCGCCTGCAACTTGAGCTGTTCGAATTCGTCCTGCGGGAAGGTCGGCTCGCGCAACAGCGTGGCCATCAGCGCAAGCGCTTCGGGCAGCTGCGCCCGCCGGCTGAGCAAGGACAGGCTGCCGCCCTGGAGACTGCCGCCGACACCACCCTTGGTCTGCAGCGCTTCAAGCTTCTGGTCGATCTGCACGCGGCTCAACTGCTTGGCCCCGCGCATCAGCATCGCGCCGGTGAAGTCGGCGGCCGTATCGCGCCCGGTCAGGGAAGCGACGTCGCCGAAGCGGAAGTTGCCGCTCACTACGACCGTGCCGCCGCGGGTGCGCTTGGGCAGCAGCGCGACCTTCAGGCTGTCGCCGAGAATGAAACGCTCGGTGCGCGCCTCGATGTTGGCCGGCGTCGGCTCGAAATGCTCGCCTGCGTCGACCGCCGCGCGCCCGGTGTACCCCGCGACCACGCTGGCGGCGGCCGGTGCGGCCGGCACGTCGACGCGGTCGGGCGCGTCGGTCGGCACGAAGCGACCCAGGGTGCGGTTGCCCGAACGCAGGTACTGGGCGGCGACACGGTTGACGTCTTCCGCGGTGACCTTGGCCACCGCGTCGCGGCTGGTGAACAGCAGGCGCCAGTCGCCGGCGGAGACGAACTCCGACAGGCCCATGCCGACCGCGTTGACGTCGGTGAAGTACAGGTCGTAGGAATTGGCGATGCGCTGCTGCGCCTGCGTCACTTCCTCGGCGGTCACCGGCAGTTTGGCCACCTGCTCGACCTGGGCGAGCATTACTTCTTCCATCTTCCGTGCATCGCCGCTGCGCGGCTGCACCGCGACGGCGGTGAACATGCCCGCATTGGCAAGCCCTTCGGCGCTGGCGCCGGAGGCAGCGGCAATGCGCGTCTCGACCAGCGCCCGGTGCATGCGGCCGCCCGGGGTGTGGCCGAGCACGTTGGCCAGCACGGCCAGGGCCGCGTTGTCGGCGTGGGTGCGGGCAGGGATGTGGTACGCGGCGGCGACGAGGTTGAGGTCGCCGACCCGGCGCACGGTGACCTCGCGCTCGCCATCCTGCGCCGGTTCGAGCGTGGGCGCGTGCGGCAGCGGCGTCTTCGGGTTCTTCAGCGGGCCGAATGCGGCCTGCACCTTGGCCAGGGTCTGGTCCGGATCGATGCGCCCGGCGATCACCAGGGTGGCGTTGTCAGGCCGGTACCAGGTCCGGTAGAACGCCTGCAGCTGCTCGATCTGCAGGCCCTCCACGTCCGAGCGCGCGCCGATGGTGGAGTGGCCGTAGTTGTGCCAGAGGTAGGCGGTCGAGCGCAGGCGCTGCATCAGCACGCCGATCGGATTGTTTTCGCCGGCTTCCAGCTCGTTGCGGACCACGGTCATTTCGCTGTCCAGGTCGCTCCGTGCCACGCGCGAGGCGAGCATGCGGTCGGCCTCCATGCCCAGCACCCAATCCAGGGTCTGTGCGTTGGCCGGGAACGAGGCGAAGTAATTGGTGCGGTCCAGCGAAGTGGTGGCGTTGAAGGCGATGCCGCGGCGCTTCATCTCGCCGCTGATATCGTCATGGCTCGGCGTGCCCTTGAACAGCAGGTGCTCGAGCAGGTGGGCCATGCCGGTCTGGCCGTAGTTCTCGTGCACCGATCCCACGCCATAGGTGAGGTTGACGGTGACGGTCGGCTTGGTCGGGTCGGGGAACAGCAGCACGCGCAGGCCGTTGGCCAGGGTGAACTCGCTGATGCCTTCGATGCTCGGCCCGGCGACGATGCCCTTGGGCAGTGCGGGTGCCTGCGCCGCGGCGGCCGGCACGGGGCCGGGCAGCGCAAGGGCTACGACGAGGGCGAATGCGAGAATGGACTTGCCGGGGATCATCCGTGGTCTCCAACGAAGAGGGCCGGGCGGGTTGCCGGCCCGGCGAGTGTCGCAGATGTCATCCCGGGCCGCTGCGCCGCAGGTTTCGCAACCCGGTAGGGTTTACGCACGCAAAAGGGTAGGAATCGATGCAGTTGCCGGTGGTGTACGAAGACGAATGGCTGGCGGTGGTCGACAAGCCGGCCGGGCTGATGGTGCACGACAGCGCACTGGCCGCCGACGAGACCGACTTCGCCGCCGATCGCCTGCGCGCGCAGTTCGGGCGGTCGATCCACCTGGTGCACCGGCTGGATCGCGCGACCAGTGGTTGCCTGTTGCTGGCGTTCGACCGCGACAGCGCCTCGGCGCTGGGCAAGGCGGTGATGGCGCAGCAGCTCGACAAGCGCTATCTCGCGGTGTGCCGCGGTTGGCCGGACGAGGCGTTCACGATCGACCATGCACTCGATGGCGGCCCGGGCAAGCCGCAGAAGAAGCCGGCGGTCACCCGGTTCCGCCGCCTGGCCACCGGCGAACTGCCCGTGCCGTCGGGTGGCTTCGACAGTTCGCGCTATGCGCTGCTGGAATGCGAGCTGCTGACCGGCCGCTTCCGCCAGATCCGCCGCCACCTCAAGCACGCCTCGCACCACCTGGTCGGCGACACCAGCCACGGCGACGGCCGCCACAACCGCGAGTTCCGCATGCGTGGCGTGCACCGGATGCTGCTGCATGCATGGCGACTGGGATTCCCGCACCCGCGCAGCGGCGAAATCTTGAACGTCCAAGCGCCGCCGCAGGGTGAATTCGTCAGGGCAATGGATCTTTTCGGCTGGCGCGTGCCGGAACTTTCGTGAACATCAACGGGCCGGCTCGCCGGATGCATGCATCTTTTCCACCCGGCTTTCGGTCCGTTCGCGGAGCCCGGCCATCTCGGGCTCCATGACCCGGACGATCGCGCTCATCAGGTTCTGCAGCAGTGCCGGCTGGCGTTCGATCATGCGTTGCCCGGCAGCCGTTTCGTAGAAGGCGATCATCGCCTCGATGTCCTGTACGTCGTAGGTCTGGCGATAGACCTCCAGGTAAAACGGAAGCATCTTTTCCCATGCCAGGATCTGGCGCATCTCCGCCTGCTGTTCCTCGAAGAACCGCTGCAGCTGCGCACGCCGCTCGGGCGCGGTATCGGCGGGCAGGGCGCCCTGGATCAGGTCACGCTGCATGGCCTCCATCTGGCCCAGGACGCGGGCGTAGTCCTGTTCGACATTGGTCAGCTCGAACAGGCGCTGCAGGCGTGCGTCGTCCGGCGCTGCGGCCGCGGCCGGCAGGGCCAGGGCGGAAAGCGCCAGAAATACGGCGAGGCCGCGGACAATCAGCATGGGTCGGGCTCCGGTTGGCGGGGTGCTGGAGATCCTATCGCGCGGGCAGGAAAACCTGCGCACCCCTCACGCCCGGCGCCTCGGCTGTTCGCTTAGAATTCCGGCCCATGCCCGCCGACGACCTGGTCATCAGCCCCACCCTGGCGATCCCCGATGCGGAGATCGTCGAGCGTTTCGTACGTGCCAGCGGCGCCGGCGGGCAGAACGTCAACAAGGTGTCCACGGCGGTCGAATTGCGCTTCGACATCGCCGGCTCGCCCTCGCTGCCCGAGCCCCTGCGTGCGCGGCTGCTGGCCCGGCGCGACCGCCGCGTGACCGACGCCGGCGTGCTGGTGATCGACGCGCAGCGCTTCCGCACCCAGGACCGCAATCGCCAGGACGCACGCGAGCGGCTCGCCGCTTTCGTCGTTGCCGGCCTGTCGGTGCCCAAGCGGCGGATCGAGACCAAGCCGACCCGCGCGTCGAAGCAGCGTCGACTGCAGGGCAAGCGCGAGCGCAGCGAGATCAAGCGCGGCCGCGGCACCAGCAGCTGGGACTGACCCATGGCCGTCCACGAGCCACTGTTGCCTGCGCTTCCGCCGAACATGCCGCAGGTGCCGCCTGCACGCCGCTTCTCGCGCTGGCTTGGCCGCAGCATCCTCAGGCTCGCCGGCTGGCGCGTCGTGGGAACCCTCCCGGACATTCCGAAGCTGGTCCTGATCGCCGCGCCGCATTCCTCCAACTGGGACGGCATCCTGGGCCTGGCGGCGAAGATGGCGATGGGTTTCGATGCGCGCATCCTCGGCAAGGATTCGCTGTTCTGGTGGCCGTTGTCGCTGGTGTTGCGCCGGCTGGGCGTGATCCCGCTGGACCGCAGCAAGCCCCAAGGCGTGGTCGGACAGAGCGTCGACCTGATCCGGGAGTCGCCCAGGCTGTGGTTCGCGCTCGCGCCAGAAGGCACGCGCAAGCCGGTCGAGCAGTGGAAGTCCGGCTTCCTCAAGATCGCCCACGGCGCCGAGGTGCCGATCCTGATGGCCTATTTCCACTATCCGGACAAGGTCATCGGCCTCGGTCCGCTGTTCCACACCACCGGCGACCTGGCCGCCGACATGGCCGCGATCCGCGCGTGGTATCGCCCCTGGCGGGGCAAGAACCGCGGCACCGGCTAGGAGCGCGCATGGGAGCGGCCCTGGTCTGGTTCCGCGACGACCTGCGCCTGGACGACCAGCCGGCCCTGCGCGCGGCGCTCGAGCGCGGCTGGTTGCCGATCCCGGTCTACATCCACGCACCCGACGAAGAAGGCGGATGGGCGCCGGGTGCGGCGTCCGATGCGTGGCGTCGCCGTTCGCTGGCTGCACTGTCGGCCGAGCTCGAGCGGCGCGGTTCGCGCCTGCTGGTGCTGCATGGCCCGAGCCTGGGCACGCTGCAGGCGCTGGCCGCGCTCACCGGCGCAGAGGCGGTGCTGTGGACGCGCCGCTACGAGCCGGCGATCGAACAGCGCGATGCAAGAATCAAGCGCAGCCTGCGGCAGACAGGCCTGCACGCGGAGAGCTTCAACGGCTCGCTGTTGTTCGAGCCCTGGGAACTGGCCACCAAGCAGGGCGATCCCTATCGCGTGTTCACCCCGTTCTGGCGTTCGGCGCGCGCGCAGTGGCGGGTGCCGAAAACCTGGGATGCGCCGGCGCAACTGCCTTCGCCCGATGCCATCGAGGCACCGCATGGCGTGTCGATGGATCATGCGCTGCCGGCGCCGGTTCCGGCGTGGGACACGGGCTTCTGGAAACGCTTCAATGCGGGCGAAGCGGGCGCGCGCGAGGCGCTGGCGCGCTTTCTCGGCGCATCGCTCGACGGCTACGCGGCGGCCCGCGACATGGCCGCCGAGGCGGGCACCTCGCGCCTGTCCCCGCACCTGCACTTCGGCGAGATATCGGTGCAGCGCGTGGCCGCGTCGATCATCGATGCAGGCGACGGCGACCGCGTCGCGCCCGCCGACCGCGACCGCTTCCTCGCCGAACTGGGCTGGCGTGAATTCGCGCACCACGTCATGCACCACTTCCCGCACGTGCCCGAGCGCGACCTGGACCCACGCTTCGAGGACTTCCGCTGGGCCCGGCCGCTGCAGGCCCGGCTCGACGCCTGGCGCCACGGCCGTACCGGCGTACCGATCGTGGATGCGGGCATGCGCGAGCTCTGGCACACCGGCTGGATGCACAACCGCGTGCGCATGATCGTGGCCAGCTGGCTGACCAAGCACCTGCGCGTGCACTGGCAACACGGCGCGCGCTGGTTCTGGGACACGCTGGTCGACGCGGACCTCGCCAACAATACGCAGGGCTGGCAATGGACCGCCGGCACCGGTGCCGATGCCGCCCCCTACTTCCGCGTGTTCAATCCGGTGACCCAGGCGCGCAAGTTCGATCCGGACGGCGCGTACGTCGCACGCTGGGTGCCGGAGCTGGCGGCGTTGCCGTTGCCCGCGCGGTTCGCGCCCTGGGAGCAGCCGGACCTCCTGCGGCGGCACGCGCCGGGCTATCCGCGCATGCCGCAGGTCGATCTTGCCGAGGGCAGGCAGGCGGCGCTGGAAGCATTCGCCGCGCTCAAGCGCACGCGCTGACAGCGGCCCGCACCGACGGCGTTCGCAGCGGCGTCACGGCCACGTGACGCGCCACGGGTAGGATCGGATGATCCCTTCCAGCGAGGTGTATCGCATGCGCTTCCATTCCACCCTCCTGCTTGCCGCCGCGCTTGCCGTAGCCTGCAGCAGCGCCGGCGCGCAATCGCCCGGCACCGCCGCAAAGCCCTTCAATGCCGTGGAGGCGGGTCGCTTCGACGAGCCTTGGGCGATGACGTTCCTGCCCGACGGCCGCCTGCTGGTCACCGAGAAGGCCGGTCGCCTGTGGTTGCAGGATGTCACCAGCGGCAAGCGCACCCGCATCGAGCGCGTGCCGGACGTGGTGCATGCCGGCCAGGGCGGCTTCGGCGACGTGGTGCTGCATCCGCAGTTCGCGCAGAACGGCTGGGTCTACCTCAGCTATGCCGAGGCCGGTGAAGGCAATACCTCCGGCGCTGCGGTCGCGCGCGCCAGGCTCGACCTCGAAGACAACGAACTGGAAGACCTGCAGGTGATCTGGCGGCAGGTGCCCAAGGTCACGGGCAACGGCCATTACGGCCATCGCATCGCCTTCGGCAGCGACGGGCTGCTGTGGATCACCTCCAGCGAACGGCAGAAGTTCGATCCGGCGCAGGACATGGCCTCCAACCTCGGCAAGATCGTGCGCCTGCGCGACGATGGCAGCCTGCCCGAGGGCAATCCTTTCGCCGGCCAGGGCGATGTCACCGCGCAGGTCTGGTCGCTCGGCCATCGCAACATGCTCGGCATCGCCTTCGACGGCGACGGCCGGCTGTGGGTGCACGAGATGGGCCCCAAGGGCGGCGACGAACTTAACCTGGTCGAGAAGGGCGCCAACTACGGCTATCCGATCGTCTCCAACGGCGATCATTACGACGGCCGCCCGATTCCCGACCACGACACCCAGCCGCAATACCGCGCACCGGTGATCACCTGGACGCCGGTGATCTCGCCGGCCGGCTTCGTCATCTACAGCGGCGACCGCTATCCGGGCTGGAAAGGCAGCGGCCTGATCGGCGGCCTGTCCTCGCAGAGCCTGGTGCGGGTGTCTTTCGACGGTGAGCGCGCGCGCGAGGCCGAACGTTTCGACATGGGTACCCGCATCCGCGAAGTCGAGCAGGGCCCTGATGGCACGATCTGGCTGCTGGAAGACGGCGACAAGGGCGCGCAAGGCCGGCTGTTCCGCCTGGATCCGCAAGCGCGCTGATGCACCTGTGCCGGTGCAGGCTCCGAGTGGAGCCTGCACCGGGGTTTCTCAGAAATCCCAGCGGCCGCTGATCGACACGGGTACGGAAACCCGGCTGCCGGTGTCGTTGATCGATGCCAGCCCCAGACCGCCGATCGCCGAATCATCACCGGACAGGTCGCCCACGTACTGCACGCCGCCGCTCACGGTCATGCTGAAACGCCCGCCCACCGGGATGATGACGCCAGCCTCCAGCCCCGCGCTGAGCGCCCAGTCCTTGTCGAAGAACGGCGCGTCGGGGATGACGATGTTTGCATCGGGGATCTCGAAGGTGGCCCGGATGGCATCGGTCTCGGTGCCGCCGATGCGTCCGGCCAGGAACGGTCGTGCCCAGCCGCTTTCGCCGAAGTAGCGGCGATAGCCGACTTCGGCCGTGTACGCTTCATAGCGGCTGAAGGTTCCGAACACCGAAAGCTCGGTGGCGAGCGCAGGTACGTAGGCGCCGCCTACGCGGACGCGGCCGGCGCCCGCGTTGGCCTGTCGCAGGTGGCCGAAGATTTCCGAGCGGTCGTCGAAGCCGTACGCGAACTCCAGGCCGTACGAACTGGCCGCGCCATAGACCCGATCGTGTCCGCGCGACTCGATCCGAAGCTGGGCACCGACGCCGGCAAGTGCCGGGTTCAGCGGACCCAGGTCCGGAATGTCCGAGATGGCGCCGGTGTGCACGTCGCCGCTGACCGGCGTGTCGATGCCACCCAGCAGGGACATGGAAAAACGACCTTCGGCCGGTCCGGCCAGCGCCGGTCCGGCCAGCGTGCACAGTGCAGCGGAGAGCAGCAGTCTGTTCATGGCAGTGATCTCATGAAGGGATAGGTGATTGGGTGGTTGTGCGGTCGAGCGACGGGCCGTGCGCGGACTGCGAAAGCCGCCGCCCGCACCGGCATCCGCCTGCGGTCAGGGCATCAGCACGCCGTCGATGACGTGGACGACACCGTTGCTGCCGCGCAGGTCGGCAGTAGTGACGTGCGAGGTATTTCCCTTGGCATCGGTCAGCTGCACGCGGTCGCCGTCCAGGCGCGCGACCAGCGATTCACCCTGTACCGTCTTGAGCGCGGCCTTGCCGCCACCGGCCTTGATCTGGCCGAGCAGGGTCGCGGCGTCCACCTTGCCGGCCACTACGTGGTAGGTCAGGACCGCGGCAAGCCTGGCCTCGTTGGCGGGCTTGAGCAGCGTGTCCACGGTGCCGGCGGGCAGTGTGTCGAACGCCGCATTGGTCGGGGCGAACACGGTGAACGGTCCGGCGCCCTTGAGCGTGTCGACAAGGCCAGCCGCCTTGACCGCGGCCACCAGGGTGGTGTGGTCGGTTGAGCCGATGGCCAGGTCGACGACGTCGGCGCGTGGCGAGGCCGGGGTGGCGGCGTTGCCGGCCAGCGCGGGCATGGCAACAGGAGCGAGCAGGGCGAACGAAAGAGCGAGTGCGATGCGGTGGCGCTTCATTGGGATGCCTCGTGCAGTTCGGAGAAGGGAAACGTCGGGCTGCATGGCGCAGCGCAGGCTTTTACGCCCGTCGCGATGCATCGGATTCATCACGGACGCTGCACATCCCTTGACGCGTTCAGGCATCCACGCGAAGGGATCCATTCGCCCCGCTGCTGCGTATACCGGGAGATTCCCAACGATCCCGCGTCCAAGGCCAACCATGCAGGATGTTCCTCCGACCGCGATCCAGCCCTCCGCGGCGCGAGCGTCCCCGTGGCCGCGCCTGGGTCGCTGGCTGGGCGGTGGCACCGTGCGCGGCGAGGGCGAAGGCCTGGTGGGCCACCGGATCGACTGGGTGCGCGCGGCGCCGTTCCTGGCACTGCACGCCGGTTGCCTGGGCATGCTGTGGACCGGCGCTTCGCCGGTCGCGGTGGTCGTTGCCGCTTCGCTCTACCTGCTCAGGATGTTCGCGATCACCGCGTTCTACCATCGCTATTTCTCGCACCGCGCGTTCCGGACGTCGCGCGTGGTGCAGGCACTGTTCGCGACGATCGGTGCTTCCAGCGCGCAGCGAGGCCCGCTGTGGT
The DNA here is from genome assembly GCF_022637495.1 of Pseudoxanthomonas daejeonensis. Taxonomy (NCBI): domain Bacteria; kingdom Pseudomonadati; phylum Pseudomonadota; class Gammaproteobacteria; order Lysobacterales; family Lysobacteraceae; genus Pseudoxanthomonas; species Pseudoxanthomonas daejeonensis. The sequence goes on along the minus strand of NZ_CP093331.1, from coordinate 1,265,028 downwards.
GGGCCGCGCACCATCGCCACCACCATCGCCATGCCGATACCGCACGGGATCCGCATTCGCCCGCACGGCGCGGATTCTTCTGGAGCCATGTCGGCTGGTTCCTGACCGAAGAAGCGTTCGCCACCGACCGGCGGCGCGTCCAGGACCTGGTGCGCTACCCGGAACTGCGCTGGCTCGACCGCCATGACGCGGTGGTCCCGTTGCTTCTGGCGGTGGCGCTCTACGGACTGGGTGCATTGCTGCAGCGGGTCGCACCGGAGCTGGGCACGAATGGTCCGCAGATGCTGGTGTGGGGCTTCTTCGTGTCGACCGTGGCCTTGTTCCACGCCACCGTGACCATCAATTCGCTGGCCCACCGCTTCGGCCGGCGCCGCTTCGCCACCCGCGACGACAGCCGCAACAACGCCTGGCTGGCTGCGCTCACCCTGGGCGAGGGCTGGCACAACAATCACCACTTCTATCCGGGATCGGTGCGGCAGGGCTTTCGCTGGTACGAGTTCGATCCGACCTGGTACGGGCTGCGGGTGATGCAGGCGCTGGGCCTGGTATGGGACCTGCGGCCGGTGCCGGCCTGGGTGATGGACAAGGCGGTGCGGCCGTGAGGGTCGCCGTGGTCGGTTCGGGCATCGCCGGGCTGGCGGCGGCGTGGCGGCTTTCGCGTCGCCACGAGGTGGTCCTGTTCGAGGCTGACGATCGCCTGGGTGGCCACACCCACACGCACGACGTCGAACAGGACGGCCGCAGCTATCGCGTCGATACCGGCTTCATCGTCCACAACACCGAGCACTACCCGCGGCTGTCGGCGCTCTTCGACGAGCTGAGCGTGGCGACCCGGCCGACCACGATGGGATTCTCGGTGCAGCGCGAGGACGGGCTGGAATACAACGCGACCTCGCTCGATGCGCTGTTCTGCCAGCGCCGCAACCTGGCCTCGCCGCGCTTCCTGGGAATGCTCGCCGACCTGCTGCGGTTCTACCGGCAGGCGCCGGACTTGCTTCGCGAGCCGGGCCCGGGACCGACCCTGGGCGGCTATCTGGAGCAGCACGGCTATGGCGCCGCGTTCCGCGACGACCACCTGGTGCCGATGGGATCGGCGCTGTGGTCGGCGCCACCGTCGCGGATCATGGAATTCCCCGCGCAGTACCTGGTCGCCTTCATGGCCAACCACCAGATGCTGCAGGTCGCCGGGCGCCCGGCATGGCGCGTGGTGGAAGGCGGGTCGGCCACGTATGTCGAACGCCTGCAGGAGCGCTTCCGCGGTCGCGTGCAGGTAAGACGCTCGTGCCCGGTCCACCTGCTCATGCGCGAGCCGGGAAGGGTGCGCCTCAATCATGCCGGCGGCCCGGAGGACTTCGACCACGTGGTGCTGGCCTGCCACAGCGACCAGGCGATGCGCGTGATCGAGGACCTGCACCCGCGCGAGCGCGCGATCCTGGGCGCCATCGAATACCAGGACAACGAGGTCGTCCTGCACACCGATGCACGCCTGCTGCCACGCCAGCGAAAGGCCTGGGCAGCCTGGAACGCCTTCGTGCCCGCCGAAGCGCAGTCGCCATGTACGGTGAGCTACTGCATGAACCTGCTGCAGGGACTGGAGTCGCGCGAGCCGTTCGTGGTCACCCTCAACCGCGACGAAGCCATCGACCCTGCGAAGATCCTGCGACGCATGCGGTACTCGCATCCGGTGTACACGACCGGATCTGTCGCCGCGCGCGCGCGGCTCAACGAGATCCAGGGCGTGCGCCGCACATGGTTCGCCGGCGCCTATTGGGGCTGGGGATTCCACGAGGACGGCATGCGCAGTGGCGAGGACGTGGCGGCCGCGATCGAGGCCCATCCTGCGCGGCAACTCGGGGCAGTCGCATGAGCGTGCTCCACAGCGCGGTATTCGAAGGCCGCGTGGCGCACCGCCGCCACCAGCCGCGCGCCCACGCCTTCGGCTACCGCATCGCCCAGCTGTACCTGGACCTGGACGAGGTCGACCACGTGTTCGACGGGCGCTGGTTGTGGTCGGCACGGGGCCGCAGCCTGGCCGAGTGGCGACGCAGCGATTACCTGGCCCCCGCCACGCGGCCCTTGCGCGACGCGGTGCTGGACCAGGTCGAGCGGGCGAGTGGAAAGCGCCCGGCCGGCGCGGTGCGCATGCTGTGCCACCCGCGCTACGCCGGTTACGTGTTCAATCCGGTCACTTTCTATTACTGCCATGCCGCCGCCGACGCCGGCGGCGCGCTGGAGGCGGTAGTCGCCGAGATCACCAACACGCCCTGGCGCGAACGCCATGCCTATGTGTTGCCGGTGGCGACGGCCGAGCGCTGCGGAGCCTCGTTGCGCTGGCGCTTCGACAAGGCCTTCCATGTCTCCCCGTTCATGGCGATGGCGCGTCGCTACGACTGGAAGTTCAGTGAGCCCGGCGAGGACCTGCGCGTGCACATGCAGGTCAGCGAGGGCGACTCGCGGGAGTTCGACGCGAGCCTGCGCCTGCACCGCCGTGCGCTGGATGGCGCGGCGCTGGCGCGGATGCTGTGGCGCTATCCGCTCATGACCGCGCAGGTGGTGGGCGCGATCCACTGGCAGGCCTTGCGCCTGTGGCTCAAGCGCACGCCCGTCCACGACCACCCGCGACTGCATGCCGTCGAGCGGCTGCCGGCGCCCGACCCGACCGATCGCGGAGCCCATCGATGAGCCAGACGTCCCTTCAAGCCCGCATCGCTGCTGCGGAGCGGCCCATGGCGCTGGACGGCTGGCTGCGCGAGCGCCTGTTGCGGCGACTGGCGGGACTGCGGCATGGCGCGCTGGAGATCGACGACGCGTGGGGCCACGCGCGGCTGGGCGACCAGGCAAGCGCCGCTGCGGTGCGGTTGTCGGTGGACGATCCGCGCTTCTTCCGCGCGCTGGCGTTCAACGGCAGCGTAGGTGCAGGTGCCGCGTATGCCGATGGACTGTGGCGCTGCGACGACCTGGTCGGACTCGTGCGGCTGCTGGTCCGCAACCGCGACCTGCTCGATGCGATGGAAACCGGCCCTGCGCGCCTGGGTGCCGCCGCCCTGCGCGCCTGGCACGCGGCCCGAGACAACACCCGCGACGGCGCACGCCGCAACATCGCCGCGCACTACGACCTGGGCAACGATTTCTTCAGCCTGTTCCTGTCGCCGGACCTGATGTACTCGTCGGCGCTGTGGGCCGAAGACGACACCCTGGAGCAGGCTTCGACCCGCAAGCTCGAGACGATCTGCCGCAAGCTGGACCTGCAGCCCGGGCAGCGGGTGGTGGAGATCGGCACCGGCTGGGGCGGGTTCGCCCTGCACGCCGCGCGCAGGCACGGCTGCCACGTCACCACCACCACGATCTCGCAGGAGCAGTTCGACCTGGCATCCGCGCGCGTGCAGCAGGCCGGCCTGCAGGAGCGGGTCACGGTGCTGTTGCGCGACTACCGCGACCTGGAAGGCCAGTACGACAGGCTGGTGTCGATCGAGATGATCGAGGCGATCGGTGCGCGCTGGCAGGAGACGTACTTCGGCAAGCTGGCTTCGCTGCTGTCCGGCGATGGCCTGGCCCTGGTCCAGGCAATCACCATCGAGGACCACCGCTACGCGCAGGCGCTGCACTCGGTCGATTTCATCAAGCGCCATGTGTTCCCTGGCAGCTTCATTCCCTCGGTGCAGGCGATGCTGGCCGCCAAGACCCGGGCCAGCGACCTGCAGCTGGTGCACCTGGAGGATTTCGGCCTGTCCTACGCGCGCACGCTGCGGGCCTGGCGCGAGCGCTTCATGGGCGCGCGCGAGCAGGCGAAGGCGCTGGGCTACGAGGAGCGCTTCCTGCGCCTGTGGGAGTTCTACCTGGCCTATTGCGAGGGCGGCTTCCTCGAACGTTCGATCGGCGTGTCGCACCTGTTGCTGGCCCGTCCCGGCGCGCGTCCGGCGCACGGCGATCGCTGGGTCGCTGCGGAGGCTGGCTGATGGATACGCCGGCGCTGCTGGGAGTGATCGCCGCGATGGTCGTGGCACTGATGCTGGCGGGCTGGGCATGGGAGCGTGCGCGTCGCAACGCGGGCATCGTCGACGTGCTGTGGGCCGCCGGCATGGGACTGGCGGCGCTCGTGCTGGCGGCCGGCGGCAGCGGCGCGACATTGCCGCGGGTACTGCTGGCGGTGCTGGCCGGAGGCTGGGCCCTGCGCCTGGCCGCGCATCTTGCGGTGCGCGTGTTCGGCGAGCCGGAAGACGGCCGCTACCGCCACCTTCGCGAGCACTGGCGCGATCGTGGCCTGCCGTTCCTTGTGTTCTTCCTGGGCCAGGCAGTGGTGGTCGTGCTCTTCGCGCTGCCGTTCGCGGCGGTCGCGGCCAATCCGGTGGGCCGCGTCACGGCCTGGACCGTGCTGGGCGTGGCCGTTTGGCTGGCCAGTGTCGCGGGCGAAGCGGTGGCCGATCGGCAGCTCGCGCGGTTCCGCGCCGATCCGTCCAATCGCGGCCGAACCTGCGACCGCGGGCTGTGGCGCTGGTCGCGGCATCCGAACTATTTCTTCGAATGGCTGCACTGGTTCGCCTACGTGCTTCTTTCGGTCGGCTCGCCGCTGCATGTGCTGAGCTGGGTCGGTCCGGTGCTGATGTACCTGTTCCTGCGCTACCTCAGCGGCATCCCCTGGTCCGAGGCGCAGGCACTGCGCACCCGCGGCGATGACTACCGGCGCTACCAGAAACGCACCCCGATGCTGTTCCCCTGGTTTCCACGCGACGTCGATCGCAGGAGTCCCCACACATGAGCACCGTACTGCCCACGCCTGGCGTCCTGCGCCAGGACGCGCCGGAAACCGGCCTGCTCGGGCTGGCCGAGCGTGGCCTGCTGCCCGATGCCGCGATCCGCTTCGGCATCCGTCGCCTCTGCGCGCAGCGACTGCAGGAATGCATGGGCGGCGGCGCTGCGATGCAGCAGGCACGCCACCAGCGCCTGGTGGAAGCGTTGCGGCGCATGCCGCTGGCCGTGCACACGGAAGCAGCCAACGCGCAGCACTACGAGGTGCCGGCGACATTCTTCCAGCGGTGCCTGGGTCCGCGACTGAAGTACTCGGCGTGCCTGTTCGAACGGCCCGGCGCGACCCTGGCCGAGGCGGAAGAAGCGATGCTGGGCCTATACGGCGTGCGGGCCGGGCTGGAAGACGGCATGGACATCCTCGAGCTCGGCTGCGGCTGGGGCTCGCTGACCCTGTGGATGGCGCAACGCTACCCGGGTGCACGCATCACCGCGGTGTCCAACTCGCACTCGCAGCGGGCCTGGATCGAGGAGCGCTGCCGCGAGCAGGGGCTGGCCAACGTCCGTGTACTCACCTGCGACGTCAACGTGCTCGACCTGCCTGCCGGGTCGTTCGACCGTTGCGTGTCGGTGGAGATGTTCGAGCACGTGCGCAACCACGAAGCCCTGATGGCGCGCATCGCCGGGTGGCTGCGCCCGCGTGGACGGCTGTTCGTGCATATCTTCGCCCACCGGCTCGCAGCGTATCCGTTCGACACCGGCGGCGAAGGCAACTGGATGGGGCGCCATTTCTTCACCGGCGGCCTGATGCCCGCCGCCGATACCCTCTTGCACCTGCAGGGCGACCTGGTGCTGGAGCGGCGCTGGCTGGTGGACGGCGTCCACTACCAGCGAACCGCCGAAGCCTGGCTCGACAACCAGGATCGCCAGCGCGAACGGCTGCTCCCGGTCCTGGCGCAGGCCTACGGTGGCGATGCGCAGGGACGGCTCTGGTTCCAGCGCTGGCGGATGTTCTGGATGTCCTGCGCCGAGCTGTTCGGCTACGAGGGCGGCCAGCAGTGGCTGGTCGCCCATTACCTGTTCGCGCCGCGGCGCTGAGGATCGGATCATGAAGGTTCACCGGGTAGCCCGAATCGTCTCTTCGCTGGCCATCGCCGGCGTGCTGGCTGCGTGTGCGGATCGCGGCAACGCCGGCCCGGTCGAACCGGTCGCGCACGTGGACCTGGAGCGGTTCATGGGCGACTGGTACGTGATCGCCTCCATTCCCACCCGGTTCGAGCGCGGCGCGTTCAACGCGGTGGAAACCTACTCGCAAGGCGCGGCCGGGCGCATCGACACCGTGTTCCGCTATCGCAAGGACAGTTTCGACGGCGAGCTGGAAACCATGACCCCGACCGGTTTCGTCCGCGAAGGCACCGGCAACGCCGTCTTGGGCATGCGGTTCCTATGGCCGGTCAAGGCCGAGTACATCATCGCTTCGCTGGCGCCGGACTACTCGGACACCATCGTGGCACGCAACAAGCGCGACTACGTCTGGATCATGGCGCGCACCCCCACCCTGCCCGAGGCGCGCTACCGCCAGCTGGTGGCCGAGGTAGAGGGCATGGGCTACGACATTTCGCGCCTGCGGACGGTTCCGCAGCAGTGGCCCGAAGCGGCCCCGCGCCCGGCACCGCGATGAGGCGGTGGCCGCACGCGTCTTGGCATCGGCGACCGGGATCCGGTTGGCTGCCTGGTGCGTATAGCCCATGGAACCAAGCATGGACACGCCAGGGTTAAGATGCCAGCCGATCCAGTCATCGGGAAAGTAACGCCGCTCGCGGCGCACAAGCGCGTGTCCAGCCAGACCAACGCCATGCCGGACGATACCCGCTACTGGGGCGAGCAGATGCGATCGGTCGCCGCGCGCGAGGACATGGATGCGTTCCTCAGCATCCATGACCACTTCGCGCCCCGGCTCAAGCGCTACCTGCTCGGCCATGGCGTCTCCAGCGCGCACGCCGACGACCTGGTGCAGGAAGCGATGCTGCGCGTGTGGCGCAACGCCGCCTCGTTCGATCCGGCCCGGGCCAGCCTGTCGACCTGGCTGTTCCGCATCGCCCGCAATCTGCAGATCGACGCACACCGCCGCGAGGCCTGCCGCGAGACGGAGACCGTGTTCGCCGAAGCCGGCGACGACTGGGCCAGCGACGAGGATGCCGTGTCACCCGATGCCTATGCCGACCATGTCGGCCTGGACCGTGCGATCCGCGAGCTGCCCGCCGGGCAGGCGCGCCTGATCCGCATGTCCTACCTGGAGGCGCGCAGCCACAGCGAGATCGCCGCCGAACTCGGCATGCCGCTGGGCTCGGTCAAATCCACCCTGCGCCGTGCGTTCGCGCGGCTGAAGGCCGGACTGGGGGCCGCGCCATGAACCCGAACCATCATCCCGATTCCCCGACCCTGCTCGCGTTCTCCGCGGGTGCGCTTGCTGAGGCATTCGCCGCAGTCGTGATCGCCCACCTCGATGTCTGCGCGCAGTGCCGCGAACAGCTGGCGCTGGCCGACCGCATCGGCGGGCACCTGCTGGTGCAGCAGGAGGGTGCACCCTTGCCCGACGATGCCCGTGAACAGCTGCGTTCGCGCGTGCTGGCCCAGGGCAAGCCGCTGCCGCCGCGCCGCCGCCCCGCCCGTGCGCAGGTGGCCGCCGGCGAGTTGCCGCGCACGCTGCAACCCTATTTCGGCCAACGCTACGCGGACCTGCGCTGGCGCATGCTCGGCCCCGGCATCCACTACGTGCGCGCAGCGCATGTCGATGACGGCCACCTCATGCTGCTGCGCACCGCGCCCGGCCGCAGCGTGCCGATGCACACCCATGGCGGCACCGAACTCACCCTGATCCTGCAAGGCGCCTATCGCGATGCGATCGGCCACTTCGCACCGGGTGACGTCGCCGACCTGGATTCGGAGGTGGAGCACCAGCCCGTCACCGTACCCGGCGTGCCATGCATCTGCGTCGCCGCCACCGACGCGCCGCTGCGCTTCTCGGGCTGGATGGCGCGCCTGTTGCAGCCCCTGTTCAAGCTGTAGAAGCACCGGCGCGGACCGTGCATGATGCGGCCATCGTCGGCGACGCACGTCGACCGGGCTGGGAGAAGCGCATGGCATCGCAGCAGGTACAGGGCATCCGCCAGGTCGCGATCACCGTCGCCGATGTCGATGCGGCGCTCGCGTTCTACCGCGACGTGCTCGGCCTGCCATTCCTGTTCCGTGCCGGCCCGGAGCTGGCTTTCCTCGACGCCGACGGCGTGCGGATCATGCTCACCACGCCGCAGGGTTCGGGCGCGGTGGGCGCAAATTCGATCCTCTACTTCCGCGTGGATGACATCGTGGCCGCCCACGCGGCGATGCTCGTGCGCGGCGCCACCGGCGAACGCGACCCGCAACTGGCCGCGCGCATGCCCGACCACGAGCTGTGGACCGCGTTCCTGCGCGATCCCGACGGCAACCTGGTCGGGCTGATGGAGGAAGTCCGCTAGCGGCGCCCGCAGGCCGGTGGCCGGTACGGGGCTTCCAGCGCGTTGGTCCGCGAAGCGACGACGCGGGGGGTTGGTATGAATGAGCGCGGCGGGCGGACGAATGCCGGGGCCAGGCCCCGAAGCCGGTTCTTCCTGGCGATGGGCGCGGTATTCCTGGCCGTTGCCCTGACCGGCTTCATGGGCACCTACTTCGTTCCGATGGCGCGTGGCAGTTTCGATGCACCGGCGATCGTCCACGTGCATGGCGTGCTGGTATTCGGCTGGCTGCTGCTGTTCATCGCCCAGGCCTGGCGCGTGCGGCAGCGACACATGGTGCGGCACCGGCAGTGGGGCTGGTTCGGCGCGGCGATGTGCGTGGCGATCATGGCGTCGGGGGTCGGCGTGGGGCTGTTCGCCACGCATCGCGACCTGGCTGCGGGCGGCGGCGATTTCGCACTCGGCCAGTTCGTGAACATCCTGATCGAGATGCTCCTGTTCGGCGGGCTGGTCGCTGCAGCGGTGGTGCTGCGCCGCGACGGCGAGAGCCACAAGCGCCTGTTGCTGCTGGCCACCATCTCGGCGCTCGCTCCGGCTTGGATGCGTTTCCGCCACCTGTTACCGGGCGTACCCCATCCGTTCGTGACCTTCTCGATCATGGCCGATTCGCTGCTGGTGGTCGCCATCGCGCGCGACTGGATCGCGATGCGCCGGGTACATCCGGTGTACCTGTGGGCCGGCGGGGCGATGGTAGTGGTGCACGCGATCGAACTGCTGGCGATCACCAGTGCGCCCTGGTTGCGGCTGTCGCGGTGGCTGCTGGGCGTGGACGCGCCGGTCGCCGATTGACGCGGCAGGCCGTATCGCCGGGCTGGCACGCGCGATGCGATCGGCCGGAGCCTCGTACCCTTGACGTGCCCTTGTCCGACACCCGGGAAGCACCATGACCGCAAAGACCCGCTCGCTGGTCGCATTCGCCCACGTTGCCGATGTCGAGCGCAGCATCCGCTTCTATGCCGACCTCGGATTTTCGGTCGAGAACACGGTCGTTCCACAGGGCCGGTCCACGCCCATCTGGGCACGGCTGGAAAGCGGACGCGCCGAACTGATGGTCGGGCTCGCGTCGGGCCCCGTCGACGCCGCGCAGCAGGCCATCCTGTTCTACCTGTATTACGACGACATCCGCCAGGCACGCGCAGCCCTGGTGGCACTGGGACATGCGCCGGGCGAGATCCGGTGTCCGTTCTACATGCCCGGCGGCGAATTCCGGCTGGAGGATCCGGACGGCTACGTGCTGATGCTGGCCCAGATCTGAATGCACGACGCCCACGCTCGTCGCGCTGGCCCGTCGGCGCCACAGTCGGCGTTCTTCCTGGCATCGGCGCAGCACCGCGCCGGTCGACAGGCACGGCGCAAGAGAGGAGATCCCATGGCAACCCGCCGCGAAACGGACAAGGCAACCGGCAAGCCGGTGGCATCGCGCCGCAGGACGCACGAATACAACCACTACTACGGCCTGGAGCTGAAGGGGCGCGAGGTGCCGGCACCGCCGAAGAAGAAGCCTGCGCCGGATGCCGACAGGAAGGCCTGATCTCGCCACGGGGGCGCGACGGGTGCGAGCGGCCCCCAGCGCCGGGGAATCGCCCTTACCGCTCCGAGTGCCCGGACTCGTCGTGCTCGCGCGGTGCCATCAGGTCGGGCTTGATCAGCGAAATGAAAGCGCGCGCCTGGGGCGACAGTACGCGGCCCTTGCGCACCACCACGCCGTAGCCACGCGAGGGGAAGAACGCAGCCAGCGAGCGCGAGGCGAGGCGATCGCCATCGTTCTCGCCCAGGCAGATCGAAGGCACGATCGACACGCCCATGCCCATCGCCACGTACTGCTTGATCACGTCCCAGCCACTGACTTCCAGCGCGACCGTGTAGGGCACGCGGTTCTGCTGCAGCACCAGGTCGACCAGCCGCCAGGTGATCTGCCGCTTCGGCGGCAGGATCAACGGGTACGTGCCGAGGTCCTGCAGCTCCAGCCGGGGCTTGTTGAGCAAGGGATGGCCGGGCGGCGCGATCAGTCGCTGTTCGAACCGGTAGGCCGGTTCGTAGCTGAGGTCGGCCGGTACGTCGAGCAGGGTGCCGACCACCAGTTCCACCGCGTCCTCGCGCAGCAGGTCGGTGCCCTCGCTGGTGACCACGTTGTGCAGGGACAGGTGCACGTCCGGGTGCCGGGAGCGGAAGGCCTCCACGATCTGCGGCAGCAGGTAGAGGATCGTCGAGCTGTTGGCGGCGATCTTCAGCTCGCCGGCGTCCAGCCCGCGGACCCGGTCGCGGAACGCCGACTCCAGTCCGTCCAGCTGCTCGACCAGGGGCAGGGCCATCTCGTACAGCACCTCGCCCTCCCGGGTGGGGGCCAGGCGGCGGCCGTTTCGCTCCAGCAGCGGCACGCCCAGGTCCCGTTCCAGCGCCTGCAGCTGCAGGGTGATGGCCGGCTGGCTGACGAAAAGCGCGTCCGCGGCCCGCGATACCGAGCCCAGGCGGACCGTCTGGCAGAACGCCCTTAGCGGTTTCAGCCGATCAGATTTGTAGGAAAAACGGGGGCTTACGGTCGGGGGCACCAAACAGTTAAGCCTGCATATTAATTGTGCTTATGCAATACATTGCCAAAACTGCTTTGTCAAATAATTTGCCGCAGCGCAGCGTGGCCTCCCGACCGCAGCGTCATGGAGCCTGCAATGTCCGCCATCGCCACCGCCGCAATTCCCTCCATTCCGTCGACCCGTCCGGCCAGCCGCCCGGTACCCGCCGCCTCCGTCCCCTCGGGTGGACGCGCCGCTGCCGGGCTTGCACTGACCGAACGCGTTGCCGGCCAGGAGCAGTTGCTGCCTGCGCCGTTGCTGGGCCTGCTGGTGTCGTTGCACCGGGCGATCGAACCCGAGCGCCGCGCGCGCCTGGCGGCGCGCCGCGAACGCCAGGCCTTCTTCGACGCCGGCGGCCTGCCCGACTTCCGCGCCGATACCGCGGCGCTGCGCAGCGGCGACTGGACCGTGGCGCCGATCCCGCGCGCACTGCTGGACCGCCGCGTGGAGATCACCGGTCCGACCGACCCGAAGATGGTGATCAACGCGCTGAACTCCGGCGCGCAGTGCTACATGGCCGACTTCGAGGATTCGACCGCGCCGACCTGGCGCAACCTGCTGGCTGGCCAGCGTGCGCTGGCCGCGGCGGTGGACGGCACGCTCACCTTCGAAGCCGACACCGGAAAGCAGTACCGGCTGCGTCCGTACGAGGAGCGTGCGGTCCTGATCGTGCGTCCGCGCGGCTGGCACCTGGACGAGAAGCACGTGCGCATCGACGGCGAGGCGATCGCCGGCGGCCTGTTCGACATGGCGGTGTTCGCCTGGCACAACGCGCGCACGCTGATGGCCAACGACCGCGGCCCGTACTTCTACCTGCCCAAGCTGCAGTCGATGGAAGAAGCCGCACTGTGGGAAACCGCGCTGTCGCACGTCGAGGCGATGCTGGGCCTGCCGCACGGGCAGATGAAGGTCACCGTGCTGGTGGAGACGCTGCCGGCGGTGTTCGAGATGGACGAGATCCTGCATGCGCTCAAGGACCGCATCGTCGGCCTGAACTGCGGGCGCTGGGACTACATCTTTTCCTACCTGAAGACCTTCCGCGCGCACGCCGACCGGGTGCTGCCCGAGCGCGGCCAGGTGACGATGACCCAGCCGTTCCTGAAGTCCTATTCGGAACTGCTGATCCGCACCTGCCACCGTCGCGGCGCGCACGCGATGGGTGGCATGGCCGCGCAGATCCCGATCGCCGGCGACGAGGCGGCGAACGAGCAGGCGATGGCGCGGGTGCGCGCCGACAAGCTGCGCGAGGTCACCGCCGGCCACGATGGCACCTGGGTCGCGCATCCGGCGCTGATCCCGGTGGCGCGCGCGATCTTCGATGCGCACATGCCCACGCCGCACCAGCACCACGTGCGCCGCGAGGACGTGCACGCCAGCCGCGACGACCTGATCCGTCCCAGCGAAGGCACGATCACCCGCGAAGGCTTCGAGAACAACGTCGAGGTCTGCGTGCGCTACATCGCCTCCTGGCTGGACGGCAACGGCTGCGTGCCGATCCACTGGCTGATGGAGGACGCGGCCACCGCCGAGATCGCGCGTGCGCAGCTGTGGCAGTGGCTGCACCACTCCGATCCGCGCGGCCGCCATGCCGATGGCAGCCCGGTCCACCTGGCCGACGGCACGGTGATCGATTTCGCCCTGTTCGAACGGACCCTGGCCGCATTGCCGGGCCGACTGGGTGATACCGCCACCCTGCCGGGCGGCAGGCGCATACCCGAGGCGATCGCCCTGCTCGACGAACTGACCCGCGCCTGCCAGCTGGTCGAGTTCCTGACCCTGCCGGCTTACGCACGCATCGATTGAGCACCGTCCGCGATCCGTGCGCCATGACCCTTGTAGGAGCGGGCATGACCGCGACCCGACGACTCGGCACGGGCGACGTCCCCGTAATTCCGACGCACGTATCGCGGTCATGCCCGCTCCTACAAAAGAACATGCACGCCGCTCACTTTCCGCTGCCGTATTGACCACGCCCCACGGAGAAACACCATGACCACGCTGAAGACCGCCGAGCAGATCCAGCACGAATGGAATACCGACCCGCGCTGGGCCGGCATCACCCGCAACTACAGCGCGCAGGACGTGGTTCGCCTGCGCGGCACCGTCCCGGTCGAGCATTCGATCGCCAGGCTCGGGGCCGAGAAGCTGTGGCGCTACCTGCACGAGAAGGACTTCGTCAACGCGCTCGGCGCGCTGACCGGCAACCAGGCCATGCAGCAGGTCAAGGCGGGATTGAACGCGATCTACCTATCGGGCTGGCAGGTCGCCGCCGATGCGAACCTGGCCGGGCAGATGTATCCGGACCAGTCGCTTTACCCGGCCGACTCGGTGCCGTCGGTGGTGCGCCGGATCAATAACGCACTGCTGCGTGCCGACCAGCTGCAGCATGCCGAGGGCGACGACAGCATCGACTTCCTGCAGCCGATCGTGGCCGACGCCGAGGCCGGATTCGGCGGCGTGCTCAACGCCTTCGAGCTGATGAAGGCGATGATCGAAGCCGGCGCCTCGGGCGTGCACTTCGAGGACCAGCTAGCTTCGGTCAAGAAGTGCGGGCACATGGGCGGCAAGGTGCTGGTGCCGACCCGGGAGGCGATCGAGAAGCTCAACGCCGCGCGCCTGGCCGCCGACGTGATGGGCGTGCCGACGCTGCTGGTCGCGCGCACCGATGCGGAGGCCGCCGACCTGCTGACCTCCGACATCGATCCCAACGACCAGGCGTTCTGCACCGGCGAGCGCACCGTCGAGGGCTTCTACAAGGTGCGCAACGGCCTGGACCAGTCGATCAGCCGCGGCCTGGCCTACGCGCCGTACGCCGACCTGGTCTGGTGCGAGACCGGCAAGCCGGACCTGGAGTTCGCGCGCAAGTTCGCCGAAGCGATCCACGCGAAGTACCCGGGCAAGCTGCTGGCCTACAACTGCTCGCCCAGCTTCAACTGGAAGAAGCACCTGGACGACGCGACGATCGCGAAGTTCCAGAAGGAGATCGCCAGCTACGGCTACAAGTTCCAGTTCATCACCCTGGCCGGCTTCCACGCGCTGAACTACTCGATGTTCAACCTGGCCCACGGCTACGCGCGCAACCAGATGAGCGCGTTCGTCGAACTGCAGGAGGCGGAGTTCGCCGCTGCCGAAAAGGGCTTTACGGCGGTCAAGCACCAGCGCGAGGTCGGCACCGGCTATTTCGACGCAGTGACCCAGGCGATCCAGCAGGGGCAGTCCTCGACCACGGCGCTGAAGGGCTCGACCGAGGAAGAACAGTTCCACGACCGCGTCGCGGCCTGAGCACGCAGGTTCGGCCCGCCCACCAGTAGGGGGCGGGCGCGGCGGGTGCGCCTGGGAGGGTGCGCACCCGCCACTTTCCAGGCCGCCGCCACCCCAGTTCCGACGTTAACCCCTGTAGGAGCCGGCGTCTGGCCGGCAACGGGGGTCGCAACCATGAGGAACTCCGCGGCGCCCGGGATGCGGCCGGTTGCGGCGGTCCCGCAGGCCCGTCCGCCGGGCCGGGTCCCGCTCCGATCGCCCGGTGGTCATTCCGGTCCGACCATCGGCGCCCGGGGGCCGGCTTTTCCCCCGTTCCGTACGCGGGGCGATGGTATGCTCCGTGCTCATCCGGGGGGGGCCGGGTATGGGAGCCGTGGGATGTCGAGCGACGGCGTGACGCGCAACGTCCGAGACAGAGTCGAGCAGGATGGCAGTGGTGGCGGAAACGCCGCCCTGGCTGCGTGCGAGTTCGATCTTTTCGCCGCGGTGGGCCGTGCCCGCGCGGTGCGGTCCGGCGAGCGCATCTTCCGCCGCGGCGATACCGGCGACCTCATGTATGTCATCGACCATGGCCGGGTCGAACTGGACTTCGGCAATGACCTGGCCACCAAGCAGCTGGGGCCGCAGGAATTCTTCGGCGAACTGGGCCTGCTGATCGGCGAACACACCCGCAGCGCGGACGCGGTGGCCACCAGCGACGGACGCGTGATCGAGCTGGGCGAGGAGGAATTCCAGCAGCTGGTCGGTCGCGATCCTGGCCTGGTCGCGCAGTTCCTGCGCCGCTCGATCACCCGCGTGGTGCTCAACGAACAGAGCCTGATCCGGCAGCTGCGCCGCCGCAACCAGGACCTGGAAACGGCGCTGGACAACCTCTACGCCACCACCCACCAGCTCAACCAGACCGAAGAGCTGATCCGCACCGACGAACTCACCAGCCTGTACAACCGGCGCGGCCTGACCCTGCACCTGCAGGAATGCCGGCGCCTGGGCATGAAGGAATCGATGGGCCTGGTGCTGGTCGACTGCGATCGTTTCAAGCAGGTCAACGACGACCATGGCCATCTCGTCGGCGACCGCGTGCTGCAGAACATCGCCGGCATCCTGCGCTCGGTCGCCGGCGCCAACGACGTGCCGTGCCGCCTGGGCGGCGACGAGTTCTGCCTGCTGGTGTCGGCGCAAAGGCGCGAGGACGTGATGCGCTACGCCGAGTTCGTGGTCGCCACCACCCGCAACCTGCTGCAACTGCAGCAGGCCGTGCCGACCATCTGCCCGGTCAGCGTCGGCGCCTGCATGGTCGAGCCCGAGCAGGACTGGAACGACTGGTACGCGCGCGCCGACGCGGCGCTGTACGAGGCCAAGCGCATGGGCGGGAACCGCGCGTTCTGGATCGACGACCTCGGGTCGCCGGGACCCTGAGCCGGCGACGATGGACGGCATGCCACACGACGCCCACGCCCCGCAGCTGCGAACCCTGCTGCTGACGGACCTGTGCGATTCCACGAGCCTGGTGGAGCGGCTGGGCGACAGCACCGCGGCCACCCTGTTCCGCGACCATGACCGCCTGGTGCTGGAACTGCAGCAGCGCTGGCGCGGCCGCCTGATCGACCGATCCGATGGTTTGCTGCTGCTGTTCGAGCGTCCGCTCGACGGCCTGGGCTTCGCCCTGGACTACCGGCGTGGCCTGGATGCGCTGGGCCAGGCGCACCGCATCGGCCCGATGCTGGCGCGCGCCGGCCTGCATGTTGGCGAGGTGCTGATCTGGCGCAACAGCGACGAGGCCATCAGTGCCGGCGCCAAGCCGATCGAGGTCGAGGGCCTCGCCAAGCCGTTCGCCGCACGCCTGATGCAGCTGGCGCGGCCCGGGCAGATCCTGATCTCCTCGATCACCGAACCGCTGGTCCGCCGTGCGTCCCGCGAGCTGGGCGAGCGCGGCGAGGCGCTGCACTGGCGCACGCACGGCCGCTGGTACTTCAAGGGCCTGCCGGAAATACAGGAGGTCCACGAGGTCGGCGAGCCGGGCCTGGCCCCGCTGCGCGCACCGCGCGGCGATGCGAAGGCACGGCGTGACATCCCGGCCTGGCGACGCCCCATAGCGCTGGCGGCCGAACTGGCGGTGGTCTCCGGCCTGGTCGTGGGCGGCTGGTTCATGACCCGCCCCGAACCGGCGATCGCGTTCTCCGAGCGTGACTGGGTGGTGGTGGGCGACCTGCGCAACCTCACCGGCCAGACCGTGCTCGACGATTCGCTGGAGCAGGCATTCCGGATCAGCCTGGAGCAGTCGCGATACGTCAATGTGCTGAGCGATCTGAAGGTGCGTGACAGCCTGGCGCGTATGCGCCGGCCCGCCGATACAACCCTTGACCGGACAACCGCGTCGGAAGTTGCGATCCGTGATGGTGCTCGCGCCGTGATCCTTCCTACGGTCTCCGAGGTCGGGGGCAAGGTGCGTGTCAGCTTGGAACTGATAGATCCGACGACTGCACAGACCATTTATTCCGCATCTGAGGATGGGGCCGGTCTCGATTCGGTTCTGACTTCCATAGACGGGGTGACGTCGCTCTTGCGGTCAAAACTTGGCGAAGGTCAGATCGAATTGGCGACGAATTCCAAGCCCCTGCCTCAAGTGTCCACACGAAGCTTGGATGCTCTGCGAGCCTACGCGTTGGGCCAGGAGGCGTATGGGAAAGGGGAGTACGAGCAGGCCCGTGGCTTCTACGGGCGGGCCATATCTCTGGACCCGGAGTTCGCCCTTGCTCACCTGGGCGTGACACGTGCCCTGAATGCAACGGACCACCTACAGGAAGGCTTGCCCTTCCTGCGCCATGCCCAGGCACTTCGCCAGAATCTGACGCCAAGAGATCAGGTCTATCTGGATTCTTGGGGCTCACAGGTCGACGAACCTCAAAAGATTTCGTTGGCCTGGATGCAGATGGCAAAGATGTATCCGGACTTCTTCCCCGCTCAGACCAACGCGGCTTATGAGCTTGCTGTTCTAAACGAATACGCAAAGGCCGAAGAGTTTGCGGCGCGGGCTGTATCCCCGCAAAGCGAATTCTCCGCGCTCTCATCCGAGCATCTCGGCAGAATGCGTCTGGCCCGAGACGACTACAAGCGAGCGCTTGAGCCGTTGAAGTTCGCTTGCGAAAGTTCCGTGGCCAGTGCTTGTGTCTGGAAATCCGTTTGGAATGCCGCCCAGGGGAACTTCACGGAGGCTGAGCAAGCCTGGCCCCCCGAGCGATCTCTTTCAGTGCCCTACTTCGACAGGGTTTCGATCTATTTGGATCAAGGAAAGTGGAGCGAGGCGCGCGTCGAATCCGAGCGCTTGGTGGAGCTTTCCCATAAGTTCCCCAGCCGTTCTCGCCAAAGTCTCATGCCGCTCGCCGTGGCGCTGTGGTCGGATGGCGATCGAGACGTCGCCATTGAAGAGCTTGGTCGGATGGTCAAGCTCTCATTGCAGGCCTTTGCCCAGCCAAAGAGCGTTACCGATCGGCGCGGAGACGCGATGACTGCGTTGTATGCGGCGATTTTCGCCCAGCGTCTGGGCGATACCAAACTCGCTGCGCAAGTCGAGGCGGCACTGGCTGGTGCGCCTGACGTCGCATCGTTGAAGCCGGTCAGCGCACTGGCCGCCGTTATGCGCGCGCGGCGGGCAGCGAATGACGGGAAACCGAAAGTGGCCATAGAGATACTGCAGCCCCTTATGGACGACACGGAGCCCGTGCAGGCACGTGTGGCTCTTATGGAGGCGCACATGCTGGCAGGAAATAGAGAAGAGGCTTTAGCCAATGCCAATTGGCTGGCTTCCCATCGCGGACGTTCCTATGGCGAATACGGCTGCTCCTGGTGCCAGCAACCCCTGAATGTCGTTGATTCACGGCTGGCCCAAGCGCATATCGCTGCGCTCAAGTCAGATGCAGGCGATCAAGATGTCCTGCGCCGGCGCATGGACGCGCAGAGGTCTACGCCGGCGCAGGTTTTGTCTTCTCACTCCGATTTCTGACCGGAAGAGCCCGCATTGAGCTGGATCGGGTGCATGCAGAGAAGTGATGTGAGCGAAGATTTGAGTTCATCGCGTCCGCTTGCAATTTCGTCCTTGGAAGCCAGGGATCCGACTTTCATGTTGGACCGAAGCTGCTTCAGATCTTCGTCGCTCGGCTTGTAGCCTGCCTCCAGGAGCGCGGATACCGGGTCCTTTGCGAAAAGCTGGCGGAATTCATCGTCGGTAGAAAGCAGGTCAAGCAGGCGTTCGGCGACGTCGGGAGGGAGGGGCGTCGGTGATGCGCCCGGAATCTTGTCTGACATCGGTTTCCCCTTTGCCATCCGTCTTGGATGGGTTCGGGGCGAAAGCTTAGCGGGAAAATTGTGCTTGCATAGGGAGCGCTTGTGCGGATTCGGCGATGTGGGGTGGTTTATCTGGAGCCCCGGGAAAGTGTGCGCTTCGACTTGGCCAACCTGCTGGAGGGCGGCAATGGGGTGGTGCGCGATATGGGTTGGATCGCACTGGCACCCCATACCGGTCGAGAGCACTCACTGGACCCAAAAGAGTGCAAATTGTTCGGCCAGCTGAGCCCGCAGAAGTGGGTCGAACTGGAAACGTTTCCGGACGAAAGCCAGCTCGCTCTGGCCCGTCTTGTTCACGCAGGTCTGGTCGTGGCCGATGACCCGGCTCACGCCTATTACCTGCGGCAGGACGATGCGCTACGGAGCGCGCATTGGCATCCACTTTCGGCGCTGGTTCACGGGCTCACTCGCTGGAGTGAGACCGACTCGGTAGCGGCCATGCGGAAAGGCGGGACAGAAACCGCAGCAGAACTGCGTGCCCAGCTCGGACCGCCGCCGCCGGAGCGGATTGCCCACGAGATGGCCGGCGAATCCATTTCCCTGCCTCGCAGTAATCATGTCGATTTCGACAGGTTGCTTCGCCGCCGTGCCACCTGCCGGAACTTCGATCTGAACCGCACGGTCCCGCTAGAGCTGACAGCCCAGTTGCTGGAGCGGGTCTTCTCGGCACACGCCTCGGTACGGGTAACTGAAGATACGGTCTTCTTGAAGAAGAGCAGTCCCTCGGGAGGCGGGCTGCACCCGGTCGAGGCGTACCTTTTGATACGGGATGTCGCTGGAGTTCAACCGGGGCTGTATCACTATGATCCAGTCGCGCATGCGTTGCGGCACTTGCCCGATCCGGTCGTTCCGCTTCAGGAGCTCATGCTGCGCGCGGTCGCCGCTCAGGACTGGTTTGCCGATGCACACGTAATGGTGGTCATGGCGCCTCGTTACGCTCGCAATTTCTGGAAGTATCGGCAGCATCCCAAGGCATATAGGGCCGTCTTGCTCGAGGCGGGGCATCTTTCGCAGACGTTATATCTCTCTGCCACCGAAGCTGGCCTCGCCGCGTACGTGACATGCGCAATCAATGAGACATGGCTGGATGAAGCATTCGGCCTGGATTCGATGAACGAAGGTGCTTTGGCCGTGTGTGGATTCGGCTGGCGAGCGCCGGCGATGGAAACCATGGAGCTGGACCCGCTGGGCGAGGTCTGGAAGTCCTAGGCGCTGGCTGAGAAACGCTTTTTTGCCACGAACACGTACGGCCGCGACCGCACAGGCCTCGCCGAACTGATGGCGAATCATGGAAAACGGGGCGCCGAAGGATCGGCGCCCCGCGCTGTTACTTCCGCACGTCCTGCGTATGCACCTGCAGTGCCGCGCTCAGGCCCTCGACGCCATCGGAGCCGGCGGGCACGGTGACGCTGGAGCCCTTGAGGTCCTCGCCGATCGGCTGGGCGCGCCCGCCCAGGCACTTGGCCAGGAAGTTCTCGGTGATCGCATTGAAGGCCTTGTTGTTCTCCGGGCGGGCGAAACCATGGCCCTCGTCGGGGAACAGCACGTAGGTCACCGGGATGTTCTTGGCCTTCATCGCGTCGACGATCTGGTCGCTTTCGGCCTGCTTCACGCGCGGGTCGTTGGCGCCCTGGCCGATCAGCAAAGGCTTGGTGATCTTGTCGGCGTGGGTCAGCGGCGAACGCTCGGTCAGCCACTTCTTGCCTTCCTCGGTGCGCGGGTCGCCCATGCGCTTGGCCAGCTGCTCATAGAAGCTGGCCCAGTACGGCGGCACGGTGGCCAGCAGCGTGTTGAGGTTGGACGGGCCGACGATGTCCACGCCGCAGGCGAAGGTGTCGGGGGTGAAGGTCAGGCCGGCCAAGGTCGCGTAGCCACCGTAGCTGCCGCCCATGATCGCGACCTTGTCGTCGGTGGTGATGCCCTGGCCGACGGCCCACTGCACCGCGTCGATCAGGTCGTCGTGCATCTTGCCGGCCCATTCGCCGTCGCCGGCGTTGGTGAACTCCTTGCCGAAGCCGGTCGAGCCGCGGAAGTTGACCCCGAGTACCGCGTAGCCGCGGTTGGCCAGCCACTGGTCGTAGCTGCTGTAGCCGTAGTCGTCGCGCGCCCACGGACCGCCGTGGACCAGCAGCACCATCGGCACCGGGTGGTCGGCCTTGCCGTCGCCGTTGGCGTCGGCCTGCGGTGGCAGGGTGAGGTAGCTGACCAGGTTGAGGCCGTCGCGCGACTTGATCTCCAGCGGCCACATCGGCGCCAGCGGCTTGCCGTCCAGCGCCGGGCGCGCGGAGAACAGCTTGGTCAACTTGCCTTCCGCGCCGGGCGTGCGGTCGTAGCGGTAATAGACCACCGGCGATTCGGCGGCCGAGTAGGTGACGATCCAGGTCTTGTCGTCGAGCGTGCGCGAGTTGACCCCGACCTCGCCCGGGCCGATCGCCTCCAGGGTCTTGAGGTCCGCCGCCAGCGCATCGCCGAGCGGCTTCCACTCTTCGCGCAGGTAGTTCACCGAGACTGCCTGCAGCTCGCCGGTGCGCGGGTCGCTCAAACCGCCGCCGATGTCGGCGCGCGCGTCTTCGGCCAGCAGCTTGCGCTCGCCCGTCGCGCTGTCGACCGCATACAGCGCCGAGGTGTTGCGGTTGCGCGAGTCGGCCAGGTACAGGGTCTTGCCATCGTTGGTCAGGCCCAGGGTGCTGGTGGTCAGCACGTCCTCGAACGGGATGTCGTCGGACTTCTCCCACGCATCGCCGGCGCGCTTGAGGATGTCCATGCCGCCGTCCGGGCGCGAACGCTGGGCATAGCGCAGGTTGTATTCGCCATCGGCGATGTAGCCGGCGATCTCCTGGGTGTTCTTCTCCACCAGGGTGCGCGCACCGCTGGCCAGGTCGACGCGATACAGGTCGTGCCACTTCGCGTCGCGGTCGTTCATGCCGACCAGGATGCTGCCGGGCTGGGTCGGGCTGACCCCGACCACCTGCGCGGTGGTCTTCGGGAACGCGGTGAGGTCGCGGCTCTGGTTGCTGGCCAGGTCGACCGAGTACAGGTGGAAGTCCTCGTCGCCGCCGCTGTCGCGCAGGTACAGCAGCGTGTCGGGGTGGTAGGACCAGAAGTAGTTGCGGATGCCGCGCGCCTTGTCTTCGGTGACCGCGCGCGCGGCCGACGGATCGTTGGCCGGGGCGACCCATACGTTCATCACGCCGTCGACCGGCGCGATCCAGCTCAGGTACTTGCCATCGGGGCTGATCTGCACGCCGGCACGTTCGGGATTGCCGAACAGGGCTTCGCGCGGGATCAGTTCCACTTCCTTCGGCACGGCGGGTGCTTCGGGCGTGGCGTTGGCCGCGGCCGTGGTGTCGTCCTGCTTGCCGCCGCAGGCGGACAGGGCCAGGGCCAGGCTGGAGACAAGCAGGGTCGTGCGCAGTGACGTGTGCGAGCGATGCATGGGTGGCGGGCTCCGGGGATGCCGGGATGGCATTGGAACGCCACGCTAGCGCATGGGCGGGCCGACGTCGTTGCCGACGCGTTAAACCAGGGGCATGACCGATGGGAGGGGGGGGCGCCGCCCGCGAGGGGCTGAAGGCGCCGCCGGGCGGGTGCGTGCGTGCGACCGGTGCCTTGGGTGCCGGGACAGCCAGCACGCAGGGCATCGCGCCGCAATTTGCGGGGTGCTCAAGCGGCGCAGCGCCTGCCCGCCGGACTGCAAGCCCGCGCGTCAACGACCACCGGCGTGCAACGGCGCGCGATAGCCCAGTGCTTCGGCCAGGTGGGCCGTGGTGATGGCGCCCTCGCCATCGAGGTCGGCGATGGTGCGGGCCACGCGCAGTACCCGGTGCAGGCTGCGCGCGGTCAGCTGCAGGCGTTCGCCGGCCTGTTCGAGCAGGTCCTGGCTTCGCGTATCGAGCTGGCATGCGGACGCCAGGGCCGCGGAGTCCAGATGGGCGTTGAGCGGACCGCCGCGCCGGTGCTGGCGCGCCTGCGCGGCGACCACGCGTCCGCGGATCGTCGTGCTGGACTCACCCGGCGGCGTGTCGGCGCGCAACGCGCGTGGCGGCAGCCGGGCCATGGCCAGGTGCAGGTCGATGCGATCGAGCAATGGCCCGGAGATCCGGCTCCAGTACTGCCGGATCCGGTCCGGCGTGCAGCGGCAGCGCGCGGACGGGTCGCCCGCCCAGCCGCACGGGCAGGGGTTCATCGCCGCGACCAGCTGGAAACGCGCGGGGAATTCGGCGCTGCGCCCGGCGCGGGCAACGGTGATCCGCCCGGATTCCAGCGGCTCGCGCAGCACTTCCAGCGCGGCACGGTTCCATTCGGGGAGTTCATCGAGGAACAGCACGCCGTTGTGCGCCAGCGAGATCTCGCCCGGCCGCGGCGGGCTGCCACCGCCGGCCAGGGCGACCGCGCTGGCACCGTGGTGGGGCGCGCGCCAGGGGCGCTGGCGCCAGCGTTCCGGATCGAAGCCGCGCCCACTGATCGAAGCGACCGCGGCGGTCTCCAGCGCGTCGGCCTCGGAGGCCTCCGGCAGCAGTCCGGGCAGGCGCGAGGCGAGCAGGGTCTTGCCGCAACCAGGCGGTCCGCTCATCAGAAGATGGTGTCCACCGGCGGCGGCGATCTCCAGCGCACGCCGGGCCTGGGCCTGGCCACGCACATCGGCCATGTCGGCTGCGGTGCCGGGGTTCGGACCTTCCCCTTGCACGGGCGCCGCCTGCGCCCGCGGGAGCGGGGTCTGTCCTCCGAGCCCGGCGCAGGCTTCCAGCAGGGTGCGGGCGACGTAGGCCTCGGCATCGCGGGCCAGCGCCGCCTCGGCACCGCTGCCGGCCGGCACCACCAGGCGGCGCCCGGCGCGCGTGGCGGCCAGCACGGCCGGCAGCACGCCGTCGATGGGTCGCAGTTCGCCAGTCAGGCCCAACTCGCCGAGGAACTCGCAGCCGGCCAGGGCGTCGCGGTCGATCTGGCCGCTGGCGGCAAGGATGCCCAGGGCGATCGGCAGGTCAAAGCGGCCGCCGTCCTTGGGCAGGTCGGCCGGGGCCAGGTTGATGGTGATGCGGCGCTGTGGATATTCGAACTGCGCGCAGAGGATCGCGGCACGCACGCGGTCGCGCGATTCGCGCACCGCTGCGGCCGGCAGGCCGACGATCTGTGTGGAAGGCAGGCCGCCCGACAGGTGTACTTCCACCTGCACCGGGGGCGCGGCGATCCCGGCGCGGGCGCGACTGTGCACCAGCGCCAGGCCCATGGCGGCGTCAGTACGGACTGGCGGCTGGCGGCTGGCTGGCGGCGTGCAGGCGCGCTTCCAGCTCCTCGACCGTGCGCTCCAGGGTTTCCAGTTTTTCGCGGGTGCGCAGCAGCACCGCGCGCTGCACGTCGAACTCCTCGCGGGTGACCAGGTCCAGCTTGCCCAGGCCGGCCTGCAGCGCGCTGCGGAAGCTGGCCTGGAGTTCTTCGCCGGAGGCGCGCAGTCCCGGCGGGACCAGCTCGCTGAGCCGACGGGCGAGGTCGTCGATGTGGTTGAGGTCGATCATGGGGTTCTCCGGCGTTGGGGGCAGCATGCGCCGGCGTTGCGACGGCGGGAATCGGGCGGTGGCGGTGCATGCGGTCGGAAAAGTCCGAAGCATGCGTCGGCATTGGACCGGAGGCCCGCGGACGTGGCAAGCGCGGGTCGAGTTATCCTGTCTGCCTGCCCCACCACTGGAGTTCCCGGATGAAGATGATCATGGCCGTGATCAAGCCGTTCAAGCTGGACGACGTGCGCGAGGCGCTGTCGGGCCAGGGCATCGCCGGGATCACCGTCACCGAGGTCAAGGGTTTCGGCCGGCAGAAGGGCCACACCGAGCTGTACCGCGGCGCCGAGTACGTGGTCGACTTCCTGCCGAAGGTGAAGGTCGAAGTCGCCGTCACCGACGACCAGGTCGAGTCCGTGGTGGAGGCGATCGTGCGCGCGGCGGGCACCGGCAAGATCGGCGACGGCAAGGTCTTCGTCTATGACCTGGGCCAGGTGGTGCGGATCCGTACTGGCGAGCTGGACGCCGACGCGCTGTAAGGAGCAGGTCCGGCGCATGGCCGGAGACTGCGCCTGTCACACGGGACCTGCGCTGCCCTAGTCATGTTTGCCCTTGCCGGCGGGCGTAGAGTGGCTGCGCACCTTGCCATTGCGCGACGGTGCGGGATGCGGCCCGGCCGCATGAACTGACAGGAAGGGTGGCCATGAGAAGGACCCGAAGCCTGCTTGGAACGGTGGCACGCACCGCGGTCATCACAGGCACCGCCAAGGCGGTGATGGGCAGGGGGAACGCTGCGGCACCCCCGTCGGAAACGGCTGCCGCACCGGCACCGGCGGCCGGCATGACCGACGAGAAACTCGCGATGCTGCAGAAGCTCGCCGAACTGCAGAAGAGCGGCGTGCTGAGCGACGAGGAGTTCGCCGCGGAGAAGGCCAAGCTGCTGGCGTGAACGCGACGCCCGTCGCTGCGGCACGACCGCGAAGAAAATGCCCCGCCATGGCGGGGCATTTCAGTCATACACGCGCCGTCGCCGGCGAACGCAGGGAGAGCGCGCAGCAGGGTTGGTCGCTCCCGGCTGGCTTCGACCCCGTGCGCGGGATCTGACCGCGTTTCAGCCCTGCGCTTCGCCCAGCGCCTCCGCCACGAACGGCGGCGCGACCAGCACGCCCTGGTGCAGGTGGGCGCTGTAGTACTTCGTCTTGAACGTCTTGGCGGCCGCATCGCCGTCACGGAAGCCGAAGCCCTGGCCCTTGCGCGCCAGGGTCACGCTCCACCAGCCGGTCGGATAGCACGGTTGCGGGAACGGCAGGGTCTTGAACGTCGAGAAACCGGCCTTGCCCATTTCCGAACGCATGGACTTGATCAGCTCCAGCTGGGCCAGCGGCGATTCGGACTGCTGCACGAGGATGCCGTCGTCCTTCAGGGCGTGGAAGCAGCTGGCGTAGAAGTCCTTGTTGAACAGGCCTTCGGCGGGGCCGACCGGATCGGTCGAGTCGACGATGACCACGTCCACGCTGCCGGCCGGGCAGTTGGCCATGTAGGCCACGCCGTCGTCGAACAGCAGCTCGGCGCGCGGATCGCCGTTGGAATCGCACAGCTCCGGGAAGTGCTTCTCGGCCATGCGCGTGACCTGCTCGTCAATGTCGCACTGGGTCGCGCTCTCCACGCCCGGGTGCTTGAGCACCTCGCGCAGCGTGCCGCAGTCGCCGCCGCCGATGATCACCACGCGCTTGGGGGCGGCGTGGGTGAACAGCACCGGGTGGGCGATCATCTCGTGGTACAGGAAGTTGTCGCGGCTGGTCAGCATCACCGCGCCGTCGATCAGCATCAGGTTGCCCCAGTCGGTCGTGCTGTAGATCTCGATCTTCTGGAACGGCGACTGCACCTCGTCCAGCTTGGCCTTGATCCGGTAGCCGATGGCCGAGCCGGTCGGCTCGAAGTGCTCGATGTACCAGTTGTCCTGGGTGCTCATGGCGGTCCTCGTGGGGCTGGGCGCGTAGGGGCGTCGTAAGGGGGCGGGCCGGTCCGGCAGGCGGGCCGGTGGCGAAGGGCGCGCATTGTAACGGACCCTTCTGAACGCCGGGGTTAGAATGCGCGTCCTTCATTGCAGCCCGAGTTTTACGCCGATGAGCGACTGGTCCGCCGACCTCGCCCGCAAGACCTGGTCCATCCCGCACTGGTCCGGCGGTTACTTCGACGTGGCCGAGGGTGCCATGCAGGTGCTGCCGCGCGGCGAGGGCGGTCCGTCGCTGGCGCTGCCGGCGCTGGTGGAGGCCGCTCGCGCCCAGGGCATGCAGCTGCCTTTGCTGCTGCGCTTCCCGGACATCCTCGGCGACCGCCTGGGCCGGCTGCAGGCCGCCTTCGCCCAGGCCATGGCCGACTGGGACTACGCCGGCGGCTACACCGCCGTGTATCCGATCAAGGTGAACCAGCATCGCGGCGTGGCCGGCACCCTGGCCAGCCACCATGGCGAGGGCTTCGGCCTGGAGGCGGGCAGCAAGCCGGAGCTGATGGCGGTGCTGGCCCTGTCGCGGCCCGGCGGGCTGATCGTCTGCAACGGCTACAAGGATCGCGAGTACATCCGGCTGGCGCTGATCGGCCGCAAGCTGGGCCTGGAGACCTTCATCGTCATCGAGAAGCCCTCCGAGCTGGCGCTGGTGATGGAAGAGGCGCGCAACCTCGACGTGCGCCCCGGCCTGGGCGTGCGCATGCGCCTGGCCTCGCTGGGCGCGGGCAAGTGGCAGAACAGCGGCGGCGACAAGGCCAAGTTCGGCCTGTCCCCGCGCCAGCTGCTGGACCTGTGGAAATCGCTGCGCGACTCGGGCATGAGCGACTGCCTGCAGCTGCTGCACTTCCACATGGGCTCGCAGATCTCCAACGTGCGCGACATCGCCAATGGCATGCGCGAAGCCACGCGCTATTTCAGCGAGCTGTCGCGGCTGGGCGCGAAGGTGCGCTACATGGACGTGGGCGGTGGCCTGGGCATCGACTACGAAGGCACCCGCTCGCGCAGCGAGTGCTCGATCAACTACGGCCTGGCCCAGTACGCGGCCAACATCGTCCAGCCACTGGCCGAGGCCTGCGCCGAGCAGGGGCTGGTGCCGCCGCGCATCGTCACCGAGTGCGGCCGCGCGATGACCGCGCACCACGCCGTGCTGGTGGCCAACACGACCGAGGTGGAGACCGCGCCGGACGGGCGCGTGCCCGACGTGCACGACGACGAGCCGGCCGCGATCCGCCACCTGCGCGAACTGCATGGCGACCTCGACCGGCGACCGCCGCTGGAGCTGTTCCACGAAGCCCAGCACTTCCATGCCGAAGGCCTTTCGGCCTACGCGCTGGGCCAGATCGACCTGCCGCAGCGCGCCCGTGTCGACGACCTGTTCTACGCCGTGGCGCACGGCGTGCGCGCGCGCCTGGACATGGGCGAGCGCAACCATCGAGCGGTGCTGGACGAGCTCAACGACCGCCTGGTCGACAAGTACTTCGTCAACTTCAGCGTGTTCGAATCCATCCCCGATGCCTGGGCGATCGACCAGGTATTCCCGATCGTCCCGATCGACCGCCTGGACGAGGCGCCGACGCGGCGTGGCGTGATCGCCGACATGACCTGCGATTCGGACGGCACGGTGAAGACCTATGTCGAGCACGGTGGCCTGGATACCTCGCTGCCGCTGCACCCGGTGCGCCATGGCGAGAGCTATTGCCTGGCGTTCTTCCTGGTCGGCGCGTACCAGGAGATCCTCGGCGACATCCACAACCTGTTCGGCGACACCGACGCGGTGGAAGTGCGGCTGACCGCCGGTGGCGGCTACGAGCTGACCCAGCAGCGCCGCGGCGACACCACCGACGTGATGCTCGACTACGTCGGCTACCGCCTCGACGACTTGCGGCAGGCCTACGCGCAGCGGGTGCACGACGCGGCGCTGCCGGAAGCCGAGTCGCTGGCGCTGGCCGAGGCGCTGGAAGCGGGCCTGACCGGTTACACCTACCTGTCGGACGAACCGCTGGCCTGACCCGGCGCGCCCGCCCCGGGTTGCACCGCCTGGCGGCGGTGCGACGAAACGACGGGGCGTGTATCGTGACTCCCGGACCCGGCGGGAGTCACTGCGTGCTTGAATTGTTGAAGGCGGTCGGCATCGGCCTGGCGACGTTGCTGCCCCTGGCCAATCCGCTGACCACGGTAGCCCTGCTGATGGGCCTGTCGCGCGGCATGAGCGAGGAAGAGCGCGACCGGCAGGCGCTCAAGGCCGCGATCTACGTGTTCGTGATCATGGCGACGGCGTATTACACCGGGCAGCTGGTAATGAACGTCTTCGGCATCTCGATCACGGGCCTGCGCATCGCGGGCGGGCTGATCGTCGCGTTCATCGGCTTCCGCATGCTGTTCCCGCAGCAGAAGCTCGACGAGACGCCGGAAGTGGAGCGCCGCAACGAGGAGTTGCGCCAGCGCCGCACCGAGGACATCGCATTCATTCCGCTGGCCATGCCCAGCACCGCCGGTCCGGGCACGATCGCCCTGATCATCAGCACCGCGGCGGCCGTGCAGGACGAGCGGCCCTATGCCGAGTGGGTGATGCACACGGCGCCGCCGCTCACGTTCTTCCTGGCCAGCCTGATCCTGCTGCTGTGCCTGCGCAGCTCCGGCGCGATCATGCGCGTGCTCGGCAACAGCGGCGTGGAGGCGTTCTCGCGGCTGATGGGCTTCCTGCTGGTCTGCATCGGCGTGCAGTTCGTGATCAACGGCTTCTACGAAGTCGCCGAGGAAGTGGCCGCGCTGCTGCGCTGAGTGGCGGCGCTGCGCGGTTCGGCCGTCGATCAGGACGGGGGAAGCGCAGCGGATCCGTGCGCGGCCTCAGCCGCGGTAGACCTGGAATCCGGCGAACGACTGCGTCACCGGCATGATTTCCAGCCGGTTGATGTTGAGGTGCGCCGGCAGGGTGGCGACGTGGAAGATCTGCTCGGCGATGTCTTCGCCGGTCATCGGTTGCGCGCCCTTGTACAGCGTGTCCGATGCGGCCTGGTTGCCGTGCGTGCGCACCAGGGTGAATTCGGTCTCGGCCATGCCCGGCTCGATCGTGGTCACGCGCACGCCGCTGCCGTGCAGGTCGGTGCGCAGGTTCAGCGAGAACTGGCTGACGAAGGCCTTCGTGCCGCCGTACACGTTGCCGCCCGGATACGGATACACGCCGGCCACCGAACTGACATTGATGATCACGCCCTTGCGCGCGACCAGTGCGGGCAGCAGGCGATGGGTCAGGGTCACCAGCGCGGTGATGTTGGTGTCGATCATGACCCGCCAGTCCTCGAGGCTGGCCTGCTGCGCCGAGGCGGTGCCCAGGGCGAGGCCTGCGTTGTTGACCAGCACGTCGATGTCGCGGAAGCCTTCGGGCAGCGCGTCGATCGCCGCGCCCATCGTTGCCGCGTCGCGCACGTCGAATTGCGCCGCGTGCACGTTCGCAGCGCCCAGTTCGTCGACCAGCGCCTGCAGGCGGTCGCCGCGGCGACCGGTCGCAACGACTTTCCAGCCAGCGGCGGCGAAGCGGCGTGCGGCGGCCAGGCCGAAGCCGGAGGTGGCGCCGGTGATGAGGGCGGTCTTGGACATCGCGATTTCCTTTGGAAGAAGCCCGCTGATTCTCGCACCATCAGGGGCAGCGGTCCGCCGGATATGGCGCAAGTCCTTCTGCCGAAAAAATTGGCCGAAGAATCAGCCCCCTTGAGTCAAGGGGGCGCGCCGGCAGGCGTGGGGGTTGTGGGTTTAGCGGGCGCGGGGCCCAAGGTTTGCATCTGCAAACCTTGGGAGTAATTCCGCCAAGCGGACTTACTGCGCGGACTTACTGCGCCTTGATCGCCATCGCGGGCAGGCCGCCGCTGGCGAGTTTCTGCTTGGCTTCGGCCAGTTCGCTGGCGGTGCCGTACGGCCCCATGCGCACGCGATAGACGGTCTTGCCGGCCGCCTGGCCGGATTCGACGCGCGCGCTCAGGCCGAGCAGTGCGATCTTGGCTTTGACCTGCTCGGCGTCGTTGGAAGCACCGAAGGCGCCAGCCTGGAGGATGTACCGCGCACCATCGGCCGCCGCAGGGGCGGCGCTGGCGACCTGCGTCGGGCTGGTGTCGGTCGCCGCCACCGCCGCCGCGGGTGCGGCGGCGGTCGTCGCGGCGGGCGCCGGGGTACGACCTTCCAGTGCATCCCGGGCGCGGCGCGCCTCGTCCTGCGCGCGACGCGCATCTTCTTCGCGTGCGCTCGCCGCCAGCTCGGCATCGGACATGCGCACTTCGTTGCCGGGCAGCACCGTGTAGAAGTCGTACTGCGGCGCGGTTTCGGCCGGTCGCGTCTCCGTGCCCGGCGTCTCGGCGATCGCCTCGGTGTCGGCGATCGGCGCCGGCTGCGCGTCGGGATTGGCCTGCGGTCCGAAGCGGACGAAGCCGTCGCCGTCCTTCTTCAACAGGCCCGGGCCTGCGAGGAACACCACCGCGCCGATCGCCAGTCCGGCCACCACCCAGACCCACGCCGGACGGCCATTGCTGCCGCCGTTGCGTCGTGCCTGGTTCTTGCCACGTCTTGCCGCCATTACTACCTGTCTCCGTTATTCAGCGCGATGGATCCAGCGCGTTACATCCGCTCCGGCGCGCTGACGCCGAGCAGTCCAAGTCCGTTCGCCAGTGCCTGGCGGACCGCCAGGGCGAGGGCCAGTCGCGCGTCGCGCAGGTCCGCGTCCTCCACCAGTACCGGCGTATTCGCGTACCAGGTGTGGAAAGCATAGGCCAGGTCGCGCAGGTACTGGGCGATCAGGTGCGGTTCCAGCGACTGGCCAGCCGCCTCGACCGTCTCCGGCCAGCGCGACAGTTCGACCATCAGCGACAGCGAGCCTTCGTCGTCGAGCAGCGCCAGGCGCGAGAGCGCGTTGGCCTGGTCGTACGCGTAGCCCTTCTCGGCACACTGGCGCAGCAGCGCGGCCACGCGGGCATGCGCGTACTGCACGTAGAACACCGGGTTGTCGTTGCTCTGCTGGCGGGCCAGGTCGATGTCGAACACCAGCTGCGAATCGGGCTTGCGCGCGATCAGGAACCAGCGCGTCGCATCGCGGCCGGCTTCCTCGATCAGGTCGCGCAGGGTCAGGTACGAGCCGGCGCGCTTGGACAGCTTCACCTCTTCGCCGCCGCGCATCACCGTGACCATCTGGTGCAGCACGTATTCCGGCCAGCCCTTGGGGATGCCCACGTCCAGCGCCTGCAGGCCGGCGCGCACGCGCGCCAGCGAACCGTGGTGGTCGGCGCCCAGTTCGGTGATCGCGCGCTCGTAGCCGCGCTGCCACTTGCTCAGGTGGTAGGCCACGTCCGGCACGAAGTAGGTGTAAGTGCCGTCGGACTTGCGCATCACGCGGTCCTTGTCGTCGCCGAAGTCGGTTGTGCGCAGCCACAGCGCGCCGCCCTCTTCGTACGTGTGGCCCTTGGCCACCAGCTCGCGCACGGTTTCCTCGACCTTGCCGCCGGTGTACAGCGAGCTCTCGAGGAAATAGATGTCGAAGTCCACGCCGAATGCGGCCAGGTCCTGGTTCTGCTCGTTGCGCAGCCAGGCCACGGCGAAGCGCCGTATCGCATCGGTATCTTGCGGGTCGCCCGCACCGGTGACGCTGTGGCCTTCGATCTGCACGGCGTCGCCGCGCAGGTAGGCGTCGGCCACGTCCTGGATGTAGTCGCCGTTGTAGGCTTCCGCCGGCCATTCCGCATCGCCGGGCTTGAAGCCGCGCGCGCGCGCCTGGGTGGAGCGCGCCAGGTTCTCGATCTGCACGCCGGCGTCGTTGTAGTAGAACTCGCGCTTGACCGTCCAGCCGTTGGCGTCGAGCACGCGCGCGATGCAGTCGCCGATCGCCGCGGCGCGGCCGTGGCCCACATGCAGTGGCCCGGTCGGGTTGGCCGACACGTACTCCACGCCCGCGGTGTGGCCTTGGCCGGAGGTGTTGCGGCCGTATTCGTCGCCATGGCGCAGCGCGGCGGCGACTTCGCGCTGCCAGGCGCCCGGTGCGAGACGGAAGTTGATGAAGCCCGGCCCGGCGATCTCGACCTGGGCCACGTCCTCGCTCGGGGGCAGTGCGGCGACCAGCGCCTGCGCCAGCGCGCGTGGATTGGTGCGCGCGGCCTTGGCCAGCAGCATCGCCACGTTGGTGGCGAAGTCGCCGTGCTCGCGGGTCTTGGGCCGCTCGACCACGAAGTCGGGAGTGGCCGCGTCGGCCGGCACGGTGCCTGCGGCACGCAGTGCGTCGATGCCCTGGATGATCAGGGCGTTGAGGAGGGTCTTCACTCGGGGAGGCGGTTCATGCGGTTCGGTCGGCCATTTTACCTGCTCCGCCGCGCCCGGGCCGGGGGTGGCCTGGCCGCGGGTGCGCTTGGTGCCGCCGGCGGGTCCATCCCCAGCGCGGCGGTCATCGCCGCCAGCCGGGCGATGGTGTTCATGTTGCGGCCGGTGCCGATGTCGCCGGCCGGGATCCGCAGCCGGGAATCGGCCATCCCGGCGCCATAGTCGACGTAGATCTCCCGTTCGCCCAGCGCCAGGCGCTCGTTCCGCTGGTGGACCACGGTCACGAGCGCGTCGGGGGACGGCACATCGTCCAGGAGGATGGCGACGGTGCGGTTGGGCGCCTGGTCCGGAAAGGGATTGGCCGCCAGGATCCGGGCCAGTTCCGCGGCGGTGCGGACCAGCACTCGCACCGGCTTGCCGGCGTACTCGTGCAGTCGCCGCTCCAGCGCCGCCTTGACCTGCGCCTCGCCGAGTGCGGTCTGGAACACCACATTGCCGCTGGCGATGTAGGTGCGCACGCCGGCATAGCCTTCGGCTTCGCACATCGCCTGCAGCTCGGACATGGGCAACTTGCCGGTGCCTCCGACGTTGATCGCGCGCAGCAGGGCGGCGTAGGCGGTCATCGCGGATTTCCGGCGGGAACGGGCCTTCAATCTACCGTGCCGGCGAGCGTGGGGTTCAGACCATCCCGCGCGCAGCCAGTGATACCGGCTCGCCGTCGCCGACCACGAAGTGGTCGAGCAGGCGGACTTCCACCAGTGCCAGCGCCTGCTTCAGGCGCACGGTGACGGCGCGGTCGGCAGCGGAAGGCTCGCTGCATCCGGAGGGATGGTTGTGGCCGACGATCACCGCCGCGGCGTTGTGCGCCAGGGCGCGGCGGACGACTTCGCGCGGATGCACCTCGGCCCCGTCGATGGTGCCCTGGAACAGCTCTTCGAACGCCAGCGCGCGGTGCCGGGTGTCAAGGAACAGCGCAGCGAACACCTCGTGCGGGCGCGGCCGCAGGCGCCGGGCGAAGTAGCGGCCGGCAGCGACCGGGTCGGTCAACGCGTCGCCGCGCTCCAGCGCCGCGGCGAGGTGGCGGTTGCCCAGTTCCAGCGCGGCCGCCAGCTGGCAAGCGCGGGCCGGGCCCAGCCCGGGCAGGCGGGCCAGCTCGCATGGTGGATGGTCCAGCAGGCTGCGCAGTGGACCGTGCGCGGCCAGCAGTTCGCGCGCGGTCTGCACCGCGTCGCGGCCGGCCAGGCCCGAGCCGAGGAAGATCGCCAGCAGTTCGGCGTCCGAAAGCGCGCCCGCGCCCCGGGCGAGCAGTTTTTCGCGGGGACGTTCGTGGCTGGGCCAGTCGCGGATATGCATGACCGCAGGCTGCCGTTTTCCGCTGAACGCGGGCATCGGTGCGCGGGGGTGCTTGGAGTAAGCTGGTCGCCCTGTTCAGCGTAGGAAAATGCCAGGTGACAGCTTCGGCCACCGGCCCGCTCGGCGGGCAGCGGATCCTGTTGTGCGTCGGCGGCGGGATCGCCGCCTACAAGGCACTGGAACTGGTGCGGCGCCTGCGCGAAGCGGGTGCCCAAGTGCAGGTGGCGATGACCGCCGGCGCGCAGCAGTTCGTCACCCCGCTCAGTTTCCAGGCACTTTCCGGCCATCCGGCGCGCACCACGTTGTGGGACAGCAGCGCCGAGCAGGCGATGGGACATCTTGAACTGGCGCGCTGGGCCGATCGCGTGGTCGTCGCCCCGGCGACCGCCGACCTGCTGGCACGGTTGGCCCATGGCCTGGCCGACGACCTGGTCAGCACCCTGTGCCTGGCGACCGAGGCACCGCTCGCGGTGGTCCCGGCCATGAACCACCGCATGTGGCAGCACCCGGCGACCGTGGCCAACGTGGCGGTGTTGCGCGCGCGCGGCGCGCAGGTGATCGGACCCGATGACGGCCCGCTCGCCGAGGGCGAGTCCGGCCCGGGTCGCCTGCGCGAACCGGACGCCATCGTCGCCGAACTGGCCTCCACCACGGCCGTGCAGGCAGGCCCGGGCCTGCTGCAGGGCCTGAAGGTGGTGGTGAGCGCCGGCCCGACCTACGAAGACCTGGACCCGGTGCGCTACCTGGGCAACCGCAGCAGCGGCAAGATGGGTTTCGCCGTGGCTGCCAGCGCCGCCCGGCAGGGCGCGCAGGTGGTCCTGGTCGCCGGCCCGGTGCAACTGGAGACGCCGCCTGGCGTGCGAAGGGTCGACGTGCGCTCGGCCGCGCAGATGCGCGAGGCGGTTTCGGCCGCATTGCCGGCTGACATCTATATCGGTGCGGCGGCGGTCGCCGACTACACCCCGCGCGCGTTCTCGCCGAACAAGATCAAGAAGACCGGGACTGGCGAGACGCTCGCCGTGGACCTGGTGCGCACGCCGGACATCCTGGCCGAAGTCGCGCGCCGCGAAGATGCTGGCCTGAAGCTGGTGGTCGGCTTTGCCGCCGAGACCGACAACATCGCCGACTACGCCCGGCAGAAGCTGGCGGCCAAGCGCCTGGACCTGATCGTGGCCAATCGCGTCGGGGTGCCCGGGGCGGGGTTCGAGAGCGACGACAACGCCATGACCGCGTACTGGCCCGGCGGCGAGCGCGACTTCCCGCCCGCGCCCAAGGTCCGCCTGGCCGACGGGCTGGTCGAGCTGGTCGCGCAGCGGCTGCAGGCATGAGTCCGATGGCCTCGACCGAACTGGAAGTGCGGCTGCTCGACCCGCGTTTCGGCGATACCTGGCCGCTGCCCGAGTACGCCACCGAGGCCAGCGCCGGCATGGACCTGCGCGCGGCGCTGGAGACCGAACTGGTTCTGCTGCCGGGCGACGCGGCGCTGGTGCCCAGCGGCCTGTCCATCCATGTCGCCGACCCGAACCTGTGCGCGCTGGTCCTGCCCCGCTCGGGACTGGGCCACAAGCACGGCATCGTGCTCGGCAACGGCACCGGCCTGATCGATGCCGATTACCAGGGCCCGCTGCTGATCAGCCTGTGGAACCGGGGGCGGGACGCGTTCACGGTCCAGCCCGGCGACCGCATCGCCCAGCTGGTGTTGGCACCAATCGTGCGTGCGAAACTGAAGGTGGTGGATACTTTTGCGGGCAGTGCGCGTGGCGAAGGGGGCTTCGGCCACACCGGCGTGCGTTAACCGTATAACAGGGGGAGTTTCGGGGTGATGAGCCATATGGATGCAGGCCGGGTGCCAGCGGGGGAGTTCAGGAAGCGCGCGCCGCTGCTGGCGGCGCTGCTGGCGTTGTTGGCCGCGTGGTTCGCCTGGAGCGGTGTGGCGCAATGGCGGGCGGATGCCCGCGAACAGCAACTGACCGCCGCCCGCGACGGACTGGTGGCCAGTGCCACGGCTGCGCTCGTGGCGCAGACCCGGACCCTGGACGAGCGGATCAAGCGCCCGGACGTACAGGCCGCGCTCGCGGCCGGCGATGCCGCCGCCGCCGCCGCCGCGCTCACCGACGGCTGGACGGACGCCGAACAGGCGCAGGTGCTGACCGCCGACCTGGGGCCGGCCTATGCCGATGCGGGACGCTTCGGCTACGCACGGCTGGGCCTGCTGGAAAAAGCGATGAACGAAGGCGCCGCCGTGGTCGCGGTGGTGCGCGAGGACCAGGCCCCGCGCCTGGGTGTTGCCATCCCGGTGAGCCTGGCCGGTTCACCCGCGGTCGCCTACGTGCGCCTGCCGGTGGCCCCGCTGGCTGCGGGGCTGGAGAAGGCCGCCGTCCCCGGAGGCGCCTACCTGGCGCTGCGCCAGGGTGGCTACAACGTGATCGAGCGCGGCGATGCCGAGTTGGGCGGAAGCGCGGATGTGCTTTCGCGTGAGGTCGGCAAGACCGGGCTGCGTGCCGCGGCCGCGGTGCCGGACGTGGCCCACGGGCCATTCGGCCTCGGCGCGCTGCCCTGCCTGGTCGCCGCCGTGGTGCTGGCGCTGCTGGCCATCGGGGTGATGCTGCTGGCCTGGGGCAAGCTGCCGCAGCACCGCCGCCGCGTCGCCGAAGGCGCCATCGAAGAGGAAGTCCCTACGCTCGGGGAAACCATCCAGCGGGAGCTGGAGGCGGCGCCGCCGGCGCCGGTGCGCACCGCGCCCACGGCGGCGGAGGTGGCCCTGGAGCCGGGCATCTTCCGCGCCTACGACATCCGCGGCGTGGTCGGCCGCGAGCTGACCCCGCAGGTCGCGGCCTGGATCGGCCAGGCGATCGGCAGCGTGATGGCCGAGCAGGGCCTGACCGACATCGTGGTCGGCCGCGACGGACGCCTGTCCGGCCCCGAGCTGGCCAGCGGGCTGATCGAGGGCCTGCGCCGCGCCGGCCGCAACGTGATCGACGTGGGCATGGTGCCGACCCCGGTGGTGTATTTCGCCGCCTACCACCTGCGCGCCGGCAGCGGCGTGGCGGTGACCGGCAGCCACAACCCGCCCGATTACAACGGCTTCAAGGTCGTGGTCGGCGGCGAGACCCTGTCCGGCGACGCCATCCGGGACCTGTACGTACGCATCCGCGACAACAACCTGCTTCGCGCCGCAAGCACCGGTTCGCTGCAGCAGCAGGCGGTGGACGAGGATTACATCCGCCGCATCGCCGACGACGTGCAGATGGAGCGGCCGC
Source organism: Pseudoxanthomonas daejeonensis (assembly GCF_022637495.1). NCBI lineage: Bacteria > Pseudomonadati > Pseudomonadota > Gammaproteobacteria > Lysobacterales > Lysobacteraceae > Pseudoxanthomonas > Pseudoxanthomonas daejeonensis. Next base: position 1,228,155 of record NZ_CP093331.1, on the reverse strand, counting down.
TGAAGGTGGTCGTCGATGCCGGCAACGGCGTGGCCGGCGACATCGCGCCGCGCCTGCTGGAGGCGATCGGCGCCGAAGTCATCCCGCTGTATTGCGACGTGGACGGCAGCTTCCCCAACCACCATCCGGACCCGAGCGAGCCGCACAACCTCGAAGACCTGGTGCAGATGGTCAAGCGCTTCGACGCCGACCTGGGCCTGGCCTTCGATGGCGACGGCGACCGCCTGGGCGTGGTGACGAAGGAAGGCCAGATCATCTTCCCCGACCGCCTGCTGATGCTGTACGCAGCCGACGTGCTGCAGCGCAATCCGGGCGCGCTGGTCATCTACGACGTGAAGTGCACCGGCAAGCTGTCCGACTACATCCTGCGCCAGGGCGGCAGCCCGCTGATGTGGAAGACCGGGCATTCGCTGATCAAGGCGAAGATGCGCGAGACCGAGGCGGAGCTGGCCGGCGAGATGAGCGGCCACTTCTTCTTCAAGGAGCGCTGGTACGGCTTCGACGACGGCCTGTATTCGGCCGCGCGCCTGCTGGAGATCCTCGCCGGCCGGATGGAGACCCCGTCCGAGGTGCTGGGCGAACTGCCCGACAGCGTGTCGACCCCGGAGATCAAGGTGCCGGTCGCTGGCGACGCGCATGCGGTGGTGGCCAGGTTCGCTTCGGCCGCACAGGTGGAGGATGCGCCGTTCGCCGGCGCGCGCCTGACCACCATCGACGGCCTGCGCGCGGACTGGAACGATGGCTGGGGCCTGCTGCGTGCATCCAACACGACGCCGGTGCTGGTGCTGCGCTTCGAGGCCGACGACCAGGCCGCGCTGGCGCGGATCAAGGACCTCTACCGCGAGCAGCTGAGCGTGCTGTTGCCGGACGCGACGCTGGAGTTCTGAGGTCCGCCGGCGTTGCCGGCACCTGTCGGGTGCCGGACCGTCGCCGGAGGCGCGTGACACATCCTCGGAACGCGTGGATCACGAGGCGCCGACCCTCGACGTCATCGCATGCCGCCGGGTGCGGCGGTCCGGCAAGGCCCGTCGAGCGCGTGGCGCAGGCCGGGATGGTTGCCGGCACGGTCCGGGATCGCCGCCGCCAGTGTGCGCCACGGCCTGAAGAGACGTTTTCGTAGAGTTGGCTTGCCCGCTGCTTTGATCCGGCGGCCGCGCTGAGGCGCGGCAGGGCGTGCCCTACTGTCGCGGCTTCGGCGGCAGGTCCATGGCCACGCGCGCGCCCGGCGCGTCGCTCGCCTTGAGCTGGCGATAGCGTTGCAGGATGTCGTCGATCTCGACGTCCAGTTCGGCGCGCTGCCGTTCGAAGCTCGATTGCAGGGCCGAGTGGTACAGCAGTTGCGCATGGCGCACGCGGATATCGGTGGCCAGCTTCTCGGGGACGGGCTTTTCCGCCAGTTCGCGTTCGCCGGCGCTGCGCAGCAGGGTGACCAGGCCCTCGCGCAGGCTGGTGACGTTGTAGCGCGCGGTGTTGATGCTGTTGTCGACCAGGTTGATCCGCTCCGAGAACACCCGGCGCAGCTCGTCCTCGCTCTGGAACGAGGTCAGCATCGCCTGGTCGGTGCGGCGCCGGGTCTCGGCGGCCAGCGCCTCGGTCTTGCGCTTGGCTTCTTCCTCGGCCTGCGCGGCGCGCTCCTCGCCGGTCATCGCGCGCTGCACCTCGCCGGTGCGCATGCCGCTGCGGATGCTGATCTCTTCGCGCGCGGCGGCCATGGCCTCCGGTGGCAGCGAGTCGGCGCATTTGCGCTGGCCGTTCTCGTTCCAGCAGTAAAGCTTCTTGGGCGCCTCGTCCTTCTTGCCCTGGGCAAGCGCCAGCGCCGGCAGGACCAGGCCTGCCGCCAGCAGCACCCGCAGGGTGCGATGTTCGGTCTTCACTGGCATCGCGGCAGCCCCCTGCTGTCAGTCAGCCTGTCGGATCGCAACCATAGCGGACACGGTAGGCCTGCAGGGGTGCGCGGAATGCTGCCAGTTTCTCGTTTCCGTCGGCGAATGCAAGCAGGTCGGCCAGCCCGGCCACGGCGCGCACCGGCACGCCGGCTTCCTCGGCCACCGCCTGCGCGGCTGAACGGCGGTCCGCATCGGCGGCGATCTCCTGGCGGTCCAGCGCCACGACGATCCCCGCCACCTGGCCTCCGGCGCCCCCGATGGTCGCCAGCGCCTCGCGGATCGCGGTGCCGGCGGTGATCACGTCGTCTACCACCAGCACCCGGCGGCCTGCCAGCGGCGCGCCGATCAGGGTGCCGCCTTCGCCGTGGGCCTTGGCTTCCTTGCGGTTGAAGGCCAGCGGCAGGTCGCGACCGCGGCCCGCGTACTCGCAGGCCAGCGCGGTGGCCAGCGGGATGCCCTTGTAGGCCGGGCCGAACAGCAGGTCGAAATCCATCCCCGCACCATCGATCGCATCGGCATAGCAGCTGGCCAGCGCGGCCAGGCGCGCGCCGCTGTCGAAGCGGCCGGCGTTGAAGAAGTAGGGGCTGGTGCGCCCGGACTTCAGGGTGAACTCGCCGAAACGCAGCGCGTCGGCGTCCAGTGCCAGCTGCAGGAAACGGGTGCGATGGTCGGACATCTTGGGCGTGGATCGTTCGGTGGAGGTCGACAGGATACCTGCCTGCCTTCGAGGCATCGCCAGCTGCGGTCGGAAGTCGCTCACGGCCGCTCGGATGTATGGACGGGGCGGACCACCGGTGGGCGCGGCCGTCTTCGATCCGGAAGACCACCGGCCCCGGATCTGCGGGGGTCATGCACCCTTCGCGCGCGGCGATGATGTGCATGCCGTTCACGTAGCCGGCGATGGAGCGGCCACCGGCCCGCGGAGCCGCGGCGGAAGGCCGCCCGTGGGTCGCGCGATTCGCTAGGCTAGCCGCTGCTCCCGTTCCGGTCGTCGCCCGCATGCGCATCATCAGTTTCAATGCCAACGGCATCCGCTCCGCCGCCACCAAGGGCTTCTTCGACTGGCTCGACGCGCAGCAGGCCGACGTGGTCTGCCTGCAGGAAACGAAATCGCAGGAGGACCAGCTGTCCGATCCACGCTTCCGCCCCGACGGCCACCACTGCTTCTACCGCGACGCGAGCACCAAGAAGGGGTACAGCGGCGTGGCGATCTATGCCCGGCGCGAGCCGGACGAGGTGCGCACGTCGCTGGGCCGGCCGGACTTCGACGAGGAGGGCCGCTACATCGAGGCACGCTTCGGCAACCTCAGCGTGGTGTCGTTCTACATCCCGTCAGGGTCTTCGGGCGAGCTGCGCCAGGGTTACAAGTTCGAGGTCATGGAATGGCTCAGGCCGATCCTGGACCAGTGGCTGGCCAGCGGCCGCGACTACGTGTTGTGCGGCGACTGGAACATCGTCCGCAGCCGCCTGGACATCAGGAACTGGACCTCCAACCAGAAAAATTCCGGCTGCCTGCCGCCGGAGCGCGACTGGCTCAACGGCCTGTGCGCGGACCAGGCCGGCGAGGCCGACGCGAAGTCCGGGCGCGGCTGGGTCGATGCCTACCGCGTGCTGCACCCGGAAGGCCAGGACTACACCTGGTGGAGCAACCGCGGCGCGGCGCGCGCCAACAATGTCGGCTGGCGGATCGACTACCAGTTCGTCACCCCGTCGCTGCGCGAGCGGCTGCGCGGCTGCTCGATCTACCGCGAGCAGCGCTTCTCAGACCACGCCCCGTTCACCGTGGACTACGCGGACGCCGGCAAGTGAGCGCCGGGACGCCGCCCGCCGCAGCGGAAAAGCCCGCCTACAAGGGCTGGGCCGGGATCCGCCGCGCCTTCGGCACGCCCTCGGCGTTGACCCTGGCGGTGCTGGGTTTCGGCAGCGGCCTGCCGTTCCTGCCGATCGCCTCGCTGACCCTGTCCACGCGCCTGCGCGATTCGGGCCTGGACCTGCACAGCATCGGCCTGATCAGCCTGGCCAGCTTCTTCTACCTGCTCAAGTTCCTGTGGGCGCCGCTGCTGGACCGCTACCTGTTCCGGCCGCTGGGCTTCCTCGGCCGACGCCGTTCGTGGCTGGTGGCCGCGCAGCTGGGCGTGGCGCTGGGCCTGGGTGCACTGGCCTTCGTCCGCCCGGAACTGGGGGTGATGCCGCTGGTGGGCTGGGTGCTGTTCACCTCCTTCGCCGGCGCGACCCAGGACTCGGTGGTCGACGCGTACCGGATCGAAGTGGCGCCGGCCGACGCGCAGGCCGCGCTCGCGGCGACCTACACGCTGGGGTACCGGATCGGCCTGATCCTGGGCGGTGCCGGTGCGCTGTACCTGGCCGATTTCGCCGGCTGGACCGTGGCCTACCTGGGTCTGGCCGCGCTGATGGTGCTGCCGCTGCTGGCGACCCTGCTCAGCCGCGAACCGGTGGCACCGGAAGCCTCGGTGCAGCGCCGGATCGATTTCCTCGGTGCGTTCTGGCAGCCGTTCTCCAGTTTTTTCGCCAACAACGGCCTGACCTTCGGCATCGCCTTGCTGCTGTTCGTGGGCCTGTTCAAGTTCCCCGACCAGGTGATCGGGGTGATGGCCGGTCCGTTCTACCTGGACTCGGGCTACACCAAGGCCGACATCGCCACTGTGTCCAAGCTGTACGGCATCTGGGCCGGGATCGGCGGTGCGTTCCTCGGTGGCGTGTGCGTGGCCGCGTTCGGGTTCCGGCGCATGCTGCTGGCAGCGGCGCTGGGCGTGGCGCTTTCGAACCTCGCGTTCCTGCTGATGGCCGCGCACCCGTCGGAGATCTGGGCGTTCTACGCGGCCATCACCTTCGACAACGTGGCCCAGGGTTTCGCCGGGACCACCCTGGTCGCCTTCATGTCCTCGCTGACCGACCGCAACTTCACCGCCACGCAGTTCGCGCTGATGGTGTCGCTGGCCAACTTGCCGGGCAAGTTCGCCGGTGGTTTGTCCGGATACCTGGTCGAGGCCAGTTCGTACGCCACGTTCTTCACGCTCAGCGCGTTGACCGTGGTGCCGACCCTGCTGCTGCTCGCGTGGCTGTGGCCGCGCATCCGCGAGCAGGGCGCGCCGGCGACGGGGTGATGGCCGGCCGTTCGGGATACCAGCCGGCGTTCGATTCATGGCAGTCTTGGGACAGCCGACAGGGGGCGTCATGACCGACCTGCTGCTTCGCGACATCGATCCGATCCTGGCCGAGCGGATCCGCCGGGTCTCCGTGGCGCGCGGCTGGGACCAGCACGAAACCATCCTGCGCCTGCTCGAACAGGGCCTGTTCGCATCCGAACACGAGGTCCGCGGCGGCTTCGAGAACACCGAAGTCGAGGCGCTCGCCGATGCGATCGCCGCGCTGAAGGAAGTGCCGGCGGGCAAGGGTTTCTGAGCGCCAGGCCCATGCGCCCGGCCCTGCGCGCGGTCCGCGTCGACATCACCACCCTGGCGGTCGATGCGATCGTGAACGCGGCCAACGCTTCGCTGCTTGGCGGCGGTGGCGTGGATGGCGCGATCCACCGCGCCGCCGGTCCGCAACTGCTGGCCGAGTGCAGGGCGCTGGGCGGTTGCCCGACTGGCCAGGCGCGCATCACCGCCGGCTACCGGTTGCCGGCGCGGTACGTGATCCACACCGTCGGTCCGGTCTGGCGCGGTGGTGGCCACGGCGAAGCGGCGTTGCTGGCCGACTGCTACCGCAACAGCCTGGCCCTGGCCGACGCGGCCGGCTGCGCCAGCGTGGCTTTTCCGTCGATCAGCACCGGCGTGTACGGCTATCCGTTGGCGCTGGCGGCACCGGTCGCAGTGGCCAGCGTCGCCGGCTCCAGCGGCCGTGCGGTCCGCGAAGTGCTGTTCTGCTGTTTCTCCGCCGCCGACCTGCAATGCTACGAGGCGCTGCTCGCCGGCGCGGAGTGAAGTCCGCGCCGGGGCAGGGTGCGATCAGGGGCGGGCGAGTTCTTCGCCGCGGAACACCGCCACGTGCGGTACGCCATCGGCACCGATCCAGCCGCGGTACATGCCTTCGGTGTTGAACGGGAAGGCGACGCTGCCGTCCGCGCCCAGCGCGATCGCACCGCCGTCGCCGCCGGCCTTGGGGATGTCGCGGTCGATCACGCCTTCGGCCGCGCGCGCCAGCGGCTGCCCACCCAGGCGCACGCGCGCGCAGATCTCGTGCGCCGCGGCGCTGCGGATGTAGAACTCGCCCCAGCCGGTGCCGGACACCGCGCAGCGCGTGTCGGCCCAGGTGCCGGCACCGATGATCGGCGCGTCGCCGACGCGGCCATAGCGCTTGTTGGTCATGCCGCCGGTGGAGGTACCTGCGGCCAGCTTGCCTTGTGCGTCGAGTGCCAACGCACCGACCGTGCCGAAGTAGGCCTTGCCCGGCAGCATCAGCGGCGTGCTGGAGGCCTGCGCCTTGGCTTCTTCGGCCAGCGCCTGCTGCAGCTGCTGCCAGCGCTTCTCGGTGCGGAAGTACGACGGATCGACCAGCGCGATGCCCTGTTCGGCGGCGAACACCTCGGCGCCGTCACCGACCATCATCACGTGCCGGGAGTGGTCCATCACCGCGCGCGCCAGCAGTATCGGGTTCTTCACCCGGTGCACGCCGGCGATCGCGCCGGCGCGATTGCTGGCGCCGTCCATGATCGAGGCGTCCAGTTCGTTCTTGCCGTCGTGGGTGAACACCGCGCCGCGGGCGGCGTTGAACTGCGGCGCATCCTCCAGCACCTGGATCGCGGCGGACACAGCCTCGACCGCCGGCTTGCCAGCCTTCAGTTGCGCGTGTCCGGCACGCAGCGCGGCGGCCAGCGCCTTGCGCGCCTCGGCTTCTTCCTCCGCCGACAGGCTGGCGCGCTCCACCCCGGCACCGCCATGGATCACCAGCAAAGGCGCGTCCAGCGCGACCAGCACTCCGTCGCGCACCGCGTAACGGCGCTGCGCGGCAGGGCGGTCGATCTTGCCCGATGGCAGGTGCAGCACCGAATCCACGCCGGCGACGACGGTTTCCACCTGCGCCAGCTGCATCGGTTCGTCTTCGGCCTGCTTCTGCGCGAAGCCGCCCTTGACCACCGTGGCGCCGGCGCCCGGCGCGGTGGCGTAGACGCGGGCGCGTCCGTCGCCTTCCACCGCGACCGCCGCGTCCTCGTCCACGCCCAGCCCGATCAGCGGCCTTCCGGCCAGCGACTCGCCCTTGGCGACGAAGGCGACCAGGCGGCCAAGCCGGCCGCGTTCGGTGAAGTGGGTGTCGGTGATGACGCCCTTGAGCTTGTCCAGGTGCAGGAAGCCGGTCTCGATCGTGTTGCCGTCGCCGAGCGGGTCGGCCAGCGCCTGCGGGGTGGTCTGGCTGCCGCCGTCCATCGCCCCGTAGAGGTATTCGCCCTGCATCGCCAGGCCGGCGCTGGTGCCGGCGAGCGGCTTGCCGGCGCGCACGTGCGCGTCCAGGGCCTCGGCCACCGGCGTGCCACGCCAGTAGCGCACGTAGCGCGACTGGTCGCCGCCGGCCAGGAAGATGCCGTCGGCGCGCTTGAGCGCGGCCAGCACGGCCGGATCGGAGGCGGACTCGCGATCCTTGAACACGAAGGTCTCCACCGAGGCGATGCCGCCGATCTCGTTGAAGAACTCCTCGCCGATCTCGCCGCCCTGCGAGGCACGCAGCACGACGATGTGGCCGTTGCCGGCCTTCTTCATGAACCAGTGCATCGCGTCGAAGTTGCGGTCGCCGCCACCCATCAGCAGCAGGCCCGGCTGGACCTTGCCCGGGGTGCGGGCCGTGGTGTCGCCGAGCACGTAGTGGCCGTAGTCGGCCGCCGCCGCCGGCATCGCCAGCATGCCGGCCCCCAGCAGGCCCGCCAGGACCGCGCCCGCCACCTTCCGCAAACTGCCGCCACGCATCGTCATTCCAGCACTCCCGGTTCTGGCGCCGCGGAAGGACACCGCGGGCCGCCACCAGCCTAGACGAACCTGCGGCTGCATTCCCCCATCGATGTCCCGTCGCCGGCCGCGCGCTGGGCTAGAGTGCGGGCATGTCCACCGAATTAGACGACTGGTTCGTCCGCGAGGTCCTGGTCCACGAGCGGGCGCTGATGCAGTTCCTGCAGCGCTGCTGGCCGCGCCGCGACGAACTGCACGACCTGCGCCAGGAGGTCTATGTCCGCGTGTACGAAGCCGCCGCGCGCAGTCGCCCGACCGCCCCGCGCGCCTTCATGTTCACCACCGCCCGGCACCTGATGACCGACCGGCTGCGCCGCAGCCGGGTGGTGTCGATCGAGCCGGTGGGTGATTTCGAGTCCTCGAACGTCTACCTGATCGACGAGGTGTCGCCCGAACGCTGGGTCGGCACCCGCCAGGCGCTGCGGCGATTGGCCGAAGCCCTGGACGCGCTGCCCGAACGTTGCCGCCAGGTGGTGTGGCTGCGGCGGGTGGAGGAACTGTCGCAGAACGACGTCGCCCAGCGCCTGGGCATCAGCGGAAGGACCGTGGAAAAACACCTGGCCAAGGGCATGCGGTTGATCGCCGACCACCTCTACGGTGGCGGCGCGCCCGTACCCGGCCGGCGGGTGCCACGGGCCGACGCGGAAGGGGATCCGGGACATGGCCGACAGCAGGAAGATTGAATCCGCCGCCGCGGCCTGGCTGGCCCAGCGCGACGCCGGGCCATGGACCGCGCACGACCAGCAGGCGCTGGAGGCCTGGCTCGCCGAGAGCACCGCGCACCGGGTGGCGCTGCTGCGCCTTCAGTCGGCCTGGACCGAAGCCGGGCGCCTGCAGGCACTGGCCGCGGGCCTGCCGGAAGGCGAGATTCCACCGCGCGACCAGTGGTCGGACTGGATCGTGGCAGGCGCGCGCGAGCCGGTGTCCGTTCCGATGGATGCGGTCGGGTCCGCGGTCAACGCGGCCCCGGACCTGCGCGCACTCGCATTCGCGCCCAGGCCCAGGGCGACACGCAGCGCCCGCTGGCCCTCGGCGGCGGCCGCCGCCGCGGTCCTGTTCCTGGCGGCCGGGTTGGGCTGGGGCGGGTGGCAGCTGGGCGGGCGCCACCAGGCCAGTTACGCCAGCGCCATCGGCGAGGTGCGCGAGGTCGTGCTGGCCGATGGCAGCCGCGCCACCCTAAGCAGCGACAGCCGGCTGGACCTGCGCTTCGACCGCGGCCAGCGCCATGTCGCCCTGGTCCGGGGCGAGGCGTTCTTCGATGTCGCCCACGACCGCGCGCGTCCGTTCGTGGTCGAGGCCGACGGCCATCGCGCGGTGGCGGTGGGCACGCGCTACGCGGTGCGCCGCGACGCCGAGACGCTGCGGGTGGTGGTGACCGAGGGCCGGGTGCGGCTGGAGTCCGCGCCGGGTGCCGATGGCCGCGCTGTGCCTTCCGCCCTGCTTCCGGCCGGCAGCCTGGCCACGGCCGGCCGCGAAGGCGTGCTGGTGCGCTCCCTGCCGCTGGCGCAGGCGAAGCGCTACCTGGAGTGGCGCAAGGGCTTCCTGGCCTTCGAGGACGTGCCGCTCACGACCGCGGCCGACGAATTCAACCGCTTCAATGCCCGCCGGCTCGAACTGGCCGATCCTGCCGTGGCCCAGTTGCGCATCGGCGGCAATTTCCGCTGGTCCAACCTCGAAGGTTTCGTGGGCCTGCTCGAACAGGGTTTCCCGGTCCGTGCCGAGCGTCATCCGGACCGGATCGTGCTGCATTCGCGTTGATCCGTGCGTGGCCATGGGGGCATCGGCCGCGTCGTTCGTCCATAGCTCGAAAGAGTGCCGTTCCGGTACCGGGGAGAAGAACCGATGCGTCATCCGTCGCGAGTCCTGCTGTTGAGCCTGGCCTGTTCGACCGCGCTGGCGGCGCAGGCGGCCAATTCGTCCGGTCCGATCAATGTCCCGCCCGGCGACCTGGCGGCCGCGCTCAATACCCTGGCCCGCCAGTCCGATACCCAGCTGGTCTACCGGGCCGATGACCTCAAGGGCCGCCGCACCGCCGGCGTCCAGGGCGCGGCCTCGACCGACCAGGCATTGCAGCAGCTGCTGCATGGCAGCGGATTCGGTGCGCAACGCGACCAGGCCACCGGCGCGGTGCTGGTGGCGCGGGTCGATACCGCGCGCCGCGCGCCGGCCCCGCAACCGGCCGCGCAGGACGCCAGCTCCGGCAGCCCGCCCGTCGTCCAGGAAGAGGAGGTGACCGAGATCGAAGCGGTCCAGGTCACCGGCTCGCGCATCCCGCGCGCGCAGATCGACGGCCCCGCCCCGATCAGCGTGATCACCGCCGAGGAGATCCGCGCCAATGGCTTCACGTCGGTGCCCGACATCCTGCGCGGCATGACCCAGAACGGCGGCGAGACCCAGAGCCAGCAGTCGGCCAGCGGCGCGGACTTCTCGCCCGGCGCGCAGCAGGTCGACCTGCGCGGCCTGGGCCCGAACCACACCCTGGTCCTGGTCAACGGCCGCCGCATCGCCGACTTCCCGATGCCGTTCAAGGGCCGCAGCAACTTCACCGACATCTCGGGCATCCCGATCGGGATGATCGAGCGGGTCGAGGTGCTGACCGGCAGCGCTTCGGCGATCTACGGCTCGGACGCGATCTCCGGCGTGGTGAACTTCATCCTCAAGAAGAAGGTGGATGGCGTCCTGGTCGACATGCGCCTGGGCACCACCAGCGATGGCGGCGGCGAGTCGTTCAACGGCACCTTCGTCGACGGCTTCGAGCGCGGCCGCTTCAGCGGCCTGTACGGCATCGAGCTGCAGTCGCAGACGCCGCTGTGGGCCTACGAGCGCCCAATCCAGGATTCGACCAAGGACGGGCCGACCACCGGCTCGCAGATCGCGCGCCGCGCCTACCTGCGCACCGACTGGTACGACGACTACCTCGATCCGGGCCAGGACACCTGCGACGCGCTGGCCGGCCAGAACGGCGGCACCACCTACTACGCGTTCCGCCCGCGCTACGGCTACTACTGCGGCAGCGACGAGTCGATCGGCTACGGCACGATCCTGAGCAAGCGCCGCGGTGCCAACGGCTACGCCTCGCTGTCCTACGCGTTCGACAACGGCAGCGAATGGTTCGCCGACGTGCAGCTGGGCTACCACAACGTCGAGCTGTTCCGCGACGTGAGCTCGTGGAGCTACATGGCGCCGGACGGCAACGAGGAAGGCTACTTCTACAACGACGCCACTGGCGACGTGGAGTACTGGCAGCGCCAGTTCTCGCCCGAGGAGATGGGCGGGCTGGATCGCGGCATGGTCGAGACCACGCAGAAGACCTTCGGCCTGACCACCGGCTTCAAGGGCACCTTCGCCCAGGACTGGGACTACGAGGCCTCGCTGAGCTACTCGCAGTACAAGGCCGAGATCAGCTGGCCGCAGATCGTGGCCGCGCGCGCCAACGAACTGTTCCTGGGCCCGCAGCTGGGCGTGGACGACGACGATTTCCCGATCTTCAGCGCCGACCCCGACCGCCTGTACACGCCGCTGACCCGCGAAGAGTTCGACAGCATCGCCGCACGTTCGGTCTACAGGCCGCAATCGGAAACCGGCACGCTCGCGCTGACGGTGAGCAAGGCCGACCTGTTCACGCTGTCCGGCGGCGACGCCGGTTTCGCCGGCACGGTGGAGTTCGGCAACCAGTCCTACGACCTCAACCCCGATCCGCTGGCCACGCAGTACTACTACTACAGCTGGAAGGATTCGGACGGCCATGGCAGCCGCAACCGCTGGGCGACCGCCGGCGAGCTGCGCATGCCGGTGCTGGACAGCCTCAACTGGAGCCTGGCCGCGCGCTACGACCAGTACCGCTACTCGGGCAACTCGATTGGCAAGCCGACCTGGAGCACCGGCCTGGAATGGCGGCCGGTCGACAGCCTGCTGGTCCGCGGCTCGTACGGCACCGCGTTCCGCGCGCCGGACCTGCACTACGTCTATTCGGGCATCGGCAACGACGAAACCTCGGGCAACGACTACTACTACTGCCTGCTCGACGATGCCGACGACTGCTCCGACTACGAGGAAGGCCTGATCCGCACGCGCGAGGGCAACCGCGAGCTGGACGCCGAGACCAGCACGTCGTGGACCGCCGGTTTCGTCTGGTCGCCGCTGCAGGGCCTGGACCTGTCGGCGGACTGGTTCGACATCGACATGCGCGACCAGGTCCAGGACATGAGCGTGGACGCGATCCTGCGCGACGAGGCCGCGTGCCGGCTCGGCGAACTGGACATCGCTTCGCCGACCTGCGTGGACGCGCTCTCGCGGGTGACCCGCACCTCCAACGACAGCCTGTACGGGATCTACGTCAACCCGATCAACGTCGCCCGCGAAAGGACCAACGGCGTGGACGTGGCCGCGCGCTACCGCTTCGACACCTCGATCGGGCGCTGGACCTTCACGTTCAACCACACCTGGGTCAACGAGCACGACTTCCAGCAGTTCCCCGGAGATCCGGTCGAGGACGAGTTCGCGATCAACAGCGGCTTCGACATCCCGCGCAACAAGAGCAATGCGAGCATCGGCTGGGAGAACGGCGCCTGGTCGGCGACCCTGTACGGCCAGCGGCTGGGCAGCCTGCCCAACGGCTGGTCCTACGACCAGGTGTGGGAGGAGGGCGACCCGGGTCCGTGGATCGAGGCGACCTACCGCTACAACGCGTCGGTGTCGTACCGCTTCAACGGCCAGTCGCGCCTGGCGCTGGCGGTGACCAACCTGGCCAACAAGATGCCGCCGAAGGATCCGACCTATACGGCGTATCCGTACTACGACATCTCCTGGTTCGACTCGGTCGGCCGCACGATCAACCTGCAGTTCACCCACCACTTCGGCGGCAGCGCGCAGTAACGATCGCAAAACGGCCCCGCTTCCATGGCGGAGGCGGGGCCTTTTTTTTCGATTGGCGGTGCCGATGCGGCACTCGCATCGATAACGACGCGGCGACTTCGTAGAGCGGGGCTAGGCGCGCCGCTCTACGAGAAGCGAAGGAGCAGCGGAGCGATCTCGCTCTGCGAGTGCTCGGCTCTCAGGCGGGATGCACCACGCCGAGCACGCGCGGCCCGCGCGCGCCGGTCACCGCGGGCAGGTTGCCCGGCCGCTGGGCGAGCGTTTCCCGCGCCAGCCAGGCGAACGCCATGGCCTCGACGAAATCCGGATCCAGCCCATGCGCGTCGGTGGATGCGATGCGCGCGTGCGGCAGGTGCGCGGCGATGCGCGCCAGCAGCTGCGGGTTGCGCACGCCACCGCCGCAGGCGATCACCCGCGCGGTGCCCGGCTGGTGCGCACCGAGCGCGCGGGCGATGGTCACCGCGCTCAGCTCCAGCAGGGTCGCCTGCACGTCGGCGGGTGATTCGCCGCCATGCAGTCGCGTGCGCACCCAGTCCAGGTGGAACTGTTCGCGGCCGGTGCTCTTGGGCGGCGGCAGTGCGAACCAGGGGTCGTCGAGCAGCCGTGCCAGGAGCGCGTCGTCGATCCGGCCGCGGGCGGCGAACGCGCCACCGGCGTCGAACGCCTCGCCGGTGTGGCGCAGGCACCAGGCATCGAGCAGGGCATTGGCCGGGCCGGTATCGAAGCCGCGCACCGTGCCCACGCGCGGCAGCAGCGTGTAGTTGCCGATCCCGCCGAGGTTGAGCACCGCGCGGTCTTCGTCCGGCGAATGCAGCAGCGCGGCGTGGAAGGCCGGCACCAGCGGTGCGCCATGGCCACCGGCGGCGACATCGCGGCGACGGAAGTCGGCGACGGTGGCGATGCCGGTGCGTTCGGCGATCACGCTGCCATCGCCGACCTGCATCGTGAAGGGTGCATCGCCATGCGGCCGATGGCGCAGGGTCTGGCCGTGGGAACCGATCGCGGCGACCTGTCGCGGGCTGATGCCGGCATCGTCGAGCAGCGACAGGGCCGCGTCGGCGAACTGCTGCGCCACCTGCACGTCGAGCCGGCCCAGTTCATCCAGCGACGTCAGCTCGCCGCCCTGGCCCAGTGCGACCAGGCGCTCGCGCAGGGCGGCGGGCCAGGGGTGCACGCGCGCGGCGCGCAACTGCAGGCCGCGTGCACTGGTGCCATCGGGGAATTCGACCAGCGCGGCGTCGATGCCGTCGGCGCTGGTGCCGGAGATCAGGCCAAGGTAGAGGTGCGACATGCGCGCAGGTTATCCGGAACCCGGGGTCGCGGCGATGGCGCATCCGCCTGCAGGAGCAGGCATGGCCGCGACAGGGCGTCTGGACGACGGAGGTGGTGATGCGGCATCCCTGGCGTGGCGGTTCGCGGACAGGCGTCCGCGCCGGTGCGCCTGCGCTGGGCTCAGCCGCGCTTGTCCTTCTTCTTCGCCTTGGCCGTGTCGGCGTGGGCGAACATCAGCTTCTCCATCGACTCCATCCGCGCCAGGGTCGGCGCGGTCGCCGCGCGGAACGCCGCCAGGTCGCCGCCCTTCAGCGGCTCCGGCGGGGGCATGGTCACCGACAGCGGGTTGCGGTGCACGCCGTTGACGCGGAATTCGTAGTGCAGGTGCGGGCCGGTGGCCAGGCCGGTGGCGCCGACGTAGCCGATGACGGTGCCCTGGCCGACCTGCTGGCCCTTCCTGACCTTGCCGAAGCGCGACATGTGCGCGTACAGCGTGGTGTGGCCACGGCCGTGGTCGAGGATCACCACGTTGCCGTAGCCGCGCTGGGTGCCGACGAACTGCACGCGCGCATCGCCTGCGGCCATGATCGGCGTGCCGGTGCCGGCGGCATAGTCCACGCCCTTGTGCATGCGCATCTTGCCCAGCACCGGGTGCCGGCGCGCGCCGAAGTTCGACGACAGGCGCGCATACGGGATCGGCATGCGGATGAAGCTCTTCTTCAGCGGCCGGCCGTCGGCGGTGAAGTATTCGGCCTTGCCGTTGCGCTCGAAGCGGAAGCCCGTATAGCTCTTGCCGTTGGTGCTGAAGGTCGCGGCCAGGATCCGGCCGGTGCCGATCCGCTCGCCCTCGCGCCAGGTCTCCTCGACCACCGCGCTGAAGCGGTCGCCCGGCTGGACGTCCTTGAAGTCGATGTCGTACTTGAAGATCTCGTCGGTCATCACCGCGATCGCCGCCGGGCTCAGGCCGGCCTTGCGGCCCGCGGCATACAGCGAGTGGTCGATCTCGGCGCTGGTCACCGCCAGGCGGGTGGTGGTGGCGCGCTCGAGCACCTTCTCGTGGATGCTTTCGCCCTGCAGGCGCAGTTCGACCCGCTGGGTCGGGCTGCGGTCGAAGCGGAAGCCGCGCAGCTCGCCGTCGGCGTCGCGCTGGAAAGCGATTTCGGCACCGGGACGCAGCCGGGTCAGCGCGTCGCGGTTGGCCGGGTTGTCCAGGATCCGGTGCATCGTGCTGGCCGGCACGCCGACCTGCCCGAACACCGAGCCCAGGGTCTGCCCGCGCTCGATCTGCACGACTTCCCAGTAGCCGGCCGTCTCGCCGGTGGAGCGCACCGTCAGCGGGGGCAGGACCAGCGGCAGCATCGCGTTGGCCTGGCGCTCCGGTTCCAGCTGCGCGGAGAAGCCGGGGACGATGGTGGCCAGCAGCGCGCCGAGGGTGGCGAACAGGCTGGCGTGCAGCCAGTGGCGGCGCGTCCAGCGGGTGTTGAAGGCGGCGGGGAACCGCTCCTTCAGCTTGCGGTGCAGGTTGCGGTGGTGAAGGATGCCGAGGCGGTCGTGGAACTGCTGCTTGCGGACGCGGCCGTGGTCGGTCAGGGACATCGCTCAACTTCCTTCACGGGACCCCGGAGCGCGGCCCACTGGCGCGTAACATAGTCACCTGAAAGTAGTGCGTCAAACCATTGAAGAACCTGAACTTTCCTCTGGCTTTCCAGTTAACCCGCACGTAACATTTCGTTCAAGTTTGTCATCGCCAGAACTGTGGAGCCGGTCGTGTTTTCCGAGCAGAAGTCCGTTGAAGAGTCCCTAGCCCTGCTCGGTCGCGGTGCCGACGAGATCCTCAAGCGCGAGGAGCTGGCGGAGCGCCTCGCCGCCTCGATGAAGGCCGGGGGCCGCCCGCTGCGGGTCAAGGCCGGCTTCGACCCGACCGCGCCGGACCTGCATATCGGCCACACCGTCCTGCTGAACAAGATGCGCCAGTTCCAGGACCTGGGGCACCAGGTGATCTTCCTGATCGGCGACTTCACCGGGATGATCGGCGACCCGACCGGCAAGAACGTCACCCGCAAGCCGCTGACCCGCGAGGACGTGCTGGCCAATGCCCGCACCTACGAGGAGCAGGTGTTCAAGGTGCTGGACCGCGAGCGCACCGAAGTGCGCTTCAACAGCGAGTGGTTCGGGAAGATGCCGGCGGCCGACATGATCCGCCTGGCCGGCCAGCACACGGTGGCGCGCATGCTCGAGCGCGACGACTTCGCCAAGCGCTACGCGGCGCAGCAGTCGATCGCCATCCATGAATTCCTCTACCCGCTGGTGCAGGGCTACGACTCGGTGGCGCTGGAGGCGGACGTGGAGCTGGGCGGCACCGACCAGAAGTTCAACCTGCTGATGGGCCGTGGCCTGCAGGAGCACCACGGGCAGAAGCCGCAGATCGTGCTGACCATGCCGTTGCTGGAAGGCCTGGATGGCGTCAACAAGATGAGCAAGTCGCTGGGCAACTACATCGGCATCAGCGAGCCGGCGATCGACATCGTGACCAAGACGATGAAGATCGGCGACGACCTGACCTGGCGCTGGATCGACCTGCTCAGCTTCGACATCTCGGTGGCCGAGGCGGCGAAGCTGCGCGCGGACGTCGAGTCCGGCGCGTTGAACCCGCGCGAGGTCAAGCTGCGCCTGGCACGCGAGCTGGCTACGCGTTTCCACGATGCCGCCGCCGCCGAGCAGGCCATCGCCGGCTGGCATGCGGTGGTCACCGGACAGGGCGATACTTCATCCCTGCCGCTGCAGGACGTGCTGGTGCCGGCCGAAGGTATCCGCATCGCCGCGCTGCTCACCGCCGCCGGGATCACCCCGTCCAACTCGGAGGCCAACCGCAAGCTCAAGGAGCGCGCGGTCAAGGTCGAGGGCGTGGTGGTCGAGGACGCGACCCAGTCGTTCGCGCCCGGTTTCGAAGGCGTGCTGCAGGTCGGCAAGCGCAACTTCGCGCGGGTGAGGCTGGTCGCCGGCTGAAGCGGCCGACGCATTGCTCCGCTTCTGTAGGAGCGGGCATGACCGCGACACCGACGCCGTCGGCATGATCGACGTTTGAAGGCGCCCCGGTCCGTCGATGCCTTCTCCCTCGCGCCTGCAAGTGGTGCACGGCCGTCATGTTGGATGACGTAGTAACGGCCGGAGCATTGGTGGACGAAGGTGTCGCATCTACCGACGGCGTCGGTGTCGCGGTCATGCCCGCTCCTACAAAGAGAGGCGAGTCGGCGCAACCCTGTGGGAAGCGGTGGAACTGGCGCCTGCACGCCGTTACAGCGTGTGCGTCACCACGCAGTCGCGGCCGGCACGCTTGGCGGTATAGAGCGCCTCGTCGGCGCCGCGCATCAGCATCGACAGCGGCATCGACCGGTTCGACATGGCCACGCCCAGGCTGCTGGTGACCCGCACCGGTGGCGCCGGCGGATCCAGGCGCATGGTCGACAGCGAGACGCGGATGCGCTCGGCCAGGTGGTGCGCGTTATGCGCGTCCGGGCCGGTCACCACGATCACGAACTCCTCGCCCCCGGTGCGCGCGAACACGTCGTGCTCGCGGGTCTGGCTGCGGATCGTGTCGCTGAGCTTCTGCAGCACCAGGTCGCCGATCTCGTGCCCGTAGCGGTCGTTGACCCGCTTGAAGTGGTCCAGGTCCAGCGCGATCACCGCCAGGTGGCCCTCGCGGGTCAGCCGTTCCAGGTCCGGGTCGAGCCGGGCGAACAGTCCGCGCCGGTTGAGCGTGCCGGTGAGCGGATCGAGCATCGCGGTCTGCCGCAAGGATTCGGCGGCGCGGAAGCTGGTCAGCATCAGCATGCAGAAGTTGATCAGGTACCACGTCGACAGGTCGACATTGACCCAGGCGTCGTTGGGGCCGTAGCGGCCGGTGAAGGCATGCAACAGGTCGCGGCCATAGAGGAAGGCCAGCACCATGCAGCCCAGCATCACCAGTCGCGCCGGCACGCGCAGCGGCGGGGTGTCGAGCTGGCGCAGCTGCCACAGCATCACCGCCAGCATGGCCAGTTCGGCCAGGCTCATCGCCGCGCCCTGGCCGTCGATCGCGTCGCCGGCCAGCCAGGCCAGCAAAGAAAGGGCGACGAATGCCGGCACCAGCATCCATTCCGTGCGCCGCAGCGGGCGTTGCTGGACGAACTTGATGGTCGCGCCCGCAAGCACGGCCAGGCCGCCGCAGGCGAGGATGCCGCCGATGGCCGCGACCACCACGGTCGCGGTCGCCGAACCGGCGCGCTCCAGCCCGGTGGCGGTGCCGTCGAGCATCGCCGCACCCAGCGAATAGATGAAATGCCCCGCGCCCCACGACGCGATGCCGCGCACCCCGCGCGAAACCCTCGACACGTACCAGAACAGGCCCAGCAGGATCAGTGCCAGCGCGCAGTCGGTCAGCAGAAGGTTGTAGAAATCGGTAGTCATCCGCCTCCCTGTCCCCGCCGCGGACGCCGCCGGCCCGCCTCCGATGTGCCCCGCTTCCATCGGGACGACCCAAGCGTCGCCGATGCGTTGCGGGCAGGCAAGCCCCTGAAGTCACCCGCGCGCGCAAACAGGAAGGGGCGCATCGAGCGCCCCTTCCTCCGTCACTCGCGTTCAGCTGCGATCAGTCGCCCAGGGTCAGCAGCGAAGCGTTGCCACCGGCGGCGGTGGTGTTGACGGTCACGGTCTTCTCGGTGGCGAAGCGCGGCAGGTAGTGCGGGCCGCCGGCCTTGGGGCCGGTGCCCGAGAGGCCCTGGCCGCCGAAGGGCTGCACGCCGACCACCGCGCCGATCTGGTTGCGGTTGACGTAGACGTTGCCGACCTTCACCCGCGACACGATCCGGTCCACGGTCTCGTCGATGCGCGAATGGATGCCCAGGGTCAGGCCGTAGCCGGTGGCGTTGACCTGCTCGATCACCGCGTCCAGGTGCTCGGCCTTCCAGCGCAGCACGTGCAGCACCGGACCGAACACCTCGCTTCGCAGCTGCGAAAGCGACTGCAGTTCGTAGGCGCGCGGGGCGAAGAACGTGCCCTGCGCGGCGCCGGCGTCCACCGGGACGGTGGCGATGTGCCGGGCCTCGCGGTCCATGCGCTGGGCATGGGCCTGCAGCAGCTCCAGTGCGTCGGCATCGATCACCGGGCCGACGTCGGTGGCCAGCAGGCCGGGGTCGCCGACCTTCAGTTCGGCCATCGCGCCGGCGAGCATCGTCATCACCTTGTCGGCGATGTCGTCCTGCACGAACAGCACGCGCGCGGCCGAGCAGCGCTGGCCGGCGGAGGTGAAGGCGGAACCGATCGCATCCTTGACCAGCTGTTCGGGCAGTGCGGAGGAGTCGGCGATGAGCGCGTTCTGGCCGCCGGTCTCGGCGATCAGCACCGCGATGGGCGCCTCGTCGCGCGCGGCCAGCGCGCGGTTGATCGCGCGTGCTGTGTCGGTGGAACCGGTGAAGGCCACGCCGGCCACGCGCGCGTCGGCGGTCAGCGCCGCACCGACGGTGGCGCCGTCGCCGGGCACGAACTGCAGGACCTGTTCGGGAACGCCGGCTTCGTGCAGCAGCTTCACCGCCGCATGCCCGATGAGGTTGGTCTGTTCGGCCGGCTTGGCGATCACGCTGTTGCCGGCGGCCAGCGCTGCGGCGACCTGGCCCAGGAAGATCGCCAGCGGGAAGTTCCACGGGCTGATGCAGACGAACACGCCGCGGCCTTGCAGCTGCAGCACGTTGGATTCGCCGGTCGGCCCGGGCAGCTGCTCGGGTGCGCCGAACTGGCGGCGCGCCTGGCCGGCGTAGTAGCGCAGGAAGTCGACCGCCTCGCGCACTTCGGCGACCGAGTCGGGCAGGGTCTTGCCGGCTTCGCGCACGCACAGCGCCATGAACTCCGGCATGCGCTGCTCGAGCAGGGTGGCGGCGTGCTCGAGGATCGCGGCGCGGCTGGCGGCGGGGGTGAGGTCCCAGGCCGGCTGCGCGGACACGGCATTGGCCAGCGCGCGCTGCACGGTGGCGGCATCGGCCGGCTGCCAGTGGCCCACGACCTGGTGGCGGTCGGCTGGACTGGTGACCGCGAGGCTTTCGCTGCTGGCCTGCGCGGCGCCCGGCACCAGCGGTGCGGCGCGCCAGGGGCCGGCATGTTCGCCGAGGCGCGCGGCCAGCGTCTTCAGTTCGTTGTCGTCGGCGAAGTTGGCGCCCATGGAGTTGTTCCTGTCGAAGCCTTGCTGGATGAAGAGATCGCGCGGCAAGGGGATGCGCGGATGGGCGATGGAGGAGCCGCCTGAATCGAAGCCGGCCACCGCGGCGACCGGGTCCTGGATCAGTTCGGCCACCGGCACGTCCTCGTCGGTGATCCGGTTGACGAAGCTGGAGTTGGCGCCGTTCTCGAGCAGGCGGCGCACCAGGTACGGCAGCAGGTCCTCGTGGCTGCCCACCGGCGCGTACACGCGGCACGGCACGCCGAGGCGGTCGGCCGGCACCACTTCGGCATACAGGTCGTCGCCCATGCCGTGCAGCTTCTGGTGCTCGTACGGCCGGCCCTTCGCGGTCGCCCTGATCGCCGCGATGGTCTGCGCGTTGTGCGTGGCGAACATCGGGTACAAGGCGTCGCCATGGACGAACATGCGCCGGGCCGTCGCCAGGTAGGACACGTCGGTGTTCTGCTTGCGGGTGAACACCGGGTAGCCGGCCTGGCCCTCGACCTGGGCGCGCTTGATCTCCGCGTCCCAGTACGCGCCCTTGACCAGGCGCACCGGGATGCGGCGGCCGACGCGGCGGGCCAGGTCGGCGAGGAAGTCGATCACGAACGGCGCGCGCTTCTGGTACGCCTGCACCGCCAGGCCGTAGCCTTCCCAGCCATCGAGGGACGGATCGGAGAAGGTCGCCTCGATCAGGTCCAGCGACAGCTCCAGGCGGTCGCTTTCCTCGGCATCGACCGTGTAGCCGATGCCATAGCCCTTCGCCAGGTGCGCCAGTTCCAGCACCGCCGGTGCGAGCTCGGCCATGACCCGCTCGCGCTTGGCGTGTTCGTAGCGCGGGAACAGCGCGGAAAGCTTGATCGAAATGCTGGGCGCGGCGAACACGTCGCCAGCGGCATGGTTGCCGCTGCGCCCGATCGCGTGGATCGCGTCGCGGTACGCCTGCAGGTAGCGCTGCGCGTCCTTCATTGTCAGCGCGCCTTCGCCGAGCATGTCGAACGAATAGCGGTAGGCGGCGTTGTCGCCTTTCTTCGAACGCGACAGCGCTTCGGAGATCGTGCGGCCCATGACGAACTGATGGCCCATGATCCGCATCGCCTGGCGCACGGCCAGGCGCACCACCGGCTCGCCGACGCGGCCGACCAGGCGCTTGAACGCGCCGGGCACGTCGTGGCGGGTGAGGTCGTTGAGGTTGACCAGCCTGCCGGTGAGCATCAGCCCCCAGGTCGAGGCGTTGACCAGCACCGATTCGCTCTGGCCCAGGTGCTTTTCCCAGTCGGCGTCGCCGAGCTTGTCGCGGATCAGCTTGTCGGCGGTTTCCTGGTCGGGGATGCGCAGCAGGGCTTCGGCCACGCACATCAGCAGCACGCCTTCCTCGCTGCCCAGGTCGTACTGGCGCATGAAGGCTTCGATCGCGCCCTGGTCCTGGGCGCGGGCGCGCACGCGGCGGACCAGGTCGGCGGCCAGCGCGTCGATCTCGTCCTGTGCCAGCGCGTCCTGCCGGGCCTGCACCAGCAGCTCGCGGACGTGGGTGTCCTCGTCGCGCAGCCAAGCCGCGGTGATCGCGACGCGCAGCGGCGATGGCGTGGCGGCGCTGCCGGTGGCGACGACCGGGATCGGCGCATCGGCAGCGGGGGCGTCGGTGGGCGGCGTGCAGGATGGGGGCGTGGCTTGGGCGGTCATGGCGGGTATCGGCAGGAGGACGAACGCCGCCGGCATCCGGCTTCGGACGGGCGCAGTGGCGACGGGCCCGGGCGGGCGCGGGAAGCGGCCATGATGGCGCCGCCGGCCGCGGCTGGCTTGACGGATTCCGGCGCGATGGCCGCCCGGGCCGGCACAAACCGCCCCGCGGCAGGCTCAGGGCTGGCGCAGCGCCCGGTATTCGCTCGGGGTCATTCCCACCAGGGCCACGAAGCGGCGGGTGAACGCGCTCTGGTCGCCGAAGCCGCAGGCCTGGGCGATCGAAGCGATGCTGCCCGGGCCGTGCAGGCGATGCATCGCCGCCTGGATCCGGATCCGGCTCAGCAGCTGCAGCGGCGTGAGCTGGAACACTTTCTGGAAGGTGCGTTCAAGCTTGGAAGCCGAGAAGCCGGTGATCGCCAGCAGGTCGTGGATGCGGATGTTCCCGGCGTAATGCCGGTTCATGTGGACGAGGGCTTCCCGCAGCGACTGGTAGTCGGCTGCCAGGCCCTCGCGGCTGGCCAGGTCGCGGGAGATGCCGACCAGGCCGGCCACCTGCCCGTCCACCAGCAAGGGCCGCTTGCAGGTCAGGCACCAGCCCGGCTCCTGGTCGGGGAACAGCTGCAGTTCCAGCAGGTTGTCGATCACCGCGCCTTCCAGCACCTGCTGGTCCTGGAGGCCATAAGTCACGCCCAGGCCGCCGGGGTACAGCTCGATGGCGCGGCGGCCGATGATCTCGCGCCGCGAACGCAGGCCCAGCCGGCGCAGCATGGTCGCGTTGACGTGGGTGTAGCGGCCCTCGCGGTCCTTGATGAAGAACAGCACGTCCGGGATCGAGTCGAACAGGGCTTCGACCTCGGCGGCATCCACGGCCAGGGGGGTGGGCTTCACGGCGTGACGGGGCGCGCAGGGGTCCGGAGCGGACGGGAGGCGGCCATTCTAGGGCTTGCCGGGCCAGTGCCCCGCTTGCGGACGGGTCAGGACCTGCGGCATGCCCACGCTGCCGCGGGCGTTGGCCGGTTTCGACGTCGGCCTTTGATCGCCGCAGGCTACAGCTGCATCTCCCATTGCAGCCGCACGCCCACCGGCGGGCGGCGCTGCCGGTCGATCCGCTGCAGGCCATCGGCGTCCAGATACCACTGGCCTGTTTCCAGGGTCGGATGCAGGGCGTTGGTGACGGCCAGGCGCAGTTTCGCGCGCCTGGCCGGAGCCCACAGCAGGTACATGTCCAGCTCGCGCCGGTACGCGTCCAGGTTGCCGCGGGAGGCGGTGATCCGCACCGGGCCGCCACTGCGATAGGTGTAGCCCAGGCCGGCGGTCCACTCCGGATCGAACTTCCAATCGGCGCCGAGTGTGGCGCTGAACGGAACCTGCTGGTCTATGCGGTTGTCGGGGCCAGGAACACCGTCGACCCTGGAGCGGTTGAGGGTGGCGTTGAAGCGCAGGTCGATGGCCGGGGCACCGGCATGCAGCTGCGCCAGGCCGGCACGCGCATCCATCTCCAGGCCCCAGGCGCTGGCGTCGCCGCCGTTGGCCGGGAAGGCGACCCAGCGGCCTTCGAGCATCCGCGTTTCAGTGCGGATCACGCCGCGGATCCGGCGCACGTAGCCGCCGACGCTCAGTCGCGCGCCGTCCTTGCCATAACGTTCGTATGCCGCATCCAGGCCGGTGGCCAGTTCCGGTTCCAGTCCGGGATTGCCGCGCACGTCCGGGTTCAACGGGCGATTGTTGGTGGAGGTGTAGGGGCGCGCGCTGAGCGCGGCCAGGGTGGGTGCCTTGAACGTGCGGCTCAGCGCCAGGCGGACCTGGTCCTTGTCGCTGCCGGGCATTTTCCACAGCGACTGCAGTACCGGGGAAAATACACTGGCGCGGTTGCGCACGGCGGCGAAGCCGGTGCCGCCGCTGGTGGTCTCGATGGCCTCCCAGCGCAGCCCCAGGTACATCGACCATTGCGGTGAGAACGCGATGTCGTCCTGGGCATAGGCGGCCAGGCGGCGGATCTGCGAATCGAACGACAGGTCGCTGATGGATCCTTCCTTGCCGGCAACCGGTAGCAGGTGCTGGATCCGGGTTTCGCGGCGCCGGTCCACGCTGGCCTCCCACCCGGTCTGGACCTGGTGCCGACCGGTCTTCGGCAGCGCCCACTTGCCGTTGCTGCCGAGGTTGCGAACATCCATGTCGGCGGTCGTGCTGTCCTCCAGGTTGAGTGAGCCGTCGGCGGCATAGCCCTGTTCGCGGAACTGGTAGTCCTCGCGGTTCCAGGCGGCGTTGGCCTTGGCGGTCAGTGTGCCGGCGCCCGCGAACGGGTGGGTCCAGGTAACGCTGGTGTTGAACTGGGTGTTGTCGATGTCGTTGCCCTGGCGGTAGCGGACGTGGTCCAGCTGCGGGCCGAGCAGCGTTTCCCAGTCCACGTCCCCGGTGCGTTCGAGATGGCTGCTGTCCAGGAAGGCCTGCAGCGCCAGGGTGTCGTCGTTGGCCAGGCGCAGGTCCAGGGTGGGGGCGAGGGTTAGCCCATCGCGCACGCCGATGGAGCGCAGTCGGGTGGTGCGGCGCAGGTTTTCCACGCCGGCAGGATCGTAGCCGCGCTCCAGGCCGGTGTCTTCGTAGAGGAACTCGCGCCGCGCCGCGGTGGCGGTGAGCACATGGCTGCGGCTTTCCTCGCGACGGCTCGAGCGCCAGCTTGCCGATGGCGCCTGCCGACCATCGGCCGTGGCCCAGGCCAGGGTCAGTTGCCTGGCGTCCGTGCGCGCGGTCTGCGCCAGCACGATGTTGATCGTTCCGGCGATGGACTCGCCGCTGAGGTCGGCGGTCGGGGAGCGC
The DNA here is from genome assembly GCF_022637495.1 of Pseudoxanthomonas daejeonensis. Classification (NCBI taxonomy): domain Bacteria; kingdom Pseudomonadati; phylum Pseudomonadota; class Gammaproteobacteria; order Lysobacterales; family Lysobacteraceae; genus Pseudoxanthomonas; species Pseudoxanthomonas daejeonensis. The sequence goes on along the minus strand of NZ_CP093331.1, from coordinate 1,203,478 downwards.
AGGATTTCGATGCGCTCGACCATGTCCGGCGTCAGCGAGTCGAAATCGAAGCCGGTGGGTGCGCGCTGTCCGTCGATCAGGACCTGGGTGTAGCCGGCCATGCCGCGCAACGCGATCGCGCCCGAGCGCCCGGGCGTGCCGATGCCGATGGTGACGCCGGGTAGTCGTTTCATGGCCTCGCCCAGGGTGGCGTCGCCCTGCCGGAGCAGTTCTTCGCGGGCGATCACGATGCGGGTCGCGGTGTCGTCGCGGCGGGCGTCGTAGCGTTCACCCTGCACCGATACGCTGTCCAGGTCCGTGGTGGCGGTCGCGTTGGCGGGCGTCGCCGGCACGGAGGGGGCCGGGGCAGGCGCCGAGGTCGCTTGCACCGGAGCGGATTGCGCCTGGGTTGATTGCGCCGAAGCGAGCGGGGTGGCGCACAGCGGGGCGATCGCGATCGCCAGGGGAAGCATGCGGCGGCATGGCATCGGGTCGTGTTCTCCGTGTCGTGGGGTGTTTCGCGCGCGCAGTCGCCCGTCCTGCGGCCAGGAAAGTGGTGCGCCTGAAGAAGGGGTATCTGTGGCGCGGGCTACGCGTTCATCGCAGTCGCGGTTCCGGATCGATCCGCTGCCCGTGCCGCAGCAGCTCCACGTGCACGTGGGGGCCGGTGGTCTCGCCGGTGGTGCCGATGCCGGCGATGCGTTCGCCCGCCTTGACCTGCTGGCCCGGCGTCACGTCGAAGCTGTCCAGGTGGGCATACAGCGTCTGCCAGCCGTGGCCGTGGTCGAGCACGACCACGGTGCCGTAGCGCGGGCCGCCTGGGTATTGCATGGTGGCGGCCACGACGATGCCGTCGGCGGGCGCAAGCACGTCCGTGCCTCGCCGGGCTGCCAGGTCCATGCCGTTGTGCGCTCGCTTGCGGCCGCCGCCGGTGTCCTGGAAATGGCTGCTCACGCGTGCCGAGGGGACAGGGCTGGAGAAAAGCGGCTCGGGCTCGGCCACGGCTACATGGAGGGCGGTACCGACACTGGAACTGGCGACGGGAACGCGCGGGTCCGCCAGCGCGGCCTGCATCGAGGCCAGCAGGCCGCCGACGGCTATCGCCATGGCCGTGAACAGCACGCGTAGACGTAGCGGCAAGGCCCGGTCCGGATCTCCGCCCAGCATGTGCCGCAAGCGCAGCAGGTGATCGTCGATGCGCCGCCCGGCAAACGCCATGGTGGCGTGGCCGCCGGTGTGGTCCATGCGCAACGTGTCGACGTAGGCCGAAGCAAGGTCGCGTCCGGCCGCGGTATCGACCTGCAGCGCCCAGGCGTCGCAGCGCAGTTCGGCCGCCATCTGGACGCGCGCGGCAAGAAGGCGGACGAACGGGTCGAACCAGAGCACGGCGCCGGCCAGCCGCATGCATGCCGCCCGCTGCGGATCGTGGTTCAGCAGATGCGCGGCCTCATGGCGGATGACCATGTGCAGCTGGCGGTCGCTGAAGCGTTCCAGCGCGGTGGCCGGCAGGACGATGACCGGCTGCGGCCAGCTCACCGCAAACGGGCTGACCGTCTGCGCGGTCAGGCGCACACCGATCCCGGCATTCATCAGGCGCCGCACTTCCTCCGCGCAGGCCTGCCCCGGCCAGCGGGTACGGCCCACGGGCGTTGATGCGCGCAACACGCGCCGTACCGCCAGCGCGCCACGCAGTTGGGCGAGCAGGGCGACGCCGACACCGGCTAGGTACAGCGCGGCCAGCAGCAGGGCAGGTTGCGGCAGGGAAAGGGCCGACGTTCTTGCGGCAATCCCGGCATCCACGCCGTCGTCGATCGCCAAAGGCAGGGGCAAGTACGCCGGCAGCGGAACGACCGCAGGAGCCCACAGATCCAGCGCAACCGCGATGATGGCCGGCGCTGCCGCCAGCAGCCACAACCCGAGCCAGTAGTTGCGCGATGCATGGGAGATGCGCAGCCAGCGCTGCAGCCCTACTCCCAGGCCCCAGGCAAGTGCACCGGCCACCAGGCAGCCGAAGACATGGACGATCCAGAAGCTGGAGGCGGGCAGGCTCATGACCGGTCCTCCGCGTCGGGGGCGCGCAACAACGCTTCGAGTTGTTCGATCTCCGTCTCGCTCAGCAGGCGGCTGTCGGCGAACGCCTGCACCGGCAAGGGGCCATCGATCTCCAGCACGCGGCGGGCGAAGTCCGCGCTCAGCGCAGCCAGGGTCGCCACCTTGCCGACCTTGGCCCGGTACACGTTGAGGCCGTGGAGGGATTCCTCCGCCACCAGCCCCTTGTCGACCATGCGTTCGAGGGTCTTGCGGGTGGAGGAGTAGGACCAGTCCAGCGCCGGAGCCACGCTGTTGTGCAGCTCGCGGGCGCTGCAGGCGGTGTGGCGCCAGAGGCATTTCAGCATTTCCAGTTCCGCATTGGACGGGGTCGGCGAACTGCCCATCGAGGAGCTCCGGCGTTTGATTTGTGTCGCAACAATGCGACATGTGTCGCACGTCGTCAAGAGGCGTCCGAATTCCGGGCTAGGCTTCCTGCTGCCCCTCTGTGCGGTCGCGATGAGCCATCGTCTAACGGGTGGGAGAAGGCTGATTGCTCGGCCATGTGATGGATCGTTGGCGGCAGAGGGCGGGCCGGCATCGGTGTCCAGACGTAGCTGGCCTGTGCATTGGCGATGTCACCTTGTCCCGTCCAGAGGCTCGCGTGGCGGTGCTGGAGACGGGGCCACGGACCCGGCATGCGGGCGCTGCGAGTCCCGGCAGTCCCCGCTCCATTAGTTGCTCCGGATCAATGCAAGTTGCCGCTGGGTATGCCCAACGCTTACCATCTTTAGTGTTTTCCGCAGGCGGCAAGCGGCGGTGGGCGACATGATCGAGGTGGTTCCGTCCAGATCCGGCGACGCCGGCGCGCAGCTGCGGCTGCGCCCGCCGCGGGCCCTGACGGCCCGCCAGTTCAGGTCCCTGTTCGCCGCGCTGGCGGGGGCGATGTGGCTGGTGGCCGGGCTTGGCTGGCTGGCCGGCAACGTCTTCGCGCCTGCCTTCGCCCTGCTGCACAGCGCGGGGGTCGCGCTGGCGCTGCGATGGGTGTGGCGCAGCGGGGAGCGGGGCGAGGAGATCGCCATCGGTCCCGGGACGGTGGAAGTCCGTCGCGGGGCCGATGCTGTTTTCAGCGCCCATCCGTACTGGGTGCGGGTGCGCGTGGAGGGGGACGACGGCAGGGTCACGCTGTCGTCCAGCGGCAGACGGGTCGAGGTGGGCGCTTTCCTGGGCCCGGCCGAACGCTCGCAGCTGGCGCGGTGTTTGAACGAATTCCTGGCGGCCGCAGCCCATGGCGATGGCCGCAACCGATGACGCAGACAGGGTCTAGGCAATGATGCAAGCGAAGGGTTGGTGGAAGCGGTTGATCGCGACGGGCGCGCTGTTGGCGTTCCCCGCGCTGGCCTGGGCCCAGTCGGCGGATCCGCACCGCTGGCAGTTGAACATGGGGCGCGGGGTGACCGCTTCCTCGCAGAACGCCTACGAAGCGCACATGATCGTGCTGATCGTGTGCGTGGTCATCGGCGTGATCGTGTTCGGTGCGATGGGCTACGCGATGTTCAAGTTCCGCCGCTCCAAGGGCGCGGTCGCGGCGCAGTTCAGCCACAACACCACCGCCGAGGTGATCTGGACGGTGATCCCGGTCGTGATCCTGATCGCCATGGCCTGGCCGGCGACGGCCAAGCTGATCGCGATGTACGACACCCGCGACGCCGCGATGACCGTGAAGGTCACCGGCTACCAGTGGATGTGGAAGTACGACTACCTGGGCGAGGGCGTGTCGTTCACCAGCCGCCTGGACCGCGAGTCCGACCGCATCCGCCAGAGCGGCGAGCAGCCGACCCTCGAGGCCAACCCGCACTACCTGCTGGACGTGGACAACCGCCTGGTCCTGCCGGTCGACACCAAGGTCCGCTTCGTCATCACCGCCGACGACGTCATCCACGCCTGGTGGGTGCCGGCGCTGGGCTGGAAGCAGGATGCGATCCCCGGCCTGATCAACGAGGCCTGGACCGAGATCAAGACCCCCGGCGTGTATCGCGGCCAGTGCGCCGAGCTGTGCGGCAAGGACCACGGCTTCATGCCGATCGTGGTCGAGGCGGTGTCGAAGGAAGAGTTCGCCCGCTGGCTGGCATCGAAGAAGCCCGCGCCTGCTGCACCGGTCGAGCCTGCCCCGGCACCCGAGGCAGCTCCGGTCGACGCTAGCGCCCCGGCCGATGCCGGCGCCGCTCCCGAAGCCGCCGCGCCGGACGCCGCTCCCGAAGCTGGCGCCGCGCAGGGCTGATCCGCCCGGTCCGACAAGAACAAGGCAACGGCCGCCCGGCGGCCGCCACGCACACGCATTCCAGAGGTAGCAACGCCATGGCCCATTCCGCAGTCGACCACCACGACGACCACCACGGCCACAAGCAGGGGTTCTTCGATCGCTGGTTCTTCTCGACCAACCACAAGGACATCGGCACGCTGTACCTGCTGTTCTCCTTCGTGATGTTCATCATCGGCGCGGGCATGAGCGTGATCATCCGCCTGGAGCTGATGACGCCGGGCCTGCAGCACGTCACCCCCGAATTCTTCAACCAGATGACCACCGTGCACGCGCTGGTCATGATCTTCGGTGGCGTGATGCCGGCCTTCGTCGGCCTGGCCAACTGGATGATCCCGCTGCAGATCGGCGCGCCGGACATGGCGCTGCCGCGCATGAACAACTGGTCCTTCTGGATCATGCCGTTCGCCTTCACCCTGCTTCTGATGACGCTGTTCCTGCCGGGCGGCGCGCCTGCCGGCGGCTGGACGCTGTACCCGCCGCTGTCGCTGCAGGGCGGCTACAACGTGGCGTTCACGATCTTCGCCATCCACATGATGGGCGTCAGCTCGATCATGGGCTCGATCAACATCATCGCCACGGTGCTGAACATGCGCGCGCCGGGCATGGACCTGCTGAAGATGCCGATCTTCTGCTGGACCTGGCTGATCACCGCGTTCCTGCTGATCGCGGTCATGCCGGTGCTGGCGGGCGCGGTGACGATGCTGCTGACCGACAAGTTCTTCGGCACCAGCTTCTTCAACGCCGCCGGTGGCGGCGACCCGGTGATGTTCCAGCACATCTTCTGGTTCTTCGGACACCCCGAGGTCTACATCATGATCCTGCCCGCCTTCGGCGTGGTCAGCGAGATCATCCCGACCTTCAGCCGCAAGCCGCTGTTCGGCTACCAGGCGATGGTCTACGCGACCGCCTCGATCGCGTTCCTGTCGTTCATCGTCTGGGCCCACCACATGTTCACCGTGGGCATGCCACTGGGTGGCGAGATCTACTTCATGTTCGCGACCATGCTGATCGCGGTGCCGACCGGCGTGAAGGTGTTCAACTGGGTCAGCACGATGTGGAAGGGCTCGCTGAGCTTCGAAGCACCGATGCTGTGGTCGGTCGCGTTCGTGATCCTGTTCACCATCGGCGGTTTCTCCGGCCTGATGCTGGCCATTGTCCCAGCGGACTTCCAGTATCACGACACCTACTTCGTGGTGGCGCACTTCCACTACGTGCTGGTCACCGGCGCGGTGTTCGGCCTGATCGCCGCGGTCTACTACTGGTGGCCGAAGTGGACCGGGCGCATGTACAACGAGACCGCTGCCAAGTTCCACTTCTGGTGGACCATGGTGTTCGTCAACGTGCTGTTCTTCCCGCAGCACTTCCTGGGCCTGGCCGGCATGCCGCGCCGTATCCCGGACTACAACGTGGTGTTCGCCGACTGGAACCTGGTCAGCTCGATCGGTGCGTTCGGCATGTTTGCCACCCCGTTCCTGATGGCCGGCATCCTGCTGCACTCTCTGCGCAACGGCGCCAAGGCCGATGCCCGCGCGTGGGAAAGCGCGCGTGGCCTGGAGTGGACCGTGCCGTCGCCGGCGCCGCACCACACCTTCGCCACGCCGCCGGTGATCAAGGATGGCGACCTGGCCCACGGTGACGTGAGTCACTGAGGCGAGTCCTTCGCAAGAGCCCGCACATTCATGTGCGGGTGATCAACCCGAAAGCGCTGGCCTCCGACCGGATGCCGGCACTGAAGAAAAAGCAGCAGCCATGACCGCACCGAGCAACCACAACCAGGACAGCACGCAGCGCCGCAAGGGCGTGGCGCGCACGGCGTGGATCGTGGGCATCATCGCGATCGCGATCTACGTCGGCTTCATCCTGTCCGGCGTGCTGGGCGCGGCATGAGCGAGCCCCGGGCCCAGGCGAAGCGCGGTGCGGGCTGGCTCAAGCTGGCCGGCGTGGCGCTGGCCGCGTTCGCCTTCACCTTCTCGCTGGTGCCGCTGTACCGGATCGCCTGCGAAAAGGTGTTCGGCATCCGCCTCGAGGGCGGCACCGGCCAGGCGCGCGCGGGCACCGCGGCCGTCGCCGGCGAGGCGCGCAAGGCGCGCACCGTCACCGTGCAGTTCGATGGCGGCGTGAACTCGAAGTTGCCCTGGGCGTTCGAGCCCGAGCAGCTGACCATGCAGGTGGTGCCCGGCGAACTGAACGAGGCGATGTACTTCGCCCGCAACGACGGCGACCGGCCCATCGTCGGAAGCGCGGTGCCGTCGGTTGCACCGGCGCGCGCGTCGGGGCACTTCACCAAGACCGAGTGTTTCTGCTTCACCGCGCAGACCCTGCAGCCGGGCGAATCGCGCGACATGCCGGTGCGCTTCATCGTCGACGCCGACCTGCCGGGCGACGTCAAGACGATCACCCTGTCCTACACTTTCTTCAAGAACGACGACCTGACCGCGCGACTTGGCGTGGCACAGGCTTCAAACGCGCCGCATTCGGCGCCCTGACGAGCACGGAACCACACGCCATGGCCCAACCGAACGCGGACCAATATTTCGTACCGACCCACAGCAAGGCGCCGATCATGGCTTCGGTCGCGCTGTTCACGCTGATGCTGGGCGTGGCCACGTGGCTCAACGGCATCACGTGGGGCAAGTGGACGTTCTTCGTCGGCCTGGCCGCGATGCTGGCGGTGCTCTTCTACTGGTTCAGCGAGGTGGTGCGTGAGTCGCTGGCCGGGCATTACAACCGCCAGGTCGACGTCTCGTTCCGGATGGGGATGATCTGGTTCATCTTCTCCGAAGTGATGTTCTTCGCCGCGTTCTTCGGCGCGCTGTTCTATGCCCGCCACCTGGCCCTGCCGTGGCTGGGCGGCGAAGGCGACGGCGTGATGACCAACGCGCTGCTGTGGGACGGCTACACCGCCGCCTGGCCGACCGCCGGCCCGGGCGAGGTCGGTGGCCAGTTCCAGACCATCCCGGCCTGGGGCCTGCCGCTGCTCAACACCCTGATCCTGCTGACCTCGGGCGTGACCCTGACCATCGCCCACCACGCGCTCAAGGCCAACGCCCGCAACCAGGTGCTGCTGTGGCTCGGTCTGACCGTGGTGCTGGGCCTGGCGTTCCTGTTCTTCCAGGTCGAGGAATACATCCACGCCTACAGGGACCTGAACCTGACCCTCGGTTCGGGCATCTACGGTTCGACGTTCTTCATGCTCACCGGCTTCCACGGCGCGCACGTGCTGCTGGGTACGATCATGCTGGCGATCATGTGGCTGCGCGTGGCCAAGGGCCACTTCACTTCCGACAACCATTTCGCCTTCGAAGCAGCCGCGTGGTACTGGCATTTCGTGGACGTGGTCTGGCTGGCGCTGTTCCTGTTCGTCTACGTGCTTTGAGTGCCGCCGGCCCTGGCCGGCAGCCTAAAGCGCGACGCGACAACGACAGGGGCGCCTCCGGGCGTCCCTGCTGTTTTCAGGAAACGGAAAGCGCGGGCTTGCGCCCGCGGGTCGGTGGTCAGCGACCCACGCCGTGCGGCTGGATCACGCCGGTCCAGATGCCCAGGATCACCAGCAGGATCAGCGCGACCGACAGGCCGATGCGGCGGGTCAGCGCGTTGACCGTGCGCTTGCTCTGGCCCCGGTCGACCAGCAGGTAGTACAGGGCCGAACCGAGGTTCCACAGGATGACGATGAGGAACGCCACCACCAGCAGGGTCTTCAGCGAGTCGTTCATGGCGGTGGCCTTGGCGGCAGCAATGCGATGGCCGGCATTATCGCAGGCGCGCACGGGGATGGCGCGATGAGCCGTCGGCGCCTGCCGTTGTGGGCGGGCTGGCTGCTGGCCCTGGCCGTGGCGTGCGCATGCGCGGCGCTGGGCCTGTGGCAGCTGCAGCGCATGCACGCCAAGCAGGCCCTGCTGGAAGCGTCGGCGCAGGTGCTGGATGAACGCCGCGCACAGCCGCTTGAATGGGCCGCCGATCCCTCCAGGACGCGCGCCTACGACTGGGCGGCCGGCGAAGGCCGCTTCCTGCCACTGCCGGCTGTGCTGCTGGACAACCAGAACCGCGACGGGCGCGCGGGCGTGCGGGCCTACCGCGTGTTCCAGCCCTCCGCGGCAGGCGCGACGCCGCTGCTGCTCGAGCTGGGCTGGCTGCCGCTGCCCGGTGACCGTCGGCTCCCCGACGTGCCCGTGCCGGACGCGACGCAGGTGTCAGGGCTGCTGCTGCCGCCGCCGTCCTCGGGCCTGGTCACGCCGGCCATCGCCGCGCAGGCCGACGGTACGCTGTTGGTGGTCGCGCTGGAACCGCAATCGCTCGCCACCGCCCTGAACCTGTCGACGCTGGCGCCGCGCGTGCTGCGGCTGGATCCGGCCCTGTCGCTGGGTTATGCCCGTGACCTGGAGCTGCTGCCCAATACCCTCCCGCCGGAGCGCCACCTCGGCTATGCGGTGCAGTGGTTCGCCCTGGCCGCGGCCGTGCTGGTGATCGCATTGCTGCTCACCGTGCGCGAGCGTCGCCGGCGCTGAACGCACTGGCATGCCGTCGACCTCGCCTCTCGTGCGAAAATCCCACCCCATGACCGTTCTCACTCCCGATGCCGCCCGCACCCGCCGCGGACGCCTGATGCTCATCGCACTGTTCCTCCTGTTCTTCGGCACCGCCTTCGGCGCCATGCTGCTGCGCCTGAGCGGCTGGATGCCGGCCGGCCTGAAGAACCACGGCGAACTGCTGCAGCCTCCGGCCGACCTGCGCAAGGCCGCGCCGCTGCTCGCCGACGGAAGCCGTTACGACTGGAATCCGGAAGCACGTACGTGGCGGATCGTGGTCGCCCCGCCGCCGGCCTGCACGGTCGAGTGCGAGCGCCTGCTCGCCGAACTGGACAAGGTCTGGCAGCTGTTCGGCCACAACGCCGACAAGGTCGAGATCCTGTGGCTGGGTTCGTTGCCCGAAGGTGCGCCGGCGCTGCCGGAACTGCGCCCGTTGCGCGACGACGCGGCGCTGCGCGCGGCACTGCCGCAGCTGGACGATCCGGCCGGTATCCCGCTGTACGTGGTCGATCCGAACGGTTTCGTGATCCTGCGCTATCCGCCGCATGCCGATCCGGTCGGCATGCGCGCCGATATCGCCAAGCTGCTGAAGCTGAAGTGAGGTCCGTGCGCCGATGAACGCGATCGTCCGTCCCGCGCTGGCCCGCCATTTCCACCGCCTGGCCTGGCTGGCGGTGCTGCTCACCACCTGCGTGGTGGTGTTCGGTGCCTTCGTGCGCCTGTCCGACGCGGGCCTGAGCTGCCCGGACTGGCCGACCTGCTACGGCCGCGCCACCTGGCCCTCGGCACAGCAGGATGCCGCCGCGCACGTGGCCAGCGAGATCCGGCCGTTCGAGACGCACAAGGCCTGGCGCGAACAGGTGCACCGCCACCTGGCCGCTTCGCTCGGCGTGCTGGTGCTGGTGCTTGCGTTGCTGGCCGCGCGTCGACGGCGGTTTGGCATCGCCCAGATCGTGGGTGCCTCTTTGCTGGTGGCTGGCGCGATCCCGGCCTACATGTACGGACACATCGGCCTGGCATTCGCCCTCGCTGGCGCGGGCGAGGCGATCCTGCTGCTGGCCGCGCTGCGCTGGTCGAACATCGACCTGGCGCGGGCCGCGGTGCTGACCCTGGCGGTGATCGTCTTCCAGGCGTTGCTGGGCAAGTGGACGGTGACACTGCTGCTCAAGCCGATCATCGTGATGGGCCACCTACTCGGTGGCCTGGCCACGTTCTCGCTGCTGCTGTGGATGGCCTGGCGCGCCACCGACCTGCCGATCCGCCTGGCCGATGCGCGCGTGCTGCGGCGCTGGGTCATCGGCGGAATCATCGTGCTGGGCGTGCAGATCGCCCTCGGCGGCTGGACCAGTGCCAACTACGCGGCGCTGGCCTGCGGCGGCGGAGGCTGGACCACGGCGCAGCACCATTACCTGGACTTCCCGAAGTGCGTGGGCCAGTGGTGGCCGCCTGCGGATTTCCGCGAGGGCTTCGTGCTCTGGCGCGGCGTCGGCGTGGACTACGAAGGCGGCGTGCTGGATGGCGCCTCGCGCATCGCCATACAGCTGGTGCACCGGATGATGGCGGTGGTCGTGGCGATCTACCTGTTGTGGCTGGCGCTGCGCCTGTACCGCACGCCCGGCATGCGCGGCTGGGCCGCGGCACTGGGCCTGCTGGTGGTCGTGCAGGTCAGCCTCGGCGTGCTCAACGTGAAGCTGGCCTTGCCGCTGGTGGTCGCGGTGCTGCATAACGCCGGCGCGCTGGCGTTGCTGTTCGTTCTGGTGAGCGTTCTGGCGCGCCTGAAGGAACCCGAGTCGGTCGCATGAACGCCATTCCCCTCTGGCGCCAGTACCTGGAGCTGACCAAGCCGCGCGTGGTCGCGTTGCTGGTGTTCACCGCGCTGGTCGGCATGTTCCTGGCCGTGCCCGGGCTGCCACCGGCGCGCGAAGCGGTGTTCGGCCTGGTCGGCATCTGGCTGGCGTCCTCGTCGGCCGCGGCCATCAACCACCTGATCGACCAGCGCATCGACAAGGTCATGGCACGCACGGCGCACCGGCCCCTGGCCACCGGCGCACTGCGGCCGATGCAGGTACTGGTGTTCGCGGTCGTGCTGGGCGTGGCGTCGATGGCGATCCTGGTCACGCTGGTGAACACGGTCACCGCGTTGCTGACCTTCGCCTCGCTGATCGGCTACGCGGTGGTCTATACCGGCTACCTCAAGCGCGCCACGCCGCAGAACATCGTGATCGGCGGCGTCGCCGGCGCGGCACCGCCGCTGCTGGGCTGGGCCGCGGTCACCAACATGGACGGTCCGTGGGACTGGCAGCACGCGCTGTTGCTGGTGCTGATCATCTTCGTGTGGACGCCGCCGCATTTCTGGGCGCTGGCGATCTTCCGCCGCGAGGACTATGCGCGCGCGCTGATCCCGATGCTGCCGGTGACCCACGGCGTCACCTACACGCGCTGGCAGATCCTGTTCTACACCGTGCTGCTTCTGCAGGTGAGCATCCTGCCGGTGGTGTTCGCGATGAGCGGATTCTTCTACCTGGGTGGCGCGCTGGTGCTGGGTAGCGTGTTCCTCTGGTACGCCTGGCGACTGCTGGACCCGCCGGACGAGTTCTTCGCCATGCGCGTGTTCAACTATTCGATCATCTACCTGATGGCGCTGTTCGCCTTCCTGCTGGTCGACCACTGGCTGCCGTTGCTGCTGGGCAGCTGAGTGGGAGCCGGTTGCGCCGGAGCGGCGCAACCGGCCTGGCATCCTCGAAACTTTCGCGGGCGCCGATGCCGACGGCGCGAACCGCCGGCATCGCATGCGCCATGCACGCAGGCCGCCCCGCACGCGGAGCGGCCCGTCGCGTCAGCCGCCGCCTTCGGCCTTGGCCGCATTCGCGGTCTTCTTCTCGCGGTTGCGTATCCACATGTTGATCGCCTCCACGAACACCGAGAAGGCCATGGCGGTGTACACGTAGCCCTTCGGGATGTGCATGCCGAAGCCGTCGGCGATCAGCACCAGGCCGATCATGATCAGGAAGCTCAGCGCGAGCACCTTGACCGTCGGGTGGCGTTCGACGAACTCGCCGATCGGGCCGGCGAAGGCCAGCATGAAGGCGATCGACACCACGATCGCGGTGACCATCACCCAGCGCTCGTCGACCATGCCCACCGCGGTGATGATCGAGTCCAGCGAGAACACGATGTCCAGCACCATGATCTGGGCGATCACGCCGGCGAACGAGGTCGCCACGCGCTTGAGCGACGGGTCGCCGCCGGCGCCCTCGACCTTGTGGTGGATCTCGAGGGTGGCCTTGGCGATCAGGAACAGGCCGCCGCCGATCAGGATCATGTCGCGCCATGAGAACGCCTGGCCGAAGACTTCGAACACCGGATAGGTCAGGCGGGTGATCCAGACGATGGCGAACAGCAAAGCCAGGCGGGTGATGGCCGCGCCGGCGATGCCCAGGCGGCGCGCTCGGGCGCGCTGCTCGGGCGGCAGGCGACCGGCCAGGATCGAGATGAAGATGATGTTGTCGATGCCCAGGACCAGTTCAAGCGCGGTCAGGGTGGCCAGGGCGATGAGGATTTCCGGGGTGAACAGGGATTCCATGGGATGTGGTGTCTTGGAGGTGCGGTCGGAGGTTGCCAGCGTGCGGGTGCACGCGGCGTCGTGGGGTCAGCGGACGATACGGAACGGGGGGCTAGAAGTCGAAAAGCTCGCCGAGCAACGACTTGGGCTTGCGCGGCTTGTGGCCGTGCGCGTACGCATCGTGCCGGTCGTGGCGCGGGCGGTCGTCGTTGCGGTAGGCGGGACGCGGCGGCGGCGGCGGGGCGTCCGTCTCGGCGCGGGCCAGCAGGCGATCCAGTTCGCCGCGGTCGAGCCAGACGCCGCGGCACTCGGGGCAATAGTCGATTTCGATGCCCTGGCGTTCGGTCATGGCCAGGGTCACGGTCTTGCAGGCGGGGCAGTGCATGGGGGGCTCCGGGAAAATCCAGGGCCACAGCGGGCATGCACCGGGAAACGGACGCACCTTCGCCGTGGGACGGCGAAGGTCTTGCCCACAGGCCGCAAGGCCTGCCGCTGCGCCGGGACCGGAGTCCGTAATGACGGCAACAGCGCGGGGGGCTACTCCCCTTCGATGCGCGATCCTAGCACGCGGACCCTGAGCGCCAGGGTGGCGCCCTTCAGTCGGCGGCGCGTGGTGCGAGGTCGCCGAGCTGGGCGGCCACCACCGGCTCCAGCGACTTCAGGCCGGCCTTCCTGCCCAGTGCGAGTGCTTCACCGGCCGGGGCGCCTGCGCGGGCGGCATCCAGCGCCAGCAGCGCGCCGACGCGGTTTCCGGAGGCGCAATGCACCAGCACGCCAGCATCGCCGTGCCGCTCGAGCAGAGCCCGCAGCGCATCGGCATTGGCCGGAGTGATGTCGTCCTTGCCGGCGATGGGCAGGGTCACGTACGCCATGCCCAGGCGGGCGGCCTCGGCCGCCTCGTCGAAGCCGCGCGCTTCGCCGGCACCGCGCAGGTCGATGACCGTGCGCACGCCCTGCGCCTGCAGCCGCGCCAGGTCCTGGGCGTCGGGCTGGCCACCGGTGCGCAGGCCGGCGCGCGGTTCGGCGAACGCGCCCTGAGCGCCGAGCAGGTGCTGCTGCAGGAACAGCATCGAGGCGGCGCTGAAATAGTCGCTGTTGGCCTTCTTGCGGAAGCCGTGGCCTTCGTCGGCGAACTCCAGGTACCACACCGGCTGGCCGTTTCCGCGCACCGCTTCGACGATCTGCACCGCCTCGGTCCACGGCACGCGCGGATCGTTGCGACCCTGGGCGACGAACAGGGGCGCGCGGATGCGGTCGGCGTGGTTGAGCGGGGCGATCTTCTCGAAGAACGCGGCCATCGCCGGGTTGCGCTCGTCGCCGTACTCGGCGCGGCGCAGGTCGCGGCGGTAGTCCTCGGTGTTCTTGAGGAACGTGCGGAAATCGGAGATGCCGACCACGTCGATCCCGGCGCGGAGGCGTTCGCTGTAATGCATCAGCGAGGACAGCACCATGTAGCCGCCGTAGCTGCCGCCCATCACCGCCACGCGCGACGGATCCAGCTCGGGCTGTTGCGCGATCCAGTCCAGCAACGCGCCGATGTCCTTGACCGAATCCTCGCGCAGCGGCCCGTTGTCGGCCTGCAGGTAGTCCTTGCCGTAGCCGGAGGAACCGCGCACGTTCGGCACCAGTACCGCCACGCCCAGGTCGGCGAGCATGAACTGCACCGACGGATTGAACACCGGCTGCGACTGTCCCTCCGGACCGCCATGGATGCTGATCAGCACCGGATGCCTACCCGAGGCCGCAGGCTTCGCCGGACGGTAGTAGAACGCCGGGATGGTGCGCGGCTTGCCGTCGACTTCATCGAAGGTCGGATAACGCACCAGCGTGGGCGCGACGAACGTGGAGGCATCCAGGCCGCCGACTTCACTGCGGGTCCAGCGCGCCAGTGCCGTGCCCGCGAGGTCTAGCACATACACGTCGCTGGGCGAGGTGGCGCTGTTGAGGTCCAGCGCCAGGCGCTTGCCGTCTGGGGAGAAATCGAAATTGCCGATCACGCCGACCGGCAGCCGGTCCAGCGCGGGCAGCTGCACCGGCTCCAGGCCGGGCAGGCGCAGCACGTGCAGGCGCGAGATGCCGTCTTCGTTGGTGCTGTAGGCCAGGTGGCGGCCGTCGCCGGCGATGCGCACCTCGTCCACGTCCCAGGGGATATGCGCACTGAGCAGCTTCGGCGCGCCCATGCCCGGTCCGTGCCAGCGCAGCGTGCGGAACTGCTGCGGCTTGCCGTCGATGTCCTCGTCGGAAATGTAGAACACGCCCTTGCCGCCCGGCGCGTACTGGAACTGGCCCATCGAGGCCTTGCCGCCATCGACCGGGAACATCGTGAGCTTGCCGCTGGCCAGGTCCAGTTCGCCCGGATAGCTTTCGTTGGCCGAGACGTAGCGGCTGACCAGCAGTCGTTTGCCATCGGCCGAGAAATCGCTCGCGCCCCAGCTGCCACCTTCGGTGAGCACGGCGCGCGCCTGGCCGCTGCGCGTGTCGCGGACCCAGATGTCGCGATCGGTGCCGTTGCGCGAGGTGCTCGACCAGGCCAGCAGGCCGCCATCGCGGCTGACCACCGCGCCGCTGTTCTGGCTGCGCTTGCCGTCGGTCAGCAGGGTGGTGCCGCGGCTGGCCTCGTCGAACCAGTAGAGCTGCGAGAACTCGTCGCCGCCGCGGTCCTTGGCGAAGACGAAACCATCGCGCCAG
The DNA here is from genome assembly GCF_022637495.1 of Pseudoxanthomonas daejeonensis. Lineage (NCBI taxonomy): Bacteria > Pseudomonadati > Pseudomonadota > Gammaproteobacteria > Lysobacterales > Lysobacteraceae > Pseudoxanthomonas > Pseudoxanthomonas daejeonensis. The sequence continues at coordinate 1,188,372 of NZ_CP093331.1, read as the reverse complement.
GCCTGGGCCGGCGCCGGCACCAGGCCGGTGACGGGCTCGGGATAGAAGGTCAGCTGCTCGCGCATGCCCAGCGGTTCGCACACGCGGTGCGCCTGCGCGGTTTCGGCGAAGCGTGTGCTGACCAGCAGGCAGCCCTCGCGCGTCCATCCGGCCAGGCTGGCGGCGCGGGTGTTCTGGTAGCGGTTGAGCCGCTCCATCAGTTCGGCCGGCACCGTGGGCACGTTTTCGGTGGTGCGGTTGCCGGTGGTCTGGCGATCGACCTTGCCGCCGTCGGCTGCCAGTGCATGCGCGGGAAGTATCGCGGAGAGAAGGACGGCGAGCAGCAGAGGACGCATGGAGGATTCCCTGACGGTATGGCCGCAGGGTAAGCCGCCTCAGCCGCGCCGTACCAGTGCCTGCAGCAGCATGCGCTGCTCGTACTTGTCGGTTTCGTCCAGGCCTTGCGCGCGCTGCTTCTGGTTGAGCTCGTCGATGCGTTGCCGCAGCGTCTGCTCTTCCAGCTGCGCGATCGCATCGTGCAGTTCGTCGACCCACTTGGCTTCTTCGCCCGGCAATGCCTGCGCGGCGAGCTTGCGCAGCGCCTCGGCCTGTTCGTGTTCGGCGAAGTGTTCGAGCAGCGCCCCGGTGCTGATTTCCGGGCGCTGGCGGACCACGTCGAGGATCTCCAGCAGCAACGGAAGGCCCGGCAGTCGCAGCTCGGCGAAACGGTAGGGTTGTTCGAGTTGCAGGCCCAGTCCCGGCTGCTGCAGCAGGAGCGCGATCACGCTGCGCACGAGGCTGCGCTTCTGCGCCGGAGCGCTGCCGCGCGATGCCGGCCGTGCCGGCTCCGCGACCGGACGATTCGTGTCCACGCCGGTCTGCCGCTGCAGCTCCTGGCGCATCAGGTCGGCAAACGCGCCGTCGGGCAGCTGGGCGAGCAGGGGTCGCGCGCGCTCGGCCAGGCGCGCGCGGCCGTCGAGCGTGCCGCGGTTGGTGTCGCGCCCGATCTCGTCGAAGAAGAACTGCGACAGCGGGGTGGCCTGGGCCAGGCGGGCGTCGAAGCCGGCTGCGCCTTCCTTGTGCACGATCGTGTCCGGGTCCTCGCCGTCGGGCAGGAACAGGAAGAACGCCTGGCGGCCGTCCTTCATCCGCGGCAGCACCGATTCGACCGCGCGCCAGCCCGCGCGCCGCCCTGCCGCGTCGCCGTCGAAGCAGAAGTACACATCCGGCGCGTTGCGGAACAGCAGCTCGGCGTGGTCGGCGGTGGTGGCGGTGCCGAGCGTGGCCACGGCCTGGGTCACGCCATGCTGGAACAGCGCGACCACGTCCATGTAGCCCTCGACCACGATCAGTCGCTCGAGCTTCTGGTTGGCCTGGCGCGCCTGCCAAAGCCCGTACAGCTCGCGGCCCTTGTGGAACAGCGCCGTCTCCGGCGAGTTGAGGTACTTGGGGCTGGCGTCCTTGTCGAGGACGCGGCCGCCGAACGCGATCACCCGGCCCCGGCGGTCGTGGATCGGGAACATCACCCGGTCGCGGAACTTGTCGTAGACATGCCCGCGGTCGTTCTTGGACAGCATGCCGGTGCGCTCGAGCAGCTTCAGCCGGCGCTCGTCGGTGCCCAGCGCGTCCTTGAGCGTGGAATAGCCGTCGGCGGCGTAGCCGATGGCGAAGCGTGCGCGGTTCTCCGCATCCACGCCACGGCCATCCAGGTAGTCACGCGCGCGCGGACTTTCGGCCAGCTGGCGCTGGAACAGCTTCGCCGCGGCCTCCAAGGCCGCGTACTGGTCGCGCAGGTCGCTGTCCTGGTTGTTCTGCCGCGTTTCCTTGGGCACCTCGATGCCGGACCTGCGCGCCAGTTCCTCGACCGCATCGAGGAATTCGAGCCGGTCGTAGTTCATCAGGAAGCTGATCGCGGTGCCGTGCGCGCCGCAGCCGAAGCAGTGGTAGAACTGCTTGGTCGGGGAGACGTAGAACGAGGGCGTGCGCTCGTCGTGGAACGGGCAGGGCGCGCTGTACTCGCGGCCCTTGCGCTTGAGCGGCACGCGCGAACCCACCACCTCGACGATGTCGGTGCGTGCGAGCAGGTCGTCGATGAACGCGTCGGACAGGCGGGCCATCGCACTAGGATGCCACGCGGCTCCGGTCCCAGGCACCGGCAGAGCGAGACGGCCGGCTTCTAGGCGTCGGGAGTGCCGCCGTCCGCCGCAGGTTCGGCGTCTTCCCGGGTTCCGGCGCCGAACCCGGCCGCGCGCAGCTTCAAACGGGAATGCATGCGCTCGTCGATCACCGCGGTGATCAGCGCGCCGGCGAAGAACACCACGGCGGCGTAATACATCCAGACCAGCAGCAGGACCAGCGCGCCCATCGAGCCGTAGGCGCTGCCGGGCGCGGCCTGGGCCAGGTACAGGCCGATCAGGTAGCGGCCCAGGGCGAACAGCAGCGCGGTGATCGCGCCGCCGAGGAACGCCTGCCGCCAGGCCACGCGCCGGTCGGGCAGGTAGTGGTAGAGGAAGGCGAACGCCAGCGCATACAGCAGCAGCGTGGTTGCGTAACCGATCGCCGGCAGCACCGAGGGCAGCTGGGCGAACACCACCTGCAGCGCGGTGGTGGCGATCATCGACACGATCAGCAGGAACCCCAGCGCCAGCACCACGCCCAGCGAGAACACCCGCTTGCGCAGCCAGGCGCGCAGTCCGCCCAGCTGTTCGCCGCCTGTGCGGAAGATCAGGTTGAGCGCACCCTGCAGCTGGGCGAAGACCACGGTCGAGCCGATGAACAGGAGGGCCAGGCTCCACAGGCCGGCCAGCGAGCCGGTATCGGGCCGCGCGTCGGCATTCTGGATCACGGTCTGGGCGACCGCGGCGGCGTTGGCCCCGGCGAGGCCGTCGATCTGCGCCACCAGCGATTCCTGCGCCGGCGGGTAGAGCGAGGCGGTGAGCCATAGCAGCAGGACCAGCAGGGGTGCCAGCGACAGCAGCGTGTAGAACGACAGCGACGCGGCCTGGGTCACCAGGTCGGCCTCGACGAAACGCTTGAGCAGCGCCGCGGGCAGGCTCTGTTCCAGGCGGTCGAGATGGCGGCGCAGCTTGGCGGGCGACAGGGGTTTCATCGCATCGGCGCGGGTCGGTGCGGAGATCGCAGCTTGGCCGGGACCGCGTGGCGGGTGCGTGAGCGGCGCAGCTGCGGCTTATGGCTGCCTGCGGGCGAGCGCCTGCAACGCATCGCCGCTCACGCGCTGCGTCGTCCATCCGTCCAGGGGAGCGGCGCCAAGGCTGCGGTAGAAATCGATCGCCGGCGTGTTCCAGTCCAGCACCGACCATTCGAAGCGGCCATGGCCGCGTTCGACCGCAAGCCGGGCCAGGTGCAGCATCAGCCGCTTCCCGATGCCGCGTCCGCGGAAGGCGGGGCGCACGAACAGGTCTTCCAGGTGCAGGCCGCGCCGCCCCAGGAAGGTCGAGAAGCTGGTGAAGAACAGGGCGAACCCCGCGCCTTGCCCGTCGACCTCCGCGATCACGACCTCGGCGGCCGGTACCGGGCCGAACAATGCTTCCTCCATTGCCGCCGGTTCGGCGACGGCCTCGTGCGCCAGCCGTTCGTACTCGGCCAGCTCGCCGATCAGCGACAGGATCAGCGGCACGTCGTCGCGGCGCGCGGCGCGGAGCAGGATGGTGGAGGCGGCATCGGCCATGGGCGTGCATCCGGGGTCGGGCAGGCACGCATTGTCGCGCCTGCGCATGGCCATGCCGCAAGGATCAGGGTGCGCCCGCCGCGGTCACGCGCCAGACCGCGTTGCCGACATCGTCGGCGACGAGGACGCCGCCGCGCCGGTCGACCGCCACGCCCACCGGGCGACCCTGCGCGTCGCCACCTTCGTTGACGAAGCCCTCCAGCACCGGCTCGATCGGACCCGCCGGGCGTCCGTCCACGAACGGGACGAAGACCACCCGGTAGCCGACCTTGGGCTGGCGGTTCCAGGAGCCGTGCAAGCCGATGAACGCGCCTTCGCGATAGCGGGGCGGCATGCCTCCACCGGATTGGAGCGCCAGGCCCAGCGGGGCGACGTGCGAGCCCAGCGCGTAGTCGGGTGCGATGGCACGGGCGACCTGCACCGGATCCTGCGGCTGCACGCGCGCATCCACGTGCTGGCCGAAGTAGCTCCAGGGCCAGCCGTAGAACGCGCCTTCCCGCACCGCGGTGAGGTAATCCGGAACCAGGTCGTTGCCGATCTCGTCGCGCTCGTTGACCACCGCCCACAGCGTGCGGTCGTGGGGATGGATCGCCAGCGCGGTGGGGTTGCGCAGCCCCGAAGCGTAGTTGCGCACGCTGCCGGTGGCGGGGTCGACCTCCAGTACCGCCGCGCGGTCGACTTCCTCGTCCATGCCGTGCTCGGCGATGTTGCTGTTGGAGCCGACGCCCACGTACAGCCGGCGACCGTCGGCGCTGGCGACCAGGGACTTGGTCCAGTGGTGGTTGCGGCCTGCCGGCAGGTCCGCCACCTTGCGTGGCGTGGCGCTGATCGTCGTCGCACCGGCCCTGTAGGGCACCGCGACGAGCGCATCGGCATTGGCGACGTACAGCGTGTCGCCGGCCAGCGCCATGCCGAACGGTGAATGCAGGCCGGTGAGGAATGCATGCTGCTGCTCGGCCGCGCCGTCGCCGTCGCCGTCGCGCAGCAGGGTGATGCGGTCGGCGCTGGGGACACCGGCGCCGGCGCGCTTCTGCACGGCGGCCATCGCCCTGGGCCGCAATCCCTCCGGCGGCCGCGTGGGCTCGGGGCGGTTGGTTTCGGCGACCAGGACGTCGCCATTGGGCAACACCAGCAGCGTGCGTGGATGGTCGAGTCCGCGCGCGAAAGCCGTCACCGCGAAGCCGTTCGCCGGTCGCGGCGCATCGTTGCCCGCCCAGCCCACCGCGGGAGCGATCTCGACCACGGGCAGCATCGAGGCTTCAGGAGGCGGCAGCGCCGGGGAGGGGCCCGTGCCAGCGGCGTAGGACGCCGCGGGGGTGGCGACCCCCGGCTTTCCGGACTCGTTGACTGGCGGGTGATGGCTGCTGATGCAACCCGCCAGCAACAGGCATGGCGCGAAGAATGCGAGCGGGGATCGGCGACGCGACCGGCCAAGCGGATCGGGTGTCATCGCCATGGCCTCGGGGAGGTGGGGCCGCATTGCAGCAGCGCAGGCGTGACGGCGTGGTCTGCGCCTTCGGAACTGGGCGTACGCGACGGCCGCAAGGAGCGGTCGCGGGTATTCAGCCTGCGAGCCGGCGCTTCACCAGCGTCGAAACCTGGCCCATGTCGGCCTGCCCGGCCAGCTGCGGCTTGAGCACGCCCATGAGCTTGCCCATGTCCGCCGCGCTGGCCGCGCCGGTCTGCGCGATCGCGGCATCGATCGCGGCCATGATCGCCGCCTCGTCCATCTTGGCCGGCACGTAGCGGTCGATGACGACGATTTCGGCGCGCTCGATCGCAGCCAGGTCCTCGCGGTTGGCCGCTTCGTACTGCGACACCGAGTCGCGGCGCTGCTTGACCATCTTGTCGAGCACGCCCACCACCGCGGCATCGTCCAGCTCGATGCGCTCGTCCACTTCCCGCTGCTTGATCGCGGCGTTGATCAACCGGATCACGCCCAGCGAATCCTTGTCGCCGCTCTTCATGGCGGCCTTCATGTCGTCGGTCAGTCGCTGCTTCAGGCTCATGGCAACACCTCTGGGTCTGGCGGGCTTGCGCGACGGCCGGGAGGCCATCGGGCAGGCGTGGACGGGAAACACAAAAAGCCGGCGACGCGTGGGCGTGCCGGCTTTCGGATCAGCCTCGTAGCCGGGTCGGCGGCGGCGCCCAAGGGCGGCCGCGCCTTGCCCGGTCGGTACGTCAGTACAGGCGCTGGCGCTTGGTGACGTCGCGCGACATCCGGCGCACCTGGCGCTTCACCGCCGCGGCGGCCTTGCGCTTGCGCTCCTGGGTCGGCTTCTCGTAGAACTCGCGCTTGCGGGTTTCGGCCAGAACACCGGCCTTTTCGCAGGTGCGCTTGAAGCGACGCAGCGCAAACTCGAAGGGCTCGTTCTCGCGGACTTTGACGCTGGGCATGGAATCTCCGGACACAAATTACCGGGTCGGCCCCGGTGAGAGCCGCGTATGATAGCCGGGCTCCGGGGGCGGCCGCAAGCCGGGTCCGGAACATCTTTCCAGCCCCCGTTCCGGTCCCCGAACCCCATGCGCGTCCTTGGCATCGAAACCTCCTGCGATGAAACCGGCGTAGCCGTGTACGACACGGCGATCGGCGGGGCGGCGGGCCTGCGCGCCCATGCGGTCTACAGCCAGATCGCCCTGCACGCCGAGTACGGCGGGGTGGTGCCGGAACTGGCCAGCCGGGACCACGTGCGCAAGCTGGTGCCGCTGGTCCGCCAGACCCTGGCCGAAGCGGGCCTGGCGACCTCCGACCTGGACGGGGTGGCCTATACCGCCGGCCCGGGCCTGGTCGGGGCCCTGCTGGTCGGGGCAGGCACCGCCCGGGCCCTGGCCTGGGCGCTGGACGTGCCGGCCGTCGGCGTCCATCACATGGAGGGCCACCTGCTGGCCCCGCTGATGGAGGACGACCCGCCCGAGCCCCCGTTCGTTGCCCTGCTGGTTTCCGGGGGGCACACCCAGCTGGTCGCGGTGGATGCGATCGGCCGCTACCGCCTGCTGGGCGAAACCCTGGACGACGCCGCCGGCGAAGCCTTCGACAAGACCGCCAAGATGATGGGCCTGCCGTATCCGGGCGGCCCGCAGCTGGCCGCGCTGGCCGAACAGGGCGTCCCCGGCGCGTTCCGCTTCGCCCGGCCGATGACCGACCGGCCCGGGCTGGATTTCAGCTTCAGCGGCCTGAAGACCCAGGTCCTGCTGGCCTGGCAGCAGTCCGACCAGGCTACCCAGACCCGCGCCGACATCGCCCGCGGCTTCGAGGATGCGGTGGTCGACACCCTGGCGATCAAGTGCCAGCGCGCGCTGGACGCGGCCGGGTGCGACACGCTTGTGGTCGCAGGGGGTGTCGGCGCCAACAAGCGGCTGCGCGCCAGGCTGCAGGCGATGTGCGCGCAGCGGGGCGGGCGCGCCTGCTTCCCGCGACCGGCGCTGTGCACCGACAACGGCGCGATGATCGCCTTCGCCGGCGCCTTGCGCCTGCAGGCCGGGCAGCACGACGGCACCGAAGTGAAGGTGACCCCGCGCTGGGACATGGCCAGCTTGCCGGCCGTGGCGGGGGCGCGATAATCCGGCGATGGACAAGGTATTCATCGAAGGCCTCGAGATCGAGGCGCTGATCGGCATCTACGACTGGGAGCGGCGGATCCGCCAGACCCTGCGCTTCGACCTGGAGATGGCGTTCGACAACCGCGTGCCTGCGGCCAGCGACGACATCGCCCTTACGCTCAACTACAAGGAAGTCAGCAAGCGGCTGATCGAGTTCGTCGGCCAGTCGGACTTCGGCCTGGTCGAGACCCTGGCCGAGCGTTGCGCGGCGATCGTGCTCGAGGAGTTTGGCGTGCCGTGGCTGCGACTGAAGCTGAGCAAGCCTGGCGCGGTGCGCGGCGCGCAGGCGGTGGGCGTGGTGATCGAGCGCACGCGCGCCTGAGTTCCCGTGCGGGGCCGAGGCCCGGAAGCGCTTGACGGCCTGCGCGGGCCGGGTGCATGTTGCAGTGCATCACCGGCGCGGGGACGCCGGGTTCCCGGCAGGCAGGCGCGATGGATTGGGCGAAGTACCGGACCCCTTCGTATGACGAGCTGATCGATTCGGCCGGCCGGCCGCGTCCCGCCGCACGCCACCTGGTCGAATACCTTGCAGGACTGTCCGGCCGTGAACTGGCCGAGCGCCAGCTCGCCGCCGACGTCGCCGCGCGGGTCATGGGCATTACCTTCACCGTCTACACCGATGGCCGCAACGTCGACCGCACGCTGCCGTTCGACCTGATCCCGCGCATCCTCGACCGCCGCGAATGGCAGCGCACCGAGGCCGGCCTGAAGCAGCGCATGCAGGCGTTGAACCTGTTCATCGGCGATGTCTACGGCGAGCAGAAGATCGTCAGGGACAAGGTGTTCCCGGCGATGCTGCTGAAGAAGTCGGTCAACTTCCGCGAACAGTGCATCGGCGTGCGCCCGCCGCTGGACGTATGGGCGCACATCTGCGGATCGGACCTGGTCCGCGATGGCGACGGCACGCTGTATGCGCTGGAGGACAACCTGCGCATTCCCTCGGGCGTGTCCTACATGCTCGAGAACAGGATGGTCGCCAAGCGCGTTTTCCCGGAACTGTTCGGGACCAGCGCGATCCTGCCGGTGGACGACTACCCGGCCCAGCTCTACGACACCCTGGCCGCGCTGTCGCCGCGACCGGGCGATACCCCGGCCATCGCCCTGCTGACGCCGGGCGTGTTCAACAGCGCCTACTTCGAGCACGCCTACCTGGCCCAGGCGATGGGCATCGAGCTGGTGGAGGGCGGCGACCTGTTCGTCGCCGACGACGACTGCACCTACATGCGCACCGTGTACGGCCCACAGCGGGTGGACGTGGTGTATCGCCGCGTGGACGACCTGTTCCTCGACCCGGAAGTCTTCCATCCCGACTCGATGCTCGGCGTGCCCGGGCTGATCCGCAGCTGGCGTGCCGGCAAGGTGGCGCTGGCCAATGCGCCCGGCGCCGGCGTCGCCGATGACAAGGTGGTGTTCGCCTACGTGCCGAAGATGATCCGCTACTACCTGGACCAGGAGCCGATCCTGCCCAACGTGCCCAGCTACCTGTGCCACAAGGCCAAGGACCGCCGCTACGTGCTGGACAACCTCGAGAGCCTGGTGGTCAAGCCGGCCAACGAATCGGGCGGCTACGGCATGCTGATCGGACCGCGCGCCAGCAGGAAGGAGCGCGAGAAATTCCACGCGCTGATCGAGGCCGATCCGCGCAACTACATGGCCCAGCCCACCCTGGCGCTGTCCACCGCGCCGATCGTGACGGCGGAGGGACCGTCGGCCCGGCACATCGACCTGCGCCCGTTCATCCTTTCCCGCGAGGACACCTACGTGACCACCGGCGGGCTCACCCGCGTGGCGATGACCGAGGGATCGCTGGTGGTCAATTCCTCGCAGGGCGGCGGCGCCAAGGACACCTGGGTGGTCGACGTGGAGGACGACGCCTGATGCTGGCCCGCGTCGCCGACCAGCTGTACTGGTTCAGCCGCTACCTGCGCCGTACCGAGAACACCGCACGCCTGGTCGGCGTGGGCAGCCTGGTGCAGCTGGACCTGCCGCGTTCGGTGCGCTTCACCTGGCGGCCGATGATCGCCACGGTCGGTGCCGAAGCACTGTTCCTGGACGTGCATGCGGATCCGGAAGACGCCGACGTGCTCGATTTCCTGCTGCTCGATCCGCGCAATCCGTCGTCGCTGCGCGCCACGGTGGACAGCGCGCGCGAGATCCTTCGCGGCATCCGCGATGCGCTGCCGCAGGAGGTATGGGAGGCGGTCAACGACCTGCACCTGTACATCGACGCCGATGGCGAGCGCGTGCTGACCCGGCGCTACCGGCTGGACTTCATCAACCGCATCACCGACGGCTGCCTGAAGGTGTCCGGCCTGCTCGCCGCCAATGTCAGCCGCGACATCGGTTTCCACTTCCTGCGCCTGGGCACGGCGATCGAGCAGGCCGACATGACCACGCGCATCATCGATGCCGGGGCGTCGGGCCTGGTCACGCCGCGCAACGTGGACGATCGCGAGGCCTACCAGAACATGCAGTGGATGGCGGTGCTGCGCGCGCTGGCCGCCTACCAGATGTACCGGCGCCACGTGCGCCAGCGTGTTTCGGCCGCGCATGCCTTGCGGTTCCTGCTGCACAACGCCGAGTTCCCGCGCAGCGTGCAGTTCTGCCTGACCCGGGTGCAGCGGATCCTGCCGGCGATGCCGCCGCGGCCGCTGGTCGAGCGTGCGCTCACGCGGGCCAGCGGGCTGGTCCGCCAGGCCGATCCGGCAGTGCTGGCCGCCGGCGACCCGGCACGCTTCATGGACGAGGCGCAGATCTACCTCGGGGGACTCCACGAGGCCATCGCCGAAGGCTATTTCATGGGCTGACAGGCACGGAGGCGTCGCCGCGTGCGACGGTCCGCCGCTGGCCAGCGTGTAGAATCGCCGTGCACAGGAACAAGATCCGGACATGACCTACTGCGTCGGCATCGAAGTGGACGAAGGCCTGGTCTTCGCCGCGGACACCCGCACCAACGCCTCGCTCGACGACGTGCGCGTGCACCGCAAGCTGCACGTGTTCGACTATCCGGGCGAGCGCGTGTTCGTGGTGATGAGTTCGGGCAACCTGGCCACGACCCAGCTGGCGGTCTCGCGGTTGCGACGCGATGCCGAGGACCCCTCCGCCACGCGCAGCCTGCGCACGTTCAGGCACCTGTTCGAAGTGGCCGAGTACGTGGGCGAGGTCCTGGTCGCCAGCCAGGTGCAGGCCTACGACAGCGGCCAGCACGGCGGGGTCAGCACCCAGGCCACGCTGATCCTGGGCGGACAGGTCGCCGGCGAGCGGCCGGGCCTGTACCTGGTCTATCCGCTCGGCAACTGCATCGCCGCTTCGCCGGAGACGCCGTACCTGCAGATCGGCGAATCCAAGTACGGCAAGCCGATCCTGGACCGGATCATCCGGCCGGAGACCGCGCTGGAGGACGCCGCGCGCTGTGCGCTGGTGTCGCTGGATTCGACCATCCGCTCCAACCTGTCGGTCGGCCTGCCGATCGACATCGCGCTGATCCGCGCCGGCGACCTGCGCATCAGCCAGCAGGTGCGCCTTGAAGGCGACACGCCGCTGTACGCCGACATCCACGACAACTGGTCGCGCAAGCTGGAAAACGCGGTGCGGACCCTGCCGCGCTTCCCGTGGGAGCCGGCGCTGGCCACGACCGAGGAAGCCGCGCCGCTGCCGCCGCTGCCCCCGCGGCGCGGACCGTCACGGCAGGACCCGGGCGACCAGTCCGCGCAGCAGTAGCCACTGCCCCCTCCGCGAACGCCAGACATGGAACCCGCAATGCCCGCGACCACGCACGCGCCGGCGGAAGTGCTGCTGAGCCTGGGCAGCAACATCGCGCCCGAACGCCACCTGCGCGCGGCGCTGGCGGAATTGCAGGCGGCGTTTGGCGCATTGCGGGTCTCGCCCGCGTATCGCACCGCGGCGGTGGGATTCGAAGGCGCGCCATTCGTCAATGCCGCAGTCGCGCTGCGAACCGCCATGCCGCTGCCGGCGCTGGAAGACTGGCTGCACGCGCTGGAAGACCGGCATGGCCGCGACCGCAGCGGACCGCGCCTGTCGGACCGGACCCTGGACGTGGACGTTGTGTTCTACGGCGACCAGGTGGTCCGCGATGGCGAGCGGGTGCGGGTGCCGCGCCCGGAGCTTAAGCATGCGTTCGTGCTCAAGCCGCTGGCGGACATCGCACCCGCGTTCGTCGATCCGCTTGGCGGACGCGCGCTCGCCGACCTGTGGCGCGCGCATCGGCAGTACGGCGTCGCCTTCGAGGTGGTGCCGTTGTAGGCGCGGTCGCCAGGCCGCGAAGCCGCCGTGGTCGGCACAGGCGACGCCATCGTGATTCCGGCGCCCGATCGCGGTCATGCCCGCTCCTACAGGAAGCAAGTACCCCCGGCTTTTGTAGGAGCGGACTTCAGGCAGCGAAGCCGACGGCGTCGGCACAGGCGACATTGTTGTGGTCCCGACGCGCGGAAGCCGCGCTCAGCGTTCCCGTCCGCCATCCACATGCAGCACCTGGCCGGTGACGTAGGCGGCCTCGGCGGAGAGCAGCCACGCCACGGCGGCGGCGACGTCCCCCGGGAAGCCGGCGCGCCCGAGTGCGGTGGCGGCGAGGATCGCCTGTTGCGCTTCCACGGGTTGGCCGCTCTCGGGCCACAGGATCGCGCCGGGCGCGACTGCGTTCACGCGGACCTGGGGTGCCATTTCCTGCGCAAGCGCGCGGGTGAGCGAAACCAGGGCGGCCTTGGCGGCCGAGTAGACCGCATGGTCACGCAACGGCCGCCCGGCGTAGACGTCGGCCAGGTTCACGATCGCGCCCCGGCTTGCGCGCAGGTGCGGCATGGCCGCCTGCGCCAGGAACAGGGGCGCGCGCGCGTTGACCGCGAACAGGTCGTCCCAGTGCTGCGGCGTCAGCGTGCCCAGGGGCGTCGGATGGAAGTTGGAGGCGTTGTTCACCAGTGCATCGAGCCGGCCGAAGTGGCCCACGGCCGATGCGACCAGCTCGGGCAGGCGGTCGAACTGGCGCAGGTCGGCCTGCAGCACGCGCACGCTGCCCGGGCGAAGCCCGTCCAGCTCCGCGACCAGCGCGGCCATGTCTGCGCCGGAGTGCAGGTGGTGCAGTGCAAGGTCGTAGCCGCCCGCATGCAGCCTGCGCGCGATCGAAGCGCCGATCCGGCGGGCTGCGCCAGTGACGAGGGCGACGGGGCGATCGGAATTCATCAGCAACCTCGCTCGGCTATGCTGGCCATTGTCCCTGCCTGACGATGCCGATGCACGCCGACCTGCCGCCTCCCGACCCGCTGGCGCTCCAGCACAGCGATACGCTGGCCGCGCACATCCGTGCCGAGATCGCCGCGTCGGGCGGCACGATCCCGTTCTCGCGCTTCATGGAGCTGTGCCTGTACGCGCCCGGGCTGGGGTACTACAGCGCCGGCAGTACCAAGTTCGGCGGTGGCGGCGATTTCGTGACCGCGCCGGAGCAGGGCCGGCTGTTCGCAGCCACCGTGTCCGGTGTACTGGCCATCGCCCTGCAGGCGCTGGATCCGCGCGCGCGGGTGCTTGAGGTCGGCGGCGGCAGCGGCGCTTTCGCCGAGGTGGCGCTCAAGCGCCTGCTGCAGCTCGACGCACTGCCGGACCGCTACTCGATCCTCGAACCCAGCGCGGACCTGCGCGAACGCCAGCGCGAACGCCTGCAGCGCACGCTGACCCCATCCGTGTTCGACCTGGTGGAGTGGCTGGATCGTCCGTTCGAGGATGACTGGGATGGCGTGCTGTTCGCCAACGAAGTCATCGATGCCTTGCCGACGCCGCGCTTCACCCTGCGCGACGGCGAGGTGTTCGAGGAACACGTGACCCTCGATGGCGAAGGTCGGTTCATGACGAGCGACCGTCCCGCCGATGCGCTGCTGGCGGCGGCCGTGCGCCACGTCGAGCATGGCCTCGGCACGCCGTTCGCGGACGGGTACCGTTCCGAACTGCTGCCGCAACTGCCGTACTGGTTGCAGGCGGTGGCCGGCGGGCTGCGTTCCGGGGCGATGCTGTTCTTCGACTATGGCTATCCGCGCAGCGAGTACTACCTGCCGGAGCGCGACGAAGGCACCCTGCGTGCGTTCTACCGCCAGCACGTCCACGCCGACGTGCTCGGCCGGCCGGGTTTGCAGGACCTCACCGCTTCGGTGGATTTCACCGCGCTGGCCGAGGCCGGCACGGGCGCCGGATTCGACCTGGCCGGTTACTGCAGCCAGGCCAGCTTCCTGCTTGGCAATGGCATCGACCGCCTGCTGGCCGATGCCGAAGCGCGCAGCGACGAGGCCGGGGTGATGAGACTGCGCCAGGAGGTCAAGCGCCTCACCTTGCCGGCACACATGGGCGAACGCTTCCAGGCCATGGCCTTCGCGCGCGACATCGACCTGGGTGCGGCCTTCCTGCTGGGCGACCTGAGCTGGCGGCTGTGAGTCCGCTCAAGCGGTTCCGGCGCCCCTGGCTGTGGCTGGGCCTATGGTCGTTCGCGGTGTTGCTGGTGATCGTGTTCAGCCTGACGCCGCCCCCGCCGGTCGAGCTGCCGCGGCATGGCGACAAGCTCGAGCACCTGCTGGCCTACGCGCTGCTGGCCGCAGCCGCCGTGCAGGTGTTCGCACATGGCAGGTACCTGCTGTCGGTCGCGGCGGGGCTGGTACTGATGGGCATTGCGCTGGAGCTGGCGCAGGGTGCGCTCACCAGCACGCGCATGGCCGATCCGGCCGACGCGCTGGCCAACGGGGTGGGGGTCGGGCTGGGCATGTTGACCGCGCTGACACCCTGGCGCGATGCGCTGCTGCGGTACGAGCGTGGCCATGGCTGACGTTCGAACGCGCCCCGCCCCGAACTGCATTGGCCGCCGGTGGTGAGTACGACGATTCCAGCGTCGGAGCTGTATGCGCGCGCCTTTGCCGCCTTCCGCCAGGGCCAGTCGCAGCAGGCGCTGGGCATGCTGCAGCTGTTGCTGCGCCAGGTGCCCCGGCATGCGGATGGATGGAACCTTGCCGGGGTGATCCACAGCGCGCGGCAGGAGGTGGCCCAGGCGGTCGCCTGCTACCGGCGTGCCGTGGCCCTGGGTGCCGGCGCCGGCACCTGGGTCAACCTCGGCCTGGCCGAACAGAGGCGCCTGTCCCACGACGAAGCGGAGGCCGCCTACCGGAAGGCACTGCGCATGGACGGCACGCTCGTCATCGCCTGGCAGAAGCTGGGCGGATTGCTGGAGGAAACCGGCCGGCGCGAGGAGGCGCTTGCGGCCTACCGCAGTGCCCTGGCGCTGGAGCCGGGAAACCTGCGCAGCGTGGGCGACGCGCTGCTGCTGCGCCGTTACATGGCCGATTGGGATCCGGCATCCGGGCCGCATCCGCAGGACCTGCTGGCGGCCTGTGCGCATGCGGAGCGCAGCGATTTCGCACCGCTGCTGCTGCTGGCCCTGCCCGAGGCCGACGCCCACGTGCAGCGTTCGGCCGCGGCCCGGTTCGCCGCCACCCAATGGGGATCGCTGTCCACGCAGCCGGCCCTTTCGGCGCCGCCCGCGCCGCTGCCGGGCCGGCGCCTGCGCGTGGGCTACCTGTCATCCGATTTCCGTGCGCATGCCGTTTCGTTCCTCGCACTCGATGCCATCGCCGCGCACGATCGCGAGCGCTGCGAGGTCGTGCTGTACGCGCACGGTCCGCCGACTGACGACGCGTGGCGGGAGCGGGCGAGGCGCGCGGCGGACCGTTTCGTGGAGATCGAAGCCGACGATCGCAGCGCCGCGCAGCGGATCGCCGCGGACCGGCTCGACGTGCTGGTGGATCTCAACGGTTACACCTCGCAATCGCGGATGGGCATCGTCGCGCTGCGGCCGGCGCCGGTCATCGCATCCTGGCTTGGATACATCGGTACGCTCGGGGATGCGCGCCTGGCCGATTACGTCATCGGCGATGCGGTCGCCACGCCCGAAGCGATGGCGGATGGCTTCAGCGAGGCGCTGGCCCTGCTGCCGCACTGTTTCCAGCCCAACGCCGCGCACCATCCCGTGCCCGCGATGCGCCGCGACGTGGCCGGACTTCCGGAAGATGCCGTCGTGTTCTGCAGCTTCAACCAGGCCTACAAGCTGCATCCATCGCTGTGGGACGACTGGTGCGCGATCCTCGCGCGCGTACCCGGGTCGCTGCTGTGGCTGGCGCCGCCGCGCGACGACATCGCCCGCGACAACCTGCGCCGCGAAGCCGCGGCACGCGGGATCGCACCCGAACGCATCGTGTTCGCCCCGCAGGCGCCACGCGAGCAGCACCTGGCCCGGCTCGCCCTGGCCGACGTCGCCCTGGACACCTGGCCCTACAACTCCGGCACGACGGCCAGCGACGCGTTGCGGATGGGCGTGCCGCTGCTGACGTTCCCCGGCACGACGTTCGCCGGGCGCATGGCGACCAGCCTGCTGACCGCGCTGGGACTGCCCGGATGCATCGCGGCCGACCGGAACTCGCTGGTGGAACTGGCGGTGCGGCTCGGCAACGACGCCGCGGCCCGCGGCGACCTGCGCGCGCGCCTGGCTACGCTGCTGCCCGCAGCGCGCCTGTTCGATCCGGAGGCGATGGCCGTCGACCTGGAGCAGCTTTACCGGGCCATGCACGCGAATGCGCTCGCCGGCCGGCACGCCACGATCCGGCTATAAAAAAAGGCCGCGCACGGCGGAGTGTTCCCCGTCGTGCGCGACCCGGGTGCGGCCCTCAGCGCAGCTGCAGCGTCGCCCGATCCAGCACCCACATGGTCGGTCGCGTATCGCCGGTGAAGCGCAGGCACAGGTCGCGCTTGCCCGCCACGCCCTGCGGCAGTTCCGCGACGATATCGATGAAACCATCCGCGCCAGGCTTGGCCGGCAAAGGCACACTGGCGATGCGCTCGCCGCCGCAGCCGTCGGCGTGGATGTCCAGCTCACCATGCGCCGAGCGGGCCGGTTCGAAGCGGCGCGCCGGTTCGTCGTGCGCGAGCTGGAAGTAATACGGGATCTTGCCCGCGCGCACCTTCATCGAAGCTACGCCGTCCAGGTCGGCGCCGTTCCACTGCCAGCACGGATAGAAGATCGTGGTGTTGAAGATCGCACGCTCGCCATCGGCCGGGCCATCGTCTTCCAGGCGCAGCAGCAGGCGACCTGCGTCGGGACAGGTGGCGAGCTGCTCGTCGGTCCGGGTGAGCAGCGAGGTGGCGTCGTACGTGTGGGTGCGTGCAGTCGCCAGCGCATGGCCGTCGGCGAATGCAGCCGCACGCAACTGCGCCGGCAAGGTGACCGGCACCGGTGCTTTGTACAGCGTCGAAGAGGCGGTCGGTTCGCTGCCATCGGTCGTGTAACGCACTTCGTAGGCGAGCGGACTCTCCAGCGTGACCGTCGCCGTGCCGGCCTTGCGGTCGTGCTCGGCGGTGGCATCGACCTGGAACGGCGTCTGCGCGTAGCCCACGCCCCAGTGCCGGTAGCGTTCGAGCTGGTCGGGCAGGCGACGCAGGAAGCCGGCGTAGTCCTTGCGTTCCTTGGGCGTCCAGCCGGTCTCGGCGACCGCGGCCAGGCGCGGGAAGACGTTGTGCTGCAGGCGCTCGAAGGTGCGGGTGTGCTCGGTCCACATGTTCGCCTGCAGGCCAAGGATGTGGTGGCGCTGGCTTTCCTCGAGCTCCTTCGGCACCGGTTCGAAGTCGTAGACCTGCCGCATCGGGATCGTGGCCGGGCGACCCGGGGGTTCATCCGGCGAGTGGGTCTGCAGGTAGTCCAGGTACAGGTCGCTCGACGGCGTCATCACCACGTCGTGGCCTTCGCGCGCGGCCTTCAGCCCGCCTTCGATGCCGCGCCAGGACATCACCGTGGCCTCGGCGGGCATCGGGCCTTCGAGGATCTCGTCCCAGCCGATCAGGCGCTTGCCGTGCGCGGCCAGGTACTTCTGCAGCCGGGCCACGATATGGCTCTGCATCTCCATCTCGGTCTTGGCACCGACTTCGCGCATGCGCTCCTGCACGCGCGCCGAAGCCTCCCACTGGTCCTTGACCGCTTCGTCGCCACCGACGTGGAAATAGGTGCCGGGGAACAGCGGGATCAGTTCGTCCATCACGTTCTCCAGGAACGTGATCGTGCTTTCCTCGGTGTTGAACAGGTTCGGGAACACGCCCCACTCGCTGGACGGCACCAGCTTCTGGTCGGTCGTGCCCAGTTCCGGATAGGCGGCGATCGCGGCGGTGGCGTGGCCGGGCTGGTTGAGCTCCGGGACCACCGTGATATGCCGGGCCGCCGCGTAGGCGACGATCTCGCGGACCTGGTCCTGGGTATAGAAGCCGCAGTATTGGCGCGGCTTGCCGGTGGCCGGCTCGATGCCGCCATCGCCGGCCGGTATGCGGCAACCACCAATCTCCGTCAGCTTCGGATACTGCTTGATCTCCACGCGCCAGCCCTGGTCGTCGGTCAGGTGCCAGTGCAGCGTGTTGAGCTTGTGCATGGCCATCGCGTCGATGACCTGCTTGACCTGGTCCACGCTCCAGAAATGGCGCGACGGATCCATCATGAAACCGCGCCAGGCGAAGCGCGGCGCGTCTTCGATGCGTACCGCGGGCACCGAGACCGCCCCGGCGTCGTCCGCGGTCGCCAGCTGCGCCAGGCTCATGGCGCCGTAGAACAGGCCGGCGGCATCGCCGGCGCTGACGGTCACGCCCGCCGGCTTCACCTCCAGCAAGTAGGACTCGGCACCGGCGCCTGCGCGGGACGGGTCGATCGAGAAGCGGATCGCACCCTTCGCTTCGGCGCCATCGGCATCGGTGCCGTCCAGGAGCCGGGGTTCCACCGCCAGGCCCTTGGCCACGAGCGCGGCGAACTGGCCGGCGACCGTGCGCGCGGCATCCCCGTCGGCCAGCAACGGCGTGGCCGGGGACAGTACGAAGCGGCCTTCGCCGGGAACGGCGATGGCAGGCAGCGGGATCAGCGAGATCGCGGGTGCCTCGGCAGCCGGTGCCTGCGCAGGCGTCGCATCCGCGGGTGATTGCGGCTGGCCGGAACAGGCAGCCAGCGCGGCGGCCAGGCCTGCCACGCACAGCAGCTGCGCGGTCCGGGAAAAAGTGGATCGGTTCATCGTCACTCCCTTGTGGTGCGGTGAGGCATTGCCGGACGTGCCCGAAAAACGGAACGGGCCCGGATTTCTCCAGGCCCGCCCGTAACGGTCAGCCTGCGCTGCCGTCATGTTGCTTCGATCAGAACTGCACGCGCAGGGTCGCCATGTAGCGGCGGCCGGTGCGGTAATCGCCGCGGACCAGCTTCTCGGTGTTGGCGATCCCGTCGACTTCCGCGTACGTGTAGTAGTTGGAATCGAGCAGGTTCATGCCGTCGACGCTCACGCTCAGGAAGTCGTTGATCTTGTACGTGAGGTTCGCGTCCAGCGAGTCGTAGTCGTCGGTGACCAGGAAGTTGCCGCGATCGACCTGCGTGTAGTACTTCGAGCGCCAGGAGTAGGTGACGCGCGCGCTCCAGTCGTCGTTCTCGAAGAACGGGCTGACGTTGATCTGGTTCTTCGAGTTGTACGGCAGCGGGTCGCCGTTGTCGGCCTCGGCATTGGCGTAGGTGTAGTTGGCCAGCAGGCCCAGGCCGTTGTCGAACGACTGCTGGAACGCGGCCGAGAAGCCCTGGATGCTGGCGTCGCCGGCGTTGTTCGGGCGCGAGACGTCATAGATCGTGTCGCGACCCTGGTTCTGGTTGAAGTGGGTCTCTTCCTGGGTGGTGACCAGGACGTAGTCGGACACGTCCTTGTAGAACAGCGTGCCGGCCAGGATCGAGTTCTCGCTGAAGTACCACTCGGCCGAGAAGTCCCAGTTGGTGGACTGGTACGGATCCAGGTCCGGGTTGCCGCCGCCGCCGGTCAGGGTCTGGTCGCCCAGCCACAGGTAGCTGGACATGTCGCCGTAGTTCGGGCGCGACATCACCTGGGCCGCCGAGAAGCGCAGCACCACGTCGTCGGTGGCCTCGTAGGCGACGTTCACGTTGGGCAGCAGGTTGTCGTACTTCTTCTTGACGCTGGTCGGCGCATAGGCGGTCGCCGGGCAGGGGCTCACGTTGACCGTGCACGCCCAGCCCATGCTGTCGGACTCGGTTTCCACGTAGCGCACGCCGAAGTTGCCGCGGAAGCTGTTCCAGCTGAAGTCACCCTGCACGTAGAACGCGTTGATGTCCTCGGTGATGGTCCAGGTGTTGGCCGCGAACGACGGGTCGTTGAACGTGCTCGGTTCCGGCATCGTCTGCCACGGAGCCAGCCAGTCGCCGCTGAGGATCCAGTCGGCCAGCGCCCAGCCGTCGATGGTGAAGCGCTCGTTGAGGTCGCCGACGTTGCTGAAGCCGCTGAGGTAGTTGTCCGGCAGCGGGCGCGGGCTGAACTCCGACGCCAGCGCGTTGCCGTAGCCGGCGACGGTGGCCAGCGAAACGCCGCCCATCCGCTGCCCGGTCTCGTGCTCGCGGCGCTTGAAGCCGAAGCGGACCTGGTAGACCGGCGAATCCAGGCGCAGGCCGAAGTCGACCTGGCCGTACTTCTCCTCGTCCCAGGTCGGCTTGAACACGATGTTGCCGCCCCAGCCCGGGTTCCAGGTGGCGGCGCTGCTCGGGTCCGCGCCCCAGCCGCCGTCGATCTGGAATGCATTCGGATCCAGGAACGGGTTGGCGCCGTGGAAGGTCAGGCTGCGGTTGCCGCTGATGTCGTAGCTGTAGTCGGACCAGTTCAGGAACTCGCCGTAGACCTGGCGGCCGGTGCCGCCGGTGGCCTTGGAGCTGCCCAGGTGGGTCGAGGCGAACCAGCGCTCGTCGTTCCAGGTCGCCTTCAGGTCGTAGGAATCGGTATCGACGGTGGCCTCGCGGTTGATCAGGTCGTACACGACCAGCGCGTTGTCGAACGTGGCCTTGGTGATCACGCCGCCATCGACGGTCAGGTCGGTCATCTTCATCAGGCCGTTCCACGCGTTGCCCTGGAAGGCGAACATGGAGTGGCTCATGTTGTCGAAGTCGGCCTTGACGTTGAGCGCGTTGAACTCGATGTCCAGCTGCTCGACCGGCTTGAACTGCAGGGCCACCGAGATCGTGTCGCGGTTGCGCTCCTGTTCGAAGTAGTGCGCGCTGATCGAGTTCGGGCCGACGGCATCCTGGTTGGCGAGCAGGGTCGTGGCGCATGCCCCCACGCACGAGGCCGGAAGCGTGGGCTGCACGCCGTTCACCGGCGCCTGGGACCAGTCGGCGGGCAGGTTGAAGATCGAACCACCACCGCCGGCGCCGTAGGCATAGTCGCGGCCGGTCACGGTGCCGTAGGACTCGATGCCGTCGCGGCGGATGGTTTCGTCGGCACGCTGCGCGGCGACGATGACGCCGAAGTTGTCGGCGTCGTTCTTCCAGCCCAGCAGGACCGAGACCTGCGGGTCGCCGCTCTCGACGCGGTCGTTGTACAGGTAGCCGATCTGCCCGGAGACGGTGGTCTTGCTCAGGTCCAGCGGCTTGCGGGTGACGATGTTGACGGTGCCGCCGATCGAACCTTCGTCGATGTGGGCTTCCGGGGACTTGAACACCTCGACGCGACCGACGATCTGCGGCGCCAGCAGGGAGTAGTTGAAGGTACGGCCCGGCTGGTCGGTGATGAACCAGTCGGCCGACGCCACGGTCTGGCCGTTGAGCAGGGTGCGGTTCAACGCCGGGTCGGTGCCCAGGATCGAGACCTTCTCGCCCTGGCCGAAGGCCCGGTCGATGGTCACGCCCGGGATGATCGTGATCGCTTCGGCGACGTTGGTCGCCGGGAACTTGCCCACGTCCTCGGCGGTGATCACGTCGACGATGTTGTCGGCGTCGCGCTTGGCGTCGAGCGCCTGCTTGAGGCTGCCGCGGATGCCGACGACGACGATGCCGTCGAGTTCGGTTGCACTGGCCTGGTCGGTGGCCGGTGCGGCAGGGGTGGCCGGCGTGGCGGCTTCCTGCGCATGGACCTGCACGGCGAAGCCAAGACAGGTGGCGACGGCGGCGGAAAGTACGGACTTGCGGTGCTTCATGATGTCTCTCCCATCATTGTTTGAGTTCCACCGGAGACCCACCTCCGGCGACGACTGCTTCAGGTGCAACGGCGTGGAGCGATCGATGTCTGACCCGTGGCACTTCCCCCGGCTCGTTCTGACGCCGTCACCGCACTTCTTCTGAAAAACCGGAGCCCAGGTACCAGCTGGCGGCGCCGATGACGCCCAGCTGCCCGTGCTCGACCAGCCTTACCGACACCCGCTCAAGCGCCTCGCGCATCGGCCCCTTGTTGAGGAACCGGGCGACGAAGTCGCTGCGGACCAGGAACTCGCGGATGTGCGGCAGGATTCCGCCGGCCAGGTAGACGCCCTGCACGCCGTACAGCAGCGCCATGTCGCCCACGGTGCTGCCGAGCAGGCCGCAGAACACTTCCAGGCTTTCGCGCGCGAGCGCGTCGCTGCCGTCCAGGGCGGCGGCGGTCACTTCGCCGGGCCGCGCGAAGACCGGAGTCACCCCGCGCAATGCGCACAGCGCGTTGTAGAGGTTCATCAGGCCCGGGCCGGACAGCGCGTGCTCGACCGGGACGTGGCTGCGCTGGCCGAGCATCTGCCGCAACAGCGACATCTCCAGCTCGGTCCCGACCGCAAGCGCGGCCTGGCCGGCTTCCGTGGCCAGCACCACCGGACGCGTGGCGGTCGGGATCCACACCGCCGCGCCCAGGCCGGTACCGGGGCCGAGCACGAGCAGTGGACCGGACGCGGTGCGTTCGGGGCCGGCGAGCTGCAGCACTTCGTTGGCACCCAGGTGGGCCACGGCGTGGGCCACGGCTTCGAAATCGTTGGCCAGGTGCACCGCGTCCAGGCCCAGGCTGTCGCGGATCTCCACGGGCGACAGGCGCCAGGGGAGGTTGGCCGTGATCACCGTGCCGTCGGCCAGTGGATAGCCGGCGCTGGCGATCACCGCCACGCGCACCGTTGCCCCGCGGGCGCCGGGAAGGCTGGCGATGAAGTCGTGCAGGATGTCGGCCAGTCCCGCGTAGTCGGCGCAACGGAACTTGCTGTAGGCGAGCACCTGGAGGGGCGCACCGGCTTCGCCACCGGCCTGGACCAGGCCGATGCGGACATGGGTGCCGCCGACGTCGGCCGCGATGAACGGCTGCGACAGTCGGCCCGGCAGGGGTGTTGCATTTGCGGCTGCTGGCACGCGGATTCCCCGTAGCTGGCGTGCGCCGGATTTCCCTGGCCGGTGGCACGAATGCGACGGAGTGTGGAAGTGGTCTGACAACGATGTCAACACATCACGACAAATTGCTTGGGGCTTGTGTCGTCTCGCACCAAAATCGTCATTTCGTCAGCGCTGTCATCTCCTATTGAGTACATTCATGGTGCTAAATCAGGCACATACGACGTATTCATCTTTAATGCCCAGTGCGAATCCATGCTGCGAAGCAGCACGTCCCGTGGTCAAGGAAGGCGACACGCGGTTGACAAGGAGGGCGCGCCGGCGGAAAGAATGTGACAACGTTGTTCCCGCTCCTGACCTGCGCCGGCGACGGCGCCCGGGGCGAAACGACCACCTGCCGGGGAGGCACCGCAATCCATGTCCGCTACCACCACCGCGCCCGCGCGCACCGGCCTGGCCACGTCCATCGCGATCGTGGGCGGCCTGTTTTTCATCATCGGGTTCTTCACCTGGATCAACGGGCCGCTGATCACCTTCGTCAAGCTCGCCTTCGACGTCAGCGAGATCTCGGCGTTCCTGGTGCTGATGGTGTTCTACCTTTCCTACTTCTTCCTCGCGCTGCCTTCGTCGTGGATCCTCAAGGGCACCGGCATGAAGAAGGGCCTGGCGCTGAGCCTGGCGGTGATGGCGGTCGGCGCGATGATGTTCGGCGAGTTCGCCACGCGGCGCTGGTTCGGCGGTGCGCTGGGCGGCCTGTTCGTGATCGGCGGTGGCCTGGCGCTGCTGCAGACCGCGGTCAATCCCTACATTTCCATCCTGGGCCCGATCGAGAGCGCGGCCCGGCGCATCGCGCTGATGGGCATCTGCAACAAGATCGCCGGCATCCTCGCGCCGATCCTGATCGGTTCGCTGGTGCTGCACGGCATCGGCGACCTGGCCGGCCAGGTCGAGGTGGCCGACGCGGCGACCAAGGCCCAGCTGCTCAACGAGTTCGCCGCCAAGATCCACACGCCGTACCTGGTCATGGCCGGGATCCTGTTGCTGCTGGCCGTTGCGGTGCTGTTCTCGCCGCTGCCGGAAATCAGCCCGGCGGAGGCCAATGCGACGCCGGCTGCCGGTGGTGCCCGCGGGCGCACCAGCATCTTCCAGTTCCCGCACCTGTGGCTGGGCGTGCTGTGCCTGTTCGTCTACGTCGGCGTGGAAGTGATGGCCGGTGATGCGATCGGCACCTACGGCCACGCCTTCGGCCTGCCGCTGGACCAGACCAAGTTCTTCACCTCCTTCACCCTGGCCGCGATGCTGCTGGGGTACCTGGCCGGCCTGGCGTTGATCCCGCGCTTCGTCTCGCAGGAGCGCTGGCTCAGCGTGTCGGCGGTGCTGGGCGTACTGCTTTCGCTGGGCGCGCTGTTGACCCAGGGCTACGTATCGGTGGGCTTCGTCGCCGCGCTGGGCTTCGCCAACGCGATGATGTGGCCGGCGATCTTCCCGCTGGCGATCCGCGGCCTGGGCCGCTTCACCGAAATCGGTTCGGCATTGCTGATCATGGGTATCGCCGGTGGCGCGATCATTCCGCAGGCGTTCGCCGTGCTGAAGCAGCACGCCGACTTCCAGTGGGTCTTCGCCGGGCTGATGGTTCCCTGCTACCTGTACATCCTCTACTACGCCCTGCGCGGCCACCGTGCCGGACTGCCGGCGGCGCGCTGATTGCCGCATCATGGACGGCGGATCGATTCAAAAGGCAGCTGAAGGCATGCGCAGGCCGACCATCAAGGACGTCGCCGAGCGGGCGAAAGTCTCGCTCAAGACGGTGTCGCGGGTAATCAACAACGAACCGTCGGTGATGCAGGCCACGCGCTCGCGCGTGCTGGCCGCCATCGCCGACCTCGACTACGAGCCCGACGCCACGGCGCGCAACCTGCGCAGCGGCACGCCGTTCGTGATCGGCCTGGTGTACGACAACCCCAACGCGTACCACATCATCGGCGTGCAGAACGGCGTACTCGCCGCCTGTCGCGAGACCGGATTCGGCCTGCAGATCCAGCCCTGCGATTCCACCTCGCCACTGCTGGCCGAGGAACTGGCCGAGCTGGTGCAGCGCTCGCGCCTGGCCGGGCTGGTGCTGACCGCGCCGATGTCCGAGCGGCCGGACCTGGTCGCCGCGCTGGTCGCGAAGGGCATCCGCGTGGTGCGGATCATCGCCGCCACCGAGGATCCCGGCGACGGTCCCTGCGTCTACATCGACGACCGCGACGCCGCGTACGAAGTCACCGAGCACCTGATCCAGCTCGGCCACCAGCGCATCGGTTTCCTCTGGGGCGGGGCGCAGCACCACTCCTCCGGCGAGCGCTACGCCGGCTACGAAGCGGCGCTCAAGGACTACGGCATCGTCCTGGACAAGCACCTGGTGGTCCCGGGCGACTACACCTTCGACGACGGGTTCCGCGGTGCGCGTCGCCTGCTCGCGCTGCGCGAGCCGCCGACCGCGATCTTCGGCAGCAACGACGAGATCGCCGCCGGCGTGCTGGCCGCGGCGAAATCGGTGGGGTTGAACGTGCCCTACGACCTGTCCATCGCCGGATTCGAGGACAGCCCGTTCTCGCGCCAGTCGTGGCCCGCGCTGACCACCGCCAAGCAGGCCACCGAGGACATTGCCCGGCACGCGGCGCGCCTGCTGATCGGCAGCCTGCGCCAGGACGCCTACGACGACCACCCGCTGGCCGTGACCAACCAGGGCTTCGTGCCGCAGCTGGTGGTCCGCGGCTCCACCGCGCCGGCGCCGCTGCAGGCGCGCCCGCGACCTCCGACCCCTTCCTCAGAAGCATGAACATGCCGATCGCGCTGCCCGCAGCACACCAGACCCTGATGTTCAACGAGGCAGCGGAAACCGCGGCCCTGGTCGCCGGGCAGTTCGCGCGCAACCGAGAAACCGTCGCCGCGCTGGCATCGCAACTGCGGGCATCGCCACCACCATTCGTGGCCACCTGCGCGCGCGGCAGCTCCGATCATGCCGCCACTTACGCCAAGTACCTGATCGAAACCCAGCTGGGGATCGTCACCGCGTCGCTGTCGCCGTCGATCGGCTCGGTGTACGCCGCGCCGCTGCGACTGGAAGGTGCGTTGTTCATCGCCATCTCGCAGTCGGGCAAGAGCCCTGACCTGCTGCGCAACGCCGAAGCCGCCAAGGCCGCAGGCGCACGCGTGGTGGCGCTGGTCAACGTCGAGGACTCGCCGCTGGCGCAACTGGCCGACACGGTGATACCGCTGGGCGCCGGCCCGGAGAAGAGCGTCGCCGCGACCAAGAGCTACCTGGCTTCGCTGGCGGCCATCGCCCAGCTGGTCGCGCACTGGAAGGACGAGCCCGGACTGCTTGCCGCACTGGATACCCTGCCGCAGTCGCTGGGCGAAGCATGGAACCAGGACTGGTCGACGCTTACCGACGGGCTGGTCGATGCACGCAACCTGTTCGTGCTCGGCCGTGGCCTGGGCCTGGGCGCGGCCCAGGAAGCGGCACTGAAGTTCAAGGAAACCTGCGGCCTGCATGCCGAGGCCTACAGCTCGGCCGAGGTCAAGCATGGGCCTATGGCACTGGTCGGGGCCGGATTCCCGGTGCTGGTGTTCGCGCAGCCGGATGAAACCGGCGCCGGCGCGCTCGCCGTGGCCGACGAGTTCCACGCGCGCGGTGCGGAGGTCTGGGTGGCCTCGGCACGGGGGGCGTCGTCCACGGCGCCTTCCAGCGTCCAGTTGCCACTGGCGCAGGCCGCGCATCCCGCGCTGGCTCCGCTGCTCACCGTGCAGAGCTTCTATCGCGCGATCAACGCGCTGGCGCTGCGGCGCGGCCACAATCCCGACCTGCCGCCGCACCTCAACAAGGTCACGGAGACGGTCTGATGGCGCTGCGCGCGCTGGTCAACGCGAAGGTCCTGGTCGAAGACGGCTTCTCCGACCACCTTGCGGTGCTGCTCGACGCCGCCGGTGGCATCGCCGCACTGGTTCCAGCGGGACAGGCGCGCGCGCGGGCCGATGAAGTGCACGACCTCGAGGGCGGCTGGCTGCTGCCCGGCTTCATCGATGCGCAGGTCAACGGCGGCGGTGGCGTGCTGTTCAACAACGACACGCGTGTCGAAGCGATCGCCGCGATCGGGCGCGCGCACCGCAGGTTCGGCACCACCGGTTTCCTGCCGACCCTGATCAGCGACGATGCCGCGGTCATGGCGCGTGCGGTCGACGCGACCCGCGACGCGATCACGGCGGGCGTGCCCGGCGTGCTCGGCGTGCACCTGGAAGGCCCGTACATCGCGCCGGCACGCAAGGGCACCCACGATGCGGCGAAGTTCCGCGTACCGGATGCCGTCGAAGCGACAATGGCGACCTCGCTGGACAACGGCGTCACCCTGATCACCCTGGCGCCGGAGCAGGTGCCGCTGGACACGATCCGGATGATGGTCGCCCGTGGCGCCATCGTCGTCGCCGGCCACACCGCCGCCACTTACGAGCAGACGCGCGCAGGACTGGATGCGGGCCTGCGCGGCTTCACCCACCTGTACAACGCGATGACGCCGCTGCAGGGGCGCGAGCCCGGCGCGGTCGGTGCCGCGCTGGAAGATCGCGACAGCTGGTGCGGCGTCATCGTCGACGGCGTGCACGTGCATCCGGCCAGCCTGCGGGTGGCCCTGGCGGCCAAGCCGCCCGGCAAGATCTTCCTGGTCACCGATGCGATGCCGATGGTGGGTTCGGACGATCCGGCCTTCGCGCTGTATGGCGAAGTGATCACCGCCGTGGATGGCGTCGTGCGCAACGCCGCCGGCGCGCTGGCGGGCTCGGCGCTGGACATGGCGACCGCCGTGCGCAACTGCGTACAGCTGCTGGGGTTGCCACTGGACGAGGCCGCGCGCATGGCCGCGACCTACCCGGCCGAATTCCTCGGCCTGGGCCGGCGCCATGGACGCATCGCGCCCGGCTTCCAGGCCGACCTGGTCCTGCTGGACGACGCGCTGCAGGTGCGCTCGACCTGGATCGCCGGCGCGCGCGAGGATGTCGCGTGACCGCATTCCCGGCGTGGCGGGCGTGACCGCCAGCCCGCGCGCGCCGCGCTTCGCTTCGGTCGATGCGCTGCGCGGGCTGACCGTGGCGGCGATGCTGCTGGTGAACAATCCCGGCGACTGGGGTCATGTGTACGCACCGCTGCTGCACGCCGAATGGCACGGCTGCACGCCGACCGACCTGGTGTTCCCGTTCTTCCTGTTCATCGTCGGTGTCTCGATCGCACTGGGCGTGGTGCCGCGCATGGAAGCCGGAGCCGATCGCGGCGCATTGATGCGCTCGGTCACCGTGCGTGCGTTGCGCATCATCGGCCTCGGCCTGCTGCTGCACGTGCTGGCGTGGTGGTGGATGGAAATGCCGCATTTCAGGCCCTGGGGCGTGCTGCAGCGGATCGGCCTGTGCTTCCTCGCCGCCGGCGCGGTGGCGTTGTGGCTGCGGCCACGCGCGCAGTGGCTGCTGACCGGTGCGCTGTTGCTGGGCTGGTGGGTGCTGCTGGCCTGGGGTGGCAGCCTGGAGCCGTGGGTCAACCTTGCCAGTCGCGTCGATACCGCATTGCTGGGGCCGTGGCTGTACCAGTTCGATCCGATGACGGGGCGGGGTCACGATCCCGAAGGCCTGCCGAGCACGCTCGGGGCCTTGGCGACCACATTGCTGGGCCTGCGTGCAGGTGACTGGCTGCGGCACGGCCGGCCGCGCGCGCTCTGCATCGGTGGCGTTGCCGCGCTGCTGCTGGGCCTGCTCTGGGCGCAGCTGCTGCCATGGAACAAGAACCTGTGGACGTCGTCCTATGTGCTGTGGAGCGGGGGCTGGGCGATGCTCGCGCTGGCCGCGGCCCATGTGCTGGTCAATCGGCGGCGCTGGCCGGCGCTGGGTCGCAGCTTCGGCGTCAATGCGATCGCCGCCTACGCGGGTTCGGCGGTGATGGTGTACCTGTTCGCGGCGTTGGGCTGGTGGGAGCCTGTCTACCGGATCGGATTCGCAGGCTGGATGACGCCGCGCTTCGGTCCCTACCTGCCGTCACTCGCGTTCGCGCTGGCGTTCGTCGGGTTCTGGTGGCTGGTCGTGCGTGCGATGGACCGGCGCGGCTGGCATATCAAGGTCTGATTCCGGGGACAGTCTTGGCGGGACCGGCTTCTTGTCGCGAAGCCGGCGCGTCGGTACGGGCGATGTTCCGGCCGCTTTCGACGGCCTGGGTGTCGCGGTCGTGCCCGCTCCTGCAAGGCAGGGATGTCAGGGCTGGCATTCCGCCGCCCGCGCCAGGAGCAGGTCGCGTTCGCGGGTGTTGCCGGTCATCGCCGCGGCACGCTCGAATTCGCCGCGTGCCTCGCCGAGGCGGCCGAGGCGGAACAGCAGGTCGCCACGTACGCTCGGCAACAGGTGGTAGCTCGCCAGCTTTGGTTCGTCACGCAGTGCGTCCACGCGCCCAAGCGCGGCCTCGGGGCCGAACGCCATCGAGACTGCCACCGCGCGGTTGAGTTCGACCACGGGCGATGGCGAAAGCTGCGCGAGAGCATCGTACAAGGCGACGATGCGCACCCAGTCGGTATCGGCGGCGGTGACCGCGCGCGCGTGGCAGGCCGCGATCGCTGCCTGCAATGCATAGGGCCCAAGTGCACCGCCCAGTCTTTGCGCGCGCTCCAGCGCGGCCAGGCCGCGGCCGACCAGCAGCCGGTCCCAGCGCGAGCGGTCCTGGTCCAGCAGCAGCACCGGTTCGCCATCCGCGCCGATGCGTGCGTGCAGGCGCGAGGCCTGGATTTCCATCAGCGCGACCAGTCCCAGCACTTCCGATTCGTCCGGCATCAGTCCGGCCAGCACGCGTCCCAGGCGCAGCGCTTCCTCGCACAGCCCCGGGCGGATCCAGTGGTCGCCGCTGCTGGCCGCATAGCCTTCGTTGAAGACCAGGTAGATCACCCCGAGCACGGCCGACAGGCGCTCGGGCAGCTCCTCGCGGCGCGGGATCTCGAACGGCACGTTCGCCTCGGCCAGCGTGCGCTTGGCGCGGACGATGCGCTGGGCCACGGTGGCTTCGGCGGCGAGGAATGCGCGTGCGATCTCTCCCGTCTCCAGGCCGCCAAGCAGCCGCAGGGTCAACGCAACGCGCGATTCCGGCGGCAGCACCGGGTGGCAGCTGATGAACATCAGCCGCAGCAGGTCGTCGCCGACCGGATCATCGAGCAGCTCCCCGTTGTGCTGGTCGACTTCGGCCTGCCACTGCTCCAGCTCGTAGGCGATCTCCACATGCTTCTGGTCGCGCAGCTTGAGGTGGCGCAGGCGGTCGATCGCACGATTGCGCGCGGTGGTGGTCAGCCACGCGGCCGGGTTGTCCGGCACGCCGCTCTCTGGCCATTTCTCCAGCGCCGCGACCAGTGCGTCCTGCGCCAGTTCCTCGGCCAGGCCGACGTCGCGGACCATGCGCACCAGCCCGGCGATGACGCGCGCCGACTCCATCCGCCAGACGGCGTCGATGGTGCGATGGATATCGTGGTGGGGCCGGTGGTCGCTCATGCGTGGCGATCACACCATCGCCGCGCGAGCCGGACAAGTGCCCGCTCCATCATGTCGAAGGCGGCACCGCGTCCGGGTCCATGAAGAAGGGCTCCCACTGGTGGCCGTCGAGGTCGGCGAAGCTCTGCTGGTACATGAATCCGTGGTCGCGCGCCGGCTGGGTGATGGTCGCGCCCGCGGCCACCGCCTTGCCGACCAGTTCGTCCACCTCCTCGCGGCTTTCCAGCGAGAACGCCAGCAGTACTTCGGTCTGCTGGCGGGCGTCGCCGAGCGGCTTGGCGGTGAAGCCCTGGAAGAACGGCTCCACCAGCAGCATCACGAAGCTGTCGTCGGAGACGATCATGCAGGTGGCGTTCGCATCGGTGAATTGGGGGTTGAAACTGAAGCCCAGCGCGGTGAAGAACGCGACCGAACGATCGAGGTCCTTCACCGGCAGGTTGACGAAGAGCTTGCGGGGCATGGGCGGGTTTCCGTTGCGCGTGGCGGGAGATGGGGTTCAGCCCTCGGGGCAGGGATCGGAGCAGTTGACCATCCACGGCACCCCATGGCGGTCCACCAGGCTGCCGTAACGCTTGGCCCAGAACGTCTGCTGCAGCGGCATCTCGATCCGCCGCGCGTCCCGGGACAGCGCGGCGAACACCCGCTCCGACTCGGCGACATCCGCGGTCTGGAACGTGATGTAGGAACCGGTGATCCCCCGGTAGGGATGGTCCGGCGTGGCATCGGTGCCCATCAGCAGGTGCCCGCCGATCTCGACGCAGCCGTGCATGATCCGGTCCTTCACCGAAGCCGGCATTTCGCCGCAGCCTTCCTGCGGTGGCATCTCGCCGAAGGTCATCATCCCCATGACCGTGCCGCCCAGCAGTTCCGCGTACGACTCCAGCGCCTGGCGGCAGTCGCCGCCGAAGCTCAGGTAGGTGTTCAGTTGCATGTGCATGTCCTCCAGGAGTGGGCACTCAATTGCGCGCGGCGATCTCGTCGCGCAGGCGGCGTTCCTGCTCTCGCAGCTCGGGGGTGAACTCGGCGCCGAAGTCGTCTTCCTCGAACACCGGCCGGATTTCGATCTCGCTGTCTTCCATGTGCGGGTTCGGGCAGCGCTTGACCCATTCGATGGCCTCGTCCATCGAGCGCACCTGCCACAGCCAGAATCCGGCGACCAGCTCCTTGGTCTCGGCGAACGGGCCATCGACCACCGTGCGCCCGCTGCCGGAGAACTGGACGCGCACGCCGCGCGAGGTCGGATGCAGGCCTTCGCCGGCCAGCATCACTCCGGCCCTGACCAGCTCCTCGTTGAACCGGCCCATGTCGGCCAGCAGTCGTTCGTCCGGCATCGTGCCGGCCTCGGAGCCGGGCGAGGCCTTCACTATCACCATCACGCGCATGTCCGTGTCCTCGTCAGTGGGTAACGCCCTGCCAGGCGGCGTGCGGCCGTCCACGCGGGCTTCGGGGTACGACGGCCGGCCGGCGCCGGAATCGACACGGGCCGCAGCGGATCGCGTCCAGGAGTTCGGGCGGCCCAATCCGTGACCGGCTTGTAGCCGGGTAGACCGCGGCGTGCGACAGTCCCCGTCCAGTCGGGCAGCGGCGGTCGGGCTTCGCGGGGCAGCAGTCCTGCTGGCCTTCGATCCACCGGAACGGAACCCGGTTCCAGGCATGCACGTGTCGGAGAGGATGCAAGCATGATGTTCATGGTCGGCCAGGGAGAGCGGGTGTTGGCCATCGGCCCGCACGAGGACCACCATTGCCCACGCTGCGACGAGGTCAGGCCGTTCGAGCCGCAGCTCAGGTACAAGTTCGGCGAGTTCGACCTGCTCTTCGGGTTCGTCTACGACAAGCGCTACCAGCTGGCCTGCACGCAATGCAGTCACGGCTGGCTCCTTGACACCCGCCTGACCGAACGCGAGCTCGGTCGCATTCCGATTCCGCTGCGCCTGCGTTTCGGCTTCGTGGTCCTGGTCGTGCTGGTCGCCGGACTCGGTGCCGCGGCTTACGCGATCAAGGCCGGTCCCTGAGGCGGTCGGAGATGGCGCCCGGACCGGACGCTGCTGCAGTGCGCGAATCCATCCATCTCCATTTCCGTCACCGCCCTGTCGTTGGAGTGATGCCATGCACCCCGAGATCCAGGCCTACAACGCATGCCAGAAGCCGGCCCATCGCGCGGTCTGCGAGTTGCTCGCCCATGAGATCGACGCCCACCTGCCGGGTGCCGAAAACAGGATCTGGCACGCGCATCCGGTGTGGTTCCTGGACGGCAATCCGATCGCCGGCTACAGCCTGCAGAAGCCGGGCATTCGCCTGATGTTCTGGAGCGGCGCCGACTTCGACGAGGCCGGGCTGGCCGTCGTCGGCAAGAAGTTCAAGGACGCCTCGGTGTTCTACAACGAGGTGTCGGAGATCGACATCGCCGACCTGCAGCGCTGGGTCGGCAAGTCGCGGACGATCCAGTGGGACTACAAGAACATCGTCCGCCGCAAGGGACGACTGGAGCGGCTGCCCTAGTCCGGAGTCCGTCTGGCCGCCCGGCATCGCTTCCACGCATCGCCGGTGCGGGGGGCTGTCACGACGGATCCGGTCGCCGGTTCAGCGCCGTATCGGTGCCAGCGTCTCCACCTGCACCCGGTCGATGTCCACGTGCCCGCGCGTGGTCGAGTTGTCCACGGTCGACCAGTTGAAAAGCGCCGGCCGCGCGCCCTTCCACCAGCTGAAGCGCATGGGCCTGGCCTCGCCGAGCGCGACGAAGCTGCGGCCGTCGTCGAGGCTGTATTCGTAGCGCACGCCCTGGTCGGCGACGTGCTGGCGCAGCTGTACGGTGGTGCCGTCCACGCGCGGGCCGCGGGTTTCCACGCCGGCCGAAGCGAACACCAGGTGACGTACGCCGTCTTGCCGCGCCACCCCGATCCAGTTCGGCTGCACCTGCAGCATCGCCAGCCCGGCGCGTTCGCCGTCCTGCAGCGCCGATACGTCCATCCGCACGGTGGTACGCGAGGCGCTGCCGTGGTGGACCTGGGTGAGCGTGTTGCGCGCGGCCAGGAAGCCGGGCGCGTACATCGCCGTCAGGCGCAGGTAGCCCCTGCGTGCGGCCAGGCTCCAGTGCGTATCGACCGGGTTGTGGTTCCACTCCCACTGCGGGCCGAGGGTGGTGGCGTCGAACGTGTCGGAGGTCTGCGGATGCATGGTCGGATGCACGCGGCCGACGTCGGGCATGCGATGCGTGGCGACCGGCTGGCCGGTGGTGGCGGAGACGGGCTCGCCGATCAGCGGCCAGTCGTCGATCCACCGCACCGGTTGCAGGTGGACGATGCGCCCGTAGGCGCCGGTGCTGTTGAAGTGGGCAAACCAGCCTTCGCCCGACGGCGTCTCCACGTAACCGCCCTGGTGCGGCGCCTGCACATCGGTATCGCCCTGGGCGAGCACGGTGCGCCATTCGTAGGGACCGCGGATGTCGCGCGCGCGCAGCACCGCCTGCGGGCCTTTCTCCACGCCACCGTAGGGCGCGAAGATGTAGTACCAGCCATTGCGCTTGAGCAGCTTGGGGCCTTCCAGGACCGGCAGGTTCACCGGGTCTTCGACGATCACGGTACCGGCGTCGAGCACGCGGGTGCCATCGGGCGTCATCCGCCGCAGGATCAGCGGACCGGCGCCGACCTTCGAGTGGACCAGCCAGGCGCTGCCGTCGTCGTCCCACAGCGGGGATGGATCCTCGAAACCGGCCTGCGCGACCAGCGCGACCGGCGAACTCCACGGGCCCTGGGGTTTCTCCGCGGAAACCATGAAGATGCCGTCGGTCGGCGTGGCGAAGAAGATGAAGAAGCGGCCGTCGTGGTGGCGGATCGACGGTGCCCACACGCCGGCGCTGTAGCGGTGGCCCATCGCCGGGTCCAGGCGCGCGCGCGCGGAGCTGTCGTCGAAGTCGAGCGGGCCGGGCAGGTCGTAGGCGGGTCCGAACGGCAGCCGCGGCAGGGCATGGCCGGCGATGGTCCAGTGCACGAGATCCTTCGATGTCAGCACCGGCAGGCCCGGCGAGAAGTGGAAGGTCGAGGCGACCATGATGTAGTCGTCGCCGACCCGGATCACGTCGGGATCGGAGTAGTCGGCGAACAGGATGGGGTTGGCGTAATCGCGAGGCGGCGGCTCGGCGGCCGTTGCCGGCGGGCATGCCAGCGCCAGCGCAAGCAGGAGCGGTCGCAGCACGGTGGGAAGGGGAGCATTGGCGTCGTGCACGAACTACTTCCCTGGCATCGCGGCAATGCCCGCGCAACGCAAGGGTACCTGCAGGCGAAAGCCGGTGGGCCGCGACGTCAGGCGCCGCCGGATTCCTGCGACCGGCGCAGCGTGCGGGCCTGTCCGATCGCGGCCACGCGCGCACGGCGCACGGCTTCCCCGACCTGCGGCCCACTGAGGCCTCCGCCGCCGTCCAGATCGCGCGCGTTCACCGCCAGCGCGGCCGCGTGCACCCGGCGCAACTCGGGGCCCTGCGGGTAGTCGGCATCCTCGCTGCCGAGGCGGCCACGCGCGTCGGCCTCGCAGGTCAGCGCGATACGCGCCACGCGTTCGGGCCGGCGGAGGGCATCGCAGCGCTCGAGCAGTTCGAGCACGGTCGCATCGCGCAGTTCGGCCAGGCGGTGGACGTTGAGGTGTTCGCGGCACACCGCTTCGGCCAGGCGGCGGTGTTCGAGCGGCACCTTCAGCCGTTCGCACAGCGCGGCCAGTGGCTTGAGGCCGGCATGTTCGTGGCCGATGTGCTTGGGCAAGACGTCGCCCGGCGTCAGTGCCTTGCCCAGGTCGTGGGTGAGCGCGGCGAAGCCGGCCAGGTCATCGCCGGGAGCCAGGCGCGCGGCCATGTCGCTGACCATCTGCTGGTGCACGCCGGTGTCGATTTCGGGGTGGTACTCCGCGCGCTGCGGCACGCCGTACAGCGCATCGACCTCGGGCAGGATCGCCGCCAGCGCGCCGCAGGCATGCATCGTGGCGAGGAACGCCGAGGGCTGCGGCGCGGCCAGCGCCTTGCGCAGTTCCTGCCAGACGCGCTCGGGCACCAGCGCATCGAGTTCGCCGCTGGCGACCATCTGCCGCATCAGCAACAGGGTTTCCGGCGCGACGGTGAAACCCAGCGGTGCGAAGCGGGCCATGAAGCGGCCCGCACGCAGCACGCGCAGCGGATCCTCGGCGAAGGCAGGCCCCACATGGCGCAGCACGCGCGCATCGATGTCGTCCACGCCGCCATAGGGATCGACCAGGTCGCCCTGCGCGTCGCGGGCGATCGCGTTGATGGTGAAGTCGCGGCGTTGCAGGTCTTCTTCCAGGGTCACCGCCGGATCGGCGTCGACCACGAATCCACGATGGCCACGCCCGCTCTTGCGCTCGGTCCGGGCCAACGCGTGTTCCTCGCCGGTGCGCGGGTGCAGGAACACCGGGAAGTCGCTGCCTACCGGCTTGAAGCCGGCATCGAGCATCCGTTGCGGCGTGGCGCCGACCACGACCCAGTCGCGGTCCCCGGGCGCCAGTCCCAGCAGTTCATCGCGTACCGCGCCGCCGACAAGATAGGTATCCATGGCGCCCATCGTAGCGTGCGGCCCCTCCGGCTCAGATCGCCAATGCCGGAGTCGGGCAGGCGAAGCGCTTGCGCGCGCCCGCGTTGTGGCCGAGCAGGCGTTCGCTGACCGGGAGCGCGTCCTTGTTGAGCAGCCAGTCGTAGATCGCGCTGAAGGCCAGCACGCGGGCCACGTAGTCGCGGGTTTCCTTGTAGCTGATCGTCTCGATCCACAGGTCCGGATCGTGCGAGGGCCGCTGCGACAGCCAGCGTGCAGTTGGCGTCGGCCCGGCGTTGTAGGCGGCGATGGCCTGGTAGGTCTGGCCGTACTTGTCCTCCATCTCGCGCAGGTAGGCGCTGCCCAGGGCGATGTTGGTGGACGAGTCGTACAGGCTTTCGGCGCCGGCATACGGCAGCCCGGTGCGCTGGGCCACGCCGGCGGCGGTGCCCGGCAGCAACTGCATCAGGCCGCGCGCGTTGGCCGGCGAGCGCGCATTGGGATTGAAAGTGCTCTCGGCGCGGATCTCGGCGGCGATCCAGGCCGGATCCAGGTCGTTGCGCCTGGCGGCCGCGCGGATGTCGGCGTCGTGGTGCAGCGGGAAGCGCAGCTTGTACAGGCGCTGCTCGTCGGGCTGCTTGCCCAGCGAGAACACCGCGCGGTCGAACCAGCCTTGTTCCTGCGCCAGCGCTACCGCCGTGCGGCGGCGGGCGTCGTCGAAGCGGGTCAGCGCATCGTTCCACTCGCGCACCGCCCAGCCCGGCTGGTCGATCCGCTGCAGCGCCAGCGCACGGACCAGTGCAGGATCGCGCGCGACCTCCTTGCGCAGCGCCGGCGGGTCGGCCGGGTCCCACGGGCACAAGGCATAGGGCAACTTGAGCCGGTCGGCGGCGAGGAATCCATGGAAGGTCGGCGAAGCGGCCGCGCTGCGGAACAGCGCCTGTGCTTCGGCGCCGCGACCGGTCTTTTCCAGCATGCGGCCTTCGAACCAGCGCCAGCGCGAGTCCTCGCGTTGCTTCGTCGGCATCCTGCGGATCGCGTCGAGCGCGGCCTTCCAGTCGCTGCGGGCCATCGCTTCGCGCGCGCGCCACTCGTGCAGGCGTTCGTCATAGGCCGGTTCGGGCACCGCGGCCAGCCGCCGCGCCGAATCGGGCAGGTAAGAGGCCACGGTCCACAGCGCGACCTGGTACTGCACCTGGCCACGCTGCGCTTCATCCATGCCCAGTACCGGCGCCAGCTGCGCAAGCTGGCGCTCGGCGCCATCGGGGTCGTTCCTGGCCAGCTTCGCAAGGCCGGCGGCGGCGACCTGCCGGCTGCGCGCGTCGCGCGGCCATTGCGCGGCGCGTGCATGCGGGGCCTGCACGAAGGCGGCATAGTCCTGGGCCAGCGCGAGCGCATCGGCCGCAAGGCCGCGCGCCGCGCTGCGCATCACGCCCGGATCGCCCTCGGCCACGGCCAGGTCGAAGCGTTCCCAGCGCAGTGCATCGTCCAGGCCGCCACGCGCGGCCAGGGTGGCGAAGGTCGTGTCGCAGGCATCGGGCAGCGACTTGCCGCTTCGCCACAGGGCCTGCGCGTCGCTGTTCCAGTCCGCTTCGGTGCGACCGAGCGCCTGCTGCGCGTTGAGCCGCGCGCAGCGCAGCGCGGCATCGTCACTGGGGCGCCAGTCTGCGAGGAAATCGTTCCACTGCTGGCGCCGCGAAAGCGAGGCCAGCCACAGCGGGCGCAGCGCGTTGGCGGATGCCTGGCCGTCGTATCGTTGCAGGAAGGCACGGACCTGCGCGGCATCGGCCGTGTCGAGGTTGCGCGACAGCTGGGCGTATTCCAGCCACGGCCGGCGCGGATCGTTGCGCAGGGATTCGGCCTGTCCTGCCGCCAGCTGGCCGCGCTGCGCGGCGCCAATGGCGGCCTTCATCGCCGCATCGTTGTCCGCCCCGGAAGCGGAGGCCTGGGCGAGGGCGAGCGAGGGCACGGCCAGCAGCAGTGCCAGTGCGGAACGGTGGAGGTATTGGAGCGAAAGGGTGGTGGCGGGCGGCGACATGCGCTCGAATATACCCAACGCGCCTGAATGGCCGTGACAATGCGGCCTTCGCGCCGTTCCGCGTCACGACGGGGCCCGCACCGGAGGCGTCATCTTGTCACCGCTGATATTCCTGCTGTTCCCGCTGCTGGGCCTGGTGGCCGGCGTCCTCGCCGGCCTGCTCGGGATCGGCGGCGGCCTGGTGCTGGTCGCGGCACTGGCCTGGCTGTTGCCGCTGTTCGGCGTGCCGCCGGAGGCGGCGATGCACGCCGCGCTGGCCAGCTCCCTCGCCAGCATCGTGCTCACCGCCGCCTCGTCCGCGCGTGCGCATGCCCGGCGCGGCAGCGTGCTATGGCCCACGGTCGCGTGGATGGTGCCGGGCCTGCTGCTGGGAGGCTGGCTGGGCAGTGGCGTTGCCGTGGCGCTGGATGATGGTGCGCTGCGCTGGATCGTCGCGGTCTATTGCCTGGTGGCGGCGTGGCAGATCGGCTTCGGGCGCACCCGCGCCCCGGGCGATGGCAGCGAAGTGCAGGCTCCGCGCGGCTGGCCGATGAGCGTGGCCGGTGGCGGCATCGGCGCGTTGTCGGCGGTGGTCGGGATCGGTGGCGGCAGCATGACCGTGCCGCTCCTGGTCTGGCGCGGGGTCAGGCCAGTGCGCGCCGTCGGCACCTCGAGCGCTTGCGGCGTGGCGATCGGACTGTCCAGCGCGCTGGGCTACGCGATGCATGCACCGGCCGGCGCGCTGCCTGCGCACGGGTGGGGGTACGTCTACCTGCCCGCTGCCGTGGGCGTGGCAGTGGCTTCGGTCGTGGCCGCGCCCTGGGGCACGCGGCTGGCACACCGGCTCAGCGGCGAGGCATTGCGGCGGATATTCGCGCTGTTCCTGCTGGCAGTCGGACTGAGCGTGCCCTGGTCGGGCTGAGTCGACGCGACGTGCCACCGGCGACACGTGGTTCCGGCTCGCGCGGCACACCACAGGGGGCGTGACGCCCGGGGTAGGGGAATCGGGATCGCGGTCGCACCCGCTCCTGCAAGGGTGGGGCTGCGACGGGATTTTGCAGGGATCAGCGGAGGCGGGCTCGCGAAGGCGCCGGGTGTCCGGGCAGGATGCTGCCGCTCAACCGCAGCTTTCGCCGACGATCTTCGCCAGGCGCTCGTATTCGATGCGACGTCGTTCGACGTTGTCCGGGTGGGCGAAGCGGAAGCGTGATTCGGCTTCGCGTGCATAGCGATGCCACGCTTCGCAGGCCGAGCCATCGGGGACGCGCGCGCACCGGTCGCGTACCACTTCGCAGGCCCTGCCGGCGCCACCGGCCGGATTGCCGTCCAGGCCGACGGTACGCAACGCCAGGCAGCGCGGCGGCTGCTCCTGTTCTTCGCTCAGATAGGCGTCGTTGTCGTAGGTGGTGCAGCGGAACAGCGGCGGAGGCGGCAGACGCCCGGGGTCGGGTTCGGGTGCTTGCGGCGGCGGGGTCCGTGGCAGGTTGGCACTGTCGAGGATGCGCGGCTCGGGACCGGTGGACGTGCTGACGAATCCACCGCTGTCGGTGGTCGCCGGGGCAGGGGGCGTCGGGGATGCGGTCGGTGCGCGCGCCGGTGTGTTCGACACGCCCTGAACCTGCTGCTGGCGCTGGGTCGTTCCGGAAGGACAGGGCAGGTTCTGCACGGTCAGGTTGCCGGCGGCGTCAGTGCAGCGGTAGATCGTCTGGAGCGCCGTGGGCGCGGCGTCCGTCAGCACCTGCGCCGTCGCAGCCGGCACGGGAGCCGGGGGCGGCATGGCGGCTGGAGCCGGTAGGGGAGCCGCCGTGGGCGTGGCGCCGGCCGGCGCACTGGAGACGCCCTGCACCTGTTGTTGGCGCTGGGTGCTGCCCGCCGGGCAGGGCCGGTTCTGCACGGTGAGTTCGCCGGCTGCGTCGGTGCAGCGGTAGATCGTGGTGCCTTGTGCGGCGGCCGTACCCGCAAGGGTGCACAGCAGGAGTACCAGCGATACGTGCATCGGGCGGAAAAAGAAGCGTCGGTTCAGGCGGAACATGCGTTCAGGGCGTCCTGCATTCGTTGGCCATGCGTGCATCGATTTCGCGCTGTTCGCGATCCAGCGCCGCACGTTCGCTCGGCATGCCGGCATGGTAGACGCGCAGGATCTCGTAGCGCCGGTCCGAGAGCGCTCCGCACACCTCCTCCCGCGACAGGCGCACGCACGAGTCACGCACCCAGGTGCCGCCGGGCACGATCACCCCGGGCGATGGCCTGTGCCCGCCGCCGTGAGGCCGGCCCGCACCGGCGGCAACCGGAGCGGGACCGGCGGGCCTGACCGGCGGCAGGCCGGGCTGCGGCGGTCGCGGCCGTGGCCGTGGCCCCGGTCCCACCGGGTAGCCCATCGTCCACAACGGCACCCAGCGCGACTGGCCTTCGCCGGAGGCGCTGGTGTAGGTCGTGCCGTCCGGTGCGGTGCACTCGTACACCGGTGCCGGCTCTGCCACGGTGATGATGCGGACTTCGCGATCGGGCGCGACCGGTGCGCTGGCCGCTACCGGCGTAGCGGTGGAAGCGGCCCGCGCCGGCGGATCCTGCGGGCGCTGCATCTGCACCGTTTCCTGGCGTTCGCCGTCGCGGCAGGGCGAATCGCGCAGCGCGACCAGCTGGCCGCCGCTGTCGACGCAGCGATAGATGGTCACGCCGCCCGTGGCCGCCTGCTGCGCGCCAGCAGGCGGGGCCGGCAGGATGGCAAAAAGCGGCAGGAGCAGGAGTGTCGCGTGGCCGCGCATGGTCAGTCCGTCGGATTGCCGCCGCGTTGCGCCGGAGCAGTCGCTACGGCGAGGGCGATGCAGGTGCGCCGGAGCGGAAGGCAGTACATGTCGCCATCCTAGCGCCACGCGCGTGGATGCCAGCTTGCAATCAGGATCGCAGGAGGCTGCCGTCGAGGGCGACGCGGATCGGCGTGGGTTGCGCCAGCTCCCCGGTATCGCCGGCGACGATCCCGTCGATGGCCTCGTCCAGCACCGGATCCAGTTCGGATCGGCTGCGCGCCGGGGGTTCACCGCCGCGGTTGGCGCTGGTGGAAACGAGCGCGCCCCCGAACGCCTCGCACAGGGCAATGACGACCGGGTGGTCGCTGATCCGCACCGCGATGCTGTCGCGCCCACCGGTGATCCATGCCGGCGCGTCGGCGGCGGCCGGCATCACCCATGTGTGCGGCCCGGGCCAGCTGGCCAGCACGCGCGCCAGGCGTTCGGCCGGCAGCGCGGGAAGGTCGAGCCAGCGGCGCAGCGGATCCAGGTGCGCGGTGACCAGGATCAGGCCCTTCTCGACCGGGCGCTGCTTGAGTTCCAGCAGGCGCAGGACGGCGGCCTCGTTGTCCGGATCGCAGCCCAGCCCCCAAACCGCCTCGGTCGGGTAGGCGAGCACGCCTCCGCGCTGGAGCAGCGCGGAGGCTTCGTCGATGGCGAGGGTGCGGGCCATGGCGGGCGATGTTAGTCGCGCGATTGATGGCGCGGGATGAAGGTCCGGGGTGACCGGGTTCTCAGAACGGGGGGGCGTCGTCCGCGGCCGACCGCGCCGCTTTCTTCGGCGGCGCCTTCTTCATTGCGGCCTTACTAGCGGGCTTCTTCTTCGCCGCCTTCTTCGCGGTCTTTTTCGCCGGTGCCTTCTTCGTCGCGGCCTTCTTCGGCGCAGCGGCTTCCTTGGCAAGGGCCTTCTTCGCGACGATCTTCTTAGCAGCCGTCTTCTTGGCGCCGAAGCCGCGGCGGGCCGGCTTGCCGGTCTCCTCCATCAGCTTCTGCACTTCCGCCAGGGTCAGCGAGGCGGGTTCGCGGTCCTTGGGGATCTTGCCGTTGAGCTTGCCGTCGCTCAGGTACGGACCGAAGCGGCCGTTGAGCACCTGGATCTCGCTGCCCGGGAATTCCTTGATGATCCGGTTGCGCGCGATCTCTTCCTTCTCCTCGATCAGGAACACCGCGCGGGCAAGGTCGATCTTGAACGGGTCGTCTTCCTTCTTGAGCGAGGCATAGACGCTGCCACGCTTGGCGAAGGGGCCGAAGCGGCCGATGCCGACGCTGACCTGCTCGCCGTTGTTCTCGCCGAGGTTGCGCGGCATGTCGAACAGCTTCAGGGCATCGTCGAGCGAGATCGAATAGATGCTCTGGCCCGGCTGCAGCGAAGCGAACTTGGGCTTTTCCTCGTCCTCGACCGTACCGATCTGCACCATCGGCCCGAAGCGGCCGATGCGCGCGCTGACTTCCTTGCCGCTCTTCGGATCGGTGCCCAACGCGCGCGAGCTGCCGGCGTCGGTGCGGTCCAGCGATTCCTTCTTGTCCTCGACCAGTTCCTTGAACGGGGCCCAGAACTTCGCCATCAACGGCACCCACTGTTCCTCTCCGCGGGAGACGGCATCGAGCTCGTCTTCCAGGTTCGCGGTGAAGTCGTAGTCCACGTAGCGGGTGAAATGAACGGACAGGAACTTGCTGACCGCGCGACCCACGTCGGTGGGTTTGAACGCGCGGCCTTCCATCTCGGTGTACTTGCGGAACAGCAGGGTCTGGATGATCGAGGCGTAGGTGGACGGCCGGCCGATCCCGTATTCCTCCAGCGCCTTGACCAGCGCCGCTTCGGTGAAGCGCGGCGGCGGCTGGGTGAAGTGCTGGTCGGCGTGGATGCGATCCAGCGGCACGCGGTCGCCGGTCTTCATCGCCGGCAGCTTGCGGCCTTCGTCCTCGTCCTCGGCGGCCTTGCTGTCCTTGCCTTCCTCGTACACCGCCAGGAAGCCGGCGAACACCACCGTGGTGCCGCTGGCGCGGAACACGTGCTCGCTGCCGGCGGCCAGGTCGACCGAGACGGTGTTGAGCGTGGCCGGCACCATCTGGCTGGCGACCGCGCGCTTCCACACCAGTTCGTAGAGCTTGCGCTCGTCGTCGGTGAGGAAGCGCGCCACCTGCGAAGGCGTGCGCAACGCGGCGGTCGGGCGCACGGCCTCGTGCGCTTCCTGCGCGTTCTTGGACTTGGTCTGGTAGACGTTGGGCTTGTCGGGTACCGAAGCGGTGCCGTAGTCGCGCGCGATCACGTCCCGGATCTCGGCCAGGGCTTCCTGCGACAGGCTCACCGAGTCGGTACGCATGTAGCTGATCAGGCCGACCGTGCCTTCGTCGCCCAGGGCCACGCCTTCATACAGCTTCTGCGCGACCTGCATGGTCTTGCGCGTGGTGAAGCCGAGCTTGCGCGATGCTTCCTGCTGCAGGGTCGAGGTGGTGAACGGCGGCGCCGGGCGGCGCTTGCGCTCCTTGCTGGCCACGTCGGTGACATGCAGCGCACCGGCGGCTGCCTGCTGCAGGCGCAGGCGCGCCGCTTCGGCGGTGTCGCCATCGGTGATGGTGAACTGTTCGAACTTCTGCCCGTCGAGCTTGATGAGCTTGGCGGTGAACGGCTGCGAGGCGTGGGCCAGCTCGGCACCGATGCTCCAGTACTCGCGCGCCCGGAACGCTTCGATCTCCTCCTCGCGTTCGACGATCATCCGCAGCGCGGGCGACTGCACGCGGCCGGCCGACAGGCCCGGCTGCACCTTGCGCCACAGCACCGGCGAGAGGTTGAAGCCGACCAGGTAGTCGAGCGCCCTGCGCGCCTGCTGTGCATCGACCAGGTCCACGGCGATCGCGCGCGGCTGGGTCATCGCCTCCTTGATCGCACGCGGGGTGATCTCGGTGAACACCACCCGGTGCAGCGGCTTGTTGCCGAGCAGGCCGCGTTCCTTGAGGATCTCGGCGATGTGCCAGCTGATCGCCTCGCCTTCGCGGTCCGGGTCGGTCGCCAGCCAGATGTCGTCGGCCGCCTTTGCCGCCCTGGCGATCGCCTCGACGTGCTTCTCGTTCTTCTCGATCAGGTCGTAGCGCATGGCGAAGCCGCGCTCGGGATCGACCGCTCCCTCCTTGGGCACCAGGTCGCGCACGTGCCCATAGGAGGCCAGGACGGTGAAGTCCTTGCCGAGATATTTGTTGATCGTCTTGGCCTTGGCGGGCGATTCGACGATGAGGAGATGCTTGGGCATGGCAATAGTCTGGGTGCGGCGGCGGTCCTTCCGGGACCGGATGCGGGCGGTTAGCGTCACGTGAAGAACGCTGTCGCCAGAGAAGCCGACGCCCGGGAGGGGGCCCCCGGGCGTGGTCGCTGTCCTTTTTATACGTGAATCACGCCGTGGCCGGCCGTGTCAAGCCGGGCGTTCCGCCGCCCGGCCCGATGGGGAGCCCTTTTACCACTTCATCGACGACAACAGTCCGATCATCGCGATCGCCGCCACCGCCATCGCCACGAACATCAGGGCGAACAGCACCAGGATCACCACGGTGACCGTGCCGAGCCCGCGTTCCTGCCATTCCGGGCGGTCAGTGTAGGCCCACTTGTCCACCACCAGGGTGTCGCACAGCATGTCGTGCAGGGCCTGCTTGCGCTCGGTGAAGGCGACCATCAGGCCCGAGATCAGCACGCCCAGGCCGCAGGTGAAGAGCACGAACAGCAGGTAGGCCAGGTAGCGCAGGAGGGCCCGGCCGAAGCCGATCGGCTCGCCGTTGGTGCGCACGACCTTGGCCCCGACCGCCATCTTGCCCAGGCTGGCCTGGGTGCCGGACGAGTGCATCCACGCGAAATACAGCATCGGCACGCCGAAGCTGATCGCGTAGTTCAGGAACAGGAAGGTCACGCTGGCCCCTGCCCCCGCGAGCTCGTTCTGGGCC
This sequence comes from Pseudoxanthomonas daejeonensis, assembly GCF_022637495.1. Taxonomy (NCBI): domain Bacteria; kingdom Pseudomonadati; phylum Pseudomonadota; class Gammaproteobacteria; order Lysobacterales; family Lysobacteraceae; genus Pseudoxanthomonas; species Pseudoxanthomonas daejeonensis. The sequence goes on along the minus strand of NZ_CP093331.1, from coordinate 1,144,139 downwards.
AGGCTCGACAGGCTCATGCCGAATACCAGCATCAGCGGGATCAGCAGGGCGTAACTGAGCACGCCGGTGACCAGGCCGTCGACGACACTGGCGGCGAAGCGGCGCCACAGGCCTGCCATGACCACGTCGCCGCCGTGGACCGGGTCGGCGCCGGCACGGACATCCATCATTGCCACCGGTGCGGAGTAGGGGCTGTAGGCCCCCGCGGAGGCAGGCGCCACGCCGCCGCCGCCCGGGGCGGCCGCTGGCGTTGCATCGGCCGGCGGCGCGGAGGCGGCCAGGACCGGTTCGATGCGGAAGTCCAGGGTCGCCGCCGCGTCCTCCAGGCCCAACTCGGCCCGCAGCGAACCCAGCGGCTGCCAGGCTGGCAACCCGTCCCGCCAGACCAGGGTCGCCGCATCGATCTCGCCGGCGCGGAAGCGCTGGACGAGGGCTTCTGCCGGCTGCGGGCCGATCTGCCTGCGCTGGCGATCGGCGTAGTACCACTCGGTCATGCGGTGCGTTCCTTGCTGGATGGATCGGTGGGGCGCGTCTCAGCCACGGCAGGAGACCGGCAGGTACTTGTCCTCGACTTCCGAGCTGCACTGCCAGCCGGCACCGTTGGGGTCGTATTCCAGCCAGATCGCGTTGCCGTCCAGCGCGGGCTTGCCGGGGGCCGCGATGGTCGCTTCCAGCCCGCACAGGTCGCTGCCTTCGAATTCGCCGAACGTCACCGGGCCCAGGTTCGCCTGCGCGTAGCTGTCCGCATCGCCGAAGCCTTCATCGCCGTTGCGAGGGCAGCGGTCGTTGGCGGCCATGAACTCGGTAACCGCCGACTGCAATGCCTGGGCCTGCGCGATGGTGGCGGACGTGTGCGCGCGCAGGGTGTAGTCCTGGTACGCGGGCAGGGCGATCGCGGCAAGGATGCCGACGACGGCGATCAAGAACACGCCCGCAACACCGATCAACGCGGCGATCGCGCAACCGGACAGGCCGGAGGGCCGCGGCGCGGAAGCCACGGGCGCAATCGACGCCGCGGGCAAGGGCGGCGGCAGTGCCGCCAGTTCCAGCTCGGCGGTGAAATCCTGCAATGGACGCCACTGCGCCTGGCCGTCGCGCCACACCAGTGTCTGCGCACCGATCGCGCCACTGGCGGCGAGTGCGCGCAAATCCGCGGCCTGCAAAGGGCCGTGCCGCTGCCCGTCGGCAGTGGCGTAATACCAGTCGCTCATGTGATTCCCCGTAGCGTGCGCGTCCACGTTACCCCATGCCCCGGATGCGCGGAAGCCGGCTTGCGCCGGCTTCCGGGGTCATCGTGGCACGCGGATGCCGATCAGTGCACCGGTTCGGCTTCCTCGCCGAACATCTGCGTTTCCATCCACGCGTACGCCGCTTCGGCGCCGGGCTGGTTGAACAGCACCATCAGGATCACCCACTTGAGGTCATCCAGGTCCAGCTCGTCCTGGTCCAGGGCCATGGCCCGGTCCAGCACCAGCTCGCGCTGGTCCGCATCGAGCACGCGCTGCTGTTCCAGGAACAGCAGGAAGCCGCGGCATTCCACGTCGAGCTTGTCCAGCTCGGGTCCGTGGTAGACCCGCACCGGGCCGTCGACGCGCGCATCGCCTGCGGCCGGGCGCTGCTCCGCCAGCCCGTCGAGCCAGTCGAAGGCCTTGCTGATTTCGCTTGGACTGAAGCCGGCTTCGATCAGCCCTTCCTGCAGCGGATCGCGGTCGCGGAGGGTGTCCGCATCGTCACCGATGTAGTGTTCGAAGAGATAAAGCAGAACGTCCAGAATGCTTTCTTTCATTGCCCTCGGCCTGCGCCCCGTTCGGGACGCCGTGGGGTGGGGAACCACGGGCAAAGTGCCCACGCCTGCCACCCCGGTCAGGCGATCGCGTCGCCGCCGGTGGACCTGCGTGCGTAGCGGCCATGTTCGACCGCGACCCGCCCATCCAGTTCCATGGCCAGCAGCATGGAGGACAGGGCGGCGGTCGTCAATCCGGTGCGCTCGACCAGCAGATCCATAGGGGTTGGGTCGTAGCCGAGGGCGGCCCACAATCTGTCGTGGTCGACAGTGTCGCCGCGGGGGGCGCATGAAGGCCTCGCGGAGCGCGTCGTCGGGGCGTCCGTGGACCTGGCGTGCGGCCCAAGGGAGGTGGCCAGGCGCCCGGCCAGCGCTGCGATTCCAGCCAGAACTTCGTCCGGGTGCTCGACCAGTTGGGCCCCGTCGCGGATCAGGCGATGGCAGCCACGGGCCTGGGGGAGGTGGATCGAGCCGGGGATGGCGAAGACCTCGCGCCCGGCCTCTGCGGCCAGGCGGGCGGTGATCAGCGCCCCCGAGCGCACGGCCGCCTCGACTACCAGGGTGCCCAGCGAAAGTCCGGCGATGATCCGGTTGCGGCCGGGGAAGTGCCAGGCGCGGGGCGGGGTACCGGGCAGGTGTTCGCTTACCACCGCACCGGAGATGGCGATGCGATCGCGCAGGCGGTCATGGCGGGGCGGGTAGGGCACGTCCGCTCCGGTGCCGAGCACGGCCACGGTGAGTCCGCCGGTGGCCAGCGCCGCTTCGTGCGCAGCGGCATCGATGCCCGCGGCCAGGCCGCTGGTGACGGCCAGCCCGGCCCGGCACAACGCGTCGGCGAACAGCCGGGCGGTGTCGCGTCCGCCCTGGCTGGCGCTGCGGCTGCCGACCACGGCGATCGACGGTCGCCACAGCATGTCCGGGTCGCCGTCGACGAACAGGGCCAGCGGCGGATCCGGCGCCTGCCGCAGCAGCGGCGGATAGCGCGGATCGTCGTTGCCGATCAGGTGGTGGCCCGGATGCGCCAGCCAGGCCAGCGCGCGATCGAGGGCGGCGGCAGGGATGGCCTCCTTCCCCGCGCGCAGTTCCGGATCGCCCGGCCCGCCAGGGGGTGGCAGCGCACGATGCGGTGCACGACGCTCCCCTGCCAGCAGCCGTCGCAGCAGCGCCAAGGGATCGGGTGGGCAGGGCGCGGGCATCGCAGGATCGTTACCCGGAAACGACGACGGCGCCCTCGGGCGCCGTCGTCGCGTGCTGTAGGAATTCTCCGGCGCTTACTGCGCGTCGGGATGCCGTGCCTGGAAACCGACCCGGACCGGCTTGGTCCCGTCCATCACCAGCGCATAGCTCACCTTGTCGAAGGTGCGGAACACCATCGCATGGGCGGCGTACTCCTCCGGCAGGGCGACCGTGCTGCCGTTGCCGGTGAACTGGTCGTCCATGCGCGAGGTGCGGGCACCGTTCACGCGGTCGTTGATGTGGCGGCCCGGTCGCCACAGCGAGAAGACGGTGCCGTTGTCGATGCCGTCCAGACGGCCGGCGGAGATCGCGATGACGTCACGCGGGCCACCGGCGGTGGCGCTGACGGCAACGGCCAGCACGCTGACATCGGCCGGTTGCGAAGCCGGCGGATGCGGGAAGAACTGCAGGTCGTAGGCCTGCGCCTCGACCGGGACCACGCGGTCGCCGGCACGGACCTCGTGACCACTGTCCTCCAGGCTCAGGGTGGCCACTTCGACGCCGCCGGTGCCCGAAGCGCGGGTGACCGTGCCGACATTGACCTTGGACAGCTCGTAGCCGAGGGCTTCGTTGCGGGTGGTCGGCGGTACGTACTGGCTCCACAGCACGCCGTCCAGCGGCATCGGGCGGCCGTCGGCCTCCAGGTGCTGGAACGGCCGCGGCAGGGCGTAACGCACGGTCGGGCGCAGCACCATGTAGCGCTGGCCGGCCTGTACGCCGTCGAGTCCCTTCACGTAGGCGATCTGGCCGGCGCTGCCGCGCAGGCGGTTGTCTTCGAACCCGACCACGTAGGGCAGGTGCTCGAAGGCGTCGGTGACGCGCAGGTCCTTGAGGAACGGCTCGATTTCCGACAGCGGAACCGCGCCGATCGGGGCCTCTTCGCGCGGGCCGGCCTGTACCGCGACGCGGTCCAGGTAGGCCAGGCTCAGGACGTCGCCCGGAAAGATCAGGTGTGGATTGGCGACCTGTGGATTGGCCTGCCAGATTTCCGGCCACAGCCACGGCTTGCCGAGGAAGCGTCCGGCAATATCCCAGAGCGTGTCGCCCCGGACCACGACGTACGTGTCCGGATGACTGCCCCGCGACTCGACGGCGGCAGCATAGGTGGCGACGGTCATCATCGCGACGGCAAGTACCGTCCGAAGGCGTGTGAGCATGGTTGCGTTCTCGCCTGATTTCCCCAACAGGTCAGGCGACTATAGTCCAGAATTCAGGCCGTTGCGCAAGCTTCCGCGCTAGAATTGCGACGGCGGGCCGGTTTGTCCCGGTCATCCCCCTCGGAGTTCCCCCATGGCCTTGCTGCCCATCCTCGAGTTTCCCGATCCGCGCCTGCGTACCCGGGCCGCGCCGGTCGACCCGGCGCAGGTGACCACGCCGGAGTTCCAGACCCTGCTCGACGACATGTTCGAGACCATGTATGCCGCGCCGGGCATCGGCCTGGCCGCCAGCCAGGTCGATACCCACCTGCGTTTCATGGTCATCGACGTCAGCGAGGGCAAGGACCAGCCGATGGTCTTCATCAACCCGCAGATCACCGTCCGCGATGGCGAACAGGTCTACCAGGAAGGCTGCCTGTCGGTACCCGGGATTTTCGCCGACGTGACCCGCGCCAATGCCATCACCGTGCGCCACCTGGATCGCCAGGGCCGCGAGCAGGAGCTCAGTACCGATGGCCTGCTGGCGGTGTGCATCCAGCACGAGATGGATCACCTGGAAGGCAAGCTGTTCGTCGACTACCTCTCGCCGCTCAAGCGCGAGATGGTGCGCAAGAAGCTGGCGAAGGCGCGCAAGCACGCGGCCTGAGACCGAAAGGTGCGGCGCCGTCCGCGACGGCATCGGGTGCGGGCCGGGTCCTGGCCCAGGCCGGTGACGGTCGTCCGCAGCTCCGTCCCCTCCTTCCCGCTCCCTCGAACCCCTTCCGCATGAAAATCGTCTTCGCCGGCACGCCGGATTTCGCCGTGCCCTCGCTGCGTGCCGCCGCCAGGCACCACGAGGTGGTAGCCGTCTATACCCAGCCGGACCGGCCGGCCGGCCGTGGCCGCGGCCTGTCCGCTTCGCCGGTCAAGCTGGAGGCGATCGCCCGCGGCATCCCGGTGCTGCAGCCGGAGAGCCTGCGTCGGCGCTCCGCCCAGGCTGCCCTGCGCGAGCTCGCGCCGGACCTGATGGTGGTGGTGGCCTATGGCCTGATCCTGCCGCAGGCGGTGCTCGATATTCCTGTCGCCGGCTGCTGGAACGTCCACGCCTCGCTGTTGCCGCGCTGGCGCGGCGCCGCGCCGATCCAGCGTGCCATCCAGGCCGGGGACGCGCTCACCGGCGTATGCCTCATGCAGATGGACGCCGGGTTGGACACCGGTCCGGTGCTCCTCGACCAGTCCACCCCGATCGGCGCCGATGAAACCGGCGGGCAGCTGCATGACCGGCTCGCCGAAATGGGCGCGCAGGTCCTCGCCGACGGGCTGGGCCTGCTGCGTGCCGGCATCCGTCCGGTACCGCGGCCACAGCCGGAGGAAGGCGCGACCTACGCGCACAAGCTGGACAAGGCCGAGGCGCGGCTGGACTGGACGGCAGCGGCCAGCGTGCTTGCGCGGACGGTGCGCGCCTTCGATCCGTGGCCGGTGGCCGAAGCGATGGTGGCCGGCGAGCGGCTGCGCATCCACGGCGCGGTCGCGCTGGATGCAGACCACGCCGCGGCGCCGGGCACCCTGTTGGCGGCCGGCCGCGAAGGCATCGATGTCGCCTGCGGGCAGGGCGTTCTGCGCCTGCGCGTGGTCCAGCGCGATGGCGGCCGGGCGATCACCGCGGCCGACTGGCTCAACGCACGTCGCGACCTGGTCCGGACGGCTGACCGGTGACGCCTCGGCCTCCCGACCATCGCCGGCCTCCGGCGCCGCGCCCGGAGCGGACCCACCTGGCAGGCGCCGGCGCCCCGGGCGTGCAGGTGCGCGTGCTGTCGGCGCAGGTGCTCGATGCGGTCGTGCATCGCGGTCGTTCGCTGAAGTCGGAGCTGGCGGCGACGCTGCCGCGCCTGTCCGACCCGCGCGATCGCGCGTTGCTGGAGGCGATCGCCTTCACCGCGCTGCGGGGACGCTATCGCTACGCGCCGGCCTTGCGCGGCTGGTTGCAGAAGCCGCCAGGGACAGGTGACGGCCCGCTGATGGCCCTGCTGCTGGCCGGTTGCGCCCAGCTCGATGCGCTGCAACTGCCGGCGCATGCAGCGTTGGCCGCCACCGTGGAAGCTGCGCGCGCGCTGGGCCGTCCGCACCAGGCCGGGCTGGTCAACGCCCTGCTGCGCCGCGCCCAGCGTGAGGGCTTCGCGCCCGCCGATCCGGCCGCGGCCTGGCCAGACTGGCTGCGTGGGCGGATCGAGGCGGCTTGGCCTGCGCAGGCACCCGAGGTGTTTGCTGCCAGCGCTCAGCCCGCACCGTTATGGCTGCGGGTGAACCGCAGTCGGATCGCACGCGACGAATACCGCGCCCGGCTCGAGGCGGCCGGCATTGCCAGCACCACCGATCCGCGCCTGGCCGACGCGTTGTGCCTGGAAGTGCCGGTGCCGGTGGCCGCGCTGCCCGGTTTCGACGAAGGCCTGGTCGCGGTGCAGGATGGCTCGGCGCAGCAGGCCGCCGACGCACTGGGCGCCGAGCCCGGGGCGCGGGTGCTGGACGCCTGTGCAGCGCCCGGCGGCAAGGCCGCGCACCTGCTCGAGCGCGACCCGGCGCTGGAACTGCTGGCGCTGGAGGTGGATCCGCGCCGCGTACCGAGGATCGAGGAAAACCTGCGACGCTCCGGCGTGTACGAACCCGGTACGACCGGCCGCGTCCAGGTGCGGGTGGCCGACGCGACCATGCCGGCGCTGTGGTGGGACGGTTTCACCTTCGATGCGATCCTGCTCGATGCGCCGTGCTCGGCTACCGGCGTGGTCCGGCGCCAGCCCGACATCCTGCTGCACCGGCGCGAGGAGGATCTCGCCGCACTGGTCCAGGTCCAGGCCCGGCTGCTCGACGCGGCCTGGCCGCTGCTGCGCCCGGGCGGCGTGCTCCTGTACGCGACCTGTTCGATCCTGCCTGAGGAAAACGCGACCCAGGTCGACGCGTTCCTGGCCCGTACCGCCGATGCGGTGGCGAGTCCGTTGCCCGCGGCGTTCGGCCACCCCGCCGGCGTCGGTCGCCAGCGCCTGCCGGGCGAGGACGGGATGGACGGCTTCTTCTACGCGCGCCTACAGAAGTCCGACTGAGCGCCCGTTATCATCGGCCGCCATGCCGATCCCATCCCTGAGCGCGGACACGCGCACACGCGACAACTGGCTGTTCTGGATCACCGCACTGCTCGTGCTCGGTGCCGGGCTGGGCCTGCGCGACCCGTGGCCGGCCGACGAGCCGCGTTTCGCCCTGGTCGCCAAGCAGATGGTGGAGAGCGGCAACTGGCTGTTCCCGCACCGCGGGATCGAGCTCTATTCCGACAAGCCGCCGATGCTGATGTGGCTGCAGGCGGCGTTCTACAGCGTATTCGGCAACTGGCGCGTGGCCTTCCTGCTGCCGTCCCTGCTGGCCGCGCTGGGCACGCTGTGGTGCGTGCAGGACCTGGGCCGGCGGCTGTGGACGCGCAAGGTGGGCCTGTATGCGGCGTGGGCTTTGCTGTTCGCGTTCCAGTTCACCTGGCAGTCCAAGAAGGCGCAGATCGATCCGCTGGTGACCTTCTTCATCACCCTGGCCAACTACGGCCTGCTGCGGCACCTGCTGCGCGGCCCGGACTGGCGCTGGTGGGCGCTGGGCTGGTTCGCCGCCGGACTTGGCACGATCACCAAGGGCGTGGGCGCGATCGCGCTGCTGATGATCCTGCCCGCGGCGATCGCTTCGTGGCGTGGCTGGCCGCGGGTCAGGGTGCACGTGCGCGATCCGCGCTTCTGGCTCGGGCCGTTGGCGTTCCTGGCGGCGGTGTCGATCTGGCTGGTGCCGGTGGTCGCGGTGGCCCTGTCCAAGAACCTGCCCGAATACCGCGCCTACCTGGACGACATCCTGTTCCGGCAGACCGCCCGGCGCTATTCGCAATCCTGGGACCACCACCAGCCGGCCTGGTACCACCTCGGGGTGATGCTGACGATGTGGATCCCGCCGGTGCTGGCGTTGCCGTGGGCGCTGCCGGCCTGGTGGCGGCGGCTGAAACGCCGCGACGCGCGCTACCTGCTGCCGCTGGCGTGGTGGGTACTGGTCCTGGCCTTCTTTTCGATTCCCGCCGGCAAGCGCGACGTCTACATCATGCCGGCGCTGCCGATGATGTGCCTGGCGCTGGCGCCGTTGCTGCCGGGGCTGCTGCGCCGGGGCTGGGCGCGGGTCCTGTTGCTTGCACTGTCGCTGGCGCTGGTGGTCCTGCTCCTGGGCGGCGGCTTCGCCCTGCTGCGCGGCAGTGGTTCGCTGGTGGTGAGGATGGAGGAGCAGCGCGGGCTGGATCCTGACGCGATCCGCGCCGTCGGCTGGATGCTGCTGGCGACCGGTGCCTGGGGCCTGGCCTGTGTGCTGGCTTTCCGTCGGCGCGCGGTGGTGGCGCTCTTCGCCACGCTGGCGGGCCTGTGGGTGGCCTTCAGCCTGGTCGGTTACCAGGCCCTGAACGACGCGAGTTCCGCGCGCGGAGTGATGGCCGACGCGGGTCGCCGGATCGGCCCGGACGCCGAGTTGGGCCTGGTCGCCTGGAAGGAGCAGAACATGCTCATGGCGGACCGCCCGGTGGTGGACTTCGGCTTCAAACAGTCCTGGGAGGTCCAGCTCGATCGCGGCGCGGCCTGGCAGGCGCAGGCGCCCGGTCGCTGGCTGCTGGTCCAGCAAGATGCACTGGAAGGCTGCATCGACCGGCAACGGATCGAACTGGCCGGTATCTCCAACCGCCGCCGCTGGTGGCTGGTGCCGCCGGGTGCGGTAGCGGGAGAATGCACGGCCACGCAAGAAGAGCGGGCGCGGGCCGATGCCGTGCAGGGACGCGAGACGGACTAGGCAGGGTTCGCCGGCTTAGTGAGTGTTCCGGGAAAGCAGGGGAAGATGCGTCGTACCTGGCGCGGGATCGCGATGAACGAACGGTTGGACAATCAAGAGGGTCGGAGGCTGCGCTGGGCTCGGGCCTGTGCCGCACTGGGGGTCTGGTGCCTTCCGGCGCTGACCCTGGCCATACCCAAGGGCTTGTTGCCATTCGGCCTGCTGCTGCTGGCTTCGACCCTGCTGGTCCCGCTGCGGGTGGCCCGGGCGACGCGGGAGATCGGCTGGCCGTGGGTGCTGGTGGCGTTGGCGGGCATCGTCCCGGTACTGGTGGCGATGGCTTCGGCCCTGATGCTGGACACCACCCAGGGCATCGACGAACGCGATCGCCTGCTGGTGCTGCCCTGGGTCATGGCCTGGGCGTGGGCGCTGCAGCCGCCGCGGGACCTGCTGTGGCGCGGTTCGCTGGTGGGATTGATGGCCGCCGCGGCGCTCGCCCTGACCCAGGTGCTGGCGGGGGCTGTCCGCGCGGGCGGCTGGCTCAACGAAATCGTCTTCGCCGACGTGGTCCTGGTGCTGATGGTGCTGGCGGTGTTCTGCCGGCCGCCGCGCAGCTGGCACTGGTCCGGGTTCGGGCTGGCGCTGGGCGTGCTGGCGATCCTGCTCAGCGGCACGCGCGGGGCCTGGCCGGGAATGTTGTTGCTGTTGCTGGTGCTGGTGCTGGGCAGCGGGTGGCGCAGCCCTCGCAGCCGCAGCATCCTGCTGGGGGCGGTGGTGGCCGCCGGTATCGTCCTGGTCGCTTCGGTTCCGGCACTGACCCAGCAGATGCGGTTGACCGAGTTGCGCCAGGACCTGGAGCGGATGGACCGCGGCGACCACAACTCCTCCGCGGGCGCGCGCCTGGAACGGCTGCAGGTCGCTGGCGAGGCATTCTTCGCTGCGCCGTGGACGGGCGTGGGCTTCGGCGAGTTCGACCGGGCGATGCAGCGGCTGCCGGCCTGCCAGCACGACACCGAGCGCCACGTCGAGCGCTGCCACCTCGGCCATGCACACAACGACCTCGCCGAGTGGGCCGCGACCATGGGCATTCCCGGCGTAGTGGCGCTGGCGATGCTGTACGGCGTCCCGTTGTGGCTGTTCCTGCGCTTGCGCCGCGGAGTGAAGGCAGGCCGCCTGCGCGGCTCGGCCTCGGCCGGGGCGATGCTGGTACTGGTGTTCGTACTCAGTGGCCTGACCCAGTCGATGTTCGCTCACCAGACCACCGCCAGCGTCTACGCCGCCTTCGGCGGCCTGCTGCTGGGCCTGGCATTGCGCGAGGCCCGTTGGCCGTCGAGGCCGGGTCGTAACGACACGGCCTGATGCCGGATCGGTCGGCGCGGCCGCTGCCACGCCCCGAAAAAGAAAGCGCCGGCCCTGGGGAGGGCCGGCGCCGGGGGGTGCCGGCGTTGCCGCCGGCGGGGGGAGGAGTTACTTCGAGATGTCGACGTCCTTGGTCTCGTGCAGGAACAGGCCGCCGATCACCACGGTCATCACCGCGATCGCGATCGGGTACCACAGGCCGAAGTACATGTTGCCGGTGGCCGCCACCAGGGCGAAGGAGATGGTCGGCAGGAATCCGCCGAACCAGCCGTTGCCGATGTGGTAGGGCAGCGACATCGAGGTGTAGCGGATCCGGGTCGGGAACAGCTCGACCAGGTAGGCGGCGATCGGGCCATAGACCATGGTCACGTAGATCACCAGCACCCACAGCAGGAACAGCGTCGCCGGGATGTTGATGCGCGCCGGGTCGGCCTTCTCCGGGTAGCCGGCCGCACCGAGCGTGCTCTTCAGCAGCTTGGTGAACGCGTCGGCCTTGCTCTTGACCTCGTCCTTGGACAGGCCCGCCGCATCGTAGGCCTCGACGTCGGTACCGCCGATGCTGATCCGGGCCACGGAACCGGCCGGGACCGGCACGATCTCGTACGGGATGCCGGCCTTGGCCAGCGCGGCCGCGGCGACATCGCACGAGTTGGTGAACACCTTCTTGCCGATCGGGTCGAACTGGAACGAACAGGTGTTCGGGTCGGCGTGGACCGTGGCCGGCGCGCTCTGGCGGGCTTCCTCGATCGCCGGGTTGGCGAAGTGGGTAAGGCCCTTGAAGATCGGGAAGTAGGTCAACGCCGCCAGCGCGCAGCCGACGAGGATGATCTTCTTGCGGCCGATCTTGTCGGACAGCCAGCCGAACACGATGAAGAACGGCGTGCCCAGCACCAGCGCGGCGGCGATCAGCAGGTTGGCGGTGGTGCCGTCGACCTTGAGCGCCTGGGTCAGGAAGAACAGCGAGTAGAACTGGCCGCCGTACCAGACCACGGCCTGGCCGGCGGTGGCGCCGAGCAGGACCAGCAGCATCAGCCTCAGGTTGCCGCCCTTGATCGAATCACGGAACGGCTGCTTGGAGCCCTTGCCTTCCGACTTCATCTGCTGGAACAGCGGCGATTCGGACAGTTGCAGGCGGATCCACACCGAGATGCCGAGCAGCACGATCGACACCAGGAACGGGATGCGCCAGCCCCAGGCCTCGAACGCCTCGGTGCCCAGGGTCAGGCGGCAGGCCAGGATCACCAGCAGCGACAGGAACAGGCCGAGCGTGGCGGTGGTCTGGATGAAGCTGGTGTACAGGCCGCGTTTGCCGTCCGGCGCGTGCTCGGCCACGTAGGTGGCCGCGCCGCCGTACTCGCCGCCCAGTGCCAGGCCCTGCGCGAGGCGTAGCGCGATCAGGATGATCGGTGCGGCGATGCCGATGGTGGCGTAGGAGGGCAGGATGCCGACCAGGAAGGTCGACGTGCCCATCAGCACGATGGTGACCAGGAACGTGTACTTGCGGCCGATGCGGTCGCCGAGGCTGCCGAAGAACGCCGCGCCGAACGGACGCACCGCGAAACCGGCGGCGAACGCGAGCAGGGCGAAGATGAAGCCGGTGGTCTCGTTGACCCCGCTGAAGAACTGCTTGGCGATGATCGCCGCCAGCGAACCGTACAGGTAGAAGTCGTACCACTCGAAGACCGTGCCAAGGCTCGAGGCGAAAATGACCTTCTTGTGGCCCTTGCCGATTTCGCCCTGCGGCGAATGATGGTGCGTGGTTGCGCTCATGTGGATCCCCTCCCTCAGAAGCTGTATTTGACGTGTGTCTGGACGCGCTTGAGGTCGCCTTCGCGATCATCCTCGAGCGAACGTTGGCCCCAGCCGATCTCCGCGCCGATGTCCAGCTTGGGCAGCGGCGAATAGATCAGGTTGGCGTGGTAGGACTGCGAACGCTCGGTCACGCCCCAGCCGACCAGGGCGACGTCGTTGTCGAAGGCGGCGGCCGAATACATCAGGTTGCCGCGCAGCTTCGGGTTGAAGACATGGCGCCAGGCCACGAAGCCGCCCCAGCCGTTCATCGCCTCGATGTCGCCACTGGCGTCCTGCATCACGTCGCTGCCCAGGCCGAAGGCCATGTAGCGTCCGATGCCGCTGCCGTAGTTGCCCATGTAGCGGATGTCGTCGCTGTCGCCGAGGTTGAACTTGCCCGAGACGCTGACCGCGCCGCCGCTGTCGGTGTTGTCGCCGGACTTGAACTGGCGCAGCAGGCCGGCGACGGAGAAGTGGCCCCAGTCGCCCTTCATGTTGTAGCGCGCGGTCAGGTCCGGGACGTTGTTGTCGCCGGTGGTGGTGCGCGCGCCGGCCGCGGCCGCGTTCGGCGCGTAGGCCTGCATCGTGGTGTTCGGGTTCTCCAGCGCGACCGACCAGGGACCACTGGTGTAGCGCACCTGCGCCTGGCGCACGAACACGGTGCCGTCGGTGACGCCGACGAAGTCGACCGCATCGGGCAGGGCGGCGGTGTCCTGGAAGTTGGACCAGGTCTGGCCGGCCAGCCACTTGTTCCAGCTCACGTAAGCCTGGCGCAGGGTGACGGCGTAGGTATTGGTGGCGATCTCGTTGCCGGCCAGCGCGTTGCTGCCGCCGCCGAAGAAATCCATCTCCACGAAGCCCTTGAGCTTGTCGCCGCCCTCGGTGACGTGGTCGGCGCTCAGCCAGAAGCGCGAGAACTGGGCGTGGAAATCGGTGTACGGGTCGCCGCCATCGGCGGCCGGCCCGCCCACCGGGATGGTGCTGGGCACGTAGAACATGCGGCCGGAGGACCCGTCCGCGATGCGGCCGTCGCTGGTGTCGGTGACCATCGCATCGAGCTTGATGAAGCCGCCGTAGGTGAAGACGCTGCCCGGGTTTCCGGCGGGCAGGATAGGCGCGGTCTGGATCTTCGGCTTGCCATCGGCCGGTGCGGCCGCCGTCGCCGCGGTGGCGGTCTTGACCTCGGTGATCTGGGTCTGCGTCTCGCTGATCTGGGTCTGCTGGGTCTGCTGTCCGGAGACGAGCAGCTGGACCTGGCGTTCGAGCTCGGCCACGCGGGCCTCCAGCGCCTTCTCGCGCGCGGTCTGCGCGAACGCGGCGCCCGGCGCCACCAGAGCGACCAGCAGTGCCACGGCCAATGGCCGTCGCAGCAATCTGGATGGATGCTTGTTCATTTGCCCCTCTCTCCCTCGTTGGGTGGCGCCTGCAGCGAAGCGACGAGCGGCCACGCTGGGCGCGCGGCCGGTGACCGCAGACTGCGCATGGCCGCGGGGAGCGCCTATTCGCCATTAGTCGAATCCGGCCCGGCGACGTCGACCCGGGCCCGCAGTTGCGGGGCGTGCATGCCGTTGCGACCGCTCCGCGGTGGCCCGCCTTCGACCAAGGTCTTAGCCATGCTGCTGCAATGCGTCACGGTGGATGCGTCAGACTGTCGATCCATCAGTCGTGATCGCCACGCCCCGCGCGGCCGGTCACCCGGCATCTTTCGGAGGGAGACGCCATGTCCGACCTGTATCCCGTCAAGCCCGAGTTCGCCGCGCACGCGCGCATCGGCAAGGACGACTACGAACGCCTGTATCGCGAATCGGTGCAGGATCCGGAGGGTTTCTGGCGCAAGGCCGCCACCCGCCTGGACTGGTTCCGCGAGCCGACCGTGATCAAGGACGTCAGCTACGCACTGGATGACTTCCACATCCGCTGGTTCGCCGATGGCGAGCTCAATGCGTCGGTCAACTGCCTGGACCGGCAGCTGGCGCAGCGCGGCGACAAGACCGCGCTGCTGTTCGAGCCCGACAGCCCGGATGCGCCAGCGCAGAAAGTCACCTATCGCGAGCTGTACGAGCGCGTGTGCCGCCTCGGCAATGCGCTGCGCAACCTGGGCGTGACCAAGGGCGACCGGGTGACCATCTACCTGCCGATGATCCCCGACGCGGTGGTGGCGATGCTGGCCTGCGCCCGCATCGGCGCGATCCACTCGGTGGTGTTCGGCGGTTTCGCCCCGAACTCGATCGCCGACCGCGTGGCCGACTGCGGCAGCAAGCTGGTGATCACCGCCGACGAAGGCCTGCGCGGGGCCAAGAAGATCCCGCTCAAGGCCAATGTCGACGCCGCGCTGAAGCTGCCCGGCACCAATACCGTCGAGACCGTGCTGGTGGTGCGCCACACCGGCGGCGCGGTGGACATGCAGGCCCCGCGCGACCGCTGGTTCCACGATGTGGTCGAAGGCCAGCCGGCGCAGTGCGAACCGGAGCGGATGAACGCCGAGGACCCGCTCTTCATCCTTTACACGTCCGGCTCGACCGGCAAGCCCAAGGGCGTGCTGCACACCACCGCCGGCTACCTGTTGTTCGCGGCCTATACCCACGAGTCGGTGTTCGACCTGCGCGAGGACGACATCTACTGGTGCACCGCCGACGTGGGCTGGGTCACCGGCCACAGCTACATCGTCTACGGGCCGCTGGCCAACGGCGCCACCTCGGTGGTGTTCGAGGGCGTGCCCAACTACCCGAGCGTGTCGCGCTTCTGGGAAGTGATCGACAAGCACCAGGTCACCATCTTCTACACCGCCCCGACCGCGATCCGCGCGCTGATGCGCGAGGGCGAGGCGCCGGTGAAGAAGACCTCGCGCGCCTCGCTGCGCCTGCTCGGCAGCGTCGGCGAGCCGATCAATCCCGAAGCCTGGCGCTGGTACTACGACGTGGTCGGCGATGCCCGTTGCCCGGTGGTCGATACCTGGTGGCAGACCGAGACCGGCGGCATCCTGATCTCGCCGCTGCCCGGCGCCACCGACCTCAAGCCCGGCTCGGCCTCGCTGCCGTTCTTCGGCGTGCAGCCGGCGCTGGTCGACGCCAATGGCGATCGCCTGGAGGGCGCTGCCGAAGGCAACCTGGTCCTGCTCGATTCCTGGCCAGGACAGATGCGCACGGTCTACGGCGACCACCAGCGCTTCATCGACACCTATTTCCGCACCTACCCGGGCACCTACTTCACCGGCGACGGTTGCCGCCGCGACGGCGACGGCTACTACTGGATCACCGGCCGCGTGGACGACGTCATCAATGTCTCCGGCCATCGCATCGGCACCGCCGAGGTGGAGAGCGCGCTGGTCTCGCATCCGAAGGTGGCCGAAGCAGCGGTGGTCGGCTTCCCGCACGACATCAAGGGCCAGGGCATCTACGCCTACGTGACCCTCAAGGTCGGCGAGGCGCAGAGCGACGAGCTGCAGAAGGAACTGGTGGCCTGGGTGCGCAAGGAGATCGGCCCGATCGCCACGCCCGACCACCTGCAATGGGCGCCGGGCCTGCCGAAGACGCGATCGGGCAAGATCATGCGCCGGATCCTGCGCAAGATCGCAGAGAATGCGCCGGACCAGCTTGGCGACACCTCGACCCTGGCCGATCCGTCGGTCGTCGAGTCGCTGGTCAACGAACGCAAGGTGAAATGACCCCTCCGCTGGAACGCAACACCGAATGTCCACGATCCTGATCGCCGACGACCATCCGCTGTTCCGCGAAGCCCTGCGCGGCGCGGTGCAGCGGATCCTGCCGGCAGCGACCCTGCACGAAGCCGACAGCGTCGACGCGCTGTACGGCCTGGTCGAAGCGCACCCGGACGCGGACCTGCTGCTGATGGACCTCAACATGCCCGGCGCGCACGGGTTCAGCGCGCTGGTGCATTTGCGCGCGCTGCATCCGCAGTTGCCGGTGGTGGTGGTCTCGGCCCGCGAGGAACCGAGCGTCATGCGCCGCGCGCTGGACCACGGCGCGCTCGGCTTCATCCCCAAGTCGGCCGATTCGGACACCATCGGCGAGGCGGTCGGCCTGGTGCTCGACGGCGAGCGCTGGGCGCCGGCCGCCGCGGCCGCCGCGCCGGCGATGGACCGCGACGAACAGGCCGTGGCGCAGCGCCTGCGCGAACTGACCCCGCAGCAGTTCCGCGTGCTGCAGATGCTCGGCGAAGGACGGCTCAACAAGCAGATCGCCTGGGACCTGGGCGTGTCGGAGGCGACGATCAAGGCGCACGTGACCGCGGTGCTGCGCAAGCTCGGGGTCAACAACCGCACCCAGGCAGTGCTGCTGGCCGGACGCCTGGCGGTCGATCCGGACGGGGTCGTCGTGCCGCCGCAGGAGGCGGATTGAACCGGCCGGGCGTGCGAGCCCGGTGCGTGGAAGCGGTTACCGGATAAACCGGCCTGAACCGGGCCGCGGCGCCCCTTGCGGGAAGGCCGGTGATGCGCCGCACAATAGAGGGTCTGCGACGCGCCATTGCCTTGGGGGGCACGGTCGTCGCGCTCCCCGGAGAAACCGCGTGGTCGCAGCATCCATTCGTTCCGCTGGCAGGACCACCGACCTCATCCGAAGAGCGCGGCGATGAGCGCGCCGACAGGAGTTGCATCCAACGCAGCCGGGACCGTGTGGCTTCCCTCGGCCGAGTCGCCGATGCCGATGCCCGGCCAGAGCCTGCGCCAGGGTCGGCTGTCCGCCACGCGTCCGGCCACCTCGCCCCGCGGGATGGGCTGGCGACGCCTGCTGGTGATCGGCAGCACCGCCGTGCTCACCGCAGTGGCGGCGATGGGCATGCTGCAGGTGCTGCGCGTAGGCGGGCTCAGCGTGCTGGACGGGGTGCTGCTGGTGCTGTTCGTGGCCCTGTTCGCGTGGATCGCACTGTCCAGCGTCAGCGCCGGCTGTGGCTTCGTGCTGCTGCTGGCCGGGCGCGCCAACGTGCTGGGCATCGATCCCGACAGCCCGTTGCCCGTGCCCGGCGTGCGCACCGCCCTGCTGATGCCGACCTACCACGAGGATCCGGCGCGGATCATGGCGGGACTGCAGGCGGTGTACGAATCGGTGGCCGCCACCGGCCAGCTGCACGCCTTCGATTTCTTCGTGCTCAGCGACAGCCGCCGCGAGGAGGTTGCCAAGGCCGAGCTCGAGGAATTCGCCGCTTTGCTGGAGCGCACCGGCGCCCACGGCCACCTGTTCTATCGCCGCCGTACCGACAACACCGGGCGCAAGGCCGGCAACATCGCCGAGTGGGTGCAGCGCTTCGGCGGCGCCTATCCGCAGATGCTGATCCTCGACGCGGACAGCGTGATGAGCGGTTCCACCCTGGTGCGGCTGGCCTCGGCGCTGGAGCACCATCCGGGCGTGGGCGTGCTGCAGACGCTGCCGCGCGTGGTCAACGGCCAGACCCTGTTCGCGCGGATGCAGCAGTTCGGGGGCCACGTGTACGGGCCGGTGATCGCGCGTGGCGTCACCTGGTGGCATGGCAGCGAGGGCAACTACTGGGGCCACAACGCGATGCTGCGCACCCGCGCCTTCGCCGAACACGCCGGCCTGCCGGAGCTGCCGGGGCGGCAGCCGTTCGGCGGCCATGTGCTGAGCCACGATTTCGTCGAGGCCGCGCTGATGCGCCGCGGCGGCTGGGCCATCCACCTGGTGCCGCAGCTGGACGGCAGCTACGAGGAAGGACCGCCCTCGCTCACCGACCTGCTGGTGCGCGACCGCCGCTGGTGCCAGGGCAACCTGCAGCACGGCAAGGTCGTCGGCAGCGCCGGCCTGCACTGGATCAGCCGCATGCACATGATGGTCGGCATCGGCCATTACTTCACCGCGCCGATGTGGGCGATGCTGATGCTGGTGGGCCTGGCCATCCCGCTCTACAACTCCGACCTGGTCTGGGACGGCTTCCAGCTGCCGGGATTCTCGCCGCTGCGCTACTGGGCCGCGCGCGACGCCGAACGCGTGGCCTGGCTGTTCGCCGCGACCATGGGCGTGCTGTTCGCGCCCAAGGTGTTCGGCTTCGTGGCGATGCTGACCGACGCCGATGCGCGTCGCGGCGCGGGCGGTGCCGCGCGGGCTTTCATCGGCGTGCTCATCGAGAGCCTGCTGGCTGCGCTGATGGCGCCGATCGTGATGTACCGGCAATCGCGCGGCGTGGCCGAGGTGCTGGCCGGGCGCGACTCGGGCTGGGAGGCGCAACGCCGCGACGACGGCAGCGTGCCGCTGTCCAGCCTGGTGCGCAGCTATGCCGGCCTGAGCCTGTTCGGCCTGTTCATGGGGGCGCTGGCCTGGGCCGTGTCGCCGGGCCTGGCGCTGTGGATGGCGCCGGTGGTGGTGGGCATGATCCTGGCGATCCCGACCGTGTGGATCACCTCCGCGCGCACACCGGGTCGCTGGCTGCGCCGCCACCGCATCCTGTGCATCCCCGAGGAACTGGAGCCGCCACCGGTGCTGCGCCGGGCCACCGAACTGCGCGCGGCGGCCACGCCCCCGCAGGCATAATGCCGGCTGTCCCACGGGGAAGGATGGTCGGCAATGCCGCTGCTGGAGTGCGTTGAGCAGGAAACCGGCGCTGCGCCGGAATGGACCGTGCTGTGGCTGCATGGCCTGGGCGCGGACGGCAACGACTTCGCTCCGATCGTGCCAGAGCTGGTGCGCAGGCACTGGCCGGCATTGCGTTTCGTCTTCCCGCACGCGCCCGAGCGCCCGGTGACGATCAACGGCGGCATGCGCATGCGTGCCTGGTACGACATCGTCGGCATGGACTTCGCCACGCGCGCCGAGGCCGCCGGCATCGAAGAATCGGTGGCGCAGGTCGAAGCGCTGGTCGCACGCGAGGGCGAGCGCGGCATTCCGCCGTCGCGCGTGCTGCTGGCCGGCTTCTCGCAGGGTGGGGCGATCACCCTGGCCGCGGGCCTGCGCCGGCACGAGCCGCTCGCCGGACTGGTGGCGCTGTCGACCTACCTGCCGGGCGGCGTGGCGATGGCCGCGCAGCGCCACGCCAATGCGGTCGCGCAGCCGGTGTTCTTCGCCCATGGCGACAGCGACCCGGTGATTCCCGTGCAGTACGGCCAGGCCAGCGCGCAGATGCTGGAGCGGGTCGGCTTCGACGTGCAGTGGCACCGCTATCCGATGGCGCACCAGGTCTGTGCGCAGGAGATCGCCGACCTGGGCGACTGGCTGGACCGGCGGCTGGTGGCCTGACCGATGCGCGATCCGCGCCGCGAAGCGCCCTGGCTGCCGGACCTGTGCCGCCTGCGGCGGCTGGCGGCGATGCTCGGCCTGGCCGAACTGGTCGTCGTCGTGCTGGTGCTGGCGCCGGACGATGCGCGGACCTGGACCCTCGCCCGCTTCCTGTCGGCCAGCGGCCTGGCGCTGTGGCTGTCGCTGGCGATGGCGGTGCTGCTGTGCAAGCTGCGTGCGCCGATCTCGCGCCTGCCGCAACGGGTCGGCGCACTGGCCGCGGTGGCGCTTGCGGCGACGGTGGCGTTCGCCGGCGCCGGCGTGATCCACGCGCTGTACAGCACGCTGGGCGCCGAGCCGCTGGGCGTGGGCTTCTGGCGCTTCACCACCGGCAGCGCCGCGGTCGCCTCGTTGATCGTCGCCCTGGCCCTGCGCCACTTCTACGTCAGCGACCGCTGGGCCGCGCAGGTCGAGGCCAATGCGCGCGCCGAGGCCGATGCATTGCAGGCGAGGATCCGCCCGCATTTCCTGTTCAACAGCATGAACCTGATCGCCGGCCTGCTGCGCCGCGATCCGGTGGTCGCCGAGCGCGCGGTGCTGGACCTGTCGGACCTGTTCCGCGCTGCGCTGGGCGCCGGCGAGGGTGATTCGACCCTGGCTGCCGAGTGCGAGCTCGCCACGCAGTACCTGTCGATCGAGCAACTGCGCCTGGGCGACCGCCTGCGCGTGGAATGGGACAAGGGCGAACCGCTGCCCTGGGACCTGGTCCTGCCGCGCCTGACCCTGCAGCCGCTGGTCGAGAACGCGGTGCTGCACGGCATCTCGCGCCTGCCGGAAGGCGGCGTGGTCTCGATCGCGCTGCGGGTGGAGGGCCAGGCGTTGCACCTGGGCGTGCGCAACCCGGCGCCATCGCCCCAGGATCCGTCGTCCGGCGCGCTGGCCTCGCTGCACGTGGGCGCCGGCCACGCCCAGCGCAGCATCGCCCACCGCCTGGCCTGGCGCTTCGGGCCGCAGGCGCGGGTGACGTCCGGCTGGAGCGGCGGCTACTATGCCTGCGAGATCACGCTGCCCCTGAACGCATGAGCCTGATGCTGGCATGAGTCTGAAGCTGGTAATCGCCGACGACGAACCGATGGCGCGCGAGCGCCTGCGGATGCTGCTCGCCGACGAATCGGGCGTGGAGGTGGTGGCCGAGGCCGGCGACGGCCAGCAGGTGCTCGATGCGTGCGCCGAGCACCGGCCGCACGTGGTGCTGCTGGATATCGCGATGCCCGGCATCGACGGGCTGGAGACCGCGCGGCAGCTCGCCGCGCACCGCCCGCCGACTGCGGTGGTGTTCTGCACCGCCTACGACGCGCATGCGCTGTCGGCATTCGAGGCCTCGGCGATCGATTACCTGGTCAAGCCGGTGCGGCCGGAGCGGCTGGCCGCCGCGCTGGAGCGCGTGCGCACCTTCCTTGCCGGGCGCCCGTCCGCCGACGACGCGCGCCGCACCCACCTGTGCGCGCGCCTGCGCGGCAGCCTGCGCCTGGTGCCGATCGACGAGGTGCGCTACCTGCAGGCCGAGGAGAAGTACGTGGTCGTGCACCACGCGCGCGGCGAGGACCTGATCGAGGAATCGTTGAAGTCGCTCGAGGACGAGTTCGCCGACCGCTTCGTCCGCATCCACCGCAACTGCCTGGTCGCCCGCCAGGAACTGGTCGAACTGCGCCGCGGCACCGATGGCCACGTGCATGCGGTCCTGCGCAGCGGCGGCATGCCGCTGGAAGTCAGCCGCCGCTGCGTGCCGTTCCTGCGGCAGACCTTGCGGCACCTGTAGGAAGCGGGCTTCCCCGCGACCGGGTGGCATCGGCACCGGCGGGCTTCCGTATTCCCGACGCCCCGGGCGCGGTCACGTCCGCTTTCGCGGAAGACCCGGCGTTTCCGCGATCCGGCCCCGATCCCCGATAATGCGCGCATGGATACCCCCCTGCGCATCGCCACCCGCAAGAGCCCGCTCGCCCTGTGGCAGAGCGAACACGTCGCCGCCCGCCTGCGTGCCGCCCACCCGGGCCTGGAGGTCGTGCTGGTGCCGATGAGCACCCGTGGCGACGAGCAGCTGGACCGTTCGCTGGCGGCGATCGGTGGCAAGGGCCTGTTCCTGAAAGAACTCGAACTGGCCATGCAGCGCGACGAAGCGGACTGCGCGGTGCATTCGCTCAAGGACGTGCCGATGGAACTGGAGCCGGGCTTCGAGCTGCCGGCCGTGCTCGAGCGCGCCGATCCGGCGGACGCCTTCGTCAGCAATACCTTCGACGGCATCGAGGCATTGCCGCAGGGCGCAGTGGTCGGCACCTCCTCGCTGCGACGCCAGGCGCAACTGCGCGCACGCAGGCCGGACCTGCTGCTGCGCGACCTGCGCGGCAACGTCAACACGCGCCTGGCCAAGCTGGACGCGGGCGAATACGACGCCATCGTGCTGGCCTGCGCCGGCCTGCAGCGCCTGGGACTGGATGCGCGCATCCGTGCCCGGCTCGCGCCGCCGGACTGGTTGCCGGCCCCGGCGCAGGCGGTGGTGGCGGTGGAGACGCGCGCCGGCGACACGCGTGTCGCTTCGCTGGTGGCGGCGCTCGAACACGGACCCACGCGGATCCGCATCGAAGCGGAGCGGGCGCTCAATCGCGCCCTGCACGGAAGCTGCCATGTGCCGGTGGCCGCTTACGCCGAACTGGATGGCGATCGCCTGCAGTTGCGCGCCTGGGTCGGCTCGGCCGCCGACGGCAGCGGCGTGCAGGCGCAGGCCGAAGGCGTCGCCGCGCAACCGCAGGCCCTGGGCAAGGCCATCGCCGCTGACCTGCTGGCGCAGGGCGCGGGGCGTTTCCTCGGCTGATTGCGGCGGGCATCCGGACCCTGCAGGAGCGGGTGACCGCGACAGGGGCGTCGGGAATGCGGGCCACCAACACGCGCTCCATCGGCTTCGGTGTCGCGGTCAAGCACGTTCCTGCCGGGGCAGTCCCCGTTGCAGCAGGATGCGGACCGTTGCGCTTCCGCCGCCGCCGCGCTCATCGCACCTGCAGGCGTTCGATCACCGCACCGGCCAGCACGGACAGCGCGACCAGCGGCCACAGCACGCGGGCCCAGCCGGGCTGCAGGTAGAGCAGGGCGACGGCCAGCAACGGCAGGATCGCCAGCAGGCCCAGCACCAGCCAGCAGCCGCGGTGCCGTGTCCATGCGCGCAGGCCTCCCTGCGCCATCCAGCTGGCCACCACCATCGCGGCGGCCACCAGCACCAGCAACAGCAGCGAAGGCACCGGACCGGCGGCCATGATCGGCCCCGGCCAGCGCAGTGCGATCAGCGCGAACAGCAGCGTCGCCCCGCACAGCAGGGACAGCGCCAGGCGGGTCGGCAGCAGCAGCCCGGCCTGGCCGCCCTCCAGCATCGACAGGCCGGCGACCGTGGCCAGCGCGCCGATGCAGGCGAGCAGGGCGCACAGCGCGAGGAACGCCGGGTCCGGTTGCGGTTGCAGATGCAGCCCGGCCAGCGCGACGCCGCTGGCAGCGACCAGCGCCAGCGCGGTGACCGTCCTGATCCACCAGCGCCCCGGCGCCGTCGGGCGCGGCCAGAGCAGGCCGAAGCCGGCGGCGGCCAGCAGCACGCCCAGGCCCAGGCCCCAGACCTGCAGGTCGACCAGCTTGCGCAGGGTGCCGCTGGCGCCGAGCAGCAGCGCGCTGCTCAGGGCCACCCAGAGCACCAGCCCGCAGCCGGCATCGCACAGCGCGCCCAGCCAGGGGCGCAGGCGCGCCTGCAGTGTCGTCGTCGCCAGTGCCCCCGGATCATGGGGCGCGCGCTCGTGAAGGCTGGATTCCATGGTTTCTCCCCGGATCGGTGGCCTGGCCACCTGATGTGCAGTACTTCCCCGCCTGGCCGATTCTGCCATCGCGGCGCGCCGCGGTCCGGGGCGCCGGTCGGCAGTTCGGCAACGCCGGTCGCCCGGCCGCCGGAGTCGCGCCAGACGCGCCATAATCGGCGCCATGGACCGCTACGAACGCATCAACGCGCTGCATCGCATCCTCAAGGCCGCGCGCTATCCGGTCACGGTGCCGCGGCTGCAGGAAGAACTGGGCTGCTCGCGCGCCACCGTCTATCGCGACCTGGCGTTCCTGCGCGATGCGCTGATGGCGCCGATCGAAGGCGACGGCGAAGCGGGTTTCCGTTACGTCGCCGCGGAGAGCGACCGCTTCGAACTGCCCGGCCTGTGGCTCAGTTCCGAAGAGCTCTACGCGTTGCTCGCCTCGCAGCAGTTGCTGCGCCGCACCGGTGGCGGCGTGCTGTCGACCGTGCTGGCACCGTTGCAGCAGCGGATCGAGGGCCTGCTCGCCGCGCAGGCGGGCGCCAGCCAGTGGCCGGTGGAGCGCGTGCGCGTGATCCCGCACCGCGGCCGCCGCCTGGACGAGAACAGCTTCCGGGCCGTCGCCTCGGCGGTGCTGGAGCGGCGCCGGATCGCCTTCGAATACCGCGCCCGCTCCACCGACGAGACCACCCGCCGCAAGGTCTCGCCGCAGCGGATCACCCATTACCGCGACAACTGGTACCTCGATGCCTGGGACCACGAACGCGACGCACTGCGCAGCTTTGCCGTGGACCGCGTGGTCCAGGCGCGCCTGCTCGACGACGTGGCCCAGGACGTGGACAACGAGGTGCTGGACCAGCACCTGGCGTCCAGCTACGGCATCTTCTCCGGCGAGCCCAAGGGCTGGGCGACGATCGTGTTCAGTCCCAAGGTCGCGCGCTGGGTCGCCGACGAACACTGGCATTCCAAGCAGCAGGGCCGCTTCCTGGCCGATGGCCGCTACGAACTGAAGATCCCCTACAGCGTGTCGCGCGAGCTGCTGATGGACGTGCTCCATTACGGCGGCGACGCGGAGATCATCGAGCCACCGATGCTGCGCGAGCAGGCCAAGTCGCTGCTTTCACTGGCGCTGTCGCAGTACGACCGCTAGCGGCCGCGGCAGGCGCTGCAGGCACCGACCAGGCCTATGCGCATCGGCTCCGGACGGGGCGATGCCCGGGCCCTTCGAAGCCGTCCCGCTTCCGCGACGCCGTGCTTCGTAGCGCGGGACTTGCCCCGCTGCTCTCTTCCGGCGCGCCCAAGGGGTAGCGGGGTAAACCCCGCGCTACGAGAGCAGGCGCACGCGGACAGCGGTGCCGGGGTATCGGCGCGGAGCACCGGTCCAATGACGACGGTCGCAGCCCCTGAGATGCCCCCGACGCAGGCTGCGGATCCCAACCCGAGGAACCGCCGCCATGCCGACCTGGTCGCCCACGCACGCCGTCTTCGCCCTGTATCTGTCCGCGACCCGTCCGGATCCGGTCCTGGACCGGTTGCTGCGGCACTGGCTGGTCGCCGGCCTGCTGGCCGTGATCCTGTTTCCCGCACTGCGCGGGTCCAGCGCATGGCTGGGCTGGTGGCCGATGTGGCTGGTCGCGATGCCGGCGGTGGCCTGGTGGGCCCTGCACCGGTTCCGACTGCCGCAGGGGCTGCGGACCGCGGGCTCGGCATCGCGGCGTCGCGGGCGCCGGCAGGCGCGGCGCAGGATCGTCGCGGGTGCGGCCTCGCGCCGCCCTGCGTCGCCGCCGGACCACGCGCTGGTGGGCTGATCGGGCTTGGCGGCACCCGCTGGCGGGGTGCGGGTGCGGGCGCCCGTCCTGACCATCGGCAGGGGGCGGGCCGCGGGTGCTGTGCTAGCGTCCCGGGTCTGTATTTCCAGACCCGGAGCCGCTTGATGTCCCGTTTTACCCAGGCTTGCCTCTTCGCAAGCCTCATCGCCGCCGGTGCGGCCCATGCCCAGGAGCCTGCCGTGGCCACCGACCCCCACCAGTGGCTAGAGGATGTCACCGGCGACAAGCAGCTGGCCTGGGTCCGCGCCCAGAACGCGAAGACCGATGCCGCACTGGCAACGACGCCCGGGTTCAAGCAGATGGAGGCGGGCATCCGCGAAGTGCTCGATTCGGACGCCAAGATCCCCGGCGTGCAGAAGATCGGCCGGTGGTACTACAACTTCTGGAAGGACAAGAACCACGAGCGAGGCATCTGGCGCCGGACCACGCTGGAGGAATACCGCAAGCCGAACCCGGCGTGGGAAACCATCATCGACCTGGACGCCTTGAACAAGGCCGAAGGCGAGAACTGGGTCTGGCACGGCGCCGACTGCCTGCGTCCTGCCTATGAGCGTTGCCTGGTCGCGCTGTCGCGCGGTGGCGCCGACGCCGACGTGACCCGCGAGTTCGACGTGTCGAAGAAGGCCTGGGTCGAAAACGGCTTCTTCCGCCCGGAGGCCAAGGGCGGGCTGGGCTGGATCGACCAGGACAACGTCTACGTCTACACCGATTTCGGCGCCGGCACGATGACCGAGTCGGGCTACCCGCGCGTGGTCAAGCGCTGGAAGCGCGGCACCCCGCTGGCGTCGGCGCAGGTCGTGTACGAAGGCAAGGCCGACGACATGTACATCGCCGCCGGCCACGACGACACGCCGGGTTACCAGCGCGACTTCGTCACCCGTACGCTGGCGTTCTACAACGACGAGCTGTACCTGCTCGGCAAGGGCGGCGAACTGGTCAAGGTCGACGTACCCAATTCGGCGCAGAAGTCGGTGCAGCGGCAGTGGCTGGGACTGGAACTGCGCGAGCCCTGGACCGTCGGCGGCAAGACCTACAAGGCCGGCTCGTTCATCGTCGCCGACTTCGACGGATTCATCGCCGGCAAGCGCGAGTTCGACGTGCTGTTCGAGCCCAGCGAGCGCACCTCGCTGGCCAGCGCGACGATCACCCGCAACCACGTCGTGCTCAACGTGCTCGACGACGTCAAGAACCGCGTCAGCGTGCTGACCCACGGCGAGGACGGCTGGACGTCGCAGCCGCTCAGGATCGGCGCCGACGAGATCGGCACCACCAGCGTGGGCGCTGTGGACGCCGACGAGAGCGACCTGCTGTGGGTGACCACCACCGGGTACCTCACCCCGACCACGCTGCTGCTCGCCGACGCATCGGCGCCGGCCACGCCGCCGCAGGCGCTGAAGGCCATGCCGGCCTTCTTCGATGCCAGCCGCGACGTGGTGGAGCAGCATTTCGCCACCTCGAAGGACGGTACGCAGGTGCCGTACTTCCTGGTCCGTCCAAAGGACCTCGAACTGGACGGCACCAACCCGACCCTGCTTTACGGCTACGGCGGTTTCGAGATTTCGATGACGCCGGGCTACTCGGGCGGCCTCGGTCGCGCGTGGCTGGACAAGGGCGGCGTGTACGTGGTGGCCAACATCCGCGGTGGCGGCGAGTACGGCCCGCGCTGGCACCAGGCGGCGCTCAAGGCCAACCGGCACAAGGCCTACGAGGACTTCGCCGCGGTGGCCCAGGACCTGGTCAAGCGCCGGATCACCTCGCCTGCGCACCTGGGCGTGCAGGGCGGCAGCAATGGCGGCCTGCTCACCGGCAACATGCTGACCCAGTACCCGGAGCTGTTCGGCGCGGTCGTGGTGCAGGTGCCCCTGCTGGACATGAAGCGCTACAACAAGCTGCTTGCCGGCGCGTCGTGGATGGCCGAGTACGGCAATCCGGACACCGCCGACTGGGAGTTCATCAAGACCTTCTCGCCGTACCACCTGTTCGATGCCGGCAAGCAGTATCCGCCGGTGATCTTCCTCACCTCCACCCGCGACGACCGCGTCCATCCCGGCCACGCGCGCAAGATGGCGGCGAAGATGATCGAGGCCGGCAAGGACGTGACCTACTACGAGAACATCGAAGGTGGCCACGGCGGCGCGGCCAACAACGCCCAGGCCGCGCACATGTCGGCACTGGCCTACAGCTTCCTGTGGGAACGGCTGTCGGGCGGCGCCGCGCCAGCCGCGGCCAAGGACAGCAGGAAGTGATGTTCCCGCCCCCGGCTCCGGCCGGGGGCGCTGTTTCAGCCGCCCGATCTCCCTGTGCCGGCGCCCGGTGGATCCTGCAGCTGGACCGCCTGGCCGGACATGGCTTGGATTTCCCCTGACGGAACCCCATCGATGAGACCTGTCCTCCCGTTCCTCCTCCCAGCCTGATGACCATGCCCAACGCGCCCGCTTCCGCCGCCCCGACCCCGCCCGATGCGGCGCGCAAGCCGCATACGGTCAAGGCACCGTTCGGCGCCACGCGCGAGGACGATTACTTCTGGCTGCGCGACGACGACCGCAAGGACCCGGCCGTGCTGGCCTACCTGGAAGCGGAGAACGCGTACACCGACACGGTGATGGCGCCGCTCAAGCCGTTGCAGGAAAAGCTCTACGGCGAGATCGTCGGCCGCATCAAGCAGGACGACAGCTCGGTGCCGTACCGCGAGCGCGGCTGGTGGTACTACTCGCGCTTCGAGACCGGCAAGGACTATCCGGTGCACGCGCGCCGCCGTGACGGTGCCGGCATCGACGCGCTGTCGATCCAGGCGGCCAACGCGCGCGGCGACTTCGCCGGCGAGCAGGTACTGCTGGACGTCAACGCGCTGGCCGCGGACAAGGGCTATTTCAGCGTCGGCGACTACGCGGTCAGCCAGGACAACCGGATCCTGGCCTGGGCGGACGACGACATCGGCCGCCGCCAGTACACGATCCGCTTCCGCGACCTGGAGACCGGCCAGGCGTTCGCCGAGACCATCGAAGGCGTATCGCCCAACATCGTCTGGGCCGACGACAACCGCACGCTGTTCTACGTCGAGAACGATCCGGAGACGCTGCTGACCGTGCGGGTGAAGAAGCACGTGCTCGGCACGCCGGTGGCGCAGGACGCCCTGGTCTACGAGGAAGACGACGACAGCTTCTACATGGGCATCGGCCGCAGTCGCGACGACCGGTTCATCACCATCGGCGTGGAAAGCACGGTGTCGTCGGAGTTGCGCTATGCGCCGGCCGCCGATCCGCGCGCGTTCACCGTGCTGGCCCCGCGCCAGCGCGACGTCGAGTACGACGCCGACCACCTCGACGGGCGCTGGGTGATCCGGACCAATGCGCCGGGCGCCGACGGCAAGGCGGCGACCAACTTCAAGCTGGTCACCGCACCCAGCGATGCGACCTCGCGCGCGCAGTGGACCGACTGGCTTGCCCACGACCCGGCCGTGTTCCTCGAGGACGTGGAGCTGTTCGATGGCTTCACCGCGGTGGCCGAGCGCTCCGGCGGCCTGGAGCGCCTGCGCCTGCTCAAACCCGATGGCAGCCAGCAGTACGTGGATGCCGACGAGCCGGCCTATTCGATGGGCCTGTCGGTCAATGCCGAACCGGAGTCGCCGTGGCTGCGCTACAGCTACACTTCGCTGGCCACGCCGGCGACGACCTATGAGCTCAACGTGGCCACGGGCGAGCGGCGGCTGCTCAAGCAGCAGCCGGTCCCCGGCTACGACCCGGCGCAGTACGTGACCGAACGCGTGTGGATCACCGCGCGCGACGGGGTGAAGGTGCCGGTGTCGCTGGTCTACAGGAAGGGCTTCGTCAAGGATGGCACCGCGCCGCTGTTCCAGTACGCGTACGGCAGCTACGGCATCTCGATGGATCCGGGTTTCAACGGGCCGGTGGTGAGCCTGCTCGACCGCGGCGTGGTCTATGCGATCGCGCACATCCGCGGCGGCCAGGAAATGGGCCGGCAGTGGTACGAGGACGGCAAGCTGCTCAACAAGCAGAACACGTTCAATGATTTCATCGACGTGACCCGTGGCCTGGTGCAGCAGGGTTACGCCGCACCGGGCCGGGTGGCCGCCTCGGGCGGCAGCGCTGGAGGGCTGCTGATGGGGGCGGTCGCCAACCAGTCGCCGCAGGATTACCGGGTGATGGTGGCGCAGGTGCCGTTCGTGGACGTGGTCACCACCATGCTCGACGCCAGCATCCCGCTGACCACCAACGAGTACGACGAATGGGGCAACCCGGAGCAGAAGCCGTTCTACGACTACATGCTCACCTATTCGCCCTACGACAACGTCAAGGCGCAGGACTATCCGGCGCTGTTCGTCGGCACCGGCCTGTGGGATTCGCAGGTGCAGTACTGGGAGCCGGCCAAGTGGGTGGCCAGGCTGCGCGACGTCAACACCGGTTCGCTGCCGGTGGTGTTCCGCACCAACATGGAAGCCGGGCATGGCGGCAAGTCCGGCCGCTTCCAGCGCTTCCGCGAGCAGGCCGAGTACTACGCCTTCGTGCTCGGGCAGCTGGGCGTGGCCGATAAGCCCTGACGCAGGTGCCTATGATGGGCGCCCATGGGTGATCGCGACCGCAAGCGGTTCCGCTGGGCCTGGTGGCTGCTGGCCTACCTGAGCCTGGGCGTGGGCATCGTCGGCATCTTCGTGCCGGGGCTGCCGACCACCGTATTCGTGCTCATTGCGGCATGGGCCGCCACGCGCGGTTCTGAACGGCTGGAGCAGCGGTTGCTGGCGCATGCGCATTTCGGTCCGATGATCCGGGCCTGGCGCCAGCATCGCGCGGTGCCGCGCCGGGCGAAGTGGGCGGCGACCTGGACCATGCTGCTCTGCGCGGCGATGCTGCTGCTGGTGATGGTCGCGGTCCCGTCGCATCGCGCCTGGATGGTGGTCCTGCCGATCGGCTGCATGGCGGTGGTCGGCACCTGGCTGTGGCTGCGTCCCGAGCCGCCGCCGGACGCGACCGACCCGCCGTCATAGGCGGGGCGATTGGCCTCGCGCAGGATCGCGACCGCCAGGGCCCGGTCCGCGCCCAGGGTCCACACACGGCGCGTTGCCGGAGCCTCGCTATACTCCGGACGCATGAACGCCAAGCTGCCTGTCCTCGCCGTCGCCACTGCATTGCTGCTCGCCGCGTGCGGCAACAAGGGTCCGCTGGTATTGCCGCAGAAGCCGGTACCGGTGGAGGAAACTGCGCCCACCGAACCGGCTGCGCCCGCACCTGCGCCTGCCGATGCGCTACCCGCGCCACCGCCGGCAGGTGATCCGGCGACGGACCCTGCCGCCGATCCGGCCGATCCTGCGTCAAAGTCGGACGACGGGGATGGCTGAGCGCGTGCGCTTCAGCAAGATGCACGGCGCTGGCAATGATTTCGTCGTCCTCGACCTGCGCAACGGCATGGCGCCGCCGGACGCCGCGCTCGCGGCCCGGCTGGCGGACCGCCACATGGGCGTGGGCTGCGACCAGATCCTGACCGTGGAACCGCCGCGCAGTCCCGGCGCGGTGGCGGCCTATGGCATCTGGAACGCCGACGGCACTCCCTCCGGGCAGTGCGGCAACGGCGCGCGCTGCATCGCCGCCTGGCTGGTGCGCGACGGCACCGCAGCCGGGACGCGCTTCACCGTGGACAGCCCCGTGGGCACGCACGACGTCGAGAACCTCGGCCAGGATCGCTACGCCATCGCCATGGGCGTGCCGCGTTTCGCGCCGGCCGACGTGCCCCTGGCCGGTTTCGATGGCGGGCAGCCGGAATACGTGCTCGAACTCGATGGCGCGCGCGTGGCCTTCGGTGCGGTGTCGATGGGCAATCCGCATGCGGTCATCGAAGTCGACGACATAGCCACCGCGGCCGTGGCCGGCATCGGCGCCGCGCTGCAGCGCTCGCCGGCATTCCCGCAGTCGTGCAACGCCGGTTTCGTCCAGGTGCTGGCGCCGGACCACGTCCGCCTGCGGGTCTACGAGCGCGGTGTCGGCGAGACCCTGGCCTGCGGCAGCGGTGCGTGCGCGGCCGTGGCCTCGCTGGTGCGCCGCGGGCGCCTGGCGCGCGAAGCGACGGTCTCGTTGCCCGGCGGCGACCTGCGCATCCGCTGGCCGGCCGACGACGCGCAGGTCATCATGGCCGGACCGGCGGCATTCGTATTCGAAGGGGAATGGCAGGCATGAGCGACCAGGTTCAGGACAAGCACGGCCAGGACAAGCTGGGCGCGCACGAGGTCGCGGCCTGGCTGCGCCGGCATCCGGGCTTCCTCAAGCAGTTCCCCGACCTGGCGCTGAGCCTGGTGGTACCGCGTGACGACGGCCGCACCGCCTCGCTGGCCAGTTACCAGCTGGAAGTGCTGCGCGACAAGAACCGCGAACTGTCGCGGCGCCTGGCCGAGCTGTCGTCCAATGCCCAGGTCAACGAACGGCTGGCGGTGCGTACCCACCAGCTGACCCTGTCGCTGATGCGACAGGAAAACTACGCCGACACATTGCGGGCGATGGCCGCTTCGCTGGCCGAGGACTTCAGCGGCGACCTGGTGCGGATCGTCTCGTTCCGACCCGTCGCCGGCATGGAAGACGCCGAATGGCTGCAGGTGCGCGGCGAGGGCGAGCCGGAGCTTGCCCCGTTCCGCGACGCGCTCCGTGACGGCGAGCCGCTATGTGGCCGACTCCAGGCCGAGAAGAACGCGGTGCTGTACGGCGTGCGCGAGGAGGAAGTGCAGTCCAGTGCACTTCTGCCGCTGACCGGCGTGGGCCTGGTCGCGGTCGGCAGCCACGATGGCAACCGCTTCTATCCGGGCATGGGCACGCTGTTCCTGCGGATGATGGGCGAATCGCTGGTGGTCGCGCTGCAGCGCTTCGGCGACTGAGGGTTCCCGACACCCGCTTCCCGTAGAGCCGGGCCTGCCCGGCTGCCGCGTTCGCGGCATGGCCGAAGGCCCGTTCGGAAGCGGTGCCTACCCCGGCCGATAGCGCGCGCCCATTGATCGCGGGCTGGTTGCACGCGCGCCACGGCGGCCATCGCCGCCGATGCGGTTTGCGCGCATCATGTGCACATGCATGACGGATCCGTCTGCCGATGAGCGGCATCGAGAACTTCCTCGACCACCTGCGGGTGGAGCGGGCGATGTCCGTGCACACGCTCGATGCCTACCGGCGCGACCTGGAGGCGCTGCAGGCCTGGTCGCAGGCACAGGGCATCGATGCCCCCGCACGACTGGACAGCACGCACCTGCGCGAATTCGTCGCCGCCGAGCACCGGCGCGGACTGTCGCCCAAGAGCCTGCAGCGACGGCTGTCGGCGTGCCGCAGCTACTTCGCCTGGCTGTTGCGCAACGGCGCGATCCCGGCCAGTCCGGCCGCCGGCCTGCGCGCACCGAAGGCCCCGCGCCGCCTGCCGCAGGTGCTGGACGTGGACGAAGCGGTGCGCCTGGTCGAAGTGCCGACCGACGTGCCGCTGGGCCTGCGAGACCGGGCGCTGCTGGAACTGTTCTATTCCTCGGGCCTGCGCCTGAGCGAACTGTGCGGGTTGCGCTGGCGCGACCTGCAGGCCGATTCGGGACTGGTCACCGTGCTTGGCAAGGGCGGCAAGCAGCGCAGCGTGCCGGTGGGCTCGCACGCGCGACGCGCGCTCGATGCATGGCGTGCCGAAACAGGCGCGGGCAGCGACGCATTCGTCTTCCCTGGCCGCGGCGGCGGTCCGATCAGCCAGCGCGCGGTGCAGATCCGGATCCGCCAGCTGGCCGCGCGCCAGGGGCTGTTCAAGAACGTGCACCCGCACATGCTGCGGCACAGTTTCGCCAGCCACGTGCTCGAATCCTCCGGCGACCTGCGCGGCGTGCAGGAGCTGCTGGGCCATGCCGACATCGCCACCACGCAGATCTACACCCACCTGGACTTCCAGCACCTGGCCAAGGTCTACGACGCGGCGCATCCGCGCGCCAAGCGTCGCGGCGGCGGCGGCCAGTAGCCATCGCAATGTGATGTCCGGATCCGGCGAGCGGATGCGCCGGCCTTTCCGCAGGATCGCCCGGAACATCCTCCGGGAACCACCCCATGTCGCCGTTCCGCCTGCTCGGTATCGACCCCCGACCCTTCCAGTCCCTGTTCGCGCTGGACGACCGCGAACTGGCCGGCCATGGCGCGATGCGCGTCTTCGCCGATGCCGACAGCGGCTACCCGTGCCGCGTCAGCCTGGAAGACGCGCGGGTGGGCGAGGAGCTGCTGTTGTTGCCGTACGTCCACCAGCCGGAGGCCACGCCCTACCGCGCGTCCGGGCCGATCTTCGTCCGTCGCGGCGCATGCCGCCCAACCCTGGCCGCGGGCCTGGTGCCCGCCTATGTATCGACCCGGCTGATCTCGCTGCGGGCGTACGATGCGGCGCACATGATGGTCGACGCGGAGGTCCGCGAGGGTGGCGAAGTGTCGGCCTGGCTGGACACCGCGTTCCAGCGCGAACAGGTGGCCTACGTGCAGCTGCACAATGCCCGGCGCGGTTGCTTCTCCTGCACCGCGGTACGTGCCTGAACGCGGATGCACGCGACGAGGCTTGATCGCGGCCCGGGCGTCCCCACCTTCGTTGGACAGCTCCCGGAGGCCGCATGGACCCCAGCCAGAACCCCAACGTATTCCACGCCACCACCATCATTTCCGTGCGCCGCGACGGCAAGGTCGCCGTCGCCGGTGATGGCCAGGTCACCCTCGGCCACACGGTGATGAAGGGCAACGCGCGCAAGGTGCGTCGCCTCGGCCGCGACGGCCAGGTGCTGGCCGGTTTCGCCGGCGCCGCCGCCGATGCCTTCACCCTGTTCGAACTGTTCGAAGCCAAGCTCGAGAAGCACGGCCAGCTGCAGCGCGCCGCGGTCGAGCTGGCCAAGGACTGGCGCACCGACCGGCGCTACGGGAAGCTCGAAGCGCTGCTGGCGGTGGCCGACCAGGACACCTCGCTGATCATCAGCGGCACCGGCGACGTGATCGAGCCCGAAGACGGGATCATCGCGATCGGCTCGGGCGGCTCCTATGCGTTGTCGGCCGCGCGCGCGCTGATGGCGCACACCGCGCTGGATGCGAAATCCATCGCCGTGGAAGCGCTGAACATCGCCGGCGACATCTGCATCTACACCAACCGCAATGTCGTGGTCGAAGAACTCTGATCGAGGCCGGCGCATCGGCGCTGTCGCCCACGCGCAACGCGGACGCCGTTCCCTCGACCCGCAACACCCCCGCCGCATCGCGCGAAGCCCCGATTCCCGGGGCATGCCGATGACGGGCATCCACCTCGCTGCACTTTCCACCCATTCGTGAGAAGTCCATGTCGCACAAGATCGATGCCACCTCCGCCACCATGACCCCGCGCGAGATCGTGCAGGAGCTGGACCGGCACATCGTCGGCCAGCACCCGGCCAAGCGCGCCGTGGCCATCGCCCTGCGCAACCGCTGGCGGCGCATGCAGCTGGAGCCCGAGCTGCGCAACGAGGTCATGCCCAAGAACATCCTCATGATCGGCCCCACCGGCGTGGGCAAGACCGAGATCGCGCGCCGGCTGGCGACGCTGGCCAACGCGCCGTTCGTCAAGGTCGAGGCCACCCGCTTCACCGAAGTGGGCTACGTCGGCAAGGACGTCGAGCAGATCGTGCGCGACCTGGCCGATACCGCAGTGAAGATGTACCGCGAGCAGGCCAAGGCGCGCGTGCGCCTGCAGGCCGAGGAGCGCGCCGAGGAACGCATCCTCGATGCCCTGCTGCCGCGTCGTGCCGCGCCGATGGGATTCGATCCCGGTGCGGTGGCGGAAGTACAGGTTTCCGGCCCTGAAGACTCCACCCGCGCCAAGTTCCGCAAGATGCTGCGCGCCGGCGAACTGGACGAGCGCGAGATCGAGCTGGAGCTGGCCGCCAATGCGGGTGTGGACATCATGACCCCGCCGGGCATGGAGGAAATGGGCCAGCAGCTGCGGCAGATGTTCGCCAATATCGGCGGCGGCAAGACCCAGCAGCGCACGGTCTCGATCAAGGCTGCACGCCCGTTGCTGGTCGAGGAAGAGGCGGGTCGCCTGGTCAACGAGGACGACGTCCGTGCCGCCGCGATCGAAGCCTGCGAGCAGCACGGCATCGTGTTCATCGATGAGATCGACAAGGTCGCCAAGCGCGGCGATTCGAACGCGTCCGGCGGCGACGTCAGCCGCGAAGGCGTGCAGCGCGACCTGCTGCCGCTGGTGGAAGGCTCCAACGTCTCGACCAAGTACGGCACGGTCAAGACCGACCACATCCTGTTCATCGCCTCCGGCGCGTTCCACCTGGCCAAGCCCAGCGACCTGATCCCGGAACTGCAGGGCCGTTTCCCGATCCGGGTCGAGCTCTCGGCGCTGAGCAAGGGCGATTTCGTCCGCATCCTCACCGAGCCGAAGGCCGCGCTGACCCGCCAGTACGTGGAGCTGCTGGCGACCGAGGGCGTGACGCTGCGGTTCGAACCCGAGGCGGTGGAACGGCTGGCCGAGATCGCCGCCCAGGTCAACGAGCGCCAGGAGAACATCGGCGCGCGCCGCCTGCACACCGTGCTCGAGCGCCTGCTCGACACGCTCAGCTACGAAGCGCCCGACCGCGACGGACAGGCGGTCACCATCGACCGCGCCTACGTCGATGCGCACCTGGGCGAACTGGTCCAGGATCCGGACCTGAGCCGCTACATCCTCTGACCCGCAGAACTCCCGCGCCTATGACGGCGCGGGAGGGTCGCATTCACGCGATAACGGGCAGTCGCCGCGAGCGGCGGATGCGCGCGGCTTGCACGGTGGCCCCGACCAGATAGACCATGAAGCCCACTCCGACCAGCGCCTTCAGCGTCGGGTCTTCCGGCCCCGCGAAAGCCGGGTCGCCCAGAGGCAGGCGGGTGCCGGTTTTGGTCAGTCCCGGGATCAGGTGGAAGAACAGGGTCAGCGAATAGCCCAGCACCGCCACATAGCGCGACAGGCCGGCCGATCTTCCGCGCCGCTCGGCCCACCAGGCCAGCGCAATCACGACCAGGGTCGTGATCGACAGCACGTGCGGCGGGCCGAAGCCGCCGTGGCGGAAGATGAAAAGGCCGGTGACGCTGGTGGCGACGGTGAAGAGGACATAGACCAGGCCAGGCCGGGTAGATGTGCCGATCTCACCATGGCGCGCCAGGGCAACGATGCCGGCGATGACCGCGACGATTGCCAATGCGGTGTGGACGGTCCCGAGGACGGACAGATTCAGCAGCTCGAGCATGGCGGACCTCTCAGGCGTGGTGCGAAGGGAGGTGGAGCGCGTGCGTACGGTGTTGCTGGAGAAACCGGTCGATGGAAGGGCGTGCAGTCGGACCGTTGGCACGGGCCGGCAGATCTCATCGGAAACGCGCCGTATCCCCCGCGGCGGCCCCCAGCCTAGTCCTCGCCGATATCCTCGTGCCACACCCCCGGATTGGCGGCGATCCAGTCGCCGAGCATGGCGATGCACTCCGGATCGGCCAGGTCGACCACTTCGACGCCATGCTCGCGCAGCCAGTCGTGGCCGCCGCAGAAGTTGGCCGATTCGCCCATCACCACCGTGCCGATGCCGAACTGGCGCACCAGTCCGCTGCAGTACCAGCACGGCGACAGCGTGGTGACCATGATCGTGTCGCGATAGGAACGCTGCCGTCCCGCCTTGCGGAACGCGTCGGTTTCGCCGTGCACCGAGGGATCGTCTTCCTGCACGCGGCGGTTGTGGCCGCGGCCGAGCAGGGTGCCGTCGCGCGAAAACAGGGCCGCGCCGATGGGGATGCCGCCTTCGGACAGGCCCAGGCGGGCCTCTTCGACGGCGACGGCGAGCATGGCGCGATAGTCGGGAGTGGTCATGGCGGCGACGTGGTGGGAAGGCCGCCAGTCTGCCGGTTCGACTCGGGCATTGCATCGCCTGTCCGGCGCCGCCGCGGCGCCGGTGCCATAATCGGCGCATGAGCCACGCCCACGACAAGCCTTCCCCGTACGAAACCGGCACCACCCATTTCGGTTTCCGCGACGTTCCCGCCGGCGACAAGCAGAAGCTGGTCGGCGAGGTGTTCACCTCGGTCGCCGGCAAGTACGACCTGATGAACGACCTGATGAGCCTGGGCGTCCACCGGGTCTGGAAGCGCTATTTCACCGCGACCTGCCAGGTGAAGCCGGGCGACCGCGTGCTGGACCTGGCCGGCGGCACCGGCGATATCGCCGCGCTGCTCAAGCCGCGCGTGGGCGACACCGGCAGCATTGTGCTGGGCGACATCAACGCCGGCATGCTTTCGGTCGGCCGCGACCGGCTGACCGACCGCGGCCTGGTCGCCGGCCTGGAATACGTGCAGTGCAACGCCGAGAAGCTGCCGTTCCCGGACGCCAGCTTCGACCTGGTGACCATGGCCTTCGGCCTGCGCAACGTCACCGACAAGGACGCCGCGCTGCGCGAGATCGCGCGCGTGCTGCGCGTGGGCGGCCAGGCGCGGGTGTTGGAGTTCTCCGAGGTGAAAGCCGAGTGGTTCAAGCCGCTGTACGACTTCCACTCGTTCAAGGTGCTGCCGAAGCTGGGCAGCCTGTTCGCCGGCGATCCCGACAGCTACCAGTATCTGGCCGAGAGCATCCGCAAGCACCCGCCGCAGGCGCAGCTGCAGGCGATGATGGAAGAGGCTGGCCTGTCGCGCTGCGGCCACCTCAACCTGAGTGGCGGGATAGTGGCCGTGCATACCGGCTACAAGGTCTGAGACCGCGTGCGGCGGTGGTACGGCGAAGATTCGTAGGAGCGGGCATGACCGCGACCGGGACTTCGGGGTAGCGAGGGCGCAGGCCTGCCTGGCGGCGTCGGGTCGCGGTCATGCCCGCTCCTACAACAGCGGGGCGTGCTGCGACTGTTCATTTTCGTGTTGGCCAAGCCCGATTCGTGGCCCGCCGCGGCCGGCCAGCGCATGGCGCGGTTAAACTGCGCACTTCCCCAGATCCAGGCTCCGTGCCCGCATGCGCCTTTCCCTCCTGTTTTCCCTCGCCATGGTCGCGGTCGCCAGTGGCTGCTCCGGCGACAAGGCCGGCCCGGCCGATGCCCAGCCCGCTGCCAGCCCCGCCAAGGAAGCCGCGGCCTCCTCGCGCCGCCACGATGAGAATTCCTTCGCCGAGCCGGACCGGGTCCGGATCACCGACCTGGCCCTGGACCTGAAGCTGGACTTCGACCAGAAGCAGCTGGCCGGCACCGCCACCTATACCCTGGACTGGACCGACCCCAAGGCCACGCAGCTGGTGCTCGACACCCGCGAGCTGACCATCCAGAAAGTCGAAGGCCAGGCCGACGGCACCTGGGCGCCGCTGCAGTTCGCCCTGGCCGATGCCGATCCGGTGTTCGGCAGCAAGCTGACCATCGAGTCGCCGCAGCGCAACCCGCAGGTCCGCGTCACCTACCACACCGCGCCGACCGCCTCGGGCCTGCAGTGGCTGGAGCCGTCGATGACCGAGGGCAAGCAGCTGCCCTTCATGTTCAGCCAGTCGCAGGCCATCCACGCGCGCAGCTGGGTGCCGCTGCAGGACACGCCGAGCGTGCGCTTCACCTACAGCGCGACGGTCAACACCCGGCCCGACGTGATGGTGCTGATGAGCGCCGACAACGACCCGGCGGCGGTGCGCGACGGCCAGTACACGTTCAAGATGCCGCAGCCGATCCCCTCGTACCTGCTTGCCATCGCCGCCGGCGACCTGGTGTTCAAGCCGATCTCCGGGCGCAGCGGCGTGTGGGCCGAGCCGGCGATGGTCGATCGCGCCACCGCCGAGTTCGCCGACACCGAGCAGATGATCGTCGCCACCGAGCAGCTCTACGGCCCCTACCGCTGGGAGCGCTACGACATGCTGGTGCTGCCGCCGTCGTTCCCGTTCGGCGGCATGGAGAATCCGCGCCTGAGCTTCATCACCCCGACCGTGATCGTCGGCGACAAGTCGCTGGTCTCGCTGATCGCCCATGAGCTGGCGCACAGCTGGTCCGGCAACCTGGTGACCAACGCCAGCTGGAAGGACATCTGGCTCAACGAGGGCTTCACC
Organism: Pseudoxanthomonas daejeonensis; assembly: GCF_022637495.1. NCBI lineage: Bacteria > Pseudomonadati > Pseudomonadota > Gammaproteobacteria > Lysobacterales > Lysobacteraceae > Pseudoxanthomonas > Pseudoxanthomonas daejeonensis. The sequence continues at coordinate 1,105,124 of NZ_CP093331.1, read as the reverse complement.
ACCTACGTGCAGGGCCGGATCACCGAGTCGCTGTACGGCGAGGAGATGGCGAACATGGAGCGCCAGATCGACCAGGCCGGGCTGAAGGCCGACCTGGTCGGCATGAGCCCGGCCAACCAGGCGCTGGTGCTGCCGCCGCTGGGCGAGCGCGACCCGGACGAGGCGCTGAGCGAGGTGGCCTACGTCAAGGGCGCCTGGTTCCTGCAGTTCCTGGAGCAACGCTTCGGCCGCGAGGTATTCGATCCGTTCCTGCGCGGCTGGTTCGACGACCATGCCTTCCAGAGCGCGGACAGCGACCAGTTCATCGCCTACCTGAAGAAGAACCTGCTGCCGAAGAACCCCAACGCGGTGCGCGAGGACGAACTGGATGCGTGGCTCAACCAGCCCGGCATCCCGGCGTTCGCGCCGACCGCGCAGTCGCGCACGTTCTCCAACGTCGACACCGCGCGGATCGCCTGGCGCGGCAGCGCGCAGCTGCCCAACCCGCAGATCAGCAGCGAGTGGGGCACGCAGGCCTGGGTGCATTTCCTGGAAGGCATGGGCGCCACGCTCAAGCCCGAGCAGCTGGCCCAGCTCGATGCGGCCTACAAGTTCAGTGGCACCGGCAACGGCGAGATCGCGATGCGCTGGTATCCGCTGGCGCTGCGCAGCGGCTACCTGGAAGCGCGCCCGGCCGCGGGCGAGTTCATCGAGCGCGTCGGCCGGCGCAAGCTGATCATGCCGATCTACGAGGAGCTGGTGAAAACGCCCGACGGACTGGCTTTCGCCCAAGAAGTGTTCGAGCGCGCCCGCCCGGGCTACCACCCGATCACCACCGCCTCGGTGGAGGCGGTGCTGGCCAAGGCCAGTGCCGCCGCCGTACCGGCAGCGCCGCCAGCACCAGCACCGGCAGAAGTACCGGTGCAGCCGCAGGCCGAACAGCCGCCGCAGCAGTAACACCCGACGCGCCGGCTTTGCCGGCGCGTTTTTACTTCCGTATCCGAACACCGCGCACGCAAGGAGCCCGGCCATGAACCCGATTCCATCCCGCCTGGCGATCGCCGTGCTGCTGGGGGCATGCGTCCTCGTCGGCACGGCCTGCACCGACCGCGAAGCCCAGCGCCAGGCCCAGGCCGCCGCCGAGGCGCAGGCCAAGGAACAGGCGGCGGCGCAGCTGCAGCGCGAGTACGACGCTGCGATCACGGCCGGCAACTGGGAGCTGGCACGCGTGCATGGCGCCGCGCTGCTTGCGCAGTACCCCGCAACCGACGCCGCTTCGGCGGTCGAGCCCGACCTGGCCGACGTCACCGCCAAGGCCGAGGCCGCGCGCGAGCAGCGCCGCATGGCCGCGCTCTGGAACTACGCACGCGTCGCCGCAGGCAAGGGCGAGCAGCGTTCGGCGGCGATCTTCAGCACCGAGGCGCTCGATACCGGCGGCAGCGCGCCGGCGACGGTGCAGCTGGTCATCCGCGACCATCCGGAATGGAAGCGCAGCGCCTACCTGGTCCTGGAGGGCGGCGATTTCGACTGCTACGGCGGCTGCAAGGTCAAGGTGGCGTTCGACGACGGCGCGGCGAAAGCCATGTCCGCCTGGCGCCCGAAGACCGACGAGGCCATCGCCATGTTCATCGAGGACTACCGCGGCCTGTGGAAGCAGATGCGCAAGGCGCAGCGCGTGTCGATCGAATTTCCTGTCAAGGCCGGCGGCACCCGCACCGCGGTGTTCGACGTCGGCGGCCTGGACGGCAGCCAGATGCCGGGCTGGGACTGAGCCAGGGCTCACGGCGCGCCCGTGGTGAACGCCGATTACGTGGTCGTGGCGGTGGTCAGTACGCTGGCCATCGCGTTGCACGTGGTGCTGTTCGTGCTGATCCGGCGCTGGATGGATCGCGACCTGGCGTTGTCGTTCGGTGGGGATGACCCGCTGAAGCGAGACTGGATGCTCGGGCAGCTCGCATGCGCGCGTCGCCAGGGCGTGCGCCGCAGGGACCTGCCGGCATGGCTGGAGCGTGCGTCGGCCGGGTACGACACCGGAGCCGAAGCGGAGCATGCCGAAGCCGCCGGGTAGGGCGGATCCAGGTGGAGCGGGGCGTCGCAGCCACTGGTCGCGGCATTGACCGGCGCGCCGGTGTCATGGCCCGTGCCCGCGATGGCGCGGGCGGGTTCCCCGGTTACAGCGCGTAGCCGAACTGCTGCTTGAACTCGTCGTTGAACCCGTCGAAATCGAAGCGCTGGTTCTGCGTGCCGGGGTGTTCGACCTTGAGGGCGCCCATCAGGTTGCCCATGCGGCCGATGGTCAGCCAGTCGTAGCCCTTCTCGATGCCCAGGATCAGGCCGGCACGGAACGCATCGCCGCAGCCGGTCGGGTCGACCACGCGGCGCTCGTGCGCCGGCGGGATGTCGTAGGTCTTCTCGGGCGTGTGCACCAGCGCGCCCTTGGGGCCCTGGGTGGTGATGTAGGCCTGGACGCGCGAGACGATCTCGCGGTCGGTCCAGCCGGTGCGTTCCTGCAGCAGGTTGGATTCGTAGTCGTTGACCACGACGTAATCGGCCTGCTCGATGAAGTCGCGCAGCTCCTGGCCGTTGAACAGCGGCATCGCCTGGCCCGGGTCGAAGATGAACGGCACGCCCATCTCCTTGAACTCGACCGCGTTCTGCAGCATGCCCTCGCGCCCGTCCGGCCCGACCAGGCCCAGGGTGATGCCGGGCACGTCGCGCACGTGGTTCTCGTAGGAACGCATCATCGCGCCGGGATGGAAGGCGGTGATCTGGTTGTTGTCGTGGTCGGTGGTGATGAACGCCTGCGGGGTGAACAGCTCCTCGATCACCTTGACCTGCGACAGGTCGATGCCCAGCGCCTGGAAATGCTCGCGGTACGGCCCGAAGTCCGAGCCCACGGTGCCCATCGGGACGGGCTTTCCGCCCAGCAGGTGCAGGTTGTAGGCGATGTTGCCGGCGCAGCCGCCGAATTCGCGGCGCATCCGCGGCACCAGGAACGACACGTTCAGGATGTGGACCTTGTCCGGCAGGATGTGGTTCTTGAACTGGTCCGGGAACACCATGATGGTGTCGTAGGCAAGGGAACCACAGATCAGGGTGGACATCGGCTGGCTGCTCGGGAGGCCCGGTGGCGGGCGAGGCGGGGTGCGGCGGGTGCGTCCGGGACCGGACGCGCCGCGGCGCAAAGGTTACCGGCTGCGTCCCGGCACGGCCAGCCCGGAATCGCGCGACGGGGCCCGACCGCCGCCTGAAGAGCGTAGCGAAAACCGCCTTTTCCGTCGTGGAGTTCCTTGCCCGCGCCCGGTCCCGTTGCTAGGCTAACCGACCGCGTTTTGCCAGAACGCCTGCCCAAATTTTCGCCACCGTCGCCATCCCCCGCGCGACGGGTGCCGGGCCCTCTCCGCCAGCCCCAGGACCGCCCCTCCCGATGTTCAAGAAGCTCCGTGGCATGTTCTCCAACGACCTGTCCATCGATCTGGGCACGGCCAACACCCTGATCTACGTGCGTGGCCAGGGCATCGTGCTGAACGAGCCCTCGGTGGTCGCCGTGCGCCAGGACCGCGCCATCGGCGGTACCCGCTCGGTCGCGGCAGTCGGCGCGGAAGCCAAGCAGATGCTCGGCCGCACCCCCGGCAACATCACCACCATCCGCCCGATGAAGGACGGCGTGATCGCCGACTTCACCTACACCGAGGCGATGCTCAAGCACTTCATCAAGAAGGTGCACAAGTCGCGCTTCCTGCGCCCGAGCCCGCGCGTTCTGGTCTGCGTGCCGGCCGGTTCGACCCAGGTCGAGCGCCGCGCGATCAAGGAGTCGGCCGAAGAGGCGGGCGCCCGCGACGTGTACCTGATCGAGGAGCCGATGGCCGCCGCGATCGGCGCGGGCATGCCGGTGTCGGAGGCCCGTGGCTCGATGGTCATCGACATCGGCGGCGGCACCACCGAGGTGGCGGTCATCTCGCTGAACGGCATCGTCTATTCGGCCTCGGTCCGCATCGGCGGCGACCGCTTCGACGAGGCGATCACCAACTACGTGCGCCGCAACCACGGCATGCTGATCGGCGAGGCCACCGCCGAGCGGATCAAGGTCGAGCTGGGCTGTGCCTACCCGCAGGCGGTGGTCCACGAGATGGAGATCTCCGGGCGCAACCTCGCCGAGGGCGTGCCGAAGATGATCAAGATCAACTCCAACGAAGTGCTTGAAGCGCTGCACGAGCCGCTGTCGGGGATTGTTTCCGCGGTGCGGCTGGCGCTGGAGCAGACCCCGCCGGAGCTGTGCGCCGACGTGGCCGAGCGCGGCATCGTGCTGACCGGCGGCGGCGCCCTGCTGCGCGACCTGGACAAGCTGATCGGCGAGGAGACCGGCCTGCACGTGCAGGTGGCCGACGATCCGCTGACCTGCGTGGCGCGAGGTGGTGGCCGCGCGCTGGAGCTGGTCGACATGCACGGCAACGAGTTCTTCGCGCCGGACTGATCCGGGCACGCGTGGACGGGCCGCGGCGGCGCGGCCTGTCACAGTGCACGCGTCCGCCGCCATACTTGCCCATTGCCGCCGCGACCGCCGAACGCCTTCCGTGTCGTCCTATTCCGGACCTGCCGCTGCTGCCCGCCCTGGTGACACCGCCGGAACGCTGCGGCTGTTGGCCTATCTCGCCCTGGCCACTACGTTGCTGGTGCTCGACCACCGTGGCGGCTGGCTGCGCCAGCTGCGCGCGCAGGCCGACCTGGTCGCCCAGCCGGTCTGGGCGCTGGCCGGCCTGCCGGGGCGCGTCGGTGGCGGCCTGAAGGAAGGCCTGGCCTCGCGTGGTGCCCTGCTCGAGGAGAACCGGCAGCTGCGCAACGACCTGCTGCTGGCCAACGCACGCCTGACCCGGCTGCGCAACGCCGCCCTGGACAATGCGCAGCTGCGCGGCCTGCTCGGCGTCGCCGAACGCGGCGGCCTGGACGTACAGCTGGTGCCGATCCTGAACATCGACCTGGAACCGTCGCGGCAGCGGCTCGTGCTGGCCGCAGGCAGCCGCCAGGGCGTGAGCATCGGCCAGGCGGTGATCGATGCCGGCGGCCTGCTCGGGCAGGTGGTCGGAGTCACCCCGATGCAGTCGACCGTGCTGCTGCTGACCGACCCCGACCATGCGGTGCCGGTGATGATCGCGCGCAATGGGGTCCGCCTGATCGCCTATGGCGGCGGCGACCGGCTCGAGCTGCGCGACGTGCCATTGAACCGCGACGTGCAGGTCGGCGACGTGCTGGTGACGTCGGGACTGGGCGGGCGGTTCCCGGCGGGGTTCCCGGTCGCCACGATCACCGCGCTGCGCCCGGACGAAAGCCAGGCCTTCCTGGTCGGCGAGCTCTCGCCGGCGGCACAGCTGGACCGGGGCCGCGACGTGCTGCTGCTGCGGGTCGGCACGTTGCCGCCCGCGACCCCGGCCGATCCGGACCTGCCGGCCGCCGGGGGACCGGCGGCGGCGCCGACGGCGCTGGATGGAGCCGCTGCGATGCGGTCTTCCGCGGCTGGCGTGGTCGCCACGCCCAACGCGCCCGCGGCGGCGCCAGGCGGGGCCGCATCGCCCACCGGTGCAGGCGCGGCACGGACCCCGCGGGTCGCTCCGGCGTCCGCCGAAGCCGTGCCCGCCGGGCCCGCACCATCGGAGCCGCGACGATGAGCCGCCTGCGCGACGGGGGTTGGATCCTGCCGGCGAGCCTGTTCGTGGCCCTGCTGCTCGGCCTGCTGCCCCTGCCTGAGATGCTGCAGCCGCTGCGTCCGTACTGGCTGGCGCTGGTCCTGGCCTACTGGGTGATCGAGGCGCCCTCGCGCGCCGGGCTGGGCCTGGCGTTCGCCGTCGGCCTGGCCGCCGACATCGCCTACGGCGGACTGCTCGGCGAACAGGCCCTGCGCCTGGTGATCATGGCCTTCATCCTGCAGCGCTTCCGCGCGCGACTGCGCTTCTTCCCGCTTTCGCAGCAGGCGCTGGCCATTGGTGCACTCCTGCTCAACGATCGCATCGTGGTCGCGGCCATCCACCTGGCGCTGGGCCAGGCGGCCCTGCCCTGGAACTACTGGTGGGCGCCGCTGCTGGGCGTGGTGCTGTGGCCGCCGCTGTTCCTGCTGCTGGACGCGCTGCGTCTGGGCCGGCGCGGCAACTGAGCCGGCGCGAGCATGAGCAGCCGTCGACCGTTCAAGAACCCGCACGCCGAAGCCGAGCAGTTCCGCCGCCGCGCCGCGCTCGGCTTCCTTGCCGTGGCGCTGGCGCTGGTCGGCCTGGGCGCGTGGTACTTCCGCCTGCAGGTGCTGCAGCACGCCGACTATTCCACGCGCTCGGAAGCCAACCGGATCCGCCCGCGCCCGGTGGTGCCGGCGCGCGGCATGATCTACGACCGCCAGGGCCGGCTGCTGGCCGAGAACCTGCCCGCGTTCCGCCTCGACGTCACCCCCGACAAGGCCGGCGACCTCGATGCGCTGCTGTCCGAACTGGGCCAGGTGATTGCGCTCAGCGAGGACGAGATCGCGCACTTCCGCAAGGAGCGCAAGTCCGGCCGCGGTTTCCTGCCGGTCACCCTGAAGCTGCGCCTGAGCGACGAGGAGATGGCCGCCTTCGCGGTCAACCGCTGGCGCTTCCCGGGCGTCGAGCTGCAGCCCTACCTGACCCGGCACTATCCCTACGGCGACCTGTTTTCGCACGTGATCGGCTACGTCGGCCGGGTCGATGAAGACGATCTGGCCAAGCTCGGCGACGGCGGCGCGGCGCTGAGCCACATCGGCAAGACCGGCATCGAGCGCTCCTACGAGGAGATGCTGCGCGGCCAGGTCGGCTACGAGCAGATCGAGACCAACGTGCAGGGCCGCGCGCTGCGGACCGTCGGCCGCGTGCCGGCGCGACCGGGCGCCGACCTGCGCCTGTCGATCGACGCCGAACTGCAGCGCGCCGCCGTGGCCGCGTTCGGCGAACTGGAAGGCACGGCGGTGGCGATGGATCCGCGCACCGGCGAGATCCTGGCGCTGGTCAGCCTTCCGGGCTTCGATCCGAACCTGTTCGTCAACGGCATCTCGCACGACGATTACCGCGCGCTGATGGACAACCCCTCGCGCCCGCAGTTCAACCGCGCCGTGCTCGGCGGCGTGGCCCCGGGTTCCACGCTCAAGCCGTTCCTGGCGCTGGCTGGCCTGGACAGCGGCATCCGCAAGCCGGAGGACCGGACCCTGTCCACCGGCATGTTCCACCTGCCCGGCACCAGCCGCGGCTGGGGCGACTCGCATCGCGGCGGCCACGGCTGGACCGACGCGCGCAAGTCGATCGCCGATTCGGTCAACACCTACTACTACCAGCTGGCGCTGGACATGGGTATCGGCCGCATCCAGGAATACCTGGGCCGTTACGGCTTCGGCCAGCCCAGCGGGATCGACCTTGCCGGCGAGAACACCGGCATCCTGCCCAGCCCGGCGTGGAAGCTGAAGAACCGCAAGGAGCGCTGGTATCCGGGCGACACGGTCAACATCAGCATCGGCCAGGGCGACTGGAAGGTGACGCCGCTGCAGATGGTGCGCGGCACCGGCGCGCTCGCCGACGGCGGCCGCCTGCGCCGTCCGCACCTGGTCGACGCGCGCCGCGACCGCTTCGACGCGCCTTGGGCGCCGCTGCCGCAGCCGGCACCGGGCCAGATCAGCGACAGCCCGGCGGACCTGCAGGTGGTGGGCGAGGGCATGGTCATGACCGTGCATGGCCCCGGCGGCACGGCGCGCGCGATCGGCACGGGCATCCCGTACCGGATCGCCGGCAAGACCGGCACTGCGCAGGTTGTCAGTCGCCGCGGCACCGCCGCGGTCGATCCGCGCAGCCTGCCGATGCACCTGCGCCATCGCGCGCTGTTCATCGGCTACGCCCCGGCCGACGATCCGCAGATCGCCGTGGCCGTGGCGGTGGAAGGCGGCGGCTACGGTGGCAGCACCGCCGCGCCGATCGCGCGGGCGATCTTCGATGCCTGGCTGCTGGGCAAGCTGCCTGCGGGGATGGAGCCGATCGACGGCGTGGACGCGCCGGGGTGTGCCGGGGAAGCGGCGGATTGTCCGCCGGCAACGGCGCCGTCCACCGTACCGGCACCTGCCGCGACCGCCAGCGCGGGCGCATCCTCCACCCCGCCGTCGAGCGTGGCGGACGTGGAGACGCCATCCGCCGCCAGCGCGCAGCGCTCCCCGGCGTTGGCGAGCGATCGCAATCCATCCGCCAACAGCCTGGGCAACTGGGCGCGCCTGCACAACGCGGTCCCGGTGAGGGCTGCAAGTGGCGTTTCCGCGGCGGAAGCGCCCGCGGCCTCGCCCCGGGTCGCCGATCCCGCATCCGGACCACGGGTACCGCCGCCTCCGGATGCGGAGGACGACCGGTGAGGGATTTCCTGCGCTGGCTGCTGGACATGGGCGCGCGCGTGTCGCGCACGCTGGACTGGCCGTTGCTGCTCGCGCTGGCGGCGCTGATGGCGATGGGCCTGGCGGTGCTGTACAGCGCCGGCGGCGCCAGCAGCGGCCCGGCGCTGATCAAGGCGCAGGGCGCGCGGTTCGCGGTCGGCCTGCTGGCGATGTGGGCCCTGTCGCGGGTATCGGTGATCCGCCTGCGCGCCTGGTCGCCCTCGGTGTACGCGTTGTCGCTGCTGCCGCTGATCGCGGTATTGCTGGTGGGCACCGGCAAGCATGGCCGGCACTGGCTCGACCTGGGCGTGTTCTACCTGCAGCCGTCGGAACTGCTGAAGATCACCCTGCCGATGATGGTCGCCTGGTACCTGCACAAGCGGCCGCTGCCTCCACGCGTCGACACCGTGCTCGTGGCCGCTTTGCTGGTCGCGGTACCGACCGGACTGATCCTGCTGCAGCCGGATTTCGGTACCGCGATGCTGATCGCCGCCAGCGGCGTGTTCGCGTTGTTGCTGGCGGGCCTGCCGTGGTGGTGGGTGGGCGTGGCCATCGGTGGCGTGGCGGCAGTCGCGCCGGTGGCATGGATCTGGCTCCTGCGCCCGTACCAGAAGGACCGCATCCTCACGTTCATGGAGCCCGAGCGCGATCCGCTGGGCACCGGCTGGAACATCATCCAGTCCAAGATCGCGATCGGTTCGGGCGGCCTCACCGGCAAGGGCTGGGGCGAGGGCAGCCAGGCGCACCTGAATTTCATCCCCGAGCAGACCACCGACTTCATCTTCGCGGTGCTGAGCGAGGAGTTCGGCTGGATCGGCGTGGCCGCGGTGCTGGCGCTGTACCTGTTCGTGGTCGGGCGCTGCCTGTGGATCGCGGTCGAAGCGCGCGACACCTATTCGCGCCTGCTCGCGGGCGCGCTGGGCCTGGCGTTCTTCGTCTACGTGCTGGTCAACGGCGGCATGGTTTCGGGCCTGCTGCCGGTGGTGGGCGTGCCGATGCCTTTGCTCAGCTACGGCGGCACGTCGGCGGTATCGCTGCTGGCCGGACTGGGCCTGGTGATGGCGGTGCGCACGCACCGGCCGGTGCATGGAATCCGCTGAACGCATGCGCTGGATGCGATTGCGAAAATGCGAAGGTTCCGTGCCTTTGCAGGCACATGCTAGGCTCCCGACGATGACGAAACACGCACTCGCCAGCCTGTTGGCCCTCACCCTCCTCGGCTGCATCCCGAAGGAGGCGTTCGTTTCGCCGCCGGCCTCCACGCCCGTCGCGAAGGCTGCCACGCCTGCCGAGGCCGCCCCCGAGAAACCCAAGGCGCCGCCGGTCGACCTCGCCCCGGTCCCGTTCGAGACCGCGCGCGCCAACTTCGTGCGCGATACGTCCGTGCGTTTCGGTGTTCCAGCGGCGGAAATCGAAGCGACCCTGGCCGGGGCCACGTTCCTGGACAGCGTGGTCACGGCGATGTCGCGCCCCGCCGAACGGGTCAAGCCGTGGCACGAGTACCGGCCGATGTTCATCAGCCAGGCGCGCATCGATGGCGGCCGCGCATTCCTGGCCGAACACCGCGAGGCGCTTGAGAAGGTTCAGGCGCAGACCGGCGTGCCGGCCGAGCTGATCGTGGCGATCATCGGCGTGGAAACCAGCTATGGCGGCAACACGGGCCGCTACTCGGTGCTCGATGCGCTGTACACGCTGGCGTTCCGCTACCCCCGTAGCGGCGATCCGGCCAAGCTCGAACGCGAAGTGCGGCGCGAGTTGTTCTTCCGCCACGAACTGGCGCAGCTGTTCGCGCTGGGCAAGGAAGAGAAGCTGGACATCGCCGCGCTCAAGGGCAGCTACGCCGGGGCGATGGGCTTGGGCCAGTTCATGCCTTCGAGCTATCGCGAGTTCGCGGTGGACGGCGACGGCGACGGTCGCCGCGACCTGTTCGGCAGCCTCGACGACGTCTTCGCTTCGGTCGCCAACTATTTCGTGAAGAAGGGCGGCTGGGTCCGTGGCGGCCCGGTGGCGGTACCGGCGACGCTGGCGCCCGGGCGCGAGCCGTTCAATCCGGAAGACTGGATCCCCAGCCACACGCTCGCCGACCTGGCCGCGCGCGGCTACACGCCGCAGCAGCCGGTGCCGGCCGGCGCGACCGCCACCCCGGTGTCGCTGGAAGGCAGCGCCGGCCCGCAGTACTGGCTCGGCTTCCAGAACTATTACGCCATCACCCGCTACAACATCTCCAAGATGTACGCGATGGCCGTGTACCAGCTGTCGCAGGCGATTGCCGGCCGCGAGATCCCGCCGGCATGAAAGCCGGGCTGCCGCAGGGCATGCTGATCCTGGCGGTACTGGCGCTCGCCGCCTGCAGCAGTGCACCGAAGAAGCCCGCTACCGCGCATGGAAAGCCGGTCGCCGGCGCGAAGGCCGTGTCCAAGGAGCCCACGTCCGGCGTTCCAGCCGGCTGCTCCGGCGCTTCGCCGTATGCGGCGGCGCAGGAGGATCCGACCACCCGCGGCGATTACACCGCCGGCGGCCTGTACAAGCCGGGCGTCAGCGACACCACGCCGACCTACATACCCAACGTGGCCTGCATTCCCGAGCCGCAGGTGACCAGTGAACCGCCCTCGGCGGTCGGCAACCGTTCGCCGTACTCGGTGCTGGGCAAGAAGTACTACGTGCTGGACCACCCGAAGGGCTACGTCGAAAAAGGCACCGCGTCGTACTACGGCGCCAAGTTCCACGGGCGCCGCACCTCCAACCAGGAGGTGTACGACATGTACGCGTTCACCGCCGCGCACAAGACCTTGCCGCTTCCCAGCTTCGCCCGGGTCACCAACCTGGACAACGGCGAGTCGGTGGTGGTGCGGGTCAACGACCGCGGCCCCTTCCACGAAGGTCGCGTGGTCGACCTGAGCTACGCGGCGGCGGTGAAGCTGGGAATCGTGGCGCGCGGCACCGGTCGGGTGGAGGTCCGCGCTTTGCAGCCTGGCGACGACGACGCGCCGCGTCGCGCCGCAGCCCCTGCCCGCAGGGCCGATCCGGCACCGTCCCGGAACGTGGCCACGACCGCGCCGGCCACGCCGGCGACCGGCATGGACCAGCTCGTGCAAGCGTTGCCTTCGACGGCTGGCGTGGCTGCCAGCGCACCGGCATCCGGCGTGGCGGCGGCAACTGCGCCCGTGGTGCCTGCGACGCCCGCCGGCCCAGGCCAGGCCATGGCGATGCTGCCGGTATCGCAATCCGGATCGTATGCGCCCGCCGGGTCGGCGCCCCTGGCAGGTGCCGCGGCGGCGAGCCCGGCCGCGACCGGCCCGGAACTGCAGGTCGCCAGCTTCTCCAGCCTGGACAACGCCAGGCGCGCGCTGGAGCGCCTACTGGCCGCAGGCATTCCCGGCGCACGGCTGGATGACGTGGTCGCCGGCGGCCGCACCTTCTGGCGCCTGCGCGTGGCGCCCGGCGCCACCGATGCGACGGAACTTGCGGGCCGCATCGCCGGTCTCGGATTCGGGACGCCGCAGCTGGTCCGTGAATGAACCGGCGCCCGCGGCGCACCATGCTTACAATTCCCCTCTTCCACGCGGGCGTCGCTTCCGGACGCCATCGCTGTCAGCCCCGCCGGCCACCGTGCCGGCCAATGCAGGAGTCCCCATCCGCATGAAGTTCCGTTTTGCCGCCGGCGCGCCCGCCAGAGGCCTGCCCTCCAAGGGTATGTTCGCCGCCGCCCTGGCCACGACGTTCTCGATCGGCCTGGCCCTGGCCCAGGCGCCTGCGCCCCAGCCTGCCCCCGCCGCGGCCACGCCGTCTGCGGTCGCCATTCCCGGCGCGCCCAAGCCGGCCCAGTCCACCGCCTGGCTGTTGATGGACTACGCCACCGGCCAGGTCCTGGCCGGCGAGAACGCCGACGCGCGCGTGGAACCGGCCAGCATCACCAAGGTGATGACCGCCTACGTGATCGCCGCCGAAACCGCCGCCGGCAAGGTCAAGCCCGACGACCAGGTGCTGATGAGCGAGCGCGCCTGGCGCGAGGGCGGCGCCCGCACCGATGGCAGTTTCAGCGGCTTCCCGGTCAACCAGCGCGCACCGCTGCGCGACATGGAAAAGGGCATGGCGGTGCAGTCGGGCAACGACGCCGCGATCGCGCTGGCCGAGCACGTCGCCGGCACCCAGGAGGCCTTCGCCGACCTGATGAACAGCTACGCGGCGAAGATCGGCATGAAGAACAGCCACTTCGTCAACGCGCACGGCCTGTCCGCGCCGGAGCACTACAGCACCGCGCACGACCTGGCCTTGCTGGGCCGTGCCTTCATCCGCGACTACCCGGAGACCTACGCGTTCAACAGCGTCAAGGAATTCACGGTCAACGGCATCACCCAGCCCAACCGCAACCTGCTGCTGTGGCGCGATCCGAGCGTGGACGGGATCAAGACCGGCCACCATTCCGGCGCCGGCTACTGCCTGATGAGCTCGGCCAAGCGCGACGACCAGCGCCTGGTCGCGGTGGTGATGGGCTCGAGCTCGGAGCGCCAGCGCGCCGACGACAGCCTGGCCCTGCTCAACTGGGGCTTCCGCTTCTTCGAGACCCACAAGCTGTACGAACCCGGCAAGCCGGTGGCGCAGCTGAAGGTGTGGAAAGGCAAGGCCGACCAGGTACAGCTGGGCGTGGCCGAACCGCTGCTGGTCAGCGTGCCGCGAGGCCGCTATCCGGAGCTGAAGCCGGCGATGGAAGTGCCCAAGTCGCTGGTCGCGCCGGTCGCCGCCGGCCAGGAGATCGGCACGGTGAAGGTGTCGCTGGACGGCAAGGTCATCGCCCAGGCGCCGCTGGTGGCAACCACCGCGGTGGAAGAGGGCGGTTTCTTCAAGCGCCTGTGGGATGCGTTCTGGATGTGGTGGGATTCGGACTGAGGTCCAGCGTTCCGCGATGGAATACCAGACAGCCGGCGCAAGCCGGCTGTCTGCGTTTTCGGCGCCGGATCCGCGCGCGCGACAAGCGGGATTAGCGCGTGGTCTATCATCGCGGAACCGGCGTGGAAGCGTGGGGTTGCTTCCATGAGCGGAAGCACGGATCCGCGTCGGTCGCACTATCCATCAAAAAGGGAGATATCGATCGATGCGTAAATGGAATTCAGAAGTAGCGGTGCTGGCCGTCGGGATGATGGTCGCGCTGATGGGGACTTCCGGCCGGGCAGAGGCGCAGAGGCAGAGCGCGCAGGACCAGCGCAAGCAGCAGACCGCGGAGATTCCGGTGTGCGCCAAGCCGCTGGGCAGCATCTCGGTGTTCGAACCGGAGGATTCGGTGAACTGGTGGAGCGGCCAGCAATTGCCGGCACCGTCCAGGCTGATCAAGGTGTTCGTCAACAAGTCGCGCTGCTTCACCCTGGTCGACCGCGGCGCCGGCATGGCTGCCGCCCAGTCCGAGCGCAGCCTCGCCGCCGCCGGTGACCTGCGCGGTGGTTCCAACATCGGCAAGGGCCAGATCAAGGCCGCCGATTACGTGATGATCCCTGACCTGATCTCGCAGAACTCCAACGCCGGTGGCAGCGCCATCAGCGGCCTGATCGGCGGGCTGGTCGGCGGCAACGCCGGTTCCATGATCGGTGGTCTGAACTTCAAGAAGAAGACCGCCGACGTGGTCCTGACCGTCACCGACGTGCGCTCTTCCGAACAGGTGGCCATGGCCGAGGGCAGCGCCAAGAAGACCGATATCGGCTGGGGTGCCAGCGGACGCCTGTTCACCGGTTCCGAGTTCGGTGCAGCCGGTGCCGGCGCGTACGCGAACACCGAGATCGGCCAGGTGGTCACGTTGGCCTACCTGCAGGCCTACACCGACCTGATCGCCCAGCTCGGCGGCCTGCCGGACAACGCTTCGGCGGCCAATGCCACCCAGGCCCTGCGGGTGACCAAGCCGGCCCGCCTGCTTGCCAACGCCAATGGCTCGGGCGCGGCTGTGCGCTCGCTGGATCCGGACATGCTGCTGTATCCGACCGGCAACAAGGAGCAGCTCATGTGGGAAGTCGAGGACGAGCTCGGCAACAGGGGCTGGGTGAACTCGACCCTCACCGAACTGGCGAAGTAACCCCGACGGCACCTGCCGGCCGCGCATCCCGCGCGCCGGCACCCCGCATGGGGCGGCTGGAAACGGCCGCCCCTTTTTTTTCCGTGCGTGCGGGGGCGCGCGAGTCGCGCCGCGGCGCACCCGTCACCGCGGGGTTATCCTCCGGTCGGTGGCCGCGTCGGCGGCGATTCACCGGGGGAGTCCTGTCGTGAAATCCCGCCTATCCGGCCTATGCCGGTTCGTGTTGATGTGGGCAGCAGCCTGCGTCCCCGCGCTCGCCGCCGAAGCGCCGATGCAGGTCTACACGCGCGCCAAGCACTCGCTGGACGGCGAGTGGAAGGTCATCGTCGATCCCTACGAAAACGGCTACTACAACTACCGCTACCAGCCGTTCGACCAGCAGGCCGATCCGCCCAAGGGCGCGTATTTCCGCGACGCGAAGCCCGATTCGCCGACCGACCTGGTCGAGTACGACTTCGATCGCGCCGCCTCGCTGCAGGTGCCGGGCGACTGGAATACGCAGGACCCGAAGCTGTACTACTACGAAGGCAGCGTCTGGTACCGCAGGAAGTTCGACGCGCCCGCGCGCAAGGCCTCCGACCGGGTTTTCCTGGAGTTCGGTGCGGTGAACTACCGCGCCGACGTCTACCTCAACGGCAGGAAGCTCGGCGTGCACGAGGGTGGCTTCACCCCGTTCCGTTTCGAAGTGACCGACCGGTTGCAGGCGCGCGGCAACTCGCTGGTGCTGAAGGTCGACAACAAGCGCCGCGCCGACGGCGTGCCCACGCTCAATACCGACTGGTGGAACTACGGCGGCATCACGCGCCCGGTCGAGCTGGTGGTGGTGCCGGCGGTGTTCGTGCGCGACTACCGCCTCACGTTGGCGTCCCTTGAAGACCGCGAGATAAAGGGAAGCGTGCAGCTCGACGGCGCGCGTGGCGGCGAGAAGGTCGGCGTATCGATGCCGGACCTGGGCGTGCACCAGGTCGTACGTGCCGACGCCGACGGCCAGGCCACGTTCCGCTTCCGGGTGCCCGATGCGCAGCTGTGGTCACCGGAGCATCCGCAGCTCTACCGGCTGGAGATCGCCAGCGGGGCCGACACGCTGGTCGATCGCGTCGGCCTGCGCACGATCTCCACCCGCGGCAGGCAGCTCCTGCTCAACGGCGAGCCGCTGTTCCTGCGCGGCATCTCGGTGCACGAGGAATACTCGGCCGAGGGCGGCGGCCGCGTACGCGATGCGAAGCAGGCGAGGCAGCTGCTCGACTGGGCGAAATCGCTGGACGCCAACTTCGTCCGCCTCGCCCATTACCCGCACAGCGAGCACATGGCGCGGCTTGCCGACGAGATGGGCCTGCTGGTGTGGTCGGAGATCCCGGTCTACTGGACCATCGACTGGGCCAACGAGGCCACCTATCGCAACGCCGAGGCCCAGCTGGAGGCGATGATCGGCCGCGACCGCAACCGCGCGTCGGTGATCGTCTGGTCGCTGGCCAACGAGACGCCGGTGTCCGACGCGCGCAACCGCTTCCTGTCGCGCCTGGCCGCGCGCGCCCGCACGCTGGACGACAGTCGCCTGCTCAGCGCGGCGATGGAAAAGCACTACCGCACCGACGACCCGGACGTGGCGGTGGTCGAGGATCCGCTGGCCGAGCTGGTCGACCTGGTCAGCTTCAACCAGTACATCGGCTGGTACGACGGCTCGCTGGACAAGCTCGACCGGGTGCGCTGGCAGATTCCCTACGACAAGCCGGTGTTCGTCAGCGAATTCGGCGCCGATGCCAAGTCCGGCCTGCATGGCGATGCCGGCGCGATCTGGACCGAGGAATACCAGGAGGAGCTGTACCGCAGGACGCTGCGCATGCTCGACGGGATCGAGGGCT
Organism: Pseudoxanthomonas daejeonensis; assembly: GCF_022637495.1. Lineage (NCBI taxonomy): Bacteria > Pseudomonadati > Pseudomonadota > Gammaproteobacteria > Lysobacterales > Lysobacteraceae > Pseudoxanthomonas > Pseudoxanthomonas daejeonensis. The sequence continues at coordinate 1,088,827 of NZ_CP093331.1, read as the reverse complement.
TCGCCGGCACCTCGCCGTGGATCCTCACCGACTTCCGTTCCCCGCGCCGGCCGCTGGCCGGCCTCCAGGACGGCTACAACCGCAAGGGCGTGCTGTCGGAGAAGGGCGTGCCGAAGAAGGCGTTCTTCGTCCTGCGCGACTATTACCGGGGCAGGGCCGGCTCGGCCCCGTAGAGCGGGGCCTGTCCTGCTGCCCGCGTGTCGAACCAGCGCGGCCAGGCCCGTTCCACACCTGGGCAGCCGTCTCCGGCGCCCGTGCGACCCGTCCTGCCTTTCACTTGGGATACCGCCGTCCCGCCCCGATAATGCGGGCATGGAAATCAAATCCGACAATCCCGAACACGGCTTCCAGTTCCCCGGCACCTTCGAGCTCAGTGCCATGGGCAACGCAGGCACCGGCCTCGAGTCCGAACTTCCCAGGCTGCTGGGCGATTTCGGCGTGGAAGTGCTCGAAGAGCGCATCCAGTGGAAGCATTCCAGCAACGGCAAGTACGTGTCCGTGCGGATCGCGTTCCGCGCCGAGGATCGCGCGCAGTACGACGCGGCGCACCAGGCCCTGCGCGACCATCCGGAAGTGAAGTGGACGCTGTAGGCGTCGAGGCCGCGACCTGCGCCGCATCCACCGACATGCCGCGGGTGGCAACCCCGCTGCCCGCGCGGGTCCACGACCTGGGCCGCCAGGCCTATGAGCCGGTGTGGCGCGCGATGCAGCGCTTCACCGACACGCGCACCGACGACACCGTCGACGAGCTGTGGCTCGTCGAACACGACCCGGTGTTCACCCTGGGCCAGGCCGGCAAGCCCGAGCACGTGCTGGCGGCCGGCGATATCCCGGTGCTGCACGTGGACCGCGGCGGCCAGGTCACCTACCACGGCCCCGGCCAGATCGTGCTGTACCCGTTGCTGGACCTGCGCCGGCTGAAGATCGGCGTGCGCGACTACGTCTGCAGGATCGAGCAGGCGATCATCGACACGCTGGACGAATGGAACATCGGCGCGACGCGCCGCGAGGGCGCCCCGGGCGTGTACGTGGCCGATGCCAAGGTCGCCGCGCTCGGCATCCGCGTGCGCCGCGGCTGCAGCTTCCATGGCCTGGCCTTCAACATCGGCATGGACCTGGAGCCGTTCCACCGGATCAACCCCTGCGGCTACCAGGGCTTGCAGGTGACCTCGCTGCAGGACCTGGGTGGCCCCTCGGGCATGGACGCAGTCAAGCCGGTGCTGCTGGGGCATGTCGCCCGCCAGTTCGGCCTGGACCTGCAGTCCCGGGCCGGCCTGCCGGATCTGTTGCAGGGCTGATTCCGAGGCGTCCTTCCGTACGCATCCCGGGGGCGCGTGTTTTGCATGGGCGGTGCGGTGGGCTGCGGCGGGCCGGCACGATGCCTGCCGACGTCCATGTCCCCCGGCCCTGGCCTGTGGCCAGGACCTCCTGCTTTAGTTCACCTCGGCAGGCATCGCACCAGCCCGCTCCGGTCGTGGAGGGCCCCCTCCCGAAGCGATGACGCGCATCGCCGTTGGTGACCGAAGCGCTGGGCCGGACGTTCGCGAAGGACGTCGTGCCATGGGTCGAGGGCCCGAGTGGCGCATGGATGTGCCACGGCCCGAGTAAAGACACGATGTCGTGCCGAGGGGCGGGCCCTCTGCCCATGGCACGGCGGCCCCGTCCGAAGCCGACGCTTTTTCTGGCTCCCGCCGGCTCCAGTGCCATCAAGCGCGTCGGCCCACCACTTTCCGAATGCGGCGCTGCCCGCCGTTCCATCCATCGCCCCAAGCGTTGCATCGCCGGCACGCCTGCGCCGGGCAGCCTCGTCGCCTCCGGCCTACAATAGGCACCATGACTTCCCCAGCCTCCCGTGCCATCCCGCTCCAGGTCCTGTCCGATCCGGCCGCACCGCAGGAGGCCGGCACGCTCCAGGTCGGCACCAAGCAGCTCGGTGGCGACAAGATCGGCCGTTCGCCGGTGCAGTTCGCCGATGCGCCGGTGCTGCGCAAGCCGTCCTGGATCCGGGTGCGGATCCCGTCCGGCAACGCGGTGGCCAACCTCAAGGCCAAGCTGCGCGAGAACCGCCTGGTCACCGTGTGCGAGGAAGCCAGCTGCCCGAACATCCACGAATGCTTCGGCCATGGCACCGCGACGTTCATGATCCTGGGCGAGGTCTGCACGCGGCGCTGCTCGTTCTGCGACGTCGCCCACGGTCGGCCGAAACCGCCCGATGCCAGCGAACCGGTGAGCCTGGGCGACACCGTGGCCGACATGGGCCTGAAGTACGTCGTCGTCACCAGCGTCGACCGCGATGACCTGCGCGACGGCGGCGCCCAGCATTTCGTCGACTGCATCGCCGCGATCCGCGAGCGCGCGCCGGGCACCCGGATCGAGATCCTGACCCCGGATTTCCGCGGCAAGGGCCGCATGGATCGCGCGCTGGAAATCCTCGCGCAGAACCCGCCGGACGTGTTCAACCACAACATCGAGACGGTGCCGGACCTGTATCCCAACGTGCGTCCCGGCGCCGACTACCAGTGGTCGCTGACCCTGCTGCGGAAGTTCAAGGCCCAGCACCCGGCGTTGCCGACCAAGTCCGGGATCATGCTCGGCCTGGGCGAGACCATGGAGCAGGTGCGGGCAACCCTGCGCGACCTGCGCGCCCACGACGTGGACATGGTGACCATCGGCCAGTACCTGCAGCCCACCGCGCACCACCATCCGGTGATGCGCTACTGGACCCCGGACGAGTACAAGGAACTGGAGCTGTACGGCTACGAGCTGGGATTCAGCCACGTCGCCTCCGGCCCGATGGTCCGTTCGTCCTACCACGCCGACCGCCAGGCGGCCGGTGCCGGGGTCACGGCCTGAGCGCCACGGGCGTCCGCTGCGCCACGCCGCCATCGATGGCGGATCATTCACTTTTCCGTACGCCCGGCCGGCTAGCCTGCGGTGAACCGTGCCCGCATGGCCCGGTGCCGGCGCGTGCAACTTCCGGCACTGTTCGCCGGTCACAGCCCTGGTCCAGCCTGACCCTACCGGCGCTTCGCCGGCGATGAGCCCCTACATGAACCGCAGATTCTCCGTCCCGCTTTCCCTGTTCACCGCCCTGCTGCTGGCCACGCCGCTCGCCCTCCTGGCGCGCGCGGACGGTATCCAGGTGGGCAACCCGGCGGGCAACCGGCTGGCGATCGCGCCCACCGCCGACCAGGCCACCATCTCCAAGATGGTCTATGGCGCGCTGTCCGACAGCCGCCTGGCCTACCGTCCGCGGCCGGCCGACCAGGCCCTGTCGGAAGACATCTTCCGCCGCTACCTGGAAGCTCTGGACGGCAACCGGCAGTTTTTCACCGCCGCCGACATCGCCCGCTTCGAGCCTTACCGCGCCTCGATGGGAGACGCCGTGCGCGAGGGAGATCCATCCGCGGCGTTCGCCATGTTCGGCATCTACCGCGAACGCGTCGAGCAGCGCGTGGACTACGCGCGCAAGCTGTTGAAGAAGGATTTCGACTTCACCGGCAACGAGCGCTGGGAATACGACCGCGAGAAGGCCCCGTGGGCCGCCGACAGCGCCGCGCTCGATGCGCTGTGGCGCAAGTCGGTCATGAACGACTGGCTGCGGCTGAAGATCGCCGGCAAGGAACCTGCCGAGATCCGCAAGACGCTGGACAAGCGCTACGAGCAGGTCGCCCGCTCGGTGTCCGAGCTCAAGGGCGAGGACGTGTTCGCGCTGTTCCTCAACGCCTACACCGCTTCGGTCGACCCGCATACCGACTATCTCAATCCGCGCAGCGCCGAGAACTTCAACCAGCAGATGTCGCTGTCGCTGGAAGGCATCGGTGCGCAGCTGCAGCGCCAGGACGACGTGGTCGTGATCCGCGAGATCATCCCCGGTGGCCCGGCCTCGATGGACGGCACGCTGAAGGCTGGCGACCGCATCGTCGGCGTGGGCCAGGGCAAGACCGGCACGATCGAGGACGTGATCGGCTGGCGCATCGACGACGTGGTCGCCAAGATCCGCGGCACCAAGGGTACGCAGGTCAAGCTCGAGTACATCCCGGCCGAAAGCGGCATCGACGGCGGCCACCGCACAGTCACCCTGACCCGCCAGCGCGTGCAGCTGGCCGAGCAGGCGGCCAAGAGCAAGACCTACACGATCCCGGCGCATGCCGGCGCACCGGAACGCCTGATCGGCGTGATCGAGCTGCCGACCTTCTACCAGGATTTCGAAGGCCGTCGCCGCAACGGCAACGACTACACCTCGGCGACCCGCGACGTCGCCCGGCTGCTGGCCGAATTCAAGGCCAAGGGCGTGGACGGCGTGGTCCTGGACCTGCGCAACAACGGCGGCGGTTCGCTCGACGAAGCGGTGCAGCTGACCGGCCTGTTCATCGACCAGGGTCCGGTCGTGCAGCAGCGCGAATCCGGTGGCCGCGTGCAGGTCTACAGCGATCGCACGCCCGGTGTGGCCTGGGAAGGTCCGCTGGCGGTGGTGGTGAACCGCGGCTCGGCGTCGGCGTCGGAGATCTTCGCCGGTGCGATGCAGGATTACGGTCGCGCGCTGATCATCGGCGAGACCACGTTCGGCAAGGGCACGGTGCAGAACCTGCTCGACCTGGACCGCTGGCCGGCGGCCGGCGAAGGCCCGCGCTACGGCCAGGTCAAGCTGACCATCGCCCAGTTCTTCCGCGCCGACGGCGGCAGCACGCAGAACAAGGGTGTGGTGCCGGACATCACCTATCCGCTGAGCGTGGACGCCAACGAGTTCGGCGAGAGCACCTACGACAACGCGCTGCCGTGGACGCGCATTGCCGCCGTGCCGCACGCACGCTATGGCAACTTCGCCCCGTTGCTGCCGCAGCTGCAGCAGATGCACGCCGCGCGCATCGCCGACGACCTCGAGTTCCAGTGGTGGAGCGAGGACGTGAGCCACTACCGGGCCGAGGCGGCGAAGAAGTACCTGTCGCTCAACGAGACCGAGCGACGCGCCGAGCGCGATCGTCAGGAAGCCCAGCGCAAGGAGCGCCAGGTGATCCGCAAGGAGAAGGGCCTGGACCTGGATCCGCTGGCCGAGGAAACCGACGACGGCCTGACCGCCAACGAGCGCGACGTGGTCCGCGACGCCGCCCGCGAGAAGGCCGCCGAAAAGCGGCCGGATCCGCTGCAGCGCGAGGCCGCGGCGATCCTGGCCAACGCCATCGACCTGCTCGAGCAGGACCGCACGCTGTCGGCACAGATCCTGCCGAAGACCGCCTCGGCGGTGCGCTGGACCGAGTGACGCGTTAGTCGCCCGCAGGTGCCATGCGAATCGGCGGCCTCGGCCGCCGATTCCTTTTCACCCGTGCGCAGACCACGCGCGCACCCGGATTTGTAGGAGCGGACTTCAGGCCGCGACACCGATGCGATTGGCAGGGACGACGCCGTCCGGACTCCGACCGGCCTGAAGCCTTGAGCACAGGGGACTGCTTCGTGATTCCGCTGTCCTCGGTGTCGCGGTCATGCCCGCTCCTACAGAAGCGCGAAGGCGCTGGCCGTTGCAGGAGCGGACTTCAGGCCGCGACACCGATGCGATTGGCAGGGACGACGCCGTCCGGACTCCGACCGGCCTGAAGCCTTGAGCACAGGGGACTGCTTCGTGATTCCGCTGTCCTCGGTGTCGCGGTCATGCCCGCTCCTACGGAGGTGCGGTGCGTCGGCATCTGTAGGAGCGGACTTCAGGCCGCGACACCGACGCCGCGGGCAGGGAAGACGTCGTTCCGTTCCCGAGAGCCTCAGTCCGGGATCGCCAGCGTCAGCGTCTCCTTGACCTCTTCCATCACGATGTAGCTCTTGGACTCGCGCACGTGCGGCAGGGTCAGCAGGCTGCTGCCCAGCAGCTTGCGGTAGGAGGCCATTTCCGAGATGCGCGCCTTGATCAGGTAGTCGAAGTCGCCGGACATCAGGTGGCACTCCAGCACGTTGGGCAGCTTCAACGCCGCGCGGCGGAACTCCTCGAAGATATCGCCGGACTTGTACGCCAGGCTGATCTCCACGAACACCAGCAGGCCGGCCTTGAGCGCCTGCGGATTGAGCTTTGCGTAGTAGCCCTCGATCACTCCGTCGCGTTCGAGCCGGCGCACGCGCTCGGTGCACGGCGTGGTCGACAGGCCCACGCGCTCGCCCAGTTCGGTGAAGGAAATGCGCCCTTCCTGCTGGAGGATGCGCAGGATGTGCCGGTCGATGCGATCCAGGTCGCGGGCGGCGCGCTCGGGGCGGGCCGGCTGGGGGCGCGGACGGGCGGGACGGTCAGCGGCCAAGGAAACCTCCACGGAGTGCCCGGTTGTTAAGGCGAATCCACCTTAACACGCCAGAAAAACGGAAAAAACAACCGGATATTCGTCCATATACTGCGCGCCTTGCCGGCAGCTTCCCCATTCATCCAGTGGAAGCGCCTAAATCGAGGGCGGTGCGATGCAGCGGGTTCTGGTACTGGGCAGTGGCGTGATCGGCGTGACCAGCGCGTGGTACCTGGCGCAGGCAGGCTTCGAGGTGACCGTGGTGGACCGCGAGCCAGGTCCGGCGCGTTCGACCAGCTATGCCAACGCCGGGCAGATCTCGCCGGGCTATGCCTCGCCGTGGGCCGCCCCGGGCGTGCCGTTGAAGGCGGTGAAGTGGCTGTTCCAGAAGCACGCGCCGCTGGCGATCAGGCCCACGCTCGATCCGGACCAGTACCTGTGGCTGGCGCAGATGCTGCGCAACTGCACCGCCGACCGATACGCGGTGAACAAGGAGCGCATGGTCCGCCTGGCCGAGTACAGCCGCGACTGCCTGGACGAACTGCGCGCCGATACCGGCCTGACCTACGAAGGCCGTCGCCTGGGCACCACCCAGCTGTTCCGCACCCAGGCCCAGCTCGACGCGGCCGCGCGCGACATCGCCGTGCTGGACGAGGCCGGCGTGCCGTATGAAGTGCTCGACCGCGCCGGCGTCGCCCGGGTCGAACCGGCGCTGGCCGCGACCGCCGACATGCTGGTCGGTGGCCTGCGCCTGCCGGGCGACCAGACCGGCGACTGCCAGCTGTTCTGCGAGCGCCTGGCAGCGCTGGCGCGCCTGAAAGGCGTCGAGTTCCGTTACGGCGCCAATATCGAAGGGATCGAGTCCGACGGCGATCGCGTCACCGGCGTGCGCATCGACGGCAAGCTCGAGACCGCCGACCGCTACGTGCTGGCCCTGGGCAGCTGGTCGCCGAAGCTGCTCAAGCCGCTGGGCATGCGCCTGCCGGTGTATCCGCTCAAGGGTTATTCACTGACGATCCCGATCACCGACGCGGCGATGGCGCCGGCGTCGACCGTGCTCGACGAGACCTACAAGATCGCCATCACCCGTTTCGACCGCCGCATCCGCGTCGGTGGCATGGCCGAGGTATCCGGTTTCGACCTGGACCTGGATCCGCGTCGCCGCGCGACCCTGGAGAAGGTGGTCAACGACCTGTATCCGCAGGGTGGCGACCTGGCCCGCGCCGAGTTCTGGACCGGCCTGCGCCCGGCCACGCCGGACGGCACGCCGGTGGTGGGCGCAACCGTGCTGCGCAACCTGTTCCTCAACACCGGCCACGGCACCCTGGGTTGGACCATGGCCTGCGGCTCGGGTCGCTTCCTGGCCGATGTCATCGCCCACCGCCCGACCGGGATCCGCAGCGAAGGCCTGGATATCTCCCGTTACACGGGCGGTGCCCGCGAGAGCGACGTGGGCGGCGAGGCGATTCCGGCGACAATGGGCGCACACCGCGCCTGATCGCGCGCGTGCTCCTTCCGCCCGCACACGCCTGCCGCAACCCACGATGCGTCCCGCCCGCGCCCTGATCGACCTGGAAGCCTTGCGCCACAACTACCGGCTGGCACGCCAGCTCGGTGGCGGTCGCGCGCTGGCGGTGGTCAAGGCCGACGCCTACGGCCACGGCGCCGTGCGTTGCGCGCTGGCGCTGCAGGATGAAGCCGACGGCTTCGCGGTGGCATGCATCGAAGAGGCGCTGGCGTTGCGCGATGCCGGCATCCGTGCGCCGATCCTGCTGCTGGAAGGCTTCTTCGACGCCGCCGAACTGGCGCTGGTCGTCCAGCACGACCTGTGGACCGTGGTCCACGCGCGCTGGCAGGTCGAAGCACTGGAACGCACGCCGCTGCCCAGGCCACTGCAGGTCTGGTTGAAGCTGGATTCGGGCATGCACCGCGTCGGCCTGGACGCCGCGGACTATCGCGATGCCTGGCAAAGGCTGCGCGCATTGCCGCATGTCGGCGACATCGTGAAGATGAGCCACTTCGCGCGCGCCGACGAACCCGACTGCGTGCGCACCGCCGAGCAGCTGGCGAACTTCGCCTCTGTCACCGTGGGTCTTGCCGGTGAAACCAGCCTGTGCAACTCGCCGGCGCTGCTCGGCTGGCCGCAGGCCCGTGCCGATTGGGCACGCCCGGGCCTGATGCTGTACGGCGTTTCGCCCTTCGCGCAGGCGAACGACATCGCCGCGCAACTACGCCCGGTGATGACCCTGGAATCGAAGGTGATCGCCGTGCGCGAACTGCCTGCCGGCGAGCCGGTCGGTTATGGCGCGCGCTTCGTCACCGAGCGGCCCACGCGCATCGGCGTGGTCGCGATGGGCTATGCCGACGGCTATCCGCAGTTCGCGGTCAACGGCACGCCGGTGGCCATCGACAAGCGGCCAGGCCGCCTGGTCGGTCGCGTCTCCATGGACATGCTCACCGTGGACCTCACCGACCATCCGCAGGCCGGTGTCGGCAGCCGGGTGGAGCTGTGGGGCAACCAGGTGCCGGCCGCGCAGGTGGTGGCGCACAGCCAGACCAGCGCGTACCGCCTGCTGTGCGCGGTGAAACGGGCGCCGCTCCAGTACGTGGGCTGACCGCCCGGCGCCGGCTGCGGTTGACACCCTTCGCGCATCGGCCGGAACATCGATCGCAATGTCCCTCTACCGGGACGGCCTGCCACCAGGTGCGCGATGCCGGACGCTGCCATCAACCTGCGCGACAAGCTCGCCCGTTTCTCGGAGCACTGGTCGCCCCGGGTGGTCGCCGAAATGAACGACTACCAGTTCAAGCTGGTCAGGATCCAGGGCGAGTTCGTCTGGCATTCGCACGCGGACACCGATGAAGTGTTCATCGTGCTGGACGGCGAGATGACCCTGCAGTTCCGCGACCGGGAGGTCCGGCTTTCGGCCGGCGAAATGTACGTGGTGCCGCTGGGCGTGGAGCACCGGCCGGTCGCGGCCCGCGAGTGCTGCGTCATGCTCGTGGAGCCGAAGGGCGTGGTGAACACCGGCGAGGCCGGCGGCGCGTACACCGCGCCGAACGACGTGTGGGTGTAGCCGGGCACGGCAGCGTGCAGGCAATGAACCACGCGGCGCGCATGGCGCACGTGTGGCCGCGATTCGGGGAATCAGGACGGGGACGGGCATGGACACGATGAAACGCGCTGGCGTGCGACTGTCGGCCGTGTGGCTGATATGGGGACTGGCCACCTCTGCGGTGGCCGCGGACGAAACGGCGGCTCCGTTCTGGGAGGCACGGAAGGTGGCGATCGCCGCCACGCCCGGTGCACCGCCGGTGCGCATTGGCATCTGGGACAGCGGGGTGGACCTGGCGCTGTTTCCAGGACAGGTCGCGCACGATGCCGCGGGCCGGCCACTGGTGCGGGGCTACGACGCGTTCAAGCAGCGCCAGGACACGCCGATGGCGGTGCTTCCCGAAGCCGTGCTGGCACGGCAGGACGAGTTGAACGCGATCCTGCGGGCGCTGGACGATCGCGACGGTGGCGTCGACAGCGTCGAGGCGCGCGAGATCGTTGCGCGCATGAAGGCGCAGACACCCGAGGAGGCCGACGCGTTCGACGACGTCACCGGCCGCTGGAGCGGCTACGTGCACGGCACAGCGATCGCCGACATCGCGCTGCGCGGCCTGCCCGCGGCCGAGCTGGTGGTCGCGCGCCAGCAGTGGTGGCATGGACGGCCGCCGGTCCCGTGCTGGACGCGCGAGCTGGCCGACCGCGAGGCCGAATCGATCGGCGACCTGCTGGCGTTCCTGGTCGACAACGGCGCGCGCGTGGTCAACATGTCCTGGGGCCGATCCGAGCGCGCCTACCTGGGCAACCTGAAAGCCTGTGCGCCGCAAATGCCGGAAGGCGAGCGCAAGGAGCTGGCACGCTACACGGTCGAGCGCATCCGCGGGGTCCTGCAGCAGGGCATGCGCGCGGCACCGCAGGCGCTCTTCGTCGGCGCCGCCGGCAATGCCGGGGCCAGCCTGCAGGACGAGAACCCGGCCACCCGCTTCAGCCTGCCCAACTTCATCCTGGTCGGCGCGGTGGACCGCAACGGCGCGGCGACCGACTGGACCAACACCGGCGCGGAGATCACCCTGTTCGCCAACGGCGAGCGGGTGCCGGCGCGCCTGCCAGGGGGCGGCGCCTCGTTTCCATCCGGTACCTCGATGGCGGTGCCGCTGGTCGTCAACGCCGCCGCAGCGATGCTCACCGTGGCGCCGCAGCTCAGCGGCGCCCAGCTGCGCGGACTGCTCGAAAGTACCGCCACCCCCAACGCGGGCGGGCAGCCCCTGCTGCATTCGCGTGCGGCGGTGGAGGCGGCACGGGCCCAGGCGCAGGCGGCGCGCTGAGGCCTGGACGCCGCGACCGTCGCGATCCTCGGCAGCCGGGTGGAACTGTGGGGCCGGCAGGTTCCGGCCGTACAGGTCGTGGCGTGCAGCCAGCGCATCAGCTACCGCCTGCTGTGCGGGACCAGGCGGGTGTCTTTGCAGTACACGGGGTGACGCGCAGGCGTCCAGGCCGCCGCCGCGATCGACGCGCCCGCGGTCCTGCGGCAGCGCGGCAGCGGCCGATCGAAGCCTGGCCGAGCCCTGTATAACGTCAGCATGCAGCGGCGGGACAGGAGCCGGTGCCCTGGTAAGGGCGGAGGCGTGCTGCGTGCGCCTACGTGCGCACACCGCAACCTCCGCACCGCCTCAGCCATTGCCATGGGGAAACCAGATGACGCATCGCCGCCTGCGCACAGCCGTATTCCTGCTCGCCAGCCTTTCCGCCGGCGCGGCCTCTGCCCAGCAGGGACCGGCGCTGACCCCGGAGGGCGCGGTCAAGGCCGAGCACAATTACCAGCAGTACTGCGCCCTGTGCCACGGCAAGGAACGCGAGGGACATGCCAACGACCATGCACCATCGCTGCGCTCCAAGTCGCTGCTGGAATCCGGATTCCCGATGACCATCCGCGAGGCCATCGCCTACGGGCGGCAGGGCACGCCGATGGGGGGTTACATCGATGAGGTGGGTGGCCCGCTGACCCGGCGCGACATCGTCGACCTGACCTTGTGGCTGCGCGAGACGGCCAAGGTCGAGCCGCTGGAGATGGACTACAGGAAGGGGCACGACCGGATCGCCGGCGACGTCGCCCGCGGGGCGCAGGTCTACCGCCAGAACTGCGTGACCTGCCATGGCCCAGAGGGTGAAGGCGTCACCGGCACGGCACTGGGCAACGCGGCGATGCTGGCGCTGACCCCGGACCATTTCCTGCGCCATGCGATCGTCGAGGGGCGCCAGGAAACGCCGATGCCGGCCTTCGGCAAGGTGCTGTCCGCGAGCGACATCGACAATGTCACCGCCTTCCTGCGCAGTCGCAGCACGGGCTGGAGCACGGCCACGCGCGCGTTGCGCACGCCGCCGCCATTGGGCCAGTACGTGATCAACCCGCAAGGGGCGGCCCCGGACTTCGGCGAACTCAAGGACGGGCGCTATGTCAGCGCCTCGGTGCTGGATCGCGAACTGCGTGCGCAACGCCGCATGGTCCTGCTCGATACGCGGGTGGCCTCGATGTGGCAGATGGCGCACATCGAGGGTGCCGTGCCGGTGCCGTATTACGCCAATCGCGAGGAAGCCATCGCCAGCCTGCCGCGCGACGGCACGTGGATCGTCGCCTACTGCGAGTGCCCGCGCGCGGCCGCCGATTCGGTGGTCAAGTGGCTGCGCGAGGAGGGGGGGTTCGAGAACACAGCGGTCCTCCATGAAGGCATCCAGGGCTGGGTGAGCCTGGGCTATCCGGTGGTGGCGGGCGACGCTTCGAAGTGAGCGTGTCGAGCGTGCCCCGGCACGCGCCATCGCGGACCCTCCATGCCGGATTGCCAAACCGGATCGAATCCATTTCCCAGCTGGAAGAACAATGACGGATCCATACAACTCCTCGGGAAGCCGACGGGTGATCGCTTCGCTCGACGACTCGATGGTCACTACGGCGCTGGAGCTTCCCGGTTACCGGATCACCCGCAACGTCGGGCTGGTGCGCGGCATCACCGTCAGGTCCCGCTCGATCGTCGGCAACCTCCTTGGAGGGCTGCAAACCCTGTTCGGCGGCAACATAACCATCTACACCGAGCTGTGCGAACAGGCCCGCCACGAAACCTATCGCGACATGCTGAAGCACGCCCGACAGCTGGGCGCAAACGCCATCGTCGCGGTCCGGTACGACGCCACCGATCTCATGGCGGGGCTCACCGAGGTGTTGTGCTATGGCACGGCGGTAGTGGTGGAGCCGCACGACGCCTGAGGTCCGGATATCCACCGTGGCGCGGAGGCGCCTCGACACGCTTCCGATCGCGGCGCATAGTCGCCGTGCGAGGCGGACGGCCTCCGTCGCAAGCCGTGAAGCCACGGCGACCCTGGGGAAGCGAGCATGGAACGCGCACCCGAAACCCCGCGTCCGGTCCGGGCGCCGTCCTACCTCGACGCGGCCCTGCCGCTGGTCGTGCTGGTGGTGCTGGTCGGCACCTCGGTCGCGCTGTTCGGCATGGCCGCGATCGACGGGCCGATGCAGGTCGCGATGATCCTGGCCTCGATGTCCGCGGTCGCGGTCATCCTCAAGAACGGTCACCGCTGGGAGGCGATCGCGCAGTCCGGTCAGAAGGGCCTGTCCACCGTGGTCGGCGCGATCTTCATCCTGCTCGCGGTCGGTGCGCTGATCGGTACCTGGAACATGTCCGGCACCATCCCCACGCTGGTGTACTACGGCATCAAGCTGATCAGCCCGGCGTGGTTCCTGCCGGTGGCGTTCCTGGTCTGCGCGGCGATCTCGCTGAGCATCGGCAGTTCGTGGACCACCGCCGGCACGGTCGGCGTGGGCCTGATGGGGCTGGCGCACATGATCGGCGTGTCGCCGGCGATGACCGCCGGGGCGGTGATCGCCGGCGCCTATGTTGGCGACAAGACGTCGCCGCTGTCGGAAACCACGGTGCTGGCCGCACAGCTCAACGGCGTGGACCTGTTCCGGCACATCCGCTACCAGGCCTGGACCACGGTCCCCGCAGGGCTCATCGCGCTGGCCGTGTTCGTGGCGCTGGGGTTTTCGCAGCGGGGCGGGTTGTCCGATGCGGTCGTATCGTCCGAGCTGGCGCACATCGACCAGCTCTTCGACATCAGCGCCTGGAACCTGCTGCCGCTGCTGCTCCTGCTGGCGATGTCGATGCGCAAGGTGCCGGCGACGCTGGCGATCATGTGCTCGGCGTTGCTGGCCGGGGTGATGGCCACGTTGCTGCAGCCGCAGGCGGTGGCGCAGTTCGTCGCCTCGGCGGACGAGTCGGTGGTCGTGGTCTCGATCAAGGGCGTGTGGCTGGCCATGGCCAACGGCTTCAGCGTGGACACCGGCATGGCGGAGGTGGACGCGCTGCTTTCGCGCGGCGGCATGGACAGCATGCTGCTGACCATCTGGCTGATCATCGGCGCGGTCACCTTCGGCATCCTGGTCGACGACTTCGGCCTGCTCGGCAAGCTGGTGGCGCCGCTGCTGCACCGGGCACGGACCACCGGCAGGCTGTTCGCCTCAGTGGTGGGCACGTCCATCGGCCTGAACATCGCAGCGGGGGACCAGTACATCGCCCTGCTGCTGCCCACCCGGCTGTATGCCTCCGAGTTCGCACGACGCGGCCTGGCGCCGGAGAACCTGTCGCGGGCGACGGGCGATGCGGGCATCGTCACTTCGGCGCTGGTGCCGTGGAACTCGTGCGGCGCCTACATGTCGGTGGTGCTGGGCGTGTCCACGATGGCTTACCTCCCGTTCGCGGTGTTCAACTACGCCGCGCCGCTGCTGACGTTGCTGCTGGGCTTCACGGGTTGGCGGATCGCGCGCCTGCCGGCCGGTGACGCAGCGGACACGCCCGCGGCGCCGTCGCCTGCGCGGGAGCAGTGAACCGGCGCCCGATCACCCCGCGGGCTTCGTCAACCGCACCATCCGTTCCATCAGGTGGTCGAGCGTGGCCGCCAGGTCGCCGCCGCAGCGGCCCATGTGCACCGGCGAGGTCTGGATGATCGCGCTGCGCTTGGCGGTGAGCCAGTGGAAGCGCGCGCGTGGCGGCAGCAGGCCGATCGGCGCCGCCGCCTCGCCGCCGCGACAGATCGCCGCGATGGCGTCGAGATGCCGGCCGACCATGCCCAGGTCGATCGCGGGGTCGAGCGCGCGCAGGCGGGCTTCATCCACTTCGATGCAGGCCTCCAGGAACTTCGCGCGTTCGCACGACAGGATCACGCCGACGTTGACGAACTCCTCGCGCTCCACGCGCGGCACCACGCGGACCACCGCGTAGTCGTAGGTGTCATGCACGTGCACGGATCGCCTCCTGCACGAAGCCTTCGCGCTGCGCGAGCCGGCGCACCAGGTAATCGACGTAGGCCGCGCGCTGCGTGGCGGGATCGGCGAATGCATCCGGACCCTGCAGCCACGCATCGGGCACCTGGGCGACGACGTCGCGGATGACCGCGTCGGGCAACCGCCGTGCCATGTCGGCATCCACCTCGGCGAGCCTGCTGGCCCAGCGCAGCAGCACGTGGTCGCGGATCAGCGGGAAGGGCTTGCCGGCCTGGGAGATGTCGCCGTCCCAGCCATGGTGGAAGTACAGCGAGGCACCGTGGTCGATCAGGTACAGGCGCCCGTGCCAGATGAGCATGTTCGGGTTGCGCGCGGTGCGGTCGACATTGCTGGTGAGCGCATCGAACCAGACGATGCGCGAAGCGAGGTCGGCATCGGGCTGTTCGGCGACGGGGTCGAAGTTGATCGCGCCGGGCAGGTAGTCCATCGCCAGGTTGAGCCCGGCGCTGGCCTTGATCAGGTCCTGGATCTCCGGGTCGCCCTCGGTGCGCGCCAGTTCGGCATCCAGGTCCATCAGCACGATCTCGGGCATCGGCAGGTCCAGCGCGCGGGCCAGTCCGCCGCTGATCGCCTCGGCTACCAGCGCCTTCGGCCCCTGGCCGGCACCGCGGAACTTGAGTACGTACAGGCCCTGGTCGTCGGCCTCGACCACGGCCGGCATCGAGCCACCTTCGCGGAGCGGAGTCACGTACCGGTTGGCGGCGATATGGCGCAGTTGCATGTGGCAAGGATAGCGCCTGCACCTGCGCGTGTATGTCCGCGCATGCGGCCGTTCTTGCGAGCAGGCGCGTCAGCCGGTTACGTACCGTGCAAGCGCTGGCGTGGAAGCCGGTCGCACCGTCGTCGCAGGTCCCGGTAGAAGCGGCGACGCCGCCAGTCCCATGGACTCCGTCCGTCGCCGCCATGGCCCCGCGCGAGATTCAGCCGTCGCTGTTGCGGCCGTCGCGCCGGGCCTGGTTGCGCTTGCCGCGGGTGCTGACGCTGCCCTGGATCGGCTTCGTCCGGCTCTGGCCGGCATGCAGGCGCTTGGCCCTGTTGGCGGCGCCGGGCGACATGGAGCCCGGGCCGGCGCTGGAGGACGCGTCGACCGCGTCCCTGCTCTGCCAGGACCGGTGCGCGCGCTCGTTCGGGCTATTCCTGTCCAGGGTTTTCTTCTTGGCCCGTGTCGCCTGGATGCGCTTCTTGGCCGCCACGTCGCGCGCGCTGATCTTGCGCGCCGGCGCCTTCGCGGGGGCTGCGGTGCTGCCGGCCATCTGCCGCAACGCCTCGCGCGCCACGACACGGGGTGATGCCTTCTTCGGCTTGGTCGCGGTCGTCTTCCTGGCGGCCTTTTTTGTGGCTGTCGCGGCGGCCGGCTTGGCGGCTGCCTTGGCGCCCGGGTTCAGCGCGCCTTCGAAGCGCTTGAGGATGTCGTCCAGCAGTGCGGCCTTGTCCTTGCTGCGCTGGTTGGCCACGCCACTGGTGCCTCGCTTGCTGCCGGTGGCATCGCGCGAGGCCAGCTTCTGCTTCTGCACCAGGTCGCGTGCGCGCTCGCGGGCGCGGC
This sequence comes from Pseudoxanthomonas daejeonensis, assembly GCF_022637495.1. NCBI lineage: Bacteria > Pseudomonadati > Pseudomonadota > Gammaproteobacteria > Lysobacterales > Lysobacteraceae > Pseudoxanthomonas > Pseudoxanthomonas daejeonensis. The sequence continues at coordinate 1,072,625 of NZ_CP093331.1, read as the reverse complement.
GCATGCGGTCGATGCGCTTCTGCAGCGCGGCTTCGTCGAGCTTGCGCAACGGATTGCTTCGACTCTCGTCGTAGAGCTCCATCTCGGCAGTGCTCAGCAAGCCCTGCGCTTGGTGACGTGTGATCGGCATGGGGGGAATTCCTGTCGTGGCGGCGGTATGCATCGAGCATACTCCTGCGACCGGGCGCAGCGCGTTCCCAGGGATGCGGGTGAACGCGCCTGGCCAAGTCGCCGCAACCCAGCATCCCGTCGCTGGCCTTGAGCCGGTCACGCTGCAGGAGTGAAATGGCGCTCCGCTTCCCCGCAAGGATTTCCCCCATGGAATACCGTTATCTCGGCCGCTCCGGCCTTCGTGTTCCCGTCCTGAGTTTCGGCACCGGCACCTTCGGCGGCAGCGGCGCGCTGTTCAGCGCCTGGGGCAGCACCGATGTCGCGCAGGCGCGGCGTCTGCTCGACATCTGCCTGGATGCCGGTCTGAACATGTTCGACAGCGCGGATGTGTACTCCAAGGGCGCCGCCGAGGAAATCCTGGGTGAAGCGATCAAGGGCCGCCCGCGCGATTCCCTTCTCATCTCCACCAAGGCCACCTTCCGCTCCGGTGACGGCGAGAACCAGGTCGGCTCCTCGCGCTACCACCTGATCAACGCGGTCGACGCCGCATTGAGGCGGCTGGGTACCGATTACATCGACCTGTTCCAGCTGCACGGCTTCGACGCCCGTCCGCCGGTGGAAGAGGTGCTGTCCACGCTCGACAACCTGGTGCGGGTCGGCAAGATCCGCTACCTGGGCGTGTCCAATTTCTCCGGCTGGCACCTGATGAAGTCGCTGGCGACGTCCGATCGCTACGGCTGGAGCCGCTACGTCGCGCACCAAGCGTATTACTCGCTGCTCGGCCGCGACTACGAGTGGGAGCTGATGCCGCTGGCCGAAGACCAGGGCGTGGGCACGGTGGTATGGAGCCCGCTGGGCTGGGGCCGGCTCACTGGCAAGATCCGCCGCGGCCAGCCGCTGCCCGAGTCCAGCCGGCTGCAGTCGCAGACCGCGGTCGACTCCGGCCCGCAGGTTGAAGAAGAGCGCCTGTACCGCGTGGTCGACGCGCTCGACGAGGTCGCCGCGGAGACCGGCAGGACCGTGCCGCAGGTTGCGCTGAACTGGCTGCTGCAGCGGCCGACCGTCTCCAGCGTCATCATCGGCGCGCGCAACGAGGAGCAGCTCACGCAGAACCTCGGCGCGGTCGGCTGGAACCTGGATGCCGGGCAGGTCGCCAGGCTCGATGCCGCCAGCGTGGTGACGAAGCCCTATCCGTACTGGCACCAGGCCGGTTTCGCCTATCGCAACCCGACGCCGGTCTGATCGCGGGACGGCTCATTCGCATCACGGGCGCCGCGCCCACGTGTGCAGCAAGCGACGGAGGACGGGTGGACACCACGCAACTCAAGACGTTCTGCGCCGCGTTCGCCGGTGCCCAGGTCCGCGAGGCTGGCCCGCCGGCCAACATCCTGGTGTATTCGATCGGCGGGAAGACCTTCGCCTACTTCAAGACCAGCGAACCGGAGCGCTGGCGCTTCAGCTTCAAGGCATCGCCGGAACGGTTCCTTGAGCTGACCGACATTCCCGGCATCCGCCCGGCGCGCTGGCGTGGCCGCCACCGCTGGGTGACCGTGGTCGATGTCCGCACCCTGCCCGATGCGTGGCTGGGCGAACTGGTCGAATGGTCTTACCGGTACGCGCTGGGCAGCCTGAGCCGGGTGCGGCAGGCCGCGCTCACCGGCCAGCCGCCAACGAAAAGGGTCTCCGTCCCACCCCGCGCGCGTCGCTGAGTGCCTGTGCGGATCAACTGTCCAGCAGGTTGCCCTGCGCGTCGATGACGAAGCGCGCGCGTTTTCCGGCGTAGTAGAACGATGCCCGCCACGTGCCGGCATCCTCGCCGGTACCGCGCTCGCACAGCGTGGCGATCTTGCCGTCGTCCATCAGTTTCCGGAACGCGGCCACGTCCAGCCCCATCCCGCGCGCGACGATGTCAGCGTCGATCTCCAGCGGGGGTGCGGCGGTTTCCATAGCAGGCTCCATGGGGGCAGGCGCAGGGTCGCGCAAGGGGGCGGCAGGCGCCTTGACCCGGGTCAGGTGCGGCCCGGATCGCGGCAGGCGGTTCGCGCCGGCCGCGATGCGTGAACGCAGCGCGACCCCTGGACACCGTGCAGGGACGCGGTGGGCCGCCCGCCACCGGCAATAGCGGATAATGGCCCGCCCGGTACGGCGCCTCCCGCTTGACTCTCCACGATGAACCCCTGAAGGCCCTGATGCTGCCGTTCGAAAGCGGCGCGCTGCCGTGGCCTGGGCACGGCGACATCGCGTTCCTGCGCGCGCGCGACGGCTGGCCGCTGCGCCAGTTCGCGCTGGATCGCCTGCACGCCGAGCAGGGCTTCAAGCCGCTGGCCGATGGGCTGGAGCTGGCCGGGCTCCAGGTGCAGGCCGAACTCGATACGGGAACCGGCGCATCGCTGGTGCTGGTCCTGCCGCCGCGGCAGCGCGACGAAGCCCAGGCTTTGCTGGCGCGCGCGGTCGAAATGGCCGCGCCCGGTGCGCGCGTGGTGGCCGCGGTGGCCAATGACGAAGGCGCGAAGTCGCGCGAGAAGGACCTGCAGCAGCTCGCCGGCCTCGGCGGCACGCTGACCAAGTTCCATTGCCGCGTGTTCTGGACGCCACCACTGTCGGGCGCGCATGACGCGGCATTGCTGGAGCGCTGGCGCCAGGCCGATGCGCCGCGTTCGATCCTGGGCGGGCGTTTCCGCTGCCGTCCCGGCGTGTTCGCCTGGGACCGGATCGATCCGGCGTCGGCGCTGCTGGCCGCGCACCTGCCCACGGACCTGGCCGGTCGCGGCGCGGACCTGGGCGCGGGCTGGGGCTACCTGGCCGCCGAGGTGCTGGCACGTTGCCCCGGCGCGACCGCGCTGGACCTGTTCGAAGCCGAAGCACGCGCGCTGGAGCTGGCACGCGACAACCTCGCCGCCCACGCCGACCGCGCCACGCTCGCCTTCCACTGGCATGACGTCACCCGCGGCCTGGCGGAAGGTGGCTATGACTTCATCGTCAGCAATCCGCCGTTCCATGCGCACGATCGCGGCGACCGGCCGGAGCTGGGCCAGCGCTTCATCGAGGTCGCCGCGCAGGCGTTGCGCCCCGGAGGTCGCCTGCTGCTGGTCGCCAACCGCCACCTCCCGTACGAGGACACCCTGGCCCAGGCATTCGCTTCGCGACGGGTGCTGGCCGAGGGTGGCGGTTTCAAGGTGATCGAAGCGGTGAAGAGCGTGCCGTCGAAGGGTCCGGCCGTTGGAGTCAAGGCGACGAGGGAGAGGCGTCGATGAGCAAGTCGATGAAGCTGGTCAAGCACCTGGCCAACCTGGGCTACGGCAGCCGCAAGGAAGTGGCCTGGATGTTCCGCGAGGGCCGCGTCACCGATGCCGCCGGCGAAGTGCTGTACGCCGATGACCCGCTCGACCACGACAACGTGCGCGTGGATGGCGAACCGCTGGATCCGCCCTCGGGCCTGGTGCTCATGCTGCACAAGCCTGCCGGCCATACCTGTTCGACCAAGGACAAGGGCCGCACGGTCTACGACCTGCTGCCGCCGCGCTTCATCCAGCGCGATCCGGTGCTGTCCACGGTCGGGCGCCTGGACCGCGATACCACCGGCCTGCTGCTGATGACCGACGACGGCATGTTGCTGCACCGGATCGTCTCGCCGAAATCGAAGCTGCCGAAGTTCTACGAGGCGACGCTGGCCAACGATCTGCGCGGCGACGAGGTCGCGCTGTTCGCCAGCGGCACCCTGATGCTCGAAGCGGAAACCACGCCGCTGCTGCCGGCGGAACTCGAGGTACTGGGCCCGCGCCGCGTGCGCCTGGCCCTGCACGAAGGCCGCTACCACCAGGTGCGGCGCATGTTCGCCGCCATCGGCAACCATGTCGAAACGCTGCACCGGCCGCAGGTCGGCGGGCTGGCGCTGGACGACCTGGCCGAGGGCCAGTGGCGCGCGCTGGACGCCGCCGACCTGGCCCGCCTGTTCAACACGGAAACCGCGTGAGCCCCGCGCCGCCCGTCGCCCCGCTGCCGTTCCTGCCCGATGCGGTGATCTTCGACATGGACGGGCTGATGCTCGACAGCGAGCGTGCGATCAACACGTGCATGGCATCGGCGGCGCGCGAACTGGGCCACGCGCTGCCCGATTCGCTGTGGTTGAAGATGATCGGCGGCGGCGATGGCCTGTGCCGTCGCCTGCTGACCGAGCAGATCGGCGAGGTCGCGGCCGACGAACTCCTGCTGCGCTCCGAAGCGCTGTACGACGCAGTGGCCGACGCCGGCATCGATCATCGTCCTGGCATCGTCGAGTTGCTTGAATGGCTGGTCGCGCGCGGCATCCCGCGTGCGGTGGCGACCTCGACCCGCCGTCCGCTGGCGATGCGCAAGCTCGACGCCGCCGGACTGCTGCCGTACTTCGACGCGGTCTGCACCAGCAGCGACGTGCCCAGGCCCAAGCCGGCGCCGGACGTCTACCTGCTGGCGGCGTCGACCCTCGGGGTCGAGCCCGGGCGCTGCCTGGTGCTCGAGGATTCGCCGACCGGCGTGCGCGCCGCCCTGGCCGCGGGCATGACGCCGGTGCAGGTGCCCGACATGCTCGAACCCGATGCAGCCGTGCGCGCGCTGGCGCACCGCATTGTCCCTTCGCTGGCAGACGCGCAGCGTCTGCTGGAAGCGCAACTGGCGACAGGCTGAAGGTACCGACGGGCCCTGCGACGCCCCGTCGCGCAGGCCAGGTCAGTGGCGGGGCGTGTCGTCGAACAGCCTCCGCCAGCCTTCATGGCCCAGCTCGCGCAGCGTGGCGTAGTTGCGCTCCACGATCGAATCCGGGTCCGGGTACACCTCGACCGCACGGCTGACGCTGTCCTCGCGCAGCAGGTGCAGGGTCGGGTAGGGCGCGCGGTTGCTGTAGTTCTCGATGTCGTCGGGCCGGCTGTCGGCGAACTGGTAGTCCGGGTGGAAACTGGCCACCTGCAGCTCCCCGTCCAGCTCGAGGACCTCGACCAGCGTGTCGGCCTGCTCGAGGAAGTCGTTGTAGTCGAGGAAGTCCTGCAGCACGTACGGATGCACCAGCAGCGTGGTGTCGACCTGCTCGGCAGGCGTGTCGCGCAGCAGCAGAAGCTCCTCGCCGAGCTGCTCGATCAGCTGTTCGGGCGTGGTCGCATCGCTGAACACGAACCGCACCTGCTCCTTCACGTACACCGCCTTGGCGAACGGGCACAGGTTCAGGCCGATGACCGCCTTCTCCAGCCATGAGCGGGTGGCGGCGATCGCCTCTTCGGCACCCGGGCCGTTCGGCGCATCCTGGTCGTCGGACATGGTCGTTCCCCCGGCTCAGTCGCGGAAGTTGTCGAACTGCAGCGGGATGCCGAAGTCGGCCTTGCGCAGCACGGCGATGGCGTCCTGCAGGTCGTCGCGCTTCTTGCCGTTCACCCGCAGCTTGTCGCCGTTGATCTGGCTGTCGACCTTGAGCTTGGCGTCCTTGAGCGTGGTGGTGATCTTCTTGGCGATGTCGCGCTCGATGCCCTGCTTGACGGTGACCTTCTGCCGGGCACCGGCCAGGTTGGTCTCCACGTCGCCGAACTCCAGGCAGCGGATGTCGATGCCCCGGGCGGTGAGTCGCTGCTTGAGGATGTCGGTCATCTGCTTGAGCTGGAAGTCGCTGGGCGCGGACTGGCTGACCACGTTTTCCTCGAGCTCGAACTTCGCATCCACGCCCTTGAAGTCGAAGCGCGTGGTCAGCTCCCGGCTGGCCTGGTCGACCGCATTGGTCAGCTCGTGGATATCGACTTCGGAGACGACGTCGAAGGAAGGCATGGCAGGGCTCCTGCGGAAAGAATGGCGCCCATTCTAGGGCGCGGCGCCCACCAGGTCGCGCCGGGGCGGGCATCGCCGGCGGCGGACAGCGATAATGGGCGATGTCTCCGTCCCGTTCCCCGCTGGCCGCCATCGGCTGGATGCTCGCCGCCGTCGCCGCTTTCTCGCTGATGGACGCCGGCATGAAGCAACTCGCCGCGCACTATCCGCCCATGCAGGTGACCCTGCTGCGCGGCGCGGCCTCTTTGCCGTTCGTGCTGGTCTGGGTGCTGGCCACCGCCGGGGCGCGCTCGATCGTGCCGGTGCGCTGGGGCCTGCACCTGCTGCGCGGCGTGCTGGGCATGGTGATGATCGGCTGCTTCGTGTTCGCGCTGAAGCGCATGCCGCTGTCCACGGCCTACTCGATCTACTTCGTCGCGCCCTTGCTGGTGGCGGCGCTGTCGGTGCCCTTGCTGGGCGAGAAGGTGGGGCCACGGCGCTGGACGGCGATCGCTATCGGTTTGGTCGGGGTGATCGTGGTGCTGCGCCCGGGCGTGGACGGGATCATCTCTTTCCCGGGTTTGATGGTCCTGCTGGCCGCGACTGCGTACGCCATCGCGGCGGTGACCGTCAGCCTGCTGACCCGTACCGACACCCCGCAGGCGATGGTGGTCTGGTTCCTGGCGATCATGGCGGTGGGCGCGGGCCTGGCGGCGATTCCCGGCTGGGTGCCGCTGCGCTGGGACCATACCGCGCTGATCCTCGGCATGGGCCTGGCCGGGGCCCTGGGACAGATCGCGCTCACCAATGCCTTCATGCGCGGCGAAGCCTCGCTGATCGCGCCGCTGGAGTACACCGGTCTGGTCTGGGTGATCGCCTGGGACTGGCTGTTCTGGCGCACCTGGCCCGATGCCACGACCTGGATCGGCGCGGCGATCATCGTCGCCAGCGGCCTGTACCTGCTGCGTCGCGAGCGCACGGTCAGGGCGCAGCGCGCGCCGCCGATCGATTCGCTGTAGGAACGCGCGACCTGCGCAGCGGTAAGCTGGGTGCAATCCGGCTGAAGGTGAATCGGAATGCTGCTGGTGTTGCTGCTGCTGGCGCTGCCCCTGCTGGCGCTGTTGCTGGTCCTGTCGCTCGCGCTGCTGCCGCTGATGCTGTGGCAGCGCTATCGCGTGGGCAGTGCGCGCCGGCGCGCCTGGAGCTGGGTGCTGGCCCTGGGATGGTGGGCGTCGCTGGTGTCCACGGTGCTGTTCGCCGTGTCGGTGCTGATCGCCGGGTTCTTCTGGCCCGACGCCTGGCGCTACTGCGCCATCGCCTGGCCGGCGGGACTGCTGCTGGGCGCGTTCGGTCATGCGCTCACGCGTTTCGAGCCCACGCCGCAGGGCCTGTACTACCAGTCCAACCGCTGGCTGGTGCTCGCGCTGACCCTGCTGGTCGCAGTGCGGATCGGCGCCGGTATCGTCCAGGCGACGCGGGTCTGGTTGCACGGTGCGCAATGGCCGGAAAGCGGCTGGCTGAGCCATGCCGGCCTGCTCGCCGTCGCCGCACTGCTGCTGGGCTACGCGACCGCACAGGCCTTTGGACTGCACCGGCGTGCGCGACGTTTCGAGCGATACCGCGGCTACGACCGTTCCCCACGTTGACGCGGGTGCTCCATGCACGGGGTGGAAGTAAAAGAAAGGGCCCATCTCCGGGCCCTTTCGATGAGTGCGGACGCGTCAGGGGTCAGAAGCGCGCACCCAGGCCGATGCCGACGGTCCACGGATCGAGCTTGAGGTCCTGCCCGGTTCCTTCGCCAGCCACGCGTACTTCCGGGCGCGCGTGCATGTAGCGCACGTCGGTGCGGGCGAACCAGGTCGGGTTGATGTTGAAGTCCATGCCGACCGTGCCGATCGCGCCCTTGGCCGTCTCCAGGCCGACGTGGTCACCACCGCCGGAGATGTCTTCGTTGCTGAAGTTGGATTCGTAGTAGCCCAGGCCCACGAACGGACGGAAGACGCTGTCGGCCTGGCCGAAGTGCCACTGGCCGCTCAGCGCGATCGGCTGCTGCTCGACCGTGCCGATCTTGCCGACGCCGTCGGCACGCACGCGATGGTTGAACTTGTCGGCCGCGCCCCACAGCTCGACGGCCATGTTGTCGTTGGCGAACCAGCTCGCGCTGATGGTCGGCGCGGCGCCGCCGTCGACGTCCAGCCCCGGGGCGATGTCGCCCGACGGATCCAGGTGGGTGTAGCTGCCGACCACGGCGAAGCGCTTGCCGGATGCGGTGCCCGCGTCGGTCGTGTCCTGGGCGAAGGCCGGCGCGCACGCCAGGGCAGGAATCAGGGCCAGGGTCAAAATTCGAATGGAACGCATGGGGACTCTCCTGTTCATTGTTTTAGTGCCCTTGGAGTGGGCGCGGCTGACCCTATCGGCGCGGCAATGAACGAAAACCTGCCCGCGAATGCACGCGCCGGCGCAGGTTCAGCCAATCGCCGGCGAGCCCCGTCGTTGCGTGATGCGCCCCGGTCCGACGATTCACGCACCTGATCGCGACGTGAGGAGCCGGACGAAGGCTGGACCGGCCAATGCGCGAACCTGATGCCGTACGGGTCGTGGTGATCGATCCTCGTGGCGCGTTTCACATGCGCCGGCGTACTGAGGTTCGGGTGCTCGCCGTGCGTTGGTGTCGGCTGAAACCTGTCCGGGACAGGGCTGGCGGGACAACCACATGCCCACGCTGGAGGTTGGCGGGTGCGGCGTGGGCGGACACAATAGGGGTCTTTCCCCACGCATAACCGCCGGAGTCCTGGCATGGCCGAAATCAAGGAAGCGCGCGTCCCCGACATCGGGGATTACAGCGACGTGCCCGTCATCGAGATCCTCGTCGCCGTCGGCGACACCGTGACCAAGGACCAGGGCCTGGTCACGCTGGAGTCGGACAAGGCCACGCTGGAAGTGCCCGCGCCCTTCGCCGGCGTGGTCAAGGAGCTGAAGGTCAAGCTCGGCGACTCGCTCTCCGAGGGCGGCGTGGTGGCGTTGATCGAGGCCGCTGACGGCGCTGCGTCGCCCGCGCCGGCCAAGGCCGAAGCTGCGCCCGGCCCGGTGAAGACCGCCGAGACCGGCGCCAAGGTCGAGCCGGTGGCCGTGGCCACGCAGCCCGACAAGATCGCCCAGCGCGAGATCGCACAGGTGCAGGCCACCAGTCCGGCCAGTGCGCAGGCCAACCCGCCGCGCACCCCGCCGGTGGAGTTCGGGGCGGCCAGCGTGCTGCCCGAGAACGTGCCGTACGCCAGTCCTTCGGTGCGCCTGTTCGCGCGCGAACTGGGCGTGGACCTGGCCCAGGTCAAGGGTAGCGAGCGCGCCGGCCGCATCTCGAAAGAAGACGTGCAGCGCTACGTCAAGGCCGCGTTGGCCGGAGGCGCATCCGCGTCGTCCGGTGCCCCGGCGGCCGGCGGCGGTGGCCTCAACCTGCTGCCGTGGCCGAAGGTGGACTTCAGCAAGTTCGGCGAAACCGAAACCCAGCCGTTGTCGCGGATCAAGAAGATCTCCGGGGCCAACCTGGCGCGCAACTGGGCGGTCATCCCGCACGTGACCCAGTTCGACCAGGCCGACATCACCGACCTGGAGGCGCTGCGGGTGCAGCTCAATGCCGAGCAGGAAAAGGCCAAGTCGGGCATCAAGCTGACCATGCTCGCCTTCCTGCTCAAGGCCAGCGCCGCTGCACTGAAGCAGTTCCCGGATTTCAACGCGTCGCTCGATGCGGCCGGTGAAAACCTGACCCTCAAAAAGTACGTCCATGTCGGCTTCGCCGCCGATACGCCCAACGGGCTGGTCGTGCCGGTGATCCGCGACGTCGACAAGAAGGGCGTGCTGCAGATCGCCCAGGAGATGGGCGATCTGGCCAAGAAGGCGCGCGACGGCAAGCTCGGCCCGGCCGACATGAGCGGCGGCTGCTTCTCGATCAGCTCGCTGGGTGGCATCGGCGGGACCGCGTTCACCCCGATCATCAATGCACCCGAAGTGGCGATCCTGGGTGTGTCCAAGTCTTCGATGCAGCCGGTGTGGGACGGCAAGCAGTTCGTGCCGCGCCTGACCCTGCCGCTGTCGCTGAGCTACGACCACCGCGTGATCGACGGCGCCGCCGCCGCGCGCTTCACCAGCTACCTGGCCCAGGTCCTCGCGGACATGCGCCGCGTGCTGCTGTAAGGGGACGCGGACATGGCGAACACGATCGAAGTGAAGGTTCCGGACATCGGCGACTACAGCGATGTGCCGGTGATCGAAGTGCTGGTCGCCGTCGGCGACTCGGTGAAGAAGGACCAGGGCCTGGTCACGCTGGAATCGGACAAGGCGACGCTGGAAGTGCCGTCGACCGCCGATGGCGTGGTCAAGGAGATCAAGGTCAAGATCGGCGACCGGCTGTCGGAAGGCGGCGTGGTGGTCGTGCTGGAAGCCGCCGGTGCTGCGGCGCCGGCCGCGCCGAAGCCCGCAGCGCCTGCCGCAGCGCCGAGCGCGTCGGCTCCGGCTGCCGCATCGGCCCCGGCCGCGCCTGCCGTCGCCGCTTCGTCCGGCCCGCTCGCGATCAAGGTGCCCGACATCGGCGACTACAGCGGCGTGCCGGTGATCGAAGTGCTGGTCAAGGTCGGCGACACGGTCAAGAAGGACCAGGGCCTGGTCACGCTGGAGTCGGACAAGGCCACGCTGGAAGTGCCGTCCACCGCCGATGGCGTGGTCAAGGAACTGAAGATCAAGCTCGGCGATGCGCTGTCGCAGGGCGACGTGGTCGCGGTGCTCGAATCGGCCGGTGGCGCTCCTGCCGCAGCGGCGGCTCCGGGCAGCAAGCCGCCGGTCGCGCCCTCGCATCGCGCCCCGGCCGAGCCTCCGGCACCGAAGCCGGCGCTGGGCACCGGCAGGCAGGCCGACATCGAGTGCCGCTTCGTGGTGATCGGTTCGGGCCCCGGCGGTTATACCGCCGCGTTCCGCGCCGCCGACCTGGGCCTGGATACGGTGCTGGTAGAGCGCTACGCAGCGCTCGGTGGCGTGTGCCTCAACGTCGGTTGCATCCCGTCCAAGGCGCTGCTGCATGCCGCGGCGCTGATCGAGGAAGCGGCGCATTCGGACGACATCGGCATCAGCTTCGGCAAGCCGAAGATCGACCTGGACAAGCTGCGCGGCTTCAAGCAGGACAAGGTCGTCGGCCAGTTCACCAAGGGCCTGGCCGGCATGGCCAAGCAGCGCAAGGTACGCACCGTGCAGGGCGTGGCGAAGTTCGTTTCGCCCAACGAGCTGGAGATCACCGGCGAAGACGGCAAGACCCAGCTGCTGCGTTTCGAGCAGTGCGTCATCGCTGCCGGCTCGCAGGCGGTGAAGCTGCCGAACTTCCCGTGGGACGACCCGCGGGTGATGGACTCCACCGACGCGCTGCAGCTGGCCGAGGTGCCCAAGTCGCTGCTGGTCGTGGGCGGCGGCATCATCGGCCTGGAAATGGCGACGGTCTATCGCGCGCTGGGCGCGGAAGTCACCGTGGTCGAATTCATGGACCAGCTGATGCCGGGCGCGGACAAGGACATGGTCAAGCCGCTGGCCGATCGCCTGAAGAAGCAGGGCGTAGTCGTGCACCTGAAGACCAAGGCGGCGAAGGTCGAAGCCTCGAAGAAGGGCATCACCGTGTCGTTCGAGAGCGCCACCGAGGGCCAGAAGCCGGATCTGGAATCAGGCACGTGGGATCGCGTGCTGGTCGCGGTGGGCCGTTCGCCGAACGGCGGGAAACTCGATGCGGCCAAGGCCGGCGTGCAGGTCAGCGAACGCGGCTTCATCGCGGTGGACCGGCAGATGCGCACCAACGTGCCGCACATCTTCGCCATCGGCGACCTCGTCGGGCAGCCGATGCTGGCGCACAAGGCCACGCACGAAGGCAAGCTGGCCGCCGAAGTGGCCGCCGGTGAAAAGAAGGAGTGGGTGGCGCGGGTGATCCCGTCGGTGGCCTACACCGACCCGGAGATCGCGTGGGTCGGCGTGACCGAAACCGAAGCCAAGGCCAAGGGCCTGAAGATCGGCGTGGGCAAGTTCCCGTGGGTCGCTTCGGCGCGCGCGGTCGGCATCGGCCGGGGCGAAGGCTTCACCAAGCTGATCTTCGACGAGCACACCCATCGCATCATCGGCGCGGGCATCACCGGCGTGCACGCCGGCGACCTGATCTCCGAGCTCGCCCTGGCGATCGAGATGGGCGCCGAGGCCGGCGACATCGGCGCGACCATCCATCCGCATCCGACCCTGGGCGAGACGGTGGCGATGGCGGCCGAGGTCTACGAGGGCACGATCACCGACCTCTACATCCCGAAGAAGAAGTAACGGCGCATCGCGTCGAGCGGCAAGCGAAAGCCCCGGCCTGGCCGGGGCTTTTTTTATCCGCGACCCGCGGTGGATCCCGACACGGCGATCCCATGGTGCACGTCGTGCAGGCAGTCAGAACGCCAGCGTCACGCCCACCACCGGCCCCTTGAAGCGCTGGTCCCAGCCGACGATGCCGTCGTCGATGAAGTCGCCGCGCACGTCGCGCTTGACGTCCAGCCGATACCACTCGTAGCCGCCGAACATGCCGAAATTGTCGGTGAAGCGGTACTCGGCGAGCGCGTTGATGCGGCTGATGCTGCCGTCGTAATCACCGAAGTCACCCCAGCCGGCGTCCAGGTACTGACCCTGCAGGTTGAGCAGCCAGCGATCGCCCGGGCGCGCGGTGAGCCGGACGCCGACCACAGGCGCGAAACCGTCCTCGCTGGCGCGGTCGGTCCAGCGCCCGGCGCCGGCCTCGGCCAGCAGGGTGGCTTCGGCCTTGGCCCATTCGGCACCGATCTGCAGGCCCAGGCTGAAGTCCTCGTTCTCGACCACCGCGTAGTCGTACAGCAGGCTGGCCAGCTGGAAATCGAGTTCTGCGCGGGCGAAGCTGCCGGCCGGAATGGTGACGTCGTCGAACGATATGTCCTCGCCGAGCGTCTCGCGGCGCTTCTTGTCGTAATTGAAGTAGTCGAACACCAGGCGGTGGCGGTCGGCGACACGGAACACGCCGTCGATCCGCGGGACCCACTCGTCGCTGCCGAAACCGAAGTTTTCCGAAAACCGGTACGGCTCGCCCATGAACGTGGTCGAGGCCGACAGGGTGGTATCGGCCGAGGCGCTCATCGCCCCCACGCGCAGCGTGAACCGGTCGGCGTCCTGGGCGCGGGCTGCGGGGATGGCTGCGAGCAGGATCAGGGGCAGGAAGACGGGCAGGGTGCGGCAGCGGGTCATGAGCGGTCCGGGGGGAGTGGGGGACCGTCATGCTGGTTGCGTCGCGGTCCATGGCCGGTGACGGGCGCATGGATATGAGGTGAAAACCGGCGATCACGCCGGCTTCGTGCGCGTTGGACAAAGAAAGGCCCCGGGTGGGGGTCCGGGGCCTGGGCGGGACTGACCGACGAGGTTCTCCGTCCCGGTAGGGGATCGACCCGGTCCCTTGCGGGAAGTTCCGCACGCCGAGGGGAGACCTCCGGCGGTTGTCCCCGAAAATGTCTCACTGCTATAATTTTGCGGCTCGGCAGGGCGCGTTTCATGGCCCAGGCCTTCCGCTCACTCCCGCAGGTAACCGTCGCGTGCTGAACTCCGTTGCCGCTGGCCGGCGACAGGCCGGTCGCGCGATCGCCTGGCAGGCAGGGGCGACGCTTCTGGTCGCGCTGGCCTGCCTCTGGCAGGGCGTGCAGTCGGCGGTGGCGGCGCTGGTGGGCGGTGGTGCGGTGGTCCTGGCCGGGTGGTTCTCGGCACGGATCGCGCTGGGGGGCGGCATCGATGCCGCGGTCCCGGCGCTGGCCAGGCTGGTGGCCGGGGTGCTGGCCAAGTGGCTGGTCCTGGTCGTGGTGCTGGCGGTGGGCGTGCTGGCGCTGGGCTTGCCCCCGCTGCCGATGCTGGTCGCGGCGGTGGTGGTGCTGGTTGCGCAGTTGTTCGCACTGGCGCTGGGCCGCTGAGCGGCGGGTTCCGGCGGGTGCGGTCCAGGCGGATTCGGGTTTTCAATTCAGGTCGTTAGAACAGGAAGATCGGACTTATGGCGGGCGAGGCGGAACTGACCCCTACCAGCTACATCCAGCACCATCTGCAGAACCTGACGGCGAACGTGGGCGAGGGCAGCTTCTGGACGCTGCACGTGGACACCTTCGTGACCGCGGTGCTGATGGGCCTGTTGATGGTCTTCATGTTCTGGCTGGCCACGCGCAATGCCACCGCCGGCGTGCCCGGCAAGTGGCAGGCCTTCGTCGAGATCTGCCTGGAGTTCGTCGACCGGCAGGCGCGCGACACGTACCACGGGACCAGCAAGCTGGTGACGCCGATCGCGATCACCCTGTTCTTCTGGATCCTGCTGATGAACCTGCTGAAGATGATCCCGGCGGACTTCTTCGCGATCCCGCTGGGATGGGCGGGCATCCACTACTGGAAGCCGGTCCCGACCGCCGACGTGAACGCCACGCTGGGCATGTCGGTCAGCGTGTTCTTCCTGATGCTGTTCTTCGCGCTGCGTTCCAAGGGCCTGGGTGGATTCACCAAGGAATTCCTGACCGCGCCGTTCGGCAAGTGGATGATGCCGTTCAACCTGATCCTCAACATCGTCGAGTGGCTGAGCAAGCCGATCTCCCTGGCGATGCGACTGTTCGGCAACATGTTCGGCGGCGAGATCGTGTTCCTGCTGATCTGGGTGCTCGGCGGCGCCGGCATCGCCGGTATGTTCGCGGGCGCGGCCTTCGGCTTCGGCTGGATGATCTTCCACCTGCTGGTCATTCCGCTGCAGGCGTTCATCTTCATGATGCTGTCGATCGTTTACCTCAGCCTGTCCGAAGACAGTCACTGACGCTCCATTCCCCTTTTGCTTCACCCTTTGTTCCCACCGTTCACTTCTAGCAATCCGTTCCGGAGAAAACCATGGAAATCGCACTGACCGCTCTCGCTTCCGTCCAGGCTTCGACCGTTCTGGCCATCGGCATCATGATCGGCCTGGCCGCGCTGGGCGCCGGCCTGGGTCTGGCCATCATGGCTGGCAAGTTCCTGGAGTCGGCCGCGCGCCAGCCGGAACTGATCCCGGTGCTGCAGGTCCGCATGTTCATCACCGCCGGCCTGATCGACGCCGCGTTCATCATCAGCGTCGCCGTCGGCCTGCTGTTCGCCTTCGCTTCGCCGTTCGTCGCGCCGTTCCTGGCTCAGCTGGGCGGTTGATCGAACGTCGAGTGGCGCCTGCGCATCCGCGCCGGCGCTGACAGGATGGAGGAGCCGGCCGGCATGGCCGGTTCCGTCACCACAGGCAGAGCGGAACAATGAGCATCAATCTGACCCTTTTCGCCCAGGCGCTGGCTTTCGCCGCGCTGATCTGGCTGATCGCCACCAAGATCTGGCCGCCGCTGCTCAAGGCCATCGAGGAGCGCCAGCAGAAGATCGCCGAGGGCCTGGCCGCGGCCGACCGCAGCCAGAAGGACCTGGCGCAGGCGCAGGACAAGGTCAACGAGCTGCTGAAGGAAGCGCGTGGCAAGGCCAACGAGATCATCGACCAGGCCCATGCCCGCGCCAACCAGATCGTCGACGCCGCGCGCGAGGATGCCGTGGCCGAGGCCGGCCGGCAGAAGTCGATCGCCCTGGCCGAGATCGACGCGTCCGCCAACCGTGCCCGCGAGGACCTGCGCAAGCAGGTGTCCTTGCTGGCGGTGAGCGGCGCCGAGAAGCTCCTCCGTCGCGAGATCGACGCCAACGCGCACAAGGCGCTGTTGGACGAACTCGCGGCTGAGATCTGAGCATGAGCCAGGCCCTTACCCTCGCCCGACCCTACGCACGCGCCGCCTATTCGGTTGCCCGTGACGAAGGCCGCGTGGACGCGTGGTCGCAGGCCCTGGGCTTCGCCGCCCAGGTCGCCGCCGATCCGCGCGTGGCCGGCTTGCTGCTCAATCCGGAGCTGGCCCGCGAGCAGGCGGTCGCGCTGCTTTCGCCGCAGGGCGCCGAGGCGTCGTTCACGCGCTTCCTGGGCCTGCTGGCTGACGCCGGGCGGCTGCCGCTGCTGGCCGAAGTCACCGGCCTGTACGAGCAGTTGCGCGCCGACGACCAGCACGTGGTGCGCGCCACCGTCACGTCCGCCGCAGAACTTTCGTCGCAGGAACTGGACACGCTGCGCGACGCGCTCAAGCGCCGCTTCGGCCGCGAGGTCGAGCTGGACGCCGCGGTGGACGCCAGCCTCATCGGCGGCGCGGTGATCGACGCCGGCGAAGTGGTCATCGACGGCTCGCTCAAGGGCAAGCTCGCGCGCCTGCGGACCGCCCTGGCGGGCTGACCGGACGCTGCAACCAGACAGTTCACTTTTCAGGTCGCCAAGCCCCGGCCCGCGACTCCAAGGAATCCAAATGGCTACCACGCTCAACCCTTCCGAAATCAGCGACCTGATCAAGACCCGCATCGAGCAGGTCAAGCTCTCCGCTGAAGCCCGCAACGAAGGCACCGTGACCTCGGTGTCCGACGGCATCGTGCGCATCTTCGGCCTGGCCGACGTGATGCAGGGCGAAATGATCGAGCTGCCCCAGGCCGAGAACGGACAATCCACGTTCGCGCTCGCGCTGAACCTTGAGCGCGACTCGGTCGGCGCCGTGGTCCTGGGCGACTACGAGCACCTGCGCGAGGGCGACGTGGCCAAGACCACCGGCCGCATCCTCGAAGTGCCGGTCGGCCCGCAGCTGCTGGGTCGAGTGGTCAACGCGCTGGGCGAGCCGATCGACGGCAAGGGCCCGCTGGGCGCCACCCTGACCGCTCCGGTCGAGCGCGTGGCCCCGGGCGTGATCTGGCGCAAGTCGGTCGACCAGCCGGTGCAGACCGGCTACAAGACCGTCGACGCGATGATCCCGATCGGCCGCGGCCAGCGCGAGCTGGTCATCGGCGACCGCCAGACCGGCAAGACCGCGCTGGCGATCGACGCGGTGATCAACCAGAAGAACACCGGCATCAAGTGCGTGTACGTGGCGATCGGCCAGAAGGCCTCGACCGTCGCCAACATCGTGCGCAAGCTGGAAGAGAACGGCGCGCTGGCCCACACCATCGTCGTGGCCGCCACCGCTTCGGAGTCGGCCGCGATGCAGTACATCAGCGCCTACTCCGGCTGCACCATGGGCGAGTACTTCATGGACCGCGGCGAAGACGCGCTGATCGTCTACGACGACCTGTCCAAGCAGGCCGTGGCCTACCGCCAGATCTCGCTGCTGCTGCGCCGCCCGCCGGGCCGCGAAGCCTACCCGGGCGACGTGTTCTACCTGCACTCCCGCCTGCTCGAGCGCGCCGCGCGCGTGTCCGAGGAGTACGTCGAGAAGTTCACCAACGGCGCGGTGAAGGGCAAGACCGGTTCGCTGACCGCTTTGCCGATCATCGAAACGCAGGCCGGTGACGTGTCCGCGTTCGTGCCGACCAACGTGATCTCGATCACCGATGGCCAGATCTTCCTGGAAACCGACCTGTTCAACGCCGGCATCCGCCCGGCCGTGAACGCCGGCATCTCGGTGTCGCGCGTCGGTGGCGCCGCCCAGACCAAGGTCATCAAGAAGCTGTCCGGCGGCATCCGCATCTCGCTGGCCCAGTACCGCGAGCTGGCTGCGTTCGCGCAGTTCGCCTCGGACCTGGACGAAGCCACCCGCAAGCAGCTCGAGCGCGGCCAGCGCGTCACCGAGCTGATGAAGCAGAAGCAGTACCAGCCGATGTCCATCGCCAACCAGGCGCTGTCGATCTACGCGGTCAACGAGGGTTACCTGGACGACGTGCCGGTGGCCAAGATCGGCGCGTTCGAGGAGGGCCTGCACGCCCACTTCGCCAACACCGCCGGCGCGCTGATCGAGCAGGTCAACAGCACCGGTGGCTGGAACGACGAGATCGAGTCGGCGTTCAAGAAGGGCATCGCCGAGTTCAAGCAGACCGGCACCTGGTAAGCCGCGACATCGGCGGGCCCCGGCCCGCGCGGTGACGGAACCAAGTCCACGGCAGGCCGACCGGCCTGCCAAACGGGAAGAAGAGATGGCTGGCGGACGCGAAATCAAAACCAAGATCAAGAGCGTGCAGAACACCCGCAAGGTGACGCGCGCGCTGGAAATGGTCTCGGCCTCCAAGATCCGCAAGGCGCAGGAGCGGATGCGCACCTCGCGTCCCTACGCGCAGGCGATGAAGCAGGTGATCGGCCACCTGGCCCAGGCCAATACCGACTACCAGCATCCGTTCCTGGTGGAGCGCGAGCAGGTCAAGCGGGTCGGCTACATCGTCATCTCGTCCGACCGCGGCCTGGCCGGCGGCCTGAACAACAACCTGTTCCGCAAGCTGCTGGGCGAAGTCCGCCAGTTCAACGAGCAGGGCGTCGAGGTCGACATGGTCACCGTCGGCCAGAAGGCGCAGGCCTTCTTCCGCCGGATCAAGGTGAACATGGTCGGTAGCGTCTCCCACCTGGGCGACATCCCGCACCTGGACGACCTGGTCGGCGTGATCAAGGTCATGCTCGACGCCTACACCGAAGGCAAGGTCGACCGCGTGTTCGTGGTCTACAACCACTTCGTCAACACGATGAGCCAGAAGGCCACCTTCGACCAGCTGCTGCCGTTGCCGGCCGCGCAGGCCGGGGTGCCGAGCCACGACTGGGACTACATCTACGAACCCGACGCCGGCACCGTGCTCGAGCACGTGCTGACCCGCTACGTGGAGTCGCTGGTGTACCAGTCGGTGCTGGAAAACGTCGCGTCCGAGCATGCCGCGCGCATGGTCGCGATGAAGTCGGCCAGCGACAACGCGACCAAGCTGATCGGCACGCTGAACCTGGTCTACAACAAGGCCCGGCAGGCGGCGATCACCCAGGAAATCTCCGAGATCGTGGGCGGCGCGGCAGCGGTCTAGTTCGAATCCATCGCAGGAGTCCGCGCATCCATGTGCGGGCTTCTCGAAGAAAACCATCGGCGACCCGGTCGCGCAGAAAAACTTAAGAGTCTGAGGAAACCACCATGAGTCAGGGCAAGATCGTTCAGATCATCGGCGCCGTCGTCGACGTCGAGTTCCCGCGCGCCGAAGTGCCGAAGGTGTACGACGCGCTGAAGGTCGACAACACCGCCATCACCCTCGAAGTCCAGCAGCAGCTGGGCGACGGCGTGGTCCGCACCATCGCGCTGGGTTCCACCGACGGCCTCAAGCGCAACCTGGTCGCGACCAACACCGGCAAGGCGATCTCGGTGCCGGTCGGCGCCGGCACCCTGGGCCGGATCATGGACGTGCTCGGCCGCCCGATCGACGAGGCCGGCGACGTGCAGGCTTCCGACCATTGGGAAATCCACCGCAACGCGCCGTCGTACGAGGACCAGTCCTCGGGCAACGAGCTGCTGGAGACCGGCATCAAGGTCATCGACCTGATGTGCCCGTTCGCCAAGGGCGGCAAGGTCGGCCTGTTCGGCGGCGCCGGCGTCGGCAAGACCGTCAACATGATGGAACTGATCAACAACATCGCCAAGGCGCACTCGGGCCTGTCGGTGTTCGCCGGCGTGGGCGAGCGTACCCGCGAGGGCAACGACTTCTACCACGAGATGAAGGACTCCAACGTCCTGGACAAGGTCGCGATGGTCTACGGCCAGATGAACGAGCCGCCGGGCAACCGCCTGCGCGTCGCGCTGACCGGCCTGACCATGGCCGAGTACTTCCGCGACGAGAAGGACGCGTCGGGCAAGGGCAAGGACGTGCTGCTGTTCGTCGACAACATCTACCGCTACACCCTGGCCGGCACCGAGGTCTCGGCGCTGCTGGGCCGCATGCCGTCGGCGGTGGGCTACCAGCCGACCCTGGCCGAGGAAATGGGCGTGCTGCAGGAACGCATCACCTCGACCAAGACCGGTTCGATCACCTCGATCCAGGCCGTGTACGTCCCCGCGGACGACCTGACCGACCCGTCGCCGGCGACCACCTTCGCCCACCTCGACGCCACCGTCGTGCTGTCGCGAAACATCGCCTCGCTGGGCATCTACCCGGCCGTGGATCCGCTGGACTCCACCAGCCGCCAGCTGGACCCGAACGTCATCGGCCACGAGCACTACGACACCGCCCGCCGCGTGCAGTCCACCTTGCAGAAGTACAAGGAGCTGAAGGACATCATCGCGATCCTGGGCATGGACGAGCTGTCGGAAGAGGACAAGCTGTCGGTGTCGCGCGCGCGCAAGATCGAGCGCTTCTTCAGCCAGCCGTTCCACGTGGCCGAAGTGTTCACCGGCTCGCCGGGCAAGTACGTGTCGCTGAAGGACACCATCCGCGGCTTCAAGGGCATCTGCGACGGCGAGTACGACCACCTGCCGGAGCAGGCGTTCTACATGGTCGGCACCATCGACGAAGCCGTCGAGAAGGCCAAGAAGATCGCTTGATCGCGATCTTCCTGAACTGAGCACAGCGAGGCCCCATGAGCACCATCCGTTGCGACATCGTCAGCGCCGAGCAGGAGATCTTCCACGGCGAGGCCACCCTGGTCGTGGCCACCGGCGAGCTGGGCGAGCTGGGCATCGCGCCGCGGCACGCACCGCTGATCACCCGCCTGAAGCCGGGCAAGGTCGTGGTGACGCTGCCTGACGGCGCGCACCTGGACTTCGCCATTTCCGGCGGCATCCTCGAGGTGCAGCCGCAGGTGGTGACGATCCTGGCCGACACCGCGATCCGCGCCGAGGACATCGACGAGGCCGCCGTGCGCAAGGCCAAGGAAGAAGCCGAACGCGTGCTGGCCAACCGCAGCGAAGCGATGGAAGTGGCCGAGGCGCAGCAGCGCCTGGCCGAGGTCACCGCCCAGCTGCAGGCGCTCGAGCGCCTGCGCCGCAACCTCAAGCACTGATCCGCGTACTGCCCGGCCCCGGCCGGCTGACGCAGCGAACGACGCCGGCCGATGCCGGCGTTTTTCGTTTCAGGCGCCACCGTGGCCGCCACGCGCTGGCCGGGCAGGTAGACTGCGATGGACTGTCCACCCAGCCGCACCACCATGACCATCACGCCCCAGGAAGCCCTGCAGCGCACGATCGAACACCGCGAGATCTTCCACGACGAGATGGTCGGGTTGATGCGGCAGGTGATGCGCGGCGACGTCTCGCCGGTCATGACCGCCGCGATCCTCACCGGATTGCGGGTGAAGAAGGAAACGGTCGGCGAGATCGCCGGAGCCGCCACCGTCATGCGCGAGTTCTCGCTGACCGTGGACGTGGCCGACCGCAGCCGGCTGGTCGACATCGTCGGGACCGGCGGCGACGGCTCGCATACCTTCAACATCTCCACCTGCTCGATGTTCGTGGCCGCCGCGGCGGGTGCGCGGGTGGCCAAGCACGGCAACCGCAGCGTCTCCTCCAAGTCCGGCAGCGCGGACGTGCTCGAGGCGCTGGGGGCGTCGATCGATCTGCAGCCGGACCAGGTCGCGCAATCGATCGGACGCTGCGGCATCGGCTTCATGTTCGCGCCCGTGCACCACCCGGCGATGAAGGTCGTCGCGCCGGTGCGCCGCGAGATGGGCGTGCGCACGATCTTCAACATCCTCGGCCCGCTGACCAACCCGGCCGGTGCGCCGAACATCCTGATGGGCGTGTTCCATCCGGACCTGGTCGGCATCCAGGCGCGCGTGCTGCACGAACTGGGCGCCGAGCGCGCACTGGTGGTCTGGGGCCGCGATGGCATGGACGAGATCTCGCTGGGCGCGGCGACCATGGTCGGCGAGCTGCGCGACGGTGTGGTCCGCGAGTACGAGATCCACCCGGAGGATTTCGGCATCGCCATGTCGGCCAGCCGCAATCTCAAGGTGGCCGATGCGGCCGAATCGCGCGCGATGCTGCTGGGCGTGCTCGAGGGCGTGCCGGGGCCGGCGCGCGAGATCGTCGCGATCAATGCCGCTGCCGCGCTGTACGTGGCGGGCGTGGCGACGGATATCGCCGACGGCCTCGTGCGTGCGCGTGCGGCGATCGACAGCGGCGCGGCGCGGCAGGCACTGGCCGGCTTCGTCGAGACCACCCGCGAACTGTCCGGACAGGTTGCGCCGGCATGAGCGACACCGGCTTCGCGCGCCTGCCGGCGCCACCCTATTACGCGGTGGTGTTCAGTTCGCGGCGCAATGACGCCGATCCGGAAGGCTACGCAGCGGCGGCCGACCGCATGCTCGAACTCGCGCGGCAGCAACCCGGTTTCCTGGGCGTGGAGTCGGCGCGGGACGCCGGCGGCTTCGGCATCACGGTGTCGTACTGGGAAAGCGAGGCGGCGATCCGCGCGTGGCGCCAGCATGCCGAACATGCGGAAGTGCGCCGCCATGGCCGCACCCACTGGTATGCGCACTACGAACTGCGCGTGGCACGCGTGGAGCGTGCTTCGGGTTCCGCCGGCGGCTGAGCCCGCCGGAAGACGTGCCCGCGCCGGCTCGTGCGAGAATGCCGGTCCGCCGCCGAGCAAGAGCCCGCGACCGCCGATGAGCGACATCCTGCAGACCATCCTCGCCCGCAAGGCCGAGGAGATCGCCGAGCGCCGCACGCGCGTGCCGCTGGCCGACGTGGCCGCGCGCGCGCGCGATGCCGGCCCGGTGCGGGGATTCGCCGCGGCGATGCAGGCGGCGATCGCCCATGGCGATCCGGCCGTCATCGCCGAAGTGAAGAAGGCCAGTCCCTCCAAGGGCGTCATCCGCGCGGACTTCCGGCCGTCCGAGATCGCGGTCAGCTACGAATTCGGCGGCGCGTCCTGCCTGTCGGTGCTGACCGACGCCGACTTCTTCCAGGGCAGCGACGACTACCTGCAGCAGGCGCGCGCCTCTTGCACGCTGCCGGTCCTGCGCAAGGATTTCACCGTCGACGCCTACCAGGTGCACGAAGCGCGCGTACTTGGCGCCGACTGCATCCTGCTGATCGTCGCCGCGCTGGACGACACCCGCCTGGCCGACCTGTCGGGACTGGCGCTGGAACTGGGCATGGACGTGCTGGTCGAGGTCCACGACATCGACGAACTCGAGCGCGCGCTGCAGGTGCCGGTGCCGCTGGTGGGCATCAACAACCGCAACCTGCGTACCTTCGAGGTCTCGCTCGACGTGACCCTGGGGATGAAGAACGCCGTGCCGCGCGATCGCCTGCTGGTCACCGAGAGCGGAATCCTGGTGCACGAGGACGTGGCGCGGATGCGCGCGGCGGGGGTGCATGCGTTCCTGGTCGGCGAGACCTTCATGCGTGCCGAGGAGCCGGGCGAGGCCTTGCGGCAGCTGTTCTTCGACAGGTAGGCACGAATGGATGAGCCCCGGCGCATGAACGACGCAGCGCAGTACCCGCCACCCGGCGAGGGTGCGCCGCTGGTGGTGTTCGATTTCGACCACACCCTGTACGACGGGGATTCGGGCAGCCACCTGTTCGCCTGGCTGATCCGGCGCAATCCGCTGCGCATGCTCGCCGCGCTGCTGGCCACGCCGGTGCTCGGGCCGATGGTCGCGTTCCTGCCGACCCGGCGCTGGGGCATCTCCGGCTACGTGTGGATCGGCAGCTTCGGCCTGCACGCGGCGCGCGAGTTCGACCGGGTGATCGACCGCTACGTGGCCACGCATCGCGAGCGGATCGCCGCGCGCCTGCTGCCGGTGGCGCTGGATGTCTTCGCCCGGCACCGGCTCCGTGGCGACCGGGTGGTCGTGGCGACCGGCGCGCCGCCCGAGCTGGCCCGGGCGATCCTGGCCTTCGTCGCCCATGAGGACGTTCCGGTGATCGGCACCGCGGTGGGTCCGCGCTGGGGCGCGGTCGTGGCCACGCGTCATTGCCACAACCAGGAAAAGGTGCGGATGCTGCGCGAACGCGGCTACATCGATATCGAGGCGGCCTATTCGGACAGCAGCGCCGACCTGCCGTTGCTGCAGGCTGCGCGCCGGCCTGTGGTCGTCAATCCGAAGCCGGGTCGGGTGGAGATGTTCCGCCGGGTGTTGCCGGCGGGCACGCCGATCCTCAACTGGGGTTGCCACGATCGAGGCGGCGATCCGGTCTCCTGACCGCGGGCCGCCGGCCTAGAGGTTCAGCAACGCGTGGCCGATCTGGTAAAGGCTGATGCACAGCACCAGCACACCGACGGCCACAAGTACCCACTGCTCGCGCACGCGCTTGACCAGCACCGCGGCTACCGGCGCGGCGATCATGCCGCCGACCAGCAGTCCGGCGACGATCTGCAGGTGCTCCAGGCCGATCGACAGGAAAAAGGTGATCGAGACGGCCAGCGTCACCACGAACTCGGCCGCGTTGACCGAGCCGATCACGGTGCGCGCCTGGCCGCCGCCGGCCAGCAGCGTCGAGGTGGCCAGCGGTCCCCAGCCGCCGCCGCCGCTGGCATCGAGCAGCCCGGCGAAGAAGCCCAGCACGGGCACCCGGCGGACTTCGCGTCGTGGCACCAGCCGGCCACTGGCCCGGACCAGGATCAGCACGGACAGGACCAGCAGGTAGGCGTAGACGAACGGTCGGATGATCTCGCCCGGGATCTGGGTGAGGACGTAGGCGCCGATGACGCCGCCGATCACGCCAGGCACGGCCAGGCGCAGGAACAGGCGCCGGTCGACATTGCCCATGGCCAGGTGCGAGGCCCCGGAGGCGCCGGTGGTGAAGACCTCGGCGGCGTGGATGCTGGCACTGACCTGGGCCGGGGGCAGGCCCATGCCCAGCAGCACCGACGAGGACACCAGGCCATAGGCCATGCCCAGCGCCCCGTCGATCAGCTGCGCACACAGCCCGATCAGGACGAACCAGAAGAAAGTTTCCCCGAACTCCATCAATGCGCGGCCCGGTCGCCGCGGCCGTCAGCGGGTGCCGTAGAGCACCACGGTCTTGCCACGCGCATGCAACTGGCCATCGATCTGGAGCTTCTTCAACACCCGGCCGGCCATCTCGCGCGAGCACCCGACCAGGCGCGCCAGTTCCTGCCGCGATACGCGCATCTGGGTTCCCTGCGGGTGGCTCATCGACTCCGGCTCCTTGGCCAGGTCGTGCAGGGTGCGCACGATCCGGTCGGTGACGTCCAGGAAGGCCAGGCGGCTGGCCTTGCGGCTGGTGGTCAGCAGGCGGCGCGAGAGCTGCACGCCGATGGAATAGAGCAGGCGCGGGGCGTCGCCGGACAGCGGGCCCAGCATCAGCTGCTGCAGGCGGTCGTAGCTGATTTCGGCCAGCTCGCAGGCGCTGCGGGTGCGCAGGATGACCTCGCGGCTGTCGGACTCGATGAACAGGCCCATTTCGCCGACGAACTCGCCCGCGCCGTAGTAGCCAAGGACCAGTTCGCGGCCGTCTTCTTCCTCGGCGATGATGCTGACCGAGCCGTTGACCACGTAATAGAGCGTGCCTGCCGGGTCACCCGGGCGGAACACGTCGGTGCGATTTGGGTAGCGCCGGCGCTGGCAATGGGCCAGGAAACGCTCGATGGCGGCCTGATCCAGCAAGAGCGGGCTGCTGGTGAAGCGCAGGGGAGTCACGGCGAGGTTCCTGTGTTTCATGGGATTCGAAGCGCCCGAAGATAGCCGGCCGCGGGTCGTCCGGCAAACCCCGGTGACATCCAGACATACCGCGGTCACCGGCTTTGGCCCATAATGCCGCGTTTTCCACCCCCAGAGGCATGACCGCCGTGGTCAAACCGCTGCCGCGCCTGAGGCTGCAAGGCTTCAACAACCTGACCAAGGCGCTGAGCTTCAACATCTATGACGTCTGCTATGCGGTCTCCGAAGACGAGCGCCAGCGCTACATCGAGTACATCGATGAGGCGTACAACGCCGACCGTCTGACCCAGATCCTGACCGACGTGGCCCAGATCATCGGCGCCAACATCCTGAACGTGGCCCGCCAGGACTACGACCCCCAGGGTGCCTCGGTGACCATCCTCATTTCCGAGGAACCGGTGATCGACAAGAAGCAGGCCGGCAAGGAGGTCATCTCCGAGGCCGTGGTCGCGCACATGGACAAGAGCCACATCACCGTCCATACCTACCCGGAAACGCACCCGCAGAACGGGATCGCGACCTTCCGCGCGGACATCGACGTGGCCACCTGTGGCGTGATCTCGCCGCTGAAGGCGCTGAACTACCTGATCGAGAGCTTCGAGTCCGACATCGTGGTGATGGACTACCGCGTGCGCGGCTTCACCCGCGACATCAAGGGCAAGAAGCACTACATCGACCACAAGATCAATTCGATCCAGGACTACCTGGCGAAGAACATCAAGTCGCGCTACGAGTCGATCGACGTGAACGTCTACCAGGAAAACATCTTCCATACGAAGACGCACCTGAAGGAGTTCGACCTCGACACCTACCTGTTCGAGGAAAAGGCGCGGAATCTCTCGTTCAAGGAGCGGATGCGGATCGAGGCGCTGCTCAAGCGCGAGATCGAAGAACTGTTCCACGGGCGCAACCTGTCGGAATAGGCCTGTCCGCGTCGCCGGGTGACGGGGGATTCAGCCTGCCGGTGGCAGGATCGCTGCACGAATTCGCGGGACGTCCCGCGCGCGGCCCAGGCCGCGGACGAAGACCGACGGCGGTCCGGAGCCTTGCTCCGGGCCGCTTTTTTTATCCCTGCGTTCTGATTCCCGCGACCGAAGGAGAAATGACGATGGCGTGGACCTACCTGCTGCTGGCCGGCCTGTTCGAGATCGGGTTCGCCCTCGGCCTCAAGCACACCGAGGGTTTCACCCGGCTCTGGCCCAGCCTGGGCACGGCCGCCGCGGCCGCCGTGAGCCTGTACCTGATGACCCTGGCCATGCGCTCGATCCCGGTCGGGACCGCCTACGCGGTATGGACCGGCATCGGCGCGGTCGGGGTGGCGCTGATGGGCATCGTGCTGCTGGGAGAGAGCGCGTCGCCGGCCCGGCTGGCCTGCATCGGCCTGATCGTGGCCGGAGTGGCGGGCCTGAAGCTGGTGTCGCCGGCCTGAGCATGCAGCGCCCGGGCTGCCACGGAGCCGGCCTGGATCGCGGGGCGGGATCTGCCCCGCAGGCCTGGTCCGCCTCGCATGGGAGCAGTGGGGCAAGCCCTGCTGCGCGGGCCGGAGAACTGCGCGCGGTCAGAGGCGGTAGGCGACCAGTTTCATCAGCCGGGAGGCGCCGGCCATCACCATCGGGATGGGGGCCGGCAGCACCCTGGCCCCGGCCTGCTCGGCATGGTCGGCGTGGCGGGCCTCGTCTTCCTTCATCACCCGGATGATTTCCCGGCTGCGTTCATCGGCGGCCGGCAGGGATTCCAGGTGCTCGTCCAGGTGCGCCTCGACCTGGCGTTCGGTCTCCACCACGAAGCCCAGGTTCCAGCCGTCCCCGCGCAGCCCGGCCAGTGTGCCGATCGCATAGCTGCCGGCGTACCAGAGCGGGTTGAACAGGCTGGGACGGCTGTCGAGCTCGCGCAGTCGCTGCGCGCACCATGCGAGGTGGTCGGTCTCCTCCTGCGCCGCTTCCAGCAGGTGCTCGCGCGTGGCCGGATCCCGGGCAACGGCGGCCTGGCCGAAGTACAGCCCCTGGGCACAGACCTCGCCGACATGGTTGATCCGCATCAGGCCGGCGGCGTGGCGCCGGGCCGGCTTCGGCAGGACCGGGTCGGCGGCCTGCGCCGGACAGGGTCGGGAAGCCGGGGGGTCGCCCAGGGTGGTTTCCAGCGCGCGCTGGGCCTCGACGAGGAAGCGATCGAGCGGGGACAGGTGGCGAACGGCGGACATGCAGACTCCAGGACGCGTCGGCCGGGCCAGTGGAGGGTCCGGCACAGGATTGTCCGCCGGGCGGCCGGGGGCTGCCAAGCCGCGACGCGGGACAGGGAGGACAACACTCCGGCAAGTTGCACGGGGCGGCCCGGACGGGTATCATCCCGCCTCTTTGCTGCACCTTTCACAACGCGAGGCAAAGTTCCGCCCGGGCAATCCGGACCCGGAATCCGCCCGACCAACCACCAGGTTCCCATGAAGACTTTCATCGCCAAGTCCGAGACCGTCCAGCGCGACTGGTATCTCGTCGACGCCTCCGGCAAGACCCTCGGCCGCCTCGCCGCCGAAATCGCCCACCGCCTGCGCGGCAAGCACAAGCCCGTCTACACCCCGCACGTCGATACCGGCGATTACCTCGTCGTGATCAACGCCGAGAAGATCACGGTGACCGGCAGGAAGCTGCAGGACAAGATGTACTACCGCTTCACCGGGTACATCGGCAACCTCAAGAGCGAGTCATTGGGCCAGGCGCTGGAGCGCCACCCCGAGCGCGTGCTCGAGATCGCCGTCAAGGGCATGCTGCCGAAGGGTCCGCTGGGTCGTGCGATGTACCGCAAGCTCAAGGTCTACTCCGGTTCCGAACACCCGCACGCGGCGCAGCAGCCGCAGCCGCTGGACATCTAAGGCACAACGATGGCTACCACTCAGAATTACGGCACCGGCCGTCGCAAGTCCTCCACCGCCCGCGTGTTCCTGCGCAAGGGTAATGGCAGCATCACCGTCAACGGCCGTCCGCTGGACGAGTTCTTCGGTCGCGAAACGGCGCGCATGATCGTGCGCCAGCCGCTCGAGCTGACCCAGAGCATGGACAAGTTCGACATCGTCGTCACCGCCGCCGGCGGCGGCACCACCGGCCAGGCCGGTGCGATCCGCCTGGGCATCGCCCGCGCGCTGGTCGAGTACGACGAGTCGCTGAAGAGCGACCTGCGCAAGGCCGGGTTCATGACCCGCGACGCGCGCGAGGTCGAGCGCAAGAAGGTCGGCCTGCACAAGGCACGCCGCGCTTCGCAGTTCTCCAAGCGCTGATGCGTTTGGCTGGTCGCATCTCCTTCCGGGAGGTGCGGCTGCGGTGGATCGGGCAGGCCCAGGCTTGCCCGGTTCCGCCACTGGCGGGATGCATTCACCCGCCGCCGGGACTATAATTCCGGCCTGCCTACAGCCCCGTCGCCAAGCGGTAAGGCACCTGACTCTGACTCAGGCATTCGGAGGTTCGAATCCTTCCGGGGCTGCCATTTTCGGGAAAAGCCCGGCCGCAAGGCCGGGCTTTTTCGTATCCCGCTGCAGGCGCAGTTCTGTGCGCACGGTCAAAGTCCCGTCGCGCCGCATGGCATGCTACTTGCGTCTATGCTGGCCACCCGTCGCAGTCGTCCGTCATGCCCCAGCTGCAACCCCAGACCGAATCCGGAATCCGGCATTTCATCCGGTACACGTGCGCCATGCGCGCGCTGGGCTTCTATGCCGGCATGCTCGGGATCGGCTCGGCGTTGCTCGGGCAGGATGCGTCGGCCACGTTGCTGTTGCTGCTCGCCTTCACCTGCCTGGGCTGGCCCGTCCTGGCCTGGCGCCTGTCCAATGCCACGGCCGATCCGCTGAAGGCCGAGTTCCGCAACCTCACCATCGATACCGGGTTGGCGGGATTCTGGATCGCGATGGCCCAGTTCGACCTCCTGCCCAGTGCGCTGCTGGCGTCGGTGATGGCGATGGACCGTACCGTCGCCGGTGGTTGGCCGCTGACCCGGCGCTCGATGGGAGTGATGGTGCTGGTGGCGCTGGTGACCGCTGCCTTCAACGGCTTTGCGTTCCAGCCACACAGCAGCTTCGCCACCATGCTGTGGTGCTTGCCGTTCCTGATGCTGTACCTGCTGGCGGTCGGCGCGTCGACGCGGATGTTCGCCGACAATGTGCGTGCGCAGAAGCGCGCGCTGGAACAGGGCTCGCGGATCGATGCGCAGACCGGCTTGGCCACGCGCCCCCAATGGATGGCGCTGGTCGGGGCGGAGCTGCGGCGTTTCCAGCGCTACGGCGCGGTGTCATCTTTGCTGATGGTCGACATCGACCGGTTCAAGCGGATCAACGACAGCGCCGGCCACCTCGCGGGCGACCAGGTGATCCACGAGGTCTGCGCGATCCTGCGCGAGGGCCTGCGCAGCGCCGATACGGCCGGTCGCTATGGTGGCGACGAATTCGGCGTGCTGTTGCCCGGAACCGAGCGCCAGGCCGCCCGTGAAGTGGCCGAGCGCCTGCGCCGCGCGGTGGCCACCCAGGTGGCGGTCGGCGGCGAGCCGGTCACCCTGAGCATCGGAGTCGCCGAACTGGGGCAGGGCATGGAATCGATCGAGGACTGGACCGGCGCCGCGGACGAGGCGCTGTACCGGGCCAAGGACGCCGGGCGCGACTGCGTTTGCGACTGACCGCGACTCGGCCGCGGGCTTCAGCCGGCGAGGGGGCGGCAGCCCAGCGCCGCCAGCGGTCCGTGCAGCGCCGGCACCTGCATCAGCCAAGGCGCGGCCACGGTCAGCAGCCCGGCGCCAAGCACCACGCCCCCCAGCGCCAGGCGCAGGCCGGGTCGTTGCAGCCAGCGGTTCATGCGTGCCCCCGACCAGGTCAGCGGCAGCATCACCGGGAGCGTACCCAGGCCGAAAGCGGCCATCACCAGTGCGCCACCGCCTGCGCTGGCCTGCAGCCAGGCCACGGTAAGCAGGCTCAGGCTCAGGCCGCACGGCATCCAGCCCCACAGTGCGCCCAGCGCGATCCGCCGCCACGGACGATCGGCCGGCAGCAGGCGCCGATGCAGCGGCTGCAGCCAGCGCCAGGCGCGCACGCCCGGTCGTGCGAAGAAATCCAAGCGTCCGCCGCGATCAAGCAGGCGCAACGCCACCAGGATCAGCGCCACGCCGGCCGCCATGCGCACGCCGGTGGTGAGCGCCTCGATCCGCAGCACGCGCAGCAGTCCGCCGCCCAGTCCGCCGGCCAGCGCGCCGGCGATGACATATCCGCCGATGCGCCCGAGGTTGGCCTGCCAGGCCACCGCCAGCGGCCGCCCGGGGGCCATGGTCGGGAAACCGGTGGCGATGCCGCCGCACATCACCGCGCAATGCACGCCGCCGAGCAGTCCGGCCAGCAGCGCGGCGAGCACGGTTGGCAGGTCGATCGGCACCTCAGCGCTCGCGCCGGTCCACCGGCGGCGCGGGACGGTCGTCGTCCTCGAGTATGTCCAGCGCCGGCGTATCGAGGTCGTCGAACTGGCCGCGCTTGACCGCCCATACGAACGCGGCCACGGCCACGCCCATCAATACGAGGCTGATCGGGATGAGCAGCAGCAGGATGTTCATGGGGCTTCCTTCGCCGGCAACGGTGCGCCGGGGACAAGCGTGTGCGCCGATGGCTTCGTGGGCCGCGCCAGGCGCAGCGCGTTGAGGGTGACGGCCAGCGAGGACAGCGCCATGCCCAGCGCGGCCAGCCATGGCGTGACCAGGCCGGCCGCGGCCAGGGGCAATGCGAGCAGGTTGTAGCCGGCGGCCCACGCGAGGTTCTGCCGGATGATGCGATGGGTCTGCCGTGCGAGCACGATCGCCTCGGGGATGCGCTGCAGGGTGCCGCCGGTGGTGACCATGTCGGCGGCGCGGTGCGCCAGCGGCGCACCTTCGCCCATGGCGATCGATACGTCGGCGCCGGCGAGTACGGGAGCATCGTTGAGGCCGTCGCCGACCATGGCTACGACGCGGCCTTGCGCCTGCAGCCGACGTACCAGCGCCAGCTTGTCTTCCGGCACCTGCCGGGCGTGGGTCTCGTCCAGCGGGAGGGACGAGGCCATGCGTGCGACCGCCGCCGCGCCATCGCCACTGGCCAGGTGCAGGTGCAGGCCCTGCGCACGCAACTGCGCAAGCGCGGCGGGCGCGTCGTCGCGGGCGCGCTCTTCCAGCACGAAACGTGCGCACGCGCTCGTGCCATCGCCAAGCCACAGCGCGCCATCGTCCTCGCCGGCGCCGGCGAAATCGGCGCGGCCCAGTCGCCAGGTGCGTCCTTCGACCTGGCCCTGCACGCCACGGCCGGGCACGGTTTCGACTTGGGTGGCTGGCAGGGGCGAGGCGTCGACGCGGGCGAACGCGTTGGCCAGCGGATGGCCGCTGTCGCGCTCGAGCGCCGCGGCGATGCGCAAAGCGAGGTCTGGGTGGATCAGGTTGCCGGGTGTCTCCACGGCGGCAAGCACCGGTCGGCCATCGCTGAGCGTGCCGGTCTTGTCGAAGACGATGTCGGTGGCGCGGCCCAGCGTATCCAGCGCGTCCGGGCGCACGGCGAGCAGGCCGATGCGTGCCAGTGCGCCGTGCGCGGCGGCCAGCGCGGCCGGCACCGCCAGCGACAGCGCGCACGGGCAGCTGATCACCAGCAGGGCCAAGGTCACTTCCAGCGCGCGTGCCGGTTCGTGGTAGCGCCAACCGATGAAGACCAGCAGCGCCACCGGCAACAGGAACAGCACGAAACGGCTGGCGAGGCGGTCGGCGACGCGCGCCAGGGCAGGGCGGTGCGCTTGCGCCTGTTCGACCAGCCGTGCCAGCTGCGAGATCCGGGTCGCCGGGCCGGTGCACGTCACGCGCAGCCGCGCCGGCCGCTCGCGGCACACGGTTCCGGCGTACACCGGGTCGCCGTCCACCTTGCGGACTGGTGCCGATTCGCCGGTGAGCAGGGCTTCTTCGAACCACGCCTCCTCGCCGAGCAGCACGCCGTCGGCGGGGACCGATTCGCCGGCCGCCACGCAGGCGATGTCGCCGGCCCGCAGCGCGGACAGCGGCACCGTCTCGCGCCCGCCATCGTCCAGTTCGCGCGTGGCGAAGGCCGGGCGCGCCCGCGCGAGCGCATCGACCTGCGCGCTGGCCACGCTGCGCGCGCGCTGCTCGAGCATGCGCGCTGCCAGCAGCAGGAACACGAACATCACCGCCGCGTCGTACCAGACATGCTCGCCGCCGCGGATCGTCTCGAACAGGCTGGCGAAATAGGCCAGGAGGGCAGAGCCGGCAACCAGCACGTCCATGCCCAGGCGTCGTTCGCGCAGTTCGCGCATCGCCCCGGCGATGAACGGCCAGCCGGAGTAGAACACCACCGGCGTGCTCAGCAGGAAGGTCAGCCAGCGGAAGAAGTCGCGCGTGGGCACCGGCATGGTGTTGTCGAAATCCAGGTACAGCGCCTCGGCCAGCATCATCGCCTGCAGCGTGCCGAGGCCGGCGATGCCCAGCCGCAGCAGCCAGCGGCGGCGGTCGCGCACGCGTTCGCGCTCCAGCGCCTCGCTGCCGGCCAGGTACGGCCGGTAGCCGAGCATGGCCAGGCGTTGCAACGGCGCCGACAGCGTCGTACGCGCCGGATCCCAGGTGATGCGGATCCGCCCGGTGACCGCGTTCGCGGTGGCGTCGGTCACGCCTGGTTCGCGTGCCATCGCCCGGTCGATCAGCCACGCGCAGGCGGCGCAGCGCATGCCGTCGGTGAGCACGGTGATCTCGCGACCGCCTTCGACCACGCGACTATGCTCGGCCTGCACGTCGGATCGGTCCCATACCGACAGGTCCGGCAACTCGTCGCCGACCCTGCCGGCATTGGCGTTGCGCAGGCGGTAGTAGCCATCCAGTTCGGCACGGGCGATCCACTCGGCCGCGGCGGCGCAGCCCTGGCAGCAGAACGCACGCGCTTGGCCGTCGAGTTCCTGCACGCACGCGTGCGTGGGCAGCGCCTCTCCGCAGTGGTGGCAGGTACCGGCGACCGCGACGGACGCGGGCAGGCTTGCTGCCGACAGCGAGGTCGGGCCGACGGACACGCTGCTCAGCCGCTCGCGTCGGGCGAGGGCGTGCCCAGCGAGGGTGCCAGGCGTGCGGCGTGCTGCTGTTTGGGCAGGCGTCCGTGCAGGCGCCAGCTGCCATCGGCGGCCTGCAGTTGCACCACCCAGTCGTGCTGTGGATCGACCGCCTGCTGCAGGCGCCAGCCCGGCCCTTCGGGCACCAGTTCCAGGTGCAGGTCCTCGGCCTTGCGGGCCGGATGTTCGAGGACCAGGCGCAGCGGCTGGCCACGCACGAAATCACCGGTAGCCGGCAGCACCTCGACGATGCCGTCCTCCACCCGCAGCACCGCGCTGAGGCCGCGCTTGCCCGCCTCCGCGTCCGGGCCCAGGTCGGTGGTCTGGATCTGCGCCACGCGGCGCACCGGGTCGTTGACCGCATCGGCGCCGCCGGTGCGCGTGGCGATCACCAGCAGGCCCACGCCGGCGACGATCGACAGCAGCGGCAGGCCGACCACCAGCCACATCACCGGGTTGCGCCACGTGGAGGCTCGGGTTTCGGGCGAATCGTTCATGGGGTGGGTCCGAAGAAACTGCTGTCGATGGTGCGCCGCTCGCGACCGTCCTCGCTTTCGACGACGAAGCGGATCTCGTGGCGACCGCCGATGCCTGGATCGGCGGCGACGCTCAAGGTGACCGGCAAGACCTGCTCGGGACCGGCTTCGACCATCGATGGGCCGGACAGGCGCAGGCTGGCGCCGGCCCCTCCGGCGCTCTCCAGGGTGATGCGGTAGCGGCGCGCTTCCTGGCTCTTGTTGATCAGCTTGAGCGTGTAGTCGTTCTCGACGTGGCCGTCGGCGGCCTCGCGATACAGCGCATTGCGGTCACGCAATACTTCGGCGATCAGTTCGCTGCGGTGGGTCACGCCCCAGGCCCAGGCGCCGCACAGGCCCAGCAGCAGCAACCCGTAGACGAGGATGCGCGGGCGCAGCACGCGGGTGGACTTGCCGTCGATCGCGTTCTGGGTCGAATAGCGGATCAGGCCACGCGGGTAGCCCACCTTGTCCATCACCTCGTCGCAGGCGTCGATGCAGGCGCCGCAGGCGATGCACTCGTACTGCAGCCCGTTGCGGATGTCGATGCCGGTCGGACAGACCTGCACGCAGATCGTGCAGTCGATGCAGTCGCCCAGTTCCTCGGCCGCGAATTTCGGCAGCGGCTCGGCCATCGCACCGGCGCCGGCCAGGCTGATCGTGCCGTGCGCCTGGATCCGGTTGTCGGCCGCCGAAGGATGCCGGCTTGCCCGGAACACATAGTCGTAGGCGGCGACCGGATCGATCAGCCCGCGGGCGCGCTGCAGCACGCTGGCCAGGCCACGCTTGCGCGGGCCGCGCGGCTCGCCGCGCATCGGGTCGTAGGCGATCAGCAGGGTGTTGCGATCGAACATCGCGCTCTGGAAGCGCGCGTACGGGCACATGTACTTGCACACCTGCTCGCGCAGGAAGCCGGCGTTGCCCCAGGTGGCCAGCGCATAGAACAGCACCCAGAAAGTCTCCCAGCCACCCCAGCCGAACGGGACGATGCGCGCGCCCAGGTCGGTGATCGGGGTGAAGAAGCCGACGAAGGTGAAACCGGTCCACAACGCGAACACCGCCCACAGCGCGTGCTTGCCGCCCTTGCGCAGCACCTTCTCGCCGGTCCACGGACCGGCATCAAGCTTCATCCGCTTGCCGCGGTCGCCCTCGGTCCAGCGCTCCATCCACAGGAACACTTCGGTCCACACCGTCTGCGGGCAGGCATATCCGCACCACAGCCGCCCGGCCAGCGCGGTGAAGAAGAACAGCGCCATCGCCGCGATGATCAGCAGCAGGGCCAGGAACAGGAAGTCCTGCGGCCAGAACACCAGTCCGAACACGTAGAACTTGCGCGCCGGCAGGTCGAACAGTACCGCCTGGCGGCCATCCCAGTGCAGCCACGGGAAAAGGTAGAACATGCCCAGCAGCCACACTACGGCGGCCACGCGCAGGCGGTTGAAGCGCCCGGACACGTCGCGCGGATAGACCTTGCGCTCGCTGACGTAGAACGAGTTTCCCTGGTCGTCGACGACGTCCAGCGGGATGCGCTTGCTCATGGTTGCCGTCCTGGCTGCGGCCGTGCGCGTGCGCAGGAGCGGGGCGGGCTGGACTGGCCGGTGCGGGGGAATCGGGTCGGGTTCATGGTGTCGGCTTGGCCGCTCGCGGCGTGGCTGGCGGATCGTGGCTCCGCATCCATCCCAGTATCCGCAAACCCGCGCCGTGCGCCAGACGACAAATTGCCGCAGGGGGCGCGCATCGCGCCCGGGCTATCCCGGCGGCAACGGCCGGTTGAAGCGACTGGACGGACGCAGCAGGATCCAGGTGAACAGGCTGGACGACGCGGTCGCCAGCCAGAACATGAAGAAGCCCAGCGTATAGCCGAGCTCGCGGGTGATCTGCAGCTGCGGGAAAGTGAGGTCGCGCAGCGCCAGCGGGTCGACGAAGGCGAAGAACACCATCGTCGCCACGCCGGCGGCGAAGAAGCTGGGCCAGGCGATGGCCCCCACGCGCTGCGCGAGCGGGCGTGGGGGATGGTCGAAGCGCGGCTCGCTGAAATCGGTCACTTCACGCCCTGCTGGCTCCCTGTCTGGGTCGCATTATGCGACAGCGACCAGACGTAGGCGGCGACCAGGCGTGCACGGGTTTCGCCCAGCAGCTCGCGGTGCGCCGGCATGCTGCCGTGGCGGCCGTGGGCGATGGTCTGGTACAGGCTCTCGCGGCTGCTGCCGTACATCCAGTACGCGTCGGTCAGGTCCGGTGCGCCCAGGTCCGCGTTGCCGGTGCCGTCGATGCCGTGGCAGGCCGCGCACACGCCCTCGTAGAGCTTGCGGCCGCGCGCTGCCATGTAGTTGTTCTGCAGCGTTTCCGGCGCCGACAGCGTGCGCACGTAGGCGATGGTGTAGTCGATCGCGTCCGGGCCGCCCATGCCGGTGAGCACCGTTCCCCACTCGGGCATCATGCCCTCGCGCCCGTCGAGCACCGTCTGCAGGATGTGGTCCGGCGAACCGCCCCAGTGCCAGATGTCGTCGGTCAGGTTCGGATAGCCGATCGCACCCTGGCCCGAGGAGCCATGGCAGGTGGCGCAGGTGTTGCTGAAGATCGAGCGGCCCAAGGCCACCGCCTTCGGGTCCTGCGCCAGCGCATCGATGGCCTGGCCGGCGAAGGGCTTGAACGTCTGCTCGAGCTTGGCGTCCTCGATGGCTTTTTCCTTGCTGTGCTCGTTCACCGAGGTCCAGCCGCCGTAGCTGGGCACGCCGCCAAGGCCGCCGAACCAGAACAGGTAGGCGATGGCGAAGACGATGGTCAGGTAGAACAGGTTGATCCACCACTTCGGCAGCGGCTTGTTGTACTCGGTGATGTCGCCGTCCCAGATGTGGGACGTGTCCTCGGGCTTGGGATCGCCCGGGCGCCGCCGCGCGGTCCACCACAGCAGCCACACGCATCCGAGGATGTTGATGGCCACCAGGACGATGACGAACCAGGTCCATCCGCTTGTCATGCCACGTTCCCCTTGTCTTGCAGGCCGGCGTCGCCGTCGTCCAGCGGCAGCTGCGCCGCCTCGTCGAACGCACGCTTGCGCTTCGGGCTCCAGGCCCAGATCCAGCCGCCGATGAACAGCACCAGCAGCGCCCCCGTCACCAGCCCGGCGATCATGGCTGGCCTCCACGCGGCGCGTGCCGGCCCAGCGCCTGCAGGTAGGCGACCATCGCATCCAGTTCGGTCTTGCCCTCTACGTCTGCGGCGGCCTGCGCGATCTGCTCGTCGGTGTAGGGATCGCCCAGCGTCTTGAGCGCGGACATGCGTCGGGCCACTGTCTTCCCGTCGACCTTGTTTTCCTGCAGCCAGGGGAAGCCGGGCATGTTCGATTCCGGCACCACGTCGCGCGGGTTGATCAGGTGCACGCGATGCCAGTCGTCGGAGTAGCGGCCACCGACCCGGGCCAGGTCCGGCCCGGTGCGCTTGCTGCCCCACTGGAACGGACGGTCGTAGACCGATTCGCCCGCCAGCGAGTAGTGGCCGTAGCGTTCGGTCTCGAAGCGCAGGGTGCGGACCATCTGCGAGTGGCAGTTGTAGCAGCCCTCGCGTACGTACACGTCGCGGCCGGCCAGTTGCAGCGCCGGGTAGGGCTCCACGCCTTCCAGCGGCTTGATCGCTTCGGCCTGGAACATCAGCGGCACGATCTGGGCAAGACCGCCGAAGGAGATGGCGACCGCGATCAGTACGGCCATCAGGCCGACGTTCTTCTCGATCTTCTCGTGCGGATTCTGGTTGTGTTCGCTCATGGGGGCCTCAGGCGCGCACTTGGGAAGCGTCGACCGGCAGCAGCGGCTGTTCGGCGATCGCGGGGGCGGCGCGGTAGGTGCGCACCAGGTTCCAGGCCATCACGAACATGCCGGCCAGGACCAGCAGGCCGCCGAACAGCCGGATCAGGTAGTACGGATAGGTCGCGGCGAGCGCCTCGACGAAGCTGTAGGTCAGCGTGCCGTCGTCGTTGGTGGCGCGCCACATCAGGCCCTGCATCACGCCGGCGATCCACATCGAGGCGATGTAGAACACCACGCCCAGGGTGTGCATCCAGAAGTGCAGGTCGATCGCCTTGATCGAGTACATCTGTTCGCGGCCGAGCAGCCTGGGCAGCAGCGAATAGATCGAGCCGATCGAGATCATCGCAACCCAGCCCAGCGCGCCGGCGTGGACGTGGCCCACGGTCCAGTCGGTGTAGTGGGACAGCGAGTTGACCGTCTTGATCGACATCATCGGCCCCTCGAAGGTGGCGATCATGTAGAACGAGATGGCCACGATCAGGAACTTCAGGATCGGGTCGGTGCGCAGCTTGTACCAGACGCCCGACAGGGTCATCACGCCATTGATCGCGCCGCCCCAGGACGGGGCCAGCAGGATCAGCGAGAACACCATGCCCAGCGACTGCGCCCAGTCCGGAAGCGCCGTGTACAGCAGGTGGTGCGGGCCGGCCCACATATAGATGGCGATCAGCGCCCAGAAGTGCACGATCGACAGGCGGTAGGAGTAGATCGGCCGCCCGGCCTGCTTGGGCACGAAGTAGTACATCATCCCGAGGAAGCCGGCGGTCAGCAGGAACCCGACCGCATTGTGGCCGTACCACCACTGCACCATCGCATCGACCGCGCCGCTGTAGATCGAATACGACTTGCCCAGGCCGACCGGGATGGCCAGGTTGTTGACGATGTGCAGCAGGGCGATGGCGATGATGTAGGCGCCATAGAACCAGTTGGCCACGTAGATGTGCTTGACCCGGCGCTTGACGATCGTGCCGAAGAACAGGGCCCCGTAGGCCACCCAGACGACCGTGATCAGCAGGTCGACCGGCCACTCCAGCTCGGCGTACTCCTTGCCCTGGGTCAGGCCCAGCGGCAGGGTGATCGCCGCCAGCAGGATCACCAGCTGCCAGCCCCAGAACACGAAGGCGGCCAGCCGGTCGGAGATCAGGCGCACGTGGCAGGTGCGCTGGACCACGTGCAGGCTGGTGGCGAACAGCGCGCTGCCACCGAAGGCGAAGATCACCGCATTGGTGTGCAGTGGCCGCAACCGGCCGTAGCTGAGCCACGGCAGGTCGAAGTTCAATGCCGGCCAGTACAGCTGGGCGGCGATGAGGACGCCCACGGCCATGCCCACGATGCCCCAGACCACGGTCATCACCGCGAACTGCCGCACCACCTTGTCGTTGTATGTCCCCTGCACGCTTTGCATGCGGCCCGATCCTCAGTCTGAACGGGGGCAATCATCCCCCTGTGGGGTGATCCGGGCATTGATCGTGATCAATGCGCGCCGGATGGCATCCGGGTTACCCATAGAAACTGGCCGTCGCCATGCCCCGTGAACGGAGAACCGCCTGGCTGCCGGCTGGCAGTGGGTGAGCCCTGGCCGGCAGCATACGCGCCGGCCGCGGCGATTGGACCGGACACATTGTCCGGGTGGGCCTGCCGGCGGACGGGTTGTATGGTTCCCGCCATGGACGAGGAAGGTTCGACGCGATGAGCACCTATGCCCTGGAGGCGGTATTCCGTCCGCGTTCGGTCGCCGTGGTCGGTGCCAGCCCCCGCGAGCGTTCGGTCGGGCGCGCGGTGGTACGCAACCTCCGGGAGGCCGGTTTCGCCGGGCCGGTGGGCCTGGTCAATCCGAAGCACCGCCAGATCGACGGCCTGGCTGCGGTGGCTCGGCTGGCCGACCTGCCGTTCAAGCCGGAACTGGTCGTGGTCTCCACCCCGGCCGCGACCGTGCCCGGGGTGATCGCCGAAGCGGTGGCGGTCGGCGCCCGGGCGGCTGTGGTGGTCTCCGCCGGCCTGGGCCAGGGGCCCGGGTCGCTGCTGGAGCAGTTGCGCGACATCGCCCGTCCGCACGGCCTGCGCATCGTCGGACCCAACTGCCTGGGGGTGATGGCGCCGCACGCCGGGCTCAACGTCAGCTTCGCCGCGCGCAGCCCGCTCAAGGGCGACCTGGCGCTGGTGTCCCAGTCCGGCGCGGTCGCGTCGGGCCTGGTGGAGTGGGGCGTGGCCCGTTCGATCGGGTTCTCGGCGGTGGTCTCGCTGGGCGATGCGCTGGACGTGGACTTCGGCGACCTGCTGGACTGGTTCGCGCAAGACCCGAAAACCCGCGCGATCCTGCTCTACATCGAATCGATCCGCGACGCGCGCAAGTTCATGTCCGCCGCCCGCGCGGCCGCGCGCGCCAAGCCCGTCGTGGTGGTCAAGTCCGGCCGCCATGCGCAGGGGGCGAAGGCGGCGGCCACGCACACCGGCGCGCTGGCCGGGTCCGACGCGGTCTACGACGCCGCTTTCCGCCGCGCCGGCCTGCTGCGGGTGCTGGCGCTGGACGAACTGTTCGCCGCCGCCAAGACCCTGGGCCACCTGCGCCAGGCGCCGGGGCGGCGGCTGGCGATCCTGACCAACGGCGGCGGCATCGGCGTGCTCGCGGTGGACCGGCTGGTCGACCTGGGCGGCACCCTGGCCGCGCTGGACGAGGCGACCGTGCGCCGCCTGGACCGCGTGCTGCCGCCGACCTGGTCGCGCTCCAATCCGGTGGACATCGTCGGCGACGCCGACGCATCGCGCT
Organism: Pseudoxanthomonas daejeonensis; assembly: GCF_022637495.1. Taxonomy (NCBI): domain Bacteria; kingdom Pseudomonadati; phylum Pseudomonadota; class Gammaproteobacteria; order Lysobacterales; family Lysobacteraceae; genus Pseudoxanthomonas; species Pseudoxanthomonas daejeonensis. The sequence goes on along the minus strand of NZ_CP093331.1, from coordinate 1,032,090 downwards.
ACTCGGAAGCGCTCGAAGCCCTGTTGTCGGACCGCGAGAACGACGCGGTGCTGGTGATGAACGTGCCTACCGCCCTGGCCTCCTCGAGCGAGGCCGCCGACGCGGTGACGCAGGTGCTGTCGCGGCGGCCGCGACCCGGTGCCGGCAAGCCGGTGCTGGGGGTCTGGCTGGGCCGCGAAGCCGAAGCGCTGAAGTCACTCGAAGCGGCCGGCGTGCCGACCTACACCACCGAGGCCGGCGCGGTGCGCGGCTACACCTACCTGGTCCGGCATCGCGAGGCGCAGCAGGCGCTGATGGAGACGCCCCCGAGCCTGCCCGAGGATTTCGTGGTCGACAGCGCCGCCGCGCAGGCCGTGGTCGCCGGCGCGCTGGCGCAGGGACGGCAGTGGCTGGACCCGCTGGAAGTCACCGCATTGATGGCGGCCTACGGCATCCCGATCACGCCGGTGACCCTGGCGCGCGACGCTGACGCCGCAGTGGCTGCGGCCGCGCCTTCGCTGGTGGCCGGCCAGCAGGTCGCGCTGAAGATCCTCTCGCCCGACATCGTGCACAAATCCGACGTTGACGGCGTGCGCCTGAACCTGGCCACCGAGGCTGCGGTGCGTGAAGCCGCCGCCGCGATCCTCGCCCGCGCGCGCGAACTCAGGCCGGACGCGAAGATCGAGGGCGTGACCGTGCATCCGATGATCGTGCGGCCCAAGGCGCGCGAGCTGATCGCCGGCCTGGCCGACGATCCCACGTTCGGACCGGTGGTGGTGTTCGGTCGCGGTGGCACGGCGGTGGAGGTGATCGACGACAAGGCGCTGGCGCTTCCGCCGCTGGACCTGCGCCTGGCCCACGACCTGATCTCGCGCACGCGCGTGTCGCGCATCCTCAAGGCCTACCGCGACGTGCCGGCCGCCGACGAGCGCGCGGTTGCGCTGGTGCTGGTCAAGCTCGCGCAGCTGGCGGCCGACATCCCGCAGGTGCGCGAACTGGACATCAATCCGCTGCTGGCCGACAAGGATGGCGTGGTCGCGGTGGACGCCAGGGTCGCGGTGGCACCGCACCCGGGCCCGGCGCAGAAGGGGCCGTGGCATTCGCGCTTCGTGATCCGGCCGTATCCGAAGGAATGGGAGCGCCATGTCGAGCTGGCCCACGGCCGGCGCATGTTCGTGCGCCCCGTCCGGCCCGAGGACGAAGCGCTGTTCCTGCAGTTCTTCTCGCGGGTGACCGAAGAGGACCTGCGCCTGCGCTTTTTCTCCGCGGTGCGCCATTTCAGCCACGAATTCATCGCCCGCCTGACCCAGCTCGACTACGCGCGCTCGATCGCGCTGGTGGCGATCGACCCGGAGAACGGCGAGATGCTCGGCGCGGTGCGCCTGCTCGCCGATGCCAACTACGAACGGGCAGAGTACGGCATCCTCGTGCGCTCGGACCTGAAGGGTTACGGCATCGGCTGGCAGCTGATGCGGATCATGATCGAGTACGCCGGCACCATTGGACTGAAAGTGGTCGAAGGGCAGGTCCTGCGCGAGAACGTGACCATGCTGGCGATGTGCCAGCAGCTCGGGTTCCGGATCCGCCCGGACGCGGACGACGCGACGCTCATGGACGTGACGCTGCAGGTGTAGGCGGCTGAGTGGAATCGCGGCCTGCGCATGCCTTTCACGCGCCATGCCTATCGTGTGCACCAGTCCAGTAGCGCGAGAGGCGGCGATGGCCGGGAGTTCCTGCGACGACGTCGTGGTGGTCGGCGCCGGTCCGGCCGGGCTGACCGCGGCGATCTACCTGGGCCGCCTGCTGCGCACGGTGTGCGTGCTCGACGCCGGCGCCAGCCGCGCCCGCTGGATCCCGGAGAGCAACAACTGCCCGGGATTCCCGCAGGGCATCGCCGGGATCGACCTGCTGGCGCGACTACGCGAACAGGCCACTTCCTTCGGCGCACGTTTCGAAAGCGCCACGGTGACCAGCCTGCTGCGCGACGGCGACGGATTCCAGCTGGCGGATGCGCAGGGCCACCGCTGGCGCGCGCCCACGGTGATCCTCGCCACCGGCCTGGCCGACCGCCTCCCGGAAGTCGACGACGTCGAGGGCGCCATCGCCTGCGGCGCCTTGCGCCTGTGCCCGGTCTGCGATGCCTACGAGGTGACCGACCGGAATATCGGCATCCATGGCCCATGGGCGTCGATCGTCTCCCATGCACGTTTCCTGCGCGGCTACAGCGCGCGCCTGACCCTGCTGCCGACCGACACGGTCGGGACGCTCGACGGCGAGGGCGGCCTGGATGCGCGCGTACTGCCCGCGGGCGGGCAGCTGGTCTTCGATGGCAGGCGCTGCGGTTATGCCATCGATGGCGACCGCGACTGGTTCGATACCGTCTATCCCTTCCTGGGCAGTCGCAGCAGTGCCCGGCTGGCGCAACAGGCCGGCGTCACGCTCACCGGCACCGGCGAAATTCCAGTCGATCGCAGCCACCAGGCCACCGGCGTGCCCGGCCTGTATGCGATCGGCGATGTCGTCAGCGGGCTCAACCAGATCTCGGTGGCGGTGGGCCAGGCGGCAGTGGCGGCGCTGGACGCGCACGCCAGGCTCCCGTTCGTGCCGCGCCGCTGATCCACGCGATCCATACCGGGTTCGGCTGCACCCATGCATACCCGTGCGGGGACGTTGAACGGCCGCTGCGGGCGGAGCGCCGCTGCGCCGCAGCGGGTCGTTACGCATTTTTACCTATCATCCCGTAGGTTGATTCGCGGATGTCCACGGGCCGCCCGTGCGCGCAATCTTCACTCCAGCTGCAACAGAACGATGGCAACCCAGGGGCCACCACGCCCGGGTAGGCGGTGACGACGCGGCACCAGGCACTACCGGTGCAGTCATCGACGGAAGATGGAACCAGACGGGAGGGGACACGATGAGCGTTATGCCTGCAGCGATCGCGCAAGGCCACGTGCAACACGCAGGTCCGGAGGGCGCCGGCATCCGGGGACGCCGCCTCCGCTGGCTACTGGGACTGGCGATGCTCGCGCTGGTCCAGGCGGCCTGCAACCGGGCTACGGGCCCGGCCGATGCGGCTGCGGGCCCGGTACCGGCCAGCATGGCGGCCTCGCCGGACGAACTGCGTGCGATCACCAGGGAGGCTTACATCTACGGCTTCCCGATGGTCGACAGCTACCGGATCCAGCATTCCTACTTCGTCGACACGGCCAACCCCGAGTACAAGGGCTCGTGGAACCAGGTCCACAACGTGGCGCGCGTGTTCACCCCGCAGGACAAGGCGATCCAGACACCCAACTCGGACACGCCGTACTCCTTCCTCGGCGCCGACCTGCGCGCCGAGCCGCTGGTGATCAGCGTGCCGGCCATGGATCCGGCCCGCTACTACTCGCTGCAGTTCATCGACATGTACACCCACAACTTCGCCTACGTCGGCAGCCGGGCTACCGGCAATGACGCGGGCCACTTCCTGCTGGCCGGTCCCGGCTGGGACGGGGAGGTGCCGAAGGGGATCAAGTCGGTGATCCGTTCGGAGACCGAACTGGCCTTCGTGCTCTACCGCACCCAGCTGTTCGGCGAGGATGACATCGACGCGGTCAAGCAGGTCCAGGCCGGCTACCGGGTGCAGCCGCTGTCGCAGTTCGCCGCCGCCGCCGCGCCGGAACCGCTGCGGCCGGTGGACTTCCCGGTGCCGTTGTCGCCCGAGGCGCAGAAGACCTCGCCGGAGTTCTTCGCGCTGCTCAACTTCCTGCTGCAGTACGCACCGACCCACCCGAGCGAGACCGCGCTGATGGAGCGCTTCGCCAGGGCCGGCATCGGTGCGGGGAAGACATTCGACGTGGCCGCGCTGTCGCCGGAACAACGCCAGGCGGTGGAAGCCGGCATGGCCGACGCGCTGGCCGCGTTCGCGCAGTACAAGGCCGGGATGATCGACACCGGCAAGAAGAGCAGCGCCGACGGATTCGGCACGCGCGAGTTCCTCGACAACGACTACCTGGCCCGGATGGCGTCGGCCCTGCTGGGCATCTACGGAAACTCCAAGGAGGAAGCCAATTACCCGGCCTATTTCGTGGATTCGGAGGGCAAGCCACTCGACGGGGCGAACAACCGCTACACGGTGCGCTTCGAGCCGGGCAAGCTGCCGCCGGTCAATTCGTTCTGGTCGCTGACCATGTACGAACTGCCCGCCAGCCTGCTGACCGAGAATCCGATCAAGCGCTACCTGATCAACTCGCCGATGGAGAAAAGCCTGGTGCGCGATCCCGACGGCGGGATCACCCTCTACATCCAGCACGAATCGCCGGGCGAGGGCAAGGAAGCCAACTGGCTGCCGGCGCCCGCGAGCCCGTTCTTCATGGTGATGCGCGAGTACTGGCCCAAGCCCGAGGCACTGGACGGCTCCTGGAAGGCGCCGCCGGCCGTGCGCACCGCCGAATGACCGTTGCCGCGGGCGCACCCCGCAATGCCCGGACCCCCGAACGCAATCCTCACGAGGCACCCATGAAGACCCATCGAATTGCCGCAACCCTGCTGTCCGCCGCGCTGCTGGCGAGCCTGGCCGCCTGTGGCGAGCGCACCGGGACGGCGGCTGACACTGCCGCTGCCGACGCGCCGGCGAACGGATCGGCCGCTGCACCCGTCGCACCCGCCTCCACGGTGCCCGACCTCGGCGACCCCTCGCGCTGGACCCGGACGGCCGACGGCAAGATCGTAGTCACTCCCGACAACTTCATCCGCGCCGAGTCCGACGTGTACATGGGCGCGCAGCTGAAGGAGGGTGCGTTCGGCAAGTTCAAGCACACCCGCGAGCCGGCCCCGGTCGACAACCAGCCCATCATCCGGCTCAACCGCGACACGATCTATTCGTCGGCGGTCTTCGACCTGGACGCCGGCCCGGTCACCGTCACCCTGCCCGATGCGGGTTCGCGCTTCATGTCGATGCTGGTGATCAACGAGGACCACTTCAATCCGGCCGTGATCTACGAGCCCGGCGCGCACACGCTGACCCGCGAGAGCGTCGGTACCCGCTACGCGATGGTGGGCATCCGCACCCTCGCCGACCCGGCCGACCCGGACGACCTCAGGCAGGCCCAGGCCCTGCAGGACGCGATCACGGTCGAGCAGCCCGGCGGGCCAGGTACCTTCGAGATCCCGGACTGGGACCCGGCCAGCCAGAAGAAGGTCCGCGACGCGCTGCTGGCCCTGTCCGGCACCATCCCCGACCTGCGCTACGCAGCCGGGCCGGACGCCGCTTCGGTCGACCCGGTGCGGCGCATTGCCGCGGCGGCCTCGGGCTGGGGCCTGAACCCGGACAAGGACGCGGTCTACCTCAACGTGTTCCCGGAAAAGAACGACGGCAAGACGCCATACCGGCTGGTGGTCGGCGACGTGCCGGTGGATGCGTTCTGGTCGGTAGCGGTCTACAACGCCGAGGGCTACTACCAGCCCAACGACCTGAACGCCTACTCGATCAACAGCGTCACCGGCGAGAAGGGCGAGGACGGTTCGATCACCCTGCAGTTCGGCGACTGCACCGCGCAGACGCCCAACTGCCTGCCGATCACCGAAGGCTGGAACTACATGGTCCGCCTGTACCGGCCACGCCAGGAGATCCTCGGCGGCAGCTGGTCGTTCCCGGTGGCCGAGCCGCTGCAGTAGCGGCGCGCGAGGCAATGCGTTGGGCTGCGGATCCGGGGCCAGGGACGGCCCCCGGACCGTTCGCGGCGGCCCGCTCCGGGCCGTCGCCACGCACTCAGAAGCCCAGTACCTTGACGCCGACCTCGACGCTGAAGTCGCCCGGGCGCTCGCTGCCTGCCAGGACGGTCGGCTTGGCGTAGAGCTGTGCCAGCCCACCGAACGCGTGTCCGACCGAGCGGCCGAAAGTGACCGCCAGGCCGATGAACCGGCGATCGTTCTCCCAGTCGAAGTTGAGCGAAGGGTCGACGGTGACGAACCAGTCCGGATCGGCGAGCTTGGGCACGTAGTAGAAGTCGAACGTGGTGATGTCCACTTCGGCCCGCTGCCAGTCGCCACCCAGGTCGAAGCTGTGCACGAGCGCAGGCGCGAAGATGCCGCGGGGAAGGAACCGGGCGTAGATGAAGGTGCCCTTGAACACATCGCGACCGCCGCCCAGTTCAGGCCGCGCGCCGGTGTCCAGGACCAGTTCGCCCTGCGCGACCAGGCCGCGCTTCCGGGTGCCCGAACACGTGCGTGCCCATTACGGTCACATCGCCGAGGCCGAAGTCGCCGTTGCCGGCCATGTCGTTGCGCACGACCGGCACGCGCAGGCGCAGGCTGTAGTCCTGCCTGGCCCCGAAAGGCAGGGTCAGCTCCAGCCGCGGTGCATGCCGCGAGATGTCCGGCGCCAGGTCGTTGTACTCGTAGGCCAGCACGGCGGCGGTGGTGAGCCGGGTAGGGTCGGTGCCGTTGTTCGGGGCATCCGCAGCCGGTTGGACCTCCTGCGCGTGGGCGGCGGATGCGAGCGTGCCCGCAACTGCAAGGCACAAGGCTATGCAGCCATCCGGCGACGGGCGCCGGATGCGGCGCACCGTGGCTGGGCGGGCCGTGACCCGCGGGCGATGGCTGTGATCCACCTGGCTTGCCGGGTGGATACCCGGATCGCGGAACGTGCACATCTTTGGGTCCATGCCTTCTCCTTGCGCGCGGCAGCGGTGCGCGCCGACGATCCGGTCGCGCCTGGCAGAAGGGTCGTCCGCGCACGCGCGCGCTGTAAATGCAGGGAAGTACGTAGATGCACCTGCGTAATGGGGCGTACCGGGCGTCCGTGGCATGGCTTCGGATGTCGCCGCTGGAGCCTGGACAACGGCGACAGCGCCGGCCTCCCGATGCGCCAGCCGAGGGAATTCAACGTGCGCAACCGGTCCAGTGGCTCGCCATTCACGCCCATGCGGGCGTCAGTCTCTGCAGCAACGCCGCGTGACCGGCCCGCAGCGGCTAGTGTGGCGGTGAAGTGGTTCCGTGCGGGGCGTGCAGCAGGCCGAGCTTGAGCGCCTGGTTGACCAGGGCGATGCTAGTGCTGACGCCAAGGAGCTTCATGATCGAGTGGCGATGGGTGTCCACGGTGCGTACCGAGATGGCCAGCGTCTGGGCGATCTCGCGCGAGCGCTGGCCTTCGGCGATCATCCTGAGGATGCGCGACTGCTGCGGAGTCAGGCGCGGCACCGGCACCTGGCCGAGCACCTGGTCCCACAGCGGACGGCTCACCCAGCTGCGTCCGGCCAGGACCTCGTCCAGCGCGTGGATCAGGTTCTCGCCGCTTTCGCCCTTGAGCACGTAGCCGCGAGCGCCCTGGGCCAGGGCCTCGCGCACCACCACCGGTTCGGCGTGGACGCTCATGAAGACGAAGTCCGTTTCCATGCCCTCCCCGCGGACGCGGCGCAGCACCTCGATGCCGGTGAGCCCGGGCATGCTGATGTCCGCCAGGACGATGTCGGGCTGGAGGCTGCGGATCGAATCGAGCAGCGCATGGCCGTCGCCGAGCACCGCGACCACCTCGAAACGTCCGCCGATGAAGACATGGATCGCATCGGCCATCATCCGGTGGTCGTCCGCGATCAGCACCGTGGACTTCCGGGTACGTGTCACGCCAACCGTTCCAGTCTCACGCATATCCGTGTGCCTCCAGCCGAGTCGTCGGAAATGATGTCCAGCGCCGCGCCGATGTGCCTGCAGCGCTCGCGCATGTTGAGCAGCCCAAGCCCGGCGTCGGGGTTGGCGCTTGCCGTGTCGAAGCCACGGCCGTCGTCGCCGACTTCCAGGTAGAGCCCCGAGCGGTCCTCGCCCAGCCGGAACAGCAGGGTCGCCGGCTGGCCGTGCTCGATGGCGTTGCGCGCCGCTTCCTGCGCGATCCGGAACAGGTGCAGGGCGACGTCCTCGCCGGGCACCGTGTCGATCGGGGCCAGGTCCAGCTCGACCCGGCCGTGCCAGTGGCGGCCGATTTCGCCCGCCAGCGCCTCAAGCGCGGCGGGCAGGCCGGCCTGCGAGATCGCCGACGGGTGGAGCTGGCGGGAAATGGTGCGGACTTCGTCGAGCACGTCCAGCAGGTTGCTCCTGACGTCTTCGATGGACTGCGTGGAGCCGTCCGCGGCGTGTGCCGGCAGGTTGCCCAGGGTGAACGCCGCCAGCGCGATGCGCTGGCCGATCGAATCGTGCAGCTCGCGTGAAACGCTGGCCCGCTCCTCTTCCTGGCGCCTGATGGCCAGCGCCGCGGTCTCGGCGAGCCGGGCCTGGGCCGACCTGGAGCTCTGCACCATGAGCGACAGGGCCTGGATGACGAAGCCGACGGCGATGATCGACCACTGCAGGATCTGGGTGTTGACCAGGCCGATGTCGCTGCGGTTCGGCAGGTCCATGTGGATGGCAGCCACCGTGGCCGGCGTCATCGACACCACGAACGTGGCGCATATCCCGAATGGCGCGAGCCGGAACACCGACAGCACCAGCAGCGGGATGGGGGAGAACGCCAGCGCCGGCAGCCGGTTCGTGCTGTCGGGAAGCGTGTTCCAGAGAAACGCCGCCAGCAGCAGGTTGGCCGCGCAGAACAGCACGGTCCATTGGACCTCGCGTCCGGCCTGCGCACGATCCAGGCGCAGGAACGACCGCCCTTCGATCAGCAGCGGTGCCACCATCGCCGCTGCGGCGGCGAAGCAGGGAACCGAAAGGAACCAGATCTCGGCGAACAGCTCGAGCCGGTGCTTGGTCGAAAGGATGATGTATACCGCCCACGCCGTTCCGGCCATCGGGAACAGCAGTACCGCGACCAGGTAGTAGCGGAACAGGTCGCCCATCTGCACGAAAAGGCGCTCGCCGCGCAGCGGGAAGCGCAGCATCACCCCGGTGGGCAGCAGCATCGCGACCAGCCCGGCGTAGCCGTAGGCGGCCTGCACCGACAGGCCGTCGCGGAGTTGGAAGGCGAGCGTGCCGCCCACGCCCAGCGCGACCAGGACCACGGGCCAGCGGCGCCGCGGGAGGGCGGCCATGAATGCGAGTGCCAACGCTCCCGGGAACCACAGCGCCGTGGTTCCGACCGGGCGGACCCACAAGGCGAAAGACAGCAGCTGCGCGATCAGTCCCGCCGCACACGCGCACAGCGGTACGGCCAACGCCTGCAGCCCATTGCGCTTCAACGGCGGGATATCCATTCGCCTCCGTGCCTGCGTGGTCGTCGCTGCCCCAGTGCGGTCCCTGCACCCCGACGGCCGGTTGCGGCGATTCTACAGGTGCGGGCGCCACCCGTCCGTGCTGCGGCGCTGCGCGCGCGCGGCCGGTTGCAGCACGTGTCGTGCAGCGGTTGGCGAGGCGATCCCTACAACGTGGCGGCAGGCACCCGCACGGCGCCTTCCATCAGGATCCGCGCGCTGCGGCTCATCACCGCGCGGGTCACCGTCCACTGCCCGTCCACCTGCGCCACGGTGGCGCCCACGCGCAGCGTACCGGAGGGATGGCCGAAGCGGACCACGTCGCGCACGCCGCCACCGGCGGCGAGGTTGACCAGCGTTCCCGGCACCGCGGCGGCGGCGGCAATGGCGACCGAAGCGGTGCCCATCATCGCGTGGTGCAGCTTGCCCATCGACATCGCGCGCACGTTGAGGTCGATGTCCTCCGCGGCGACGGCCTTGCCGCTGGAGGCGGCGTAGGCGCGCGACGGAGCGACGAATGCGACCTTCGGGGTGTGCTGCCGGGTTGCGGCTTCGGCGGCCGTACGGATCAGGCCCATGCGCAGCGCGCCGGCCACGCGCACCGCTTCCAGGCGGGCCAGCGCAGCGGTGTCGCCGTTGATCGCCGGCTGCAGTTCGGTGCCGTCGTAGCCCAGGTCGGCGGCGTGGACGAACACGGTGGGGATGCCGGCGGTGATCAGCGTCGCCTGCAGCGTGCCGACGCCGGCCACCTCGAGCGTGTCGACCAGCTGGCCGGTGGGGAACATCGCGCCGCCTGCATCGCCTTCTCCATCGTCGGCCGGATCGAGGAACTCCAGCACGATCTCCGCGGCCGGGAAGGTCACCCCGTCCAGTTCGAAATCGCCGTCCTCCTGCACCTGGCCGCCACTCACCGGCACGTGCGCCAGGATGGTCTTGCCGATGTTGGCCTGCCAGATCCGCACCGTGCACACGCCGTCGGCGCCCACGCGTGCCGGATCGACGTAACCGGCATGGATCGCGAACGCACCGGCGGCGGTGGAGAGGTTGCCGCAATTGCCCGACCAGTCGACGAAGTCGGCGTCGATCGAGACCTGGCCGTAGAGGTAGTCCACGTCGTGGCCGGGACGGCTGCTGGGCGAAACGATCACGCACTTGCTGGTGCTGGAGGTCGCCCCGCCCATGCCGTCGGTCTGCTTGCTGTACGGGTCGGGTGAGCCGATTACGCGCTGCAGCAGGCCGTCGCGCGCCGGGCCCGGCACGCGCGCGGCCGGTGGCAGGTCCTCGAGGCGGAAGAACACGCCCTTGGAGGTGCCGCCGCGCATGTAGGTGGCGGGAATGCGGAGCTGCGGAAGTGCGGTCATGGTCGGTGGTTCCGGAATGCTCGGGTTACTGGAGGAGGTCGAGCTGCGCGGGCGGTGCGACCGGTGGGCGCAACTGCCAGGCGTCGACCACGTCGTAGCGGTAGTTGTTGCCATGGCCGGCAACCTCGACGAGTTCGATGGTGTCGATCTGCCAGATCAGCGGCGCGAAGGTAAGTGGTTCGATCGACCGGTTGGCCCGGTAGCTGACCGTGACATGCGGACGATGGCCCTGTGCTTCGACCAGGCCCTGCGCGCGCAGCTGTCCGCGCACCGCGGCCATCAGCCTGCCCAGGCCTTCGGGCCGCCCGGCGGACGGCACGAACTGCCAGTGGATGCGTCGGTGCACCGAGCTCTCCAGTCGATCCAGCCGCATCTCGAAGGCTTCGGCCACCACGGCGGCGCAGGCCCGCCGCATGGATTCGCGCGCCTCGCGCGCATGCAGGTCCGACAGGCTCTGGTGCCAGTTGCGCAGCGGATACAGCGCCTCGCCCAGCACCGTGTCCAGCCCGGCCTCGCGCAGTACGCCCAACCCCGCGTCGCGCAGCGCCTGCGGCACGCGCGACATGACGAACAGCTCGCCGGGCCTGGCCAAGTCAGGCCGCCTTCGCCGCCTCGAGGAAGTCCTGGGCGAAGCGCTGCAGCACGCCGCCGGCTTCGTAGATCGAGACCTCCTCGGCCGTGTCCAGGCGGCAGGTCACCGGGACTTCGACGCGCTCGCCATCGCGGCGGTGGATGACCAGGGTCAGGTCCGCGCGCGGGAGGCGCTCGCCGATCACGTCGAAGGTCTCGCTGCCGTCGATGCCGAAGGTCTGGCGGTTCTGCCCCGGCTTGAACTCCAGCGGCAGCACGCCCATGCCGATCAGGTTGGTGCGATGGATGCGTTCGAAGCCCTCGGCGACGATCGCCTCCACGCCGGCCAGGCGCACGCCCTTGGCGGCCCAGTCGCGCGAGCTGCCCTGGCCGTAGTCGGCGCCGGCCACGATCAGCAACGGCTGCTTGCGCTCCATGTAGGTCTCGATCGCCTCCCACATGCGCACCACCTCGCCCTCCGGTTCGATGCGCGCCAGCGAACCGGGTTTCACCTGCCCGTCGACCACGGCCATCTCGTTCACCAGCTTGGGATTGGCGAAGGTCGCGCGCTGCGCGGTGAGGTGGTCGCCGCGATGGGTCGCGTAGGAATTGAAGTCCTCCTCCGGCACGCCCATCTTCGTGAGGTACTCGCCGGCGGCGCTGCTGGCCAGGATCGCGTTGGACGGCGACAGGTGGTCGGTGGTGATGTTGTCGCCGAGCACCGCCAGCGGGCGCATGCCGCGCAGCGTGCGTTCGCCGGCGAGCGCGCCTTCCCAGTACGGCGGCCGACGGATGTAGGTGCTCTGCGGGCGCCAGTCGTACAGCGGCTCGATCGCGCCGACATGTTCGACGCGCACGTCGAACATCGGACCGTACACCTTGCGGAACTGCTCGGGCTTGACGCTGGCCTTGACCACCGCGTCGATCTCCGCGTCGCTGGGCCAGATGTCCTTCAGCCGGACTTCGTTGCCTTCCGGGTCCAGGCCGAGCACGTCCTTCTCGATGTCGAAGCGCACGGTGCCGGCTATCGCGTAGGCGATCACCAGCGGCGGCGAGGCGAGGAACGCCTGCTTCGCATACGGATGGATGCGTCCGTCGAAGTTGCGGTTGCCCGACAGCACCGCGGTGGAATACAGGTCGCGGTCGATGATCTCCTGCTGGATCGCCGGGTCCAGCGCGCCGCTCATGCCGTTGCAGGTCGTGCAGGCGAACGCGACGATGCCGAAGCCGAGCTTCTCCAGGTCCGGCAGCAGGCCCGATTCCTCCAGGTACAGCTGCACGGCCTTGGAGCCCGGCGCCAGCGAGCTCTTCACCCACGGCTTGCGCAGCAGGCCCTTCGCGTTCGCGTTGCGCGCCAGCAGGGCGGCGGCGATCACGTTGCGCGGGTTGCTGGTGTTGGTGCAGCTGGTGATGGCGGCGATGATCACCGCCCCGTCGGGCATCAGGCCCTTGGCCTCGTCGCTGCGGGCGCCCTCCAGCTTGGCCTCGTCGGCGATGCCGCGTTCGGCCAGCGCGCTGGTGGGCAGGCGCCGGTGCGGGTTGGACGGACCGGCCATGTTGCGCACGACCGACGACAGGTCGAACTCCAGCACGCGCTCGTACTCCACGTCGGCCAGGCCGTCGGCCCACAGGCCGGCGGCTTTCGCGTAGGTCTCCACCAGCTGCACCTGCTTTTCCTCGCGCCCGGTGAGGCGCAGGTAGTCCAGGGTCTGGCCATCGATGTAGAACAGCGCGGCGGTGGCGCCGTACTCCGGGCACATGTTGGAGATGGTAGCGCGGTCACCGATCGTGAGCGCGGCAGCGCCTTCGCCGAAGAACTCCAGGTAATGGCCGACGACCTTTTCCTTGCGCAGGAATTCGGTCAACGCCAGCACCACGTCGGTGGCGGTGATGCCCGGCTGCGGCCGGCCGCTGAGGCGGACGCCGGTGATGTCGGGCAGGCGCATCCACGACGCGCGGCCGAGCATCACGTTCTCCGCTTCCAGGCCGCCGACGCCCACCGCGATCACGCCGAGTGCATCCACGTGCGGGGTGTGGCTGTCGGTGCCCACGCAGGTATCGGGGAAGGCGACGCCGTCGCGCGTGTAGACCACCGGCGACATCTTCTCCAGATTGATCTGGTGCATGATCCCGTTGCCCGGCGGGATGACTTCCACGTTGCGGAACGCATGCCGGGTCCATTCGATGAAATCGAATCGGTCGGCGTTGCGGCGGTCCTCGATCGTGCGGTTCTTGGCGAAGGCATCGGGATCGTAGCCGCCACACTCCACCGCCAGCGAGTGGTCGACGATCAGCTGCACCGGCACCACCGGATTGACCTGGGCCGGGTCGCCGCCCTGGTCGGCGATGGCGTCGCGCAGGCCCGCCAGGTCGACCAGCGCGGTCTGGCCGAGGATGTCGTGGCAGACCACGCGCACCGGGAACCAGGGGAAGTCCAGGTCGCGGCGGCGCTCGACCAGCTGTGTCAGGTAGGCGTCGCGCTGGGCCGGATCGGCGCAGCGGACCAGGTTCTCGGCATGGACGCGCGCGGTGTAGGACAGGGTAGCCCAGGCGCCGGGACGGATCGCGTCGACCGCTTCGCGGGCGTCGAACCAGTCCAGGGAGGTGCCGGGCAGGGGCTTGCGGTGCTGGGTGTTCATGGCGGGCGCTGCTCGTGGACGGCCGTCCTGCCGCTGCGCACAGCAGCGGGGGCGGCGATGGGAGGAGGTCGCGATGATTTTACGGCGGCTGCCCGTGCGCGCCGGCCCGGCAGCTCCGGTTTCGCGCGGAATCGGGCGAAAAACCGGCTTTGCATTGATGCAGGCGATCAACGCGTCGCGACAGCGGCGCCGTCGCCGGGAGGGCGGATGCCCGCCTGCTCGGGGGTGGATCACGCGACGCGACGCGCCCCGGGATTGAACCTGCCTGGGCCTGTGAAACCCCTCTTTCCGCCCCGGTTGCGCAGTGCAGCAAGCCATTTTCCGGGGGGCTGGTACAGTCGCATCTGCCCATGGTCGCTCGCATCGCGACGCTGCCATGGCCAGCAACGGGCCGAGGCGCCCGTTTTTCCCTGATTTTAATGGTAGCGCTAACACAAGCGGGCGGAATGAGCGGAATGGACCGGAACAACCCGATCGTCATCGGCCTGGACGTGGGCACCCAGAGCCTCAAGCTCGTGGCCTACGATCCGCAGTCGCGGCAGGTCGCCGCGACCCATGGCGAGGCGCTGGAACTGGCCTCGGGCGACGACGGCAGCCGCGAGCAGCGCGCCGAATGGTGGATCGACGCGATCCGCGCCTGCTTCTCGCGGCTGGATCCGGCGCTGCGTGCGCGGACCATCGCGATCGGCGTCTCCGGACAGCAGCATGGCTTCGTGCCGCTGGACCGCGCGGGCAACGTGCTGGCCCCGGCCAAGCTGTGGTGCGACACCAGCACCGCAGCCGAGTGCGACCTGATCATGGATGCGGTCGGCGGAGCGCAGCGCGCGATCGATATCGCCGGCAACCCGATCATGGTCGGCTATACCGCCTCCAAGCTGCCATGGACCCGCGAGCACCGCTCGCAGGCCTACGCACAGCTGGCGACGATCATGCTGCCGCACGACTACGTGAATTTCTGGCTCACCGGCGAGCGCTGGATGGAGTGCGGCGACGCCTCCGGCACGGGCTGGCTGGACGTGCGTACCCGGCAATGGTCGGACGCGATGATCGCCGCGACCGACGGCGACCGCGACCTGCGCGACTGCCTGCCGCCGCTGGTGGAGGCCGACGCGCTGTTCCCGATCGCCGCGGACATCGCCGACGAGCTCGGCCTGCCACGCGGCGTGCAGGTGTCGGCGGGCGGTGGCGACAACATGATGGCTGCGATCGGCACCGGCAACGTCTCGCCTGGCGTGCTCAGCATGAGCCTGGGGACCTCCGGCACGCTGTTCGCGCATGCCGACCGGCCGATCGTCGATGACGCCGGCCGCTGGGCCGCGTTCTGCGATTCCACCGGCGGCTGGCTGCCGCTGATCTGCACGATGAACTGCACCGTGGCCACCGAAGCGGTGGCCGGGCTGTGCGACTTCTCCACCCGCGACGGCGACGCGTTGCTGGCCAGCACCCGGCCGGGCGCCGGTGGCCTGCTGATGCTGCCGTTCCTCAACGGCGAGCGCACGCCCAACCTGCCCAACGGCCGCGGCAGCCTGTTCGGCATGACCGCGACCAATTTCACCCCGGCCAACCTGTATCGCGCGGCGATGGAAGGCGCGGTCTACAGCCTGAAGAACGGCTACGACGCCTTCATCGATGCGGGCATGCGCTTCGAGGCGATCCGCCTGACCGGCGGCGGCAGCCACAGCGCGATCTGGCGGCAGATGGTGGCCGACGTGTTCGGCCTGCCGGTCGACGTGCCCGAACAGGCCGAAGGCGCCGCGTTCGGCGCGGCACTGCAGGCGCTGTGGGCGACCCGGCGAGCCGGTGACGCCAGTACCGACCTGGCCGCGCTCGCCGCCGCGCACGTGCGCCTGGATCCGCGCCTGTCCGCGCACCCGCACGCCGAGGCCACCGCCGCGTACGCGGCGCAGTACCAGCGTTTCCTTTCCCACCTCGATGCGATCCGGCCGCTGTACGCCTGATCACCCCTATCGACACGCACCCCCAACTCCCGACGGAAGCACAGACATGAGCAGCAAGCCCTTCATCGGCGCCAAGGAATATTTCCCCGGTATCAGCGCGATCCCCTACGAGGGTCCCGGTTCCGACAACCCGCTGGCGTTCAAGGTCTACGACGAGAACAAGGTGATCGGCGGCAAGACCATGCGCGAGCACCTGCGTTTCGGCGTCTGCTACTGGCACACCTTCTGCAACGCCGGCCACGATCCGTTCGGCCCGGGCACGCGCCACTTCCCGTGGGAGAAGGAAACGGCGATGGCCACCGCCGAAGCCAAGGTCGACGCGGCGTTCGAGTTCTTCACCAAGATCGGTGTGCCGTACTACTGCTTCCACGACGTGGACCTGGCGCCGGACGCCGAGGACATCGGCCAGTACGAGAAGAACCTCAAGCACCTGGTGGCGATGGCCAAGGAGCGCCAGCAGGCGACCGGCGTCAAGCTGCTGTGGGGCACGGCCAACCTGTTCTCGCACCCGCGCTACATGAACGGTGCTTCGACCAACCCGGACTTCGCCGTCGTCGCCCGCGCCGCGGTGCAGGTCAAGGCCGCGCTGGACGCCACCGTCGAACTGAACGGCGAAAACTACGTGTTCTGGGGTGGCCGCGAAGGCTACGCCTCGCTGGTCAACACCGACATGAAGCGCGAGCTGGCCCACTTCGGCCGCTTCCTGGGCATGGCCCGCGACTACGCGCGCAGCATCGGCTTCAAGGGCAAGTTCTTCATCGAGCCCAAGCCGATGGAGCCGATGAAGCACCAGTACGACTTCGACTCGGCCACCGTTGCCGGCTTCCTGCGCGAGCACGGCCTGGAGAAGGACTTCGCGCTCAACATCGAAGCCAACCACGCCACCCTGTCCGGCCACACTTTCGAGCACGACCTGCAGGTCGCGTCGGACCACGGCCTGCTGGGCAGCATCGACGCCAATCGCGGCAATCCGCAGAACGGCTGGGACACCGACCAGTTCCCGACGGACATGTACGACACCGTCGGCGCGATGATGGTGGTGCTGCGCCAGGGCGGCCTGGTCGGCGGCCTGAACTTCGACGCCAAGCCGCGCCGCGAGTCCACCGACATGGAGGACCTGTTCATCGCGCACATCGGCGGCATGGACGCGTTCGCGCGCGGCCTGGAAGTGGCCCACGCGCTGCTCAACGATTCGCCGTGGGAATCCTGGCGCAAGCAGCGCTACGCCAGCTTCGACGGTGGCGATGGCCAGGCGTTCGCGAACGGCAAGCTCTCCCTCGCCGACCTGCACGGCATCGCCCTCAAGCAGGGCGAGCCGAAGCAGACCAGCGGCAAGCAGGAGCGCTACGAGAACCTGCTCAACCAGTACCTGCTGCGTTGAGCCGGTACGTCGCCCCCGCCGCCGATGCCGGCGCCCACGCCTGAGGGAGGCGTGGGAAGCGCGGGCCATCCTGGGCGCGGGGGCGGCGTGATTCACCCATAGAGGAGGGGACCGATGGGCGGCTGCGACCGCATCGCCATTGGGGTCGGGCTTGCCCGACCCGCCTGTTCGGCGCCGCTGGTCGGGCTTGCCCGACCCGCCTGTTCGGCGCCGCTGGCCGGGCTTGCCCGACCTGTCCGATCGGCGTCGTTGGCCGGGTCTGCCGGTTCCGCTCTCACGGTCTCAGCGGCTGGGCTTGCCCGACAGGCGCCCTCAGCCGCGCTTGCCGGGCGGGGCGACCGAGCCGCGCACGATCAGCCGGTGCGGCACGACCTGGTCCACCAGTACGCGCGTGCTGCGGTCCTTGCGGCGGATGGTGCGCAACAGGATGTCGATGGCCGCGTTGGCCATCGAAGCGATCGGCTGGTGGATGGTGGTCAGCTCCGGCCAGACCGTGGTCGCCGAGGAACTGTCGTCGAAGCCCACCACCGCCAGGTCGCGCGGCACGTCCAGGCCGCGCCGGTGCGCGACCGAGATCACCGCGGCGGCCATGTCGTCGTTGGAGGCGATGATCGCCGTGGGCGGCCGCTTGTGGGCGAGGATCTTCTCGCCCGCCTTCAGCCCGGACCGGTAGGTGTAGTCGCCCTGCTGGACCAGGGACGCGTCCACCGACAATCCGGCTTCGAACATCGCCGTCTGGAAGCCCTCGTAGCGCCGGGCGCTGGCGCTCAGGTCGGGGCGGCCCTTGATGAAGCCGATGCGGCTGTGGCCCTGCGAGATCAGGTAGTCGGCCAGGTCCTTGCCGGCGCGCAGGTCGTCGATGCGCACGCACGAGATCTCATCGCTGGAACGGCCGGCGGCAATGGCCACCACCGGCACGTCGGCGCGCACGAATTCGCTGACCGCCGCATGCGATTCGCACACCGGCGGCGGCAGGATCACCCCGTCGACCTTGCCGGCCATGGCCCGCGCGGCCTTGCGTTCGGCATCGGCGTCGGACGTGTCCCAGTAGTCGACCACCAGCTGGATCGACGTGCGCGAAGCCACGCGCAGCAGGCCGACCAGCATCTCGCGCAGGTAGGCGCCACTGGGATTGTTGTAGACCAGGGCGATGCGCGTGTGCTGCGCCGCCGCCAGCGAGCTGGCGGCCAGGTTGGGCGTGTAGTCCAGCTCGCGCACTGCCTGCATTACCCGCTCGCGCGTGGTGTCGCGGACCTTGCCCTGTCCATTCACCACCCGCGACACGGTCATCGGCGAGACGCCGGCCAGTGCCGCGACCTCGTCGATGGTGACGCCGCGACCCTTGCGACGCACCGATTTCCTTGGCTTTTCCAACGGGTATCCCTTCGATCGTGCGGCGACGGCCAGCGCCATGGCGCCGGGTGCGTCGTGGTCCATGCCGCGCCAGTACCACGCAGGAGACGGAAAACCGACCCGATCAGAGCACTCCGGAGGACTTGATGGTATCGCTATCAAACGGCACAGGCGAACGCGCCAGCCTTTACCGGACCGGGGCGGTGCTGCGCCGCATCGGCCGCACCGCCATGGCCGTCCTGGGCCTGGCCCTGTTCCTGCCCACGCTTCCGGCTGCGGCCGAGGACGGCCACGACCTGTGGCTGCGCTACCTGCCGGTGCAGGAAAGCCGGGTGGCCGCCTACCGCGCACAGGCCACCGAGCTGGCTGCCGCGACCGCGACCCCGACCCAACGGGTTGCCCGCGACGAATTGCTGCGTGGCCTGCAGGGCCTGCTCGGTACCACGCCGGCCGTAGTCCCGAAGGCCGGGCGCGCCGGTGCGCTGCTGGTCGGCACGCCGGCGTCCTCGCCCCAGTTGCGCGCGCTGAAGCTGGACCTCTCGACACTGGGCGAGGAGGGCTACCTGGTGCGCAGTGTGCGCATCGACGGCCGGGCAGCCACGGTGGTCGCTGCCAATACGGATGTCGGCGCGCTGTACGGCGCCTTCCATTTCCTGCGCCTGATCCAGACCGCGCAGCCGCTGGATGCGCTGGATATCCGCGAGGTGCCGCGCACGAAGGTGCGCGTGCTCAACCACTGGGACAACCTGGACCGCTACGTCGAGCGTGGCTACGCCGGCGAGTCGATCTTCGACTGGCACAGGCTGCCGGGCTGGAAGGATCCGCGCTACACCGACTACGCCCGTGCCAATGCCTCGATCGGCATCAACGGCACGGTGTTGAACAACGTCAACACCAGCGCGCAGATGCTCACGCCGATGTACCTGGAGAAGGCGGCGGCGCTGGCCGAAGTGTTCCGCCCGTTCGGCATCAAGGTCTACCTGAGCGCGCGCTTCAGCGCGCCGATCGAGATCGGCGGCCTGAAGACCGCCGACCCGCTCGATCCGGCGGTGCGCCGCTGGTGGAAGGCCAAGACCGACGAGGTCTACCGCACCATCCCCGGTTTCGGCGGCTTCCTGGTCAAGGCCAACTCCGAAGGCCAGCCCGGTCCGCAGGATTACGGCCGCTCGCACGCCGACGGCGCCAACATGCTGGCCGAGGCGCTGGCGCCGCACGGTGGCATCGTGATGTGGCGCGCGTTCGTCTATTCGCACGAGGAACCCGACGACCGCGCCAAGCAGGCGTACACCGAGTTCGTCCCGTACGACGGCAAGTTCGCGCCGAACGTGCTGGTGCAGGTCAAGAACGGCGCGATCGACTTCCAGCCACGCGAGCCGTTCCATCCGCTGTTCGGCGCGATGCCGAAGACGCCGCTGATGATGGAGTTCCAGATCACCAAGGAGTACCTGGGCTTCGCCACCCACCTGGCCTATCTGGCGCCGATGTACGAGGAGGCGCTGCGCGCCGACACGCACGCCAGCGGACCGGGATCGACCGTGGCCAGGGTGGTCGACGGTTCGCTGGACGGACACGCCCTGACCGGCATGGCCGGCGTGGCCAACATCGGCGTGGACCGCAACTGGAGCGGGTCGCACTTCGACCAGGCCAACTGGTTCGCGTTCGGTCGCCTGGCCTGGGATCCGTACCTGGAAGCGGAGGCGATCGCCCGCGACTGGGTAAAGATGACCTTCTCCACCGATCCGGCCGTGGTCGATCTGGTGGTCGCGATGATGATGGGTTCGCGCGAGGCGGTGGTCGACTACATGACCCCGCTCGGCCTGCACCACCTGATGGGCCGGGGCCACCATTACGGACCGGCGCCGTGGGTGGCCGGCGGTCCGCGCGCGGACTGGACCTCGGTGTACTACCACCGTGCCGATGCGAAGGGCATTGGCTTTGATCGCAGCGCGACCGGTTCCAATGCCGTGGCCCAGTACGCACCGCCACTGGCCGCGCAGTTCGGGGACCTGTCCACGGTGCCGGAGGAATTCCTGCTGTGGTTCCACCACGTGCCCTGGGACCACAGGATGGCGTCGGGAAGAACGCTGTGGGACGAGCTGGTGCTGCGCTACGGCCGCGGCGTCGACTACGTGACCGGCATGCGCCGCACCTGGGACGGGCTGGCCGGGAAGATCGATCCGGAGCGGCATGCGCAGGTCGCCGCGTTCCTGGCGATCCAGGAACAGGAAGCGCAGTGGTGGCGCGATGCCTCCATCGCCTACTTCCAGACCTTCTCCAAGCGGCCGCTGCCGGCAGGCGCGGCCCCGCCGGCGCACGACCTGGAGTACTACCAGGCGCTGCAGTTCCCGTTCGCACCGGGAGACGGAAAATGAGCCCTGCGATGGAAGCGGCGGCGTGCCGCCTGCGTGGCACGGTCCTGCTGCTGGCCGCGATGGTCGCGGCGGCGGCAGTGCCCGCGGCGGCCGAAGAGGCGAAGACGCCGCTGCTGCACGCCATGTTCCAGGACCATGCCGTCCTGCAGCGCGGACAGCCCGTGCGGGTCTGGGGCCAGGCGCAGCCGGGGCAGGAGGTGAAGGTCGAGCTGGCCGGCAAGCGCGCCCGCGTGCGCGCCGGCGATGACGGCCGCTGGGAAACGCAACTGCCGGCGATGAAGGCCGGAGGTCCCTACACGCTGCTCGCCAGTACCGCCGATGCGAAGCAGTCCGTCGCCGACGTGCTGGTCGGCGACGTCTGGCTGTGCTCGGGCCAGTCGAACATGGAGCTGCAGGTCTGGCGCGCGCTCGATGCGCGCTCGGAGATCGCCAGCGCAAGCAACGCCCGCATCCGCCTGCTGACCGTGCCGCAGGCCGGCAGCGTCGTGCCGCAGCCGACGTTCTCCAGTCCGGTGCAGTGGCGGCCGGTGGATTCCGAGTCGGTCCGCGACTTCTCCGCGGCCTGCTACTTCTTCGCGCGCGAGCTGCAGAAGACCGTTGACGTGCCGATGGGCCTGGTCAACGCGGCATGGGGCGGTTCGCGCATCCAGGCCTGGACCAGCGCGCCCGCTTTGCGCGCGGCCGGGGGCTACGACGGCGAACTGGACGTGTTGGCGCGCTATGCCGGCGATCCGGTGGCCGCGGTCGGCGACTGGGGTTCGCTGTGGCAGCGCTGGTGGTCGGGCCGGCCCGGCGTGGCCGCTGGCGACGAGCCGTGGAATGCGCAAGGCAAGCCCACCGGAGACTGGCGCAAGGCGCCGGCGCAGCTGGGCGCATGGGAGAAATGGGGCGTTCCGGCGCTGGCCGATTTCAATGGCATGGTCTGGTACCGGACCACGATCGAGCTGACCGCCGCGCAGGCGGCGCAGGGAGCGGTACTCGCGCTGGGCCCGGCCGACGAGATCGACATGACCTGGGTGAACGGGCGCGCGGTCGGCAGCACCTACGGCGCCGGGCCGGGCCGCGAGTACACGTTGCCACCGGGCCTGCTGCACGAAGGTGCGAACACGGTGGTGGTGAACGTGCTCGACACCTACCGCGATGGCGGCCTGGGTGGACCGGCCGCGGTGCACGCGCTGCACTTCGCCGATGGCGGCCGCGTGCCGCTGGACGGGCAGTGGAGCTACCGCATCGTTCCGCCTGAGCTGGGCACGCCGCCGCGCGCGCCGTGGCAGACCGCCGCCGGGCTGTCGACCTTGCACAACGGCATGATCGCGCCGCTCGGCCGCTACGGCCTGCGCGGCGCGCTCTGGTACCAGGGCGAGTCCAACACCTTCGAACACGACCGCTACGCCGACCTGCTGCGCGCTTTGCGCACGGACTGGCGTTCGCAGTTCGGCGCCGACCTGCCGATGCTGATCGTGCAGCTGCCCAACTACGGCGCGCCGGCGACCAGGCCCGGCGAGAGCGACTGGGCCTCGATGCGCGCCGCGCAACGGCAGGTGGCAGGCGAGGATCCGCGCTCGGGCATGGTCGTGGCGATCGACCTGGGCGACCGCTACGACATCCATCCGAGCAACAAGCAGGAGCTCGCCCGGCGCCTGGCCCGCGCGGCGCGCCATGTGGTCTATGGCGAGAAGCTGGCGGCCACCGGCCCGGCGCCGCTGTCGGCCAGCCGCAATGGCGACGCGGTGGTGGTCGAGTTCGGCGATGTCACCGATGGCCTGGTCGCCTACGGCGCCGAAGGCCCGATCGGCTTCGAGCTGTGCGGCGTGGACAAGGGCTCGTGTCGTTATGCGAGCGCGGAAATCTGGAACCACCGCGTGACCCTGCGCGCGCCGGCCGCGCATGAAGCCACGCGCATCCGCTACTGCTGGGCCGACAGCCCTGTTTGCACGCTGTTCGACGGCGCCGGCCTGCCAGCCGGCCCGTTCGAGCTTTCCATTCCCCCCATCCCCTACGACGACCACGCACGATGAGCACCGCCACCGAAACCAGTACCCATACCCATCCGGAGCCGGGCTCCCGCAACGATCGCGAGATCGTCGATGCGAAAGTCATCGTCACCTGCCCGGGCCGCAACTTCGTCACCCTGAAGATCACCACCCGCTCGGGCGTCTACGGCCTGGGCGACGCGACCCTCAACGGCCGCGAGCTGGCCGTGGCCTCGTACCTGCAGGACCACGTCGTGCCGAACCTGATCGGCCGCGACGCCGGCCGGATCGAGGACATGTGGCAGTTCCTGCACCGCGGCGCCTACTGGCGGCGCGGCCCGGTGACGATGAGCGCGATCGCCGCGGTCGACGTCGCGCTGTGGGACATCCTCGGCAAGATGGCCAACCTGCCGGTCTACCAGCTGCTCGGCGGCCGTTCGCGCGAAGGCGCGCTGGTGTACGGCCATGCCAACGGCCGCGACATCGCCGAGGCGTCCGACGCGGTCGGCAAGTTCATCGAGCAGGGCTTCCTGGCGGTGCGCGCGCAGTGCGGCGTGCCCGGCGTGAAGAAGGCCTATGGCGTTTCCAACGCCAAGGGCTACGAGCCGGCCGAAAGCGAACTGCCGCTGGAAACGGTGTGGAATACGCCGCGCTACCTGGAAGTGGTGCCGCAGCTGTTCGAGCAGCTGCGCAAGGACCACGGCAACCACGTCGAACTGCTGCACGACGTGCACCACCGCCTGACGCCGATCGAGGCCGCGCGCCTGGCCCGCGACCTCGAGCCGTACCGCCTGTTCTGGCTGGAGGACGCCACCCCCGCCGAAAACCAGAAGTCGTTCGAGCTGATCCGCAAGCATTCGGTCACCGCGCTGGCGGTAGGCGAGGTGTTCAATTCGATCTGGGACTGCAAGCACCTGATCGAGAACCAGCTGATCGACTACATCCGCACCACCATCGTGCATGGCGGTGGCATCACCCACGTGCGCCGCCTGGCCGACTTCGCCGCGCTGCATTCGGTGCGCACCGGTTTCCACGGCGCCACCGACCTGTCGCCGGTGACGATGGGCGCGGCGCTGCACTTCGACACCTGGGTGCCCAACTTCGGCATCCAGGAATACATGTTCCACACCGACGAGACCGACGAAGTCTTTCCGCACGACTACGTGCTGCGCGCCGGCCGCCTGCATGTCGGCGATACGCCGGGCATCGGCGTGGACATCGACGAGAAGCTGGCGGCGAAGTATCCGTATGCGCCCAAGCAGCTGCCGGTCGCGCGGCTGGAAGACGGCTCGATGTGGGACTGGTGAGCCGAACGCGGCCCACGACGGAAGGACGAGCCAGGGAGTAGCCGGAATGGATGGAGGGGAGCAGGAATGACGCAGGTGGACGGGAAGGGCCGCATGCCGCGGCTGCTGGCGACGGGAATGGCGGCATTGCTGCTGGTGGCCTGCGGCGCGGACAAGGACGCAGGCACGGCCGCGCCGGCGGCGTCCGCCGGCGGTGCCGCCGCGCCCGCGTACTTCGACTGGTTCGAGTACACCGGGCGCGACGCCGCGTTCGAGACTCCGTTGCCGGAGGGCAGCTTCCGCAACCCGGTGCTGTCGGGCTTCCATTCCGACCCGGCGGTGACCGCCGCCAACGGCAAGTTCTACCTGGTGGCGTCCACCTTCACCTTCTTCCCCGGCATCCCGGTGTTCGAGAGCCAGGACCTGGTGCACTGGACGCAGGTGGGCAACGCGATCCATCGCCCGGAGCAGCTGGATTTCGATGGCCTGGGCGTGTCGCGCGGCGTGTTCGCGCCGTCCATCGAGTACCACGACGGCACCTTCTACGTGGTCAACACCTCGGTCGATGCCGGCGGCAACTTCATCGTCACCGCCACCGATCCGGCCGGCCCCTGGTCCGATCCGTTCTGGCTGCCGGGCATCGGTGGCATCGATCCGTCGCTGTTCTTCGATGACGACGGCAAGGTCTACATCCTCAACAACGACGAACCGGAAGTGCCGGTGCGCTACGACGGCCACCGCGCCATCTGGCTGCAGCAGATCGACATCGCCAGCAAGAAGCCGTTCGGCCCGCGCAAGGTGCTGATCGATGGCGGGGTCAAGCCGGAAGAAAACCCGATCTGGATCGAAGGCCCGCACATCTACAAGGTCGACGGCTGGTACTACCTCAGCAATGCAGAGGGCGGCACCGGTCCGCAGCATTCGCAGGTGATCCTGCGCAGCCGTGATGTCTGGGGTCCGTACGAACCGTACGCGGACAACCCGATCCTGACCCAGCGCGACCTGGACCCGAACCGCCCACTGCCGATCACCAACGCCGGCCACGCCGACCTGGTGCAGGGGCCGGACGGCACCTGGTGGGCGACTTTCCTGGCCAGCCGCAACTACGGCGTGGATCACTACAACACCGGTCGCGAGGCGTTCGTGCTGCCGGTCACCTGGAAGGATGGGTGGCCGGTGATCCTGCCGCACGGCGAGGAGATCCCGTACGTGTTGCCGGGGCCATCGTTCATGAAGAAGCCCGTCGACCAGGCGCCGATGACCGGCAACTTCACCTGGCGCGACGAGTTCGACACCGTCGAGCTGGGCAAGGGCTGGATGACCCCGCGCGTGCCGAAGACGCCGTGGTACGACGGCAGCGCGCGCCCGGGCTGGCTGGCGATCCACCCGCTCGCCGAACGGCTGGACTCGAAGGTCAACCCGGCGTTCTATGCGCGCCGCCAGCAGCACCAGGTATTCGAGGCGAGCACCGCCATGGACCTGCCGGCGCCGGGCGTGGCCGCGGGCCTGGCCGCGTTCCAGGGCGATACCCACTGGTACTTCCTGGGCGTGCGCCGCGATGGCGACGGCGCCGAGGTGTTCCTGGAGAAGAAGGCCGGTGGCGACGTCGAGGTCGTGGCCCGCCAGGCCATCGCCGGAGCCAGTCAGCTGACCCTGCATGTCGAGGGCGACCAGGGCGTCTACGGCTTCGGCTTCGACGCCAACGACGGCAAGGGCGTGCAGTGGCTGGTGCGCGACGCCGACGGCACGGTCCTGAGTACCGATGTGGCCGGCGGATTCGTCGGCGCCACGCTCGGACCGCACGCCCGCCTGGAAGCCGCGCGTTGAGCGGCCTGCCCGACCCACACGAAAACCCGCGGACCGAACGCCAGGAGAAGCCGACGATGGATGCCCATAACCGACAGTCCCCACGGGCCAGGCCCGCCACGCCCGCCAACCTGACGCGCGGCGCGCTGCGCCGGCGCCTGCTCGCGCGCGCCTGCGTGGTCGCACTGCTGGTGGCCCTGCCCGGATTGCAGGCCGCCGAACCCGCGCGGCCCTGGCTGGACACCCAGCGCAGCTTCGAGGATCGCGCCGCGGCCCTGGTCGCGCAGATGACGCTGGAGGAGAAGGCCGCGCAGATGCAGAACGACTCCCCGGCGATCGAGCGCCTGGGCCTGCCGGCCTACGACTGGTGGAACGAGGCGCTGCACGGCGTGGCCCGCGCAGGCGGGGCGACCGTGTTCCCGCAGGCGATCGGCATGGCCGCCTCGTTCGACATCCCGCTGATGGACCAGGTGTCGAGCGCGATCAGCGACGAGGCACGGGCCAAGCACCACCGCTTCCTGGCCGAGGGCAAGCACGGCCGCTACCAGGGCCTGACCTTCTGGTCGCCCAACATCAACATCTTCCGCGACCCGCGCTGGGGCCGGGGGCAGGAGACCTACGGCGAGGATCCGTACCTGACCTCGCGGATGGGCGTGTCGTTCGTGCGCGGCCTGCAGGGCATGGACCCGGTCACCGGCAAGCCGCTGGACCCGAAGTACCGCAAGCTCGACGCCACCGCCAAGCACCTGGCCGTGCACAGCGGCCCGGAGGCCGACCGTCACCACTTCGACGTGCACCCGTCCAGGCAGGACCTGTACGACACCTACCTGCCGGCCTTCGAGGCCCTGGTCAAGGAAGGCGACGTCTACGCGGTGATGGGCGCCTACAACCGCGTGTACGGCGAGTCCGCCAGTGCCAGCCAGTTCCTGCTGCAGGACACCCTGCGCCGCGACTGGGGCTTCACGGGCTACGTGATGTCGGACTGCTGGGCGATCCGCGACATCTACACCACCCATGCCATCGTCGCCACGGCCGAGGAGGCCGCGGCGCTGGGGGTGAAGAAGGGCACCGAGCTCAACTGCGGCAACACCTACGCCGAGCACCTGCCGGTGGCGGTGCGCAAGGGCCTGATCACCGAAGCCGAGTTGGATGAGTCGCTCACCCGGCTGATGACCGCGCGCATGCGCCTGGGCATGTTCGATCCGCCCGCGCAGGTGAAGTGGGCGCAGATCCCGTACTCGGCCAACCAGTCGCCGGCGCACGATGCGCTGGCGCGGAAGATGGCGCAGGAGTCGATCGTGCTGCTGAAGAACGACGGCGTGCTGCCGCTGTCGCGCGACGCCAAGCGCATCGCCGTGATCGGCCCCACCGCCGACGACACCATGGCCCTGCTCGGCAACTACTACGGCACCCCGGCCGATCCGGTGACGATCCTGCGCGGCATCCGCGAGGCCGCACCGCAGGCCGAAGTGGTCTACGCGCGCGGCGTGGACCTGGTCGAGGGCCGCAACGATCCGGCGGCCACGCCGCTGGTCGAAGCGCAGTACCTGCGCCCGTCGCCCGGTGCGAACGAACGCGGCCTGCGCGGCGAATACTTCCGCAACCGCGACCTGTCCGGCACGCCGGCCCTGGTCCGCGTCGATCCGGTGATCGGCTTCAGCTGGGACCGCGGCTCGCCGACCGACAACCTGATGGCGCGTGGCGAAGCCGGTCCGGACGAGGCCATCCCCGCCGACAACTTCTCCATCCGCTGGAGCGGCCAGCTGCTGCCGCCGGTGTCGGGCAGCTATGAACTGGAAGCGGCCGCCAACGATGGCGTGCGCGTGTACCTGGATGGCAAGCGCGTGATCGACCGCTGGCAGCAGGCCGACCGGCTCACTGCCAGCAGCGCGACCGTGCAGCTGGAAGCCGGCCGCGCCTACGACCTCAAGCTCGAATACCAGGAAGGCGAACGCGATGCCGGCGTGCGCCTGGCCTGGCGCATGCCCGGGGCCAAGCCGCCGTTCGAGGAAGCGCTGGAAGCGGCGCGCAATGCCGACGTGGTGGTCTTCGCCGGCGGACTCACCGGCGACGTGGAAGGCGAGGAGATGACGGTCAACTATCCGGGCTTCGCCGGTGGCGACCGCACCGACACGCGCCTGCCGGCGACCCAGCAGAAGCTGCTGGAAGCGGTGCAGGCGACCGGCAAGCCGGTGGTGCTGGTGCTGACCACCGGCTCTGCGCTGGCGGTGGACTGGGCCAAGGAACACGTGCCCGGCGTGCTGGTCGCGTGGTACCCGGGCCAGCGCGGCGGCAATGCGGTGGCCGACGTGCTGTTCGGCGATGCCAATCCCGCGGGCCGCCTGCCGGTCACCTTCTACAAGGCCGGCGAGAAGATGCCGGCGTTCGACGACTACACCATGGCCGGTCGCACCTATCGCTACTTCGAGGGCGAGCCGCTGTATCCGTTCGGCCACGGCCTGTCCTACACGACGTTCGACTACGCGGGCCTGAAGCTCGACCACGCCACCGCGCGCGCCGGGCAGCCGGTCAAGGCGACGGTCAAGGTGCGCAACAGCGGCAAGCGCGCCGGCGACGAAGTCGTGCAGCTGTACGTGCATCCGCGCCAGGCCGGCGAAGGACGTGCGCTGAAGGACCTGCGCGGCTTCCAGCGCGTGCACCTGCAGCCGGGCGAGGAGCGCGAGGTCAGCTTCGTGCTCGATCCGGCCAGGGACCTGCGCCACTACGACGAGAAGGCGCAGGCCTATGTCGTCAGCCCCGGCGGCTACGAGGTGCAGGTGGGCGCGTCCAGCGCCGACATCCGCGCCCGCACCCCGCTCACGATCCGGGCCGACTGATCGGTCGGCCCCGTTCGACCCGCGTTGCACCCGGCCCGCCCGATCTCTCCAGGCGGGCCGGGCGAGGCGAGGCGGAACCGGTGGCAACTCCCAGGGTCGCCGGTTCCGCCAACCCCTCCCACGTCCACGTACTTCCGCAACAGGATCCCGATGAACCCGCAGTCCGCGTCCCCGCTCCTCCGCCTGTCGCAGGCCACGCTCGCCCGCGTGCGCGACGGCGTGGCGGTGCCCGCCTACGATCGCGACGCCACCCGCATCGGCATCGTCCACTTCGGACCGGGTGCGTTCCACCGCGCGCACCAGGCGGCGTACATCGACGACCTGCTCGGGACCGACCCGGCCTGGGCGATCAGCGCGGTATCGCTGCACAGCGCCGGCGTGCGCGATGCGCTGCGGCCGCAGGACGGGCTCTACACCCTGGCGCTGCCCGGCGACGCGCGCGCCGATGCATCGGCGTCCGACGGCGCGCCGCGCCTGCGGGTGATCGGTTCGATCCGCGAGCTGCTGTGCGCGCGCGACGAGGCCGCCGCGGTGCTGGCGCGCCTGGCCGACCGCGACGTGCGCCTGGTGACCCTGACCATCACCGAGAAGGGGTATTGCCTGTCTGCCGACGGCGTCGACCTGCAGCACCCTGACATCGTCCACGACCTGGTTGCTCCGGAAGCACCGGCAAGTGCGATTGGCTGGCTGGTCGCCGGATTGCGCCTGCGCCGCGCGCGTGGGTTCGAGCCTTACACCGTACTCAGTTGCGACAACCTCGCCGACAACGGCGGGCGCCTGCGTCGCGCGGTGCTGCAGTTCGCGCGCGAGCTCGAGCGAGACCGGGCTGACCAGGGGCTGGCCGACTGGATCGAAAGCGAAGTCGCCTTCCCGCGCTCGATGGTCGACAGCATCACCCCGGCCACCGACGACGCGTTGCGCGCGCAGGTCGCTTCGCGGCTGGGCGTCGAGGACGCCTGGCCGATCCAGCGCGAGCCCTACGCCCAATGGGTGGTGGAGGACGACTTCCGCAACGGACGGCCACCGCTGGAGCGCGCCGGCGTGGTCCTCAGCAACGAGATCGCCGGCTACGACCGGGCCAAGCTGCGTTTGCTCAATGCGCCGCATTCGACGCTGGCCTACCTCGGTTCGCTCATGCGCATCGAAACGGTGGCCGACGCGATGCGCGAACCGGCACTGGCCGGCTTCGTCGAACGGCTGATGCGCGAAGACATCGTGCCCACGCTGCAGCTCCCGCGCGGTTTCGATCCGGATGCCTACATCGACGCGATCCTGGCGCGCTTCCGCAACCCGGCCATCCGCCACCTGCTGGCGCAGATCGCATGGGACGGATCGCAGAAGATCCCGGTGCGGCTGCTCGGCACGATCGCCGATGCGCTGGCCGCCGGCCGTCCGCTCGAACGCCTGTGCCTGCCGGTCGCCGGCTGGCTGCGGTTCGTGCGGCGGCAGGCGCGCGAAGGCGTGGCGATCGTCGATCCGCTGGCCGACACACTGGCGCGGATCGGCGCGGCGACAACCGGCGAGGCCAGCCACGACGTGGACGCATTCCTCACCCTGGACAGCGTGTTCGGTGCGCTGGCTGGCGACGCGCGTTTCGTCGATGCACTGGCCCGCGCCCATGCGCGGCTGGGCGACGCCACGCCCGCCGCGGTGGCGCGCGCCCTGGCCGATTGATCGATCGCGACACCGCCTGTTCGCCTGTTCGCCCGTAGTGCCGATGGAGTTTTCGCACCCGACGTAGCCGTTCCCACCCGTCCCGTGGAGCCCCGCATGCCCGAGATCCTGACCCGCCACACCACGCCCGACGGACCGCGCTGGGCGCTCGACGGCCACTGGCTGCCGCTGGATTTCACCCTCGCCGCGTGGCTCGCATTGCCGGCCGCGCAGGCCGACGCCAGGCTCGCCGCGCAGCCACGCGGGGACCGCGCCGACGCGCCGCTGCTGGCCCCGATCGAGGACACCCACGAGGCCTGGGCCAGCGGCGTGACCTACCTGAGCAGCCGCATGGCGCGCGAGGCGGAATCGCAGAGCGCCGACGTCTACCAGAAGGTCTATTCGGCGGCGCGGCCGGAGCTGTTCTTCAAGGCCCAGGGCTGGCGCGTGCGCGGCCCCGGCGCCGGCATCCGCATCCGCGCCGACAGCCACTGGAACGTGCCCGAGCCGGAACTGGTGCTGCTGCTCGATGCCACCGGCGCGATCCGCGGATTCACCGCCGGCAATGACGTCTCCTCGCGCAGCATCGAGGGCGAGAACCCGCTGTACCTGCCGCAGGCCAAGGTCTACGACGGTGCCTGTGCGATCGGCCCGTCGATCCGCCTGTGCAGCGCCGATGAACTGCGCGACCTGCCGATCACGCTGGGCATCGCCCGCGAAGGCGCGGCGGTGTTCGGCGGCCAGACACGCAGCTCGCAGATCAAACGCGCGCTGCCCGAACTGGCCGCTTACCTGTTCCGCGAGCTGGCCTTTCCGCAGGGCGCGTTCCTGTTCACCGGTACCGGCGTGGTCCCGGGCGAGGACTTCACCCTGCAGCCGGGCGACGTGGTGACCATCGACATCGGCGGCCTGGTACTGCGCAACTTCGTGGAAGACGCCACGCCCGCGGGCGCGCCGCGATGAGCGCGACCGGCGACGGCCTCGACGCCATCCTCGGCGACGGTGCGCCGCTCGCCACCACGCGCACCTCGGGCGAAGGCCCGCACGGGCACCTGCCGATCGACGCGCGGATGCTGCGCGAGGCCGCCAGCGGCGACCTGTTCGGCCTGACCCAGAACGCGGGCATGGGCTGGCGCGCCAGCGAAGTCGCGCGCGATCCGTACCTGATCGTCAGCACCCAGGGCGGACTGCGCGGCGCCGACGGCACCCCGCTCGCACTGGGCCTGCATACCGGCCACTGGGAGATCGACCGGCTGGTGCGCACCGCGGCCGAAACCTTCGCCGCCAATGGCGCGCTGCCGTTCTCGGTGATGTGCTCGGATCCGTGCGACGGCCGCACCCAGGGCACGACCGGCATGTTCGACAGCCTGCCGTACCGCAACGACGCGGCGATCGCGATGCGGCGGCTGATCCGCTCGCTGCCCACGCGCCGCGGCGTGCTCGGCATCGCCACCTGCGACAAGGGCCTGCCGGCGATGATGCTGGCGCTCGCAGGATGTTCGGACCTGCCCGGCGTGATCGTGCCCGGCGGGGTGACCCTGCCGGCGCGCGGCGCCGAAGATGCCGGCCAGGTGCAGACCATCGGCGCACGCTTCGCGCATGGGCTCATCGACCTGGAACATGCGGCGGCGATGGGTTGCCGCGCCTGCGGATCGCCCGGCGGCGGCTGCCAGTTCCTCGGCACCGCGGCGACCTCGCAGGTGGTGGCCGAAGCACTCGGCATCGCATTGCCGCACAGCGCGCTGGCACCGTCCGGCGAACCGGTGTGGACCGACATGGCGCGGCGTTCGGCGCTGGCGCTGCTGCGCATGGCGGGGCAGGGCACGCCGCTGTCGGCGATCCTGGACCGGCGCGCGGTGGAGAACGCCCTGCTGGTCCACGCCGCGTTCGGCGGCTCGACCAACCTGCTGCTGCACGTGCCGGCGATCGCACATGCCGCCGGCGTCTCTCCGCCCACGGTGCAGGACTGGATCGCCGCCAGCCGCGCCACGCCGCGGCTGGTCGACGCGCTGCCCAACGGCCCGCGCCACCATCCCACGGTGCAGGTGTTCATGGCCGGCGGCGTGCCCGAAGTGATGCTGCACCTGCGCGACATGGGCCTGCTGCACCTGGACGCGGCGACGGTGAGCGGCCGCACGGTCGGCGAGAACCTGGCCTGGTGGGAACACAGCGCCACCCGCGCGGCCGCGCGCGCACGGCTGCGTGAACTGGACGGCATCGATCCGGATGTCGTGATCATGGGACCGGACGCGGCGCGCAAGGCCGGGCTGTCGAGCACGATGGTGTTCCCGGTCGGCAACCTGGCCCCGGAAGGCTCGGTGATGAAGGCCACCGCGATCGATCCCTCGCTCGTGGACGAAAGCAACGTCTACCGCCACACCGGCCCGGCGCGCGTGTTCGCCTCCGAGCGCGACGCGATCCGCGCGATCAAGTCCAGCGGCGACGATGCGGTGCGCGCCGGCGACGTGGTCGTGCTCGCCGGCTGCGGGCCCGCCGGCACCGGCATGGAAGAGACCTACCAGCTGACCTCGGCGCTGAAGTACCTGCCGTGGGGCAAGCACGTGCCGGTGCTGACCGATGCGCGCTTCTCCGGCGTGTCCACCGGCGCGTGCATCGGCCACGTCGGCCCGGAGGCCCTTGCCGGCGGCCCGCTCGGCCGGCTGCGCGATGGCGATGTCGTGCGCATCCAGATCGACCGCGAACGCCTGGAAGGACGCGTGGATTTCATCGGCGACGATCCGCAGCGGCCGCTCGATCCGGACGCCGCCGCGGTGGTGCTGGCCGCGCGCACGCTGCATCCGGCGATCGCCCCGCATCCGCGCCTGCCCGACGACACCCGTCTGTGGGCTGCCCTGCAGGAAGCCGGCGGCGGGACCTGGGCCGGCTGCGTGTACGACGTCGACACGATCATCGAAACCCTGCGCGCCGGACGCGAGGCACTGGCAGCCAAGGGGCCAGGCGCATGACCACGTTCCTGATCATCGCCTCGGCAATCGCGCTGCAGATCTTCCTCACTTCGCGCAAGCTCAGTCCGTTCCTGTCGCTGCTGATCGTGGCGATCCCGATGGGCCTGCTGCTGGGCATGACGCCGCAGGACCTGCTCAAGACCATCGACGCCGGCGTCGGCAGCACCCTGGGCGGGCTGGCGCTGGTGATCGTGCTCGGCGCGATTCTGGGCAAGGTGCTGGAGGAGAGCGGGGCGGCGGAGAAGATCGCCATCACCCTGATCGGCCGTTTCGGCGAGCAGAACATCCAGTGGGCGCTGCTGCTCACCGGCTTCCTGGTCGGCATCCCGCTGTACTTCAACGCCGGCTTCATCATCCTGGTGCCGCTGATTTTCTCGCTCGCGCGCAGGACCGGCCTGCCGATCCTGTACCTGGCCCTCCCGACCGTGGCCTCGCTCAGCACCACCCACTGCTTCCTGCCGCCGCATCCGGGCCCGGTGGTGCTGGTCAACGCGTTCGGCGCCGACATGGGCCTGACCCTGGTGTACGGCATCGCGATGGCGATCCCGGCGGTGGTGATCGCCGGACCTTGGCTGGGCCGTCGCCTGCAGTCGATCAACCCGCCGCTGCCGGACCTGTTCACCGCCAGCAGCGCGCCGCGCGAGCTGCCCGGTGCGCGGAGCTCGTTCCTGATCGCGCTCTCGCCGGTGCTGCTGATCAGCGCCTCGGTGCTGGCCCACGCACTGCTGCCCGGGGGCGTGCTGCGCACCGCTTTGCTGTTCCTGGGCAGTCCGACCGTGGCACTGCTGCTGGCGACGCTGCTCGCGTTCTGGTGGCTGGGCTATCGCCGCGGCGTGGGCCTGGAGGTGCAGACGCGCTGGCTCAACGCCGCCATCGCCGGCATCGCGGTGATCCTGCTGATCATCACCGCCGGCGGCGTGTTCAAGCAGGTGCTGGTGGACAGCGGGGTGGGCGCGCGCATCGCCGCGCTCAGCGCCACCTGGCACATGCCGCCGCTGGTGTTCGCATGGCTGGCCACCGCCATCCTGCGGGTGATGATCGGCTCGGCCACGGTGGCGGTGATCACCGCCGCCGGGATCGTTGCGCCGCTGATCGCCAGCACCGGTGCCTCGGCCGAGCTGATGGTGCTGGCGGTGGGCGCCGGCAGCGTGTTCGGCTCGCACGTCAACGACTCCGCGTTCTGGATGTTCAAGGAGTTCTTCGGCCTGTCGATGAAACAGACCTTCCAGTCGTGGACGGTGATGGAGTCGCTGATCTCGGTGATCGGCCTGGCCGGGGTGCTGTTGCTGGACCTGGTGCTGGGCTGAGCGCAGGGCCGCCGCTGGCCGCGGCGATCCGGTGCCGGCGTGGATCGCCGCCAGCGCGAGCCGGGCACCACGCTGCCTCGCCCGCCGTCGCCCGGGCTTCAGCGGTCCAGCGGACTGAGCACGCCCAGCGCCCCGCGGTTGAGCACGTGGGTGTAGATCTGCGTCGTGGCGACATCCTTGTGGCCGAGCAGTTCCTGCACGGTGCGTATGTCGGCGCCCGATTCGAGCAGGTGGGTGGCGAAGCAGTGGCGCAGCGTGTGCGGCGTCACCGGCCGGTCGAAGCCGGACTCCAGCGCCGCCCGCCGCACTGCCTTCTGCAGCACCTTCTCGTCGATGTGGTGGCGCCGACGCTCCCCGTCGCGAGGATCCACCGAGATGCGCGTGGCCGGGAACACGTACTGCCAGGCCAGTTCCGCCGCCGCATTCGGATACTTGCGCGCGAGCGCATGCGGCAGGTGCACCCGGCCCAGTCCACAAGCCAGGTCGCGCGCGTGCAGTACGCGTGTTTCCGCAACCTGCCGGGACAGCGCCTCCCGCAACGAAGACGGAAGCACGGTCATGCGGTCCTTGCCGCCCTTGCCGTCGCGCACGACCAGTTCGTTGCGCTCCAGGCCCACGTCCTTGACCCGAAGGCGCACGCACTCCATCAGCCGCAGGCCGCTGCCGTAGAGCAGCCCGGCCATCAGCGCCTCGCGCCCGGCCAGGCGCTCGAGCAGCCGCGCCACCTGCGCCCGCGTGAGCACCACCGGCAGGCGCTGCGGCCGCTTGGCCCGGACCACGTTCTCCATCCATGGCAGGTCTACGCCCAGCACTTCCCGGTACAGGAACAGCAGCGCCGACAAGGCCTGGTTCTGGGTGCTGGCGGCCACGTTGTCGCGCGTGGCCAGGCGAGTGAGGAAGGCCTCCACCGCCGCCCCGTCAAGTTCGCGCGGATGTCGCGGCAGCCAGGCCCGGATATACCGGCGTATCCAGTACAGATACGCCTGTTCCGTGCGCCGGCTGTAATGCTTGAGCCGCATCCGCGCGCTCACTTGCTCCAGCAACCGCGGTTCCCGCGCCTGCCCGATCCGCCCCGGTACCGGGGCCTGCTCGCCGTCATAAGACATACCGGGGTCTCCATGCCGCCTTTGCAGGCAGCATGGACGTCGCCTGGCGACGAAGGTATCGGCCAAGTCCGTGATCGGCGTAGGAGTTTCTCGATTGACGGCCCACCGATCCGCCCTACAAACTCGGCGCTACACCCCCGCTGGGGGTCTACTGGTAGTTAGCACCCATGGGCGAGATCACCGTCGACTTCGTAGCCAAAGACCCGTGGCAGATGGTGCTCGTCGAGGAAGGTCCGTGGCATGACGTTTCATTAAAACTTACAAAGCTGCAGCAACGACTGTACTCATGCCTGGATGCAGCCATTGACGGGCAACTCGCCGAGCAGTTTCCCGAGTCGCGCGGAAAGCCCGTCACTCTCCGGGTTGACTGCTACGGTGTGCCGCGGGAAGAGATGGAGGAGTTTTTCGGCCGCTTCAGTTCTTCCGCGTTACAGCTTCCAGACTACAAGGCAAGTCTTGAGGCGTCACCGCATGTTTCCGGCATCCAGTTTGCGATTAATTTTAGCTAGCAATGGGTGCTAACAACTCATTCAAGCCGAACCCGCTTCGCGGGTCGGCTTAATTCTGGCGTTAGGTGCCAGGGATGCGTTATCAGCGGCTCTTAAAGGTTCTGTCCGGTCTCGCTGGCGCCGCCCTCGCTGCGGTGGGTGTGCTTTTGTTGGCGATTCTTGCATCAGGCAATGTCAGTCAGGGGCAGATAGGTATGGCACTAAGCGGCATAGGGTTCTTGCTCGCCGCAGCCCCAGCTCTTGCGACACCGTTCTCGGTTCGTATAGCCAAGGGCCTGCTATTGCTCGCTCTGGCGTGTTTCGCCGCCTTGAGTGTCTGGCTTTCCTTCTGGCCGCAACGTGGCGTCACCCCGACGCCATTGGTGCAGGGAGCCGTTATAGCTTTTGTCGTATTACTTATTGTCCGGGTGCTCGTGGGTCGGCGCGGCAAGAGCGTTGGCCTTGGCACCTAACCATTCATTCAAGCCGACCCTGCTTCGCAGGTCGGCTTAATTCAAGCGTTGGGCAGTGGAAAAGCGCGAGGTTGGGGAGCTTCGTATGGATCGGACAGTTCGCGGTGTTGCCAGGCGGTCACTTCCTGTGGGTGGGCAGGCATCGTTCTTCTTCGGCGTCGTCGCTGGGCGCGCAGTCGGGTTCGCAGCGGTAGGCTCGTCGCGGTCGGCCAGGGTGGCAGCGGATGGATTGCCGGGCGCGCGTCCGGGTTTGCGGCTTCGGTCATTCGGAGCGGCCGTCGCGTCTGATCGTGTGGCTCTTTCTCTTCCTGCCCAACAAGGCGTTCAAGCCGATGCCACTTCGTGGCACGGCTTAACTTAGGCGTTAGACAAGAAGGGGAAGGGGACGTGGAGAGCCAAGAGAATTCACCTGACGCGATCGTTCGCGCCATGGAGGAGCGAAAGAAGGACCCTGCTAAGCGAGCAAAGGCCCTGCCGGATGACTTCGCGAGCCGTCCATTTGGGGCAATCCTGCTATTGCTGGCCCTAGTTGCATTCGGGATGTACACATACATTCCGATTACTGAGGCACAGGGTCAGGTCGCCTCGCTGCGCTACAGCGGTAAGTTCGTGTACATCCAGCCGCTGTTTGCCATGCTTGGTACTGCCTATCTTGTGTTCGGCGAGAGGGCATCAAAAGTGCTGGGCCCAACTACGCGCCCGTCGGTCTGGGGCTGGGTGCTCTTGTTGGTCGCAGTTGGCGTGGGGTTCGCCTATGTGCACTACCTGGAGGCATACTTTTATGCGCTCGGCTATCAGGTTTAGTGGGGCGTCTAACTATTCGTTCAAGCCGAACCTGCTTCGCAGGTCGGCTTAACTCCGGCGTTAGGCCCCATATGAAGATTTTCGTAGCCGACCAGTTCGAGTTCCCTGATTCGTGCACCGAAGAGCGTGTGGAGATCGCAGTCGCGCGGCGCGGCGCATTTCCTTTCGCAGAAGTGGCTGCCTTTGTTGGTGCTCGCGTTTCGGTTGATGCCTCACACGAGCTTGGTGAACCGATGCCATTCCAAGCCGTGCCCGCCATGGCTGAGGTCTCCTCTCACTTGCTCATGCTTGCGGGCATTACTATTCCGGCCGCCTGCGCTTGGCGGGTCTGGCGTATCCGCTCGGGCGTGGATGAGGTCGAGCTAGTAATTGAAGCACCGGAAGCTTTCATGCACTACAAATGGTCTTCAAGTGCGTAGCGCTGGCTTGGGGCCTAACAATTCGTCCAAGCCGACGCGGTAGTTCCTTCGGTTCAGTGGACACCCTGACCTAACCCTCAGGAGTGTCCCAATGCCAAAGCCTGGCCCCAGAACCATCTCTCGCTACAGCGATGAGTTCAAAGCCGCTGCCGTCCGCCTAAGCCAGCAACCTGGCGTCCTGGTCAGCGACGTCGCCCAGTCGCTTTACATCCATCCCTACATGCTGTCTCGTTGGCGCAGACTCGCCCGGGAGGGAATCATCGTGACCAAGGGTGTGCAGGTTGATCCGGAAGTTGCCACGGAGCTGAAGGCGCTTCGCCAGATCAAGCGGCAGTACGAGCAGCTCAAGGTCGAGCATGACCTTTTAAAAAAAGCGATCGCGTTCACTTCCGGTCGAAAGGCGAAATCTTCGCCTTCATCGAACATCACAAAGAAGCCTGTCCGGTGAGGGTCATGTGCCGCCTTTACGGCGTCAGCGCCGCCGGTTACTACGCCTGGGTTCGTCGGCCGGCCAGCGCCCGGGCGATGGAGGATGCAGTGCTGGTCGAGAAGATCCGGCAGGTGCATGGCGCCAGCCGCGAAACCTATGGCAGCCCGCGGGTGCATGCCGCGCTGCGGCGCCAAGGTGAGCAGGTGGGTCGCCGCCGCGTGGAACGCCTGATGCGCGAGGAAGGCGTGCGCGCCTGTTCGGCCGGGCTCTATCGGCGACGGCCCGGACTGGCGCGGTTCCTGGAAAGCGTCCCCAGCCGTGCCCATGAGGCTCCCTGTAGCGGGCCGGACCAGGTCTGGGTCGGTGATGTGACCTACCTCAAGGTCGAAGGCCAATGGCGCTACCTGGCCACGGTCATGGACCGGTACTCGCGGCGGCTGCTGGGCTGGTCGCTGGGGGTGGAGCGCACGGCGGCGCTGACCGGCCGCGCCCTGGCCGCGGCCCTGCGTACGCGCTCGCCGGCATGCGATACGCTGTTTCACAGTGATCGGGGGATCGAGTTCATGGCGGGGGATTTCCGGCGCCGGCTGGGACGCGCCGGGTTGGTGCAGTCGGTCAACAGGCCCAGGCGGATGAACGACAACGCGCACATGGAGTCATGGAACAGGTCGATGAAGTCGGACATGTACCACCGTGGCACATTCGACAGCGACCGGTCGCTGCGCATGGCCATCGACGACTACGTCAGGTTCTACAACCACCAGCGGCTGCATTCGGCGCTGGGGTACCGCTCACCGGTGGAGTTCGAGCAGTGCTGCTAGAGAGCCGGTGTCCACTTTCTCGTAGGAACTGCCACCTGCTTCGCAGGTCGGCTTAACTCAGGCGTGTTAGGCCGCTGGGGAGCTACATGGCCAGTCCAACCAACAAGCTTCTGGTAGTCGGCGGCGCCCTTAGCGGGCTCGCAGCGCTGGCGCATCTGGCGTGTCTGGCAGTTGGCGCTCCGCTGTTTCGGCTCCTGGGCGCCGGAGAGCAAATGGCACAGCTGCACTTGGCCGGCCACTGGTATCCCACCGTCGTTACCCTGGCCATTGCCGGCGTTCTTGCTGTCTGGAGTGGTTACGCACTGTCCGGCGCCGGCGTGATTCGCAAGCTGCCGTTGTTGCGTACCGCACTCTCCGCCATCACCGCCATCTACATTGTCCGGGGCGTCGCGTTCGTGCCGGTGATGGCGTACTTCCCCGGAAACAGCACGACGTTCTGGGCAGTAAGCTCTTCAATCTGCCTGCTGATCGGCATCGTCCATCTTGTGGGCCTTCGGCAGTCTTGGGCCAGGCTGTCGGGCGGCGCGGCCTAACAAGTCGTTCAAGCCGACCCTGCTGCGGCACGGCTCAACTCACGCGTTAGCCCGCTGCCGGGGCATGATCGCAAAGGATCGAGGAGCAATGATGCAGGAGCACGGAACAGCGCCGCGGATCAGTTACGGCGACATCTTCTGGGTTGCTGCGGACGAATCCATTGGTTCCAGGTCGGGATCGCCGCACCCGCACGTTGTGGTTCAAAGCGATGTGCTAAACCATTCCAGGATCTCTACCGTTGTGGTCTGCTCGCTGAGTTCCATCCTGACGCGGGTATCTGAACCTGGAGTTGTTCTCCTGGATGCAGGAGAGGGTGGCTTGGAACGGCAAAGCGTCGTGATCTCTTCGCAAGTCTCAAGCATCAACAAGGGTCGCTTGGGTGAGCGCATCGGGTCGCTTTCCAGCCAGCGGACGGATCAAGTGATTGCGGCGCTGCGCTTTCTACAGGCGTCGCACTTCCGTGGTCGCTGATCAGCGGCCTGACAATTCACTCAAACCGAAGCCGCTTCGCGGATCGGCGTGTTTCAGGCGTTGAACCACAGGCAGTCGCGATCATGCGCCGGGGGACATCCGTTGGCATTGGGTTCGCAAGCGGTGACGACAACATGCCGGTCTCAACATTCTGGCGGTGGCGGACGCGCCTTGATGGCCGTGCCGACCAACGATTCCTTCGAGCCGCACCTGCCAGGCGGGTTGGCGTGGCTCAATCGTTATGGGGCGGGTGATGAACTTCAGCGATCTTGAAAAGGCTGCACTTCAACTCAACGGCTTGTACGAGCAGCTCGAGGTGAAAAGGTACGGGCGCGCCTGGAACACGGAAGAGCTTGCGCTCGGCTTCGTCGGCGATGTGGGCGATCTGGCCAAGCTCATTCAAGCCCATGCCGGCATCCGCACGATCGACGATTGCCAGGCGAAGCTCGCGCACGAACTGTCGGACTGCCTCTGGTCAATTATGGTTCTTGCCAACAAGTGCGGCGTCGACCTCGAGGCCGAGTTCGTCAGGAGCACCCGCGAGATTGCCGCACACGTCTCGGGCGAGCTCGCCAGGTAACCCGCAGCTTGCCCGCGGGAGCCCGGCGCGGGGAGGGGAGTTACTCGCGCGGCACCGCGAGCACCGCGTCCAGCGCCGGCTTGGGCCGGTACTGGCGATCGAACAGCAGCGGATAGTTGATCCGGTGCGGGATCGGGTAGTCGTTCTTCCAAGACATGGAATCGTGCACGCCCCAGACGCTCACCCGGTCGATCTTGTCGCGCCGGCCGCGGAAGATGCGGAACAGCTCGGCGTAACGGTCGGCCAGCTGCTGCTGCACCGCCGGCGGCAGGCCATCGCGGTACGGGTCGAGGAAGCGCCTGAACTCGGGCAGCTGGAACTGCGGATGCGCCATGCCCTGGCCGATGATCTGGCCTTCCTTGGTCAGCGGCAGCACGTCCACGTCCAGCTCGGTGATCATCACCTTGACCCCGAGCGCGGCATAGGCGTCGATCGCCGCTTCGATGTCGGCGGTGGCCGGATAGTCCAGGCCCCAGTGTCCCTGGATGCCGATGCCGTCGATGCGGATGCCGTGCGCCTGCAGCATCTTCACCATGCGCACGATGCCGTCGCGCTTCTCCGGCCGCCAGGCGTTGAAGTCGTTGTAGTACAGCTCCGTACCGGGCGCGTACTGCGCCGCGAACCGGAACGCCAGGCGAATAAGCTCATCGCCGTCGCCGATTCCGCGGACCCAGGTGGTGTCGCGGTACTGGCCGTCCTCGCCGATCTGCTCGTTGACCACGTCCCAGGCGTCGACGCGCCCGGCGTAGCGCCCGGCGACCTTCTGGATGTGCTGGCGCATGCGTTCGGTCAGTGCATCGCGGCCCACCGGCGTGCCATCGGGCGCCTTGAAGAACCACTCGGGCGTCTGGTTGTGCCAGACCAGGGTGTGGCCGACGATGAACATGCCGTGCTGCTCGCCGAAGGCCACGAACGCATCGGCGCCGGCGAACTCGTAGACGCCCGGGCGCGGATTGACCACTTCGGCCTTCATCGCGTTCTCCAGCGTGATCGCGTTGAAGTGCAGCGGCACCAGTGCCTGCGCGCGCGCGTCGCGACCGGAGACGATGTCGTCGTTGACCGCGGTGCCAAGCAGGAAGTCGTCGGCGAAGGCGCCCTTGAGCGTCGTCGCGGCCTTTGCCGGCGTGGCGGCGCGCGCCTGGGAGGGCATCGACATCGAGGCTACGCCCAGTGCGGCGGCAAGTGTCAGCAGGTGGACGCGCATGAAGGTCTCCTAGCGATTGCGTGGGGCAGATGTGGCGGGCGACGTAGCGAGATTGATGCTTGCGCCCTGCAGGCCGGCGGCCCGGGCGTGCACGGTCACGGCGCCGGATTGGCCGTGCACGCCGCGCACGATGGCCAGGGCCATGCCACTGAAGGCATCGCGCTCAAGCGAGGGGAACGCGGTCAGGTCGGCGGCATTGCCGTTGTCGGTGGCCACGATCTGGCCGGGGCCTTCGATGCTGAAAGTGATGCGGTTGTGTGCGGCAGGCACCATGCGGCCGGCGGCATCGAGCACGCGTACCGTCAGGAACGACAGGTCGCGGCCGTCGCCGGCAATGCGGGTGCGATCGGCGACCAGTTCCAGCCGCGCCGGTGCGCCGGCGGTCTGCACGGCGTCGTCCGCCCACGGTTTGCCGTCGCGGTACGCCTGCACGCGCAGTACGCCGGGCTGGTAGACGACCTGGTCCCAGCGCAACCGGTATTCGTACGGCCCTTTCTTCCTGCGGCCCTGGGAGACGCCGTTGACGAACAGTTCGGCCTCGTCGCCCGAAGTGAACACGTGCACGGGCGTGACCAGGCCTTCGCGACCCGGCCAGGTCCAGTGCGGCAACAGGTGCGCCATCGGCAGGTCCGGGCGCCAGCGCGACTGGTACAGCCAGTAGCGGTCCTTGGGAAAGCCGGCCAGGTCGATGATGCCGGTGTAGGAGCTGCGCGCGTCGTAGTAGGGCGTCGGCTCGCCGAGGTAATCGAAGCCGTTCCAGACGAACTCGCCGGCCACGTAGGGATGGCGGTCCAGCGCGGCGAACACCTTGTCAGCGCTGGAACCGAAATCCACCGCGTGCTGTTCGTACGCGCTGACCTGCCTGAGCGTCGAGTCGCCGCCACGGCCATCGCGGATCGGCGCGCTCGCCTGCGGCGATACCGGGAACAGGTAGACGCCGCGGCTGCTGGCCGCCGAGGCGGTCTCGCTGCCCATGATCACCTTGTCCGGGAACGCGGCGCGGAAGGCCGGGTACTGCGGCGGCGTGCGGATGCGATCGGTGCCTTCGAACTCCGGGTCCTGGCGGATGCCCTCGCCCTGGTAGTTCAGGCTGATGGTGTCGAAGGCGCTGGCGAAGGGCATGTCCGGCTTGGCCCAGTTCATCGAGGCGCCGGTCGGGCGGGTCGGGTCTTCCTCGTGCGCGATCGCGCTCAGCCGGCGACCGATCGCCGCGCCTTCCTCGCCGGTGTACTGCTCGCCGACTTCGTTGCCCACGCTCCACAGGACGACCGAGGGATGGTTGCGGTCGCGGCGGACCATCGCGCGCAGGTCGGCCTCGTGCCAGTCAGGGAAGACGAGATGGAAATCCAGCGGGGTCTTCTTGCGCTCCCAGGAATCGAACACCTCGTCGATCACCAGCAGGCCCATCCCGTCGGCCAGGTCGAGCAGCTGCGGGTCGGGCGGGTTGTGCGCCAGGCGGATCGCATTGACGCCCATGCCGCGCAGGATCTCCAGCTGGCGTTCGGCCGCGCGCCGGTTGAACGCGGCGCCGAGCGCGCCCAGGTCGTGGTGCTGGTTCACGCCGCGCAGCGGGATGTGCTCGCCGTTGACCACGATGCCGCGGTCCGGATCGAAGCGGACTTCGCGGATGCCAAAGCGGGTTTCGTAGCGGTCGACCACCGTGCCATCGCGGGTGAGCGTGGTGATGGCCACATGGCGGTGCGGCTGCTGGTTCGGCGGCGGGCCCCACAGGCGCGGCGTGTCGATGCGGACGGAAGACTGCAGGCGCGCGCTGGCGCCGGCAGCGACGTCCAGCGGTTGCGGCGCGATGCGCGCGATGGCCTTGCCGGAAACGGCGCCGTGCGGGTCCAGCGCGAAGATGTCGGTGGCGACCTGCAGCCGCGCATCGCGATCGCCGGCGTTATCCACGTCCACGCGCAGATTGACCGTGGCCGATCTGGCCGACACGTCGGTGGTGGTGACGTACGTGCCCCACTGGGCGACGTGCACCGGGTCGGCGAGGGTCAGCCACACGTCGCGGTAGAGGCCGCCGCCGGGATACCAGCGAGCCGATCCGGGCGGGTTGTCCAGGCGGATCGCCAGCTGGTTGTTGCCGCCGAATGCGACATACGGGGTGAGATCCACGCGCCAGCTGTTGTAGCCGTAAGGCCAGCCGCCGACGAGATGGCCGTTGAGCCAGACCGTGGCATAGGACATCGCGCCGCCGACGTCGAGGAATACCTGGCGTCCGGCCGCGCTTGCCGGAAGGTCGAGCGT
This sequence comes from Pseudoxanthomonas daejeonensis, assembly GCF_022637495.1. Classification (NCBI taxonomy): domain Bacteria; kingdom Pseudomonadati; phylum Pseudomonadota; class Gammaproteobacteria; order Lysobacterales; family Lysobacteraceae; genus Pseudoxanthomonas; species Pseudoxanthomonas daejeonensis. The sequence goes on along the minus strand of NZ_CP093331.1, from coordinate 987,908 downwards.
GCGCCGGTACCAGCCCACGCCCCAGCTCGGCAGGCGGCCCATGCCGCCATAGGGCCCATCGGCGATGAACGGGCCGGCGATGGCCCAGTCGTGCGGCAGGGTTACTTCATCCCAGTTGCTGTCATCGAACGCGGCCTGCACGAAAGCTACGTCGCTGCCTGGATCGCCCGCACCAGGCGCCGCTGACGGGCGCGCGTGGCGCCTGGCGGGATCGGCAATGAGCAGGTTGGCGGTGGGCATGATCCAGAGCTTGAGCACCTGGCGCGTGCTTTCGACCTTCTCCGCGGCATCCGGGCGTGCGTCGGCGTCCTTGCCGTCCGCGCTCTGCACGACCTCCGGGCGCACGTCGTAATCAAGCCGGCCTTCGACGCCCGGCGGATCGCCGCGGTGGAAGCGCCAGCCACTGTCGAGCCGGAACTGTTCGCGAGGGGAAGGCTGGATGGCAGACGCCGATACCGGCGCCAACACGACCAGGGCCATGAGCAATGCGATGCGCTTCGTGGCGGCACCACACCTCCGCAAAAGCGACCGGCCTGTACGACCCGGGGCGCGCCGCCTGTTCCGCTGCCGCTCGCGCGCCCCCACCGGGAAAAGGGACGGGCCTCGCGTTACGGGGCAGGCCGGTGGCGTAGCCGGCGGACGCAACGTGGCCGCGCAGTCCCTCACAACCGGTAGGCGCGCTTTGGCAGGTGGTAGGCCAGGTCGATGGCCACATCGGTCGCTTCGTCCTCGTCGATCCGGTGTTCGGCCACCAGCTTGGCCAGCACCGCGCAGTCGATGCGACGGGCCACATCGTGCCGCGCGGGAATGGAGAGGAACGCGCGGGTGTCGTCGTTGAAGCCGACGGTGTTGTAGAAGCCGGCGGTGGCCAGGGTCTGTTCGCGGAAGCGCCACATGCCCTCGGGGGCATCGTGGAACCACCAGGCCGGGCCGAGGAACAGGCAGGGGTAGTGGCCGGCCAGCGGACCGAGCTCGCGCGAGTAGGTGCTCTCGTCGAGGGTGAACAGGATCAGGGTGAAGCCGGGCTCGTTGCCGAAGCGGTCCAGCAGCGGCTTGAGCGACTGCACGTACTCGGTGCGCAAGGGAATGTCGGCACCCTTGTCGCGGCCGTAGCGTTCGAACAGGCCGCGATTGTGGTTGCGGAAGCAGCCCGGGTGGATCTGCATCACCAGGCCGTCGTCCAGGCTCATCGCGGCCATTTCGGTCAGCACCTGGGCGCGGAACAGCTCGGCCTCGGCGGCGGTGAAGCGGCCGGAGACGACCTTGGCGAACAGCAGCCGTGCTTCGTCCGGCGACAGGTCGGCAGTGGCGCAGGTGGGATGGCCGTGGTCGCTGGAGGTGGCGCCCATCGAGGCGAAGAACGCACGGCGCTGGCGGTGCGCGCGCAGGTAGCCCTGCCAGCTGTGCACGTCTTCGCCGGTGATCTCGCCGAAGCGGCGCAACGCGTCGGGGAACTGCTCGTGTTCCGGATCGACCACCGGATCGGGCCGGTAGGCGGTGATGACCCGCCCTTTCCACCCGCTTTCGCGGATCACCGCGTGGTGCTCCAGCGGATCCAGCGGCGATTCGGTGGTGGCGATCACTTCGATGTTGAAGCGCTCGAACAGCGCGCGCGGCAGGAAGGGCGGGGTCTGCAGCGCCGCGGTGATGGTGTCGTAGTACGCGTCTGCCGTGCCCGCATCCAGGCGCGAGCGAAGACCGAACACGTCGTGGAAGACATGGTTGAGCCACATCGAGGAGGGCGTGCCGCGGAACAGGTGGAAGTTCTCGGCGAACACGCGCCAGGCCGCGCGCGGGTCGACCTGGGCGCGGCTGCCGTCGGCGCGCGGGATGCCCAGCGCGTCGAGGCTTATCCCCTGGCTGTAGAGCATCCGGAACACGTAGTGGTCCGGCACCAGCAGCAGTTCGGTCGCATTCGCGAACGGCGCGTTGCCGGCGAACCAGGCCGGATCGGTGTGGCCGTGCGGGCTGACGATCGGCAGCGTGGCGACCTGCGCGTAAAGGCGGCGGGCGATGCCGCGCTGGGTCGGCTCGGTGGGGAACAGGCGGTCTTCGTGCAGCTGGAGGGGGCGGCCGGTGGCGTTCATGGGGATGGATCCGGATCGGGTGCGTGGGGATGGAGTAGCCAGGGTGCCGTCAGCGGCGCGCGCTTTCCGGCGGTCCCAGGGTGGTGGGTGGCCAAGGCCGGCGCACGACTTCGATGCGCTGGAATACCACGCCCGGGTCGACCAGCCACAGCCTGAGGGTGTTGGCACCGGCGCGGACGCGATGGCGCGAACTGGCCACGTGCGAGTTGTCGATCACCGCCGCTTCCCAGGCGCGGAAATCGCGGTCTCCCGGGGTCGGGTCCAGGCGCATGTTCACCACCTGCGGCGTCGTTTCGTCGTTGATGGAAACGGCGTAGCGCAGGCCGCCGCGATGGCGGATGTCCAGGGTGGGCGACATCACCACGCGCACCTCGACCTCGCCGTCGTGGTCCATGACCAGCGGGTATTCCAGGCGCGCGCCGTCGCCACCGGGCGTCGCCGGTTCGCCGGTCGCCGGCCACGCGGTGACGCCCGAGAGCGTGCGGCCCAGGTTCGGGACCACCTGCCACGCGCCACCGGCCGGGGCGACGGCACGACTGTGGTGCTGGGCCTCGATCGCGACCACGCCATTGCCTTCAACGAAGCCGCGCACGCCACGGTGCGCCGGCGGTTTGTGGACCGGCACGGTGACCGTCACCTCGGTCCAGTCCTTGCCGCGGATGTAGAGCCGGCCCTCGTGCTCGCCCTCGGGCAGCGCATTCCAGTCGACTTCGATCTTCAGCGGCTGCGCGTCCTGCACGTCGCCGGACGCGGGCGAGACCTTCAGCCATGGTGTCTTCGTGCTGGCGGTGAAGCCGATCTTCTGGCGGCCGCCGTTGAACACCACCACCTCGCGGCTCGGCGCACCGACCGGATCGAGCACCGGCAGGCGCGGGCCTTGCAGCGGGTAGGGCCAGCGGCGCGCGTCGCCTTCGATGGCCACGCCGGTGACGCCCTTCTCCGGCACGTCGACGGTGGCCAGGGCGGGAAGGACATTGCGTTCGGGCGACTGCCAGTGGGTGTAGCCGATGCGCGGCTGCGACATCATGCTGGTCCACTTGCCGCCGGCGATGTCCTGCTCGTAGACGCGCTGCAGTTCTGCGTCGCGCGCGAACAGTTCGCGGGCTTTTTCGCCCCACTGGTTGGCCGAGGCGCGACCCTGCGCGGCATACAGCCGGTTGCGCCCCACGGCCACGTGCAGGTGGTTGAGGTTGGCGCTGGCCAGCACCGGGTATTCGACCAGCTGGTACCAGGCGTCGCGGTGGCTGGCGGGGATCTTCGCGCCGAGCTCGAGCGTGCGCTTGACCAGGGCATCCCAGCCTGCGAGCACGCGATCGGCCTCGTGCTCGTGGACCAGGCTCCAGGTGTCGGGCGACAGCAGTTCCGGCTTGCGCCGCGCGTTGTACTGCGTGTAGCGGGAGAGGATCGAGCCGATCTCCGCGGCGTGCGCCGGGCCGAACTGTTCGGCGGCCCAGGCGGCCGGATAGCGGCTGATCCATTCCAGATCCGCGGCGTCCGGGTTCCAGGCCTGGTCGAGGAAGGCGCTGATCGGCAGTTCCATCGGCTTGATGTCGCCGACGTTCACGATCCAAAGCCGTTCGACGCCGTGCGCCCAGGCCAGGCGCATCTGCTCCCAGGCGCGTTCGACCTGGGTGGTGTTGAGCCACTTGTAGTTGCGCGGACCCCCGACGTAGTCGAAGTGGTAGTACACGCCGTATCCACCAAGGCGCGAACCGCCCGCGCGCTTGCTGGCGGGATCGGGCAGGCGCCGGATATTGCCCCAGTTGTCGTCGGCGAACAGCAGGGTGACGTCGTCGGGCACGCGCATGCCGGCGTCGTAGTAGTCCTGCACTTCCTTGTACAGGGCCCAGACCTGCGGGGTCTGTTCGGCCGGCTTGCCGGTGACCTCGGCAATGATCTTGCGCTGGTCGTCGACGATGCGCTCGAGCAGGGCGGTCGCCGTGCCCTCGGCCATGGCCTCGTCGCCGTCGCCGCGCATGCCCAGTGTGACCACCACCTCGTGGCCCTTCAAACGCTCGACGCCACCGCGCCAGAATTCCTGCAGGACCTTGCTGTTGCTGTTGTAGTCCCAGCGGCCTGTGCCGTGCCGCGACCACTCGTCGTGGGCGCGCATCATCGGCTCGTGGTGGGTGGTGGCGATGATCACGCCGTATTCGTCGGCGACCTCGGCGTTGCGCGGGTCGTCTTCATAGAAGGCACGCGGCTGCCACATCGCCGGCCACAGATAGTTGGCCTTGTGGCGCAGGATCAGCTGGTACACGCGCTCGTAGAACTGGTGGTTGGCGCCGCCATAGGTGGCCTTGAGCCAGCCGCCCAGCGCCGGGTCCTCGTCATTGATGAAGATGCCGCGGTACCGGACCTTCGGTGCGTCGGTGAAGCGGCCGGGTGCGACGTGCAGGTTGGCGTGGCGCGGCGGCGGCACGTCCGCCCACCAGGTCCACGGCGACACGCCGATGCGGCGCGAGATTTCGTACACGCCGAAGATCGTGCCGCGCTTGTCGGCACCGGCAATGAGCAGGGCGCGGTCGATGCCCGGTTCGGGGCTCTCGACGACCTGCAGCAGGTAGGCCTCGTTGCGACCGGCCACGTCGCCCGTGTCGATGCCGTGTTCGCGCACGATCCGGTCGATGCGCGCGCTGTGGCCGAGGGTGCCGGCGATGACGGCCAGCCGCTGCGGGGACTGGCCGGTCGAGAACGCCGCCTCGCCACCGGCCACCGCCGACAGGTCTGCGCGCAGGTCGCGCGCGGCACGCAACACGCCGGGATGGTCGCCCGCGTCGACAAGCACGGCGGCGGGATGGCCGCCGTCGATCAGCGCGAGCGAGCCACGCACGCCGGTCTCGTGGATGGATGCCGGCGCAGCGGTGGCTTGCGCCGCGTGCGCCCGCGTACCAGCGGCCAGCATCACCGTGGCCGCGAGGGAAAGCAGCAGAATCTTCATCGATCGCATCGGGTCGTTGCGTACTTGGGTCGTGGCGGCTCAGGCCGCCGGGAGTTCGGGTCCGGATTGCTGGAGCCTGGCCGGGTCCAGCCGCGGCGCCAGCAGGTGCACCACCAGCAGGGCGACCAGGTAGGCCGAACCGGCCATCAGGAAGACCGGCACGTAACTGCCGGTGGTCTGCAGCAGGAAGCCGATGAAGGTGGCGATCATCATGCCGCCCACCGCGCCGGCGAACCCGCCCATGCCCACCACCGATCCAACCGCATGGCGCGGGAACATGTCGGAGGTGAGGGTGAACACGTTCGCCGACCAGCCCTGGTGGCCGGCGGTCGCCAGCCCGATCAGTGCCACCGCGACCCAGAGGTTGTCGGCGCGCGCGGCAAAGATGATCGGCACCACGCACAGCGCGCAGACCAGCATCGCGGTCTTGCGCGCGCGGTTGATGCTCCAGCCGCGCCTGACGAATCGACCGGCCAGCCAGCCGCCACCGATGCTGCCGACGTCGGCCATCACGAAGATCGCGATCAGCGGCAGGCCCAGGCCGGTCAGGGTCAGGCCATACTCGCTGTGCAGGAACTTGGGCAGCCAGAACAGGAAGAACCACCAGATCGGGTCGGTGAGGAACTTGGCGGCGACGAAGGCCCAGGCCTGGCGATGGCGCACGATCTGCGACCACGGCACGCGCACCACCGCTTCCGGGGGATCGCTGCGGATCCATTGCAGTTCGGCAGCGGACACGTGCGGCTGCCGCTCCGGTGCGCGGTACCACAGCAGCCAGACCACCAGCCAGGTCGCGCTGAGCACGCCGGTGACCAGGAACGCGGCCTGCCAGCCCCAAGCCACGGCCACGACCGGCACCATCAGCGGCGCCACGATCGCGCCGATGTTGGAGCCGGAATTGAAGATGCCGGTGGCCAGGGCACGCTCGCGCCGCGGAAACCATTCGGCCACGGTCTTGATCGCCGCCGGGAAGTTGCCGGCCTCGCCCAGGCCGAGGAAGAAGCGGGCGAGGATGAAACCGCCGACCGTCGCCGCCAGGGCGTGGCTCATCGCGGCCACGCTCCACACCGCGATGGCGATCGCATAGCCGATCCGCGTGCCGAGCCGGTCGATGATCGCGCCGGCGCAGAGCAGGCCGATGGCGTAGGCGGCCTGGAAGGCGGTGACGATGTAGCCGTACTGGATTTCGTTCCAGCCGATGTCCTGTTGCAGGAACGGCGCCAGCACGCCCAGCACCTGCCGGTCGATGTAGTTGATGGTGGTCGCGGCCAGCAGCATCGCGCAGACGCGCCAGCGGTAGCGGCCTCCCGGCGTGTCGGCGGCCTTGTCGGCGATCGCGCCCGCGCTCATTTCGCGCCCTGTACGCAGCGGCGGTGGTCATGCAGTCGGTACATGCAGCGCCCCTCCCAGGGCTGGCCGAGGCCGAAAAACTGATAGCGCTATCATTAACACAGCCGCGCGGTTGCGCCCAGCGCGACAGGCCTGATCCGCTGTGGCGGCGAAAAAACCCTGAAAACATGGTGCATCGCATCAATCGCGCCGCCGCCGCCAGGTGCGCTGGAATCCTATGTTGCTATGCAGCGTGCGCGTTAAAATATGGTAGCGCTACCATCCGCAATCGTTCGCGGGACCCGGTTTAGGACGCGATCCAGCCGGGTATCTGTAGGGACGAAACGCGCCGCCTCCCTCTGGAGGTGGTTCATCACCAGAAACGGGAGGGGAGTACGGTGCAGAAGCATCTTGCAAGAAACACGCTGTCGCGCGCGTTGAGCGCGGCGATCCTCGGTATGGCCGCCACCGCCGCCATGGCGCAGGAAGTTGCGGCCCCGCAAGCGCAATCCGGCCCGCAGGCCGCGCCGGCCGAACAGGTCACCGACCTGGACAGCGTGGTCGTCAAGGGCTTCCGCCAAAGCCTGCAGTACTCGACCGAAGCCAAGCGCGATTCGACCGGCTTCACCGATTCGATCTTTGCCGAGGACATCGGCAAGTTCCCCGACACCAACATCGCCGAGTCGCTGGCGCGCGTGCCGGGCATCCAGCTCAACCGCGACGTGAACGGCGAAGGCCTGAACATCGCCATCCGCGGCCTGCCCAACAGCTTCACCAAGACCACCATCAACGGTGCGTCGGTCGCCACGGCCTCGATCGGCCTGGACGCGACCAACCAGAACCGCGAAGTCGACCTGAACCTGTTCCCGACCGAGTTCTTCAACCAGGTCACCGTGTACAAATCGCCCACCGCGAGCCTGGTCGAAGGTGGCGCGTCGGGCGTGGTCGACATGCGCAACTCGCGCCCGTTCGACATCTCCGGCAACCACATCACCTACTCGCTCCAGGCCGACCACAACACCAACTCCGGCGGCGTCAGCCCGCGCGGCTCGGTGATCGGCAACTGGACCAACGAGGAAGGCACCTTCGGCGCGCTGGTAGGCCTCACCTCCACGCGCGGCAAGATCGGCGTGGAAGGCTACGAGACCATCGGCTGGACCAACCCGAACCTGACCAACGCCCAGTGCGGCAACGGCGGCGCGGCCGGTGGCTTCCCGGCCCTGGGACAGCCCTGCAACGTGACCGGCGGCAACGGCTGGCGCATCCCCGACGCGGTTCCGAACAACCCGTCGACGATCGCTGCCGGACTGACCCCCGGAACGCCCATCGACGCAGCCTGGCTGCAGGCCAACAACCCCGGCCTGACCCCCGCCCAGATCGGCGAGGCGCTGATCCCGCGCCTGGGCCGCCCGGTGCACATGAGCGGCGACCGCGACCGCGACGGCTTCCTGGGTTCGTTCGAATGGCGGCCCAACGATTCCATGCACTTCTGGCTGGACTCGATGTACACCAAGGCGCGCCGCACCAACAGCCGCGTCGACATGAACCTGGTCGGCCGCAACGGCGGCATGATCCCGCTGGACATGCAGCTGGACGCGAACAACGTCGTCACCAGCGCCACCTTCACCAACGCGCAGTTCTTCCTCGAGCACCGCGAGTACATCGAGGACGTGCAGTACTGGCAGGTGTCCCCGGGCGGCCGCTTCTGGTTCGGCGACGAGCAGAACATCAGGCTCGACGTGCAGGCCAACACCAGCCGCAGCTGGATGTTCCGCGAATCGCCCACGATCCTGGTCAATTCGCCGTTCACCACTTTGGATTACACCAACGGCGGAGCCATCCCGTCGTGGAACACCGGCCTGGACCTCAATGATCCGAACCTGGGCTGGACCTGGGTGGGCGGCCGCCTGAACGTGCAGAACGAGAAGCGCGTGACCGAGACCAGCGGCGTGCGCGCCGACCTGCAGTTCGGCGAGGACAACAAGAACGTCAAGGTCGGCGTGGCCTGGGACCAGAACGAGCGCCGCATCCAAGGCTTCGACAACAGCGGCGCCTGGGAAGACCTGGCCTGCCGTGGCCTCAACGCGGACGGCAGCGTGCCCGTGCCGCGCCCGGCCTGTGCCGGCGGCCCCCTGGCGGCGGTCACCAACGCGGAGCTGGCCAGCTACCTGCGCCCGGGTCCGCACGGCTTCATCGTGGCCGACGCCAGCCGCTTCAAGAACGACACCAACTATGCGTTCTTCCGCGACAACGCCCCCGAGTCCGGCGGTCCGAACACCGGCGGTGCCACCGGTGGCTTCGACGAGGACACCTTCGCCGCCTACGTGGAAGTGAACGGCGAATCGGAAATCTGGAACCGCAACCTGCGCTTCAACTTCGGCGTGCGTTACGCCCAGACCGACCAGATCGTATCCGGCCCGGTCACCATCGGCGGCGTGCGCCAGTGGCAGTCCCTGGATGGCGACTACAGCGAGTGGCTGCCGTCGTTCAGCGCAGCGTGGGACGTGGCCGATGACGTGGTCGTGCGCATGTCCGGTTCGCGGACCATGACCCGTCCGAACCCGAGCTCGATGCTGCCTGCCACCACCTTCACCGACCAGTCGGCGCAGGTGGCCAACCAGGGCAACCCCGACCTGACCCCGTACATCTCCAACAACTTCGACCTGGGTGGCGAGTGGTACACGGGCGACGAGGGCTTCGTCGGCCTGACCCTCTTCAACAAGCGCATCGAGGGCTACACCTTCCAGGGCGTGACCACCCGTCCGTTCACCGACCTGGGCATCCCGTTCGATGACCTGAACGACACCCAGCAGCTGGCGATCAACAACCGCGGCGGCCCGAACGTGGCCACCGTCAACGTGAACCAGCAGGTCAACGCAAACGCCGAGCTCGAGATCCGCGGCTGGGAGGCGATCTGGGTGCAGCCGCTGGGCTTCGTCTTCGAAGGCCTCGGCTTCATGGCCAACTACACCGACATCGACATCAAGACGCTGGGCGCGGACGCCAGGGCCCTGGCGGGCAACGTCTATGGCGTGTCGCCGTCGATGTGGAATGCCACGACGTACTGGGAGAACGACATCGCCTCGGTGCGCCTGTCGTACACCTGGGCCGAGGGCGCCACCGGTACCGGTCCGAACCAGCAGGGCATCCCGTTCGCCCAGATCTACGGCGAGGACCGGGGCCAGCTCGACCTGTCCTCCTCGTACACGCTGGACTGGGTCGCCGGCAAGCCGCAGTTGACCTTCAACATCCTCAACATCACCGGCGAGGAGCGTCGTTCCTACTTCGCCTTCCCGAATGCGGTCAACGACTACTACGATCCAGGCACCACGTACTCCATCGGCATCCGCGGCACGTTCTGAGCCACGGGACGGATGATGCAGCGGTAACCAGCGGCCCGTTCCGGCGTCATGCCGGGGCGGGCCGCTTCCTTGCACAACGCCGGTGGCCCAGTCTTGCCCGGATCAACCTAGAACAGCCAGAGGACACATGAGCAAAAACCCGGAAATCCTCAGCGTCAGGGAGAAGGTCGGCTACAGCCTTGGCGACCTCGCGGCCAATCTGATCTTCCAGACGCTGGTGACGTTCCTGGCGTTCTTCTATACCGATGTGTTCCGCATTCCGGCCGCAACCGCGGCCACGATCATTTTCGTGGTCGGCCTGCTCGGTGCCTTCGTGTTCACTCCGGTGATCGCACTGCTGGCCGACCGCACCAATACCCGCTGGGGCAAGTTCCGTCCCTGGATCCTGTGGACCGCCGTTCCGTTCGGCGTGCTGTCACTGCTGGCCTTCAGCACGCCCGACCTCGCGCCGTCGGGCAAGGTCGCCTACGCCGCCACCACCTACACGCTGCTGGTGCTCGTCTATGCCGCCAGCAACCTGCCGTATGCCGCGCTGAGCGGCGTGCTGACCGGCAACATGGCCCAGCGCAACAGCCTGTCGGCCTATCGTTTCGTGGCGGTCATGGTCGCCCAGCTGGTGGTCCAGTCGCTGCTGCTGCCGCTGGTGCTGATCCTGGGCGGCGGCGACAAGGTGCAGGGCTTCCACAACGCGATGCTGCTGTTCGCGGTGGTCGGAACCGTATTCCTGCTGATCACCTTCTTCACCACGCGCGAGCGCATCGTGCCGGCCCCCGAGCAGAAGTCCAGCGTGGCCCAGGACCTGTCGGACCTGGCGCGCAACCGCCCCTGGGTGGTGATGCTGCTGCTGACCATCCTGGTGTTCACTACCCTGGCGCTGAAGGGTGGCATGTACGTCTACTACTTCCAGTACTACCTGGACGAGGCGGCGCTGGCGGCGTTCCTGCAGGGCATCGGCTTCAACGCGTTCATCGCCGGCCTGAATTCCGTGCTCACCGGTATCGGCCTGACCTCGTTCCAGTGGCCGGAAGATGCGCCGACCTCGGCCTTCAGCCTGTTCAACGCGGGCGGCATCATCTTCATGATCGTCGGCATCGGCTTCTCCAAGAGGCTGGCCGACCGCTTCGGCAAGCGCGATGTTTTCGGCGCGGCGCTGTTCGTCTCGACGCTGTTCATGCTTGCGTTCTACGTCTACCCGCCGGACCGCATCGGCCTGGTGTTCGTGTCGCAGATCCTGCACGGCTTCTTCTACGGCATCACCATCCCGCTGCTGTGGGCGATGATCGCCGACGTGGCCGACTACTCGGAGTGGAAGAACAACCGCCGCGCCACCGCGATCATCTTCTCGGCGATGTTGTGCGGACTGAAGCTTGGCCTGAGCATCGGCGGCGCGCTGGTGGCCGGCATCCTGGCGCACTACGCCTACCAGGCCGGCGCAGACAGCCAGCCGCAACAGGCCGTGGATGGCATCCGCCTGGCGGTGAGCGTCTATGCCTCGCTGCCGTTCCTGGTGTGCGTGGCCCTGCTGTTCTTCTACGAAATCAACAAGCCCATGGAATCGCGCATCGAGCGCGAGCTGGGCGATCGTCGCGCGCTCGCCGGCGCAACGTCGTGACCTGCGGAGACAAGCCGATGTCAGAACCTTCCCCCACCGAACGCACCGCACTGACCGAGGAACTGCAGGAGCTCGCCGCGCGGGCCATCTCCGCGCCGGTGGTCACCCACATCTACACCGCCGACCCGTCGGCGCACGTGTTCGACGGGAAGCTGTACGTGTACTGCTCGCACGACATCGAGGGCGGCGTGTCGTTCAACGACAACGGCGACCACTTCTGCATGGAGGACTACCACGTCCTGTCCATGGACTCGCCTCAGGGCCCGGCCACCGATTGCGGCCTGGCGCTGCACGTGAGCGAGGTGCCCTGGGCGGAGCGGCAGCTGTGGGCGCCCGATGCCGCGTACCGCGACGGACGCTACTACCTGTACTTCCCGGCCAAGTGCGCCGACGGGCTGTTCCGGATCGGCGTGGCCGTGGGCGACCATCCGGCCGGGCCGTTCAAGCCCGAGCCGCAGCCGATCGCCGGCACCTACTCCATCGACCCGGCCGTGTTCGCCGACACCGACGGCGAGCATTACCTGCTGTTCGGCGGCATCTGGGGCGGGCAACTGCAGAAGTACCGCGACAACGTCCACGCCGTTGCGCACGAGGAACCCACTGGCGACGCACCGGCGCTGGGGCCGCGCATCGGCCGCCTGCGCGCGGACATGAAGGAGCTGGTCGAGGAGACGCGCGAGATCCTGATCCTGGACGAGCACGGGCAGCCGTTGAGCGCCGGCGACCACAACCGGCGCTATTTCGAGGGGCCGTGGCTGCACCTGTACGAGGGCCGCTACTACCTCTCGTACTCCACCGGCAATACCCACCTGCTGTGCTATGCCGTGGGCGACAACCCGTATGGGCCGTTCACCTACCAGGGCCAGGTGCTGCGACCGGTGGTCGGCTGGACGACGCACCATTCGATCTGCGAGTTCGAAGGCCGCTGGTACCTGTTCTACCACGACTCCCTTTTGTCGGGCGGCGTCACCCACCTGCGTTCGATCAAGGTGGCCGAACTGCACCACGACGCGCAGGGCAGGATCGTACCGATCGATCCGTATGGTGTCTGAGGACGGCGCATCGTCCGTCGGCGATCCGGATGCGCCGCTGGCGCCCGGATCGCTGTTGCACATTGGCGACGACACCTTGCGCGTGGAGATCGCGCCGCAGGCCGGTGGGCGCATCGCGCAAATCCACTATCGCGATGTCGCGCAGCTGGTCGGGCCCGGCGACGGGTTCCCCGCGGCGATCGCCTGGGGCAGCTATCCGATGCTGCCGTGGGCCGGGCGCATCCGCCACGGTCGCTTCGATTTCGCGGGACGCCAGTGGCAGTTGCCGCGAAATCTCGAAGGCCACGCGATCCACGGCGTGTCGATGTGGCTGCCGTGGACGGTCGAGGCGCACGATCCGCATTCGGTCGAGCTTTCGCTGCGCCTTCCGCATGACCTGCGCTGGCCCTTCGGCGGCAGTGCGCGGCAGCGGATCGAGGCCGGTCCCCGCCACCTGGCGATGATCCTGTCGGTGCGCGCGGGTGCGCAGGCGATGCCGGTGGTACTGGGCTGGCATCCGTGGTTGCGCAAACCCGGACGCATCGAATTCCACCCGTCGGCGATCTATCCGCGCGACGACGAGGGCATCGCCACGCGGCCCACCGTGCCGCCCACGCCCGGTCCCTGGGACGACTGTTTCGTCAACACACGCGAGGTGGTGGTCCATCGCGATGGACAGCGCCTGCGCCTGTCCTCGGACTGCGAGCGCTGGGTGGTCTACGACGAAACCGCGCACTCGACCTGCATCGAACCCCAGACCGGCCCGGCCGATGCGTTCAACCTCGAGCCGCGGATCCTCGAGCCAGGCGAGTCCCTGCAGGCCTGGTTCCGGATGGAGTGGGACTGAGGCGACTCAGCCGCTGCAGCCGCCGCAGCAGACGGACGGCACGATCACGATGTCAGGCACCTCGACCGGATGCCCGGCCGCGGCCAGGATCGCGGCGACCTCGTCGCGCGCGGCGCAGGTGGAGATGCGCAGGTGCCCGCTCGCGGCATCGAGGTCGACGACCCCGGCCGGATCGGCCTCGAGCAGCAGGCGTTCGATGTGTCCGACGTCGACCGGCCCGGTGCGAAGGATGATGTCGAGTTCCATGGAGCCTCGCGTGGTGCGTTCCGCCGCCTTGGCGCGGAACCGGGAAGAAAAAGACCCGTGCCGCCGCCGGAGCGGCGGCACGGGGTAAGCCACCGGGGAGGGTGGTTTACTTCGTGACGACCAGCTTGCCCTTCATCAGGGTCGAGTGGCCGGGGAAGCTGCAGAAGAAGGTGTAGTCGCCGCCGGCGGTGAGCGCCTTGCCGGGGAAGGTGATCTTGGTCTTCTCGCCGCCGCCGATGATCTTGGTGTGGGCGATCGCGCGGGCGTCGCCTTCCGGCACGTAGCTCTTGGCCGCGCCGGCCTTGATCGCATCGCGGGCGAGGCCGGCGAGGTCGGCAGTCTTGGTGATGACCACGTTATGGCCCATCGCCGCGGCCGGCAGCTTGCCGGTGTGGGTCAGTTCGACGGTGATGGTGGCGCAGCCGGCCGAGACGGTGGCTTCCTTGAGGTCGAACTTCATCGCATCGTCGCCCTTGAGCGAGATGGTGCAGTTGCCGGCGGCCTGGGCCAGGCCGGCGGCGCCGAACAGGGCGATGGCAACAAGGGTGCGGGTGAGTTTCATGGGGGTGCTCCTGTAGGACTTGTCGTGCTTGGGTGGGTGGAAGGATTCAGTTCGCCGCAGCCAGCGCAGCGCGGACCTGGGCGAGGAAGGCCGGGTCCGGTGCGGCGCCGACGACCTCGGATCGGGCCAGGATGCGGCCCTGCGCGTCGAGCAGCACCAGCACACTGGTGTGGTTGATGCTGCCGTCTTCGCGGAACCGGTAGCGTACATCCAGCACGCTGGCCAGACCCGGAACGTCATCGGGTGCCGGTCGCAGGAAGCGCCAGTCCTCCGGCGTGCGGTGGTTGCGCGCCACTTCGGCCAGTGCGGCGGGGGTATCGCGCTTGGGATCCAGGCTGATCATCGCCACGCCCAGCCGCTGGCGTTCTGCCTCGGGCAGCTGTTTGCGCACGGCCTTGGCGTTCTCGATGATCAGCGGGCACATCAGGTGGCAGTTGGCATAGAACATCGATACCAGCTGCGGCTGGCCGCGCAGGTCGGACCAGCGCAACAGGCGGCCCTGGGTATCGATCGCACGCGCATCGAGCTGGTAGACCGAATCGCCCGGCAGCGCCGCAGTCGTGGTGTCGGTGGCGGCGTCCTGCGGGGACTGGGCCGATGCGGCCGCGCCGCACAGCAGCAGCACGAGCGTGAGGAGGGGGCGGATCGTGAGGTTCATGGCTGGCTCCTTGCGCAGCGGAAACCGAGGTTGCCGAGGGAGTTGCGGGGCTGCAGCGCCGACAGCAGCACGAAGCGCTTGACCACGCCGTAGTCGCCCGGGTCGTTGAAGGCCAGTGCGGTGGCGCCGCAGAAGCGCAGGTTGTCGCCATCCTCCTGGCCACGGCGGTCGCCATCGCCGAGCAAAGAGGCGAAGTCTGCGACCCATTCCCAGTTGGCGCCGTGCAGGCCATGCACGCCGTACACATTCGCGGGCGCCTGCGGCGACGCGTCGATGGCATGGGGGGTGCCGTCGTTGACCTGGCGCATGCGCCAGCGCGGGTCGTTGCGGGCGTCGCGCCGGCTCGCGTCGGCGGCGGCTGCGTATTCCCATTCCAGGAAGGTCGGCAGGCGCGCGTCCTGATCGCGGCAGTAGGCATCGGCGGCGTACCAGTTCACCTGCGTGACCGGGGCGTCGGGGTCCAGGCCGGTGCCGGCGGCATCGGGTTGCGCCCAGTGGTCCAGGTAGCCCGCACCTGAGAACAGGGCGGGGATGCGGTCGCGCCGCCACTTGGGCTGGCGGGCCACGAAATCTTCGAAATCCCGGTTGCTGACCGGACGGGCCATCAACGCGTAAGAGGCCACCGGCACCGTGCCGATGGCCTCCTCGAAACGGACCGCGGAACGGAACTGGCCACCCTCGATCGACCGGTAGGCGATCGTGCCGGTCGGGCCCGTGGCCGCGGCGGGAGCCGCGGCCAGGGCCAGGAGAAGCATCAGGGGACGGGTCAGTTCCATGGCCGCTTACTTGTGGTGGCTGCCCTGCGGCACGCCTTCGGGGTAGTCGATGTCGTGCTGCTGGCCGCTGTAGATGTTGTGGTTCTCCTTGCCGTCGACCTTGAGGATGCCCAGCGCACCCTTGTGGAAGGCGCGGAAGATGCTGTGGTCGACCAGCACGTAGTTGCCCGGCACGTCGACCTTGAACTCGACCATGGCCGAACCACCGGCCGGCACCAGCGTGGTCTGCACGTTCTCCTGGTACTTGGAGCCGCCCTCGAAGTAGACCTTGTCGAAGATCTCGCCGATGACGTGGAAGCTCGACACCATGTTGGGGCCGCCGTTGCCGACGAACATGCGGATCTTGTCGCCGGCCGTGGCGGTCAGGGCGTTGTCGCCGGTCAGTGCGCCGACCGAGCCGTTGAACACCACGTAGTCCGGGTTCTCGGCGATGCCCTTCTCCAGGCTGAAGGGCTGCAGGCCCGGTTCGCCGTGCGCGCCTTCGGTGTAGAAGTCGCTCTGCATCACGTAGAACTCCTTGTCGACCGGCTCCAGGCCTTCCTCGGGCTCGACCAGGATCAGGCCGTACATGCCGTTGGCGACGTGCATGGCCACCGGGGCCATCGCGCAGTGGTAGACATACAGGCCCGGGTTGAGCGCCTTGAAGGTGAACTGCGTTTCCTTGCCCGGCAGGGTGAAGGTGGCTTCGGCGCCGCCGCCCTGGCCGCTGACGGCGTGCAGGTCGATGTTGTGCGGCATGTGCGAGCTGTGGTGGTTCTTCAGCTTGAACTCCACCGTGTCGCCTTCACGCACGCGGATGAAGCTGCCGGGAACGCTGCCGCCGAAGGTCCAGAAGTTGTAGGTGACGCCATCGGCCAGGCGCATTTCCTTCTCGACCATCTCCAGGTCGACGACGACCTTGGCGGGGGTCTTGCGCGTGATCGGGGCCGGCACCATCGGCGGCGAGGTCAGGACCGCCTGCAGGGTCGGCAGCGAAGCATCGGCTGCGACCGCGGCGGGCTTGGCCGCCATGGCCTGGCCGGCGAAGACGGAAGAGATCGCGACGGCCAGGGCACCGGCGAACAGGGCGCGGCCAAGACGGGGGTGACGGGATTTCATGGGCTCTCTCTGTGGGTCGTTGGTTGACGGGGCCAAGGTTGCGGGGGGCAAGGCAGGGCGTCCTTGATTTGCATCAATCCGGGGGCGTACGCGCAACGATTCGAAGTGCGGCTTGATCCACGTCAAGCGCGTGATCGAGTACAGCGGACGTTTGACTCGGATCAAGGCATGGGCGCACCCCGGGCAAAACAATGCCCACATCGAACGAGAGAAAAGAGAAGAGAACGCGCCATGAAGAGAACCCTGCTGTCCCGTGCCCTGGCCGTTGCCGTACTCGGCGCGGCGGTGTCGGCGCCGGCCCTTGCCCGACCCGCCACCGACCACGTGCATGGCGCCGCCGGAGCCGCGGCGGTCACCCAGCTGGACGGCGTGGTCGTGCTGGGCGTCGCCCCGATCGCCGCCTCCACCTTCGTCACCGACCCGAAGCTGCCGCGCCAGCCGGTCCCGGCCAGCGACGGCGCCGACTACCTCAAGACCATCCCCGGCTTTTCCACGCTGCGCAGCGGTGGCACCAACGGCGACCCGGTGCTGCGCGGCATGTTCGGCTCGCGCATCGCCTTGCTGACCAACGACGGCGCGCTCAGCGGCGCCTGCCCCTCGCGCATGGACAACGCGATGTCCTACATCGCCCCGGAGACCTACGACCGGCTGACCGTCATCAAGGGCCCGCAGACGGTGCTGTGGGGCGGCGGAGCATCGGCCGGCACGGTCCGCTTCGAGCGCGAGATCCCGTACTTCGACCGGCCCGGCGTGCAGGCGCAGGGCAGCCTGCTGGGCGGCAGCAACAACCGCAACGACCAGGTCGCCGACATCAGCGCCGGCACGCCGGCCGGCTATGCGCGCCTGTCGGCCAACCGTTCGGAGGCCGACGACTACAGCGACGGCAACGGCGACGAGGTGCCCTCGGCCTGGCGCAAGTGGAACGCCGACGCGGCGGTGGGCTGGACGCCCGATGCGGACACGGTGCTGGAGCTGAGCGCGGGTACCGGCGATGCGCAGGCCCGCTACGCCGGACGTGGCATGGACGGCGCGCGCTTCCGTCGCGACGGCCTGGGCCTGCGTTTCGAGAAGAAGCACATCGGCGACGTGCTCGATGCGGTGGCGGCGAACGTCTACCGCAACGAGGTCGACCACGTGATGGACAACTACAGCCTGCGCGACCCCGACCCGACCGGCAGCATGCCGATGCCGATGGCCAGCAATGTCGGCGACACCACCCAGGGCGGACGCGTGGCGTTGACCTGGCAGCAGGACCGCTGGGAAGTGACCGCCGGCGTCGACGGCCGCCAGAGCGAGCACCGCAAGCGCAGCGCGATGGGCCGGGGTGCCTACCAGGCCCAGCCGTGGACGGAGGATGCGCGCTTCCGCACCCTGGGCGTATTCGCCGAATCGCATTGGCACATCAGCGAGGTGCACCACCTGATGTCGGGCCTGCGCATCGACCGCGCCCAGGCCGACGACCTGCGCGCCACCACCGGCAGCGGCATGATGCCGATGCCCAATCCGACCGCCGGCCAGCGCCGCAGCGAGACGCTGCCGGGCGGCTTCGTCCGCTACGAGCACGACATGGCCGGCGAATTCGGCTGGTACGCCGGCGTCGGCCATGCCGAGCGCATGCCCGACTACTGGGAGCTGTTCTCGCCCACGCGCGGACCGGCCGGCGCGGCCAACGCGTTCGCCGGCGTGCAGCCCGAGCGGACCACGCAGCTGGACGCGGGCCTGCAGTTCCGCCGTGGCAACCTCGAGGCGTGGGCTTCGGTCTACGCGGGGCGCATCGACGATTACATCCTGTTTGACTACATGAGCGGCCCGATGGGCGGCATGGCGATGGGCTCGACCACGCGCGCACGGAACGTCGATGCCGACATCGCCGGCGGCGAAGCGGGGTTGGACTGGAAGGTGCGCGACGGACTCAAGCTGTCCGGCGTGCTGGCCTATGCCTGGGGCGAGACCGCCGAAGGTGCGTTGCCGCAGATGCCGCCGCTGGAAGCGCGCCTGTCCGCCAGTGGCGAGCATGGCGACTGGTCGTGGGGCACGCTGCTGCGGATCGCCGCCGCGCAGGACCGGGTCAGCACCGACCAGGGCAATGTCGTCGGACGCGACCTGGGCCCGAGCCCGGGCTTCGCGGTGTTCTCGCTCAACGGCGGCTACCGCTTCAGCGAGCACGTGCAGCTGACCGCTGGCATCGACAACCTGTTCGACCGCGCCTACAGCGAGCACCTCAACCTCGCCGGCAACAGCGCCTTCGGCTATCCCGCCGATCCGCAACGGATCAACGAACCCGGTCGCACGGCCTGGGTGAAGCTCAACTTCAAGTACTGACGCAACGCGGGCGTGGCGCTGGCCTCCTGCTAGCGGCGACGGTGCTGGGGGCGCCTCGGCGACCGGACGGACCGGCGTCAGCTTCAACAATGAGGTGCAGGTGCAGGCCGGCAACGGCGCTGCACTGACCTGCTCGGGGGCCTCGCGTACGAGGTGCGCGGCCACGCCAGTGGCCAGTCCGGGCCGGTCGTCCTGCAGCTGGGGGCCAGCAATCCCGCCAGCACCCAGCAGGCGGCCGTAGCCACCGGTGACGGCAATTTCGCATTCGCCGCGCGGCTGCCGACGGGCGCCAACGGGAGCGCCAGCATCCTCTCATCACCTGGACAGCTGTGCAGCGTGAGTCCGGCCGGTGGCATCGCCATCGCCGCCGACACCAACCTCGCGGCCAGCTGTACCACGAGGGTCACGACGGTTGATCCGGGCACGTTGCCCGAGCCGGTCCTCGACGCCGCCTGTTTGCAGGCGCTGACTGCCGCCAGCGCCAACGGCGTCGCGGCGCCGTACGCGTTCGCGACCCGCGCCGGCGCTTTGCCGGCCGGCCTGTCTTCGGTGCCGATGGCGTGCCCGGTCGAGCCCCGCGCGCTCCTAGTCGCCGTGCCTGGACCAGGCGCGGCTGACGCCGTCGTGCCCTACCAGTTCGACGGTATACGGCTGCTCGTGGCCGTCCGGCATTTCCATGCCTGGCGAGCCGGCCGGCATGCCCGGCAGGACCAGGCCGCGCGCGTTGGGGCGCTGGGCCAGCAGGCGCCGGATGTCGGCGGCCGGTACGTGGCCTTCGACGATGTAGCCATCGATACGCGCGGTATGGCACGACCCCTTGCCGAACGGCACGCCCATCTGCCGGCGCACCGCTTCGAGGTCGTCGACCTCGCGCACCTGGACGGGGAAGCCGGCGTGCTGCATGTGTTCGACCCAGGCACCGCAGCAACCGCAGGCGGGCGACCGGAACACCTCCAGCAACGGCAGCAGGCCGTCCTGCGTGGCGACCGGTGACGCCGCAGGTGGCAGTACGGGCGCCGCCGTTGCCGCGGCGGCCAGGGTGGAGGTCGTCGCGTCGGATCCGGCCGGCCCGCCGCAGCCGGGCGCCGCAGCGGCGACCAGCAGCAGGCACAGCAGGCGCGCGCGTGGGCGCAGTGTCATAGGGTCGATTCCTGGCGAGGGCGTGGCGGCAGTGTGTCCGGCTCGCGCGGTCCCCGCGTTGATCACGGTCAAGGCGCTTGACCTGCGTCATCGCCGGCGACCGGCAGCGGCACTAGCGTACGGGACGTCAACAATGCCCCCGGCCACGCCATGCACGACCTGCGCAGCTTCCTGCAGCACCTGTCACGCCACCAGCAACTGCTGGAGATCGATGCTCCGGTCGATCCGGAGCTGGAGAGCACCGCCCTGAGCCTGCGCGCGCTGCGCGAGGGCGGTCCGGCGCTGCTGATGCACAACCCCACCGGATCGGTGCATCCGCTGCTGGGCAACCTGTTCGGCGACCGCCGTCGGATCGAACTGGCGCTGGGCGACCGCCCGATCGCCTCGCTGCGCGAACTGGGCGAGCTGCTGGCCTCGCTGAAGGAGCCGCGCTGGCCGGCTTCGCTGCGCGATGCGCTCGACAGCTGGCCGGAACTGGCCCAGCTGGCCAACGTCGCACCGAAGCACGTCGATGATCCGGCGTTCTGCGAGCAGGTGGTGGAAGGCGGCGACATCGACCTGGGCATGCTGCCGATCCAGCGCTGCTGGCCGGAGGATGCAGGCCGCCTGATCACCTTCGGCCTGGTGGTCACCCGCGGCGTGCACCAGCCTCGCCAGAACGTGGCGATCTACCGCCAGCAGCTCATCGGCCGCAATCGCGTGATCATGCGCTGGCTGCCGCACCGCGGTGGCGCGCAGGACTACGCGTCGTGGCAGTACGCCTATCCCGACAAGCCTTTCCCGGTGCTGGTGGCCATCGGCGCCGATCCGGCCACGCTGCTGGCGGCGGTCGCGCCGGTGCCCGACACGCTGTCGGAGTACGAGTTCGCCGGCCTGCTGCGCGGCTCGCGCAGCCGGGTGTGGCGCAGCGAGCTGACCGGGCTGGATGCGCCGGCCGGCGCGGAGATCCTGCTGGAAGGCTTCATCCATCCGGGCGACACCGCGCTGGAAGGGCCGTTCGGCGACCACACCGGCTACTACAACGCGCAGGGGACCTTCCCGGTGCTGACCGTGGAGCGCATGCGCATGCGCAGCGGCGCGATCTACCACGGCAGCTACATGGGCCGCTCGCCGCATGACGAGCCGTCGGTGCTGTCGATGGCGCTCAACGACATCTTCGTACCGATCCTGCGCAAGGTGTTCCCGGAAATCGTGGACTTCTACCTGCCGCCGGAAGCGTGCTCGTACCGCATCGCGGTGGTCAGCATCCGCAAGCAGTATCCCGGCCACGCGCGGCGGATCATGATGGCGGTCTGGTCCTACCTGCGCCAGTTCACCTACACCAAGTTCGTGATCGTCACCGACGAGGACGTGGACGTGCGTGACTGGGGCCAGGTGATCTGGGCCCTCTCCACCCGGGTGGACCCGGCGCGCGACAGCATGCTGGTGGAGAACACGCCGATCGACTACCTGGACTTCGCCACGCCGGTGTCCGGGCTGGGTTCCAAGCTTGGCCTGGATGCGACCCGCAAGTGGCCGGCCGAGTCGGCGCGCGAATGGGGCCGGGCGATCGCGCTCGATCCGAAGGTGGAGAAGCGCGTGGATGCGCTGTGGTCGTCGCTGCTGCGCACGCTCGGACCTGACATGGATCAATGAGCAGCGCGTCGGCGCCCCCTAGCATGGCCTTCCCTTCGATGCGGAGACGCCCATGCAACTGGTCTGTCCGGCCGGCAACCTCCCGGCCCTGCGCGCGGCCATCGATGCCGGTGCCGACGCGGTCTACGCCGGCTTCCGGGACCAGACCAATGCGCGCGCCTTCCCGGGACTGAACTTCGACGAGCGCGAGCTGCGCCAGGGCATCGCCTATGCGCACGCGTTGGACCGGCAGGTCTACCTGGCGCTCAATACCTATCCCGACAGCGTGCGCCTGCCGCACTGGCAGGCCGCGGTCGACCACGCCGCCGAACTGGGCGTGGACGCGATCATCGCTGCGGAAATGGGCGTGCTCGATTACGCCTGCCGCACCCATCCGCAGCTGGCCCGGCACCTGTCGGTGCAGGGTTCGGCGACCACCGTGCCGGCGCTCAAGTACGCATACGAACGCTTCGGTATCGCCCGCGCGGTGTTGCCGCGGGTGCTGTCGGTGCAGCAGGTCGAGCGCCTGTGCATGGCTTCGCCGGTGCCGCTGGAAGTGTTCGCGTTCGGCAGCCTGTGCATCATGGTCGAGGGGCGCTGCCAGCTTTCCAGTTACGTCACCGGCATGTCGCCGAACCGGCACGGGGTGTGTTCACCGGCCAGTTTCGTGCGCTGGGACGAGCACCCGGACGACAGCCGCAGCGTGCGGGTCAACGGGATGTTGATCGACCGCTTCGCGCAAGGCGAGCCGGCGGGCTATCCGACCGTATGCAAGGGTCGTTACGAGGTCGGCGGCGAGGTGTTCCACGCGCTGGAGGAACCGACCAGCCTCAATACGCTGGAGCTGCTGCCGCGACTGGCGCAGGCCGGCGTGGCCGCGCTGAAGATCGAAGGCCGCCAGCGCGGCGTCGCCTACGTGCGTACGGTGGCCTCCACCTGGCGCAAGGCGATCGACCGCTATCGCGCCGGCCCCGACCACTGGACCAGCGAGGCGGCCTGGCAGCAGGCGCTGTCGGCTCATGCGGAAGGCCAGCAGACCACGCTCGGGCCGTACCACCGGGCCTGGCATTGAACCCTGACGATCGACGCACCGACGCGGAGCCTGCGATGAAGCTGAGCCTGGGACCCTTGCAGTATTTCTGGCCGCGCCAGGCCACGCTGGCGTTCTACCACGCCGTCGGCAGCTGGCCGGTGGACATCGTCTACCTGGGCGAAACGGTGTGCAGCAAGCGCCGCGAGCTGGGCGTGCGCGACTGGCTGGCGCTGGCCGATTCGTTGCGCGAGGCCGGCAAGGAAGTGGTGCTGTCGACGCTGGCGCTGGTGGAGGCCGAATCCGAGCTGGGCGTAGTCCGGCGCCAGGTCGGCAACGGACGCTACCTGGTCGAAGCCAACGACCTGTCGGCGGTGCAGCTGTGCCGCGAGCGCGGCGTGCCCTTCGTCGGCGGGCCTTCGCTCAACGTCTACAACCATCGCGCGCTGGCCCTGCTCATGGAAGACGGCATGCGTCGCTGGGTGCCCGGTGCCGAACAGGGGCGGGCCCTGCTGCAGGAAATGCGTGCGGCGCGCGAAGGCGAGGGCGGAGCCATGCCCGAGCTGGAGATGCTGGCCTGGGGCCGCCTGCCGCTGGCCTACTCGGCGCGCTGCTTCACCGCCCGCGCGCTGGACCTGCCCAAGGACCAGTGCGGTTTCCGCTGCATCGAGCATCCCGATGGCCTGCCGCTGGCCACGCGCGAGGGCGAACCGTTCCTGACCATCAATGGCATCCAGGTGCAGGGCAGCGAAGTGATCGACCTGGCGCCGCAACGCGACGAACTGGCCGCGTGCGGCGTGGGCGTGCTGCGGATTTCGCCGCAGGCAGAGGGCACCGGAGAAGTCGTGGCGCGTTTCCGCGGCGCGCTCGATGCAGCCGAGCCGCCGGCGCGACTGGGCGCGCGCAACGGCTACTGGGACGGCTTGCCGGGCAAGGCGTCGCTGGCCGAACTGGCCGTCGCCTGAGTCCGGCCAGGGTTGCGATCGCGCATCCGCGCGGTCAGGCGTCGTCGCTGCGGTAATGCGCACCGAGGCTGGCGGCACGCCGTGATGCGGCGGCCAGGAGCTGTCGGGCCAGCCTTCCCTGCCAGCCGCAGGCCGGCGCATCCGCTGCCAGCGCGTGCTGCGCCGCGGCCATGTCGCTACCGTTGCGCACCGGTCCGAGCGCGCTCCACAGCAACTGCCGCACGTGGGCCAGCGCCTGCGGGTCGGCCGCGGCGCCATGTCCGCTCCACGCGTATCGGCCCCGCGCCGGCTGGGCCAGCGTGTCGATGTCCGCCAGGCGGCGGCCCAGGCGATCACCGAAGACCAGCCCTTCCAGCAGCGAGTTGCTGGCGAGCCGGTTGGCGCCGTGCACGCCGTTGCAGGCCACTTCGCCGACGGCATACAGCCCGCGCACGCCGGTGCGTCCATCGTGGTCGGTGGCCAGTCCACCCATGTGGAAATGCGCCGCCGGCGTCACCGGGATGCGCTCGCGCGCCGGATCGATGCCATTGGCGCGGCAACTCGCGTGCACGGTCGGGAATCGGGTGGGCCAGGCATCGCCCAGCGCGGTGGCATCGAGCCAGGCCTGCCCGTCCTCGCGCAGCGCCTGCCACACGCGGCGTGCGACCAGGTCGCGTGGCGCCAGGTCGGCAAGCGGATGCAGTCCCGCCATCAGCAGGCGGCCGCGCGCGTCGTACAGGCGCGCGCCCGCGCCTCGCAGGGCTTCGGTGACCAGCGGCAGCGGCTCGCCGCCCGCCGCGTCGCCGGGCACGGCCAACGCGGTCGGATGGAACTGGACGAATTCCAGGTCGCGCCCGGCTGCGCCGGCCGCAAGCCCCAGGGCCAGGCCATTGCCATCGGCGCTGGAAGGATTGGTGCTGGCCGAGAACAGCGCGCCGATGCCGCCGGTGGCCAGCACCACCTCGCTGGCCCCGACCAGGGTCGTAACGTTGTGCGCATCGCGCACGCGCAGGCCGGCGATGCCGCCGTCGCGCAGCAGCAGGGCCTGCACCTCGACCCCTTCGCGCAGTTCGATATGCCCGGCCGCGCGCGCGCTGCGCAACATCGCGGCGAGCAGCACCGCGCCGCTGGCATCGCCACCGGCGTGGACGATGCGATCGGCACGGTGCCCGCCTTCGCGTCCCAGGCGCAGCCGTGCGTGGTCGTCGCAATCGAACGGCACGCCCAGCGCCTGCAGGCGCCCGATCGCCGCCGGCGCATGCTCGACGAGGTACTCCACCACGGCGGTGTCGTTGTGCCCGGCGCCGGCCTCCAGCGTGTCTCGCGCGTGCGCGGCCGGCGTATCGCCCACGGCCAGGGCCGCGGCGATGCCGCCCTGTGCCAGGGCACTGGCACTGCCTTGCCCATGGGTACCGCGGGCGATCACCAGCACCGGCCGTGGTGCGGCGGCCAGCGCCACCGACAATCCCGCTACGCCCCCGCCGACCACCACCAGCGGGTGGGGACGGGCGCTCACACGCGGTCGCGCCGGCCCACCGCCAGCATCCGCTCCAGCGCGTGGCGCGCGCGGCGGGCCACGTCATCGGGCACCACCACTTCGTGCTGCAGGTGCTGCAGGCAGGCGTGGATGTTGGGCAGGGTGATCCGCTGCATGTGCGGGCACAGGTTGCAGGGCTTGATGAACTCCACTTTCGGGAAGCGCGCGCGCAGGTTGTCGGCCATCGAGCACTCGGTGATCAGCGCGACCCGTTGCGGCTGTTCCTTCTCCAGCCACGCACCCATCGCGGTGGTGGAGCCGACGAAGTCGGCTTCGGCCTGTACCTCGGGCGGGCATTCGGGATGGGCGACCAGGCGCGCGTCGAAGCGCTCGCGGGCGTGCCGTGCCTGCTGCGCGGTGAATTGTTCGTGGACCTCGCAGCGCCCGTCCCACAGCACCAGCTCGATCGCGGTGTGCTGGGCGACGTGGTGGCCCAGGAACCGGTCGGGCAGGAAGATCACGCGTTCCGAGCCGGATTCGGCGGCCATCGCCTCGACCACCTGCACCGCGTTGGCCGAGGTGCAGCAGGCGTCCGATTCGGCTTTCACTTCGGCGGTCGTGTTGACGTAGCTGACCACCGGGGCGCCGGGGTGGAGGCGGCGCAGTTCGCGCACGTCGGCGGCGGTGATCGATGAGGCGAGCGAGCAGCCGGCTTCCAGGTCCGGGATCAGCACGGTGCGGCCGGGCGCGAGGATCTTCGCCGTCTCGGCCATGAAGTGCACGCCGCACAGCACGATGATGTCCGCGTCGCAATCGGCGGCGGCCTGGGCCAGTGCCAGCGAATCGCCGGTGATGTCGGCCACGCCATGGAAGATCTCGGGCGACTGGTAGCTGTGCGCCATGATCACCGCGCCACGCTCGCGCTTGAGCGCGCGGATCGCGTCGATCCAGGGCAGGTGCAGTGGCCATTCCAGGCACGGCAGCAGGGGTTCGAGCTTCGCGCCCAGTTCCGCGTAGCGTGCCTCCAGCTCGGGGTGCCAGCTCAGGCCGGGTCGTGCCGCCGTGTGGTGCATGCGTGGGTTCCGGTCAGGCGCGGTGTGCGTCGCGCGCGGCACGCAACAGGTGGCTGCCGCGGTGCAGGACGATCCGCAGGCCCAGCGGCAGGTCTTCCCAGGGCAGGCGATCAAGCAGGTTGCGCACGGTCAGGCCCAGCTCGACATCGCCGGTAAGGACCAGGCGACGCTGGAAAAACAGGGTGTCGGCATCCTCCTGGCGGCTGGCCAGCAGGAACAGGTCGGTGGCGCTGCCGCGCACGGTCGCCTCGGCCGGTTCATGGCAGGCGAGCAGCCGCTCACCACTCCACGCGAACACCCAGGCCAGGCCAAGGTCCTCGAGCTCGATGCCCAGGCGTCGTCCGCGCACGAGATCCAGCGTGACCGGATCCACGCGGCGGACGGCGCGGGCGAGGATGCGCTCGGCCAGCGGCTCGTGGGCGACGCGCGGCAGGCGGCGCAGCAGCGGGCGCAGCCGGCGAGGAGGGGGCAGCAGGCGCAACAGGCGCGCAGCGGATAAGGAGCGGGATGCGACGGGCGTGGACATGGAGATCCTGACGGCAGGGCGGGGACCGGCGTTGCCGGCCTGGACCTGCTGTCGGCAGGCATCGGACATCAGCGCGTGCATCAGTGCGTCGGCGGTATCGCCGGGTACTGCCACGCGCGCGGCCACCCGCCTTGCGCGTGACAGTACCCCCGCCTCGCGCTCGCCATCGCGGACCGGCAGGCCAGCCACGCGCTTGCTGCGATGGACCGCTCCGACCAGGCGTCGGCGCAGGCCGGCCAGGGCTACCACCGCGTCGTCCACGTGGTCGATCGCATGGCGTGCGCCGACCAGCGTTCCGGAAGCGATGTGCTGCGCCGGACCCGTGGGGGAGAGCGGGAACGGTGGCAGCCCTCGGGGTGTTTCCATGCGGGGTCCGCGTAGGTGGCGAGCGCGACGATGCTAGCGGCGCCGTTGCGCGCGGCTTCTGATCCAGATCAAGCGCGCCGCGATATGGCATGCGCACGGGTGGGCGGGTGGCCGGTCGATCAAGGCGGCACTGCGCGGGTTTCCTCTCCTGCCTCGGGATCGATGGCAACCGGCACCGGTCCGGCGGCATGCAGTGCCCGTGCCGCCGGCAGCACCGTCTGCCGGTAGACGGTCTCCGCCTGTTCCGGCAGGAAGTCCGCATGCCTGCGCTTGCGCACGCCATGGTCGGACAGGGTCAGGTGCGTGTCGGCGCTCACGCCGGCGCGCTCCAGGCAGGCGCGCACGCAATGCAGCACGCAGCCGTCCAGGGCCAGGATCGCCCGGCCGGACTGCGCGGTGCGCACCAGCCCGGTGACGCCGCCGCCGACGCCGGCGATGCACGACATCTCGGCGGCGCCGGCGCGGTCCAGCCACAGCGCCATCTGGTTGGCCATCTGCGCCGCGCTCGAGCAGCCCGAGCAGCTGTAGACGAGCGGAAGTTTTCCGGTCATTGCGGTTCCCCGTGTTGGCGTGCGAATGCGCGGGCGCGCTGCAGGCAGCGCCACTGGCACAGGGCGCTGCCTGCATACGCGACCGCCAGCGCGATACCGGCGATCCGTCCGAGCGGCGGCCAGGCCAGCGCAACCAGCAGCAGCCCGGCCGCCGCCAGGTGCACGCACAGCACTCCGTGCTTTTCGCCATCGGTGACCAGCCGGCCCACTGCGGGAATACGCACGCCGCGCGGGCACTGGCCGCGCAAGGCGATCCAGGTGATGAATGCGGTGATCTCCAGCAGCATGCCGGTGACCAGCAGCGGCACGCCGATACCCAGTGCGAGCATGCCCGCGAGCGCCGTCGTGATGGCGGGCGCACCGGCCGCTGACGCGCACGCGGCGATCCCGGCCAGGGCCAGCGCGATGCTGCCCACGCACCAGAAGCGGACCAGGGTCCGATTGCGCCGGTGCGGTGCGCGCCACTGCAGCCAGAGCAGCGCCGCGGCGAAGGCCATCGCCGGTAGCGCGAGCGACAGCGCGGCGTACAGCACCGGCGCACCCGCCAGGCGCGCCAGGCCCCAGGCGATCGGCAGTCCCAGGGCAAGCACCAGCCATGCCGCGAACGCGCGCGGCGGGACCGGCGACGTGCCCTGGAACATCGGCACGGTCACGCTGCCCACCGCGGCCAGCAGGCCGAGCATCCAGCCGCCGGCGCCGAGCGTGGCGTGCGCATCGACCACCTGGTCCAAGGGCAGGGCGGCATGGCCACCGAGCACCAGGGCCGCGAGCAGGCCCAGCGCGATCGTGGCCAGCAGCGCCAGCAGCGCGCCGCCGATACCCGCGCGCAACAGGCGTTGCGCGCCTGCACGCAGCAGCGCCGGCAGTGGCGGCACGATGACGAGCAGGAGCGAGGCGGCGAGCAGCAGTGATGCCGGCAGCAGCAAAGCGTGGTTGAAGAACAGCGCGGCCACGAACACCGGCAGGCCGAGGTTGAGCGCCACATGCGCGACCGGCGCCAGTCGCGCCGCAGAGGGTGCGATACCCGCGGCGACCGGCAGGAACTGCAGCAGGCTGCCGAGCATCGCGTTGCCCAGCACGCCCAGGGTGAACAGGTGCACCAGCGCGACCGCCGTGGGCGACCAGCGTCCGCCGGCGAGGGTGTCCGGCGATGCGGCCAGCAGCACGCCGGCAACCACGCCCCACAGCGGCGCGGTCAACAGGAAGCGCAGCGGCCGCGGCGCGGGCGGCGCACGCGTGAGCGCCAGGCCAGTCATCGCATCACCCCGTCACGAAGCGGGTGGTTGCGCCGGCAACACCGCGGCGTCTTCGAGCCGGCACACGGCGATGCGCGCCCCGCCGTCGCCCAGGTCGTCCAGTCGCCAGGCGTAACCCTGCCGTTCCAGCATAGGCAGCAGCGGTCCGGGCCGGTGCGGGGTGAGTGCGTGCAGGCAGGCGCCCGCCGGCAGCGCATCGAGCGCGTCGAGGATGCGTTCCATCGGTGCGGGCGGGGGCAGGTGGCGCAGGTCCAGCAAGGCGTGCATGGCGTATACGGCAGGTCGCGGATGGCGCCACCATCGCAACCCCCGGATGCGCGCGCCTTGACCTGCATCAGGTGGGCGCGGCATCGGCGCGCGGGAGGCGCCGGAATTGATCCTGATCATGGAGGACGCGATGGCACCGGTCCTACGGTGCGCGCATCTTCCAAGCAGGAGCTTCCGATGTCGCGTCACGCCATCCGTTCGACCTTGGCCACATGCATCCTCCTCTCACTTGCCGCCGGACAGGCACTGGCTGCCGACGCCGGCACGCCGATCCTCGACCTGCGCTACCGGCACGAATCCGTCGACCAGGACGGTTTCGCGAAGGACGCCCATGCCGACACGCTGCGCGTGCGCGCCGGCTACGCCACTGCGGCCTGGCACGGCTGGACGGCGCTGGCCGAGGCGGACGCCGTGCTCGGCCTGGGCGATGGCCGCTACAACGACACCCGCAACGGCCAGCGCCAGTACCCGGTGATCGCCGACCGACCCGGCGCGGAGATCAACCAGGCGCTGCTGCGCTACACCAGTGGCAGCAACACGGCCACGCTCGGTCGCCAGCGGATCAACCTGGGCAACCAGCGCTTCGTCGGCGGCGTCGGCTGGCGCCAGAACGAGCAGACCTACGATGGCGTGCGCGTGCAGCTGGCGCCGCTGGAACGCCTCAGCGTGGACTACAGCTTCGTCGACGGGATCAATACGGTGTTCGGGCCCGACGACAGCGCCGCCTCCAACCGCAGCAATCCGTCGGACATCGAAGGCCAAAGTCACCTGCTGCAGGTCGGCTTGCGGTTCGCGCCTGCGTTGTCGGCCAGCGCCTATCACTACCGGCTCGACCTCGACGGAATCGCGGTGACTGCGACCGCGCCGCCTGGCACCTTGTCCAGCCACACCACCGGCCTGCGCCTGGAAGGCGCGCAGGGCGCATGGAGCTACGCCGCCGAGTACGCGCGCCAGCAGGAGCTGGCGGACAACCCGTGGACGCTGGACAGCCGCTACCTGCTGGCCGAGCTGGGCTACAAGGTCCGCGGCGCCACCCTGAAGGCCGGCTTCGAATCGCTGGGCGGCGGCGAGGGCACGGGCAACCGCGCGTTCCAGACCCCGCTGGCGACCAAGCACCTGTTCCAGGGCTGGGCCGACATGTTCCTGACCACCCCGGCGCAGGGCGTCGACGACCTTTACGCCGGCGTGAGCGTGCCGCTGGCCGGCGGCACGCTGCAGGCCTGGTACCACGATTTCTCGCCGCAGCGCGGCGGCGGACGCTACGGCGACGAGATCGACCTGTCCTACGCCCACCCGATCCCCGCGCTGAAGGGCCTTTCCGGCCTGCTGAAGCTGGCCCGCTACCGCAGCGAAGACCGAAGCCGCACGGTCGATACCGACAAGCTCTGGCTGCAGCTGCAGTACACCTACTGAGCCTGTCCTGGCCCGTCCCGGCGGGTGCCGGGGCCGTCCGGGTCCCTCCGGCCGGCGCCGGAAGCCTCCCTGACCGCCGGCCGCCGGCGGGTCTTCCAGCCCCGGATACCCGGCCGGGGCCGGCCCATCATGTAAAATCGCCGTCTTTTGAGCGGCAGAGTGGCAGAAGCGCGACATCGAACGCCCGTTCCGGGCCCGGCCTTCACCCGCCTGCTGGCGCGGGTCACCGGGGCTGAACTCCCGGCGTCGGGCCCGGCCCTGTCAGGGCGGCTGGGCCAGTGGTTCGACTGGAACCGTGCCGTGGTGCTGTCGCGGGCGCTCGACGGGCGGCTCCCAGCGCCGGCCGGCGATGGCGCACCGGCTGCCGACGACGACGCGACCGCGGCCTGCGCCCGTGCGCGCGAAATGCAGGCCAGTGCGATCGTCGACGAAGGCGCGGCGGCCCTCGCCCGCGTGCGTGAACGCTGCGCGTCCAGCGGCGAGGCGCCCGATTACGCCCCTTTCCGCCAGTTCCACCTGGCCCGGCAGCGCTCGATGCAGGCGGCCACCGGCCAGCTGCGCGGTCGCCTGCGCGACCAGCTCGCCCACGGCCCGGCCGACCTGGCCCGGCTGGCCGAAGTCGACGCGGTGATGGAACTGACCCTCAGTCCGCGCGAACAGGCACTCCTGTCGGGCGTGCCGGCGATGCTCGGCGAACATTTCGAGCGCCTGCGCCTGGCGCAGGCATCCACGGGCGCCGGTTCGGTGCCCGCACACACCTGGCTGGATGCGTTCAGCCGCGACATGCAGGCGGTGCTGCTGGCCGAACTGGATGTCCGTTTCCAACCGATCCAGGCGCTGCTCGCAGCGCTCGATCCCCAGACCTTGCGGAAAACATGAACCGGCATTCCCCCTACTTCGCCCCTTACTTCGCCCTGTACCTGACCGGCCTGGGCGTGACCTGCTGGATCGGCGCCGGCTACGTCGTCACCAACCCGCTCGGCGCACTCGTCACCGGGGTCATCGCGGCCTGCTATCTGGCGGGCGGGATCGAACTGCATCGCTACCGGCAGGCGACGGCGACGCTGTCCGCCGCGCTGCAGGAGATGCCCGCCGCCGGCGGCATGCTCGACGCCTGGCTTGCGCGACTGCATCCGGGCCTGCGCAACGCGGTGCGCCTGCGCATCGAAGGCGAGCGCGTCGCCCTGCCGGCGCCCGCGCTGACGCCGTACCTGGTCGGCCTGCTGGTGCTGCTGGGCATGCTCGGCACGCTGATGGGCATGATGGCGACCCTGCGCGGCACCGGCCTGGCGCTGGAAAGCGCGACCGACCTGGACGCGATCCGCGGATCGCTCGCCGCACCGATCAAGGGCCTGGCCTTCGCCTTCGGCACCTCCATCGCCGGCGTCGCCAGCTCCGCGGTGCTCGGCCTGCTCTCGGCGCTGTGCCGGCGCGAGCGGCTGCAGGCGGTGCAGCAGCTGGACGTGGAGATCGCCACGTCACTGCGCGTGCATTCGCAGGCCTGGCAGCGCGAAGAGGCGTTCCGGCTCCTGCAGCAGCAGGCGACGGTGGTGCCGGCGCTGGTGGAACAGCTGCAGGCGATGGTCGGGGCGATCGAACGTCAGGGCGTGGCCAACGGCGATCGCCTGGCCGCGCACCAGGCCGAGTTCCATGCGCGCACCGAGAGCGCCTACGCGCAGCTGGCCCACTCGCTGGAGCAGTCGATGCGCGCCGGCGCGGCCGAAAGCACGCGTGCCGCCGCCGCGGTCCTGCAGCCGGCGATCGAAACGACGATGGCGGGCCTGTCGCGCGAAACCGCGGTGCTGCACGACACGGTGAACCAGGCCGTGCAGCGCCAGCTGGAAGCGTTGACCGCTGGCGTCGATGCGACGCGCGAGGCCGCCGCCGCCGCCTGGACCACGGCGCTGGAGGGCCAGCGAGGCGCCAGTGAAGCCCAGGGCCGCGAGCTGGAAGCAGCGCTGACGCGCTTTGCCTCGACGTTCGAGCAGCGCTCGGTGGACCTGGTGGAGGGCGTCTCGCAGCGCCTCGATGCGACCGCCGGCCACGTCGCGGCCGCCTGGCAGCAGGCGCTGGCGCAGCAGGACGCCGCTGGTGCGGCGCTGGCCAGCCGCAACGAACAGGCGCTGGCGAACGCGGCCACGACTTTCGAGCGGCATGCCGATGCGCTCATCTCGCGCCTGGCGCAATCGCACGACGAGCTGCAGGCCGCGCTGGCCGGGCAGGACCAGCAGCGGCTTGAAGCCTGGACCGGGCAGCTCTCGGCGACCGGCGTGGCGCTGCGCGAGGAATGGGAGCACGCCGGCGCGCACACCGCCGCGCGCCAGCAGGAAATCTGCGATGCGCTGGCCAGCAGCGCGGCCGACATCACCGCGCAGGCGCAGGCGCACGCCCGCGAGACGATCGCCGAGATTTCCCGGCTGGTCCAGGTCGCATCCGAAGCGCCGCGCGCCGCCGCCGAAGTCATCGCCGAGCTGCGCCAGAAACTTTCCGACAGCATGGTCCGCGACACCGCCATGCTGGAAGAACGCAACCAGATGCTGGCCACCCTCGACACCCTGCTTGCCGCGGTCAACCACGCATCGACCGAGCAGCGTGGTGCCATCGATGCGCTGGTCGCCACCTCGGCCGACCTGCTCGACCGCGTCGGCAACCGCTTCGCCGACCAGGTCGAGGCCGGCACCGGCAAGCTCGAGGAAGTCGCCGCGCAGGTCGCCGCGGGCGCCACCGAAGTGGCGAGTCTGAGCGACGCCTTCGGCATGGCCGTGGAACGCTTCGGCGCATCAAACGACATCCTGGTCGAGCGCCTGGGCGCGATCGAGGGCGCGCTCGACCGCTCGCTGGTGCGCAGCGACGAGCAGCTGGCCTATTACGTGGCGCAGGCGCGCGAGGTGATCGACCTGAGCCTGCTCGCGCAGAAGCAGATCATGGCCGACCTGCAGCGGATCGGTGGCCAGCCGTCCGCCGGAGCCCACGCGGCATGAGCGTGGAGAGTGACGATGCCGAACTCGGCACCACCGTCTGGGCCAGCTTCGGCGACCTGATGTCGGTGCTGCTGGGCGCGTTCGTGCTGGTCCTGGTCGGCGTCATCGCCATCCAGGCCCAGCTGGCCAGCCGGCTGGACGAAGAAGTGCGCCGGCGCCAAGCCGAAGCGCAACAGCGCCATGCGCTCGAACAGGCACTGGCCGCGCCGCTGGCGGCGGGCCGGGTGACCCTGGTCGACGGTCGCATCGGCATCCGCGGCAATGTGCTGTTCGCACTCAATTCCGACCAGCTGCAGCCGGAAGGGCACGAGCTGCTGCGCAGCCTGGCCGCGCCACTGGCCGGTTACCTGGCTTCGCGCGAGGAAATCCTGATGGTCAGCGGCTTCACCGATGACCGCCAGGTGCGCGGTGGCAATGCCCGCTTCGCCGACAACTGGGAGCTGTCGGCGCAGCGCGCGCTGACCGTGACCCGCGTCCTGGTGGCAGAAGGCGTGCCGGCGGCTTCGGTGTTCGCGGCCGCGTTCGGTGCGCAGCAGCCGGTCAGCACCAATGCCGACGAGGACGGGCGTTCGCGCAACCGCCGGGTGGAGATCGCACCGGTGCGGCGGCCATCAAGGACCACGACGCCCGATGGACGGTGATGCCGTGCACGCCACGGTGCGCAGCCAGCCAGACGCGCCGCCGACGGCAGAGGCCGCACTCGAGGCCTGGCGCGCCCAGGGTGCCGATCGCATCGATCCGCTGCGCTTCGACCTGATCGCGGCGATGGCCGCGCGCGTGCACGACCACGCGGGTACGGCGCGCGCACTTCTCGAGCAGCGCCTGTCCCGCCTGGTCCAGGCGTACGCGGACACCATTGCGTCCGCCAGTCCGGGCGACGCCGTGGCAAAGCAAGGCGCGATCGCGAGCAGCGCACTTGCTGCACTGTCCGCGTCGCTGGCCCGGCCGGTCGTGGCGGATCCTGCGTCAGCGGACCTGCAGGCTGCGCCTGCGCCGTTGTATCCCGAGCTGCCGGTGCTGGACGAACTGCGCACGGTCTGGTCGCGCCTGCGCAACGACAGCCAGATGCGCGAATCGATGGAGCAGGTGCCTGCCGATGCCGGCCCGCTCAACTCCGGCATGCTCGTGCATCGCGCTCTGCAACTGATGCAGGCCACCGCCCCGGGCTACCTGCAGCATTTCATCGCTTATGCCGACACGCTTTCCTCGCTGCAGCAGCTGCGGGAAAGTACCGTCCCGGCGGGCGCCGACGCGCGCGCGCCAACGCGCGGTCGCGGGCGCAAGCGCAGCGGCTGACAGCTGCAGCAGCGGCACCTTTGCCGTATCGTCGGCTGCCGCCGCCGGCACGTCCGGCCAGGCGCATGCCCGCATCCGCCGCATGCCAGGGTTCCGGAGCGCACGACCGATGAATCGTCCGTTGCAGAAATACCAGGGGGGCTGCCATTGCGGCGCGGTGCGCTTCCAGATCGAGACCGGGTTTCCCGAGCTGACCACGTGCGACTGTTCGATCTGCCTGCGCAAGAACGCGCTGATGGTCAAGGTGCACGAGAGCGCCTTCCAGCTGCTCGCCGGTGAGCAGGCGCTGGCCGAATACCAGTTCCATACCCGCACCGCGCGACACTTCTTCTGCAAGACCTGCGGCATCTATCCATTCCACCGCAAGCGCGTCACGCCCGACTACCTGGGCATCAACGTGTTCTGCCTGGAGGGTTTCGATCCGGAGGGCATACCGGTACGGCGCACGGTGGGAGCCGGGATGGACTGAGGCGGCACGCTCAGTCGTGCCAGGGATCGTCCGCTGACCGCGCTTCAGGGGTGTCGGTCGACAGGCCGGCGGCCTGCCAGGATTCCTGCAGCAGGGGACAGGCCGGCAGGCAGGGATCGGGCAGTTCCAGTTCGCTCAGGTCCATGGTGTGACTCCGCGGGTGTCAGCCCGCCAGCAGGTAGAACGCGCCCAGGGGATGGTGCACGCGGGCGATGCAGTAGACCTGCAGGAAACACAGGCCCGCGGCGGCCACGAGTGCGGCGCGCGGCAAGGTGCGCCTTTGCGGGCGGAAGGCCAGGATGCCCAGCACCACGTAGGCGGTAACGAAGCACAGCTTCACCAGCAGCCAGCCGTTGGCGTACAGCTCGCGCGGCAGGATCGTCAGCAGCATGAAAGCGGCGGTCAGCAGCACCGTGTCGATCGTGTAGCTGAGGTAGCGGACCGGGGCCAGGCGCGGCCAGCGCATGCCGCCGAGCAGGGCCATCGCCCGCAAGGCGAAGAACGCGCCGCTGGCCAGCGCGGCGGCGATGTGGACGAGCTTGATGTCGGGATAGAAGGTGATCATCGCGGAGTCGGTGTGTCAGCCGGGACGTCCGTCGCGGCGCGGGGTCAGGTAGATGTGGCCGATTCGCGCCACCCACGGCGACAGCGCCAGCAGCCAGCCGACCGCGGCCAGCGCCTGCCACAGGCCCGGGTCGGGCAGCACATCGGCGAGGATGCGCAGCGTGGCGACGAGCTGGATCGCGATGAAGGCGAACCAGGCGATGGGATACATCTGCAAAGGCCGGCCGGAGTGGCCCTGGGTCACGCGGGTGACCATCGCCACCAGCACGCTGCCGAAGAAGCCGATGAACAAGGCGTGCATCGGCGCGCGCCCGAGGATGAACTCGCCGCTCGTGGCGTAGACCAGGCTCTGCGCCAGGTACAGGGCGAAAGTCACCGGCAGCCACGCGGTGCCGATGAACAGCACCGCCAGCAGGCCCGGCATGCGCGGGGCGCCTGCGACGCGGCGCGGCCACCAGCGCCACACCGCGTAGCCGGTCAACGAAAGCAGCGGCACGTCGGCCAACCAAAGCCACGCGTAGCCGTGGACCAGTTCCAGCGCCAGGTGCAACATCGCGAAGGCCCACACAGCACCCAGCCATGCCAGCGGCCGCCACGCCTTGTAGCCCGGCACGGCATTGCCCGCGAAGAACGGGAACATGCGATGGGCGACGGTTACGTACACCGGCAGCAGCAGGCCGAAGCCGCCCAGCTTGATGCTGGCGAATGCCCAGTTCGCCGGTGCGCCGAGGACGAAGGCCAGGAACATTGCCACGCCCAGCCAGCCCAGCACCAGCGCCGCGTAGCACGAGCGCGCGTGCCAGGTGCGCCCTTTCTCGTCGGCGAGCAGGCGGCCCAGGATCGCCAGCGCCGCGGTCCAGCCGGCCAGCGCCATCCACAGTCCCACGGTCAGTCCGACCTCCCAGCCGGCGGCACCGAGCAGGATCGCCAGTTGCCCGCCCATCAGGCCCAGGCCCACCGGCACGTAGTGCCAGCGCTGCAGGTCGGGCAGGCCAAGCCAGCGCGGGAACACGGTCAGCAGGAAGCCGAATACGAAGCTGGGCAGCACCAGGTACTGCATCAGGAAGGCGTGCAGCCACCCTGGCGGCACCGCCATCGCCGGCAGCGTCCACAGGCCGAAGCGCACCGACAGCAGCCACAGCGTCCACCACAGCATCGCCAGCAGCACGTTGGAGGCGCCGATGAAGAACATCAGCCGGTGTGGTGCATGCGCCAGCCAGGCCGGCGATGCGCCAGCGCGGTGGGGACGGGGCGGGGGAGCGACCTCGATGTGCATGGCCGCAGTCTGCGACGCGGACGCAAGCGACGCCTTGACCCACGTCAGGCCGGCGCTGATCGGCCGCCCCGTGCGACCGTGCTGCGCCTTGACCCCTGTCAAGGCCGCGAGCGCCGCCGCTGCCTACAGTCGCTCCAGTACCGGTCGCACGCCATGCGCGCGCGGCCGTGGCCGTCCTTGAACGATCCCGTGAACGCCCCTCCGAACGAGAGAACCCATGTCCATCGCACCGGCTTCCCCGACCGATCCCACTATTGCGCTGTCGCGCCTGTCGGCGATGAACGCCGCGCTGCGCGAGCTCGATCCCGATGCCCAGGTCGCGCTGGATCCAGACGGCGGCAAGTTGAAAGTGCTGACCGTGCTGCCACCCGCCCAGGTGATGGCCGTGTTGCAGGCGCTGGGCGAAACGGCCGAGCTGTCCGGCGATGCGTACGCGGAGGACGCCGACGAAGCGCGCGGCACGAACACGGGTGGCAGCTGCGGCTGCGGCTGCCGCCGCAGCTGAGCGCGGTCAGCGCGGTACGCTTTCGCGCGCGTCCGGATAGTCGCTTTCCGGGTCGGGTCCGTCCTTGCGCGGCGTGTCGGGCTGGTCGTGGTCCTTCCAGCGTGCCTTGTCGTTGCGCAGCTTGTCGGGCGTATGCGACTTGGCCTGGTCGCCCTCGGGATTGGATTCCGGCGTGGGTTTCATGGTCGCGTCCTCATGCGCAGCGTGGGGCCCATTGCACGACGATGGCCGTCGTCGTGCAGTGATGGCGCGCGCACCCGTTGCGCGCGCCGGCCCGCAGCCGCTTACGCGGCCGGCTGCGAGCGCCCGTGCAGCCACCGGTACAGCACCGGCAGCACCAGCAAGGTCAGCAGCGTCGAGGAGACGATGCCGCCGATCACCACGGTGGCCAGCGGCCTCTGCACCTCCGAGCCGGCACCGACGTTGAAGGCCATCGGCAGGAAGCCGAGCGAGGCCACCAGCGCGGTCATCAGTACCGGGCGCAGTCGGCCGAGCGCGCCGTCGTATACGGCCAGGTCGAGCGGATCGCCCTGCTCGCGCAGCTTGCGGATGAAGCTGATCATCACCAGGCCGTTGAGCACCGCAACGCCCGACAGGGCGATGAAGCCCACGCCGGCCGAGATCGACAGCGGGATGCCGCGCAGGGCGAGCGCCACCACGCCGCCGGTCAGCGCCAGCGGCACGCCGGTGAAGACGATGGCCGCGTCGCGGATCGAACCGAACGCCCAGTACAGCAGTGCCATGATGACCAGCAGGGTCACCGGCACGACCACTGCCAGGCGCTGGCTTGCGGAGATCAGCTGCTCGAACGTGCCGCCGTAGTCGATCCAGTAGCCGGCCGGCAGTTCGACCTGCGTGCCGACGCGCTCGCGCAGTTCGGCGACGAAACCACCGAGGTCGCGGCCGCGCACGTTGGCGGTCACCACCACGCGGCGCTTGGCGTTCTCGCGGTTGACCTGGTTGGGCCCGAGCACGGTCTCGATCTTCGCGACCTCGCGCAGCGGCACCGTGCGCGGTTCGCCCGAGGCCCATGCGGGCCGGCTGCGTGATTCGTCGTCGTTGCCGGCACTGCCCAGCGGGAGGGTCAGGTCGGCCAGGGCAGTGGGGTCCTGGCGCAGGTGCTCGGGCAGGCGGACCACGATGTCGAAGCGGCGGTCGCCTTCGAACAGCTGTCCGGCGACTTCGCCACCCACCGCCATCGCCACGGTGTCCTGCACGTCGCCGGGATTGAGCCCGTAGCGGATCAGCGCCGCGCGATCGGGCGTGACGGTGAGCATCGGCAAGCCCTCGGCCTGCTCCATGCGCACGTCGGCTGCGCCTTCGATTCCGCGTGCCAGCGCCTCGACCCGCTGGCCAACCTCGACCAGGGTGTCAAGGTCGTCGCCGTACACCTTCACCGCCACGTCCGCGCGCACGCCCGAGATCAGCTCGTTCATGCGCATCTGGATCGGCTGGGTGAACTCGTAGTTGTTGCCGGGCAGGCGCCGCGCGGCGGTTTCGAGCTCCTCCAGCAGTGCGGCCTTGGACTTGCGCGGATCCGGCCACTCCTCGCGCGGCCTGAGCATGATGAAGGTGTCGGTCACCGAGGGCGGCATCGGATCGCTGGCCACCTCGCCGGTGCCGATCTTGCTGAAGACCCTGCGCACTTCGGGAAAGGCGGCGAAGGTCTTTTCCAGTGACGCCTGCATGGTCACCGCCTGGCTGAGGCTGGTGCCGGGAATGCGCATCGCGTGCACGGTGATGTCGCCCTCGTCCAGGCTGGGCACGAACTCCGAGCCGAGCCGCGTGGCCAGCAGGCCGGCGCCCACCAGCACGACCACGGCGCCGCCGAGCACGGCCAGGCGATGGCCAAGCGCCCAGTCCAGCACCGGCCGGTAGGCGCGACGCGACCACTGCATCAGCCGGGTGTCCTTTTCCTGCACGTCGCCGCGCAGGAACATCGCGATCGCCGCGGGCACGAAGGTCAGCGAGAGCAGCATCGCGCCGGTCAGCGCGAGCACGACCGTGATCGCCATCGGGTGGAACATTTTTCCTTCCACGCCGGTGAGCGCGAAGATCGGCAGGTACACCGCGGCGATGATCCCCAGGCCGAACAGGCTCGGGCGGATCACTTCGGCGGTGGCCGAGGCTGTGGTCGCCAGCCGCTCCGATTCGTCGAGCACCCGGCCCAGGCGATGCTGCAGCTCGCCGAAGCGGCGCAGGCAGTTCTCGATGATGATCACCGCGCCGTCGACGATCAGGCCGAAGTCCAGCGCGCCCAGGCTCATCAGGTTGCCCGACACGCCGCCGCGGACCATGCCGGTGAGCGTGAACAGCATCGCCAGCGGGATCACCGCCGCGGTGATCAGCGCCGCGCGGAAATTGCCCAGCAACAGGAACAGCACCACGATCACCAGCAGGGCGCCTTCGACCAGGTTCGTGGCCACGGTGCGGATGGTGCGGTCCACCAGCGAGGTGCGGTCGTAGACCGGCACCGCCGACACACCCGCCGGCAGGCTGCGGTTCGCGTCCTCCAGTCGCGCGGCCGCGGCCTGCGAGACGTCGCGGCTGTTGGAACCGACCAGCATGAACACCGTGCCGAGGACCACCTCCTCGCCGTCCAGGGTCGCCGCGCCGGTGCGCAGCTCGCGACCCTCGCCGACCTGGGCCACGTCGCGCACGCGGATCGGCACGCCTTCGCGGCGGTCGAGCACGATGTCGCGGATGTCATCCAGGTCGGTGACCTGGCCCGGTGCGCGCACCAGCAGTTCCTGGCCGTTGCGTTCGATATAGCCGGCGCCGACATTGCGGTTGTTGGCCGCCACCGCGCGCACCACGTCGTCGAAGTTGAAGCCCAACGCGACCATGCGCGCCGGATCGGGGGTGATGTGGACCTGCCGGGCGAAGCCGCCCTGCGTGTTCACTTCGGTTACACCGGGCACGTTGCGCAGCTGCGGACGCACCACCCAGTCCTGCAGGGTGCGCAGGTCGGTGGCCGTCCAGGGCGTGCCGTCGGCCTTCCTAGCGTCCGGCGCGGCCTGCACGATGTACATGAAGATCTCGCCCATGCCCGTCGCAATGGGACCCATCTCCGGATCCAGCCCCGCAGGCAGCTGCGAGCGCGCCTGGGCGATGCGTTCGGCCACCTGCTGGCGGGCGAAGTACAGGTCGGTGCCGTCCTTGAACACCACCGTCACCTGCGACAGGCCGTAGCGCGACAGCGAGCGCGTGTAGTCCAGCCCGGGCAGGCCGGCCAGCGCGGTCTCCAGCGGGAAGGTCACCCTCTGCTCGGTTTCCAGCGGCGAGAAACCGGGCGCCGCGGTATTGACCTGCACCTGCACGTTGGTGATGTCGGGGGTGACGTCGATCGGCAGCTGGCGCGCGCTCCAGATGCCGACCGCGACCAGCGCCAGGGTCAGCGCAAGCATCAGCCAGCGATGCGCGATGGCGAAGCCGATGATGCGTTCAAGCGTTCCGCGCGGGGCCTCGCCCATGGGCTCAATGCTCATGCGAAGCCCCCGCCTTGCCGATGTCGGCCTTGACCAGGTAGCTCTGTTCGACCACGACTTCGTCGCCGGCATTCAGTCCCTCGAGGACCTCCACCCTCTGCCCATCGCGCTTGCCCAGCTTCACCGGATGCGCCTGGTAGCGGTCGCCTTCGCGTACGAACACCACGTCACGGCCTTCCAGCGATTGCAGCGCGGTCAGCGGCACGACGAGCGCGGCCGGCTGCTGTTCGACGGTGATGCGCGCCCTGACCGCCGAGCCGGGACGCCACAAACCGTCCTCGTTCTCCA
Organism: Pseudoxanthomonas daejeonensis; assembly: GCF_022637495.1. Classification (NCBI taxonomy): domain Bacteria; kingdom Pseudomonadati; phylum Pseudomonadota; class Gammaproteobacteria; order Lysobacterales; family Lysobacteraceae; genus Pseudoxanthomonas; species Pseudoxanthomonas daejeonensis. Next base: position 946,513 of record NZ_CP093331.1, on the reverse strand, counting down.
GCACCGCGCGCGCGACCGTGCTCTGGCTGGCGGTGGCGGTGCCGGGCAGCACGCGCTCGAGCGTGGTCTGCGCGGTGACGCCATCGCTCAGGCGGGTCACCGTGACCGGCGCGCCGGGCACGATGTGGCCGGCATCGGAACCGAAGATGTGCAGGTCCACCCACAGCTGCGACAGGTCGGCGACCTCGAACAGCGCGCTGCCTTCGCTGGCGACGCTGCCCAGGCTGGCATGGCGCGCGAGGACGACGCCGGCCAGCGGCGAGGTGACGGTGTAGGTGGACAGGCTCAGGTTGCTTTCCACGGCCGCCAGCGCCTGCCCGGCGCGGACCCGGTCGCCGACGTTCACCGCCAGGCTGCGGATGGGACCGGGATAGCGCGCCGACACCTGCGCGGCGCGGCCTTCGACCGGGGTCAGCAGGCCTTGCACCTCGTGTTCGTCGGCGATGATTCCGGCGGCCACTGCGGCGACGCGGATACCCGAGGATTGGGCGATGTCGGCGGCGATGACCGTGCTGTCGGCGTGGGCTTCGCCTTCCTCGGCGCCGTCTGCATCGTGCGCGTGGTCGGCGTCTTCTTCATTTCTGGCGTTGCTGTTGGCGGCGCCCCGCTTTTCGCGACCTGCTTCATCAAGGCGTTCGCCTTCGTGGCCGCCGTCGGCATGGTCGTGTCCGGCTTCGCCATCGGCCGCACCGCGCCCGCAGGCGGCGAGCAGCAGGGCCAGGAAAATCGCGGTACCCAGTGAACGGATCATGGGGAGGTTCCTTGTCCGGAGGCGCCGGCGCCGGCCACGAAGGGCTGGCCGGTCAGGCGCTGGATTTCGATGAGGGCGCTTTGTGCTTCAAGCGCGGCGTCGAGCTGCTGCCGCTGCATGGCGGTGTGCTCGGACTGCAGTTGCGCCCATTCCAGGTAGCTGATCGCGCCGGCGCCGTACGCGCGCTGCGCGGCACGCTCGGCGCGTGCCAGGCGCGGAAGCACGTCCTGCGCGGTGCGCCGCACCTCCTGCTGGGCGACGCGGTAGCGACCGTGTGCCTGGACCAGCGTGCTGTAGAGCGACACGTCGCGGGATTCGCGTTCCAGCCCGAGCGACGCCAGCTCCGCTTCGGCGGCGCGGATTTCCGGCTGCGCCCGGCGCGTGCCCCCCAGTGGCATGGAGAGGCTGCCCACCAGCGCGGTGTCGTCGCTTTCCTGCAGGCGGCGGATGCCCAGTTGCCAGTCCAGGTCGGGCGTGGCGGCGCTGCGCGCGAGCTGCAGCCGCGCTTCGCGGATGCGCTGCTCGCCGACGAAACCGGCCAGCTCCGGCGTGCGCTCGAGCCAGGCGGCGAGCTCTTCGAGTTCGGGCACGGCGGGCGTCAGCAGCGGATCGGCCGCGGCGAGCAGGAAGGCCGGATCACGTTCGCCCCACAGTGCGGCCAGGTGCTGGCGCGCAGCGTGCTCCTGCTGGGTGGCGCGATCCACGCTCATTTCCGCACGCGCCAGCGCGGCTTCGGCGGTCAGCACGACGGACTCGGGCGATGCACCGGCCTGCAGGCGATGACGGGCCGCCGCGACCGTGCGCCGGCGCTGTTCCATGTCGAGGCGGCCGATGTCCGCCTGCGCCTGTGCCGCGGCCACGGCCAGGTAGCGTCGCGCGGTCTCGGCCAGCAGGTCCAGGCGCTGTGCCTCGCGCTGCACGGACAATGCATCGATGCGGCTCTGCGCCAGCGCGCGACGCGCGTCGAGCTTGCCGCCGCGTTCCAGCACGCCGGCCAGCGTCAGCGTCACTTCGGCCTGGTCGAAGCCGCGCGTCGCGCCGGTGCCGAGCACGTTCTCGATGTCCAGGCCGGCGCGCAGCGCGGGTTTCAGGCTGGCCTGGTCACGCTCGGCGAGTAGGAGGTCGGTCTGCGCACCGAACAGGCGCAGGTCCGGGTGGGCACGGGCGACGCGTACGAACGCGTCATCCAGGGTGAGGGCGGGTGGGGCGGGATCGGCGGCCACGGCCGGCCAGGCCATGGCACAGCCGACGATCCACGCGGCCAGGGCCGCGAGTCGCACAGGCATGGGGATACTCCGGAAAGGGTGCAGTGACGGAACGCTGGCTTATCGCCAGTCGAGCGTCAGGCCCGGATCGGAGGACGGAACGGACCGGAAAGGTGCGACGCAGGCGTCCGCACCGAGGCCAAGGTCCGCGGCTGCACGGATTGCGGTGCGACGGCGGCACAGGTGATGCCCGGATCGGCCAGGCCGGCCGCCTGGCCACAGCAGTGCGCGTAGTGGAGCGCCAAATGCAGCCCATCGTCGGCGGGATTCCCGTGCGCCGGGGCCTCGTGCGATTCGACGCCGGCCTCGTGGGTCGCTGCCGTACTCGCGTGCTCGACGGCTTCGTGGATCTCGCCGAGCGAACCCAGCATCGATTGCCAGAACAGCCCCAGCGCGAACGCCAGCATGACGCTGGTGCGCAGGAAGGAGAGCCGGCGGGGGCCGAAGACGCGGGACATGGCGGCAGGATAGGCCGCGCCGGTCGGGTTACACAATTTCGGGCAGGGCAGTGAGATCGGTCATCGGCCGCAGACGATCCAGGGTCGACGCGGCGGGCAGCGTGCTGGCGGGTGGACTGCCCGGCCCCCGGCGCGCAGTCCCGGCCGGAAAAACATCGGGGCCGCACGAAGGCGGCCCCGATGGATGCAGCGATGCAGCGAGGATCAGTGCTTGGGCGTGATCGCCGCAGCGGCCACCGCGGTAGCCGACGGCACCGGCGATTCACGCTTGGGTGCCACCCAGAGCCGGAACACGAACCATGCCAGGGCTGCGGCGCCGACGCTGAACAGCGTGTCCGACGGCACCCGCATCCACACCAGCAGGTCCACGATCGGCTGCTGCATGAAGTCGGCCGAGCGCGCGTACCAGTAGCCCTTGTCGATCGCCGCGTTGAGCTGGAGGATGCCCAGCGGCAGCAGGGTGAACAGCGACATGCCAGCCAGGCCGATGTTGAGCGACCAGAACGAGGTGGCCAGCAGCTTTTCGTTCCACTTCACGTCCGGCTTGAGGCCGCGCAGGCAGAACAGCATCAGGCCGATGCCGAGCATGCCGTACACGCCGAACATCGCGGTGTGGCCGTGGTTGGCGGTCAGGTTCAGGCCCTGCATGTAGTACAGCGGCAGCGGCGGGTTGATCAGGAAGCCGAACAGGCCCGCGCCCACCAGGTTCCAGAACGACACGGCCAGGAAGAACATGATCGGCCACTTGTACTTGGCCATCCACGGCGTGGCCTTGCCCAGCTTGTAGTTGTGGTAGGCCTCGAAGCCGACGTAGGCCAGCGGCACCACTTCCAGCGCCGAGAAGCTCGCGCCCAGGGCGATCACCGCCGTCGGCGTGCCGGTGAAGTACAGGTGGTGCAGGGTGCCGAGCACGCCGCCGGCCATGAACACGATCGTGGCGAACAGCACCGCGATCGTGGCCGACTTCACCTGCAGCAGGCCCAGGCGGGTGAACAGGAAGGCGATCACCGCCACCGCGAACACCTCGAAGAAGCCCTCGACCCACAGGTGCACGACCCACCAGCGCCAGTATTCGACCATCGACAGGTGGGTGTGTTCGCCCCACATCAGGCCGGCCGAGTAGAAGATGCCGATCGCCACCACCGACAGGAACAGCAGGCTGACGATGGAGCGCGACTCGGTGCCCTTGCGCATGGCCGGCCACAGCGCGCGACCGACCAGGGTCAGCCACAGCAGCAGGCCGATGAACAGGAACCACTGCCAGAAGCGGCCCAGGTCCACGTATTCCCAGCCCTGGTGGCCGAACCAGAAGTTGTGGGCCAGGCCCAGCTTCTGCATCACCGCGAACCACTGGCCTGCGAACGAGCCAACGACAATGACCAGGAGGCAGGTCCAGAGCACGTTCACGCCCAGGCGCTGGAACTTCGGCTCATGCCCGGAGATGGCCGGGCCGATGTACAGGCCCATGCCCAGCCATGCGGTGGCGATCCACAGCACCGCCAGCTGCGTGTGCCAGGTGCGGGTGAGTGAGTACGGCAGCACGTCGGCCAGGGCGAAGCCGTAGGCCTCCTGGCCTTCGACCTGGTAGTGCGCGGTGATCGCGCCGAGCAGGATCTGCACCAGGAACAGCGCGATCACCACCCAGAAGTACTTGGCGGTGGCGCGCATCGATGGGGTGACCTTGATCGCGGCCAGTGGATCGGACTTCGGCAGTACCGGCACCATCTCCTCGCCGTGGCTGACCGCGTAGTGCCAGCCGAGCAGGCCGATGCCGGCGATCAGGAACAGCACGCTGAACACGGTCCACATGAACAGGTTCGACGGCGGCGTGTTGCCGACCAGCTCGTCATGCGGCCAGTTGGCGGTGTAGGTGATGTCCGCGCCGGGACGCTCGGTCACCGACGACCATGCCGCCCACCAGTAGAACGCCGTCAGCTGGCGGCGGTGCTCGGCATCGGGCACGGTGCCGTTGCGCATGGCATAGGCCTCGCGCAGTCCTGTCATCGACGGGTCGTTGCCGAACAGGGTCTGGTAGTGCGTGGCGACCGTGGCCATGGCGGCGGCGCGATCGGCATCGATGTGGATCGTGCCGGTGGCCGCCTCGTACGTGTTCGGCCGCAGCAGGGCCTGCACGCGCTGGGCGTAGGCGGCCTGGGTGGCGGCATCGAGCTTCTTGTAGCTGTCCAGGCCATGCTCGCGCGCGGCCCACAGGTCCAGGACCGCTTCGGCCTCGCGATGCAGCCAGTCAGCGCCCCAGTCCGGGGCGACATAGCCGCCGTGGCCCCAGATCGAGCCCAGCTGCTGGCCACCGATCGACTGCCATACCTGGCGTCCGGTCTCGATGTCCTTGCGGGTGTAGACCACTTGGCCGTCGGTGCTGACCACCTGTTCGGGCAATGGGGGGGCTTGGCGGTGGATCTCGCTGCCGACCCAGAGCAGGACGGCAAACGAGGCGATGAGCAGGACCACCAGGCCTGTCCAAAGCTTGCGGGTGGAATTCATGACGCGGCTCTCTCCTGCGGGGAATGGCCGCATGTTCGGCGCCGGGGGCCGCGGCCTCCATGACGCAGGTCAAGCCGTGCCGATTCGGCCGTCTGGCTGGCCGCGGAATGCCCTCGGCGCCGATCTTCGCCGTGCACGGCGGGCCGACGACGGCGACCGGCGTTAGGGGTGTGGAGGGCTTCCCGACCGCGGCAAAGGGCGTGGCATGGGCCCGGTGCGGCCGAACCGGGCGGGCCCACGCCTTCGAGCGACGTGCGCACGCGGCCCTGGTGACGGGCTTTTCCCGCAGCGTCTTCCCGGCCCGACAGGCCGCACGCGTCGACGCGTGCGGCCGGCCGCCGTTACTGGCGCAGCACCGTCATCGCCAGCGCTTCCAGGCGCGGCAGGTCCACGATCTCGACGTCGCGCTGCTTGATATGCAGCAGGCCTTCGACCTCGAACCGGCGCAGCACCCGGCTGACAGTCTCCGGCGCCTGGCGCAGGTAGTTGGCGATGTCGGTGCGCGACATGGTCAGCTGGAAGCGGCGCGGCGAGAAGCCGCGCGCGGCCAGGCGCCGCGACAGGCCGATCAGGAACGCGGCCATGCGCTCGTCGGCGGTGTTGTCGCGCGCGAACAGCGAGGCCACGCCGATGTCGCGGCTCATCAGCCGGAACAGGTGCTGCTGCAGGTTGGGCAGGCGCTGCGCCAGCAGGGCGATCTTCGGAAACGAGAACCGGCACAGCATCACCGTGTCCAGCGCGATGGCATTGCACGGGTAACGGTCGCCGTGGATCGCGTTGAGGCCGATCACCTCACCCGGCAGGTGGAAGCCCAGGACCTGCTCGTGCCCGTTGCGGTCGATCTGGTAGGTCTTGACCGTACCGGCGCGTACCGCCGCGATCGCGCCGAAGGCATCGCCTTCGCGGAACACGTGTTCGCCCGGGTGCAGCGGGCCGACGTGCTCGACCAGCACGTGCAGGTCCATCAGTGCGCGCTTGTCCATGCCTTCGGACAGGCAGGCCTGGGAGAAGGCACACGTCGAGCAGAAGGAGAGGGCATCGCCGTCGTCGGCCAGCACGGTCGGGCTGGTCCGCGGGAAGACGGTCGGTGAGGTCATGCAATGACTCCCGTCACACTCAGACGGTGCGCGAGTACCGGGGTGTGGCCGTCGCATCCGCGGCCGGGGGTAGATATCGATCGAAGCACATCGCGATGATACGCAGCAGGAGCCTTCCGCGCGAGGTCGCGTGCAGGCCGCGGCCGTCCACTTCGACCAGCCCATCATCCTGGAGTGGCGTCAACCGCTCGATGGCATCGCGGAAATAGTCGTGGAAATCGATCACATGGCGCCTGCCCAGCGCCTCGAAATCGAGCTCGCCGTGGCACATCAGCGACTGGATCACGTCGGCGCGGATCACGTCGTCCTCGTCCAGGCGCATGCCGCGCCACACCGGCAGGCGGCCGTCGTCGATGGCCTGCTCCCAGCTGGTGATGTCGCGCGGGTTCTGGCTGAAGCTCGCGCCGATGTGACTGATCGCGCTCACCCCCAGGCCGACCAGGTCGCTTTCGGCGTGCGTGGTGTAGCCCATGAAGTTGCGGTGCAGCCCGCCCTCGCGCTGGGCGCGCGCCAGTTCGTCGTCGGGCAGGGCGAAGTGGTCCATGCCGATGTATTCGTAGCCGGCCTGGCCGAGCTTGTCGATCGCCAGGCGCAGCAGGTCCAGCTTGGTCTCCGCGCTGGGCAGTTCCTCGGCATTGATCCGCTGCTGCGGGCGGAACAGCTGCGGCATGTGTGCGTAGCCGTAGATCGCCAGCCGGTCCGGGCGCGCCTGCAGGGTGATGTCCAGGGTGCGCGAGAAACCTTCCAGGGTCTGCTTGGGCAGGCCGTAGATCAGGTCGACGTTGACCGAGCGGAAGCCGTGCTGCCGGCAGGCATCGATGATGCCCAGGGTCTGCTCGACGCCTTGCACGCGGTTGACCGCCTGCTGCACGACCGGGTCGAAGTCCTGCACGCCCAGGCTGGCGCGGTTGAAGCCGGCCGATGCCAGCTGGCCGATCTCGCCGGGCGTGATGAAGCGCGGGTCCAGCTCGATCGAGCAGTCCAGCTTGGCGTCCGCGGCGAAATGGAATTGCCGCCGCAGCACGTCCACCACTTCGGTGATCTGGTCCGGGGTCAGGAAATTGGGCGTGCCACCACCGAAATGCACCTGTTCGACGTCGCGGTCGCGATCGAACATGGACGAGGCCATCGCGATCTCGCGATACAGGCGGGTCAGGTAGGCCGCGCCGCGGCTCGCATCGCGGGTGATGATCCGGTTGCAGCCGCAGTAGAAGCACGGGCTGGTGCAGAACGGGATGTGCAGGTACAGGGAAATCGGGCGCGGGATCGGATCGCCGTTGCTGGCCGCGGCGACCTGGCGCAGCTCCGATTCGCCGAAGCCGGGGGTGAACTGCGGCGCGGTCGGATACGAGGTATAGCGCGGCCCCGGCACGTCGTAGCGCTGGAGCAGCTGCGGGTCGAAGAGGGCGGACAGGGTAGCCATGGCGACAGGCTAGAACCATACGCCGAACCTGTCCTTGATGCAGGTCAATCCGCGACGCGTGATTGCGACCGCTTCAGGCTGGTAACGGTCGGGCCTGGCCGATGCGGGGTGGCGCGCGCCTGATCGTGGTCAAGGCGTCCGGCCGTGGCGGGCGCCACGCTGTCGGCATGTCGACGTATCTGCAGTTCCTGCTGCTGCACCTGCTGGCCGCGATCGTGTTCATCGGCACGGTCGTGGTCGAGGTGCTGTTCCTGCCTGGGGTGCGCCGGCGGCTGCCGGCGGCGACCGCGCGCCGGCTGGAAGCGGCGTTCGCCGCGCAGGCCCGCGTGGTGATGCCCTGGGTCCTGGCCGTGCTCTACCTGGCGGGGCTGGGGCTGGCGTGGCACCACAGGGGAGCGCTGGCGCAGCCGCTGGGCAGTCATTTCGCCCTGCTGCTGTGGGCCAAGATGGTCCTGGCGGCCAGCGTCTTCGGCCACTTCCTGCGGGCGATGGCCTGGCAGCGGCAGGGCCGCCTCGACGGCCCCCGCTCGCAGCGCCTGCACCGCAGCGTGCTGGTCCACGTGCTGGCGATCGCCGTCCTGGCCAAGCTGATGTTCCACCTCTGAGCCGCGCGAGGCAGGGCTCGCCGGCGCCTCATGTTGCATGGCAACATCGAGGCGACCCCACGTCCCCCGCCCTGTGCCCGATGCTGCGCGTCCTGCTGGTCAACGACACGGAAAAGCCCATCGCCGACCTGCAGGATGCCCTGCGCGATGCCGGCTACGAGGTGCTGCCGCATGTGTCCGGCAGCGGCCTGCTGCGCGCGGTGGAGGCCGCCGCGCCGGACGTGGTCATCCTCGACGTGGATTCGCCCTCGCGCGATACGCTCGAGCAGCTGGCCATGCTCGACCGGCACGCGCCGCGGCCAGTGGTGATGTTCTCGGCCGATGGCGACGAAGGGCTGATCCGCGATGTCCTGGGCGCCGGTGTGGCCGCCTACGTGGTCGACGGCCTGGCCCCCGGCCGGCTGGCGCCGATCCTGCGCGTGGCGATGGCGCGTTTCGAGCAGCAGGCGAACGTGCGCCTGCGCCTGGACGAACTCGAGCACAAGCTGGGCGACCGCAAGGACATCGATCGGGCCAAGGGGCTGCTCATGGAGCGGCGTGGCATGAGCGAGGCGCAGGCCTACGCGGCGCTGCGCCAGCAGGCGATGAAGCACGGCCTGAAGCTGGCCGAGGTGGCGCGCCGGATCCTCTCGATGTCCGACCTGCTCGGATGAAACGAAGCGAAGACATGCAACAGGGCAAGCCGCAATGACGCACGGGATGGGCAAGCGATGACGAATGCCGGACGCAACGATCCGCACGCGCTGGACGTGGGCTTCATGCCTTTGCTGGACGCCGCCCCGTTGCTGGTGGCCGCGCGGCTGGGCCTGGACCGGCAGCATGGCGTGGCGCTGCGCCTGCACCGGCAGGCGTCCTGGGCCGCGCTGCGCGGCCGCCTGCTGTCGGGCGAGCTGGATGCGGCGCACGCGATGGAGGCGATGGTGCTGGGCGTGCAGACCGGCATCGGTGGCCCGCGCGCGGACCTGGCGATCCTGCTTGGCCTGAACCGCAACGGGCAGGCGATCACCGTCTCGCCCGCGCTGGCTGCTGCACTGGACCAGGGGCGGACGGTGCGCGATGCGCTGCGCGCGTTGCCGCGCCGCGCCGTGTTCGCGCAGACCTTTCCCACCGGCACGCATGCGTTGTGGCTGTACGACTGGCTGGCACGCCAGGGCGTGGATCCCACCTGCGACATCGAGGTGCTGACCCTGCCCCCGCCGCAGATGCCGCAGGCGCTGGCCGAGGGCGAACTGGACGGCTTCTGCGCGGGCGAGCCCTGGGGCGAGCAGGCCGAAGCGACTGGTGCCGGTCGCCGGGTGGTGCGCAGCGGCCAGGCCTGGCCGGGTCATCCGGAGAAGGTGCTCGCGTGCCGGCGCGACTTCGCCGCGCTGCAGCCCGAGCTTGCGCTCGCGCTCACCACGGTGGCGCTGGAAGCCTGCCGCTGGCTGGATGCCGATCCACGCAACCGCATGCAGGCCGCGCAATGGCTGTCGGCACCCGAGGCCATCGGCCTGCCGGTCGCGCGGCTGGCGGAAGGCCTGCTCCCACGCGATGGCGACGTTCCCGGAGAAGCGCTGCAGTTCCACGCGCAGGGCGAGGCGAACGTGCCGCGCGCCGGCAACGGGCGCTGGTTCCTGCAGCAGTTCCGCCGCTGGCGCTGGCTGCCGCCGGCCACCGAAGACGACGCGCGCGATGCCTGGCTGGCCGATGTGTACCGGATCGACACCTACCGGCAAGCCGCCGGGCAACTGGGTGTCGCCGTACCTGCGGGGGACACGGCCCCCGGCCTGCGGACGGACGCGACGGACTGAACCTCGCGGCCGCTCCGCGTGCGCACTCGTGGTGCATGGCGCACGTACGCAGTGCAAAGCGCACCAGCCCGGTGCAAGTGGGTTCGTGAGCCTGCGCGCGCGGATCGCGCCATGGCGTCCATCGCGCACCCAACTCCATGTTTTTCCTCGCGTGCGCTGGTGATGCTGCGCTGCGACACGACTTGGCATGGCCATTGCGTAGCCATGGGTGCGGACACAACGGCGTGGCCGTCCACAACCTGATCAGGTAGCCCGGCCAACGGCGGTCCGGCCACCCAGACAACGGCGTCTTCCCGGTGCGAACCGGGGACGCCTTTTTTTTTGCGATCCAGCCGCCCCCACGGCGCGCCCAAACCCGGAGATGGCGACGCATGAACCGATCCTTCTGGAACGCCGGACACGCCCCCACGCTGCTGTCGGCCTTCCTCTACTTCGATGTCAGCTTCATGGTCTGGTACCTGCTCGGTCCCTTGCAGGTGCAGATCGCGCAGACACTGGCACTGGACACGCAGCAGCGTGCATTGATGGTCGCCGTGCCGATCCTGTGCGGGGCGGTGCTGCGCCTGTTCCTGGGCCTGCTCGCCGACCGCATCGGCGCCAAGCGCACCGGCGTGCTGGCGCAGGTGGTGGTGATCGCTTCGCTGCTGGTGGCATGGCGGCTGGGCGTGCACAGCTTCGGCCAGGTACTGCTGCTGGGCGCGATGCTCGGCGTGGCCGGGGCCTCGTTCGCGGTGGCGCTGCCGCTGGCTTCGCGCTGGTATCCGGCCGAGCACCAGGGCACGGCGATGGGCATTGCCGGCGCCGGCAATTCCGGCACGGTGTTCGCCGCGCTGTTCGCGCCGGTGCTGGCCACCGCGTTCGGCTTCCAGAACGTGTTCGGCCTGGCCGTGATCCCGCTGCTGGTGGTGCTGGCGATCTTCGCCGCCTGCGCGAAGGACGCGCCGGTGCCGGTGGCGCGCAAGAGCCTGGGCGATTACGGACGCGTGCTGGTCGGCAACCGCGACTCGTGGTGGTTCATGTTCTTCTACGCCATCACCTTCGGTGGCTTCGCCGGTTTCGCCAGCGCGCTGCCGGGCTACTTCCACGACCAGTTCGGCTTCGAGCCGAAAATCGCCGGCTGGGCGACCGCGGCCTGCGTGCTGGCCGGCTCGGTGATGCGTCCGCTTGGCGGCGTGATCGCCGATCGCATCGGCGGCACCCGCTCGCTGCAGATGGTCTACCTCGCCGTGACTGTGCTGGTCGCGACCGCGGCGCTGGGCATCGGCGGCGCCGGCGCAACGGTGGCCCTGTTCGTGCTCACCCTGCTGTGCCTGGGTGCCGGCAATGGCGCGGTATTCCAGCTGGTGCCGCAGCGTTTCGGCGCCGAGATCGGGCTGATGACCGGACTGATCGGCATGGCCGGTGGCGTCGGTGGTTTCCTGCTCGCCGCCGGACTGGGCGTGGTCAAGCAGCAGCTGGGCAGCTATGCGGTCGGCCTGTGGCTGTTCGCGGCGGTGACCCTGGCCGCTTCGCTGTGTCTGGTCGGGGTCAAGCAGCGCTGGCGCCTGCACTGGGCCCCGCTGGGCGCGGCGCGGGTCTGAGGCATGCCCATGCAGATCGCCATCGATCCTCTCGACGGCACGGAGATCGTCGCCCTGCTGCGCGAGCACCTGGAGGAGATGCGCCGCATCTCGCCGCCGGAAAGCGTGCATGCGCTGGACCTGGCCCGGCTGCGCGCTTCGGACATCACCTTCTGGAGTGCGCGCGAGGACGGTGCGCTGGTCGGTTGCGCGGCGCTGCGCGAAATCGATGGCTGGCATGGCGAGATCAAGTCGATGCGCACCGCCGCCGCGCACCGCCGCCGCGGCGTGGCCGAGGCGCTGCTGCGGCAGGTCATCGACGAAGCCGTGCAGCGCGGCTACCGCCGGCTGAGCCTGGAGACCGGCACCCAGCCGGAGTTCGCGCCGGCGCGCGCACTGTACGCGCGCTTCGGCTTCCAGTACTGCGCCCCGTTCGGAAGTTACAGAGAAGACCCCTGCAGCGCGTTCATGACCCGCGCCCTGCCTCCCGTGTCCAACGAGAACCTGCAATGAAGAAGCCAAGGCTGGTGGTGGTGGGCAACGGGATGGCCGGCATCCGCACGCTGGAAGAGCTGCTGAAGCTGGTGCCGGACATGTACGACATCACCGTGTTCGGTGCCGAGCCGCATCCGAACTACAACCGCATCCTGCTCTCGCCGGTGCTGGCCGGCGAGCAGGCCTTCGACGAGATCGTGCTCAACCCGTTGTCCTGGTATGCCGACCACGGCATCACCCTGCACCTGGGCAAGGAGGTCACCACGATCGACCGCGTGCGCCGCAAGGTAGTCGCCAGCGACGGCACCGAGGCCGAGTACGACCGCCTGCTGCTGGCCACCGGCTCGGTGCCGTTCATCCTGCCGGTGCCGGGCAAGGACCTGAAAGGCGTCATCGGCTACCGCGACATCCACGACACGCAGACGATGATCGACACCGCGAAGGTCAAGAAGCACGCGGTGGTCATCGGTGGCGGACTGCTCGGCCTGGAAGCGGCGAACGGCCTGAAACTGCGCGGCATGCAGGTGACCGTGGTCCACCTGGCCGGCTGGTTGCTGGAGCGCCAGCTCGATCCGGTCGCCGGGGCGTTGCTTGAGAAGTCCCTGGCCGGGCGTGGCCTGGATTTCCGCCTCAACACCTCCACCACCGAGATCGTCGGCAATGCTGCTGGCGAAGTGGCCGCGGTGCGCTTCTCCGATGGCGAGGAAGTGCAGGCCGACCTGGTGGTGATGGCGGCCGGTATCCGCCCCAACACTACGCTGGCGCAGGCCGCCGGGATCCACTGCAACCGCGGCATCGTGGTCAACGACACGCTGCAGACCTACGACCCGCGCGTCTATGCCGTCGGCGAATGCGCCAGCCATCGCGGCATCGCCTACGGCCTGGTCGCGCCGCTGTTCGAACAGGCCAAGATCTGCGCCAACCACCTGGCCACCTACGGCATCGGCATCTACAAGGGTTCGGTGGCCTCGACCAAGCTCAAGGTCACCGGCATCGACCTGTTCTCGGCCGGCGACTTCATGGGCGGGGAGGGCACCGAGGAGATCGTGCTCTCCGATCCGGCCGGCGGCCTGTACAAGAAGCTGGTGATCCGCGACGACAGGCTGGTGGGTGCGTGCCTGTACGGGGATACCGGCGACGGCGCCTGGTACTTCAGGCAGATCAGGGATGGCGCATCGATCGATGAGCGCCGCGACACCCTGGTGTTCGGCGAGACCGCACTGGGCGATGCCGGCACCGGTGGCCAGGATCGCGCCGCCGCCATGGCCGACAGCGATGAGGTCTGCGGCTGCAATGGCGTGTGCAAGGGCACGATCGTCAAGGCGGTTCGCGAGCAGGGCCTGTTCACCGTCGACGAGGTCAAGAAGAACACCAAGGCGGCGAGTTCGTGCGGCTCCTGCACCGGCCTGGTCGAGCAGATCCTGATGAACTGCCTGGGCTCCAACTTCCAGGAGACGCCCAAGACCAAGGCGGTCTGCGCGTGCACGTCGCTGACCCATGGCGAGGTGCGCCAGGCGATTCGCGAGCACCACCTGGTCAGCCACGCGCAGGCCTACGCGCTCATGGAGTGGCGCACGCCCAACGGCTGCGCGACCTGCCGGCCGGCGGTCAACTACTACATGCTTTCGACCTGGCCGCGCGAGGCGGTGGACGATCCGCAGAGCCGCTTCATCAATGAGCGCGCGCACGCCAACATCCAGAAGGACGGCACCTTCTCGGTGATCCCGCAGATGAAGGGCGGGGTGACCAACGCGAGCGAACTGCGCCGCATTGCCGACGTGGCCGACAAGTACGCCGTACCGATGGTCAAGGTGACCGGAGGCCAGCGCATCGACCTGCTCGGGATCAGGAAGGAGGACCTGGTCGGGGTGTGGAAGGACCTGGGCATGAACTCCGGCCACGCCTACGGCAAGTCGATCCGCACGGTGAAGACCTGCGTGGGCAGCGAGTTCTGCCGCTTCGGCACCCAGAACAGCACGCAGATGGGCATCGATCTGGAAACGATGCTGGCCAACATGTGGAGCCCGCACAAGGTCAAGCTGGCCGTGTCCGGCTGTCCGCGCAACTGCGCCGAATCGGGGATCAAGGACGTGGGCATCATCGCGGTGGACTCGGGCTGGGAGATCCACGTCGGCGGCAACGGCGGGATCAAGACCGAGGTCGCCCGCTTCCTGTGCAAGGTCAGGACCGCCGACGAGGTGAAGGAGTACACCGGTGCGTTCCTGCAGCTGTATCGCGAGGAGGCGTACTACCTCGACCGCACCGTGCACTACATCGAGCGGGTCGGCCTGGAGTACGTGAAGCAGAAGGTGGTCGATGACGCTTCGAGCCGGCGCGCGCTGTTCGAGCGGCTGCTGTTCGCGCTCGAAGGCCTGCCCGATCCGTGGGCGGCGCGCATCGCCGGCACGCAGGCCCGCGAATTCGTTCCGCTGAAGCTGGAGCCACCCAAGCCGCAACGGCAGATCGCCGTGACCCTGGAGGATTGAGCATGGCCACGGCAACCGAAGCCTGGGTGCGCATCTGCGCGCTCGAAGACATCCCGCTGCTGGGCGCGCGGGTGCTCGAATGCGGGGAGGGCGACAACATCGCCCTGTTCCGACCGGGGCCAGAACGGGTATTCGCGCTGGCCGACCGTTGCCCGCACAAGGGCGGGCCGCTGTCGCAGGGCATTGTGTCCGGCGACACGGTGACCTGCCCGCTCCACGGCTGGAACATCCAGCTCGATAGCGGCCAGGCCTGCGCGCCGGACGTGGGCTGCGCGCGCCGTTACCCCGCGCAGGTGCGCGATGGCGAAGTGTGGCTGTCGCTTTCGCAGCATGCGGACGGCATTGCGGCGAATGCGGGCGTGGCCGCGGTGGCCGCCGCCTGATGGACGGCACCGGCCCGCTGCTGCCGGGTGAGCGCCGCACCACGCGCTCAACCTGCTGCTATTGCGGCGTCGGTTGTGGCGTGCTGATCCACAGCGAGCGCACGGCCGCGGGCGAGCGCATCACCGGCGTGGAGGGCGACCCGGACCATCCGGCCAACTTCGGCCGCCTGTGCAGCAAGGGCCTCGCGCTGGCCGAGAGCGCGCGCAGCCTGGAAGGACGCGTGCTCGCGCCGCAGCTGCGTGGTCGCCGCCAGGAGGCCCGTCGCGCGGTGGACTGGGGCTTGGCGCTGGATACCGTGGCCGAACGCCTGGCCGGGATCGTCGAGCGGCATGGCCCGGACGCCGTCGCGTTCTACATCTCCGGGCAGCTGCTGACCGAGGACTACTACGTCTTCAACAAGCTGGCCAAAGGCCTGCTGGGCACCAACAACATCGACACCAATTCGCGCCTATGCATGTCCAGCGCGGTGACCGGCTACAAGCTGGCGTTCGGTGCCGACGGTCCGCCGACCTGCTATGACGACCTGGAGCACGCGAAGACCGTGTTGTTCGCCGGCAGCAACGCGGCCTACGCGCATCCGGTGCTGTTCCGCCGGCTGGAGGACGCGAAGGAGCGCGATCGGGACATCCGCTGGATTGTGGTCGATCCACGCCGCACCGATACCGCGGCGATGGCCGACCTGCACCTGCAGATCCAGCCGGGCACCGACGTGGCGCTGTTCAACGGCATGCTCCACCACCTGGTATGGGAGGGATTGCTCGACCAGGCATTCATCGACGCGCACACGACCGGCTTCGGCGAACTCAAGCAGCTGCTGCGCGAGTACACGCCGAGGATGTCCGCCGAAATCTGCGGCATCCAGGCGGAGGATCTGGTCACCGCCGCCGAGTGGTTCGGCCGCAGCCCGGCGGCGCTGTCGCTGTACTGCATGGGCCTGAACCAGTCCGCGCACGGCACCGACAAGAACCTGGCCCTGATCCAGCTGCACCTGGCCACGCGCCAGCTGGGCCGGCCTGGCGCCGGACCGTTCTCGCTGACCGGCCAGCCCAATGCGATGGGCGGCCGCGAGGTCGGTGGCATGGCGACCATGCTCGCCGCGCACCGCGAGATCACGGACGACACGCATCGCGCCGAAGTCGAGGCGCTGTGGAGGCTGGCACCAGGCAGCCTGTCGCCGCGCCCGGGCCTGGCCGCGGTCGAGCTGTTCGAAGCCCTGCACAGTGGCAAGGTCAAGGCGGTCTGGATCGCATGCACCAACCCGGCCCATTCGATGCCCGACATCGGCCGCGTGCGAGAGGCCTTGCAGCGCGCCGAGTACGTGGTCGTGCAGGAGGCGTTCGCCGATACCGATACCGTCCCCTACGCCGATGCGTTGCTGCCGGCCACGACCTGGGGTGAGAAGGACGGCACGGTCACCAACTCCGAGCGGCGCATCTCGCGGGTGCGTGCCGCGATCGCAGCCCCGGGGCAGGCGAAGCCGGACTGGTGGATCGTGCGCGAGGTGGCCCGGCGGATCGAGGCGCGGCTGGCCGCGCCCGGCGCCGCGCCGCTGTTCCAGGCCGATGCGCCGGCGGCGATCTTCGACGAGCATCGGGCGATGACGGTCGGCCGCGACCTGGACATCGGCGGGCTGGATCATGCGCGCCTCGACGCGCACGGTCCGCAGCAGTGGCCGTTTCCCGAAGGCCAGGCGCAGGGCCAGCCGCGCCGCTACGGGGATGGCGTGTTTCCCACCGCCGACGGTCGCGCGCGCTTCCATGCGACGGCCTATCGGCCGGTGGCCGAACAGACCTCCGCGCGCTATCCGCTGCGCCTGGTCACCGGTCGCCTGCGCGACCAGTGGCATGGCATGTCGCGTACGGGCCGGGTCGCGAGGTTGTTCGCGCACAACCCGGAGCCGGGCCTGCGCATGCATCCGGACGATGCGGCGCGTCGCGGCCTCCGTTCGGGCGACCTGGTGCGTGTGTCGAGCAAGCGCGGGGAGCTGGTGTTGCCGCTGGAACCCTCCGACGAAGTCGCGTCGGGCACGGTGTTCGCGGCGATGCACTGGAGCGGCCAGCACCTGTCCAGCGGCGGCATCAACGAGGTGAGCCAGCCGGCGACGGACGCACGTTCGCGCCAGCCCGAACTCAAGCACGCCGCGGTGCGGGTGGAGAAGGCGGAATTCGGCTGGCACCTGCTGGCCGCCCGCCGAGGCAACGCACTGTTGCTGCATGCGGCGGTGCAGCCGCTGCTGAAGGACTGCGGGTACGCCGCCCTCTCGTTGCAGGCCGAGGCGGGCGCGGCGATCGACGTCGCCTGGCTGGTGCTGCGCGCCGCTTCGGTGGAGGCGATGCCGGCGGACTGGCTGGCGGCGCTCGACCACGCCCTCGGACTGGCTGCCGGCGCCGATACGCTTGAGTACCGCGATGCGCGGCGCGGCCTGCTCAAGCGCGTGGCCTGGCGCGAGGCCGATGGCGAAAACTTCATCGACGGCGTGCTCTGGACCGATGTCCATCCGGCCGGCGAATCGCTTCTGCGCAACGCGATCGCCGGCGATGCGTGGCGCAGGCCACGCCTGGCCGCATTCTCGGCGCTGGCCGAGGTCGAGCGCGACCCGCTGGTCTGCGTGTGCCGCCAGGTCACCGAATCGGCGATCCGCGCCGAGGTGCGCAATGGCGCCGACGTACCCGCACTCAAGCAGCGACTGGGATGCGGCACGGTCTGCGGCTCGTGCGTCCCGCAGCTGAACCGCCTGGCCCGCGAGACCGCCAGCGCATGAATCGCCAGGAGCCCCGATGACCAAGTCCCTGCACGATGCAAATTCCGGCCGACGCATCCCGGCCGAGGTCGTCCTGCTCTCCGCGGGGCCTGGCGACCTGGAGCTGCTGACCCTGAAGGCTGTGCGCGCGCTGGAGGTGGCTGAAGTATTGCTGCTCGACGACCTGGTCAATCCGGGGATCGTCGACCTTGCACCGCATGCCCGGGTGGTGCGTGTCGGCAAGCGCGGCGGATGCCGTTCCACGCCGCAGGCCTTCATCTGCCGGCTGATGCGCCGCTACGCCCTGCAGGGTTTGCGCGTGGTCCGGGTCAAGGGCGGCGATGCGCTGATGTTCGGCCGTGCCGGCGAGGAGATCGCGTTCCTGCGCCAGGCCGGAGTTCCGGTGCGGATCGTCAACGGGATCAGCGCGGCCTTCGCCGCGGCCGCTTCGCTGGGCGTGTCGCTCACCCATCGCGAACATTGCCACGGGATCACCTTCGTCACCGCGCACACCGCCGACCATGGCGAGCCGGACTGGGAAGCGCTGGCGCGCAGCGGCACCACGCTGGCGATCTACATGGGCATGGGCCGGCTTGCTTCGATTATCGGCGCACTGCGCCGGCACCTGCCGGCCGACACGCCCGCGGCGATCGTGCAGGCGGCCAGCCAGTCCTGCGAACGCTACGTGGTCGCCACGCTGCAGGACCTGGCCACGTCGGCCATGTCGCTGGAAGCCGGGCAGCCCGGGGTGATCCTGGTCGGCCGGGCGTTGGCGGAAGCCTTGCCGCAATGCGCGGCGACGATCGATTCCGCCGTTCCGGAGCAGGTCCCCGCCATCGCCTGAATCGACGCGCTGCGACTTGCGAGGAGCGACGCATGCCGCTTGCGCATTGCCGTTCCATGACGTCCCGCGTTTGCCGCTCCCGGGCCGTGGTGATAGCCTCATGCCTGAAGTCTCGCTGCGTCCCCATCCTGCGAAGGTAGGCCCATGGAGCGGAATCACGACCCGGATGTCCCGGCCACGCGGAACCAGGAGCGCCTCGCGTTCCTGCTGGTGACGGCGGTGATCTTTCCGTTGATGGCGGTCCTGATCGTGGCCGGTTACGGCTTCCTGGTGTGGGGTTGGCAGATGTTCTTCGCCGGGCCGCCGACGGGTTGAGCCATGGCCGCCACGCCGCTTTCCCGCCGCATGCTGTTGTTCGGTCGCAACGCGACCGCTGATTCCCCGCTGCGCCCGCCGTGGGCGATCGATGCCGACCTGTTCGCCGCGCGCTGCACGCGGTGCGACGCATGCGTGCGCGCCTGTCCGGAGCAGGTCCTGCTGCGCGATGGCGACGGCCTGCCGCGCTTCGATCCGGCGCGCGGGGAATGCACATTCTGCGGTGATTGCGTGCAGGCCTGCGGGAGCGGCGCGTTGCAGGCGACGGTTTCGCCACCGTGGGAGTTGCGTGCGCAGGTCCAGGACAGCTGCCTGCCGGCGCATGGCGTCGTCTGTGCCAGCTGCCGCGAAGTCTGCCCGGAGTCGGCGATCCGCGTTCCACCGGGTGGGCGCGGCGCGGCCATGGTCGATGCGGAGCGTTGCAGCGGCTGTGGCGCGTGCGTGGGTATTTGCCCTGCCCAGGCGATCACCCTGGCCCACCTGCCGCTGGAAGTCCCCGCATGACCGCGCCCGCGCCCGACGACGAAATCCACATCGCCAGTTTCGTGGTCCAGCACCGCGAAGGTTCGGGTCCGGCGCTGGCGGCGATGGTCGCCTGTCATGGCGACCTGGAGCTGGCGATACCCGGCGCCACGCGCAGCGTCCTGCTGTGCGAATCGGCCGACCGCCATGCGGTGATGGATCGCGTCGACCAGCTCAAGGAAGTCGCCGGTGTACTGAACGTGCTGCTGGTCCACCATCACGCCGAGTCGCGCCAGGCGCTCGACGAACCCCTGTCCAACGCCAACGTGAGCGGAGCCCCCGCATGAGCACCACACGCCGCGATTTCATCCGCAACAGCGCCGTCGCCACCGCGGCGGCCGCTGCCGGCCTGCCGCTTCCGGGTGGCAGCAGCAACGTCATCACCGAAGGCGACCTCACTTCGCTCAAGTGGAGCAAGGCGCCCTGCCGCTACTGCGGCACCGGCTGCGGGGTGAACGTGGCCGTGCGCGACGGCCACGTCGTCGCCACCCATGGCGACGTCCACTCCGAGGTCAACCGCGGCATCAACTGCGTCAAGGGCTACTTCCTGTCCAAGGTGCTGTACGGCACCGACCGCCTGACCAAGCCTTTGCTGCGCAAGAAGGGCGGGGTGTACGCGAAGGATGGCGACTTCACCCCGGTGGAATGGGACGAGGCCTTCGACGTGATGGCCGAGCAGTTCAAGAAGGTGCTCAAGGCCAAGGGCGGCGATGCGATCGGCATGTTCGGCTCGGGCCAGTGGACGATCTGGGAGGGCTACGCGGCCAACAAGCTGATGAAGGCCGGCTTCCGCAGCAACCACATCGATCCCAACGCCCGGCACTGCATGGCGTCGGCGGTGATGGGCTTCATGCGCACCTTCGGCATGGACGAGCCGATGGGCTGCTACGACGACATCGAAGCCGCCGACGCGTTCGTGCTGTGGGGCTCGAACATGGCCGAGATGCACCCGATCCTGTGGACGCGGGTGACCGATCGCCGGCTGTCGCACCCGCACGTAAAGGTCGCGGTGATGTCGACCTTCGAGCATCGCAGCTTCGAACTTGCCGACATCCCGATCGTGTTCAAGCCGCAGACCGACCTGGTCATCCTCAACTACATCGCCAACCACATCATCCAGAGCGGGCGCGTCAACAAGGCCTTCGTCGATTCCCGCCTGAACTTCAAGCGTGGCAACCAGGACATCGGCTACGGCCTGCGCCCGGACCATCCGCTGGAAATGGAAGCCGAGAACGCCGACGACCCGGGCGGCGGCGAACCGATCACCTTCGAGCAGTTCGCCGAATTCGTGAAGCCCTACACGCTGGACAAGGCCGTGGAGATGAGCGGCGTGGAGCGCGGCTGGCTGCAGCAGCTGGCCGAGCTGTACGCGGACCCCGAGGTGAAGGTCACCTCGTTCTGGACCATGGGCTTCAACCAGCACACCCGTGGCGTGTGGGCCAACAACATGGTCTACAACATCCACCTGCTGACCGGGAAGATCTCCACCCCGGGCAACAGCCCGTTCTCGCTGACCGGCCAGCCCTCGGCCTGCGGCACCGCGCGCGAGGTCGGCACCTTCAGCCACCGCCTGCCGGCGGACATGCTGGTGGCCAATCCCGAGCACCGCAAGCATGCCGAGGAGATCTGGAAGGTCCCGCACGGGCTGATCAATCCCAAGCCCGGCTACCACGCGGTGCAGCAGAACCGGATGCTGCGTGATGGCAAGCTCAATGCCTACTGGGTGCAGGTCAACAACAACATGCAGGCCGCGGCCAACATCATGGAGGAGGCCTGGCCGGGCTATCGCAACCCCGACAATTTCATCGTGGTATCCGATGCCTATCCGACCGTCACCGGGCAGGCGGCCGACCTGATCCTGCCGGCGGCAATGTGGGTGGAGAAGGAGGGTGCCTACGGCAACGCCGAGCGTCGTACCCAGTTCTGGCACCAGCTGGTCAACGCCCCCGGCGAAGCGAAGTCCGACCTGTGGCAGCTGATGGAATTCTCCAAACGCTTCACCACCGACGAGTGCTGGCCGGCCGAACTGCTGGCGGCCAATCCGGAGTTCAAGGGCAAGACCCTGTTCGAGGTGCTGTTCGCCAACGGCAACGTGGATCGCTACCCGGTGTCGGACATCGAGGAGGGGTTCGCGAACCATGAGTCGGAAGACTTCGGCTTCTACGTGCAGAAGGGCCTGTTCGAGGAATACGCCGCGTTCGGTCGCGGCCACGGCCACGACCTGGCCCCGTTCGACATGTACCACCAAGCGCACGGCCTACGCTGGCCGGTCGTGGACGGGAAGGAGACGCGCCGCCGCTACATCGAAGGCGCCGATCCGTACGTCAAGCCTGGCGAGGGCCACAAGTTCTACGGGTTCCCGGACAACCGCGCCGTGGTGTGGGCGCTGCCCTACGAGCCGCCCGCAGAATCGCCGGATGCCGAGTACGACCTGTGGCTGGTGACCGGGCGCGTGCTCGAGCACTGGCATTCCGGTTCGATGACCATGCGCATCCCCGAGCTGTACCGGTCGTTCCCGGCGGCGGTGGTGTTCATGAATCCCGACGATGCGCGCGCGCGCGGGCTCAAGCGCGGTGACGAGATCCGGGTGGTGTCGCGACGCGGGGAGATGCGCTCGCGGGTGGAGACACGCGGGCGCAACCGGATGCCGCCGGGCATGGTGTTCGTTCCGTGGTTCGATGCCGGCCAGCTGATCAACAAGGTCACGCTTGATGCGACCGACCCGATCTCCAAGCAGACCGATTACAAGAAGTGCGCCTGCAAGGTCGTGATCGCCTAGGAGGCATGTCATGCGGAACAAACCCCTGCTTATCGTCGCCGGCCTCGTCCTGCTCCTGTCGGTGCTGGTGTTCGCCGCCGGCTGGATGTTCGGCAGCCTGAAGCGGCCCGACGACGCCCAGCCCGCCGCGACTGCTTCGACCCCGGTGGGCGCGCGTGCCATCTTCGTCCCGGGCGATGGCCAGATCGACGCCCTCCGCCGCGGCGTCCCGGTCGACAAGGAAGGCCATCCGCCACCGATGGCGCGGGTGGAGAACACCGACATGCGCCGGGTGCGCAACTATCCGATGCAGCCGCCGACCATCCCGCACGCGATCGACGGCTACCAGGTCGACAAGAACAGCAACCGTTGCATGCTGTGTCATGCGCGCGCCAATGCGGCCACTTTCCAGGCCCCGCCGGTCAGCGTGACCCACTACATGGACCGCGACGACCAGTTCCTGGCGACGATCTCGCCGCGACGCTACTTCTGCAGCCAGTGCCACGTGGTCCAGACCGACGCGCCGACGCTGGTGGCCAACGGCTTCCGCGACATCGACAGCCTGATGGCCGCGCCGCCGCCGGGAGGACATTGAGCCATGTGGGCATGGACCAAGCGGCATGCGCAGGGCTTCTGGCGGACGCTGCGTTCGCCGAGCCGCTACTACAGCCTGGGTTTCCTGACCGTGGCCGGGTTCATCGCCGGTGTGATGTTCTGGGGTGGTTTCAACACCGCGCTGGAGGCGACCAACACCGAGCAGTTCTGCACCAGCTGCCACGAGATGCGCGACAACGTCTTCCAGGAGCTGAAGGGCACGATCCACTACACCAACCGTTCCGGGGTCCGGGCCACCTGCCCGGACTGTCATGTGCCGCACAACTGGACCGACAAGATCGCGCGCAAGATGCAGGCCTCCAAGGAGGTCTGGGGAAAGATCTTCGGCACGATCAACACCCGCGAGAAGTTCCTCGACGAACGCCTGGTCCTGGCCACCCACGAATGGACGCGACTGAAGGCCAACGACTCGCTGGAGTGCCGCAACTGCCACGACTTCGATTCGATGGACCTGACCCGGCAGAGTCCGCGCGCGGCGCAGATCCATGGCCTTTGGCTGCGCAGCGGCGAGCGCACCTGCATCGACTGCCACAAGGGCGTCGCGCACCAGCTGCCGAACATGGCGGGCGTGCCGCAGGGCTGAGCCGCGCGGTCGGGTGCGGGATACAGGGGTAACCAGGGCACGGCTGGAAGGCAGGACGTGCCGTTCCCGATCGCATCCTCGCAGCCGGCATTTGGCGCGATGGATGCTTGTCCACCCGGAGTCCGGACATGAATGGAGCAACCCTGCGGTTCCTGGTCCTGGTCGCCGCGCTTTCGCCCTTGTCGGCGCTTGCGCAGAAGACCGATGACGAGCGCGACGCGGAGATCGCCAGCCTGCGCGAGACCGTGGACCGGCTGGTCCATCGCATCGAAGTACTGGAATCGGAGCGGGGGCAGGCGCCAGCCACGGCGGGCCCTGGCTTGCCTGCACCGGTGGCGGTGGCAGCGGCGCCCGTTCCGCCGGCAAGCGCCACGCCTGTGCCTGTGCCCGCCGCCGCCGATGCGGCGCTGGCGGCCGCGCCGGTTCCCGCTCCCGACGAATCACCGCTGCCCGCGCATCCGTCTTTCAGCGAGGACGAGCTCGGCGGCGCGCGCGTGGACAACGAGCTGGCGCCGGGCGAGGACGGGCAGGAGGGATTCTTCCCGGTCCGCGGCACCTCCACCTGGCTGCGCCTGAGTGGCTACGCCAAGCTCGATGCGATGTACGACACCGATGACGCCGGCGTCAGCGACCAGTTCATCACCTCGACGATCCCGGCCGGCGACCAGGCCGGTGATGGCAGTTTCAACATGCACGCGCGCCAGACCCGGTTCACCATCGAGGCGCGCCGGCAGACGGACTACGGCTGGCTGCGTTTCGTTCTGCAGAACGACTTCTATGGTTCCGGTGGTTCGTACGGATACAACCTGCGCCATGCCTGGGGCCAGTTGGGCAATACCTATGTCGGCTACGGCTTCTCGGCGTTCCTCGACCTGGATTCCGGGCCCGATACGCTCGACTTCGCCGGACCCGGCGCGGTCCCGTTCGCGCGCCTGGCCAGTGTCCGCCAGTACGTGCCGCTGTCCAACGGCAACCAGCTGGTCTTCGCCGCCGAACACGCGCCGCCGGAGATCACATCCTCATCGGGGTCGGCGCGCACGACCGCGCCCAACCTGGTCTTCGTCGCCCGACATGAAGGAGAAAGCGGCCACATGCAGGTCGGTACGCTGCTGCGCCAGCTGGCTTACCGCGACGATGCGGGCAGCGACGAGGCGATGGCGGGCGGCATCACCGTCAGTGGTGCATGGGGTGCCGAGGCGGGCAATTACGTGACCTGGGGCGCGGTCGGCGGCCGCGGCATCGCCACCTACGTCGGCGATCTGGGAGGCATCGGACTGGATGCGGTGGTCGATGACACCGGCGCGCTCGAGGTGCTCGACGAATGGGGCGGCTGGATCGGCTATGGCCATCCCTGGAACGAACACTGGCGTTCGACCCTGACCTGGGGCCGGTTGTACCTGGACCGGAACGATTCGCTCGCGCCGGACGCATTCCGGCGCAGCGACTATGCGGCGGCCAACGTGATCTACGCACCGGTGCCCAGCTGGAGCTGGGGTCTTGAACT
The DNA here is from genome assembly GCF_022637495.1 of Pseudoxanthomonas daejeonensis. NCBI lineage: Bacteria > Pseudomonadati > Pseudomonadota > Gammaproteobacteria > Lysobacterales > Lysobacteraceae > Pseudoxanthomonas > Pseudoxanthomonas daejeonensis. The sequence continues at coordinate 921,817 of NZ_CP093331.1, read as the reverse complement.
GGTCTATGGCAAGTTGCAGCAGCAGGACGGCACCGATGGCGATGCGTTCCGGCTGCAGACCTCGTTGAAGTACGACTTCATCAAGTAGCAGGGCTTGGGGGGCGGAAAGTTGTGACATGATCGGCCCGACCTTCAAGGCTTTGGGGATGTCATGGGAACCGGTTCGCGTCAGCTGATCGTTGCGGTGGTTTTCCTTCTCTCGGGCCTGACCACCGGTAATGCCGGTGCGCACGATGACTCGCTCGCCCTGGCCGCCGCGCAGGCGGCAGGCGGCCAGGCAGCGGCGCCAGGAGCGCCCGGATCGGTGCTGTTCCGCAACGTGCGGATCTTCGATGGCACGTCCGGCCGCGTATCCGGTCCGAGCGACGTGCTGGTCCGTGGCAACCTGATCGAACGCATCGCGCCGGGGCAGGTGCCCGAGCCGGCGACGAAGGTGATCGAGGGTGGCGGCCGCGTGCTCATGCCCGGCCTGATCGATGCGCACTGGCACAGCATGATGGCCGCTCCGTCGCTGGGCGCGATCCTCAGTGGCGACCACCGTTACCTGACCGCGATCGCAGCCGCCGAATCCACCCGCACCCTGATGCGCGGCTTCACCAGCGTGCGCGACGTGGGTGGCAATTCCTTCGGCCTGAAGCAGGCGGTGGACGAGGGCGTGCTGCCCGGCCCGCGCATCTACGCATCCGGGGCGATGATCAGCGTGACCAGCGGCCATGGCGACTTCCGCCAGCCCGGCGACCTGCCGCGGACGATGGGTGCCCCCGGCCCGACCGACCTGGAGGGCGACACCGCCATCGCCGACAGCCCCGACGAGGTGCGCATGCGCGTGCGCGAGCAGCTCATGCGCGGCGCCGCGCAGATCAAGCTGACCGCCGGAGGCGGCGTGTCCTCGCCGCATAGTCCGCTGGATGCGATCACCTTCACGCCGGCGGAGCTGCGCGCGGCGACCGAGGCGGCCGGCAACTGGGGCACCTACGTCACCGTGCATGCCTATACGGCCGAAGCGGTGCGCCAGGCGATCGAGGCCGGGGTCAAGGTCATCGAGCACGGCAGCCTGATGGACGATGCCACTGCCCGGCTGATGGCGCAGCGGGGAATCTGGCTGAGCATCCAGCCGTTCCCCGATGAACTGGCCGAGGCGTTCCCGCCGGGTTCGTTCGAGCGGAAAAAGGCCGAGGAAGTGTTCGCGGGCAACAACCACGCCTACGACCTGGCCAAGAAGTACCGGCTCAAGACTGCGTGGGGCACCGACGTGCTGTTTTCCGCCGCACTCGCCGGGCGGCAGGGCGCGATCCTCGCCAGCCTCACCCGCTGGTACACGCCGGCCGAAACCCTGGTCATGGCCACCGGCACCAACGGCGAACTGCTGCAGCTGAGCGGCAAGCGCAATCCCTATCCCGGAAGGGTCGGCGTGGTGCAGGAGGGCGCGTTCGCCGACCTGCTACTGGTCGACGGCGATCCGACCGTGGACATCAGCCTGGTCGCGCGCCCGGAACAGGCCTTCAAGGTCATCATGAAGGACGGGCGGATCTACAAGGACACGCTGGGCGCCCAGGTACCCTGAACGGGGCGGTTGCCGGGCGGCCCAGTTCCGCCCGGCAACCCTGATTCCACGCCGTTGCGGGGATCCGCCGGGCAGGGCGCCGCGGTCGCGGCCGGCCACGTCCAGCGCCGTGGCTTGCGCCTGAAGCTGACCCCTTCACATGCGGCGAGTCCGTCGGTCACCGCCGTATTGCTGGCCGGTGCTGCCCGGCCATATCCTGTCGCCGCAATCAAGGGGCGCAGTGCACGGATTCGCACACAAGGGGAGGGTGGCTTCGCGAGTGTGAAGTCGCCCAGCAAGCAGTCGTGGGTGCATTGGGGGCGGGGATGGATCTGGGGGAATGCGGGGCCGGGCAGCGGAAGGCGCGCCCGTGGTGGCTTCGCGTGGGCCAGGCCCAGGCCGGGCGTGCCGGCGGGAGGGTGGCCCGGTGCGCAGGGTTGCTGCTGGCGCTGTGGTCGCCAACCGCCCTTGCGCAGGTCTCCGTGGCGGTATCGGACGCCAGCGTGGTGGAAGGCAACACCGGCACACGCTCGATGGTGTTCACCGTCACCCGCACCGGCGATCCGACCGCGGCCCGGTTCCTCTACACCACCGCCACCGGCGGGACCGCAACGGCGGTGACCGATTACACCGCCATGTCCGGATCGGTCGCCCTGGCGGCCGGGCAGGCCACCGCCACCTTCTCCGTGCCGGTCCGCGGCGACACCCTGGTCGAGCCGCAGGAAACGGTGCTGGTCAGCATCACCAACGATCCGGTGAACGCCCAGCCGCTGGTCGTGCTGGACGGTGCCGGCATCGGAACCATCATCGACGACGACACCGCGCCGACGGCTTCCATTTCGGTCAGCCCCGCCAGCGTGGTGGAGAACGGCAGCCCCAACCTGGTCTACCGGGTCGCACTGAGCCAGCCGTACGGGACGGCGCTTACAGTCAATTTCAGTGTCGGCGGCACGGCGACGGCGGGAACCGATTACGCGGCCATCGGCGCGTCGGTTGCGATCCCGGCCGGCAGCACCGGCGCGAACGTAACGGTCAACCCGACCGGCGACTCCACGTTGGAGCCGCACGAGACCGTCATCATCACGCTGGCGACGGGATCGGGTTACACGGTCGGTTCGCCTGCCTCGGCCACTGGCACGATCCTCAACGACGACAGCCCCGTGGTGAACGTGGCGGTGGCGCCGGCCAGCATGGCCGAGGACGCGGGGACCAGCCTGGTCTACACCTTCACCCTGAGCCAGCCCAAGGCGACCGCCGTCTCGCTGGTCTACACGCTCACCGGTACGGCAACGTCGGGTACGGACTACGTCGCGCCAGCTTCACCGCTGGTCATTCCGGCGGGGAGCACCAGCGGCATGATCGTCGTGACGCCCACGGCCGACACCGCGATCGAAGCCAACGAGACCGTCATCGTCACCTTGCAGAACGGCACCGGGTACACGCGTGGCACGGCCGTCGCGACCGGAACCATCCTCAACGACGACACCTCGACGGCGACCATTGCCGTGGCGCCGGGCGCGGTGCTGGAGAACGGCACGCCGAACCTGATCTACACCGTCACCCTGTCGCAGGCCGCGGCGGTGAGCACGTCGGTCAACTTCAGCGTCGGCGGCACGGCCACCTCGGGCTCCGACTACGCCGCGGTCGTCTCGCCGCTGGTCATCCCGGCCGGCACCACCACTCGCACCATCACCGTCAACCCGACCGCCGATACCACGGTCGAGGCGGACGAGACGGTCGTCGTCACGCTCGCAGCGGGCGGCACCTATGTCGTGGGAGTGCCGGCGAGTGCGACCGGCACGATCACCAACGACGACCTGCCCGCGCTGGTGATCAACGATGTGTCCATCGTCGAAGGCGACAGTGGGACCACCAACGCAGTGTTCACGGTGACGCTGAGTCCGGCGGTCGGCCAGAACGTGAGCGTCAACTACGCAACCGCCAATGGGACGGCGAGTGGAACCACGGACTACACGCCGACGAGCGGCACCGTGACCATTGCCGCGGGTGCCACCACCGGCACGATCTCCGTTCCGGTGAGGGGCGACACGCTGGCCGAGCCGAACGAGACCTTCCGAGTCAATCTTTCCAACCCTGTAAATGCGCGGCTGGCCGATACGCAGGGCGTCGGCACGATCACCGACGACGACACCCGCACCGCCACCCTCGCGCTGGCACCGGCCACGGTGCAGGAAGACGGTGCGACCGGCCTGGTCTACACGGTGACGCTCTCCAGGCCGGCGCTCGCGGCCACGACGGTGCGCTTCACGATGGCCGGTACGGCCACCTCGGGGACCGACTACACCGCTGTCGGAACCTCGGTGGTCATTCCGGTCGGCGCCACCACTCGCACGGTCACGGTCGTCCCGATCGCGGACACCACCGTTGAACTGGACGAGACGGTCCTTCTGACCCTGGTCGCGGGGACGGGCTATGCGGTCGGCGCACCCGCCAGTGCGACCGGAACGATCGGCAATGACGACGTATCGACCGCGACGGTCGCGGTCGCACCGTCGAGCGTGGTGGAGGACAGCGGTGCGGGGCTGGTATTCACGGTCACGCTGTCGCAGCCGGCGGCGGCGGCCACGGCGGTGGACTTCACCGTGGGCGGAACCGCAAGCGCGGGCAACGACTACGTCGCCATCGGCAGCCCGGTGATCATTCCCGCCGGCAGCACGACCGGCACGGTGACGGTGGTCCCGCTGGCCGATACGCAGGTGGAGCCGGACGAGAGCGTCGTGTTGACCCTGGTGCCGGGCACGGGCTACGCAATCGCGGCTCCCGCCAGCGCGACGGGAACCATCGCCAATGACGACGTCGTGCTGGCTTCCATCGCCGTGTCTCCGGCCGTGGTGCCCGAGGACGGTGTGTCCGCCCTCGTGTACACGGTGACGCTGTCGCAGGTGGCGATTGCGGCGACCGAAGTGGACTTCAGCGTGGCAGGCACGGCTACCGCGGGTGCGGACTACGCAGCCGTGAGCAACCCGGTGATCATTCCCGCGGGAATGATCACCGGGACCGTGACGGTCACGCCGATTGCGGATGCGACCGTGGAGGCGGACGAGACGATCGTCCTGGCGCTTGCGCCGGGTACCGGTTACTCGGTGGGTTCGCCGGCAATCGCTACGGGCACGATCCGCAGCCTCGATACGATCAGGTTCGACCCCGCGACGTTGCCGGCGGCGACGGTCGCCAGCGGCTACACCCAGGCGATCGTCGCCAGTGGCGGCAATGGTCCGTATGCCTATGCGGTGACCGCCGGTGCATTGCCGTCGGGGCTGGCGCTGGCCAGCGATGGCGCGCTGTCGGGCACGCCGACGGCCGGCGGCGCGTTCGCAGTGACGGTGACGGCGACGGACAGCCTGGGCTTCACCCAAAGCAACGGATACGTGCTGACCGTCAACGCACCGGCGATAGCGCTGGGTCCGGCGATGCTGGTGGATGGCACGGCAGGCGCCACCTACAGCCAGGCCCTTGTCGCCGGCGGCGGCATCGCGCCCTACAGCTATGCCGTGACGGCCGGTGCACTGCCGGCAGGACTGACGCTGACGGCCGACGGCCTGCTGGCCGGAACGCCGCTGGCGGACGGGACGTTCAACGTGACCTTCACCGCAACCGACAGCAGCACCGGCAGTGGTCCCTACGCGGCCAGCCAGGCCTATGCGCTGGTGATCGCGGCGACCGCGATCGAAGCGGTGGACGATGCCGGCGCGGTGGCCAATGGCGGCAGGGGCGGCATCGCGGTCGCGGACGTACTGGCCAACGACACCGTGGGTGGGAGCCCGGCGACGCTGGCCACCGTCACGCTCGCGCAGCTCTCGACTTCCGATCCCGATGTCACGCTCGACGCGGGCAGCGGCGCGATCAACGTCGCGGCTGCGACGGGCGCCGGCACCTACACGCTGGGCTATCGCATCTGCGAAGCGCGGTACGCCTCCAATTGCCGCGATGCCACGGTGACGGTCAGCGTGGGTGCCGCAGTGATCGATGCGGCCGACGATGCGGGCAGCGCGCTGGCCGGCACGACGTCGGTGGCCGTTGCCAGCGTCCTGGCCAACGACACCCTCGATGCCGCGCCGGCGACCCTCGCCGGCGTGTCGCTGGCGCTGGTGTCCACGTCCGATCCTGCCGTCACCCTGGATACCGGCAGTGGTGCGGTCCAGGTCGCCGCCAGCGCCACGGCTGGGGCGCAGGTGCTGGCCTACCGCCTCTGCGAGGTCCTCAATCCGGGCAACTGCGACGACGCGACCGCCACGATCACGGTGAACGCCGCGCCCGCGGCGCAGTCACGCGAGCTGGAGATCGCAGCCGACGCACCGGCCACGGTGGACCTGGCCGAAGGCGCGAGCGGCGGGCCGTTCACCGCGGCCACGCTGGTGGCGCTGTCGCCGGCCAGCGCCGGTCGTGCGGTGATCCACGCGACGGGCAGCGGCGCGACGGCGCGGTTCCTCCTCGAGTTCGTTCCGGCGGCCGGTTTCGGTGGCAGCGCCAGGGTGCAGTTCACGCTTGCCAATGCATTCGCGGTCTCGCCGGTGGCCACGGTGACCTTCCAGGTGCAGCCGCGTCCGGACCCCGCGCTGGATCCGGAGGTTCGCGGGATCGTCGATGCCCAGGTGCAGTCGACGCGGCGCTTCGCCGACGTGCAGGGCGACAACGTGCGGGGCCGGCTGGAAAGCCTGCACGGTAGCGGCAGTCGCCAGGGCCGGCTCGACAACCGGGTGGGCTTCGCGCTGTCGCGCGAATGCGTGCAGCCGGCGCGCCCGGGCGAACCCGAGGGCCAGCCGCGCTGCGAGCGGGCCGATGCGGATCCCGGCCAGGCGACCGCCCCGGATCAGGCCTCCGGCGAAGAGCCGGCGCGGCCCTACGGCGCCTGGATCGGTGGGCAGATCCGATCGGGCAGCTTCGACGGTTCCGGGGGATCAGGCGTGGGCTTCGAGACCGACGGCGTCAGCCTCGGCGTCGACATCGATCTGGCTCCGGCGTTCACCGTCGGCGCCGGCGTGGGCTATGGCCGCGACGACAACGACGTCGGCGAGCAGGGCAGCTCGCTGGCAGGTCGTGCCACCTCCTACCTCGGGTATGCCAGCTACCACCCGGGCCGGCTCTTCATCGATGGCCTGGCCGGCTACCAGCAGTTGACCTTCGATCTTCGCCGCGCGCTCGCCGATGGCGGAATGGTGACCGGGACGCGCCAGGGCCGACAGTGGTTCGGTTCGCTGATCCTGGGCGCGGACCTGCCGTCGGGCAACGGGCAGTTCACCCCGTACGCGCGCTTCGATGTCGCCAGCGCCACCTTGAACGCCTACGGCGAGTCCGGGCATGCGACCCGCGCCCTGCACTTCGACGCGATGGACGTCGATGCGAGCACGGGCAACCTCGGTTTCCGCTACGACTACCGCCTGGCGACGTCGTGGGGCACGGTGACGCCGCAGTTCCGCACCGAGTACCAGTACGACTTCACCGATCCGCAGGTGGCCGCCATGCGCTACGCGGATCTTCCGGAAGGGCTCACGTACCGGATGGAGAGCACGCGCCTGGACCGCAGGCGTCTTGTGTTCGGCGCCGGGGTCACGCTCGACTGGAGCAGTGGCCTGGGCGTGCGGCTCGAGTACCGGACAGGAGCCGGCGACGACGACAGGCGCGAGCAGGATGTATCGGTCAACCTGCAGAAGCAGTTCTGATACGGCCGCGCGGCCGCGGTTTATAGTGCCTCAAGGTAGAGGGCCGGCTGGCGGCTGCGGAATGTTCCGCAACCACGCCGCGCACGAGCGGATCGTGCGCGGGGGCTGATCCGCTCAGAGCAAGGCAGGAATACATGCGCAGCATCGACCACTTCATCGACGGGCGACGCGTCCCCGGAACCTCCGGGCGCCACGGCGACGTCTTCGATCCGAACAGCGGACAAATCCAGGCGCGGGTGGCGCTGGCCGGCGCGGCCGAACTGGATCGCGCGGTCCAGAGCGCGGCAAAGGCGCAGCACGAGTGGGCACGGGTGAACCCGCAGCGCCGCGCGCGGGTCATGTTCGAGTTCAAGCGCCTGCTGGAGGCGAACATGGACGAGCTGGCGGCACTGCTGTCCAGCGAGCACGGCAAGGTGCTGAGTGATTCGCGCGGCGACATCCAGCGCGGACTCGAGGTGATCGAATTCTGTTGCGGCATCCCGCACCTGCTCAAGGGGGAGTACACGCAGGGCGCCGGTCCGGGCATCGACGTGTACTCGATGCGGCAGCCGCTGGGCGTGGTTGCCGGCATTACTCCGTTCAATTTTCCGGCGATGATCCCGATGTGGATGTTCGGACCGGCGATCGCCTGCGGCAATGCCTTCATCCTCAAGCCCTCCGAGCGCGATCCCTCGGTGCCGGTGCGCCTGGCCGAGCTGATGATCGAGGCTGGCCTGCCCGAAGGCGTGCTCAATGTCGTGCATGGCGACAAGGACGTGGTCGAGGCGATCCTCAAGCACCCGCAGATCCGCGCGGTGAGCTTCGTCGGCTCCTCCGACATCGCCCAGTCGGTGTATGCGCTGGGTGCGCAGCACGGCAAGCGCATGCAGTGCATGGGCGGGGCCAAGAACCATGGCATCGTGCTGCCCGACGCCGACCTGGACCATGCGGTGGCCGACATCCTCGGCGCCGCCTACGGTTCGGCCGGCGAGCGCTGCATGGCGCTGCCGGTCGTGGTGCCGGTGGGCGAGGCCACCGCACAAGCACTCCGCGAGAAGCTGGTCGCCCAGATTCCGGGAATGCGCGTGGGCGTCTCCAGCGATCCGCAGGCTCAGTTCGGGCCGGTGGTGACCGCCGCCCATCGCGCGCGCATCGAGCAGTACATCCAGATGGGCGTGGACGAAGGCGCCGAGCTGGTGATCGACGGCCGCGGCTTCCGCTTGCCTGGGCACGAGGACGGCTTCTTCCTCGGCCCCAGCCTGTTCGACAGGGTGACCGACACGATGGCCACCTGGCGTGAGGAGATCTTCGGACCAGTGCTGCAGATCGTGCGCGCCGACAGCTTCGAGCAGGCGCTGGCGCTGCCCAGCCGGCACCAGTACGGCAACGGTGTGGCGATCTTCACCCGTAATGGTGACGCCGCACGCGAGTTCGCCGAACAGGTCGAGGTGGGCATGGTCGGCATCAACGTGCCCATCCCGGTACCGGTGGCTTATCACAGCTTTGGTGGCTGGAAGCGATCGGGCTTCGGCGACCTGAACCAGTATGGCCAGGACGGCGTGTGCTTCTTCACCCGCACGAAGACAGTGACCCAGCGCTGGCCACGCGACGGCGTGGTCGCCGACCAGAGCTTCGTCATTCCGACCATGCGTTGATCGGCTCCGGGTGCGCGCCACCTGCATCGGGAATGTCGGTGGCATGCGCCTTGCCAGGCGCAACGAACACTTCGGCTTCGGCGGCGGCCGAGGCATCGGCACCCCGCATGGGTGAACGCCAACCGGGGCTGTCGCGTCGGAACTTCCGCGGGCCGGGCGCCAGCCGGCGTATCCGGGGAAGCGATCAAGGGACAACAAAAAACCCCGCGCTGGCGGGGTTTTCCGGTCTCTCCGGAGTGGTGGCTATGGGTGGACTCGAACCACCGACCCCAGCATTATGAGTGCTGTGCTCTAACCGGCTGAGCTACATAGCCACGCGGAGAACCGCGAATTTTTCACCTTCCGGGCCGCGCTGTCAATGCGCCGCTTGTCGGCCCGCCGGGGGCATGGCAGAGTCGGGTCAGTCGAAAATTTCTGGAGTCCGCATCGTGATCGATCCGGACGGATACAGGCCGAACGTCGGGATCGTGCTGATGCGCCCGGATGGCCAGGTGTTCTGGGCGCGCCGTGTGCGCCGGGACGGCTGGCAGTTTCCGCAAGGGGGAATGCGCAGCGACGAGACTCCCGCCGAGGCCATGTACCGTGAGTTGCATGAGGAGACCGGGCTGCTGCCCGAGCATGTGGAGTTGCTCGGAGCGACGCCTGGCTGGCTGCGCTATCGGCTCCCGGGGCGGGCCGTGCGCCGCGGCGACGGGCCGATCTGCATCGGCCAGAAGCAGGTCTGGTTCCTGCTGCGGCTGGTGGGCGATGAATCCCTGGTGCACTTCGATGCCACCGAAACGCCGGAATTCGACCATTGGCGCTGGGTCGACTTCTGGTATCCGGTCGAGCATGTGGTGACCTTCAAGCGGGGTGTCTACGCCCGTGCCCTGCGCCATCTGGCGCCTCTTGCCGAGGGGAGCGGCGCAGTAGTGCGTGAGATGCCCGCTGCCGCACAGGAGGCCTGGTTGCCGGGCAATACCGCCGGTAATGACCGTCCGCGCAGGCGTCCGAGGAATAACCGGGGCCGCCGTTCATCCGCCTGAACGAAAAGCGGGGCCGTGGGCTGGAATGCGATCACCTCGCAATTGACAGCCATTCTCATTCTTGATGGAATGGCGGCGTTACTCCAGCAGGACCCGCCCGTGTACGTCTGCCTCTGCAACGGTGTCACCGATCGTCAGGTTCGCGAAGCCGTGGACAACGGCTGTGGCAGCGTCGGCGAACTGACCATGCGTACCGGGTGCGGCGCCAATTGCGGTTCGTGCCTGGAGATGGCCGCCTCGATGATCGCCGAGATGCAGGCCGAACTGCCGCTGCCGATCCTCGCCTGCGCGGCCTGACAGGCTGCCGCGCCCGGCGCAGCCGGAATGAACACGATTCGCGTTACTTCGCCTTTGCCCACGGCGCGCTAGAGTGCGCCCGATTCCGGAACATGGAGCGGGCCAATGAAGGGCGACGCCAAGGTCATCGAATTCCTCAACAAGGCTCTGTACAACGAGCTCACAGCGATCAACCAGTACTTCCTGCACGCCAAGATGCTGAAGAACTGGGGCCTGAAGGAATTGGCCGAGCACGAGTACAAGGAATCGATCGACGAGATGCGCCACGCCGACTGGCTTGCCGAGCGCATCCTGTTCCTCGAGGGCCTGCCGAACTTCCAGGCGCTGGGCAAGCTGCGCATCGGCGAGACGCCACGCGAACTGCTCGAATGCGACCTGGCGCTGGAGATGGAGGCATTGCCGCTGCTGCGCGACGCGATCGCCCACGCAGACTCGATAGGCGACTACGTCAGCCGCCAGTTGTTCGTGAAGATCCTCGATTCGGAGGAAGAGCACGTGGACTGGCTGGAAACCCAGCTCGACCTCATCGCCCGCATCGGCGAGCCGAACTACCTGCTGAGCAAGCTCGAGGACTGAGTGGTCGAGGCGGTCGTCGAGAGCCAGCCCTGAAGGGCCACGCGCGCACGCGCGTACTCGGCGATCAGCAGGGCCACCGCCACTGCGGGCCGCTCCAGCGCGTGTGCACGCGCGCCCAGTTCGATGCGCTTGGCCGCGGCCGAAAGGGCCAGTGCGCCGACGTTGGCCGCTGACGATTTCAGCGCATGCGCGGCTTCGCGCATCACTTCCAGGTCGGGCATCGCCGACGCCTGTTCCATCAGTCGGACCAGGCGCGGGGCATCCTCGAGGAACAGGTTGACGATCGAGATGGCCTCGTCGCCAGCGATCTCGCGCAGCTCATCCAGCATCTCCGGTTCCAGCACCGGCGGCGGTGGGGCCTGTGCGGATGGCGCTTCTTCCGCGCGCAGCTCGGAGGCTTCCGGCGGCCTGCCCGCGACGGGGACGAAGATGGGCATGTCCGGTGACATGGCCACGGCCGGCTTTTCGCGTGTCGCCGCCGGTGGCGTTGCGGGCAAGGTGGCGACGGTTTCCACGACGGTTTCCACGACGGGTGTCGCGGGTACTGGCGGGGTGACCGGGGCGGGCGCTGGCGCGATGGCTGTGGCAGGAGCGGGCGACGGTGACGGAGCCGGCGTGGACGGCGTCCCCACGACCGGCTCGGCTGCCGGGGGGGCGCCGGCCGCCGCCGTCGATGCGCGCGTTGCGCCGCGCGCCGGTGCCATGCGCAACCAGCGGCGCAGGCAGGTGTCGAGCTGGTCGCGTGCCACCGGCTTGGAAAGGTAGTCGTCCATGCCCGCGTCCAGGCAACGCTGGCGGTCGCCGGCCATCGCATTGGCGGTCATCGCCACGATCGGCAGGCGCTTGCCTGGTGCCTGGCCGGCTTCGTGTTCTCGCCAGCGGCGGGTGGCCGAATAGCCGTCGAGCACCGGCATCTGGCAATCCATCAGGACCAGGTCGTAGCTGCCACTGGCCATGTGCGACAGCGCCACTTCGCCATTGGGCGCCGTGTCGCATTCGTAGCCCAGCACCGAGAGCAGCTTCTGTGCCACCAGCAGGTTGACCGGATTGTCTTCCACCAGCAGCAGGCGCGCTGGCGGAGCCGGATGGCTCGGCTCCAGGGCAGGCGGATCCGGTGCCGCGGTTGTCGACGCGAAGAGTTCCTTCGGGCTCTCCGCGACGGGCTGCGGCTCGAGCAGGGCGCCGCGCAGGTCCGCGTCCGGCGCCAGCCGCGGCAGCAGGCCGGTACCCTCGCGCAACTCTTCCGGAATCTCTTCTTCGCCGTACAGCCAGAGCAGCTTGACGTCGGCGTAGGCAGGGGTGCGCAGCAGCGCCCGATGGAGGGCGCGTGCGCTGTGGCGCAGCCCGTCGTAGTCGGCGATGACGGCCACGAAATTGGCGGACTGCCCGGGCGCGGTCTGTTGCCGCAAGCGCTCCAGCGCTTCCTGGGTGGTCTCCACGATGCTGACGGTCATGCCCCAGTTGGGCAGCAGCAGGGCGATGCGCTGGCGCAGGCGCAGGTTCGGGGTAATGGCCAGCACGCGCCGGGCGTCATGCGCGGTCTGCCGGATCTGTACGTCGCCGATGACCTTCAGCAGCGGAGCCTCGAACCAGAAGGTCGAACCCTGGCCAGGTTCGGACTGCACGCCGATGCGTCCACCCATCAGGTCGACGATGCGCTTGCAGATCGCCAGGCCCAGGCCGGTGCCGCCATACAGCCGCGTGGTCGAAGCATCGGCCTGGGTGAACGCACTGAACAGGCGCGCCTGCTGCGCGTGGCCGATGCCGATACCGGTGTCGCGCACTTCGAAGCGCAGCATGTGCTGGGCCGCGGTTTCGCCCAGGCGGCGCACGGTGAGCTGGATGCCGCCGCGCTCGGTGAACTTGACCGCGTTGCCGATCAGGTTGGTCAGTACCTGGCGCATGCGGACCGGATCGCCGCGCACCGGCAGGCGCACGTTGGGGTCGATCTGCAGCTCCAGGCGCAGGCCCTTGCTCTCGGCCGGGCGCTGCATCAGCTGCAGTACCGCCTCGAGCAGTTCGCGCAGGTTGAAACTGGTGATCTCCAGCTCCAGTCGGTTGGCCTCCAGCTTGGAGTAGTCGAGGATGTCATCGACGATGCGCAGCAGCTGCAGCGAGGATTCGTGCGCGGTGCGCAGCATCTCGCGCTGGTCAGGAGCCAGGTTGCCGCGCGCCACCAGGTCGAGCATCGGGATGATGCCGTTCAGGGGTGTGCGGATCTCGTGGCTCATCGTGGCCAGGAATTCGCCCTTGGCCAGCGCCGCCGACTCGGCCGCGCGCTTGGCCTGCAGCAGTTGCTGCTCGAGCTGGTCGTGGCGGTTGACGTCGCGCTGCAACAGCGTGCATTCGTCCTCGGCAGCCGCAGCGCGTGCATGCGCCTCGTTGAGGTCGCGTGCCTGCGCGCCGCTTGAGAACAGCGAGCCCAGCGCGAAAACGACGGTCAACAGCGCCAGCCCGGCCGCCACCGTCCACCACGACGGCGTGGCATTGCCGCTCAGCACCAGGCCGACTGCCAGCAGGGTGCACGCGCCGGACATCGCGGTGAGCACGGGCCACACGCGACGCTGGGCCGGGGCTGCCATCAAAGCACCGCGTTCTGGAAGTCGAAGTCCAGGTCGGTGCCGACCGAGTGCACCAGGTTGCCCTGGATGTAGTCGATGCCACCCATCCACATCGCCGCGGCGGCCTGCGGATCTTCGATCTGCTGGCCGATCACCTGCAGGCCGAGGCGATGGGCCTGGTCGATCACGCCGCGAAGCTGGTCGCGCAACTGCGCGTCCGCATGCGCACCGGCGAAGCGCGCCGCCATGCGCACGTAACCGAGCGGCAACTGGTTGAGCAACGCATCGGCTTCCGGGCCCGGCTCGAACTGGCTCAGGCAGAATTGCACGCCTGCGCCCATCAGGCGGCGACAGAACTCGGCCAGGGTGACGCTGTGGATCAGTGCATCGCCCAGGCGGAGGTCGATGACCACCGAAGTGCCGTCGATGCTGCGCGCAGCGATGGTCTGCAGCAGCCATTCGGCAAAGACTTCGCGCGCCAGCGTGCGCGGCGACTGCGAGACGAACAGGCGCAACGGAGCGCCGCTGGCGTTGCGCTGGACGATCATGTCCAGCGCATGCTCCATCACCTGCTGGTCGAGGTCGGCGATGCGTCCGCTGGCCTCGGCCGCAGGCACCACCTGGCCGGCGGACAGCAGCGTGCCATCGGGCTGGCGCAGGCGCAGCAGCACTTGATACTGGGCCTGTTCGTTGCCGGCGACCGCCACGATCGGCTGGTAGGCCAGCTCGAGCTGGCCTTCGAGCAGCGCCATGCGTTCCTGCGCCTCGGTATCGCTGGGCGGCACGTAGGCGGCGACGCCCTCGCTGTGCAGGCGCGCCTGCAGCGCGCTGCGTTCGGTCGCCTCCAGCGCCGGACCAGCGCCTTCGAAACCGATCGACAGCGCGGTGTAACCGACCGCGCTGCGCAGTTGCACCTGTTCCTCGTCGCGCACGGTGAAGGCCTGCTCGGCGAGGCCGGCGCGCAACCGCTGCGCGTGCTGCTCGAGCCCGGACTCGTCGAGGTCGCGCATCAGGGTCAGGAAGCTGTTGTCGTTCAGGCGGGCCACCGGTGCCGGTGCGCCGATCCGCGCCAGGCAGCTGCCGGCCTGGGACATGAGGCGCTCGAACGCTGCGTAGCCGTAGCGCTCGCGCAGGCCGAGGGCGCTGGCGATCTCGACGAAGAACAGTCCACCGACGGCGCTCTCCTGCAACGCTTGGTCGACCTGCTGCAGCAGCCAGCCGCGCGTGGCCAGGCCGGTTTCCGGGTGGCTGCGCAGCATCGCGTTGGCTTGCGGCGCGGGCTGGCGCAACTGCGCACGGGTGCGCTGGATCCGGTTGGAGACCGCTGCGATCAGGTGTCGCGGGCGGATGGGTTTGGTCAGGAAGTCGTCGGCGCCGCTCTCCAGCACCTCGAACTGGCGCTCCGGGTCCGGATCGCCGGTCAGGAACACGATCGGCAGCAGCTGGAACTGCGGCTGCTGCCGGATCAGCGAAGTCAGGCGCATGCCATCGAGGCCCGGCATGTGCAGGTCCATGAGGATCAGGTCCGGGTCGAAGCGCTGGATCGCGTCGATCACCCCTTCCGGTTGCATCTGCACTTCGGCCTTCATGCCGGCGCCATGCAGCACGCTCTGCGCGAACAGCGCCTGGGTGCGGTCGTCCTCGACGATCAGGATGCGATAGGGCGATTCGGCGGCATCTTCGGGCGAGCCCCCTTTCGCCGTGGTGGCCGCAGCCTTGGCCTTGGCGGGCAGGTCGCTTCCGGCCGGCGGCTTGCCGCTTGCCATGGTGGTGGCTTCGTCCTTCGCATCCTGCGTCCAGCGACGCCAGTAATGCGGTGGTGGCGTTTCGACGCGCGGACGCTGGCGCGCAGCCGAATCCTCCGGCAACGAAGCGGGTTCTCTTGCGGCCATCAGTATTCCCCCTGCTGGGACCGCATTATGTGGCCAAGTACGCTCACGAGGACAAGCCTGTACGACATCGCCGGTCAGGCCGGTGGTGATGCGAACAGGCGGCGCACCCCGCGGCTGAGCGTGCGCCAGATCCACCACACCAGCAGGGCGCCGAGCAGGCTCGAGCCGACCACCAGCAGCAGCGCGACCCACGGATGCGCCATGGCCAGTGCCAGGCCACCGATGACCACGGTGTCCTCGGCGGTCGATGCGACCCAGTTGCTGGCAGGCTCGGGAGACGTGTTGAGCAATGCGCGCGAGCCGGCCTTGAGGCCGTGGCTGGCCAGGGCCACGCCGGCCCCGGCGACCAGCGCCCCGGTACCGAGCTGGCCATCGGGCGACAGCGTGGCCGCGGCCAGGAAGGCGCCGGCAGGCACCCGGGCCAGGGTCTGCACCAGGTCCCACACCGAGTCTACGCCCGGGATCTTGTCTGCGAAGAACTCGGCCAGGGCCAGTGCGCCCGACGTTCCCAGCACCCACCACGACTGGGTGGCCTGCAGCGCCGGCGGCAGGTCGACCCAGCCCAGCAGGCCGGCCAGTCCCACGCCGAACACGGTCAGGTAGGCGCGGATCCCCGCCATCCAGGCGAGCAGGATTCCGATCACGTAGATATGGGCCTCGGTCATGAGGCGATCCTCCCTCGGCCGCGGTAGCGCGGGTGATGTGGCCCCGCATCGGGCGGACGCTACACTAGCGGCCCCGTCCGAACCGCAGTATAGGCAGAATCGGTCCGATGCCGGCCCGTGCCATCCGCCATGACAGAACCCTTGTCCCGCTTCCGTGTGGTGCCGCGCCAGCCCGGTTTTTCGGGCCGCGGCTGGTTGATCGCCATCGTTGTCGCCTGGCTGTTCTCGCTGGTCGCGGTATGGGCACTGGCGACCTGGCGCGCCGCCCCGGGCCTGGGCGATACCCGCGGGCAGCTGCGCACCGCCGAACGCACAGCGGCGCTGCAGAAGCGCCAGCTCGACGAGGTGAGCCAGCGCCTGGTCACGCTGTCGCGCTCGGACCAGATCAGCCGCGCCGCGAACAGCGAACTGCAGTCCTCGCTGGCCGAGCGCGACGAGGAGATCGCCGCGCTGCGCGCCGACGTGGCCTTCTATGAACGACTGGTCGGCGCAACGGCCCAGCGCAAGGGCCTGAACGTCCATTCGATCGAGTTCGCACCGACCGAGGCGGGCACCTGGAACTACCGCGTGATCCTGACCCAGAACCTGAATCGCGGTGCGATCAGCCAGGGGCAGCTGCGCTTCTCGGTCGAGGGCGTCCGCGCCGGCAAGCTGGCCACGGTCAGCTGGGACGACCTGCACCAGAAGCCATCCAGCCCGGGCCAGGAGTATTCGTTCCGGTATTTCCAGGAACTGGGTGGCAACGTGATGCTGCCCAAGGATTTCACCCCGCAACGTGTGCGAGTCTCCCTGCGAGGCGGCGCGGGGGGCACCGACCAGACTTTCGACTGGAAACTCGCGGGTAGCGGGGGAGGTAGATGAACGTGTTCAAGAACAAATCGACCCAGCGTGACGGCTTCGCCATCGATACCCTGATCGGCCCGGACGTGGTCATCCGCGGCGACCTGGAATTCAGTGGCGGCCTTTACGTGGAGGGCCGCATCGTCGGCAAGATCACCGCGGCCGAGGGCCGGCCGGCCAGCCTGGTGCTCGCCGAGCAGGGTTCGGTCGAGGGCGAGATCCATGCCCCGGTGGTGATCATCAACGGCACGCTGGCCGGCGACGTGCATGCCAGCGAGCGGATCGAACTGGCGCAGAAGGCGCGCGTCGAAGGCAACGTCCACTACACCGTGGTCGAAATGAGCGCCGGTGCCCAGCTCACCGGGCGGCTGGTCCACGTCCAGGCGCAGGCGCGCGTGCTGACGGTGCCGGAAGGGGCCACGCCGATCACCGCCGCCAAGGCCGCCAAGGCTTGATCGAAGGGCTCCCCGGCCCCATCTTGGCTCCATGGATATCCTGCCCAGCTACCAGCAACTCGAGCAGCCGTTGCGCTTCAGCACGGCCGCGGCCTCCAAGGTGCGTGAACTGATCGCCGAAGAAGGCAATGCGGAGCTGAAGCTGCGCGTCTACATCCAGGGCGGCGGGTGTTCCGGCTTCCAGTACGGTTTCGAGTTCGACGAGAACCGGGCCGAGGACGACATGGCGGTCAACACCGACGGGGTGACCCTGCTGGTCGATCCGCTGAGCCTGCAGTACCTGATGGGTGCGGAAGTCGACTACAGCGAAGGCCTGAGCGGCGCGCAGTTCGTGATCCGCAATCCCAACGCGCGTACTACCTGCGGCTGCGGCAGCAGTTTCAGCGTCTGATACCGCCGGGCCGGCGCCATGCCTTACCCGGCCACCCTCGAGGGTTTCGCGTTCCAGTCCATGGGGCTGGATCGCGCCGACGCGTTGCGCGGCGATGCCGGCGCCTTGCGTGACCAGTGGCCCGATGCGTGGCTGATCGTGCTCGATGGCGAAGGCCGCGCGGCGGCTGGTGCCGACGGCATGCCGCTTCCGTTGCGGGGTGCGGCCTTCGGCGGTGGACCCGGTACCGCCATCTTCCTCGGCCGGACCGACACCCAGGCGTGGTTCGCCCTCGAGGCCTCCGCACTTCCGGCGCTGGACGTCGCGCAATGGGTCGACCTGCGCCGGGCGGCGGCGGACTGGCCCGCCGACCTGGCCGGTACCTTCGCCTACGCCCGCGGCATGCTGTACTGGCATGCCCGCAACCGCTTCTGTGGGGTTTGCGGAGGCGGAGTCACGTTCGACCGCGGCGGCTTTGCAGGCCACTGCGCGCAATGCGGCAACGACCACTATCCACGGGTCGATCCGGCCGTGATCGTGGCGGTCAGCGATGGCGAGCGGTTGCTACTCGGTCGCCAGCCCGGTTGGGCGGCGCGGCGGTGGTCGGTGCTCGCCGGCTTCGTCGAACCCGGCGAGACGCTCGAACAGACCGTGGTGCGCGAGGTGCATGAAGAGGCGGGCGTGCGCGTGCTCGGGTGCCGCTATCTCGCCTCGCAACCCTGGCCGTTCCCCGGGGCGCTGATGCTGGGATTCGAAGCGCTGGCGGCAGGCGACGAGCCACGCGTGGATGGCGAACTGGAGGCGGCGCGCTGGTTTACCCGGGAAGAGATCGGCCGGGCCCTGCGCGAGGATGGCCCCGGGACGGACGGCATCGTGCTGTCGCCAGGAATCTCGATCGCGCGCGCGCTGATCGTGCACTGGTACGGCCAGGGGACCACGCTCACGCGCACTTAGCGCCCGCCGCGGCGGCGTCCAGCTAGAATCGCCGCAGGGAGGGTCCACTCGATGTTCACTACGCTGGTCGCGGTCATCGTTGCACTGGTGCTGGGCCATGTCGCCCCGGCGCTGGGTGCCTCATTGCGCCAGTTCCACTGGTACAGCCACTGGCTGGAGTGGCTGGGATCGCATGTGGCCGAGGGCGGCTTCTGGCGTGGACGGCACGGCATCTGGCTGGCGCTGCTGCCCCCGGTACTCTTGGTGGCCTTGCTGCAGTTCACCCTGTCCGGGCGACTGATGGGGCTGGTCAGCCTGCTGTTCGGCGTGGTCGTGCTGGTCTGCACCTGGGGTCCGCGGGACCTGGACATCGACGTGGAAGCCACGCTCGATGCGAGCGATCCGGAAAGCCGGCGCGCGCGCCTGGCGCAACTGGCGCCGGAGCCGGGCATGGTGGTCGCCGAAGGTCCGGCGCTGCCCGGGCGGGTGATGCGCAGCGCGCTGCGGCGCTGGTTCGCGCCACTCATGTGGTTCTTCCTGCTGGGGCCGGCCGGCGCGCTGCTGTATCGACTGGTCGAACGCGCCGCGGTGGCGGATGCGGCGCTGTTGCCGGCCGAGAACGCCGCCGGCACGCGCGTCGTGCTGGGCTGGCTGGAATGGCCGGTGGCGCAGTTGATGGTACTGGCCCTGGCTCTGGCCGGAAATTTCGACCTGGTATTCCGCGCATGGCGGGCGGGCGGCGGCGATCGCTGGCAGGCTGCCAGCGGCTTCCTGGAGGCCTGCGGCCGCGCGGCCGTGCGCGGCGAGCTGGCCGAAGAAGCTGCGGATTACCTGAGCGAAGGCCAGTTGCCGGTCGCCGGCGAGTTGCTCGAACTGCGTGACGCGATGAGCCTGGTCTGGCGCATGCTGCTGCTGTGGCTGGCGTTGCTCGCGCTGCTGGTGATCGCCGGCTGGGTGAGCTGAGTCAGGCAGGGCGATTCGCAATCCCCGCAACGGCGCGCTCGGAACCACGAGGTATCGCCTGCATCGACGCCTTCGGCGTCGCGGTCATGCCCGCTCCTGCGACAGCGGGGCCAGCGACCTGGAAGGAGTGCGGGGCTGCGAGTGATCCGCGCCCGCGCGCGCCGTGCGCCATGGCGCTGCCGTTGAAGCCTTTCAGCCCGGCGCGAGCAGCGTGAACGGAAACCAGGGCAGGTTGCGGGCGATCCAGTACCCCGGCAGCAGCCACAGCCACAGCTTCGGTTCCATCACCACGTCCATCAGCGGCCGCAGCCAGCGCGGCTGCCAGCCTTGCGACCAGGCGACCATCAGCCCCACCAGTGGCAACACCAGGACGCCCAGCGGATTCATCGACAGCGCGCCGGGCAGGTCGCCATGGACCAGCGCGTGCAGCGCGCGGGTCAGGCCGCAGCCGATGCAGTACAGGCCGGTGAAGGCGTGGAACATGCAGGGCGGGAAAGGATTTCCCGCCACGTTCGGGTCATAGGTGCGCAGCAGCCATACGCCGGCGCCGGCCGCGATCGCGGCCGACGCCATGCCTGCGATGTGCAGGGGGCGCAGGACAGCCATCTCCGTTTACTGCGCGGCCTGGATCTGCTCCAGCATCTGCTGGTACTCGGCCATGCCACCGGTAGAGACGAAGTAGATGTTCATCAGCAGCCCGATGACCGCCAGCGCGGTGGCAACCCAGCACCAGGTCTTGGCGTTGGCCGAGGCGCGGCGGGCGCCTTCGATGTCGCCTGCGCGCAACAGGCCGTTGACCTTGGCCGAGAACACGATGGCGACGATGCCGAGCAGGCCCAGCGGGCAACACAGGCAGGTCGCCAGCACGGTCGCGATGATTGCCCAGGCCAGGTGGTTGGGCACCGGCTCGTGGACCTGTGCGGCGTTGGGGGTGGGCGGCGGGACGTAGCTCATGACAGTGCCTCCTGGCGGTTTCGGGCGAACGGTTTTAGGGAGAAGATCGTGCGTTACAAAGATGAGGCTTCGCCGGTCGCATGGCACGACAGGCGCGAAATCCAATGCGCCGGCCATCCAGGGCTCGGCGTCGCGCCCCCTGGCGCGTTGCAGCAAGCCTAACCGACCCATTGCCGCGGGCAAAGACGCGTGCAGTCATGCGGCGTCGCCACGCAACGCCCGCACCCGGGCTTCAACGTCCTCGGCCGACGGTTGTCCCTGCACCGGTGCGGCGGCGGCCACCTCCACCAGCGCCCGGAAACGCCGCGGCACGCGCATCCGGCCCAGGCGGCTGTCGCGCCGGCTCCACATGCTGGCCCACATGCCGCGCAACGCCATCGGCACCACCGGCACCGGACGGCCCGCGGCGGCGGCACGCTCCAGGATCTTCTCCACGCCGGACTTGAACGGTGCGATCCCGCCATCCCGGGTCAGCGCGCCCTCGGGGAAGATGCAGACCAGCTCGCCCTCGGCCAGGGTCGCGTCGATCTCGTCGAACGCGCGCTGCATCAGCGCCGGGTCCTCGCGCGCGCCGGCGATCGGGATCGCCCTGGCGGTGCGGAAGATCCAGCGCATCACCGGGATGTTGAAGATCCGGTAGTACATGACGAAGCGCACCGGGCGGGGAATGCTGGCGGCCAGGATCAGCGCGTCCATGTAGCTGACGTGGTTGCAGACGATCAACGCGGCGCCCTCGTCGGGCACGTGTTCCTCGATGCCGTGCAGGCGCAGGCGGTAAAGCGCGCGCACCATCAGCCAGCTGAGGAAACGCATCAGGAATTCGGGAACGATCGTGAAGATCCATACCGCCACCAGCACGTTGGCGATGGCCAGGCCCAGCAGTACCTGCGGGGTGGTCCAGTGCAGGACCTCCTGCAGTGCGATGCCGACCAGCGCGGCCGAAACGATGAACAGCGAGTTCTGGATGTTTACCGCGGCGAACACGCGCGACATCTGCGAGGCCGGGGTCCGGCTCTGGATCAGCGCGAACAGCGGCACCACGAAGAAGCCGGTGAACATGCCGATGCCGAGCAGGTCGATCACCAGGCGCACGCTGCCCGGCTGGGCGAGGAAGCCGGCCACGTCCAGTCCGGAAACCGGCGCGGCCCCCGAGCGGGCGAAGTACAGGTCCAGCAGGAACGCGCTCATGCCGAACGCGCCGAGCGGCACCAGGCCGATCTCGACCGTGCGCGCGGAGAGCCGCTCGCACAGGAGCGAACCGGTGCCCGTGCCGATCGAAAACAGCGCCAGCGCGAAGATGTACAGCGAAGCCGAGCTGGCGACGCCACCGAGGTTGACCTCGGCGTAGGCGGGCAACTGCGAGGTCAGCAGGGTGCCGAAGAACCAGAACCACGACACGCCGAGGATCGCGTTGCGCACCGCCGGCTGGCGCCGGGCCATGCGCAGCACGGCCAGCGATTCGGGCAACGGATTCCAGTGCACTTTCAGGTCGGGCGCACCGGCATCGACCCGCGGGATGCGTCGCGCGACCAGGTTGCCGGTCACCGCCAGCAGGATGATCGCGGTCGCCGCGACCGCCGGTCCCTGCGCGCCGGCAAGCTGGAAGATCAGGCCGCCGAAGATCATCCCGCACAGGATCGAGATCGAGGTGCCCATCTCGACCAGGCCGTTGCCGCCGGTCAGTTCCTCGGGCTTGAGGATGGCCGGCAGCACCGAGTATTTCACCGGGCCGAACAGGGTCGACTGCACGCCCGTGCAGAACAGCGCCACCAGCAGCACCGGCATGTTCTGCAGCAGGAAGCCGAGCGCGGCCAGCGACATGATCACGATTTCCATCGCCGTGGTGATCACGATCAGCCGCTGCTTCTCCAGCTTCTCGGCGACCTGTCCGGCGATGGCCGAGAACAGGAAGTACGGCAGGATGAAGATCGCCGGCGCCAGCATCGCGTACAGCGAGCGCTCCTCGGTGGTCACTCCGAGGAAGAACAGCAGGCCGATGATCGCCTGGCGGTAGACGTTGTCGTTGAAGGCGCCCAGCGCCTGCACGATGAAGTAGGGCAGGAAGCGGCGCTGGGTCAGCAGCGCGAACTGGCTGTGGCCGGACATGCAGGTCTCCGCGGGACTGCGCGGAGACTAGCAGAGCGCGTTGGCGGCCGGTTGACGGCCATCGGCCCGTACGGAAGGCGACGGTGCGTTGCAGGCATGGGCACGCCGGCCATGGCCCCTGTTGCTAGAGTGGCGCAGTCGTCGCTACCGGAGGCCCGGAATGACCGCCCATCCGATGCCCGCCGCGTTCCTCGGCCATGGCAGTCCGATGAATGCACTGGAAAGCAACCGCTTCACCGAGGCCTGGCGCAGCTTTGGTGCCTCGGTGCCGAAGCCCCGCGCGATCCTGGCCGTGTCGGCGCACTGGTACGTCAATGCCACCGCGGTCACCGCGATGGCGCAACCACGCACGATCCACGACTTCTACGGATTCCCCCAGGCGCTGTTCGACGTGCAGTACCCGGCGCCCGGCCTGCCCGAGCTGGTCGAGGAGGTCTCCGAGGCGGTCAAGCCCGACCATGTCGGCGCGGACATCGACGGCTGGGGAATCGACCACGGCACCTGGTCGGTCCTGGTGCATGCCTTCCCCGACGCAGACATCCCCGTGGTGCAGCTGTCGATCGACGCGCGCAGGCCGCCGGAGTGGCACCTGGCGCTGGGTGCGAAGCTGGCCGCGCTGCGTGAGCAGGGTGTCCTGGTCGTGGGCAGCGGGAACGTGGTCCATAACCTGCGCGCGATCGACTGGCAGCAGCCCGATGGCGCGTTCGACTGGGCGCGTCGGTTCGACGAGCATGCGCGCGAGCTGATGATCGAACGCCCGCACGACATCCCTTCGTTGGTGTCGCATCCGGATTTCCGCCTGGCGGTGCCCTCGCCCGACCATTTCCTGCCGCTGCTCTACATCGCGGGCCTGACCGCCGCATCCGGGCGCGAGGCCGAGGTGCTGGTGGACGGCTATGCCTACGGTTCGCTGTCGATGACTGCCTACACCCTGGATGCGCGATGCCCGCGGCCGGTCGCGGGTGACCTCGATGGCGCGGCGTCGCTGCAGACGCGGATGCCACCGGAAGACGCGAACATCTGATCCGGCGGGGACATGCTACGGCGCACGACCGCGGGTGGCGGCCTGCGGAACGGCTCAGTACGTGGTGAACGCGGTCGTGACGGCGGCGGCGACGGTCATCAGCACCAGCCCGAAGCCGACCCGCCATCCGTAGCCGGCACCGCCGCTGGTGAACGCCAGCAGGGTCTTGGCCAGCGTCGTGGAGGCGAGCAGCGCGACCAGGGCCCAACGCGCCTCCACCGGGGAAATTTCGCCGAGGCTTGCCAGCCGGGCGATGGTGGCGCCGGCGGCGTGCAGTTCGGCCAGCGCCGCGATCGCCGCGCCGAGCATCGCTCCCGCTTCGCCGAACAGCCGCAACAGCACTTCGGAAAGCAGCATCACCAGCGCGATCAGCAGGGCGATCAGCATCGCGTGGGTCAGGTGGAAGGCGCGCGCACTGGAATCCCCCTGCGGGTCGCCGGTTTCCGTGCTGCGCAACAGGCCGGTGGCGGCCACGAGCAGCAGGCCGGCGGCGGCGGCGGCCATCGGCCAGGCTGCTGCCAGCGCCAGCGCAGGGGATACCGTGCCGACCACCGCCACGAGCAGCAGCAGCGAGGCCAGGTTGGCCAGCAGCGCGGCCGCCGCCGCGGGGCGCTGCATCGCCGGATGCTTGCGCCCCCGTTGGCCGAAGCTGACCACCGCCGCGGTCGAAGAGGCGAAACCGGAGAAGAAGCCCGCCACCGGCAGGCCGCGTCGCGTGCCGACCGCGCGGCCGGCGACGTGGCCAAGCATGCCCACCGCCATGATCAACACCACGATCCGCCACAACATCGACAACTGCAGGACACCCCACGGATCCACCGGCTCGTCCGGCAGCAGCGGCAGCACGACCAGCGCGGCCGCGGCCAGCACCAGCCCATCCTGCATCTCCGTTTCACTGATCAGGTCGCGGCTGAGCCGGCGCAGCGGCGCCTTGGCCCAGAGCAGGATCGCCACCACCACGCCCAGCGCAGCGGCCAGCGCGTGTGCCTGCTGCGCCAGCGCGCCGAGCAGCACGGTGACCAGCATTGCGACCTCGCCGGTCAGGCCGGGATCACGCTCGCGGCTGATCCGGTAGCTGGCAAGGCCCAGCAGCGCGACCGCCAACAGCGTCACCAGTAGTGTCGCGGTTCCGAAGCCGGCCGCCAGCGCGCCGGCCAGGGCCAGCAGCGTGTGCGTGCGCACGCCGGCCATGCCGATGCGCTCGGCATGTTGCCGCTCGCGCACCGCGCCGATCAGCAGGCCGATGCCCAGGGCCGTGGCCAGGCCGGTGGGGGCTGCGTTCCAGTCCATCGCCATTGCCGGCCTCAGCCGCGTTCGCGCTCGATCGCGCGCCAGCCGATGTCGGTGCGGTGGAACTCGTTGGCCCAGTGGATCGCGTCGACGCCGGCATATGCACGTTCCTGCGCATCGGACACCGAGTCGCCCAGCGCGGCCACGCACAGCACGCGGCCACCGGCGCTGACCACGTTCCCGGCCGCATCCAGCGCGGTGCCGGCGTGGAACACCTTCGCCCCGACCGGGACGGCATTCAGGCCGCCGATCACGTCACCGGTCACCGGGCTTTCCGGATAGGGGCGCGCGGCCATCACCACGCCCAGCGAAGGACGCCGGTCCCATTGCGCCTGCGTCTCGTGCAGGCGCCCGTCGATCGCCGCCTCGACCAGTTCGACCAGGTCGGACTGCAGGCGCAGCATCACCGGCTGGGTCTCCGGATCGCCGAAGCGCACGTTGAACTCGATCACCTTCGGCGCGCCGGATGCGTCGATCATCAGGCCCGCGTAGAGGAAGCCGGTGAAGGGCACGCCATCCTTGATCATGCCTTGCACGGTCGGATCCACGACCTCGCGCATCACCCGCGCATGCACGTCGGCGGTAACCACCGGCGCGGGCGAGTAGGCGCCCATGCCGCCGGTATTGGGACCGGTGTCGCCGTCGCCAACGCGCTTGTGGTCCTGGCTGGTCGCCATCGGCAGCGCGGTGCGACCGTCGACCATCGAGATGAAGCTGGCCTCCTCGCCTTCGAGGAATTCCTCGATCACCACGCGCGCGCCGGCTTCGCCGAATGCATTGCCCGAGAGCATGTCGCGTACCGCGGCCTCGGCCTCGTCCAGGGTCATGGCCACGATCACGCCCTTGCCAGCGGCCAGGCCGTCGGCCTTGACCACGATCGGCGCACCCTTCTCGCGGAGGTAGGCGAGCGCGGCATCGATGTCGGTATGCACCGCATAGAACGCGGTCGGGATGCCATGGCGGGCGAGGAAGTCCTTGGCGAACGCCTTGCTGCCTTCCAGCTGTGCGGCGGCGGCAGTGGGGCCGAAGATGCGCAGGCCCGCCCCGCGGAAGCGGTCCACCACTCCGGCCACCAGCGGTATCTCCGGGCCGACCACGGTCAGCGCCACGCCTTCGTCCTGCGCGAGCTTCAGCAATCCGTCGATGTCGGTGACCTTGACCGGTACGTTGCGGCACGCCGCCTCGGTGGCGGTACCGGCGTTGCCCGGTGCGACGATCACCTCCGACACGCGCGGCGACTGCGCCAGCTTCCACGCCAGTGCGTGCTCGCGGCCACCGGATCCGATCACGAGGACTTTCGACATGCGGGCTGACTCGGCACCGGGGGGAGCGCGATTCTAGCGCGGTGGACGCGTGTCCCGGCCGGCGCGGCACGGTTCGAAACTGTTTCAGTCGTACTCGTGGTGGCCGAACGCCGCGTGCAGCACGACTTCCCCGGCCGAACCGGCGTCGGTGAAGCGCAACGCCTGGAACGCGCCCTCCGGGCTGGCGGGCAGGGTCAGCAGCGGGTCGGGCCGGAAGCCGAAGCGCCCGTAGTACTCCGCATCGCCCAGCACGACGCAGCCGTTGGCTTCGCGTTCCTCGAGCATGCGCAGGCCGGCCCGGACCAGCGCGCCACCGATGCCGTGGCCCTGGTCGGCCGGATCCACCGCCAACGGGCCGAGCACGTACCAGCGGTCGCCATCGCGCGACGGGCGCGCCGGCGAGAATGCGATGTGGCCGGCGACGCGACCATCGATGTCGGCCACCAGCGATACGACCAGCGCATGGTCGGCGCGCAGGGTGTCGACCGTGCGGCTTTCCAGCTTGCCCTCGCCCGGACTGCCGGCGAAGGCCTTGCGGACCAGGTCATGGATCGCATCGATGTCGTCCGGGCTTTCCTCGCGGATCCACATGGCGACCGCCTCCACAGGATGGATGCGGCAAGCCTAGCCGGTCACGCGCCCCGGCGCGTTACGCCGGCGGTACGACGCGGGCGTGGCGCCGGCGCCAGGAGCGCGGCGCAGGCCCAAGGCGGCCAACCTCAGTGCCGGAAATGCCGCACGCCGGTGAACACCATGGCGATGCCATGCTCGTCGGCCGCGGCGATGACCTCGGCATCGCGCATCGAGCCGCCGGGCTGGATCACCGCCTTGATCCCGGCCGCGGCGGCGGCGTCGATGCCGTCGCGGAACGGGAAGAACGCATCGGAGGCCATCACCGAGCCTTCGACCACCAGGTCGGCGTCGGCAGCCTTGATCCCGGCGATGCGCGCCGAATACACCCGGCTCATCTGCCCGGCGCCCACGCCAATGGTGCGCAGGTCCCTGGCGTAGACGATCGCGTTGGACTTGACGAACTTGGCCACCCGCCAGGCGAACAGCAGGTCGCCCAGTTGCGCCTCGGTCGGGGCGATCTTCGTGACCACCTTCAGCTCGCCCGCGCTCATGCCGCGGTTGTCGGAGGACTGCAGGAGCAGGCCCGATCCCACGCGCTTGGAGTCGTAGTTGTTCAGGCCGGCGCCGTGCGGAATGCGCAGCACGCGCACGTTGGCCTTCTTCTTCGCGTAATCCAGCGCGCCGTCCTCGTAGTCCGGCGCGATCAGCACCTCGACGAACTGGCGGTCCAGGATCGCCTTGGCGGTGGCCGCATCGAGGCGGCGGTTGAAGGCGAGGATGCCGCCGAACGCAGAGGTCGGATCGGTGGCGTACGCCAGTTCGTAGGCCTGGCCGACATCGGCCGCCACGGCCACGCCGCATGGATTGGCATGCTTGACGATCACGCAGGCCGGCACGTCGAACTGGCGCACGCATTCCCAGGCCGCGTCGCTGTCGGCCAGGTTGTTGTAGCTCAGTTCCTTGCCCTGCAGCTGGGTGAAGGTGGCCAGCGTGCCCGGCACCGGATGCAGGTCGCGGTAGAACGCACCGGACTGGTGCGGGTTCTCGCCATAGCGCAGGTCCATGACCTTCACGAAGGTCGAGTTCATCTGGGCCGGGTATTCGCTTCGCACCGGCACCTGGGCCGCGGCGTCGGCGACGGCCGACAGGTAGTTGCTGATCGCAGCGTCGTACTGGGCGACGCGGTTGAAGGCGGCCACCGACAGGGCGAAGCGGGTCGCCGACGACAGTGCGCCGCCGTTGGCCTGCAGTTCGGCCACTACGGCTGCGTACTGGTCGGGCGTGGTGGCCACCGCCACGCGGGCGAAATTCTTGGCCGCCGAGCGCAGCATCGCCGGGCCGCCGATGTCAATGTTCTCCAC
Organism: Pseudoxanthomonas daejeonensis; assembly: GCF_022637495.1. Classification (NCBI taxonomy): domain Bacteria; kingdom Pseudomonadati; phylum Pseudomonadota; class Gammaproteobacteria; order Lysobacterales; family Lysobacteraceae; genus Pseudoxanthomonas; species Pseudoxanthomonas daejeonensis. The sequence goes on along the minus strand of NZ_CP093331.1, from coordinate 893,770 downwards.
CGCGTCGGCCAAGGTGCAATCGGCCTTCGCGGTGACCGATTCGAACGGATACAGGTTGAGCACCAGCAGGTCGATCGCGCCGATGCCGTGCTGGGCCATGACCGCGTCGTCGATGCCGGCGCGGCCGAGCAGGCCGCCGTGGACCAGCGGATGCAGGGTCTTGACCCGTCCGTCCATCATTTCCGGGAAGCCGGTGACCTCGGCCACGTCCTTCACCGCCAGTCCGGCTTCGCGGATCGCCTTGGCCGTGCCGCCGGTGGAGAGCAGTTCGACGCCCTGGGCAGCGAGCGCGTGGGCCAGCTCGAGCAGGCCGGTCTTGTCGGAAACGGACAGCAGTGCCCGGCGCACGGGCAGGAATTCGGCAGTCATCGGAAAGAGGCGGTGCGGGGGAGGAGCGGAATTATAGCCGCCCGGCCGCCGCCGGCCCTGGACTGCACGCCGCCCGCGGCGGCGCGGCCGGCTCAGGCCAGGCCGTAGTCCTTCAGCTTCTTGCGCAGCGTGGCGCGATGGATGCCCAGCAAAGCCGCGGCCCGGCTCTGGTTGCCCTCGCAGTGGTTGAGCACCTCCACGAACAACGGGATCTCCATTTCGCGCAGCACGATCTCGTAGACGTCGTTGGCGTCCACGCCATCCAGGTCACGCAGGTAGCGCCGGACCGACTGGGCCACGTGCTCGCGCAACGGCGGACGGGAAGCGGTGCGACCGGCGTCGGCGCGGGAGGTGGCGTTCTGCTGCACGGAAGGTCCAGAGGAAGCGGCGCGCGAGCGCGGGCCGGTGGAGCGGGGCAGGGGAGTCTAGCGCGGGAATCCGGTCGCTGCCATTGGCGGCGACGACCGGTCGCGCGTTCAGCGGAACTGGAACGAGAACGCCACTGTGCCCGGCGCCGGTTCCTGCACCACAAAGGTGATCTGGGCACTTTGTCCTGGAGCCAGCAGCGTGGCCGGTGCCGCACCCAGGTAGTCCTGCGGCATGAACACGCGGCTGCCGAGGACGCGGCCATCGGCATCGGAGAGTGCGAGTTGCAACGGCGGCCACGCCTGCGACCAGCGTGCGTCGTTGCGGAACGTCGCGTCCACGCGCAACGCGCCGGATGCGTGCGTCGCCGGCCGCACCTTGCGGTCGAGCATGGTGAATGCCGTGGGCTCGTGCCAGGGCGGCAGCGCGCAGCCCAGCGTTCCGCACACCGCTTCCACCAGCGGGCGCCAGCGCGGGTCTTCGGCCAGCCGTGCACGGTCGGCAAGCAGGATCTGCAGCGCGAGCAACAGCCCCAGCAGGACGATAAGGGGCCAGCGCCAGTGCGCGCGCCGGCGTGGCGCACCGGGCGACGCGAACGTGACGGCGGGCGCCGGGCCTGGGACCACGGGGGTCGCTTCCACGGTCGCAGTATTCGCGGCACCGGTGGATTCGCTCGCCACGCCGCCTTCGGCAGGTGCTTCCGCGGCATTGTCCGCGCTTGCGGGGTCGTCGAGCGGCCTGCCGTCCGACAGCAGCGCGGCCGTGTCGATCGTTGCGGCGCTGCCATGCTCCGGTCCGGTGTCCGGTCCCGATTCGGCGGACGCGACCGGTTCGCCGTCGGCCTGCAGCGCACGCCCGCAGCGCGGGCAGTCCGCGGGCAACGGCCGCAGCTGCGGATGGTGGGCGACGAGGAACTGGCAGTGCGGGCAGGGAACGAACATGCGGCCTATTCAAACACGTTCAGGGATGTCGTCGATGGCGATCCTGGACGAAGCGGCACGCTCAGCGGCGCACGCCCTCGATCCGCAGCCAGTCCTCGTCGGTGGCGACCTGCAGGTCGTCGAACCAGGTGGCATAGCGCTGCAGCAGTTCCGGTTCCTGGCCGCGCAGGATGCCCGACAAGGCGATGCGTCCCCCCGGGGCCACGCGTGCGGCGAGGACTTCGGCCAGTGCATCCAGCGCGACGGCCAGGATGTTGGCCACCACCACCGGATAGGTCGCGGCCGGTTCGTCCTGCGGCAGGTACACCGCGAAGCGCTCGCCGACGTCGTTGCGCCGGGTGTTGTCCAGGCTGGCCAGCAGCGCCTGCGGGTCGTTGTCCACGCCTACCGCCTGCGCCGCGCCCAGCTTCAACGCGGCCAGGGCGAGGATGCCCGAGCCGCAACCGAAATCGAGCACGCGCGCGTCGCGCAGCAGCCCGTCGCCGGCCAGTCGGTCGAGCCAGCGCAGGCACAGCGCCGTGGTCGGGTGCGTGCCCGAGCCGAAGGCCAAGCCCGGATCCAGGCGCACCACTGCCGCGTCGGCCACATCGGCTTCCGCGGGCAGCTCATGGTCCCAGGGCACGATCCAGGTGCGTGCGCCGAATCGCATCGGCTGGAACTGGTCCAGCCAGGCCCGTTCCCAGTCCTGGTCCTCGACCTTGCGGAAGGAGGCGGTGCTCCAGTCCAGGTCGGGATCGAAGGATTCCAGCGCGGCCAGCAGCGCGAGCGCATCGGTGTCCGCGTCGAACAGCGCATTGAGCACCAGCGCCTTCCACACCGGCGTCTGGCCCACGCCCGGCTCCAGGATCGCGCGTTCGTTGGGTGTGTCGGCGTCGGCGTCGAGCAGGGTGACCGCGAGCGCGCCCACATCCTCCAGCGCGCGTTCGTAGCGGGGCTGTTCGGCCTCGGTGCTGCGCAGGCTCAGTTCAAGGTAGGGCATGTCGGCGACGTTGCGTGGGCGGGTGCCGATTGTCTCACGCGGGATGCCCTGCCCCGCGCATCGCGAAGCCGGCGGGGTGATGGCCCGCTCCGCGCGCGGCGGAGCGGGCGAGCCCGCGCGTCAGCCCAGCGCGATCGACTTGTTCTTGCGTTCGGCCAGGCGCTTTTCCAGGTAATGGATGTTCTGGCCGCCGGCCTGGAATCCCTGGTCGCGCATGATCCTTTGCTGCAGCGGGATGTTGGTCTTGATCCCGTCCACCACCATCTCGCTCAGCGCCACGCGCATGCGTGCGATCGCCGTTGCGCGGTCGGGCGCGTGCACGATGAGTTTTCCGACCATCGAGTCGTAGTTCGGCGGTACGCGGTAGCCCTCGTAGATATGGGTGTCCACGCGCACGCCCGGGCCGCCCGGGGCATGGAAATGCTGGATCAGGCCGGGGCTGGGGATGAAGGTCTCCGGGTCCTCGGCGTTGATCCGGCACTCGATGGCGTGCCCTTCCATGACCACGTCCTCCTGCCGGATCGACAGCTTCCGCCCGGAGGCGATGCGCAGCTGTTCGGCCACCAGGTCGATGCCGGTGACCATCTCGGTGACCGGATGCTCGACCTGGATGCGGGTGTTCATCTCGATGAAGTAGAAATGGCCGTCCTCGTACAGGAACTCGAAAGTGCCCGCGCCGCGGTAGCCGATGCGCAGGCACGCTTCCACGCAGACCTTGCCGATCTGCGCGCGCTGCTCGGGGGTGATGCCCGGCGCCGGCGCCTCTTCGACGACCTTCTGGTGGCGGCGCTGCATCGAGCAGTCGCGCTCGCCCAGGTGGATCGCGTTGCCCTGGCCATCGGCGAGCACCTGGATTTCCACGTGGCGCGGATTCTCCAGGAACTTCTCCATGTAGACCTCGCCGTTGCCGAACGCGGCCTTGGCTTCGGTCTTGGTGGTCTCGATCGCGGCTTTCAGCGCGGCTTCGGCGTGGACCACGCGCATGCCGCGGCCGCCGCCGCCGCCGGCAGCCTTGATGATCACCGGATAGCCGATCTCGCGGGCGATCTTGGTGTTGGCGACGATGTCCTCGCCCAGCGGGCCGCCGGAGCCGGGCACGCAGGGCACGCCGGCCGACTTCATCGCCCGGATCGCCTCGACCTTGTCGCCCATCAGGCGGATCGTGTCGGCCTTGGGGCCGATGAAGACGAAGCCGGACTGCTCGACGCGCTCGGCGAAGTCGGCGTTCTCGGACAGGAAGCCGTAGCCGGGGTGGATCGCCTGCGCGTCGGTGACCTCGGCCGCGGCAATGATCGAAGCCATGTTGAGGTAGCTGTCGGTCGAGGGCGCCGGGCCAATGCAGACCGACTCGTCGGCCATGGCCACGTGCTTGAGGTTGCGGTCCACGGTGGAGTGCACGGCGACGGTGCGGATGCCCATCGCGTGGCAGGCGCGCAGGATCCGCAGCGCGATCTCGCCGCGGTTGGCGATGACGACTTTGTCGAGCATGGGGTGCTCCTCAGCCGATCACGAACAGCGGCTGGTCGAACTCGATCGGCTGGCCGCTCTCGCACAGGATCGCGACCACGGTGCCGCCGACGTCGGCCTCGATCGGGTTGAACATCTTCATCGCTTCGATGATGCCGAGGGTCTCGCCGGCCTTGACCTGCTGGCCGACCGACACGAAGACCGGCTTGTCCGGGGCCGGGGCCGAGTAATAGGTGCCGACCATCGGCGCGCGGACCACGTGGCCCGGGGGCAGGTCGGCGCCAGGCTTGGCGGTGCCGCCGGTGGCCGATTCGGTCGGCGAGCTCATCGGCATCGGCGCGGCGGCAGCCACGGGCGAGCGCACTTCCAGCGCGGCGGCCGGGGCGGCCACGGCCACGCCGGTCGGGATGCGCGACAGGCGCACGCTCTCCTCGCCTTCCTTGATCTCGATTTCGGCGAGGTTGGATTCTTCGAGCAGGTCGATGAGTTTCTTGATCTTGCGCAGGTCCATGGTGGCCTCTGGGTGTTGCAGGAAGTTGGGAATCAGCCCGGCAGCCGCGCCAGCGCGGCGTCCAGGGCGTAGCGGTAGCTGTCGGCGCCGAAGCCGCAGACCACGCCCACCGCCTTGTCGCTGAAGTAGCTGTGCTGGCGGAAGGGTTCGCGGGCGTGCGGGTTGGACAGGTGGATCTCGATGAAGGGGATGGCCACCGCCGCCAGCGCATCGCGCAGGGCGACCGAGGTGTGGGTGAAGGCGGCCGGGTTGATCAGGATGAAAGCGGTGCCGTCCGTGCGGGCGGCCTGGACGCGATCGACCAGGGCATGCTCGGCATTGGACTGGAACGACTCCAGCGCATGCCCGGCCGCAGTGGCGCGGGTGGCCAGGTCGGCATCGATGTCGGCCAGCGTGGTGCGCCCGTAGACCTCCGGCTCGCGGGTGCCGAGCAGGTTGAGGTTGGGGCCGTGCAGGACCAGCAGTTGGGCCATCGGGGTTGCGGAACCGGAAAGGGCGGCAGTCTGCGCGAAGGCGCCATTACTGTCCAGTTCGACGAAGATCAGCGTGTTTCAAGCAAATGCTTGAATCCGCGGCGGCGTCTGGCGCAGCGCTTTGCGGGGGCGGATTTCAGTCGTGAAGCCTCGATGGAGCCCGAAAACGCGGCATCGCTACCGGGCCGACACCGTTGTTCCGGGGCGAGCTCGTGGCCTCGGGCGGCGTGGGTCCAGGTGCCGCCCTTGGCGCGTCCGGTCGCGGTTATGCCCGCTTCCGCAAGCGCAAGAACGGGTTCAGGGCTCAGTGCCTGGCCCAGCCCTCGATCTCGCCGTGCTCGAACGGACCCAGCTTCTGCTTCACCACGCGACCGCTCGCATCGACCAGCACGGTGTAGGGCAACAGGCCGCGGGTATTGCCGAGCCAGACGCTGGCATCGGCCGGACCCGGGGTCTCGAGCAGGATCGGGTAATCCACCGGGACGCGGGCCAGGAAGCCAGCGACACCTTCCGGCGTATCCAGGGCCAGGCCGACCACCTGCACGCCGGTCGGGCCCTGCGCACGGGCGTAGCGTTGCAGCTCGGGCATCTCCTCGACGCAGGGACCGCACCAGCTGGCCCAGACATTGACCAGCAGCGGGCGCCCGGGCGCGATGGCGGCCAGTTCGGCGATCTTCCCGTCCATTCCGGGAAGCCGGATGTCGGGGAGCGGGTCGCCGGGCCGGGCGGGCTGGACACCTGCGGGCGGCTTCGGGGCGGTGGCGTCGGCCATGGCCTGCAGCGCGCGCTGCCCGGCTTCGCTGTCCTGGAGCGGGCTGCGTCCATGCCACAGGCCCGCGAGCAGGCCGATCGCGCCGGCGCCTGCGGCGACCAGCAGCAGCCGTCGGGAGGGGCTCACCGTGCGGCCGCGCGCAGCAACGCGTCCTCGGCGATCGCCTGGGTCAGCACCGGCGGCAGCACCGCCGGCGGTGCGCCGGGACCATAGACCACGTAAAGCGGCACGCCGACCGCCTTGTGTTCCTCGAGGAAGGCGCTGATCGCCGGATCGGCATTGGTCCAGTCGCCGCGCATGTAGGTCGCGCCGGTGCGCGCGAGCAGGTCCCCGAAGGCCTGGCTGGACAGGACGCTGCGCTCGTTGGCCTTGCAGGTCACGCACCAGTCGGCGGTCATGTTGACGAACACGACGCGGTTGTCGGCGCGCAGGCGGTCCAGCGCTTCGGACGAGTAGGCGAGCACGCCGCTGTCGCTGGCCTTTGCCGCCGGCGGTTCCAGCCGGGTCACCGCCCATACCGGCAGCAGCGCGACCAGCGCCAGCCCCAGGGCGAGTGCGGCCGCCACCCGCGGTCCACGCCAGCGGCTGCGTTCGAACCACCACAGCGCCAGAGCCAGCACGGTGGCACCGGCCAGGACCAGGGCCACCGCATCCACCCCGCGCTGGCGACCCAGGATCCACAGCAGCCAGATCGCGGTCAGGTACATCGGGAAGGCGAGCAGCTGCTTGAGCGTCTCCATCCACGCGCCGGGCTTCGGCAGCCGCCGTGCCAGCGCGGGAACGAAGCCGATCAGCAGGAACGGCAGCGCCAGCCCCAGGCCCAGGGCCAGGAACACCAGCATCCCGGCCAGCGCCGGTGCGGCGAACGCATAGGCCAGCGCAGGGCCCATGAAGGGGGCGATGCACGGGCTGGCCACGACGCAGGCCAGCACGCCGGTGAGGAAGTCGCCGGCCGGCCCGCTGCGTGGCGCCGCCAGGCCGCCGCCGATGCCGCCGCCCAGGGTGAACACGCCCGACAGGCTCAGGCCGACCGCGAACATCAGGTAGGCCATCGCCGCCACGAACCAGGGCTGCTGCAGCTGGAAGCCCCAGCCGGCCGCCTGCCCGGCGGCACGCAGCGCCACCACCAGCGCGCCGACCGCGGCGAAGGCGACCAGCACCCCGGCGGTGTACCAGAGCGCATGCCGGCGCGCGTGCTCCGGGCTGCCGCCGCTCTGGGCCAGGCCGAGCGCCTTGAGCGAGAGGATCGGCAGCACGCAGGGCATCAGGTTCAGCAGCAGGCCGCCGAGCAGGGCCAGCAGCAGGATGCCGGCGAGCCGGGGCGGGGCGGTGGTCGGTGGCGCGCGCGTGCGCAGCTCGTTGCCGGCCGAGGCATCGGGGCGGGTCGCTTCGGTGGCCCCGTCCTCCGATGGGGTCGGGAGCGGTGCCGTCGCCGGGCCAGCATCCTCCGTGCTGGCAGGATCCGCGACCGCCACGCCTGCATCGTCCGCGCCGGGCGCTATGGCATCGGTATCCACGCGTCCCGCCGGCAGGTCCACCGGCAGGCGCCGGGTCATCGGCGGATAACAGATGCCGTCGGTCTGGCAGCCCTGGAAGGTCGCCACCAGGGTGACCTGGGCCGGTCGCGGATGGGTGCGCCGCACCGGCAGGTCCACCTCGACCGGTTCGAAGAAGACCATCACCTCGCCGAAGTGCTCGTCCCGGTGGCGCGCGCCCTGGGGCCAGCGTGGTGGCTGCGCGTGCAGGCCGGGATCGCCTTCCAGTTCGAAATGGCTGCGGTCGCGATAGATGTAATAGCCGGGCGCCGGCTGCATCCGCACCAGGATCCGGTTGCCGCCGTCGGCGATCGCATCGATGGCGAACGCCTGTGCCTCGGGCAATGCCTGCTGGCCCGGCAGCTGCAGGCCGCGCGCCGGGCCGCTCGCGCCGGTCAGGCCCGGCAAGCCTTTCTGCGAGGCTGGCGTGGGCAGGCCCGCCTGCGGGGCAGCGCCCCCGGCCGGCAGCGCCACCTGCAGGCGCCGTGTCTGTGGCGGATAGCAGATCCCGATGTCCGCGCAGCCCTGGTACTTGACCTCCAGCTGCACGGGACCGGGCCCCGTGGCATTGCCGGGCAGGGTGGCGACCAGTTCGCCGCGGTAGGTTTCCACCGGGCCGAAGAACTCGTCGGTGTGGCGCGCACCGTCGGGCAGCTGCAGGGCGCCTGCGGCGAAACCGGCGCCGGCCTTCACCGCGGTGCGGTGCCGGTACAGGTAGTAGCCGTCGGCGACCTTCCAGCGGACTTCGATGCGGTCGCGGGACGGTGCGCTTGCGGTGAGCACGAAGGCCTCGTCGACCGGTAGCAGGTCGTTCCCGTCGACCGCCAGGGCCGGCAGCGCGGCCAGCAGCACGGGCAGGGCCAGCAGCAGGCGCCGCAACGGAGCGGGGATCAGGCAACGGAGCAGGGCAGGCATCGGATGGGGTTCACTCACGAGTGGCGTCGGCCACCCAGTCGAGGTAGGCGGGCAGGCCGGCGGCGGCTTCGACCGCCACGATTTCGGGGAGTTCATACGGATGCAGCTCGCGCAGCCGTTCGACCAGCGCGGGCAACTGCTCGGCCGGTGTCTTGGCCAGCAACAGCACCTCGTCGGCCTGCTCGACCACGCCCTGCCAGCGATACACCGAGCGCATCGGCGGCAGCACGCTCACGCAGGCGGCCAGCCGCGCCTCGACCAGGGTGGTGGCCAGGCGCTGGGCGGTATCGGGGTCGGGGCAGCTGCAGAACACGAGGTGGACCGGCATGACGGGAAGTGTACCGGGCCGCTGGGCGATCCCAGACGCGCGCGCCTCGCGCATCGCCCCTTGAAAGGCCGGGGCCGGCGCCCCATCTGCTCCTGCATCCGGTCAAGACCGGGTCCTGTCCGCCCGCGGTGCTGGCAGTCGCTGTGTCCGAGTGCTAGTCTAGCCGCCCTTTTTCCAACCCAGTCAATCACTTGAGAGGGATTGAAACATGAGCAACATCAAGCCGCTGTACGACCGCGTCGTCATCAAGCGTACCGAGGAAGAGAAGGTGTCCGCCGGGGGCATCGTGATTCCGGACTCCGCCACCGAGAAGCCGATCAAGGGCCAGGTCGTCGCCGTGGGCGAGGGCAAGGTGTTCGACAACGGCAACGTGCGCGCGCCGAAGGTCAAGGTCGGCGACCAGGTGCTGTTCGGCAAGTACGCCGGCACCGAGGTCAAGCTCGACGGCACCGAGTACCTGGTGGTGAAGGAAGACGACATCTTCGCCGTGCTGGGCTGAGCGCCCGCCGCTTCCCGCCTTTCAAATCCGCATTCACAGAACTGAGGTAATTCGACAATGGCTGCCAAGGAAATCCGTTTCGGTGAAGACGCCCGCGCGCGCATGGTGCGCGGCGTCAACATCCTCGCCAACGCCGTCAAGGCGACCCTGGGCCCGAAGGGCCGCAACGTCGTGCTCGAGAAGAGCTACGGCGCCCCGACGATCACCAAGGACGGCGTGTCCGTCGCCAAGGAGATCGAGCTGGCCGACAAGTTCGAGAACATGGGCGCGCAGATGGTCAAGGAAGTCGCTTCCAAGACCTCCGACAACGCCGGCGACGGCACCACCACCGCCACCGTGCTGGCCCAGGCGCTGATCCGCGAAGGTTCCAAGGCGGTCGCCGCCGGCATGAACCCGATGGACCTCAAGCGCGGCATCGACAAGGCCGTCGTGGCCGCCGTGGCCGAGCTGAAGAAGATCAGCAAGCCCACCGCCGACGACAAGGCGATCGCCCAGGTCGGCACCATCTCGGCCAACTCCGACGAGTCGATCGGCAACATCATCGCCGACGCGATGAAGAAGGTCGGCAAGGAAGGCGTGATCACGGTCGAGGAAGGCTCGGGCCTGGAGAACGAGCTGGACGTGGTCGAGGGCATGCAGTTCGACCGCGGCTACCTGTCGCCGTACTTCATCAACAACCAGCAGTCGCAGAGCGCCGACCTGGATGACCCGTTCATCCTGTTGCACGACAAGAAGATCTCCAACGTGCGCGACCTGCTGCCCGTGCTCGAGGGCGTGGCCAAGGCCGGCAAGCCGCTGCTGATCGTGGCCGAGGAAGTCGAGGGCGAAGCCCTGGCGACCCTGGTGGTCAACACCATCCGCGGCATCGTCAAGGTCGTGGCGGTCAAGGCCCCGGGCTTCGGCGACCGTCGCAAGGCGATGCTGGAAGACATGGCCACCCTGACCGGCGGCACCGTGATTTCCGAGGAAGTGGGCCTGCAGCTGGAGAAGGCCACGATCAAGGATCTGGGCCGCGCCAAGAAGGTGCAGGTTTCCAAGGAGAACACCACCATCATCGACGGCGCCGGCGACACCGCGGCGATCGAGTCGCGCATCAAGCAGATCAAGGCGCAGATCGAAGAGACATCTTCGGACTACGACCGCGAGAAGCTGCAGGAGCGCGTGGCCAAGCTGGCCGGCGGCGTGGCGGTGATCAAGGTCGGTGCCTCGACCGAGATCGAGATGAAGGAAAAGAAGGCGCGCGTCGAAGACGCCCTGCACGCGACCCGTGCGGCCGTCGAGGAAGGCGTGGTCCCGGGCGGCGGCGTGGCCCTGGTCCGTGCGATCAGCGCGATCGGCGACCTGAAGGGTGCCAACGAAGACCAGACCCACGGCATCCAGATCGCCCTGCGCGCGATGGAAGCCCCGCTGCGCGAGATCGTCACCAACGCCGGCGAAGAGCCCTCCGTGATCCTCAACAAGGTCAAGGAAGGCACGGGCAACTTCGGCTACAACGCCGCCAACGGCGAGTTCGGCGACATGGTCGAGTTCGGCATCCTGGATCCGACCAAGGTCACCCGTTCGGCGCTGCAGAACGCCGCTTCGATCGCGGGCCTGATGATCACCACCGAAGCGATGGTGGCCGAGGCTCCGAAGAAGGACGAGCCGGCGATGCCGGGCGGCGGCGGCATGGGCGGCATGGGCGGCATGGATTTCTGATCCGCCCCACCGCTGGACCGTGACACGGAAAACCCCGCCGCGAGGCGGGGTTTTTCTTTGGCTCTTCCGCCGGGGGGCTGGCTGGTGACAGCCAGGGGCGGCGGCTCCGGTGCGTTGGCGGGAGGCGGGAGGCGGGAGGCAGGAAGCTGGAAGCTGGAAGCGACAAGCGACAAGCGACAAGCGACAAGCGACAAGCGACAAGCGACAAGCGACAAGCGACAAGCGAGAGGCGCCGGCTTCGGCGGGGGACGACGGCCTCGGCGAACGTTGTGGTCGTGGCTTCGATTGGGGAAAGCAGTGCCGGCCTAGCCCGACCGCCCCGCCGCCCGCCGCCATTGCAGCGGCTTTTCACCCCGTTCCCCGCCACGTCGGGCCGCAATGATCGCAGCGCTACTCCCAACGCCCCGAAGGACGGTGTTCTGTTGCAATGGGGGTCGAGCGGCACAGGGATGTGCCGCGGTCGCGAGCTGAGGCAAGGACGCCGACGTGAGCGACGATCCCCATTGCAACAGAACGCCGGCCCCCTCCGGAGCCAACCCATGCAATGCTTCGGCTTCGGCTTCGGCTTCGGCTTCGCTGCTGCCCTGCTCCTGCACGCTCCCCGCAATCCGGAAAGAACCTACTTTTGCCGCCGTCGCAGGCCGGGCCTGGCGGCCGCGCCGCAGCGGTCGAATGGCGGCTGGGCTGACCCGGTGCTTCCTAATCCGCCACCTCCGGCACCACGCAATGATCGCGCGTCCGCGGTTGCGGCCGACCGTCGGCGACGGGATTGCTGACCCGGCGGATGTAATGCTTGTCCAGGCAGTGGTACTCGACCGCCTGCAGGGCGGCGGCGCGTGGCACCAGGATGTGCTTCATCCAGCCGGCGGCCATGTCCACGACGGTGCTGGTCATGCCCAGGCCGAGCATGCCCTTGACCGCATTCACCATCTCGCCGAAGCCCGGAGCGCCGGTGTCCACCACCTTGGCCACCACGGTGTGGTGGGCCAGGGCGACTTCGCCGCGGTTGGCCCGTTCGGGCTCCACCATCGCCTTGAGGCGGGCTTCGGCATGGGCGGGCGAGGCGCGCTTGAGCTGCATCTCGCGCTGCACCGAGTTGCGCTTGACGAAGTCGTTGTCCGGGTCGCCCATGGGGATGTTCATGTGCGCGGGGAACAGCGGGCGGATTTCCCATTGCACGCGCCAGTTCTCGGCGGCGTCGGCGATCTCGCGCAAGCTTTGCAGGGCCGGCAGTTCCAGTGCGCCGAAGCACTGGTTGATGATCTCGCCGGTGCGTGTTTCCTGATCCTGCAGCGCGCGTTCGTAGTCCTCCAGGTCCTTGGGATCCACGCCGGCACTGGCGGTGAACCAGGCATGGCGGCTGCCGTGTCCGTCGCCACCGCCCGACGGCGGCTTGTGCACCGTGCCCTGCTCCGCATGCACCTTGGCCTCGGTGTTGGCGAACTGGATCACGACCCGCAGGATCTTGGATGCGCTGCCGATGCCGGACAGCGCCGCATCGGAAATTCCGAAAAGTTTGCCGAGCGCCCCGAGTGCGGAGTTGCCGGATTCGTTGACGGCCCAGTCGGTCGCGCTGGCCTCGCCGGGCGAATCGCCGCCGAGGATCTTCTTGATGTCGGCGCACTGGGACAGCCCGTCGTAGGCATGTGCGGGAGGCAGCAATGCGTCGGCGATGCCGGTCGCGAATCGTGACGGCCATGTCGTCGTAAGGCCAGCCATAGACGTGGGCGGCTGCCCGCGCTGGAACGCGGCCAGGAACATCTGCATCTCCAGCAGCGTCATCCGGTAGTCGTCCGCACGCGGGGCGCCGCGCAGGTCTACCGGCTGGCCGGTGCCGCGCGAGGGGCGCATGTACTCGGAGCCGAGGAGGTCGAATGGTGCCTGCTGCAGGCGCGCCATCTCGGCCAGGAACAAGGGGGTGAAGCTTTGCGGATCGTCCGGGTGCCCCGCCGCCTCGCGCACCCAGGTGTCCAGCAACTGCAGGAGGGCGTCGCCCGATTCGTAGTTGGGGCCGACATTGCGTTCGGCCCAAGCCTCTCGGTTTCCGTCCTCTTCGATCCTGGTGGCGCGTTGCCGCGCTTCGCGGTTGGCCTGTTTCGCGGCATCGCGGGCGGAGAGCAAGGGCGTGAGCGCGTCCCGCCTGCGCTGTCTGGCGGCTTCCAGGCGTGGCTGCAGTTGCTTGCGCTCCGCCAGCGGAACGGCCCTGATGGCGTCTTCGACGACCTTGAGCTCCGCGCGTGCCTCGTCGAAACGGACCTCGAGCGAAGCGATCCGCTGCTGCCACTCCTGCTCAAGTGCCCCGGCTTCGGTGGTCGCGGCGGCAGCGATGGCGTCGAATCGTGCTTCGCGCTCGTCCTCGATCGCACGCACTTCCTCCTTGCCCAGCCAGGACGGAGCATCGCTACTGGACGACCCGCCCAGGTCCCATGCGAACGTGTCGAGGAAATGCGCGAACTCCGAGGCATGCAGGCGGAAGGCGGTTTCGCGGTTGCGTGCTTCCAGCGCGAGGTTGCGCGCCTCCAGCGCAGTGATCGCGTAAGGCGTGGGAGGTCCGATGGCCTTGACCACGATCCGTTCGCCGTCGGTCGTGGCCATGCCGCCGCGCGCCAGCACCTCCCGGGTGACGCGGGTGGCCGTGGCGAGGTCCTTCGCCTCGACCAGCTGGCGGGCGAGATCGGTCCAGGGTCCGCGCGGCAACGGGGTCAGGCCGTTCGCGTCCACGATCGTGTGCACCGGGGCGGACGACGTCGAGGCGTTGACGTCGTCGCCCGCGATCGTCTCGTCCGTGGCTGGCATGTCGCCGGGCGTGCGCAACAGCAGGACCGCGATCGCGATCACGGCCATGCCAGCCGCGCCGGCGGCCAGGACCCGCCGATGCGGCAGCCACAGGTAGAACCGCCGCAGCGCGGGAGCCAGGGTCCCCCGCAGCCATCGCCAGCTGCCGGGAATCGCCCGCAGGAAAATGAACCGGCCGAGCACGACCAGTAGCGCGTACAGCCACCGGGCCAGGAGCCACAGTCCCTTGCCGAGCGTCTTCGCGATCCGTTCGAGCATGTGTTTCCAGCCCATTGCCATGCCGCGGTTCCAGTGGATGAATGGTGAGGGACGGTTGCAGCCGACGACTCAGCGGGCTTCGTAGTGGAGCTTGGCGTCGAGTCCCGAGGCCTCGCCATCCGGCTCGAAGCGCAGGCGGAAGCCGTTGCGGCGGTCCAGGCGCAGCGTGGTGTCGATGCTGCCGGGCCGTCCGGGACCGACCACGAACTCCGCCGCCGTGCCGGTGCTGCCATGGAGCGATACCCGTACGGTCCCCTGCTGCACGCTGAAGTGTCCCTGGACCAGTGCCAGGCGCCGCCTGCTGTCGACCGGCAGGTTGGCGAAGACAGTCCGGTCGAACCGGGCGATGGCGAGCGTGCAGTCGCGGCTGGTTTCGGTGCCGAAGGTCATGCCCGAGCAGTCCTTGCGCAGCGCGTGAGGCGGGGCCTCGCAGGCCGGAATGGCGACGGCGAGGCCGGCGGCACCGAACAGCGCAAGCCAGCCGCGCGTGGCCGCGGCCCGCGCGGGGACACCGGTCACCGCGAGGTGACCTTCAGCTGTTCGACCTTGCCGGAAGCCGGGACGTCGCAGCTGTCCTGGCCGGAGAACCCGGCCACCGGCATGTTCGCGGTGGCCTCGCCCGCGCCGGCAGCCATCGCGTGGCAGGTGGAACCGTTCATCACGCCGCCGTTCTGGCAGGTGATCGCCAGGCTCCAGCAGGCCTCGAAGGCGCCGTCGCCGCCGGTGCGCCTGACCTGGCAGTCGACGCCGTGGGGGCCGGGCGTGCCGCAGTCAACGCGGGCGGCATCGCGCCCGGCGGCGCCGGTGCATGCGACCAGCGACAGGCTCGCGATGGCCAGGCTTGCGATGGCCAGTGCGGTCCGGATCATGGTGTTGTTTGCCATCGGTGTCGTGCTCCGGTTGGTGTGGCGGTTCGGCGTCAGTGGCCAATGACGATGGAAGCGGAGTTCCGGGTCCCGCCGGCGGAATCGGGCCGGAAATCCAGCTGGAACTGCGTCGCGAACGGGCCGCGTGCGTGCCAGTCCTGGATCCGGAGCGGGCGGGTCGCCTGGCCGTCGCGCAGTTGCGCCGTGACCAGGTAGCGGCCGATCGGCACGTCCTCGACCTGGTGGCGGTCGACCCAGTAGTGGTCGCCCCGCCGCAGCCGCAGCGTCTTCCCTTCGGAGCCGTCGATCAGCGGGCCGCTGGGTACCAGGGTCAGTTCGACGTCGTCCAGGTCGCCGTCGAAGCCGATGTCGGTACTGAGCTGGATGAAGCCGCCGTAGTAGCCGTAGTGGTTGGCCGGCGTACGCCCCTCCAGTTTCCAGGAGAAGTTGCGCACCGCGCCTGTCTCATCGAACGAATCGACCTGGTCCGGATGCAGTTCCAGGGTGTAGGTCTTGCCGTTGTATTCGCGCTGCAGCGAGGCATGTGCGGTCCAGGCGCCGGGTTGCACCCTGATCCGGTAGCGGCCGTCCTCGCCCGACGAGCCGCGGATGTAGGACGCGTAGAGCACGCTGTTGTCCAGCAGGATCTTCGCGCCAGCGACGGGTGCGCCCCGCGCGTCGACGACCTTGCCGGTGGCATGGCCGGATTCGACCCTGGGCGCGCCGCTGCCGGTGCCGGTTTCACAGGCCGGCAGCCCCAGCGACAACAGGGCTGCCAGGAGGAGGGGGGCCTTCATGTCCATGGTTCGCGATGTCCGGGCCGGCATCAGCGACGGATCAGGCCGCGCAACAGGCTCTTGGCCGCGTCCTTCACCTCTTCCTTGACCTCGTTCCCGGCCTTGTCCCTGGCCGCCGGCTTGGCCGCGTCGCGCGCGGCGTCGGCGCCGATCGCGCCCAGGCCGGGCATCAGCATCGCGGTGGACTTGGTGCGCACGCGCACGTTCCAGGCCGGCTTCCATTCGCGCGCGGCGCCATCCGGACGGGGTTCGGCGATCGAGCGCTCGCTGCCGTAGGCGATCATCTGCAGCATCGGGCCGTTGCCACCGGCGTTGGCGAACACTGCGTCGGGAATGCGGCATTCGCGCGTGTCGGGTTTCATCAGGGTGCGCTTGCCTGTCCACTGCGTCACCAGCGAGTCCGGCAGGTAGTCGACCAGCTCCGGCCCGGCATAGCCGTCCTCCGAGCTGCTCCACATGACGATGGTGTCACCGTCGCTGGCCAAGGCATGGGCGAAATAGGCGCGTGCGCCATCCACACCATCCCAGCGCAGCAGCGTGCCCTGTCCGGCTCCGCCTTCACTGCGGACTTTCAGTTCCGGCAGGAAGTCGTGGCCGCTGTCCAGTACGAAGCGCATCGATTCAGGCAAGGCGTCACCGGCAAGCTGGTGCGCGCCGACCAGCGAAGCCTTGGGTCCCACTGCCTTGCGCGTGGAGGTGTTGGGCCACAGCACGTAGGGCGGAGCGGCCTTGGGGCCATGCGCGGGAATGGTGCGCGGCTGCATCGCGCGGCCACCGGTCACCGGTCTGCCGTTGCGCACGGTCACCGTGAACTCGGCGGGCTGGCCGGAACGCACCTGGTCGCCGCAGCCCCAGTAGTAGCGGACCCGGAAGCTGCCATCCTGCTGCGTCGCGTTGCCCATGGCGGGAGTGGCATCGGGCGTGGAGCCGCTGGTCGCCGGTGCCAGCAGGCGAATCGATGGGCCCACGCCGAGCCCGCCGGGTACCGCCTGGTCGGCCGGCGTCCCCGGCTGGCGGCGGTTGTGCAGGGCCACGTCCAGGTATTTCCCCGGCATGCCCGGATGGCGCGCCTGGCCGTAGCTGGCGGTTTCGCCTCCCATGGCACCGGCCAGCCGGCCGATCGCGCCCATGCCCGGCATCCCGGGCATGGCATGGGTGGCGACGTCGATGTACAGCTCGGCCTGCGTCGCCTGCGCATGCGCGGGCAGGCAGGCGGACAGGGCGAGGACCAAGGCCGAGGCGGCGGGGATGACGGAGACATGCATGATCGTGCCCTTGCAGGAAAGACGGGCCGGACGGCGGCCTGGCCGGACCCGGTGCGCGCCCGGACATGCCATCCACGAGAAAGGGTGAAGCCAACTGACAGGACGATGCTGATCGGCGCGTTTCCGGAGGGCGCGGACCCGCCCGCCCGTTCCCTGCGAACCGGTTGCAGGAATGCCGCGGCGACCGTAGCGCGCCTCCGGAGCGGCGCCGGATCAGCGCGGGGTGTGGCGCAGCGTGGCGGTACCGACGTCTTCGACCGAGGACATGGCGTTGAGCCCGTTCATGTTCGACCACTCGGCGGTGGCGATGATTTCGCCCTTTCCGTGGATTTTCCAGTCGCGTATGAAGCCGTCGCCATGGTTGAGCAGGTAGGCGGCCGGTGCGCCGGCGAGTTCGGCCGCCGCGGGTGCGGCGACGCCACCGCAGGACATGCCGGAGATCGTGACCATCGGCGACGGCAGGCCGAGTTCGACTTCGATGGACTCGATCTTGCCCAGCTTGTCGTCGGGGGCATCCACGACCCATGACATCGAGAGGAAATGGCCGGTATCGGTCCAGGTCGATGTGGTCCCGGGGACGCAGCCGGGGGCCTTCTGGCGGTATACCTGCTTGAGCGACTGCATCGGCCCGCTGGAGGGTTCGTATCCGTCGAGATAGAGCCCGCCGCCGAAGCTGGAGGCGATTTCCGTGGACAGTTCGGTGCTTTCGGCAAACGACAGGTAGCTCTGGTTGAGGGCGCGCGTGTCGAGCTCGAACCTCGTATGGACCTTGAAGTCCAGTTCGAAGCGCATGCAGCTCTCCACCTGCCTTTTCATGTGCTCGACAAGGGGGGCGTTGCTGATGTCGAGCATTTCCAGCGTCCGGGTGACTCCCAGGTAGTTCGGGTAGAGCCGATGGACGACGTGCTCGTTGACGCACATCTCGTATTCCTCGTCCATGCACTTTCTCATCACGTCCTGCAGGAGGTCGGAAATGTCGCTCATCGAGCCGGCATCCTCGTCGCCGAGTAGTGCGCGCTGTCGCTGGTAGCCGAGCACGGTGAAGATGGCCGAACGTCCGGCGGCGCAGCTCTGCCCGGCCGCCGCGAGGCGCGGTTCGATCACTTCACGCTCGAATTGCTCGAAGTACGGGTCGAGCAGGTAGGAGTAACCCCGGAAGGGCTCGCCGCGCAGCTCGGCCTGGTGAGCCTGCTGCAGGGCCGCCCGCATCTCGCTGCCGATCCGCTCCTCCGCCGAACCACCGATCCGCTTGCGTGCTTCTTCCACGTCGCCCAGGAACCCCCGGGCCGCGCCGTAGCCGCTGAAGTGCGGCACCACGATCGCGATGCCCCCGGCGTCGAGCACCGGTTCGGCGAACACCAGCCGGTCGTCGGAGTAGCCGTACAGGATCCGCTCGCCGGCGGGAATAGGTTTGGCCGGCGCGATGGTGAGCGTAGCCGGCACGTCGAAGACGAGCCCGGACGGTTGCAGGTCCACGGTGACGTCGGTGCCGTCGCCGAACGGGAGGCCGCCCAGCTTCGCCACCGGGGTCATGGTGATGCGGCTGGCCTGGCGCAGCGAGTCGGCGGGAATGGCGAGGGTGAAGACCGTGCCGTCGGCGGCGGTGGCGGCGATGGTCCCGCCAGCCAGGCCGACGACCTGGGTGACGGCGCGATCGGCGTCCAGCGTCGGGGTGACCTTGAGCGGGTCGTCGAAGCTGCCCAGGTCGACCGGGGCGGCACCGCCGCCGGCGCCGCCGGGCGTGCATGCGGCCAGCAGGCCCGCCGCGACGAGGGCGGTCACGGCGAGGGCCGCGGCGCTGTGGATGAGGTGTTTCATGCGGGCTCCGATGGTGTGCCTACCCGCAGGGGCGGGGTGGGCACACCATCCACGCGAACCAGGGCAGGCAACTGACAGGGGCCTGCGACGGACACGCCGGGGGCCGGACCGGCCGTGCGCGATCACCGGCTCGCTCGGCCAGGGCGAATGCGCGCGAACCAGGACGATGGCGTGGGAGTTGCAACCCGGGCGGGTTACGGCAGCGCGCTTTACGGAAGCGCGAGGCAGCTGTCCTCGGCCGGCCGGGCCAGGCACTGCGCCAGTACCGGGAGGGTGGCGTGGCTGCCCAGGCCCGAGGCCAGCGCCGCCACGGCATCGCCGCCCTCCATGCGTTGCGTGAGCAGGGCCGACAGCATCCACGAACGCATCCACTCGCGTTGTCCATCCACGGGTGGTTGCCGGTCGCGCAGTTCCCG
Organism: Pseudoxanthomonas daejeonensis; assembly: GCF_022637495.1. Taxonomy (NCBI): domain Bacteria; kingdom Pseudomonadati; phylum Pseudomonadota; class Gammaproteobacteria; order Lysobacterales; family Lysobacteraceae; genus Pseudoxanthomonas; species Pseudoxanthomonas daejeonensis. The sequence goes on along the minus strand of NZ_CP093331.1, from coordinate 874,701 downwards.
CAGCAGCACCGAGGCGGCAGCCGTCTGGCCGGTGACCAGCAGCCATTCCGCGCGTGCCTGCAGGTAGGCAACCGGCGCCTGTTCCACGTCCGCGGGGGCGCAGCCCGAGAGGGTCCGCCCGGCTGCGGCGGCATCGCCCCGGCGCAACAGCACCGAAGCGCGCAGGCCGCAGGCCTTCACCGCATCCACGTGCCGCGTGCGCCGGTGGCGGGTCAGCAACTCGTCGCTGCGTGCCAGTGCCTGCAACGCCTCGGCCGCGTGCGCGCCGGCCGCTGCGGCATAGGCCAGGCCGGAAGAGCAGCGTTCGCCCGGCAGGCTGTCATCGTCCAGTTCGCGCAGCATCGCCACGCTTTGCCGGAACACGGGCAGCGATTCTTCATGGCGCCCACCTTGTTGCAGCACCAGGCCGAGGTTGCAGCGGGTCATCGCCCGCAGTATCAGCGGACGCTGCAGGCTGCGGTCGGCCACTTCGATCGACTCGCGGGCCAGCGCTTCGGCCTGGTCCAGCAGGCCCAGGCCGCGGTAGGTGTGGGTCACATCGCTCAGGGTGAAGGCCAGGCCGCCGTCGTCGGGACCGTAGACCTTGCGCGCGATGCGCAGCCGCTCCTCCTGCACGGGCAGGCGCAGGCGCGGGTCCTGGCCGGGGCCGGCAAGCGCGATGGACAGGCCGTTCAGCGCGTTGAGATGGCGGATCGAATCCTTCAGCCCGCTGGCGGCGATCTCGTCCACCAGCGCGCGGAACATCCGCTCGGCCCCCTGCCGGTCGCTTTGCAGCAGCGCCTCGGCGAGCGAGATCCGCGCGCGCAGGCTCTCGTTCGGCGGCGCGTCCCAGCGTTGGTTGAACGCCACCGCCTGCCGGTAATGCGAAGCCATCGCCGCGGCATCGCCTTCGCGCCTGGCGTGGCGCCCGAGTTCCCAGTGCACGCGCGCCAGTTCACCGGCCGAACCGTCCGCGTGCGGTGCAAGCAGCTGCAGTGCCTGCTCGAGGTCCTCGCGCGAGCGGACGTAATCGTCCAGGTTGTAGCGCACGCTGCCGGTGAGTAGCAGGAGGTCGGCCGCGACCTGCGGGTCCTTGGCCAGGTACTCGCCGCGCGCGCCGGCGGCGGTGGCCGCCATCACCTCGTCGACGCGGGCCGCGCCGCCATCGCCGCCGCGCGTGCTCACGAACATGTTGCCGAGGAAGTCGCGCACGGCTTCGGCGCGGTGCGCGCGCTGGCGCGCGTTCTCCGCTTCGCGGCGGGCGAGGACGGCCTGTTCCAGCGCCTCGGCCGCATGCTCCCGGGCGATGTCGGCCTGCCACAAGGTGGCGCCGACGCCGCCGGCGACCGCCAGCACCAGCACCCCGGCGGCGGCAACCGCGGCCTTGTGCCGGCCGACGAACTTGCGCAGGCGGTAGGCCGGCTTCGGCGGCTGGGCCAGCACAGGCAGGCCGTCGAGCCAGCGGCGCAGGTCGTCGGCCAGCGCCTCCGCGGTGGCATAGCGCTCGTCGGGCTGTTCGGCCAGGGCCTTGAGCAGGACCCGGTCCAGGTCGTTCTTCAGCGGCACGTAATGGTGGTGGTAGGCATCGCCGGCGGCCCGCACCAGCAGCGAGGGGCGGGTGGTGTCCGCGCCTTGCGTGATGGCCTGCGGCGTGCGCCCGGTCAGCAAACGGTGCAGCAGCGCGCCGAGGCCGTAGATGTCGACCGCGGTGCTGGGCGGATCGCCGCGCAGCTGTTCGGGCGCGGCGTAGCCCGGAGTCAGCGCACGCCACAGGGTGAGCGTGCGCTCGCCACCGGCGTCCACGTACTGGCCGATGCCGAAGTCGAGCAGGCGCGCATGGCCCTCGCCGTCGACCAGCACGTTGGACGGCTTGAGGTCGCGGTGGACCACCAGGTGGCGGTGCGCGCAGGCCACCGCTTCGCAGACCTGCAGGTACAGGTGCACCACCGCATGCGCGTCGGCGCACCGGACCCGGCACCACTCGTCGATGCGCTCGCCCTGGACCAGCGCCATCGCCAGCCAGCAGGTGCCGTCGGCGGTGGTGCCCGAGTCGACCAGCGGGGTGATCCCGGGATGGTCGAGGCGGGCGAGGATCGCCGCTTCGCGGTGGAAGCGTTCGCGGCCGTTGGCGCCGATCGCGCCCAGGGTCAGGATCTTGATCGCCGCGTGCTGGCGGGCCATGCCGCGTTCGCGCTGCGCGCGGTAGACCACCGCCATCCCGCCGCGGCCGAGTTCGTCCTCCAGGGTCCAGTCGCCGAGCTGGCAGCCGGACAGACCGTGGCCGAGCGGATCCAGTGAGACGTCCGGCCGCAGGTGCGCCGCGACCAGGCGCTCGAGCCGGTTCCGCACCGGCGCCTCGGGCGACTGCGCCGCGAGCCAGGCCTCGCGTTCGCCGGCAGGCAGGTCGAGCCACTGGTCGAACAATGCGTCGGCCGTGCGCCAGTAGGCCAGTGTTTCAGCGTCCATCGCCATCCCCGCCATCATTCCCGTCATCGCCATCGTCATCGCCTGGCCGTTCCTCGAACAGGGCCTGCAGGAAGGCCCGGGCCCGCTCCCACTCGCGGTAGACGGTGCGGTCCGAGCACTCCAGCAGGCGCGCGATCTCGCCAAACTCCATGCCGGCGAAGTAGCGCATCTCGACGATCCGGCGCCGCTGCGGGCTGATCGCCTCGAGCGCCTCCAGACCCTGGTCCAGCAGCAGCACGTTGGTGATCGCCGGCTGCACCCCGGCCAGCTCCTCGTCCAGCGCGACCATCACCTGGCCGCCGCCGCGCTTGTCGGTGGCCCGCTGGCGCGCGTGCTCGACCAGGATCCAGCGCATCGCCCGCGCCGATGCGGCGAAGAAATGGTCGCGGTCGGCCACCGCCAGCGGCGCACCCTGGGTGATGCGCAGGAACAGCTCGTGCACCAGCACGGTGGGCGTGAAGGTCGCCTCGCCGCCACGCATGCGCGAATGCGCCAGTCGCTTCAGCTCGGGGTACAACGCCTCGAACACTGCGCCAAGCTGCGCCGGTTCGCCTGCGCGGGCGAGCGCCAGCAACCGCGTGATGTCGGTATCGGACAAGTCCAGCCCCAGCCTCGAAGACCCCGCCGGGACGCTACAGCGCTGGCCCGGCGGGCACAAGCAGGCGCTGCCGGCCCCGGCAGCCAAGAACGACCGCGTTGGCGCCTGTGTTGCCCCTGAAACGGTTGCGCCACCCGGAACCGGCTGTTATCAATGGCGCCGTGAACACGCAACGCGCCCGTTTTTATTTCTGGTATTACTTTCCGAAGCCACAGGCGGAGGAAGGGGTACGCGCGTTCTGAAATTCGATCCACAGAACACACCCCTGAAAGCCGCCAGAGACCCTGGCGGTTTTTTTTGTCGCCAGTCTCCGGCGGGAAACGAGACAAGCCCCCAGGAGCATTCCCCCATGGCCCCCCATACCGACGACCTGCGCATCCGGCGCATCGACGCGCTGGTCTCCCCCGCGCAACTGATCGCGGAGCTGCCCTGCAACGACGAGGCTTCCGACACCGTCACCGATGCGCGCCGCGCGCTGCACCACATCCTGCACGGCGAGGACGACCGGCTCGCGGTGGTGATCGGCCCGTGCTCGATCCACGACCCGGTCGCGGCGATGGAGTACGCGCGCAGGCTGCGCCCGTTGCGCGACGCGCTTGGCGATGCGCTGGAGATCGTGATGCGCGTGTACTTCGAGAAGCCGCGCACCACCGTGGGCTGGAAGGGCCTGATCAACGATCCGGACCTGGACGGCAGCTTCAACATCAACAAGGGCCTGCATGTCGGCCGCGCGCTGCTGCGCGACATCAACCTGCTCGGTTTGCCCGCCGGTTGCGAGTACCTGGACACGATCTCGCCGCAGTACATCGCCGACCTCGTCGCCTGGGGCGCGATCGGGGCGCGCACCACCGAGAGCCAGATCCACCGCGAGATGGCCTCGGGACTGTCGTGCCCGGTCGGCTTCAAGAACGGGACCGACGGCAACGTGCGCATCGCCGCCGACGCGGTCATGGCGGCATCGCATCCGCATCATTTCCTGGCGGTGACCAAGGACGGGCGTTCGGCGATCGCCGCCACCGCCGGCAACCCGGACGGGCACGTGATCCTGCGCGGCGGCAAGGCACCCAACTACGACGCCGCCGGCGTGCAGGCCGCCAGCGACGCGCTCGCCAAGGCCGGCCTTCCGGCACGTCTGATGATCGATGCCAGCCACGCCAACAGCGGCAAGAATCCCGACAACCAGCCCGCCGTGGTCGAGGACATCGCGCGCCAGGTGGAAGGCGGCGACCGGCGCATCATCGGAGTCATGGTCGAGAGCCATCTGGTTGGTGGCCGCCAGGAACTGGTCGACGGCGGCGTGCTCGCCTACGGCCAGAGCATCACCGACGGTTGCCTGGACTGGGAGCGTTCGCTGGGCGTGCTCGAGCGGCTCGCGCAGGCAGTGCGCGTGCGGCGCGCCAGCGCCGGCGGCGTGGCGGCCTGAGCCTGCCGGCAGGCCGGGGGCGGCCTGCGTAGTTCTACGCATGTGCGCAGCACCTGCATTCGCGGTAGCGTGAACACGCCCTGCCGCAGAAAGGTCGTTGGCCATGGAAGCTCGCGCTTGGACGTTTGAAGCGGTACGGGAGACGGCCCGCCAGGGCAGGACCCGATGGCGGATGTTCTGGAACGATCGGCCACGCTGGCTTCGGCGCACGGTCTGGACGCTGCTGGTCGCCTACGGGGCCTATTTCCTGCTGGGCAACCTGTTCCTCAACACGCCACTGGGCCCGTGGGCGGCCAACCGCAAGCCGGAGAAATTCCAGGCGCAGTGGGGTCGGGCGCTCACGCTCTATCCCGGTCACGTCATCGCGCGGGATGTCCGCCTGCAGGGGCAGGTCCGCAAGCTTTCCTGGGACGTGCAGGCGCAGCGCGTCAGCGGGCGCCTGGCGTTGTGGCCGTTGCTGCGCAAGGAGGTTCGCGTACCGTCGATAGCCGCCACCGGCGTGGCTGGCGGTGCGCGGCATGTCGCACGCAACCTCGAACCGCCACCGCCACGCGAAGGTGGATGGACGCTCCTGTTCGACCGGATCGCGGCCGACCACGTGCTGCGTGGCCACTTCGACGAACTCGTGCTCGAGGGGGACGGCCAGGCCGTGTTCGGGTTCTCCAAGCAGTTGCGTGGCGGGGCGATGCAGATCCTGCCCTCGTCGGTCCATTTCGACAGCGTGCGCCTGCTCGCCGACGGCGACGAGCTGCTGGATGGCGTGCGCCTGGACGGCAGCTTCTCGATGAAGCGCCACACGCGTGCGCAGGCGCCGGGCATGCGCAAGCTGGCGCTGACCGACGGCGCGCTGTCGATCGATGGCAAGGGTTCTTCGCTGCGCGGCTACTTCGACCCGCAAGGCAAGTTCCGGATCACCACCACGCCAGGCGGGGGCGAGCTGCATGCACAACTGGAAATGCGCGATGGCGTGCTCCAGCCCGGCGGCACGTTGAGCTGGACCGCGCCCATGCACGGCGTCGGCGTGACCGGTGCGCCGCTGGGCGGCGCGCTGCAGGTGCAGGCCAGCGTGGACCAGGACATCGCGCTACGACTGCAGGTACCCCAGCGCGAGGGCGGCATCCTGGACCTGGACGCGGAGCTGCGCTTGCAGGGCCGCGAGTTGCCGACCCAGGACGGATTGCTCTCCGTGCTGCCACGTGCCTCGGGGCACCTGGTGGGGCACTGGCACTTCCCGTCGCTGGCGTGGGTCACGACGATGTTCAACGCGCCGCCGTGGTTAAGGCTGGACGGTTCCGGCGACCTGATCGCCGACCTGCGCCTGGACGAGGGCCGGCCGGCGCCGGGCAGCCACATCGAGTTGCCGCAGGTCGCGGTGGCGGCCACGGTCATGGACAACCAGATCAGCGGCCAGGGTCGCGTCCGTGCCGACCTGGTCACTTCAGCCGAAGGCACGCTGCAGACCCAGCTGGCCGTGCACCTGGATGGGTATTCGATCGCGGGCGGTCCTGCGGCGGCTCCGTACGCCAAGGGCACCGACCTGCAGCTGGACCTGACCGTCGACGGCATGCCCGCGCGCGGGGAGGCGCTGGGCGCGACCACCGCGCACCTGCGTTTCACCGGCGCGCAGGTGCCGGACCTGCGGGTCTACAACCGGTTCCTGTCCGAGCAGATGCGCATCGATGGCGGCAGTGGAACCGCCAGCGCGGATCTGAAGCTGGATGGCAGCGGCGGGATCGGCCATGGCGTGGTCAGCGTGCAGGGGCACGGCGCGCGGATGTCGATGGGCGGGCATGCGTTGAAGGGCGATGTCGAACTGGATGCGCGCCTGCAACGTGCCGATCTGCAGCAACGCCAGTTCGACCTCGATGGCAGCCAGGTGCGGCTGCACAACGTGAGCTTCCGCAATGCGGACGGGCAGTCGCGCACGGGCTGGTGGACCAAGGTCGACCTGCCCAGTGCGCGGATCGATCTGGCCGCATCCAGTTCGGTATCCGGCAAGGTCGAAGTGCAGGCGCGCGACGTGGGCTTCCTGATCGACCTGTTCGGCAGCGGGCGCAGTTACCCGCGCTGGATGGACCGGCTGGTCGATTCCGGGCAGGTCCAGGCCCGCGCCCGCGTGCACTGGCAGGACGAGGCGCTGGTACTGGACAGGGTGCACGCCAGCAATGACCGCTACGAGGTCATGGCGCGGCTGCGATTGGCCGGCGGCGAACGGAAGGGGCAGCTGTTCGCGCGTTCGGGCCTGCTTTCGGCCGGCGTCGACCTTCGGAACGGCCAGCGCGAGATGCACCTGATTCGTGCCCGGGAATGGTTCGACGCGCAGCCGCACCTGCTCCAGTGACCCCGTTCGAACGCCCTGTCACCGGTGTCAATTTGCGGATTGTGCCTATTCAGTTTTAAGGGGAAAAACCGCAGAAATTGAACCTGCCGGTGCTGTTTTGCAGTGCAGCGTGCAATGCATCTAACGAGTCCTTCACGATGGTCCCGCATCCCGACGTGGGGGAGGGAGCAGGCCCGCTGGCAGTTCGCTGCAAGCGGGCTTTTTTTTGCCCGCGCCCCGGCAAGGGGCCTTTCCGGAAGCTGGCCGGGTGCCCGGAGACGCCGGGGCTGCATGCCACAATCGCGGCGATGAGTACGCCGCCCGGACCCACGCCCGACCCGCCTTCCGATGTCCGCGAGCGCATCGGCGCCCGCGCGCTGGCGACGCTGGCGGCCTCCTCGCCGCGCCACGGCGCCCTGCTCGAAATGCCGGGCCTGCGCGAGCGCGTGGCACGCGTGGCGCTGGCCAGCGATTTCGCGATCGAGACCCTGCGCCGCCAGCCGGCGCTGCTGGAGCATCTTTCGCAGGCCGATCCTGGCCCGCTCCCCGAGCCGGTCCTCGATCCTGCACGGCCGCCGGACTGGCCGGCGCAGCTGCGCCAGTACCGGACTGCCATGTCCACGCGTCTGGTCTGGCGCGACGTGCTGGGCCTGGACGATGTCGACGCCACCCTGGCCGGCAGCACGCGGCTGGCAGAGGATTGCCTGCGCCTGGCGCTGGAGGCGGTCGAGGGCGAGTTCGCCGAACGCCATGGTGTGGTCCGCGATACCGGTGGTACCGCGCAGAGACTGGTCGTTTTCGGCCTGGGCAAGCTGGGCGGCGCCGAGCTGAATTTTTCATCCGACGTCGACCTGGTCTACGCCTATCCCCACGATGGCGAATCCGATGGCCGTCGCGCGCTGGCCGCGGAGGACTACTTCGCGCGGCTCGGGCAGCGCCTGGCCAAGCTGCTCGACGAAATGACCGCCGACGGCTTCTGTCATCGCGTCGACCTGCGCCTGCGGCCCTTCGGCAACGCCGGCCGGGTGGCGTGGTCGTTCGCGGCGATGGACCAGTACTTCCAGCGCGAAGGCCGCGACTGGGAGCGCTACGCCTGGCTCAAGGCGCGCACGGTGGCGGGCGACATCGCCGCCGGCGAGGCCTGGCTGGAGACGCTGCGGCCCTTCATCTACCGCCGCTATCTCGACTACACCGCACTGGACGGACTGCGCACGATGAAGGCCGCGATCGTGGCCGAGATGCAGCGCCGCGACATGGCCGACGACCTCAAGCGCGGCCCCGGCGGCATCCGCGAGATCGAATTCCTGGTGCAGTCGCTGCAGCTGATCCGCGGCGGGCGCGAGTCTTCGCTGCGCGGACGCCAGTTGCTGCCGGCGCTGCAGGCGCTGGTGGACGCCGGGCAGGTCGCACCCGAGCACGGGCTCAACCTCGCCCGGGCCTACCGTTTCCTGCGCCGGCTCGAGAACCGGGTGCAGATGCTGCGCGACGCGCAGACCCACGCGCTGCCCGGCAGCGACGAGGATCGCCAGCGCCTGGCGCGGGCCCTCGATTACGCGGGCTGGGATGCGCTACGGCAGGACCTGGCGCAGTGCCGCGCCGGCGTGTCGGCGGAGTTCGACGCGCTGCTCGTGCCGCGGCGTGGCGAAGCGGCGCCCGATGCGCTTGAAAGCTACTGGCGCGCGCTGCCCGAGGGCGGTGAGCCGCAGGTGCTGGCCGATTCGGGCTTCGGCGATGCGGCCGCGGCCGACGCCTCGCTGCGCGACTTCGCCCGTGGCAACGGCGTGCGCGCCCTGTCCGATGCGGCGCGTGCGCGGCTGGACCGGGTGGTGCCCGCTTTGCTCGGTGCGGCCGCCCGCTCGGCGCAACCCGACGCCGCCCTGCGGCGGTTGCTCGGCCTGTTGCAGGCGATCCTGCGCAGGGCGAGCTACCTGGCCCTGCTCGACGAACAACCCAGTGCGCTGGCCCGCCTGGTCGACGTGCTCGCACGCAGTGCCTTGCTGGCCGAGCGCATCGCCGCCTATCCGCTGCTGCTCGACGAACTGCTCGACACGCGGGTGGCCGGCGCGATGCCCGATGCCGCGGCGATGCGTGCGGCCTGCGCCGGCGCGGTGCAGGCCCAGGGCGACGATCCGGAAGCGGCGCTGCGCGCGCTCAACGAAGTACGCCTGGCGCTGAGTTTCCGCATCGCCCTGGCGACCCTGGACCGGCGCCAGCCCGCCGAGGACAGTGCGCGCCAGCTGGCGACATTGGCCGATGCGGTCGTCCTCGAAGTGCTGGGCATGGCCGATGCCGAAGTCACCCACGCGCATGGCGCGATGCCGGGGGGGCGTTTTGCCATCGTCGGCTACGGCAGCCTGGGCGGCAGGGAGCTGGGCTTCGGCTCCGACCTGGACCTGGTGTTCCTGTACGACGCCGATCCGGCGGCGATGTCGGACGGGAAGCGACCGCTGGAACCGGCGCGCTGGTACGCGCGCCTGGCGCAAAAGATCGTCGCGTTGCTCGGTGCGGTGACCAGTGCCGGTCGCCTGTACGAGACCGACATGCGCCTGCGCCCGGATGGCGGCAAGAGCCTGCTGGTTTCCTCGCTGGCCAGCTACGCGGATTATCAGCTGCAGCGTGCATGGACCTGGGAGCACCAGGCCCTTGTGCGTGCGCGGCAGGTCGCCGGCGATGCGTCGCTGTGCGCGGACTTCGGCCAGGTACGCGCACGCACGCTGGGCCAGACGCGCGACGTCGCGGTACTGGCGGGCGACGTCGGCCAGATGCGCCAGCGCATGCGTGCCGAGCTGGACCGCAGCGACGCGGCGCGGTTCGACCTCAAGCAGGGCGCGGGCGGGCTGGTCGATCTGGAATTCCTGCTGCAGTTCGGCGTGCTGGCGGGTTCGGTGGACGTCGCCGCGCTGCTGGAACCGCGTGACACGCCAGGCCTGCTGGATGCGCTTGCCGGCTGTGGCTGGCTCGACGGCGAGGATGCGAACGCCCTGCATCGCGCGCATGCGGTGCTGCTGGAGGCCGGCTTGGCCTGCACGCTGGATCGCAGGCCGCGGCTGGCGACGGAAACCGAAGCGATCACCGTGGCACGCGCCGACATCGGGCGCGTGGTGGAGCGACACGGCCTGGGGTTCGATCCGCCGGGAGTGGGCCGGTAGCGATCAGCGTGGCGTGGCGGGTCGACCGGAATCGAGGCCGAGCCGGCGGGCGACTTCCGCGGCCACCCGTGCGGTTTCGCGCAGCGGAGCGACGCGCGGGTGGTCCGGGCCTGCATCCATCGTGGCGATCCGGCCACGGCCCTGCAGCGAGGCGAGGAAAGCGGCGGTCCGGCCCTTCGCTCGCGCGGCTTCGAGAACCTGCACCGGCAAGTCCGTCGCGCAGGCTTCGGACAGCATGTTCACCGAGTCGGGCGTGCAGACCAGCTGGTCCGCGCATGCCAGCATCCCCGGGTACGGATTGGTTCCACTGCCTTCCCACAGCAGGCCGGGCACGTCGCGCAGCTGCCGGCGCAACAGCTCCAGGGCCGCCGTGGGCGTGCGTCGTGAAGCGGTGGCCAACAGGCTTCCGCCTTCGGCAAGCACGCGCTTGCGCAGTCGCTGCAGGACCGCTTCCAGCGCTGCTGCGGTCCACGGCGCGTTCCGCGTCGGCCCGCCGACCAGCAGCACGATGCGCGGGCGTGGCAATGCCAGCAGCGACGGGAAGCGCAAGGCCGCCTCGGCCAGCCAGGCATCGTCCACCGGATTGAGGCTACCCAGCAACGGGATGACGTTGGCCCCGTGCAGCCCGTCGTGTTCGGGTGCGACCACCAGGTCCCAGTGCCGAGGATCTATGCGCGGGTCGAGGATCTGCACCGTGCGCGCACCGCGTTCGCGCAACAGGCGCGTGGCCAGCGCCCCCTGTCGTCCGCAGCCGATGGCGAGCGATGGCGCGTGGCCTGCCAGGGCGGCAGCGAAGGAAGGGCCGAACGCACGCTCGTCACCGGGCAATCGGCGGGGCGCGAGCCAGCGCCAAGGTGCGGCCGGCTCCAGGGGCGGTGCCGCGGTTGACTGGCCCAGCGCACGGGCGAGCGCTTCGGCCTGGCGCACGTTGCCGGCATGCCCGTCAGTGAGCAGCCAGGTGGTGGAAATCAGGGTGGTTTGTTGCGGAAACGACATCAATTCGTTCCGGAATGGGTTCACAAAACCATGGGTGCAACAGTCTACACTGGCGCCCAGCCTGAAAGGCCGGGTTTCACCGACCGGCCCCTCCGACCCAAGGACCGATAATGCCGCACCCGCTGAACGATGCCGCGCTCGACCAGCTGTTTCGCACCGCCCGCACCTATAACGCTTTCACCGGCGAGGTCAGCGATGCCACCCTGCGCCAGCTCTATGACCTGCTGAAGTTCGGTCCGACCCAGGCCAACACGACGCCGGCGCGCCTGGTCTTCGTGAAATCCCCGGAAGCCAAGGCCAAGCTCGGCCCGACCCTGGCCGAGGGCAACTACGCCAAGACCATGGCCGCCCCGGTGACGGTGATCATCGGCCGTGACGAGGATTTCCACGAGAAGCTGCCGTACCTGTTCCCGCACGCCGACGCCAAGGCCTGGTTCGACGGCCCGCGCGAAGGGCGCGAAAAGCCCTCGCTGCGCAACAGTTCGCTGCAGGCGGCCTACCTGATCGTCGCCGCGCGGGCGCTCGGCCTGGACGCCGGTCCGATGACCGGCTTCGACAACGCCAAGGTCGACGAGGCCTTCTTCACGGGCACGAACATCAGGTCCGACATTCTGGTCAACCTCGGCCAGGGCGATCCGGCCAGCATCTATCCGCGCTCCCCGCGCCTGTCGTTCGATGAGGCCGCGCGCATCGAGTAACGCGCGCGCTGCCACGACCCACCCGACTGCTTTCCATCATGCTTTCCAGGAGCCCTCCCATGCGTATCCGCCTGCTTTCCGCCGCCGCCCTGCTTGCCTTCGCCGTCGCCCCGGTCTTCGCCGCGCCGGTTACCTACAAGCTCGATCCTACCCACACCAACGTGCTGGCCCAGTGGAACCACATGGGCTTCTCCAACCCGTTCGCCAACTTCGGCAACGTCGAGGGAACGCTGGTGTACGACGCCGCCAATGTCGGCAAGTCCAGCGTCGTGGTGAACCTGCCGCTGTCGGGGCTGGAGGGCTTCAGCGCCAAGTTCAACGACCACCTGCGCAGCGCGGACTTCTTCGATGCGGCCAAGTTCCCGAACGCCACCTTCAAGAGCACCAAGGTCGAGTCCGCCGGCGAGGGCAAGCTCAAGGTCACCGGTGACCTGACCATCAAGGACGTGACCCGGCCCGTGGTGCTGGACGTGACCCTGAACAAGGTCGGCGAGCATCCGATGAGTAAGGCCAAGGCGATCGGTTTCGATGCCACCACCACGATCAGCCGCACCGAGTTCGGCGTGGGTGCCTACGTCCCCAATGTCGGCGACCAGGTCACCCTGCGCATCACCACCGAGGCCTCGGTGCCGAAGGCCAAGTAAGTCTGGCCAGGTAAGCCGGCGGGTCTCCCTCCCCACCGCCGAGCGCGCCGGCCCGTTTCGACGGGCCGGCGTTTTTTTGTTGCCCGGCGTCGTGCAGGGCAGGGCTATTTTCGGTCCGCCGACCCCGCCCGGGCGGCGGGCGGCTAGAATTGGCGCCTGCTTCCGCATCGCCAGTAGCCGCCATGACCACCACTGCCAACGCGCCCGCCAACGCCGAGAAGCGCTACACCGTCCACCGCGCCGACCTGCCGCTGAGCTGCCCGACGCCGGAGATGGCGCTGTGGAACTCGCATCCGCGCGTGTACCTGCCCATTGAGGACGACCCGGGCCACCAGGCCCAGTGCCCGTACTGCGGCGCGATCTACCAGCTGGTCGACTGACGCCATCGCCTACGTGCAGGCCGGCCTCCCCGTGCGACGCCGCCTGACCGTGGTCCAGCTGCTGCCGGCGCTCGAGTCCGGCGGCGTCGAGCGGTCCACCCTCGAAATCACCGCCGCGCTGGTCGCGGCCGGGCATCGCGCGATCGTCGTCTCGGCGGGCGGCCGGTTGCTGCCGGCACTGCGCGAATGCGGCGGCGAACACGTGACCCTGGACATCGGCCGCAAGTCGCTGGCCGTGATGCGCCACGTGCCCGCATTGCGTGCACTGTTCGAACGCGAGCGGGTGGACATCGTGCATGCGCGCTCGCGGCTGCCGGCATGGCTGGGGCGGCTGGCGCTGGCCACGTTGCCCACGCCAACGCGGCCGCGCTGGATCACGACGGTGCACGGACTCAACTCGCCGGGCCGCTACAGCGCGGTGATGGCCAGCGGCGAACGCGTGATCTGCGTGTCGGACACGGTGCGCGACTACGTGCTGCGGCATTACCCCAAGCTCGACCCCGCGCGGCTGCGGGTGATTCCGCGCGGGATCGATCCGGCCCAGTTCCCGCGCCGCCCGCATCCGGACGATGTGGCGCGCGCACGACTGGGTGCCGAGTACCCGCCACTCGCAGGCCATGGTCCGCTGCTGCTGCTGCCCGGCCGCGGTACGCGCCTGAAAGGCCATGCCGACGCGCTGCAACTGCTGGCGGCGCTGCGCGCCGGGCCATTCCCTGAAGCGCGGCTGTGGCTGCCCGGCGCGCGCGAAGCCGGGCGCGAAGCCTACCTCGACGAACTCCGGAGCCAGGCCGTCCAGCTGGGCGTGGCCGACGCGGCGCTGTTCACCGCACCGACCTCGCGGATCGCCGAGGCCTATGCGGCCTGCGACCTGGTGCTGCAGCTTTCGCGCAAACCCGAGGCCTTCGGCCGCACCGTGGTGGAGGCGCTGTCGGTCGGCAGGCCGGTGCTGGGGTGGGCGCACGGCGGAGTCGGCGAGTTGCTGCAACACCTGCAGCCGCAGGGCGCGATCGCACCCTTCGATGCCACTGCCCTGGCTGCCACGGCGGCCTCGCTGCTGCGTGCCCCGCCGCAACCGCCCGATGGCGTTCCCTACACGCTGGACGCGATGCAGCAGGCGACCCTGGAGACGTATGCCGAACTGGCCGGCTGACGACGCAACGCACGCGCGCGCTTTCGCCTGGACGCCCTGGTGGTTGCTGGCCTTCGTCGCGCTGTGGCCGCTGCCCGGGCCGGCCGAAGGCGTGCTCGCGCTCGGTGCGATGGCGCTGCTGGCGCAACTGCTGTTCGCCATCGCACGACGCCGGGTGTTGCCGCTGGACCGGAGCGCGGCGTGGCTGGCGACGGCGCTGTTCGCGGTGTACTGGCTGCCGGAGCTGCTCTCCGCGCCGGACGCACTCGATCGCGGGCGCGCGCTGAAGGAAGTTGCCGCCGACCTGCGCTACCTGCCGTTCCTGTGGGGCGTGGCGATCGCCGTGCACGCTGCGCGCGGGCGGAAGATCGTGTTCGCCGGCCTGGCGCTGATCGTGGGTGCATGGACGCTGGACGCGTTGATGCAGGCCTTGCTGGGCGCCAGCCCGCTGTTCTGGAGCCTCGACGCGCTCAAGCGCGGCTTGGGCGGCGAGGCGTTCTGCAGCGCCGCCGAAGTCCTGGCCGCCGACCGCCTGGGCGGTGTGTTCGGCCCGTGCAACCTGAAGCTGGGGCTGGTGCTGGCGAGCCTGTCGCCGTTCCTGCTGTCGGCGGCATCGCGTCGTTCCGGCGTGTTGGGCTGGTGCGTCGCCGCGCTGGCGCTGGGTATTGCGATCGTGCTCGGTGGCGCGCGTGCGGCCTGGCTCACCTACGCGCTCGTGCTGGTGTTCTCGGGCTGGCGAGCGCTGGGTGCGCGCAGGCTGTCTGCATTCGCCGCCGCTAGCCTGCTCGGCATCGCCGCGCTGTACCTGGTGTCGCCGCAGCTGCAACAGCGCGTGGCGCGGACCACGATGGCTCTGCAGGCGGACGGGTCCAGCGTGGATGGCGCGTTGTCGGGACGCGCCCGCATCTGGCAAGGCGCGGCCTGCATGGCACGGGAGCACCCGCTCAACGGAGTCGGTGTGCGCGGCTTCCGCGTCGCCTGGCCGCAGTGCGATCCGGCACCGGCGCAGGCACCGGCCTGGGGCGGCGGCGAGGCCTACCACGCGCACCAGCTGGTGCTGGAGCTGCTCAGCGAGACCGGCCTGTCCGGCCTGCTGCTCTGGCTGGCGGGTGCCGGCCTGGTCTGGCGCAGCTGGCGCAGGGCCGATCCGATAGCGCGGGATCGCGCGCGTCCGGCGCTGCTGGCGCTGGCGGTCACGGTGTTCCCGCTCAACACCCACCTGGCGTTCTACTCGACCTTCTGGGGCGGGCTGGTGCTGTTGCTGGCCGGACTCTATGCCGGGGCGCTGTACGGCCGTGCAGGCGTCTACGCGGGCGGAGTCGAAGGACGTTCGTAGTAGGTGCTGCGGCCCTGCGGCTGGCGCTTGAAGCGGCGATGGATCCACAGGTACTGCGCGGGTGCCTCGCGCACCATCGCCTCGATAGCGGCGTTCACCTGGCCGGTGTCGGCGACCACGTCCTCGCTCGGGAAGTCCGGCAGCGGGGCAGCCACGCGCAGGATGTAGCGCCCGCCTTCGCGACGGTGGAAGAAAGGCACTACCGCGCAGCCGGTCAGCCGCGCGAGCTGGTGGGTCGCGGTGATCGTGGATGCGGGCATGCCGAAGAACGGCGCGAACACCGTGTCCTTGCCACGCATGTCCTGGTCCGGCGCGTACCAGAGGAAGCCGCCGCGCTTGAGGTGGCGCACCGCGCCACGGATGTCGCCATTGCCGAACATCGCGCTGGCGTAGCGCAGGCGGCCGCGCTTGACCGCCCATTCCATCACCGGATCGCGATGACGGCGGTACATGCCGGCCAGCGGCACTTGCTCGCACATCAGCCGCCCGCAGATTTCCAGGGTCATGAAGTGGCCCGACACCAGCAGCACGCCGCGGCCTTCGGCCTGCAGCGCGCGGAGGTGCTCGAGCCCCTCGATGCGCAGGCCCTGCCGCATCGGTTTCACGTTGCCCCACCAGGCCCGCGCGAATTCGAACAGGCCGATGCCCAGCGCGTCGAAACTGTCGTGCAGCAGGCGCCGGCGCCATGCGGGCGACTGCTCGGGGAAGCACAGGTCGATGTTCACCTCGGCCGCGCGCCGGCGCGTGCCGGCCAGGCGCAGGGCCAGCCAGCCGATGCCGCGTCCGATCGCCCTTTGCCACAGCCATGGCAGGTGCGCGGCGGCGGTCATCACGCCCAGGCCGATCCACATCGGCCAGTGGCGTGGCGTGAAGGGTGGACGCGGTGGCGGCGAGTCGGGCGCGGTCATGGGGCGATTCTACGGCTTCATCCATGATGGCGGCCCAGCGGCTCGGCTATGCTGCGCGCATGCCGAACGAAGCCATGCGGAAGGAACCGGGCGAAGGCGCGTTGCGCGCGCTGTATTCGTTCGCCCTCTACCTGCTTTCGCCGTTCACGCTGTACCACCTGATCTCGCGCGGTTTCCGCGTCCACGAGTACTTCCGTCGCTGGGACGAGCGCTACGCCACCTACGGCGCGGAGCCGGGGCGGCCATGCGCGTGGCTGCACGCGGTCTCGGTGGGCGAGGTGAACGCCGCCGCGCCACTGGTCAATTCACTGCTCAAGCAAAGGCCCGACATCCACTGGGTCATCACCACGATCACGCCAACCGGTTCGGACCGGGTGCGCGCGCTGTGGGGGGAGCGGGTCGAGCACGTCTACCTGCCCTACGACCTGCCGGGCAGCACCGCGCGCTTCCTGCAGCACTTCCGTCCCAGCCTGGCCCTGATCATGGAGACGGAGCTGTGGCCGAACATGCTGTTCGGTTGCCGCAACCTGGGCATCCCCGTGTACATCCTCAACGCGCGGCTGTCGGCGCGCTCGCTGCGTGGCTACCGCCTGTTGCGCCCGCTGATCGGCCGCGCCTTGCGCACGGTCAAGTGCGTGGCCGCGCAGTCGGTCGCCGACGCGCGCCGCTTCCAGAGGCTCGGCGCCGGCGCCGAGCAGGTCCAGGTGCTGGGCAACCTCAAGTACGACGTGGCCGTGCCGGAAGGGCTCGATGCGTTCCGCTCGGCGTTCGCCACCGCGCTGGGCTCCGCGCGGCCGGTGTGGCTGGCGGCCAGCACCCACGAAGGCGAGGAATCGGACGTGGTCGCGATGCACCGGCGCCTGCGCGCGCGCTGGCCCGACCTGCTGCTGCTGTGGGCGCCGCGCCATCCGGAACGTTTCGCGCGGGTGCAGGCACTGGCGACGGAGGCCGGCTGGAAGGTCGGCGCGCGCAGGCGCGACACCTGGCCACGCCCGGACGATGGCGTGTTCGTGATCGACACGCTGGGCGAACTGATGGCGTTCTACGCCTGCGCCGACGTGGCCTTCGTCGGCGGCAGCCTGCAGCCGATCGGCGGCCACAACCTGCTGGAGCCGGCGGCGGTCGGCAGCGCGGTGGTGACCGGTCCGCACCTGCACAACTTCGCCGAGATCTCCAGGCGCATGGAAGAGGCCGGGGCGCTGCGCATCGGTGACAGCGCCGATGCGGTGGCGACCCTGCTGGAAACCCTGCTGGGCGATCCGGCGGCGCGCGAGGTGATGACCGATGCGGGCGGAACCCTGGTCGACCAGGGCCGCGGCGCGCTGCAGCGCACGCTCGAGCTCATCGCCGGCGACCTGCCGGCCGCCGCGGTCGAAACCGTGCCCGCCGGTGGTGTCGCAGCGGCGCGCTGAGCACGAAGCGGCCGCCTGTCCCTGCTGGAAATGGAAAGGGCCGCCCAAGGGCGGCCCTTTCGCTGCGGCGCGAACGCCGGCGTGGCGTTACTGCTGCGTCTGCGGATTGGCCAGTTGCGCTTCGGCATCCACGGTGAGCATGTTGTTGACCGTACGCAGCTGCTCGATATCCAGCTCGCCCACGGCCTGGGCCAGCAGCAGGCGGTTGAGCAGGAAGTTGTAGCGCGAGCGCGCGTACTCGACCTGCGCCTGGAACAGCGTGCGCTGGTTCTGGACCACGTCCAGCACGGTACGGGTACCGACTTCCAGGCCGACCTGCGAGGCGTCGAAGGCGCTCTGGCCCGAGACCACCGCCAGGCGGCGGGCCTCGACTTCGCTGACGCCGGCGACCAGCGCCTGGTACAGGGCGCGGGTATTGCGGTCCAGCGCACGGCGCTGCTGCTCGTACTGGTCCTGGGCCACGTCGCGCTGGGCCAGGGCCTGGCGCACGCGCGACTGGGTCGCGCCGCCGGTGAAGATCGGCACGCTCAGGGTCAGGCCGATGCTGGTGCCGGTGCTGTCGCCGGTGGAACCGCCACCGCCGCCGACGCTGTCGCCCCAGGCCGCGTCCTTGCCCCAGCCGCCGCCCAGCGAAAGGGTCGGGTAGTGGTTGCCGCGCGCGGTCTGCACGCTGGATTCGGCCGCGTCGCCCTGCAGCTGCGTCGCGCGCAGGGCCGGGTTGTTGTCGATGGCGCGGGCGACCCAGGCATTGGCATCGGCGTGCTGCGCCGGCAGCTCGGGACGGAAATCGCTCGGCAGCGCGCGCAGGCTGTTCACCGGCTGGCCGGTGAGCTCGGCCAGCGCCTGGTAGGCGTCGGCCAGCGCGTTGCGGACCAGGATGGTGTTGGCGCGGGCGTCGTCGTACTGGGCGCGGGCTTCGTGCACGTCGGTGATCGGCGCCAGGCCGACTTCCAGACGCTTGTCGGCGTAGTCGAACTGGCGCTTGCCGGCGGCCTCGTTGGTCTCGGCGGCGGCCAGCGATTCGATCGCGACCAGCACGTCGAAGTAGGCCGCGGCGGTGCGCACCACCAGGTCGTCGTTGGCGGCGTCCAGGGTGTAGTCGGCGGCCTGGCTCAGCGCGCGCTGGGTGCGCAGGCTGGAGAACTGGCTCCAGTTGAACAGCGTCTGGCTGGCGTTGACGCCATAGCTGCGCGCGGTGCCGGTGAACGAGCCACTGATGCCGTCGTACTCGGTGCGCGACTTGCGCAGCGAGGCGTCGCCGGAGACCTGTGGCAGCAGCGCGGCGCGGGCCTGGACCTCGCCTTCCTTGTCGTACAGCGTGTTGGATTCGGCGATCGCCAGCTGCGGATCACCGTTGCGGGCCATCTCGTAGGTCTGCAGCAGGTCGGCTGCCTGCGCGGAGCCGGAGGCCAGGGCGGCGGCCAATGCCAGGGCGAGGGAACGGCGGATCATCAGCGGCTTCCTTTCTAGGTATGCGGCCTGCGCTGGAATGCAGGTCGTCGGGGGGAATGTCGTGCCGACCGCGCCTTGGCGCCGGTCAGAACAGGAACTGCGGGACCGGCTCGGCGCCGTGCAGATAGCCCAGCTCGGTCTCGAACAACGATTCTGTGGCGGCGGCGTTGACCGTATCGCCCTTGACCAGGCGAACGGCCTCCATCACCGGGGCCTGGCCGCGGACCACGAACAGGCGACCGCCCGGGCGCAGCCACTGCAGGAACCGGGCGGGAATCTCCGCGACCGCGGCGGTGACGCAAACCGCGTCGAACTGCCGGCCGCCCTCGTACTGCAGCGCGTCGGCCACCTCGATGCGGACATTGGTGCCCAGGCCGGTGGCATCCAGGCGCGCACGTGCGGCGGCGGCCAGTTCCGGTACCCGTTCCAGGCTGACCACTTCGCGCGCCAGGGCGCCGAGGCAGGCGCTGATGTAGCCGCTGCCGGTGCCCACTTCCAGCACGCTGTCGCCCGGCTGCAGCTGCAGCGCCTGCAGCATGCGGCCCTCGACGACGGGCTTCATCATCGTCGCGCCATGGCCCAGCGGCAGTTCCATGTCGGCGTAGGCCAATGCCCGGTACTGCTCGGCCACGAACGTTTCACGCGGCAGGCGACCGACCACGTCAAGCACGGCCATGTCCAGCACGTCCCAGGGCCGGACCTGCTGTTCCACCATCAGTTCACGGGCGCGGGCGTAGTCGATCGTCATGGGGAGTCATCCAACGCGGGAGGCCGGGCATTCTACCGGGCCGGACCGCCCCTTGCCGGCAAGGATCGCCTTGGCCGGCGGGACCGTCGCAGTGCCGGAAGTCACCGCGACCTCCATCCCCGCCCGGTGCTGGCACAGTTCAGGCCGCATACGCGCGCAGGAAGAATTCGACGGTGGCATCGATGTGGCGCGCCACTTCGGCCGGCCCCGGATCCACGCACAGGCCGCAGGCCATCATCGGATGCAGCTCGCCCTTGAGCAGCGAGAAGAACTGCGAGGACGCCAGGGCGACGTCGTCGATCCGCAACTGGCCCTGGTCCACGCGCGCCTGCAGGAACTGCCCGAAGACCTCCTGCACGCGGCGTGGGCCGGCGTTCCAGAAAAGTTCGCGCAGGGTGTGCTCGGCGGTGCCGGGGGTGTTCATCATGCGGTGCATGCTGATCGCCTCCTCGCTGGTGATCAGCGCGAAGAAGGCGTGGCCGATCGCGCGCAACTGTTCGTGCAGCGGTCCTTCCGGCGGGCTGACGAACAGGTCGTCCGGCAGCACTTCCTGGCACTTGGCCGTGATCGCCTCGGAGAACAGCGCTTCCTTGTCGCCGAAGTGGCTGTAGACGGTCAGTTTCGACACGCCGGCGGCGGTGGCGATCTGGTCCATGCTCACGCCCTGGTAGCCCTGCTCCAGGAACAGACGCTTGGCGGCCTCCAGGATCGACGCGCGCTTGCCCAGGTCCTTCGGACGACCGGGGCCGGGAGCCTTGGACGGGGCGGCAGGGGTAGTGGTGGCGGCGTTCTTCGGGATCATGCGGTAATACTGGACTACTCGGTTTTCTATTTATACCATACCCGCTGGTTCAATATTGAACAGCAGGATGGCGGCGATGAAGAACGGATTCCGGATGGCCGGCGTGTCGGCCATGGTACTGGTCGCAGCCGCGCTTGCCGGGTGCGGCGGCAAGGAAGAAGCCGCCACGGCGCTACGGCCGGTGTGGGTGGTGCAGCCCCAGGCCGGCGGTGCCGGCGCGGCGCTGGCCTTCCCGGGCGAAGTGCATGCGCGGGAGGAGAGCCCGCTCTCGTTCCGCGTCGGCGGCAAGCTGGTGCGCCGCGCGGTGGATGCCGGTGCGCGGGTCGAGCAGGGCCAGGTACTGGCCGAACTGGATCCCGCCGACCAGGCGCTGCAGGCCCAGGCCGCGCAGGCCCAGCTCGCTGCAGCCGAGGCCGAACTGGCCCGCAGCAAGGGCGACCTGGACCGTTACGCGAAGCTGGTCGAGCAGCAACTGGTCAGCCGCTCCACCTACGACGCGCAGAAGGCCGCGTACGAAGCCGCCGCCGGCCAGGCACGCGCCGCCCGCGCGCAGCGCGACGTGACCCGCAACCAGGCCGGCTATACCGAACTGCGTGCCCCGCGCGCCGGCGTCATCGCCTCGCGCCAGGCCGAAGCCGGGCAGGTGGTCGCCGCGGGCCAGACGATCTTCGTGATGGCCGCCGACGGCGGCCGCGAGGTCGCCATCGACCTGCCGGAAGACCGCATCCGCCAGTTCAAGGTCGGCGACACCGCACAGGTCGAGCTGTGGAGCGCGCCTGGCCAGCGGTTGCCCGGCACGATCCGCGAGATCGCCGCGGCTGCCGACGCGCAGACCCGCAGCTTCGCCGCGCGCGTCGCGCTGGACGCCGCCGCGCAGGGCGAGGTCGAACTGGGCCAGAGCGCGCGCGTCTACCTGCCCCAATCGAATGGCGACGCCAGCCTGCACGTGCCGCTGTCGGCACTGCAGCGTGGCGAAGATGGCGCCGCGGCGGTCTGGGTCGTGCGCGAAGGCAAGGCACTGCGCGTGCCGGTGGATACCGGCAAGTTCGGCAGCGAAAGCGTGCCGGTGACCGGCGCGCTGCAGGCCGGTGACTGGGTGGTCGCCGCGGGCGGTCACTTGTTGCGCGAAGGCGAGCCTGTCGCGCCGGTGGACCGCGAGAACCGCCCGGTTGCCGTCGTCGCTTCGAAGCCGAAGGCGGACTGACCGGTGCGCCGCTTCAACGTCTCCGAGTGGGCGCTGCACAACCGCGGCCTGGTGCTGTACGCGATGATCGCGCTGGCGATCATCGGCAGCTGGTCCTACCTGCGGCTGGGCCAGAGCGAGGATCCGCCGTTCACCTTCAAGGCGATGGTGGTGCGCACGCTATGGCCGGGCGCCACCGCCGAGGAGGTGGCCAGGCAGGTCACCGAGCGGGTCGAGAAGGCGGTGATGAACACCGGCAAGTACGAGTTCGTGCGCTCGTACTCGCGCCCGGGCGAGTCGCAGGTGATCTTCATGGCGCGCGACTCGATGCCCTCGCGCGACGTGCCCGACCTCTGGTACCAGGTGCGCAAGAAGGTCGGCGACATCCGCCCGACCCTGCCCGAGGGCGTGGTCGGCCCATTCTTCAACGACGAGTTCGGCGACACGTTTGGAAACATCTATGCGCTGACCGGCCCTGGCTTCGACTACGCGATCCTCAAGGACTATGCAGACCGCATCCAGCTGGACCTGCAGCGGGTGCCCGACGTGGGCAAGGTCGAACTGCTCGGCCTGCAGGACGAAAAGGTCTGGATCGAGATCGACAACACCAAGCTGGCGACGCTGGGCATCCCGCTGCAGGCGGTCCAGCAGGCGCTGGAGAGCCAGAACGCGGTGGTGCCGGCCGGCTTCTTCGAGACGGCGAGCGAGCGCGTGCAGTTGCGCGTGGATGGCCCGTTCCGCAGCCTCGAGGAGATCCGCGCGTTCCCGGTCCGTGCCGATGGCCGCACCATACGCCTGGGCGACGTGGCGCGGGTGCATCGCGGATTTTCCGATCCGGCCGCTCCGCGCATGCGCTTCATGGCCGAGGACGCGATCGGCATCTCGGTGGCGATGAAGGACGGCGGCCACATCCTGCGACTGGGCGATGAGCTGGAAGCGCGCTTCGCGCAGCTGCAGGACACCCTGCCGGTGGGCATGGAGCTGCGCAAGGTCTCCGACCAGCCCGAGGCGGTGCGCGAATCGGTCGGCGAGTTCGTGCGCGTGCTGGCCGAGGCGGTGACGATCGTGCTGCTGGTCAGCTTCTTCTCGCTGGGCTTCCGCACCGGCCTGGTGGTGGCGGTGTCGATCCCGCTGGTGCTGGCGATGACGTTCGCGGTGATGTACTACTTCGGCATCGGCCTGCACAAGATATCGCTGGGTGCGCTGGTGCTGGCGCTGGGCCTGCTGGTGGACGACGCGATCATCGCGGTGGAGATGATGGCGATCAAGATGGAGCAGGGCTTCGACCGGCTGCGCGCGGCCAGTTTCGCCTGGGAGTCCACCGCCTTCCCGATGCTGACCGGCACGCTGATCACGGCGGCCGGCTTCCTGCCGATCGCCACGGCCGCTTCGAGCACCGGCGAATACACGCGCTCGCTGTTCCAGGTGGTGACGATCGCCTTGCTGGTGTCGTGGATCGCCGCGGTGCTGTTCATTCCGTGGCTGGGCGACAAGATGCTGCCGGACCTGGCGCATCCGCAGCCGCCCAAGCCGGGCAGCCTGGCCGCGCGCCGCCGCGCGTTCCGCGAACGGCTGGCCGACCGGTGGCCGCAGTTCGCCTTCGCGCTGGCACCGGCACCGCTGGATGCGCACCACCAGGATCCGTACCAGCGTCCGTTCTACCAGCGCTTCCGCCGCCTGCTCGACGCCTGCCTGCGCCGCCGCTGGCTGGTGATCGGCGCGACGATCGGCCTGTTCGTGATGTCGATCGTGCTGTTCCGTTTCATCCCGCAGCAGTTCTTCCCCGATTCGACCCGGCCCGAGCTCATGGTCGACCTGGAGCTCGCCGAGGGCGTGTCGCTGCGCGCCACCGAGGCGCAGGCCAGGAAGCTGGAAGTCCTGCTGAAGGAGCGCGGCGACATCCGCAACTACGTGGCCTACGTCGGCACCGGTTCGCCACGCTTCTACCTGCCGCTGGACCAGCAGCTGCCGGCGACCAACTTCGCCCAGTTCGTCGTGCTCGCCGAAGACACCCATGCGCGCGAGGAGCTGCGCAACTGGCTGCTCAAGGACGTCGTTCCGCAATTCCCCGAATTGCAGATGCGCGTGACCCGGCTGGAGAACGGCCCGCCGGTCGGCTACCCGGTGCAGTTCCGCGTGTCCGGCGAGCATGTCGGGCAGGTGCGCGAGATCGCGCGCGAGGTGGCGGAGAAGGTGCGCGCCAACCCGCACACCACCAACGTCAATCTCGATTGGGACGAGCCGAGCAAGGTCGTGCGGATGGAGGTCGACCAGGACCGTGCCCGCGCGCTGGGCATCAGCAGCGCGCAGCTGGCGCAGTTCCTCAGCGCGCAGCTGTCCGGCTACACCGCCAGCACCTACCGCGAGGGCAACGAGCTGGTGGGGATCATGCTGCGCGGTGGCGCTGGCGATCGCGACCAGCTCGAACTGCTCGGCAGCCTGGCGGTGCCGACCGGCGACGGCGGCAGCGTGCCGCTGTCGCAGGTGGCGAGGCTGCGGCAGGTGTTCGAGGACGGCATCATCTGGCATCGCGATCGCCTGCCGACGATCACCGTGCGTGCCGACCTCAGCGACGAGCTGCTGCCGGCGGCGGTTACCGCGCAGATCGACCCGACGCTCGACGATGTCCGCGGTCAGCTGCCGCAGGGCTACCTGCTGCAGGTGGGCGGGTCGGTCGAAGACGCCGCGCGCGGCCAGAATTCGATCAAGGCGGGCATGCCGCTGTTCCTGCTCGTGGTGACCACGCTGCTGATGCTGCAGCTGCGCAGCTTCTCGCGCACGGTCATGGTGCTGGTCACCGCGCCGCTGGGCCTGATCGGCGCGACCTGGTTCCTGCTGATCTTCCGCATGCCGTTCGGCTTCGTCGCGATGCTCGGCACGATCGCGCTGGCCGGCATGGTGATGCGCAACTCGGTGATCCTGGTCGACCAGATCGAACAGGACATCGCCGCCGGCCACGACCGCTGGCACGCGATCGTCGACGCCACCGTGCGCCGTTTCCGCCCGATCGTGCTGACCGCGCTCACCGCGGTGCTGGCGATGATCCCGTTGTCGCGCAGCGCGTTCTACGGTTCGATGGCGGTGGCGATCATGGGTGGGCTGATCGTGGCTACCGCGCTGACCCTGCTGTTCCTGCCGGCGCTGTACGCGGCGTGGTTCCGGGTGAAGCCGGAGGAAGCGGCGGGCTGACGTAAGCCGATATGCCGGCGAAAGCGAAACCCGGTGACAGGGCGGCGGCACTCCGATGCGAGGCCTGCCGCCGCTCGTGTCCCCCGGCATCGGCCTGCCGCCGCTGCCTCCTCCTTTACCTCCCGTCGACAGGCCCCGCATCGGAGTGTCTGGAGGTGTTTGGCGGTTCGCTCGCAATGCGCGAAGCCACGCCCCGAAGGTCTGGCGCGAGGCCTCCTGGCCGGAAATAAAGGAGGAGGTACCGGCCATGGGCCGGTACCGGGGGACATCGAGGTCAGGAGGCCTCGCGCCAGGCCCCGAGCGACCTCGCCGCAGCTTGTCGTGCAGCAGCACGAGTCAGGACGATGGAGTCTCCGCCTGCAGCAAGCCGATGAATGCCTGCGCCGCGCGCGACAGCGTGCGGCCACCGTGGACGACATAGCCCAGCCGGCGCGACAGCTGCACGCCCGCCACCGGCAACACCTGCACCTGCGCGTCGACCATCGTGCGCGGCAGGGCGCTCCAGGCCAGGCCGACGGAAACCATCATCTTGATCGTCTCCAGGTAGTTGGTGGTCATCCGCAGGCGCAACGACAACCCGCGACGGGCGAACGTCTCCGCCACGATCCGGTGGGTGAAGGTACCCGGATCCGGCAACACCGCCGGATGCGCGGCCAGGTCGGGAAGGGTCACTTTGGACAGCCGCGCGAGCGGGTGGTCGGGTGCCACCGCGAAGCACAGCGGATCGTCCCAGACCGTGGTCGCCTGCAGCGGCGCATCGGTCGGTCCCAGCGTGGTCACCGCCAGTTCGACGTCGCCGTGCAGGACCTGCGCGTAGGCCTGCTCTGAATCCACGAAGCGGATGTCCAGCGCCGCGCGCGGGTGCAGCGCACTGAAGCGGCGCAGGAGCGCCGGCAGGCGGTGCAGGCCGACGTGGTGGCTGGTGGCCAGGCTCAGGCGTCCGCCGATGTCCTGGCCCAGGTCCTGGAGCGCACGACGCGCCGCCTCGCCTTCGGCCAGCATCTGTCGCGCGCGCGGCAGCAGCAGGCGCCCGGCCTCGGTCAGCAGCACCTGGCGGCCGAGCCGGTCGAACAGCCGCGCCTGCAGCGACTCCTCCAGCAGGGCGATCCGCTTGCTGATCGCCGGCTGGGTCAGGTGCAACTGCTGGGCGGCCGCCGAGAAGCCGCCGTGGTCGGCGACAGCTACGAATGCCGTAAGGCTGGCCCAGTCCATCGAGGCTCCATTTGATTCCAATCAGGAATCGTATGGATGAAAAATATGCATTTGAGTTATCGATGGCAAGGGGGCACGATGACCCTCCAGCCGGTGGGTCCAGGTCTTTCTGCGACCCGCCACCGCCAGACGATCCGAGGCAGCACATGGCCGGCAAGACCCTGTACGACAAGTTGTGGGAGATGCACGAGGTGACCCGTCGCGACGACGGTTCCTCGCTGGTCTACATCGACCGCCACATCCTCCATGAGGTCACCTCGCCTCAGGCGTTCGAGGGATTGCGCCTGGCCGGCCGCAAGCCGTGGCGGATCGACGCCAACATCGCCACGCCCGACCACAACGTGCCGACCACGCGCACCGAGCGCGCCGGCGGGCTGCAGGCGATCGCCGATCCGGTTTCCCGCCTGCAGGTGCAGACGCTGGACGAGAACTGCGACGACTTCGGCATCCTCGAATTCAAGATGGACGACGTGCGCCAGGGCATCGTCCACGTGGTCGGCCCGGAGCAGGGCGCGACGCTGCCGGGGATGACCGTGGTCTGCGGCGACTCGCACACCTCCACGCATGGCGCGTTCGGCGCGCTGGCGCACGGCATCGGCACCTCCGAGGTCGAGCACGTGCTGGCCACGCAGTGCCTGGTCGCCAAGAAGATGAAGAACATGCAGGTGCGCGTGGAGGGCACGCTGTCGCCGGGCGTCACCGCCAAGGACATCGTGCTGGCGATCATCGGCCGGATCGGCACGGCCGGCGGCAACGGCCATGCGCTGGAGTTCGCCGGCCAGGCGATCCGCGAGCTGTCGGTCGAAGGCCGCATGACGATCTGCAACATGGCGATCGAGGCAGGCGCGCGCGTCGGCATGGTCGCCGTCGACGAGAAAACCATCGCCTACGCGCAGGACCGTCCGTTCGCGCCGAAGGGCGCCGACTGGGAGGCGGCCGTGGCGATGTGGAAGACGCTGGTCTCCGATCCTGACGCGCACTTCGACACCGTGGTCGAATTGCGCGCCGAGGACATCCGTCCGCAGGTGAGTTGGGGCACGTCGCCGGAAATGGTGCTGGCCGTGGACCAGAACGTGCCCGATCCGGACCAGGAATCCGATCCGGTCAGGAAGGATTCGATCGTGCGCGCGCTGAAGTACATGGGCCTGCAGGCCAACCAGCCGATCACCACGATCCGGCTGGATCGCGTGTTCATCGGTTCCTGCACCAATTCGCGAATCGAGGACCTGCGTGCGGCGGCAGAGGTGGCCAAGGGTCGCAAGGTCGCGTCCAGCATCAAGCAGGCACTGGTGGTCCCTGGCTCGGGCCTGGTCAAGGCGCAGGCCGAGGCCGAGGGCCTGGACAAGGTGTTCCTGGAGGCGGGCTTCGAGTGGCGCGAGCCGGGCTGCTCGATGTGCCTGGCGATGAACCCGGACAAGCTCGGCAATGGCGAGCACTGCGCCTCGACCTCCAACCGCAACTTCGAAGGCCGCCAGGGTGCCGGTGGGCGCACCCACCTGGTCAGTCCGGCGATGGCTGCCGCCGCTGCGGTGGCCGGCCATTTCGTCGACGTGCGCGACCTGCTGAGTGCCTGAGGAGACTGGAACGATGCGAGCCTTCACTACCCACACCGGCCTGGCCGCCCCGCTGGACCGCGCCAATGTCGACACCGACCAGATCATCCCCAAGCAGTTCCTGAAATCGATCAAGCGCTCGGGTTTCGGCCCGAACCTGTTCGACGAATGGCGCTACCTCGACATCGGCGAGCCCGGGCAGGACAGCACCCATCGCCCGCTCAATCGCGATTTCGTCCTGAACTTCCCGCGCTATGCCGGCGCCAGCGTTCTGCTGGCACGGGAGAACTTCGGCTGCGGTTCCTCGCGCGAGCACGCGCCGTGGGCGCTGGACGAATACGGGTTCCGCGCGATCATCGCGCCCAGCTTCGCCGACATCTTCTTCAACAACAGCTTCAAGAACGGCCTGCTGCCGATCGTGCTGGAGGACGAGCAGGTCGACGCGCTGTTCGCGCAGTGCGAGGCGACCGAGGGCTATGCGCTGACCGTGGACCTGGACGCGCAGACGGTGACCCGGCCTGATGGCGTGCGGTATTCGTTTGAGATCGACGCCTTCCGCAAGCATTGCCTGCTGCATGGCCTGGACGACATCGGGCTGACCCTGCAGGAGCGTGATTCGATCGTGGCGTTCGAGGCGCGGCACAAGGCCGCGCAACCGTGGCTGTTCAACGCCCAAGGCTGACGCGCTCCCGGTAGCGACGCAGCTTTGCCAAACCCCGCGGAATGCTGCGGGGCGACCCCGCCTGCCGGCACCGGTCAGTACACGCCCTGCGCCAGCATCGCATCGGCGACCTTGACGAAGCCGGCGATATTGGCCCCGTCGACGTAGTTGACGCTGCCGTCGCGGCGCTTGCCGTGGCGCACGCAGTGGCCATGGATGTCCTTCATGATCGCGTGCAGGCGCTCGTCCACCTCGGCGTGGTGCCAGGACAGGCGCAGCGCGTTCTGCGACATCTCCAGGCCCGAGGTGGCCACGCCCCCGGCATTGGAGGCCTTGCCGGGCGCGTACAGCGTGCCGGCTTCCAGGAACACGTCCACCGCTTCCAGCGTGGACGGCATGTTGGCGCCCTCGGCCACGCAGATCACGCCGTTGTCCACCAGCGTGCGCGCGTTCCCGCCGTCCAGCTCGTTCTGTGTGGCGCAGGGCAGGGCGATCTCGGCGGGTATGTGCCACGGTCGCCGACCCGGCATGTAGTCGAAGCGCGGATCCTCGCCCAGTTCCGCCAGGCGACCGCGGCGCACGTTCTTGAGTTGCGCCACCTGCCCGATCGCTTCGAGGTCGAACCCGTCGCGCGCGAACAGGGTGCCGTCCGAATCGCTGAAGGTCAGCACCTTGCCGCCCAGGTCGCAGGCCTTGGCCGCGGCGAACTGGGCCACGTTGCCCGAGCCGGAGACCAGCACGCGCGCGCCCTTGGTCGGGCGGCCGGCGTGGTGCAGCATCTGCTCGACGAAGTACACCGTGCCGTAGCCGGTCGCCTCCGGCCGCATCAGGCTGCCGCCGTAGGCCACGCCCTTGCCGGTAAAAACGCAGCCGGCCTGGTTGGACAGCTTCTTCATCATCCCGGCCATGTAGCCGACCTCGCGCGCGCCCACGCCGATGTCGCCGGCCGGCACGTCGGTGTCCGGGCCCAGGTGCCGGTGCAGCTCCAGCATCAGCGCCTGGCAGAAGCGCATCACCTCTCCGTCGCTCTTGCCCTTCGGATCGAAGTCCGATCCGCCCTTGCCGCCGCCCATCGGCAGCGTGGTCAGCGCGTTCTTGAAGGTCTGCTCGAAGGCCAGGAACTTCAGGATCGACAGGTCCACCGACGGGTGGAAGCGCATGCCGCCCTTGTACGGCCCGATCGCCGAACTGTGCTGGACGCGGAAGGCGCGGTTGACCTGCACCTGTCCGCGGTCGTCGACCCAGCTCACCCGGAACTGGATCACCCGTTCCGGTTCGGCCAGGCGCTCGAGCAGGCCGTCGCGGGCGTACTCCGGATGCCGTTCCAGGAACGGCCAGAGGCTCGCGGTAACTTCCTTGACCGCCTGCAGGAACTCGGGCTGGCCCGGGTCGCGGCGTTGCAACCGGTCGAGAAACGCTTCCCTGGAACCTCGCACGTGCTATTCCCCTTCGTTCGGATCTGTGGCGGGTGGTGGTGCGCCGACGGGCTTCAGGCGAGCCGTTCGATCACCGCCTGCGCGGCCTGCGTGGTGCTCACGGCCTGGCCGGGTGCGGCCAGGTCGGCGGTGAACACCTTTGCGTCCAGCGCGTCCGACACCGCGGCTTCGATCGAAGCCGCCTCGGCTTCCAGACCCAGTGAATAGCGCAGCAGCATCGCCGCGCTGAGGATGGTGGCGTAGGGATTGGCGATGCCCTTGCCGGCGATGTCCGGTGCCGAGCCGTGGATCGGCTCATAGATGCCGACCTTGCCGTCGCCCAGCGAAGCCGAGGCGAGCAGGCCCAGGGAGCCGGCCAGCATCGAGGCTTCGTCGGTGAGGATGTCGCCGAACATGTTCTCGGTGACGATCACGTCGTAGGCGCGTGGCTTGGACAGCAGGTGCATCGCCATCGAATCGACCAGCTGGTGTTCCAGGGTCACGTCCGGGAACTCCTCGCGCATCACCCGGTTGGTGACGTCGCGCCACAGGCGCGAGGTTTCCAGCACGTTGGCCTTGTCCACCGAGGTGAGGTGGCCACGGCGCGTGCGCGCCAGCGCGGCGGCGCTGCGCACCACGCGTTCGATCTCGACCACGGTGTAGCGGCACAGGTCGCTGGCGTCGCTGTCGCTGCGCGTCTTGTCGCCGAAGTAGATGCCGCCGGTCAGCTCGCGCACGACCACGATGTCCACGCCTTCCAGCAGCTCGGACTTGATCGGCGAGGCGCCCAGCGCGGCGCGGTGCGGTCGCACCGGGCGCACGTTGGCGAACAGGCCCAGTCCCTTGCGGATCGCCAGCAGGCCCTGTTCCGGGCGCACATTCGCGTTCGGGTCCGACCACTTCGGTCCGCCTACCGCGCCCAGCAGGACCGCGTCGGCCTTCTGCGCCGCCTCCAGCGTCGCGGCCGGCAACGGCACGCCGTGCCGGTCGATGGCGATGCCGCCGATGTCGTGCTCGTGGAAAGCGAAGCGGTGGCCATGGCGGTGGGCGATGGCTTCGAGCACCGGCAGGGTCGCGGCGACGATCTCGGTCCCGATGCCGTCGCCGGGCAGGACGACGATGTCAGCGTGGATGGGCATGGGTTTCCTGGAGACGGGGAAAGAAGAGTGGCCGCGCGCGCTCAGCGCGAGGTTTCGGACGCCAGCTCGTTGCCGGCGGGCTCGGCCGCTTCCGTGCGCTCGACCGCGTCGGCGCCGTTATGCGGGTAGGGAGTGTCGGACAGGCGGCGCGCAAGCGCGCGGTGCACGGCCGCGTCGAAGGTCAACGTGGCGGCGGGATTGCTTTCGGCGAGCGGCATTGCTTGATTCCTGGCGGCAGGGGTGCAGGCGCATGGCCTGCGGAGTGTGGAGGGGAGGGCGGGAGCCGGGCATTGGACCACCGGCCATGGGTGGCCGGTGCGATGCAGGTCACGGAATGCTCAGGCGGTGGCCAGCTGTTCGGTTCCCGCCGCGACCCGTCGCTGGCGCAGCAGCCGGTTGGCCACGTCCAGCCAGGCCAGCGCGCTGGCTTCGATGATGTCGCGGCTGGTGCCGGTGCCCTCGAACTCGGTCTCGCCGTGGCGCACGCTCAGGCTCGCTTCGCCGCGCGCGTCGGCACCCAGGCCGACGCTGTGCACGCGGTAGCTCTCCAGGGCCAGGCGCACGCCGGTGGCCGCCGACAGCGCGGCGAACAGCGCGTCGACCGGGCCGTCGCCCTCGGCGCTTTCAAGCACGCGACTGCCATCCGGATCGGACAGCTCGACCGTGGCGATCGCGCGCTGGCCACGGTCACTGACCGTCATCGAGGCCAGGCGATAGCCTTCGCCGTCGCCGGTGTCCTGCATGAGCGCCTGGAGGTCGGCGTCGGTGACCACGCGCTGCTGTTCGCACAGCGCCTTGAAGTCGGTGAACACCAGGTCCAGCTCGCCTTCCTCCAGGTAGTAGCCCAGCGCACGCAGGCGCTGCTCGACCGCGGCCCGGCCGCTGTGCCGGCCCAGCACCATCTGCGTATCGGGCCAGCCCACGTCCTGCGGACGCATGATCTCGTAGGTGCCGCGGTGGCGCAGCATGCCGTGCTGGTGGATGCCCGACTCGTGGGCGAACGCATTGCTGCCGACGACCGCCTTGTTGCGCTGCACGTGCATGCCGATCAGGCGCTGCAGCAGCTGCGAGGTCGGGACCAGGCGGCGCGAATCGATGCCGGTATCGACGTTGAAGAACGCGCCGCGCACCTTGAGCGCCATGACGATCTCTTCCAGCGCGCAGTTGCCGGCGCGCTCGCCGATGCCGTTGATCGTGCACTCGACCTGGCGCGCGCCGCCTTCGATCGCGGCCAGCGTGTTGGCCACCGCCAGGCCCAGGTCGTTGTGGCAGTGCGCGCTGAAGATCACGTTGCCGGCGCCGGGCACAGTGCCGATCAGGCGCTGGAACAGGCCACGGATCTCCTCGGGCGTGGTGAAGCCGACCGTGTCGGGCACATTGATGGTCGTGGCACCGGCCGAGATCGCCGCGGCGACGACCTCGTGCAGGAAGTCCTCTTCGGTGCGGGTGCCGTCCTCGGTGGAGAACTCGATATCGTCGATGAACTGGCGGGCGTAGGTGATGCTCTCCACCGCCATGTCCAGCACCTGCTGCCGGCTCATGCGCAGCTTGTGCTCGCGATGCAGCGGGCTGGTGGACAGGAACACGTGCAGGCGCGGCCGCTGTGCGGCTTCCAGTGCGTGCAGCGAGGTGTCGATGTCGGCGCGCAGGCAGCGCGAGAGCACCGCCAGCACCGGTTCGCGCAGCTCGCGGCCGATCAGGGCCATGGCCTCGCGGTCGGACTGCGAGCTGGCCGGGAAACCGGTCTCGATGATGTCGGTGCCCAGTTCGCCCAGGGCGCGGGCCATCACCAGCTTCTGCGGCGGGGTCATGCTGCAGCCGGGCGACTGCTCGCCATCGCGCAGGGTGGTATCGAACACCCGGATGCGGGCCGGGGAGACCTGGGTGGGGGCTTGGGATTGGGGCGCGTTCACCAGGTGAACTCCTCTTCGCTGACGGGCTGCGGCGCGCTGGGCGCCGATGGGGCGGAAATGGTGGGTGAGGGCGACAGGTTAGCGGCTGGTCGGCGTTTTGCCACCGCGACCTTCTTCGCAAGGGCAGGGTCGGCGGGGTCGACGGCCGGCAGCTCGCCGGTGCGCCGGCGCGGCTTGCGCGGCGGGCGTGGCCGCACCTCGGAAAGCAGCGTGGCCAGGGTGGCGGCGTCGATGTTCCCGCCGGAGACCACCGCGCACTTGCGCTTGCCGGCTACGCGGCGGCCGGCGGCCAGGGCCAGGGCGCCGGCGCCCTCGGCGATCAGGTTTTCCTCGAGCGCCAGGCGGACCAGCGTCTCGCGCAGTTCCGCCTCGCGGACGATGACCACGTCGTCGAGCAGGCGCGTGCACAGGCGGCGGGTCAGGAAGCCGGGCACCTTGACCCGCACGCCATCGGCGAGCGAGCGGACCGGGTCGATGAGCCGCGTATCGCCCTTGATCGCGCGGGCCATCGAATCCACGCCCTCGACCTGGGCGCCGACCACGCGCACACCCTGGGCTTTCAGGGCCAGGGCTACGCCGGAGGCCAGGCCACCGCCGCCGATGGGCACGATGACCACGTCCGGCGTGTGCGCGGCGATCTCGATCCCGACCGTGCCCTGGCCTGCGATGACATCGGGATCGTCGAAGGCGGACAGGAAGCGGTAGCCGTTCTGTTCGGCCAGTTCGCGTGCGAACGCGTACGCCTCGTCGTAGCTGTCGCCGTGCTGGCGCACGGTCGCGCCCCAGTGGGCGACACCGGCGATCTTGTTCTCCGGCGCCCCGTGCGGCATCACCGTGATCGCCTGCACGCCCAGCCGGTAGGCGGCCCACGCCAGTCCCTGCGCATGGTTGCCGGCGGAAGCGCAGATCACCGGGCGGCGGTCGCCACGCTCGCGCGCGGCAAGCAGCGCGTTGAGCGCGCCGCGCACCTTGTACGAACCGGTGCGCTGCAGGTTCTCCAGCTTGAGCATCACCCCGAAGCGCTCGGCGTGGTGCATAGGCGTGACCGGCAGGTAGCGGCGCAGCCGCGACTGCGCAGCCAGTACGTCGGCGACGTTGACGTCCACGCCGGCGACATCGCCGACGTCGGGTTCTCCTTCGCTGGCGCGGCCGGTGTCAGGCATCGCTGCCGGTCCGCGCCGGTTCCGTCCCTGGCTGGCGATCGCGAAGAAGAGACCTCCGTACGAGGTCCGCCGCTGGAGCGGCGGCGCCGCTGCGCGCGCTGGCCATGCGCGCGCTCATCGCACCGTTTCCAGCGGAGCGGCCTCGACCGGGCTGATCTCGACCGACTCGCAGTCGTAGACCTTCTGCAGCTGGCGCTTCAGCGTCTCGGCCGGACGACCGCCATCGACTTCCAGCTGCAGGCGCCAGCGCCCGTCCGCGCCTTCGTGGCCGCCGGCGATGGAGCGCGGCGCGAACCCGCGGCGCTCGGTCATCCCGATCACGCGGACCAGCGCGCCCTCCACGGGCTTCAGCACCAGGTCAAGCCGGTAACGCATGCGCGGACTCCGCCTTCTGTTCGTTCGGATTGGATTCCAGCATCGTGCTGTTGGCCGTGTTCGGTGGCACCAGCGGCCATACGTTCGCGCGGGCATCGATCGCCACGTGCAGCAGGCCCGGGCCCGGTGAAGCCAGCAAGGCGGCCAGTGCGTTCTCGACGTCGGCGCGCTTCTCGATGCGCGTGGCGGGAATCCCGCACACCCGCGCCAGCGCGGCGAAGTCCGGGTTGTCGGACAGGTCGATCTCGCTGTAGCGCTTGTCGAAGAACAGCTCCTGCCACTGCCGGACCATGCCCAGCGAACTGTTGTCGAGCAAAATCATCTTCACCGGCAGCTTGCAGCGGGCCACGGTGACCAGCTCCTGCACGTTCATCATGAAGCTGCCGTCGCCGGAGACCAGCACCACCGGCCGGTCCGGGCAGGCGAACTGCGCGCCCATCGCCGCCGGCAGGCCGAAGCCCATTGTGCCCAGCGCGCCGGAGGTCAGGTGGTTGCGTGGATGGCTGAAGCGGCAGTGCTGCGCGACCCACATCTGGTGCTGGCCGACATCGCAGGCGATGACTGCGTCGGGCACCAGCTCACTCAGGCGCTTGAGCAGGGCCGGAGCGTAGATGTCCTGGCCGGGAGCGTCGTAGCGCGCGGCGTGCTTCTCGCGGTTCTTGGCGCAGCGCTGGCGCCAGCCGTCGCAACTGCTGCGTGCGGCAGTCAGCGTGCGCAGGCCGGAAGGCACATCGCCCGGCAGCGATATGTCGGCGGTGCGCAGCTTGGAAATCTCGTAGGCGTCGGCATCCAGATGGATGACGCGGGCGAACGGCGCGAACTCGGCCAGCTTGCCGGTGGCGCGATCGTCGAAGCGGGCCCCGACCACGACCAGCAGGTCCGACTCCTGCACCGCGATATTCGCCGCGCGCGTGCCGTGCATGCCCAGCATGCCCAGGAACTGGGGATGGTTGCCGGGCAGGGCGCCCAGGCCGCGCAGGGTCAGCACGGTAGGGATGCGGGTGGCCTCGACGAATCTGCGGAAATCCTCGACCGCATCGGCGATGCCGATGCCGCCGCCACCATAGATCACCGGCTTCTCGGCGCCGGCAATGGCGGCGATGGCTTCGGCCAGCGCGTCGTCGGCCGGTGCCGGCTCGGGCTCGACCTCGGCCGGCACGTGTGCGGGCAGGTGCGCGGCCGGACCGATCTGCACGTCCTTGGGCAGGTCGATCAGCACCGGGCCCGGGCGCCCTTCGCGCGCCAGACGGAAGGCTTCAGACAACACGTGCGGCAGGTCGTCGACCTTCCGCACCAGGAAGCTGTGCTTGACGATCGGCAGGGTCATGCCGAACACATCCAGTTCCTGGAATGCGTCGGTGCCCAGCAAGGGCGTGGCGACCTGGCCGGTGATGCAGACCATCGGCACCGAATCCAGCAGGCCATCGGCGATGCCGGTCACGAGGTTGGAAGCGCCCGGCCCGGAGGTGGCCACGCACACGCCGACCTTGCCGCTGGCGCGGGCGTACCCGTTGGCGGCCAGCGCCGCGCCCTGCTCATGGCGGACCAGGACGTGGCGCAGTCCCGAGTCCACCAGTGCATCGTAGAACGGCATGATCGCGCCGCCCGGATAGCCGAAGATCGTATCCACCCCCTCGGCTTCCAGCGCGTGCGCGACCCAGGCCGCGCCATTGCGCAGCCCGGCCGCCGCTGTGGGGGAGGTCGCGTTCATGCGGCGGCGGTCCTCTTCGCGTTCGCGTCGTCGGTGTCCGGCTGCGCGGCATTGGCCTGCAGCCAGACCATCTTCGCGCGCAGTTCCTTGCCGACCTTCTCGATCGGGTGGTCCTTGTCGGCCTGCTGGAACTTCCTGTAGTTCGGCAGCCCGGCGTCGTACTCGGCCTGCCAGTTGCGGGTGAAGGTGCCGTTCTGGATGTCGGTCAGCACGTCCTTCATGCGCGCCTTGACCGACGCATCGATGACGCGCGGGCCGCTTACGAAGTCGCCGTACTGCGCGGTCTCGGAGATGAACTCGAGCATGCGGGTGATGCCGCCTTCGTAGAACAGGT
This sequence comes from Pseudoxanthomonas daejeonensis, assembly GCF_022637495.1. Lineage (NCBI taxonomy): Bacteria > Pseudomonadati > Pseudomonadota > Gammaproteobacteria > Lysobacterales > Lysobacteraceae > Pseudoxanthomonas > Pseudoxanthomonas daejeonensis. The sequence goes on along the minus strand of NZ_CP093331.1, from coordinate 838,413 downwards.
CCACGATCAGCTTCAGTTCGTGCAGGACTTCGTAGTAGGCGATCTCCGGCTGGTAGCCGGCCTCGACCAGGGTCTCGAAGCCGGCCTGCACCAGCGAGGAGGCGCCGCCGCACAGCACGGCCTGCTCGCCGAACAGGTCGGTTTCGGTTTCTTCCTTGAACGTGGTGCTGATGATGTTGGCGCGCGCGCCGCCCAGGCCGCCGGCGTACGCCAGGGCGAATTCCTCGGCCTTGCCCGACTTGTCCTGGTGGACCGCATAGATGCACGGCACGCCGCGGCCGATCTCGTATTCGCGGCGGACCAGCGCGCCGGGGCCCTTCGGTGCGACCAGCACCACGTCCAGGTCCTCGCGCGGACTGATCATGCCGAAATGCACGTTGAGGCCATGCGCGAACAGGAGCACGGAGCCGGGCTTCATGTTCGCGGCCAGGACGTCGTCGTACAGCTTCTTCTGGACCATGTCCGGGGTCAGCACCGCAACCAGGTCGGCATCCTTCACCGCATCGGCAGGTGCCTTGACCACGAAGCCGTCGGCCTGCGCCTTGGCTTCGGTCGGACCACCCGGACGCAGGCCGACGGTCACGTCGAAGCCGGAATCGCGCAGGTTCAGCGCGTGCGCGCGGCCCTGGCTGCCGTAGCCGACGATCGCGATCTTGGGGGAAATGCTGCTGGTCATGGCGTGGTCCTGTGCGGGTCGTGTTGATGTGGGTTGGAGCGAAGGGGGTGGAATGTGCCGTAAACGATTTGTTTCTGCTGATAATTTCTGGCCAGGGTGACGGCCAACAAAAAACCCCGCGCCTTTCGGTGCGGGGTTTTGCGAATCTGGCGTGGTGTTTCTGGTTACGCGCCGGTTCGTCCCGCACCTGGTGGCGAGGTAATAAGGACGAGTACGACAAGCGACGCGGCGCCGATGGGCGCGCTGCGGTGGGTCGTCATGGGCGTGTGGCAATGCAACATGGGGACGAGGAAAGCACGCGCCTTTTGGCTTGTCAAGCATCACGGTCGCGTGCACTAATGTTGCAACTGCAACCGTGGACACGGCGCACGCACGCCGCAAAATCACAGCACAATCCGTGCCGACACCGCGCCCGCAGGAAGCCTGCAGGAACCGGGTGTGAGGCTCCATTCCCACCACACGCGCCAGCGTCCGCCAGCGTTCCCGACCAATGCCCGATTACCGCTCCAGGACTTCAACCCACGGCCGCAACATGGCCGGTGCCCGCGCGCTGTGGCGCGCTACGGGCATGCAGGATGACGACTTCCAGAAGCCGATCATCGCCATCGCCAACTCCTTCACCCAGTTCGTGCCGGGGCATGTCCACCTGAAGGACCTGGGCCAGCTGGTGGCGCGCGAGATCGAGCGCGTCGGCGGCGTGGCCAAGGAGTTCGACACGATCGCGGTCGACGACGGCATCGCGATGGGCCACGACGGCATGCTGTATTCGCTGCCCAGCCGCGAACTCATCGCCGATGCGGTCGAGTACATGGTCAATGCCCATTGCGCCGATGCGCTGGTATGCATCTCCAACTGCGACAAGATCACCCCGGGCATGCTGATGGCCGCGTTGCGGCTCAACATCCCGACCGTGTTCGTGTCCGGTGGGCCGATGGAGGCGGGCAAGACGCGACTGGCGGATGGAACGACGTCAGGTGACAAGCTCGACCTGATCGACGCGATGGTGATGGCGGCCGATCCGAACGCCTCGGACGAACAGGTCGCAGTGGTCGAACGCAGCGCGTGCCCAACCTGCGGTTCGTGCTCGGGCATGTTCACCGCCAACTCGATGAACTGCCTGACCGAGGCGCTGGGGTTGTCGCTGCCGGGCAACGGCACCGTGCTGGCCACGCATGCCGATCGCGAGGCGCTGTTCAAGAAGGCCGGTGTCACCGCGGTGGAGCTGTGCCATCGCTGGTATGGCGCGGAGGATGCGAGCGCGCTGCCGCGCGGGATCGCGACGTTCGAGGCATTCGAAAATGCGATGACCCTGGACATCGCGATGGGCGGTTCCACCAACACGATCCTGCACCTGCTGGCGGCCGCGCAGGAGGGCGAGGTGCCATTCGGCATGCGCGACATCGATCGCCTGTCCAAGCGCGTGCCGCAGTTGTGCAAGGTGGCACCGAACACCCAGAAGTACCACATCGAGGACGTGCATCGCGCCGGTGGAATCATGGCGATCCTCGGCGAACTGGCGCGTGGCGGCCTGCTGCACACCCGCGTGCCCACCGTGCACGCCCCGACCCTGGGTGAGGCGATCGCGAAGTGGGACGTGGCCACCACGCAGGACGCGGGGGTGCACACGTTCTACAAGGCCGGTCCGGCCGGCATCCCGACCCAGGTCGCCTTCAGCCAGGCCACGCGCTGGCCATCGCTGGATATCGACCGCGCCGAAGGCTGCATCCGCGACATGGAGCATGCCTTCTCCCGCGAAGGCGGCCTTGCGGTCCTGCACGGCAACATCGCCGTGGATGGCTGCGTGGTGAAGACCGCCGGCGTAGACGAATCGATCCACGTCTTCGAGGGCAATGCGCGCGTCTACGAAAGCCAGGACGCGGCCGTCGCCGGCATCCTCGGCGACGAGGTGCAGGCGGGCGACGTGGTGGTGATCCGCTACGAAGGTCCCAAGGGCGGCCCGGGCATGCAGGAAATGCTGTACCCGACCAGCTACCTGAAGTCGAAAGGCCTGGGCAAGCAGTGCGCGCTGCTCACCGATGGCCGCTTTTCCGGCGGTACTTCGGGCCTTTCGATCGGGCATGCCTCGCCCGAGGCGGCGGCCGGTGGGGCGATCGGCCTGGTCCGCGATGGCGACCGCATCCGCATCGATATTCCGGGCAGGACCATCGACCTGCTGCTGTCCAGCGACGAGCTCGACGCGCGGCGCGCCGAACAGGACGCGCGGGGCTGGAAGCCTGCGCTGCCGCGTCCGCGCAAGGTCAGTACCGCGCTGAAGGCCTATGCCCTGCTGGCGACCAGTGCCGACAAGGGCGCGGTCCGCGACAAGGCGCTGCTCGAAGGCATCTGATGACCATGGACTTCCGACGCGGCCTCTTGCTCATCGCGACGCTGCTGCTGCTCGCGCCGCTACCGTCATCGGCCAATGGGCCCGCGGCCTGGGTGGTCGCCACGTACGCCTATCCACAACGCGACCGCGCCGCGGCGATCCAGCCATTGGCCGACTATCTCGGCAGCCGGGGCGGGCATCCGGTGCGCGTGGTCGTACTGCCCTCACCGACGGCGCTGGTCGAGGCCTTGCACGCGGGAAGGGTCGACGTAGCCGTGCCGAACCTGCACGCCTACCTGCAGGCGCGCCCCGGTGCGGGCGATGTCGTCGCGCTGCCGGTGCCGGACGTTCCCGCCGCGCAGGCCGACCGCTACCGCGCGGTGCTCGTCGCACGTGCCGGTATCGATTCGGTCGCGGCGCTGCAGCGGCAGGCCGGCGAACTACGCTTGGTGCTGGTCGGGCGGGATTCCGCCTCCGGCGGGTTCGTGCCGACCACCGGGCTGCGCGAGATGGGCCTGGATCCACGGGCCGGGTTCGCATCCCTGGCGTATGCGGGCTCGCACGCGGCGGCCTTGCAGTCGCTGGTCGAAGGCCGGGCCGATGTCGTCGCCCTGGCCGCGGACGTGTACGACGCCGCGCAGCCCGATGGGGTGCATGAGTTGTGGCGTTCCGCACCGATTCCGCCCGGGCCGCTCCTGTGCCGTAACGCCGACACGGTGCCCTGCGATGCCATCGCCGGCTGGTTGCTGGAGGCGCACGCACGGGACCCGTTGGTCATGGCGGCCCTGCGCGCGGGGTGGCCCGAGTTCGGCGATGCGCAGTCGTTCACTGCGCCGCCATCGATTTCCCTGGCATTGCCCGACCGCGAATGACCCATGGGTCCATCGGCGCGCGCCCGATCCAGCGGCCGCACGGGGGAAAGTTGGCGTAATCTGGCGCCGACTCGGGGACGGGGAACGGCCGATGGCGCACCGCGAAGCGAGGACCTGGCTGGCAGCGGGGATGGCCGGCGGGCTGGTCGCCCTGCTGGCCGGATGCGCGAGCCTCGGCGCGGCGCGGGTCGGGATCGACCGCACCGACTACACCGAGCGCCTGCGCCAGAGCGAGAAGGAGCAGCTGCTGACCAACATCGTCGCGCTGCGCCATGGCGATGCGCCGATGTTCCTGGGCGTCACATCGGTCATCAGCCAGTACACGCGCGAAAGCACCGGTGAACTGCACGCGGCGATCACACCGGCGATCGACAGCGACGCTGGCGCGATCGGCGGCGCAGTGATGCTGCGCGAAACCCCGACGGTGACCTACACGCCGGTGACCGGCGACCGTTTCTCCCGCCACCTGCTGGCGCCCCTGCCGCCGGCGGCGGTGCTGGCGATGATGGAGGCCGGCTGGGCCTCGGACCTGCTGTTTCCACTGGCGGTACGCTCGATCAACGGCGTCGGCAACATCAGTCGCGCACCGTTGTTCGAGCAGAAGGCCGACGAGGATTTCATGGAGGTGGTCGCCGCCTTGCGGCGCCTTCAGCGCAGCCAGGGCCTGGCGGTACGCGTGCGGCAGAAGGAAGAGACGTTCTCGGCGCTGGCGCGGGTGCGTCCGGCGTTGAGCGCGCAAGAGGAGGCCGACCTGCAGTACCTGTCGGAGCGGCTGGGCATCCAGCGCGGGGTGGGCGAACTGCGCGTGGTGTTCGCCACCTATCCGCACGACCCGGGCGAACTGGCGATCGCGACGCGCTCGATGTTCGAGATCCTGATGGAGCTGTCGCAAGGCGTGGAGATGGAAGGCACGCCGCCTTCGGCCGAGCCATACCTGGTGCGCATCCACAGCGGGACCGCGGCCCCGGTCGAAGCCCACGTGGCGACGCAGTTCCGTGGCCGCTGGTACTGGATCGACGGACGCGACGAAGGTTCCAAGCAGATGTTCCTGATCACCCAGATCATGCTGTCGATCGCCGATACCGGTGGCGGCAGTGGCTCGCCGCTGGTGACCATCCCGGCCGGTTGAGCGGACTGTCGACCCGGTCCGGCGCGGGCAGGCGGCGATCGGCTATCTTTCCGGGATTCCGTTCGCTACGTCCCGGTGCAACGCCATGTCCCTGTTCCATCGCTCCCTGTTCTGCGCCGTGCTGCTGGTGCCAGCGATCGCCTGTGCCGCCGACCGCGTCACCGGCGAACTGTTCGCCACCCGTTCCGAAGTGATCGCGCCGCACGCGATGGCGGCCACCTCCCATCCGCTGGCGACCCAGGTCGCCCTGGACACGATGAAGCAGGGCGGGTCGGCGATGGACGCGGCGATCGCCGCCAACGCGGCGCTCGGGTTGATGGAGCCGACCGGCAACGGGATCGGTGGCGACCTGTTCGCCATCGTGTGGGATCCGAAGACGAAGAAGCTGTACGGCTACAACGGCTCGGGGCGCTCGCCGAAGTCGCTGACCCTGGCCGAGTTCCAGCGCCGCGGCCTCAAGGACATCCCGCCGACCGGGCCGCTGCCGGTGTCGGTGCCCGGAACGGTCGACGGCTGGTTCGCGCTGCACGACCGCTTCGGTCGCCTGCCGATGGCCGACAACCTGGCGCCGGCGATCCGCTACGCGCGCGAAGGCCATCCGGTGCACGAGGTGATCGCGTACTACTGGGACCGTTCGGTGCCGCGGCTGTCGCAGTACCCGGGTTTCAAGGAGCAGTTCACGATCGACGGGCGCGCGCCCCGCAAGGGCGAGATGTGGAAGAACCCGAACCTGGCCGACACCCTGCAGAAGATCGCCGACGGCGGTCGCGACGCGTTCTACAAGGGCGACATCGCACGCACCATCGATGCCTACTTCCGGGCCAATGACGGCTTCCTGTCCTACGACGACTTGGCCACGCACCAGGGCGAATGGGTCCAACCGGTTTCGACCAACTACCGCGGCGTCGACGTCTGGGAGCTGCCACCCAACAGCCAGGGCATCGCCGCGCTGCAGATGCTCAACATCCTCGAAGGCTACGACTTCTCGAAGATCGCCTTCGGCTCGCCCGAGCACGTGCACCTGTTCGTCGAAGCCAAGAAGCTGGCCTTCGCCGACCGCGCGCGCTTCTACGCCGATCCGGCCTTCAACCCGGCACCGGTCGACCGCCTGGTATCCAAGGACTACGCCGCGCGGCGGCGCGCGCTGGTTTCCCCCGACAAGGCGCTGCGCGAAGTGCAGCCGGGCACGCCCAAGCAACTGGAGGAGGGCGACACCATCTACCTCACCACCGCCGATGCCGACGGCATGATGGTTTCGCTGATCCAGTCCAATTACCGCGGCATGGGCAGCGGCATGGCGCCGCCGGGACTGGGTTTCATCCTGCAGGATCGTGGCGAGATGTTCGTCCTGCCGGCATCCGATGAACAGCGGGGCCACCCGAACGCGTATGCGCCCGGCAAGCGCCCGTTCCAGACCATCATCCCGGCCTTCATCACCAAGGGTGGCAAGCCCTGGGTCAGTTTCGGGGTGATGGGCGGCGCGATGCAGCCGCAGGGCCACGTGCAGATCGTGATGAACCTGGTCGACTTCGGCATGAACCTGCAGGAAGCGGGCGATGCGCCGCGCATCCAGCACGAGGGTTCGACCGAGCCGACCGGGCAGTCCACCGCGATGAGCGACGGTGGCGAAGTGAACCTGGAAACCGGCTTCCCGTACGAGACCATCCGCGCGCTGATGCGCAAGGGCCATCGCGTCATCTTCGCCGACGGTCCCTACGGTGGTTACCAGGCGATCCAGCGCGATCCGGGCAACGGCGTGTACTTCGGCGCCTCCGAGAGCCGCAAGGATGGGCACGCCGCCGGCTACTGAGTATTGGCACGGCGCATGCCAGGAATAGCTGATATGCGCCATTCGCATGTGTTTTGCGGGTGCATTGGCAGCGTGTAAGGTGCGCGGCATCCGTGTGCGATCACGGGCTGACGGCTAGGGGTTCTTCCATGCACGTGTCCATGTGGGCGAACGGCTTCGGCCGCATCGCGATGTTGGGTGTCCTGTCGCTGTCCGGCCTGCTGGCAGCCTGCTCCGGGAAATCCGGCCCCGAAGGTGCCGGTAGCGCGCAGGCCGGTGTCGCCCCTGCCGCCGCCAGCCCGACGGCGCCGACGCAGCAGTCCGGTTTCGTCAGTGTCCAGGGCACGCACTTCGTGCTCGACGGAAAACCCTATCGCTTCGCCGGCGCGAACTTCTGGTACGGCGCCTACCTGGGCGCGCCCGATGGCGTCGGCGACCGCGAGCGCCTGCGTGCGGAACTGGACCAGCTCAAGGCCGCCGGCATCGACAACCTGCGCGTGCTGGCGATGTCGGAAGCCAGTGGTTTCAAGCGCGGCGTGCGGCCGGCGATCATGGGCGAGCCGGGCGTGTACGACGAGCAGCTGCTGCTGGGCCTGGACTACCTGCTGGCGGAGATGGCCAAGCGCGACATGAAGGCCGTGCTCTACCTCAACAATTTCTGGCAGTGGTCCGGCGGCATGTCCCAGTACGTGGCCTGGGCCACCGGCGGATCGGTGTCGGAGCACGACCCGGACCTGACCGGCGACTGGAACGGGTTCATGCAGAACTCGGCGCGCTTCTATGCGATCCCCGAGGCGCAGGCCTGGTATCGCGATGCGATCCGCACGGTTATCGGTCGCACCAACAGCATCAACGGCATGGCCTACGTCGACGATCCGACGGTGATGTCCTGGCAGCTGGCCAACGAGCCGCGCCCGGGCAGCGACGCCGACGGGAAAGCCAATGCCGACGTCTACGTGCGCTGGATCGACGAGACCGCCGGCTTCATCCGCGGCCTGGCGCCCAGGCAACTGGTCAGCACCGGCAGCGAAGGCGAGAAGGGTTCGGCGGGCGACATGGACCTGTTCGTGCGCGCACACACCACGACCAATGTCGATTACCTGACCTTCCACCTGTGGCCGTCGAACTGGAGCTGGATCGACCACAAGGATCCGGCTGCGCGGCTGGAGTCCGGGCTGGCGACGTCGCTGGACTACATCGACCGCCACATCGAGGTGGCGGGCAAGCTGGGCAAGCCGATCGTCCTTTCCGAGTTCGGCCTAAACCGCGACCAGGGGTCCTACGACCCGGCGTCGGGCACGCAGGCACGCGACCGCTTCTACCAGGCGATCTACGACCGCGTGCTGCAACGGATGCAGGCGGGCGATGCCATCGCCGGATCCAACTTCTGGGCCTGGGGTGGCCGTGGCCGCACCCGCAACGCCGACTGGATGTGGGCGCCCGGCGATCCGTTCACCGGCGATCCGCCGCAGGAGGCGCAGGGCCTGTTCTCGCTGTTCGACAGCGATGCTTCGACGCTGGGAATCGTGTCCGGCCATGCCCGGGCGGTGCACGCGCTGCCGCGCTGAACCCGCCCGGCCTTGAGAGCCGGGCTCCCGGTCCCGGCTGCCTGTGGTCTAATGCGCGCGGAAGCGGGGGTACCGCCGACGCCGGCACGGGTCGATGGTTGAGACAGTCCCTTGGAACCTGATCCGGCTGATACCGGCGTAGGGAAGCTTTCGCAGTACGTTCGGCTCATCCGGCACCCGGAGTCCGTCGTCCTGTGTCCGCCCGCTCCGGGCAACTGGCCGCGCCGTGCCCGCACGTGCGCCCCGGTTGCCGTGGACCGCACCCCGGTGCGGTGGCCCCGAGCACTCTCAGCGGACACCCAGCATGAATGCCATTCCCGCCTCCCTGCTCCAGCAGACCGAGCAGCTTTCCGAATCCGTGACCCGGCCGATCCCCGGTTCGCGCAAGATCCATGTCGAAGGTTCGCGTGCGGACGTCCGCGTGCCGATGCGCGAGATCGCGCTGACCCGCACGCCGACTGTGTTCGGCGGCGAGGAGAATCCGCCGGTCACCGTCTATGACACCTCCGGCCCGTATACCGATCCGGACACGCGCATCGACCTGGCCGCCGGCCTGCCGGCCCTGCGCGCGCAGTGGATCGCCGAGCGTGGCGACACCGAGGCGCTGCCCGCGCTGAGTTCCGAATTCGGCCGTGGTCGCGAGCACGATCCGAAGCTGGCCGCAGTGCGCTTCCCCGGCCGGGTATTGCCGCGCCGCGCGGTGGCCGGTGCCAACGTGACCCAGATGCATTACGCGCGCCGCGGCATCGTCACTCCGGAAATGGAGTACGTGGCGATCCGCGAGAACCAGCGGCTGGACGCGGTGCGCGATGCCGGCCTGCTGGCCCAGCACCCGGGCGAGAGCTTCGGCGCGAACATCCAGAAGATCATCACCCCGGAGTTCGTGCGCGACGAGATCGCGCGCGGCCGCGCGATCCTGCCCAACAACATCAACCACCCGGAGAGCGAGCCGATGATCATCGGCCGCAACTTCCTGACCAAGATCAACGCCAACATCGGCAACTCCGCGGTGTCCTCGGGCATCGCCGAGGAAGTGGAGAAGCTGGTCTGGGCGATTCGCTGGGGCGGCGACACGGTCATGGACCTGTCCACCGGCAAGCACATCCACGAGACGCGCGAGTGGATCATCCGCAACTCGCCGGTGCCGATCGGCACTGTGCCGATCTACCAGGCGCTCGAGAAGGTCGACGGCCGCGCCGAGGAACTGACCTGGGAGATCTTCCGCGACACGCTCGTCGAGCAGGCCGAGCAGGGCGTGGACTATTTCACCATCCACGCCGGCGTGCTGCTGCGCTACGTGCCGCTCACCGCGAAGCGGGTTACCGGCATTGTTTCCCGCGGCGGCTCGATCCTGGCCAAGTGGTGCCTGGCCCACCACCGCGAGAATTTCCTCTACACGCACTTCGAGGAGATCTGCGAAATCATGAAGGCCTACGACGTGGCCTTCTCGCTGGGCGACGGCCTGCGCCCGGGCTGTATCGCAGACGCCAACGACGCGGCCCAGTTCGGCGAACTGGAAACGCTGGGCGAGCTCACGAAGATCGCCTGGAAGCACGACGTCCAGACCATGATCGAAGGCCCCGGCCACGTGCCGATGCAACTGATCAAGGAAAACATGGACAAGCAGCTGCGCGAGTGCGGCGAGGCGCCGTTCTACACGCTCGGTCCGCTGACCACCGACATCGCGCCCGGTTACGACCACATCACCAGCGCGATCGGTGCGGCGATGATCGGCTGGTTCGGCACCGCGATGCTCTGCTACGTGACGCCGAAGGAGCACCTGGGCCTGCCCAACCGGCAGGACGTGCGCGACGGGATCATGGCCTACCGGATCGCCGCCCACGCTGCCGACCTGGCCAAGGGCCATCCGGGCGCGCAGGTGCGCGACAACGCGCTGAGCAAGGCACGCTTCGAGTTCCGCTGGGAGGACCAGTTCCACCTGGGCCTGGATCCGGAGAAGGCCAAGGAATTCCATGACGAGACCCTGCCCAAGGACGCGCACAAGCTCGCCCACTTCTGCTCGATGTGCGGCCCGCACTTCTGCTCGATGAAGATCACCCAGGATGTCCGCGACTACGCGGCAGAACACGGCGTCGACGAGCAGGCCGCGTTGCAGGCCGGCATGGAGGAGAAATCGGCGCAGTTCCTCGAACAGGGCGCACAGGTCTACCGGCCGGGCTGATCGCCGACCCGGCGCCGTCGCGGCCCTGCCGGCCGCGGCGGTGATGCGCTATCGTCGCGCCTGTCCCGTACAGGCGAGGAGCGGCAATGAGTGCAGGCAGCAGCGTGGTCAGGGCGGGCATCGGCTTCGGAACGGCCTTGGCGATCACCATTTCGTGGACGGCCAACAAGTCGCTGCTGTGGGTGCTGATCCACGGCATCCTCGGCTGGATCTACGTCGTCTACTACGCGCTTTTCAAACACTTCTGACGCGATGGCCCTGTTCTCGCACCTTCGCTGGCTGGTAAGGGCGCGGCGCCATCCGTCGGCGCTGCTGCTGGCCGTGCAGCTGGCCGGGGTGCTGCTGTATCCGGTCATGGAACAGGCTGCCGCCGGTCGTGCGCTGTTCGGCGCGTTCGGCATCGTGGTCCTGTTGCTGGCGGTATGGGTGGTCAAGCGCAGCCCGGCCCTGGGCTGGGTGGCCTGGTGCCTGGCGATGCCGGCGGTGCTGCTGTCCATCGCCGCGGCGGTGCTGAACATGCAGGCCCTCACCGCGATGTCGCAGGCGCTGGAAAGCCTGCTGTACTTCTACACGGCGGCCAGCCTGACCGCCTACATGCTGGCCGACCATGAGGTCACGCGCGACGAGCTGTACGCCTGCGGCGCCACCTTCACCCTGCTCGCATGGGCCTTCGCCTTCGCCTTCTCGGTGTGCCAGATCGTCAACCCCGGCAGCTTCGTGGCGGCGTCTGATGCCCCGCAGCGCACCTGGATGGAGCTGCTGTACCTGAGCTTCAGCCTGCTTTCGGGAGTGGGCCTGAGCGACGTGGTGCCGGTCCTGCCGCAAGCGCGCGCACTGGCCATGCTGGCCCAGTTCGCCGGGGTCATGTACATCGCGCTGGTGGTCTCGCGCCTGATCGGCCTGACCATCCTGCACCGGCAAGGAAAGGGCTGAACCGCGACCGGACCGTGTCCACAGGCACGTGCCGGCGACGGCGGCATTTGCGAAACTGCGCGTTCCGCAAGCATCCCAGTCCGCCATGAAACTGCAGGTTCCCTTCCTCCAGCTGCCCGTCCTGTTCGATGCCGACGCCCTGGCTCGCGAGGTGGCCGCGGTGGATCCTCGCTGGTGGCGTGGACGAACCCAGCAGGACGATGGCAACAGCGCGCTGACCCTGATCACCACGCATGGCGACCCGGACAGCGACGAGCTCAGTGGCCCCATGCGGCCGACCCCGGCGCTGGCGGAATGTCCCTACCTGCTGCAGGTGCTCGAACACCTCGGAGCGACGTGGGGCCGTGCGCGCCTCATGCGGCTTTCCGGCCAGGCCGAAGTGCGCGCACACGTGGACATCAACTACTACTGGCGCGAACGCATGCGCGTGCACGTGCCGATCGTGACCACGCCATCGGTGCGATTCCAGTGCGGCGAAGGCGAAGTGAACATGGCCGCCGGCGAGTGCTGGATATTCGATACCTGGCGACGCCATCGGGTGCTCAACGGCGGCAACGAGACGCGCATCCACCTGGTCGCCGACACCGTCGGTGGGGAAGGCTTCTGGGACCTGCTCGCGCAGGCCCGGCCGCCGGGGACCCATCGCGCGGACTGGGAGCCTGTCCGATTCGCTCCGCAGGCGGGACGCGCGGCGCCGTCGCTGGACCTGGAGAACTTCAACGCCCCGGCGGTGATGTCGCCGTGGGAGCTGCGCGAGCACATCGTGTTCCTGCTCGGCGAAGCGGTATCCGATCCGCGGCTTGGCCCGGTGCAGCAGGCGCTGCTGCGTTTCGCCCGCCGCTGGCAGGCGCTGTGGGCCGTGCACGGCGACCGCGGCGAAGGCCTGCCGCGCTACCAGCGCCTGCTCGACGACATCCGCCTCGAACTGGACGCGCTGGGTGCCGGCCAGGTCGGCCTCAAGAACGAGCTGGGCTTCCTGCAGGCGCTGGGATCGCATGTGCTGGACATGGCGTTGGCCACGGCCGCCGACGAGTCCAGGCTGGACCGGCATGGCGAGCCGGCCATCGGCGTACATGCCGGCGCGGCGGTGGTGCCCGATCGCGCTGCGTCCACGCGGGCGAATGCGGGCGACTCCCTTTTTGACCGGCCACTGTTCATCGTCAGTCCGCCGCGCTCAGGCTCCACGCTGCTGTTCGAAACCCTGGCTGCTGCACCGGCGCTGTATTCGCCAGGCGACGAGAGCCATTCCCTGATCGAGGGCGTTCCGGGGCTGGGGCCGGGGGCACACGGTTGGGATTCCAATCGCCTTCAGGCCGCCGATGCCACCGCCGAGGCCGCCGCGACGCTGCGCGAACGCTTCTTCCGCCAGTTGCGCGACCGCGACGGACGGTCCCCAGCGGTCGCCCCGTTGCGCATGCTGGAGAAGACGCCGAAGAACGCGCTGCGGATCCCGTTCCTGCGCACGGTGTTCCCGGAGGCGCGCTTCGTGTTCCTGTACCGCGATCCGCGGCAGGTGCTCGGCAGCATGATCGACGGCTGGCGCTCGGGGGATTTCGGCATGTACCCGAACCTGCCGGGCTGGGATGGGCCGACCTGGTCTTTCCTGTTGACGCCGGGATGGCGCGAAAGCAACGGACAGCCGCTCGAGGAAGTCGTGGCCCGCCAGTGGGCCGCCGCCACGCGGATCCTGCTCGACGACCTGCAGGCGCTGCCCGCTGGCAGCTGGACCGGCATCCGCCATGACGCATTCCTCGCCGCACCCCAGCAGGAGGCATCGCGCCTGTGCGCGTGGGCCGGACTGGAATGGGATCGGGAACTGGGTGCCGAGCTGCCGCTTTCGCGCTACACGCTTACCGCGCCCAGTCCGGACAAGTGGCGGCGACACGAAACCGCCATCGAAGCGCAGCGTTCGATCTGGGAGCCGGTTGCCGCGCGCGCGGAAGCGCTTCTGCGCGGGTGACCGTCGGACCGCAAGCCGGGGTGGGTAGCCTCGGGCCCGATCAGGCCGCCATTGCCGTTGCGTTGAGCGACTCGGCGTAGTCGCGCCACTCGCCCAGGCGCGAAAGCGCGCCGGCACGCGACAGGTAGGCCTCGTCGGGTTCCTCGCCGGCGGCCAGGGCCATGGCCACATGCACCGCACCGGTGACCCAGAAGCTGCGGGTGCTCGAGCGCGCGGGGGTGCGATGGAACGCCACCGCCTCGATGATCGGCATCGGCAGGCCCCACAGGCCCAGCAGGTAGGCACCCGCTTCGGCGTGTCCCGGACGCGTGTCGCCTTCCACGAAGGGCTCGCGTTCGTCGCGCACACCTGGCAGCAGCAGGCCGATGTCGGCCAGCAGCGCGGCGGTGGCGCCGAGTTCGGCGCTGGATTCGGGCAGCATGCGCTTGGCCAGGCGGGTGGCCATCAGCGCGCGCGCCTGGAGCGCGGCGCGATCCACGCCGGCCACGCCGGGCAGCGAGAAGACCTCGCTGGCCAGGACCAGGTCGCGCAGGGTGGCGATGCCCAGCCGGGTGACGGCGGCGCGCAGGTCGGTGATCGTGCGGCCATTGGAGAAGTAGGCCGAGTTGCACAACTGCAGCACCTTGGCCGCGATCGCCGGATCGCCGGACACCAGCTGTGCGATCTGGGCGGCACTGGTGTGCTCGTCGGTCTCCAGGGCATTCATCAGCCGCAGGTAGAGCTGCGGCGGCGAAGGCAGCTGTTCGACCCGGCCGATGCGCTCGCGCAGTTCCGGGTTGTCGAGCAGCTCGCGCAGTTCTTCCAGGCTTCCGATCGATTCCAGCAGCAGTTCGGGTGCCAGCGGGGCGGGCAGGAAGCGGTGGGCCAGGCCGATGATCCGCGCCGGCGGGTTCTGGCCGCCGTCGATGACGGCCACGCGCGAGGCTTCGGCGCGCAGCGTGCGGACCTGGCCGAGCAGGGTGGCCGCGGGCATGTCCGGAAGCGTCGGTGCCACCAGGATCACGTCGACCGGCGCGGCCGAGACGCGCGCCATGGCGGTGCCGGCCTCCGTGCAGCGTTCGACTTCCCAGTCCGCGCCCAGCTCGGAGACCAGCTCGACCAGCGTGGCGGGGAATACGGTGTCATCGCCGACGAACAGAATGCGCACGGAAACCTCCCTGGGGGGCAAGACGGGATTGGCGCGCCCCTACGGATGCCGGACGCTCGTAGGCCGGTATCGGTCGCGGGAACCGGAAGTTGAGCCGGTCGCGGCGGTTCGCTCGCCCCGGCGTGCGGATCTGTGCGCCAGTTCCGCTTTGAGCCGCGAAGCGCAGTGCCGGGTCCGGCGCCGCGTTCGGGATTTGCCGCCAGGCGTCGATCGACAACCTGACGGACCGGCACCGGCGGGCACCGGTGCCGCCAGCCTGGATCAGGCCTTGTCGGCCGCGCGCTGCATCGATTCGCGCAGGATCTGCTTGGCCTCGACGGCGTTGCCCCAGCCATCGAGCTTGACCCACTTGCCCTTCTCCAGGTCCTTGTAGTGCTCGAAGAAGTGGCCGATGCGCTCGAGCCAGTGCGGCGAGACCTGGTCGATATCCTCGACGTGGGCGTAGCCGGAGAACACCTTGGACACGGGCACGGCGAGGATCTTCTCGTCGCCGCCGGCCTCGTCGGTCATCTTCAGCACGCCGACCGGACGGCAGCGGACCACCGAGCCGGGGATCAGCGGCAGCGGCAGCACCACCAGCACGTCGGCCGGATCGCCGTCGCCGCACAGGGTGTTGGGCACGTAGCCGTAGTTGCACGGATAGCGCATCGGCGTGGAGAGGATGCGGTCGACGAAGATCGCGCCGCTTTCCTTGTCCACTTCGTACTTGACCGGCTCGGAGTCCTTCGGGATCTCGATGATGACGTTGATTTCGTCCGGCGGGTTGCGCCCGGAATTGACCTGGTCGAGGCCCATCTGCTGCTCCGTGGAAACTGCGGTTGAAGAGGGCCGGCATTTTACGCCTTTGCCTGTTGCGCCGCACAAAGCCGGGAGCCGGGCGCTCCGGAAACGCGAAGCCCCGGCCAGGCCGGGGCTTCGTTTCCATCAGAATCAATAACTTACAGAAGAGGAACCAGCATCAGCGCGACGATATTGATGATCTTGATCAGCGGGTTGATCGCCGGGCCGGCGGTGTCCTTGTACGGGTCGCCGACCGTGTCGCCGGTGACCGCGGCCTTGTGCGCCTCGCTGCCCTTGCCGCCGAAGTGGCCGTCCTCGATGTACTTCTTGGCGTTGTCCCAGGCGCCGCCGCCGGTGGTCATCGAGATCGCCACGAACAGGCCGGTGACAATCGTGCCGATCAGCAGGCCGCCCAGCGCCTTGGGCCCGAGCAGCAGGCCGACCACGATCGGCACCGCTACCGGCAGCAGCGAAGGCACGATCATTTCCTTGATCGCCGAGCGGGTCAGCATGTCCACCGCGCGGCTGTAGTCCGGCTTGGCCGTGCCCTGCATGATCCCGGGGATCTCGCGGAACTGGCGGCGCACTTCCTCCACCACCGAACCGGCGGCGCGGCCCACCGCTTCCATCGCCATCGCGCCGAACAGGTAGGGGATCAGTCCGCCGATCAGCAGGCCGATGATCACCGTGTGGTCGGACAGGTCGAAGGTGAACACCTCGCCCGGATTGCTGGCCTGCAGGTTGTGGGTGTAATCGGCGAACAGCACCAGCGCGGCCAGTGCGGCCGAACCGATCGCGTAGCCCTTGGTCACCGCCTTGGTGGTGTTGCCGACCGCGTCCAGCGGGTCGGTGACATTGCGCACTTCCGGCGGCAACTCGGCCATCTCGGCGATGCCACCGGCGTTGTCGGTAATCGGCCCGTAGGCGTCCAGCGCCACGATCATGCCGGCCATCGACAGCATGGCGGTGGCGGCGATCGCGATGCCGTACAGGCCTCCGTGCAGGTGGGCGAACCAGATCGCGGCGCACACCGCCACCACCGGCAGTGCGGTCGACTTCATCGACACGCCCAGGCCGGCGATGATGTTGGTGCCATGGCCGGTGGTCGAGGCCTGTGCCACGTGCTTGACCGGCGCGTACTGGGTGCCGGTGTAGTACTCGGTGATCCAGACGATCAGGCCGGTCAGGACCAGGCCGATCAGCGCGCAGACGTACAGGTTGAACGCGCCGTGCGCGTTGTCGGCCATCAGCGAGGTGGTGATCGGCCAGAACGCGATAGCCGCCAGCACGCCGGACACGATCACGCCCTTGTACAGCGCGCCCATGATCGAGCCGCCGGCCTTCACCTTGACGAAGAACGCGCCGATGATCGACGCCACGATCGACACGCCGCCCAGCACCAGCGGGTACAGCACCGCGTTGCGCCCGACCTCGTCGATCATCAGCCCGCCCAGCAGCATGGTCGCGATCACCGTGACCGCGTAGGTCTCGAACAGGTCGGCGGCCATGCCGGCGCAGTCGCCGACGTTGTCGCCGACGTTGTCGGCGATCACCGCCGGGTTGCGCGGGTCGTCCTCGGGGATGCCGGCTTCGACCTTGCCGACCAGGTCGGCGCCCACGTCGGCGCCCTTGGTGAAGATACCGCCGCCCAGGCGGGCGAAGATCGAGATCAGCGACGAGCCGAAGGCCAGGCCGACCAGCGCATGCAGGTTGTCGGCCAACGACAGGCCCAGCCGCTGCAGCACCCAGTAGTAGCCGGCCACGCCGAGCAGGCCCAGTCCGACCACCAGCATCCCGGTGATCGCGCCGCCGCGGAACGCCACGTCCATCGCCGGACCCAGGCCGCGCCGCGCCGCCTCGGCGGTGCGCACGTTGGCCCGCACCGAGACGTTCATGCCGATGTAGCCGGCGGCGCCGGACAGCACCGCGCCGATGGCGAAGCCGATCGCGGTGTACCAGCTGAGGAACACGCCGACCAGCACGAACAGCACGACGCCGGCCACGGCAATGGTCAGGTATTGACGGTTGAGGTAGGCGCGCGCGCCTTCCTGGATGGCAGCGGCGATCTGCTGCATGCGCTCGTTGCCCGCCGGTTGCGCCAGGATCCAGCGTGCGGACACGATGCCGTAAAGGATTGCAAGGACAGCGCAGAACAGAGCCAGCGCCAAACCGTATTGTTCCAGCATGAACCCCTCCCAAGGTTGATAAGTGCCACCCAGTGGACGGGTGAACAGGAGGGAACGCCGGGTGAGTCGTGAAGCACTGGAGCGGACCCGTAACCGAGGCGCATCACATCGTGTTCAACATCCCTGGAGCAACCCGAGTATGCCCGCTGCAGCGGCCTGAAGGCCACATGGCGTTCATGCAGGCGGTGACAGGATCTGCATTCCCACGCATGGAATCCGATGTCCGTGACCGCGATCCCCGTTCCGCCAGAGCGCTCCGGCGCGAGTTCCACCGGCCGTACCGTCAGCGTTGCCGCCGCCGATCGGGCCCAGCGCCATGGCGACGTGTTCCGCCAGGCGGTGCTGCTGGCCGTGCTGGTGGCGGTGGCCGCGGTCGCTTCGCCATTGCAGGCCCAGGCCATGAAGGCCGAACGCGAGCAGGCCGGCGCTGCGCAGGCGGTGGGCGCGTTGCATTCGGTGCGGACGATCCCGGAAGCCTGCACCCGGCTCGAGGGCGTCTTCACCGGCGATGCCGCGCAGCCCTACCGGATGCAGGCGGTGCAGACCGCACCCACCTGCCAGCCGCGTGCCCGTTACGTGGAAGCGGCGCAAGCCAGGCCTTCGCAGGCCAGCGGGTGGATCCTCAACACCCTCACCCGGATCCCCGACGCCAGCTGTCCCTCGCGGCAGGCCGAGGTCCGCGTGTGGCGCAAGCCGGTGGCGCAGGACCTCGCCCGCGACGGCCAGGGCCAGGTGCGCATCTACCTGCAGGATGCCCAGAAGCAGGCCGCAGCCGGGCAGATGCGCGAGCTGCCGCAGTACAGCGCGCAGATGGAAGTCGTTGGCGCGTCCTGCCGCTGACCATCGCCACCGCCACCCGGACCTACTCCGCGTGGCGGCGGAAGATGGCGTTACCCACTAGAGCGCGTCCGTGGCCTCGCCGGCTTCCAGGTCGGTAACTTCCGGTGGGGCAGCCCCATTGGGGGGTGTTCCCGCCGCATCCACTGGCGCTGCGGGAGCTTCCGCAGTGCCGTGTCCATAGTCCTCGCTTGTGGCTGCTTCCGTGGCCGACATGCCGGTGGGATCGGTTGCGATGGCGACCTCTGCCGGCGCTCCGGCCACCGGTTCGACGGCGCGATCCGCCACATCACCAGGCGGTGCTGGCGACAACGGGTCCACGTACTGCGCGGGAATTGCCGCGACTTGCTCCGGCAGCAGGCCATACTGCTCCTTGGCGAGAACATGGACGCAGGTCCATCCCAGATGCTGCGTCACGTCCTTTAGCAGTCGCGCCTCCTGCTCCAGCAACTGGTCGCGGCTGGGCGGATTGGCGTGCTCCTTGGTGTGCGCGCCGCAAGCCATGCTGGCGAGAGGGCGGCCGGTCCTTGTATCGATCAGCTGCGTCTGGACGTTGTAGCCCATCCAGTAATTGTCCCAGTTGCTCGGGAAATAGATGAACTGCCAACCCGCCGAGCGGACATCGAAAACGAAGTCCGCTTCGGGGTGCAGGGCTGCGAGGTCCTTCGGCTTCTTGGCCTTGCTGGCCACCGCATCTGGCTCCAACACGATGGCGCCATAACGGTCGGCCAGCGCCTGGGCCAGCTGCCTGCGGACCAGGATGGCGGGGTCTTCCACGCCGTTCTCGTCGACGATGTTGTTGCCGGCAGAGACCATCGCTGCCGTCCCAAGCAGGCCGAGTGTCGCCTTGCCGGCCGTAAAAGCGATAAAGGAGGGGCGCTCATGCACGGTCAGCGCGATGGTCTTGCCCTGGAGGGTGGCGGCGTCCAATTCGGACAGCGCGATGGGTTTCTCTTTCGCGGAAGCCGTTGCAGCACACAGCAACAAGCCGGCTCCCCATGCAGCCTTGATCATCTTCGGTTTTCCCCCTGAAACGTGCTGTCTTCGGGACAGCGTCCGTCGTTGCTGCACCCACGCATCCGACTTTCGCGGATATGCATGTGCTCCCCAGGCCAACGCTAGTGCATTGTTGCCGTCGTTGGAAAGGGGGGCGACCTCAAGAAGGGGTGGCAACCAGGCGCGGAGAGGAAGAGGAGGGCGGTGGCCTCAGCCCTGCGCCATCAGGGCCGCATAGCGCCGCTGCATCTCCTCCGGGGTCACGTCCTCGATGCTGTGGCCTATGCTCCAGCGGTGGCCACAGGGGTCGATGACCACGCCGGAGCGTTCGCCGTAGAACGCGTCGCTCGCGGCGCGTTCCAGGGTGGCGCCGGCGGCGATCGCGCGGCGGATGGTCGTGTCGGCATCGTCGACATGCAGGTGCAGGGTGGCGCTGTGACCATGGGACGGGTCGGGGCGGCGGATGCCCAGTTCCGGGAACTCTTCGCAGAGCATCAGCGTGGTGCCGCCGAAATCGACTTCGGCGTGGCCGATGCGGCCACCCGGTTCGACCAGGCGGAACATCTCGGCCGCATCGAAGGCTTCCCGGTAGAACGCGATGGCGCGCGCTGCGTCGGCGACGCACAGGTAGGCGAACAGTTCACGGCTGGCCATGGCGATCAACTCCGGTGGTGGTGCGCGCAGGATGCGGCCGTGCAGGCCGGCGGTCTTGGAAAAAACTGACCGGCTCAGCCGGTAAGCACGTGGCGCGGGTGCAGGCGTGCGCGCTCGTAGGCACGCGCGGGCAGCCCTGCGAATTCGCGGAAGTCGCGCGCCAGGTGCGCCTGGTCGCAATAGCCGTGATCCAGTGCCAGCGTGCCCCAGTCCGTGCCTTCGAGGTCCAGCTGCGCCAGCACGCGCTGGAAGCGGCGCAGCCGCGCGTAGCGCTTGGGCGCCAGGCCGGTCGCATCGCGGAAGCGGGCGATGAAGTGGCGGTGGCTGCACCCGGCGCCGGCCAGCAGCACGTGCAGGTCCTCGCCTTCGTCGAGCCCGGCAATGGCACGGGTGACATGCGACGGCAGCGGCTCGACCGGCCGCAGCTGGGCGAGCAGGGTGCTTTCGAGCGCGTGCAGGCGCGCTTCCGGCGTGGTCGTGGCCGCAAGCTCGCGCTGCAACGCATCGACCGCATCGCCCCAGAATTCGCGCAGGGGCGCGTGCCGTTCGGCGATCGCCGTGGCCGGCACGCCGAACAGCGCCTGCGACGCGCCCGGCAGCAACTGCGCGCCGACCGTGCAGCACGGCTCGGCGCGCTTGGCGTAGTAACGGCTGCGTGCGCCGCAGACCACCGCCGCGGCGACCGCTTCGCCTTCCTCGTCGTCGCGGCCGGCGTACAGCCGCAAGGCTGGTCCGTCGATGCGCACCGCCAGGTGCATCTCGCCGGAAGGAATGACGTGTTCGCGCCGCGCGCGGGTCGACTGGCCGACCCACAGGTTGCCGACGTACGGCCGCAAAGCGGCCGGCAGCGGCGCGCGCGCGGTCATGCCATCAGCCTTCCCAGGCCGGCAGCTTCTTCTTCACCGCCACGTTCTTCAGGGTCACGTACTTGGGCAGGCCGTCGCGACCCCAGGGCAGCGGCGCCTCGCCCTGGATCAGCGGCTGCAGGTACTCACGTGCCTTCGCCGTGATGCCGAAGCCGTCCTTGCGGATGAAGCTCGCCGGCATGGTCTTCTCGTGGTTGGCGACCTTGTGCAGCGGCGCCGGCTCGATCTTCCAGCGATACGGCGCGCTGGAACTGCGCACGATCACCGGCATCACCGAGTTCATGCCCTTGAGCGCGTACTGGACCGCGGCCTTGCCGACCGCCTGCGCCTGCCCCCAGTCGGTCTTGGAGGCGACATGGCGCGCCGAGCGCTGCAGGTAGTCGGGCAGGGTCCAGTGGACCTTGTAACCGAGCTGGTCTTTTACCTTGCCGGCCAGGTACGAGGAAACGCCGCCGAGCTGGGCATGGCCGAACGCATCCTTGCCGCCGCCGGCGTCGGCGACGAACTTGCCGTCGGCGGTGCGGATACCCTCGCTGGCCACGACCACGCACCAGCCGACCTTCTTCACCACCTTGTCGACCTGGGCCAGGAAGGCGGCTTCGTCGTAGGCGCGCTCGGGGAACAGGATGATCTGCGGTGCATCGTCCGGCGACTGCCCGGCCAGACCGGCGGCGGCGGCCAGCCAGCCGGCGTGGCGGCCCATCGCCTCGTAGACGAAGACCTTGGTCGAGGTCTCGGCCATGGCGGCCACGTCCAGCGCGGCCTCGCGCACCGACACGGCGGTGTACTTGGCGGCCGAGCCGAAACCCGGGCAGGTGTCGGTCACGGCCAGGTCGTTGTCGATGGTCTTGGGCACGCCAATGCAGGTCAGCGGATAGCCGAATTCGGCCGCCAGCTGCGAGACCTTCCATGCGGTGTCGGCCGAATCGTTGCCGCCGTTGTAGAGGAACCAGCGCACGTCATGCGCGCGCAACACGTCCAGCAGCCGTTCGTAACGGGCCCGGTCGGCCTCGACCGACTTGAGCTTGTAGCGGCAGGACCCGAACGCCCCGCCCGGGGTGTGGGCCAGCGCGGCGATCGCGGCGGCCGACTCCTTCGAGGTGTCCACCAGCTCCTCGCGCAGCGCGCCGAGGATCCCGTTGCGCGCGGCGAGCACCTTGACCCCGCGGGCCCGCGCCTCGCTGATGACCCCGCTGGCCGTGGCGTTGATGACGGCGGTGACGCCGCCGGACTGGGCGTAGAGCAGGGTGCCTTGCGTGGCCTTGGGCATGGATCGGGTTCCTCGGAGGCGGGACATTTTTGGGGACAGCGCCGCGGATGCGGTAAGCTGCACTGGAATGGTGCGGTGCAATGCGGGCGCAGGACGAAAGTCTAGCGCCACCGGCCGCCACGGGACATTTCTTCTGGGAGCAATCGATGCGACTGGTACTACTGGGCCCGCCCGGTTCGGGCAAGGGAACGCAGGCGGCGCGCCTCAAGGAGACGCTCGGCGTCCCCCACATCTCCACCGGCGACCTGCTGCGCGCCGAAGTGGCCGCCGGCACCCCGCTGGGGCTGCAGGCCAAGGAAGTGATGGCACGCGGCGACCTGGTCTCCGACGAAATCCTGCTGGGCATGCTCGAATCGCGGCTGGGCCGCGACGACGTGGAGCGCGGCTTCATCCTCGACGGCTATCCGCGCAACCTGGCCCAGGCCGGCGCGCTGGACGGGCTGCTGGCCAAGATCGGCCAGCCGCTGGACGCAGTGGTGCAGCTGGACGTGGCCACCGACCTGCTGGTCGAGCGCATCGCCGGCCGGGCGCAGGCCGAAGGTCGCGCCGACGACAATCCCGAATCGGTGCGCAAGCGCCTGCAGGTCTACAACGACTCGACCGCTCCGGTGATCGGCTTCTACGCGGACCGGGGCACGCTGACCGCGATCGACGGGGTCGGCAGCATGGACGAGATCACCGCGCGCGTACTGGCGGCGTTGAAGAAGGCCTGACCGGCCGCGGTGGTACCCGGGAAACGCGCGTCGCCTCGAGGTGGCGCGCGTTTTTCTTTGGCGGGGCGACGTGCGTGCCCGCCAATGGTGCGGATCGCGACGGCGGACACCCAAAATCGCGGCGCTTGGGCGACAATCGGCGCATGAGCAAGATCCATATCCTCGGCATCGCCGGAACCTTCATGGGCGGCGTGGCCGCGCTGGCACGCGAACAGGGCTTCACCGTCGAGGGTAGCGACCAGGCGGTGTATCCGCCCATGTCGACCCAGCTGGAGAGGCTGGGCATCGAGCTGCGGCAGGGCTACCTGGCCGGCAACATCTCCGCCGATGCGGACGAGGTCGTCATCGGCAACGCGCTGTCGCGCGGGAACCCGGCGGTGGAGCAGGTGCTGGACGACGGCCGGCGTTACACCTCCGGCGCGCAGTGGCTGGCCGAGCGGGTGCTGCCCGGGCGCACCACGCTGGCGGTCGCCGGTACCCACGGCAAGACCACCACCACGACCATCCTGGCCTTCCTGCTGCAGGCGGCCGGTCGCGACCCGGGC
Source organism: Pseudoxanthomonas daejeonensis (assembly GCF_022637495.1). Taxonomy (NCBI): domain Bacteria; kingdom Pseudomonadati; phylum Pseudomonadota; class Gammaproteobacteria; order Lysobacterales; family Lysobacteraceae; genus Pseudoxanthomonas; species Pseudoxanthomonas daejeonensis. The sequence continues at coordinate 814,984 of NZ_CP093331.1, read as the reverse complement.
TTCCTGATCGGCGGCGTGGCCGAGGATTTCGGCACGTCGGCGCGTCTGGGCAGCGGGCGCGAATTCGTGGTCGAGGCCGACGAGTACGACACCGCGTTCTTCGACAAGCGCAGCAAGTTCGTGCACTACCGGCCGACGGTGGCCATCCTCAACAACCTCGAATACGACCACGCCGACATCTTCCCGGACCTGGCCGCGATCCAGCGCCAGTTCCACCACCTCGTGCGCATCGTGCCGCGCGCCGGCCGGCTGGTCGTCAATGGCGAGGATGCGCACCTTGCGCAGGTGCTGGCGATGGGCTGCTGGACGCCGGTGGAAACCTTCGGCATCGAAGGCGCGGCGGTCGCGGTTCCGCGCGCCGAGGGTGGCGCCGGCTTCGACTGGAGCGCGCGACTGCTGCAGGCCGATGGCAGCGCCTTCGTGGTCGTGCATCGCGGGCAGGATGTCGGCACGCTGCGCTGGCCGCTGGTCGGCCGGCACAACGTGATGAACGCGCTGGCCGCGCTGGCCGCGGCGCATGCGGTCGGCGTGGATGCCGCGCAGGTGATTCCCGCGCTGGCCGGTTTCCAGAGCGTGAAGCGCCGCCTGGAAGTGCTCGGCACGCAGGGCGGGATCACCGTATACGACGATTTCGCCCACCACCCCACCGCGATCCGCACCACGCTCGAAGGCCTGCGGGCGCGGGTGGGCACGGCGCGGATCGTGGTGGCGATGGAGCCGCGCAGCAATTCGATGCGGCTGGGCGCACATGCCGAGGCGCTGGCGCCGTCGCTGGACCTCGCCGACGCGGTGGTGTTCCTGCACCGGCCCGAACTGGCCTGGGATGCCGGCCGCGTGGTCGCCGCGGTCAGGGGTGACGCGCGCACCGCGGCCGACACGGACGCGCTGCTCGAGGCGCTGCGCGGCACGGTGCAGCCGGGCGACCATGTGGTGTTCATGTCCAATGGCGGCTTCGATGGCGCGCCGCGACGCTTCGTGGCCCAGCTTGCGGAATGAACGGCGGGTGATGCGGCCATGACGCATCGCCACGCACCACGCGCTACCCTGATGCCATGCCCGTGACCGACAACGAAACGCTGCCGCTGTTCCCGCTGCATACGGTGCTGCTGCCGGGTGCGCCGCTGGGCCTGCGCGTGTTCGAGCGGCGCTACCTGGACCTGGTCTCCGAATGCGGCCGCAGCGGGCAGGGTTTCGGCATCTGCCTGATCCTCGAAGGCGAGGAGACCGGTGAACCAGCCACGCCGGCGGCATTCGGCGTGGAAGCGCGGATCGAGGATTTCGGCAGCGACCGCAACGGCCTGCTGACCCTGCAGGTGCGCGGCCAGCGCCGCTTCCGCGTGGTCCGCACGCGGGCGCGCGACAACGGCCTGCTGGTCGGCGACGTCCAGTGGTGCGATGAGGCCGGCGTTGTGCCGTTGCAGCCCCAGCACGCAGCGCTGGCGACCCTGCTGGCCGAGCTGCTGGACAAGGTCGGCGGCGAGTATCCCGACCTGGGGCATGCCACCGCCAACCTGCGCCAGCTCGAAGATGCGTCCTGGGTCGGCTGGCGGCTGGCCGAACTGCTGCCGGTTACCGACGAGCAGCGCCTGGCGCTGCTGCAGGAAGATGATCCACACCGGCGCCTGGACCGGTTGCTGGAGTGGATGGACGAGGAGGCGTAGCGGGCGCCTGCGCGTCGAAGCCTTCGGTCATCACGCGCAGCACCGGCAGCTTGGAACCCGGGTGCGGCGCCACCGCGTGCGGCAGGTCGGCCAGCGAGGCGATCGCCTTGTCCAGCGCCGGATCGGCGCCGCGCTGCGGGCGCCAGGTCACGACCAGGCCGAGTTCGTGGTGGAAATGCAGGGTCTGCGCGGTGCCCACCCACAGCGGCACGTCGCCTGGCTGCAGCTGCACCGGCGTCGGCCACAGCCGCAGCACGTGGCGCACCTGCTGGCCGGGCACGTCGCGGATCATCAGCAAAGCTTCGGTGCGCGCATCCAGCGTCGCGGGAAGGACCGGGACTTCGTCCGGATCGCCGTCGGTGTCCAGCAGCGTCACCGCCTGCACCCAGCGCGCCTGGGGCTGCATCCGCCAGCCATCGGCTTCAAGCCGCGCCTGCACCGGCGCCAGCGGGCCGGCGACCTGCACGTCCAGCGGCCAGCGCAGCTCGTCGTCGAATTCGTTGCGGCGTGCCGGCTGCAGCATCCATTCGTGGCTCCACCAGTCCTCCAGGTCCGCCAGGACCGGCAGCGCCGGCGGTGGCTCGAACTTGGCCAGCTTGGCTTCCACATTGCGCGGCGCGTACCACAGCGCGGCGGCGGCGAAGGAGCCGTAGAACACCCACGCCACCGGCTTGACCCAGAACGAGCGGTTGAAACGCCGGCGATAGGCGATGCCCAGCACCAGCAGCCAGACGATGCCCAGCAGCATCCCGCCGATCACGTCGCTGAGCCAGTGCGCGCCCAGGTACAGGCGCGCGAACCCGATGATCGCCACGGTCACGCCCGAGACCAGGTAGGGCCAGACCCGGTCGCGGCCCGGCATCTCGCGCGCGATCAGCACCGCGAAGAAGCCGAACGCGATCGTCGCCATGGTCACCGCGATCGAAGGAAAGCCGAAGCCGCTGCTCGCGCCGGGCGGGCGCACCACGTCCACGGTGGTGCCCAGCAGCCAGGTCAGGGCCAGGCCGAACGCCAGCGCCGCCAGCCAATGCGCCGCCGCCATCCAGCGCTGGCGCCAGATGAAGTACAGCAGCACCAGGGTGCAGGCCGGCGCCAGCACCGGCCAGTCGCCGAGCGAGGCCAGCGCGGCCATCGGATAGTCGGCCAGCGGATTGCGCAGGGCCAGCATCGCCTGGTGCACGGCCAGGTCCAGCGCCAGCGGCTCGCCATGGCCGACCACCACCAGCACCAAAGCGAACCACGCCCAGCCGATGGCCAGCAGCAGCACCGCCAGCAACGCCAGCGAGGTCGATTCGCGGTGTGCCGGATCGAAAACGGCAGCCGAATGCCGGCCCATCACCGGATGCCGGTGCGACCAGTCCAGTGCGCGGGCCAGCAGCGAATCGGCATGGTCGGCGAACCAGCGATAGGTGTAGAGCACCCAGGCCCAGGCCACGGCCAGGACCACCAGCAGCAGCCCGAGCACGATCACCAGGTGGCCGGCGACCGCGGCGATCGCGTCGTAGGCGCGGCCGAGTACCCAGCCCGGTGCCAGGAACAGCAGGCCCCAGGACAGGCAGGCCACGCCGCTGGCGAGGAAATAGCGGCGCAACGGCATGCGTGACATGCCGGCGATCGCCGGCACGAAGGGACGCACCGCCCCGACGTAGCGCGCGGCCAGGATGCTGGTGAAGGCGTTGCGCCGGAACAGGATCTCGCCGCGACCGAGCAGCTGCGGATAGCGGCGGAACGGCCACACGCCGTGCAGTTGCCCGCCCCAACGCCGGCCGACCCAGTAGCTCAGGCCATCGCCGAGGAAGGCGCCCACGGTCGCGCAGGCCACCGCGTAGGGGCCATTGATTTCGCCCATGCCGATCAGCACGCCGACCGCGAACAGCAGCGGCAGCGCCGGCACGATCGCGCCCACCACGATGAGGGCGTCACAGAAGGCGATGGCGAAGATCACCGCACCGGCGAGGATGGGGTGGTTCCCGATCCACGCCAGAACAGCGTCCATCCACGAGGATTCCATGGCGCCGATTATAAGAGGCGGCAACCTGCGCCCGCCTTAAGCGCGGATGGCTGGTCCGATCGCCAGCGGGTCGCGTTTGCGGTAGGCACAGGGTGGGGCCCTGCGGTCGCCCAGCCAGGACGCGCGGACCGGCGCCTTGCCGATGGCATGCCCTGCGGCCGACGCCGGCCCCTGCCGGAACACCGTTCCGGGCGACAATGAAGGCAACCGCACTCCGTCCCGCAGGCACTCCGATGACGACCCTGGCCGGCAAGACCCTCTTCATCACCGGCGCCTCGCGCGGCATCGGCCTTGCGATCGCCCTGCGCGCGGCGCGCGACGGCGCCAACGTGGCCATCGCCTCCAAGTCCTCGGTGCCCAACCCGAAGCTGCCCGGCACCATCCACCAGGCGGCCGAAGCGGTGATCGCCGCCGGCGGCCAGGGCCTGGCCCTGAAGTGCGACATCCGCGAGGAAGACCAGGTCAACGCGGCCGTCGCCGCCACGGTCGATGCGTTCGGCGGCATCGACATCCTGGTCAACAACGCCAGCGCGATCTGGCTGCGCGGCACGCTGGACACGCCGATGAAGCGCTTCGACCTGATGCAGCAGGTCAACGCGCGCGGCAGCTACCTGTGTGCGCAGGCCTGTCTTCCCTACCTGCTGCAGGCGCCCAATCCGCACATCCTCACCCTGGCGCCGCCGCCGTCGCTGGATCCGAAATGGTGGGGCCCGCACACCGGCTACACCCTGGCCAAGATGGGCATGAGCTTCGTCACCCTGGGCCTGGCCGCCGAATTCGGTCCACAGGGCGTGGCGGTGAACGCGCTGTGGCCGCGCACGCTGATCGGCACCGATGCGCTGAACATGATCCCCGGGGTGAGCATCGCCAACGGACGCCGGCCGGAAATCATGGCCGACGCCGCGCGCGAAGTGCTGGTGCGCACGGCGCGCGGTTTCACCGGGCGATTCCTGATCGACGACGAAGTGCTGGCAGAAGCCGGCGTCACCGACCTGGCCGGGTATGCGGTGGACCCCACGCAACCGCTGCTGCCGGACCTGTTCCTGGATTGAGCCTTTCCCGGCGCGAAGTGACGGTTCGGCAGTCGTGGGTAGGAGCGGGCATGACCGCGACACCGACGCGCTCGCAACCACGACGGCGTGGCTTGAGAGAGCTTCGGATAAACGGGGCTTCAGCATCGCCGACTGCCTCGGTGTCGCGGTCATGCCCGCTCCTACAGAAGTGGGCGATGCGGACGGCGGACTCCAGGTCGCGACAGCCACGAGCTCGGTACTGGCGATACCGCGTGATCGCCGCATCGCCATGTCGGCGGGTGCGTCCTGCAAAATGGCGGCCTGACCCCACCGGAGCGCCACCATGAAGTACCTGCACGCGATGATCCGCGTCCATGACCTGGAAGCGACCAGCCGCTTCTTCACCGAAGGGCTGGGACTGCGGCAGACCCGGCGCATGGACAACGAGGCCGGTCGCTTCACCCTGGTCTATTTCGGTGCCCCGGAAAACCCCGAGGCCGAGGTGGAGCTGACGTATAACTGGCCGCCGGCCGATGGTTCCCCGGTCGAGGATTACGGCAGTGCCCGCAACTTCGGCCACCTGGCCTTCGAGGTCGACGACATCTACGTGCTCTGCGCGCACCTGCAGTCGCTGGGCGTGACCATCAACCGCCCACCGCGCGATGGCCGCATGGCCTTCGTGCGCACGCCCGACCTCATTTCGATCGAGCTGCTGCAGAAGGGCGCCGCGCTGCCGCCGGCCGAGCCGTGGACGTCGATGCCGAACACAGGCAGCTGGTGAGGCGCGCCTCCGGGGTTGCGTGGAGCGGGGCTCGCCCCGCTGCTCCCGGTCGGAAGTAGCCCGGCCCGTGAGGCAGCCGGGCAAGCCCGGCGCCATGGAGTGGCCGGTTGCCTTGCACTGCATGGCGCGTTGGGGAGCGATAATGGCCGCGCCGGCAACCGTCGGCGCCCTCCACGGATCCCCGCCATCACCATGAACGATACGACGCTGCCCGCCGGCGACACCGCCGCGCTGCTCGATCTCGGCCGCCACTACTACCTGCCCGTCTACCGCCCGCGCGAGCTGGTGCTGGAGCGAGGCCAGGGCGCGCGCCTATGGGATAGCGAAGGTCGCGAGTACGTCGATTTCGCAGCCGGGATCGCCGTGTGCGGGCTGGGCCACAACGACCCGGACCTGCATGCAGCCCTGGTCGAGCAGGCCGGCAAGCTGTGGCACACCAGCAACATCTTCTACAGCGAGCCGCCGCTGCGCCTGGCAGAGGAACTGGTCGGCGCTTCGCGCTTCGCCGAGCGCGTGTTCCTGTGCAACTCCGGCGCCGAGGCCAACGAGGCGGCGATCAAGCTGGTGCGCAAGTGGGCCGCCGCGCAGGGCCGGCCGCCGCAGCAGCGGGTGATCGTCACCTTCCGCGGCAGCTTCCACGGCCGCACCCTGGCCGCGGTCACCGCCACCGCCCAGCCCAAGTACCAGGAAGGCTACGAGCCGTTGCCGGGCGGTTTCCGCTACGTCGACTTCAACGACATCACCCAGCTTGAAACGGCGATGGCCGCTGGCGACGTGGCGGCGGTGATGCTCGAACCGGTGCAGGGCGAGGGCGGGGTGATGCCGGCCGCGTCCGGTTTCCTGCAGCAGGTCCGCGCGCTGTGCGACCACCATGGCGCGCTGCTGGTGCTGGACGAGATCCAGGCCGGCATGGGCCGCACCGGGACCCTGTTCGCGCACTGGCAGGATGGCGTGGTGCCGGACATCGTCACCCTGGCCAAGGCGCTGGGTGGCGGCTTCCCGATCGGCGCGATGCTGGCAGGGCCGAAGGTCGCCCAGGCGATGCAGTTCGGCGCGCACGGCACCACCTTCGGCGGCAACCCGCTGGCCGCGGCGGTGGCCCGGGTCGCGCTGCGCAAGATCGCCTCGGCGCAGGTCGCATCGAACGTGTCGCGGCAGTCGCAGGCGTTGCGCGAGGGCTTGCTGGCGATCGGCGCGGAGTTCGATCTCTTCGCGCAAGTGCGCGGCCGCGGCCTGATGCTCGGCGCGGTGCTCAAGCCCGCCTTCGCCGGGCGCGCCGGCGAAATCCTCGACCACGCCGCCGCGCACGGCCTGCTGCTGCTGCAGGCCGGTCCGGACGTGCTGCGCCTGGTGCCGGCCTTGAACATCACCGATGCCGATGTGGCCGAAGGCCTGGCACGACTGCGCGCGGCGGTGGCGAAGTTGGTCGGGCGCTGAGTGGCGGCGGGCGGCCTCGTCAGGCTATTGCGTTAGACTGCGCGTCCGTCCGGGGGGTGCCGGTGGGAGTGTCCGGGTAGTCGGGCGCGTTATTCCAGAGGCACCGTCGCGGTAAAGGGGTGGTTCCAGCGATCTGGCGGTGCGCATGTGGCGCGCCGGCGTTACGCGCTGGAGCCCGGACGGGCGGGGGGCAAAGCGTGACAGCCAGTGCGACCGGCCATGCGGCCGAGACGCGCCTGCGCGCGCAACGCCATGCCGTGCGGGCCTGCAAGGGCACCGTGCCTGGTCCGTTTCCTCGAATCCAGCGCCGACCAGGTGCGCCAGTCGATGGCGCCCGCCTATCCAATTGACCCGGAGCCGCACGTGCCGATCGATCCGACATCCATCACCACTGCTTCCTTTATCGCCAGGTCGGGGAACGCGCGCGCGCTGTCCGGGCTTGGTGTCACGCATGGCAATTGCGTGAAGCGGCGCAATGGACGGACAAGGGGCCGAAGGCTGCTGCTTGCCGGGGTGGCACTGCTGGGCATGAACGTTGCCGTTCCCGCCATGGCGGCCGTCTCCAGCGGTTGCGCCGCGATCCAGGCCCACTGGGGCGGCGGCATCACTCTTTCCGGAGGGAGCGAGGACTGGTCATCGGGCTACTCGGTGACCGCGGGTGAAAGGATCACCTACCACGCGACCACTTCCGGTAGCACCAACCTGTCCAACAACCCCTTCAGCGGAGCCGGCTTCGCCATGTATCGCGAGAGCGGTGCTCAGCCGGAAGACATCGTTGTGGAGGAGTACGCGCACTCGGGCAACGAGATCGACCTGCACGGCACCCATACCGTCCCGTCCGACGACAGCGATTTCATCGTCTACCTCTGGTCGGGCTCCAGCGATGCCACTGCAACGGCCACGGTGACCTGCCAGGGTGCGGTGCCGACCGTCACCGACGGCAACATCAGCCTGTCCGGGGCCAGCGGCACCGGTGGTGCGTACCGCATCGGCGATGTCGTTACCGTGACCTGGAACAATACCGCCACGGGTGACAACAGCGGCGGCGTGAGCGGCGTGACCGTGGACTTCTCGCAGTTTGGCGGCGGCGCCGCGATTGCCGCCTCCATCAGCGGCAATACCTGGGTTGCGACCTACACGATCAGCCCCGGTGTCATCGATATGTCGAACCGCAATGTCAGCGTGACGGCGACCGGCTCCGGCGGGAGTACCACCGCCGCCGACACTACGAACGCGATCGTGGACAACATCGCCCCGACGGTGAGCGACGGCCAGATCGGCATCACTGGCGCGACCGGGACTGCAGGGGCGTTCAAGATCGGCGACACGGTCACCGCCTCCTGGAACAACGCCGCGGGCGGCGACAACAACTCCGATACGCTCGCCGGCGTAACGGTGAACTTCAGCGCATTCGGCGGCGCCTCTGCCGTGGTGGCCGTGAACAGCGGCGGCACCTGGACGGCGACCCATACGATCACGGCAGGCGCCATCAATGCGGGCACGAATCGAAACGTGGCGGCCACTGTCCTGGACAACGCCGGGAATGTGACGACTACCGCCGACACCAGCAACGCCGCAGTGGACAACCAGGCGCCAACCGTCGCCGGGAGTGCGCCGGCCGGCGGCGGTGTGTCCACCGACACCTCGGTGGATTTCCTTGTGAATTTCAGCGAGCCGGTAAGCGGCGTATCGGTAGACGACTTCGCCTTGGCCACCACCGGCGGCGCCAGCGGCGCCATCGGATCGGTGACCGGCAGTGGCAGCAGCTATACCGTGACGGTATCGGGCATCAGCGGTTCCGGCACGCTCAAGGTCGGCCTCAATGCTGCCACCGATATCGCCGACGCCGCCGGCAACGCCGGGCCGGCCGCGTACACCTCAGGCACCGCGCACACCGTGGCCATTCCCACCGCGCCAGCGGCGCCGACCATCGGCACGGCTACCGCCGGCGATGGCCAGGTCTCGGTCACCTTCACCGCGCCGGGCAACAACGGCGGCTCGGCGATCACCACCTATACCGCTACCGCCAGTCCCGGGGGCGCCTCCGGGACCTGTGCCGGCCCGGCGGCCTGCACCGCCACGGTGACCGGCCTCACCAACGGCACCGCGTACACCTTCACCGTGACCGCGACCAATGCGATCGGCACCAGCGCGGTGTCGGGGGCCTCCAATTCGGCCACGCCCAAGGGCAACCAGACCATCACGTTCGGCAATCCGGGCGCGCGGAACTTCGGGACGCCTGCGACCCTGTCGGCCACGGCCACTTCCTCGCTGACGCCGACCTTCAGTTCCTCGACCACCGGCGTGTGCACCATCACCTCCGGGGGTGCGCTGACCTTCGTTACCGCCGGCAGCTGCACCATCGACGCCGACCAGGCCGGCAACACCGCCTGGAACGCGGCCACCACGGTGACCCAGACCTTCACCGTCAACGCGGTCGTGCCCGGTGCGCCGACCATCGGCACGGCCACGGCCGGCGATACCCAGGCCACGGTGACTTTCACCGCGCCGGCGTCCACCGGCGGTGCCGCGATCATTGCCAGCGGCTACACCGTCACAGCCAGTCCGGGCGGCGCCACCGCCACGGGCAGCAGCTCGCCGATCACGGTCACGGGGCTGACCAACGGCGTGGCCTATACGTTCACGGTCACCGCGACGAATTCGGCGGGCGAAGGTTCCGCATCAGCCGCCAGCAACTCGGTGATCCCGGCTTCGCCGCAGACCATCACTTTCGGCAACCCGGGCACGCAGAACTTCGGCACCACGCCGACGCTGACCGCGAGTTCGGATGCCGGCGGCGGCTATCCGGTCAGCTTCACCTCTTCGACGACCGGGGTGTGCACGATCACGGCCGGGGGCGCGCTGACCTCCGTGAGTATCGGCAGCTGCACCATCAACGCCAACCAGGCCGGTGACAGCAGCTTCCTGGCCGCGCCCCAGGTCTCGCAGACGTTCACCGTCGCCGCGGTGGTACCCGCTGCGCCGACCGCGGCCACGGCGAGCGCCGGTGACACCCAGGCCAGCATCGCCTTCAATGCGCCGGTGTTCATCGGCGGCACGGCGATCACCGGGTACACCGTGACCGTGTCGCCGGCGGACGTGGCGCCGGTCAGCGGCGCAAGCTCGCCGATCGTGGTCACCGGCCTGACCAACGGCCAGCCCTACACGTTCACCGTCACCGCGACCAATTCGGCGGGTACGGGCAGTGCCTCGGCGGCTTCCAACTCGATCACCCCCGCGGCGACGCAGACGATCACCTTCGCCGCGCCTGGTGCGCAGAACTTCGGTACGACGCCGACGTTCACCGCCACCGCCGATTCGGGCCTGACGCCGACGTTCAGCTCGTCCACCACCGGCGTGTGCACGATCACCAGCGGCGGCGCGCTGACCTTCGTCACCGCCGGCACCTGCACGATCAACGCCGACCAGGCGGGCAACGGCAGCTATCTGGCCGCCCCCCAGGTGACCCGCACGTTCACGGTCAATGCCGTGGTTCCGGGCGCGCCGGTCATCGGCACGGCCACCATCACCGGTGCCGACCAGGCGAGCGTCGCGTTTACCGCGCCGGCGTTCACCGGTGGTGTCGCGATCACCGGCTACACCGTCACCGCCAATCCCGGCGGGGCGACGGCCACCGGCTCCGTCTCGCCGGTCGTCTTCGACGGCCTGACACCCGGGACCAGCTACACCTTCACCGTCACCGCAAACAACGCCGCTGGCACCGGCTCGGCCTCGGCGGCCTCCAACGCGATCACCCCGTTGCCCGCGCTCGTGGCCGGCCCCGTCAGCGCCACCGTGGCCTATGGCTCGTCCGCCACGCCGATCACGCTGGACATCACCGGCGCACCGGCCTCGGTGGCGGTGGCGACCGCGCCGGCCCACGGCACCGTCTCGGTGAGCGGCACGACCCTGAGCTACACGCCTGCCGCCGGCTACAGCGGCCCGGACAGCTTCAGCTATACCGCCAGCGACGCGTACAGCACGTCGGCGGCCGCTGTCGTGAGCATCACCGTGTCCGCACCGGCCCTGTCGATCACCACGAACACCCTGGCCGACGGTACCGCCGGTGCCGCCTACGCGCAGGCGCTGGCCGCAAGTGGCGGCGCGGCGCCATACAGCTTTTCGGTCACTGCTGGCGCGCTGCCGGCAGGCCTGTCGCTCTCGGCCACAGGCGAACTGTCGGGCGCGCCCTCGCAGGCCGGCACGTTCAACCTGACCATCACCGCCACCGACAGCAGCACCGGCACCGGGCCGTTCACGGCGTCGCAGGGCTACACGCTGACCGTGGATGCACCGGCGATCGTGCTCGATCCGGCCGCACTGCCGGCGGCCAGCGGCGCCAGCCCGTACCAGCAGGCGATCACTGCCAGCGGCGGCCTCGCGCCGTACCAGTTCACGGTGATCGCGGGCGAACTGCCGCCGGGCCTGGCCCTGTCGGCATCGGGCCAGTTCAGCGGCGAACCGGCTGCCGCAGGCACCTATGCGTTCACCGTGCAGGCCGCCGATGCCAACGGCTTCACCGGCAGCCAGGCCTACAGCCTGACCGTGGAAACGGTCGCGCAGGTGATCGGGGGCTTCATCGCCACCCCGGTCGAACCGGTGTTTGCACAGGGCGGCACCTTCAGCGTGTCGGCCACGGGTGGTGCATCCGGCAATCCGGTCGTGTTCGGCTCGGCCACGCCGGCCGTGTGCCGGGTCGAAGGTGCTTCGGTCACCATGCTCGCCTCCGGCGTGTGCTCGCTGACCGCCGACCAGGCTGGCGATGCGGTGTACGCGGCGGCCGTGCAGGCACGGCTGGAGGTGACCATCGCCGCCGCCGTCCCCGTGCTGGCCTGGCTGGCTGACCTGGACAAGGTCTACGGCGAGGACGACTTCGACCTCCCCGATCCGCAGAGCAACAGCGCTGGCGCGTTCACTTTCACCAGCAGCAATCCGCAGGTGGCCACGGTCAGCGGCCGTACCGTCCGCCTGGTCGGCGAAGGTACGGCGGTGCTGGTCGCCAGCCAGGCCGCGAGCGGCAGCTTCCTCGCCGCATCGATCCAGGTGCAGCTGGTGGTGTCGTCCCGTCCTGATCCGACCACCGACGCCCAGGTCACCGGCGGCCTGCAGGCCCAGGTCGATGCGGCCGTGCGCTTCGCCCAGGTCCAGCAGGCCAACATCCGCGACCGGCTGCGCCAGGTGCGTGGCGGGCAGAACGCCTCGAGCACCAACCTGACCCTGGCCTATGCCGGCAGCGATCGCATGCCGGGCATGTCGGTACCGGTCGGCCAGGCGGCGCAGGGAGCGATCCCGGCACTGCCCCAGGGCTGGGGCGTGTGGCTGGCCGGCACGGCCACGTTCGGCCAGGCCGGACGCAATGGCAGCCTCGGCGGCGCGTTCGACTTCAACACCGGCGGCATCACCCTCGGCGCCGACCGCGCCGTGGGCGAACACATGCTCCTGGGCATGGCCGGCAGCTGGGGTCGCCAGGGCACCGACTTCGACGACACGCCTTCGCAGGTCGATGCCGACCAGACCTCGCTCGCCGTGTACGGCCTGTGGCGCGCGGGCGAACACCTGTTCCTCGACGGCATGCTGGCCACCGGCCGCCTGGACTTCGAACTGGCCCGCTGGAGCGAGGTGGCCGGTGCGACCGCGCAGGCCGACCGCGGCGGCGACCAGTGGTTCGGTTCGCTGACCTTCGGCTACGAGCACCGCAATGCGCGTGGCATGACCCTGACCGGCTATGGCCGCTATGACGGCCACCGTTCCGAGCTGGAGGCCTACCGCGAACACGGACTGGGCATCTTCGACCTGGCCTACGGCGACCAGCGCGTGGACAACAGCGCTCTGGCCGTGGGCCTTGAAGGCAACCATGCCTTCCAGGGCGACCGCACCCGCTGGCGTCCTTTCTGGAGCGTGGAATACCGCAAGGCGCTGGAGAACCAGGGCGATGCCTCGCTCAACTACGTGCAGCGTCCTCTGGCAAGCGATTACACCCTGGCCATGCGCAGCTACAACGACGACATGTTCGCCCTGGGGGGCGGTGTCGAGCTGCAGCTGGACAGCGGCTGGATGTTCTCGTTGCTGCTGGGCCACGAGCAGGGTCGCAACCAGATGCGCAGCAACAGCATCGGCCTGCAGGTCCGCTTCGGCGCGCAGTCCGGCCCTTCGCCGGTGTACGTGGACGATGACCGGCTGGGTTACAACGATCCGGCCGACCATGGCTGTGGGGCGCGTGCGCGAGGTTGCCGCACGCGCGGCACCCAGCCCTGATGCAGACCGTCCCGGCCCCTTGCGGGGCCGGGGCATGGCGTGATGTGCGCAGGGCTCAGGAACGGCGCCGAGCGGTCACCGGAACGTGCGGGCGAGGCGCGGTCCCTGTCTTTCCAGCGCCTCAGTCGGGCATGGGCGCAGATGCGCCCACCAGCCCATGGCGCTTCAGCACCTTGCGCAGCGAGCGCGCGTCCCTGGCCGTGTCGGCCTGCAGTCCGGCTGCGCGTGCGCCCTGCACGTTGACGAACTTGTCGTCGACGAACAGCACGTGCGCCGCAGGCACATCGAAATGTTCCAGCGCCCTGGCGAAGATCGCCGCGTCGGGCTTGCGCACGCCCAGCGCGCCGCTGCACAGAACCCGCCCATCGAGCAGGGGAAACAGCGGCGCGATGATCGCGCGCATCGCCTCGGACATCAGTGCGCCGTTGTTGGTGAGCACGCCGATCGGCGTGTGCGCCGCCACCGCCAGCACCTGTCCGATCACGCGGGTGTCGGCGTGGTTGCCGGCTGCGCGCGAGGCGATCCAGGCAGCCTGGTCGATCGCGCATCCCAGTCCGTCGCCCAGGCGGCGCAGGTAGGTGGCCGTGTCGATCAGGCCGCTGTCGTACTCGGTCTCCAGGCCCGAAGCGAACAGCACGTCGGCGACGCGTGCATGCTCGCAGCCTGCGGCGATGGCCAGATGCGCGATGCGCCGCCCGTGCGAGTAGTGCGCCAGCACGCCGTCGAAGTCGAGCAGCAGCAGGCGTGGGCGCACCGCGACGGTCATCCGCGGGCGACGACCCCGAACGCGCCGCGTGCGGCTTCGATGGTCGCGGCGATCACCGCGTCGTCGTGCGCGCTGGACATGAAGCCGGCCTCGTACGCCGACGGCGCCAGGAACACGCCGCGCTCGAGCATGGCGTGGAAGAAGCGGTTGAACGCACCGATGTCGCACGCGGTGGCCTGCGCATAGGTCTCCACCTGCTGGTCGGTGAAGAACAGGCCGAACATCGCGCCGACGCGGGTGGTGGTCACCGCCACGCCGGCGTCGCGCGCGGCCGCTTCCAGGCCTTCGCACAGCGACGCGGTGGCCGCGGCCAGGCGCTCGTGGAAGCCCGGCGCCTGGATGAGTTCCAGCATCGCCAGGCCGGCGGCCATCGCCACCGGATTGCCGGACAGCGTGCCGGCCTGGTAGATCGGCCCGGCCGGTGCGATCTGCTGCATGAGGTCGCGGCGGCCGCCGTAGGCGCCCACCGGCATGCCGCCGCCGATGATCTTGCCGAAGGTGCTCAGGTCCGGGGTGATGCCGTAGTGAGCCTGGGCACCGCCCAAGGCCACGCGGAAGCCGGTCATCACCTCGTCGAAGATCAGCAGCGTGCCGTGCTTCGTGCACAGCTCGCGCAGGTGTTGCAGGTAGCCTTCGCGCGGCGGGATGCAGTTGGCATTGCCGACCACCGGTTCGATGATCAGCGCGGCGATCTCGTGGCCGATCTCGTCGAACAGTTTCGTCGCGCCTTCGAAGTCGTTGTAACTCAGGGTGCTGGTCAGCTCGCTCAGCCCGGCTGGCACGCCCGGCGACGTCGGTACGCCGAGCGTGAGCATGCCGCTGCCCGCCTTGACCAGGAACGAGTCGCCGTGGCCGTGGTAGCAGCCCTCGAACTTGACGATGCGCTGGCGGCCGGTGGCGCCGCGCGCCAGGCGGATCGCCGAGAGCGTCGCTTCGGTGCCGGAGTTGACCATGCGCACCATCTCGCACGACGGCGCCAGCCGGGTGATCGTCTCGGCCATGGTCACCTCGGCCGCGCACGGCGCGCCGAACGAAAGCCCGTCGCCGATCGCCTTCTGCACCGCGTCGCGCACCGCCGGGTGGTTGTGGCCGACGATCATCGGGCCCCACGAGCCGACGTAGTCGATGTAGCGGTTGCCGTCGACGTCGTACAGGTAGGCGCCATCGGCACGCTGCACGAAGAACGGTTCGCCGCCGACCGACTTGAACGCGCGCACCGGCGAGTTGACCCCGCCCGGCAGCAGCTGCTGTGCGCGTGCGAAGAGGGCGTGGGAGCGGTCGTGGTTCATCGGGGGACTTCCTGCGTGCGAAAGGCGCCATTGTAGGAGCGGGCATGCCCACGACACGACGACGTCGGCACGGCTGATGCCGCCGGGTTCAGGCGCCCGATGGATGTGGTGCGCGTTCGTGCGACGGAAAACAGCGGATATAGGCGCGGACGGCGGCCGCCGGATCGGGGGCGTCGAACACCCCGCCGATCACCGCCAGCAGGTCCGCGCCGGCCGCCACCAGCGGTCCGGCGTTCTCCGGGGTGATGCCGCCGATGGCGACGCGCGCCACGCCCAGGCCGGCCGCATCGCGCAACAGCGCCGGCGAGGCCCGGCGCGTGGTCGCCTTGCTGGTGGTCGGGAAGAAGGCGCCGAAAGCGACGTAGCTGGCACCGGCGGCTACCGCGCGCCGGGCCAGTTCCAGCTCGTCGTAGCAGGAGGCGCCGAGGATCGCTTCGGGTCCGAGCACCGCGCGCGCGGTGGCGATATCCCCGTCGTCCTCGCCCAGGTGGACGCCCGCCGCGCCGATCGCCCTCGCGAGGGCGACGTCATCGTTGACCAGCAGGGGCACGCCGGCCGGGGCGCACAAGGCCTGCAGCGCGGCGGCCTGTTCGCGCCGGAGTCCGGCGCCGGCGGCCTTGTTGCGGTACTGCAGCCAGGCCACGCCTTCGCCCAGCAGTGGCGCCACCCGCGCCAGCAGCCGCGCGGTATCCGGTTCGTCCGGGGTGACCAGGTACAGACCACGTGGCCTGCGGATGCCTTCCGATGGTGCCGAGGGCGAGCCTTGCGGCGGATCGGCGGGAGACGGTGGTGGCGGGGTGCGGGTCATGCGGGATTTCCGGTGCGGCGGAGGAGGTGGGACAATGCGCGCCCGCCTCCGCCCGATCCCGCATTATCCGATGAACGCTGCCGACTCCGCCCCCTTTCGCAACTGGATGTGCGTCGTCTGTGGCTTCACCTACGACGAGGCCGAGGGCTTGCCCGAGGAAGGAATCGCGCCGGGCACGCGCTGGGAAGACATCCCGGAGACCTGGACCTGCCCGGACTGCGGCGTGACCAAGTCAGATTTCGAGATGGTGGAAGCCTAGTAGCGACCGCTGCACTCAGTGCAGCGGCGCGCGCGTGCCGGCCGCTTCGATCAGCCGCTCGCGGATCTGATCCACGTCGCTCGCTTCAGGGGCCAGCTCCAGGTAGCGGGCGAGGTCCTGGCGCGCACCCGGCAGGTAATCCAGTTCCAGGTAGGCCAGGCCACGGTCGCGCAGCGCCTCGGACTGTTCGGGGACCAGTTTCAGCACGCGGTCGGCGCAGCGCGCGGCGCGATCCCACTGTTGCGTCCCGGCGTACAGGCCATGCAGGTTGCGCAGCACGCGGACCAGGATCGCGCGGTGCGGTGCGGGACTGAGGATCTGCAGCAGCACGCCATCGTCGGGCGTTTCGCCCAGGTGCGGCTTGGCCCGCTCGCGCAGCTCCTCCACCGCCAGTGGCCGGCCGCCATTGAAGGGATCCATCACCAGCAGGCCGCCGTCGACCGGCAGGCGGACGAGGAAGTGGCCGGGGAACGACACCCCGTCCAGCGGGATGCCGAGCCGGCGCGCGACTTCCATCTGCACCAGCGCCAGCGAGATCGGATTGCCCAGCCTGCGGTCCAGTACCTGGTTGAGGTAGCTGTTGCGCGGGTCGTAGTACTCGTCGTGGTTGCCGCTGTAGCCCAGTTCGTCGAACAGGTGGCGATTGATCGCGGCCATCTTCAGCGGCTGCTGCTCGATCGCGGCCACTTCGGTGCGCAGGTGGTCGGCGTGGGCCTGGACCAGGGCTTCGTACGGTTGCGGATCGAGTCCGGGATACTCGTCGCGGGCGATCAGCAGGGCCGTCGGCAGCAGCGGCAACGCGTCGTCATCGAGCGTGGCGAGCCTGCTCCAGTCAAGAGCGTTCCAGTCAGGCGGGTGCGATTCGATCCCCATGCCGCAAGATTGGGGCCGGAAATGGCCACAATCAAGCCCTGCGCATCCTCGCTGTGGTCGCGCGGAGCCGCGCGGATTCAGCCGCCGGGCGCGGCGGGAACCCCTGGCCCCAGGCGCAGTTCGGCACCGTCTTCCAGCTTCAGCCGCGCGGCCTGGCCGGCGTTGAGCTCCAGCACGTAGCGCGCAGGGCCCCGGCTCGGATAGGGCGGGCAGCGGTCGCCGGCCGAACACGGCGGCACATCGCGCTGCTGCGACACCAGCCGGCGTTCGCTGTCGAAGTAGAGGATGTCGAGCGGGAGCCGGGTGTTCTTCATCCAGTACGCCAGCGGTTCCTGGCGATCGTGGATGAAGAGCATGCCGTGGTCGGCGGCCATCTCGTCGCGGAACATCAGGCCGCGCGCGCGCTCGGCGTCGTCGTCGGCGATCTCGACCTGGAAGCGTTCGCCACCCACCTCCACCCAGGGCGTGCTGGCCGAGGCGCAGGCGCCCAGGAGCAGCAGCAGGGGTAGGAAGGTCAGGCGCGCGAGACGGTGCATGGGTGGATTCCGGAAGCAGGGTTGGAGCGGCAGGGCGGGCACGGGCCGGTGCAAGCGCCTACAGCACGCGGGGCGGCTCGCCGCCGACGATGACGACGTCGGCCGGGCGGCGCGCGAACAGGCCGACGCTGACCACGCCGGGAATCTGGTTGAGCTCGGTTTCCATGGCGACCGGGTCGGTGATCGACAGGTTGTGCACGTCCAGGATCCAGTTGCCGTTGTCGGTGACCACGCCATCGCGCCAGACCGGCTGGCCGCCGGTGAGGGCGAGGATGCGGCGCGCGACCAGGCTGCGCGCCATCGGCACCACTTCCACCGGCAGCGGGAAACGGCCCAGCACCGGCACCTGCTTGGCCGGGTCGACGATGCACACGAAGGTCTCGCTGGCCTCGGCGATGATCTTCTCGCGGGTCAGCGCGGCGCCGCCGCCCTTGATCAGGCGCTTGTGCGGGTCGCACTCGTCGGCGCCGTCCACGTAGAGCTTCAGGGGGCCGGCGGCGTTGGCATCGAGCACCTCGATGCCCAGCGCCTTCAGCCGCGCGGTGCTCTGCTCGGAGCTGGAGACCGCGCCGGCGATGCGGTCGCGGATCCGGCCCAGCGCGTCGATGAAGTAGGCAACGGTGGAGCCGGTGCCGACGCCGACGATCATGCCGTCCTCGACGTAGTCGATGGCTTTCTCGCCAGCCAGGCGCTTTGCTTCGCTCATGGGTTCAGACCTTGCAGGAGTATGCGGATTCAGCGATCGCGGTCATTCCAGCGCCAGCAGCAGCTTCCACTGCGCGGCGGTGACCGGGAACACGGACAGGCGGCTGCCGCGCGAGGTCAGCGGGAAACCTTCGCCCAACCGGTCTGCGTGCTGCTTGATCTCTTCCAGCGGAATGGTCCGCTTGAGCTTGCGCTCGAATGCCACGTCGACCAGGAACCAGCGCGGCTGCTCGGGCGTCGCCTTGGGGTCGTGGTAGTGGGATTTGGGGTCGAACTGGGTCGCGTCCGGATAGGCGGCGCTTGCCACGCGCGCGACGCCGGCGATGCCGGGCACCTTGGCGTTGGAGTGGTAGAACAGGACGCCGTCGTCGACCTTCATCCCGTCGCGCATGAAGTTGCGCGCCTGGTAGTTGCGCACGCCGTTCCAGGGTTCGGTGCCCACGCGCTGCAGGTCGTCGATGGAAAAGGCGTCCGGTTCGGACTTCATCAGCCAGTAGCGCTTGCGTGCGGTCATGCGGGATCGGTCTCGGCGCGGGCGGTTCGGTCGTGCGGCAACACGGTGGCGGATTCGGTGCAGATCGCATCGGGGACCACGTCCCAGGGCGCGGCTTCCAGCTCCGGCACCTGCTGGACGGCGAACCCGGCGCCGACCAGCCAGGGCGGCGCGGCGCTGCCGTGGCGGAACGCGAAGCCGCGATCGTACCAGCCGCCTCCCATGCCCAGCCGCTGGCCACCGGCGTCGAAACCCACCAGCGGCATGACCGCAAGCGCCAGCGCCTGTGGCTCCAGCGCCGAAGACGGCGCCACATCCGGCTCTGGGATGCCGAACCGGTTGGTGACCAGCGGATCGCCGGCGCGCCACGGCGCGAAGCGCAGCCTGTCGCCATCCAGTACCGGCAGGCACCAGACCAGTCCCGGCGGCAGGCGCAGCTGCAGTACGTGCAGGCCGATTTCACCATCCATCGCCCAGTACCCGGCGACATATCCGCTCTGCGGGAAAAAGGGCAGGGCGAGGATGTGCCGCGCCAGCGATTCGGCGGCGGCGATGCGCGCGGCGGCGGGCAGTTCGCGGCGCAGCTGGCGCAGCTGGCGACGCAGCGTGTCGCGGTCCTGGGTCATCGGGACGTGTGTGGTCGTGTGGCGGAGAGGTGCATGATCGCGGACGCGCCGGTCCGCGCCAAGCCCGCGCGCGCGACGCGGCCGGGCCGGAAAAAACAACGCCTCCCGGAGGAGGCGTTGTCGGATAAGGCATTCTCCACCATGCCGATGCGGCGAAACGACCTTGAACCCTGGGTTCAAGTGGGGAAGCTGGGAAACCATCGGGCTTTCCGCTGCAAGGCGGACATGCACACCCGGCGTCGTCGCATCCCCGGTGTCGTTTTTAAGGGACAAGGTGAATGTTTTGCCAGCTGTCGAACACGGCAGAGAACGCAGGTGAAGTATAGCGTTCCTTGGGCGACTGCCTAGCCCGTCCGTCGGTGCGTGCGAAGGAATCGGCAATCCACGGTTCAGCGTCGCAAGACGACGTCTATCGCATGCGGCGCATTCAGCCTGCGCTGGTGCCGAGCAGTCCATCCAGGCGACGGTTGAGCGTATCGAGCGTGCCCGCGAGTTCGCGTTGCTGCGCATCGCGTTCCTCGCGCAGCTGCTGTACTTCGTGCGCCAGGTTCAGTGCCGCGAGCACGGCGACGCGGTCCAGCGCGACCATGCGGTTGCTGCCGCGGACCTCGCGCATCCGCGCATCGAGCAGGCGGGCGGCGGCGACCAGTCCGTCGCGCTCGTCGCCACTGACGCCCACGGTGTATTCGCGGTCGAGGATGCGGACGCTGACCGGTTCGGCTTGGCTGCTCACGTGTGCTGCTCCAGCGATTTCAGCCGCGCGATCATTGCTTCCACGCGCGAGCGCGCCTGCTCGTTCTTGTTGAGCAGCTGGGCGCGCTCGGTGAACAGCTGCTCCTGCTGCTGGCGCAGGCTGCGGTTCTCGTCGGCCAGGCGCTGGCAACGCTCGGCCAGCGCCTCGACCCGCGTGGCGAGGGCGCGGAGCTGGGCGGTGGCGTCGGCGGAGGAATCCATGGCGGTCACGATAGGCAGCGCCCGCCGGAGCGGTCAAGCGGCGCGGGAAGTCGCCCGCGGATGCGTCCCGGGCCTGTTCAGGCCGGCTCGGCCATCGGCCGCGCCATGAACGCCATGCATTCGTCGCGCTCCATCGCCGCGGCGATGTAGTGGCCCTGGACCTCGTCGCAGCCGTGGTCGCGCAGGAACTGCAGCTGGCCGGCGGTCTCCACGCCCTCGGCGACCACGGTCAGCGACAGCGAGTGGCCCATCGCGATGACCGTGCTGGTGATGGCCTCGTCGTCCGGGTCGCGGGTCAGGTCGCCGACGAACTCCTGGTCGATCTTCAGCGTGGTCAGCGGCAGCCGCTTGAGATAGGCCAGCGAGGAGTAGCCGGTGCCGAAGTCGTCCACCGCCACGCCCACGCCCAGGATGCGGCAGGCGTGCAGCACGCTGGCGCTGCGGCCGACGTTGGCCATGATCGCGCTCTCGGTCAGCTCCAGCTCCAGCTGGCCCGAGGCCACGCCGGTCTCGGCCAGGATCCGCGCCAGGGTCGCGGCCAGGTCGCCGCGCAGCAGCTGGATCGGCGAGACGTTCACCGACATCCGCATCCCCTCCAGGCCGGCCTCGTGCCACTGGCGCAGGGTCGTGCACGCTTCCTTGAGCACCCATTCGCCGATCTCCAGGATCAGCCCGGTGTCTTCGGCCAGCGGGATGAACTGGTCCGGCGGGATCGAGCCGAACTCCGGGTTGCGCCAGCGCAGCAGCGCCTCGGCGCCGACCACCCGGCCTTCGTGCAGCGAATAGCGCGGCTGGTAGACCAGGGCCAGCTCTTCGCGCTCGACCACGCGGCGCAGCAGGCCGGTGAGGGTGGCGCGGCGGCGGGTCGCCTCGTCCATGCTGGCCGAGTAGACCTGCCAGGTGCGGCGACCGGCCGCCTTGGCCTGGTACATCGCGGTATCGGCGTGCTTGAGCAGCTCGGTCGGAACCTGGGCGTGGTCCGGGAACAGGCTGATCCCGATCGACGGCGACACGGTGATCTCATGGTGTTCGTCCAGCACCAGCGGCATGGCGAACGATTCGATCACCCTTTGCGCGACGTCCTCGGCCTCGCGCGGGGCGGCCAGCCCCTCCAGGACCACGGTGAATTCGTCGCCGCCCAGCCGGGCGACGGTGTGCTGCGGCCCCACCGCCTGCTGCACGCGTTCGGCCGCCGCGCGCAGGACGCGGTCGCCGGTGGCGTGGCCGAGCGAGTCGTTGACGTCCTTGAACCGGTCCAGGTCCAGGAACAGCACGGCGACGTGCCCGCCTTCGCGGCGCGCCCGCACGATCGCCCGGGCCAGGCGCTCGGACAGCAGCGAGCGGTTGGGCAGGCTGGTCAGCGCGTCGTAGTTGGCCAGGTAGCGCAGCTCCTGCTCGGCACGCTTCTGTTCGGTGATGTCGCTGAGCACGACCACGTGGAAATTGACGTCGCCGGCCGCATCGGGAATGCCGTTGTGCTTGACGTGGCAGAGGATCTCCTCGCCGTCGCGGCGCGTCATCCAGACGTTGCCCTGCCAGTGCTGCCGGTTGAGGTCCTGGCGCAGGGTGCCGCCGCCCTCGCTGTGGTCGCTGTCGAGCATGGTGAACGGCCGGCCCAGCGCCTCCACGTCGCTGTACCCGGTGATCTGGGTGAAAGCCGGATTGACCGCGACGAAGTGCAGCTCGCGGTCCAGCACCGCCACCGCCTCGCTCATGCTGCGCAGCACCTCGCTGGCGATGCGGCGTTCGGCTTCGGCATGGCGATTGGCCGTGGTGTCGCGCGCGGTGCCGGCGAGGCGGCGGGTGCGCCCGCGCGCATCGCGCAGGACGGTGCGGCCGTGGATCCGGACCCACACCCAGTTGCCGTCGCCGTCCGGGTCGACCCGGTGCTCGGAGGTGAACAGCGGCTCGCGGCCCCGCAGGTGCGCACGCAGGCGCCGGCGCAGGGTGGCCCGGTCGTGTGGATGCACCAGTGGCAGCGAGACCCGGCGGCTGCTCACCGCCAGGCCCTTGCCCAGGTCCGGTTCGGATTCGTCGGCATGCAGCAGGTGCAACTCGCGCCGGTCCAGGTCGAAGTCCCAGAACTGCTCGCCCGAACCCCACAAGGCCACGGTCAGGTGCTCCTCGCGGGCCTGCAGTGCCTCGTGCTGCTTCATGTGGCTGTTGCGCCAGCGCCAGAGCAGGACCAGCACCGCGAGCATCAGCCCGGCGGCCAGGGCCATCAGAGCGGCAGTCATGGACGACCCATCCGGATGGGTCCTGTCTGGCGGTATCGCGCAGCGACGTCGGACGGCATGGGATGGCGGGCGGTGGGATGGGTGATCTTCACGAGTGTAGGCATGGCCGGGGAACCGCGACAAGCGGCACGGCCGGAGCGGTTGCTACACTTCGCCCGATCATCCATCGCGATCACGGTTCCGCATGCCCGATTTCCCCGCCCCCGACGAGGTCGCCGAAGCCAGCCGCACGCTGGGCCTGGGCGCCACTGTTCCGGAGCTGCACGGCTCGCTGTGCGGTTGGCTGGCGGGAGGTGGCGAGGACACCGCGGCGTGGCCGGCGCGCGTGCTGGCCGATGCCGGCGTGGCCACGCCGGCACCCGGCAGTGCCCTGGACCGCCTGCGCAAGGCGACGGCCGCCCAGCTTGGCGATGGCGAGTTCACCTTCCAGCTCCTGCTCGGCGCGGACGACATGCCGCTGCGGGAGCGCGCGCAGGGCCTGTTCGACTGGTGTCGCAGCTTCCTTGGCGGCTTCGGCCTGGCCGCCGGCGCGCAGCCGCCGCTGTCGGAGGAAGGCGCGGAGGCATTGCAGGACCTGGCGCGCCTGGCAGGCGCCAGCGTGGAAGACATCGATGAGGACGACGAGGACGAGGACGCGCTCTCCGAACTGGAAGAGTTCGTCCGCGTCGCCGTCCTGCTGCTGCATGGGGACTGCGTGCTTGGACCGCGCCATCGCCGCAGCCTGAACTGACATGCAGCGTTCGCTGACCGGCATTTCCGCGACCGAGTTCGCGCGCCGGCGCCGCCAGCTCATGCGCATGGCCGGCGACGACGCGATCCTGGTGTTGCCGGCCGCGCCGGTGCGGGTGCGCAGCCACGACACCCATTATCCGTACCGGCAGGATTCGGACTTCTGGTACCTGTGCGGCTTCCCCGAGCCGGACGCGGTGCTGGTGCTGGTCCCCGGGCGCAAGCACGGCGAGGCCCTGCTGTTCTGTCGCGAACGCGATCCCGAGCGCGAGGGCTGGGATGGCGCCCGCGCCGGCCAGGAAGGCGCGGTCGAGGCGTTCGGCATGGACGATGCCTACCCGATCGACGACCTCGACGAGATCCTGCCCGGGCTGCTGGAAGGGCGCTCGCGGGTTTACTACCACTTCGGTCGCGACGCCGATTTCGACCTCAAGCTGATCGGCTGGCTCAACCGGGTCCGTGCCCAGGTGCGGCACGGCGCGCAGCCGCCGCACGAGTTCCTCGAGCTGGGGCACCTGCTGCACGAGCAGCGCCTGTTCAAGTCCAGGGACGAGATCCGGCTGATGGACAAGGCCGCGGCGATCAGCATGCGTGCGCACGAAGCGGCGATGCGCGCGGCGCGGCCGGGCATCCACGAGTACGAACTGCAGGCCGAGGTCGAGCGCGTGTTCCGCGCCGCCGACGCCTGCCCGGCCTACAACAGCATCGTCGGCGCCGGCGCCAATGGCTGCGTGCTGCATTACGTGGCCAACAATGCCCGCGCCGCGGACGGCGAGCTGGTGCTGATCGACGCCGGCGCCGAATACCGCAACTACGCCGCCGACATCACCCGCACCTTCCCGGTCAACGGCCGCTTCTCGAAGGAGCAGCGCGCGCTGCACGACCTGGTCGGCGCGGCCCAGGCCGCGGCGCTGGCCTGCGCGCGGCCCGGCGTCGCCTGGTCGGCGATCCACGACGCGGCGGTGGAGGTCCTGACCGAAGGCCTGCTGCGGCTGGGGCTGCTCAAGGGTGGCCTCCAGAAGAACATCGCCGAAGGGCACTACAAGCGCTTCTACCGGCACAAGAGCGGGCACTGGCTGGGGCTGGACGTGCATGACGTGGGCGATTACCGGATTGACGGCGAGTCGCGCCAGCTCGAGCCCGGCATGGTCTTCACCATCGAGCCTGGCCTGTACGTGGGCGCGGACGACAAGTCGGTGCATGCGAAGTGGCGCGGCATCGGCATCCGCATCGAGGACAACGTGCTGATCACCGGCGCCGGTCACCGGGTGCTGACCGGCGACCTCGCGCGTTCTGCGGACGAGATCGAAGCGTTCATGGCGTCGGCGTAGGGCGCCACCGCTCCGGGCTGCATCCCGGACATCCCCAACCCCAAGCCACCCGATCCACCGCCTGAGGCGGGTTCAGCGTGTCCCGCGGCAGCGGGTGCCTGCCGGCGGCTGAACGGGACAGGGCTCCCCTTGAAATACCTGCCTAGGCATCTATATCCTATGCACCCATGCCTGCCAAGACAGACCCCCGCGAGAGCCTCGGCTACCAGGTCGCCGACCTGCACCGCCTGTTCGGCCGCGTGTTCGATCGCCGCGTCGCGCACCTCGAGCTGACCCGCGTGCAGTGGCGCGCGCTCAAGCATCTGGGCCACGCCGAGGGCGTCACCCAGGTAGAGCTGGCCGACCGGCTCGACATGGAGCCGATCGCGCTGGGCCGGGTCATCGACCGGCTGCAGAAGGCCGGTTTCGTCGAACGGCGCGCCGATCCGGCCGATCGCCGGGTCTGGCGCCTGTATCTGCTGCCGCAGTCGGCGCAGGTGATGGGCCCGGTGGAAACCGTGGCCCATGCACTGCGCAAGGAGGCGATGGCCGGCATCTCCACCGAAGAACTGGCGAACACGCTGTCGGTACTCGATCGCGTGCGCGAAAACCTCACCCGGCTCGACCGCGAAGACCGCGGCGAACCTTCTCCCAAGAGCTGAACCCCATGACCAGCAAGTCCGACAACACCCTCGCCGACGCGACTCCGGCTCCGGCACGCAAGCGCCGCGTGCCGGTCTGGCTGTGGATCGCCGGGCCACTGGCGGTCGCCGGCTTCTTCGGCTGGCAGTGGGTCAATTCCGGCCGTGAAGTCGATACCGACAACGCCTACGTCAAGGCCGAACGCATCCTGGTCGCGCCGCAGGTCGGCGGCCGGGTCGTAGAGGTCGCGGTCGGCCAGAACCAGCCGGTGAAGAAGGGCGACCTGCTGTTCCGCATCGACGCCCAGCCGCTGGAGATCGCGGTGGCGCAGAACGAGGCGTTGCTGGCGCACATGGCCAATGCCGCCGACGCCAGCCGGGCCAAGGTCACCGGTACCGGCACCACCATCCAGGCGTCGCGCGAGACCCTGGCCTGGGCCCAGCGCGACCTGCAGCGCCTGCAGCAGCTGGGCGACCAGCAGCTGGTGTCGCGCAAGATGGTCGACGATGCGCGCCATGCCGTGGCCGAGGCGCGCACCGACCTGGCCGATGCGATCGCTTCGCAGAGCGAAGCGGCCGCCACGCTCAGCGGCCAGGCGAACACGCCGACCGAAGACCTGCCCGACTACCGCGCCGCGATGGCGATGCTGGCCAAGGCCAGGCTCGACCTGGCGCATGCCGAAGTGCGCGCGCCCGTGGACGGCGTCATCGGCACCCACGACCTGCAGGTCGGCGAATTCCTCAACGTCGGCCAGACCGCGATGCCGCTGGTGGCGACCTCGCCGATCTGGATCGAAGCGAACTTCAAGGAGACCGAGCTGGCGAAGATGCAGGTCGGCCAGCCGGCGACGATCAAGGTCGACAGCTATCCCGGCGCGAAATGGAAGGCCCACGTGGCCTCGATCGCACCGGCCTCCGGCGCCGAGTTCAGCGTGCTGCCCGCGCAGAACGCCACCGGCAACTGGGTCAAGATCGTGCAGCGCATCCCGGTGCGCCTGGAGATCGATTCCGCCGACCGCGACGACGCCCCCGTGCTGCGCGCCGGCATGAGCGCCGAGGTCGAGGTCGACCTGCGCGCGCCGCCCGCCAGGGCCGAAGGCACCGCCGCCGTGGCCGCCGGCCAGCACTGATTCCACGTTCCGGCCCGCGCCTGCGGGCCGCGACCGTACTTCCCGGATACCGGACATGATTTCGCGCCTGAGTTCTTCCGAAGGCGGCAGCCGTGCCTTGCTGGTCGGCTCGGTGATGCTGGCCACGCTGATGCAGGCGCTGGACACCACCATCGCCAACGTCGCCCTGCCGGACATGCAGGGTTCGCTGTCGGCCACCCAGGACCAGGCGTCGTGGGTGCTGACCAGTTACATCGTGGCTGCGGCGATCCTGACGCCGGTCACCGGCTGGCTGGCGGCGCGACTGGGCCGGCGCCGCCTGTTGATCATCGCCGTCTCCGGATTCACCGTCGCCTCGCTGCTGTGCGCGATGGCCACCGGCATCGGTCAGATGGTGATGTTCCGCATCCTGCAGGGCGTGTTCGGCGCCTCGCTGGTGCCGATCTCGCAGTCGCTGCTGCTCGATGCCTTCCCCAAGGAAAAGCACGGCGCGGCGATGGCGATGTGGGGCATGGGGATCATGGTCGGCCCGATCCTCGGCCCGCCGCTGGGCGGCTGGCTGACCGAGTACTACAGCTGGCACTGGGTGTTCCTGATCAACCTGCCGGTGGGCGCGATCGCGCTGGTCGGCATCATGGCCAGCGTGAAGCGCGAAACGCCGCGTCCGCGTCCGCTCGATGCGGTCGGCCTGGCCCTGCTGGCGCTGGGCATCGGCGCGCTGCAGCTGTTCCTGGACCGCGGCGAGACCATGGACTGGTTCGGCAGCCTGGAGATCCAGGTCGAGGCCGCGCTGGCCTTCCTGGCGCTGTACCTGTACGGCCTGTGGTGGTGGAACCGGCGCGACCGCGCGCTGCTGGACCTGGGCATGCTCGGCAACCGCAACTTCGCGGTCGGCTGCGTGCTGATCTTCGTGGTCGGCATCGTCCTGTTCGCCACGCTCGCGCTGATGCCGCCGTACCTCAACACGCTCATGCACTATCCGATCCTGACCATCGGCATGGTGCTGGCGCCGCGCGGCATCGGCACCATGTTCACGATGATGCTGGTGGGGCGGATGCTCGGCCGGGTCGACGCGCGCATTCCGATCCTCGTTGGCATGGCGATGATGGTGCTGTCGCTGCACGGCATGTCGCAGTTCGGCATCGAGGCCTCGATCGAGGCGGTGGTGTGGCTGGGCGTGCTGCAAGGCATGGGCCTGGGCCTGGTGTTCGTGCCGATATCCACGATCGCGTACTCGACGCTCCCGGCATCGCAGCGCACCGAGGCCGCCGGCCTGTTCAGCCTGGTCCGCAATATCGGCTCGTCGGTGGGCATCTCGATGGTGGTCGCGTTGCTGGCCCGGGCCAGCCAGGTCAACCACGCCGAGATCAGCGCCCGCATCCCTGCGTACGGCGCGGAGCAGACCTTGCTGCCGGCGATCTGGAACCCGGCCACGCAATCGGGTGCAGCCATGCTCAATGCCGAGGTGATGCGCCAGTCGGCGGCGATCGGCTACTCGAACGATTTCTGGATGATGATGGTGCTGACCCTGTGCGCGATGCCGCTGGTGCTGCTGATGCACAGCGGGCGGCACGAAGCGCGCGAGGGCGGCGCCGCCGACGCGGCGGCCGCGGCGCATTGATGTGCGCGCCTTGAATCTCCGCCGCATGCCCGGGGATCGGGGCGCCTCAGCGCCCAGGCCTGCACTCGCACCATGAAGCTCGCCGGCATCCATCACGTCGCGATCATCGCCTCCGACTACGCGCGCTCGAAGCGCTTCTATGTCGAGGTGCTGGGGTTGGAGGTGGTCGCCGAGGCCTACCGCGAGGCGCGCGGCTCGTGGAAGCTCGACCTGCGCCTGGCCGACGGCACCCAGGTGGAGCTGTTCTCGTTTCCCGCGCCGCCGCCGCGCGTATCGCGGCCGGAGGCCTGCGGCCTGCGCCACCTCGCCTTGCGCGTGGCCGATCTCGATGAAGCGGTCCAGCACCTGCGCGCGCACGCCGTGGCCACCGAGCCGGTGCGCGTGGATGAATACACCGGCGGCCGCTTCACCTTCTTCGCCGATCCCGACGGCCTGCCGCTGGAGCTTTACGAAGGCTGAGGCCTGGCGGGGCCGCGAGCGGCCGGATCGCCGCGGTCCGGGCTGCATTTCCGGGGTGCGCACAATGCGACTGTCTTGGCAGTTAGCCGAAAGTCGCGTGACTGGCCTTGTCCAGCATCATGATCCGGTCGCGACGAGCCGGTAAAATCGGCCAATCCCCCACGGAACAACCGAATGAGCAACAGGATCGCCCACGCAGGGCTGGCGGCGAAGCGGATGACGGCCGAACAGGCGGCCGCGCTGATCGGGCCGGGCATGGCAGTCGGCATGAGCGGGTTCACCGGCGCCGGCTATCCGAAAGCGATCCCGCTTGCGCTGGCGCACCGGATCACCGCCGCGCACGACCGCGGCGAACCCTTCGCATTGCGCATCCTCACCGGCGCTTCCACCGCGCCGGAGCTCGACGGTGCGCTGGCCCGTGCCGGCGGCATCGATTTCCGCCTGCCCTACCAGTCTGATCCCGACCTGCGCGCCCGCATCAACCAGGGCGAGATCGAGTACATGGACATCCACTTGGGCCATGTCGCGCAGTACACCTGGTTCGGCTTCCTCGGCAAGCTCGATGTGGCCGTGGTCGAAGTCAGCGCGATCCTGCCGGACGGGCAACTGGTGCCCTCCACGTCGGTGGGCAACAACAAGACCTGGCTGGACCTGGCCGACAAGGTGATCATCGAGGTCAACCAGCGCCAGCCGCGGGGCCTGGAAGGGATGCACGACATCTACTACGGCACGGCCTTGCCACCGCAACGCGTGCCGATTCCGCTGACCCAGCCGGGCGACCGTATCGGCGAGCCCTACCTGCGTTGCGATCCGGACAAGGTCATCGCCGTGGTCGAGACCGACGCACCGGACCGGCTCGGGGCCTTCGCGCCGCCGGACGAGACTTCGCGGCGGATTGCCGATCACCTGGTCGAGTTCTTCCGCCACGAGATCCGCGCCGGGCGGCTGCACGAGAAGCTGCTGCCGTTGCAGTCGGGCGTGGGCAACGTCGCCAACGCGGTGCTGGCCGGCCTGCGCGAGGCGGGATTCCGTGGGCTGACCGCCTTCACCGAGGTGATCCAGGACGGGATGCTGGAACTCATCGGCGATGGCACCATCGAAGTCGCATCGGCCAGCTCGTTCGCGCTGAGCCCGGGCGGCGTGGACGACTTCGTGCGCAACATCGACCGCTACCGGGAGAAGATCGTGCTGCGTCCGCAGGAGATCTCCAACCACGCCGAGCTGATCCGGCGCCTGGGCGTGATCGGTATGAACGGCATGGTCGAGGCGGACCTGTACGGCAACGTCAATTCCACCCATGTGGCCGGCACCAGCATCATCAACGGCATCGGCGGTTCGGGCGACTTCGCGCGCAATGGCTTCCTCTCGTGCTTCCTGACCCCGAGTACGGCCAAGAATGGTGCGATCTCTGCGATCGTGCCGATGGTCAGCCATGTCGACCACACCGAGCACGACGTCGCGGTGATCGTCACCGAGCAGGGTCTGGCCGACCTGCGAGGCCTGTCGCCCAAGCAGCGCGCACGCAAGGTGATCGAGAACTGCGCGCACCCGGACTACCGGCCGATGCTGGAGGATTACTTCGACCGGGCCTGCAGGCACAGCAAGGGCAAGCACACCCCGCACCTGCTGGGCGAGGCACTGTCCTGGCACGAGCGCTATCTGGAAACGGGCACCATGCGGGTGTGATGAGGTACGTGGCAGCCGTGTCCTGCACGGCTGCTGCACTGTGATTCTCGCAGCGCATCGCGATGCGGTTTCGTCAAAGAGCGAGCACAGCATTGGTTTGGGCGGACGGGTCGCGGCAAGACGCGCTGCGATGCCCCTCGGGGCGAATGTCCCCCGGCACCGATAAAGCCGGTGCCTCCTCCTTGATTTCGCCCCGAGGGCATCGCACCACGTCCCGACAGGTACCAGGCGCTTCCTCCAGAAATCTGGCGCGCACGCGATGAACACATTGCGCCACTCGACGCATGCTGCCGGGTTCAGCCTTTTGCATTGACCGTGCGTCGCCCAGCCAGGCCGCTGCCACCTTCAGGCGATGTGGGGTGTTCCCTGCAGCGAAATAAAGGAGGAGGCACCGGCCTCATCGGTGCCGGGGGACATTCGCGGAAGGGAACACCCCGCAGCGCAACCGCGACGCACGCTCCGTCTTTTGCTTTTGCCCTTGCCTTGCTTTCTGCGTCCCGCCGCAAGCCAGGCTGCTAGCGCGCGGCGGCCTAGCGCCAAGCGAAAACGGGCGGCACCTGCGTGTCGCCCGTTCCGTTTCTCACTCTGGAAAGACTCAGCTCAGTGAAGCCAGCCACTCGTCGTCCGAACCTTCGTTGACGCCCTCGAACAGCGGAGTGGAGAAGTAGCGTTCGCCCGTGTCCGGCAGCACCGCCAGCAGCACCGTGCCGGCCGGCGCATCGGCGGCGACCTTGAGCGCCGCAGCGACCGTCGCGCCCGAGGAGATGCCAGCGAAGATGCCTTCCTCTGCCGCCAGGCGGCGTGCGGTGGCGATGGCGTCCTCGTCGGTGACGCCGAGGATCTGGTCGGCGACCTCGCGATTGAGCACCGCCGGCACGAAGTCCGGGGTCCAGCCCTGGATCTTGTGCGGCTTCCATTCGTTGCCGGCCAGCAGCGACGCATTGGCCGGTTCGGCGGCGGTGATCTTCACTTCCGGGCGGGCGACGCGCAGCACCTCGCCCACGCCGGTCAGCGTGCCGCCAGTGCCCCAGCCGCTGACGAAGTGGTCCAGTCGGCGACCGGCGAAGTCACGCAGGATCTCGGCGGCGGTGGTCTGGCGATGGTAGGCAGGATTGGCCGGGTTCTCGAACTGGCGGGCGAGGAACCAGCCATGCTTTTTCGCCAGCTCTTCGGCGCGGCGCACCATGCCCGTGCCGCGCTCGGCCGCGGGCGTCAGGATCACCTTGGCGCCGTAGGCGCGCATCAGCTTGCGGCGCTCGATCGAGAACGTCTCGACCATCACCGCGACGAACTTGTAGCCGCGCGCGGCAGCGACCTGGGCCAGGGCGACGCCGGTATTGCCTGAAGTGGCCTCGATGATCGTGTCGCCGGGCTTGAGCTGGCCCTTGGATTCGGCGTCCAGGACGATCGCCAGGGCCAGGCGGTCCTTGACCGAGCCGCCGGGATTGAACGCCTCGACCTTGGCATAGAGCTCCACGTGCGCCGGAGCGATGCGATGCAGCTTGACGACCGGAGTGCGGCCGATGGTGTCGAGGATGCTGTCGTAGATGGCCATGAGCGGGTTCCGTGGTTCCAGGAGGCGGGGAATGTGGGATTCAGTACGCGTGATTCAGGCGGCCTGGGCCAAGGCCGGTTCAGCGGGTGGCGGGCCGAGCGGCGTCGCGCCGAACCAGTGCAGCTGTGCAGCCAGTGCCGCCACCTCGCCCAGGATCAGCAGCGCCGGCGAGGCGACGGCGTGCGCCTGGGCGGTCGCGGCCAGGTCGTCCAGGGTGCCGGTGACCACGCGCTGCTCCGGGCGCGAGCCGTTTTCGACCAGGGCGAACGGCGTCGCCGGGTCGCGGCCCGCAGCGAGCAGGCGTTCGCGCAGGTGGCCGAGTGCGGCCACGCCCATGTACACGGCCAGGGTCTGCCGTTCCTGCGCCAGCGACGCCCAGTCCAGGGTGTCCACCGAGTCCCTGCAGTGGGCGGTCATCAGTCGCAGCGATTGCGCGTGGTCGCGATGGGTCAGGGGGATGCCGGCATAGGCCGCGCAGGCGACCGCCGCGGTGATGCCGGGCACGACCCGGTAGGGAATGCCGTGGGCATGCAGGTACTCGAGTTCCTCGCCGCCGCGGCCGAAGACGAAGGGGTCGCCGCCCTTGAGACGGACCACGCGGCGGCCGGCGCGGGCGTGCTCCAGCATCAGCGCGTGGATCTGCTCCTGCGGCATGCTGTGGTTGCCGGCCGACTTGCCGACCTCGATCCTCAACGCCGCCGGGTTGGCCAGGGCCAGCACGCCGGCGCCGACCAGGCGGTCGTACAGCACGACCTCGGCCGCCTCCAGCGCGCGCAGCGCGTTCAGGGTCAACAGGCCCGGATCACCGGGACCGGCGCCGACCAGGGCGACGCCGCCCGGGGGCAGGTCGAAGGCGGCGGAAGGGGACAGGCTCACGGCAGGCCCGGCAGGGAGTGGGATGCCGACCGTACCCCCGTGCTCATAACGGGCGGAAATAACTTGCCGCACAATGCTTATGCCTCCCAGTTATAAGATGGGAGCACTGATTACCACTACAGTCGCCAGACCTGTCACGACCTGACCCCCCCGGTCGCCCGGCCCCCGAATGACGCTTACCCAGCTGCGCTACCTCGTTGCCATCGCCGACGCCGGGCTCAACATCACCCTGGCGGCGGCGCGCGTTCATGCGACCCAGCCCGGCCTGTCCAAGCAGCTCAAGCAGCTGGAGGACGAGCTGGGCTTCCTGCTGTTTGTGCGCAAGGGGCGCAGCCTGGAGGCGATCACCCCGGCCGGCGCCGAGGTCCTGGACCGGGCCCGGGTGATCCTGGCCGAGACCGCCAACATCCGGGCCTACGCCGCCAACCAGCGCCGCGAGAGCCAGGGCCAGCTGACCATCACCACCACCCATACCCAGGCCCGCTTCGTGTTGCCGCCGGCGATCGCGCGGATCAAGCGCGAGTTCCCCCAGGTCAGCGTGCACCTGCAGCAGTCCGCCGAGGGGGCGGCGCTGGACCTGCTGGGCAGCGGCGAGGCCGACATGGCCGTGGTCAGCACGGCCGGGGGCGAACCGCAGGGCGGGGTGGCCGTACCGCTGTACCGCTGGCGCCGGCTGGCGCTGGTGCCGCGCGGCCATCCGCTGGACCGGGCCGGCAAGGCGCCGGACATCCAGGAGCTGTCGCAGTACCCGCTGATCAGCTACGAATCCTCGACCCGTCCGGAATCCTCGCTGCAGCGCGCTTTCAGCAGCGTCGGCCTGGAGCCGAACCTGGCCCTGACCGCGCTGGATGCCGACCTGATCAAGACCTACGTGCGTGCCGGACTGGGCGTGGGCCTGCTGGCGGAGATGGCGGTCAGCACCGGCGATACCGATCTGCGCGGCTGGCCGGCGCCCACCGAGGTTTCCGAATGCATCGCCTGGGCGGTGCTGCCGCGCGAACGCGTGCTGCGCGACTACGCGCTCGAGCTGGTCAACGTGCTCGCCCCGCAGATCGACAAGCGCGACCTGCGCCGCGTGCTGGACGGAAACCAGGCGGCCGACTGGCCCGAGCCTCCGACCTGGGAATCGCTGACCCAGACCATCACCAGCTGATCCGTGGCGCCTGCCGGCGGCGCAATACACCAGCGCGATGGAGGGCGACACGCGATGCATCGGCCGCTGCGCAACGGATGCGGGCCCCATCATGCAGCCTGCCGGTAGACTGCGCTCCTGCGCACGCCACAGGATCCCGGCATGAACACCATCATGGTCCCCGTTTCGGTCGGGGAGCTCATCGACAAGATCACCATCCTCGAGATCAAGGCCGAGCGGATCGCGGCCGAGGACAAGCGCCGGAACGTGGCAGTCGAACTCGACGGCCTGCGCCCGCTGTGGGAGTCGCTGGCGGCGGGGTCGGGTGAGCTGCCGGCGCTGAAGGCGCAGCTGCGCGCGGTCAACGAGCGTATGTGGGACGTGCAGGACGCCCTGCGCGCGAAGGAAGCGGCGCAGGATTTCGGCGAGGATTTCATCACGCTGGCGCGCGCCGTGGCGACCCGCAACGGCGAGCGGGTCGGGATCAAGAACGAGATCAACCGCCTGGCGGGATCCCAGTTCATCGAGGAGAAGCAGTACCGCTAGGCGCCAGCGGCGGCCAGCTTCAATCCGGTGCCCGGCAACGCTAACCGTGCGGGCGGCACCGCAGCCCGATCAGATCTCCTCGTGGATGCCGCACTCGCGCTTGAGGCCGAAGAAGCGGGTGTCCTCGTCGCGCATGCCCGGCTCCCAGCGGCTGGTGGTGTGGAAGTCGCCGATCGAGACATAGCCTTCGTGCCACAGCGGGTGGTAGGGCAGGTCGTGCTTCTTCAGGTACTGCCAGACATCGCGGTCGGACCAGTCGGCGATCGGGCTGACCTTGAGCCGTTCGCCGCGGCGCTGCAGGATCGGCGTTTCGGCGCGGCTGGCCGACTGGTTGCGGCGCAGGCCGGTGAACCAGGTACCCACGCCCAGGTCGTCCAGCGCGCGGCGCATCGGCTCGACCTTGCGCAGCTGGTTGTAGTTGTCCAGGCCGGTCACGCCCTGTTCCCACAGGCGCCCATGGCGCGCTTCCATCCACGCGCGACTGACCAGCGGACGATAGATCTGCAGGTTGAGCTTGAGCCGTTCGGCCAGTTCGTCGGCGAAGCGGTAGGTTTCCGGGAACAGGTAGCCGGTATCGATCAGGATCACCGGGATGTCCGGCTTCTGCAGGGTGAGCAGGTGCAGGGTGACCGCCGATTGCGCGCCGAAGCTCGACGACAGCGCCGCGGTGCCGGGACCGTGCTCCAGTGCCCAGGCCACGCGCTGTTCGGCATCCATCGCTTCGAGCCGGCTGTTGAGCGCGTCGAGGTCCAGCACGGGCGTTGCCTGCGGGCTGTTGGCGGCTTCACGGGTAGTGGCGGTGAGGCTCATCGGAGGCTCCGGACGCAGGTTCTGCAGCGACATGGGATCAGGCGGCCTCGCCGAGCGCGGCCGGGGCCGGGTCGACGCGGACATGGGTGGGATAGGGCGGCAGCGCGACCAGGCCGGCGCGGTGCAGGAAATCGCCGAAGCCTTCGCCGGACTGGCGTTCGCCGGCATAGCGGGCGAACAGGGGATCGAGCGCCTCGATGATCTCGGCCTCGGCGATGTTCTCGCGGTACAGCGTGTTGAGCCGCTGGCCGCGGTGGTCGGCGCCAAGCATCAGGTTGTAGCGGCCCGGTGCCTTGCCGACCAGCGCGATCTCGGCCAGGTACGGCCGCGAGCAGCCGTTCGGGCAGCCGGAGATGCGCACCAGGATCGGCGCCTCGCGCAGGCCGTGCCGGTCCAGCAGCGGCTCAAGCCTGGCCGCGAAATCCGGCAGGTAGCGCTCGGCCTCGGCCATGGCCAGGCCGCAAGTCGGCAGGGAAACGCATGCCATCGCCGCGCGGGCGAGCGCGGTCGGCGCGCGGTTGCCGGCATCGAGGCCATGGTCGCGGACCAGCGCTTCGATGCGCTTGCGCTCGCCGGCCGGCACGCCGGCGATCACCAGGTTCTGGTTGCCGGTCATCCGGAACTCGCCACGGTGCACGTTGGCGATCTCGCGCAGGCCGGTCAGGTGCGGCGCGCCGGGGCGATCGGCAATGCGACCGGCCGGCAGCGACAGGGTCAGGTGCCAGCGGCCATCCTCGCCCTCGACCCAGCCGTAGCGGTCGCCGTTGTGCTCGAAGGCGGCGGCGCGCGGTGCGGCGAACTTCAGGCCGGCGCGACGTTCGATCTCGTCGACGATGAACTGCAGGCCATGGTCGTCGATCGTGTACTTGAAGCGCGCGCGCTTGCGCAGCACGCGGTTGCCGAAGTCGCGCTGGGTGGTGACCACCGCGGTGGCGACCTCCAGCAGCGCATCGCGCGGGATGAAGCCGACGTTATTGGCCAGCCGCGGGTAGGTTTCCGCGTCGCCATGGGTCGAGCCCATGCCGCCGCCGATGGTGACGTCGTAGCCTTCGAGCTGGCCATCGGCACCGAGCACGCCGATGAAACCCAGGTCGTTGGCGTACACGTCGACATCGTTCACCGGCGGCAGGGCGAAGCCGATCTTGAACTTGCGCGGCAGGTACTTGTCGCCATAGACCGGTTCGGTCTCCTCGCCGCTGCCAGCCACCTGTTCCTCGTCCAGCCAGATCTCGTAATAGGCCCGGGTATTGGGCAGCAGGTGCTCGGACGTGCGCGCGGCGTCGCCGTACAGGTCGGCATGTGCCTCCGACAGCAGCGGATTGGCGGCGACCTGGACGTTGCGGTTGACGTCGCCGCAGGCGGCCAGCGTGTCGATCATCGCGGCGTTGATCGCCTGCATGGTCGACTTCAGTTCGCGCTTGATGACGCCGTGGAACTGGAACGCCTGGCGCGTGGTGACGCGCAGCGAGTGGTTTGAGAAACGCGTGGCGACCGAGTCTAGCTT
Organism: Pseudoxanthomonas daejeonensis; assembly: GCF_022637495.1. Classification (NCBI taxonomy): domain Bacteria; kingdom Pseudomonadati; phylum Pseudomonadota; class Gammaproteobacteria; order Lysobacterales; family Lysobacteraceae; genus Pseudoxanthomonas; species Pseudoxanthomonas daejeonensis. The sequence continues at coordinate 778,302 of NZ_CP093331.1, read as the reverse complement.
CAGCCACTGCTCGGGGCTGATCACGCCGCCGGGCGTGCGGGTGCGGATCATGAACTGGTAGGCCGGCTCGAGCTTTTGCCGGCGGCGCTCGTCGCGGATGTCGCGGTCGTCCTGCTGGTAGCTGCCGTGGTACTTGATGAGGGTCTGGTCGTCCTCGCGCAGCGAGCCGGTGACCGGATCGGCCAGGCTTTCCAGCAGCGACCCGCGCAGGCGGCGGCTCTCGGCCTTGATGTCTTCGACGGAATGGGTGGTGCTCATGCGGTGGCTGGGCCGAGGCGTCTTCAGTAGACGTCGCGGCTGTAGCGGCCCTCGGTCTGCAGTGCGGTCAGGTAGTCGGATGCGGCCTCGGCGTCGCCGCCGTTGTGCGCGGCGACGATCTCGAGCAGGGCGGCGTGCACGTCCTTGCCCATGGCGATCGCGCCGCAGACATAGAAGTGCGCGCCGCTCTGCAGCCAGTCGTAGACCTCGCGGCCGCGCTCGCGCAGGCGGCTTTGGATGTAGATCTTGTCGGCCTGGTCGCGGGAGAAGGCCAGGTCGAGGCGGTGCAGTTCCCTGCGGCGCAGGGCATCCTGCCACTCGACCTGGTAAAGGAAGCCGGTATTGAAGTACTGGGCGCCGAAGAACAGCCAGTTGCGACCGCTGGCGCCGGTCTCGGCACGTTCCTGGACGAAGCCGCGGAACGGCGCCACGCCGGTGCCGGGGCCGACCATGATGATGTCGCGCGCGCCGTCGGCCGGCACCCGGAAGCGCTCGTTGGGTTCGATGTAGACCGGAACCTGGCCGCCCTCGTCCAGCGCTGCGAGGAAACCGCTGGCCGCGCCGCCATGGTCGTGACCGTGGGCGTGGTAACCGAGGATGTCGACGGTCAGGTGCGCTTCCTCGCCAACGCGCTTGCGGCTGGAGGCGATCGAATACAGGCGCTGTGCCTGCGGGCGCAGCGCGGCGAGCAGGCCGTCGTGGTCCCAATCCGCCGGCCAGCGGCGCAGCACGTCCACCAGCTGGTGGTCGGCAAGCAGCGCAGCCAGGCCGGCGGGCTGGGTCGGGTCGAGCAGCTGCTTCAGCGACGCCGCACCGGAACGTTCGGCATGCGCGGCCAGGAACGGGCGCGAAAGCCGGGTCAGTTCGCGGCGGGTGGCCAGCCACTCGGACAGGGGCAGAGTCTGCTCGCCGGAGGTGACAGCGGTGTTGCCGTCCAGGCGCGTGGCCTGCAGCACGGCGTCGACCAGCACGGCGGGATTGCGGTGGCGGATGCCCAGCGCATCGCCCGGTTCGTAGGCCAGGCCCGAACCCTCCAGCGACAGCTCGATGTGTCGCACATCCTTGTCGCCTGAGCCGTACTGCAGGAAACCCTGGCCCTTGAACTCGCGCCCGCTCACGCGCTGGTTGGCGAGCACCTCGGCCGGGAACGGTCGTTCGTGCGACCAGGCCGACACCGCGCGCAGGGGAGTGACCGTGGCCAGGTGCGCGGGGGCCGGGGTGGGGCTCGCCTTGAGCAGCTCGCGCGCCTGGGCCAGGGCGCTGTCGCGCCAGGGACCGGCGACCGTGTCGATGTCCAGGTCGGCCTGCCCGGCTTCGAGCACGCGCTGCGCGCCCAGCTCGGCCAGGCGGGCATCGAGCTTGCGGGAGATGCCGCAGAAGTCGGCATAGCTGGTGTCGCCCAGGCCAAGCACCGCGAATTTCAGTTCGGGCAGCTTCGGCGCGCGCTTGCCGAGCAGGAATTCGGTGAAACCGATCGAATCGTCCGGCGGATCGCCTTCGCCCTGGGTGCTGATGACGACATACAGGAGGCGCTCGCTGGCCAGTTCGCGGGTGGCATAGGCATCGGTGCGGAGCAGGCGCACGGCCAGGCCGGCGCCTTCGGCGGCCTGGGCGATCTTCTCCGCCTCACGGCGGGCGTTGCCGGTCTGGCTGCCGTACAGCACGGTCAGCCGCTGCCCCGCCTGGCTCGCTGCCACCGCAGCGCCGCCGGGAAGCACCGCCAGCTGGGGCGGTGCATGGACCTGGGCCAGGCCGGCGGTGTAACCCGAAAGCCACCACAGCGACGGCCCGTCCAGGCCATCGACCAGCCGGCCCAGCAGGACCTTGCGGTCTTCGTTGAGCGGGCTGGGGGGCAGCGCGGTGGGCGCAGCGGTCATGCGGGGTCTCGGCGGGCGTCGGGTTCGACGGACCACCGATGTTAGGAACCTGCAAAGCCCGGCTGAAACGCCCTGTAGTTATTGGCTTATGCTCTGAGCTTATTTCGTCGGACTCGCCGCCGCCCGGAACATCCACCGTCCCGGACCGCCACCGGGTCCCTCCAGGCCGGCCCTCCGTCGCCGGAGACCCATGGCCTTCGCCCGCCCCCGCTGCCCGAACGCCTGATGAGCCTGACCCACCGCCTGTCCCACCTCGACCGCCTTGAGGCCGAGAGCATCCACATCCTGCGCGAGGTCGCTGCCGAGTTCCGGAACCCGGTACTGCTGTATTCGGTGGGCAAGGACAGCTCGGTGCTGCTGCACCTGCTGCTCAAGGCGTTCGCCCCGGCGCCGCCGCCGATCCCCTTGCTGCACGTGGACACGCGCTGGAAGTTCCGCGAGATGATCGCGTTCCGCGACCGGCGCGCCGCCGAGACGGGCGTCGACCTGCGGGTCCACATCAATCCGGACGGCATCGCCCAGGGCATCGGCCCGGTCAGCCACGGCGCCACCATCCATACCGACGTGATGAAGACCCAGGGCCTGAAGCAGGCGCTGGACCAGTACCAGTTCGACGCCGCCATCGGCGGTGCGCGCCGCGACGAGGAGAAGTCACGGGCCAAGGAGCGCGTTTTCTCCTTCCGCAACGAGAACCATCGCTGGGATCCCAAGCGCCAGCGCCCGGAGCTGTGGAACCTGTACAACGCCCGCATCCGCAAGGGCGAGAGCGTGCGCGCCTTCCCGATCTCGAACTGGACCGAGCTGGACGTGTGGCTCTACATCTACCGCGAGAAGATCCCGGTGGTGCCGCTGTACTTCGCCGCGCCCCGGCCGGTGGTCGAGCGCGACGGCGCGCTGATCCTGGTCGACGACGAGCGCCTGCCACTGGCGCCGGGCGAAGTCCCGCAGCTGCGCAACGTCCGTTTCCGCACCCTGGGCTGCTATCCGCTGACCGGCGCGATCGAGTCCGAGGCCGATTCGCTGGAGAAGATCATCGCCGAGATGCTGGTGGCCACCAGTTCCGAGCGCCAGGGCCGGGTCATCGACCAGGATCCGACCGCGTCGATGGAGAAGAAGAAGCTCGAGGGGTATTTCTGATGGCCGCGTCCCTCGAAGGCATCACTGCGGATACCGACGCCGGCACGACCGACATCGCCGCCTACCTGCGCCAGCACGAGGACAAGCCGCTGCTGCGCTTCATCACCTGCGGCAGCGTGGACGACGGCAAGAGCACCCTGATCGGACGCCTGCTGTACGAGAGCAAGCGCCTGTTCGACGACCAGCTCGCCGCGCTGGAGGCCGACAGCCGCCGGCATGGCACCCAGGGCGAGCGCATCGACTACGCACTGCTGATGGACGGCCTGGCCGCCGAGCGCGAACAGGGCATCACCATCGACGTGGCCTACCGCTACTTCGATACCGAGAAGCGCAAGTTCATCGTCGCCGACTGCCCCGGCCACGAGCAGTACACCCGCAACATGGCCACCGGTGCCTCCACCGCCGACCTGGCCGTGGTCCTGGTCGACGCGCGCAAGGGCCTGCTGCCGCAGACCCGCCGGCACAGCTATATCGTCTCGCTGCTGGGCATCCGCCACGTGGTGCTGGCGGTGAACAAGATGGACCTGGTCGGCTACGACCGCGGCGTATTCGAAGACATCGTCGAAGGCTACCGCGCGCTGGCCGCGCAGCTGGGCATCGCGCACGTGCAGGCGATCCCGCTGTCGGCGCTGGAGGGCGAGAACCTCTCCTCGGCTTCGACGCACACGCCGTGGTACGACGGACCCAGCCTGCTCCAGCACCTTGAAACCGTCGAGGTCGAAGCCGGCGACGCCGCTTCCGGACTGCGCCTGCCGGTGCAGTGGGTGAACCGGCCCAATCAGGATTTCCGCGGTTTCGCCGGCACCATCGCCGCCGGCGAGGTCGCGCCGGGCGACGCGGTCGTGGTGCTGCCCTCGGCGCGGCGCTCCACCGTCACCCGCGTCCTGGGCGCGGACGGCCCGGTCGAGCGCGCCTTCGCCGGACAGGCGGTGACCCTGACGCTGGCCGACGAGGTCGACATCAGCCGGGGCGACGTCATCGCCGCCGCCGGCGACCCGCCGGCCGTGGCCGACCAGTTCGCCGCGCACCTGCTGTGGATGAGCGATGCGCCGCTGCTGCCGGGCCGCCCCTACTGGCTGAAGATCGGCGCGCGCACCGTGGCCGCAAGCATCAGCGAGATCAAGCACCGGGTCGACGTGAACACCCAGGAGCACCTGGCCGCCAAGCGCCTGGAGCTCAACGAGGTCGGCTACTGCAACCTCAGCCTGGAGGAGCCCGTCGCCTTTGCCGCCTATGCGGAGAACCGCGCGCTGGGTGGCTTCATCCTGATCGACCGCCAGAGCAACGATACCGTCGCCGCCGGCACCCTGGATTTCGCCCTGCGCCGCGCCGACAACGTGCACTGGCAGCACCTGGACGTGGACCGGGCCGCGCGCGCGCGGATCAAGGGCCAGGTGCCGAAGGTGCTGTGGTTCACCGGCCTGTCCGGCGCCGGCAAGTCGACCGTCGCCAACCTGGTGGACAAGCGCCTGCACGCGCTGGGCTACCACACGTTCGTGCTCGACGGCGACAACGTGCGCCACGGCCTCAACCGCGACCTGGGCTTCACCGACGAGGACCGGGTCGAGAACATCCGCCGCGTCGCCGAAGTCGCCCGGCTGATGGCCGATGCCGGCCTGATCGTGCTGGTCAGCTTCATCTCGCCGTTCCGGGCCGAGCGGCAGATGGCGCGGGAGCGCTTCGCCGAAGGCGAGTTCATCGAAGTGTTCGTCGACGTGCCCCTGGCCGTGGCCGAGGCGCGCGACGTGAAGGGCCTGTATGCCAAGGCGCGCGCCGGCCTGATCCCCAACTTCACCGGCATCGACTCGCCCTACGAGGCGCCGGAGCGGCCCGAAGTCCACCTGGAAGCCGCGGGCAGCATCCCGGAGGCGATGGTGGCGCAGGTGCTGCAGGCGCTCGACCCGGAGGGGAGCTCGGGCACTTCCTGGCTCTGAGGCGGGCGTCCGGCACGGGTTCTCCCATGTCGTCGGCGCACCATGTCAACGAAAGGCACATACAGACGTTAACAATCGCTCGTTACACTTCGCGGTCGAGTAATGAAAGCAGCGAGGCGGTCGATGGCGTCACGTTTCCTGGCCAGGGGTCTGGTCCTGGTCGGCATGGTGGGTCTGGCGGCATGCAACCGGCCGCCCGAGAAAACCGGTAACGCATCGCCCGCCATCCCGGTCACCACGACCGTGGTGCAGCCGGTGGCATGGAGCGACACGGTGCAGGCACTGGGCACGGCCCAGGCACGCGAATCAGTGACCCTGACCGCCAAGGTCAGCGAGATCGTCGACCAGGTCCACTTCGAGAGCGGGCAGCAGGTCCAGGCCGGCCAGCCTCTGGTGACCCTGCGCGTGGATGCGCAGCAGGCCGCGCTGGGCGAGGCGGAGTCGACCCTGGCCGAAGCCGAGCAGCAGTACCAGCGCCTGCAGGGACTGGCCGCGCAGCAGCTGGTGGCGCGCTCGACCCTGGATGCGCAGCGGGCGTTGCGCGAAGTCGCCGCCGCGCGCGTGCGGCAGATGAAGTCCGATATCCGCGACCGCCACGTGCGCGCGCCGTTCGCCGGCGTACTGGGCATCCGCCAGGTCAGCCCGGGCGCGTTGCTCACTCCCAATGCCGTGATCGCCACGCTGGACGACATCTCGCGGATGTACGTCGACTTCCAGGTGCCCGAGGCCGCGCTGTCGGCGATGGTGCCCGGTGCGCGCGTGACCGCCGGGACCGCCGCCTGGCCGGGGCGCAAGTTCGAGGGCGAAGTGCAGACCGTCGACGCGCGGATCGACCCGACCACCCGTGCGGTGACGGTACGTGCGGAGTTCGACAATCCCGAGCGCCTACTGCGTCCCGGCATGCTGCTGGACGTGCACCTGTTCCGTCCCGAGCGCCAGGCGCTGGTCGTCCCGGAGATCGCGGTGGTGCAGGTAGGCCGGGACACGTTCGTGTACCGCGTCGGCCAGGACGACAAGGTCGAGCGGGCGATGGTGACGGCCGGCGTGCGTCGCGACGGCAAGGCCGAAATCGTGGAAGGCCTGCAGGCCGGCGACCGCATCGTGGTCGACGGCACCGGCAAGCTGCGCCCCGGCGTGACCGTGGCCGAGGGCGGCCCGGCGGCTGCGCCGGAGAAGCCGGCCGCCCCGGCGCCGGACGCCGACGCGCCAAAGCAGGACTGAGCGGATGAAGCTGTCGGACCTGTCGATCAAGCGCCCCGTGTTCGCGGTGGTGGTCAGCCTCTTGCTGGTGGTGCTGGGGGTGATGTCGTTCCTGCGCCTGACCCTGCGCGAGCTGCCCAACATCGACCCGCCGATCGTATCGGTGGAGGTGAACTATCCCGGCGCGTCGGCTGCGGTGGTGGAAACCCGCATCACCCAGATCCTCGAGGATGGCCTGGCCGGCATCGAGGGCATCAAGACGATCCAGTCGTCCAGCCGCAACGGCCGTTCCGACGTCACCATCGAATTCAACCTCAGCCGCGACATCGAGGCGGCGGCCAACGACGTGCGCGACCGCGTCAGCCGGGTGATGGACCGGATGCCGGACGAGGCCGATCCGCCGGAGATCTCCAAGGTCGAGGCCGACGCCGAGGTCATCGTCTGGTTGAACATGCGCTCCACCGTGATGGACACGATGGAGCTGACCGATTACGCCGACCGCTACGTCGTCGACCGGCTGTCCTCGCTGGATGGCGTGGCCCGCGTCCAGCTCGGTGGCGGCCAGCGCTACGCGATGCGGATCTGGCTGGACCGCGAGGCGATGGCCGCGCGCGGCATCACCACCAGCGACGTGGAAAGCGCGCTGCGTGCGCAGAACGTGGAACTGCCGGCCGGTCGCATCGAATCGGAAACCCGCGATTTCACCCTGCGCGTGGAGCGCGGCTACCGGCAGCCGCAGCAGTTCGCGCAACTGCCGTTGCGCAAGGGCGCCGACGGCTACGTGGTCCGGCTGGGCGACGTGGCCAAGGTCGAACTGGGCGCGGAGGAACGCCGTTCCTACCTGCGCAGCAACGGCGTGCCCAACGTGGGCCTGGGCATCGTCCGCACGTCCACCGCCAACGCACTGGACGTGGCCCGCGCCGCGCGCGCCGAGGCCGAGGTGATCCAGCAGACGCTGCCGGAAGGCACCGACATCTTCATCGCCTTCGACAGCACCACCTTCATCGAAGCCTCGATCGAGCGCGTGTACTGGACGCTGGGCGAGGCGATGGTGCTGGTGTTCTTGGTGATCTGGCTGTTCCTGGGCAGCCTGCGCGCCGCGCTGATTCCCGCGGTGACCGTGCCGGTGTGCCTGGTCGCGGCATTCATCGCGCTGTACGCGTTCGGGTTCTCGATCAACCTGCTGACCCTGCTGGCGCTGGTGCTGTGTATTGGTCTTGTGGTCGACGACGCGATCGTGGTGCTGGAGAACATCCAGCGCCGCGCCGACCTGGGCGAACCGCCGCTGGTCGCCGCGCGTCGTGGCACCCAGCAGGTCGCGTTCGCGGTGATCGCCACCACCGCGGTGCTGGTGGCGGTGTTCCTGCCGGTCGGTTTCATGGAGGGTAATACCGGGCGCCTGTTCCGCGAGCTTTCGGTGGCGCTGGCCGCGGCGGTGGCGATCTCGGCCTTCGTGGCGCTGACGCTCACCCCGATGATGTCGTCCAAGCTGGTGCGCCCGCACGGCAAGCCGCGCGGCCTCAATGCATTCACCCAGCGCACGCTCAACCGGATCGGCGAGGGTTACGGCCGCCAGGTCGCGCGCATGGTCGCCGTGCCCGGCCGGAGGCTGCTGGTGGTCCTCCTCGTTGCGATGGGGCTGTGCGTGGTGGCGATCGTGGGCCTCGGGCTGCGCGTGCCCAGCGAACTGGCGCCGGCAGAGGACCGGGGCCGCTTCTTCGTGATGGTCGATGGGCCCGAAGGCGCGGGCTTCGATTACACCGTCGGCCAGATGCAGCAGGTCGAGGAGATCGTGTTATCCAAGGTCGGCGCCGACCAGCCGATCCAGCGCGCCAACTCGCGGGTGCCGCGCGGCTGGGGCGGTGGCGAGGACATGCATACCGGGCAGGTGATCGTCTTCCTGCAGGACTGGCACGAGCGCGAGGCCACGACCGACGAGGTGGTCAATTCGCTGCGCGCCCAGTTCGCCAAGCTGCCGGGCGTGCAGGTGCGCGCCAATGTTCCCGGCGGCCTGGTCGGCAGCCGCGGCCAGCGCTACCAGCTGGTGCTGGGCGGTCCCGACTACGCCGAGCTGGCGCAGTGGCGCGACCGGATCCTGCAGCGGATGGAATCCAATCCCGGCATCCAGGACCCGGATTCGGACTACAAGGAAACGCGTCCGCAGATGCGCGTGGAGATCGACCGCGACCGCGCCGCCGACCTGGGCGTGCCGGTGCAGGAGATCGGCCGCACGCTGGAGACGATGATGGGCTCGCGCCAGGTGACCACCTACGTGGACAACGGCGAGGAATACGACGTGATGCTGCAGGCCGGGCGCGAAAAGCGCGTCGATCCTTCCGACCTGGCCCAGACCTACGTGCGCGGCCGCGGCGAAGCGCTGGTGCCGCTGTCCAACCTGGTCACCCTGTCGGAGATCGCCGAGCCGGGCAGCCTCAACCGCTTCAACCGCCTGCGCGCGATCACCATCAGTGCCGGGCTGTCTCCTGGCTACACGATGGGCGAAGCGCTGGAGTGGACCCGGCAGGTCGTGGACGAGGAACTGCCGGACTATGCCCAGGTCGACTGGAAGGGCGAGTCGCGCGAGTACCAGGAGGCGGGTGGCGCGATCGTGCTGACCTTCACCCTGGCGCTGCTGATCGTGTACCTGGTGCTGGCCGCGCAGTTCGAGAGCTTCCTGCATCCGTTGGTGATCATGCTGACCGTGCCGCTGGCGGTGCTGGGCGCGTTGCTCGGGCTGTGGGTGACCGGCAGCTCGCTCAACCTGTTCAGCCAGATCGGCATCGTCATGCTGATCGGTCTGGCGGCGAAGAACGGCATCCTGATCGTGGAGTTCGCCAACCAGCTGCGCGACGGAGGCGCGAGCGTGCACAGCGCCATCGCCGAAGCGGCCAAGGTGCGGCTGCGGCCGATCCTGATGACCTCGGTCGCCACGGTCATGGGTGCGGTCCCGCTGGTGCTCGCCGGCGGCCCGGGCTCGGCCAGCCGCGCCACCATCGGCATCGTGGTCATCTTCGGCGTGACCTTCTCGACCCTGCTGTCGCTGTACGTGGTGCCGGCGTTCTACGCGTTGCTGGCGCCGTATACGCGCTCGCCCGAGGCGTTGGCGCACGAACTGGAAAAGCTCGAAGCGGACACGCCTCCGGTAGGTGGCCATGGCTGAGCGCGCATCGCGGCCGTATGCCGGTGTGCGCTTGGCCGGCGACAGCTTTGTGCTGCGTGCCTGGCACGCGGACGATCTTGAGGCACTGCTCCGGCATGCCGATGACCCGCAGGTGCCGCGTGGCCTGAGCGACATGTTCCCGCACCCGTATACCCGCGAAGACGGCGAGGCCTTCCTTGCCGGTCGCGTGGTGGACCTGGACCATCCGGTGCTGGCGATCGAGATCGATGGCGAGGCCTGCGGCAGCATCGCCGCGCGTCCCGGGCTTGGTGAACGCAGCCACGGCGCCGAGCTGGGCTACTGGCTGGGCCGGCGGCATTGGGGCCAAGGCTTGATGACGCAGGTGGTGGCCACCTATCTGGACTGGGTCGTTCCGATTCTGCGCCTGCAACGGGTCGAGGCGAACGTGCTGGACAGCAACCCGGCCTCGGCGCGCGTGCTCGAGAAGAACGGGTTCCAGGAGGAAGGCGTGCGCCGCGGCGCCATCCTCAAACCGGACGGCCTGCGCGACCTGAGGCTGTTCGCGCAACTCTGGACGCACTGAGCGGCAACGCGGTACTGCGCACCGGCACGTGTTGCGGGTATCTTTCAGGCACCGGGCGGCGTTGCACGCCACCCTCCCTTTCCCGCGACACGACGGCCGGAGACCCATGCCCGTGGAAGCCTTTTTTGTCTGGTTGAACGGCATCATCTGGAGCAACGCGCTGATCGCGCTGTGCCTGGGCGCCGGCCTGTGGTTCTCGTTCCGCACCCGCTTCATGCAGGTGCGCGGCTTCGCCGAGATGTGCCGGCTCACCGTGTCCGGGCAGAAGTCCGAGGCTGGCGTGTCCTCGTTCCAGGCCCTGGCCATCTCCATGGCCGGGCGCATGGGCATCGGCAACATCGCCGGCGTGGCCACCGCGATCGCCTATGGCGGCCCGGGGGCGGTGTTCTGGATGTGGGTGATGGGCTTCCTCGGCGCCTCGACTTCGTACATCGAGTGCACCCTGGCCCAGATCTACAAGGAGAAGGACGCCGAGGGGCGCTACCGCGGCGGGCCGGCCTACTACATCGAGAAGGCCATGGGCCTGAAGTGGTACGCGGTGGCGTTCGCCATCGCCACCGTGGTCGCCGCGGGCCTGCTGCTGCCAGGCGTGCAGGCCAATGCCATTGCCGACAGCGCCACCAACGTGCTGTGCGGCATCGACGGCTGCACGGCGGTCGGCGGGACCGGCGCGATGAAGCTGTGGATCGGCCTGGGCGTGGCCGCGATGCTGGCGGTCATCATTTTCGGCGGCATCAAGCGCATCGCCACCTTCGCCGAGGTCGTGGTCCCGTTCATGGCCCTGGCCTTCATCCTGATGGCGGTGATCGTGATGGTCGCCAACGCCGACAAGGTGCCGGCGATGTTCGCCGACATCTTCTCCAGCGCGTTCGGCGGGCACGCCGCGTTCGGCGCGATCGTGGGGCAGGCGGTGGCCTGGGGCGTCAAGCGCGGCATCTACGCCAACGAAGCCGGCCAGGGCACCGGCCCGCACGCCGCCGCGGCCGCCGAGGTCTCGCACCCGGCCAAGCAGGGCTACGTGCAGGCGTTCGCGATCTACTTCGACACCATGCTGGTGTGCACCTCGACCGCGTTCCTGCTGCTGTCCACCGGCATGTACAACACCTTCAAGACGGTCACCCAGGACGGCAAGGAAACCCTGGTGGAGATCTTCAGCGGCGTGCCGGGCGTGCAGCCTTCGGAAGGCGCGCAGTTCACCCAGGCGGCCGTGGAATCGGTGCTGCCCGGCTGGGGCGCGGGCTTCGTGGCGCTGGCGCTGTTCTTCTTCGCCTTCACCACGATCATGGCCTATTACTACATGGCCGAAACCAACCTCACCTACCTGGCCGGCGTGAAGAAGACCCACCCGCTGGCCACGCTGCTGCTGCGGCTGGGCATCGTGGGCATGGTGGTGTTCGGCGCGTACCACAACGCGGCCATGGCCTGGACCCTGGGCGACATCGGCGTGGGCCTGATGGCGTGGCTGAACATCGTCGCCATCCTGATCCTGCAGAAGCCGGCTTTGCTGGCGCTGCGCGACTACGAGCGGCAGAAGAAGATGGGCCTGGACCCGACCTTCGATCCGGAGGCGCTGGGCATCCGCAACGCCGGCTTCTGGAACAGGCGCGGCTGACATGGCCGGCCCCTGGGACAACCGTCCGCCGCGCCGGCCTGCGCCGCCGCGCGGACCGCGTGGGCCGGACGATCGTGCCGGGCCGTCGTCGAACCCGCGGCTATCGGCCGCAGCTGTGCCTGCGCCGACGCGCGATGCGCCGGTGCATGCGACGGCAGGAGCGGGCGAACCGGCGCACGGTGCGCACGAGCGCGGCGGCAGCGGACATGCGACGCGCCGCGAGGAGCTCCGGCTCTACGGACTCAACGCGGTGCAGGCAGTGTTCGACCGCCGGCCCGAGGCGATCCGCAAGGTCTATCTGGCGCAGTCGCGCATCCACGCGCTCAAGCCTTTGCTGGCCTGGTGCGTGAAGCACCGGGTCGGCTACCGCGTGGTGGAGGAGGAAGACCTCGACCGCCTCGCGGCCAGCTCGCACCACGAGGGCGTGGTCGCCGACGTGCAGCGGATCGAGCCATTGCCGCTGGAGGCCTGGTTGCGCGGCCTGGCGCCCGGTGCGCCGGCACTGGCGATCTGGCTGGACGGCGTCGGCAATCCGCACAACTTCGGCGCGATCCTGCGTTCGGCCGCGCATTTCGGGGCGGCGGTATTGCTGCCGGCGCGCTCGCCGCTGGCGCTTTCAGGCGCGGCCGCGCGCGTGGCCGAAGGCGGCGCCGAGGCGGTCACCCTGGTGCGGTTGCCCGATGCCGCTGCGGCCTTCGCGCCACTGCGTGCGGCCGGATTCGCGATGGCGGCCACCCTGGTGCGCGGGGGCGACGACCTGTTCGGCGCGCGCCTTCCGCAGCGGCTGGTCTACGTGATGGGGGCCGAGGGCGAAGGCATGGATCCCGCACTGGCCGCCGCCTGCGAGTTGCGCCTGTCGATCCCCGGCACCGGAGCGGTGGAGAGCCTCAACGTGGCCGCCGCCACGGCGGTGTTCCTGTCACGGTGGGCGGCCCGTTCTATCTAGGCCGTTGCGTGCGGGCGCCGGCGTGGCCGCCACCCGGACCGCTTGCGCATGCGCGAGGTACTGGCCGCCGCGAGGTTGCGATCGCGGTCGGGCACTCGCCTGCAATCCGCTGCAGTCCCGCGGGGCGGCCAGTGAAACCTCAGCGTGCGCTGCCGGCGATCCGCGGCGCGGGTGGCACCAGATGCACCGCCGCGCCGCCGCCGCCGGACAGCTCCAACTTCAGCGTGCGGTTGGCCGCATCGATGCGTCGCTCCTCGCGCCGCACGTCGGTCGCCGCGGCGCCGTCGCGCCACAGCGTGGCCTGGTAGTCGGCGGCAGGCAGGAAGTCCAGCGGCACTTCGAGCGTGCGCGGGGACTCATTGGTCATCGCGCCGATGTACCAGTCACGGCCACTGCGCCTTGCCACCACGATGTACTCGCCGATCTCCCCGGCCAGCACGCGCGTCTCGTCCCAGGTCGCCGGCACGATCGACAGGAAGTCTGCACCGGGCGCCAGGCCGCCAGCTTCGCCCACGTATACGTCAGGGCTGTCGGCCACCATCTGCAGCGCGCTTTCGTAGACCACGAACATCGCCAGCTGGTGCGCGCGCGTGCCCATGACCTGCGGGCCGACGAACGACTTCTGGAATTGCGCCGGGGCGACGTTGCGGAAACCGCCCGGGGTGTAGTCCATCGGACCCAGCAGCATGCGGGTGAACGGCAGGGTCACGTTGTGCGTGGGCGTGATGCGCCGGCTCCACTTGTTGTATTCCGCGCCGAGCACGCCCTCCTGGGTGAGGAAGTTCGGCCAGGTGCGGTTGAGGCCGGTCGGGCGGTAGGCGCCATGCAGGTCGAGCATCAGCCGGTGTTCGGCGGCGCTGGCCATCATGCGGTGGAAGAACTCGACCATCTCCTGGTCGTCGCGGTCCATGAAGTCGACCTTGACGCCCTGGATGCCCATGTCGCGGTAGGCCGCGAACACCGCATCCATGCGCGGCTCCAGCGACTTCCAGTGCGCCCACAGCCAGATGCCGACACCGCGTTCGCGCGCATAGGCGACCAGCGCGGGCAGGTCCAGCTGCGGAACCGGGCGCAGGATGTCGGCGTCCGGGTTGTAGGCGCCGTTGCCGAGGCTGCCCACGTACCAGCCGTCGTCGATCAGCATGTACTCCAGCTTCAGCGCCGCGGCGTGGTCGATGTAACGCTTGATGGTCGCGGTGTTCATGCCGGGGTCGGGTACATCCGGGGCGAGGCCGCCGGACCACCAGTCCCAGGCGGTCTTGCCCGGGCGGATCCAGGAGGTGTCCTTGATCGGCGTGGGCGGATTGAGGCTGGAGACGAGGTTGGATTCGACGAGCGCACCGGGACTGTCGCCGAGCATCAGCACGCGCCAGGGGGTCAGGTGGCCTTCGGGGGCGACCTGCGCGCGCGGCAGGCGCACCGCGATGCTGCGCTCGTCCAGGCGCGGAGACAGGCGCGCTTCCACGCCCAGGCGTCCATCGCCGCGGCCGCTGAGGTACAGGCCGGCGAAACGGTCCAGGTCCGCTTCGGCGATGGCGAAGCTGGCTTCGCCGTCGCCGGTCCGGCAGACCAGCGGCAGTTCGATCAGATGCATCGGCCGCAGCTTGGCGGCGGCGAACCGGTCGTACTCGCCTTCGTGGCTGGTGCCGAAGGTGCCGAGGTTGAGCATCCAGCACGCGTAGTCGCGCGGAAACAGGAAACCGGTCAGGTCTTCCTTCACCACCAGGTCGCCCTTGGCCGGCAACGGCACGCGGTAGCGAAGCGCGATGCCATCGTCGTAGGCACGCAGGATCACGCCCAGCCTGCGGCCGCCGGCGTCGGCCAGGTCCACTTCCATCTGCCGGTAATGGTCGCGCACCTGGCTGGCCTTGCCGGCGACCAGCGCGTAGGTGCTGTCGTGGCTGCCGTGGCGCACGTCGACGACGCGCAGCCCGCGATCGAGGCGGTCATCCGGTCCGAGCTGCAGGCCCAGCGGCGAGGGCAGCAGCACCTGCGTGCCGTTCCACTCCACCGAGTACAAGGCCTGGCCTTCGCCATCCAGCGACAGCGCGACTGTGGCCTGGCCCCCGGGTGACTGCAGCTGCAGTGGCGCGGCGGTTGCCGCTTCGCCCCGCGGAGCGAAAGCCAGCATGGCGACGATCAGCACGAGAGCACGGCTTCCAGGCATTCCGGTATCCCCTCCAGGACAGGCCCCGGAGGTTAAACCGCAGGCGTGCCGCGTGTCTGGAATACCAAGGCGGCGCAGGTGGCATATGCGACCTGCGCGCGTTCCGGGTCAGGGCGCCTTCGTCTCCGCCTTCACTGTGCTGCCGAAATCGCCCTCGGCTTCGGCGGCGAGATACGCGAACACTGCATAGGCGGCTACGTTCTGCGCCAGTGCCGCCGGATCGATCTTGTCGAGGGTGTCGTCGGCGGTGTGGTGCAGGTCGAAGTAGTCGCTGCCGTCTTGCGCCAGCCAGGCCCACGTCGTGCCCTTGGCCGAAAGCGGGCCGATGTCGGGGCCAGCGCCGCCCTTGCCGGGTGCGTACTCGATGCCCAGCGGCGCCAGCGCTTCGGCGATCTGCTGCGTCGCCGCGCGCGCATGTTCCGGTGCGCCGGTGTTGAAGGCGTAGATGCGACCCGCGCCGAAGTCGCTCTCGGCGGCAAGCTGGTGGCGGGCAGCGTCGGCCGCATGCGCCGCCGCGTACGCCTTGCCGCCATGCAGGCCTTGTTCCTCGTTGGCGAAGGCGACCACGCGGATGCTGCGCGCCGGGCGCCTGGGCATCTGCGCGATGAGCTTCGCCGCGGCCATGGTGATGCCGATGCCGGCCGCGTCGTCGATCGCACCGGTACCCAGGTCCCAGGAATCCAGGTGGCCGCCGATCAGTACGACTTCCTTCGGCTTGCCGCGCCCGGTCATTTCGCCGATGACATTCTGCGAGGTGTATTCGCCGTCCCAGCCCGCGTCGATCGCCAGGCGGACCTTGACCGGGCCGCGCGCGGCCAGGCGCGCGAGCTGGTCGGCATCGGGAATGCTCAGCGCGGCCGACGGCACCGGCGTCAGTCCCGCGTCATAACGGGTGATGCCGGTGTGCGGCACGCGGTGGTTGTCGGTGCCGGCCGAGCGCATCAGGAAACCGCTGGCGCCCTTGCGGATCGCCGCCGACGGACCCCTGGAGCGCACCGCGCTGCCCTTGCCGTAGCCGCTGCCATCGCGCGACGCCGGCATCTGGTAATCCACGAACGCGATCCTGCCGACCAGCGAACCCTCGGCCGCCGCTTCCAGCGCGGCCAGGTCGGCGAAGTGCACGACCTCGCCCTCGACGGTGCCGCCGGGGCTTCCGCCCAGGGCGGTGATCGCCAGCGGCTGTGCATGCGGACCCAGCACCGCTGCGCTCTCGCTGCGGCGCTCCCACTTCGGGAAGGTCACCGGCTCGGTCCAGACCTTGTCGAAGCCCAGCTCGCGGAACTTGGCCTTGGCCCATTCCACCGCGCGCGCGTCCGCTTCGCTGCCGGCCAGGCGCGGTCCGACTTCCGTGGTCAGCGACTCGGTGACCTTCCAGCCGGTGTCGTCGGCCAGGGCGCGCTCGCGCAGCTGCGCGGCCTGCTCCAGTGCCCTGGCGGGAATGCGGGTTTCGCTGGCGGCGTTCGCGGAACCGACGAAGAACAGGGCAAGGGCCAGCGGGGCGGCGGCACGCAGGGCAGGGCGCATACGGACTCCAGGAGACAATCCGTCGAGCCTAGCAAACAGTGGCGGCGCGCTCCCGTGCGCATGGTCACGGGAGCGGCAGGCCCCGGCTCAGCGCTTGAGCGAGTCGCGGATCTCGCGCAGCAGCAGCACCTCGTCGGTCGGGCCCGGCGGTGGCGGGGCTTCGCGGCGCGAGATGCGGTTGATCGCCTTGACCACCATGAAGATGGCGAAGGCCACGATGATGAACTGGACGATCGCGTTGAGGAATTCGCCGACGCCGATGCCCACCGCCGGCACCACGTTGCCCGCGGCGTCCACGCTGGCTTCCTTCAGCACCCACACCCATTTGGAGAAGTCGACCCCGCCCAGCAGCAGGCCGATCGGAGGCATGATCACCTTCTCCACCAGCGCGGTGACGATCTTGCCGAACGCGGCGCCGATGACCACGCCCACGGCGAGGTCGATCACGTTGCCGCGCATGGCAAATTCCTTGAACTCGCTCAACATGCCCATGCCTGTCTCCTGGTGTGCGGCACCCGGCGCGGGTGCGGTCCTAAGCCTAACCCGGCCACGGTCGCCGGTGGTTCAGTCGATCCTGCCACGCAGCGTGGCGATGCCATCCAGCGATGCCTCGAAACCGTCGCCCGGCTGCAACGCGGCCACGCCGGCCGGCGTGCCCATGAACACCAGGTCGCCTGCGCGCAGCGCATAGAGTTTCGACAGTTCGTGCAGGATGTCCGCAACATCCCAGATCAGGTCCGTCAGTGGCGCCTGTTGGCGCAGTTCGCCGTTCACGCGCAGCCACAGCGAGCGCGTGTCGATGTCGCCGGCCTCGGCGGCGGGGACCAGTGGGCCGATGGGCGCCGAATGATCGAAACCCTTGGCCGTATCCCAGGGCAGGCCCTTGGCCTTGGCCGCGGCCTGCAGGTCGCGCCGGGTCAGGTCCAGGCCGACGGTGTAGCCGAACACCAGCGCCGGTGCCTGCTCCAGCGGCAGCACGCCGGCAGGCGCGTCGCGGCCGATCGCCACCACCAGTTCGACTTCGTGGTGCAGGTCGGAAGTGCCGCTGGGATAGGGCACGACCTCGTCGATGACGATGGCATCGGCCGGCTTCATGAAGAACACCGGCACGCCGCGTTCGGCCTTCGATGCCGGTGCGGTGGCGCCCATCTCGCGGGCGTGGTCGGCGAAGTTGCGGCCGACGCAATAGATGCGCCGCACGGGAAAATTGCCGCCCCCACGCACCGGGACCCGCGGTACGGCGGGGGCACGGATCACGTCGGTGGGGTGCAGGTCGGTGGGGTGCGCGTCTGTCACGGTTCGGCCCGGCTTGTTGGGGCCTTGCAGTCTACGCGGCGCGGCGCGGCGGTCAGCGCGGCGCGGGCAGCTCGGACTTGCGCACGACGCGGTACTCCGCATCGACGACCTGGGTCGGGGAGGCCGGGCGCGCCGGGCTACGGCGCAGCAGTCGCCAGGCCAGTCCGACGGCAAGCATCGCCGCGCCGACGAACAGGCCGAAGAACACCAGCATTGCAAGCAGTGCCAGGCCGACCACGCCCAGCACGGCGCGCAGCAGCGGCGTGCGCGGCTTGCGCGGGGAGAAGAACGCGTTGAGGTGGGCGGAGTCGAAGCGGAAAGAACGGGCGTGCATGCGATTTCACGTGCCAGAATGACGGCCAGTGCGAAGTATCGGCGTGTGCGTCGGCGAGGTTGTGATGGGTTCGTTAAATTCCGAACCACTGCTCAGTCTTGACGGGCTGGCCGATGGGGCGCTGGTCGAGGCCGAAGCGAGGCTGGGCGACGATTCCGAGTCCCTGGTCATCCATCGCCAGGGTGATGTCGTCCGCGCCTGGCTGAATGTGTGCCCACATGCCGGCCGCCGCCTGGACTGGGCGCCCGGCCAGTTCCTGAAGAGTCGCGAGGGACTGCTGGTCTGTGCCGCGCACGGCGCATCGTTCGAGCTCGAAGGCGGCCAGTGCGTGGCGGGGCCCTGCCGCGGCGATGCATTGCGCGCTGTGGCGGTGGAGGTGCGCGAGGGCCAGGTCTGGCTTGTGGGTGCCGCGGACGCCTGATCAGGTGGTGGCGTTCAACGCGCGCCCCAGAACATCAGGTTGACCACGGTCACCGCGACCACGGTATAGATCAGCGACAGCGGCGCGCCGACGCGCCACAGTTCCCGTGCCGAATAGTTGGCCGGGCCGGTGATCATCGACATCACCGGATTGGACGCGGTCATCAGGTTGTTGGAGGCCGACAGCGCGGCGATCAGGGCGAACGCGGTGGGATTGCCGCCCACCGCCAGGGCCAGGTTGATCGCGATGGGGACCATCACGATGGTCGCGCCGACATGGCTGATCACCAGCGAGAACGCGGTGGTCAATATCGCCAGCACGATCTGCAGCGCCCAGGGCGGCATGCCGTCGGGCAACTTGTCCAGGGTGTGGCCGGCGACCCAGGCGGCCGCGCCGCTGCTGTCCATCGCCCAGCCCAGCGGGATCAGGCCGGCGGTGAGGAACACCGTCTTCCAGTTGATCGCCGCGTAGGCCTCGTCCATCTTCAGGACGCCCGCCAGCAGCATGCCGGCCACGCCGGTCATCAGGGTCAGCGCCACCGGCAGCTTCCCGGTCAGCGCGATGACGATGGTGATCGCGAAGATCCCCATGGCCAGCTTGAACTTGTGCGGGCGCTGCTCGCCCTTGGGGTAGTCGGTGACCACGGCGAAGTCGCGGCTTTCCGCCGCGCGCGCCAGGTCCTGCCAGATGCTGTGGAACACCAGCATGTCGCCGGCGCGCAACGTGGTCGAGCGCACGTCGTCGCGGATCACCTGCTTGTCGCGGTTGATCGCCAGCAGGCTGATCCCGGCCTGCTGGCGCAGGCGCAGCTCGCGCGCGCTCTTGCCGATGAAGCGCGAGGTCGGCGGCACCACCGCCTCGGAAATGCCCGCGCGCGCCGGATTGAACAGGTCGCCCAGGTTGCGCAGGCGCGAGGACATGCGCAGGAAGTGGTTCTGGGCGAAATCGTGGACCTGCTGGCGCGGGCCCATCACGCCCAGCACGCTGCCGACCCAGATGCGCATGTCCGCCGGCGGTGCCAGGCGCGTGTCGTTGCCGGATTTCAGCGCCAGCAGCAGCGGCGCATCGTGCATCGACTCGGCCTCGGCCACCGACATGCCCACCAGCGGGCTCTCGGCGCTGACCACCAGCTCGAACACGTCGCCCTCGATGCCGTAGGTGCGGGCGAAGTAGCTTTCGGTGCGCGCCGGGGTGACGTTCTCGCCGCCGCCATCCTCCAGTTCGGCCAGCTTGCGGTTGCCGTAGAAGCGGAAGTACAGCAGCGATGCGGCGAGCAGGACCACGCCCACCGGCGCGGGCGCGAACATCGGCAGCTGCTCGAGCGTGGCCATGCCCGAGGGCAGGTTGTTGTTGGCCGAGACCAGCAGGTCGTTGAGCAGGATCAGCGGCGAGTTGCCGACCATGGTCAGGGCCGCGCCCATGACGATGGCCGCCGCCAGTGGCAGCAGCAGCCGCGACATCGCCAGGCCGCTGCGCGAGGACAGCCGCGCGGCCACCGGCAGGTACAGCGCCATGACCGACGGGTTCTGCATGAAGGACGAATTGAGGCCCGCGATCAGCGTGGTCAGGGTCAGCAGCCGCTGTTCCTTGCCATGGCCGCGCCGCAGCAGCCAGCCGGCCAGCCGGTTGAGCGCGCCGGTGCGATCGAGCCCGGCGCCCAGGATCATGGTGGCCATGATGCTCATCACCGCGTTGCCGGAGAAGCCGCTGAAGATCTCCTCCGGCGGGATCAGGCCGGTGATGCCCAGGATGACCAGCACCACCAGCGCGACCAGGTCGGCGCGGATGCGCTCGAACAGGAACATGGCCATCGTGAACCCGACCAGCCCGAGCACCAGGCGCATGTCGTTGGTCAGGGTCAGGCCGGATTCCATTGCGCGCCGGTGTCCTTAGGGCGAAGCGGTGGCGGTGCGGTACGCGCGGCCGGCGGGTGCGGTCGAGCCTGGTCGGAGTTCGGGCGGCGCGGTGGTCATCGTGCTGGCGAGTCTAGCGCCGGCGCGCCGGCGTGATCCTCGATCCGGTCACGTTCGATGCGGTCGTACAGCAGGTCCCACACGCCGTGGCCGAGTTTCTCGCCGCGTCGCTGGAAGTGGGTTTCCGGCCGCCAGTCCGGACGCGGCACGTGGCCGCGCGGGCCGGCACGGTTGGCCAGCCCCGGGGTGGCGTCGAGCACGTCCCACATCTGCTCGGCGTAGTCGCGCCAGTCGGTGGCTGCATGCAAGCGGCCGCCGGGACGCAGCTTGCGCACCAACAGCGCGGCGAACTCCGGCTGGACCAGGCGGCGCTTGTTGTGGCGCTTCTTGTGCCACGGGTCGGGGAAGTAGATCCGGACCTCGTCGAGCGAACCGTCGGCGATCTCGTTCTGCAGCACCTCGACCGCATCGTGGTGGTAGAGGCGGACGTGCCCGCTGTCGTCGTCGGCCAGTGCGTTGAGCAGGCGGCCGACGCCCGGGGCATGTACTTCCAGGCCGATGTAGTCGCGCGACGGGTCCTGGCGCGCGGCGAAACGCAGCGCCTCGCCGTTGCCAAAACCAATTTCCAGCACCTTCGGCGCTGTGCGACCGAATACCGCATCCAGGTCGCGCGGCGTGCCGGTGTAGTCGAGGCCGAAGCGCGGCCAGCGGTCTTCGAACGCGCGCTGCTGGGCAGGGGTGAAGCGGCCCTGGCGAAGCACGAAACTGCGGATCTCGCGGCGGCCGTCGCCGGGGGTGTAGGGCTTGGGCGGGGCCTTGGCGCCGTCGCTGCTGAAGGGGTCGGTCATGTCAGCCGATCAAGCCGTCGACCGGCGAGGATGCGCTGGCGTAGCGCTTGCGCGGGATACGGCCGGCAAGGAACGCGTCGCGCCCGGCCTCGACCGCCTTGCGCATGGCGCCGGCCATCAGCACCGGGTCGCGCGCGCCGGCGATGGCGGTGTTCATCAGCACGCCGTCGCAGCCCAGTTCCATCGCGATCGCCGCATCGGAGGCGGTGCCCACGCCGGCGTCGACGATGATCGGCACCTTGGCGTTCTCGATGATCTCCAGCAGCGTGTAGCGGTTCTGGATGCCCAGGCCAGAGCCAATGGGCGCGGCCAGCGGCATCACCGCGCAGCAGCCGATCTGCTCGAGCTGCCGGGCCAGGATCGGGTCGTCGCTGGTGTAGACCATGACGTCGAAACCGTCGGCAACGAGCAGCTCGGCGGCCTTGAGCGTCTGCACCACGTCCGGGTACAGCGTGCGCTGGTCGCCGAGCACCTCGAGCTTGACCAGCGTATGGCCGTCGAGCAGTTCGCGCGCCAGCCGGCAGGTGCGCACCGCTTCTTCGGCGGTGTAGCAGCCGGCGGTGTTGGGCAGGATGGTGTAGCGGTCCGGCGGCAGGACGTCGAGCAGGTTGGGCTCGCCGGGGTTCTGGCCGATGTTGGTCCGGCGTATCGCCAGGGTGACGATCTCCGCGGCCGCGGCTTCGGTGGCGCGACGGGTCTCGTCGAGGTCCTTGAACTTGCCGGTGCCGGTCAGCAGGCGCGAGTGGTAGGTCCGGCCGGCGATGACCAGCGGATCATGTGCGGGGGTGTTTTCCATCGCGCGATTATGGACCGGTGGCGCCGTGGCCGGAACCGCCCGTGCATGCTTTGCCTGCGGATCCGTCCGGGTGACGGCATGCGAGGGCACGAACGGGTGTTGCGGCCATGCGAGCGACGCCCCGGCGCCGCGCCATCATGACTGCAGGCCGCAGTCGGGCTGCTGCGCGTCGGAACGTGCCCCGGCCTGGAGCTTTCGCGCCGGCGGGTGTGACCAGGGCGCGATCGCGCCGCGGAATTTCCCGTCGGCTAGCCGCCGCCGAGCGCGTGCACGATCTCGACCCGGTTGCCGGGCTCCAGCACCCGTGCCTCGTGCGCGCCACGCGGAACGATGTCGCCGTCGACCTCGACCGCGACCCGGCGCCCGGCCAGGCCCTCGGCCTGCAGCAGCCCCGCCACCGTCGTGCCGGGCGGAAGGGTGCGCGGCTCCCCGTTCAATGCGATGTCCATGGCCCATTGTCGCATCGCCCGCTCGCGGCATGCCGCAGCGCAGCGTGTGTGCCGGCCCGCTTGGGCGGACGATTGACCATTCGCAGCCGTACGCTGTAATGCCTTGCCCGCCCGGGCCTACCCAGATCCACAACAGGAGACTCCATGTCCGCTCCCCGTCCGCTCCGCTCGACGCTCGCCGTTGCCCTGGCCCTGGCGGCCGCTCCGGCCCTGGCGGGAGAGTTCGAAGGCGCCGTGTTCTTCGGTGACAGCCTCACCGATTCGGGCCACTTCCAGAACCAGCTGCCGGCCAACGTGCGCCCGATCACCGGCAAGTTCACCACCAACCCGGCCTGGGTCTGGGCCGAGTACCTGGCCGACCGCTACGACGGCAACGGCTTCACCGACAACCAGGGCGGCGACAATTACGCCCAGGGCGGTTCGCGGGTCACGGTGCAGAACGGCGCGGCCGAGTCGACGGTGTCGCAGGTCGGGCGCTACCTGGCCGCCAACGGCGGCAAGGCCAACCCCGACACCCTCTACACGGTGTGGACCGGCGCCAACGACCTGTTCGCGGTCGCCGCCGGCGCGCCGCCGCAGGCGACCCTCGCCACCGCGGTGGGCGGCGTCGTCCAGATCGTGGGCACGCTCGACGCCGCAGGCGCGCGCTACATCCTGGTGCCGAGCCTGCCGGACATGGGCATCACTCCGAACGCCATCGCTGCCGGCCCGGTGGCGCAGGCGACGCTGACCCAGCTGGCCACGACCTACAACACCTCCATGTACGGCGCACTGTCGCAGGCCGGCTACCGGGTGATCCCGCTGGACACCTTCAGCATGCTGCGCGAAGTGGTCGCCAGCCCGGTGACGTACGGCATGCGCAACGTCACCCAGACCGCCTGCCTTCCTCCGTCCGGCAGCTCGCTGACCTGCAACCCGTCCTCGCTGGTGGCGCCCGACGCGGCCAGTACGTACCTGTTCGCCGATGGCGTGCATCCCAGCGGCGCCGCGCACGCGATCCTGGCCGATTACGCCATCTCCGTACTTGAGGGCCCTCAACTGATCGGCGTCCTGCCGCACTCGGCCAAGGTCATCGGCCGCAGCCGCGCCGACCAGGTCGCCTACCACCTGCCGGAAGCGCCCGAAGCGGCCGGCCTGCGCTGGTGGGGCGGGCTGCGCGCCGACACCCAGCGCTACGACCATGCGGACCTCTACGACGGCATGGCCCCGGCCGGCCTGTTCGGCCTGGACTGGGCCAACGGCAACGGCATCGTCGCCGGCGGCTTCCTCGGCTATGGCCGCATGGATGCCGACTTCGGCGGCAACCGCGGCGACTTCGAGCAGGCCGATGCGACCTTCGGCGGCTTCCTCGGCTGGTACGGCGGGCGCAGCTGGGTCAACGCCCAGGCCAGCTACACCAGCCTGGACTACGACGTGACCCGCGACGTGCGCATGGGCCCGGCGATGCGCCGCCACAACGGTTCGACCGATGGCAGCAATACCGCGTTCGGCGTCAACGGCGGCTACGACTTCGGCGAGGGCGCGCTGCGCCATGGGCCGGTCGCCGGCCTGCTGTGGCAGAAGGTCGAGGTGGACGGCTTCAGCGAGGACAACCTGTCCTCCACCGCCCTGGCCTATTCGGACCAGACCCTGGACTCGCTGGTCGGCAGCCTCGGCTGGCAGGTGCGCTACGACGCCGGCAGCTGGACGCCTTACCTGCGCGCCACCTGGGACCATGAATTCGAGGATGCGCAGGAGGAGGTCTTCGCCCGCCTGCAGACCCTGCCCGACCAGGAGTACGCAGTGCCGGGCGTGGACTTCGATGGCGACTTCGGCACCGTGGTGCTGGGCGCGCGCTTCGGCCTGTTCGGGCTGGACGCCGATGCGGGCGTGCGCGCCAGCGCCGGCCAGGATGGCGGCAGCGACAGCGGCGTGTTCCTCAGCCTGGGCGGCAGTTTCTGATCCACCACAGCGGCCGGGTGCGCACCCCGCGTGCGTACCCGGCTGGCGTTGCACGGGCGCCCCGCGGGCGCATAGACTGCCGGTCATCCGCGGGTGTAGTTCAATGGTAGAACTGCAGCTTCCCAAGCTGCTAGCGTGGGTTCGATTCCCATCACCCGCTCCACACATGCCGATAGCGCCGCGGACAGATCCGCGGCGTTTCGCGTCCCAAAGGCATCGTTCACGGTGACGCGCCGATGAAGCTGGCGATCCTTTCCCGCAACGCCTCGCTGTATTCCACCCGCCGGCTGGTGGAAGCCGCGCGCGCGCGCCACCACAGCGTGCGCGTGCTGGATCCCCTGCGCTGTTACATGCGCATCGCGCCCGGCGGTTTCTCGATGCGCTACAAGGGCCGGCCGGTGACGGGCTACGACGTGGTGATCCCGCGGATCGGCACCTCGATCACCCGCTACGCCACCGCGGTGCTGCGCCAGTTCGAACTGATGGGCAGCTGGACGCCCAATCCGCCCGACGCGATCCTGCGAGCCCGCGACAAGCTGCGTACGCACCAGTTGCTGGCCGCGCAGGGGATCGGGTTGCCGACCACGGTGTTCGGCGACAACCCGGACGACACTGTCGACCTGCTCTCGCTGCTCGGGCCGCCACCGCACGTGGTCAAGCTCAACGAGGGCACCCAGGGCGCGGGAGTGATGCTGACCGAGAAGACCTCGGCCTCGCGCGCGGTGGTGGAGACCCTGCGCGGGCTTTACGCCAGCTTCCTGGTCCAGGAGTTCGTGGCCGAGGCCAATGGCGCCGACCTGCGCTGCTTCGTGGTCGGCGACCGGGTGGTGGCGGCGATGCGCCGGCAGGCGGCCGAGGGCGAATTCCGCTCGAACCTGCACCGGGGCGGCGAGGGCTTCCCGGCTGAAGCCAGCGCCGAGGAGCAGGCGGTGGCCGTGCGCTCGGCGCAGGCACTGGGGCTGGGCGTGGCCGGCGTCGACCTGATCCGTTCGACGCGGGGTCCGCTGGTCCTGGAGGTCAACTCGACCCCGGGCCTGGAGGGGGTCGAGGGGGCCTGCAAGGTGGACGTAGCCGGGGCCATCATCGACTACGTGTCTTCGAGATAATTCCTTTTATATCAGCAACATATGCTACTTGGCGTGGGTTGCCCCGGTCGTTGGGGCCTGCGCTTTAACACGGCTTTAATCGATTCCGGCTTAGGCTCCGTCGGACCGCAGCTCCATCGTCAGCCAGGGAACCAAGGTCCCCCGGTCGTCAATACGAGATACGGTAATCGGGGCAATCCTTTGGCCCAGGCGGTCTCCCCAGCCTGGGCCTTTTTGTATCCGTCCGCCGCCGTTTGCCCGGTTCCCGATCGGCAGGCAGAATCGGAATACGCCCGCGTCCTGGCGATTCCCAATCCCTCTCGTTGCGAGGTCCCATGTACAAGCTGCTCATGCTTTCCGCTCTCGCCCTGGCGCCGCTCGTGGCCAGTGCCAACATCCAGTCCCAGGGCGACGCGTTCTCGCCGGAGAAGGGGCTCGACCTGAGCAGCTCGTTCGAAGCCCAGCGCACCGCCATCGTGACCGCACTGGGCGACGGCAAGACCTACGCCGAGATCTCCCCCGACGACCGGCAGCGCGTGACTTCCTCGCTCAACCGCATCTCCGGCCTGCTCGGCGACGTGCAGAGCGTGAACCAGCTGCCGGCAGCGACCAAGGTCGAAGTGTTCAACGAGCAGGAGCTGGTCAACACGCTGCTGACCCAGGCCCGCGAGGACAGCCGCCTGGTGTGCACCCGCGAGAAGAAGGTCGGTTCCCACCGCGCCACCAACAGCTGCATGACCGTGGCCGAGCGCCGGCGCGCCCGCGAGGAAACCGAGCAGCAGCTCTCGAAGATGCGCCGCGTGCAGATGCCGGCCGCCAACTGAGTGTCTTCCATGCGCATCCTCGTCATCGAAGACAACAGCGACATCGCGGCCAACCTCGGTGATTACCTCGAGGACCGTGGCCATACCGTGGATTTCGCCGCCGATGGCGTGACCGGCCTGCACCTGGCCGTGGTGCATGACTTCGACGCGATCGTGCTGGACCTGAACCTGCCGGGCATGGATGGCATCGAGGTCTGCCGCAAGCTGCGCAACGAAGCCCGCAAGCAGACCCCGGTGCTGATGCTCACCGCCCGCGACAGCCTGGAGAACAAGCTCGCCGGCTTCGACTCCGGCGCCGACGACTACCTGATCAAGCCGTTCGCGCTGCAGGAAGTGGAGGTCCGGCTCAACGCGCTGTCGCGCCGCGGCAAGGGCGTGCAGACGCGCGTGCTCAATACCGGCGACGTGGAGTACAACCTCGACACCCTCGAGGTCCGGCGCGAGGGCAGGTTGCTGCAACTCAACCCGACCGCGCTGAAAATCCTGCAGGCGCTGATGGAGGCCTCGCCGGCGGTGGTCACCCGCCAGGAACTGGAGACCCGGGTCTGGGGCGAGGAGTTGCCCGATTCCGATTCCTTGCGCGTGCACATCCACGGCCTGCGCGCGGTGATCGACAAGCCGTTCCCCGTTCCCTACATCCAGACCAGGCACGGCATCGGCTACCGCATCGCGGCTCCCGATGGCGGCACCTGACGGGACCGCGCCGGCGACCCGCAGCCCACGGCGCTTCCGCCGGCGGCTGCGCACCCGCATCATCCTTTCGTTCCTGCTGCTGGGCACCGGCCTGACGGCACTGTTCGCGTTCCTGACCGACTACTCGCGCCAGCGGGTCGAGAGCGAGCTGGTCGAGGAGGTGATGAACACCAACATCGACGAGTTCGCGCGCCGGTTCTACGTCGATCCCAGCCGCAACCCGGACCTGCCGGTGCAGCAGATGCGCGGCCGGGTGGTGAAGCGGGCCGACTTCGAGCAGCTGCGGGTCATGCAGCCGGACTGGTACGAGCTGCCCGACGGCATCCACAGCATCACCGGCCGCGACGACAACGGCGACCCGTTCGCCTACAAGCTCGCCGTCCGCAAGACCCCGAACGAGTGGTTCTTCCTCGCCTACGACATGACTCAGAGCATGCGCGGCGAGGCGCAGCTCAAGCGCGCGCTGTACGTCTCGATCCTGCTGTTCAGCGCGCTGTCGCTGGTGATCGGGTGGTGGTCGGCCTCGAGGGTGATGCGACCGGTGACCGAACTGGCGGCGCGGTTGCGTGCCTATCGCGGCAGCAGCCACCCGCGCCGTCTGGCGACGCACTTCCCCGAGGACGAAGTCGGCCAGCTGGCCGAGGCGCTCGACGACTATTCCTTGCGGCTGACCGAAGTGGTCCAGCGCGACCGCGAATTCAATGCCGACGTCAGCCACGAGCTGCGCACGCCGCTGGCGGTGATCAAGGGCGCGGTCGAACTGCTGCTGTCGCGGCCGGAGCTGGACGAGCGCACCCGCGCGCGCCTGCAACGCATCCAGCGCGCCGAGCAGCAGTGCACCGACCTGATCGGTTCGCTGCTGCTGCTGTCGCGCAACGAGCGCGGCCAGGGCAGCAGCGACGTGGCCAAGGTCGCCGAGCAGCTGCTGGAATCGCATCGTGCCCAGCTGGGCGGCAAGCCGCTGGAGCTGCGCATCGAAGGCGAGCCGGGCCTGGTGATCGAGGCGCCGGAGGCCGCCTTGTCGGTGGCGCTGGGCAACCTGATCGGCAACGCGGTCAAGTACACGCCGCAAGGCGAGGTCGTGGTCTGCCTGCTGGCGGATGGGGTGCAGGTGGTCGATACCGGGCCGGGCCTGAGCGAGGAGGACGCGGCGCGGCTGTTCCAGCG
Organism: Pseudoxanthomonas daejeonensis; assembly: GCF_022637495.1. Taxonomy (NCBI): domain Bacteria; kingdom Pseudomonadati; phylum Pseudomonadota; class Gammaproteobacteria; order Lysobacterales; family Lysobacteraceae; genus Pseudoxanthomonas; species Pseudoxanthomonas daejeonensis. Next base: position 750,176 of record NZ_CP093331.1, on the reverse strand, counting down.
CGGGTATCGCGGTACCCACGCGGGGCATTCGCAGGGGGCCGGTATCGGCCTGTCCATCGTCGGCCGGTTGTGCGACCTGTATGGCTGGGACGTGAGCGTCCGGCCACGCCATGATGGCAACCATGGCGTGGTGGCCACGCTGTCGTTCAGCGGCGCTGCGCCGGTGGAGACGGGTACTGCCGGGTGATGCAAATCATGGTGCGCGGGCGGGGACGGGTTCGGCCCCGTCCAGGCGCCGACTCAGCCGCACGTGCTCGCGCCTCAGACGTACTCCAGCCAGCCACGCGTGTCGGCCGTGCTGCCATCGAACAGGCCGAAGAACAGCTGTTGCAGTCGCCGGGTCACCGGGCCGGGTACCCCATCACCGACCGGCTTGCCGTCGACCGAACGCAGCGGCGTGATTTCCGCGGCGGTTCCGCACATCAGCAGCTCGTCGCACAGGTACAGGTACTCGCGCGGGATGTCGCGCTCGACCACCTCGACCCCGGCGTCGCGGGCGAGCTTCACGATCGAATCGCGGGTGATCCCGCTCAGGATCGAAGCGCTGGCCGGCGTGGTGTGCAGGGCGCCGTCGAACACCAGGAACAGGTTCTCGCCCGCGCCTTCGCTGAGCAGCCCGGTGGATGCGAGCGCGATGCCTTCGCCGTATCCGTGGCGGCGCGCCTCGCGCGTCACCAGTTGCCCGGACAGGTAGTTGCCGCCGGCCTTGGCGCCGGCGGGGACCGTGTTGGGCGCGAATCGCTGCCAGCTGGAGACGCACGCGTCGATGCCCTGTTCCAGCGCCTCGGCGCCGAGGTAGCGGCCGAAATCCAGCGCGGCGACCGCCACGTCGATCGGCGTCTCGGCGGCGAGGCCGATGCTGCCGGCGCCGCGGAATGCGACCGGGCGCAGGTAGGCGCTGCGCAGGCCGTTGGCCGCCACGATGTCACGGCACGCGGCGTCGATCTGCCCGGGCGTGTACGGAATGACGATGTCGTAGATCCTGGCCGACTTGAACAGCCGCCGGGTGTGGTCGCCAAGGCGGAAGATCGCCGGCCCCTTGGGGGTGTCGTAGGCGCGCAGTCCCTCGAACACGGATGAGCCGTAGTGGATCGCGTGCGCCATCACGTGGGTGGTCGCCTCGGCCCAGGGCTTGATCGTTCCGTTGTGCCAGATCTTCTCGGGGAACTGCATGGGCCTGCTCCGCACGGGTACAGGGCCATTCTGCCCCAGGCCGCGACGGTGCGCGGGATGCGGGGATCGGCCTAGAGCGTGAGCCAGAAGCAGCCGTAGCTGCGGCGCAGGCCGAATACCGTGTGCGATGGCGTGGCGCGGCCGGCGAGGGTCTGTTCGACGCGCAGGCCGACCGGGCGCGGTCGTGTGGGTGGCAGGGGCGCGCGTACCGTTGCGGTCGCGGCGCCGGCAATGCCCGCGGCTTCGACATCCGGAGGGTTGGCGGATCCCTCGCTGCTGGTCCAGCTGGGCATCCAGGCTTCGGGACCCGTCGACGCTGCACGGGCGTCCACCTCTGCACCTTCATCCCGCGCCACATTGTCCGGGGGCGGCGGTTCCGGCAGCGGCATGGCATCACTACTGGCGTAGACCGGGACGATGTCCACCAGCGGACGTTCGGCCATCGCCTCCAGGCGATCGAGCGTTCGCGAGGCCGAGGCGTCGGTTGCTCCGCTCCAGTCGTACACGCTGGCCAGGCGATTGACGTCGCGGTTCTGGATGGCCGCGCCGATCTCGCCGACCAGCTGGCTGAGCTGGCGCGGACAGCCGCCACGGAACAGCCGCGGCCCTTCGCCGGCCGCCGCTGGCGGAAGCCGGGAGACCGCGCCGATGTCGTCGCAGCGGCGGTCGGTGTAGACCGCGCGCCCGTCCGGCCCGATGCAGCGTTGCACCTGCTGCGCCCGCACCGTCGCCGGCGGCAGCGCCAGGCAGAGGCAGGCGAGGAACAGCAGAAGCCGGGGCATCGGCGCAGCCTAGCGGCGACGCGCGCCCACGGAAAGCAGTTCGGTCACAGACGCGACAGCACCGCTTCGGTCGGCTTTGCCAGGTTCAGCGTGTAGAAGTGCAGGCCCGGCGCCCCGCCGGCGACCAGGCGCCGGCACAGGTCGGCGACCACGTCCGCGCCGAACTCGCGGATCGCCTCAGCGTCGTCGCCGAAGGCCTGCATGCGTTTACCCACCCAGCGCGGAATCTCCGCGCCACAGGCTTCGGAAAAGCGACGCAGCTGGGTGAAGTTCGAGACCGGCATGATCCCGGGAATGATCGGGATGTCCACGCCCAGTCGGCGCACATCGTCGACGAAACGGAAATAGGCATCGGCGTTGTAGAAGTACTGGGTGATGGCCGCGTCTGCGCCGGCATCGACCTTGGCCTTGAAATGGTGCAGGTCCGTCAGCGCATTCTCGGCCTGCGGATGCGTTTCCGGGTAGGCGGCCACTTCGATGCGGAAGCGGTCGCCGTGCTCGGCCCGGATCAGTTCGACCAGTTCAGAGGCGTAGCGCAGGTCGCCCGCATGGCCCATGCCCGAGGGCAGGTCGCCGCGCAGGGCCACGATGCGCCGGCAGCCGATCGCGCGGTAAAGCTTGAGCAGCTCGCGGATCTCTTCGCGGTTGCCGCCGACGCAGGACAGGTGCGGCGCCGCCTCGAAGCCATGGTGCTGGCTGAGGTGGCGGACGGTTTCGGAGGTGTAGCTCAGGGTCGAACCGCCGGCGCCGAAGGTGCAGGACACATATTCGGGAGCGTGCGCCTTCAGCTTCGCCGCGGCGCGATCGAGCTGCGTGCGCTGCTCGTCGGTCTTGGGGGGGTAGAACTCGAAACTGACGTGGCTCATCGCGGCCTGGCTCGGTGGGTCGCGGCCATAATATCTCTTTATCGCGATGGATGTGAATATGTATTTCCGCCGCCAAGCCAGGTGGCGGCCGCCACGCGATGCGGCGGTTTACCCTGTCGCGCCTGCCCCACGAACTGACACATGTCGATCTTCCTCACCGATTTCGCCCGCACCCGCCTGTTTCCGCGCCAGCCGCGCGGCAACACCATCCAGGACTGCACCCCGGGGCAGTTCGAGCAGTACCTCAACGCGCACGCGCCGCTGGCGGTCCTGGACGGCTATGCGTCGTTCTGCAAGCTGCACGTCCACCGCAACTGGACCTCGACCCGCTGCCTGACCGTGCCGGTCACCGCCGGGAACCGGCACCTGTTGCGCTCGGCCTACGAGGCGCGCAGCCGCGACGAGCTGCCGGTGCTGGTGCGCTGGTTCGAGGGCGTGCAGCCGCCAGTGGCCGACTACCTGGTCGTCATCCTCTATGACCGCGACCAGCTGGCCCGGGAAGGCACGCCGATCGATGCCGACTGGGGCGTGGTCGGCTGCCTGTACACGATGGCGCCGGAGGAGATCCCGATGGCGCCGGTGACGATGATGCGCAACGCGCTGGGGGTAGGGGAGGGTGGTTCGGGTGTCCCGCTTGATCGGGAGGCCTACCGCCGCAGCGTGGCGTTCTGGGAAGCCAACGCCAACTGGCGGCCCTGACGACGCGCCGGCCCGTCATTCCAGAGCGGGTTCCGGTGGCCACCCGGCCGTCGCGACCGCGCGGAGCGGGCGGTGCGCAGCCGGCACGCTCAGGATTCCGGTGCCGGTGCCGATCTATGCCAAGTCCCCTTGACCGGACGCCGCTGCTGGACGGCGTGCACCGGTGCGGGCGGATGCGACTTTCCGTCCACTCTTTACTCTGGTGCACATGGGCACGCTCCCGATCATCCTGATGAGTGTGCTGGGCGGCTGGGCCGTCCTGGCGACCGTGCTGGCTGTCGCCTGGGGCCGGAACCTGCGCCGCGAGCGCGGGGAGCACGAGGCGGAACAGGAACGCAACGCGCGCTACCGTGCCGCACTGCGACGACTGGAGGGGCGCGCGACGGAGACGGCCGCGCAGTTCGAAGCGCTCGAACGCGAGTACCTCGTGTTGCGACGCAGGCTCGAGGCCGAGGCCCCGGATACAGCGCCGGAGGAGCGGCCTTTCCCGATGGTGGTGATCGACACCCTCGACATTTCCGGCGAGATCGGCCTGCTTTTCGAGCACGTCGCGCGCGTGGCCACGGCCATCCGCGGCTACAGCGCCTTCACCCGCGGCCATAGCGGCCCCGAACCGCAGAAGGCGCGCTACGACCTGCTCTGGCTGGCGGACTGCCTGCATACCTTCGACCGGATCGGCCGCGCGCTGGCCGGCGGCAGCCAGCGATCGCTGGCGGTTGCCTGCGAGGAGCTGCTCAGCATGTACGACATGTATCCCCGCGATGGCTCCGGATACGACAGCCGCGACACGTTCCGGCGCCTGGCCGAGCGCGTGCCACTGGGTGCGGCGACGGAGGCGGTCCGTTCGATCGCGATGAAGGTCGCGGCGGCACCGGAGCGGGTCGACCGGAACCCGCCAGTGGTGGAGGTCGTGGCGCCAGCGCCGGTGGCTAGCGTCGGCTGAGGTCGTAACGGCGCGGCGCGCGAAACGGAAACGGGCGCCTTGCGGCGCCCGTTCCGTGTACGGCTGAAGGCCTGTACGCCGCTCAGTAGCGGTAATGCTCCGGCTTGTACGGGCCGTCGACCGCAACGCCGAGGTAGTCGGCCTGGTCCTTGGTCAGACGGGTCAGCTTCACACCGATCTTCTCCAGGTGCAGCCGCGCCACTTCCTCGTCCAGCTTCTTGGGCAGGCGGTACACGGTCTTCTCGTAGACGTCCTTGTTCGCCCACAGGTCGATCTGGGCCAGGGTCTGGTTGGAGAAGCTGTTGGACATCACGAACGACGGATGGCCCGTGGCGCAGCCCAGGTTCACCAGGCGGCCTTCGGCCAGCAGGAAGATGCTGTTGCCGTTGGAGAAGGTGAACTTGTCCACCTGGGGCTTGATGTTGGTCTTCACCGCACCGGACGCGTACAGCGCATCGACCTGGATCTCGTTGTCGAAGTGGCCGATGTTGCAGACGATGGCCTGGTCCTTCATCGCCTTCATGTGATCGAGGGTGATGATGTCCTTGTTGCCGGTGGTGGTGACGTAGATGTCGGCGGTGCCGAGGCTGTCCTCGACCGGGGCGACCTCGAAGCCTTCCATCGCCGCCTGCAGGGCGCAGATCGGATCGATCTCGGTGACGATCACGCGGGCGCCGTAGGCACGCAGCGAATGCGCCGAGCCCTTGCCGACATCGCCGTAGCCGCAGACCACGGCGACCTTGCCGGCCAGCATCACGTCCATGGCGCGCTTGAGGCCGTCGGCCAGCGACTCGCGGCAGCCGTACAGGTTGTCGAACTTGGACTTGGTGACCGAGTCGTTGACGTTGATCGCCGGGATCAGCAGCTTGCCCTGCTCGGCGATCTGGTACAGGCGGTGCACGCCGGTGGTGGTCTCTTCGGAGACGCCCTTCCAGTCCTTGACCACGCGGGTCCAGTAGCCCGGGCGCTCGCCGGCCACGCGCTTGAGCAGGTTCTTGATCACCTGTTCCTCGTGCGAGCCCGATGCCGAGTTGACCCAGCTGTCATCGCCCTGTTCCAGCTCGTAGCCCTTGTGGATCAGCAGGGTCACGTCGCCGCCGTCGTCGACCACCAGCTCCGGCCCGGTCAGGGTGCCGTCGGCCAGGGTGAAGGTCAGCGCGTCCAGGGTGCAGTCCCAGTATTCCTCCAGCGACTCGCCCTTCCAGGCGAACACCGGGGTGCCCGACGCGGCGATCGCGGCGGCGGCATGGTCCTGGGTCGAGAAGATGTTGCACGACGCCCAGCGCACGTCGGCGCCGATGTCCTTCAGCGTCTCGATCAGCACGGCGGTCTGGATGGTCATGTGCAGCGAGCCGGTCACGCGCACGCCCTTGAGCGGCAGGTTGGCGGCGTGCTTGCGGCGGATGGACATCAGGCCCGGCATCTCGTGCTCGGCGATGTCGATCTCCTTGCGGCCCCAGTCGGCCAGGGAGATGTCGGCAACCTTGTAATCGCCTTCGGTGGAGAAGGTCTTGGGCAGTGCGTTCACGTGTGTGCTCCGGTTCAATGGCGAGAGGGATCTCGCATTCGCCGGGCGCCGTTGTCGCTTGGGATACCTTGCCGAGCCTGGCCACGGGTCGGAAGCGTGCACGTATCGTGCGGCTCCTGCGGAAGATCCCGCACGTCCCATGGTCGCAGCGCCCCTCGGCGGCGCGCGCATTATATCCGTCCATCCGGATCGATGGATGAACCGGGCACGGCGTCGCCGTTGCGGGACTTTCGCCACGGGTAGCCGTCTCAACGGGCGTGGTATCCAGTCAGGTCGTCCCAAGCCACCCCAGGAACTGCCGATGCCCGCACCCAAGACCTCCGACCCCGGCCGCCCCGTGGCGACCGCCGGTTCCGGCCGTCCGCGACCGTCCGCCCCCAGGGGCGCCCTGCCGGCGCTGGCCCTGGCGGCTCTGGCCTGGGCCTTGCCCGGCCCTTCGGCGGCCCAGGCCGGAGCGGAAGGGGCGTCGCGCTATCGCGAACCGGTCGCCGAGCTGCGTGCGATCGTGGACGCGCCCCGCGCCCCGCAGCTGACCCTCTCGCCGCGCCGCGACCTGGCCGCGCTGGTGCGGATGCCGGACCTGCCGGGGATCGATGTGGTCGCCCAGCCCGAACTGAAGCTGGCGGGCCTGCGCTTCCATCCGCGCGTCCACGCGCCGAGCCAGTTCACCTTCGGCAGCGAGTTGTGGCTGATGGATGTCGCCAGCGGCGGCGAGCGGCGGATCGCCGGATTGCCTGAGCCGCTGGGACTAGCCGGGCTGGCCTGGTCGCCGGACCAGCGCCATTTCGTCTTCAACCGGATCGACCGTGCGAGCGGGGCCAACGAGCTGTGGCTGGTCGACGTGGCCGCACTGCGCGCGCGCCGGCTGGTGGCCGGACTCAACACGGTCGCCGGCAGCGCCTACAGCTGGTTGCCGGACAGCCGCGGACTGCTGGTGCGGCTGCAGGCCGGCAGCCCTAGCCCGTTGCCGCCTGCCGACGCGGTGCCGACCGGCCCGAGCGTGCAGCAGACCGAAGCCGGTGCCGGGGTGCGTTCGATCCGTACGTTCCAGGACCTGCTGCGCAACGAGAACGATGCGCTGACCCTGGAGCACTACCTGGTTTCGCAGCCCGCGCGCGTGGACCTGCAGGGCAAGGTGGTGCGTGTCGGTGCGGCCGCGTTGTACACCTCGACCTCGCCTTCGCCCGATGGACGCTTCGTGCTGGCGCAAAGGATCGAGCGCCCGTTCTCCTACCTGGTTCCTTTGATGCGCTTCCCGCGCGTGGTCGAGGTGCTCGACGCCACTTCCGGTCGCAGCGTGCACACCGTCGCACGCCTGCCGCTGGTCGAAGGACTGCCGACCGGCAACGACGCGGTGCCCACGGGCGTCCGTTCGGTGGCCTGGCGCGCCGACGCGCCAGCCACGCTGGCCTGGGCCGAGGCCCAGGACGGCGGCGACCCGGCCCGCGAGGCGGCGGTGCGCGACGCGGTGTTCATGCAGGCCGCGCCGTTCTCGGCCGCGCCGGTGAAACTGGCCGACCTGGGCTCGCGCTACGGCGGCATCACCTGGGGCCGGGGCGACCTGGCGCTGCTGGATGAAGCCTGGTGGAAGAATCGCCGCACGAAGACCTGGCGCATCGCGCCCGATGCGCCAGCCCAGGCCCCGCAACTGCTGGTGGACCGTTCTTTCGAGGATCGCTACGCCGATCCGGGTTCGGCGGCTACGCTGACCGACGCCGCGGGGCGGCAGCGCCTTCTGACCAGCGCCGACGGGGGCAGCCTGTTCCTGCTCGGCGAGGGCGCTTCGCCGGAGGGTGACCGTCCGTTCGTCGACCGCTACGACCTGGCCACCGGCAAGTCAGAGCGCCTGTTCCATTCGCAGGCACCGTACTACGAGGCGCCGCAGGCGCTGCTGGACGATAGTGGCCTGCGCCTGCTGACCACGCGCGAATCGCCGGCCGAGCCCGGCAACTTCTACGTGCGCGATGCCGGCGCGACCGAACCGCTGCGCGCGCTGACCCGCTTTCCGCACCCCACGCCGCAGTTGCGCGACGTGCGCAAGGAGCAGATCCGCTACAAGCGCGCCGATGGCGTGGAACTGACCGGTACGCTGTACCTGCCGGCCGGCTACGACGCCGGGCGCGACGGCCCGTTGCCGGTGCTGATGTGGGCCTACCCGCAGGAATTCAAATCGGCGCAGGCCGCCAGCCAGGTCACCGACTCGCCGTACCGGTTCAACCGGATCAGCTACTGGGGGCCGCTGCCTTTCCTGGCCCGCGGTTTCGCGGTGCTCGACGATCCGTCGATGCCGATCGTGGGCGAGGGTGACGCCGAACCCAACGACACCTACATCGCCCAGCTGACTGCCAGCGCGCAGGCGGCGGTGGACGAGCTGGCCCGGCGTGGCGTCGGCGACCCGAAGCGGGTCGCGGTCGGCGGCCATTCGTATGGCGCCTTCATGACCGCGAACCTGCTTGCGCACACGCGCCTGTTCAAGGCCGGCATCGCCCGCAGTGGCGCCTACAACCGCACGCTCACGCCGTTCGGGTTCCAGTCCGAGGAGCGCAACTTCTGGCAGGCGCCGGAAACCTACCTGACGATGTCGCCGTTCAACCATGCCGACCGGATCAAGGACGCGCTGCTGCTGATCCACGGCGAACAGGACAACAATTCGGGCACCTTCCCGATCCAGAGCGAGCGCATGTTCGCCGCGGTCAAGGGCCTGGGGGGCAATGCGCGGCTGGTGATGCTGCCCAACGAATCGCATGGCTACCGTGCCCGCGAATCGATCCTGCACATGCTGGCCGAGACGGACGACTTGTTGCAGGAGTACGTGCGGAACGCCACGGCGGAGCGCGCGCAGGCGAAAAACTGAAACGGGGGCGCGGCCTGTCGTGGCGACGGGTCGCGCCGGTTCGTTTGCGCTGGAGTGGCGGCGCATTGGGTGCTGCTGAAACTTTTGCGGCGCCGCACAAAACGCGGCTAAGCTCGGGGGATCGTCTTCCTTCCCCGTAGCGCGTGTCGATGAATGCTCCCCGCCAGCTCGAATTCGCCCCGCCGGACCTGCCGCTGCGCGACGACGTGCGGCGGCTCGGCGCGCTGGTCGGTGACATGCTCGCCGAGCAGGTGTCGCCGGCCTTCCTCGAGGAAGTGGAACGGGTGCGCACCACGGCGATCGCCCGGCGCCAGAACGGTGGCTCGATGGCTTCGCTGTCGGCGCTGCTGGACGGGCTGGAGCCGGTGCATGCCGAGGCCCTGGTGCGCGCCTTCAGCACCTACTTCCAGGTCGTCAACATCGCCGAGCGCGTGCACCGCATCCGCCGGCGCCGCGACTACCAGCGCGCCGACACCGGCAAGCCGCAACCCGACAGCCTGCACGATGCGCTGCACCGCTTGAAGCAAAAGGGCGTTTCGCCGGAGGAACTGCGCGACTGGCTGGAGCGCATCGACATCGAGCCGGTGTTCACCGCGCACCCGACCGAGGCGGTGCGGCGCGCGCTGCTGGAGAAGGAACAGATCATGGTCGCCGCGCTGGTCGACGACCTCGACGGTGGCCGCACGCCCGGCGAACGCGCCGCCGACATCGCCCGCTTCCGCATGGCGCTGACCTCGGCCTGGCAGACCGCCGACTCCTCGCCGGTGCGCCCGGGCGTGGAGGACGAGCGCGAGCATGTCGGCTTCTACCTGACCGAAGTGCTGTACCGGGTCATGCCGGTGTTCTACGAGACGCTGGAACACGCGATCGGCGAGAGCTTCGGCATCGCCACCGACCTGCCGCGGCTGCTCCGCTTCGGCACCTGGGTCGGCGGCGACATGGACGGCAACCCGAACGTCGATGCGAACACGATCCGCAATACGCTCGACGCACAGCGCCGCGCGATCCTCGGCAAGTACCTGGGCGAACTGCAGCAGCTGACCACGGTGCTGAGCCAGTCCACCGGCGTGGTCGGGGTCGATCCGCAGGTGCTGGACCAGGTCGAGCGCTACCGCGAGTTGTTGCCGCAGGCGGCCGCAGCCGCGCGCCCGCGCCACGCCGACATGCCGTACCGCCTGCTGATCGACCTGATGCGCGCGCGGCTGCAGGCCACCCTGGACGACCGCGCCGAGGGCTACGGCTCGCCGGCCGAGTTCGGCGACGACATCGAGCTGATCCGGCAGAGCCTGGAGAACCACCGCGGCGTGCATGCAGGCTGGTTCTCCGTGCGACGCCTGGTCTGGCGCCTGCGCACCTTTGGGTTCCACCTCGCACGGCTGGACGTGCGCCAGGAGTCGAGCATCCACGCGCGCGCGGTGGCTGCGGCGCTGGGCGAGGAGGACTGGGAATCGCGCGATGCGGTCGACCAGGCGGCGCTGCTCGGGCCCTACGCCGGAGGCGACACGGCGCTGCCGCAGGTCGACGAGCCCGGCAACGCGCGCCTGGACGGGGTGTTCGCCGCGCTGGGCGATGCCCGCCTGCGCCACGGTACCGACGCGCTGGGCGCCTACATCATTTCCATGGCGCGCAGCCGCGCCGACGTGCTGACCGTGCTGGCATTGGCACGGCGCGGCGGCCTGGTCGATGCCGAGGGCAACGTGCCGCTCGACATCGCGCCCCTGTTCGAGACCGTGGACGACCTGCGCCACGGCCCCGATACGCTGCGCGACCTGCTCGCCGACGCGGTGTACCGCCGGCACCTGGCCGCGCGCGGCAACGTGCAGATGGTGATGCTGGGCTACTCGGACAGCGGCAAGGACGGCGGCATCGCCGCTTCTCGCTGGGGGCTGCAGCGTGCCCAGGTGGAACTGATGCAGGCGGCCGAAGAGCTCGGCATCAAGCTGACTTTCTTCCACGGCCGCGGCGGTTCGATCAGCCGCGGTGGCGGCAAGACCTCGCGGGCGGTCGATGCGTCGCCGCGCGGGAGCGTCGATGGTCGGCTGAGGGTGACCGAGCAGGGCGAGGCGATCCACCGCAAGTTCGGCATCCGCGCGCTGGCCCTGCGCTCGCTGGAGCAGGCCACCGGCGCGGTGCTGGTGGCCAGCATCCGGCCGCGCGAGCCGGAGCCGCGCGAGGCGCGGTGGCGCCAGGTCATGGCCACGGTGGCCGAGGCCAGCAGCGGCGCCTATCGTGGTTTCGTCGGCGCACCGCGCTTCATGGACTATTTCCGCAGCGCGACGCCGATCGACGTGATCGAGCGCATGACCCTGGGGTCGAGGCCGTCGCGCCGGCTGGGCCAGGATGCGGCGCTGTCCAACCTGCGCGCCATCCCCTGGGTGTTCGCGTGGAGCCAGGCACGGGCGGTGATCCCCGGCTGGTACGGTGTGGGTAGCGGACTGCAGGCCGCGGTCGGGGAGTACGGCGAGGACGCGCTGCGCGAGATGGGCCGCGACTGGCCGTTCTTCAAGACCTTCCTCGACGACATCGCCATGGTCCTGGCCAAGGGCGACATGGGCATCGCCGGGATGTTCTCGCGACTGGCCGGCGACGCGCTGCACGGCGAGTTCTTCCCGCGGATCGAGGCCGAGCACGCGCTCACGCGCGACTGGGCGATGCGCCTCAACGGCAACGAATGGCTGCTGCAGCACGACCAGCGCCTGGCGCTGTCGATCCGCCTGCGCAACCCGTACGTGGATCCGATCAGCGTGCTGCAGGCGGACTTGCTCAAGCGCTGGCGCGCCAGTGGACGGGAGGACGAGACCTTGCTGCGCGCGCTGGTGGCCAGCGTGAACGGTGTTTCGCAGGGCGTGCAGAACACCGGCTGAGTCGCTGCAGCACCAGGCGCGGGCGTCAAAAGAAACGGGCCGCTTGTGCGGCCCGTTTCCACGTCCGGCGATGAGCCGCGCGCTTACTTCAGCTTGGCGTCCGCGCGCAGGGCATCTGCGCGATCGGTCTTCTCCCACGAGAACGCGGTGGCGGTCTGCTTCTTGCCGGCGCCGTCGGTGTAGGTGACCTGCTGCGGCTTGCGGCCGAAGTGGCCGTAGGCAGCGGTGAGCTGGTACACCGGGTGGATCAGGTCGAGCATCTTGACGATGCCATACGGGCGCAGGTCGAAGTGCTTGCGGATCAGCTTCTCGATCTGCTCGTCGCTGATCTTGCCGGTGCCGAAGGTGGTGACCGAGATCGAGGTCGGCTCGGCCACGCCGATCGCGTAGGAGACCTGCACTTCGCAGCGGTCGGCCAGGCCGGCGGCGACGATGTTCTTGGCCACGTAGCGGGCGGCATAGGCGGCGGAACGGTCGACCTTCGACGGATCCTTGCCCGAGAACGCACCGCCGCCATGGCGGGCCATGCCGCCGTAGCTGTCGACGATGATCTTGCGGCCGGTCAGGCCACAGTCGCCCACCGGCCCACCGATCACGAAGATGCCGGTCGGGTTGATGTGGACCTTCTTCTTCGGCAGCGTCTCGAGCCACTTCTTCGGCAGCACCGGCTTGAGAATGTGCTCGTACACGCCCTCGACCAGGTCCTTCTGCTTGATGCCCGGGTCGTGCTGGGTCGACAGGACCACCGCGTCCAGGCCGAGCACGTTGTGCTCGTTGTCGTAGCGCAGGGTGACCTGCGACTTGGCGTCCGGGCGCAGCCAGGGCAGCGGCGAGTTCTTCTTCTTGCGGACCTTGGCCTGCTGCTCGACCAGGCGGTGCGAGTAGTAGATCGGCGCCGGCATGAATTCCGGGGCCTCGTTGCAGGCATAGCCGAACATCAGGCCCTGGTCGCCCGCGCCCTGTTCTTCGGGCTTCTTGCGGTCCACGCCGGCGGCGATGTCCGGCGACTGCTTGCCGAGCATGTTGATGATGGCGCAGGTGTGGCCGTCGAAGCCGACGTCGGAATTGTTGTAGCCGATCTCGTTGATGACGTTGCGGGCCAAGGCCTCGATGTCGACCCAGGCATTGGTCGTGACTTCGCCGGCGACGATCGCCGCGCCGGTCTTCACCATCGTCTCGCAGGCCACGCGCGCGCGCTTGTCCTGGGCGAGGATCGCGTCGAGGACGGCGTCGGAGATCTGGTCGGCGATCTTGTCCGGATGGCCTTCGGAGACCGATTCGGAGGTGAAGAGATAGCTGGACATCGGGCTATATCCTTGTATTCGGATGAAGAGATGGGCGCGAATGATACACGGGTCCGGCCCGGGGTGCATTGTGCCGGCCCGCCGGTTGGCCGGCTGTTAAGCCGGCGCGACACGCTTCATCTGCGCTTGGCCGTCTTGTGACGCATTGCCGCAGGCCGCATGGCGGGAACGCCGTCGCGGATGTGTCCGATGAGTAACGTCGAGTCCAGGCCCGGGCCCAGCGCAGTCACGGTCCCGGCGCCGGGCCAAGCCGCAGGGAGCGGCTGCCTACGGGACGCCACCGCTGCGGGCGCGGAACCTCGGCCGAACCGCCGTGCGCGATGGGCAGGGGGCGGTCGCCGCCGATGCCGCGCAGCGAGGACGGCTCATCAGGCAGTCCTCCGCCACTCCCGCGCAGCGGCACTCAGGGCTCTCGCCTCGGCCAGCTATAGCTGCGTGGCGAGGTGCCGCGCCGTTGCCCTCGCGCTTGCGGGCCATGCCACGGCGGGGTGAGCGATTGCAGGCATGGCATGAAGCTGCGCGGACCGTTCAAGGGGATCGGTCTTGCAGAACGCGGGATCGCACGGGCAACCCCTCGCGCAGCGGCCGCGGACACGTGCCCTGCTAGCATTCGCGCATGGATTCCCTCACACAGATCGTCCTCGGTGCGGCGGTCGCCGCCGCTATCGCGCCTGCTGGCCATCGCCGCGCGGCTCTCCTGGCCGGTGCCGCGCTGGGCACCCTGCCGGACCTGGACGCGATTCCGCTCGCGCTGCTCAGCGACGATCCGGTGGTCCGGATGACGGTGCATCGCAGCTTCAGCCATTCGCTGTTCGTGCTGCCGCTGCTGGGCTGGCTGGTCTGGTGGCTGTTCCGCCGCTTCGGGAACGGGCGCGTGGCCGAATCGCCACGGCGCTGGTTCTGGGCGATCCAGCTGGCGCTGATAACGCATCCGCTGCTGGATGCGTTCACAGTCTATGGAACCCAGCTCTGGTGGCCGCTTTCTACGCCCCCGGTGATGTGGTCGAGCGTGTTCATCATCGATCCGGCCTACACGGTCTGGCTGCTGCTCGCGTGCGCGATCGCCTGGTTCGCACGCGGACGACGGCTGGCGCAACACGCACTGGTCGCCGGCCTGGTGCTCAGCAGCGCCTACCTGGGCTGGTCGCTGCTGGCCAAGGGAATGGTCGAGCGCGAGGCACAACGCAGTCTCGCGGCCATGGGCCTGGGCGATGCGCCGCGGTTCTCCGTGCCGATGCCATTCAATACGCTGCTATGGCGCGTGGTTGCGATGACGCCTTCGGGATTCGTCGAGGGCGAGCGTTCCATCGTCGCCGACCGCGGACCGATGGAGTTCCGCAGCTATCCGTCCAACGTGCAGGCGCTGCACGAAGCCGGCGACCTTCCTGCCGTGCGCCGGCTTGCGTGGTTCAATCACGGTTTCATGAAGGCGCGCGAACGCGATGGCCGGCTGGAACTGGCCGACCTGCGCATGGGCGCCGAGCCCGACTACACCTTCGTGTTCGCGGTCGCACAGCGCGAGGGCGAAGCCTGGCGCGCGACGTCACCGGAACAGCTGCGCATGCCCCTGGAGGCGCGGCGGCGGCTGGGTACCATGTGGCATCGCATCTGGCAGGCCCCGCCGATGGCCGTCGTCCAGGGACAGGCGACCACGACGGGCGATTGAGCGGACGGTGCGTCAGCTTTCGGTGCGACGCTCGCCCGCTGCCGGTTGCTTGGCCTTCGCGGCAACCGCCGTTTCATCGGCGATGCGTGCGCGACGGATCTGCGAAGCGGCCGCCACGTCGCCTTCGAGCAGGCGTTCGTAGCCTTCCTGGCCCAGCGCGGATTTCAGCTGGCGCTCGACGCGGTCGAACACGATCCGGTATTCGGGGTAGGGCGTACGCGCCCCGGCGACCATGCGGATATGGCGTTCGCTCACGCCCGTGTCGCGGGAAAGATCGGCAACGGTGACATCGGCGGCGAATGCGGAAGGAGCGGCGGCCAGCGCGGCCGCGACAACGGCGATGCGTGCAAACATGACAGCCTCCGGGGCGAGAGCCCTTGCAGGTTCCGTGGCAGAAGGGCCACGTGCCGGGTGCTTCCGGCATCGCCAGCGTCCTCCTGCGTGCGCCGCATGCACAGTGCCGGTATGCAGGGTGACGCAAGTAACGTTTAAGCGATGGATGGTTACATGAAGCAACCTTCGAGCCGCGTCAGGCAGCGGCGTGCGCTAAAAGTACGCCTGATTCGAGCGCGTCGAAATACTCGCGCGTCAGCGCCACCTGGTCTGCGGCGCACTGCGCGCGGTTGACGACGGCGCGAAAGGCGGCGTTCTCCGGCCGGTCCTTCGCGTACCAGCCCAGGTGCTTGCGTGCGATGCGCACGCCCTGCTCTTCGCCGTAGAACGCATGCAGCGCTTCGAGGTGGGCGAGCAGGATGTCGCGGACTTCGGTGATCGAAGGGGGCGCCAGCAACTCGCCGGTCGCCAGGTAGTGGGCGATTTCTCGGAAGATCCAGGGTCGGCCCTGGGCCGCGCGTCCGACCATCACCGCATCGGCGCCGGTGTCGCGCAGTACCTGCGCGGCGCGTTGTGGCGAATCAATGTCGCCATTGGCGATGACCGGAATGGAGATGTCCGACTTGATCCTGGCGATCGTCGCGTACTCGGCATCGCCGGTGTAATGCTGGTCGCGCGTCCGGCCATGCACGGTCAGCGCCTGGATGCCGGCGGCCGCGGCGATCCGGGCGATGGTGGGCGCGTTGCGGTTGGCCGCGTCCCAGCCGGTGCGGATCTTCAGCGTCACCGGGACATCCACGGCGGCGACCACCTCATCGAGGATGCGGCCGACCAGCGCCTCGTCGCGCATCAGCGCCGACCCCGCCCATGCGTTGCAGACCTTCTTGGCGGGGCAGCCCATGTTGATGTCGACGATCTGTGCGCCGTGGTCGACGTTGTAGCGCGCGGCCTCGGCCAGTTGCCGTGGTTCGGTGCCCGCGATCTGCACGCTGACCGGGTCCGGCTCGCCAGCGTGGTCCATGCGCTGCAGCGACTTGCGCGTGTTCCAGAAGCGCGGGTCGCTGATCGTCATCTCCGAGACCGCCAGGCCTGCGCCCATCCGCTTGCACAGCAGCCGGAACGGCTTGTCGGTGACGCCGGCCATCGGCGCCAGGACCACGCGCGGTTCGATGGCATGGCGGCCGATGCGCATGGCGCCGCGATCAGGGACCGAAGCGGTCCAGCACGCCGGCGTGCCACGGCATCGCCTCCGCGGCGCCGGCCTGTTCGGTGGACAGCGCGGCGAACCGGTTGGCGTAGCGCACGTGGGTGGCGAACGGCGAGTCGGGGAGGCGCGCGAGCGAGGCGGCCAATGCGCCATTGAACGCATCGCCCGCACCGGTGGTGTCGGCGGTGGCGACGGTTTCAGCGCCGATGCGGTAGTAGGGCTGGGGATCGCCGCGCGTCTGGTCGTCCGCATGCGATACGAACACGCCGACCGAACCCAGCGTGACGACCACGCTGCCGTGCGGCAGCAGCAGGCGGCACAGGGCATGCAGGCTGGCACCGTCCAGCGTGGCCACGGCCTCGGCCTCGATCCGCTCGCCGACATGGCGGGCGAGCAGGGCGGCGAACTCGGTCTCGTTGGGGGTCAGCAGGTCGGCCAGGCGCAGCAGGCTGATGCTGCTGGCGGCATTGGCCGGCGCCGGGTTGAGCAGGGTGACGAGGCCCGCGTCGCGCGCCAAAGCCAGTGCGGCCTCGATCGTCTCGACCGGTGACTCCAGCTGGGCGAGCAGGATGCGCGCGCCTGCCAACAGCGACGAATCGGCAGTTACCGCAGTCGTTCCCAGGGTGCCGTTCGCGCCGGCACCGATGACGATGCTGTTGCGGCCACGCGCATCCACGTAGATGCCGGCCGTGCCCGTGGGCTGTTCGCTGGGCTCGGCCCGCAGGTCGATGCCATCGCCCTGTGCGAGTTGGCGCGCCAGCGCGCCGCCGGCGTCATCGCCCAGCGCGCAGACGAAGGCGGTACGCGCGCCCGCCCGTGCCGCAGCGACGGCCTGGTTGAAGCCCTTGCCGCCGGGTCCGGTGCTGTACTGGCCGGCGATGGTCGCGCCGACCGCAGGCAGCTCGGCACAGCGCCAGACGTGGTCGACGTTGAAGGAGCCGACGACGATGACCGAATTCATGCGACCTCTGTACGTGGAAATCAGAACGGAAAACGGAAACGGCGGGCCGCAGGGGCCCGTCCGTCGGAAAAACCCGGCGAGCGTCTCAGCCGAAGTGGGTGAGCACGCCGGCGATGGTCGCGGTCATGAAGGTGGCGATCGAACCGCCCAGCACCGCGCGCAGGCCGAATCGGGCCAGGTCCTGGCGTCGTTCAGGCGCCAGTCCGCCGATGCCGCCGATCTGGATCGCGATCGAGCTGAAGTTGGCGAATCCACACAGCGCATAGGTCGCCACCAGGGTAGCTTCCGGGCTGAGGGTCACGCCGTCCACCTGGCCGTTGATGATGCTCGACAGCTGGCTGTAGGCGATGAATTCGTTGAGCACGATCTTCTGCCCGATCAGCGAACCGACCGTGGTCGCGTCCGCCCACGGCGTGCCGATCACCCAGGCGATCGGCGCCAGCAGGTAGCCGAGCAGGGTGGACAGGCTGGTGGGCTGGCCGAGCCACGCGGCAATGCCGGTGACGTCGCCGAACCACTTCAGCGGGGCGTCGACCAGCGCGATCAGCGCGATGAAGGCCAGCAGCATCGCGCCGATGTTCAGCGCCAGGCGCAGGCCATCGCCGGCGCCGGCGGCGGCCGCATCGATCACGTTGGCGGTGGTCTTCTCGACCTCCATCTTCACCGTGCCGCGGGTCAGCGGCTCGCCGGTCTCGGGCACCAGGATCTTGGCGATCACCAGGGTTGCCGGCGCCGCCATGATGCTGGCCGCCAGGAGGTGCTTGGCGAAGAACGCCTGCTGTTCCGGGTCCCCGCCGCCGAGCATGCCCACGTAGGCGGCGAGCACGCCGCCGGCGATGTGGGCCATGCCGCCGATCATCATCGTCAGCAGCTCGGACTGGGTCATCTTGGCGATGTACGGGCGCACGGTCAGCGGCGCCTCGGTCTGGCCGATGAACACGCTTGCGCAGACGCTGGTGGTCTCGGCGCCTGAAACGCGCATGACCTTCGTGATCGCCAGGGCCATGACCCGCACCACCGCCTGCATCACCCCGAGGTGGTAGAGCACGCCCATCAGTGCCGAGAAGAAAATGATCGTCGGCAGCACCTGGAAGGCGAAGATGAAGCCGTTCTTCTCGATATCCATCAGGCTGCCGAAGATGAAATTCGAGCCTTCGGCGACGAAACCCAGGATCCGGACGAAGCCATGGCTGAGCAGGTCGAAGACCTGGCGTCCACCGGGCACCAGCAGCACCACCGCGGCGAAGGCGATCTGCAGCGACACGCCGGTCAGCACCAGCTTCCAGTCGACGGCGCGGCGGTTGTTCGAGCACAGCCAGACGATGCCGATCAGCACGGCCAACCCGAACAGGCCGAAACCGATCCGCCCCAGTGCCTCGATCATGGAATCCCCTGCGGATGTTAAATAATTGCGAAATCCTAGCAGGTCAGGCCCCACCCCGTCCCCTCGATCCAGGCTGACTGAACGTCTTCAGCGAGCAGGGCAAACCCCCGCTCCACGTCGGCGCGAGCGGCGCGCTTGTACGCTCTGCAGGCCCCCGGTCCATGCCACCCACTAGACTGGAGCCATCGTTCGCGGGAGATCCCCCAATGCAATATCGCCGCCTCGGCGCTTCCGGCCTGCAGCTGTCCGCGCTGTCGTTCGGCGCCTGGATGACCTTCGGCCGCCAGGTCGGGCGTGGCCAGGCGCGCGAACTGATCGCGGCGGCCTGGGACCACGGGATCACCTTCTTCGACAATGCGGAGGCCTACGCCAACGGCGAGGCCGAGCGGGTCATGGGCGATGTCATCGCCGACCTTCGCCTGCCGCGCGACGGCTACTGCGTCTCGAGCAAGGTGTTCTTCGGTTCGGTGGACGAGCCCCGGCCCACCCAGCGTGGGCTGTCGCGCAAGCATGTGATCGAGGCCTGCCATGGCGCACTGAAGCGCCTGAGGGTCGAACACCTTGACCTTTATTACTGCCACCGACCCGATCCGGATACGCCGGTCGAAGAGACCGTCGCCGCGATGGATCTGCTCGTCCGGCAGGGCAAGGTCCTGTACTGGGGCACGTCGGAGTGGCCGGAGGCGCTGATCCGCGAGGCGGCGCGCTTCGCCCGCAGCAACCACCTGGCGGCTCCGACCGTGGAGCAGCCGCAGTACAACCTGCTCCATCGCGAACGGGTGGAACTGGAATACGCGCCCCTTTACTCGGAGCTGGGCCTGGGGACGACGATCTGGTCACCGCTGGCCTCGGGTCTGCTCACGGGCAAGTACGCCAGCGGCGTGGAGCGCGACGGCAGGCTGGCTCAGGCCGACGCGGGCTGGCTGCAACGACTGGTGGTCGGCCACAGCGAGGAGCGGAGGATCGAGCGCGCACAGCGCTTCGTCGAGGTCGCCGCCGGACTTGGCGAAAAGCCCGCGCCGCTGGCGATCGCCTGGTGCCTGCGCAACCCGCACGTGAGCAGCGTGATCCTGGGCGCCAGCAGCACCGCGCAGCTGCTCCAGAACCTTTCAGCGCTGGAAATCGCCAAGCGGTACGACGAGCCGGTCTGGCAGCAGCTCGAGGTCGCGGCCGCCCTCTGAGTCGCTTGACATGTTAATGAGAACAATTATCATTAACAGGGTTCCCGTGCCCTTACCGTTGGAGCCCGACCATGAATGTGCACCGCCTGACCCTGACGCACGTCCAACCTGCACGCACACCCGCTCCGGCGCCGCTCGCCGATGAAGTGGCTCTGGGCAGCGAGCAGCTTCTCAATGGCCGCCGCGAGATCCTGATCCGTCACGGCGACAAGCTGTACCGGCTGCGCCATACCAGCAACGACAAGCTGATCCTGACCAAGTAGCCGTCGCGCCGCTTTCGGCCGTCGCCATCGTGCGGCGGCTTGGCCCTCGGCGCTGAAGCACCATGCAAGGCGCCGGCACGCCTCGCTTTTTCCTGGACGACCGCATGCGTTTCCGGAGGCCAGCTCACCGGGTTCTTTTCTGTTGCCCTGGTCGCTGACCGACGATTTGCACCGCACCGCCGGCTGCTGCCATCTGCGCTGCGCTCGCCACCGCCTCTCTCTCCGTGTCTGGCTCAGGCGGGGGAGGTCGCGCGTGAACAGGTCAGCCACTGGTCGCGTTGCGCGCCCGCCGGAGCTGCCGCCGCGCGTGCACCTGAAGACCAGGGTCGACGGCATGGCGATGATCGCGTTGCTGTTCATGCAGACCGGCGAGGAAGAAGGAGAGTGGGCCGACGCGAAGGGCGGCGAGGCCTTCGCCAAGTCGGTGGCACCGAGGCACTGAGTCGAAAAAATTCCCCCGCGTCCTGCGGGGGAGGGGAAAGGCCGGTGGGTTCCGGCGCGTATTCGGACTCGCGGGATGCCACGTTCAGAGCGGGACAGCCCTCGCCGCTGCCTGGGGTTTCGGTAGCGGTGGTGCCCTCACCGCCGGCACTGGCGGTGCCGGGCGCTCGGGCGGCACGGGAATGAAATCCAGCGAGCGCGTGCGCTCGGGCACCGTGATCTGCACTTCGCGCACGCTGCGGTCGCGCATGACCGTCACCTTGGCCTGTTCGCCGGGCTTCCTTGCGGACATTGCCTGCATCGCTTCGCGCGGGCTGGCGACGGTCTTGCCTTCGATCTTGTGGATCACATCGCCGGCCTGCAGACCGGGCAGGGCGCCCTGCGAGAGCACCAGCACGCCGCGTTCGGTGCCGAAGTAGCGGCCAAGCTCCGGCTCCAGGGCGAGCAGGTTCAGTCCGTCCCAGCGCAATGCCTCGGCCAGGAGCGGGGCCGTGCAGCCGTCGCCCAGGCAGGAGCCGGGTCGCGACAGCCGAATCACTTCGCCCCGCAGCTGCGGCCCCAGGTCCTTGAGCCTGGCCAGGTCGGCGCTGTCGATCACGGTGGTGACCGGATCGTCACCGCCATCGCGCGAGATCGTGCGCGCAAAGACCAGGGGCTGCGTCGCGGCCGGAGTCACGTCCGCGTCGTGCTGCTTGCCATCGCGCTGGTACGACACCCGTACCGGCTTGCCCTGCTCCAGCACGGCCAAGGCCGCACGCGCGTCGGCAACCCGCGCCTCGCCGGAGGCACCATGGATGGCCTTGCCGCGGATCCGCAGCAGCCGGTCACCGGTCTTCAGTCCCGCCTTGTCGGCGCCACCCCCGGGCGTGACCCCGGCAATGCGCACGCCGGCCTGCTCATCGATGCCCAGCAGCACGCCCAGGCGCGGCTTGCCGTTCTCGCCGAGCCGGGAGTCGATATGGATGGACTCGATGCGGTTGGCATCCACGCCCGTTTGGGCGGACAGCTCGGCAACGCGGCGCGCCGCCGACTGGAGGTCGGCACGTGCCTGCTCCAGTTGCTTCTGCTGGTCGGCCTTGTCCTGCGCGTGCGCCGGCAAGGCAAGGCCACAGGCCAGCGACAGGGCCAGCATCGCAGTGCGTGGCAGGGGGAGGGGATTCGCGTGGCTCATGGCATCGTCTCGGATGTTCAATGGAAAGGGCGCATCTCAATAGACCTGGACCAGGGCGTAGTCGGCGGCCGGACCGCCATAGAGGGCGTTCCAGCGCTGCTCGGCGGCGACGCCGGCCAGTTCGCGCAGGATCTCCACGCGTTGTTTCCACAGGTCGACATGGGCGGGCTCGTCGAGCGGGGCACCGGATAGCGCGGCATCGATGTAGCTGACCTGCGTGCGCAGGGAGATCGTCAACGCCAGCCGTGCGCCGTCGCCCGATCCGGCGTCGTCGGACAGTTCGGTCAGCAATGCTTCCAGGCGTGCGGACTCGGCGTGCAGTTCCTCCAGCGCGACGCCGGGTGCCCGCGCGGTGGAAAGGCCCGGAGGCGGGGACGCTGGCGAAGCGGCGCCGGATACGCGCGGTCCGATGCCATCGACGATTGCGGTCGTGGTGGCGTTGCCGGCCGCGCCGGTGGGCAGGGATGGCGCATCGACGCTGGCCACGACGGGCGCATCCGCCGCAGTGGAAGGTGCGGGCTGGCGCATGAACACCAGCACCGGCAATGCGGCCAGGCACGCGGTCGCCGCGGCGATCGCCCAGGGCAGCGCACGGCGCCGGCGCGTCGACGCAATGACGTGCTGCGTGGCGAACCGCTGCCAGCCATCGGCCGGCGGCGCTTCCAGCGGCAGCGCTGCGAACGCATCGTGCCAGTCGGCCGGCGCGAGGGAGCGGGCGGGAATCGGGGTGCGATCAGACATGGGGGGCCTCCTCGACCTGCAGCAGCGCACGCAGGCGGCGCGTGCCGCGCGCCAGCTGCGACTTCGAAAAACTGGGCGTGCGCTGCATCAGTTCGGCGATCTCTTCGTGGGTATAGCCTTCGGCGTGGTACAGCCAGAGCACGCTGCGGGTGGCGGCTGGCAGGCCCAGCAGCGCGCGTTGGAGCAGGGCGGCGTCGGCGGCCGCGGGTGGTGGCGGCGCGCCGTCCTCCAGGTCGTGCCCGTCGATCGGCAGGATGTCCTCCATCCGCCGACCGCGGCGCAACCGCAGCAGCGCTTCGTTGATCGCGATCTGGCGCAGCCAGCCCCAGAACGGCCCGCTGCCCCGGTACTCGCCGATCCGGCGCAGCAGCTTGAGCATGGTTTCCTGCAGCGCTTCGCCGGCCTCCTCGCGGTCGCCGCACAGGCGCAGGGCGAGGGTGAACACCGGGCGCTCGAACCAGCGGTAGATCTGCTCGAACGCGGCGGAGTCGCCGCGCCGCGCACGCTCCAGCAGCGTGTCGGGCACTTCGATCGCGAAGCCCGAGCGCGGCGCCGTCTCGTCCGCGCGCAGGTCGGCCGCGGCCAGCGCTGGAGCGAGCGCAAGGCAGCTGGCTGGCGAGAGCAGGTGGACGCTATCGGGGGCGGGTGGGGCGGTCATATCCGGTGTGGATGCCCATGGCGGCGAAAGCGTCGCACTCCTTTTCAACCGATTGCGACCGCGCCCCGGCCGGCCGGTTCCCGCCCGCGTGCATTGCCTATACTGGGTCCACATGGGATGGCCACGAACGGCCAAGGAGGAAGGGGATGTTTTCTTCGGGTTTCCTGGCGGTAGTACTGCTGGTGGCCGGCGTGATCGTGCTGTTCAAGACCGTGCGGATGGTGCCGCAGGGCTACGAATGGACGGTGGAGCGTTTCGGCAAGTACACCCATACCCTCGATCCGGGCCTGCACTTCCTGATCCCGATCATCTACGGCGTCGGCCGCAAGGTGAACATGATGGAGCAGGTGCTGGACGTGCCCAGCCAGGAAGTCATCACCAAGGACAACGCGGTGGTCCGCGTGGACGGCGTGGTGTTCTTCCAGGTGCTGGATGCCGCCAAGGCGGCCTATGAGGTGGCCACCCTGGAAGTAGCGATGATCGCGCTGGTCCAGACCAACATCCGCACCGTGATCGGTTCGATGGACCTGGACGAATCGCTGTCCAATCGCGAGCGCATCAACGCCCAGCTGCTCAACGTGGTCGACCACGCCACCAATCCCTGGGGCATCAAGGTCACCCGCATCGAGATCCGCGACATCCAGCCGCCGCGCGACCTTGTCGACTCGATGGCCCGGCAGATGAAGGCCGAGCGCGACCGCCGCGCGGTGATCCTGGAGGCCGAAGGCCATCGCTCGTCGGAGATCCTGCGAGCGGAAGGCGACAAGCAGGCGGCGATCCTGCAGGCCGAAGGCCAGAAGGAAGCCGCGTTCCGCGAAGCCGAGGCCCGCGAGCGCCTGGCCGAGGCCGAGGCCAAGGCGACCCAGATGGTGTCGGAGGCGATCGCCAACGGCAACGTGCAGGCGATCAACTACTTCATCGCCCAGAAGTACGTGGAGGCGTTCAAGGAGTTGGCCACCGCGCCGAACCAGAAGTTCGTGCTGATGCCGATGGAGGCCACCGGCGTGATCGGCTCGATCGCCGGCATCGCCGAACTCGCACGCGAGGCGCTGTCCGACCAGCAGCAGAAAGGCACCGGGCAACGCATGCCGCCGCCGCGGCCGGGGGGCTGAGCCATGCGCGTGGACGTGATCGGCTGGGCGGCGCTGGGGTTGCTGCTGATTGCCGCTGAGACGCTGGCGCCGGGTGCCTTCATGTTGTGGATGGGCTTCGCGGCCATTGCCGTGTTCCTGGCCGTGCTGGTGGTGCCGGGCATCCCGGTCCTGGCACAGGTGGCCGCATTCGTCGTGCTCAGCTTCGTCTCGATCCAGATCTACCGGAAGTGGTTCCGCAAGGCCGCCCGCGAGAGCGACCAGCCGCTGCTGAACCGCCGCGCCCAGCAGAACATCGGCCTGGTCGCGCCATTGGACCAGGCGATCGTCGCGGGGCGCGGCCGGATCAAGCTCGGCGATGCCTTCTGGACGGTCGAAGGTCCGGACCTGCCCGCAGGAACCCCGGTACGGGTGGTCGCGGTCGACGGAATGATGCTGAAGGTGCAGGAAGCCTGAAGCCCGCGAGTGGCGGGTCTGGCAGGGAGGGCGGTGCGGCGACGCATCGCCCTCTTCCTTTATAGAGAGGCTGCCATGGTCCCGGGCGCGGTGACAGTTCCAGAAGAAGGAGTCTGGGATAATGCCGGCCTTCCTTTCCGCGAGACCGCCATGACCCGCAAGACCGTCCTCAACGACACCCACCGTGCGCTCGGCGCCAAGATGGTCGACTTCGGCGGCTGGGACATGCCGATCCACTATGGCTCGCAGCTCGACGAACACCACCTGGTCCGCGGCGACGCCGGCATGTTCGACGTCAGCCACATGACCGTGGTCGACCTGCGCGGCGCCCGGGTGCGCGAATTCCTGCGCCACCTGTTGGCCAACTCGGTCGACAAGCTCAAGGTGCCGGGCAAGGCGCTGTACTCCTGCATGCTCGACGAGCGCGGCGGGGTGATCGACGACCTGATCACCTATTACATGGACGAATCCTTCTTCCGCCTGGTGGTCAACGCCGCCACCCGCGACAAGGACCTGGCGTGGATCGGGAAGCAGGCGGCCGCGTTCGGCGTCGAGGTGACCGAGCGCCCCGACTTCGCCCTGATCGCGGTGCAGGGTCCGCAGGCGCGCGCGAAGGTGATCGGGCTGCTGCGCGAATCCGACCGCGTGGCCGCCGGCAAGCTCGGCCGCTTCGCCGCGCTGGAGGTGCAGGCCGCCGCCGGCGTGCCGCTGTACCTGGCGCGCACCGGGTACACCGGCGAGGACGGCTTCGAGATCGTGCTGCCGGAAGCTGAGGCGGTCGCGTTCTGGAACGCGCTGCTGGAAGCCGGGGTGAAGCCGGCGGGCCTGGGCGCGCGCGACACGCTTCGCCTGGAAGCGGGCATGAACCTCTATGGCCAGGACATGGACGAGACCACCACGCCCTGGGAGTCGGGCCTGGCGTGGACGGTGTCGCTGGACGACGGCCGCGACTTCATCGGGCGCGGCGTGCTCGAGGCGCAGAAGGCCGCGGGGACCCCGCGCCAGTTGCTCGGCCTGGTCATGGACGAGAAGGGCGTGCTCCGTCACGGGCAGAAGGTGCTCACCGCGCAGGGCGAGGGCGAGATCCTGTCCGGCACCTTCTCGCCGACGCTGGGCAAGGCGATCGCGTTCGCGCGCGTCCCGGCCGGCGAGCCGGGCCCGGTTCGCGTCGACATCCGCGGGCGCGAGGTACCGGTGCGCGTGGTGAAGTTCCCGTTCGTGCGCGATGGCCAGGCGCAGCCCGGCGTGCTCGGCTGACCGGGGCGGCCGGCGCGCTTTGCGCCGGCCGGTTCCTGCACGGCGGAGTCCTCCGCTAAACTAGCCCCTCCTTCCAGACCGACGCGTGACCGGAGCATTCCCATGAGCGAGATCCCCGGAGACCTCAAGTTCCTCAAGTCCCACGAATGGGCGCGCGTCGAAGGCAACGGCCGCATCACCGTGGGTATTTCCGACCACGCCCAGGGCCTGCTCGGCGACCTGGTCTACGTCGAGCTGCCCAACGTCGGCGACAGCGTCGAAGGCGGCAGTGCAGTCGCGGTGGTGGAGTCGGTCAAGGCCGCCTCGGACGTCTACAGCCCGGTCAGCGGCCGGATCGTGGAAGTGAACGCGGCACTGGCCGACAAGCCGGAAACCATCAACGAGGACGCCTACGGCGAGGGCTGGCTGTTCGTGGTCGAGGGTGGCGATGCCGACCAGTTGGCCGAGCTGCTCTCCCCGGACGACTACGCCGAACTGATCGAGGGCGAGGACGACTGAGTCCCGTCGCTCCCGCCGGATACAGGAAGAACGCCCGCCCGCCAGCGGGCGTTTTCTTTTTGCCCGTCTCATCGACGCGGGTGGCGACTCGGCTCGATGGCGCCCGAGGACGCCGCGGCATGGGCCGGTTCCGTCGCGCCATGCGCGCGGCGCCGCGTCGATGGACGCCAGGAAGTACATCCCCCGATGCTGCCGTCGGAGTCCGTGGACGACGTGTGCAGGCATCGCGAAAGCGTCGCCAACGTCGTCGCCGGGCTTGCGCAGTTCTGCGCAAATCGGCTTGTGCGACGCGAAACGGGAACGCCCCGAGCAAATTTTTTTTGGGCATCGGAAACGCCTCGTCGAGGTCGCTCCACCTTGCTCGGTGGTTATGGTCGTGCGACGCCGGGAACACCTTCGCGCGAATGCACGATTGGAAAACGACTTGTTTTACGCATTGGTTTGAATTGCATCCGGCGACGGTGCGCTTTGGCGGTCCGGCGCGCAGGCGAGCGACGGCAGGATCCGCCGCCGCGGCAGGGACGACTGCCCGGAAAAAAAATGCGGGCGGGTGTTGACAGTTAAAAAAACCGTGATTAGGTTTCGCCCCAGCAGACGCTGCCTGCCGAAGCGAGTGAGTCGAATCAACACCACAACGCGAAGCACAACTCGGGCGACCACCAGGAACCTTCAGTCGGTGGAGCAGGCCCGCTTCCCTCCAAGAAATGCAGCGAACCCCCGATCTACCGCCCGCGCCGAGGTAACGCGCGGGTCTTCCCGTATCCGTATCGACGTGCGTATCGCGCCGACGGACTCCCCCCGGCGGTCGCCGCCGCGGGTTTTCGCGACTGGGCGTTGCGTTACCCATCCGTAGTTCACTGACGAGGAGCCACCCATGGCAACGAAGAAAGCTGCTGCTAAGAAGAAACCGGCCGCCAAGAAAGCGGTCAAGAAGGTAGCCAAGAAGGCCGCCGCCAAGAAGACCGTAAAGAAGGTCGCCAAGAAGGCCGCCCCGAAGAAGGCCGCCAAGAAGGTTGCCAAGAAGAAGGTCGCCAAGAAGGCCGTGAAGAAGGTCGCCAAGAAGGCTTCCGCCAAGAAGGCCGTGAAGAAGGTTGCCAAGAAGGCCGCCAAGAAGAAGGTCGCCAAGAAGGTCGCCAAGAAGGCTGTCAAGAAGACCGCCAAGAAGGCTGCCAAGAAGACCGCCAAGAAGACCGCCAAGAAGGCTGTGAAGAAGGTCGCCAAGAAGGCTGCCAAGAAGACCGCCAAGAAGGCTGCCAAGAAGGTCGCCAAGAAGCCGGCCAAGAAGGTCGCAAAGAAGGCCGCCGCCAAGAAGCCGGCCAAGAAGAAGGTCGCCAAGAAGAAGTCGGCCCCGGTCGCGCTCCCGGCTACGCCGGCTCCGCTGATCTGATCCAAACCCGATTGCCGTACCGAATGACTCCCTCCCCGATGCCCAGCGGGGGGGGAGTTTTTTTATGGGCGCGCATCGGCCAGCGTCCAGCGACGCACCCACGCACCCACGCCCGCCGCAGCGGCAGGGCCGATGCCTGGCAGGCGGTCAGGAGTTCTTGAAGAGGGCGCGAGGCATAGCCCCCGCGCGAGCGGTCAGTGCGGCGCCGCCACCGAGGTCGAGGACGAGGTGCCCTGCGCGGGTGCGGCCGGCGGCGTGGCGCCCTCGGCCATCAGGTTGTCGGCGCCGAAGTCGGTATCCACGTCGAGCCAGCGTTCGGCCGGCAGGCCGATGGCGCGGTCGATGATCGTCGGCAACAGTCCGGTGGGCAGCGAGCTTTCGCTGTTCCAGAGGATGGCGATGCCCAGGTCGCGGCCGGGCAGCAGCGCGGTCAGCCCGCGATAGCCCTGTACCGCGCCGGCATGGAACACCACTTCCTCGCCGGCATAGTCGAATACGCGCCAGCCCAGGGCGTAGCTCGCGGCATGCACGCGGTCGCGGCGCCAGCCCGAGCGCATTTCGCCCGGCGTCGACACCACGGGTGCGTGCAGCGTGGCCAGCAGGGGCGCCGGCAGCACGTCCGGACGATGGCCGGTGTGGGCGAGCAGCCACTGCGCCATGTCGCTGATGCTGGCGTTGACGCCGGCGGCAGGCGGCAGGCGGTAGTAGGTCGGCTTGGGGCTGATCGAGACCCAGCCATTGCGGCTGCGCACGTGCGGCCGCGCCCAGCTCGGGCTCGATTCGATGCCGGCCAGGCCCAGGCTGGCGTCGTTCATGCCCAGCGGCACGAGCAGGCGGCGTTGCACGGCCTGCTCGTAGAAATTGCCGGAGGCGGCGAAGACCACGTCGCCGACCAGGCTGAAGGCGACGTTCTGGTAGGCATAGCACTGGCCGGGTGCGCAGGTCAGCGATGCCGAGCCGAGCTTCTGCGCCACCTGGTAGTACTCGGCGTTGCCTTCGATGTCGCGGTCGAACGCGTTGTGCGCCTTCAGGCCCACCCGGTGGCTGAGCAGGTCGGCCACGGTCACCTGCTGCGTGTAGCCGGCATCGGACAGGTGGAAACCCGGCACGTAGTCGGCGACCTTGCTGTCCCAGCGCAGGCTGCCGTCATTGACCAGCAGGCCGGCCATCGTCCCGGCGAACGCCTTGGACAGCGAAGCCAGGCGGAACACGGTGTGCGAGTCCACCGACTGCGGACGGCTGACATCGGTGACGCCGTAGCCGCGTACGCTGAGGATGCGGCCGTTCTGCACGATCGCCATCGCCATGCCGGGCACGCGTTGGCCTTGGACCAGCTGTTCGGCGAGCGCCTCGAAGCGGGCGACATCGAAGCCGTCGGCGACGGGCTGCACGTCAACGTCGGCGTAGGTGCGGTAGGGCAATGGCTGGGTCGGCGGCGGCAGCGACATCGGCGACAGGGTCGGTGTCTGCGCGGTCGAGGGCAGCGCCATCGCCAGCAGCAGGGCCAGCGAGCCCATGCTGACCGTGCCGAGCGTCAGCGGTCGGATTCTCCGGGGCCCGATATTTGGCCGGACACGCGCGTCTTTCATTGTTTTGATGCCTGTAAGCTACCGCTGCGGCCGATTCTAGCGCCGGATTTCGTGTGTGCACAAACCAGGAGAAGATGAATGGGCAGTTTGTTGATCCTGTTGGTGTTTTTGGCCCTGATCGTGGGCGCGGCGCTGTGGGCGGTGGGCATCTACAACGGGCTGGTGACCAGCCGCAATGGCTGGAAGAACGCGTTCGCCCAGATCGACGTGCAGCTGCAGCGGCGTTTCGACCTGATCCCCAACCTGGTGGAGACCGCCAAGGCCTACATGGGCCACGAGCGGGAAACACTGGAGGCGGTGATCGCGGCGCGCTCGGTGGCCCAGTCCGGCCTGGCCGCGGCCAAGGCCCATCCGGGCGACGAGGCGGCGATGGCGCAGCTGGCGACCAGCCAGGGCCAGCTCAACGGCGTGCTGGGGCGGCTGATGGCGGTGGCCGAGGCCTATCCGGACCTGAAGGCCAACCAGAACATGATGCAGCTCAGCGAAGAACTGTCGTCCACCGAGAACCGCGTGGCGTTCGCGCGGCAGGCCTACAACGACGCGGTGATGGGCTACAACAACAAGCGCGAGACGTTCCCGTCCAGCGTGGTCGCCGGCATGTTCAACTTCGCGCACGCCGCGATGCTCGACATCCCGGCCGACAAGGCGGAGGTACGCGAGGCGCCGAAGGTCCAGTTCTGAGCCGGCCCGGCCTGGCGGCGATGATCATGCGATCGACGACGGAGAGCGGCGGGCGATGAACTTCTTCGAGCATCAGGCTGCGGCGCGCCGCGGCTCGGGGCGGCTGGTGCTGCTGTTCGTGCTGGCGGTGGCGGGCATCGTCCTGGCGGTGGACCTGGCCACGCTGCTGTTCACCGGCAGCTGGGGCGCGACGGCGGCGGCGACGGTGGGCACCCTGCTGGTGATCGCGCTGGGCTCGCTGTACCGGATCGCCTCGTTGCGCGGCGGCGGGGCGGTGGTGGCCGCGCAGATGGGCGGCACCTTCGTTCCGGAAGATACCCGCGATCCCTCGCTGCGGCGGTTGCGCAACGTGGTCGAGGAGATCGCCATCGCCTCCGGCGTGCCGGTACCCAGGTTGTTCGTGATGGAGCAGGAGGCCGGGATCAACGCGTTCGCCGCCGGCTACAGTCCGTCGGACGCAGCCATCGCGGTGACCCGCGGCGCCCTGGACCGGCTCAACCGCGATGAGTTGCAGGGGGTGATCGCGCACGAGTTCGCCCACGTGCTCAACGGCGACATGCGCCTGAACATCCGCCTGATCGGCCTGTTGTTCGGGATCCTGATGCTGAGCCTGATCGGCCAGCGCATCCTCATCTACGGTCGCCTGGGGCGCAGCCGCGAAGGCACGCCGGTCCTGGTCGCCGCGCTGGTGGCGATGGCGGTGGGCGCGATCGGCGTGTTCTTCGGGCGGATGATCAAGGCCGGGGTCAGCCGCCAGCGCGAACTGCTGGCCGATGCTTCGGCGGTGCAGTTCACCCGGCAGACGCGCGGGCTGGCCGGCGCGCTGAAGAAGATCGGCGGACTGGACGCGGGCTCGAAGCTGCAGGACAAGGCCGACGCGGAGGAAGTGAGCCACATGCTGTTCGGCCCGGGGGCGGCGCTGTCGGGCCTGTTCGCCACGCATCCGCCGCTGGTCGAGCGCATCCGCCGGCTGGAGCCGACCTTCGACGCGCGCCAGCTGCAGCAACTGGAAGCGCGCTGGCGGACGACGCCGCCCGATGGTCTGGCCGAGGATGTCGCGCTGGGATTCGCCGCACGCGATGCAGGCGCAGCCGGAGGCCCGCCACCATTGCCGCCGGCCGACGCGCAGGTGCTGGTCACGCCGCCGATGGTCGCCCGCCAGGTGGCCGCACCGGCGGAGGACGACTACCGCCGCGCGCACGACCTGGTCGAGGGCCTGGGCGAAGAACTGCGCGCGCTGGCGCGCCAGCGCGATGCGGTGATGCCGCTGCTGGTGGGCCTGTTGCTGGATCCCGACGTGGCGGTGGCATCGCGCCAGCGCAGCGAGGTGGTCGCGCGCTGCGGCGAGCCGATGGCGCAGCAGGCATTCGAGCTGCGTCGCCTGCATCTGGAGGGGCTGCATCCGGCGCTGCGCCTGCCGCTGGCGTCGCTGGCGTTCCCGGTGCTGCGCCAGCGCCCGCGACCGGAGCTGGAAACCTTCCTCGACACGATCGATGCGATGGTCCACACCGACGGTCGCGTGTCGGTGTTCGAATACTGCCTGTCGTGCCTGGTCCAGGTGCAGGTGCGCGAAGCGCTGGATCCGTCGCGCCACGCTCGCTTCGGTCGCAACAAGGCCACCGGCGTGCGCCAGGAGTTCGCCACGCTGCTCGCGGTTCTCGCCCAGGCTGGTCATCCCGACGCACCGATGCAGGCGCAGCGCGCCTACCTGGCGGGCCTGCAGCGCGTGCTGCCGCGCGACCACCTGCCGTACGCGCCGCCGGCCGAGGGCGTGCAGGCGCTGGACGCGGTGTGGGCGCCACTGGACGCGCTCGTGCCGGCCGCCAAGGAAATGCTGGTCGAAGCGCTGGTCGATGCGGTCTCTAGCGACCAGCGGGTCAGCGTGCCCGAAGCGGAGCTGTTGCGGACCGTCTGCGCTGTCCTGCATTGCCCGCTGCCGGCGTTGCTTGAGCGAAGCTGAGCATTTCCGCCGCACCGCTGCATTCCGGGGAACGACGCATGAAGGGATCCGTTCTGGTCGTCGCTGCCATGCTGGTGGCTGCGGCCTTCCATGCCGATGCGGCCGGAAACGATGGCACGCCAGGTCCGGTGATCGACATGCACGTGCACGCCTGGCCGCTGGAGGCGCCCCCGGGTGCACCGGTCTGCCCCGGGTCGCAAGGGGTGACGATGCCCGTCGCCGATCCGCGCGCCCCGTTCGATTTTTCCGCTTTCCCCGGTTGCGAGAAGCCGCTGCTGGCGCCTTCCGGCGACCAGGCGCTGCAGGACCAGAGCATCGCCGAGCTTCGCCGCCACAACGTGCGCCGAGCCGTGCTCGACGGCACGCCCGAGCGGGTGGCGCAGTGGCGACAGGCCGCGCCCGGGCTGTTCCTGCCGGCCGTGGCTTTCGGCAAGAAGAAGGAACTGTCGACGGACGAGATGCGCCGCCTGCATCGCGAAGGTCGCCTGCAGGCCTTCGCCGAAGTGGCCATGCAGTATCGCGGCCTGCGCGCGGACGACCCGCGCTACGAACCCTATTTCGCGCTGGCCGAGGAGCTCGACGTCCCCGTCGGGATCCACCTGGGCGAGGGACCTCCGGGCGCGGCGCGCTTCCCCGGCTACGAGGATTACCGCGCCAGCGCGACCTCGCCGTTCCAGCTGGAAGAGGTGCTCCGACGACATCCGAAGCTGCGCGTCTACGTCATGCACTACGGCTCGCCGCTGGTCGACGAGATGATCGCCATGATGTACACCCATCCGGGCCTGTACGTGGACGTGGGCTGCAACGACTGGCAGTTCCCGCGGGCCCAGTTCCACGACGCGTTGAGGCGCATGGTCGAAGCGGGGTTCGGCAAGCGGATCCTGTTCGGTTCGGACCAGATGTACTGGCCCGGCGCCATCGGCGAGGCGATCGCCGCGATCGAGGACGCGCCGTTCCTGGACGCGGCGCAGAAGCGCGACATCCTCTACCACAACGCCGCGCGCTTCCTTCGACTGGGCGAGGCGGAGATCGCAGCCGACCATCGTCGGCTCGCCCAGTAGACGCGGTCGGGTTTCAAAAGCCCGCTTCTGCACGCCGGTTCAGGCAGCAAGCCCTCGCACAAGGTCGGCGGCGCGCTCGGCGATCATGATCGTGGGCGCATTGGTGTTGCCGCCGACCAGGGACGGCATCACCGAGGCATCCACGACGCGCAGTCGCTCGATCCCGCGCACGCGCAACTGCGGATCGACCACCGCGCCACTGTCGGTGCCCATCCGGCAGGTGCCGACCGGGTGATAGATGCTCTCGGCCTTGGCACGGACGAAGTCCGCCAGCTCGGCATCGGTCAGGTCCTCGCGCGACGGGTAGATCGGCGCACCGCGCCAGCGGTCGAACGCCGGTTGCGCCAGCAGCTCGCGCGACAGCCGCGCGCATTCCACCATCACCTTCAGGTCGAAGCCCTCCGCATCGGACAGGTAGCCCGCCTCGATGCGCGGCGGCGATCCCGGCGCGGCATCGCGCAGCCCGATCCGGCCGCGGCTGCGAGGGCGCAGGAAGCAGGCGTGCACGGTGAAGCCGTCGCCGTTCAGGCGGTTGCGGCCGTGGTCGTCGAGCATCGCCGGGACGAAATGGAACTGGACGTCGGGCCGTTCGTCGCTGGCCAACGACGAGCGCACGAAGCCGCCGGCTTCGGCGATGTTGCTGGTGCCCGCGCCACGGCGGCCGCGCAGGAACCAGTCGAACGCGATCCCCAGCTCGCTGGCGCGGTCGTAGCTGACCCCGGGCGGGCAGTGGCGCAGGGTGCACACGTCGAGGTGATCCTGCAGGTTGGCACCCACGCCGGGCACGTCGGCGGCCACCGCGATGCCATGGCGTCCCAGTTCACCGGCCGGGCCGACGCCGGACAGCATCAGCAACTGCGGCGAATTGATCGCCCCGCCGCAGAGCAGCACTTCGGCTTCGGCGGTGGCGCAGTGCAGGCGGCCGCGTCGGCGGTACTCCACGCCGGTCGCGCGACCGCGCTCGATCACGACGCGCTGCACCTGCGCGCCGGTGACCACGTGCAGGTTCGGCCGAGCGCGCGCCGGGGCCAGGTAGGCGGCCGCAGCCGAGCAGCGCGCACCATCGCGCTGGGTCACCTGGTAGAGGCCGACGCCGGCTTGCGCCGCGCCGTTGAAATCGTCGTTGCGCGGCCACCCGGCCTGCACGCCGGCGTCGACGAACGCCTGCGAGAGCGGATTGACGTGGCGCAGGTCCGACACGCGCAGCGGACCGTCCGCGCCGTGCAGCGGTCCGGCACCGCGGGCATTGCCCTCGGCGCGCAGGAAGTACGGCAGCACCGCCTTCCAGCGCCATCCATCGGCACCGGCGGAATGCCACTCGTCGTAGTCGCGCGGGGTGCCACGGGTGTAGCACATCGCGTTGATCGAGCTGGAGCCGCCCAGGACCTTGCCGCGAGGCCACCAGAGGCGACGGCCGCGCAGGGCCGGCTCCGGCTCGGTGCTGTAGTCCCAGTTGATCGTGCGGTTGTTGACCAGCCGGCCCAGGCCGGCGGGCATGTGGATCAGTGGATTCCAGTCGCGAGGCCCGGCCTCGAGCAACAGCACGCGGCAGGCCGGCTCCTCGCTGAGCCGGGCGGCCAGCACGCAGCCGGCCGAGCCGGCGCCAATCACGATGTAGTCGTACACACGCCCCCCGTCGGCCGCGGGCGGCATTGCCCCGACCCGAAGGCAATGCTGTCGGCCGGCATGCGTCCGGCGCAAGTGTTGCGTCGCCCCGCTGCGCCGCTGGCGATGTTGCAGTGCATCGGATACCGTGCGCGCCAAGGACGGGCCTGCGCGGCCGGCCGGTACGACTCCCAGGACCGCCTAGCCCATGACTGCTGCAGACACGGCCTCCTCCCGGCTTGGCCGGCTCCGCTCGGCAATGGCCGAGTCGCCGCCGCTGCTGTGGTCGTTCGCGTATTTCTTCTGCCTGCTCAGCGGCTACTACGTGCTGCGCCCGGTGCGCGAGGCGATGGCTGCCTCCAGCGACGTCGAGGCGGTCTTCCCGCCCGCGCTGATCGCGTTCTTCGCCGATCGCGGCGTGGCGCTGGGCGAATTCACCCTGCAGTTCATCTTCACCGCGGTGTTCGTGATCATGCTGCTGCTGCAGCCGGTGTATGGCTGGCTGGTCAGCCGTTTCCCGCGGCGGGTGTTCCTGCCGGCGATCTACGGGTTCTTCATCATCACCTTGCTGCTGTTCTACGCGATGTTCGACAGCGGCGTGGCCGGGCGCGGACTGGCCTTCATCCTGTGGATCACGGTGTTCAACCTGTTCGCGGTCGCCGTGTTCTGGAGCTTCATGGCCGACATCTACAGCAATGCGGAGGCCAAGCGGTACTACGGCTACATCGGCGCGGCAGGCACCCTGGGTGCGTTCCTGGGACCGGTGCTGACCCGGACGCTGGTGGAGCGGGTCGGCATCGCCAACATGATGCTGGTGTCGGCGGCTTTGCTGACGGTGTGCGTGGTGTGCATCGCGCGGCTGCGCCAGTACGCGGTGGCGCGCGAGGCCGAGCGCGGGTTGGCCAGCGGCGAGAAACCGATGGGGGGCCAGATCCTGGCGGGCCTGAAGCTGGTGGCGAGGGAGCCGCTGCTGCGCTGGCTGGCGCTGCTGGTGGTGCTGGGCGTGGGTATCGGCACCCTGCTGTACAACGAACAGAACCGGATCGCGCGCACCGCGTTCGCCACCGCCGAGGAGCGCGCCGCGTTCTTCTCGACCCTGGACCTGGCGGTGAACTCGCTCACCCTGGTGGTGCAGCTGCTGATCACCCGCGCGCTGATGTCGCGCTTCGGCATCGCCCCGGCGCTGCTGATCCCGGGCGTGGCGATCATCCTGGGCTTCTCGATCCTGGCGGCTTCACCCTTGCCGATGATGATCGCGGTCGTGCAGGTGTTCACCCGCGCCAGCGAGTTCTCGCTGGCCAAGCCGGCGCGCGAGACGATCTATACCCGGGTCGGGCGCGAGTGGCGCTACAAGGCCGGCGCGGCGATCGACACGGTGATCTACCGCGGCGCCGACCTGACCTTCGTCTGGCTGCACAAGGGACTGTCCGCATTCGGTTCCAGCGCGGTGTTCGGCTTCGGCGTGCTGGTGGCCGGCATGATGACGTTCTCGGCGCTGCAGCTGCTGCGCCAGGAGAAACGGTTGCCGGGCGGCCGGGATACGGCCGCCGTTGCCGACGGCAGTCCGGCCTGAGGCGACTCAGGCCGGCAGCAGCGGCAGCGAGAACAGCACCGCGCCGACGACGAACAGCGCGGTGAGCGCATGGACGAGGGGCCGGTTCACGCGCAGGAACACGAACTGCTCGATCGTCCGCCCGATCCAGAACAGGACCATGAACCACAGCAATGCCCGGCCGAGCGCGGTTCCGCGAAGCTCGGCCGGGAACAGCAGGCACAGCATGCCCACGCCCAGGAAGAAGTAGACCAGGCGCAGGTTGAGGATCTGGATGATGGCGCGGGTCGGCAGGCCGACCCTGGCAAGCTCGTGCTTCCAGCCGAACAGCCGCCAGAAGGCGAGGTGGAAGGCCGCCAGGCCGAAACTGTGCAGGGCGCAGAGCAGCAGGGGAACGTCCGCGTGCATCTCCCTCTCCTCGGCGCGGCGGCCTCAGCCCCTACGTGTCGGCTTGGGCGACACCCACATCGCGATGCGCGCGCGGAACACGGCATCGCCCTCGCGGTCGCGTACCACGACGCTGACCGGAAGGTCGTAGCCTTCGGTCGCCTCGACCGGCGGCACGTCGGGCGTAGCCACCGCCTGCATCGGACCTTGGCCCTTCTTCAGGTACTCGACCGTCATGCCGCGCGGAATCCAGCGCATCGATGCCGGCAGGCTGGCGTCGGTCATCACCCCGGCGACCAGTTCGGCCAGGTTGCACAGGGCGATCGCGTGGACCGTGCCGAGGTGGTTGGTGACCTTGCGGCGGTGACGGATGGTGGCCTCGCAGCAGCCCGGCTCCAGCCGGGTGATGCGCGGGGCGATGGTGGCGAAGTAGGGCGCCTTGAAGCACACCGCGCGCGAGAACAGCCAATCGCCGGCTGGCCAGCGCTGCAGTCGATGCCAGGTGTCGAGCAGGCGATTGGCCATGGCGGATCCTGTGGTGGGCGGTGGACGATGCGGGGCGATCCTGCGGGGCCGGCCCCCTACGGTGTGTCGATCCCGCCTGCAGGCCTTGGATACGAAGACGGCGGGCTTGGGCCCGCCGTCGCGTGAGTGCAATGCAGGTCGCGTGCTTCTACCAGCGGCTCAGGCCGCTTCGCGCGCACCCGGGCGGGGCTGGTCGTAATAGCTGGCGGCGCGCAGTTCGTGGACATCGAAGTCGTCCACGGTGATCGCCTCGAGGGTGATCTGGCGCAGTTCTTCCAGCAGCTTGCGTTCCTCGGCGCTGATCACGCCCTCGGCCACGGCCTCGTCCAGCTGCGCCGGGAATTCCAGCGCCTCGATGCCCTTGGTCTTGAGCGCCTTGAGGAACTTGCGCTCGACCGGCTCGGCCTGCACGGCCTTGGCCAGGTAGCTGTCGATGCGGCCGCCCGGGTTGTTCGGGCACGGGGTCAGGAACACGCCCACGCCGAGGCGGTCGCGCGCTTCGTTCGGGGTCATCAGCAGCGAAGCGACGCGGTGGTTGAGGCGGTCGCCCGGGGCCTCGGCGCGGCGGCCGAGCGGGAACACCAGCGCCCACAGCGCCCAGCCGACCGGACGGATCGGGAAGTTGCGCAGCGCGTCCGACAGCGCGGTCTCGATCACGTGGAAGCTGTTGTACATGCTCCACGCCAGCAGCGGCTTGTCGGCCTCCGGCGCACCTTCGTCGTGGTAGCGCTTGAGCACCGCGCCGGCCATGTACAGGTGGCTGAGCACGTCGCCCAGGCGGCCCGACAGCGATTCCTTGAACTTCAGCTTGCCGCCGAGCAGCAGCATCGACACGTCGGCCATCAGCGCCAGGTTGGCGGCGTAGCGGTCGAGCTTGCGGAAGAACGGACGGGTGTAGTCGTCGCCCGGCGCGCCACCGATCTTCGAACCGGTCAGGCCGAACCAGAACGAACGGAACGCGTTGGAGATTCCGTAGCGCACGTGGCCCGACAGGCTCTCGTCGAAGCTTTCCAGCGCGGCGGCGCGGTCCGGGTCCTGCGCGGCCTTCATTTCCTTCATCACCCACGGATGGCACAGGATCGCGCCCTGGCCGAAGATCAGCAGGCTGCGGGTCATGATGTTGGCGCCCTCGACCGTGATGCCGATCGGCGCGGCCTGCCAGCTGCGGCCGGCGAAGTTGCGCGGCCCGAGGATGATGCCCTTGCCGCCGATCACGTCCATCACGTCGGAGATGACTTCGCGGCCCATGTTGTTGCAGTGGTACTTGGCGATCGCCGACGGCACCGAAGGCACGTCGCCGCGGTCCACCGCAGCGGCCGTCGCCTGCGACAGCGCGCTGATCGTGTAGGCCTTGCCGCCGATCCTGGCCAGCGCTTCCTCCACGCCCTCGAAGCGGCCGATCGACAGGCCGAACTGCTTGCGGATCCGGGCGTAGGCGCCGGTCACGCGCGCGCCGAACTTGGCGCCACCCGAAGCGGTCGAGGGCAGGGTGATCGAGCGGCCCACGGCCAGGCATTCGTTGAGCATGTTCCAGCCCTTGCCGGCCAGCTCGGCACCGCCGATCAGCTGGCTCAGCGGGATGAACACGTCGCGGCCGCGGATCGGGCCGTTCTGGAACGGCGAGTTCAGCGGGAAGTGGCGGCGCCCGATTTCCACGCCGGCGGTGTCGCGCGGCAGCAGGGCCAGGGTGATGCCGATGTCCTTGGTGTCGCCGAGCAGGCCTTCCGGGTCATACATGCGGAATGCCAGGCCGACCAGGGTCGCCACCGGGGCCAGGGTGATGTAGCGCTTGTCGAACGTGAGCTTCACGCCGAGGACGTTCGCGCCCTCCCACTCGCCCTTGCAGACGATGCCGAAGTCCGGGATCGAGGTGGCGTCGGAGCCGGCGAACGGGCCGGTCAGGCCGAAGCACGGCACTTCCTGGCCGGTCGCCAGGCGCGGCAGGTAATAGTCCTTCTGCTCCTGGGTTCCGTAGTGGTTGAGCAGCTCGCCCGGGCCCAGCGAGTTGGGCACGCCGACGGTGGAGCTGACCACGCTGGAGACCGAAGCGATCTTCTGGATCACCTTGTGGTGGGCCAGCGCCGAGAAGCCCAGGCCGCCGTACTGCTTGGGGATGATCATGCCGAAGAAGCGGTTCTTCTTGACGAACTCCCACATCTCCGGCGGCAGGTCGGCGTGGACGTGGGTGATCTCCCAGTCGTTGATCATCGTGCACAGCTCTTCGACCGGCCCGTCGAGGAAGGCCTGCTCCTCGGTGGTCAGCTGCGGCTTGGGATAGTTCAGCAGCATGTTCCAGTCCGGATCACCGGTGAACAGCTCGCCTTCGAAGCCGACCGAGCCGGTCTCCAGCGCGATGCGTTCGGTCTGCGACAGCGGCGGCAGGATCCGGCGGAAGACATTGAGCAGCGGTGCGACGATCAGCGGCTTGCGGATCGCGGGGATCAGCAGCGGAATGGCGACCAGCGCCGAGAGGATGCCGATCACCGCCACGGTCGCGTGGTGTGCGCCCAGCAGCCAGCAGGCGACCAGGGCGACGGCCAGCAACGCGGCCCAGGTGGCCAGCCGCAGCCGGTGGTAGGCGGCGAACCCGCCGATCAACAGAAAGGCCAGGATGGGCGCGGCAATGCTCATGGGTTTGCTCCAGTGACGGGCGAGGACGCCCTTTGCACGGCGGAACTGCCGGTCCCCTCGGTCCGGTCCAGTTCCGCCAGGTATTCCAGCACGGTGGCGGTAAAGCGGTCGTTGTCGTCCCCGGCCAGCATATGCGTGGCATCGGCGAGCTGCACGTGTCGGGCGTGCGGAGCCAGTTCGAGGAAATCGGCGACGGTGCGTTCGGACACCAGGTCGCTGCGGCCACCGCTGACCAGCAGCAGCGGGCAGCGCACGTTGCGCGTGGCTTCTGCGATGTCGTCCTGGTGTTGCTCGCTGTCGCGCGCAAATTCGTCGACCAGGCGCGGATCCCAGTGCCAGCGCCAGCGGCCGTCTTCGCCCTCGCGCAGCAGCTCGCGCAAAGCGCCGGGCGACTTCCCGGGCTCGCGACGCCGGTGCGGCAGGTAGATGGCGATGCGCTCGGCGGCGTGCTCCAGTGAATCGAAGCCGTCGGGGAAGGCGGTCATGAAGCCGAGGATGCGCTCCACCCCTGCCGTCTCCCAGCGCGGCGTGATGTCGACCAGGACCATCGCCCGGAACAGGCCTGGCCAGCGCGCTTCGGCCAGCAGGCCGAACAGGCCGCCCATCGAGGCGGCGACCAGCAGTGGCGGGCGCGGCTGTTCGCCGGCCAGGACGATCAGGTCGTCGGTGAACTGGTGGCCGGTATAGCAATCGCCCTCGGCGTTGCGATCCGAGCCGCCGTGCCCACGCGCGTCATACGCCAGGCCGTCATGCCCGTGCTGCGCCAACGACTGCGCCGTCGCCGCCCATGCGCGACGGGTCTGGCCGAAGCCATGCGCGTACAGCACCGAAGCGGTTGCATCGACGGCCGTACCCGGCAGGCAATGACGACTGGCGGCCAGTCGCAGCCCCGCACCTTGCAGGTGCAGGTCGCTTGCCAGCGGGGCGACAGTGGCGGCCGGGTCCATACGAGATGGTATGGATGGGTTGCGTGGAAAGTCAATACGAATGCGTATGGCAAAGGACCGTCCGGGATGGCGAGGGCGGGGGCCTTTGATAAGGCACGGTTTCCCTCGCAACGACGTACTGCAACGCACTGCTGCGTATGGTTAAATCCGGACATGAACCCGACATCGATGGCTCCACCCTCTTCACCTGCGCCCGCGCGCAGCGCCCGTCTCAGCGCTGCCGACTGGGCCCAGGTCGCCTTGGACGTCATTGCCGAGCAGGG
This sequence comes from Pseudoxanthomonas daejeonensis, assembly GCF_022637495.1. Classification (NCBI taxonomy): domain Bacteria; kingdom Pseudomonadati; phylum Pseudomonadota; class Gammaproteobacteria; order Lysobacterales; family Lysobacteraceae; genus Pseudoxanthomonas; species Pseudoxanthomonas daejeonensis. Next base: position 709,267 of record NZ_CP093331.1, on the reverse strand, counting down.
CGTGGCCGCGGTCGCGGTCGAGCCGCTGGCGCGGCGCCTGGGCGTGACCAAGGGCAGCTTCTACTGGCATTTTCCTTCACGCGACGCGCTGCTGCAGGCCGCGCTCGAGCGCTGGGAGGAAGTGGAACAGGAGCAGGTGTTCGGCAGCCTGGAGGACGTTCCCGATCCGCGCGAGCGACTGCGCATGCTGTTCCAGCTGGTCGGGCACGAAACCAAGCCGCACGCGATCTACAGCGAACTGCTCAAGGCGCTGGACCATCCGGCTGTGCAGCCGGTGATCCAGCGCGTCTCGCAGCGGCGCCTGGAATACCTCACCGCCTCGTTCCGCCAGGCCGGCCTGGGCCGCGCCGAGGCGCAGAACCGCGCGCGGCTCACCTACGCGGCCTATGTCGGTTTCCTGCAACTGCGGCCGCACCAGCCGAAGATGACCCACGAGGAATTCGAGGAATACCTCGAACACGTGATCAACACGCTGATCCCGGTCTGACCGCCGCCGGAACGCCCGGCAGGGCGGGGCCTGCCCCGCTCGCTTGCATCGGCCGAACCCGGGGGCAGCGGGGCACGCCCCGCTCCACGAAGGCGCCGGGGCGATCGCCGTCCGGGCGCAGGTTCTATCCGGCGAACGCCGGCCGGGTCAGGTTTTCGGCCGCGCCGTCGGTGCACAGCACCTCGTCTTCGATGCGGATGCCGCCGTAGGGCCGGAACGCGTCCACGCGCGCCCAGTCGACGCTGGCGGCGTGACCGTTCTTCTTGACCTCGTCCAGCAGCATGTCGATGAAGTACAGGCCCGGTTCGATGGTGACGACCATGCCCGGCTCCAGTACGCGGGTCATGCGCAGGTAGGGGTGGCCCTCCGGCCGGGCGATCGTGCCGCCGCGATCGCTGGCGGCGAAGCCGGCCACGTCGTGCACCTGCAGGCCGATCGGATGGCCCAGGCCGTGCGGGAAGAACGCCGCGCTCACGCCGGTGGCCAGTGCCGCTTCCGGGGAGACCTTCAGCACGCCGAAGTCCTTGAGGATGCCCATCAGCGACAGGTGCGCATCCACGTGCAACTGGCGGTAGTCCGTGCCCGCCCGCACGCCGGCACACATGGCCTGCTGCGCGGCGTCGACCGCCTCGATCATCGACTGGAACTCGCTGCCGCGGTCGGCCGCGTAGGTGCGGGTGATGTCGGAGGCGTAGCCGCAGTGGCTGGCACCGGCGTCGATCAGGAAGCTGAGCGACTCGGTCGGCGGGTCGCGGTCCAGTTCGGTGTAATGCAGGACGGCGCCGTGCGTGTTGAGCGCGACGATGTTCTGGTACGGCACCTCGGTGGCGTCCTGGCGCGCGGCCTCGCAGTACGCCATGTGGATGTCGAACTCGCCGGCGCCGGCGCGGAACGCGCGCTCGGCGGCGCGGTGCGCGTGCGCGGCCTTGCGCTGGGCCACGCGCATCAGCGCGACCTCGTAGGGCGTCTTGTACGAGCGCTGGTAGTGCAGGTAGTCCAGCGCCGGGGCCGGATTGTTCGGCACGTAGTCACCGAGCGCGCTGTTGCCTTCGCCCAGGATCGCGCAGCGGGCCGCCGGGCCCGGCAGCAGCGGCAACGCTTCTTCCGGCGTGCGGATCACGTGCACGTCCACGTGCTCCACCCACCACCCGTTCGGTGCCTCCGGAACCACGTGCCAGTAGTCGAACGGCTGCAGGTAGATGACCTTCGGGCGCTGCCCGGGGGTGTAGACCAGCCAGCTGTCGGTGACGCGGGTCAGCGGCAGCCAGTGCTTGAAATGCGGATTGACCGCGAACGGATAGTCGCGATCGTCGAACAGCTGGTAATGGCGGCGGCCACTGGGAATGAGCAGGTGCTCGTGGCCACTGCGCAGCAGCGCCTCGTCGGCGCGCGCGCGCAGTGTCGCCAGGTGCTGGGGGTAGAGCGTAGCGGGATCGGCGGCATTCATCGGCGGGTCCGGAACGGAAAGGCGCAAGTGTGCCCGATCCGCCGGAAACCGGCCCTTAAGACGCGCGATCAGGTCGCGGCGGCTTCCTCGCCGGCGCGCACCCAGTCGCGGATGTGGCCGCGGTGTTCCTCGGAAATGGTCAGGAACCGGAACCCGCACCAGCTCTGGCCCGGGGTGTTCGCCGGGACCGCCCACAGCAGGTGCACGCCGATGCCGATGGGCGCGATCGGGCCGCGGCCGGTGAGGTGGAAGCGCAGCTGGTAGAGCGCGTCCTCGACCAGCGGCACCGAGGCGATCAGCAGCATGCCGCTTTCGGACAGGTTGCCGAGCTGGCCGATGACCTCGTCGGTCATCGCATCGATGACCGGCACGCTTTCGGTGACATGGCGGCGCGGGGCGCGGCGGGCGTCGTGGATCATGCGCTGGCAGCTCCCAGTGCGCCGTCATCGGACCGCCCGGCCAGACCGCGCAGCACGCGCAGCGTTGCATGCCAGGCCCGGTCGATCAGCCGGCCCTTGTCTTCGGTGACGATTCGCGCCTGGCCCTGCGCCATCAGCCGGGCCAGGCTGTCGAGCGACTGCTCGCCGACCTTGTGGCCCCGCGCGTTGACGAACAGCGCGTTGTCGGTGACCGGGCTGTACCAGGAGAGCCGCTGCCGGCGCACGTCGCCCTGCTGGTTGTGCACGAACTCGAACCAGGTGCCGAACGGCAGCGTGCGCAGGTGTTCGTAGCAGCCCTGTTCCTCGGTGGTGCGCGCGGGCGGCTTCACCTTCTTGGCCTCGGCGTGCTCGCCTTCGCCCAGGCGCGCGCGGGCCTTGAGCTTGGCGGTCAGCTCGGTGCGCGAGGTGTTCTCGTCCTCGTCGCTGCGCGAGAGGCGGCGCGCGATCGCGCTGGCTTCGTCCTCGTGGTACCCGACCTGGCGCAACGCCGAATCGATCTGTCCCGCCAGCTCCGGATCGGCCGGCGCCTCGGCGGCGCAGGTGATGTCGATGATGCGGCCGGTCGCTTCCTCGCGCTCGCGCCACTCCTCCGATTCCTCGCCGTGGCGCAACGCGGTCAGGGTCAGCACGTCGGCCCAGGCCTGGTTGATCAGTGCCTGCACGAACTGCGGCGGCTTGCGCCCGCCCAGGCGCGCGGCGATGGTCGTCGCCGCGCTGTGCTTGGCGGTCTCCAGCCGGTCGCGGCCACGCGCGGCCTCCACCTGGCGGCGCTCGCTGACCTCGGCCTTGTGCGCCTGCGCGCGGTAGTGCTCCTGCACTTCGCGGTTGGCGCGCTCGAACACGGACTCGTCGCCGGCGTATTCCTCCACCACCTTGTCCACGGCCTGTTCCAGGCGCAGGACCAGCTGCGGGTCGGCGTCGTCGTCGGCCAGCCAGGTGGCCCCGGACTCGGCCACCGAATTGAGCAGTTCACGCGCCGGATGCTGGTCGCGGACGAAGAAGCTGCGGTCCTGCACCGCGGCGCGCACCACCGGCACCTGCAGCTTCTCGAGCAGGTCCTGCGCCGGCGCATCCTCGTGCACCTCGCGCCCGATCTCGTGGTACAGCATGCCCAGCAGTTCGAACGTGTCGCTGTGTTCCTGCGACAGGCCGGCTTCGGGCCCGTGCGATTCGCGCATCCGCGCCAGCATCGCCTGGCGCAGGTCGTCCACGGTCCGCCGGGGGCGGCCGGATGCGCGCGCCGGCGAGGGGATGGCCTGCATCGCCCCGAGCACGTTGACCACCGCGTCGAGTGGAAGGATGACGCCGGGCATCTGTCCGGCCGCGCCGGCGAGCCCGGCATTGCCCGACAGGCCGCCGCGATGTTCGGTGAGCATGCCCTGCAGCGCGGCGAAGACCGCCTGCTCCGGGATCTCCCCCGCGCTGGCCTGGGCGGCTTCGGCGGGCGCGGCCTCGCCTTCGCCTGTCTCGGCACCGGGATGCGGCTGGCGTGAGGCCAGACCGGCCATCAGCGCCCCGCTCCATGCCGAGGGTCGTGCCTGGCCGTGCCATCCGGTCAGCGGACGCTGGCTGACCGCGCCGGCAGAGCCGGACGCGGCACCGCGTCCGCGACTTTGACCCTGGGTGCGGGGCCGGTAGGGCAGGTAGACCAGGCCGGGCAGCACGCCTTCGTGGGTCAGCAGCACGTTGAGCCGCTCGACCAGCTCGCCGTAGCGCTCCATCACCTGGCGCTCGAAGACCCGGTACAGCAGCAGCTGCGAATCCAGGGTCATGTGCAAGGTGTCGCCGGCATCGCGCAGCACGCGGCACAGCGCGAACGGGCCGATGGGCAGGCGCTCGGGATCGAACGCGGGGCGTCCGGCGAGCACGGCGAAGCGTTGGCCCAGCAGCAGCAGCGGGGTGCCGCCGCGCTGCGCCTCGCGACGTCCGATCTCGCGCAGGACGATGTCGCGGTCCAGGTCGGTGTCCTCGACCAGGGTCAGGCGCTGGAACTGCAGTGGATCCTGCGGCGGCGGTTCTTCGGCGGGATCGTGTTCGGGTGTTTCGCGCAGGCGGGCGAGCGAGGTCTCCAGGCCGGCCAGGTAGCGCGGCACGACGTCGGCGCGGTGCTGGCGCAGGCGCTGCAGTTCGGCGAAATGCTCGGACTGCTGCTGGCTGCTGCGCGCGCGGTCGGCCTGCTTGAACAGCTGGCGCTCGAACTCGTTGAGCGCCAGGTTCAACGAGGTGGTCAGGGTCTGCCCGGCCAGCGCGTTGATCGCCTCGAGGATATGGCGCACGCGCGGAGGCAACGCCGCATTCGCGAGCGTTCGCGATGCAGCGCCAATAGTTGATGTTGGTCGAACGGTAGATGACATCCGGTGGCCCGGCTCCCCTGTGGCAGGGTATTTAACACGTTTGGGGCGGACCGGCCACAGCGTTTCCGGCTCCGGCCCGCGTTTAGAGGAACAAGGCGATCACGTCGTTGGCGAAACGGCGGCCCAGCGCGGTCGGAACGACGTGGCTGTCCGAAACAACCAGCCATTCGCGTTGCCCGGCCAGCTGCAACGCCGCCTGGATGCTGTCGCGGGACATGCCGGTACGAACCTCGAAGTCGGCCAGGGCGAATCCCTGGTGCAGGCGCAGGGCGTTGAGCATGAACTCGAACGGGCGTCGCGATGGCTCGATCCGGTCGTCGCCGCCGATCGCCCCCGCGCCGCCGGCCGCTTCCATCCAGGTCGCCGGGTGCTTGTGCTTCCAGCGCCGCAGGATCGTCTGCTCAGCGCCCAGGGTGATCTTGCCGTGCGCGCCGGCGCCGATGCCCAGATAGTCGCCGTAGCGCCAGTAGTTGAGGTTGTGCGCGCACTGGCGGCCTTCGCGGGCGTAGGCGCTGGTCTCGTAGTGCGCGTAGCCGGCCTCGGCGAGCCGTTCCTGGCAGCGTTCCTGGATATCCCAGGCGTCGTCGTCGTCGGGGATACCCTGCGGCGGCTGCGCGAAGAACACCGTGTTCGGTTCCAGGGTCAGCTGGTAATGGCTGATGTGCGCCGGCTGCAGGGCGAACGCGCGCTCCAGGTCGGCCAGCGCCATGCCCAGGTCCTGGCCGGGAAGGGCATACATCAGGTCCAGGTTGAGGTTGTCGAAGCCCGCATCCTGGGCCAGCCTGACCGCCGCTTCGGCCTCGGCGCTGTCGTGGATCCGGCCCAGCCTCTGCAAGCAACCATCATCGAAGCTCTGGATGCCGAAGCTGATGCGGTTGACGCCGGCGGCACGATAGCCGTCGAAGCGGCCGTGCTCGGCGGTGCCCGGATTGGCCTCCAGGGTGATTTCGGCCTCGGGCGCGAAACGCAGCCGGCTGGACGCGGCCTGGAGGATCCGGTCGATGGCGTCCGGAGGGAACAGGCTCGGCGTGCCGCCGCCGAAGAAAACGCTGTGCACGGTACGTCCCCAGGCCAGCGGCAGGTCGTGCTCCAGGTCGCGGACCAGCGCGTCGACGTAATCGTCGAACGGCAAGGCGCCCTTGCCGGCATGCGAATTGAAATCGCAGTACGGGCATTTGCGCACGCACCAGGGCAGGTGCACGTAGAGCGAAAGCGGCGGCGGAATCAGGGCGGGTGTCATGCGGGCAGTGCGTTGAGCGGTGGGGCGTCCGACGGGGCGGGGCGCGTCAGCGCAGCGCGGCCAGGGCCGCGGGCAGGCGGATGCGCAGCTGGTCGAGCGCGCGGCCGCGATGGCTGATCCGGTTCTTGAGCGCGGGATCGAGCTCAGCCGCCGACAGTCCATGTTCGGTATCGAAGAAGACGGGGTCGTAGCCGAACCCGCCGGTGCCGCGGGGTGCGTCGAGGACCAGGCCCGGCCAGATGCCCTCGGCGACCAGCGGCTGCGGGTCCTCGGCGTGGCGCAGCAGCACGATCACCGAATAGAAGTGCGCGGTTCGCCACTGCGGGTTCAGTCCTTCCAGTTCGCGCATCAGGCGGGCGATGTTCGCCGCGCTGTCACCGTGGCCGCCCGCATAGCGGGCCGAGTAGAGCCCCGGCGCGCCGCCGAGCGCGTCCACGCACAGGCCCGAATCATCGGCCAGTGCCGGCAGGCCGGTGACCCGCGCGGCGTGGCGTGCCTTGAGCAACGCGTTCTCGACGAAGGTCAGGCCGGTCTCTTCGATGTCATCGACGCCCAGCGCCGACTGCGGCAGCAGTACCGCGCCCGTGTTGGCGAGCAGGGCCTGCAGTTCGGCGAGCTTGCCGGCGTTGCCGCTGGCCAGGACCAGGCGCGTGCTCATCGCCCGGGCTCCAGCAGGTCCCACCGGTTGCCATACAGATCGCGGAAAACCGCGACGGTGGCGTACGCCTCATGGCGCGGTTCCTCGAGGAACTCGACGCCGCGCGCGCGCATGGCCGCATGGTCGCGCGCGAAGTTGTCGGTCTCGAGGAAGAAGCCGACCCGGCCCCCGGCCTGGTCGCCGATGCGCGCGCGCTGCGCGTCATCGCTGGCACGCGCCAGCAGTAATGCAGCGCCCGTGCCGTGCCCGGGCGCCACCACTACCCAGCGCTTCCCGCCGCCCTGCGCGCTGTCTTCGACCAGGTTGAAACCGAGCGTGCCGGTGAACCAGGCGATGGCTTCGTCGTAGTCGGCCACCAGCAACGTGGCCAAGGCGAGCCGGCGGTTCGCGGCCACGCCCGTCATGTCCGTGCCAGGGCCGCCTGCTGCGCGGCGAGCAGTTCGCCGATGCCGCTTTCGGCCAGTGCGAGCAACGCGTCGAGCTCGGTCCGGCGGAAGGCGTGGCCCTCGGCGGTGCCCTGCAGCTCGATGAAGCCGCCGCCGTCGTTCATCACCACGTTCATGTCGGTGTCGCAGTTGCTGTCCTCGGCGTAATCCAGGTCCAGCACCGGGACGCCCTGGTAGATGCCGACCGACACCGCGGCCACCGCGCCGAACACCGGGTCGCGGGTGATCTCGCGCTTGGCCTGCAGCCAGCGGATCGCGTCGACCAGCGCCACGTAGGCACCGGTGATCGCCGCGGTGCGGGTGCCGCCGTCGGCCTGCAGCACGTCGCAGTCCAGGGTGATGGTGCGCTCGCCCAGCGCGCCGCGGTCGACGCAGGCCCGCAGCGTGCGTCCGATGAGGCGCTGGATCTCCAGCGTGCGGCCCCCCTGCTTGCCCCGCGAGGCTTCACGGTCGGAGCGTGTGTGGGTCGAGCGCGGCAGCATCCCGTACTCGGCCGTGACCCAGCCTTCGCCCTTGCCACGCAGGAAGGCCGGCACCCGGTTCTCTACGCTGGCGGTACACAGCACGCGGGTTTCGCCGAAGCTGACCAGTACCGAACCTTCGGCATGGCGGGTGAAGCCGCGTTCGATGCGGACTTCGCGCAACTGGTCGGGAGCGCGGCCACTGGGGCGGGCGACGGTCATTCGATGGATTCCATGGGGGGGAGGCGGGCGCCTGGTGCGCGCGGCGGACCGGATCGGGCCCGCGCCGGGCGCGGCGTGCCGCGGGAGGCCGGCTAGATTAACATTCGCGCCTTGCCGCAAGCGCCTGGCCCGAAGGAACCCCGCATGATCCGTAGCATGACCGCCTTCGCCAGCGGCGAACGCGCCACCCCTTGGGGGCTGCTGGGTTGCGAGCTGCGCTCGGTCAACCACCGCTTCCTGGAAACCGGCCTGCGCCTGGCCGACGAGCTGCGCGCGCTGGAGCCGGTGCTGCGCGAGCGCATCGCCGCGCGGGTGCAGCGCGGCAAGCTCGATCTGGTGTTGCGCCTGCGCGCGCCCGAGTCGGCGGCCGGGCTGGTCGTGAACGAACCTTTGCTGGAACAGCTGGGCGCACTGGCGCAACGGCTGGATGGCAGTTTCCCGCGGCTGCAGGTCGAGTTCACCCAGCTGCTGCAGGTGCCCGGCGTGCTGCGGGTGCAGGCGGCGGACGGCGAAGCCCTGCAGGCACAGGCACTGGCATTGCTGGACGAGGTGCTCGACGGATTCGTGGCTGCGCGTGAACGCGAAGGCGCCAAGCTGGCCACGGCGATTTCCGAGCGCGTGGACGCGATCGAACGCATCGCCGGCCAGGTGCGCGAACTGATCCCGGCGATCCGCGAGGGCCAGCGCGCCAAGCTGGCCGCGCGCCTGGCCGACTTGCCGCACCCGGTCGACCCGGGCCGGGCCGAGCAGGAACTGGTGCTGTGGTTGCAGAAGCTCGACGTGGACGAGGAACTGGATCGGCTGTCGAGCCACATCGTCGAGATCCGCCGCGTGCTCGTCCAGCGCGAGCCGGTCGGCCGCCGCCTCGACTTCCTGCTGCAGGAATTCAACCGCGAGGCCAACACCCTGGGCTCCAAGTCGGTGGACGCGCGCACTTCTTCGGCCGCGGTGGAGCTCAAGGTGCTGATCGACCAGGTCCGCGAACAGGTGCAGAACATCGAATGAGCCAGATGCGAGGCACGCTTTTCATCGTGGCCGCGCCCTCCGGGGCCGGCAAGAGCAGCATCGTCAATGCGGTGCTCGCGCGCGATCCGCAGATCCGCCTGTCGATCTCGTTCACCTCGCGCGCGCCGCGGCCGGGCGAGCGCCACGCCGAGCACTACCATTTCGTCGGCGCCGACGAGTTCCAGCGCATGATCGATGCCGGCGACTTCTTCGAGTACGCCCGCGTGCACGGCGACTGGAAAGGCACGGCACGGCAGTCGGTGGACCCGCAGCTGGATGCCGGCCACGACGTGCTGCTGGAGATCGACTGGCAGGGCGCGGCGCAGGTGCGGGCCAAGGTGCCCGATGCGGTCAGCGTGTTCATCCTGCCGCCTTCGCGGCAGGCGCTGGAGCAGCGCATGCGCCATCGCGGCCAGGACAGCGAGGCGGTGATCGCGCAGCGGCTGGCGGCCGCGCGCGAGGAGATGTCGCACTACGCCGAGTTCGACTACGTGGTCGTCAACGAAGTGTTCGACACCGCAGTGGACGAGATGTGCGCGGTGTTCACCGCCAGCCGCCTGCGCTGCGCCCAGCAGCAGGCCCGGCATGGGGCATTGATCGGGGCGCTGGTCGCTCCGGCGCCCGGGGATCCGTAAAGCCCGCCAGGCAGGACAGGGGGCCGGGCCTCGCGGAGGGCTGGCCTAAGTAATTGATTGGAAAGGCGCGTTCAGCCTGGATGCTTGCCTCCGCCCGGGTCGTCGGCTTAGACTCCGCGCCCGATCCCCCTTTCTGAGTGGCGACCGCAGTCGCCTGGAACCCCTATGGCCCGTATCACCGTCGAAGATTGCCTGGAAGTGGTCAACAACCGCTTCGAACTGGTCATGATGGCCTCCAAGCGCGCGCGCCAGCTGGCCAACGGCGTTCCGGCCACCCTGGACAACAGCGAGAGCGAGGACAAGCCGACCGTGCTGGCCCTGCGCGAGATCGCCGCCCGCACCGTCAACCACACCCTGATCGACGAAGTCGAGAAGTCCGAGCGCGAGCGCGCCGAGCGCGAGGCGCTGGAATGGGCCGCCGCCGAAGTGGTCGCCGACGACGACCTGTCCAAGGGCGACGACTGATCCACGGGTGAAGCACCGGGCGGACGTCGCGTCCCGTCCCGCTTGCCACGCCAGACGGCCCGCACTCGTGCGGGCCGTTTGCGTTGGTGGCTGCGACAGCCGGGTGAGGGTGCCCGCGTGCCGCCACGCTAAGCTGCAGTCGTGATGGGAGTTCCCGTAGGGTGAACAACACGGATGGTGGCCACGGCCGGCCGCGGCTGCCGCGGCTGCCCACCTGGCGCAGGCCCGGCTCCTGGTGGGCGCGGGCATTGCTGGCGGTTGGAATGCTCCTGGCGCTGATGCTGCTTTTGCGCCAGCCATTGGCCGACCGGCTGTGGCCGCAGGCGCGGATCGACCGCCTGCTCGACGAAGGCGCGCGGGCATTGGCCGAGGGCCGGCTGGACGCCGCCGACGGCCAGGGTGCGCGACAGAAATACGAGGCGGCGCAGGCCCTGGACAGCGATCGCGGCGAGGCCCGCGCCGGGCTCGCTCGGGTCGGAAGACAGGCGCTGGCCAATGCACGGCAAGCCATCGGTGCACGACGATTCGACGAGGCCCATCGCTGGCTGGCCCTGGCCGCGGAGCTGCAGTTGCCACGCGCGCAGGTGGATGCGGTCGCCGGGCAGCTGCGCCAGGCGGAACTCGCCGATATCGACCCGGGCGTGGTGCGCGGCCGCGCTGAAGCGGCGCTGGCGGCCGGCGACGTGGAAGCGGCATTGCCGCTGTTCGCGCAGTGGCTTGCCGTCGCGCCGGATGATCCCGCGGCGCTGGAGGGTCGCGAAGATGCGCTGTCGCTGTTGCTCGAACGCGTGCGGCCGGCGCTCGGGCAGGGCGACCTGGCGGGTGCGTCGCGCTGGCTCGCGCTGGCCAGGCGGCACGACCCGGGCCATGTGGCACTGCCCGACCTGAAAGCGGCGTACGCGCAGGCGCTTGCCGCGCAGTTGCGCCGTGTCGAAGTACAGCGACAGCGCGGACGGCTCGCCGAAGCCGCCCGCCTGGTCACGGTCTTGCATGAGGCCGAGCCGGCGGATGCGGCCGTCGCCCAGGAGTCGCAGCGCGTGGCGCTTGCGCTGGTCGTGCACGCAAGGCGGCAGGCGGGCGATTTCCATTTCGATGCGGCCGGCGAGGCACTGGCGCAGGCGCGCGCGCTGGCGCCGGCGTCGGGTGCGCTGGCCGGTGCGCTGGTCGAGGCGCAGCGCGACCTGGAGCGCGCACGCGCGGCCGAGGCCCGGCTGAACGTGCCGGCGCGGACGAAGGACGCCCCGGCTTCGACGGTGCGCAGGGCGCTGGCCGGGTTCGATGAGGCGCTGCGGCGCGGGGACTGGATCGAGCCCCCCGGGGCCAGCGCCTACGACCGCTTGCGCGCTGCGCAGGGACTCGCGCCCGGCGATCCGGCAGTACGCGCTGCAGCGACACGGATGCAGTCGGCCGTGGCCGCCTGCGTTGAAGAAGGGTTGCGTGACAACCGGCTGCGCGCGGCGCAGGACTGCCATGATGCCTGGCAGGCGCTGGCGCCCTCCGATCCGGCGCTCGCCCCCGCCCGCCGTCGCCTGGCGCAACGCTGGCTGGCGGTGGGCGAGGAGCGCCTGCGCGCGGGCGAGCTGGAAGCGGCCGCGCACGCGCTGGATTCGGCGCGCCGGCTGGATCCATCCACGCCGGGATTGGAGGAGTTCGCCGCGCAACTGGTGCGTGCACGCCCGGGCCTGCGCTGAACGCCGCGGGGACGACTCAGTTGATGAACACCCGGCGCACCGTTGCGCTGGCCGCGTCGAGCGAGAAGTGGCGGGCGATGTTGTCCAGCCCTGCCTGCGCCTGTGACTGCCAGCGCGCACGGTCGGCGTACAGGTCCGCCACCGCGTCGGCAAACCCGGCCGCGTCGTCGGCCACCACCACGTCGACGCCGTCGCGCAGGTGCATGCCCTCGACCGCGCAGGTCGTGGCCACCACCGGCTGGCCGTGCGCCATGCTCAGGTTGACCTTGCCCTTGACCCCGGCGCCGAAGCGCAGCGGCGCCACCGCGACGCGTCCACCGTCCATGTAAGGTGCCAGGTCGGGGACGTGACCGTGCACGATGATTCCCGGTTGCGTGGCCAGGGCGCGGACCTCCGCCGGCGGGTCGGCGCCGATGCAGTGGAAACGCACGTCGGGCAGGCGCTGGCGGATGCTCGGGAAGACTTCGCGCGCGAACCACAGCACCGCATCGGCATTGGGTGGATGGCGGAATCCGCCGACGAAGACCAGATCCTTGCGCGTGTCGAAATCGGGGCCGCGACCTGCGACCTCGTGCAGGTTGGACAGCAGCTCGACCCGCACCTGCGGCACGTCGCGCGCCAGCTGCGCCTGCTCCTCGGCGCTGACCACCAGGGTGATGTCGGCGGCGGACATCGCCGCCAGTTCGCGTTCGCGGGTCGCATCGGCGGCACGCAGCGCGGCGACGTCGCCGGACACTCCGGCGCCACGGCGTTCGCGCAGGTAATGGAGGTCGACCGTGTCGAACACCAGTCGTGCATGCGGCGCGTGCCGGCGCAGCAGCGGCAGGAAGGTGCCGGCGAGGTGGTGGCGGGTGAGCACGATCACGTCGAAGCGCTTCGCGTTGGCGCGCAGCCAGGCCGGTGCCGAGCGCGCGAACGGGGCGTACCAGGTCTCCACCCCGAGTTGCTGCAGCGCTGCGGTGGCGGCGCCGGCGTGGGCAAGCCCGGTCGGCAGGAACGCCACGTGCGCGCCCTCTGCGCGCAGCATCCGCAACAGGTTGAACTGCCGCAAGGAAGCGGAGTCGCGGTCCGGTCGCGGGATGGCCTCGTCGACCACCAGGATCCGCCGTTGCCGGCCATGCAGCAGCGCCGGGTCCGGGACGGTGCCGGGTGCCGGATGGCCACGCAGCGCATCGGCCCACTTGGCCGCGAACACCTGCCGGTTGCGCACCTGGTAGGCCTTCACGCCCGTGCTTGTGTCCGTACCGGCCGTGGTGCCTTCGTCGTGCAGCACCCGGCTGGCCGGCTGGACCCGCACGTGCCGGCCGAGTGCACGCACCGCGAAAGCCAGGTCGGTGTCCTCGTAATAGGCCGGTGCGTAGCGCGTGTCGAAGCCGCCGGCCTCGACGAAAAGTGCCCGCGGAATCGCCAGCGCGGCGCCGGAGCCGTAATCGCAGTCGCGCACGTAGCTGTAGCGGGGATCGTCGGCCGATTCGAAGCGGCCGTAGCTCCACGCGCTGCCGTCGTTGAACACGATGCCACCGGCTTCCTGCAGGCGGCCGTCCGGATACAGCAGCTGGGCGACGGCCAGTCCTGTATCGGGACAGGCATCGAAGGTGCCCAGCAGGGCGTCCAGCCAGCCGGGCTGTGGAATCGTGTCGTTGTTGAGGAAGACGAGGAATTCACCGCGGGCCAGCGCCGCGCCGTCGTTGCACGCGGCGATGAAGCCACCGTTGGTCGCCCGGCGGTGATAGCGAAGGCCCGCGATCTGCTCCATCCATTCGCCGGTCGCATCGCTGCTCCCGTCGTCGACCACGATCACTTCGAGACCGCCAGCACCGGCCGGGGGATGCGCGGCCAGGGCGCGCAGGCACGCCAGGGTCGCCTCGCAATGGTTGTAGACCGGGATCACCACGCTGGCGCGCGGCACCGTGCCTGCCGGCGGGGCGGGCACGGCGAACGCTGCGAACGGTGCCGGATCCGCCCGGTACAGCGGCAGGCGCGGCGGCGGTGGCGGCGGACGCACGTGCAGCAGCACGCGCTGCCAGGTGGCCTGCCAGCCACGGCTGCGCAGGCTGGAAAGGCCGCGGCGCGCCAGCCCGCGCAGGTGCGCCAGCCAGTAGCGGACTTCGGCCAGCGGCGTGGAGGGCATTCCGGTTCGCAACTCCGACTGAAGGAGGGTGAAAGGCGTCCGCGGCGCGGACGGAAGGCTGCGCTAGACTCGGCCGACTCCGCATTCTCGCATTCCCGTGCCCCGACGCCACGAGCCTGACGACATCGAAGACTTCGAGGACGAAGGCGCCGCCCCGGCCTGGCGCCGCCACCTGCTGACCGTGGTGCTTGCAGGTGCCGCCCTGGCGGCCGGCTTCCTGATCCCGTACATGCTCTACCTGAACCACCAGGTCAGCGAGCGCTTCGCCGCGCTGCAGTGGCAGATCCCGACCCGCGTCTACGCGCGCCCCCTGCAGCTCAAGCCGCAGCTGGCGATGGACGTGCGCACCCTCAAGACCGAGCTGGACGCCGCCGGCTACCAGGACGATGGCAGTGGCGAGCGACCCGGCAGCTATCGCGAAGAGGGCGGCCGTTTCACGATTGCCAGCCGCGGCTATTCCGACGTCGACGGCCAGGTGCCGGCGCGACGCCTGGACGTCGCCATTTCCGGGGGGCGCGTGGCCAGCCTGCGCGACAGCGCTTCGCGCAACGCGGTCAAGGCGGCGCGGCTGGACCCGGCCCGCATCGCCACCCTGTATGGCCAGCGCCAGGAGGAGCGGCGCCTGGTCCGGATCGACGAGGTGCCCGAGCTGCTCGTCACCGGCCTGCAGGCGGTGGAAGACCGCGATTTCGCCAAGCACCACGGCATCGACCTGTCGGGCATGGCGCGCGCTGCCTGGGTCAACCTGCTCGCCGGCGAGAAGCGCCAGGGCGCCAGCACGCTGACCCAGCAGCTGGCGCGCAGCGGCCTGCTGGGCATCGGCAAGGAACAGACCTACACGCGCAAGTTCAACGAGGTCCTGTACGCGATCATCCTGGAGTCGCGCTACGACAAGCGCACGATCCTGGAGACCTACCTCAACCAGGTGTACCTGGGCCAGCGTGGCGGGCAGGCGATCCACGGCGTGGCTTCGGGCGCGGAGTTCTGGTTCGGCCGCGACCTGGATGCGCTGACCACCGAGCAGACCGCGTTGCTGATCGGCCTGGTGAAGGGCCCGTCCTACTACGATCCACGCAAGCACCCGGAACGCGCGCTGGAGCGGCGCAACGTCGCCCTGTCGATGCTGAATGCCACCGGCCTGGTCGACGACGCCGAGTACGAGCGCGCGCGCAAGGCGCCGCTGGGCGTGACCAGGCAGCCGGGCGTGGCCGCGGCCAACCGTTTCCCCGCCTATATCGACCTGGTCCGCCGGCAGCTGGCCAACGACTACCCGGAAAGCGCTTTGCAGGGCGCCGGCCTGAGCGTGCTGACCGGCATGTCGCCATCGGCGCAGGCCTACGCCGAAGGCGCGGTGGTGCGCGCGGTCGAAGCCTTGCAGACCGGCAAGCGGCCGCCGCTGCAGGCCGGTGTCGTGGTCACCGACGTGCATGCCGGCGACGTGCTTGCGGTGGTCGGCGGGCGCGACGTCGCCACCCATGGTTTCAACCGCGCGGTCGAAGCGAAGCGGCCGGTCGGTTCGCTGCTCAAGCCCTACGTGTACCTGCTGGCGCTGGCGCAGCCGCAGCGGTTCTCGCTGGCCAGCTTCGTCGAGGACACGCCGGTCACCGTGCAACTGGCGCGCGGCAAGACCTGGTCGCCCGACAATTCCGACAACACCAGCCACGGCACCGTGCGCCTGGTCGACGCGCTGGCCCATTCCTACAACCAGGCCACGGTGCGGATCGGCATGCAGGTCGGCCCCGAGCGGCTGGCGCAACTGATGAAGGTGCTGGCGGGCGTGCAGGCCGAGCCCAATCCCTCGCTGATCCTCGGCTCGACCGACCAGAGCCCGTACGCGATGGCGCAGCTGTACCAGTTCCTGGCTTCCGGTGGCGAGATCCAGCCGCTGCGCGCGGTGCGCGGGGTGCTCGCTCCGGACGGCAAGCTGCTCAAGCGCTACGACACCGAACCGGCGCCGGCGCAGGAGGGCGATTCGATCGCCGCCAACCTGGTCTCCGTGGCCCTGCAGCAGGCGGTCACCGACGGCACCGCGCGCCGGCTGCTGGCCGACGGCCTGGGCCGCCTGTCGCCCGCGGGCAAGACCGGCACCAGCAACGATGGCCGCGACAGCTGGTTCGCCGGATACACCGGCGACCACCTTGCGGTGGTGTGGATGGGCAACGACCAGAACCAACAGACCGGGTTGTACGGCGCTACCGGCGCGATGCGGGTCTGGTCGGGGCTGTTCTCGCGCCTGCCCAGCTCGCCCTTGCGGATCCCGGGCAAGGGGCTGGACTGGCAGTGGATCCAGCCGCAGGGCTCCTACAGTACCGACGCCGATTGCCCGGGTGCGCGCCGCTTCCCGTTCGTCGCAGGTGCGGCGCCGGCGTATGCGCCGTGCGCGCCGGCCTACGAAAGCGCAGCCCCCGAGGGTGGCGAGGCGCAGGAGGGCGGCGGCTTCTGGAAACGGCTGTTCGGTCGCGACCGCGATGCCGATGCCGCCCAGCCCGAACCGGCGCAGCCCGTCACGCCGCCTGCGCCATAATGGCGGCATGAAATTCCCCACGCGATCCACCGCGACCCTCGTCGTGATGTGCCTGTTCCTGTGCGCCTGCGCGCCGGCGGTCCAGTCACCGGCGCCCGCGCCCGGCCCGGGACCGCAGCAGCGGCTGGCCGCCGTGCATGCGGCCGCGGGCGTCGACGACACCGAACTCAACGTCCAGCCGCTGCGCGACCCGCAGGTCGAGGACCTGCGCGCGAAGGCGTCGCGCGCACTCGCGTCCGGCGATGTGGGAGCCGCCGCCGAAGCCTTGAACCAGGCGTTGCTGATCGTCCCGGACGATCCGGCGGTGCTGCAGGAACGTGCCGAGATCGCGCTGCTGCAAGGCCAGTACGACCGCGCCGAGACCCTGGCGCGCAAGGCGTTCGACGTCGGCTCCCGGGTCGGCCCGATGTGCCGCCTCCACTGGGCCACGATCGAGCAGGCGCGGCTGGCGCGCGGGCAGGCGGAGAACGCCGCCTCGGCCCACGCGCAGATCGGCACCTGCACGGTGCCCGGCCTCAAGCGCATGTAGCACGCTGCCGCGGCGCGGCGCCCCTGCGGGCGCCGGGTCGTGGCCTGACGCGTGCGCGCCCCGACGCTTTCCATGTCCCGCCTAGCCCATGCCAGCCATGAAGCGCTCAGCGACGGCGGCGCGCTCGCCGAGCGCGTCGACGGCTTCGTCGCGCGCCCCGCGCAGCAGCGCCTGACCGCCGCGGTGGCCGACGCCATCGACCAGCGCGAAGTGCTGCTGGCCGAGGCCGGTACCGGTACCGGCAAGACCTACGCCTACCTCGTGCCTGCGCTGCTCTCCGGACTGAAGACGATCGTCTCCACCGGCACCCGCGCGCTGCAGGACCAGCTCTACCATCGCGACCTGCCGCGCGTGCGCGAAGCGCTGGGCGTGGGCCTGCGCAGCGCGCTGCTCAAGGGCCGCGCCAACTACCTGTGCCTGTACCGCCTGAACCAGGCCAAGGGCGAGGCGCATTTCAGCAGTCCGGAACAGGCCTCGCAGTTCCAGCGCATCGTCGCCTGGGGCGGGCGCACCCGCGCCGGCGACATGGCCGAGCTGGAAGGCTTGGCGGACGATTCGCCGCTGCTGCCGCTGGTCACCTCCACGGTCGACAACTGCCTGGGCAGCGAGTGTCCGTTCTACGAGGATTGCTTCGTGGTCCAGGCGCGCCAGCGCGCGCAGGCGGCGGACCTGGTCGTGGTCAACCACCACCTGCTGCTGGCCGACCTGGCGCTGAAACAGGAGGGCTTCGGCGAGATCCTGCCTGGTGCGCAGGCCTTCGTGATCGATGAAGCGCACCAGCTTCCGGAACTGGCCGCGAGCTTCTTCGGCGAAGGTTTCGGCATGCGCCAGATCCAGGAGCTGGGACGCGACTGCCTGGCCGAGTGCAAGCAGACCACCGGCGCGCTGGCCGTGGTGCAGGCCCCGGTGCGTGCACTGGAGCAGGCGTTGCGCGAACTGCGCGCGGCGATGGAGGCGCTGCCGCCGCGCGGTACCCGTTACCGCGCACTGACCCTGCCTGCGGTGGCCGATGGCCTGGACGTGCTGGCCGATGCACTGGGTGCGCTGGAAGATGCGATGACGCCGCTGGCGCCGACTTCGCCCGGCTTCGATGCCTGCGTGGCGCGTGCGCGCGACCTGGGTGAGCGGCTGGAGCGCTGGCGCGACGGCGGCGCGGCGTCGGATGCCTTCGAAGAGGGCGATGCCGGGAGCGAGGCGCTGGTCGAAACCGTCGCCGGCGACGGCGCGGGTGGCGATGGTGGGGTGGATCCGGCGCGGCTGGCCGCGGCGGCCGCGCGCGGCGGCGAGGTGTACTGGTACGAGTTGAGCCCGCGCGGCTTCCGCTGCCAGCGCACGCCGCTGGACGTTTCTGCCCCCCTGCGCGCGCACCGGGAGAGTTCGCGCGCGGCCTGGATATTCACTTCGGCCACGCTGGCAGTCGGCGGGGGCTTCAACCACGTCGGCCGCAAGCTCGGCCTGTTCGACCCGGACACGCTGCTCGAGCCCAGCCCGTTCGACTGGCCCCGGCAGGCGTTGTGCTACCTGCCGCGCAACCTGCCCGAGCCCAATACGCGCACCTTTGGTGCGGCCATGCTGGAAGCCGTGCGTCCGGTGCTGGACGCTTCCAACGGTCGCGCCTTCCTCCTGTTCGCCTCGCACCGGGCCTTGCGCGAAGCGGCGCAGGCGCTGCGCGGCGCGCCGTGGCCGCTGTTCGTGCAGGGCGAATCGCCCAAGGCCGAGCTGCTGCGTCGCTTCCGCGAATCGGGGAACGGTGTGCTGCTCGGTTCGGCCACGTTCCGCGAGGGCGTGGACGTGGCCGGCGACGCGCTGAGCGTGGTGGTGATCGACAAACTGCCGTTCGCCGCGCCGGACGATCCGGTGTTCGAGGCGCGGCTGGACGCGGTGCGCCGCCGCGGCGGCAATCCGTTCCGCGACGAGCAGCTGCCGCAGGCGGTGATCGCGCTCAAGCAGGGAGTCGGCCGGCTGATCCGCACCGAGTCCGACCGCGGCGTGCTGGTGCTGTGCGACCCGCGCCTGACCGGCAAGCCCTACGGCCGGGTGTTCATGGAGTCGCTGCCGTCGTTCACGGTCACCCGCAGGATCGAGGACGTGCAGGCGTTCTTCGCCCGGGCGTAGGAGCGGGCATGACCGCGACACCGGGGCGGCCGGCACAGCGAGGCCGCGTGATTGCGATGGCGTCGGTGTCGCGGTCATGCCCGCTCCTACGGGCAAGGCGAGCCCTCGGCCGGGGATGGCGCAGGTCCGCATGCCGGTGATCGTTTACCCTTTCCGGCCAGTCCCGACCGCTCCCTGCCGCCGATGAAGCTGCTCGCCTTCGAAACCGCCACCGAAGCCTGTTCGGTCGCGCTCTACCTGGACGGCCAGGTGCGCGAGCGTTTCGAGATCGCGCCGCGCCGCCATGCGGAACTGGCCCTGCCCTGGGCGGATGCCTTGCTGGCCGAGGCCGGCGTGGCGCGCACGCAACTGGATGCGATCGCGGTCGGCCGCGGACCCGGTGCATTCACCGGCGTGCGCCTGGCGATCGCGTTGGCCCAGGGCGTCGCCCTGGCCCTGGACCGGCCGGTGATGCCGGTCTCGACGCTTGCCGTCCTGGCCGCGGGAGCGGCCGTGGCGGGACCGGCGCGCATCCTCGCCACGATCGATGCGCGCATGGGCGAGGTGTATGCGGGCGCTTTCCTGCGTGAGGGTGATGGCCTGGCCGCGCTCGACGTGGAACGCGTGCTGGCTCCCGGTGCAGTCGAGCTGCCGGCCGATGACGGGGGCGAATGGCAGGGCGTGGGCACGGGTTTTGCGGCGGCCGACGGCCTGCTCGCGCAGCGCCTGGAGTCGCGCCTGGCCGCGGTGGACGCAGCCGCGTTGCCGCGGGCGGCGAACCTGGCCCGGCTTGCCGCCGCTGCCTTCGCCCGTGGCGAAGCGGTCGCCGCCGAGCGGGCCGAGCCGGCCTACCTGCGCGACAACGTCGCCCTGACCCTGGTCGAGCAGCAGGCGCTGCGCGCGTCCCGTCGCTAGACGGCGCGCAGCTCGCGCCGCGTACCGGTTCGGCAGCGCCATGGCGCGTTTTCCGGTCCATTTGTCCGTTCGTGGGGCAGGTTTTCGGGGGTCGGACCGGCTCCTGTGGCAAAATTGCCGGCCCGAGGTTGTCCAACGCCGCAATGTCGCCCTGTCCTGCACCGTCCCCGATGCCCCGCGCCCGGCCCTGCCGCGCGCCTTCGGCCGTGGACGCCTGAACCCGTGGCCGACGAAACCGGGCACCTGCCCCGACGCCCCGGACGCATCCTCAAGGCGACCCAGTGGTCGATCCAGGGACTGCGTGCGGCGTGGATGCACGAGTCCTCGTTCCGCCTCGAGGTCTACCTGTTCGTGATCCTCGCGCCGCTGGCCCTGTGGCTGGGTGCGAACGGGCTCGAGCGGGCGGTGCTGGTCGGCTCGATGGTGGTGGTGCTGTCGGCCGAGCTGCTGAACTCGGCCGTTGAAGCGGTGATCGAGCGCTACGGCCCGGAGCACCACGAACTGGCCGGGCGTGCCAAGGACATGGGTTCGGCGGCCGTGTTCGTGCTGATGATGAACGTGCTGCTGTGCTGGGGCCTGATCCTCGGCCCGCGGCTGCTGTAACCGCTCTGGCTCTCTGAAAACGAACTTAGGAACCGATCCACGATGAATCTCGAATTCCTGGCCGACCCGAACGTCTGGCTGACCCTGGTGACCCTCAGCGCCCTGGAAATCGTCCTGGGCATCGACAACCTGGTGTTCATCTCGATCGCCGTCGGCCGCCTGCCCGAACACCAGCGTGCCTTTGCGCGCAAGTTCGGCATCGCGGTGGCCTGCATCACCCGGATCGCCTTGCTGATCTCGCTGGCATTTCTGGCGCGGATGCAGAGCGACCTGTTCACCCTCTACGGCATGGGCTTCTCGATCCGCGACCTGATCCTGATACTCGGCGGCGCGTTCCTGCTGATCAAGGGCGCGATGGAAATCCGCGAGCTGATCACCGGCGGCCACGACGAGGACCCGCGCACGACCAAGAGCTCGCAGGTGTTCTGGGTGGTGATCGCGCAGATCGCGATCATCGACATCGTGTTCTCGCTGGACTCGGTGATCACCGCCGTGGGCATGGCCCAGCACATCCCGGTGATGGTGTTCGCGATCCTGCTGGCGGTGGCGATCATGCTGCTGGCAGCCAACCCGCTCGGCCGCTTCATCGACGACAACCCGACCATCAAGATGCTGGCGCTGGCCTTCATCCTGCTGATCGGCGTGGTCCTGATCCTGGACGGCTTCGCGATCCACGTGCCCAAGCCGTACATCTACTTCGCCATGGCGTTCTCGGTGCTGGTGGAAACGCTCAACCTGTTCATGCGCCGCAACGCCGTGCGCAAGCACGTGCCGGGCGCCGGCGAGTTCTGAGCCGGTCCCGGCAGCCGCTGCCGGGACGATGTGGACATGGCCGGCCCGGCATCGCTTGCGCGGTGTCCGGGCCGGTGCTGCAATGGCCGCGCGCCGGCTCCCGGCCGGCCCGCGCCATTCCGGACACAGGAGCCGTGCCATGCAAGGAATTCTCCGCAGGTCGATCATCGTCGCGGCCATCGTCGCGCTCACCGTGCTGCTGTCCGGTTGCGGCTACAACGCCATCCAGCAGAAGGACGAGGCGGTCAAGGCCGGCTGGTCCGAGGTCCTGAACCAGTACCAGCGCCGCGCCGACCTGGTGCCCAACCTGGTCAACACGGTCAAGGGCTATGCCGCGCACGAAAGCCAGGTGCTGACCGATGTCACCGAGGCGCGCGCCCGGGTCGGCCAGGTCCAGGTCAATGCCGACGATCCGGCGTCGCTGCAGCAGTTCCAGGCAGCGCAGGGCGAGCTTTCCTCGGCGCTGTCGCGCTTGCTGGTGGTGAGCGAGAACTACCCGACCCTGAAAGCCGACCAGTCCTTCCGCGACCTGCAGGCGCAGCTGGAAGGCACCGAGAACCGGATCACCGTCGCCCGCGGCCGTTACATCGCCACGGTGCAGGACTACAACACCTTCATCCGCTCGTTCCCGCAGCTGATCACCGCCAAGATCTTCGGTCATCGCGAGAAGCCGAACTTCAGCGTCGAGAACGAAGCGCAGATCCAGCGTGCGCCCAGTGTCGACTTCGGCCCGCCTTCGCCTGCCGCACCGTCGGCGCCGCAGCCCCCGCCGCCGCCCGCACCGGGTGGTTGATCCGGCCGCACGGATGATTTCCCGCGCCCTGCGCCTGTGTGGCCTGAGCTTGCTGCTGGCCTGCACGCCGCTGTGGGCGCAGCCGGCCGCGCCGGCGCCGGTGCCGCCGCTGGACGCGCCGGTGGTCGACACGACCGGCACCCTGGACGCCGCCACCGTGCGGCGCCTGGATGCACAGGCGCGCGCCCTGCAGCAGCGCAAGGGCAGCCAGTTGCAGGTCCTGGTGGTGCCGACCACCCAGCCCGACAGCATCGAGCAGTACGCCGTGCGCGTGTTCGAGGCCTGGAAGCTGGGCCGCAAGGGCGTGGACGACGGCGTGCTGCTGCTGGTGGCCAAGGACGATCGCGCGGTCCGGATCGAGACCGGCTACGGCCTGGAAGGCGCGATTCCCGACGCGATCGCCAACCGGGTGATCCAGGAATACCTGGTGCCGAAGTTCCGCCAGGGCGATTTCGGGGGCGGGATCGAGGACGCCACCGCGGTGCTGGTGAAGGTCATCGATGGCGAGCCGTTGCCGGCACCGGTCAGCCGCAACCCACCGTCCGGATCCTCCGGGCGCGGGGCGTGGCTGCCGGCGCTGTTCATCGCCTTCGTCGTCGCCCAGGTGGCGCGCGGCATTTTCGGGAAGTTGCCGCGCCCGGTGCGTGCGCCGCTGGTGGCAGCCGCCTCCGGTGGCGTGGCCTGGTTCGTGTCCTCGCTGCTGCTGACCGGCCTGGCCGGCGGCGTGATCGGCTTGCTGGTCGGCCTTGCCAGCCTCGGCGGTGGTGGCGGGCGCTGGGCAGGCCATGGTGGCGGCGGTAGCTGGGGCGGAGGCGGCTTCGGTGGCTTCGGTGGTGGCGGCCGGGGCGGTGGCGGGTTTGGAGGCGGCGGTGGTGGCTGGTCAGGCGGTGGTGGCATGTCCGGGGGCGGTGGCGCCTCGGGGCGGTGGTGATGCGCTGGCTGCGCCATCTGTTCGCGCCTTCGGCCGCGCGCCAGTTCCCTGCCGCGCGGCTGGAGCGGATCGCGACAGCCATCGCTGCCGGCGAGCGCCTGCACGACGGCGAGGTGGTGTTCGCGGTCGAGGCGGGGTTGCCCTGGCGCGCGCTGGTCGACGGCATGGCGCCGCGCGAGCGCGCCCACGAAGTCTTCGCCCGCCTGCGGGTGTGGGACACCGGCTCCAACAACGGCGTGCTGCTGTACCTGCTGCTGGCCGACCACGCGATCGAGATCGTCGCCGACCGCGGCCTGCACGACAGGGTCGCCGATGCCGAGTGGGAAGCGGTGTGCCATGCCCTCGAGCAGGCAATGGCCGGTGGCGAGGCGCTGGAATCGGCCGTGGTGGCGGGCATCGAGCGGATATCCATCCTGCTGGCCCGGCATTACCCCGCCACCGGTGCCAGCCGCGACGAGCTGCCCGACCGGCCGGTGCTGTTGTAGGGCACCGGCCGCGCCAAGATTCCACGAGGCGGGGACAGTGTTGCGCCGCGCGGCCGTTCCGCGTTGCACGTGCTGCGGCCGGGCGCGAGGGCGGTTGAGCGCGCGCCGCGACGCCGGGCTCGGGCACAATGGGGCCCAGTTCCCCGGAGCCCTCGCGCAATGATCGTCCTGCACCAGATCGATCCGATCGCCCTGTCGCTGGGACCGGTGCGCGTGCACTGGTACGGGATCATGTACCTGCTCGGCTTCGGCATGGCGTGGTGGCTCGGCCAACGGCGGATCCGCGCCGGTCGCCTGCCCGGCGTCGATGGCAACGCCTATTCGGACCTGCTGTTCTACGCGATGCTCGGTGTCGTGCTGGGTGGGCGGCTGGGTTACGTCCTGTTCTACGCGCTGGGCGAGTTCATGAGCGACCCGCTGATGCTGTTCCGCGTGTGGGACGGAGGCATGAGCTTCCACGGCGGCCTGCTCGGCGTGCTGGCCGCGGCCTGGTTCTGGTCACGCAGGCAGAAGCTGCACTTCTTCGACACGATGGATTTCGTCGCGCCCCTGGTGCCCCCGGGCCTGGGCTTCGGCCGGCTCGGCAACTACATCGGCGGCGAGTTGTGGGGCAAGTACACCGAGGCCGGCTGGGGCGTGGTGTTCCCGACCGGCCTGCCCGAGCAGTACCGCGGGCTGGACCCGGCGGCCTTGCAGGCACAGTTCGATGCCGGCGCGCTCGACGCGTTCGCGCGCCATCCCTCCCAGCTCTACCAGGCCGTCCTCGAGGGACTGGTGATGTTCTGCGTGCTGTGGTGGTTCTCCGCCAGGCCGCGGCCGCGCTACGCGGTGGCCGGCATGTTCGCGCTGCTCTATGGCGTGTTCCGTTTCGCCGTGGAGTTCGTGCGCATGCCCGACGCGCAGCTGGGCTACCTGGCGTTCGGCTGGCTGACCATGGGCCAGGTGCTGAGCCTGCCGCTGGTCGCGCTGGGCCTTTACCTGTTGTGGCGGTCGCATAACGCGCCGGTGCTGCAGCCCTTGCCCGCCACGGCACGGGAGGCCGCCAAATGAAGCAGTACCTCGACCTGCTCGGTCATGTGCTCGAACACGGCACGGAGAAGGCCGACCGCACCGGCACCGGCACGCGCAGCGTGTTCGGCTGGCAGATGCGCTTCGACCTGGCCGAAGGCTTCCCGCTGGTCACCACCAAGAAGCTGCACCTGCGCTCGATCATCCACGAGCTGCTGTGGTTCCTGAAGGGCGAGACCAACGTCGCCTACCTGAGGGACAACAAGGTCAGCATCTGGGACGAGTGGGCCGACGACGATGGCGAACTGGGTCCGGTCTACGGCAAGCAGTGGCGGCGCTGGACCGGCAGCGACGGCCGCGAGATCGACCAAATCCGCTGGGTGGTCGACGAGATCCGGCGCAACCCCGATTCGCGCCGGCTGATCGTCAGCGCCTGGAACGTGGCCGACCTGCCGAAGATGGCGCTGATGCCGTGCCACACGATGTTCCAGTTCTATGTCGCCGACGGGCGCCTGAGCTGCCAGCTGTACCAGCGCAGCGGCGACATCTTCCTCGGCGTGCCGTTCAACATCGCCAGCTACGCGCTGCTGACCCACATGGTGGCGCAGGCGACGGGCCTGGAGGTCGGCGACTTCGTGCATACGCTGGGCGACGCCCACCTGTATTCGAACCATTACGAGCAGGCGCGCGAGCAGCTGTCGCGCACGCCGCGCGCGCTGCCGACACTGCGGCTCGATCCCGCGGTGAAGGACCTGTTCGACTTCACCTTCGAGGACATCGCGATCGAAGGCTACGAGCCGTTGCCGGCGATCAAGGCGCCGGTGGCGGTCTAGGCGCGATGAAGGTTTCGCTGGTCGCGGCGCTGGACCGCAACCGCGGCATCGGTCGTGGCAACGACCTGCCGTGGCGATTGCCGGACGACCTGAAGCGGTTCAAGGCGTTGACCCTGGGCAAGCCGGTCCTGATGGGCCGCAGGACCGCCGAATCGCTCGGTCGGGCACTGCCCGGGCGCACGAACCTGGTCTTGACCCGCGGCGGATCGGTACCGTTCGACGGCATGGTTGCGG
Source organism: Pseudoxanthomonas daejeonensis (assembly GCF_022637495.1). Lineage (NCBI taxonomy): Bacteria > Pseudomonadati > Pseudomonadota > Gammaproteobacteria > Lysobacterales > Lysobacteraceae > Pseudoxanthomonas > Pseudoxanthomonas daejeonensis. Next base: position 683,844 of record NZ_CP093331.1, on the reverse strand, counting down.
TGGCCTCGATCGAGGAGGCGATCTCGCTGGCGCAGGACGAAGGCGCGCAGGAGCTGTGCGTGATCGGTGGCGGCGAGGTCTATGCGCTGGCCCTGCCGCGCGCGGACGTGCTGCACCTGACCGAGGTCGACACGGTGGTCGCCGATGCGGACACGTTCTTCCCGGCCTGGGACCCTGCCCAATGGCAGGCGCTGGCGCGCGAACCGCATCCTGCCGATGCGAAGCATGCCCACGCCTTCCAGTTCGTCGACTACGCACGCGCGAGCTGAGGTCCGACCCGCAAAGCCCGGGCAGGGCGCTCCCTGTGGGGGCGGCATCGCCGCCGGCCTTATTCCCGGCGCAGGTGCGGCGGCAGTGCCTGCACGTCGCGACCCGGCACCTGGACGACGCGCAGTTCCTCGCTGTCCAGCTGCAGCGCGGTGAGCTTGCCGCCCCAGACCGCGCCGGTGTCGATGGCGTGGATGCCCTGGGTGAGGGTCAGACCCAGCGTGGACCAGTGGCCGCAGACGATCTTCAGGTCGCGCTCGACGCGGCCCGGCGCCTCGTACCAGGGATACAGGCCGGCGGCCTGGGTGCCGGGCGGACCCTTCTCCTCGATCGCGATGCGTCCGCGCGGGGTGCAGTAGCGCGCACGGGTGAACCAGTTGATCGTCGCGCGCCAGCGATCGTGCCCGCGCAGGCCCGACGACCAGTTCGGACGATCGCCGTACATGTTGCGGAGCAGGCCGCGGTAGCCGTCGCCGCGCAGTTGCTGCTCGATCTCGCCGGCGTACTGCTCGGCGTGCTGCGTGGTCCACTGCGGGGCGAGGCCGGCATGGACCATCATCCAGCCCAGTGCGCGGTCGGCATGCACGAGTTTCTGCCGTCGCAGCCAGCCCAGCAGTTCGCCGCTGTCCTCGGCCAGCACCACGCGCTGCAGGTCCGGATTGACCTTGCGCTTCTCGGCCGGCGGACGTTCGCCGATGGCCAGCAGCGAAAGGTCATGGTTGCCCAGCACCACCACGCTACGCTCGCGCAGCGAATGGACCAGGCGCAGGGTTTCCAGCGACTGTCCGCCGCGATTGACCAGGTCGCCGCAGAACCAGAGCGTGTCGGCGGACGGATCGAAGCGGATCCGTTCGAGCAGGCGCTGCGTGGCGTCGTAGCACCCCTGCAGGTCGCCGATGGCCCAGGTGCTCATCGCGGCGGCCTCAGTGGAGCGTCCGCGGTACGGTCAGCAGGAACGGGGCGATGGGTGCATCGAAGCGGGTGCCGTCGGCAGCCAGCAATTCATAGCTTCCCTGCATCGCGCCGTCGCCGGTCTCCAGCACCACGCCGGAGGTGTATTCGAAATCCTCGCCCGGCTCCAGCCAGGGCTGCTCGCCGACCACGCCGTCGCCATGCACTTCCTCGATGCGGCCGTTGCCGTCGGTGATGTGCCAGTGGCGCGCCAGCAGGCGCGCGGCGACTCGGCCGCTGTTGCGGATGCGGATGGTGTAGGCGAACACGTAGCGTCCGGAGTCGGGCTCGGACTGGTCCGCGAGGAAGCGCGGCTCCACTTCCACGTCGATCGCGTAGGGCTTCGAATACTGCATGCGGACAGTTTAAGCAAAAAGCGCGTGATGGCCGAGGGGAAGGATCCGCGGCTGCGATACGGGCCCTCCGGGACGCGTGTTTCCAGGGGTTCGCGCAACGGGTCGTGGCCCGCGATACGACCTGGCTGGGTTCCCGGGTCGTGCATGTACGGTGCAGGCGCCGCCATCTGCGGCACCTGTATGCCGATTCCATGGTGGCAGCGCTTTTGTAGGAGCTGACTTCAGGCTGCGACACCGACGCCCTGGGCTCGGGCGACGGCGTCCTGATTCCGAGGGCGTCTGATGTCAGCTCCTACAGGGGCAGGGTGGAGCGGACGGACCTGCGAGGGGTTACGCGCCCTTTGCGTTGGCCAGGCGAACGAACGCCGCGACCTCGATCTGCTCGGCACGCGCATCGGGACTGACGCCGGCGGCCTCGAACTGGGCGGCGTCGCAAACGCCGTTCAACGCGTTGCGCAGGGTCTTGCGGCGCTGGCCGAACGCGGCGCGCACCACGTCGGCGAAGCGCTTGCGATCCTCGATGCCGACCGTGGCCGGGTCGCGCGGCACCAGTCGCACCACGGCCGAATCCACCTTCGGCGGCGGGCGGAACGCACCCGGCGGCACCACGAACAGGGGCTGCACCTGGCAATACGCCTGCAGCATCACGCTCAGCCGTCCGTAGACCTTGCTGCCGGGCCCGGCGCCCATCCGGTCGACCACCTCCTTCTGCAGCATGAAGACCATGTCGCGGATCGACGCGGCGTGGTCCAGTGCATGGAACAGGATCGGCGAGGAGATGTTGTAGGGCAGGTTGCCGCACAGCTTGAAGGGCGTGCCCGCGGCGAGCGCGGTGAAGTCCACCGACAGTACGTCGCGATGGACGATGGTGAGGTCGCCGACGCCTTCGGCCATCGCGGCCAGCGGGCCCACGAGGTCGCGATCGAATTCGATCACGGTCAGCGCGCCATGGCGGCGCAGCAGGGGCAGGGTGATCGCGCCCTGGCCCGGGCCGATCTCCACCACCCGGTCACCCGGTTTCGGATCCACCGCCTGGACGATGCGCTCGATGTAGACGCGTTCGTGCAGGAAATTCTGGCCGAGGGACTTCTTGGGCTGGTGGCTGCTGCTCATGCGCCATTATCGCCGGCGGGAGCCGGGCCGGGTGCCTTTGCCATTCCGCTTCTCGATTCCCATGGCGGCGCATGCCCGCGGACGCGTCGCCATCGGGCGCATGCCTTGTCCAGGACCGTGTCGAAGCGCCGCAGGCGCCATGCCGCGGGTAACCGGGCCGCCAGGCCTCAGTCCATCCCCAGCTTCTTGAGCTTGTAGCGCAGCGCGCGGAAGGTGATGCCCAGCTGCGCGGCGGTCCGGGTCTTGTTCCAGCGGTTCTCTTCCAGCGCCTTCTGGATCGCGGCGCGCTCGAGCTGTTCGATGTACGAGGGCAGGGCGCCGGTGCCCGGGTCCAGGTCCAGGACCGCTTCGGCCTGCACGGCCTGGGCCGGGTTTGCAGGGTCCGACGGCGAGCCGCTGCGGGTGATGGCCTGTGGCAGGTGCAGGTCGGACGTGTCGATGCTGTCGCCTTCGGCCAGGGCCAGGGCGCGCTCGAGCACGTTCTCCAGCTCGCGCACGTTGCCGGGGAAGGCATAGCCGGCCAGCGCGTCCATCGCCGCGGGGGTGAGTGCGATCGCGTCGCGTCCCTGCCCGGCGGCCAGGCGCTGCAGGATCGCGCTGGCCAGCTGCGGCAGGTCGCCGGTGCGCTCGCGCAAAGGCGGAACGCGCAGCTCGATCACGTTGATGCGGTAGTAGAGGTCGTGGCGGAAGCGGCCGTCGGCGACCAGCTGGCCGAGGTCCTTGTGCGTGGCCGAGAGGATGCGCACGTCCACCGGCACTTCGCCGGCGGCACCGACCGCGCGCACCGACTTCTCCTGGATCGCGCGCAGCAGCTTGACCTGCATCGGCAGGGGCAGCTCGGCGACTTCGTCGAGGAAAAGGGTGCCGCCACTGGCTGCCTGGAACAGGCCCGGCTTGTCGGCATGGGCGCCGGTGAAGCTGCCCTTCTTGTGGCCGAAGAACTCGCTCTCCATCAGCTCGGCCGGGATCGCGCCGCAGTTGACCGGGATGAACGGCCCCGCGCCACGCGCGCCCTGCTCGTGGATGGTGCGGGCGACCAGCTCCTTGCCCACGCCCGACTCGCCCAGGATGTAGACCGGGGCCTGGCTGCGCGCGACCTTGGCGATGGTGGCGCGCAGGGTGGCCATCGCGGTGGACTCGCCGAGCAGGCGGCTGGCCTGCTCGGGCGGGGTTGGCGGCGGCTTGGGCCGCTCGGTGTTGTTCAGTTCCAGCGCATGGCGGACCAGGCCGCGCAGGACGTTGATGTCCACCGGCTTGCTGACGAAGTCGAAGGCGCCGGCTTTCAGCGCCTCCACCGCCAGGTCCATGCTGCCGAAGGCGGTGATCATCGCCACCGGGGTCTGCGGATGGTTGCGCGAGATCTCGCCCACCAGTTCGATGCCGCTGCCGTCGGGCAGGCGCATGTCGGTGAAGCACAGGTCGTAGCGGTTGTTGCCCAGCAGTTCGCGGGCTTCGGAAAGGTTGGCTGCGGTATCGACCCGCAACCCCATGCGACCCAGCGTCAGTACCAGCAATTCGCGGATATCGCGCTCGTCGTCGACGATCAATGCACTGCGGCCAGGGCTCATGCCGGAACGATAGCCGAGTCGGCGATTCGGGCCAAGTCTGGAATGGGCGTCACAAAGACAGGATCGTGTTCGGCCCCTGCAGGGCGACCCGGAAACAGGCGCCGCCACCCGGGACCGGGACGTAGTCCAGGGTCGCCTGGTTGGCCCGGCTCAGCTCCCGGGCGATGTACAGGCCCAGCCCGGTGCCGTGCTCGGAGGTGGTGAAGAACGGCCGGAACAGCTGCGCGATCACGCCCTCGGGGATGCCGGGGCCACGGTCGAGGATGTCGACATAGGCATTGCGCCCGTCCTGGAACACCCGCAGCCGGACCCGGGAGGGCTCGTCCATGATCCGGCCGTACCGGAGCGCGTTGTGCACCAGCGCGGTGAGGATCTGCTGCAGGTGCTTGGGGTCGACCAGCGCCTGCACCGGCTGCGCCGGCACGATCGCTTCCAGGCTGTCGGTCTCGATCGAGAGGGTCTGCCGGTAGTCGTCGACGAAGCGGCGCACGAACCCGCCCAGGTCGATGTTCTCCGGGTTGGCGCGCTCGCGCCGGGCCAGGCCGAGCACGCTCTCGACGATGCCGTTGGTGCGCAGGCACTGCTGGTGGATGATCTGCAGCAGGCGGCGGTCGGCGTCATCCACGTTCCGCGACTCCTCCAGCAGCTGCACCGCGTAGTTGATCGCCGCCAGCGGGTTGCGGATCTCGTGGGCCAGGCTGGCCGAAAACCGGCCCAGCGCGGCCAGGGTCAGCGACTCGGCCCGGCGCGAGACCACGGTCGTGTCGTCCAGGAACACCAGGGTCAGCTCGCTGTCGGCCAGCAGCCGGGCGAAGCGCGGCTGGACCTCGGGCTGGTCCGGGAACAGCTGCAGGGGGGTGTCGTCCACCTGCCAGCCGTTGCGCCAGCGCTGCAGGCGCCGGGACAGCTCGGGCGCCATCTGGTTCAGGCCGCCGCTGCTGGCCTCGCCGCCATCGCCCAGCAGCAGCGAGGCGGCTTCGTTGGCCAGGGTGATGCTGTTGTCCGCGTCGACCACCAGCACGCCAGTGCGCATGCGGCGGATGATCAGTTCGTTGATCTCCACCAGGTTGGCGACCTCGGCGGTGCGCTGCTCGGCCAGCCGCTGGCTGGAGCGGGCGCGGTGGCCGATCTGGTTGCCCAGCCAGGCCAGGGCCAGGTAGCTGGTGACGAACATGGACAGCTCGGCCAGCGAGCGTGGCGGCTCGCCGTCGGCCAGGCTCGACCACAGGTATTCCACCACCAGGGCCAGGCTGGCCAGCGCGGCGATGCTCATGGCGAAGCGCAGCGGCAGCAGCATGGCGGCGGCGGCCACGTTGAACAGCAGCATCATCGCGATGCCGGCCGCGACCGAGGGCAGGGCGTGGGTGATCAGGGTGGCGGCGAGGATGTCGATGCAGGCCCCGCCGAACACCAGCGGCACCAGCCAGCGCTCGTTGCGGCCCAGCAGCAGCAGGGCCACGGCGGCGACCATGTAGAAGACGGCCACGGTGCCGCCGAGGGTGACGTTGCGCGCGTCGCCGATCATTGCGGCGATCGGGCTGAATACCAGCGCCGCCAGGATCGCCGCTTCCAGCACCCGGTACAGGCTGAAGAAGTACAGCTCGCGCCGGGGGATCGACTCGATGCGGTTGATAAGCGAGGCGGCCAAGCAGGGACTCCATGTCGCGCGCGGGCCAGTATAGGGTCGATTCACGCCGCCCCGGCCCGGCGGCGGCGGCGGGGCAGGCCGCCCCGGCGGCCGTTCCGGGCCTGCGGGGGCCGCGTTTTGCACCGCCGCCGCGTTGTCGGCGACAATATCGCCCCCGCCCCGACAGCCCCGGCCTTGTTTGCCCGGACCCGGCACCCGGCCCGGCGGTCGTTCCCCACCCCACTGGTGAAGCATGAATTTCCACGAGTACCAGGCGAAACAACTGTTTGCCGACTACGGCATCCCGGTCCCGGCGGGACGCGTCGCGTCCACTCCGGCTGAAGCGGTAGACGCGGCCAAGTCCCTCGGCAGCGGTCCGTGGATGGTCAAGGCGCAGATCCACGCAGGCGGCCGCGGCAAGGCCGGCGGCGTCAAGTTCTGCAAGACCACCGACGACGTGTTCAACGCGGCCATCGGCATGCTCGGCACCAAGATGGCGACCTACCAGTCCGCCGGCGTGGCGCTGCCGGTGAACCTGGTGCTGGTCACCGAGGCCGGCGAGATCGCCAAGGAACTCTACCTGTCGGTGCTGGTCGACCGCGGCAGCAAGTCGATCACCTACATCGCCTCGTCCGAGGGCGGCGTGGACATCGAGACGGTCGCGGCCGAGACCCCGCACCTGATCCAGACCCTCAACGTGAACTTCGTCGAAGGCCTGCAGCCCTACCAGGCGCGCGACGTCGGCTTCGCCCTGGGCCTGAACGCCAAGCAGGTCGGCCAGCTGGTCAAGATCATGACCGGGCTGTACCGCCTGTTCAACGAGAAGGACCTAGCCCTGGTCGAGCTGAACCCGCTGGCGATCCTGGACAGCGGCGACCTGTACGCGCTGGACGGCAAGATCAATTCCGACGACAACGCCAGCTTCCGCCATGCCGACCTGGTCGCCATGCGCGACAAGAGCCAGGAAGACGAGACCGAGGTGCTGGCCAGCCAGCACGACCTCAACTACGTCACCATGGACGGCAACATCGGCTGCATGGTCAACGGCGCCGGCCTGGCGATGGCGACCATGGACGTGATCAAGCTCAATGGCGGCGAGCCGGCGAACTTCCTCGACGTCGGCGGCGGCGCCACCAAGGAGCGCGTGACCACCGCGTTCAAGCTGATCCTGTCCTCGGACAAGGTCAAGGCGATCTTCGTCAACATCTTCGGCGGCATCGTCCGCTGCGACATGATCGCCGAGGGCATCATCGCCGCGGTCAAGGACGTGGGGGTCAAGATCCCGGTGATCGTGCGCCTGGAAGGCACCAACGTGGAAGAAGGCAAGCAGCTGCTCAAGGACAGCGGCTTGGCCATCATCCCCGCCGACGACATCAACGACGGCGCCAAGAAGTCGGTCGCCGCGGTCGCCGCCTGAACCCATTCCTGCGGCAATCCGCCACCGGTCGCGCCGCGAGCATGCGGCGCGCCGGAAGCGACCCGCGACGAGCAAGGATTAGAAAATGAGCGTCCTCGTTAACAAGAACACGAAGGTGATCGTGCAGGGCTTCACCGGCCAGCAGGGCACCTTCCACGCCGAGCAGATGGTCGAGTACGGGACCAAGGTCGTCGGCGGCGTCACCCCGGGCAAGGGCGGCCAGACCCACATCGGCCTGCCGGTGTTCAACACCGTCGCCGATGCGGTCAAGGCCACCGGCGCCGATGCTTCGGTCATCTACGTGCCGCCGCCGTTCGCGGCCGACGCGATCCTCGAGGCGGCCGCGGCCGGCATCAAGGTCATCGTCTGCATCACCGAGGGCATCCCGGTGCTGGACATGCTGCGCGTGAAGAACGTGCTCAACGGCTACGAGGGCGTGACCCTCATCGGCCCGAACTGCCCCGGCGTGATCACCCCGGGCGAGTGCAAGATCGGCATCATGCCGGGCCACATCCACATGCCGGGCAAGATCGGCATCGTGTCGCGCTCGGGCACGCTGACCTATGAAGCGGTCAAGCAGACCACCGACGTGGGCCTGGGCCAGTCGACCTGCATTGGCATCGGCGGCGACCCGATCAACGGCCTGAACTTCGTCGACTGCCTCAAGCTGTTCAACGAGGACCCGCAGACCGAAGGCATCATCATGGTCGGCGAGATCGGCGGCAGCGCCGAGGAAGAAGGCGCCGAGTACATCAAGCAGTACGTGAAGAAGCCGGTCGTCGGCTTCATCGCCGGTGCTTCGGCCCCTCCGGGCAAGCGCATGGGCCACGCCGGCGCGATCGCGTCGGGCGGCCAGGGCACGGCCGAGGGCAAGTTCGCCGCGATGGAAGCGGCCGGCGTGACCACGGTCCGCTCGCCGGGCGACCTGGGCGCTGCGATCAAGGCCCGCCTGGGCGGCTGATCCACGCGACTGCGCGACACGAAGAAGGCCGCCTCCGGGCGGCCTTCTTTTTTGCTGTCTTGCCAGCGTTATGCAGCAGAAGCGCCGGCTCCGGCCGGGGCCGCCGTCCTGCCGGGGTGTGGCTTACCCCTCGGGCGGACATCCCTGTCCGCACTCGGGCCGTGGCACATCCATGTGCCACTTGCGCCACACCCCGACAGGACGGCGTCCTCGGGGGCGTTGAGGTCGCGGCTTCGATGGAGGTGGCGAGGAGCGGGCAGGCACCGCAACGGCGGGGGAGTGGCCGTGCTGTGGACCCTGTCGCTGGCGTTCGCCGCGGCCTTCGCCATGCGACGGGCTTGCCGCTGATAGGGCATGGGAGCGGGCGGTGGCTTCATGGCGCCGGAGCGGAGCCCCGACCCGTACTGCCGCGGCTCAGCCCGAAGCTGCGCTCTTGCCGCCCTCCGACCCAACGCCGGCGCTCCCGAGCCCGCCGCCGGGCTTTCCGCTGCGCCGCCGGCGCTGTCGAGGCCCGACTCCGGGGCTTTCCACCGCGGCAGGCAGGCAGGGGGGCGTGACAAACCGGCCGGGCCGGCGAATCACCCGTGCATTGGACACAATGACCCACGGAAGCGATCCCGGATGGAACTCGCCACACCCATGACCGAAACCCCGGCCCAGGCGTTCGATGCGCTGCTGCAACGGCATCGTGGCATCGTCCTCAAGATCGCCGGCAGTTATGCGCGCAGCGCCGAGGATCGGGCCGACCTGGCCCAGGAGATCGCGGTGCAGCTGTGGCGGGCGTGGCCTGGCTACGACCCGGCGCGCAGCTTCTCGACCTGGATGTACCGGATCGCGCTCAACACTGCGATCTCGTTCCTGCGCGGGCAGGCCGGTGCCGAGCGCTCGGTGCCGCTGGACGACCATGCCGACACCCTGGCTGGCGGCGCGGCGTTCGATCCGGAAACGCACGAGCGCCTGCGCCTGCTGCAGCGGTTCATGGCTACGCTCGGTCCGCTCGACCGTGCCTTGCTGCTGCTCTACCTGGAGGAACGCAGCGGGCGCGAGATCGCCGAGGTGCTGGGCATCGGCGAGAGCAACGTCACCACCCGCATCGGGCGGATCAAGCAGCGCCTGCGCGACTACGCCGCCGCCTCCTTCCACGACTGATCCCACGACCGGATATCCGATGGACACGACCATGGAACTCGACGAACTGAAGAACGCCTGGCAGGTGCTGGGCCGGCAGCTGGAACGGCAGGAGGCGCTGCAGTGGCAGCTGCTGCGCGAACGCAAGCTCGAGCACGTGCGCCGCGGCCTGCGCCCGCTCGCCTGGGGACAAGGCTTGCAGGCCTTGCTGGGGATCGGCCTGATCGTGCTGGGCGTGGCGTGCTGGACGCGCAACACGGCGGTGCCGGGGCTGTTCTGGACCGGCCTGCTGGTGCATGCCTTCGGCGTGGCGCACGTGGCGCTGGCCGGGATCACCCTGGGAATGATCGGTACGTTCGACTACTCGGCGCCGGTGCTGCGGATCCAGAAGCAGATGGCGCGGCTGCGCGGCATCTACGCGATCAGCGCGAACGTGTGCGGTGCGCCGTGGTGGGTGATGTGGGTGCTGGTGGTGGTCGCCTTCGCCGGCCTGGGCGAGGTGGACCCGGCTGCCGGAACGCCGTTGTGGATCCAGATCAGCCTGGCGCTGGGCGTGGCCGGATGGCTGGGCACGTACGCGTTGTCCTGGATTTCCAGCCGTCGCGCACGGCGTGCGGGGCGCGAGGGCGGCTTCCTCGACGAGAGCGATGCGATCCGCCGCGGCCGCGCGCTGCTGGACGAGATTGCCGAGTTCGAGCGCGACTGATCGCCGCGGCGGCGGGCACGACCACAGTCCGCAACGTCGCGCCGGTATCATGGGCCCATCCCACGAACGGTCGACGTCATGAAGGATTCCCTGCGTATTGCCCTGGCCCAGTTCGATTTCCCGGTCGGCGCGGTCGCGAGCAACGCGGAGCGGATCGGCGCGATGATCGCCGAGGCCCGCGACGAGTTCGGCGCCGACATCGTCCTGTTCCCCGAGCTGGCGATCAGCGGCTATCCGCCCGAGGACCTGCTGCTGCGGCCGTCGTTCCTGGCTGCCTGCGAGGCGGCGGTCCGCGAGGTGGCCAAGGCCGCGACCGGGATCGTGGCGGTCGTTCCCTGGCCCGAATCGGCCGGCAGCGTGCTCTACAACGCCGCCAGCGTGTTGCGCGACGGCCGCATCGAGGCGACGTACCGCAAGCGCGAGCTGCCCAACTACGCGGTGTTCGACGAGCGCCGTTACTTCGAGGTCGACCCCAACGGCGGGTCCTGCGTGTTCGACGTCGAAGGCGTGCCGGTGGGCGTGCTGGTCTGCGAGGACCTGTGGTTTCCCGAGCCGCTGGCCGATACGGTGGCCGCCGGCGCGCAGCTGGTGCTGGTACCCAACGCTTCGCCGTTCGAGCGTGGCAAGCACGCCCAGCGCGACGCGCTGCTGGCCGGGCGCACCCGCGAATCGGGCGCCGCCCTGGCGTATCTCAACCTGGTCGGCGGACAGGACGCGGTCGTGTTCGACGGCGCCTCGGTGGTGGCCGACGGCGACGGCACCGTGCATCCGGCGGCGGCCGCGTTCACCGACCAGTGGCTGGTGGTCGACTACGACGTCGCCTCGCGCCGGTTCATGCCGATGCAGTGGATGGACGATGGCGACGAGAGCATGGATGCGCTGGCCTGGCGCGCGGTGGTGCGCGGCATCCAGGACTACTGCGGCAAGAACGGCTTCTCCAGGGTCTGGCTGGGCCTGTCGGGCGGGATCGATTCGGCGCTGGTGCTGGCGCTGGCGGTCGACGCGCTGGGCGCGGACAACGTCACCGCAGTGCGGCTGCCGTCGCGCTACACCGCCGACCTGTCCAACGACCTGGCCGCCGAGCAGTGCGCCGCGCTCGGGGTGAAGCTGGAAACGGTGGCGATCGAGCCGGCGTTCACCGGCTTCCTGCAGGCGCTGGAAGCGATGTTCGAGGGCCAAGAATCCGGCATCGCCGAGGAGAACCTGCAGTCGCGCAGCCGCGGCGCGATCCTGATGGCGCTGTCCAACAAGTTCGGCGGACTGCTGCTGACCACCGGCAACAAGAGCGAATACGCGGTCGGTTACGCGACCATCTACGGCGACATGTGCGGCGGCTACGCCCCGCTGAAGGACCTGTACAAGACCGAGGTGTTCGGCCTGGCCAAGTGGCGCAACACGGTCGGTGGTGCGCCGGTGATCCCGCCGGCGGTGATCACGCGGCCGCCTTCGGCCGAGCTGCGCGCCAACCAGACCGACCAGGACTCGCTGCCGGCCTACGACGTGCTCGACGGCATCCTCTACCGCTACGTCGACCAGGAACAGTCGCGCGACGAGATCGTCGCCGCCGGCTACGCGGCCGAAGTGGTGGACCGGGTGTTGCGGCTGGTGCGCACCAGCGAATGGAAGCGGCACCAGGCCGCCCCGGGACCGAAGGTGTCGCGACGCGCCTTCGGCCGCGAGCGGCGCTATCCGGTCAGTAATGGCTTCGGGGGCTGATGCCCCCTCGCGCGCGGAATCACACCCCACCCTGCAGCGGCCACTCCGTAGGAGTGGGCGCGACCGCGACACCGAGGGCATCGGAGCCGCGAGGCGTCGCCCGTCCCCCGATCTCGGTGTCGCGGGCTGAACCCCGCTCCTACAACACCCGCGCCGCAGCGGTCGCTATGTAGGAGCGGGCACGACCGCGACACCGAGGACGTCGGAGTTCCGAGGCATTGCCCGTCCCTAACCTCGGTGTCACGGGCTGGACCCCGCTCCTGCAAGATCTTGCAGCGGCGCGTCAGGGCCCGGAAACGCGAAAGGCGCGCCAGGGGCGCGCCTTTCCTTGTATCGATGCCGCGTCGGCCCGCGTGTCAGTCGCGGGTCGCGTTGCGCTGGCCGGTCGGCGAGACCTCGCCCGCGAACGGGTTCAGCTTGCGGATCGCCCACGGATAGTCCGGCCAGCTGCCGTGCAGCAAAGGGTGCTCGGGGTCGTTGAGCTGCAGCACGCGCCGGGCGTCGGCGGCCAGCGTTTCGTTGCCCTGTTCCGTGTAGGCGGCGGCCAGGACGGCGATCGCGTCGTTCTGGAAGGCGCTCTGCGGGTAGGTCTCGAGGATGTACTGGGCGCGGCTGATCGCCGACAGCCAGGCGCCGCGGCGCATGTAGTACAGCGCGATGTCCATTTCGTGGCGGGCGAACAGGTCGCGCAGTTCGGCCATGCGCTCGCGCGCATCGGCGGCGTAGCGGCTGTTGGGATAGCGCTGGACCACGCGCGAGAAGTCGTCGTAGGCCTGCTGCGGCGACGCCAGGTCGCGCCGGCTGGGGTCCAGCGACCACACCCGCTGCAGGAACACCGCGTCGCGGTTGGAGTTGGACAGGCCGCGCAGGTAGTAGAAGTAGGCGATGTTGCGGTGGGTCGGGTAGGTGCGGATGAAGCGGTCGATGGTGGCTACCGCGTCCTCGTGCTTGCCGGCCTTGAACTGGGCGTAGGCGGTCTCCATCAGCGCCTGCTCGGTATAGGCACCGTACGGGTACTGCGCGACGAGCCGCTTGAAGGTCTTCTCCGCTTCCGACCAGTTGCCACGCACCATCTGGCCGTGGGCCTTGTCGTAGAGCTCGGTGACCGCCAGGCCCTCGTCGGCGTCTTCCTTGCTGTTGCGGCCGCAGCCGGTGGCCAGGAAGGCCAGCGCCAGCAGCAGGGCGGCCAGGCGCAGCGGGGCGGGGAGGGCGAAGCGGGAGCGATGGGCCATCGGGGGCGTAAGGCGCGGAAACGGAAGGGCCGATGATAGCCTAGTGGCCTGTCCGGCGACTGACTCCCAGTGCCGGACCGTCCCCGCACCGGCTTTTTTCCATGTCCCTGTCCGCACCCGACCCCTCCGATCTGCCGTCGCCCCGGCAGGCCATCGTTCCCGACGAGTCCGCCGGCCGCCGCTTCGACGCGGTGCTGGCCGACCTGTTCCCCGAATACTCCCGCTCGCGCCTGTCGACCTGGATCAAGTCCGGGGACGCATTGCTGGACGGCCAGCCCGCGCGCCCGCGCGACCTGGTGCGGGGCGGGGAGGCGGTGACCCTGGCCGCGGTGGCCGAGGTCCAGACCGAGGCCGAGCCCGAGGACATCCCGCTCGACATCCTCTACGAGGACGCCGACGTGTTCGTGCTGGACAAGCCGGCCGGCCTGGTCGTGCATCCCGGCGCGGGCAATCCGTCCGGCACCCTGGTCAACGCGCTGCTGCACCGCGATCCGGGCCTGTCGATGCTGCCGCGCGCCGGCATCGTCCATCGCCTGGACAAGGACACCAGCGGGGTGATGGTCGTGGCCCGCACCCTGCCGGCGCACACCGGGCTGGTCGCGCAGCTGGCCGCGCGCGAGGTGCATCGCCAGTACCTGGCCGTGGTCGTGGGCGCGCTGGTTTCCGGCGGCACCGCCAGCGCCGGGATCGACCGCCACCCGCGCGACCGTTTGCGCATGGCGGTGCGCGAGGACGGCAAGGAGGCGGTGACCCACTTCCGCCTGCGCGAGCGCTTCCGCAACCACACCGCGCTGGAATGCCGGCTGGAAACGGGCCGCACGCACCAGATCCGCGTGCACATGCAGCACCTGCGCCATCCGATCGTCGGCGATCCGCTGTACGGCGGTCCGCTGAAGCTGCCCAAGGGCGCGACCGAAACCCTGGCCGCGCGCCTGCGCGGGTTCAAGCGCCAGGCGCTGCACGCCGAGACGCTGGAGTTCACCCATCCGGTCAGTGGCGAGCAGGTGCGCGTATCGGCGCCGGTGCCGGCCGACCTGGTGGAACTGCTGCGCGCGTTGCGCGAAGACACCCGCGCCTGGGACGAAAGCCAGCGCCGCTGATCCGATGAACCTCCGGCCGGAACACGCGTCCATCGACCGCGCGCTGCTGCCCGCGAACTGGCCCGCTCCGCCGGGCGTGGTCGCGTTCACCACGCTGCGCCATGGCGCGGGCGTCTCGGTCGCGCCTTTCGAAAGCTTCAACCTCGGCGCGCGCAGCGGCGACGATCCGCATGTGGTCGCGGGCAACCGCGACGCACTGCTGCAGGGGGCCGGGCTACCCGCGCCGCCGTACTGGCTGCGCCAGGTGCATGGCACCGGGGTGATGCGTTTCGACGCGCCGCTGGCGACCCAGGCCAGCATCGATGACGAGCCCGAAGCCGATGCGGCGGTCACATCCGCGCCCGGCGCGGTGCTGGCGATCCTCACCGCCGACTGCCTGCCGGTCGTGTTCGCCGCCGTGGACGGCAGCGAAGCCGGCGCCGCGCACGCCGGCTGGCGCGGCCTGGCCTCGGGCGTGCTCGAAGCGACCGTGGCGGCGATGCACACGCCACCGTCGCGGCTGGTCGCGTGGCTGGGGCCGGCGGCCGGGCCGCAGGCCTACGAGATCGGTGTCGAGGTGCGCGAGGCTTTCGTCGGCGCCGATCCCGGCGCGGCGGACGCGTTTGCCGCGACCCGCCCCGGCCACTGGCGCGTGGACCTGTACGCGCTGGCGCGTCGTCGCCTGCAGGCGGCAGGCATCCCGGCCGCGTCCATCCACGGCGGTGGCCTGTGCACGATCACCGACGTGCCGCGCTTCTACTCGCACCGTCGCGACGCACGCACCGGGCGGATGGCGACGGTGGCGTTCATCCGTCCGGCGTAATCCCGCCGGTGGCTCCGCAGGATTCCAGTGCCGCCAGGTAGCTGCGCCGCCAGGCGTGGATGTCGTGGATGCGCAGGTAGTCGAACATCGCGTGCCAGCGCTCCTTGCGCCTGGACAGCGGCATCGTCGCGGCACTGGCGATGGCGTCGGCCACGCCGTCCAGGTCGTGGGGATTGACCAGCAGCGCCTCGCCCATTTCCTGCGCCGCGCCGGCCAGCAGCGAGAGCACCAGCACCCCGGGGTTCTCCGGATCCTGCGCGGCCACGTATTCCTTGGCGACCAGGTTCATGCCGTCGCGCAACGGAGTGACCAGGCCCACGCGCGCGCTGCGGTAGAAGCCGGTGAGCGTGGGGTGCGGGAAGTTGCGGTTGACGTAGCGCAACGGTGTCCAGTCCGGTTCGGCGTGACCACCGTTGATGTGCCCGGCGATCTGCTCGAGCTGGCTGCGCAGCACTTGGTACTCGCCGACGTCGCCGCGCGAAACCGGCGCGATCTGCAGGTAGGTCAGGCTGCCTTTCTGGTCCGGATGGCGCTGCAGGTAGCGCTCGAAACCGTGGAAGCGTTCGGGCAGGCCCTTGGAGTAGTCCAGCCGGTCCACGCCGATCGCCAGCATGCGCCGCTCCAGGCTGGTCTGCAGCTGGCGCACCGCCGGCTTGGATATCGCCGCGGCCGACTGCCGCGCGATGTGCGCGGTGTCGATGCTGATCGGGAAGGCGCCGGTCCTGAAGCGACGCCCGCCCGGTGCCTCGAGCTCGTCGTCGCCGACGATCCTGCCACCCCCGTAAAGCCGCACGTAGGAATGGAAGCGGTCCCTGTCGCGACGGGTCTGGAAGCCGACCAGGTCGTATGAATACAGGGTCGACATCAGCCGCTGGTGGTCGGGCATGGCCATCAGCAGGTCCGCCGACGGCACCGGCACGTGCAGGAAGAAGCCGATCCTGCAGCCGATCCCGCGCTCGCGCAGCAGCGACGCCAGCGGGATCAGGTGGTAGTCGTGGATCCAGACCGTGTCGTCCTCGCGCAGCAAAGGCGCGAGCTTGTCGGCGAACAGGGCGTTGACCCGCCGGTACCCTTCCCGCGTGGCACGGTCGTAGTCGACCAGGTCCAGGCGGAAGTGCAGCAACGGCCACAACGTACGGTTGGAGAAGCCGTTGTAGTACGCGTCGTGGTCGGCGCGGTCCAGGTCGACGGTGACGTAGCGGATTTCGCCGTCGCGCTGTTCGTGCACCTCGCCACCGGGGCCGCGCACGACTTTCCCGCTCCAGCCGAACCACAGGCCGCCGCGCTCGCCCAGTGCCGCCTGCAAGGCCACCGCCAGGCCGCCGGCGCGGTTCTCGCCGGGCAGGGAGACCCGGTTGGAAACGACCACCAGCCGGCTCACGAGGCTTCCTGCCAGGAACGCGACAGGCGCATCGCGGCGATGATCAGGCCCACGTGCGAATAGGTCTGCGGGAAGTTCCCCCAGCCTTCGCCGTCCTCGAAGGCCATGTCTTCTGAAAGCAGGCCGAGGTGGTTGCGCCGGGCCAGCACGCGCTCGAACAGTTCGCGCGCCTCGTCCATGCGCCCGATCGCGGCCAGCGCGTCGATGTACCAGAACGTGCAGATGGTGAAGCTGGTTTCCGGCGTGCCGAAATCGTCCGGGGCGACGTAGCGGAACACGCCGTCGCCGTGCCGCAGTTCGCGACCGATGGCCTCGACCGTGGCGACGTAACGTGGATCGTCGGCGGCGACGAAGCCGATGTCGGCCAGCAGCAGCAGCGACGCGTCCAGGTAATCGCTCTGGAACGAGGCGCTGAAGTGGTTGGCGTCCGGCCGCCATGCCTGTTCCAGCGTGGCGGCATGTATGGTGTCGGCGCGATCGCGCCAGTAGGCCGCGCGGCCGTCCAGGCCCAGCCGCGAAGCGATCTTGGCCAGGCGGTCACAGGCGGCCCAGCACATCGCCGCGGTGTAGGTGTGGACCTCGGCGCGGCCCCGGAACTCCCACAGGCCGGCATCGGGCACGTCGTGCAGGGCGAAAGCGCGTTCGCCCAGCGGCTCGAGCCGGGCGAAGGCGTGGGCATCGCCCGGATCCACCAGGCGCTGGTCGAAGAACAGCTGGGTGGAGGCCAGCACGACGCTGCCATAGACATCGTGCTGCTTCTGGATCCAGGCCAGGTTGCCGCGCCGCACCGGGCCCATGCCGCGGTAGCCGGCCAGCGATCCGACTTCGTGTTCCTCGAGCTTCTCCTCGAAGCCGATGCCGTACAGCGGCTGCAGCGTGCCGTCATGGGTGGCGATGTTGAAGATGTAGCGCAGGAACTCCTCCATGCTGCGGGTCGCGCCCAGCCGGTTGAGCGCGCGCACCACGAAGGCCGCGTCGCGCAGCCAGCAGTAGCGGTAGTCCCAGTTGCGCGACGAGCCCGGCGCTTCCGGGATCGAGGTGGTCATCGCCGCGATGATCGCGCCGCTGTCCTCGTACTGGCACAGCTTGAGGGTGATCGCGCTGCGGATCACCGCCTCCTGCCATTCCAGCGGGATCGACAGGTAGCGCACCCATTCGCGCCAGTAGTCGCGGGTGCGCGTCAGCGCCTCCTCCACGTAGCCTTCGATCGAGCGCGCCAGCGGCTCGTCCGGTCCCAGCACCAGGTGCAGGCGATGGCTGAGCACGAACGGCAGCCCGTCGCGGACGAAACGCACCGGGACGTCGGTGCTCAGGCGCAGGGTGAAGCCCGGCAACAGCCAGCGCATGTGGTTGCTGCCCCAGGTGTGCTCGGGCACGCGCGCACCCCAGTCGGCCAGCGGCCGCGCGCGCACGCGGATGCGGGGACTGCCCGACAGCGGGGTGATCCGGCGGATGATCGAGACGGGCCGGTAGAAGCGCCCGTTCTGCCGCCAGCGCGGGGCGAAGTCGAGGATCTCCAGCGCGCCGCCCTGGCTGTCGTGCAGGACCGTGCGCAGCACCGCGGTGTTGGGCACGTAGGCCTGTTCGGAACGGGCGAAGTCCTCCAGCTCGATGCCGAAGTCGCCACCCTCGTGTTCGCGCGGCGACAGCAGCGCGCAGAAGGCCGGATCGCCGTCGAACGCGGGCAGGCATCCCCAGACCACGCGTCCGCGGGCGTCGACCAGCGCGCCGAAGCTGCCGTTGCCGATCACGCCCAGTTGCAGGTTCGACTCGTGTACTTGGACTTGCATTGCGCTCCTCGTGTTTGCCCCGCGTGTCGTCATCCGTCCGCGCCCGCGCCCGTGCTGCGCCGGGCCATGACGCTCGCCTGCAGCGCATTCGCGCGCAGCCATTCATGGACCGCGTCCGGGTCGGCCAGGGCATGGCGGGCGATGCTGCCGGCACGGGCGCCGACCAGCACGCTCCAGCCGCCGCCGCGATGGGCGGCGGCGAAGCCGAATTCGTCGGTGAGGTCGTCGCCGATGAACACCGGCAGGCGTCCGGCAAAGGGCGGCCGCGCCATCATCCGTTCCACCGCCGCGCCCTTGTCGCTGCCTTCGGGCACGAACTCGATCACGTGGTCGCCCGGCTGCAGGCGATATCCCGGCAGGCCAGCGATGCGCTCGCGGGCGAATCCCGCGACCGAGTCGGCCGCCTGCGGCGCCGCGCGCCAGTGCAGCGCCAGGCTCACGCCCTTGTCTTCGACCAGTACGCCCGGATGCGCCGCGGCCAGGTGGGTGGCCGCGCGATGCAGCTCGTGCAGGAACGCGGAGGTGTCCTCGGGAATGTCGGCCGCTGCCTGGGCATCGCCACGGAATTCATGGCCATGCAGCCCGGCCGCCGGCAGGCGCAGCGGTGCGAACAGCGTGTCCAGCTGCACCAGTGGGCGGCCGCTGACCAGGGCGACCGCGCCCTGCAGGCGGTCGCTGATCGCGCCGATCGTTTCCAGCACCTGCGCGGGCACGCGCACGGACGCCGGGTCGGTGCTGAACCCGATCAGGGTGCCGTCCACGTCAAGGAACAACGCGCAGTCGTCGTCGAGCGGCGGCGGCGACGGGCGTGGGAGGTTCGCGTCGGCCATGGCTGCATTGTGGACCCGGTGCCGTGATGCCCGGGTTACGTGGCCTGGCACGGCCGGTGCCCTGCGGGTACAGCGACGTGGGCGATGTCACCGGAAGGCGCGCGCGAATGCGCTCCACTGGCCAGCCGGCCGGGATTCGTGCGGCCGGACGCAGGGCTATGATCGCCGCACCGCAAACTGGCAAGTCATGCCGTGGCATCTGCTCATGCCACGGTGTTGTTTGCCCGCCGGCGATGCGGCCGACACGCTGCCTGCCGCACGGGAACGCACGTCCATGTCGATCCGCACACTCTTTCCCATCCTGTTGGCTTCGCTGCTTGCCGCATGCGCCGGTGCGCCTCCTCTACCCGCCGATGCCCCAGCGCCGCACATCGAGGGAGACGCCGCGCGCCCCGCGCAGGCGCAGGGCTGGCTGCGCAGCGAGCTGTACTTCGGGATGGGCAGCGAGGACGGCGCCCCGTCGCGTGTGCACGCCGAGCCGACCAGCGAGGAACGCTGGCGCGAATTCCTCGATCGCGAGGTCACCCCGCGCTTCCCCGACGGGCTGACCGTGTTCGACGCCTACGGCCAATGGCTGTTCCGCGGCGATCCCGGCCCCGACCGCCTGCGCACCAAGGTCCTGGTCGTCCTCCACGAGGACACGCCACGAAGGCGCGCCGACATCGAAGCCATCCGCCTGGCCTGGAAGCAGGCGACCGGCCACCAGTCGGTCCTGTGGTCGCGGCACCCGGTCGAGGTGGCGTTCTGACCGTTCCTGTGATCGCCGTAATGTTGCGTTATCGTTAATCCCCCCCCCCCCCCCCCCACCGCCAGGACCCCGCCATGAGCCGACTGTCGCGGATCGTGCCGTCGCGTACCACGCTTGCCTTCGCCGTCTCCGCCGCCCTGCTGGCGCCGCCCCTTCTCGCGCAGGAGACCGCCACCACCCTGGACGCGGTGCAGGTCACCGCGCAGCGCAAGGTCGAGAACATCCAGGACGTGCCGGTGTCCATCACCAGCATCAGTGCCGAGAAACTCGACGTGCTCGGCTCGGGCGGCACCGACATCCGCTTCCTGTCCGCGCGCGTACCCAGCCTCAACATCGAATCCTCGTACGGCCGCGCGTTCCCGCGCTTCTACATCCGCGGCCTGGGCAACACCGACTTCGATCTCAACGCGTCCCAGCCGGTTTCGCTGGTCTACGACGACGTGGTCCAGGAGAACCCGCTGCTGAAGGGCTTCCCGCTGTTCGACATCGAGCAGGTGGAAGTGCTGCGCGGACCGCAGGGCACCCTGTTCGGCCGCAACACGCCGGCCGGCGTGGTCAAGTTCGATTCGGTGCGGCCGTCGCAGGAACTGGATGGCTACGCGCAGCTGGCCTACGGCAGCGATGCGATGGTCAACTTCGAAGGTGCGGTCGGCGGCGCGCTCGGTGGCAACTGGTCGGCGCGCGCCTCGGCGCTGTACCAGCGCCGCGACGACTGGGTGACCAACACCTATCCCGGCCCCAGCGACGGTTTCGAGGGTTACGACGAATCTGCCGCGCGCGTGCAGTTCCTGTACGAGGGCCATGCATTCGAGGCGTTGTTCAACCTTCACCGGCGCGACCTCAACGGCACCGCGCGCCTGTTCCGCGCCAACATCATCGAGCCGGGCAGCAACCGCTTCGTGCCCGGTTTCGACAAGGATGAGGTGTCGCTGGACGGCGTCAACTTCTCCGACCTGGAGACCTGGGGCGGCAGCGCGCGGCTGCGCTGGGACTTCGGCCAGTTGAGCCTGCATTCGATCACCGGTTACGAGACGCTGGAATCGCTCAACCGCGGCGACATCGACGGCGGCTACGGCGCGGCATTCCTGCCGCCGGGCATGTCCGGCCCGGGCTTCATTCCGTTCGCCTCCGAATCGGCCGACGGCATTCCCGACCACTCGCAGGTCACCCAGGAATTCCGCCTGGAGTCGGACTACGGTGGACGCTTCGACTGGCAGGCCGGCTTCTTCTGGTACCGCGAAGACCTGACCATCGACAGCTTCAACTACGACTCGCTGTCTCCGGGCAACCCGCGGGCCGGCCACGCGGTGCAGGAGCAGGAGAACACGGCCTGGGCGGTGTTCGGCTCGGCCGAGTACGCGGCCACCGACAAGCTGAAGCTGCGCGCCGGCGTGCGCTACACCAAGGACGAGAAGGATTTCTCGGCCAGCGTGCTGGAAGGCGCGCCATTCGGCGCGCCGGTGGGCGGTCCGTACACGGTCGACACCGACGTGGATGACGTCAGCTGGGACGCCAGCGCGGTCTACGAGGTCAACGGGGCGGTGAACCTGTACGGTCGCGTGGCCAAGGGGTTCCGTGCGCCTTCGATCCAGGGCCGCCTGCTGTTCGCGTCGGCGGCCGCGCCCAACGGTGGCGTGTCCACGGCCGACTCGGAGTCGGTGATCTCCTACGAGGCGGGGATCAAGGCCGACCTGTTCGACCGCCGCGCGCGCGTGGGCTTCAACCTGTTCCGCTACGATGTCAGCGACCAGCAGCTGATCGCCGTCGGTGGTGGCGCCAACGTCGCCACGCTGCTCAATGCCGACAAGACCATCGGCCAGGGCATCGAGCTGGACCTGGAGGCGTGGCTGGCCGAGGGGCTCCTGCTGACCTGGGGCAGCAGCTACAACGACACGCGGATCCAGGACGACGACCTCGCCGTGGCCGTCTGCGGCGGCGGCTGCACGGTGACCGATCCGACCACCACGATCGGCGGCGGCACCTACGCGCTGATCGACGGCAACTCCTTGCCGCAGGCACCGGAGTGGATCCACAACCTGACCCTGCGCTGGGGCATCCCGCTGAGCGAAGGCGAGCTGTACTTCTTCACCGACTGGGCCTATCGCAGCGAGGTCAATTTCTTCCTGTACGAATCGCCCGAGTTCCGCGGCCGGTCCTCGCTGGAAGGCGGCCTGCGCGTGGGTTACGGCTGGGGCGACGGCGCCTACGATTTCGCATTGTTCGGACGCAACATCACCGACCAGACCCGGATCGTCGGCGGCATCGACTTCAACAACCTGACCGGCTTCATCAACGAGCCGCGGACCTTCGGCGCGGAGTTCAGGCTCACCTTCTGAGCCACGCCACCGGCCGGCAGGTCACCCTGCCGGCCGGTCGCCACGCTGACGTCGCCCTCTACCGCAGGATCCGCATTCGATGACCCCCACCTTCCGGCCGCGCTGGTTCGTCGCCGGCGACCTCAACGGTTTCTTCGGCCTGGTGGTCGACAACCTGTCGATCCTGGGCTTCATCGCCCTGGCCCTGGTCGGGATCTTCGGATTCCCGGCCGAGGTCGTGTACACGAAGATGTTTCCCGGTACCGCGCTGGGCGTGCTGGTCGGCAACCTGGCCTATACCGCGATGGCGCGCCGGCTGGCGATGCGCACCGGCCGCGACGACGTCACCGCGATGCCGCTGGGCCTGGATGCGCCGACCAGCATCGGCATGGCCTTGCTGGTGCTCGGTCCGGGCTTCCTCGCGTTCCGCCAGCAGGGCATGGACGCGCAGGCCGCGGCGATCGCCACCTGGCAGCTGGGCATGGCCTCGCTGGTGGTGATGGGCCTGCTCAAGCTGGCGCTGTCGTTCTGCGGCGATGCGATCACCCGCTGGGTGCCGCGCGCGGCGCTGCTGGGCTCGATCGGTGGCGCGGCGCTGACCCTGCTCGGCTTCCTGCCGCTGGTCGAGACCTTGCGCTCGCCGGTGGCGGGGCTGGTGACGTTCGGCCTGCTGCTGTACGTGCTGGTGGCGCGCGGCCGCCTGCCGGTGCGCCTGCCCGGCGTGCTGGTGGCGCTGCTGATCGGCACGACGCTCTACTACGCGCTCGGCCTTGCCGGGCTGGGCATGCCAGGGTTTGCGCTGCCGCAGGGCGTGACCCTGACCTTCGCCCTGCCGGTGCCGACGCTGCAGTTCGTCGACGGGCTGGCGGCGACCGTACCTTACCTGCCGCTGCTGCTGCCGTTCGGCCTGCTGATGGTGGTGGGCGGCATCAACGTGGCCGAGAGCGCGCGCGCGGCCGGCGACGATTACCGTACCCGCGACGTACTGCTGGTCGAGGCGCTGTCGACCCTGGTCGCCGGCGTCTGCGGCGGCGTCGCCCAGACCACGCCCTACATCGGGCAACCGGCCTACAAGCACATGGGCGCGCGGCACGGCTACACGCTGCTGGCGGGCGTGTTCGTCGGCCTCGGCGGCGTGTTCGGCTACCTGGCCGGGCTGGTGCAGTGGCTGCCGATCGCGGTGCTGGCGCCGATCATCGTGTACGTGGGCCTGGACATCACCGTGCAGGCCTTCCAGGCCACCGAGCGCCGGCACGCGCCGGCGGTGGCGCTGGCATTCCTGCCCTCGATCGCCTACCTGCTGGTGATCAAGCTCGGCAACCCGGCATGGATTGCGCCGGAACACCACGCCGCGCTGTACAACGCCGCCGACGGCCATGGCCTGCCGGAACTCGCGGCGATCGTCACCCTGGGCAACGGGTTCATCATCACTGCGATGCTGTGGAGCACGGCGCTGGTGGCGCTGATCGACGGTCGCACCCGGCGCGCCGCGGCGGTGCTGCTGCTGGGCGCGGGTTTGACCCTGTTCGGCCTGGTCCATTCGGTGGATCCGCGCGGCGGCATCTACTG
The DNA here is from genome assembly GCF_022637495.1 of Pseudoxanthomonas daejeonensis. Classification (NCBI taxonomy): domain Bacteria; kingdom Pseudomonadati; phylum Pseudomonadota; class Gammaproteobacteria; order Lysobacterales; family Lysobacteraceae; genus Pseudoxanthomonas; species Pseudoxanthomonas daejeonensis. The sequence goes on along the minus strand of NZ_CP093331.1, from coordinate 660,267 downwards.
GCCGTGGACGCTGGAGGGCCTGCCCAGGCTGATCGCCTGGCAGTTCGCCGGGGCGTATGTGGTGCTGGCCGCGTTGCTGGCGCTGCTTTCGCTGCAGAAGGAACGGCCAGGCGCGGCCTGAGCTGCGACGGACGGTTGCAGCGGCGGCCTGGATCGACGCCTGCGGCGGGTATGCTGTGGCTCCGGTCCGACGCAGCGTCCGCATGACTTCCAGTTCCGCCGCCGCTTCGTCCGCCACGGTCGTGTCCGCCGTCGAGCCGACCGTGTTCCAGCAGGTCCTGCGCGCGCCGTTCTTCAACCTGCCCGATTCGCTGCGCGCGCTGCATTCGATCCGCGGGCACGCCACGTACGCCGGCCGGGTCGACGTCGAACGCGGGCGCCATCCGCTGGCGAGGCTGTGCGCGGCCATCGCCGGACTGCCGCCGGCGATGATGGATGCGCCCTTGCGGATGGAGTTCACCGCAACGGCCAAGGGCGAGACGTGGCGCCGGGACTTCGGTGGCCATCCGATGACCTCGCGCCTGAAGTGCCGGAACGGTCTGCTCCGCGAGCGGCTTGGCCCGATCCAGTTCCGCTTCCTGCTGCACACCGCCGACGGTGCGATCTACTGGAACGTGGAAGGCGTACGCCTGCTCGGCGTGCTGCCCCTGCCGACGGGCGTTTTCGGCCGGGTGCAGTGCCGCGAACGCGAGCACGCGGGGCGCTACGAATTCAGGGTCGAGGCGAGCCTGCCGCTGGTGGGGCCGCTGATCCGCTACGAGGGCTGGCTCGAGCCGGCCTGAGCTCAGGGCAGGGCGTCGCCGCCGGTCGCGGCGTCCGTGCCGTCCTCCTGCAGGAACGCCAGCTTCCGCTCCTTCGGCAGTTGCTTGATCGCCCACTCCGCGCGCGATGCGGCCGAACGGTCCGGATAGGCGCGGCTGCCCAGCAGGCGCACCGGCGGATTGGCGCGGGTGTAGCGCGCGCCGGTACCGGCGGCGTGGGCCCGGTAGCGCGCTTCCACGTCCGGGCTGATCCCCGCATAGCAGGCGCCGTTGCGGCACAGCAGCAGGTACAGGTACCAGGGGCGGGCTTCGGCCATGGCGCATTATCGTGTGGTGGCGCGCGCCGTGCAGTGGCTGAACATTGGTCTCACTCGGCCTTGAAACACACCCGCGCAACCTCATCTGGGTAGCATCGCCGGCAGCGCCGGCCACTCCTTTGCCGAGGAAACCCCGATGCGGATGGACAAGCTCACCTCGCGTTTCCAGCAGTCGCTGGCCGACGCGCAGTCGCTGGCCGTGGGCCGCGACCACAACCTGCTCGAACCGGTGCACGTGCTCACCGCGCTGCTGGACCAGTCCGGCGGCAGCACCAAGCCATTGCTGGCCCAGGCCGGGGTCAACGTGCCCCTGCTGCGCGAGCGCCTGGGCGAGGCGCTGGAGAAGCTGCCCAAGGTCAGCGGCCAGGCCGGCAACCTGTCGGTCGGCAACGACCTGACCCGCCTGCTCAACCTGACCGACAAGCTGGCCCAGCAGAACGGCGACCAGTTCATCGCCAGCGAGTGGTTCGTGCTGGCCGCGCTGGAGGACGGCGGCGCAGTCGGGCAGGCGTTGAAGGCCTCCGGCGCGAACAAGGGAAAACTGGAAGCTGCGATCGCGAAGATCCGTGGAGGCGAGACCGTGCAGTCCGAGAATGCCGAAGACCAGCGCCAGGCGCTGGAGAAGTACACCATCGACCTGACCGCGCGCGCGGAGTCGGGCAAGCTCGACCCGGTGATCGGTCGCGACGAGGAGATCCGCCGCACGATCCAGGTGCTGCAGCGCCGGACCAAGAACAATCCGGTGCTGATCGGCGAGCCGGGCGTGGGCAAGACCGCCATTGTCGAAGGCCTGGCCCAGCGCATCGTCAATGGCGAGGTGCCCGAGGGGCTGCGCGGCAAGCGCGTGCTTTCGCTGGACATGGGCGCGCTGATCGCCGGCGCCAAGTTCCGCGGCGAGTTCGAGGAGCGCCTGAAGGGCGTGCTCAACGACCTGGCCAAGAGCGAAGGCCAGATCATCCTGTTCATCGACGAACTGCACACCATGGTCGGGGCCGGCAAGGCCGATGGCGCGATGGACGCGGGCAACATGCTCAAGCCCGCGCTGGCCCGGGGCGAACTGCACTGCGTCGGCGCCACCACCCTGGACGAGTACCGCCAGTACATCGAGAAGGATGCCGCGCTCGAGCGCCGCTTCCAGAAGGTGTTCGTCGGCGAGCCGAGCGTCGAGGACACCATCGCGATCCTGCGCGGCCTGAAGGAGCGTTACGCGGTGCACCACGGCGTGGAGATCACCGACCCGGCGATCGTCGCCGCCGCGACCCTGTCCAACCGCTACATCGCCGACCGCCAGCTGCCGGACAAGGCCATCGACCTGATGGACGAGGCCGCCTCGCGCATCCGCATGGAGATCGATTCCAAGCCCGAGGAACTGGACCGCCTGGAGCGCCGCCTGATCCAGCTCAAGATCCAGCGCGAGATGCTGAAGAAGGAGAAGGACGAGGCCTCGAAGCAGCGCCTGGCCGACCTGGAAAGCGACATCGACAAGCTCGGCCGCGAGTTCTCAGACCTGGACGAGGTCTGGAAGTCCGAGAAGGCTGCGCTGCAGGGTGCGACCCGGATCAAGGAGCAGATCGAAGCCGCGCGCCTCGAGTTGGAAAGCGCCCAGCGTCGCCAGGACTACGCGAAGATGAGCGAGATCCAGTACGGCACGCTGCCGACGCTGGAAAAGCAGCTGGCCGCCGCCCAGGAAGCCGAGCAGAAGGAATTCAGGCTCGTGCAGGACCGGGTGACCGAGGAGGAGATCGCCGAGGTGGTCTCGCGCTGGACCGGCATCCCGGTCAACCGGATGCTGGAAGGCGAGCGCGAGAAGCTGCTGCGCATGGAGTCCGACCTGGGCCGGCGCGTGGTCGGCCAGGAAGAAGCGATCCGGGTGGTCTCCGACGCGGTGCGGCGTTCGCGCGCCGGACTGTCCGATCCGGACCGGCCGATCGGCTCCTTCCTGTTCCTGGGCCCGACCGGCGTGGGCAAGACCGAACTGTGCAAGGCGCTGGCCGAGTTCCTGTTCGATTCGTCCGACGCGATGGTCCGCATCGACATGAGCGAGTTCATGGAGAAGCATTCGGTGGCGCGCCTGATCGGAGCGCCCCCGGGTTATGTCGGCTACGAGGAGGGTGGTTACCTGACCGAGGCGGTGCGCCGCCGGCCGTATTCGCTGATCCTGCTCGACGAGGTCGAGAAGGCGCATCCGGACGTGTTCAACATCCTGCTGCAGGTGCTCGACGACGGCCGCCTGACCGATGGCCAGGGCCGCACCGTCGACTTCCGCAACACCGTGATCGTGATGACCTCCAACCTGGGCTCGCACCAGATCCAGGAGCTGTCCGGCGACGGCAGCGCGGAGGCCTACACGCAGATGAAGGCGGCGGTGATGGGCGTGGTCCAGGCGCATTTCCGCCCGGAGTTCATCAACCGGCTCGACGACATCGTCGTGTTCCATCCGCTGGACAGGGAGCAGATCACGTCGATCGCGCGGATCCAGCTGCGCGGGCTGGAGAAGCGCCTGGCCGAGCGCGGCCTCAAGCTGGACCTGTCGGAAAAGGCGTTCGAGCTGCTCGGTAATGTCGGTTTCGACCCGGTCTACGGCGCCCGCCCGCTCAAGCGTGCGATCCAGGCCCAGATCGAGAACCCGCTGGCGCAGAAGATCCTGGCCGGCGAGTTCGGTACGGGCGACATGGTGAGGGTCGACGCCGAAGGCGGCCGCCTGGTGTTCGCCAAGGGCTGAGCACAAACGCGCGCATGGAGCCGGGCTTGCCCGGCTGCCCCCGTCGGTCGGAGCCTCATGGCGGGAAGAAGGGCAGCGGGGCAAGCCCCGCTCTATGGAGTTGCCGGTCCACAACGGTGACGGCCGCCCTGGGGGCGGCCGTCCGGGGAACGCGGCGGCGCATGTACGCCGCGTTGCCAGCTCACTCCAGCAGCGAGCGCAGCATCCACGCGTACTTCTCGTGGATCTGCAGGCGCTGGGTCAGCAGGTCCACGGTGGGGTCGTCGCCGGCGTCGTCGGCGGTCTTGAGCACGCCGCGCGCGGTGCGGCACACCGCCTCGTTTCCGGACACCAGTTGCCGGACCATGCCCTTCCAGTCCGGCACGCCGGTGGCGCCTTCCTCCTCGCGGATCGAGGTCAGGCGGATGAACTCGGCGTAGGAGCCGGGCGCGTTGAAGCCCAGCGCGCGGATGCGCTCGGCGACCTCGTCCAGCGCGTTCCACTGTTCGGTGTACTGGACCATGAACATCGCGTGCAGCGAATTGAACATCGAACCGGTGACGTTCCAGTGGAAGTTGTGCGTCTTCAGGTACAGGGTGAAGGCGTCGGACAGGTAGCGCGACAGGCCTTCGGCGATCTCCTTGCGGTCGCCGGCGCCGATGCCGATGTCGATCCGCGAGCTGGACGCGACCGGGTTGAGTCCAGCGGACTTGTTCTTGGCCGGGGCTGCGGCCTTCTTCTTGACGGGTTTGCTCTTGGCCATGGTTCGCTCCTTGGCGGTGGGTCCACAGGTCACGGATGGGGCTGTCACAATAGACAGTAAACCCCGCTGCGTTATGCAAAGTTTCACACGGCCACGAACACAGAAACAGTGATGGAAGCGATCCCCGACCACCTGAGCAAGCCCCTGGAAGCCGCCCGGCGCGGGATCGACCAGGCGCTGGGCCGCGACCGCGGTCGCCTGCACGGGCTGTGGTCGCGCTGGCGCGGCAAGCCGGCCGACACGGCGCTGCGCGAGCGCTTCGAGCAGGCGCTGGCCGCGTCGCAGGCGTTGCGCGCGGCGCGCGCGGCGAACCTGCCCGCGGTGACGGTGGACGCGGCCTTGCCAATAGCCGCCGAGGCCGAACGCATCGTCGCGCTGATCCGCGAACACCCGGTGGTGGTGGTGGCCGGCGAGACCGGTTCGGGCAAGACCACCCAGCTGCCCAAGCTGTGCCTGGCCGCTGGTCGCGGCGTGGCCGGCATGATCGGCTGCACGCAGCCACGCCGGATCGCCGCGCGCGCGGTGGCCACGCGCGTAGCCGAGGAACTGAAGACGCCGCTGGGCGGGCAGGTCGGCTACCAGGTGCGCTTCACCGACAACGTCGGCGAGGACACCCGCATCAAGTTCATGACCGACGGCATCCTGCTGGCCGAGATCGCCTCGGACCGCTGGCTGTCGAACTACGACACGATCATCGTCGACGAGGCGCACGAACGCAGCCTCAACATCGATTTCCTGCTCGGCTATCTCAAGCAGCTGCTGCGCAAGCGTCGCGACCTCAAGATCATCGTCACCTCGGCGACGATCGACACCGCGCGCTTCTCCAGGCACTTCGACGATGCGCCGGTGGTCGAGGTCGCCGGGCGCACCTATCCGGTGGAGGTGCGCTACCGGCCACCGGACGGCAGGGGGTCCGAGCCCATCGTCGCCAGCGCCCGCCAGGAGGCGCCGTCGCCGAAGGGAAGGAAGGATGCCGACGCCGCACGCCGTGGCCGCGAGGATCGCGAGCTCGATCCGCTTTCGTCGATCACCGCCGCGATCGACGAGATCACCGCTGCCGATCCGCGCGGCGACGTGCTGGTGTTCCTGCCCGGCGAGCGCGAGATCCGCGACCTGCACCGCACGCTGGAGAAGCGCCAGTACCGGTCCACCGAAGTGCTGCCGCTGTACGCGCGGCTGTCGGTGCGCGACCAGGACCGGGTGTTCAATCCCGGCCCGCCAAGGCGCATCGTGCTGGCGACCAATGTCGCGGAGACTTCGCTGACCGTGCCGCGGATCCGCTACGTGGTCGACCCGGGCGATGCGCGGATCAAGCGCTACAGCCCGCGTTCCAAGATCGACCGCCTGCACGTGGAGCCGGTCAGCCAGGCCAGCGCGAACCAGCGCAAGGGTCGCTGCGGCCGCGTCTCCGAAGGCGTGTGCTATCGCCTGTACGCGGAAGCGGATTTCCTCGCGCGCCCGGAGTTCACCGATCCGGAGATCCGCCGTTCCAGCCTGGGCGGGGTGATCCTGCGCATGCTCAGCCTGGGCTTGGGCAGGATCGAGGACTTCCCGTTCCTTGAGCCACCGGACGAGCGCGCCATCGCCGACGGCTGGCAGCAGCTGGTCGAGCTGGGCGCGATCGAGGAGGTGGCCGACGGCCAGCGTCGGCTGACGGCGAGCGGCCGGCAGATGGCGCGGTTGCCGGTGGACGTGAAGCTGGCGCGGATGCTGGTCGCCGCGCAGGCGCACGGCTGCCTGCGCGCGATGCTGCCGATCGCCGCCTTCCTGGGCGTGCAGGATCCGCGTGAGCGTCCGCCGGAGGCGCGCGAGGCGGCCGACAACGCGCATGCGCAGTTCGCCGACCCGCGTTCGGAATTCGTCGGCATCCTGCGCCTGTGGCAGGGCTACGACAGCGCGCACGAAGAGCTGACGCAATCGAAATTGCGCGACTGGTGCGGCAAGCGCTTCCTCGGGTTCCTGCGCATGCGCGAATGGCGCGAGCTGCATCGGCAGCTCAAGCTGCTGTGCGTCGAGCTGGGCTGGCGCGAGGAAGCGGCGGAGGCGGCGGTGCTGCCGCTGCTGGCAGGCGCGCCGGCGACGGACGAGCGCGGCGGTGCGTCCGCCCGTCCGACCCGTGGCGAGCTGCATCGCGCGGCGCGGCTGGCGCGCGAAGGCAAGTCCGTCACGCCGGTCGCGGCGCAGGCGCCTGCATCGGTGCCCAAGCACGCTGCTGCCGAGCCGGCTTCGCGCTTCAGCGCCCGCGAGCGCGCTGCCGCCTACCAGTCCCTGCATCGGGCGCTGCTCGCCGGCATGCCGACCCAGGTCGGCCATCGAACTGAGAAAGGCGACTACGAGGCGCCGCGCCAGCGGCGGTTCCAGCTGTTCCCGGCCTCGCCGCTGGCGAAGAAACCCCCGCCGTGGGTGCTGGTGGCCACGCTGCTGGACACGCAGAAGGTGTGGGGCTTGACTGCAGCCGCGATCGAGCCGGACTGGGCCATCGCAGAACTCCCGCACCTGCTGGCGCGCAAGCATTTCGATCCGCGCTGGTCGCGCGCGCAGGGCAATGTCCTGGCCTCCGAGCAGATCAGCCTGTTCGGGCTGGTGCTGGCGCCCAAGCGCCCGGTCCACTACGGCCGCATCGATCCACCCGGCGCGCATGAGCTGTTCGTGCGCCAGGGCCTGGTCACCGGCGAGATCGACACGAAGGCCTCGTTCCTGGCGGCCAACCTCAAGGCCCTGGAACAGGCGCGCGAGGAGGAAGCCAAGCTGCGCCGCGCCGGCCTGGTCGCCGACGAAGGCTGGCAGGCACGCTGGTACCTGGACCGGATTCCGGGCGAGATCCATTCCGCCGCCGGACTCGATGCCTGGTACCGGGCACTGGTGCAGGAACGCAAGTCCTCGCTGCGCTGGACGACGGACGACCTGCTGCCGGGCGAGGGCGGGCAGGAGGACCTGTACCCGAAGTATTTCGCGCTCGGCGATGCGCGGCTGCCGCTGCACTACCGCTTCGAACCGGGCGCGGCCGACGACGGCGTCACCCTGGAGGTGCCGCTGCCCTTGCTCAATGCGCTCGATCCGGCGCGGTTGTCATGGCTGGCGCCGGGCTTCGTCGCCGATCGCGCCGCGGGCCTGATCCGCAGCCTGCCCAAGGCGGCGCGGCGCAACTACGTCCCGGCACCGGATTTCGGGCGCGCGTTCTTCGAAGCCTTCGTCCGGCCTTCCGCCGATGCGATGCCCGGCGAGCTGGCGCGGTTCCTCTCGCGTGCCACGGGCGTGGCGGTGTCGGCGCTGGACTTCGACGAAGCGGCGCTGGAGCCGCACCTGCGCATGAACCTGCGCCTGCGCGAGGCGCCGGACCGTGGCGGTCAGGTGCTGGCCGAATCACGCGACCTCGATGCGCTGCGGGCGACGTTCGGCGAGCGCGCCGGGCGTGCGTTCGCGGCGCGCGCCGGTCGGGCGCTGGCCACTGGCCCGGCCGAGCTGCGCGATTTCCCGGCCGAGCCGATCCCTGGCCAGGTGGCGGGCGAGGCGGGCGTGCCGGGTTACCCCGCGCTGGTCGACGAGGGCGAGCATGCGGTGCTGCGCGTGTTCGCCGATCGCGCCCAGGCCCTCGCGGCGCATCCGCGCGGGGTCGAGCGCCTGCTGCGTATTGCCCTGGCCGACAAGGCGCGGCAGGCGCGCAAGCAGCTGCCGGTGTCGCCCAAGCTGGGCCTGCTCTACGCGGCGATCGAGCAGTTCGGCACCGGTCCCGAAGCGAAGGCGCGGGAGAAGGAGCAGCTGCGCGCCGACCTGGTCGAGGCCGCGCTCAATGCGGTGCTGGCCGAGGGGCTGGACGGCATCCGCGATACGAAGGCATTCCAGCGTCGCGCAGAGGCCGCGTCGCGGCAGCTGTTCGGCGAGGCGATTTCGCGCCTGCAACTGGCCGAGCAGGTCCTGGCCACGGTGGCCGAGCTGAAGCCCAAGCTCGAGGCGCCCTTGATGGGCTGGGCGCGCGGCAACCTGGACGATTTGCGTGCGCAGCTCGATGGCCTGGTCCACCCCGGCTTCCTTCGCCGGACGCCGGCCGAGGCGCTGGCCCAATACCCGCGCTGGCTCAAGGCGATGGTGCTGCGTGCCGAACGCGCGCTGCGCGATCCGGCCCGCGACCAGGCGCGGATGCTGGAACTCAAGCCGTTCGCCGATGCGCTGGCAGGCGCACGGTCGCGCGGCGAGGGCGACGCGCCCGGCTGGCAGGCGCTGCGCTGGGAACTGGAAGAGCTGCGCGTGTCGCTGTTCGCGCAGGAGCTCGGTTCACGCGGCGGCATCTCGCCGAAGAAGCTCGCGCAGCGGCTGGCGTCGCTGCAGTAGCGGCGGCGGGCACCGGCATGATGCCGGCGCCCGCGTCGGCTTACTTGATCCGTCGCACCTTGGCCGGCGTGTTGTAGCCGTCGATGCGCAGGAACCAGACATTGAGCAGGCCGGGCTTGATCGTCACCGCCGGATCGGTCCGCTTCACGCCTTCAAGGCGTGCCGGTTCCATCTGTTCCCATACCTGGCCGTTGGCCAGCGTGTACTTGTTGCCCTTGGCGAAGCCGCGGAACTCGCCGACGAGGGTGCTCTTGATCGGTTCCTCGGAGCCGAAGTCGAAGAAGCCGCGGTTGGTTTCCTTGACCTCCTTGCGACCTTCCTCGCGCGCTTCCTCGCGGATGCGTTCGATCTCGCTTGCGCTCAGCGCGGCCGCACCGGCGGCGACGGCGGCACCCGCAGGCAACGGTGCGGATGCGGGCGCGGACACAGGCGCCGAAGCGGTGGCCGCGGCGGTCGTGCCGCCTTGCTGGCGCTGGATCCAGTCGTGCAAAGCGGCCAGTTCGGCGGGGCTGAGCTTGTGCAGGCCGGCGGCCTTGAATTCATCCGGCGTCATCTGCTGCTCCATCACCGTCTGGCCCGATGACTGCGCGATGGCGGCGGAGGTGAAGGCGGCAAGGCAAAGCGCGACGAGCAGGACGGACCATATCGGCGAAGAGCGACGTTCCATGCTTGTTCCTCCGAGGTGTTGGCCGCTAGTGTAGACGGCATCCCCACACGCCGGAACGGCCTTGTCCCGCACCGCCATCGACGACCTGCAAGCCCTGTTGCAGGGCCCGCCTGCGGACCTGCTGCCGGCCGCGTTGCGGACGAAGTTTCTGCAGGGTTGGGACGCCAGCGGCACCAGCCACGAACACCGGCTGCCGTGGCCGGTCATCGCCGATACCCTGCACACGCTCGGACAGCTGGGCGCCGACGAATCGGCGCTGTCCGCGGCGCTGCTGTTCGACCTGCCCGGGCTGCGCGGTGTCGTCGCCAAGGCCGTGGCCACCGAGCTTCCGGCGGTGGCGGGCCTGCTCGAAGGCCAGGACGCCGCCGACCAGGTCTGGGCGCTGCATGCCGGGCGCGAGGCCGGCCGCAATGGAGAGGGCCTGCGCAGGCTGCTGCTGGCGATCATCCAGGACCTGCGCGTGGTGCCGATCCTGCTGTCGCGGCAGCTGGCGCGGATGCGCGCCGCCGACCGCCTGCCCGAACCCGAGCGGCGCGCGCTGGCCCAGCTCACCCGCGACATCCACGCGCCGCTCGCCAACCGGCTGGGTATCTGGCAGCTCAAGTGGGAGCTGGAGGACCTGGCGTTCCGCTTCCTCGAGCCCGACACCTATCGCCACCTCGCGCGCGAACTGGACGAGACCCGCGCCGACCGCGAGCGCTACATCGAGGCGGTGAAGGGGCAGCTGGGCAAGGCGTTGAAGGCGCAGGGCCTGGCTGCCGACATCAGCGGACGCTCCAAGCACATCTACAGCATCTGGCGGAAGATGCAGAAGAAGCACCTGCCGCTGGACAAGCTCTACGACCTGCGCGCGGTGCGGGTGATGGTCGACGACGTCGCCGCCTGTTACGCGGCGCTGGGCGTGGTCCATGCGTTGTGGGCACCCGTGCCGGGCGAGTTCGACGACTACATCGCCCGGCCCAAGCCCAACGGTTACAGCTCGCTGCACACCGCGGTGGTCGGGCCGGAAGGCCGCACCCTGGAAGTGCAGATCCGCACCCGCGACATGCACGAGCAGGCCGAGCTGGGCGTGGCCGCGCACTGGCGCTACAAGGAAACCGGCGGCAGCGCGGCGGGGAAGGGCGCGGGGCGTGCGTTCGAACGCAAGATCGCCTGGATGCGGCAACTGCTGGAGCAGTCCGGCGAGGGCCGCGACGAAGGCCTGGCCGGTGCGCTGGATGCGGAGCTGGTCGAGGAGCGTGTGTATGCGCTGACCCCGAAGGGCGAAGTAATCGACCTGCCGCAGGGCGCCACGCCGCTGGATTTCGCCTACCACGTGCACACGATGGTCGGGCACCGTTATCGCGGCGCCAAGGTCAATGGCCGGATCGTGCCGCTGGGCCATCACCTGCGCAGCGGCGACCGGGTGGAAATCATGACCGGCAAGGAGCCGGATCCGCGCCGCGACTGGCTGCTGCCGGCCAATGGCTACCTCGCCAGCGGCCGCTCGCGCGACAAGGTACGCGCCTGGTTCCACAAGCTGGACCGCTCGCGCAACGTGCAGGCCGGGCGCGAGATGCTCGAACGCGAGCTCAAGCGCCTGGGACTCCACCATGCAGACCTGGCACCGGTCGCGAAGAAATTCCATGCCGAATCCGTCGACGACCTGTACATCCAGGTCGCGCTCGGCGATGTCGGTCCGCACCAGGTCGGTCGCGCGCTGCACGAGCTGGAGCGTACGGCGGCGCAGGCCGCTCCGGTGCCGCACACGCGCCCGGCGCCGCGCCAGGCGCGCAACCGGAAGGCCGATGCCGGCTTTACCGTGCAGGGCGTGGGCAACCTGCTGGTGCAGCTGGCGCGCTGCTGCCAGCCGGTGCCCGGCGAGCCGATCGCCGGTTACCTGACCCGCATCCGCGGCGTCACCGTGCACCGCGCCGACTGCGCCTCGTTCACGCGCCTGGCCGCGGCCCAGCCGCAGCGCGTGTTGCCGGTGGAGTGGGGCGCCGCCGGGGGCGGTTACGAGGTCGACGTGGCGGTCAGCGGCGTGGACCGCAAGTGGCTGCTCAAGGACGTCACCACGCTGATCGCGCAGGAGGACGCGCACGTGGCCGACATCCGCAGCGACGTGCGTCCAGACGGTCGCGTGCAGCTGCGGATGCGCCTGCGGGTGTCCGATTACGGTCAGCTTTCGACCCTGCTTGGCAAGCTGGACGGGCTGCCGGGCGTGGAACGCGCCCAGCGCCTGGGTTGAGCCTGCATGAATGGCGGTAACGGGCGCGACGAATCGCGATGCGCGGTGTTTGCCGCCGGCAGGCCGCTGGAATAGTCTTTCCGCATGAACCCAGGCCATTCCGCGCAGGTTGTCGCCCCTGCTTCGCCGTCCACCAGCGAGCCGGTGCCCGACTATGTCCTCGAGCTGGAGCGCGCCGCCGCCTACCTGCCGCGTGAACAGCTGCCGCTGCTGAGGGAGGCCTGGCGCGTCGGCGCCGCCGCCCATGCCGGCCAGACCCGCAAGTCGGGCGAGCCCTACATCACCCATCCGGTGGCCGTGGCCGGCGTGCTGGCCGAGCTGGGCCTGGACGTGGAAACCCTGATCGCGGCCATCCTGCACGACACGATCGAAGACACGCCGCTGCGCCGCGAGGAGATCGCCGCGCAGTTCGGCGCCGACGTGGCCGACCTGGTGGATGGCGTCACCAAGCTGGACAAGCTCAAGTTCCGCGACCGCCAGGAGGCCGCGGCGGAGAGCTTCCGCAAGATGCTGCTGGCCATGTCGCGCGACCTGCGCGTGATCATGATCAAGCTGGCCGACCGCCTCCACAACATGCGGACGCTCGGTGCGCAGGGCGCCGAAGCACGCACGCGCATCGCGCGGGAGACGCTGGAGATCTACGCGCCGATCGCGCAGCGGCTGGGCATGAGCCTGGTCAAGTCGGAGCTGCAGAACCTCGGTTTCCGCGCGCTGCACCCGTGGCGCCACGCGATCATCGAAAAGCACATCCGCAGCCAGCCCGTGGTACGCCGCGAATCGCTGACCCAGGTCGAGGTGCAGCTGTCGCAGGGCCTGGCCCGCGAGGGCATCGAGCATCGCCTGGTCGGCCGGATCAAGACCCCGTGGAGCATCTACAACAAGATGCAGGGCGAGGGCAAAAGCTTCGACCAGGTGATGGACGTGTTCGGTTTCCGCGTGGTGGTACGCGGCGTGCCGGACTGCTACCACTCGCTGGGCGCGGTGCATGCGCAGTTCAAGCCGCTGGACGGGCGTTTCCGCGACTTCATCGCGATTCCCAAGGCCAACGGCTACCAGTCGCTGCACACCGTGCTGTTCGGCCCGTACGGCTCGCCGATCGAAGTGCAGATCCGGACCGAGGAGATGGACCTGATCGCCGAACGCGGCATCGCGGCGCACTGGACCTACAAGCATGGTGGCGACGGTCCCAACAGCGCGCAGAGCCGCGCGCATGCCTGGATCGTGGAGCTGATCGATTCGCAACGGGCCGCGGGCTCTTCGCTGGAATTCCTGGAGAACGTCAAGGTCGACCTGTTCCCGGACGAGGTCTACCTGTTCACGCCCAAGGGGCGGATCCTTTCGCTGCCGCGCAACTCCACGGCGCTGGACTTCGCCTACGCGGTGCATACCGACATCGGCAACCGCGCGGTGGCCGCGCGCGTGGATCGCAAGCTGGTGCCGTTGCGGACCAAGCTGGCCAGCGGGCAGACGGTGGAGGTCATCACCGCCAAATCCGCATTGCCCAAGCCGCAGTGGCTGGAGTTCGTCGTCACCAGCAAGGCGCGTACCGCGATCCGCCACCAGCTCAAGCAGCTCGAGCACGAGGACGCGGTGCAGCTGGGCCATCGCATGCTGGACCGCGCGCTGGAAGCGATGGGCAGCTCGCTGGAGAAATTGCCGCCGCGGCGGCTCGAGTCTTTCCTGCTCGAGCACCGCTTCCCCCGGCTGGAGGCGTTCCTGGCGGACGTGGCACTGGGCAACTGGATGCCCAGCCAGGCCGCGCAGGCGCTGATGGCGTATGCCGAACTGCGGGGCGGCGGCCATTCCAAGCACTCGCAGGAGAAGATCCTGATCAACGGCACCGAGGGTGGCGTGGTCAGCTTCGCCAACTGCTGCCAGCCGATCCCCGGCGACGAGATCATGGGTTACCACACGGCCGGCAAGGGCGTGGTCGTGCACCGGCTCGACTGCCCGAACCTGGCCGAGTTCCGCAAGTCGCCCGAACGCTGGGTGCCGATCGACTGGGATCCCAATGTGTCCGGCGACTACGACACCTCGCTCATCGTCGATGTGGAAAACCACACGGGCGTGCTGGCGCAGCTGGCCGCCGCGGTGGCGCAGAGCCAGTCCAACATCGAGCGCGTGGATTACCTGGATCGGGACATGAACGCCGCGCAGCTGCGTTTCGCCATCCAGGTCCGCGACCGCAACCACCTGGCGGAAGTGATCCGGCGCCTGCGCCGGCTCAACGTGGTGCAGGGCGTCCGCCGGCAGTAGGCCGGGGTAGCCCGACGCGTTTGCGGCGGTGTGGCTCCCGTTCCCATGCAAAGCCGGGCGAGCCCGCCACTCCGGTGTGCCGCGACGGGGCCGACCTTGCTCCGCCGCTCTTCACGCGAGCCGGTAGAATCGCCGCATCTTCCTTTCCAGGGCATCCGCATGTCGCAGATCATCCAGACCGACAAGGCGCCGGCCGCCATCGGCCCCTATTCGCAGGCCGTGCGCAGCGGCAATACCGTGTACTTCTCCGGCCAGATCCCGCTGGTCCCGGCCACCGGCGAGGTGGTCGCCGGCGACATCACCGCGCAGGCGCGGCAGGTGTTCGACAACCTCAAGGCCGTGGCCGAGGCTGGCGGCGGTTCACTGGACCGGATCGTGCGCCTGGGCCTGTACCTGACCGACCTGACGCAGTTCGCCGCGGTCAACGCGGTCATGCAGGAGTATTTCTCCGCGCCGTTCCCCGCGCGTTCGACGATCGGCGTCTCCGCGCTGCCCAAGGGCGTGGCGTTCGAAGCCGACGCGGTCATGGTGCTCGACTGAGCGTGCGCCGGGCCGGGTTCGCCGCCATTGCGCGGCGAAGGACGCGCGCGTGAGGACGAAGCGCCACGGCGCGCCCTCGCTCGCCGGCGGAGCCACTCCGCTGGCGGCGCTGCGTGGCGTCGGTGCCGGTACCGCGGAAAAACTGGCCGCACGTGGCCTGGTCACGGTGCAGGACCTGTGGCTGCACCTGCCACTGCGCTACGAGGACCGTACCCGGCTGACGCCGATCCGCGACCTGCAGGCGGGAGTGCCGGCGCAGGTCGAAGGCACGGTCGAAGCGGTCGAGCGTGGATTCCGCTACCGGCCGCTGTTGCGGGTGGCGCTGGATGACGGATCCCACGCCACCCTCGTCCTGCGCTTCTTCCACTTCCGCGCGGCCCAGGTGGCGCAGTTCCGCCCTGGCGTGCGGTTGCGCTGCTTCGGCACGCCGCGCCCCGGCCAGCACGGGCTGGAAATCGTCCATCCGAGCTACCGGGTGCTGGGTGACGCCGATGAAGTGGCGCTTGGCGACTCGCTCGATCCGGTGTACCCGGCGGTCGAAGGCGTCGGCCCGTCCACGCTGAAGAAGCTGATCGGCCAGGCGCTCGACCTGCTGCCCGACACTGCCGTGCTCGACCTGTTGCCGGTTTCGCTGCCGGGGGTTTCGGAGACGGTGCTGGCCACCTTGCCGGACATGCGTGAATCGCTGCTGGCGCTGCACCGCCCGCCGGTGGACGCCGACCTCGCCGCGCTCGCCGCAGGCACCCACCCGGCGCAGCGTCGGCTGGCAATCGAGGAACTGCTGGCCCACCACTTGAGCCTGCGCCGCCAGCGGCTGGCGCAGCAGCAGCTCAGCGCCCGTTCGCTTGCCGGCACCGGCACGCTTGCGAGTCGCTTGCGACAAGGCCTGCCGTTCGCGCTCACCGGCGCGCAGCAGCGCGTGTTCGAACAGATCAGCCAGGACCTCGCCACGCCGTCGCCGATGCAGCGCCTGGTCCAGGGCGACGTGGGGTCCGGCAAGACCGTGGTCGCCGCGCTGGCCGCGACGCTGGCGGTGGAGCGCGGCTGCCAGGTCGCGCTGGCCGCCCCGACCGAACTGCTGGCCGAGCAACACCTGGCCAACCTGCGCGCGTGGCTGGAGCCGCTCGGCATCCGCGTGGCCTGGCTGGCGGGCAAGGTCACCGGCAAGGCCCGCGCCGCGGCGCTGGCGGACGTCGCTTCCGGGCAGGCCCAGGTGGTGGTGGGCACGCACGCGCTGATGCAGGAAGGCGTGGCTTTCCACGACCTGGCCCTGGTCATCGTCGACGAGCAGCACCGCTTCGGCGTGCAGCAGCGCCTGGCGCTGCGCGACAAGGGACCGGCCAGCGGACATGTGCCGCACCAGCTGGTGATGACCGCAACCCCCATCCCGCGCACGCTGGCGATGACCGCCTATGCCGACCTCGATGTTTCCGCGATCGACGAGTTGCCCCCGGGCCGGACCCCGGTGCAGACGGTGGCGGTGAGTGCCGAGCGCCGGCCCGAACTGGTCGAGCGCATCCGCGGCGCCTGTGCCGAGGGGCGCCAGGCCTACTGGGTCTGCACGCTGATCGAAGAGCCCGATGACGACGGCAAACCGGGACAGGACCTGCGCCAGCAGGCGCAGGCCGCCGAGCGCACGTTCGCGCAGCTCTCGCAACAGTTGCCCGGGGTGCGCGTGGGCCTGGTCCATGGGCGGATGAAGGCATCGGAAAAACAGGCGGTGATGCGTGCGTTCAAGGAAGGCGCGCTCGACCTGCTGGTCGCCACCACCGTGATCGAGGTCGGCGTGGATGTCCCCAACGCCTCGCTGATGATCGTGGAGAACGCCGAGCGCCTGGGCCTGGCCCAGCTGCACCAGCTGCGCGGACGGGTCGGTCGAGGCGCGGCCGCGTCCAGCTGCGTCCTGCTCTACCAGCCACCGCTTTCACAGATGGCGCGGCAGCGACTGGACGTGCTGCGCCAGACCGGGGACGGGTTCGTCATCGCCGAAAAGGACCTTGAACTGCGCGGCCCGGGTGAACTGCTGGGCACCCGGCAGACCGGCCTGGCGGCCTTCCGCATCGCCGACCTGGCCCGCGACGCGGGCCTGCTCCCGCAGGTGCACGCACTGGCGGACCGGTTGCTGGCCCATGCGCCCGATGCGGCCGACCGGGTGGTGGCGCGCTGGATCGGTGGCGCGACGCGTTACGCGGCGGCCTGAGTGGCCCTGTGGCCGGGGTTTGCCCGGACCGGCGGGAATGGCGACACTGGCCGGCCGTTTACCGATGAGTCCCGCATGAGCGAGAAGATCCCGCTGCTGATCGACACCGATCCTGGCGTCGACGATGCGCTGGCGCTGCTGATGGCGTTCCATTCCGAAGTGCACGAAGTGGTCGGCCTGACCATCGCCGCGGGCAATGTCGGCCTCGGCCACACCGTCCGCAACGCGCTGAAGCTGCGCGAGGTGGCTGGCAGGCAGGACATACCGGTGTTCGCGGGCTGCGATGGGCCGCTGGTCCATGCGCCGCGCGAGGATGCCGCTCACGTCCATGGGCGCGACGGCTTCGGCGACATCGGCTATCCGGATCCGGTCGGTACGGTCGCCAGCGAGCACGCGGCGCTGGCGATCCTGCGCCTGTCGCACGAGCACGCCGGGCGCCTTTTGCTGGTCGCGCTCGGGCCGCTGACCAACCTGGCCCTGGCCCTGCGCCTGGATCCGACCCTGCCGCAGCGCGTAGCCCGGTTGGTGGTGATGGGCGGGGCGGTCACCGCCCACGGCAACATCACCCCGGTGGCCGAGTTCAACGTGGGCTTCGATCCCGAGTCCGCGCACGTGGTCCTGTCCGGCTTCCCGAAGTACGACCTGGCCGACTGGGAGGCGACCATCGCCCATGGCCTCCACCATCGCCGGACCGAGGAGTGGCTGGCGGCGGACTCGCCGCGGGCCCGCTTCTACGACGCGATCTCGCGCCAGACCCGGCTGTGGTCGGAAGACCGGCGCGGGGAGTTCTGGTTCTCGGCCGATGCCCTGGCCATGGCCTGGGCGCTGGAGCCGGAGGGGGCGCTGGAGCAGGTCGAGCGGCCCGTGGCCGTGGAGACCGAGGGCCGCCTGGCGCGGGGCATGACCGCCGTGGACTGGAACCGCCAGACCGGCGCCGCCGACAATGCGCGGATCCTGCTGCGTTACGACCAGGCCCGTTTCGAGGCTCGCGTCCAGGCCGCGCTCGCCGCGGCCTGATCCGGCATATTCCCGGTCTTGCGCCAAGGGTGGCCAGGCGACTACAATGCCGGGCTCTGTTCCGTTACCAGACTACGGTGTACGCCATGAAGGCCGGCATCCATCCCGATTACCGCGACGTTGTGTTCTTCGACGTCACGTCCGATTTCAAGATCCTCACCCGCTCGACCCTGGCCGCAGGCGCCAAGGAGACCGTGAAGTGGGAAGACGGCAACGAATACCCGCTGGTGAAGATCGAAATCTCCTCGGCCTCGCACCCGTTCTACACGGGCAAGCACAAGGTCATGGACACCAGCGGTCGCATCGACAAGTTCCAGCGCCGTTACGCGCGCTGAGTTCCGTCTGATCGCGTTGCCCATGCGGGCAGCGCGATGAAGCGATTGCAGTGAGGCAGGAACGGCCGCGCCCGCGCGGCCGTTTTGTCGTGCGTGGCATCCTGCGGCGCATATACGACTTCCGTCCGAGGGATTCTGGACGGTGGGGTATGCGATAATTCCGGGGATTCGCGGCCGCGGCCGCGGACTCCCTCGCAACCGTACCGGGCGCCTCCACGCAAGGTGCGATGCCTACCCCACAGAGGAGCGCACACCGTGTCCAATCTCGACCAGGTCACGTTGAATGCCGGCGACAAGTCGGTAGCCCTGCCGGTGCTCAAGCCGACGCTGGGCAACGACTGCATCGACATTTCCAAGTTGACCAAGGAAACCGGCCTTTTCACCTACGATTCCGGTTTCACCGCTACGGCGAGCTGCAAGTCGGCCATCACCTACATCGACGGCGACAACGGCGTCCTGCTGTATCGCGGTTACCCTATCGAGCAACTGGCCAAGCATTCCAGCTTCCTGGAAGTGGCCTATCTGCTGATGAACGGCGAACTGCCGACCCCGGTCGAGTTCCAGAAGTTCGAGCACGAGATCACGCATCACACGATGATGCACGAGTCCCTGAAGAACTTCCTGCAGGGCTTCAACTACGACGCGCATCCGATGGCCATGCTGGCCGGCACGGTGGCTTCGCTGTCGGCGTTCTACCACGACACCCTGGACCTCAACGATCCGGAGCAGCGCCGCCTGGCCGCGATCCGCCTGATCGCCAAGGTGCCGACCCTGGCTGCCGCCGCCTATCGCTATTCGATCGGCTGGCCGTCGCGCTATCCGCGCAACAACCTCGACTACGTCAACCGCTTCCTGCACATGATGTTCGAGGTGCCCAGCGAACCGCTGGAGATGAACCCGGTCGTGGCCAAGGCGCTGGACCTGCTGTTCATCCTGCACGCCGACCACGAGCAGAACGCCTCGACCTCCACGGTGCGCCTGGTCGGTTCGACCGGAGCCAATCCGTATGCCTGCATCGCCGCGGGCATCACCGCGTTGTGGGGTCCCGCGCATGGCGGCGCCAACGAGGCGGTGCTGAAGATGCTGGAAGAGATCGGCACCCCGGACAAGGTCGAATCGGCGATCGCCAAGGCCAAGGACAAGGAGTCGGGCTTCCGCCTGATGGGCTTCGGCCACCGCGTCTACAAGAACTTCGATCCGCGCGCCAAGATCATCCGCGAGATGACCCACAAGGTGCTGGGCGAGCTCGGCGTGGACGATCCGCTCCTGGAAGTGGCGATGAAGCTGGAAGAGGCGGCGCTGAAGGACGAGTACTTCATCCAGCGCAAGCTGTACCCGAACGTCGATTTCTACAGCGGCATCATCTACAAGGCGCTGAAGATCCCGACCGAGATGTTCACGGTCATGTTCGCCATCGGCCGCACTGCCGGCTGGGTGGCGCACTGGCTGGAGCAGCAGGTCGATCCGGAAGCCAAGATCGGCCGTCCGCGCCAGATCTACACCGGCTACGACGTGCGCGACTACAAGGGCATGGACCAGCGCTGATCGCAGCGGTCGGTTGTCG
The DNA here is from genome assembly GCF_022637495.1 of Pseudoxanthomonas daejeonensis. NCBI lineage: Bacteria > Pseudomonadati > Pseudomonadota > Gammaproteobacteria > Lysobacterales > Lysobacteraceae > Pseudoxanthomonas > Pseudoxanthomonas daejeonensis. The sequence goes on along the minus strand of NZ_CP093331.1, from coordinate 640,587 downwards.
AGGAGCGCCCCGCCCGCGCGGGGCGTTTTCTTTTGAGGGAGCCGGTGCATCTGCGGTTGCGTGGCCGCAGGCAAGGTCAAGGGGCGCGACCGGGGGCGCGCTGCAAGGCAGCGAGGCTAGGGAAGCGAGCCCTCGTATCCGGCAATCTCGTCGTCGGCCAGCAACTGCCGCAGCTGCGCCAGCGAGGCCCGCCGCATCGGGCGCTCGTCCACCGCCGACAGCGGTGCCTGTCGCAGGGCGTGCAAGGGCAGGACGGTGATATCGAAGGCGAGGTCTTCGGCGCTGAACAGCCACACCGGCAGGTCGGCACGGCGTTCCCGGTCCAGGCGCAGCTGGCGCTCGCGTGCTTGCGCCGGTATCCCGTGCTCGTCGAGGAAGCGGGCCACGGCCTCGGCATCGTCGGTGTAGGCGTGCAGCAGCACCGGCGAGGTCGCGTCAGCGGTACCGTCGAGTACCGGGCCGACCAGCCGTGGCTCGAATGGCGCCAGGAATTCCAGCGCCCGCACCGCGGCCTCCCGTCGCTGGCGCAAGGCAGTGGCCTGCGTATCGCCGAGGAAAATCCGCTGGTACTCGCGCAGCGCATCCTCGATCTCGCGATTGCGTGGCAGCGACGCGTCGTCATGGATGCCCAGTCGGGCCGCCGCTTTGAGCTTGGCCTGGTGGAAATCGCGGATGCCGCCTTCGGCCATCAACCGGGCTGCTTCGTGGGCCAGGCGATGGCGGCGCTCGCGGGTGCGGGTCTGCGCATGCTGGGGCGCACGGTGCATGGCGGTGTCCCTGGCCGTTTGAGGCGACTGTAGCGCACGCCGGCACCGGCGGGTGACGGATCGCTCGCGTCACCCCGCCACTCCTCCCGGGATCGGTCAGAAGATATCGAACGCTTCCTCGTCGCTCTGTTCGGGTCCGAGGAAGTCGAGGCTGTTGCGCATGCGCTCCAGGTCCTCGACCTTGACGAACTCGACCAGGCCGCCGCCCTCGGTGGACATGTGCCCGGCGCCATCCACGTAGACCTTGACCATGCCGGCCGGTGGCTCGTTGGCGGCGATCGGCTGGTCCTTGAGCGCCACGCGCATATAGTCGATCCAGATCGGCAGCGCGGCCTTGCCGCCGTATTCGCGATAGCCCAGCGAGCGGAAGTCGTCACGGCCGACCCAGACCGTGGTCGCAAGCGGGCCGCCGAAACCGGAGAACCAGGCGTCGCGATGGTCGTTGGTCGAACCGGTCTTGCCGCCCACGTCCTCGCGCTCCAGCACCTTGGCGGCCGTGCCCGTGCCCCGCTGGACCACGTCGCGCATCATCGACACCAGCTGGTAGGCGGTGCGTTCGTCGATCGCGCGCGGCGCGACCTTGCCGTCCGGCGCCGGTATCGCGGGCGTCGCAGGAGCCTCCTTCGCTTCCGCGACCGGTGCCGGCGCCTGCTGGGGTGCGGTGGCCGGCGCGACGGCACCGAAATTGAAGCCGTCGACGACCTGCGGCACGGTCGCGGCGCCGGTCGTGCCCGCCCCGCCACCACAACCGCGGCAGGCCTGCGCGGGCGATTCCTTGAACAGCACCTGCCCGTTGCGGTCGCGCACCTCGTCGATGAACCAGGGGTCGACCCGCGAGCCGCCGTTGGCGAACACGGCGTAACCGCGTGCGACCGACAGCGGGGTCAGCGAGGCGGTGCCGAGCGACATCGAAAGATTCGGCGGGAGCTCCGCTTCGTCGAAGCCGAACTGGGCGATGTAGGTCCGGGCGAAGTTCACCCCGATCGCATCCAGCAGGCGCACCGAGACCAGGTTGCGCGACTGCACCAGCGCTTCGCGCAGCCGCATCGGGCCCCTGAAGCCGCCGCCGTCATTCTGGGGCGACCAGGTATTGCCGCGGCGGTCGCGGAACACCACGGGCGCGTCGAGCACGATCGATGCGGGATTGAAGCCCTTCTCGAACGATGCCGCGTAAAGGAACGGCTTGAAGCTGGAGCCGGGCTGGCGGCGGGCCTGGGTGGCGCGGTTGAACTTGTTGCCGGCGAAGCTGTAACCACCGACCAGCGCGCGCAGCGCACCGTTGTTGGCATCCAGCGAGACCAGCGCGGACTGGCCGCGGGGGACCTGGTCGAGCAGGTATTCGCCTTCCTTCTCGCCGCGGCGGACCCGGGTCACGTCGCCGCGCTTGAGCAGGGCTGCGGGACTCTTGCCGGTCCAGCGGGCCGCGGAGGCGGGGAGGGTGATGCTGCTGCCGTCGGCGAGGACGACCCGCGCGCTGCCGTCGGCGGCGGTCCCGGCGACCACGACGGGCAACAGGGCGCCCTGCGAGGTCGTACCGGCCAGGGCCTTGGCAAGCGCGGCATCGTCGGCGTCCGTGGCGACTTCGGCCTGGCGCTCGACCCCGTGCCAGCCGTGGCGGTGGTCGTACAGGTGCAAGCCGTCGCGTACCGCCTTGTCGGCCGCCGCCTGCAGGTCCGGCAGGATGGTCGTGGTGACGTGGTAACCGCGGGTGACCGCTTCGGGTCCGTAGCGGGCGATCATCTCCTGGCGGACCATCTCGGCGACGTAGGGCGCGGCCACTTCCACCGGTGGCTCGTGGGGGCTGGCATGCATCGGCACGGCCTTGGCCGCGGCGGCCTCGGCGGCGCTGACGAAGCCGAGTTCGGCCATCCGGTCCAGGATGTAGTCCCGGCGGATCTGCGCCCGCTCCGGGTTGCTTATGGGGTTGCCGCTGGACGGAAACTTGGGGATGCCGGCCAGCGAGGCCATCTCGTCCAGCGACAGGTCGACCAATTTCTTGCCGTAGTAGTACTCGGCCGCCGCGGACACGCCGTACGCGCGATTGCCGAAAAAGCTCTTGTTGAGGTACAGCGCAAGGATCTCGTCCTTGCTCAGCGCGCGCTCCATCTTCATCGCCAGCAGCATTTCGGCCAGCTTGCGCTGGTAGCTGTATTCGGAGCTCAGGAAGAACTGTCGCGCCACCTGCTGGGTGATGGTGGAACCGCCGGGCACGCGCTTGCCGTCGGTGGTGGCCAGCAACCAGACCGCGCGCGCCACGCCCTTGTAGTCCACGCCGCCGTGCTCGTAGAAGCGGGCGTCCTCGATCGCGATGAAGGCCTGGCGCAGGCGCTCGGGCACTTCCTCGATGCCGACCGGGTAACGCCGGTTCTCACCGAAAACGGCCATCAACTGCCCGTCGGCGGCATAGACATAGAGGGGTTCCTGCATCTCCACTTCGCGCAGGGACTCGACTTCCGGCAGGCGCGAGGACAGGATGAAGTAGAGCGTTCCCAGGCCGATGGCGGCGAGCAGGGCCAGGCCCGCGGAGGCGATCAGCACCCAGCGCAGCAGGCGGCGAAGACGGGGCATCGAGGGGTTCCGATTGCAGATTTTGCGGCCGCAGAGTATAGATGTTCCAAGGACATCCACAGGGGAATGTCCGGGGGACAGCAAGGGGGCGAAGGCCAAGGCCACCCGTGACAGGCATCCCAGCCTGCACATGGGGGTGTTGCCAAGCCTGAAATAACCGTTATCTAATGCGCAGGCACAGGTAGTTCAGCCAAGTGCCCGTCGGCAGGGGAGAAACCGTGGGGCTCATCCCGAAAAGTCAGTCGCCGCTTATTGGCGTCGACATCAGTTCGACTGCGGTAAAGCTCTTGCAGCTTTCGCGCAGCGGCAACCGCTATCGCGTGGAACATTACGCGGTCGAACCCTTGCCACCCAATGCGGTGGTCGAGAAGAACATCGTCGAAGTGGAGGCGGTGGGCGAAGCGATTCGCCGCGCCGTCAACCGCTCCGGCACCAAGGTCAAGAACGCAGCCGCGGCGGTGGCCGGATCGGCGGTGATCACCAAGATCATCCCCATGCCGGCCGAGCTGGACGAGAACGACATGGAAGCCCAGGTCGAGCTCGAAGCGGTCAACTACATCCCGTACCCGATCGAGGAAGTAAACCTCGACTTCGAAGTGCTCGGCGCCATGCCCAGCAATCCGGAGATGGTGCAGGTGCTGCTGGCAGCCTCGCGTTCCGAGAACGTCGAGTTGCGCGAATCGGCGCTGGAGCTGGGCGGACTGACGGCCAAGGTGATGGACGTAGAGGCCTTCGCGGTCGAGAACGCCTTCGCCCTGATCGCCGACGAGCTGCCGGTGGGGCGTGACGGCGTGGTCGCCCTGGTCGACATCGGTGCGACCATGACTACGCTCAACGTCCTGCGCGGTGGACGCAGCCTGTACAGCCGCGAACAGGTGTTCGGCGGCAAGCAGCTGACCGACGAAGTCATGCGCCGCTATGGCCTGACCTACGAGGAAGCTGGCCAGGCCAAGCGCCAGGGCGGCCTGCCCGAGACCTATGAGGTCGAGGTGCTGGAGCCGTTCAAGGAAGCCACCGTCCAGCAGATCAGCCGCCTCCTGCAGTTCTTCTATGCCGGCAGCGAGTTCAATCGCGTCGACCAGGTGGTCCTGGCCGGCGGTTGTGCCTCCATCGTCGGCCTGCCCGAGATGGTCGAAGAGCAGTTGGGCGTGCCGACCCAGGTCGCCAATCCGCTGGCGCAGATGACCCTCGGTCCGCGCGTGCAGGCGCAGGCACTGGCCCAGGACGCTCCGGCACTGATGATCGCCACCGGCCTGGCCCTGAGGAGCTTCGACTGATGGCACGGATCAATCTTCTGCCGTGGCGTGCCGAACGCCGCAAGCAGCGCCAGCGCGAGTTCCAGGGAATGCTCGGACTGGCCGCATTGGCCGGCGTGCTGCTCTCGTTCCTGGTCTGGTTCTATTACGACCGCCAGATCAGTGGCCAGCAGGATCGCAACCAGTTCCTCCAGGCCGAGATCGCCAAGGTCCAGAAGCAGAACGAAGAGATCAAGGAGCTCGATGCCAAGAAGGATCGGCTGCTGGCGCGCAAGAAGGTCATCGAGGAGCTGCAGGCCAACCGCTCGCAGATGGTGCACCTGTTCGACTCGCTGGTGCGCACGATCCCCGACGGCGTGGCCCTGGGTTCGATCAAGCAGGAAGGGGACATCCTCACCCTGCAGGGCAGCGCCCAGTCCAACGCCCGCGTGAGCGCCTATATGCGCAACCTCGAGGTCTCGGGCTGGATGACCAAGCCGGACCTGTCGATCATCGAGGTCAAGAAGGACGAGAAGTCGGCCCCGACGCCGGTCCCCACCAGTGCGAGCCGGACGCTGCCTTACACCTTCAGCCTGAAGGTGCAACTGGCCAACCCGAATGCGGCCATTGCCGAGGGCATGGAGCCGGCGGTGATCGATCCAGCCGCTGCCGAGGCGGCCCCGGGTGCAGCGGAGGCCGCGAACACCGCCCCGTCGCCTGCCGTCGCACCGCCCGCCGCGGCACCGCCGGCCGCTACGCCGCAGCCCGAGGCCACCGTGCCGTCCAAGACTGAACAAACGCAACCGGCCGCGCAGACCGAGGGGAGGCCGGCGTCATGAGCACGAAGAAGAAGTTCAACGTCAGCGACCTGGATTTCAACAACATCGGTGGATGGCCGCAGCAGGCTAAAGTCGTCTTCTGCGTGCTGCTGGCGCTGTTCATCCTGATCATGGCCTACCTTGTGCTGATCCGCGGCAAGGTCGAGGAGCTCACTGGGCTCGAGGGCAAGGAGTCCAGCCTGCGCGCGGAATTCGAACGCGAACAGGGCAAGGCCGCCAACCTGGAGCCGCTGCGCCAGCAGCTGGCACAGATGGAGCAGGTCCTGCAGCAGATGCTGCGGCAGCTGCCGAGCAAGACCGAGATGCCTGACCTGATCATCGACATCTCGCAGACCGCGCTGTCCAGCGGCCTGGCCAACGAGCTGTTCCAGCCGGGACCGGAAACGCCGAAGGAGTTCTACGCCGAGAAGCCGATCGCCCTGCGGATGGTGGGCAACTACCACCAGTTCGGTGCCTTCGTCAGCGGCGTGGCTTCGCTGCCCCGCGTGGTGATCCTGACCATGCACGATATCCAGCTGCAGCCCAAGGATGGCAAGGCGATTACCCGGGGCGGCGCGCTGGAACTGTCCGGCACGGTGAAGACCTATCGTTATCTGGACGAACTGGAGATCGCCGCACAAGAGACGGCGGCCCAGGAAGCGGCGGGCGCCAGCGGTGGTAAGAAGAAGGCGCGCGCGAAGACCGGAGGCGACGCATGAGCATGGTCCATATCCGTGGTAGCCATGCATTCCGATGGCTGGTTGCGGGGATGCTGGTGCTGGCGTTGGGTGCATGCGGCCGCAGCGTGACCAGTACGCCGGGCGAGGCTCCCAACCTGGAAAAGTGGGTTGCCGATGTGCGGGCGCGTCCCGCTCCGCCACTGGATCCACTGCCGGTGATGCAGCAGTTCGAAACCTTCGAGTACGCGGCGCAGGATCTGCGCGATCCGTTCAGCGATGCCTGGAGCAACCCGGACGGGGGCTCCGGTCTGCGCCCCGATCCGAACCGGCGCAAGGAACCGCTCGAACAGTATCCGCTGGACAGCCTGGACATGGTGGGCACCATCGGTGCAGGTGGTGGCCTGATTGCACTGGTGATGGCACCGGACCGGGTGACCCATCGCATTCGCCCGGGGGCTTACCTGGGGCAGAGCGATGGTCGGGTGACCTCGGTGCGGGAAGACAAGATCGAACTGGTTGAACTGGTGCCCGATGGTGCGGGCGGCTGGCTGGAACGTCCGGCCTCCATCGCGCTCGAAGATCAATGATTAGGGGATAGCACGATGACCTTTTCCAATGCCCAGAGCCTGCGCACCCCGCGGCGCCCGGCGATTATCCGGGCCTGCGGCCTGGGGCTCGCGCTTGCCCTGTCCGCACCCTGCCTCACGGCAACTGCGGCCACGCCGCAGGCCGGTGCGGCGGCGGCCGCCAAATCCAAGGTGTCGCAGATCGACTTCAAGCGCGGGGATGGTGGCGCTGGTCGCCTGATCCTGCGCTTCGACGGCGACGGAGCGGCACCGGACCTGCGCAACCAGGACGGCAGCGTGGTCGTGGACGTCGCCAACGCGAGCCTGCCCGCCGAACTGCAGCGGCCGCTCAACGTGACCGACTTCGCTACCCCGGTGCAGCGCATCGACGCCAAGTCCTATGCCGGCGGTACGCAGCTTGTGCTCAGCACGCGCGGCGATTACGAGTCGCTGGCCTACCAGACCGGCAACGAGTACGTCGTGGAGATCTCCCCGCGGGCGAGCGCCGCGGCAGTCGGCGCGGTGAGCGGGCCTGCGGTGGCAGGCGTCAACGCGCGGATCGCCAAGCAGGGTTACTCGGGTCGCCCGGTGACCTTCAATTTCCAGGACGTGCCGGTACGCACGGTCCTGCAGCTGATCGCCGAGGAGTCCAACCTCAACATCGTGGCGTCCGACACGGTGACGGGCAATGTGACCCTGCGCCTGGTCAACGTGCCGTGGGACCAGGCCATGGACATCGTCCTGCGCGCCAAGGGCCTGGACAAGCGCCGTGATGGCAGCGTGATCTGGGTCGCGCCGCAGCCGGAACTGGCCGCGTTCGAGAAGGCCAAGGAAGACGCGCGCATCGACCTGGAGAACCGTGTCGACCTGGTGACCGATTACATCCAGATCAACTACCACAACGCAGCGGCGATCTTCAAAGCGCTGACCGAGGCCAAGGGCATCGGCAACCAGGGCCAGGGCGGCGGCGGCGGCGGCAACGACCAGGAGAACGGCTTCCTGTCGCCGCGTGGGCGCATCGTCGCCGACGAACGCACGAACACGCTGATGATCAGCGACATCCCGAAGAAGGTCGCGCAGATGCGCGAGCTGATCAGTGTCATCGACCGTCCCGTCGACCAGGTGCTGATCGAAAGCCGCATCGTCATTGCCACCGACAGCTTCGCCCGCGATCTGGGTGCGCGGTTCGGCGTGCAGGGCCGCGAGATCGGCAACAACACCCGGGTGATCAGTGGCTCGCTCGAGAACAACGTCGATATCATCCAGGATGGCACCTACAACATCCCGGGCGGCCTGAACTTCAACCTGCCGGCGACCACCGCCAGTGGAATGAACGTCGGTGCCCTGGCCTACACCCTGCTGGGCGCCAACTTCGCCATCGACATCGAGTTGTCGGCGCTGCAGCAGGAAGGTCGCGGCGAAGTGCTGTCGAATCCGCGCGTCGTCACTTCCAACCAGCGCGAGGCGATCATCCGCCAGGGCCGTGAAGTGGGTTATGTGACGTTGACCGGCGGCGGCAGCCAGGCGTTCCCGACGCCGACCGTCGAGTTCAAGGACGTCGTTCTTGAGCTGAAGGTCACGCCGACCATCACCAGCGATGACCGCGTGTTCATGGTCGTGCACGTGACCAAGGACGAGGTGCTGCGCTACATCGATACCAGCATCGGCCAGGTGCCCGAGATCGCCACGCGCGAGATCAACACCGCGGTGCTGGTGGACGATGGCCAGACCGTGGTGATCGGTGGCGTGTACGAGTTCACCGATGCCAACAGCGTCGCCAAGGTGCCGTTCCTGGGCAACGTGCCGTTCCTCGGCGCCTTCTTCAAGAAGACCAGCCGGACCAAGGACAAGGCCGAGCTGTTGATCTTCCTGACTCCCAAGGTCATGCGGGTCGAGAAGCGCGCCTGAGCCTGGCGGCAGGAATGGAATGAAGCGACGGGGCCTGCGGGCCCCGTCCGCTTTTGGGGCGTTCATGCCCGGCGGGAACTTGGCGCCGGCACATCGGTCAGAATGCGGCCATGGATACCCAACCCCCCGCGCCCGACGCCGGCGACCTGCATGCCGCCTTCCTTTCGCTGCGCGAGAAGCTCGCCGCGACCATCGTCGGGCAGTCCGCGCTGGTAGAGCGCCTGCTGATCGCGCTGCTCGCTGACGGCCACCTGCTGGTGGAAGGCGCGCCGGGCCTGGCCAAGACCACGGCGATTCGCACCCTGGCCGCCCATCTGGAGGCTGACTTCGCGCGCGTCCAGTTCACGCCGGACCTGTTGCCGGCCGACCTGACCGGCACCGAAGTCTGGCGCCCGCAGGAAGGACGCTTCGAGTTCCAGCCCGGCCCGGTGTTCCATCCCCTGCTGCTGGCGGACGAGATCAACCGCGCGCCCGCCAAGGTCCAGTCGGCACTGCTGGAGGCGATGGGCGAGCGCCAGGTGACGGTCGGCCGCCATACCTACGCGTTGCCACCGCTGTTCCTGGTCATGGCCACGCAGAATCCGATCGAGCAGGAGGGCACGTTCCCGTTGCCTGAGGCGCAGCTCGACCGCTTCCTCATGCATGTGCGGATCGGGTATCCGGATGCCGGCATGGAAGCGGAAATCCTGCGCCTGGCACGCGAGCGCGCACGCGAGTCGATGCACGTACCCGCCGCGCCCATCGAGCGCATGCCGCAGGCCCAGGTATTCGCTGCCCGCGAGCAGGTCCTCGACCTGCACCTTGCGCCGGCACTGGAGCGCTACCTGATCGAACTGGTGCTGGCATCCCGTGATGCCGGACGCTACGACGCCGCGCTTGGCCGACGCATCGCCTGGGGTGCGAGTCCGCGCGGTTCGATCGCGCTCGAGCGCTGCGCCCGCGCCCGCGCCTGGCTTGCCGGCCGCGACTACGTGACCCCGGAGGATGTGCGCGCGGTGGCGCCCGACGTGTTGCGCCACCGGGTCCTGCCCAGTTACGAGGCCTTGGCCGAGGGCTGGGACGGCGATCGCCTGGTCGCAGCGCTGATGGAACGGGTTCCGCCGCCGTGAGCACGGCGGGCCCGGTCCCGGCCGTGGTCGATGCCGCGGGTCAGGGCATCGTGCCGACCGTTGCCGAGCTGGTCGCGCTGCGCGCCGAGGCGCAGCGCACGCCACAGCCGCGACGCGGGCGTCATGGCGTGCATGGATCGGCGCCGTCGGCGCTGCGCGGCCGTGGCATGGAATACGCGGAATCGCGGGAGTATGTCGCCGGTGACGACGTGCGGCGCATGGACTGGCGCCTGACTGCCCGCAGCGGGCGCGCCCATACCAAGCTGTTCCAGGCCGAGCGTGAGCGCCTGACCCTGCTGGTGGCCGATACCGCGCCGGCGCTCTACTTCGGCACCCGCGTTCGCTTCAAGTCGGTCCAGGCCGCGCGTGCCGGTGCGGTGGCGGTGTGGACCGCGCTGCAGGCGGGCGACCGCATCGCCGCGCTGCGCGGGGGCGAGCCGGCGATTCCGCCAGCCACGGGCCTGCGCGGCGCGATGCGCGTGCTCGATGCGCTTGCGCGCTGGTATGCGCGGCCGCCGCAGGACGACGCTGGCCTGGAGGTGGCACTGGAGCACGCCCAGCGCCTGCTGCGTCCCGGTGCACAACTGCTGGTGCTGGCCGACGCGGCCAGCGCGTCACGCGTGCCGGCGCTGCGCTGGACCGCGCTGGCGCGGCACCACCAGGCCACCCTGGTGCTGCTGCAGGATCCACTGGAGACTTCGCCGCCGCGCGGCGAGTTCGCATTCCGCGCTGGATTGCGCCGCTTGCAGGTGGCACTGGATCGGGCCGCCGTTCGCGGGCGCTGGCACCAGGCCTTCGTCGAACCCGCGCAGGAATTGTCCCGTACCCTGCCGGGGCTGGGCTGGCAGGTGCGCTGCCTGTCGAGCGATGCCGCATCGGGGGACTGGCTGCGGCCTCGTGATGCAGGGATGGCCGGGTCCGGCCAGGAAGCCACTCCATTGTCCGCGGACGGGTGAGGGAGGGCGCGCATGGATCCCACCCGCCTGCCGCTGCGTGACGTGCACCTGCCGCCGTCGCCCTCCTGGTGGCCGTTGGCCCCGGGCTGGTGGCTGCTTGCGGCTGCGATCGCGCTTCCCTTCATCGCTTGGCTGGGTTGGCGAACCTGGAGGATGCTGCGACGCCGGCGCTGGGAGCGCTGGTTCGATGCCGCTACAGCCAAGGAAAGTCATCCCGAGCGCGTGGCTGCGATTTCGGAACTGCTGCGCCGCGCGGCGCGGCGGCGCCAGGCAGGGGCCGAGCTGCTGGAAGGCGAAGCCTGGCTGCACTTCCTCGACGGCGCGCGCGGCCATGCGTTCAGCGATGGCGCGGGGCGCCTGCTGCTCGATGGAGCGTTCCGGCCGCAACTGGAGCCGGGCGCTTTCGCCGCTGCCAATGCGCTCGCGCGCACGCGCTTCCTGGAACTGATGGAAGGGCGTCGATGAGCGCATGGTGGACGGCATGGCAGGAGGGCTTCGCCGGTTTCGCCTGGCCATGGGCATGGGCTGCGTTGCCGTTGCCGCTGCTTGCACACCTGCTGCTGCCGCCGCGGCGCAGCAGCGTGCAGGCGTTGCGTGTGCCCTGGGGTGCGCGCCTGGACGGTGTCGCCAGCGCCGATGGCGCCCGGCTGCACAGCGCCTGGCTGTTGCCCGCGCTGGCCTGGATCCTGCTGTGCGCGTCCGCCGCGCGTCCACAGCAGCTCGGCCAGGCGGAGACGCCACCGCGCGAGGCGCGGCAGATGCTGCTGGCGGTGGACCTGTCCGGCAGCATGAGCGAGACCGACATGGAGCTCGGCGGGCAGGTCGTCGATCGCCTGACCGCGGCCAAGTCGGTGATCGCCGATTTCCTGCAGCGCCGTGCCGGCGACCGCGTCGGCCTGCTGGTGTTCGGGCAACGTGCGTACATGCTCACCCCTCTGACCCTGGATCGCGATTCGGTACGCCTGCAATTGCGCGACAGCGTCGCCGGCCTGGCCGGGCGCGAAACCGCGCTGGGCGACGCGATCGGTTTGGCGGTCAAGCGCCTGCGCGAGCAGCCCGAAGGCCAGCGCGTGCTCATCCTGCTTACCGACGGCGTCAACACCGCCGGCGTGCTTGATCCGCTCAAGGCGGCCGAACTTGCCAAGGCCGAAGGCGTGCGCGTGCATACCATCGCCTTCGGTGGCAGCGGCGCAGGCTTTTCCCTGTTCGGCGTCCCGGTGCCGATCCAGGGTGGCGAGGAAGTGGACGAGGCCACGTTGCGCCAGGTTGCGGAGGCAACGGGTGGCCGCTTTTTCCGCGCGCGCGACACCGGCCAGCTTGCTGGCATCTATTCCGAACTCGACCGGCTGGAACCCGTGGAAGTGGCGGCCGCGCCGGTAAGGCCACGGATCGAACGCTATCCCTGGCCGTTGGGCATGGCGCTGGTGCTGGTGATCGTCGCCTGGCCGCTGTCGCGGATCGCGCCGCGCTGGAGTCGCGCATGAGTGCCTGGCTGAGCGCCTCGTTGCCGGAGTGGCTTGCGCTGCCTGCCGTGCACTTCCAGCGACCGCTGTGGCTGTGGGCGCTGTTGGCACTGCCGTTGTTGTGGTGGTTGTGGCGCGCACGGCGGCGACAGGGCTGGCGGGATGCGGTGGACCCGCACCTGCTCGTGCACCTGCTCGAACCCGGACAGGGGCGCGCCCGATGGCGCCTCGCTGGACTGTCGCTGGCGTTCGCGCTGGCGGTCGTGGCCCTGGCCGGGCCGGGGTGGCGCCAGGAGGAGAGGCCGCAATGGGAGACCCGCGCGCCGCTGGTGATCGCACTGGACCTGTCCTCTTCGAGCCTTACCCCCGACCTTGCGCCGACACGACTGGCGCAGGCGCGGGCCAAGATCGCTACGCTGCTGGGCGAACGTGAAGGTGGCGAAGTGGGCCTGATCGCCTGGGCGGAAGACGCCTATACGGTCGCGCCGCTCACCACTGACGCCGGCAACATCGCGCTGTTCCTGGACACGTTGGCGCCGGACGTGATGCCGGTCGACGGTCGCCGGCCCGAGCGCGCGATCACCCATGCGGCGAGCCTGCTGCACCAGGCCGGTTTCGAGCGCGGCGACATCCTGCTGGTGACCGGCGAAGTCGACGCGGCCGCGCAGAACATCGCCGCGGCGGTGGCCGCGCAGGGATACCGAATTTCGGCGCTCGGACTGGGCTCCGCCGCTGGTGCGATGTACCGGGACCGCGGCGGTGCGATGCAGCCTGCGCGCCTGGACGAAGCCGGCTTGCGTGCGCTGGCCGGCGCCGGCGGGGGGCGCTACGCGAAGTTGAGCGTGGATGACGCGGACCTGCGCGCGCTGGGCGTGCTGGAACCTGCTGCGGCCGCGGCGCTGGAGCGTGCGGGCGGTGGCCAGCGCGTGTGGCTCGACCAGGGCTACTGGCTGCTGCTGCCGCTGTTGCTGTTGGGTGCGCTGGCATTCCGTCGCGGTGCCGGTGTGCTGGCCGCATTGCCGCTGGCGCTGCTGCTGTCGCTGCCCGCGCCTGCGCACGCCGCGGACGGTGGCGCGGGTGGCTGGTGGCGTCGCGACGACCAGCAGGCGCAGAAGCGCATCGAACAGGGCGTCGATGCCTACCGGCAGGGTGATTTCGCTGCCGCCGGCGACGCCTTTTCCGAGGCGGACGCGCGCGGTGCCGATGCGCACTACAACCTCGGCAATGCCCTGGCGCGACAGGGGCGCTACGACGACGCGATCGCCGCCTACGACCGCGCGCTCGAGCAGTCGCCCGGCATGGAGGACGCGGTCGCCAACCGGCGCGTGGTCGAGTCCGCGCGTCGACAGCAACCGCCACAGGGCAATCAAGGGCAGCAGGGGCAGCAAGGCCAGAACAGCCAGAAGGATTCGAAGCAGAACCAGCAGGGCGACGGGCAACCGGGGCAGGACGCTTCGCCTTCGCAGCAGAAAGCCGACCCGTCGCAGCAATCCCCCCAGGGCGATGGGCAATCGTCGCCGGCCGATGAGCCGCCTCCACCGACGGCAGGGGACGCGAAGGCGAACCAGCGGCAGGAGCAGGCAGATCGCGAGCAGCGCGAGCGCATGCAGCAGGCGTTGCAGCAAGGCCAGGGCAAGGAGCCGACGCAGGCATCGCCATCACGCCCGGCCCAGGAGGATGCACAGGCACGCGAACAGCGGCAGGCGCGGGAGGCGTGGCTGCGGCGTGTTCCGGACGATCCGGGCGGGCTGCTGCGCGCCAAGTTCCGGCTCGAGTACGAGCGACGCCAGCAGGAGGGCAGATGAGCGGCTGCACGCAATCAGCGCAATGCGCCGCCCCGACGGGATCGAACGCCGCGTTGTCGAACCGCTGGTCGCGTATGGTCCGTGTCGCGCAGGCCCTGGTGGCGGCCTGCGCTTTCGCCGTGCCCGGAGCGCATGCGGAAACCCGCGCCTGGCTTGATCGTGGCAGCGTGACGCAGGGTGAGGCGGTCACCCTCAACATCGAAACCGACCAGCGTGGAGTGGCGCCCGATTACACCCCGCTGCAGGACGACTTCTCGCTCGGCCCGCCGTACCGCAGCGCGGCCCGGGGGCAGGACCGCACGCTCTTCGGAGTGGCGCTGACGCCGCGCCGTGCGGGCAGGTTGCAGGTACCGGCGCTGCAGGTCGGCGCCGAGCGCACTGCGCCGCTCGCGCTGGATGCCTCGATGGCCCAGGCCCCGGTGGCGCGCGGCGACGTGTTCCTCGAATCGCGGGTGGACGATCCATCCCCCTACGTGCAGCAGAGCGTGGGCCTGACCCTGCGCCTGTATTACGCGACCCCGCTGCTTTCGGGCGAACTCACCCAGGATCCACCCGCGGGCACCGCGCTGCAGCGCGTCGGCGATGACGTGCAGAGCAGTCGCCAGATCGGCGGGCGTCGCTACCAGGTGGTCGAGCGGCGCTATCTGCTCGTGCCCGAACGCAGCGGCCCGCTGGCGTTGCCACCGGCGCGCTTTCGTGGACAGGGTGCCGGCGGTTTCTTCGACGACCTGTTCGGCAATGGCCGCAACCTGTCGGCGGAAAGCCCCGCGCAGACCCTGCAGGTGCGCGCGCAACCCGATGCGGCACCGCAGCCCTGGCTGCCTTTGCGCGAACTGCGCCTGCGCTACCTGGCCGCGCCTGACGGTGCGCGCACTGGCGAAGCGGTGGAGATCGCGGTGGAAGCCGTCGCGCAGGGTGCCACGTCGGCGCAGTTCCCCGAGATCCCGGTCCCGCAGGTGGAAGGTGCGCAGGTGTTTGCCGAGCGCGCCGAGACCACCGAGCGCTTCGTCGATGGCGGCCCGCAGTTGACCGCGGTACGCCGCTTCTCGGTGGTGCCGCTGCGCCCGGGTCCGCTGCGCGTGGCCGGGCCGCGGATGGACTGGTGGGACACCACGGCTGGCCAGGCCAGGGTGGCGACCTTGCCGGACCTGCAACTGGATGTGGCCGTGGGCGCGGATGCCGGCGCTGCGGCACCGGCGGCGGGCCAGGCGGCGGCACCGGCCGGCGTGGCCGCACCGGTCGATGCCGCAGGCGCGGACGCCATGCCGATGGCACGGCCCGCGTGGCTCTGGCTGGCACTGGTCTTCGCAGCGCTATGGCTCGCCACGCTGGCCTGGGTGTTGTGGTCGCGGCGGCGCGCCCCGCATCAGGGTGCGGCACGCCGCCACGCGTCCGCTTCGACCTCGACGATCACCACGCGACCGACCCTGCCGGACCTGCGCCGTGCGCTGGACACCGGCGGCTTCGACGAAGCGGTGCGCATGCTGCAGCACATGGCATCGCCGCCGGCATCCGGCCTGGATGAAGTGATCGGGCGCCTGGACGATCCGGCGCAGCGTGAGTCGCTGGACGCGATGCGGCGCGCATTGTGGGCCGGCGAGGGCGAGCCGGCACGGGCGCGAGCCGCTTTGCGCTCCGCTTTCCGGGAAGGTCCGCGCTGGAAGATGTCCGCGCCGGACGCAATCGCACCGCTGCCGCCGCTGTATCCCCCGCGCTGAGTGCCTTGGCCGGTTTGCTAAGCTGCAAACTGCATCTTTCCGGAAGACACCCGCATGACCGCGACCGCACGCCGCCCCTGGCCGATGCCGTGGAAGATGGGCCTGGGCTTCGGCCTGGGCCTGGTGCTCGGCCTGGTCGTGCACCTGAGCGCCGGCGCGGACGCGGGCTGGGTCCAGGCGTTCACCCACTACGTGACCACGCCAGCGTCGCGCCTGTTCCTCAACCTGATCTTCATGCTGATCGTGCCGCTGCTGTTCTCGGCGCTGGTGATGGGCATCGCCGAGATGGGCGACATCCGCGCCCTCGGCCGGATCGGCTGGAAGACGCTCGCCTACACCGTGGTGCTGTCCGGCGTGGCGGTGCTCATCGGGCTGGTGCTGGTCAATGCCTTCAAGCCGGGCGCGGGCGTGGATCCGGCGCTCGCGCAGCAGTTGCTGGTGCAGAACGCCGAACGCAGCCGCGAGATCGTGGCCAGCGTCGACACCCAGCCGCGCGGCATGGACATGGTCCTGTCGATCGTGCCGAGCAACGTGATCAAGGCCGCGTCGGAGAATGGTTCGATCCTGGCCCTGATGTTCTTCGCGGTGATGTTCGGCGTAGGCATGGTGCTGACGCGCGACGAGAAGGTGGCCACGCTCAAGCGCGGGATCGAGGGCGTGTTCGAGATATCGATGACCCTGATCGGCCTGGTGATCCGCCTGGCGCCGTACGCGGTGTTCTGCTTCATGTTCAACCTGGCGGCGATCTTCGGCTTCGACCTGCTGGTCCGGCTGGGCGCGTACGTGGGCGTGGTCGTGCTGGCGCTGGCGCTGCACATGTTCGGCACCTATTCGCTGGCGGTGCGGATGGTCGGGCGCTCGCCGCTGAAGTTCTTCCGTGACATCCAGGAAGCGGCGGTCATGGCGTTCTCCACCGCGTCGAGCAATGCGACCCTGCCGACCGCGTTGCGCGTGGCCGACCAGATGGGCCTGCCGCCGAAGGTGTCGCGCTTCGTGCTGACGGTGGGCGCCACCGCCAACCAGAACGGGACCGCGCTGTTCGAAGGCGTCACCGTGATCTTCCTGGCCCAGTTCTTCGGCGTGGACCTGAGCCTGGGCCAGCAGTTCATGGTGATGCTGGTGTGCATCCTCGGTGGCATCGGTACCGCGGGCGTGCCATCGGGCTCGTTGCCGGTGGTCGCGCTGATCTGCGCGATGGTCGGCGTCGACCCGATCGGCATCGGCCTGATCCTGGGCGTGAACCACTTCCTCGACATGTGCAGGACCACGCTCAACGTCAGCGGCGACCTGACCCTGGCCACGCTGGTGGCGCACGGCGAAACGGAGGCATCGCTGCCGCCGGCACCCGCCGCGCGCGAAGCCGCGTAGGAGCAGTCCCGGCCAAGCCCACGGCGTGGCAGCGCGCGAGCCTGGTGGTAGCGCCGGGCCGCGCAGGAGGAAGTGGCGGCCCGGCGGCGAGGCGGGCCCGTCCGGGCTGGTTCCTGCCTGCTTCCAGGCTCGAGCGGCTCGATCTCGAACAGGAATCCGGCTGCGTCGCGCGGCCCACCGGTTTCAGCGAAAACCTTGCCCGTACCGGTGCGCACGCGTTTTTTTTGCGTCCAGCCGCGGGACAGGAGTGGACAAGGAATGGGACAATGGGCGGCCCGCAGCGCCGCGGGTGCCTTGTGACCCCACCCGACGACATGACGACGCCCACCCGCCGCCAGCTGGCCAACGCCATCCGTTTCCTCGCCGCCGATGCGGTCGAAGCCGCCAAGTCCGGCCATCCCGGCATGCCGATGGGCATGGCCGACATTGCCGAAGTGCTCTGGAACGACTACCTGCGCCACAACCCGTCCGATCCGCACTGGATCAACCGCGACCGCTTCGTGCTGTCCAACGGGCACGGCTCGATGCTGCATTACGCGCTGCTGCACCTGAGCGGCTACGACCTGCCGATCGACGAGCTCAAGCGCTTCCGCCAGCTGCACAGCAAGACCGCCGGCCATCCGGAACGCCACGAGACGCCTGGCGTGGAGACCACCACCGGTCCGCTGGGACAGGGCCTGGCCAACGCGGTCGGTTTCGCGCTCGCCGAGAAGCTGCTGGCGCAGCGCTACAACCGTCCGCAGCTGGACGTCGTCGACCATCGCACCTGGGTGTTCATGGGCGACGGCTGCCTGATGGAAGGCGTCTCGCACGAAGCTGCGTCGCTGGCCGGCACCTGGGGCCTGGGTAAGCTGACCGCGTTCTGGGACGACAACGGCATTTCGATCGACGGCGAAGTCCACGACTGGTTCACCGATGACACGCCGGCGCGCTTCGAGGCCTATGGCTGGCACGTGGTGCGCGGCGTCGACGGCCACGACCCGGCCGCGATCAAGGCGGCGATCGATGCCGCACTGGCCGTGGGCGACAAGCCGAGCCTGATCTGCTGCAAGACGATTATTGGTTTTGGTGCCCCGCATAAGGCCGGCAAGGAGGAGTCGCACGGCTCGCCGCTGGGCAAGGACGAGCTCGAAGGCGCGCGCAAGGCGCTGGAATGGCCGTACGCCGCATTCGAAATCCCGCAGGACATCTACGCCGGCTGGCGCAACGATGCCGGCACCCGGCGCCAGGCCGAGTGGCAGCAGTTGTTCGACCGCTACGCCGCGCAGCACGCCGACGCAGCGGCAGAACTTTCGCGCCGCTCGAAGGGCGAACTGCCGCAGGGCTTCCTCGCGGCGGCCGATGAGTACATCGCCAAGGTCCAGGCCGAAGGCGCGACCATCGCCTCGCGCAAGGCCTCGCAGAACGCGATCGGCGCCTTCGCACCGCTGCTGCCGGAACTGATCGGCGGCTCGGCCGACCTGGCCCCGTCCAACCTCACCCAGTGGAAGGCCAGCAAGTCGGTCACCGAGGCTGATCCGGATGCCAACTACGTGCATTACGGCGTGCGCGAATTCGGCATGAGCGCCATTGCCAACGGCATCGCCCTGCACGGCGGCTTCCTGCCGTTCGACGCCACCTTCCTGGTGTTCAGCGACTACGCGCGCAATGCGCTGCGCATGAGCGCGCTGATTCCGGCGCACGTGATCCATGTCTACACCCATGACTCGATCGGCCTGGGCGAAGATGGCCCGACCCACCAGCCGGTCGAGCACCTGGCCACGCTGCGCTACATCCCCAACAACGACGTCTGGCGTCCCTGCGACGCGGCCGAATCGGCAGTTGCGTGGAAGGCGGCGATCGTCCGTCAGGACGGTCCGAGCTGCCTGGTGTTCAGCCGCCAGAACCTGCCGCATCAGCCGCGCAGCGATGCGCAGCTCAAGGCGGTCGAGCGCGGCGGCTACGTGCTCGCCGACGCGGAAGGCGGCAACCCGGACGTGATCCTGCTGGGCACCGGTTCGGAGGTGTCGCTGGCGGTGGAAGCCAAGAAGGTGCTCGATGCCGCCGGCCTGAAGACCCGCGTGGTGTCGCTGCCGTCGACCGACGTGTTCGATCGCCAGGATGCGGCCTACCGCGAGTCGGTGCTGCCCAAGGCCGTGCGCAAGCGCGTGGCGGTGGAAGCGGGCGTCACCGACTTCTGGCGCAAGTACGTCGGCCTGGATGGCGCGGTGGTCGGCCTGGACCGCTTCGGTGCCTCCGCGCCCGCCGGCGAGCTGTACACCTACTTCGGCATCACCACGGACAAGGTGGTCGAAGCGGCGAAGGCGCTGTAATACGCGAATCAGCCTGGTGCGGCGGTACTGCCGTCGCAGCGTGGGCAGTGGACCAGGAGGGGCGCGCAAGCGCCCCTTCTTCGTTGGCGCCTGTCTGCACTCGACAGTCTCGCCTCGCGATGCGGGTTGCGACCGCGAGGTGTGTTCAGGGCAGCGGTGCCGTTCCGCTCAGTACCGGATACGGATTGACCGCGGTGCCCTCCCACCAGCGCCGTTCCGGTCCCAGCACGAAGATCGCGAAATGCAGGTGCGGCGCCGCCGGGTCTGCGTTCCCGGTGGCACCCACGTAGCCGATCACCTGGCCACGCCTGATGACCTGTCCCTCGGCCAGGCCATCGGCGTAGCGCTGCAGGTGCGCGTAGTAATACGCAAGCCGGCCATCGGGCTCGAACTGGTAGATCGTCAGGCCGCCGCGCTGGCTGTCGAACAGTTTCTCGACGCTTCCGTCGGCGACCGCGAGCACCGGCGTTCCGGCGGGCGCCATGATGTCGATGGCGTCGTGCAGGCGCCCCTCGCTGCGCGCATCGGTGAACGTGTCCTGCAGTTGCGCCGGCCCGATGCCCTGGACGGGCAGCAGGAGCGCGGAGGCAGCGCCGGCCTCGGGGTGCCGGGCGGGAAGCGGCCCAGCAGCAGCGGCTGCCGCTGCCTCGGGTGTCGCGGGCATCGGGGGAGCGGATCGGGTTGTCCCGGTCGCGGCCAGCGTGGGCGCAGCATCGGTGGGTACGGGGCTCGGCTGGACTTCGATCAGCGAGGTCAGTCCACCCGCACCTTCCAAGTGGGCCAATGCGAACAGGGCCAGGACGACGCACAGCAGGAGGGCCAGCAGGGTCTTCATGGCAGTGCGTCCGTGGATGCAGCGGTCGTGGCAATCATTCCTGGAGCGTGACCAGCGTGCGCGTATCGATCGCCGCGGCGACGGCCGCCACATCCCAGTTGGTCAGGCGGATGCAGCCGTGCGACTGCCGCTTGCCAACGCCACTGGGCTCGGGAGTGCCGTGGATGCCGTAATGCGGCTTGGAGAGGTCGATCCAGACCGTGCCGACCGGATTGTTCGGACCGGGCGCCAGCTTGGCCTTGCCGTGCGACGGATCGGCATCCCAGAACAGGTCCGGGTTGTAGTGGAAGGTCGGATCCGGCGCGACGGCCACGATGTTCCATTCGCCGAGCGGCAGCGGATCGTGTTCGCTGCCGCTGGAGGCGGGGTACTGGGCGAACACGCGGCCCTCTCCGTCGAGCAGGCGCAATACCGAATCGCTGCGATCGACGACCAGGCGTGCGGCCTTGGGCAAGGGATCGGTCGCCACCGCGGGGACCTTCAGCACGGTGCCGGGACGCGCCTGCGCGATTCCGGGATTGAGCTGCCCGAGCAGGGCCGGGCTGGCATGGAACCGTTCGCCGAGCGCCTCCGGCAACGAGGCATAACCGAGCTTGTCGAGCTTCGACTGCTCCATGATGTCGTCGGGCAGGCGCGCATAAGGCCCTTCGATGTCGGCGGCGGTCAGCGTGTAATCGACCAGCACCGGAGCGGTGTCCTGTTCGAGCGCCTGCCATGTCGCCGCATCCGCATTTCCCGTCACGGGCAGGCCACGGGCCTGCTGGAAGCCACGCAAGGCGCGTTGCTGGTTGGAGCCGGCGAGCGCATCGATTTCACCCGGCGAGAAGCGTGCCCGATCCAGCAGGACCTGCAGGCGCAGCAGCGCGCCTGCCCCTTCGTGCTGGCTGCGATCATCCGCGGAAGTCGCGAGTGCCGCGCCATCGGCCGGCCGGGCGGCCGCCGGGGGCGGCAGTGCGGCGCACAGCGCAATGGCGAGCGCGAGGAAGGCAGGACGGGAATACGGGACCATGGCGCGCTCCGGCAGGATGTGCCGATACGCTGCGCAGGCGCATGCAGTGCCCGCGTGAAGGCCGGTGTGCGATGTTCAGCGTCGTCGACGCCGTGCGAGGATCGCCCGCTCAGGCGGGGTCGTGCTTGCTGCCGCCGCGGCAGCGTGGCGAATCGGGAACATCCGCGTCGGCTTCCCATTCGGCCGGCGTGTAGGTGTGCAGGCCGAGCGCGTGGACCTGCTGCATCAGCGGCCCCATCGCCGCATAGACGGACTGGTGGCGCCTGATCGCACGCTGGCCCTCGAACAGGGGGCTGACGATCACCGCCTTGTAGTGCGTCTCCAGGCCACGGCTGTGCATGTGGCTCTCGTCGGTCACGTCCAGGTGGAGCGGCTCCAGGACGGACAGGGCATCACGGATCTGTTCAGCGCGAGTGGTCATGGGTGTGCGGGTGCGGTCGTGCAGTCCGGAAGAGATGGCGTTGGCGATGCTGGAAATCAAGCGGGACGTGCGGTCTGGGCCAGTGCCAGGCGCAGCAGGCGCGCCTCCAGCCAGGCGCCCGCGCCGCGTGGCGCGTCCAGGCCCATGCGCGCCAGCGCTTCGGCATCATCCTGCCCGCTACCCCGCAGTGCCCGCACGATTACCTGCAGCTTGCCGGCCGGTCGCGCGGTGCCCGCCTGCAGCCAGGCCAGTGCGCGTACCAGGCGCTGTTCGACCGCGGTGAAATCGCTGCCCAGCGGGTAGTCGGGCAGGGTGCCGTCGGTGCGGAACGGGGCCAGCGCCGCGCCCAGTCGTTGCGGCGTGTTGCGCTCCCAGCGGGCGGGTACCTGGAAGCCGGCCCGCAGCTTGCGTGCGGCGCGGGCGTGTTCGAGCAGGCCGTCGCGGTAACGCGCATCGGTGATGCCCGCCATCGCGATCACGCAATCCTCGTCGCTGGCGTAGCGCAGGTCGGCGATGCCGTACTCGTCCACGTAGACGTCGCGCAGGTGGCGCGGGATGGTGGCGTGGCCGTAGTTCCAGCGCACGTTCGAATCGGTGCGGCCATGCGCTTCACGCACCGCACGCAGCAGCAGCACCGAACGCGCTCCGGGCAGGGCATGGGCCATCGCCACGAAGTTGTATTGGCCACCAACGCCGGAGACCACGCGGCCGTCTTCCAGCGCGTCCGAGACCGCGGCACCCAGCGCGGTGGCCATCATGCAGCTGTTGAAGAAGCGCGCGTCGTGGCGCTGCAGGCGTTGCAATGCCTCGTCGTTGCCGTGGATCTGGTTGACCGTGCCGATGCGGCGCATGCCGATCGCGTGGCGCTGCTCGTCCGGCAGGTCGCGAAGCCAGGCGTAGAAATCCGGCGAGCCCAGGTAGAACGCGCCATGCAGGTATTCGCCGTCGCGCTCCAGCCGCGCATGGTCGCCGAGGTTGGCAGTGCCGTCGGCCAGGCGCTGCATGAGCGCCGGATCGTCCACTACCTTGCGCCGGATCACGCCGGTTTCCACCAGGCGCTTGAAGCCCTCGTTGATCATCTCGCTGCAGCCGTACAACCCGATCTCGAACGGGCCCAGCCCACCGCTCTCGCGCACCGCCGGGTGGTCCTCCAGGTCCGGGTCCAGCGCGGCCAGCACCTGCCGGTAACGGGCATTGTCGGTATGCCGCAGCACCAGCGCATGGCACAGCGCGTCGGCCAGTGCGCCGATTCCGATCTGCAGGGTGCCGCCATCACGCACCAGCGTGCTGGCGTACAGGCCGATCGCGTAATCGGCGTCGTCGACCGGCTGCCGCGGCAGACCGAACGGACGCGGATGCGGCGCCGGCGGATCGATCACGACATCGAAGAAGCCTGCCGGTGCCACCGCGCTTCCACCCAGCCAGGGCAGGTGCGGATCGACCTCGGCCACCATCAGCGGACGCGGCAGGCCGCGTGCCAGGTGCGCATCGACGGTGTCCTGGGTGAGGTCGGTGTTGCACGAGAACGACAGCCGGTCGCCGCCGGGCGCGCGCGCCACCTTCTGCACGATCATGTCGGTCCTGCGGTGCGCCAGTGCAGCGGCGACATGGGTGTAGTTGAGGCTGGCGTAGCGCCGCTGGGTCTGGCTCGAGTCCAGCAGCGCGCCGGACTGCAGGTAGAACTCCTCGACCTCGACGTGCGCCGGCAACGCATCGCGCTTCATCGCCTGCACATAGGCCAGGCGCGGGAAGTCATCGCCGAAATGCCGGGCCAGGAACGGCCGCACGAACCGGGCCTTCAGGCCCTGGCCCGGAGAGGGCGGGTCCAGCGACAGCGCGGTGTACAGGTGCAGCGGCCGCGCCGGGTCGCCTTCGACGCGGGCGTACAGCGCATTGAGCAGGCGGTGCGGTTTGCCCAGGCCCAGGGGCGCTGCCACATGCATGGCGGTCGGCAGCTGCGCGAGCAGATGATCCACCGCCGCGTCCAGGTCGTTGAAATGATGGGTCATGCGGCCAGCTTAGGGCATGGGCGAGGTGCCTCGCCGGGGGTGTTGACACGCGCTTCTGTTTACGCGTGTAATCGACAAAGGATTACGCCTGTAAACGGGGCCCGCGATGGACACGACACCGGTCAGCGATGCCGAGGCGATGGTGATGGAGGTGCTCTGGGAATCCAGTCCACGCAGCGCCGAGGACGTGATCGCCGCCCTCGCCGAAAGCACGGGCTGGGCCGAGCCGACCATCAAGACCCTCTTGAACCGCCTGCTCAACAAGGGTGCGATCAGTGCCCTCAAGGATGGACGCCGCTACCTGTACTCGCCGGTCCTGCGCCGCGAAGCCTGGGTCCAGCAGCAGAGCGAAGGCCTGCTGGCGCGGCTGTTCGGCGGGCGCGTCGCACCGCTGGTCGCGCATTTCAGCGAACGAGGGCAGCTTTCGCCGGCCGACATCGCCGAACTCAAGCGCCTGGTCTCGGAACTGGACGATGGCAAGGAGGCCGACGATGGACGCTGACCTGATCGCATTCCTTGCCGAGGCCACCGTGGCCGGCAGCGTCGCCATGCTGCTCGTGCTGGCGTTGCGCCTGCCGGTGCGCGCGCTCCTGGGTGCCACCGCCGCCTACTCGCTGTGGCTGTGCGTGCCGATCGCACTGCTGGCGGTGCTGCTGCCGCGCGGTGTCGACGTGCCGCTGGCCTTGCCCGTGGCCTGGCAGGTCGCGCCCGCGATCGTCGTGGCTGCCGCGCCCGAACGCCAGGCGGGGATGGGCTGGAGCGAACTGGCGATGCTGGCCTGGCTCGCGGGCGCGCTTGCCCTGGCCACCGTCCTGTTCCTGCAGCAGCGGCGTTTCCATCGCGGACTGGGCGTGCTGCGGCGCCGCGCCGACGGCCTCTACGAATCGACGGCCGCAACCGCCGGACTGCCCGCGGTCGCCGGCGTGTTGCGCCCGCGCATCCTGCTTCCCGCCGACTTCGGGCAGCGCTACTCCGCGCAGGAGCAGGCGCTCGTCCTCCAGCACGAGCGCGTCCACGTGCGCCGCGGCGACCTGCTGGCCAACGCGCTGGTGGCGCTGCTGCGCTGCGTGTTCTGGTTCAACCCGCTGCTGCCCTTCGCGCTGCGCCGCTTCCGCCTGGACCAGGAACTGGCCTGTGACGAGTGGGTGATCGCCCGCAACCCGCGCGCGCGCCGCCAGTACGGCGAAGCGATGCTCAAGACCCAGTTCGACGAACTTCCCCTGCCGCTCGGCTGCCACTGGCAGGCACGGCATCCGATCAAGGAGCGCATCGACATGCTCAAGCGACCCACGCCTTCTCCCATGCGCTGGATGGCCGCTGCGCTCCTCGCGCTGGGACTCAGCGCGGCCGCGGGTTACACGGCCTGGGCGGCACAGCCCGCGCAGGCGCCTGGCGCGATGGTAGGAACAACCTTCGCGATCGACGTTCGCCTGGATGTCGATGGCCGCTCGCAGTCGTTCCAGCTGCGCGAACAGGCCGGCCGCACGTTCGGCATCCGCAGCGAGGAAGGTGGATCCCCGGTCTGGGAAGCGGAACTGGCCATCAAGCCGCTCGATGATCCGGGGCTGTTCTGGATCGGGGGCAGCGTGCGTGCCGATGGCGGCCTGGTGTCCGAGCCGGCACTGGTCGCGACACTGGGCAAGCCTGCGACGATCCAGCTCAGCACGCTCGATGGACGTTCGGTCTTCACCCTGGAGGTCAACGCGAAACGTCTTGCCGATGCACCGCCGCAGGCGTCCGCCAATGGGGCCAGGGCGATGGATGTCGAGCAGGCGTCGGCACGTGCCGCGGGTCGCACCGCCGTCGCGGACGATGCGAGCGCCGGCTCCGGGGATGAGCTCCGCGCTGACCCCCTGGCGCCCCTCGCCCGAGAGCGGCTCCCGGCGCCGCGCTATCCGGAAGATGCGGCCCGTGCTTACATCAACGGCAAGGTTCTTTTGCGGGTGGCCGTCGATGCCGAGGGCCGCGTCACCGACGTGCAGGTCGAGGAGTCGACGCCTGCCGGCGTATTCGACGCCGCCGCGATCGAGGCGGCACGGCAGTGGACGTTCGAACCGGCGCTGCAGGGAGGCAAACCGGTCGCCGGGCAGGTCCGCGTGCCCATCACCTTCGAGGCCAGGCCTGCCGAGCAGGAGGGCGGGAACGGATGATGGAGCGCGAGCTCACGCATGCGCGGCGGCTCGCAATCGTCGTGCTGGTCCTGTCGGTCGCCGCCTGCGCTACCCGCACCGCCGGTGTGGAGCAGCGGCTGATCCTGCCTGGGGGTGCTGCGCGATACGAGATGGCGGCCAACCAGGCTTTCGTGTTCCCGGCGCCGCGGGACAATGCGCCGCCGGGCTTCCCGCAAGGATACGAATTGCGCGACCTGCCGCCGACTACGCTGTGCGCGGGGTTCGTGGTGGATACCGATGGCGGCGTGCGCGAAATCGCCCTGCTGGAAGATCCCGGATGCATGGGTCCGAAGATGCAGCCGCAACTGGGCGACGCGGTGCTGCGCGCGATCTCCGGCTGGCGCTTCGAGCCAGCGGTGTTCTGCGACTACCCGGATGCGGCCACACGCGATCGCGACTGGAACGGCACCGGTTGCGCGGGCGCGGTGACCGAAGCCAGGCGGGTGGCGGTGACGCTGGCCTACGCGTTCACGTTCGAGATTCGCAATGGCCGCCAGCAGGTGGGCGCGGCGCAGCGGAAGCACTGAACGCGGCGGTGCGACGGGCGTGATCGGCGATGCTCCATGCGGCAGGCGTGGCGCTGGGCTTCACGCGCTCCATTCAAGGGCGCGAGCCTGTAGCACGTGCGTGCGTGCAACGATGCATGCTAGTCGAACACGTGCACCGCATCGGCCAGCCGTCGTACCTCGTCGGGATGGTGGCTGACGTACAGCATCGGCAGGCGTACTTCGTCGCGCACGCGCTGCAGGTAGGGAATGAGTTCCTCGCGCCGCGCCGGGTCCAGCGCGGTCAGCGGCTCGTCGAACAGCAGGATCGCCGGTTGCGACAGCAGGGCGCGACCGATCGCCACGCGCTGCGCTTCGCCACCGGACAGGTTCGCGGTGCGCCGCGCCAGCAGGTGGCCGATGCCGAGCAGCTCGACCACGGCGTCGAAGCCGAAGCGCGATTGCGCATCGCCATGGCGCCCGTAGCGCAGGTTGCGCGCCACGTCCAGGTGCGGGAACAGGCGCGCATCCTGGAATACGTAACCGATGCGACGGCGGTGGGTAGGCACGTCGATCCCGCGCGCGCTGTCGTAGAGCACGCGGTCGTCGATGCGGATGTGGCCGGAGACCGGTCGCACCAGCCCGGCGATTGCATTGAGCACGGTGGTCTTGCCCGCGCCCGACGGCCCGGCCAGCGCGACCACGCGTGCCTGTTCCTCGATGCTGACGTGGCGCCGGAAGCCGCCGCGCTGCAGCTGCAGGTCAAGGCTCAGCATGGACGGACCCCGCGGCGTGCGGGTGCGTCCGCGCGACGGAGCGGGATGCAATGCGACAGGCTCATGCTTCGTCCTCCGCGCTGCGCTTGCGCCGCACCAGCCATTCCGACAGCAGCAAGGCGCCGAGCGAGATCAGCAGCGATACCGCCGCCAGGCGCCAGATCCCCGCTTCGCCGCCGGGCACCTGCATCAGGCCGTAGATCGCCGAAGACAGCGTCTGCGTCTCGCCGGGAATGGCCGAGACGAAAGTGATGGTCGCGCCGAATTCGCCCAGCGCCTTGGCGAAGGCCAGCGCCACGCCGGCCACCAGGCCGGGCCAGGCCAGCGGCAGGGTCACGGTGAGGAATACCCGCCAGGGCGCAGCGCCGAGCGTGGCGGCGGCCTGTTCGAGCCTGCGGTCCACGTTCTCGATCGACAGCCGGATCGCACGCACCATCAGCGGGAAGCCCATCACCGCGCACGCCAGCGCCGCGCCCGTCCAGCGGAAGGCCAGGGTGATGCCGAAGGTGTCGTGCAGCCAGGCGCCGATCGGTCCCTGGGTGCCGAACATCACCAGCAACGCGTAGCCCATCACCACCGGTGGCAGCACCAGCGGCAGGTGCACCAGCGCGTCGAGCAGGGCCTTGCCCGGGAATCGCCGGCGCGCCAGCAGCCATGCGACGGCCACGCCCAGCGGCAGGCTGGCGAGCGCGGCCACGCTGGCCACCTTCAGGCTCAGGCCTATGGCGGTCATTTCCTCGGGCGAGAACCAGGAGGTCAACGTGTGGCCTCAGTCGAGCACGTCGAAGCCGCGACGCTCGAAGATCGCGCGCGCCTCGGGCGAGGAAAGCCAGCGCACGAAATCGCGAGCCGGAGCGGGGGCGTCGCGCAGCGCCGCGACCGGATACACGATCGACGGATGGCTGCCGGCGGGGAAGGTCGCCACCACGCGCACGCGCGGCTCGGCCTTCGCGTCGGAGGCATAGACGATCCCCAGCGGCGTTTCGCCGCGCGCCACCAGCATCAGCGCGGCGCGCACGCTTTCCGATTCGGCGAGCCTGGCTTTCACCGGTTCCCATTGCGCCAGCGATTCCAGCGCGGTGCGTGCGTATTTCCCCGCCGGTACGGTCGCGGTCTGGCCCAGCGCCAGCCGACCTTCGCCCAGGGCGCCGGCGATAGAGCCGGGCTTGGCCAGGTCGACCTTCACTGCGCTGCCCTGCGGTGCGACCAGGACCAGCCGGTTGCCGAGCAGGTCGTGGCGCGTGGCGGCGTCGATGCGGTTGCGCTGCTGCAGGTAGTCCATCCATTCCAGGTCGGCGGAGGCGAAGACCTGCGCGGGCGCGCCCTGCTCGATCTGCCGCGCCAGCGCCGAACTGGCCGCGTACGAAACGCGCACCGGCGTGCCGGTGGCCTTCCCGTAGGCGAGGGCGGCCTCGTCCATCGACTCCTTGAGGCTGGCCGCGGCGAATACGGTCACCGGTGCGTCGGCGGCGCGGACCACGAACGGGGACGCGGCCAAGGTGGCAGCCAGCAACACGGTCGCCAGGGAACGGAACATCGGAATTTCCGGTGCGGACATGCCGTCGTTCTCCGGTTTGGGCGGGCTACGGCGAAGGGAGGCTGTGGATGATGAGGGCGTCCGGGCAGGTCAGTAGGTGGCGCCGAACGCGGTATTGAGGGTGGCGGCCAGCCGCGCGCCCGCCAGGCGCAACTGCGTTTCGGCAGCGGGCAGGTGCGCGGCGACGTAGGCGTCGTCGATCACATGGCCTGGCGGATAGAACCCTGGCGCGATGACCAGCCGGCAGGACTGCTCGGCCCATGCCTGCGGCGCACGCGCCGGCAGCGGCGACACCGGGGCCGGCGCGGGCAATGCGCGCAGCCGCGCCAGCCAGGCGTCCTCCTCCAGGCCCTGTGCGTTGAGCATGCCGCTGTCCCACAGCGAATGCAGGTTGCTGCCCTTGCCGCGCCAGTTGACCTGGTAGTCGTTGCCGCCGCGGTCGCCGGCGTGACCGGCATGCAGTGGCTGGTGCGCGTCGCCGACGAAATGGACGACGAACTTCAGCGCCTGCCGGCGCTCGGCGTCG
Source organism: Pseudoxanthomonas daejeonensis (assembly GCF_022637495.1). Lineage (NCBI taxonomy): Bacteria > Pseudomonadati > Pseudomonadota > Gammaproteobacteria > Lysobacterales > Lysobacteraceae > Pseudoxanthomonas > Pseudoxanthomonas daejeonensis. The sequence continues at coordinate 611,545 of NZ_CP093331.1, read as the reverse complement.
GTGCGTGCCGGGTCGGCCAGGATCCGGGCCTGCGTTTCCAGCGCCGCGACCACGCAGTCGCCGCCGGGGCAGTCGCGCGCGGCCTGGTAGGCGCAGTCGTCGCCGCCGATGTTGACGTAGTGCCAGCGCGCGGAGCGCTTGCCCAGTGCCGGATCGTTGCCGCGCAGTTCGTCGGCCCAGGTCGCGATGCCGGCCAGGGTGGGTTCGGTTTCGCCCTGCAGCAGGCGGGCCACGCCCGCGCGGGCCTGCGGTGTCAGTCCGTCCTCGGCGAGGCGGGCCACCAGGCGATGGCCGAGCGCGCCCCAGGCGTGGACGGGCAGGGCGATCGCCAGCGCGACCGGAAGGAACAGCAACGCGCCCAGTCGCCGCGTTCGCTGGGTGAAAAGACGCGACGCACGCGTGGGCGAGCGTCGCGCAGGGGATTGCCGGGTGGAAGTGGGGATCGAAGGAGTGGAAGTCGCGTCGGTCATGCCGGCACTTTAACCGACCGGCCGCCGCCACTCCCGCGCCGTCATCAGAACTTCATGACATAAGCGGCGCCGTACACCAGTGGATCGATGTTGGCGGTGCCCACGCGCACGCCGTCGACGCGGACGCTGGTGTCGATGTCGATCCAGCGCACGTCCACGCGGATGGCGGCCTTCTCGCTGACCCGGAAATCCAGGCCCGCATGCGCGGCCAGGCCCCAGGAATCGCCCAGCTTCAGGTTGGCGCCCTCGAGCGCGCCGCGGGTGTCCTCGCTGAAGAACGTGGTGTAGTTCAGGCCCACGCCCAGCAGCGGCGAGACCACGCCCTTGTCGTTGAAGTGGTACTGCAGGCTGAACGTCGGCGGCAGGTGCTTGGTGCTGCCGACCCGGCCGACGCCCTTGACCGAGATGTCGTGCTGGAACGGCCACGCTGCCAGCACTTCCAGGCCCAGGTTGTCGCGCAGGAAGTATTCGAAGGTCAGGCTCGGCTTGGCGTCGCTGTTGATCGACAGCGGCAGGGTGCCGCCGGCCAGGGTGCCGTTGTCCGACTTCGGGTCGACCTGGTGCACGCCCAGGCCCAGGGTCCAGTCGCCGGCGGACTGGGCGAAGGCCGGGGCGGCCGCGACGGCCAGGCCGGCGGCGAACAGGGCGGGGAGGAGCTTCTGTTTCATGGGTAAGCGCTCATGGCTCGTGGGGGTGGAGCCAGTGTCCGGCCCTGGCGCGTGGCGCGCCTTGATCGCAGTCAAGGCGGCCCCGGCCGATCGAGGGGCCGGTGCTAGAATGGCCGCCTCGTTTCAACCCGCTTCAGTCCTATCCATCACGGCCGCGCGCGCCGCGGCGTCAGGAGTCCTCAGCAATGGCGATCAAGGTTGGCATCAACGGCTTCGGCCGCATCGGCCGCAACGTGCTGCGTTCGGCGGTGCAGAATTTCGGCAAGGACATCGAGATCGTTGCGATCAACGACCTGCTCGAGCCGGAATACCTGGCCTACATGCTGCAGTACGACTCCGTGCACGGCCGCTTCAAGGGCGACGTCAAGGTCGAGGGCAACACCCTGGTCGTCGACGGCAAGAAGATCCGCCTGACCCAGGAGCGCGACCCGGCCAACCTGAAGTGGGACGAGGTCGGCGCCGAGGTCGTGATCGAATCGACCGGCCTGTTCCTGGACAAGGCCACCGCGCAGAAGCATCTGGATGCGGGCGCCAAGAAGGTGCTTTTGTCGGCGCCGTCCAAGGACGACACGCCGATGTTCGTCTACGGCGTCAACCACGACACCTATGCCGGTCAGGCGATCATCTCCAACGCATCCTGCACCACCAACTGCCTGGCGCCGCTGGCCAAGGTGCTCAACGACAAGTGGGGCATCAAGCGCGGCCTGATGACCACCGTGCACGCGGCCACCGCGACGCAGAAGACCGTCGATGGCCCGAGCAACAAGGACTGGCGCGGCGGCCGTGGCATCCTCGAGAACATCATCCCGTCCTCGACCGGCGCGGCCAAGGCGGTCGGCGTGGTGATCCCGGCGCTGAACAAGAAGCTGACCGGCATGAGCTTCCGCGTGCCGACCTCGGACGTGTCGGTCGTCGACCTGACCGCCGAGCTCGAGAATCCGGCCAGCTACGAAGAGATCAAGGCCGAGATCAAGGCGCAGAGCGAAGGCGCGTTGAAGGGCATCCTCGGCTACACCGAGGACAAGGTCGTGGCCACCGATTTCCGCGGCGACACCCGCACCTCGATCTTCGACGCCGATGCCGGCATCGCGCTGGACCCGACCTTCGTCAAGCTGGTCGCCTGGTACGACAACGAATGGGGCTACTCCAACAAGTGCCTGGAAATGGTCCGGGTCATCGCCGCCAAGTAAGCAGCCGGCAGGCCTTCGACACGTTGCAAGGGAAAGGGCGCCACACGGCGCCCTTTCCCGTTTTAACGCTCCCCTTACGGGGGCGTGCCGGTCTTGCATTACCGTCGCGCATCGCCGACGCTGCCGACGCCATGACCGGCAGGGATCGCCGGCTACCGCTGCGCGATGCGTACCGATTCGGACGGGGGAGGGATGGACGGCATGGTGGGGATACTCGTGATCGTGGGCCTGGCGTTGCTGGCCATGCCCGTACTGCTGATCGTCGCGCTGGTGTCGCTGTCCTCGCTCAAGGGACGGGTGGCCGGACTGGAGCGCAACCTGGCGGAACTGCAGCTCGCGACCAGTCGCGCGCGCGCGCGCGACAGCGTTGCGGTGCCCGCGCCCGTGCAGTCGCGGACTGCGCCCACGGACGCGGCCGCAGATGCCCCGACGCTGTCGGACCTGATGCGGCAGGCCCGGGATTCAGGCGCGGCTGCCTCGCCCGGGGCGCTGGCGCAGGCATCGGTGCCACAGCCACCGGAACCGGTGAACGACGCGCCGATCACGCCACCGTCCGCGCACAGTGCGGTTTCTTCCGCGCCGCCACCGCTGCCGCCGTCGGGCCAGCGCGCCGATGCCGCTGGCGCGACGGTCGACGCCGCGACGCGCGCGCGCGTTGCCGCGGCCTCGACCCGCGTCTCGCATGCGCCCATGGCGCCGGCGGAGAACGCGCTGCTGCGCACGGTCAAGCGCTGGTTCACCGTGGGCAACGTGCCGGTGAAGATCGGCATGCTGGTGCTGCTGGCCGGCGTGGCCGCGCTGCTCAAGTACGCCAGCGACCAGGGCCTGTTCCAGTTGCCCATGGAGCTGCGCCTGGCCGGCGTGGCGGCGGCGGCGCTGGCCGCGCTCGGCTTCGCCTGGCGCCGTCGCGACAGCAACCGCGTGTTCGCGCTGAGCCTGCAGGGCGGGTCGATCGGCGTGCTGCTGCTGACGGTGTTCGCGGCGTTCAAACTCTATGGCGTGATCGACGCCGGACCGGCGTTCGCGATCAGCGTGCTGCTGGTGGCCGGCATGGGCCTGCTGGCGGTGCTGCAGGACGCCAAGGCCCTGGCCGTGTTCGCGCTGCTGGCCGGATTCCTGGCCCCGTTGTGGCTGTCGACCGGCAGTGGCAACCACGTGGCGCTGTTCTCGTACTACGCGCTGCTCAACGCGGCGATCGTGGCCATCGCCTGGTTCCGCTCCTGGCGAATCCTCAACCTGCTCGGCTTCGCCTTCACCTTCGGCATCGGGAGCCTGTGGGGCGCGAGTGGTTACCAGCCGGAGAAATACGGCACCACCCAGCCGTTCCTGGTGTTGTTCTTCGTCTTCTACCTCATCGTGCCGATCCTGTTCGCGCGGCGCCAACCGGAAGGACGCCGCGACCTGGTCGACGGCTGCCTGGTGTTCGGGACGCCGCTGGTGGCCTTCGCCCTGCAGGCGGGGCTGATGGAAGGACGCTTCGTCGATGGCGCGCGCATGCCGCTGGCGCTGTGTGCCCTCGGCCTGGGCGTGCTGTACGCGGGGCTGGCATGGAGCCTGCTGCGGCGTGCCGGCTACGCGGTGCTCGGCCAGTCGTACGCGATCCTCGCGGTGGGCTTCGCCACGCTCGCGGTGCCGCTGGCGTTGTCGGCGCGTGCCACCGCCAGCGTGTTCGCGCTGGAGGGCGCCGGCCTGGTCTGGCTGGGGCTGCGCCAGCAGAGGTGGCTGCCGCGGTTCACCGGTTCGGCGCTGCAGCTGCTGGCCGCGTGCGCGGTGGTGGTGGGCGTCGACAGCATCGCCGGCGACACCCGCGCGCTGCTCAACCCGACCGCGATGAGCCTGCTGCTGATCGCGCTGGCGGGACTGGCCAGCGCCTGGGCGTCGCGCCTGCACGGGTCGACGCTGGGTGCACTGGTGTTCTACCTGTGGGGCCTGGCCTGGTGGACGGGCAATGGCGTGCACGAGATCCATCGGTTCGTCGATGCGGACGTGCGTCCCGATGCGCTGCTCGTGTTCGTGGTTGGCAGCGCCTGGCTCGCCGCCGAAGTGCACCGCCTGCGCCCGGCGCGCGCCCTGGCGCTGACCGTGTTCGCCGCGTTCGCGCTGTCGATGCCGCTGGCGTTGTGGCAGGACGCGGTGCATGCGCATCCGCTGGGTGGTGGCTGGGGCGGGCTGGCGTGGGGTGTGTTCGCAGTGCTCGGGCTGCGCAGCCTGTGGTGCCTGCGCGATGACGCATCGGGCAGCGCGGGTGCGGTCCAGTTCGCCTGGTGGCTGGCATGGCCGGTGCTGCTCACGCTGGAAGCGGTGTGGTGGACCGGGCAGGCCGGGCTCGCGCAGGGCTGGCTGCTGGCGCTGATGGCGTTGCCCTGGCTGGCGCTGGCCGCGGCCGCGCTGTGGCACTGGGCATGGCTGGCGTTCCCGCGCGGCGACGAAGCGGATGCATTGCGCAACCCGCTGCTGGCCCTGGTCTTCGCGGTGATCGCGATGGGCTGGCTGCTGGCGCTGGCGCAGCCGGCGCCCTCCGCGCCGTTGCCCTGGCTGCCGCTGCTCAACCCGGCCGAACTGGCGCAGTTGCTCGCGCTCGCGCTGGCCGGCGCGTGGCTGTGGTCGGCAAGAGCGTCTTCGGACCTGGGCCGGTTGCGGACCGGCGTGGTCGCGCTGGGCGGTTTCCTGCTGCTGACGGCGACCACGTTGCGTGGCGTGCACCACTGGGGTGGCATTGCGTGGAATGCGGACCTCGTTTCCACCAGCCTTGCCCAGACCAGCCTGACCGTGGTCTGGAGCGTGCTCGGTGTGATCGGCTGGGTCGTCGGCTCGCGCCGCGGCCAGCGCGGGTTGTGGCTGGCCGGCGCAGTGCTGATGGGCGTGGTCCTGGCCAAGCTGCTGCTGGTCGATCGCCAGCACCTTGGTGGCCTGCTGGGCATCGTCTCGTTCATCGCCTACGGCGTGCTGTGCACGATCGTCGGCTACCTGGCGCCCGCGCCACCGCGCACGCATGGCACCTTGCAGGAGGAATCGCAGGCATGAGCACCGCACGGTGGTCGCACGGGTTGTGGCTGGCACTGGTCTTCGTCTCCATGGGCGCCAGCGCCGCCGCGCGCGAGGACTACGCGCGGCAGTGGCCGCTGACCCTGGGCCAGGAGGAGAGCGGTGCCTACCGGGTCGTGCTGGACGAAGCGGTGTACCGCAGCGCGAGCCAGCCTTCGCTGCGCGACATCGAGGTGTTCAACGCACAGGGCCAGCCGTTGCCGTCGGCCCTGCTTTCGCCCGCGCAGCCGCTGGCGCAGCCGCCGCGGATGCTGGGGCTGCCCTGGTTCCCGTTGCCGGCGATCGATCCGGCGGCAGGCGGCGGCGACCTGCGCCTGGTCGCCGAGCGCGACGAAGAGGGCGGCATCGTCCGCATCGAGGCCGAGGTGCCCGCGCGCGAGGGCGCGGCGCTGGCGCAGGGCCAATGGCTGGTGGACGCCAGTCGCCTGCGCGAGCCGCTACGCGCGCTGCTGCTCGAATGGGAGCGGCCGGTGCAGTCGTTGCAGGCGCGCTACCGGATCGAAGGCAGCAACGACCTGCGCCAGTGGCGCACGCTCAACGAGGGCACGACCCTGCTGGACCTGGAGCGCGGAGGCGAACGCCTGCGCCAGGGCCGGATCGTGCTGGACGGCCAGGCCCGCTACCTGCGGCTGCTGCCGTTGCGTCCCGGACCGGTACCGGTGCTGACGGGGGTGACCGCGGAACTGGCACCGCCACCGCCGGAGGCGCGCTGGGAATGGGTCGAGATCGCCGGTGAGCGTCGCCAGGAAGGCGGCCGCGACTATTTCGAGTTCGTCCTGCCCGGGCGTTTCCCGGTCGAGCGCGCCGACGTGCGCCTGCCGGGCAACAGCGCGCTGGAATGGACCCTGCACAGCCGTGAACGCACCGATGCGTCATGGCTGTGGCGGGCGGGGCCGTGGATGGCATTCCAGGTCGGCGCCGGCAGCGGTGAAGCCAACCATTCCGAGCCCAAACCGCTGGCCACGCCGGTGCGCGACCGCCACTGGCGCCTGGGCGCCAGCACGCCGGTCGGCGACGCGGTGCCGGTGCTGCGGCTGGGATACCAGCCCGAGGTGATGGTGTTCCTCGCCCAGGGCGAGCCGCCCTATGCGCTGGCCGCCGGCAGCGCCAATGCCGCGCGTGCCGATGCGCCGATCCCGGCCCTGCTCGATGCGCTGCGTCGCCAGCGCGGTGCCGGCTGGCAACCGGCGCCGGCGTACCTGGCCGATGCGCCCGAAGAACTCGCCGGCGATCGCGCGCTGAAGCCGCGGCGCGACATCGACTGGAAGTCCGGGCTGTTGTGGGCGTTGCTGGTCGGTGGCGCCGTGCTGGTGGCCGCGCTGGGCCTGAGCCTGCTGCGCCAGCGCCCGCCGCGCGACTGACCCGGGTTTGCCGCGCCGGCGCGCGGGCGGGACAATGCGCGTCCGCGCCGGGCCGCATCGCCGGATCGCGCCTTCCCCCATCGGATACCGAGAACGCAACGATGACCATCCTGCGGATGACCGACCTCGACCTTGCCGGCAAGCGCGTGCTGATCCGGCAGGACCTCAACGTGCCGATCGAGCATGCCGAGGGACAGCCCGCCCGGATCACCTCCGAGCAGCGCATCACCGCTTCGGTGCCGACCCTCAAGCTGGCGCTGGAGAAGGGTGCGGCGGTCATGGTCACCTCGCACCTGGGCCGACCCAAGGAAGGCGTGTGGAGCGAGGCCGATTCGCTGGCGCCGGTCGCCGCGCGGCTGTCCGAACTGCTGGGCGTGGACGTGCCGCTGGTGCGCGACTGGGTCGACGGCGTGGACGTGAAGCCCGGCCAGGTCGTGCTGCTGGAGAACTGCCGCATGAACGTGGGCGAGGGCAAGGACGACGAAGCCCTGTCGAAGAAGTACGCGGCGCTGTGCGACGTGTTCGTGATGGATGCATTCGGCACCGCGCACCGCGCACAGGCCTCGACCCACGGCGTGATCCGCTTCGCCCCGGTCGCCGCCGGTGGCCCGCTGCTGATGGCCGAACTTGATGCGCTGGACAAGGCGCTGGCCAATCCGGCGCGGCCTTTGCTGGCGATTGTTGCCGGCAGCAAGGTGTCGACCAAGCTCGAACTGCTGACCAGCCTGGTCGGCAAGGTCGACCAGCTGATCGTCGGCGGCGGTATCGCCAACACCTTCATCGCGGCCGAAGGCCACGGCGTGGGCAAGTCGCTGTACGAGGCCGACCTGCTCGACACCGCGCGCAAGATCGATGCCGATGCCAGGGCGCGGGGTGCGGAGATCCCGCTGCCGGTGGACGTCGTGGTGGCGGCCGAGTTCAAGGCCGATTCCCCGGCGTCGGTGAAGGCGGTCGGTGAGGTCGGTGCGGACGACATGGTCCTCGATATCGGCCCGCAGACCGCTCAGCGTTACGCCGAGCTGATCCGTTCCGCAGGCACGGTCGTATGGAACGGGCCGGTGGGCGTGTTCGAGTTCGATGCGTTCGGCAAGGGCACCGAGACGCTGGCGCGCGCGATCGCCACCTCGAAGGCGTTCTCGATCGCCGGAGGTGGCGACACCCTGGCGGCGGTCGACAAGTACGGCATCGCCGGTGATGTCAGCTACATCTCCACCGGCGGCGGCGCGTTCCTCGAGTTCCTCGAGGGCAAGACCCTGCCGGCGGTGGCGGCGCTGGAGGCGCGTGGCGGCTGAGCCCGTATCCCGGCCACATGAAAAAGGCGGCCCGGTGGGCCGCCTTTTTTGTGGGTACGCGCAGGTCTCGGCAGGGGTTTCGAGGCGCCAGGCCGGCACGGGCGCCGTCGCGCATCCGGCTACGGCCTCGCCGCCTGCAGGTACTTCCACCGGGCGTCACGCGGCGCGGCCGCAGATCAACGATGGAAGTTGCCCGCCGCTTCAGGCTGGTAGCGGACCGACATCACCCTGAGTTTCAGGCTGCGGCCACCGGGCGCTTCCCAGTCGATCGACTGGCCGACCGACAGGCCGAGCAGGGCGCTGCCCACCGGTGCCAGCACGGAAACGCGGCCGCGCTCCACGTCGGCTTCATTCGGATAGACCAGGGTGAGCACGTGGCGCTCGCCGCTGGCGATGTCTTCGCATTCGACCTGCGAATGCATGGTCACCACGTCGGCAGGCATCTGCTCGGGTGGCCGCACCTCGGCCCGGTTGAGTTCATCGATCAGGGCGAGCGCGGCCGGATGGCGGCTCAGCACCGGTGAATCGAGCAGGGCTTCGAGCCGGGTAAGGTCGCGGCTGGAAATGATCAGGGATGGCGGCAGGCCACTGGTGGGTTGGGCGGTCATGGAAGTCCTCACGGTGGGTCGCGCGACGGGTGCGCGGGGATGGCGAACATGAGAAAAGGGCGGCGCGTTTCCGCTTCCGCCCCCGGGTCTCTGGGTTGTGGTGAAACCGTAGCCCGGAACGGGCCGTGTTTCAACCGGGCGCCGGCCTTCGTGGAGCGGCCGGGTTCAGCCCCAGTCGCTGCGGGGCGGCGGGGCGGCGGCGGTCGTCGCCTGGCCAGGCGCTGGGGCGTTGTCCACGGGCGAAAGCAGGCCCGGTGGCAGCTCGCGGAAGACCTGCGCCAGGTGCTGTAGGAAACCCGCCATGGCCGAGCTGCGGCGCCAGGCCATGGCGATGCTGCGGCTGGGCTGCGAGTCGGTGAATCGCAACAGGTGGATGTTCTCGGAGCGGGCCACCGGCGGCTTCACCGCCAGGGTCGGCAGCAGGGTCACGCCGACATTGGCCGCGACCATCTGCCGCAGCGTCTCCAGGCTGGTGGCGCGGAACTCCGTTTTCTCGTGCGCCCCGGACAGGCGGCACACGTCGAGCGCCTGCTCGCGCAGGCAATGGCCATCCTCCAGCAGCAGCAGCCGCTGGTCGGCCAGTTCGTCCAGGGTCAAGGACTGGCGCTGCGAGAGGGGATGGTTCTCCGGCACGGCCAGCACGAACGGTTCCTCGAACAGGAACTCGGCATGCAGTTGCTCGTCGTGCACTGGCAGGGCCAGCACCGCCGCGTCCAGCCTTCCGTTGCGCAGGCGAGCCAGCAGTTCGTCGCTCTTCTCTTCCACCAGCAGCAGTTCCAGCTGGGGGAAGCGGGCACGCACGCGCGGGATCACGTGCGGCAGCAGGTAGGGCGCCAGGGTCGGGAAAATCCCGAGGCGCACCGTGCCGGCCTCCGGGTCCTGGCTGCGGCGCGCGGCTTCCTTCATCTGCTCGACTTCGGCCACGATCCGGCGCGCGCGCTCGGCCGCTTCGCGTCCTGCCGGCGTCAGCATCACCTTGCGCGGCGCACGCTCGACCAGCGGAACGCCCAGTTCGTCCTCGAGCTTGCGGATCTGGGTCGACAGCGTCGGCTGGCTGACATGGCAGGCAGCCGCGGCGCGACCGAAATGCTTGTGATCGGCCAGGGCCACCAGGTATTTCAGGTCACGCAGGTTCATTGCCGGCAATCCTCCCGGAACGTGCGTCGATCGTGGCCCGGCGTGGCATGCGGCGGGTGGGCCACGGGGCCCACCCTAGCGTGTTCACGCCGCTTCCGCGACCGGCTCGGCTTTCGGTGCCGAGCTGCGGATCAGGTGGTCGAATGCGGCCAGCGCGGCCTTGGAGCCTTCGCCCATCGCGATCACGATCTGCTTGTACGGGACGGTGGTGCAATCGCCGGCGGCGAACACGCCCGGCACGCTGGTCTGGCCGCGGTCATCGACGATGATCTCGCCGCGCGGCGACAGCTCGACCGTGCCCTTGAGCCATTCGGTATTGGGCAGCAGGCCGATCTGGACGAACACGCCTTCCAGGTCGATACGGTGGGAGTCGTGCCCGACGCGGTCGGTATAGGTCAGGCCGGTGACCTTCTGCCCGTCGCCCAGCACTTCGGTGGTCTGCGCGCTGGTGATGATGCGCACGTTGGGCAGGCTGCGCAGCTTGCGCTGCAGGACCTCGTCGGCGCGCAGCGTGCCGTCGAACTCGATCAGGGTGACATGGGAAACGATGCCGGCCAGGTCGATCGCGGCCTCGACGCCGGAGTTGCCGCCGCCGACCACCGCCACGCGCTTGCCCTTGAACAGCGGGCCGTCGCAGTGCGGGCAGTAGGCCACGCCCTTGTTGCGGTACAGGTCTTCGCCCGGCACGTTCATCTGCCGCCAGCGGGCGCCGGTGGACAGGATCACGCTCTTGGACTTCAGCGAGGCGCCGTTGGCCAGCTTGACCTCGACCAGTCCGTCGTCGCCGGCCGGAACCAGCGCGGTCGCGCGCTGCAGGTTCATCACGTCGACCTCGTACCCGCGCACGTGCTGCTCGAGCGCGGCGGCGAGCTTCGGGCCCTCGGTATGCGGTACCGAGATGAAGTTCTCGATGGCCATGGTGTCCAGCACCTGGCCGCCGAAGCGCTCGGCCGCCACGCCGGTGCGGATGCCCTTGCGCGCGGCATAGACCGCCGCCGCCGCGCCGGCGGGGCCGCCACCGACGACCAGCACGTCGAATGCGGCCTTCTTCGCGATCTTTTCCGCTTCGCGCTTTTCGGCGCCGGTGTCGAGCTTGGCGACGATCTCCTCCAGGCCCATGCGGCCGGCGGCGAACACCTGCCCGTTGAGGAAGATGGTCGGCACCGACATCACCTGGCGGCCTTCGACCTCGTCCTGGAACAGCGCGCCGTCGATCGCCACGTGCCTGATCTTCGGGTTCAGCACGGCCATCAGGTTCAGCGCCTGGACCACGTCCGGGCAGTTCTGGCAGGACAGCGAGAAATAGGTTTCGAACGCGAATTCGCCGTCCAGCGACTTCACCTGCTCGATCACCTCGGCCGCCGCCTTGGACGGATGGCCGCCCACCTGCAGCAGGGCCAGCACCAGCGAGGTGAACTCGTGGCCCATCGGCAGGCCGGCGAACGCCAGCGAGATGTCGTGGCCGGGGCTGGTCACGGCGAAGGAGGGCTTGCGTTGCGCGTCGTCGCGGCGCACTTCCAGGCTGACCTGCGGCGAGAGCGCTTCGATGTCCTGCAGCAGCGCGAGCATTTCGGCCGAGCTGGCGCCGTCGTCGAGCGAGGCGACCAGGTGCACCGGGCGGGTGAGGCGTTCCAGGTAGGCCTGGAGCTGGGTCTTGAGGCTGGCATCCAACATGGCGCGGCTCCTTGGGGGAGGGGGCTGGCGGGTCGGCGGCGGCAAGCCGCTGCCGTCGCGCCCGCGGGAACGGGCGCTGCAGGCGAAGGAGTGGACCGGAGCCGACGCGACCTGCGTGGCGTAACGCGACGGGCGGCTGCGTGGGAGCGATGGCTCCGGTCCACTCCCGCGATGGATCGCGGGAGCAGGTGCCCGCCCCGCGCGGGCGGGGAGGGCGGGTGCGGCAGTTAGATCTTGCCGACCAGGTCCAGCGACGGAGCGATGGTCTGGGCGCCTTCCTTCCACTTGGCCGGGCACACCTGGCCGGGGTTGGCGGCGGTGAACTGCGCAGCCTTCAGCTTGCGCAGGGTCTCGGACACGTCGCGGGCGATCTCGTTGCTGTGGATTTCCAGCGTCTTGATCACGCCTTCCGGGTTGATGATGAAGGTGCCGCGCAGGGCCAGGCCTTCTTCCTCGATGTGCACGCCGAAGGCGCGGGTCAGCTGGTGGGTCGGGTCGCCGACCAGCGGGAACTGGGCCTTGCCCACGGCCGGGGAGGTCTCGTGCCACACCTTGTGCGAGAAGTGGGTGTCGGTGGTCACGATGTAGACCTCGGCACCGGCCTTCTGGAACTCGGCGTAGTTGTTGGCGGCGTCCTCGACCTCGGTCGGGCAATTGAAGGTGAAGGCGGCCGGCATGAAGATCAGGACCGACCACTTGCCCTTGAGGCTGGCGTCGGAAACTTCGATGAACTCTCCGTTCTGGAAGGCGGTGGCCTTGAACGGCTTGATCGGGGTGTTGATCAGGGACATGGGGAGGTCCTTTCGGTGGTGGGTGAAGGGAATGATCGCCATGCTAGGGATCTTCGATAGACAGATCAAATCGATTAAAGGAATTAAATAGATAGTCAGTGCCTATCGTAAGCCCAGAGATGCTCTTTGGTGCGATGCGGCGAAGCGGCGCGGACAGGCATTGGCAGGCGCGCGCGCTTGGTCCATCGTTCCGCCGATGAGCCACACCGACACGTCCTGCCGACCCGACTCCCTGCTGCGTGAAGCCGCGCGCCGCATTGCGCGCGAGGACGCGGAACCGCTGCTGGCCCATGCCCTGGGCCGGGACCGCGCCTGGTTGTTCGCGCATGCGACCGACCCGGTGGAGGCCGAACTGGCCGACGGCTTCCGCCAGCTCGTCGAGCGGCGCGCCGCCGGGGAGCCCGTCGCTTACCTGACCGGCCGGCGGGGCTTCTGGACCCTGGACCTTGAAGTCACCCCCGACACCCTGGTCCCCCGCCCGGAAACCGAGTTGCTGGTGGAGCTGGCTCTGGCGCGGATCGGGCCGGACGTCCCCGCGCGGGTGGCCGACCTGGGCACCGGCAGCGGTGCCATCGCTCTGGCCATTGCCAGCGAGCGGCCCGCAGCGGCGGTGGTGGCCACCGACATAAGCGCGCCGACCCTGGCGGTGGCCGTGCGCAATGCGCAGGCGCACCGGCTCGACAACGTCTGGTTCCGTCGCGGCGACTGGGACGAGGCGCTCGGCCGTGACCGTTTCGACCTGATCGCGAGCAATCCGCCCTACATCGCCGAGGGCGACCCGCATCTGGCGCAGGGCGACCTGCGCCACGAGCCGCCGCGCGCGCTGTCTTCCGGCGCGGACGGGCTCGATGCGATCCGCACGATCGTCGCTGCCGCGTCCCGGCACCTGGTGCCGAATGGCTGGCTGCTGCTGGAACATGGGCTGGACCAGGGTGCGGCGGTGCGCGCACTGCTGGAGGCCGCCGGCTTTGCCGAAGTGTCGACGGCGCGTGACCTCGAACAGCGCGATCGGGTCACTCTCGGGCGCCTGCCTTCGCAGGTGCGCGGGTAGGCCGCGGTGCGGTCCCCGTAGCAGGGGCGTCAACGTGCCAAGCGCAGCCTCATCGCTGCGCGTATCCCCGGGGCCTGGTTGGCTCGCAAGGGCGCGTCGCGCAGCGTGCGCTAGAATTCCAGGCCTGTCCGAAGCGAGTCACGGCATGCGCACGCTCTATCCCGAGATCGAACCTTTCGACACCGGCACTTTGCGGGTCGACGGCCGCCACGAGCTCTACTACGAGCAATCCGGCAATCCGGACGGCACGCCGGTGGTGCTGCTGCATGGCGGCCCGGGCGGCGGTTCGAGCGGGAAAATGCGCCGCTTCCACGATCCGGCCAGGTACCGGATCGTGCTGTTCGACCAGCGCGGTGCCGGGCGCTCCACGCCGCACGCCGACCTGGTCGACAACACCACCTGGGACCTGGTGGCCGATATCGAGAAGCTGCGCGCCAAGCTGGGGATCGAGGCCTGGCAGGTGTTCGGCGGCAGCTGGGGTTCGACCCTGGCGCTGGCCTATGCGCAGACCCATCCGCAGCGCGTCACCGCGCTGGTGTTGCGTGGCATCTTCATGCTGCGTCGCTGGGAGCTGGAGTGGTTCTACCAGGAGGGCGCGAACCGCCTGTTCCCCGATGCCTGGGAGCACTACATCGCGGCGATTCCGCCGGTGGAGCGCCACGACCTGATTTCCGCGTTCCACCGTCGCCTGACCAGCGAGGACGAGGCGACCCGCCTGGCGGCCGCGCGTGCCTGGAGCGTGTGGGAGGGGGCGACCAGCTTCCTGCACGTGGACCAGGATTTCGTCAGCAGCCACCAGGATCCGCAGTTCGCCCTGGCCTTCGCCCGGATCGAGAACCACTATTTCGTCAACGGCGGCTTCTTCGAGGTGGAAGACCAGCTGCTGCGCGACGTGTATCGCATCGCCGGGATTCCCGGCGTGATCGTGCATGGACGCTACGACGTGGTCTGCCCGCTGCAGAACGCATGGGAGCTGCACAAGGCCTGGCCGAAGTCCAGGCTCGAGATCACGCCGGCTTCGGGACACTCGGCCTTCGAGCCGGAAAATATCGATGCCCTGGTGCGCGCCACCGACGCGTTCGCCTGAAGCCAGGGCGCGCCACGCGCCCTGAAGGCACTCAGCCGCCCGTGGCGGGCGGCGGCACTGGCAGCACTGCGGGAGCGTCCTGCGTCGAGGCGGGTGCCGCCGACGGCGGCGTGACGGGCGCAGGTGCGGGCGCCGCCTCCGGCGACAGCTCCGCCGGCAATGGCTGCGGATACATCGGAACCGGGAACAGGGTCGGTTGCGCCTGGGGCGCGGCCGATGCCTTGGCCGGGCGCTCGATTTCCTCGGGCAGGAAACGGTCGAGCACGGCGAAGAACCGCTTGTAGAAGTTCGGGTCCTGCAGCGTCTCGCTGGCGACCTTGACCAGCGAATCGTCGCTGGAGCCGATCGGCAGCGACAACGAACCCAGTGCGCTCACGCCCACGCTGGCATTGGTGTTGCTCTTGCGCAGCGCGTAGCGGTCCTGGACCGCGTTGACGAAGACCACGGTCTGCTGGTCGCCGCGCATCTGCGGCATGCACACCGCGCGGAACTCGACCTGCTCGTGGCTCTCTTCCTGCTGGAAGTACTTGCGCGCCTCGACCACGTCGGCCTCGGCGCGGCCGACCACGAAACCCTGGCTCAGCAAAGCGCGGCGCACCGCCTCGCAGGCCTGGGCCGGGGAATGGTCGAGGCTGCGCGAGTAGGTATTGGAGGAATCGAACGCCTCGTAGGCGCTCTGCGATGGCTTGGTCCTGCCGCCCATTGCGCAGCCACCCACGAGGGTGGCCAGCATGACGGGGAGCAGGAGCGGCAGAAGGATCGGGCGTGGCGCTGGCATCGTGCAAATCGTGGGAGAAGCGGGCAACCGGCCGAGTATGCCGGATCGCAGGCAGCGTGAACGCATCTCGGTGGGACCGGTTACAGTGCGGCCGGTCACGGATTCACTTGCCACTCAGCGTGCGACGAAGCGGGCTTCGAGCGATGGCAGCAATCGCGCCAGTCGACGTGCCCACAGTTGCTGCCCGGCTTCGTCGGCGATCAGGTCCTGGCGGATCTCCAGTTCCACGTGGGCCAGGCCGCGTGCTTCGCCATGCACCGGGACGGCGTAATCACTCGTATCGCTGACCGAGTACGGCTGGTTGTCGCCGACGACGAGGTCGCCTTCGTCGCGCAACGCATCGCGCAGTGCATGGGCCAGGCGCGCGTCGCGGTGGTAGAGCACGCCGCAGTGCCAGGGCCGCGCCACGCCGCCCATCGCCGGGGTGAAGCTGTGCAGCATGACCAGCAGGGTGGGTTGGCCGGAAGCCTGGCGCTGGTCCAGCGCCTGCGCGATCCGGGCATGGTAGGGGGCGAAGATCTCGTGCACGCGCGCATCGCGGTCCCCGGCGGCGAGCCCGGCGTTGGCTGGAACCGGCGTGCCGTCGCTGCTGGTGGCGACCAGCGTGGTCGAATCCAGCGGCCGGTTGCAGTCGATGACCAGCCGCGAATAGTTCTGCAGGATCGTCCACGCGCCGAGCAGCGACGCCAGCTGCCGGGCCACGCCTGCGATCCCGATGTCCCAGCCGATGTGCCGGTCGATCTCGCCCGCGGGCAGGCCCAGGTCGCCGAGTGCGCGCGGGATCGCCTGGCCTGCGTGGTCGGCCACGAACAGCCATGGCGTGATGGAACCGGAATGCAGCAGCTCGAAGGGCGGGGGATCGCCCGGGCGAAGCAGTCCGCTTCCGCCGCCCGCGTCAGGCCCCACGCGGCGTCCCGTCCAGGTTGTGGTCGATCATCCACAGGCCGGCCCAGAGCTTGGCGTCCAGCTCATAACCTTCGCGCAGCTTTCCGGCCAGCCAGGCGGCGGCCCGCGCGCGCGGCACTGCGTGCACGGTGATGTCTTCGCTGGCGTCGCCGCCGCCGGTGCCGACCTTGCTCAGGCCGGTGGCACGGACGAAGGCGATCTTCTCGCTGCTGGCGCCCGAGGAGGTCGGGCCGATCATCAGCACCTCCGCGTGCGTGGCGGTCCAGCCGGTCTCTTCCTCGAGTTCGCGGATCGAGGACTGCTCGATCGTTTCGCCGGCGTGCACGTCGCCGACCAGGCCTGCGGGCATCTCGATGGTGCGTGCCTGCAGGGGCACGCGGAACTGCTCCACGAACAGCACGTCGTCATCCGGGGTCACCGCGATGATGATTGCCGCCAAGCCGCCGGCATGGGTCCGCTCGGAATATTCCCAGGTGCCGCGCACGACCATGCGCTGGTAGCGGCCTTCGTAGACGGTGCGGGGCTCGGCGGAGCGCGCCGCATTGGCGGGATGGGCGGTGGCCGCATCGGCGGGCGAGGGGATGGAATGGATGTCGTGCGTCATGGACGGATGCTAAGCCGGAAACGATGACGGATGCGCGGCGTCGTCGCGGCCTTCCAGACCCGCCGCGGTACGCAGCCGGCGCCGGGTCATCGGTCCGAAGCGCAAGGTGGTTGCCAGCGCGTCGAGCATCTCCGGATCGGCCTCACCGCGTGACGCCGCGGCGCCGTCGTAGTCCAGCGGCGCATCGCAGGCGATCGTGGTCAGTTGCCGGCACAGCAGCGCCAGGTCGCGTTGCTCACGCAACCGGATGGCGACCTGGGCCGCACCGCGCAGTCGCAGGAAGGCAATCTCGTCGATCCTTTCCAGCAGCACGTCGAGGCTGCCGAAGTGCGCCAGCAGCACCGCCGCGGTCTTGGCGCCGACGCCACCGACCCCGGGGATGTTGTCGACCGCATCGCCGGTCAAGGCCAGGTAGTCGGCGATCTGGTGGGCGTGGACGCCGTGCCGTGCCTTGACCCCGGCCGCGCCCCAGCGCTGCGCGCGGGCGTAATCCCATTGCTCGTCGTGATCGCCGAGCAGCTGCGACAGGTCCTTGTCGGCCGACACGATGACGCTGCGGTAGCCGGCCGGGCGCGCGCGATGCACCGCGCTGCCGATCAGGTCGTCGGCTTCATAGTCGTGATGGGCCAGCACCGCCAGGCCCAGGGCCACGCACAGGGCCTTGCAGTGGGCGAACTGGCGGCGCAGTTCTTCCGGGGCCGGTTCGCGGTTGGCCTTGTACGCGGCATACAGGCGGTGACGGAAGCAGCTGTCCAGGGCTTCGTCGAAGGCGATGGCGATGTGCCGCGGCCGTTCGCGCTCGAGCAGGTCGAGCAGGAAGCGGGCGAAGCCATGCACGGCGTTGGTCGGCCAGCCGTGCGCGTCGCGGAATTCGTCGGGCATCGAGTGCCAGGCGCGGAACACGTACAGGCTCGCGTCGACCAGGTGCAGGGTCGGCAGCGCCACCGGCGAGCCAGTTGCCGCGCCGAAGGCGGGGACGCCTTCGGGATTCACGGCACCCAGTCCGTCAGCAGCTGCCGCGGGTCGGGCCGGTCGCGCTCGGGGACGTCCTGCAGCGGCGTGCCGATATGGATGAAGCCGATGATCCGTTCGCCGTCGGCCAGGCCCAGGACGCGGGCCACCTCGGCGTCGTAGGCCATCCATGCGGTCAGCCACTGCGCGCCGAAGTCGAGCGCCTGCGCGGCCTGCAGCAAGGCGAAGCAGGCGCAGCCTGCGGTCAGCAGCTGTTCCTGTTCGGGCACCTTGTGCCCGGACTGCAGCCGGGCGATGACGGCAACCACGACCGGCGCATGCGAGAAGCGCTGGCGATCCTTCTCCACGGCGTGCGGCGGTGCGTCCGGGTCGCGCTGCACGGCGCGCTCCGCCAGGAACGCGCCGAGTGCATGGCGCGCATCGCCGTGGATGCGCAGAAAGCGGAACGGCACCAGTTTCCCGTGGTCGGGCACCCGCACCGCCGAGGCGAGCATGCGCAGCAGGGTGGCTTCATCGGGGCCCGGTTCACCCAGTTGCATCGAAGGCACCGAGCGTCGCTGGTCCAAGGCTTGCAGGGCTGGAAGTGTGCGCATACTCTCAAATTGCTCAAGTCCGGCCGGAGCGTGCCGAAAGGTGGGAAGTATAGGCGCCCACCCCGCACGCCCCGGGTCAGGGACGGACCGGGCCTGCACACGCGGTTCATGTGCGCGCCTTAAATTCACAGGCCGATGCAGACACCGCCCCTCGTAGACGAATTGCCCAGTCGCAACCTGGACCTGCTCAACCAGGTACGGGAAAGCATCCTGCTGCCGCTGGCCGATGCGTTCGCCGCGGAGCTGGACGGAATCGGGAGTGGCCTGTTCGAACTGGCGGACAAGGCGCCGCCCGCGCTGCAGAAGGACTATTTCGACGCGATCCAGGAGCTGCGCCGCGAGCGCGAGTCGCTGGTCGCACGCTTCCGTGCGCACCTGGCCAAGGCCTGGCAGGCATTGGAGGCCGGCCGGCCGTTGTCGGTGGAACGTACGCTGTCGCGTGGCAACGACCTGACCCTGGTCGCCGATACCGAGCTGGAGGTGCGGCTGGCCGTGCGCAACCTCGCCGGCGCGATCCAGCAGCAGTGGCGCCCCGAGCTGATGCGTCTGGACCGCTACCTGGGTTTCATCGCGGGCGGTTTCCGACTCGACGGCGACAGCAATCCGATCGGGCCCGAACACCTGGGGGTGGCGGTCTATGCCGCTTTCTCCACCGCCGGCCTGGCCACCCGTGCGCAGCTGGCTTCGGTGCGCCTGTGCGAGCCGGGCATGGTCGAACGGGTCGGCATCCTGTACGAGGGACTGGAGCGGCAGCTGCTCGCCATCGCACGCAACGTGGACCTGCCCGAAGGGCGTTCGCGTCGCCGGGGCATTCCCGGCCAGCCCGCGGCCATGCGCGAATCGCCCGACTGGATCTCGCGCTTCTTCAGCCAGTGGCAGGGGGGGCAGCGCCCAGGTCCAGGCAATCCGATCGACGTGCATGCCCGCGGCGACCATGAGCTTCTGCCCGCGGAGCTGCACCGGCTGCTGCAGGGCGCGCGTACCGACACGGGACCCGATGCGTCGGGAGCCGGGGCGCGGCCGTTGTCGCCACGCGAGCTGGCCTCGGCGCTGTCGTTGCTGCAGACCGCACCGCATGGCGGCTTCGACGAGATCGACGCCGCGGTCGACCTGCGCACGGGGCTGCATCGCGAGGTGCTGGCGCACGCCGTGAAGCTGGGCGTGGACCCGGGCACCGTGCGGATCGACCCAGGCGACGCCGATACCCTGGACCTGGTGGCGATGCTGTTCCAGGCGCTCCTGGCCGAGTCGCAGCTGCGCCCGGAATTGCGGCCGGTCCTGGGGCAGCTGCTTGCGCCCGTGGCCAAGGTCGCGTTGCAGGATCCCCGCCTGTTCGTGCGCGACAGCCATCCGGTGCGGCGCCTGCTGAACATGCTGGCCGACGCCTGCGACGGCAATCCGGCCGAGACCGCGGCCGAGCTGGCGTTGCTGGCGCAGGTGCAGGGCATCACTGCCCGGGTGGTGCGCGATTTCGACGAGCACCTCGGTGTATTCCTGCAGGCCGAGGCCGAATTCGGCGCCTATCACGAGCAGTACCGCCGCCGCGTCGAGATCGCGGAACGGCGTGCGGCCGAACTCCAGCGCGCCGAAGAGCGCCGCCTCGATGCGCGCGCCCGTGCCGGCACGGCGCTCGACGCGCGCCTGCGTGGACGCACCGTGCCGCCGGTGCTGGAAGATTTCCTGCGCCGGCCCTGGTTGCAGCATTTTGAACGGATCGCCCTGCGCGAAGCCGCGGCCGATGGCCCGTTGCAGGCGTCTGCCTTGAAGCTGGCCGACGGCCTGCTGTCGGCCAGCGACGGCCCGGCAGGTCGCGACGATGCCTGGCTGGAGGCGCAGCGGCCGGTGCTGCAACGGATCTATTCCGAGGCCGGGTTGGCGGCCGCCCCTGCCGGGGTCACGGCTGGTGCCCTGCTGGACGTGCTGCTCGGACTCCAGGCGGCGGACCTGCCCCCGCCGGAGCTGCCGCCGGCGCCAGCGGCCCCGGTCGCGATCGAGGACGCCGCCGACTCGCCGCTGCCCGAGGAGTCGCCCGAGCAGCTGGGCTTCGACATCGACACGGCCGAATACTTCCAGGCGCTGCCGCTGGGCACCTGGCTGGACTTCATCGACCGTCTGGGCCGGGTGCAGCCGGGCAAGCTGGCCTGGGTCAGCCCGATCTCCGGCCGGCGCATGTTCGTCAACCGGCGCGGGTCGCGCTTCTGCGTCGCCTCGCCGGAGCAGCTGGCAGCCATGGTCCAGCTGGGGCGCCTGCGCCTTCACCGCGAAGAGGACGCTTTCTACAGCGCCATGCAGTCGGTGGTCGATTTCCTGGACATGCCAGCCGTGGCGGCCTGACCGGCATGGGCACAAGTTGCCCCTCGGCGGCAGGAACTGCCCACTGGGTCACGGATGCCGGGATGCTGGCCCCGTACGATGCACTGGCGGCAATGGGGAGCCGCATCCCCCTGCTCCCATTGCCTGCGCCGGAGCTGCGCGCATGAGTCCTACCCAGCAAGACCCGACCCTCCACCATGCACGAGACCCGCGCCTGCTCGCGATGGTCCGCGATGCGTTCCTGCCGCCATTGGGCGACGCGTTCGCCGCGTCCGTGGCGCGCTACGACGACGTCCTGTTCGACCGCGCCGAGCGTGCCGGTGGATCGCAGCTGCTGTTCCTGGATGGCATGCGCGAGCTGCGCCGGCGCCGCGAAGAGATCGCCGCGCGCTTCCGCGCCCAGCTGGCCCTGTCCTGGCGGTCGCTGGAGGTGGGCACCCCCCTGTCGGCCGAGGCGGCCCTGTCCAGCCAGGCGGGCGCATTGAGCCTGGTGGCCGAACACGAACTGGAATCGCGCCTGGCCGTGCGCAACCTCGCCAGCGTGATGCTGCGCGACTGCAAGCCGGCGCTGGCGCGCCTGGATCGCCGGCTGGGCTGGATTGCCGGTGGCCTGGAGCTGGACAGCGACAGCAACCCGATCAGCCCCGAACACATCGGCGTGGCCGTGCACGAGGCCTTCGCGACCTCTGAGCTGGCGCCGGAAGTGCGCCTGGTCCTTATCAAGCTGTGCGAGCGCGACCTGTCGTCGACGGTGGGCAAGCTGTACGAGGCGCTGGACCTGCGCCTGGTGCGCGAAGGCGTGCTGCCGGGCGCCCCGGCTGCCGGGCGCGGACAGGCTCGACCGGCACGCCAGCCCGATTCGGCCTGGGCCGAACCGGCTGCCGACGAGTACTCCCCGGCCTGGGCCTCGCGCTTCATGCAGCGCTGGCAGGAAACCCGCGGCGCGATGCAGGAGCACGGCATCGATGTGCCCGACTTCGGCGCAGGTGCCGGCCAGGCCGGACCCGGCGGCTCGGGCATGCTGCTCGACGCCCTGCACCAGATGTTGCAGCAGAGCCGCGAACTGCGCGGCGGTCCCGACCAGGCATCCGCCGGCGTGCATGCCACGCAGGCCGGCCAGCGCCCGCTGAGCCAGCGCGAGATGCTGTCGGTGCTGTCGCTGCTGCAGGCCACCCCCAGCGCATCGCTCAGCGCGGCGATCGGCGACGAGCAGGAGTCGCTGTCGCAGCGGCTCAAGAGCGAAGTGCTTTCCAACGCCAGCCAGCTGGGCATGGACCCGGCCAGCACCCGCCTGGATCCGAAGGACGAGGATGCGATCGACCTGGTTGGCATGCTGTTCGACGTGCTGCTGGACGAACGCGACCTCGCCGGACGTCCGCGCGAGCTGATCGGCCGGCTGGTGGTTCCGTTCGTCAAGGTCGCCTTGCTGGACCGGCGCATGTTCGTGCAGAAGACCCATCCGGCGCGGCGCCTGCTCAATGCGCTGGCCGAGGCCTGCGAGGGCAACCAGGGCGAGAGCGCTGCCGAACGCACCTTGCTGGCCAAGGTCGAAGAGGTCATCCACCGCCTCGTGGCCGAGTTCAACGAGAACCTGGCCATCTTCATGACCCTCGAGGAGGAGTTCCGCGACTTCCTCGAACAGCACCGCCGCCGCATCGAGATCACCGAGCGTCGCGCTGCCGAGATCCAGCGCGGCCAGGAGCGGCTGGAGCTGGCGCGCAACCGCGCCGAGTTCGAGCTGGCTTCGCGGCTGGAAGGCCGCCAGCTGCCGCAGGCGGTCGCCGAATTCCTGCGCAACCCGTGGCAGCACCACATCACCCTGGCGCTGCTGCGCGAGGGCGAGGTCGGCGACGTGTTCACCGAATCGCTGGAGCTGGCCGACGGGGTCCTGGAAGAAGTGGCCGAGGCCCAGCGCCACATCGTCGGCAAGCTCTGGCTGCAGAACTGGCAGACCGGCCTGCGCCAGGTCTTCTCGAGCGTGGGCCTGCATGGCGATGCCGCCGAAGCGGCCATCGGAGCCCTGCACGACACCCTGCAGGCCGTTGCCGACGCGCGCCCCGAGATGGAACGGCCATTGCCGGAGCTGCCCGCCGTGGCCCTGCCGCAGCCGGTGCCGGTCGAGCGCGGCGCGATCGAGCTGGTTGCCGGTACCGACACCCTGGATTTCGACAACGCCGATGCCGACCGCATCCGCGCGCTGCCGGTCGGCACCTGGCTGGACTTCATCGACAAGGACGGCCGCGTGCAGCCGGGCAAGCTGTCGTGGGTCAGCCCGATCTCCTCGCGACTGCTCTTCGTCAACCGCCGCGGCGTGCGCTTCTGCGTGGCCTCGCCGGAGGAACTGGCGGTGATGGTGCGGATGGAGCGCCTGCGCATGCACGTCGCCGACGACGGCGCATTCGACAGCGCGATGCAGGGCGTCATCGAGCGCCTGGACATGCCGCAGCCGAAGGAAGCGGTCACCCTGCACTGAGCCGCGCGGCGCCGGCCGCGGAAAGCGATCCGGACAAGCGGCCACGCCTGCCAGGCGTGGCCGTTTTCTTTTGCGCAGGCGCGGGGCCGCACCAGCGATTCCGATGAAACCATCGGCCGGGCGCCGGGCCGCGCCCGGGGTTTGCTAGCATCGCCGCTCGGTCCGGATCACGGCGAGGGGACGCATGGCGGTCGAAGTGCTGGTGCTGAAGGAAGGCGCGCGGGGCGAGAAGCGCGTTGCAGCCACGCCGGAAACGGTGAAGAAGCTGCTGGCCGCGGGTGCGCAGGTGCAGGTCGAGTCCGGCGCTGGCCTGGGTGCGGGCATCACCGACCAGGCCTACCTGGATGCCGGAGCCACCCTTGCCGGGCCCGGTGCGCGTGCCAGCGCCGGCCTCGTGCTGTGCGTGCAGGCGCCCACGGCTGACGCGATCGATGGCCTGAAGCAGGGCGCGACGCTGGTCGGCGTGCTGCATCCGCAGGCCGACGAAGCGCGCGCTGCCGCGATCCAGGCGCAGGGGCTGCATGCCTTTCCGCTGGAGCGGCTGCCGCGCACCACGCGTGCGCAGGCGATGGACGTGCTCAGTTCGCAGGCGGGCATGGCCGGTTACAAGGCCGTACTGATCGCCGCGCAGCTGGCGCCGCGCTTCTTCCCGATGCTGACTACCGCGGCGGGCACGATCCGGCCTTCGAAGGTACTGATCGTCGGCGCAGGCGTGGCCGGGCTGCAGGGCATCGCGACTGCGCGGCGCCTCGGCGCGCAGGTCGAGGGTTTCGACGTGCGCCCGGAGACGCGCGAGCAGATCGAATCGCTGGGCGGCAAGTTCCTGGACCTGGGCGTGAGCGCGGCCGGCGAGGGCGGTTACGCGCGCCAGCTCACCGACGAGGAGCGGGCGGAGCAGCAACGGCGCCTGGCCGAACACCTGCGGGGCATCGACGTGGTGGTCTGCACCGCGGCAGTGCCGGGAAGGCCCGCGCCGAAGATCATCACCGCGGCGATGGTCGCCGGGATGAAGCAGGGCAGCGTGATCGTGGACCTGGCCGCCGAGACCGGCGGCAACTGCGAACTGACGCGCCCGGGCGAAAGCTACGAACACGACGGGGTGACCATCGCCGGGCCGCTCGACCTGGCCAGCATGGGCGCGGTGCACGCCAGCGAGATGTACGCGCGCAACGTCTACAACTTCGTCGCGCTGTTCCTGAAGGACGGCGCGCTGTCGGTCGACTGGAACGACGAGTTGCTGGCGAAGACCGTATGGCCGCAGCGCGAGCCGGCGGGCTGAACGCGTCCGCATGATGCCGGCCCCAGTGTGGTGGCTTACGGGTGCGGCGCTGGGACTGCTCCCGGCACTGGCGATCGGCCAGTCGCCGACCGCAGATCGCCTGGTGAGCGTCGCCTACGGTCGCTTGATCGAAAATCCGGCCGCCTATGCGGGCAGGAAACTGTCGGTTCCCGCGTGTGCCGCTACGGCAGCCCATCACGGCGCGTACTTGTACGATTGCCGTGATGCGGATGCGCAGATCCTGACATTAGGTGGCAGTCCCGCAGCGGAGATAGACCTGTTCGGTGCGCGCAGCGTGGTCGAGTCGCGCCGCGTCTCGGCAAAGATGATGGGCGTGCTGGAATGGCGCCCCAATGCTCTCCCGGCCTGCTGCCTGGACCCTAGATTCATCTTCCATCTGGAGTCGGTGTCGGAGGTCAGGGCGTTGCCGGACGGTCTGTAGCAAAGGTTGCCAGCGGATGGATCAGGGCTTGGACGGGGCCGGCTGGCTGCGCAACCACTCCTGGCGCTGCTCGGGCGACATCTTCTTCCAGCGGTCGCGGAATGCCTGGCGCTGCTCGGGCGTCATGGTGCGGGTCTGCTCGAAGATCGCACGTGCCCGTTCGCGCTGCTCGGGGCTCATCTCTTCGAAGCGGCGCATTCCGCGGCGTGCGCGTTCGCGCTCCTCCGGAGGCATCGTCTTCCAGCGGCGCGCATGGTCGAGCATGCGCGCGCGTTCCTGCGGCGAATCGTTCCAGCGCTCGCGCACTGGTGCGATCAGGGCTTCGCGCTGATCGGGCGTGAGCTGGTCCCAGGCCGGCAGCGTGGCCGCGGCAGGTTCCGAAGGCATCCTGGGAGCCTGCGCGGACTGTGCGATCGCGGCGAAAGGCAGCAGCAGGGCGAGCAGGCAGGCGGCGGTGCGAAGCGGCTTCATGGCCTTACTCCATTGCGAGTGCGGTGGCGTCGACCGAGTCGAGCCAGACATAGAAGCCGGGGTCTTCCTGCAGCGACTGGGCCGGGTCGGCGGTGGTGGCGGCATCCTGCACCGCCGGTACGCCAGCCACCTGCGGCGCCCCGGCCGGGCCAGGCTGCGTGCCGGGCAGCAGCATGACGGCCATTGCCACCGCGGCAGCCACGGCGCCACCGGCCAGCCAGGGCGCGAACAGCCGTCGCCGCGGGCCTGCGGAGGCAGCGTGGCGTGCCTGGCGCAGCCGGGCGAGGGTTGGCGCGGAAGTATGTGCCAGCGCGGCGGCATGCAGCTGGCGCGCCAGCCGGTCGTCGTCGCCCTGGTCGTGCAGATCGGGTGCGGTCGTCATCGGACGTCCTCCATGTGCGAATTCAATGCCTGGCGCGCGCGCGATAGGTGGGTCTTTACCGAGCCTTCCGAACAGCCCATGGCGCGCGCGGTGGTCGCCACGTCGAGTTCTTCGAAGATGCGCAGGGTGAAAGCCTCGCGTTGCCGTGCCGGCAGCGCGCGCAGCGCTTCCACCAGGCGCGCATAGGCCTCGCGCTGCTCGTGGGCCTGGGCCGGACCGGCGCCGGGGTCGGCCCAGTCGATGCTGGCGTCGTCGGCGTCCGGAGTGTCGCCTGCGGGGCGCAGCCAACGCAGCCGGAAGCGGGCGCGGCGCTGCAGGTCGATGATGCGCCGGCGCAGGATGCTCCAGAACAGCGGGGTCCATTCCGCGGCAGGGCGCTCCCGATAGGCGAGCATCTTCATCATCGCGTCCTGCACGGCGTCCAGTGCGTCGTCGCGGTTGCGCAAACCGGCTTCGGCGAAACGGAAGGCGCGGGTACCGACGTCAGCCAGGAAGGCGTCCAGCGACGCCCAGACGGGCGTCGCCCGCGTTTCCCAACCTGGATCGAGGGGCGTGGTCACCAGCACAGCTTAGCCGCGTGCGCCTGGGCGCTCGAGCCGGTCGGCGGCGAGCGAGGGGCCGGTCAGGCCGAGCGGCAGGAGGGCGGACAGCAGGGGCAAGCAGCGATCCTTCATCGAAGTCCTCCAGTCGCGGTGGTCGGTACACCCTGGAAACGCATGCAGATGCAACCGGTTGACCGGGCTGTGCAGCGTTCAGGCAGCGGTTATCATCCGGGCGGGCGCTGAGCCCGGGGGAGTGGGCGGTGATGAACGACGGTTTCGTTGCGCTGTACATCTTCATGCTGGCGGCCATCGCCGGGCACGTGATCATTTCGCGGGTGCCGGTGATCCTGCACACGCCGCTGATGTCGGGCTCCAACTTCATCCACGGCATCGTGCTGATCGGTGCCATGGTCGTGCTCGGCCATGCCGACACCACCCTGGAGAAGGCGATCGGATTCGTTGCCGTGGTCCTGGGCGCGGGCAATGCGGCGGGCGGCTACGTGGTCACCGAGCGCATGCTTGAGATGTTCAAGAGCAGCAAGAAGCCCTCGTCGAAGGGCGGGTCCAAGTGAGCGCACGGGACCTGGCGGCCGGGGGCTGGCGCAGTCCGCGCAAGCTGTTCCATGCGGCGAGTTACCTGCAGTACCCGTTCATGGCGCTGGCCGTCTTCTACGTGGCCAGGCCGTACTTCAACGGCTTCGATTCGATCTTCGCGGACTTCAACCTCGCCCTGCTGCATGCGGGCGTGGGGATCGGGTTCTCCTCGCTGCAGGACCCGACCACCACGCAGAACGAGATTTCGCGCAAGGTCTGGGAGGATGCGCGCAAGGGCAGCTGGGCGATCGGGCTCATCGCTGCGACCGTGGTGCTGTCCCTCGGCGGCGGCCTGGCCGCGCTCTACATGGCCGGTGATTCGGCGTGGTCGCAGCTGGCGATGGGGATGGTCGGCCTGGGCCTGGGAATGTTCGGCCTGCTGAAGACGGCGATCGAGATGTTCGAGAACCATCGACTGGACAGGAATCCGTCGCGGGTCAAGCCCGCGGCAACGCAGGGGGAGGCGGCATGAACATTGGGGAATTCGATTTCCGGACCTGGCTGGTCGGTGCCAGCTACCTGGTGGCGGCCACGCTGTTCCTGCTCGGCCTGCAGCGCATGGCCTCGCCGGCCACGGCGCGCAGCGGCATCCAGTGGGCCGGGATGGGCATGCTGATCGCCACCGCGGCGACCTTCCTGCTGCCGGGCCTGCACAACATGCCGCTGATCGTGACCGCGCTGGTGCTGGGCACGGTGACGGCATGGATTTCCGGCAAGCGGGTGGCGATCACCGACATGCCGCAGATGGTGGCGCTGTACAACGGCATGGGCGGCGGCTCGGCTGCGGCGATCGGCGCGGTGGAACTGCTGCGTTTTTCGGCGCTGGCGCACGGCGCGCCGGTCGGCGCGGAAGGCGCGGTGACGCACCCCGGCACGGTGGTGCTGACGCTGGCCGTGCTCGGTTCGGCTATCGGCGCGGTGTCGCTGTCCGGTTCGATCATCGCCTGGGCCAAGCTCGATGGCCGGCTCGACCGGCGAGTGGTGTTCCCGGGGCAGCAGGCGTTCAACCTGCTGGTGGCGTTGGCCATGGTGGTACTCGGCGTGATGGCCGCGGTGACGCTGCAGCCGTGGGCGATCGTGGCCTTCTTCGTCGTCGCGCTGGCGCTGGGCGTGCTGATGACCCTGCCCATCGGCGGCGCCGACATGCCGGTGGTGATCTCGCTCTACAACGCGTTCACCGGCCTGGCGGTGGCCTTCGAGGGCTACGTGCTGGGCAACGAGGCGCTGATCATCGCCGGCATGATGGTCGGCGCGGCCGGCATCCTGCTGACGCGGCTGATGGCCAAGGCGATGAACCGGCCGATCAGCGGCGTGCTGTTTTCCAGCTTCGGGCCCGGCAACGGGGAGATGCAGGAAATCACCGGCGCGCAGAAGCCCATCGAGGCCGGCGACGTCGCGGCGATGATGGCCTTCGCCGAGCGCGTGGTGATCGTGCCGGGGTACGGCCTGGCCGTGGCCCAGGCCCAGCACAAGATCTGGGAACTGGCGCAGCGGCTGATCGAGCGCGGGGTCAAGGTGAAGTTCGCCATCCATCCGGTCGCCGGGCGCATGCCCGGGCACATGAACGTGCTGCTGGCCGAAGCCGGGGTGCCGTACGACCTGATCGCCGACATGGACGACATCAACCCCGAATTCCCGAACACCGACGTCTCCCTGGTGATCGGCGCCAACGACGTGGTCAATCCGGTGGCCAAGACCGATCCGGCCAGCCCGATCTACGGCATGCCGATCCTGGACGTGGTCGAGTCGAAGAACACGATCGTGATCAAGCGCGGCAAGGGCACCGGTTTTGCCGGCATCGAGAATGCGCTGTTCTATGCCGACAACACGCGGATGCTCTATGGCGATGGCGCGGAGATGGCCAGCGCCCTGGTCAGCGAACTCAAGGCGCTGGACGGCGGGCACTGAGCCCGCACGCGAGGTCGGGCGCTCAGCGCGCTGCGCGCAGCGCCAGCACGGGGGCCAGCCCGAGGCACAGCAGGTCGAGCCAGCTGTTGGCCAGTCGGGCCAGGGTCCAGACGTAGAAGGCCCCCATCTTCGGCGCGGCCTCCCACGGCGCCAGGCCCATCTGCGCACCGATGTGGCCGGACACCACGAACCATTGCACCAGGACCGCCATCAGCAGCGTCGCCGCGGCGGCGAGCAGGCGGCGTGGCCAGCCCGGGAGCATCCCGCCCAGGCGCAGCATCCAGGCCGCCTCCAGCCCCGCGAGCAGGGCGATCCAGCCATGCTGGCGCCCGGTGGCCAGGGAAAGCGAGCTCCACGCCACGACCATCGTCGCGCTCCCCAGCAGCAGCATGAACGGCCACAACCAGCGTGGAGCGCGCGGCGAGGCAGGAGGCGGGGCGTGCGGCGCAGGCGGCATCGGGACTTCCGTTCGGGGGCGCCAAGGATACGCGCTGGCCGCATCGGCTAGAATGCGTCCTGTATCCAGTGAACTTTTCCTGCGCCGCGGCTTGAGTACGTGGCCCTCCCGCCCCATATCGGCCGCATGTACTCCCGCAGCAGCGAACCCGTCCGTTTCGAACGCGATTGCGCCGCCGTCATGGTGCCGCAGGGCGAAGCCGTGACCCTGCCGGCCGGCAGCGTCGGTTACATCACCCAGGGCCTGGGCGGCAGCTACACGGTGTTCGTCGAGGGCAACCTGTTCCGCATCGCGGGCAAGGATGCCGACGCCATCGGCAAGGAAGTCCCGCCCGAGCTGGACCTGCCAGCCGACGCCGGCGACGACGAAGTCGAGGCCATGATCTGGCGCCAGCTGCGGACCTGCTTCGATCCTGAGATCCCGTTCAACATCGTCGACCTGGGCCTGGTGTACGAAGCCGTCCTCAAGCCGCGCGATGACGGCAAGCGCCTGGTCGAGGTCAAGATGACCCTGACCGCGCCGGGCTGCGGCATGGGCGAGATCCTGGTCGACGACGTGCGCAGCAAGCTCGAGCAGATCCCGACCATCGCCGAGGCGGACGTGGAACTGGTGTTCGACCCGCCGTGGGGCCGGCACATGATGTCGGAGGCCGCGAGGCTGGAAACCGGCATGTTCTGAGCGGCGCTGCCGCCAGACGTTCGAACGCTGGAAGCGGCGGAAGGCCGCTCTAGGGTTGCCGCGTCAGCGGCTGATCGCGGCGCTCGAAGCCTGAAGCGCACGCATCGCGTCAGCCGGGTCGATCTCCAGCAGCAGCCCGCGCTGGCCGGCGTTGATCCACACGCTGGCCGCCGCCAGCGCGTCGCTTTCGAACCACACCGGTACCGGCCTTGGCTGGCCGAACGGGCTGACCCCGCCGACCTTGTAGCCGCTGCGACGCTCGGCCTCGGCCACGTTCATCATCCGCGCCGCCTTGCCGTCGCCGGCTGCGGCCAGTGCCTTGAGCTGCAGCTGCCGGTCCGATGGGATGACCACGCACAGCGCGCGCGCATCCACCCACGTCATCAACGTCTTCAGCACGCGATCGGGTGCGATGCCCAGCGCCAGGGCCGCCTGCATGCCCTTGCCGGCGACCGCGTCGGCGTCGTAGTCGTACGGATGCAGGCGATAGGCGACACCCGCCGCGTCGAGCGCGCGGGTCGCGCGCGTGGCCATCGACACGGCGCGTTCCTCAGGCCGGTTCGAAGCGGTTGGCAGCCACGTTCTTGCGCACCTTCGCCGGGTCCCAGATCAGGCCGTTGATGGCGATGTACACGCCGTGCGGCAGCGACTGCACCGCGCCGATCGCGCAGCCGATGTTGAATTCGGCGTCGGAGCCGCGGAACCGCGCCGGGCTCAGTGCGCCGGTCATGACGATGGTCTTGCCCGGGATCGACTTCAGCACCAGGCCGGTCTGGACCATGCTGTCGGTGCCATGCGTGACCAGCACGTGCGGCGTGGACTGCGCGGCGATGGTCGCGCGCAGCAGTTCGCGGTCATCGTCGGTGATGTGCAGCGAGTCCTTGCGCAGGATCGGGATCACGCTGAAGCGGAAGGTCACGCCCAGCTCGCGCAGGATCGTGCCGATCTGCGGTTCGCCGATCTGGTAGTCGGACTTGTCGTCGAAGTAGATCTTGTCGATGGTGCCACCGGTGGTGACGATCAGCAGTTCTTCCATGTCGGTGCCCTGGTCCGGCGCGCGCGGCGTCCGGCGCATATGAGGAGGGCGCGGGGCTGGAGCCGCACGCCGCAAGTGGCCGCATTATCGACGATCGCGATGGCGGCCGGTCGCGCCGCCTGCGCGGGGTTCAGGCGCGGCGACCGAAGCGCGCGCGCAGGCCCGACCAGCTGGACGCGCCGATCACCAGCAGCGACAGGACGATTTCCAGCCACGCGAACAGCCGCTCGTCCGGACGGGTCCAGGCGACCATGACCCCGTGGCTGAACCAGAACAGCGCGAGCACGCCACCCCAGAACGCCGCGCGCCGGCCGCCACGCCAGGCCGGCACGGCCAGCAGCAGCGGCGGCAGCGCGAATACCAGCAACGCAGCCACCGCGTGGCGGTCATCGTGGAACCAGGCGCCGAAGAGCGCCGCCAGCGCCAGCAGCGCGGCGCCGGTCAGGCGGTGCGATGTCGTCGTCGCCATCAGCGGGCCAGCCGCGCAGCGATATCGGCCAGGCGCCGACCCAGCGCGCGCGCCAGCGCCGCTTCTTCATCGGTCGGCTGCGGCTCGTCCTGGGTGCCGGCGACATGGCTGGCGCCGTAGGGCGTCCCGCCGCTGCGGGTGCTGCTGAGCAGCGGCTCGGTGAACGGGATGCCGACGATCACGCAGCCGTGGTGCAGCAGCGGCACGTGCATGGTGAGCAGGGTCGATTCCTGGCCGCCGTGCTGGGTAGCGGTGGAGGTGAACACGGCCGCCGGCTTGCCGGCGAGCGTGCCGCTGGCCCACTCGGCGCCCAGGCCGTCGAGGAAATGCTTGACGGGTGCAGCCATGTTGCCGAAACGGGTCGGGCTGCCCAGGGCCAGGCCAACGCATTCGACCAGGTCGCTGGCCTGCACGTAGGGCGCGCCCTCCTCGGGCACCGGCGGCGCGGCCTGCTGGGTCACTGCGGCCACCGGCGGCACGGAGCGCACCCGCGCCTGCATGCCGGGGACTTCCTCCACGCCGCGCGCGATCTGCCGGGCGAGCCGCGCGACCGAACCTCCGCGGCTGTAGTACAGGACCAGGATCTCCGGCATCGGGCTTCCATCGGGTACAGGCAGGGCGTCCAGTATCGACGATGCGGCCGGCACCGCGCATCGGGTAGGCTTGCCGCAATGGGCATCGCGCAGATCATCGACCGCTGGCGCGAACGCGTGGGTGACCGCGCGCGCGCTACGACCTTCGCCCGCTTCCTGTGGCGCCGCTTCCTCGACGACAACCTGTTCCAAGCCGCCGGCTCGCTGGCCTATACCACCGCGTTCGCGCTGGTGCCGCTGGCGGTGGTGGTGCTGGGGGTGCTCTCGGCGTTCCCGGCGTTCCAGGACCTCAGTGGCAAGCTCGTCGAGTACGTGCTCTCCAATTTCATTCCTGCCGCGGCAGACTCGATCCGGGACCAGCTCGCAACGCTCTCCGAGCACACCCAGAAGCTCACCGCCGCCGGTACCGTGGCCCTGGTGATCTCGCTGCTGGTCACGCTCAACAGCGTGGAGTCGACCTTCAACCGGATCTGGCGCGTGGCGAGCGCGCGGCCGCGCCTGTCGCGCTACCTGGTGTACTGGACGGTGATGACCCTGGGTGCGCTGCTCGCCGCCGCCTCGCTGTCGATCTCGGCGCGCTTCTTTGCCATGAAGCTGTTCGTCGAGACGCCGCAGGGCCAGTGGCTGGCCAACTTCAGCCTGGGCATGGCGCCGATCCTGATCGAGCTGGCGGTGGTGATGCTCGCCTACCGGGTCGTGCCGCATCACACGGTCAAGTGGCGCCATGCCATTGCCGGCGCGGTGCTGGCGGTGGTGTTGCTGGAGAGCGTGAAAGCCGCACTCGGCCTGTACCTGGGCAGCTTCGACGGCTACCAGAACCTGTACGGCGCGATGGCCTTCATCCCGATCCTGATGCTGTGGATCTTCCTTGGCTGGGTGGCGATCCTGCTCGGTGCATCACTGGCGTCCTCGATGGCCGCGTTCCGCTACCAGCCGGCCTCGATGCGCCTGCCGCAGGGTTACGAGGGTTATGCGCTGCTGCGCCTGATCGGTCGTTTCCAGCAGGCCCGCCGCGAGGCGCGAGGGTTGCACACCAACGAGATGCTCGCGCTGGAGCCGATGCTCACCGACTCGCTGCTGCAGGAATTCCTGTGCCGGCTCGATGCGATCAAGCTGGTCCGCCGCGACGAGCGCGGCGAGTGGCTGCTCGCGCGCGACCTGGACAGCATCACCCTGGCCGACCTGTACGAGGCCTGCCAGCTGCGGGTGCCGATCGACGAGGCCTGGCTGCCCTGCCGCGACGACGAGCTGGGCGCAGCGGTTCACGCTGTGCTCGACGACCTGCGACTGCCGCTGCGCGATGCACTCAAGCGCCGCGTCGGCGACCTTTATCCCACGAACCCGGAACGGACCTGAGCATGCGCGTATCCCTTCTCCTGCTGCCCGCGTTGCTGGCGTTGTCCGCCTGCCGCCCGGAACAGACCCCCGCGCCGCCGGCCACGCCACCGGCGAGCGCCGCAGCGCCGGCGGCCGATGCCGCCCTGCCGCCCGTGGCACAGCCTGGCGTGGTGGAGCGCACGGCCGACGTCCCGCGCTTCGCCGCCACCGCGGTGGATGGCGCGCTGTACGACCTGGCCGCGCACCGGGGGCGCTGGGTGGTGGTGAATTTCTGGGCGACCTGGTGCGGGCCGTGCCTGAAGGAAATGCCCGAACTGGCCGCGCTGCATACCATGCGCGAGCAGATCGAAGTGGTAGGCCTGGCCTACGAGGACATCAGCGTGGAGGACATGCGCGCGTTCCTGAAGGAGCATCCGGTGTCCTATCCGATCGTGATCCTCGATCCGATGAGCCCGCCGCAGGATTTCGCCACGCCACGCGGCCTACCCACCACCTACCTGCTTGCACCCGACGGCAAGGTCGCCCGCCATTTCCTCGGCCCGGTGACCGCGTACGACATCGAAACCACGGTCGAAGCGGGCGGCGGCAGCCTGGAATGAGCGCGCCGGTCCGGATCGCGCGGCGCTGGCGCGTGTCCGGGCGGGTGCAGGGCGTTTTCTTCCGTGCCTCGACCCGCGTGGAAGCCCTGCGGCTGGGTCTGGATGGCAGCGCGGTCAACCTGGCCGACGGGCAGGTCGAGGTGATCGCCAGCGGCGCGACCGAAGCGCTGGACCAGCTGGAGGCGTGGTTGCGGCGCGGGCCGCCGCAGGCGCGGGTCGACGCACTGCAGGCGTTGCCGGCACCGGAAGCGGCAGTGGTGCCGCCGGGATTCGCGACCGGCTGAGGTCAGTCTTCCGCGCGCGAAGGATACGGCGCGATCGGTTCAAGCACCCCGTAGCGCTCGCGCCGAGCCTTGCCACGCAAAGGTTCCAGCACGGGCAGGTCGCTGGGAACGTCCACGTCGGGCAGCCGGTCGAGCAGGTCGCGCAGCAGGGTCAGGCGGCCCACGCGCTGGTCGTTGAAATCGACCAGCGTCCAGGGCGCATGGGCGGTGTGGGTGGCGGCGAGCATCTCCTCGCGCGCACGGGTGTAGTCGGCATAGCGGTGCCGCGCCTCCAGGTCGACCGGCGACAGCTTCCAGCCCTTGAGCGGGTCGGCATGGCGCTCGGCGAAACGCTGCTCCTGTTCGGCCTGGTCCACGCACAGCCAGTACTTGAACAGCGCGATGCCGTCGTCGACCAGCATCCGTTCGAACTGCGGCGCCTGGCGCAGGAACGCGGCATGCTCGGATTGGCTGCAGTAACCCATGACCCGTTCCACGCCGGCCCGGTTGTACCAGCTGCGATCGAACAGGGTCATCTCGCCGGCAGCGGGCAGGTGCGCGGCATAGCGCTGGAAATACCACTGCGTGGCTTCGCGATCGGTCGGGCGCGGCAGGGCGGCGATCCGGCATTGGCGCGGGTTGAGGTGTTCGGTGAGGGCCTTGATCGCGCCGCCTTTGCCGGCGGTGTCGCGTCCCTCGAACAGCACGACCAGGCGCAGGCCGGTCGCCTGCAGCCATTCGGCCATGCGTACGAGTTCAAGCTGCAAGGGCGCGAGCAGGTCCTTGTACTCGCCCTTGCGCAGCGGTTTTGCCGCCTTGCGCCGGCCCGTCTTGCCGTGGTCGCCCATGCCGGTCTCCGTGATCTATTCGCGCAATCGCGGCCGCAGGGTCGCCAGGTTGCAGGGCTGGGTCCGCGCGTCGAGCTGGTGGCGGATGATCCGCTCCCACGCCGTGCGGCAGGCCGAAGTCGAACCGGGCAGGGCGAACAGGAACGTCGCGTTGGCCAGTCCGGCGAAGGCGCGCGACTGCAACGAGGACGTTCCGATCTCCTCGACGCTGATCGCGCGGAACAGTTCGCCGAAGCCGGGCATTTCCTTGTCCAGCAGCGGCAGCAGCGCTTCGGGCGTGGAGTCCCGGCCGGTGAAGCCGGTGCCGCCGGTGACCAGGATGCCATCCACCGCCGGGTCGGCGATCCACGCCGAAACCTGCGCGCGCAGGCGATAGCGGTCATCGGGCAGCAGCGTGCGTGCCTGCACGCGGTGCCCGCCGTCAGCCAGGGCCTGGGCGAGGTAGTCGCCGGAGGTGTCGTTGTCGGCGGTGCGCGTGTCCGAGACGGTCAGCACGCATATGTTCAAGGGCAGGAAATCGCGTTCGGCAGTCATGCGCATAGCCTATACCCACGCGGGTCCGTGCTGCGCACCTGCCGCTGGGGCAGGGCACATCGTTGCCGAGTGCCGCCCATGACGGGAATACCGTCTTACTCGGCCGTCAGTCGCGCCAGTTCGTCGGCCTGGTGTTCCTGCTGCAGGCGCACGACCAGGGGATCGAGCTCGCCTTCGAGGATGTTGGGCAGGTCGTACAGGGTCAGGCCTTCGACGCGATGGTCGGTGATCCGGCCCTGCGGGAAATTGTAGGTGCGGATGCGCTGGCTGCGGTCGCCGCTGCCGACCTGCAGCCGGCGCGATTCGGCCTGTGCGGCCTGCTGGCGGCTGCGCTCGGCGTCGAGCAGCTGCGCCTTGAGCCGCTTCATCGCCTTGTCGCGGTTGGCGTGCTGGCTGCGCTCGGTCTGGCTTTCCACCACCACGCCGGTCGGCAGGTGGGTGATGCGGATCGCCGAATCGGTCTTGTTGACGTGCTGGCCACCGGCGCCGGACGAACGGAAGGTGTCGACCTTCAGGTCGGCCGGGTTGATCGCGATCTCCTCGACCTCGTC
Source organism: Pseudoxanthomonas daejeonensis (assembly GCF_022637495.1). Lineage (NCBI taxonomy): Bacteria > Pseudomonadati > Pseudomonadota > Gammaproteobacteria > Lysobacterales > Lysobacteraceae > Pseudoxanthomonas > Pseudoxanthomonas daejeonensis. Next base: position 575,548 of record NZ_CP093331.1, on the reverse strand, counting down.
GGCCTCCGGGATGATCGCCACCGTGGCGGCCGAGGTGTGGATGCGGCCTTGAGACTCCGTCGCCGGCACGCGCTGCACGCGGTGGGTGCCGGACTCGAACTTCAGCTTGGAATAGGCGCCACGGCCGACCAGGCGCGCGACGATTTCCTTGTGCCCGCCGTGTTCGCCGGGGTTTTCCGATTCCACTTCGACCTTCCAGCCCTGGCGCTCGGCATAGCGGGCGTACATGCGGAACAGGTCGCCGGCGAAGATCGCCGCTTCGTCGCCGCCGGTGCCGGCGCGCACTTCCAGGAACAGGTTGCCGTCGTCGCGCGGGTCCTTGGGCACCAGCAGCAGGGCCAGCTCGGCATCCAGCGCCTGCAGCCGCGCGCGCGCGCTGTCGATTTCCTCTTCGGCCAGTTCCGCCAGTTCCGGGTCGCCTCGCATGGCCTCGGCCGCAGCCAGGTCATCCTTGGCACGCGCCTCGGCCGCCAGGGCCGTGGCGACCGGCTCGAGCTGGGCGAATTCGCGCGACAGGTCGCGGAAGCGCGCGTTGTCGGCCAGCACGCCGGGGTCGGCGAGCAGGCGTTCGAGTTCTTCGCGGCGCTCGGCCAGCGCTTCCAGCTTACGGCGCAGGCTCGGGGTCATCAGGCAGTCGCGGTGCGGCGGGTGAGGGGATCGGGGAATGGGAGTAGGGCGCCTTGTCCGGGAACAGGCGTTCGGCTGCGCGCGCCAGTTCCAGGTCGCCGCTGAGCGCGGCTTCGCGCAAGGCGGCGGTCGGCGGATGCAGCAGCCGGTTGGTCAGGGTATGGGCGAGGAATTGCAGCACCTCGTCGGTATCGCGACCGCCGGCCAGCTGCTGGCGCGCACGGGCCAGCAGTTCGTCGCGGGTACTGTCACCGAGCGAGCGCAGGCGCTTGAGCGTCTCCTGGCGGCCGCCGGCATGCAGGGTCTCCATGTAGCGGGCGACCTGCAGGTCGATGATCGCCTCGGCGGCTTCGGCCGCTTCGTGGCGCCCGCGCCGGTTGTCCTCGACTGCGCGTTCCAGGTCGTCGACGGTGTACAGGTAGGCATCGGCCAGCGCCGCCACGCGTGGCTCGATGTCGCGCGGCACCGCCAGGTCGAACAACAGCACGGGCTTGCGCCGGCGCGCGGCCAGCGCCGCTTCGACCTGGGCCTGGCGCAGCACCGGTTCGCGGCTGGCGGTGGCCGAGAACACCACGTCGGCCTCGGCCAGGTGTCGGTCCAGCTCGGCCAGGGGCAGGGCGTAGCCGCCGTGGCGGCTGGCCAGGTCCTGGGCATGGGCGAGGGTGCGGTTGGCGACGAGCAGGCGGCGCACACCGCCCTTGGCCAGATGCCGGGCCGCCAGTTCGATGGTCTCGCCGGCGCCGATCAGCAACACCGTGGAATCGGGCAGGCTGGCGAAGGAGTCCTGCGCCAGCCGCACCGCGGTGGAGGCGACCGATACCGGATTGACGCCGATGCGGGTGTCGGTGCGCGCACGCTTGGCCACGGCGAAGGTCTGCTGGAACAGGCGATCCAGGCGACCGCCGAGGGCGCCGTGTTCGCGCGCCAGCACCCAGGCGTCCTTCACCTGGCCCAGGATCTGCGGTTCGCCCAGCACCATCGAGTCCAGGCCGGTGGCCACCCGGAACAGGTGGCGCACGGCGTCCGCGTCGCGATGCCTGTAGAGGTAGGCACCCAGGCCCTGTGCCTGGCCATCCAGCCATCCGGCAAGGGCTTCGCCATCGGCGGCCACCGCGTAGACCTCGGTGCGGTTGCAGGTGGAGAGCAGGGCCGCTTCGGAGACTTCGGGCAGGGCGCGCAGCGAAGCCAGGGCCGTTCCCAGCGAATCGCCGGCAAAAGCTACCCGTTCGCGCAGGTCGACCGGCGCGGTCTGGTGGTTGAGGCCGAGGAGCCACAGCGTCATGTTCAGGTGCTTGCGATAATCTGCTGGCTTCTTTGGGCCGCCATTTTACGGCCCGGTGGGTGCCAATGCCCGTATCAGAGATTTCCATCGCCCGATCGGGACGTCCGCGTCCCCTCCAGCGCCTGTCGTGGCTGCTGTCGCTGGCCCTGGTCGCCAGCCCGCTGTGCGCGGCCAGGCCGGCGCCCGACCCGGTTCCGCTGGAGCAGGTGATGGCCGGCGAATACGCCCTGCAGGCCGGGCAGCTGGCCGACGCAGCGCGCTGGTACCTGGAGGCGGCCAAGGCGGCCGAAGGCGACATCCTGCTGGCCGAACGCGCGACCCGCATCGCGATGCTGGCCAACGACGATGTCCGCGCCGGGCAGTCGCTGAAGCTGTGGCGGCAGCGCGCGCCCGATTCGCTGGCGCTGCGCGCGGCAAGTGCCTCGTTGGCCCTGCGCGAAGGCCAGGCCCGCAAGGCGCGCCGTGAGCTGGTCCAGCTGCTGCAGGCGTCCGACCCCAGGGCCTGGCGGTATGCGCTGGTGGCACTGGCCGGCGGACGCGATCCCGACGTCACGGCGAAGGTGATGGGCCAGCTGGTCGGCGATGGCGTCATTCCGGACGAACTGGTGGCCTGGCAGGAATTCGGCCGGCTGTCGCTGCGCCTGGACAAGCCGCAGCTGGCTGCACGCATCGTCGACGAGATGGTCCGGCGCTTCCCGGGCGAGCCGCGGGTGGCGGTGCTGCGCGCAGGCCAGCTGCAGCAGGCGGGGCAGACCGAACAGGCCCGGGCGATGCTGGGCGTCGCCGAGCCGCGCGCGGAACACGACCCGGAGGTGCGCGCGATGCTCGCCGTCGCCTACGAGGCGCTGGGTGACTTCGATGCCGCCGCCAGGATCATGTCGCGGGGGCCGCAGGACACCCAGACCTACGGGGTCCGGGCGTCGCTGCTGGCCCGCAGCGAGGACAACGAGGCACTGGCGGCAATGTACGGCGAGCTGTCGGCGGGCGACGGCGGCCAGCCCGATCCGGCGCGCCGCATGCTGCTGGGGCGCATCGCCGAGTTCCTCAAGCGCCCGGCCGAGGCCGTGGACTGGTATCGCGGGGTGTCGGGCGGGCCGTTGCGTCCCGAGGCGCGGATCCGCACCGCCGCGGCGCTGTACGAAATGGGGCGTGCCGACGACGCGTACGCCGAGGCCCATGCCCTGCAGAACGATGCCGGCAGCGACGACGAGGCGCGTCGCAACGCCTATCTGCTGGAGGGCGAACTGCGGCAGCGCGCCGGCAGCATCGAGGGCGAGATCGAGGCCCTGGGCCGCGGCCTGGCGGCCTACCCGGACGACGGCGCCCTGCTGTACGCGCGCGCGCTGGCCTGGGAGCGCCAGGATCGGATCGACCGGGCCGAGGCCGACCTGCGCAAGGTGCTGGTCGCCGAGCCGGAGAACGTGGCCGCGCTCAATGCGCTCGGCTACACCCTGGCCGACCGTACCCACCGCTACCAGGAGGCGCTGGAGCTGATCGACCGCGCACGCACCGCCGAACCGGACAACGCCGCCATCGTCGACAGCTACGGCTGGGTGCTGTACCGGCTGGGTCGCAACGAGGAGGCGCTGGTCGAGCTGCGCAGGGCCTGGGGCCTGGCCAAGGATCCCGAGATCGGGGCGCATGTCGGCGAGTTGCTCTGGGTGCTGGGGCGGCGCGAAGAAGCACAGCGCTACTTCGACGAGTCGCGCAAGCTCGATCCGGACAACCGCTCGCTGCTGCGGGCCGTGGAGAAGCTCGGCCTGCCGGCTCCGGTGGCGGTGCCTGTGTCGACGACGGAGCCTGCGCCGTGATCCCGCGCCTCCAGCCGGCCGGCCTTGCGCTGGCCGCGATCCTGCTCGCCGGCTGTACGACCGCGCCGCCGCGCCCTCTCCCGCCCGCGGTCGACGCCGGCCAGGCGCAGGCCATGCAGGAGCAGCGGAGGCAACAACTGGAGGCCATCCCGCAATGGGCGATGCAGGGCCGGATCGCGGTCAATGTGGCCGACAAGGGTGGCAGCGGCCGACTGGAGTGGCAGCAACAGGGGATGGCCTACCGGGTCTCGCTCAGCGCCCCGGTGACCCGCCAGAGCTGGCAGCTGTCGGGTGAGCCTGGCGGTGCAACCCTGGAGGGCCTGGAAGGCGGCCCGCGTTCCGGCCCGGATGCCGGGGTGCTGCTGCGCGAGGCGACCGGCTGGCAGATCCCGCTGGAGTCGATGGCCTGGTGGGTGCGTGGCCTGCCCTCCCCGGGCGCCGGCGAGCTGGTCTTCGGCGCCGATGGTCGCCTCCAGCGCGTGGTCGCCGAGGGCTGGACCGTCGAGTACCAGGAGTGGCTTCCGGCCACTGCCGGCTGGCCGGCGATGCCGCGGCGGCTGCAGGCCAGTCGCGAGGGTGCCCGCGTTCGCCTGGTCGTGGATGGCTGGGACGCAGTGCCGTGAACGGCGGCTGGAGTGAATGGCCGGCCCCGGCCAAGCTGAATCTGTTCCTGCGTATCACCGGCCGCCGGAATGACGGCTATCACGAGCTGCAGACCGTCTTCCGGCTGCTCGACTGGGGCGACCGGATCTTTCTGCGCAGCCGCGACGATGGCCGAGTGGTCCGTCATGGAGACCGCCTGCCGGGCGTTGAAGATGCGGCCGATCTGGCGGTCAGGGCAGCCAGCCTGCTTAAAGATGCGGCTAACTGCACGCAAGGTGCCGACATAAGCGTCGAAAAGCATATCCCTGCAGGGGGTGGGTTCGGTGGGGGCTCGTCCGATGCGGCGACTGTCCTATGCGCCCTTGACCGGCTCTGGGGCCTGGACATGGGCGAGGACCGGCTCGCGGCGCTGGGGTTGCAGCTGGGCGCAGATGTCCCGGTCTTCGTCCGGGGGCGCTCGGCCTGGGCCGAGGGGGTCGGTGAAAGGCTGGAATCGATCGCTCTGCCGCCGGCCTGGTATGTGCTGGTGGACCCCGGTATCCACGTGCCCACCGCGGCCCTTTTCCAGTCCCCGGATTTGACGCGGGATTCCCCGCCCGCGAAAATGGCGGACTTCGCTGCCGGAACGGTCCTCGACAATGCGTTCGAGACGGTCCTGCGCCGTCGCGAACCGGCCGTCGAGGCGGTGTTCGCCGAGCTGGCGCGGATCGGACTGCCGCGCCTCACCGGTACTGGCAGCGGTTGTTTCGTCGAGTTCGCCCAACGGGACGCGGCGCAGGACGCACTGGCGCGGTTACCGCGACGGTTGCGCGCCTGGGTCGCTGCCGGCGTGTCGGATTCGCCGCTCCATGGCGCGATGGCGCGCCTGTAGTGGAATGACACAGGGGCGTCGCCAAGTGGTCCAAGGCACCGGGTTTTGATCCCGGCATCCGCAGGTTCGAATCCTGCCGCCCCTGCCATGCTTGCGAGTCATGGACGCGAGTCCCTCGCAATAAACCGCACTTCCAGGTGCGGGGATTGAAAGAACGGAGCGCAGTCCATCGCGCCTCCTCCATGTTCCACACCTTGTTCGAATCGCCGCCGGGATGACCAAGATGCAAGACGAACGCAGCCTGCTTGTCTTCTCCGGAAACGCCAACAAGGCGCTGTCCAACAGCATCTGCCGCGAGCTGGGCGTGCGTCCGGGCAAGGCGCTGGTGTCGACTTTCTCCGACGGCGAAGTGCAGGTGGAGATCGAGGAGAACGTGCGCCGCCAGGAAGTGTTCGTGGTCCAGCCGACCTGCGCGCCGACGGCCGAGAACCTGATGGAACTGCTGGTGCTGATCGACGCGCTCAAGCGCGCCAGCGCCGCCAGCGTCACCGCGGTGGTGCCGTATTTCGGCTATTCGCGCCAGGATCGCCGCCTGCGTTCTTCGCGCGTGCCGATCACGGCCAAGGTCGCCGCCAAGATGTTCAGCGCGGTGGGTACGGACCGGGTCCTGACCGTGGATCTGCATGCCGACCAGATCCAGGGCTTCTTCGACGTGCCGGTCGACAACGTGTACGCCTCGCCGCTGCTGCTGGCCGACATCTGGCGCGCCTACGGCACCGAGAACCTGATCGTGGTCTCGCCGGACGTGGGCGGTGTGGTCCGCGCCCGCGCAGTGGCCAAGCGCCTGGATGACGCCGACCTGGCGATCATCGACAAGCGCCGCCCGCGCGCGAACGTGTCCACGGTGATGAACATCATCGGTGACGTGTCCGGCAAGACCTGCGTGCTGGTGGACGACATCGTCGACACCGCCGGGACGCTGTGCGCCGCGGCGGCGGCGCTGAAGGCGCAGGGCGCGACCAAGGTGGCCGCGTACTGCACCCACCCGGTGCTCTCGGGGCCGGCGGTGGACAACATCACCGGCTCGCAGCTCGACGAGCTGGTGGTTACCGACACCATCCCGCTGTCGCCGGCCGCACGCGCCTGCGGCCGCATCCGGCAGGTCAGCGTGGCAGAGCTGCTGGCCGAGACGATCCGTCGCATCGCGTTCGGCGAATCGGTGAGCTCGCTCTACGTCGACTGAGTCGGCGCAGCCACCCGGCCGGCGACATGCGCCGGCCGCCGGGGGACGGCAATGCGGAACCGGAAAGCCGGTTCCGGATTCCCGATCCCCGGGACCGCAAGGCTCGTCTGGTCGCGGACGAGTCGCCCGGATCACCGCGAGGTGGTCCCTTGAGTGGAATCGCCACGAGGCGTTCCCTACAACTGAAGAGTGAAGAGAAATGGCAACTCATGTGATCAACGTCGAACGTCGCGAGGACGAGGGCAAGGGTGCGAGCCGCCGCCTGCGTCGCGATGGCAAGATTCCGGCCGTCGTCTACGGTGGCGACCTCAAGCCGGTCAACATCCAACTGGACCACGAGAAGCTGTGGCTGGCCCAGCAGAACGAGTGGTTCTACTCCTCGATCCTGGACCTGAGCCTCAATGGCGACGTGCAGCGCGTGCTGCTGCGTGACATGCAGCGCCACCCGTACAAGCAGCTGGTCATGCACCTGGACTTCCTGCGCGTGAACGAGAACGAAGTCCTGCGCGCCGCCGTGCAGCTGCACTTCGTCAACGCCGAGAAGTCCACGGCCGGCAAGACCGCCGGCGTGGTGATCATGCACGAGCTGACGGAAGTCAACGTGTCGTGCCTGCCCAGGGACCTGCCGGAAGCCATCGAGGTCGACCTGTCTGAGCTGGCCGTCGGCGACGTGATCCACCTGTCGGCGTTGAAGCTGCCGGCCGGCGTGGAGATCCCGCAACTGAAGCTGGGTACCGACCATGACGTGGCGGTGGTGATCGCCAAGCACGCCCGCGTCGAGGAAGAGCCGGCTGCCGAAGGCGGCGAAGAGAAGAAGTAAGCCGCTGCGTCCCGCCCGGCGTGCCGGGCGGGACCGCGGTGGGCTCTGCTGCGATGGCGGAACTTCGACTCATCGTCGGGCTGGGCAATCCCGGTCCGGAACACGCGAACACCCGGCACAACGCCGGGTTTCGTTTTGCCGACGCGTTGGCGCAGCAGGCGGGCGTGCGCTTTGGCCTGGAATCGAAGCTGTTCGGCGAGACCGCCAAGGTCGACATCGGCGGCCGCGCGGTGTGGCTGCTCAAGCCGGCGACCTTCATGAACCTGTCGGGCAAGTCGGTGGCCGCGGCGTTGCGCTACTGGAAGATCGAGCCGGAACAGGCGCTGCTGGCGCACGACGAACTCGACCTGGCGCCAGGCGCGGCGCGGTTGAAGTTCGATGGTGGCCACGGAGGCCAGAATGGCCTGCGCGACACGATGCAGCACCTGGGGCATGGCCGGTTCCATCGCCTGCGGATCGGCATCGGCCATCCGGGGCACAAGGACCGGGTCACGGGCTGGGTGCTGGGCAGACCGGGCAAGGACGACGCGGTGCTGATCGATCGTGCGATCGACGACGCCCTGGCGGTCCTGCCGCTGGCGGTGGCGGGCGACTTCAACGAGGCGATGAAGCGGTTGCATACCCCGAAGGCCTAGGTGGCTGCGGGCTGGGATCCGGCGTCGACCGGTGCCCAGCCCCCAATCTCCTGCGGTGACAACAGAGAATCATGGGCATCAAATGCGGCATCGTCGGCTTGCCCAACGTCGGCAAGTCGACCCTCTTCAACGCGCTGACAAAGGCGGGTATCGCCGCCGCCAACTTCCCGTTCTGCACGATCGAGCCGAACGTGGGCGTGGTGCCGGTGCCGGACCCGCGGCTGGGCCAGCTGGCCGAGATCGTCAAGCCCGAGAAGGTGATCGCCACCGCGGTCGAGTTCGTCGACATCGCCGGCCTGGTTGCCGGTGCGGCCAGCGGCGAGGGCCTGGGCAACAAGTTCCTGGCGCACATCCGCGAGGTCGACGCGATCTCGCACGTGGTCCGCTGCTTCGAGCACACGGACATCATCCACGTCGCCGGCAAGGTCGATCCGCTCTCGGACATCGATACGATCGATACCGAGCTCGCGCTTGCCGACCTGGACAGCGTCGAGAAGGCGCTCAACCGCGCCGAACGCTCGGCCAAGGCCGGCGAGAAGGACGCCATCGCGCGCAAGCCGGTGCTGCAGAAGCTGCATGCCGGACTGAGCGAGGGCAGGCCCGGCCGCGCCCTGGGCCTGGATGACGAGGAGCGGGCGCTGGTCCGGGACCTGTTCCTGCTGACCCTCAAGCCGGTCATGTACGTGGCCAACGTCCTGGAGGACGGATTCCACGACAACCCGCTGCTGGAGGCCGTGCGGGCCCGTGCCGCGGCCGAAGGCGCCGAAGTGGTGCCCGTGTCGGCGGCGATCGAAGAGGAGCTGGCCCAGCTCGACGACGAGGATCGCGATACCTTCCTGGCCGACCTGGGCCTGGACGAGCCGGGCCTGAACCGCGTGATCCGTGCCGCCTACCGCCTGTTGGGCCTGCAGACCTACTTCACCGCCGGCGTGAAGGAGGTCCGCGCCTGGACGGTCAAGGCCGGCGCCACCGCGCCGCAGGCCGCCGCGGTGATCCACACCGATTTCGAGAAGGGCTTCATCCGCGCCGAGACCATCGCCTTCGACGACTTCCTGCGCTACCGCGGCGAAGCCGGAGCGCGCGAGGCCGGGCGCATGCGCCTGGAGGGCAAGGAGTACCGGGTCCAGGAAGGCGACGTCCTGCATTTCCGCTTCAACGTCTGACCGCGGCACCGGGCGAAATCGATCTCCGGATCCGTTGACAGCGACGGCGGGGATGGTCAGAATTGCGGGCTGTTTCACCCCGGTCGTACGCGGTTGTACCGGTCGCGGTGGCAGATCCCGGAGGGATACCCAAGCGGCCAACGGGGGCAGACTGTAAATCTGCTGGCTTACGCCTTCGGTGGTTCGAATCCACCTCCCTCCACCAGTTTTAGAAGTGCGGTACGGAACATCGAGGCAAGGCCCGGAGCGGTAGGCCGGGTGTGGTTCCCCTCGCGGGAGTAGTTCAATGGTAGAACCTCAGCCTTCCAAGCTGATGGTGCGGGTTCGATTCCCGTCTCCCGCTCCATTGCGCCACCCAGTTGTTCCGAGAAACAGGTTCCAAGCGTTCCATCCGCTCACGTAGCTCAGTCGGTAGAGCACCTCCTTGGTAAGGAGGAGGTCGAAGGTTCGATTCCTTTCGTGAGCACCATATTCGCGGATCCGTCCGCACCGGGTCTGGCCCCAGGGCCAGGCTTTCGACAAACCAGCAGCACCCCATCTACAACCGTCAGCGAGATAGGCAGCCATGGCCAAGGGTAAATTCGAGCGCACCAAGCCGCACGTGAACGTGGGCACGATCGGTCACGTTGACCACGGCAAGACGACGCTGACCGCGGCGCTGACGAAGATCGGCGCAGAGCGTTTTGGCGGCGAGTTCAAGGCCTACGACGCGATTGACGCGGCGCCGGAAGAGAAGGCGCGCGGCATCACGATTTCGACGGCGCACGTGGAGTACGAATCGGCGAATCGGCATTACGCGCACGTGGATTGCCCTGGGCACGCCGACTACGTGAAGAACATGATCACCGGTGCCGCGCAGATGGACGGCGCGATCCTGGTGTGCTCGGCCGCTGACGGCCCGATGCCGCAGACCCGCGAGCACATCCTGCTGTCGCGCCAGGTCGGCGTGCCGTACATCGTGGTCTTCCTGAACAAGGCGGACATGGTGGACGACGCCGAGCTGCTGGAGCTGGTGGAGATGGAAGTCCGCGAGCTGCTGAGCAAGTACGAGTTCCCGGGCGACGACACCCCGATCATCTCGGGCTCGGCCCGCCTGGCGCTGGAAGGCGACCAGAGCGAGATCGGCGTGCCGGCGATCCTGAAGCTGGTCGATGCGCTGGACACCTGGATCCCGACCCCGGAGCGCGACGTCGACAAGCCGTTCCTGATGCCGGTGGAAGACGTGTTCTCGATTTCGGGCCGCGGCACCGTGGTGACCGGTCGTATCGAGCGCGGCATCATCAAGGTGGGCGAGGAAATCGAGATCGTCGGTATCCGCCCGACCCAGAAGACCACCGTGACCGGCGTGGAAATGTTCCGCAAGCTGCTGGACCAGGGCCAGGCGGGCGACAACGCGGGCCTGCTGCTGCGCGGCACCAAGCGTGACGACGTGGAGCGCGGCCAGGTGCTGTGCAAGCCGGGTTCGATCAAGCCGCACACCGAGTTCGAGGCCGAGGTGTACGTGCTGTCGAAGGACGAGGGCGGCCGCCACACCCCGTTCTTCAAGGGTTACCGTCCGCAGTTCTACTTCCGCACCACCGACATCACCGGCGCGGTTCAGCTGCCGGAGGGTGTGGAGATGGTGATGCCGGGCGACAACGTGAAGATGGTGGTCACGCTGATCAACCCGGTGGCGATGGACGAAGGCCTGCGCTTCGCGATCCGCGAAGGCGGCCGTACGGTCGGCGCCGGCGTCGTGGCCAAGATCGTCAAGTAAGCCCCTGCGGATCCCGGCGACGGGTTCGCCGGAAAGCGCGAAGGGCGGGCCGGAACTTCGGTCCGCCTTCGCCGTCTCAGGGAAGCCCGGGTTTAAAACGTACGCCAGTAGCTCAATTGGCAGAGCAGCGGTCTCCAAAACCGCAGGTTGGGGGTTCGAGTCCCTCCTGGCGTGCCACTTTCCCGGCACCCCTCGCAAGGCTGGTCCGACAGGGCCGCAACGGTTAAGAAGAGCGACAGCGACTTGAACAGCAAGATCAACCCGGCACAGACCGCTTCCGGCGGGGACATCGTCAAGTACGCCATCGCCGCACTGCTTGTCATCGGCGGCCTGTTCGTCTGGTTCTGGTTCTCCGCGCCCGAGCGCGCGGCCCAGCTGGGTTCGTGGGCGCCGCAGCTGCGCGGATTGGCCGTTGTGGTCGGCCTGGTAGCCGGCACGGTTGTTTTTCTGGCCAGCACCAAGGGCCGGGAGGCGCGTGAATTCCTGTCCGAGGCGCGATTCGAGCTGCGCAAGGTGGTCTGGCCGACGCGCCAGGAGACTACCCGCATGGCCTGGGTCGTGGTCGCGGTGGTGGTGATCGTGAGCCTGCTCCTGGCCGGGTTCGATTTCGTCGTACAGAAAGCGATCCAGTGGTTCCTGGGCCGTTGAGGAGAATGTCGCAGTGAAGCGTTGGTACGTGGTACACGCCTATTCCGGCTTCGAGAAGAGCGTCGCCCAGGCGCTGCGCGACCGCATCGTGCGCAACGGCATGGAGGATCGCTTTGGCGACGTCCTGGTGCCGACCGAGGAAGTGATCGAGATGCGCGCCGGGCAGAAGCGCCGCTCCGAGCGCAAGTTCTTCCCGGGATACGTGCTGGTCCAGATCGAGACCCACGACGAGGGTGGCATTCCGCGCATCGACAGCGAGAGCTGGCACCTGATCAAGGAGACCTCCAAGGTCATGGGCTTCATCGGCGGCACCGCCGATCGTCCGCTGCCGATCCGCGACGACGAGGCCGATGCGATCCTGCAGCGCGTTCAGGAAGGCGTGGAGAAGCCGCGTCCGAAGGTGCTGTTCGAGCCGGGCCAGATGGTCCGGGTCACCGACGGGCCGTTCAACGACTTCAATGGCGTGGTCGAGGAAGTCAATTACGAGAAGAGCAGGGTCCGCGTCGCGGTCCTGATCTTCGGCCGGTCCACCCCGGTGGAGCTGGAGTTCGGCCAGGTCGAGAAGGCCTGACGACCGGCCCCGGTCGGGTCCCACGGGGCCCCGTTGTCCTGCTATACTGCGCGGCTCCCTGTCCGGGTTAGCCGGACATCCGCAATGGCCGCCGACCTGGCGGCCTTTGTCGCGAACGGGTTTTCAAGAACAAACGCGATGCCGGGACGCGTGATTTTCCCGGAACGATGGGGAGCCTGCCATGCAGGCGCTAGCACCCGGAGAGCATTGAAATGGCAAAGAAAGTAGTCGGTTACATCAAGCTGCAGGTGAAGGCCGGCCAGGCCAACCCCTCGCCGCCGGTCGGTCCTGCGCTGGGTCAGCGCGGCCTGAACATCATGGAGTTCTGCAAGGCGTTCAACGCAGCGACCTCCAAGCTCGAGCCGGGTCTGCCGACTCCGGTCATCATCACGGCCTACTCGGACCGCACCTTCACCTTCATCACCAAGAGCACCCCGGCCACCGTGCTGCTCAAGAAGGCTGCCGGTGTCACCTCCGGCTCCAAGCGCCCGAACACCGACAAGGTGGGCAAGGTCACCCGCAAGCAGCTCGAGGACATCGCCAAGGCGAAGGAAGCCGACCTGACCGCGGCCGACCTGGACGCAGCTGTGCGCACCATCGCGGGCTCCGCCCGTTCGATGGGTCTTGTGGTGGAGGGCTGAGAACATGGCACTGAACAAGCGACAGAAGGCGATCAAGGCGGCAGTGGAGCCCGGCAAGGCCTACTCCATCGATGAGGCGCTGAAGATCATCAAGGGTTTCACCAAGGCCAAGTTCGTCGAGGCCGTGGACGTTTCGGTCCGCCTTGGCGTTGACGCCAAGAAGTCCGACCAGCAGGTGCGCGGCTCGACCGTGCTGCCGGCCGGTACCGGCAAGAGCGTGCGCGTGGCCGTGTTCGCCCCCGCCGGCGCCAAGGCCGACGAGGCGCTGGCCGCCGGCGCCGAGGCCGTGGGCATGGACGACCTGGCCGAGAAGATGCTGGCTGGCGACCTGAACTACGACGTGGTCATCGCTACCCCGGACGCAATGCGCGTGGTCGGCAAGCTCGGCCAGGTGCTCGGCCCGCGCGGCCTGATGCCGAACCCGAAGGTCGGTACCGTTTCGCCGAACCCGGCCGAGGCAGTGAAGAACGCCAAGTCGGGCCAGGTCCGCTACCGCACCGACAAGGCCGGCATCATCCACGCCACGATCGGCAAGGCCGAGTTCAGCGATGAAGCGCTGAAGTCGAACCTGCAGGCGCTGCTGCTGGACCTGATCAAGGCCAAGCCGGCGACCTCCAAGGGCAACTACCTGCAGAAGGTCTCGCTGAGCTCGACCATGGGCCCGGGCGTGACCGTCGACCAGGCGTCGCTGACCCTTAAGTAATCGTTTAAACCCGCTTCGCCGCATGCAAGGCGAGGCGGGAATTTTGAGGGCAGTCGTCGCGCTCCGGCGTGGCGACAGCCGTCAAAGACCGCAGGTGCGGTCGGCGCACATCGGCGACGGGCAGGGAAGCTCGAGAACGGCATGGATTCGCCGTCGATGCAGCGGGGTCGCTTAATCGAAGGTCCGACAGGGCCTGAGCCTGCGTAGATGGTGCCGCCCTTCTGGAAGTTTTCCCGGCACGACCGACCATTCGGGCGTGCGGATCAGAAAGGCCAGCACCGGGATGCCCGAGGCATCCCCGGCGCGCACGGAAGGGCGCCGCCCAGGACCGCAAGTGGCAGGAGCCGCGAGCGGAGTTCATACGGAGGAGTGTTATGGCTCTCAATCTGTCCCAGAAGAAGGAAGTCGTCGCCGAACTGGCCGACGTCGCCGCCAAGGCGCACTCCCTGATCGCCGCCGAGTACGCAGGCACCACGGTCGCCCAGATGACCGCGATGCGCAAGAAGGCCCGCGAGAACGGCGTGTACTTGAAAGTAGTCAAGAACACGCTGGCCGCGCGCGCCGTCGAAGGCACGGAATACGAGTGCGCCAAGGATGCGCTCGTCGGTCCGCTGCTTTATGCGTTCTCGACCGAGGAGCCCGGCGCCGCCGGTCGCCTGATCAAGGAGTTCGCCAAGGGCAACGACAAGCTGCAGCCGAAGGTGGTCGCCGTAGGCGGCCAGCTGTACCCGGCCAGCCATGTCGAGGTCCTGGCTTCGCTGCCGACGCTCGACCAGGCCCTGGCCATGGTCGCCCGTGCGCTGGCCGAGCCGGCCACCATGTTCGCCCGCGCGGTCAAGGCCGTCGCCGAGCAGCAGGGTGGTGGCGAAGCCGCGCCGGCTGAAGAGGCTGCGTCCACCGAGGCCCCGGCCGAAACGGCCTGAGTCGCGTCGACGATTTCCGAAATCCCTTTCCAGAAAACATTCAGAAGGTAATCACAATGTCCCTTTCCAACGAGCAGATCGTCGAAGCCATCGCCGGCAAGACCCTGATGGAAGTGATGGAGCTGGTCAAGGCCATCGAAGAGAAGTTCGGCGTCTCCGCCGCCGCCCCGGTCGCCGTGGCCGCCGGCCCGGTTGCCGCTGCCGCCGTCGAAGAGCAGACCGAGTTCACCGTCGTGCTGAAGGCCGCCGGCGAGAAGAAGGTCGAAGTCATCAAGGCCGTCCGCGCCATCACCGGCCTGGGCCTGAAGGAAGCCAAGGACCTGGTCGAAGGCGCTCCGAAGGACGTCAAGGAAGGCGTGTCCAAGGACGACGCCGCCAAGTACAAGAAGGACCTTGAAGCCGCCGGCGCCACCGTCGAGCTCAAGTAAGCGGCACCTTGCATCGCCGGAACGCTCGGTGATGCGCCAAGGCTGGGGGCGAAAGCCCCCGGCCTTTGGTCGTTCCGGAGCCCTGCGCTCCCGGCGGCCGCAGCAGGGCGAAAACCCAGTCTCACGCACATGCGGAGCTGGTAGTCGGAAGTAGCGATAGATGGCGTGCTGGTGCCGGCAATACCAGCGACTACCGACTGACAGCTTCACGTTCCCCCGGTCCGCGCCACGCGCGGCCCGCACTGCCAAAGGTGGTACATCCAATGACGACGTACTCGTTCACCGAGAAGAAGCGCATCCGCAAGGATTTCGGCAAGCAGCGCTCGATCCTCGAGGTGCCGTTCCTGCTCGCCATCCAGGTCGATTCCTACCGGGACTTCCTGCAGGCCGACACCGATTCGGCCAAGCGCCGCGACCAGGGCCTGCATGCCGCCCTGAAGTCGGTGTTCCCGATCACCAGCTATAGCGGGAACGCCGCGCTGGAGTACGTGGGCTACAAGCTCGGCGAGCCCGTGTTCGACGAGCGCGAGTGCCGCAACCGTGGCCTGTCCTACGGCGCCCCGCTGCGCGTGACCGTGCGCCTGGTGATCTACGACCGCGAGTCCTCGACCAAGGCGATCAAGTACGTCAAGGAGCAGGAGGTCTACCTCGGCGAGATCCCGCTGATGACCGAGCACGGCACGTTCATCGTGAACGGCACCGAGCGGGTCATCGTCTCGCAGCTGCACCGCTCGCCGGGCGTGTTCTTCGACCACGACCGCGGCAAGACCCACAGCTCGGGCAAGCTGCTGTACAGCGCCCGCATCATTCCCTACCGCGGCTCCTGGCTGGACTTCGAGTTCGACCCGAAGGACGCGCTGTACACCCGTATCGACCGCCGCCGCAAGCTGCCGGTGACGATCCTGCTGCGCGCACTGGGCTACAACAACGAAGAAATGCTGCGTGCGTTCTTCGAGATCAACACCTTCCACATCGACCCGAGCGAAGGCGTGCAGCTGGAGCTGGTGCCCGAGCGCCTGCGCGGCGAGACGCTGAACTTCGACCTGGCCGATGGCGAGAAGGTCATCGTCGAGGCCGGCAAGCGCATCACCGCGCGCCACGTGCGTCAGCTCGAGCAGGCGGGGGTTACCGCACTGGCCGTGCCGGACGAGTACCTGCTCACCCGCATCCTGGCCCATGACGTGGTCGATGCGAACACTGGCGAACTGCTGGCGAGCGCCAACGACGAGATCAACGAAGAGCAGCTGGCCGCCTTCCGCAAGGCCGGCGTGGCCAGCGTGGGCACGCTGTGGGTCAACGACCTGGATCGCGGCCCGTACCTGTCCAACACCCTGCGCATCGACCCGAGCCGTACCCAGCTCGAGGCGCTGGTCGAGATCTACCGGATGATGCGTCCGGGCGAGCCGCCGACCAAGGAAGCCGCGCAGAACCTGTTCCACAACCTGTTCTTCACCTTCGAGCGCTACGACCTTTCGGGCGTGGGCCGGATGAAGTTCAACCGTCGCGTGGGTCGCAAGGAGACCACGGGCGAGGCCGTGCTGTTCGACCACCAGTACTTCTCGCAGCGCAATGACGAGGAGTCCAAACGGCTGGTCGCCGCCCAGGGCAAGACCTCCGACATCCTCGACGTGCTGAACGTGCTGACCGAGATCCGCAACGGTCGTGGCGTAGTGGACGACATCGACCACCTGGGCAACCGTCGCGTGCGTTCGGTCGGCGAGATGGCCGAGAACGTGTTCCGCGTCGGCCTGGTCCGCGTCGAGCGCGCGGTGAAGGAGCGCCTGTCGATGGCCGAGTCCGAGGGCCTGACCCCGCAGGAACTGATCAACGCCAAGCCGGTGGCCGCCGCGATCAAGGAGTTCTTCGGCTCCTCGCAGCTGTCGCAGTTCATGGACCAGAACAACCCGCTGTCGGAAGTCACCCACAAGCGCCGCGTCTCGGCGCTGGGCCCGGGCGGCCTGACCCGCGAGCGCGCCGGCTTCGAAGTGCGCGACGTGCACCCGACCCATTACGGCCGCGTCTGCACCATCGAAACCCCGGAAGGCCCGAACATCGGCCTGATCAACTCGCTGGCGGTGTTCGCCCGCACCAACCAGTACGGCTTCCTGGAAACGCCGTACCGCAAGGTCGTGGACGGCCGCTTCACCGACGAGGTCGACTACCTGTCGGCGATCGAGGAGAACGAGTACGTCATCGCCCAGGTCAATGCCGCGCATGACGCCTCCGGCAAGCTGACCGAGCTGTTCGTGCCGTGCCGTTACCAGGGCGAATCGCTGCTCAAGCCGCCGGCCGAGATCCATTACATGGACGTCTCGCCGATGCAGACCGTGTCGGTCGCCGCGGCGCTGGTGCCGTTCCTGGAGCACGATGACGCCAACCGCGCGCTGATGGGCGCCAACATGCAGCGCCAGGCCGTGCCGACGCTGCGTTCGCAGACTCCGCTGGTCGGTACCGGCATCGAGCGCGCCGTGGCGCGCGACTCGGGCGTGACCGTGAACGCGCGTCGTGGCGGCGTCATCGAGCAGGTCGATGCGGGCCGCATCGTGGTCAAGGTCAACGAGGTGGAAATCTCCGGCGAGCACGATGCCGGCGTGGACATCTACACCCTGACCAAGTACACCCGTTCGAACCAGAACACCTGCATCAACCAGACCCCGCTGGTGCACGTGGGCGACGTGATCGCGCGAGGCGACGTGCTGGCCGACGGTCCGTCGACCGACATCGGCGAGCTGGCCCTGGGCCAGAACATGCTGATCGCGTTCATGCCGTGGAACGGCTACAACTTCGAGGACTCGATCCTGCTGTCGGAGCGCGTGGTCCAGGAAGACCGCTACACCACGATCCACATCGAAGAGCTGACCTGCGCGGCCCGCGACACCAAGCTGGGTCCGGAGGAGATCACCGCCGACATCCCGAACGTGTCCGAGCAGGCGCTCAACCGCCTGGACGAGTCCGGCGTGGTGTACATCGGCGCCGAAGTGCGTGCCGGCGACATCCTGGTCGGCAAGGTCACGCCGAAGGGCGAAAGCCAGCTGACCCCGGAGGAGAAGCTGCTGCGTGCGATCTTCGGCGAGAAGGCGTCCGACGTTAAGGACAGCTCGCTGCGCGTGCCGCCGGGCATGGACGGCACCGTCATCGACGTGCAGGTCTTCACCCGCGACGGCATCGAGAAGGACAAGCGCGCAAAGCAGATCGAAGAGAGCGAGATCAAGCGCGTCAAGAAGGACTTCGACGACCAGTTCCGCATCCTGGAAGCGGCGATCTACGCGCGCCTGCGCTCGCAGATCGTGGGCAAGGTCGCCAACGGCGGCCCGGGCCTGAAGAAGGGCGACACCCTCAACGACGCGTACCTGGACGGCCTGAAGAAGGCCGACTGGTTCCTGCTGCGGATGAAGGACGAGGACGCTTCGGAAGCCATCGAGCGCGCGCAGAAGCAGATCGCCGCGCACGAGAAGGAGTTCGAGCGCCGCTTCGACGACAAGCGCGGCAAGATCACCCAGGGCGACGACCTCGCACCGGGCGTGCTGAAGATGGTCAAGGTGTTCCTGGCCGTGAAGCGCCGCATCCAGCCAGGCGACAAGATGGCCGGCCGCCACGGCAACAAGGGCGTCGTCTCGAACGTGGTTCCGGTCGAGGACATGCCGTACATGGCCAGCGGCGAGTCGGTGGACATCGTGCTCAACCCGCTGGGCGTGCCGTCGCGTATGAACATCGGCCAGATCCTGGAAGTGCACCTGGGCTGGGCAGCCAAGGGCCTGGGTCGCAAGATCCAGCGGATGCTCGAGGCCCAGACCGCGGTCAAGGACCTGCGCAAGTTCCTCGAGGACATCTACAACCACGACCGTACCGCGGTCGGCGAGCGCGTGGACCTGTCGCAGTTCAGCGATGAAGAGCTGCTGGGCATGGCCAAGAACCTGACCGTCGGCGTGCCGATGGCAACCCCGGTGTTCGACGGCGCGAGCGAGGCGGAGATCAAGCGCATGCTCGAGCTGGCTGAGCTGCCGAGCAGCGGCCAGACCGTGCTGCACGACGGCCGCACCGGCGAAGCGTTCGAGCGTCCGGTGACCGTCGGCTACATGCACTACCTGAAGCTGAACCACCTGGTCGACGACAAGATGCACGCGCGTTCGACCGGTCCGTACTCGCTCGTTACCCAGCAGCCGCTGGGCGGCAAGGCGCAGTTCGGTGGCCAGCGCTTCGGTGAAATGGAAGTCTGGGCGCTGGAAGCCTACGGCGCGGCCTACACCCTGCAGGAGATGCTGACGGTGAAGTCCGACGACGTGCAGGGCCGCAACCAGATGTACAAGAACATCGTCGACGGCAACCACGAGATGGTCGCCGGCATGCCGGAATCCTTCAACGTCCTGGTGAAGGAAATCCGCTCGCTGGCCATCAACATGGAGTTGGAGGACGAGTAAGGCGCGCCGCGCGGCATGCACGCGCATGCCGCGCTCCCTACCGAACCGCCCATCGACTGCCTTCACTCCTGACGGAGACAAGAAATGAAAGACCTGCTCAATCTCTTCAACCAGCAGCGCCAGACGCTGGACTTCGACGCGATCAAGATCGCGCTGGCCTCGCCCGACCTGATCCGTTCGTGGTCGTTCGGCGAGGTGAAGAAGCCCGAGACGATCAACTACCGTACCTTCAAGCCCGAGCGCGACGGCCTGTTCTGCGCCGCCATCTTCGGCCCGATCAAGGACTACGAGTGCCTGTGCGGCAAGTACAAGCGCATGAAGCACCGTGGCGTGGTCTGCGAGAAGTGCGGCACGGAAGTGACCCTGGCCAAGGTGCGCCGCGAGCGCATGGGCCACATCGACCTGGCCTCGCCGGTCGCGCACATCTGGTTCCTCAAGTCGCTGCCGTCGCGCATCGGCCTGATGCTGGACATGACCCTGCGTGACATCGAGCGCATCCTGTACTTCGAAGCCTACGTGGTCACCGAGCCGGGCCTGACCCCGCTCGACCGCCGCCAGCTGCTGACCGAAGAGCAGTTCCTGACCGCGCGCCAGGAGCACGGTGACGACTTCGACGCCGCGATGGGCGCCGAGGCGATCTACGAGCTGCTGCGCACGATCGACCTGCAGGCCGAGATGGCCCGCCTGCGCGAGGAAATCGCGGCGACCGGTTCGGAGACCAAGCTCAAGCGCCTGACCAAGCGGATCAAGCTGGTCGAGGCGTTCATCGACTCCGGCAACCGCCCGGAGTGGATGGTCATGACCGTGCTGCCGGTGCTGCCGCCGGACCTGCGTCCGCTGGTCCCGCTGGACGGTGGCCGCTTCGCGACCTCCGACCTCAACGACCTGTACCGCCGCGTCATCAACCGCAACAACCGCCTGCGCCGCCTGCTTGAACTCAATGCGCCCGACATCATCGTGCGCAACGAGAAGCGCATGCTGCAGGAGTCGGTCGATGCGCTGATGGACAACGGCCGCCGCGGCCGCGCCATCACCGGCACCAACAAGCGCCCGCTCAAGTCGCTGGCCGACATGATCAAGGGCAAGCAGGGTCGCTTCCGCCAGAACCTGCTGGGCAAGCGCGTGGACTACTCGGGCCGTTCGGTCATCGTGGTCGGTCCGTACCTGCGCCTGCACCAGTGCGGCCTGCCGAAGAAGATGGCGCTGGAACTGTTCAAGCCGTTCGTGTTCGCAAAGTTGCAGCGTCGCGGCCTGGCCACCACGATCAAGGCCGCCAAGAAGCTGGTCGAGCGTGAAGAAGCCGAGGTCTGGGACATCCTGGAAGAGGTGATCCGCGAGCATCCGGTCCTGCTGAACCGTGCGCCGACCCTGCACCGCCTGGGCATCCAGGCGTTCGAGCCGGTGCTGATCGAGGGCAAGGCCATCCAGCTGCACCCGCTGGTCTGCACCGCGTTCAACGCCGACTTCGACGGTGACCAGATGGCCGTGCACGTCCCGCTGAGCCTCGAGGCCCAGCTGGAAGCGCGCGCGCTGATGATGTCGACCAACAACATCCTGTCGCCCGCCAACGGCGAGCCGATCATCGTGCCGTCGCAGGACGTCGTGCTCGGCCTGTACTACATGACCCGCGCCCTCGAGAACAAGAAGGGCGAGGGCATGGCGTTCGCGAACGTGGCCGAGGTCAAGCGCGCCTACGACAACCGCGTGGTGGAGCTGCATGCCAAGGTCAAGGTCCGCATCGTCGAGGTAGTGACCGACGAGGCCGGCAACAAGCAGAAGTCGACCTCGATCGTGGACACCACGGTCGGTCGCGCGCTGCTGGCCGAGATCCTGCCGGAGGGCCTGCCGTTCGCGCTGGCCAACACCGAGCTGACCAAGAAGAACATCAGCCGCCTGATCAACTCGTGCTACCGCCAGCTGGGCCTGAAGGACACCGTGGTGTTCGCCGACCAGCTGATGTACACCGGCTTCGCCTTCGCGACCCGCGCCGGCGTGTCGATCGGCATCGACGACATGCTGATCCCGGACGAGAAGAAGGGCATCCTGACCGAGGCCGAGGCCGAGGTGCTGGAGATCCAGGAGCAATACCAGAGCGGCCTGGTCACCGCCGGCGAACGCTACAACAAGGTGGTCGACATCTGGTCGCGCACCAACGAGCGCATCGCCAAGGCGATGATGGACACGATCGGCACCGACAAGGTGGTCAACGCGAAGGGCGAGGAAATCGCCCAGAAGTCGATGAACTCCCTGTACATCATGGCCGACTCCGGCGCGCGTGGTTCGCAGGCGCAGATCCGCCAGCTGGCCGGTATGCGCGGCCTGATGGCGCGTCCGGACGGCTCGATCATCGAGACGCCCATCAAGGCCAACTTCCGCGAAGGCCTGAACGTGCAGGAGTACTTCAACTCCACCCACGGTGCCCGTAAGGGCCTGGCCGATACCGCGCTGAAGACCGCGAACTCCGGTTACCTGACCCGTCGCCTGGTCGACGTGGCCCAGGACGTGGTCATCACCGAGGTCGACTGCGGCACCTCGCACGGCCTGACCATGACCCCGATCGTGGAAGGCGGCGACGTGGTCGAGCCGCTGCGCGACCGCGTGCTGGGTCGTGTCGTGGTCGAGGACGTGTTCCTGCCGGGCAACGACGAGGATCCGATCGTCACCCGCAATGCCCTGCTCGACGAAGCGTGGGTGCAGAAGCTCGAAGATGCCGGCGTCCAGTCGATCAAGGTGCGTTCCACCATCACCTGCGAATCGGCGTTCGGCGTGTGCGCGCAGTGCTACGGCCGCGACCTGGCCCGTGGCCACATCGTCAACATCGGCGAAGCGGTCGGCGTCATCGCCGCCCAGTCGATCGGCGAGCCGGGCACCCAGCTGACCATGCGTACGTTCCACATCGGTGGTGCGGCCTCGCGTGCGGCGGCGGTGGACAGCATCACGGTCAAGACGACCGGTTCGGTGAAGTTCAACAACCTCAAGTCGGTCGAACACAGCAACGGCAACCTGGTTGCCGTGTCGCGCTCGGGCGAAATCTCGGTCCTCGACCCGCACGGCCGCGAGCGTGAGCGCTACAAGCTGCCTTACGGTTCGACCATCACCGTCAAGGATCTGGCTGCGGTGAAGGCGGGTCAGTCGGTCGCGAACTGGGACCCGCATAACCACCCGATCGTGTCGGAAGTGGCCGGTTTCATGCGCTTCATCGACTTCGTCGACGGCGTCACCGTCATCGAGAAGACCGACGAACTCACCGGCCTGGCGTCGCGCGAGATCACCGATCCCAAGCGTCGCGGCTCGATGGGCAAGGACCTGCGTCCGCTGGTCCGCATCGTCGACAAGGACGGCAAGGACCTGACCCTCCCGAACACCGACCTGCCGGCCCAGTACCTGCTGCCGCCGCGTTCGCTGGTGAACCTGCAGGATGGCGCCGCGGTCGGCGTGGGCGACGTGGTCGCCAAGATCCCGCAGGAAGCGTCCAAGACCCGCGACATCACCGGTGGTCTGCCGCGCGTGGCCGACTTGTTCGAGGCGCGCAAGCCGAAGGATCCGGCGATCCTGGCCGAGCGTTCGGGCGTGGTCAGCTTCGGCAAGGACACCAAGGGCAAGCAGCGCCTGATCATCCGTGACAACGAGGGTGGCGAGCACGAGGAGCTGATCCCGAAGTACCGCCAGATCATCGTGTTCGAAGGCGAGCACGTGACCAAGGGCGAGACCGTGGTGGACGGCGAGCCGAGCCCGCAGGACATCCTGCGCCTGCTGGGTATCGAGCCGCTGGCTGCGTACCTGGTCAAGGAAATCCAGGACGTCTACCGCCTGCAGGGCGTGAAGATCAACGACAAGCACATCGAGGTCATCACCCGCCAGATGCTGCGCAAGGTCGAGATCGCCGACCAGGGCGATTCGAAGTTCCTCAATGGCGAGCAGGTCGAGCGCCAGCGCGTCATCGAGGAGAACGCCCGCCTGCTGGCCCGCAAGGAGCTGCCGGCCAGGATCGATCCGGTCCTGCTGGGCATCACCAAGGCGTCGCTGGCGACCGAATCGTTCATCTCCGCGGCCTCCTTCCAGGAGACCACGCGCGTGCTGACCGAGGCTGCCGTTCGCGGTACCCGCGACAGCCTGCGCGGCCTGAAGGAAAACGTGATCGTCGGTCGCCTGATCCCGGCCGGTACCGGCCTGGCGTATCACAGCAAGCGTCGGCGTTCCTCGACCGGTCTCACTGACGCTGAGATGAGTGCGCTCACCGGCGGGAACGAGCCGGTCGCCGAATCGCCGGCCGAGGTGGTCGCCGACGAGGGTGCCAGCGAGTAAGTAGAAAGGTTGGCCGGGCCGGAAGGCCCGGCTCCTGGTGGGGAAGGATCCCCGCCAGACCGTCTCGGGCCGGCCTTGCGCTGCCCGGGACTTGACACCAGGGATGGGGGTCGGTTGACGCAGTTTCTGGCCGACCGCTATACTCTCCTGTCTCGGCAGGCCGTCCTTCGGCCTGCCGTCGTTTTCACGTACCGGCCCCGGCTCCAGCGCGGGCCCCAAGCAGAAGAACCTTACAGATGGCAACGATCAACCAGCTTGTCCGCAAGCCGCGGAAGGCGGAGACCTACAAGAGCGCCTCGCCGGCACTCGAGAAGTGCCCGCAGCGCCGTGGTGTTTGCACCCGTGTATACACCACCACCCCGAAGAAGCCGAACTCGGCCCTGCGCAAGGTCGCCAAGGTGCGCCTGACCAACGGCTACGAGGTCATCTCGTACATCGGCGGCGAAGGCCACAACCTGCAGGAGCACTCCGTTGTGCTGATCCGCGGCGGCCGCGTCAAGGATCTTCCGGGCGTGCGCTACCACACCGTTCGTGGTTCGCTCGACGCTGCTGGCGTCACCAAGCGCCGCCAGGGCCGTTCCAAGTACGGCGCCAAGCGCCCGAAGAGCTAATCGAGGAAGCACGACATGTCCCGTAAAGGTTCCACCCCCCAGCGCGCCGTCCTTCCCGATCCGAAGCACGGGAGCGAGACCATCGCCCGCTTCATCAATATGGTGATGAAGAGCGGCAAGAAGTCGATCGCCGAGAACATCGTGTATGACGCGATGGACGTGATCGGCGAGAAGAACCCCAACGCCGTCGAGCTGGTACAGAAGGCGCTGGACAACGTTTCCCCGGCAGTCGAGGTGAAGTCCCGTCGCGTCGGCGGCGCCACCTACCAGGTTCCGGTGGAAGTGCGTACGTCCCGTCGTCTGGCCCTGGCCATGCGTTGGCTGATCGATTCCGCCCGCAAGCGCGGCGAGAACTCGATGGCCCGCAAGCTGGCCGCCGAGCTGGTCGATGCCTCGGAGAACCGTGGCGGCGCGATCAAGAAGCGTGAAGAGACGCACCGCATGGCCGAGGCCAACAAGGCCTTCGCGCACTACCGCTGGTAATGCGGCCGGGCCCCTGAGCGGGCCCGTCCCCACCAGTTCAGGCGGCGCGGACATGTTCCGCGCCTCTGTCTTTCGGAAGCCGGCGCACCGCGCCGCTCCGTCATCCAAAAGCCAAAAGCAAACGAGAGGCTCCCGTGGCCCGCACCACTCCCATCGAGCGTTACCGCAACTTCGGCATCATGGCCCACATCGATGCCGGCAAGACCACCACGTCCGAGCGCATCCTGTTCTACACCGGCAAGAGCCACAAGATCGGTGAAGTGCACGATGGCGCCGCGACCATGGATTGGATGGAGCAGGAGCAGGAACGTGGCATCACGATCCAGTCCGCCGCCACGACCGCGTTCTGGAAGGGCATGGACAAGTCCCTGCCGGAGCACCGCTTCAACATCATCGATACCCCCGGGCACGTCGACTTCACGATCGAAGTCGAGCGTTCGCTGCGCGTGCTCGATGGCGCGGTGTTCGTGTTGTGCGCCGTGGGCGGCGTGCAGCCGCAGTCGGAGACGGTGTGGCGCCAGGCCAACAAGTACCACGTGCCGCGCATTGCGTTCGTCAACAAGATGGACCGCACCGGTGCCAACTTCTACAAGGTCCGTGACCAGCTGAAGGCCCGCCTGGGCGCGGTGCCGGTGCCGATGCAGGTGCCGATCGGCGCCGAAGACGGTTTCGAGGGCGTGGTCGACCTGCTCAAGATGAAGGCGATCCATTGGGATACGGCTTCCCAGGGCCTGAGCTTCGAGTACCGCGAAATCCCGGAAGAGCTCAAGGCTCAGGCCGCGGAGGAGCGCGCGTTCATGGTCGAGTCGGCTGCCGAAGCCAGCGAAGAGCTGATGAACAAGTACCTGGAAGGGGGCGACCTCACCGAGGAAGAGATCGTCAACGGCCTGCGTTCGCGCACGCTTAATGTCGAGATCGTGCCGATGTTCTGCGGCTCGGCGTTCAAGAACAAGGGCGTGCAGGCCATGCTCGACGGCGTCATCAACCTGCTGCCGTCGCCTGTCGATGTGCCGGCGGTGAAGGGCCAGGACGTGGACGACGAGACCAAGGAGCTGACCCGCGAATCCAGCGACAAGGCACCCTTCTCGGCGCTCGCGTTCAAGATCATGACCGATCCGTTCGTCGGTTCGTTGACCTTCTTCCGCGTCTATTCGGGCACGCTGAATGCCGGCGACGCCGTTCTGAACTCGGTCAAGAACAAGAAGGAGCGCATCGGCCGCCTGCTGCAGATGCACTCCAACAATCGTGAAGAGATCAAGGAAGTGCTGGCAGGCGACATCGCCGCCGCCGTGGGCCTGAAGGACGTCACCACCGGCGACACCCTGTGCTCGCAGGATTCGCCGATCGTGCTCGAGCGCATGGCGTTCCCGGAGCCGGTGATCTCGATGGCGGTCGAGCCGAAGACCAAGTCCGACCAGGAGAAGATGGGCAACGCACTGAGCCGCCTGGCCCAGGAAGACCCGTCGTTCCGCGTCAAGACCGACGAAGAGTCGGGCCAGACGATCATCTCGGGCATGGGCGAGCTGCACCTGGATATCATCGTTGACCGCATGAAGCGCGAGTTCAACGTCGAGGCCAACGTCGGCAAGCCGCAGGTCGCGTACCGCGAGACCATTCGCCTGAGCGACGTGAAGTCCGACTACAAGCACGCCAAGCAGTCCGGTGGTAAGGGCCAGTACGGCCACGTCGTCATCGAGATGTCGCCGATCAGCGCTGCCGATCGCGAGAAGTACGCTGCCGACATCAAGGATGACTTCCTGTTCGTCAATGACATCAGTGGCGGCGTGATCCCGAAGGAGTTCATCCCGTCGGTGGAGAAGGGCATGCGCGAAACCATCACCAGCGGTCCGCTCGCGGGCTTCCCGGTGGTGGGCGTGAAGGCCAAGCTGGTGTTCGGTTCGTACCATGACGTCGACTCCTCGGAAATGGCGTTCAAGCTGGCCGCCTCGATGGCGTTCAAGCAGGGTTTCGCCAAGGCCAAGCCGGTGCTGCTCGAGCCGATCATGAAGGTCGAGATCGTCAGCCCCGAGGACTACCTGGGTGACGTGATGGGCGACGTGAGCCGCCGCCGCGGCGTCCTCCAGGGTCAGGACGACAGCCCGTCGGGCAAGATCATCAACGCGATGATCCCGCTGGGCGAAATGTTCGGTTACGCGACCACCCTGCGTTCGATGAGCCAGGGCCGCGCCACCTTCTCGATGGAATTCGACCATTACGAAGAAGCGCCGAACAACATCGCCGAGACGGTAATCAAGAAGAGCTGATCCGGATTCGTCCGGATCGATCAAAACCGCATAAATACAGGATAGAAGACAATGGCCAAGGGTAAATTCGAGCGCACCAAGCCGCACGTGAACGTGGGCACGATCGGTCACGTTGACCACGGCAAGACGACGCTGACCGCGGCGCTGACGAAGATCGGCGCAGAGCGTTTTGGCGGCGAGTTCAAGGCCTACGACGCGATTGACGCGGCGCCGGAAGAGAAGGCGCGCGGCATCACGATTTCGACGGCGCACGTGGAGTACGAATCGGCGAATCGGCATTACGCGCACGTGGATTGCCCTGGGCACGCCGACTACGTGAAGAACATGATCACCGGTGCCGCGCAGATGGACGGCGCGATCCTGGTGTGCTCGGCCGCTGACGGCCCGATGCCGCAGACCCGCGAGCACATCCTGCTGTCGCGCCAGGTCGGCGTGCCGTACATCGTGGTCTTCCTGAACAAGGCGGACATGGTGGACGACGCCGAGCTGCTGGAGCTGGTGGAGATGGAAGTCCGCGAGCTGCTGAGCAAGTACGAGTTCCCGGGCGACGACACCCCGATCATCTCGGGCTCGGCCCGCCTGGCGCTGGAAGGCGACCAGAGCGAGATCGGCGTGCCGGCGATCCTGAAGCTGGTCGATGCGCTGGACACCTGGATCCCGACCCCGGAGCGCGACGTCGACAAGCCGTTCCTGATGCCGGTGGAAGACGTGTTCTCGATTTCGGGCCGCGGCACCGTGGTGACCGGTCGTATCGAGCGCGGCATCATCAAGGTGGGCGAGGAAATCGAGATCGTCGGTATCCGCCCGACCCAGAAGACCACCGTGACCGGCGTGGAAATGTTCCGCAAGCTGCTGGACCAGGGCCAGGCGGGCGACAACGCGGGCCTGCTGCTGCGCGGCACCAAGCGTGACGACGTGGAGCGCGGCCAGGTGCTGTGCAAGCCGGGTTCGATCAAGCCGCACACCGAGTTCGAGGCCGAGGTGTACGTGCTGTCGAAGGACGAGGGCGGCCGCCACACCCCGTTCTTCAAGGGTTACCGTCCGCAGTTCTACTTCCGCACCACCGACATCACCGGCGCGGTTCAGCTGCCGGAGGGTGTGGAGATGGTGATGCCGGGCGACAACGTGAAGATGGTGGTCACGCTGATCAACCCGGTGGCGATGGACGAAGGCCTGCGCTTCGCGATCCGCGAAGGCGGCCGTACGGTCGGCGCCGGCGTCGTGGCCAAGATCGTCAAGTAATTCAGTAGTTTGCGCTTCCGCCCGCTGGGTGGGCGGAAGCCATAAACGCGAAAAGAGGCACAGGAAGTGCCTCGTGTTCGCCGGACAGGGAAGGGTCGCGTGACGAATCGCGCGTGGCAGCCGTCAGGGCTGTTGACGCGCATGTTTACGCGTTCTATACTTTTCCGTCTGGGCAGACCGGCTTGCTGGTCTGCCCGCGCTTTTGGGGCTCGAGGGCCCTGGCTGGAATCGCCCAAGCGGCCGGCCGAAGTCTCACTGAACCATACCGGGGCAGGCATCCCAGAGGCCGCGCCCGTCGCTCTTTTAACGAAGGAACTCCGTCATGGCGGACCAAAAGATCCGGATTCGGCTCAAGGCGTTCGATCATCGTCTGATCGACCGTTCGGCCAGCGAGATCGTCGAGACGGCGAAGAGGACCGGCGCGCAGGTGCGTGGCCCGATCCCGCTGCCGACCAAGATCGAGCGTTACACCATTCTCGTCTCCCCGCACGCCGACAAGGATGCGCGTGACCAGTACGAGACCCGCACGCACAAGCGCGTGCTCGATATCGTAGACCCGAACGACAAGACCGTGGACGCGCTGATGAAGCTCGAACTCGCGGCTGGCGTCGACGTCCAGATCAAGCTCGCCTGAGGACTGCCGACATGACGAAGAAATATTCGTTGGGTCTGGTCGGCCGCAAGGCCGGCATGAGCCGCGTGTTCACCGACGATGGTCGTTCCATCCCGGTGACGTTGATCGAGGCCACCCCGAATCGCATCACCCAGATCAAGACCGTCGAAGTCGACGGCTACAGCGCCGTCCAGGTGACGACCGGCTCGCGCCGCGCCGCCCTGGTCAACAAGCCGCTGTCTGGTCATTACGCCAAGGCCAAGGTTGAAGCCGGTCGCGGTCTGTGGGAGTTCCGCGTTGCCGACGACAAGCTCGGTGACTTCGCCATCGGTGGCGAGATCAAGGCCGACATCTTCGAAGTCGGGCAGATCGTCGACGTCCAGGGCGTGACCAAGGGCAAGGGCTTCCAGGGCACGATCAAGCGCCACAACTTCAGCATGGGCGACGCCACTCACGGTAACTCGCTGTCGCACCGCTCGCCGGGCTCCATCGGTCAGCGCCAGACGCCGGGTCGCGTGTTCCCGGGCAAGAAGATGTCGGGTCACATGGGTGCCGAAGTGCAGAGCTCCCAGAATCTCGAAGTGGTGCGCGTCGATGCCGAGCGCGGCCTGATCGCCGTTCGCGGCGCCGTCCCGGGTGCACCGGGTGGCGACGTGGTCGTGCGCCCGGCGAGCAAGGCGTAAGGAGAATCACGATGGAACTCACCATTACGGGTAGCGCCAACAAGCTGTCGGTTTCCGACGAAGTGTTCGGCCGCGAATTCAGCGAGGACCTGGTCCACCAGGTCGTGGTTGCATACCGCAACGCCGGTCGCTCCGGCACCAAGGCGCAGAAGACCCGCGCCGAGGTCAACGGTACGACCAAGAAGTCGAAGAAGCAGAAGGGCGGCGGCGCGCGTCATGGCGCGCTGACGGCTCCGATCTTCGTCGGCGGCGGCGTGACCTTCGCGGCCAAGCCGCGCAGCTTCGCGCAGAAGGTCAACCGCAAGATGTATCGCGCGGCGATCAGCTCGATCCTTTCCGAGCTGAACCGCCAGGGCCGGCTGAAGGTTGTCGATTCGTTCGACCTCGATGCAGCCAAGACCAGCGCGCTGGTCACCAAGCTGGCCGGTTTCGAGCTGGGCAAGCGCCCGCTGATCGTCACCGAAGACGCCTCGGAAAACCTGTTCCTGTCGGCGCGCAACCTGCCTTACGTGCAGGTCCGCGATGTGCAGGGCCTGGATCCGGTGGCCCTGGTCGGCGCCGATTCCGTGCTGATCACCGCCGATGCGGTCAAGAAGGTCGAGGAGTGGCTGGCATGAGCACCATTGAGAAGGTTTTCAGCGTACTGCTCGCGCCGCGCGTGTCCGAAAAGACCGCGCGCCTGCAGGAAGTCAGCAACCAGTACGTGTTCGAAGTTTCGAGCGACGCCACCAAGGCCGACGTCAAGGCCGCCGTGGAGCAACTGTTCGACGTGAAGGTCGAGTCGGTCAACGTCGTCAACGTGAAGGGCAAGAGCAAGTCCTTCCGCTTCCGTTCCGGTCGCCGCGGCGACTGGCGTAAGGCGTACGTGCGCCTGGCCGATGGCCAGAGCATCGACGTGTCCGCCAAGGCCTGAGGGTAAACCCATGCCATTGATGAAATTCAAGCCCACCTCTGCCGGTCGCCGTTCCGCGGTCCGCGTGGTCACGCCCGACCTGCACAAGGGTGCTCCGCACGCTGCGCTGGTCGAGAAGCAGAGCAAGTCCGGTGGTCGCAACCACCACGGCCGCATCACGACCCGCCACGTTGGCGGCGGCCACAAGCAGCACTATCGCCTGATCGACTTCAAGCGCAACAAGGAAGGCATCGTCGCGCGCGTGGAACGGATCGAATATGACCCGAACCGCACCGCGCACATCGCCCTGCTGTGCTACGCCGATGGCGAGCGCCGCTACATCATCGCGCCGAAGGGCCTGAAGGCCGGCGACCAGGTGATCGCTGGTTCCGATGCGCCGATCAAGGCGGGCAACACGCTGCCGCTGCGCAATATCCCGGTCGGCACGACGGTCCACTGCATCGAGCTGAAGCCGGGCAAGGGTGCGCAGATCGCGCGTGCCGCCGGTGCTGCCGTGCAGCTGGTCGCGCGCGAGCAGGGCTACGCCACGCTGCGTCTTCGTTCCGGCGAGATGCGCAAGGTGCCGGCCGAGTGCCGCGCCACCATTGGTGAGGTCGGCAACGACGAGCACAACCTCGAGAAGCTGGGCAAGGCTGGCGCCAAGCGCTGGCGCGGCGTCAGGCCGACCGTCCGCGGCGCAGCCATGAACCCCGTCGACCACCCGCACGGTGGTGGCGAGGCGAAGGCCGGCCAGGGCAACCCGCATCCGGTCACCCCGTGGGGTGTCCCGACCAAGGGTTACAAGACGCGCAATAACAAGCGCACCCAGCAGTTCATTGTTCGTGATCGTAGGGGCTAATCGACCATGCCACGTTCCCTCAAGAAAGGCCCGTTCGTCGATCACCACCTCGTCAAGAAGGTGGAGACTGCGGGCGGCTCCAAGAAGCCGATCAAGACCTGGTCGCGCCGTTCCATGATCCTGCCGGACATGGTGGGTTTCACCATCGCTGTGCATAACGGCAAGAACCATGTCCCGGTGCTCGTCAACGAGAACATGGTCGGCCACAAGCTTGGCGAATTCGCTGTCACCCGGACCTTCAAGGGTCACGGCGGCGACAAGAAGTCGAAGTAAGGAGAGATGACCATGGAAGCGAAAGCCATCCTGCGCACCGCGCGCATCTCCCCGCAGAAGGCCCGCCTGGTCGCCGACCAGGTGCGCGGGCTGCCGGCCGAACGCGCCGTCAACCTGCTGAAGTTCTCGGACAAGAAGGCCGCCGCCCTCATCAAGAAGGTGGTCGAGTCTGCAATTGCCAACGCCGAGAACAACCAGGGTGCCGACGTCGACGCACTCAGGGTCAAGACCATCATGGTCGACGAGGGTCCCTCGCTGAAGCGCTTCATGGCGCGTGCGAAGGGTCGCGGCACCCGCATCCTGAAGCGGACCAGCCACATCACCGTCGTCGTGGGAGAGGGCAAGTAATATGGGTCACAAAGTTCATCCCATCGGCATCCGCCTTGGCATCGCCAAGGACTGGAATTCCAAGTGGTACGCCGACAAGGGCGAGTACGCCCAGTACCTGGCGGCCGACCTGAAGGTGCGCGAGATGCTGCGCAAGAAGCTGGCGCAGGCCGGGATCAGCAAGATCCTGATCGAGCGTCCGGCCAAGACTGCGCGCGTCACGATCCACACCGCCCGCCCGGGCGTGGTGATCGGCAAGCGCGGCGAAGACATCGAGAAGCTGCGCAAGGAAGTCAGCGCGATGATGGGCGTCCCGGCGCACATCAACGTGACCGAGGTCCGCAAGCCGGAACTCGACGCGCAGCTGGTTGCCGAGTCGATCGCCCAGCAGCTTGAGCGCCGCATCATGTTCCGTCGTGCGATGAAGCGCGCCGTGGGCAATGCGATGCGCCTGGGTGCCCTCGGCATCAAGGTGAATGTCGCCGGCCGCCTCAACGGTGCAGAGATCGCCCGTTCGGAGTGGTACCGCGAAGGCCGCGTCCCGCTGCACACCCTGCGTGCGGACATCGACTACGGCTTCGCCGAGGCGCACACCACCTACGGTGTCATCGGCATCAAGGTATGGGTCTACAAGGGCGAGGTCTTCGACTTCTCCCAGGTCGGACAGGAGAAGCAGGAAGACGCTTCGCCGCGCCCCGAGCGCAGCGATCGCGAACGCCCCTCCCGTCCTGCACGTGAAGCGAGGTAACGGCGATGTTGCAACCCAAGCGAACCAAGTTCCGCAAGCAGTTCAAGGGCCGTAACGATGGCCTGAGCTGGAGCGCCAACGCCGTGTCCTTCGGCGAGTACGGCCTGAAGGCGACCGATTTCGGCCGCCTGACCGCCCGCCAGATCGAGGCAGCGCGCCGCACCATCAGCCGTTACGTCAAGCGTGGCGGCAAGATGTGGATCCGTGTCTTCCCGGACAAGCCGATTACCCAGAAGCCGATCGAAGTCCGCATGGGCTCGGGCAAGGGTAACGTCGAGTACTGGGTGGCCCAGATCCAGCCCGGCCGCATGATCTATGAAATCGAGGGAGTGCCGGAGGACCAGGCGCGCGAGGCTTTCCGCCTGGCGGCAGCCAAGCTCTCGGTCACCACCACCTTCGTGACCCGCACGGTGCGCTAATGGCTACGATCAACGAACTCCGCGAAAAGTCTGCCGACCAGCTGAAGGCCCACCTTCTGGACCTGCGCAAGGAGCAGTTCTCCCTGCGTATGCAGCGTGCGACCGGTCAGCAGTCCAAGACCCACGAAACCCGCCAGGTGCGCCGCGAGATTGCTCGCGTGAAGACCCTGCTCGGCAGCAACCAGTAAGGGATTGCAGCGATGAGCGACAACGAAAACAAGACGCTGCGCACGGTCGAAGGCCGCGTGATCAGCAACAAGATGGACAAGACGGTGACCATTCTGGTCGAGCGTCAGGTCAAGCACGCGCTGTACGGCAAGTACATCAAGCGCTCGACCAAGCTCCACGCCCACGATGCGGACAACAGCTGCAACGAAGGCGACGTGGTGCGCGTGACCGAGATCGCGCCGCTGTCCAAGACCAAGAACTGGCGCGTGGTTGAAATCGTCACCCGCGCGGCCGAATAAGGGAGATCTGAATCATGATCCAGATGCAGAGCTACCTCGACGTCGCCGACAACTCCGGTGCCAAGGAACTGATGTGCATCAAGGTGCTCGGCGGTTCCAAGCGCCGTTACGCGGGCATCGGTGACATCATCAAGGTGACCGTGAAGGACGCGATCCCGCGCGGCAAGGTCAAGAAGGGTGAGGTCTACGACGCTGTCGTGGTCCGTACTCGCAAGGGTGTGCGCCGCGCTGACGGCTCGCTGATCCGCTTCGATGGCAACGCAGCCGTCCTGCTGAACAACAAGCAGGAGCCGATCGGTACCCGTATCTTCGGACCGGTAACCCGTGAGCTGCGTTCCGAGAAGTTCATGAAGATCGTCTCGCTCGCGCCTGAAGTGCTCTGAGCGGAGGAAGCAGACATGGCAAACCGTATCAAGAAGGGCGACCAGGTGGTCGTCACGACCGGCAAGGACAAGGGCAAGCAGGGCGAGGTTGTTCGCGTGGATGGCGACCGTGTGGTCGTTTCCAACATCAACCTGGTCAAGCGGCACACCAAGCCGAATCCGCAGGCGGGCGTCGCCGGCGGCGTGGTCGAGCGTGAAGCCTCGATCCACATTTCAAATGTGATGCCGCTCAATCCTGCCACCGGCAAGGGCGAGCGCATCGGGTTCAAGGTCCTGGAGGATGGACGCAAATTGCGTGTGTTCCGCTCCAGTGGTGAGGCGATTGACGCCTGAGGAATGAAGCAATGACCACGCGGCTCGAAAAGATCTACAAGGAACAGGTTGTACCGGCTCTCATGGAGAAGTTCGGTTACACCAATCCGATGGAAGTGCCCAAGCTCGTCAAGATCACGCTGAACATGGGCGTGGGCGAGGCGGCGACCAACAAGAAGGTGCTTGAGAACGCCGTCGCCGACCTGGCCAAGATCACTGGCCAGAAGCCGGTGACGACCAAGTCTCGCGTCTCGGTGGCGTCGTTCAAGATCCGCGACGGCTGGCCGATCGGCTGCAAGGTCACCCTGCGCCGCCACCAGATGTTCGAGTTCCTGGACCGTCTGATCAGCGTGTCGCTGCCGCGCGTTCGCGACTTCCGCGGCGTGTCGGGTCGTTCGTTCGACGGCCGTGGCAACTTCAACATGGGCGTGAAGGAACAGATCATCTTCCCGGAAATCGACTTCGACGCCGTCGACGCGATCCGCGGCATGGATATCGCCATCACCACGACCGCCAAGACCGACGCAGAAGCCAAGGCGCTGCTCGAGGCGTTCAAGTTCCCGTTCCGTAATTAAGGGCTAGACACATGGCAAAGACCTCGATGGTCAACCGCGACGTAAAGCGGGAAAAGCTGGCCAAGAAGTACGCGGCCAAGCGTGACGCCCTGAAGGCCGTCATCGCCAGCACGACCGCCTCGTACGACGAGAAGGCCGATGCGGTGGTCAAGCTGCAGAAGCTGCCGCGCGACTCCTCGCCGAGCCGCCAGCGCAACCGCTGCGAGCTGTCCGGCCGCCCGCGTGGCGTGTACAGCAAGTTCGGCCTGGGCCGTAACAAGCTGCGCGAAGCCACCATGCGCGGCGACGTGCCGGGCCTGCGCAAGGCCAGCTGGTAATAGCGCAGGGGCGGCCCGTTCGCCCCTCGCTTGCGAAACCGGATTGACCGGCCCCATGGCCGGTTTTTCCGCTATACTTCCGCGCTTCCCTCGGCCCGTCCGGGTGTGCGGTAAAGGCCCTGGCCTCTCCAGGACAATCTAGATTTTCGCGAAAGCGGATATCGGTGCACTCAAGGAACCACTCATGAGCATGACTGATCCCATCGCCGACATGCTGGTCCGCATCAAGAATGCGGCCGCCGTTGGCAAGCAGACGGTGAAGCTGCCGTCGTCCAAGATCAAGGTCGCCATTGCCACCGTCCTGAAGGATGAGGGCTACATCTCGGACCTGCGCGTCGTCCAGGCCGAGAACAACAAGGCCGAACTCGAGATCGTGCTGAAGTACTTCGAAGGCCGTCCGGTCATCGACCAGATCAAGCGCGCATCGCGTTCGGGTCTGCGCCTGTACCGCGGCAAGAGCGAGCTCCCGAAGGTCCTCGGCGGCCTCGGCGTGGCCATCATCTCCACCTCCCAGGGCATCATGACCGATGCGCAGGCGCGTCGCGCCGGCGTCGGCGGTGAAGTCCTGTGCTACGTGGCCTAAGCGAAGGAGTTACGACATGTCCCGCGTAGCCAAGAAGCCGATTTCCCTGCCCAAGGGCGTCGAACTGAATATCCAGCCGGAGAGCGTGAGCGCGAAGGGCCCGAAGGGCACCCTGTCGCTGGCCAAGCCGACCGGCGTGCAAATCGTCGTCGAAGACGGCACTGCCGTGCTGTCGGCCAACGATCCTGCGCTGCTGCCGCTGACCGGCACCGTGCGTGCCATCCTGGCCAATATGGTCAAGGGCGTTTCCGACGGTTTCGAGCGCAAGCTCGAGCTGGTGGGCGTGGGTTACCGCGCCGCGATGCAGGGCAAGGACCTGAGCCTGTCGCTCGGCTTCTCGCACCCGGTCGTGTACGTGGCGCCGGAAGGCATCACCATCACCACCCCGACCCAGACCGAAATCCTGGTCCAGGGCGCGGACAAGCAGCTGGTGGGCGAAGTTGCCGCCAAGATCCGCGCGTACCGCAAGCCGGAGCCGTACAAGGGCAAGGGCGTGAAGTACTCCGACGAAGTCATCATTCGCAAGGAAGCCAAGAAGGCCTAATCAGGGCACTTCAGCTTCTAGAGGAAACGAACATGAGCATCAAGAACGACGCGCGCCTGCGCCGTGCCAAGTCCACCCGCGCACACATCCGCAAGCTCGGCGTGCCGCGCCTGTCGGTGCTGCGCACCGGCCAGCACCTGTATGCACAGCTGTTCACCGCCGATGGCGCGCAGGTTATCGCTGCTGCCAACACGCTGCAGGCCGACGTCAAGGACGGCCTGAAGAACGGCAAGAACAGCGAGGCCGCGACCAAGGTCGGCCGCCTGATCGCCGAGCGGGCCAAGGCCGCGGGCATCGAGAAGATCGCTTTCGATCGCTCGGGCTACCGCTACCACGGCCGCATCAAGGCGCTGGCCGACGCGGCCCGCGAGGGCGGCCTGCAGTTCTGATCCACGCGGGTCGCCTTCGGGCGGCTCGACTTGACCGCCGGCGCGGGTTGCGCCGGGCGCTGCGTCCCTTATGTGGATGCATGACGCTGCACTGCTCCAGACCACAACCATAAGCGGCCACGAGCCGTACATACCCATACAATCAAGGAATTCGAAATGGCAGAAGAGCGTCAGCAGCGGGGTCGCGATCGCGACCGCAACCGCGAAGAGAAAGTCGACGATGGCATGATCGAGAAGCTGGTCGCGGTCAACCGCGTCAGCAAGACCGTCAAGGGCGGTCGCCAGTTCACCTTCACGGCGCTGACCGTGGTCGGTGACGGCGACGGCAAGGTCGGCTTCGGTTATGGCAAGGCGCGTGAAGTGCCGGTCGCCATCCAGAAGTCGATGGAGTATGCGCGCAAGGGCATGCTCACCGTCGACCTGAACAACGGCACCCTGTGGCACCCGGTCAAGGCCGGCCACGGCGCGGCTCGCGTGTTCATGCAGCCGGCTTCCGAGGGTACCGGCGTCATCGCCGGTGGCGCGATGCGCGCCGTGCTCGAGGCGGTGGGCGTGAAGAACGTGCTGGCCAAGGCCGTGGGTTCGCGCAACCCGATCAACCTGGTCCGCGCCACCCTGGCGGGCCTGGAAGCCATGCAGTCGCCGACCCGCATCGCGGCCAAGCGCGGCAAGAAGGCGGAGGAACTCCTCAATGGCTAACGAGTCCAACAAGACCGTCAAGGTGCGCCTGGTGCGCGGCCTGCGCGGCACCCAGGCCCGTCACCGCTTGTCGGTGAAGGCCCTGGGCCTGAACAAGCTCAATGACGTGCGCGAACTTAAGGACAGTCCTCAGGTGCGCGGCCTCATCAACCAGCTGCACTATCTGGTGCGGGTCGAGGAGTAAGGAGAATCCCATGCGTCTGAATACTCTCAAGCCCGCAGAGGGCGCCCGCCAGGAACGTACCCGCGTCGGTCGTGGTATCGGCTCGGGGCTGGGCAAGACCGCCGGTCGCGGCCACAAGGGTTCGTTTGCCCGTTCCGGCAAGGGCAAGATCAAGGCTGGCTTCGAAGGCGGCCAGACCCCGATGCAGCGTCGTCTGCCCAAGATCGGCTTCCGTTCGAAGACGGCCAAGGACACCGCCGAGGTGCTGCTGTACAAGCTGGCGCTGATCGAAGGTGACACCGTCGATTTCGCCACGCTGAAGGCAGCCAAGCTCGTGCCTAGCACGGCCAAGCGCGCCAAGATCGTCAAGAAGGGCGAGCTTTCGCGCAAGCTGACCATCAAGGGCGTGCAGGCGACCGCGGGTGCCAAGACCGCGATCGAAGCCGCCGGCGGCAGCATCGAGGAGTAAGCGGCATATGGCGCAAGCTGGTATCGGCAATCTCGGCAGCGGCCTGGGCAAGTTCACTGAACTGCGCCAGCGCTTGCTGTTCGTGTTGGGAGCATTGGTCGTCTACCGCATCGGTTGCTTCATCCCGGTGCCGGGCGTCAATCCCGATGCCATGCTGGCGATGATGCAGGCGCAGGGTGGCGGCATCGTGGACATGTTCAACATGTTCTCGGGCGGCGCCCTGCACCGTTTCAGCATCTTCGCGCTGAATGTGATGCCGTATATCTCGGCATCGATCGTGATGCAGCTGGCAGTCCACATCTTCCCGGCGCTCAAGGCGCTGCAGAAGGAAGGTGAGTCCGGTCGGCGCAAGATCACCCAGTACTCGCGCGTCGGCGCGGTGCTGCTGGCGGTGGTGCAGGGTGGCAGCATCGCCCTGGCCCTGCAGAACCAGAGCGCCCCGGGTGGCGTGCCGGTCGTGTACAGCCCAGGCATGGGTTTCGTGCTCACCGCGGTCGTGGCGTTGACTGCAGGCACCATCTTCCTGATGTGGCTGGGTGAACAGGTCACCGAGCGCGGCATCGGCAATGGTGTTTCGCTGATCATCTTCGCCGGTATCGTCGCGGGCCTGCCGTCGGCGGTCATCCAGACGGTCGAGGCCTACCGCAGCGGCAGCATGAACTTCCTGGCGCTGCTGCTGATCGTCGCAGTGGTCCTGCTGTTTACCTGGTTCGTCGTGTTCGTCGAGCGCGGACAGCGCAGGATCACGGTCAACTACGCGCGTCGCCAAGGCGGACGCAATGCGTACATGAACCAGACCTCGTTCCTGCCGCTCAAGCTCAACATGGCGGGCGTGATCCCGGCGATCTTCGCTTCCAGCATCCTGGCGTTCCCAGCCACGCTGAGCATGTGGTCCGGTCAGGCAACCCAGGCGACCTGGTTGCAGCGGGTATCCAATGCGCTGGGTCCGGGCGAGCCGCTGCACATGATCGTGTTCGCTGCGCTGATCACCGGGTTCGCGTTCTTCTATACGGCGCTGGTGTTCAACTCGCAGGAAACGGCCGACAACCTGAAGAAGTCCGGTGCGCTCATCCCGGGCATCCGGCCTGGCAAGGCGACCGCGGACTACATCGATGGCGTGCTGACGCGGCTGACGGCTGCGGGCGCTGCCTACCTGGTCATCGTCTGCCTGCTGCCCGAAGTGATGCGCACCCAGCTTGGCACCTCTTTCTACTTTGGCGGCACCTCGCTGCTGATCGTGGTGGTCGTGGTGATGGACTTCATCGCTCAGATCCAGGCCCACCTGATGTCCCACCAGTACGAGAGCCTGTTGAAGAAGGCCAACCTGAAGGGCGGCTCTCGCGGCGGCGGTCTGGCCCGGGGCTGAACCATAGATTCCAGTCCGGCGGACCCATTCCGCCGGCATCCGGTACAACCGGATCATCCAAATGGGCGGCCCGTGCGACGTCTCGCGCGCGGGTGAGACGATGCGGTGCCGCGCTGGAGTAGCGCGGACGGCAGGGCCGGGAAACCGGTTCGGCCAGCAGAGTCCGGCGCCGGAGCATGGGCACACTCCCCATGCCGTAGTTCAAGGCCTTCAGGTCTTGGGCTTCCATGTAATCCGGGACATTGATAGAATTCGCAGTTCACTTTTTGAACATCCTGTCGGGCGTGCCTGCGCGCGTGCCGACCCTCAAGTTTGGAGATCGCGTCATGGCGCGTATTGCAGGCGTCAACCTGCCGACCCAGAAGCACGTCTGGGTGGGGTTGCAGAGCATTTTCGGCATTGGCCGCACCCGTTCGAAGAAGGTTTGCGAGGCCGCTGGCGTGGCTTCCAACACCAAGATCCGTGACCTGTCCGAGCCGGACGTCGAGCGCCTGCGCGCCGAAGTCGGCAAGTACGTGGTCGAAGGCGACCTGCGTCGCGAGATCGGCATCGCCATCAAGCGTCTGATGGACCTGGGCTGCTACCGCGGCCTGCGTCACCGTCGTGGCCTGCCCCTGCGCGGTCAGCGCACCCGCACCAATGCCCGCACCCGCAAGGGACCGCGCAAGGCAATCAGGAAGTAAGGGATACCGATCATGGCAAAGCCGGCAGCAGCCAAAACGAAGAAGAAGATCAAGCGCGTCGTCACCGACGGCATCGCTCACGTCCATGCTTCTTTCAACAACACCATCGTTACCATCACCGATCGCCAGGGCAACGCACTGTCGTGGGCTACTTCGGGCGGCGCGGGTTTCCGCGGTTCGCGCAAGTCGACCCCGTTCGCAGCGCAGGTCGCCGCCGAGAAGGCCGGCAAGGCCGCTCTCGATTACGGCGTAAAGTCGCTGGAGGTCCGCATCAAGGGGCCGGGCCCGGGTCGTGAATCCGCCGTCCGCTCGCTGAACAATGTGGGCTACAAGATCACCAACATCATCGACGTGACGCCAATCCCGCACAACGGGTGCCGTCCGCCGAAGAAGCGTCGCGTCTAAAGGGGCGATAAGAAATGGCTCGTTATATCGGTCCTACCTGTAAGCTCGCGCGCCGCGAAGGCGCCGACCTTTCCCTCAAGAGCCCGGCCCGTGCGCTGGACTCCAAGTGCAAGCTGGAGCAGAAGCCCGGCCAGCACGGCGCGACTGCCCGCAAAGGCAAGCTGTCCGACTACGCCACCCAGCTGCGCGAAAAGCAGAAGGTCAAGCGTATCTACGGCCTGCTGGAGCGTCAGTTCCGCAATTACTACAAGAAGGCCTCGACCAAGAAGGGCAACACCGGCGAGAACCTGCTTCAGCTGCTGGAAACCCGCCTGGACAACGTCGTCTACCGCATGGGTTTTGCGGTCACGCGTCCGTCGGCGCGCCAGCTGGTCAGCCACCGTGGCGTGCTGGTCAACGGCAAGCCGGTGAACCTGCCTTCGTACCAGGTCAAGGCGGGCGATGCGATCGCCCTGTCCGAGAAGGTGCAGAAGCAGCTGCGCGTCCAGGAAGCCCTGACCGTCGCCGAGCAGCACGACACCACCCCGTCGTGGATCGAAGTCGACGCGAAGAAGTTCGCTGGCGTGTTCAAGGCCGTCCCGGATCGGGCCGACCTGCCGGCAGACATCAACGAAGCGCTGATCATCGAGCTGTACTCGAAGTAACAGTGGCTGGCCGCCGCGCCCTTGCGGGCGCGGCGCCGTATTCCACACCCCGGCCGGATCGCGTTGCCCCGCCTTCCGGCCGTCCCCGGATGACGGGGTCACAAGCCAGAGCCGGCGGTTCCCTGATCGTCGGCTCACTGCAGGAGAATCCGCAACATGACGGTTACCGCCAACCAGGTCCTGCGTCCCCGCGGACCGCAGATCGAACGCCTCACCGACAATCGCGCCAAGATCGTGATCGAACCGCTCGAGCGTGGCTATGGCCACACGCTGGGCAACGCGCTGCGCCGCGTCCTGCTGTCCTCGATCCCGGGCTTCGCGGTTACCGAGGTCGAGATCGACGGCGTGCTGCACGAGTACACCACGGTCGAAGGTCTGCAGGAGGACGTGCTGGAAGTCCTTCTCAACCTGAAGGATGTCGCCATCCGCATGCACAACGGCGAGAGCGCCACCCTGAGCTTGTCCAAGCAGGGTCCGGGCGTTGTCACCGCGGGTGACATCAAGACCGACCACAACGTCGAGATCCTCAACGTCGACCACGTGATCTGCCACCTGACCAAGGACACGGCGCTGAACATGCGCCTGAAGATCGAGCGCGGCTTCGGCTACCAGCCGGCCACCGCTCGTCGTCGTCCTGATGAAGAAACCCGCACGATCGGCCGCCTGATGCTGGACGCGACGTTCTCGCCGGTCCGCCGCGTCGCCTACGCGGTCGAAGCCGCGCGCGTCGAACAGCGTACCGACCTGGACAAGCTGGTCATCGATATCGAGACCAACGGCACGATCGACGCCGAGGAAGCCGTGCGCACCGCCGCCGACATCCTCAGCGACCAGCTGTCGGTGTTCGGCGACTTCACCCACCGCGATCGCGGCGCAGCCAAGGCTGCTCCGACGGGCGTGGATCCGGTGCTGCTGCGTCCGATCGACGACCTGGAGCTGACCGTGCGTTCGGCCAACTGCCTCAAGGCCGAGAGCATCTACTACATCGGCGACCTGATCCAGAAGACGGAGGTCGAGCTGCTCAAGACCCCGAACCTGGGCAAGAAGTCGCTCACCGAGATCAAGGAAGTCCTCGCCCAGCGTGGCCTGTCCCTCGGCATGAAGCTCGAGAACTGGCCGCCGGCCGGCGTTGCCGCCCACGGCATGCTCGGTTAAGCAGCACGCACCACCGTTCCCGCATCCACCGTGATGCGGGAACGTTTCGGCGCCGACGAGCCTGAAGGCCTGCGGCGACTCTCCGGACAGGGATGCCGGATCGGACCAGCGCAGTCCACAGCTCCACCGCCAGGATGGCGACAGCGAACCACAACCGACACGACATTCATCAGGAATCACGACCATGCGTCACCAGAAAGCCGGCCGCAAGTTCAGCCGCACCAGTGCCCACCGCGAAGCGATGTTCAAGAACATGGCTGCCTCGCTGTTCAAGCACGAACTGATCAAGACCACCCTGCCGAAGGCCAAGGAACTGCGTCGCATCGCAGAGCCGCTGATCACCCTGGCCAAGGTCGACAGCGTCGCCAACCGCCGTCTGGCGTTCGCCCGCCTGCGTGACAAGGAAGCCGTCGGCAACCTGTTCACCATGCTGGGCCCGCGCTACCAGGCGCGTCCGGGTGGCTACCTGCGCATCCTGAAGTGCGGCTTCCGCGCCGGCGACAACGCGCCGATGGCGTATGTCGAACTGGTCGACCGCCCGCAGGCGGCCGAGTAAGAATCCCGACGCCGCCCTGCAGCAGGGATGAACGAAGACCCCGGCCACGTGTCGGGGTTTTTCGTTTCAGGCGGCACGATTACCGCTGCCGGCCCGGATGCGGAATAATCGGGTATTCACCATCGACGCCGGGCCCGTACCGCCAATGAATCCTCTCCGCTGGAGTTTCCGCGCGCAGTTCCTTGCCGGTTTCCTCGGTTGCGTTGCATTACTGCTCTACGCGATCAAGACCCAGCTGTATGACGGACTGGAACCGTGCCCCCTTTGCATCTTCCAGCGGATTGCGTTCGCCGCGCTGGCGCTGGTGTTCCTGGTCGGCGGCCTGCATGCGCCGCGCTCGTCCGGTGCCCGCGGCTTCTATGGTGTCCTGGTGCTTGCCGCCTCTCTGGTCGGCATCGGAATCGCCGGTCGACATGTCTGGTTGCAGACGCTGCCACCGGAACTGGCGCCTTCCTGTGGGCCGCCGCTTTCGTTCCTGCAGGAAACCCTGGGCCCGTTTGAGCTGGTGCGCAAGGTGCTGACCGGCAGCGGCAATTGCGGCGACGTGGACTGGACCCTGTTCGGGATGAGCATGCCGGTGTGGAGCCTGATCGGCTTCCTGATGCTCGGTGCCTGGGGTTTGTTCGCCGCGTTCAAGCGCCGAAAGGGCCGCAGCCGCCTCTGAAGCACCCTCCGTTCCAATCGCTCCTTCTACAAGCCAGACAATCCCCATGAGCACGCCCGAACGCACCCTGCATCCCGTCAACCTCGCCGAGGGCTGGTCGCCCGGCAGCTGGCGCACGCGACCGGCGCTGCAGTTGCCTCAGTATCCGGATGCGGATGCGCTGCAGCGCGCGCTGGCCGAACTGGGCCAGTTGCCTCCGCTGGTGACCTCGTGGGAGATCTTCGCGCTGAAGAAGCAGATCGCCGAGGCACAGGAGGGCAAGCGTTTCCTGTTGCAGGGGGGCGACTGCGCCGAGAACTTCAGCGACTGCGAGTCGGGCACCATCTCCAACCGGCTCAAGGTACTGCTGCAGATGAGCCTGGTGCTGGTGCATGGGCTGCGCCTGCCGGTGGTGCGCGTGGGCCGCTTCGCCGGGCAGTACGCCAAGCCGCGCTCGGCCGACGTGGAGACGCGAGGTGAGGTCAGCCTGCCCAGCTACCGCGGTGATGTGGTCAACGGGCCAGAGTTCACCGCCGCGGCGCGCGTTCCGGATCCGCAGCGCATGCTGACGGCGCACGCGCGCTCTGC
Organism: Pseudoxanthomonas daejeonensis; assembly: GCF_022637495.1. Taxonomy (NCBI): domain Bacteria; kingdom Pseudomonadati; phylum Pseudomonadota; class Gammaproteobacteria; order Lysobacterales; family Lysobacteraceae; genus Pseudoxanthomonas; species Pseudoxanthomonas daejeonensis. The sequence continues at coordinate 531,805 of NZ_CP093331.1, read as the reverse complement.
GATGACGATGAATTTCGTCCGCGCGCTGATCGATGGCGGCTTCGCCGACCTGCACCACCCGGAATACTGGAGCCTGAACTGGGTCGGCTGCTCGCCGCTCGCCGAGGATTACCAGAAGATGGTGAACTCAATCGGCGACGCCGTGCGTTTCATGGAGACGCTCGCCGGCGCAGAGGTGCACAACCTCAACCGGATCGACTTCTATACCTCGCACGAAGCGCTCCTGCTGCCGTACGAGGAAGCGCTGAGCCGGCAGGTGCCGCGGCAGTGGGGCTGGTTCAACCTGTCCACGCATTACCCGTGGATCGGCATGCGCACGGCTGCGCTCGATGGCGCGCACGTCGAGTACTTCCGCGGTATCCGCAACCCGGTCGCGATCAAGGTCGGGCCGTCGGTGCAGCCGGACCAGTTGCTGCGCCTCATGGATGTGCTCAATCCGGACGATGAGCCGGGGCGGCTGACCTTCATCCACCGCATGGGCGCGGCGCAGATCGCGCAGAAGCTGCCGCCACTGCTCGACGCGGTGCGCCGCGACGGTCGGCGCGTGCTGTGGGTGTGCGATGCCATGCACGGCAACACCGAAAGCACCGCGAACGGGTACAAGACGCGACGCTTTGCCAACATCCTGGGCGAGGTTGAGCAGTCGTTCGATCTGCACGCGGCCGCGGGCACGCGCCTGGGTGGCGTGCACCTGGAGCTGACTGGCGAGGACGTCACCGAGTGCACGGGTGGTGCGCGCGAGCTGACCGAAGTGGATCTCGAGCGCGCCTATCGGTCCAGCGTCGACCCGCGCCTGAATTACGAGCAATCACTCGAGATCGCCATGGCGATCGTGCGCAAGCAGGGCCAGCGCCAGAGCGACGCCCGGGTCTGAGGCGAACAGCGGTCAGTGGGCCGCGTGCCTGCCGGCCCCGCCGGTAGGCGCCCCCGCGCTTGCGCGGAAGGTCGGCGGCTGGCGTGCCTGGGTCAGCTGCTCGTAGGCGTAGCCGATCCGCAGCAGCCGAGCCTCGCTCCAGGCAGGACCCATGAACACCAGGCCCAACGGCAACCCGTTGCTGTGGCCCATCGGCACGGTCAGTGCCGGATACCCGGCCACCGCCGCAGCACCGTAGCCTTCGCCGGGGAAACGGTCGCCCTGCGAGGGATCAATCAGCCAGGCCACGCCGGTGGTCGGTGCGACCAGAACGTCGAACGGACCGCTGCGCAATGCGGCGTCGATGCCTTCGGCGCCGGCGGCGCGGCGCGCGCGCATGCGCGCGGCGATGTAGGCCGGCGAAGCCAGCCCCTCGCGGCGCGAGGCCTGTTCGAACAGTTCCTGCCCGAACAGCGGCATGACCTGCGACGCATGCAGGCGGTTGTATTCCATCAATGCATCGAGGGTCCTGACGGGGGCCTGGCTACGCTGCAGGTAACGCTCAAGCCCCGGCCGGAATTCGGTCAACAGGACTTCCAGTTCGTCGTCGTCCCATTGGCCCTGGGTCGGGATGCGTGTGTCGACGACGATCGCGCCGGCATCGCGCATGGCGCCAATGGCGCGCTCCGTGGCTTCGGCCACTTCCGGCGAGATCGACAGGCGGTCGCGCAGCAGCCCGATCCGCACGCCACGCAGGTCGCCGCGACGCAACTGCTCGGCGAAATCGAACGTGGACAGCACGCTGTTGTCGGCCGTCACCGGATCTTCCGGGTCGCGACCGGCGATCGCCGCCAGGAGCAGTGCGGCGTCCTCGACGCTGCGCGTCATCGGCCCTGCCGTGTCCTGGCTGCTGGAAATCGGCACGATGCCGTCGCGGCTCACCAGGCCGACCGTGGGCTTCAGCCCGACCAGTCCATTCATCGCGGCCGGGCAGAGGATGCTTCCATCGGTTTCGGTGCCGACACCGACCACTGCCAGGTTGGCGGCCACGGCCACCGCCGTGCCGGAGCTGGAGCCGCAGGGCGAGCGGTCGAGCGCGTACGGATTGCGCGTTTGCCCGCCGATGGAACTCCAGCCCGAGATGGAACGGGTCGAACGGAAATTCGCCCACTCGCTGAGGTTGGTCTTGCCCAGGATCACCGCGCCGGCTTCGCGCAGCCGCTTGACCAGGGAGGCGTCGCTGCCGGGCCGGAAGCCGGCCAGCGCGAGCGAGCCGGCGCTGGTCACCATCGGCGTGGCGTCGATGTTGTCCTTGATCAGGACCGGGATGCCATGCAGCGGTCCGCGCAGGCGGCCGGCGGCACGCTCGGCATCGAGCGCCGATGCCTCGCTGCGGGCGAGGGGATTGAGTTCGATCACGGCGTTGAGCTTGGGCCCGTTGCGATCGAGCGCGATGATTCGTGCCAGGTATGCCTCGACCAGGGCATGGCTGCTGGTCTCGCCACGCGCCATCGCTTCCTGCAGGTCCACGATGCCGACCTCGGCGTAGGCGAAGTCGTCCACCACCGGCGGCGACGGCGGCGCGGGCACCTCCGGATCGGGCCGGCAGGCGGAGGTGGTACAGCACAGGGCTGCCGCGGCCAGCCATGCGGTCAGGCGTTGCATCCAGTTCTCCCCGGGAGCTGCCACCGAAGCCTACGACTGCGTCCGCGGCTTGGCAAACCGGGCGCCCAAACGCAGGACGCCGGCACGAGGCCGGCGTCCTGTGAGAACCGATCGCCCCGGGCCGGTCAGGCGCGGGTGCCGCGGATCAGGCGGCGCGCGAGGCGCGCTTGCGGTCGCTCTCGGTCAGCTGCTTCTTGCGCAGGCGGATTTCCTTCGGGGTGACTTCGACCAGCTCGTCGTCCTCGATGAAATCCAGCGCCTGCTCCAGCGAGAACTTGATCGCCGGGGTCAGCTTGATCGCGTCGTCCTTGCCCGAAGCGCGCATGTTGGTCAGCGGCTTGGTCTTGATCGCGTTGACGGTCAGGTCGTTGTCCTTGGAATGGATGCCGACCAGCTGGCCCTCGTACACGTTGTCGCCTTCGGCGGCGAACAGGCGGCCGCGCTCTTCCAGCGGGCCCAGCGCGTAGGCCGGCGTGGCGCCCGGCGCGTTGGCGATCATCACGCCATTGATGCGCTTGGCGATCGAGCCCTGTTCCTTCGGACCGTAGTGGTCGAACACGTGGAACAGCAGGCCCGAACCCTGGGTCAGGGTCTTGAACTCGTTCTGGAAGCCGATCAGGCCACGCGCCGGGATTTCATAGTCCAGGCGCACGCGGCCCTTGCCGTCCGATTCCATGTTCTTCAGCTGCGCCTTGCGGGTGCCCAGCTTCTCCATCACGCCGCCCTGGTGGATTTCCTCCACGTCGACGACAAGCTGCTCGATCGGCTCCATCAGCTGGCCGTCGATTTCCTTGATGATCACTTCCGGGCGGGACACGGCCAGCTCGTAGCCTTCGCGGCGCATGTTCTCGATCAGCACCGACAGGTGCAGCTCGCCACGGCCGGAGACCAGGAACTTGTCGGCGTCTTCCAGCTGCTCGACCTTGAGCGCGACGTTGTGCACCTTCTCGCGGTCCAGGCGGTCCTTGAGCTGGCGGCTGGTCAGGAACTTGCCGCCGGACAGGTCCTTGTTGCCTGCGAACGGCGAGTTGTTGACCTGGAAGGTCATCGAGATGGTCGGCTCGTCGACGGTCAGCGCCGGCAGCGCCTCGGGAAAATCCAGCGCGCAGACGGTGTCGGAGATGGTCAGCTCGGAGATGCCGGAGATGGCGACGATGTCGCCGGCCTCGGCCGTTTCCTGCTCGATCCGCTCCAGGCCCATGAAACCCAGCACCTGCAGGACCTTGCCCTGACGCTTCTTGCCTTCGCGGTCGATGATCGCAACCGGCATGTTCTTCTTGAGCGTGCCGCGCTGGATGCGGCCGATGCCGATGACGCCGACGAAGCTGTTGTAGTCCAGCTGGCTGATGCGCATCTGGAACGGGCCGTCCGGGTCCACTTCCGGCTTGGGCGCGTGCTGCATGATCGCTTCGTACAGCGGGGTCATGTCGCCGGAGCGCACCGAGTCTTCCAGGCCCGCGTAGCCGTTCAGCGCCGACGCGTAGACGATCGGGAAGTCCATCTGCTCGGGCGTGGCGCCCAGGCGGTCGAACAGGTCCCACACCTGCTCCACGACCCATTCGGGGCGCGAACCGGGGCGGTCGACCTTGTTGATGACCACGATCGGCTTGAAGCCCATCGCGAACGCCTTCTGGGTCACGAAGCGCGTCTGCGGCATCGGGCCGTCCATCGCGTCGACCAGGATCAGTACGGTGTCCACCATCGACAGCACGCGCTCGACCTCACCGCCGAAGTCGGCGTGGCCGGGGGTGTCGACGATGTTGATCCGGTTGTCCTGCCAGGTGATGGCAGTGTTCTTGGCCAGGATGGTGATGCCGCGTTCCTTTTCCTGGTCATTGCTGTCCATCACGCGCTCGGCCAGCACGGTGCGTTCGGACAGGGTGCCCGACTGCTTCAGCAGCTGGTCGACCAGAGTGGTCTTGCCATGGTCGACGTGGGCGACGATGGCGATATTGCGCAGTTTTTCGATAGACATTGGATTCTGGGATCGTGAAAACGCACCCAGGTACCCCCTTCGAAGGGGCAAGGCGCGGGGAGGGGACGAAAGGAAGCGCGCTATTATAACCAATCAATCGCCCCCTCCGGGCATCTGGAGCTGAATACATGAGCCTGACCGCCACCTTCGACACCGCCAAGGGCGTCATCAAGGTCGAACTGCTGCCCGAGAAGGCGCCGCTGACCGTGGCCAATTTCGTCAACCTGGCCCAGCGCGGCTTCTATGACGGCCTCAATTTCCACCGCGTAATCCCGGATTTCATGATCCAGGGCGGCTGCCCCGAGGGCTCCGGCCGCGGCGGTCCGGGCTACCGCTTCGAGGACGAGACCAGCAATGGCGTCGGCCACGAGCGCGGCGTGCTGTCCATGGCCAATGCCGGCCCGAACACCAACGGCAGCCAGTTCTTCATCACCCACGTGGCCACCCCGTGGCTGGACGGCCGCCACACCGTGTTCGGCAAGGTGATCGAGGGCCTGGACGCGGTCGATGCCGTCGCCCAGGGCGATGCGCTCACCTCGGTGAAGATCGAGGGCGACACCGCGGCGGTGCTGGCGGCCAACGCAGACCGCGTCGCGGAGTGGAACCGCCACCTGAGCGCCTGAGGCGCGCTTGACCGGGTCCGGCGGTTCCGCGTGAGCGGACCGCCGGACCGGTGCAGAAGGGGTCGCGTGATAAAATCGCCGGCTCCTGACCCGTCCCGCCCCTGATCAGTCCGCGCCCCGCGTGGCTGGCCCCCGACCCGATCCCATGCGCATCCTCGGATTCCTGCTGATCGTCGGCCTTGCCGGCGGGCTCTTCGCCTGGTGGTCCAAGGACCGGCAGCCGGAACTGCATCCGGACGACCCGCGGGTTGCCACCGGCGAGGCCGGCATCGTCATGCTCGCCGCCGAGTGGTGCGGCTACTGTCGCAAGCAGCAGGGCGATTTCGAGCGCGCCGAGGTCCGTTACCGGGTCCTGGACATTGATACCGAAGCCGGTGCCCGCGCCATGCGCGCCCTGGGCGCGCGCGGCGTGCCGGTGACCGTGGTCGGCCAAGCCGTGGTCCGTGGCTACGACACCGCGGCATTGGACCAAAGACTGGCCCCGCTGGGCTACGACGTCTATTAACCTGCGCGGCGCCGCCCGCGCGGTCCGCATCCCCCCACGCGACATACCGCACCCACGAAGGACCTCCCCACCGATGAAGACCCCCGTTCGAGTTGCCGTCACCGGCGCCGCCGGCCAGATCGGCTACGCCCTGCTGTTCCGCATCGCCTCCGGCGAGATGCTCGGCAAGGACCAGCCGGTGATCCTGCAGCTGCTCGAGCTGCCGCTGGACAAGGCCCAAGCCGCGCTCAAGGGCGTGATCATGGAGCTGGAGGACTGCGCGTTCCCGCTGCTGGCCGGCGTGGTCGGCACCGACGACCCGGAAGTGGCCTTCAAGGATGTCGACGTGGCCCTGCTGGTCGGCGCGCGTCCGCGCGGCCCGGGCATGGAACGCAAGGACCTGCTGCTGGAGAACGCGAAGATCTTCACCGCCCAGGGCGCGGCGCTGAACAAGGTCGCCTCGCGCGACGTCAAGGTGCTGGTGGTTGGCAACCCGGCCAACACCAACGCCTACATCGCGATGAAGTCGGCCCCGGACCTGAAGCCCGAGAACTTCACCGCGATGCTGCGCCTGGACCACAACCGCGCGCTGAGCCAGCTGGCCGCCAAGGCCGGCGTGGCCGTGGGCGACATCGAGAAGCTGGTCGTGTGGGGCAACCACAGCCCGACCATGTACCCGGACTACCGCTTCGCCACCGCCAATGGCGTGTCGCTGAAGGACAAGATCAACGACGCCGACTGGAACGCCAACGATTTCATCCCGAAGGTCGGCAAGCGCGGCGCGGCGATCATCGAAGCCCGCGGCCTGTCCTCGGCCGCCTCGGCCGCCAATGCCGCCATCGACCACATCCATGACTGGGTGCTGGGCAGCAACGGCAAGTGGGTCACCATGGGCGTTCCGTCGGACGGTTCCTACGGCATCCCGGAAGGCGTGATCTTCGGCGTCGCGGTGACCACCGAGAACGGCACCTACACCCGCGTGCGCGACCTGCCCGTCGACGCGTTCAGCCAGGCCGCCATCGACAAGACCCTGGCCGAGCTGGAAGAAGAGCGCAGCGGCGTCGCCCACCTGCTGGGTTGATGCGCGCCATGGGTTGATCTGGACGATCAACCTGTAGGCAACGAAAAGGCCGGGATTTCCCGGCCTTTTCCGTTTTTGGCGGTGGTTTTCGACCAAGGTCGCAAGGCTCGGGGCAGGGGGCGGGACTATGCTCGGTCCATCCCTCGGAGGGGACACTGCCATGCGCTACGAAGACCTGTACCGGCGTTCGATCGAGCAGCCGGAGGCGTTCTGGGCCGAAGCGGCGACCGCCATCGACTGGGAGGTGCCGCCACGGACGATCCTGGAGTACGAGCGGCCGCCGTTCCGGCGCTGGTTCTGCGGCGGCACCACCAACCTGTGCCACAACGCGGTCGACCGGCACCTGGCTGAACGCGGCGACCAGCTCGCGCTGGTGGGCTGGTCCAGCGAGACCGGCAACGTCCGCGAGCTGACGTACCGCCAGCTCCACCGCGAGGTGAACACGTTCGCCGCCGCGCTGCATTCGCTGGGCGTGGGCACCGGCGACCGGGTGGTCATCTACATGCCGCACACCGTCGACGCGGCCATCGCGATGCTCGCCTGCGCGCGCATCGGTGCGGTGCATTCGGTGGTGTTCGGCGGCTTCGCCTCGCACAACCTGGCGCTGCGCATCGACGACGCGCGGCCGACGGTGCTGGTCTGCGCCGATGCCGGCATGCGCGGCGGCAAGGTGATCCCGTTCAAGCCGATGGTCGACGAGGCGCTGGCGCTGGCGGCGCATCCGCCGGTGCACGTGCTGGTGGTCAACCGCGGCCTGGCCGGCGAACTGCCGATGCAGCCCGGCCGCGACCTGGAGTACGGCCCGCTGCGCGAAGTCCACGCCAACGCCGAAGTGCCGGTGGCGTGGCTGGAATCCAACGAGCCCAGCTACATCCTCTACACGTCCGGCACCACCGGAAAGCCCAAGGGCGTGCAGCGCGACGTCGGCGGCTACGCGGTGGCGCTGGCGTTGTCGATGTGGTCGATCTACGACATCCGTCCCGGCCAGGTGATGTTCTCCACCTCCGACATCGGCTGGGTCGTGGGGCATTCGTACAACGTCTACGGGCCGCTGATCGCAGGCGCCACCTCGATCCTCTACGAAGGCCTGCCGACTTCGCCCGACCCGGGCATCTGGTGGAAGATCTGCGAGCGCTATGGCGTGCGCACCATGTTCTCCTCGCCCACCGCGGTGCGCGTGCTGAAGAAGCAGGACCCGGAGTGGCTGCGGCGCTATGACCTTTCGCAGCTGCAGTACCTGTTCCTGGCCGGCGAGCCGCTGGACGAGCCGACCGCCGACTGGATCACCGGTGCGCTGGGCAAGACCGTGATCGACAACTACTGGCAGACGGAGACCGGCTGGCCGGTGCTGACCCTGATGCCCGGCGTGGAGATGAAACCGGTCAAGCTCGGCTCGCCGGGCCTGCCTTCGCCTGGCTACCGGCTGCGCGTGATCGACGAGGCCACCGGTCACGACGTCGGTCCCGGCGAGAAAGGCGTACTGGTGATCCAGCCGCCATTGCCGCCTGGCTGCCTGACCACGGTGTGGGGCAATGATGATCGCTTCATCGCCAGCTACTTCGGCCACTTCAAGGAGCTGCTGTACAGCTCGCTGGACTGGGCGATCCGCGACGACGACGGCTACACCTTCATCCTCGGCCGCACCGACGACGTGATCAACGTCGCCGGCCACCGCCTGGGCACGCGCGAGATCGAGGAATCGGTGTCCAGCCATCCGGCCGTGGCCGAAGCGGCCGTCATCGGCGTGCACGACGAGCTGAAGGGCCAGGTGCCGGTCGTGTTCGCCACGCTCAGGCGCAGCGACGGCGACCCGGCCGAATCCGCCGCGCAGATGATGCGCACCGTGACCGAACAGCTCGGCGCGGTCGCGCGGCCCTCGCGCGTCTACGTCGTCAACGCACTCCCCAAGACGCGCTCCGGCAAGCTGCTGCGGCGCTCGTTGCAGGCGCTGGCCGAACACCGCGACCCGGGCGATCTGTCCACGCTCGACGACCCCAACGCGCTGGAGGAAGTGAAGCGCGCGCTGGAGCGGGGAGCGGACGCGGGCAGCTGATCCGGGTCAGCGATCCGCGTCGTGCGACGGCACGGCAGCCGGATCGATGTCGTCCGGCGACCACACCCGGTCGCGGCCTTGCGGGTCGCGGGCGAGGAAGAAGCAGGCCGGGGCATCGATCTCGATGCGACACGGTGTCTCGGGGGCTTCGGCAGCACCGGCAGTCGTGCTCGGCGCGCGCTGCATGGCCGGCACGATGAACAGACCGCGGGCGTCGACAGTCCTGCGTGCGGGCCTTTCCTTCAAATCGCCGATGTCCTTGATGCTGCCGCCGCGCCAGGCCAGCGGGTCGCCGAACTCCAGCAGCAGGTCCGCGCGTGCGTGCGGCTGCCCGGGGATCGCCAGCGTGCCGCCGTCGATGCGCAGGTCGGACCAGGGATCGCCGTTCTCAGGCAGTTCCCGGTACAGCGCGTGCGGCACGCCGACATGGCTGCCGCTGGCGATGCTGTCCAGCGCCGCGAGCAGGCCGAGGAAGTACAGCTTGCGCAATTGCTGCTTCTGCGGATCGCCTTCGATCGCGCCGGCCTCGATCAGGATCGTGCTGCTGCCCCACTGCGCGGTGAGGTCGCCGAAGGCGCGCGGGTTGAAGGTATCGTCCCAGCGCGCCAGGTGGCCGGCGATGTAGGGTTCCAGCGCGATGCGGATGCTCGCGGCTACCTCGATCGCGCGCGCGCGGGTCGGGTCGACCGTGTTGGTCGGACCCGACGGCGGTGCGAGCAGGGCGATCGCTGTGCCGCGCGCGGAGTCGCCGACGCGGTATCCCGGCTGCTGGTCGTGCAGGTTGAAGCCGTACGCCGGTTGCACGCGATCGAACAGCGCCTTCAGCGCGCGCGCCTCGGGCGTGGCGAGCATGCGCGCGTCGCGGTTGAGGTCGATGCCCTGCGCGTTGCGCCGCTGGAAGCGCGCCGCACCGTCCGGGTTCACCATGGGCATGAAGTGCAGCGTGGTGCTCGCACGCAGGCGCTGCGTTACCGGATGATCCGGGTGCTCGCCGAGAAAGCGGAACAGGTCGGCCAGCGCCATCGAGCCGGTGCTTTCGTCGCCATGCATCTGCGACCACAGCAGCACGGGAGTCTTGCCCTTGCCCCAGCGCACGTGGCGGAGCGGGCGGCCTTCGGCGCTGCGGCCGATCTCCTCGACGCGGAAACCGGCGCCGGTGCCAAGCAGCGGGGTGGCGACCTGCCACCAGTGTTCCGGACCATCGGCGCCGCTGCCGGATCCGCTGAAATCACGCCGTTCCAGCCCCGGCACGCGCAGCCCGTCGTACATCGCATCGACCCCGGCCAGCCAGGCCGGTGGCGGCGGGACCGGCGCGGATTCGATCGCGGGCGTGGTGGCCGCGTCCGCCGCGAGCGCAGGCGCGATGCACGCGGCCAGGGTCTGGAGCAAGACGAAAGCGCGGGCCTTGGACATTGTCGGCGTCACCATGGGAGCGGTGGGGCAGGGTGGTTCCGGTCCGCGGCGATGTCAAACAACAGTGCGCGATGCATGAGATGGCCGGCCGCGCGCGCGGCACGCTGACGCGTCCTCCCGCCGATGACACACTGCACGCATGCGCCCGCGCCCGCGCCCGCCCAGCATCGATGGACTCGCCGCCAGCACGCTGCAGCTGCCACCCGGGGCGTGGCCGACGGTGCTGGATTGCCTATGCGATCGGTTCCCCGCGGTGGCGCGCGCACAGTGGCAGGAGCGGATGGCGCGCGGCCGGGTCGTGGATGGCGACGGCAGGGCAGTGACGCCGGAGACGCCGTACCGCGTCGGGCTCGAGGTCCACTACTACCGTGAGGTCGCCGACGAACCGGTGATCCCGTTCGATGAAGTCGTCCTGCATGCCGACGCGGACCTGCTGGTGGCGGACAAGCCGCATTTCCTGCCGGTCACGCCCGCCGGGGCGCACGTCCATGAAACCCTGCTCGGCCGCCTGGTCCGCCGTACCGGGAACACGGCGCTGGTGCCGCTGCACCGGATCGATCGCGACACCGCCGGGCTGGTGCTGTTCTCGACCAACCCGCGCAGCCGCGCGCATTACCAGGCGCTGTTCCGCGAGCGACGGATCGACAAGAGCTACGAAGCGATCGCGCCGGCATTGCCCGATCTGGAGTTTCCGCTGGTCCGTTCCAGCCGGATCGTCGCCGGCGAACCGTTCTTCCGCATGCGGGAGGTCGAAGGCCCGGTCAACAGCGAAACCCGGATCGATGTCATCGCACGCGGCGAGGATGGCTGGCGGTATGCCTTGATGCCGGTCACCGGCCGCAAGCACCAGCTGCGCGTGCACATGGCCGCGCTTGGCGCACCGATCGCCAACGATGCGATCTATCCGTTGGTACGCCATCGCGCCAACGGCGATTACCCGGCGCCCCTGCAGCTGCTGGCCAGGCGGCTGGCCTTCATCGATCCGCTCAGTGGTGCGGAGCGCAGTTTCTCCAGCGGGTTCGAGCTGCAGCCCTGATCGGGGTCGACGCGATCATCCCGATGCCGGGCGACCAAAGCCTCTCGGAAGCGCCCAAGCATGCGAGCCATGCAGGACGTCGGCGGAAGGCAGGGGGCGCGGCAACGCCGCGACACTTGCCAGTCCGCCAGGCCACGGCCTAGTTGACCGTGTAGCCGCGCCCCTGCATGCAGGCGCCGTACGCGCGATGGAAGGTGTCCAGCGACTGCGCCTGGGAGGCCTGCGCCTGCGAAGCCTGCGCCGCCTGGTTCTGCCTGGCCCGGCGCCCGCCTGCGACCACGCCTGCGGTCGCGCCGATCGCTGCGCCCTGGCTGGCGTCGTTATCGGCGACCTCGCCGATCACCGCGCCGGCGGCGGCACCGCGTGCCGCGCCGCGCAGGCGCTCGCCTTTCGGTCCGCTGGCCGGCGCGGGCGTGGCGGCGACCGCGGCCGGATCGATGCCGGTGCTCTGCTTTGCCCACGCGAGGCATTCGGTGTCATCGGTGGCTTGCTGCGCTGCGGTCTGTCCCTTGGCCGGATAGGTGCTGGGTTTCTGCGCGGCCGACGCTCCATGGGCTGCGAACAGGGAGATTGCCGCGACGGTGTACAGGAAAGTACGCATGGAAAGGTCCTCGTCCAGTAAAGGTCAGGTGCGATAAGCGGATGCCCGGCCGCCGTCGGCCGGCGGTGTTGCCATCGGTCAGAACGCCACGATCCGTTCGATCGTCCAGAACGCCGCCACCGTGCCGATCGCGTAGGCCGGCAGGAGCCAGCTCCAGTGTTCGGGACGGTTGGCGAAGATCTTGCGCGCCAGCACGAACTTGATGCCCAGCACCACGACGATAAAGGCCAGTTGCCCGACCTCGACGCCGAGGTTGAAGAACAGCAGGGCCACCGGGATCGCATCGTCCGGAAGTCCGACTTCGCTCAGCGCGCCGGCGAACCCGAGTCCGTGCAGCAGGCCGAACAGGAACGCGATGATCCGCCGCGAAAGCCGCGCCTTCTGGCCGCTGGCGCCGGTGACTTCCTCGCCCTTGGCGAACCGGTACGAATCGGCCGGCATGAGCGTGGTGCCCGAGGCGCCGGCATCCATCGACAGCGCCGTGTGCAGGTGCGTGTCGCCGAAGTACACGCGTGTCGGGTAGGCGGCCGCGGCGGGGGTTGCCGCCACGTCGCTGGCCGTTGCCGGAGAAGGTGCCGGCACCGCGGCCTGCACGGGCTCCTTGCGCGAACAAGCACCCAGGACAATGAACGCCAACATTCCGGCCAGGACGCTCGAGGTGAATCGCAGACGTTCCATGACGGACTCCGGGGGCAGGGTCGGGGCAGGGTGTGCCCGTGCAGGTGCCGCGCGACCCGGAAGGATGCGGTGATGCCAGGCCGCGGCGAAGTGCGCGGCGGCGCAGGATCCGCAGCCCGGGGGCTGCAGGGGCTTCCCGCACTCTGCCTGAAGCCTCCCTACCGCGAATTGGCCTTTGGACCCACCCGGTCGCGGCTCCGCATCCCCCCGATCCGCCATGCGGAAACCCTGCGAACCGGCGTGCCATATGCCCCGGTGAACCGCGCGTGGATGCCAGCGACCCTGCGGCGTGGCCAGGCCGGCTTCGCCTCTTTCGAGTGGGCATCGGCAGTGCGTCGCGACCGGGCCACGACCCGAACCGGCTCCGTGGGTCGGAGCCGGCGGCAACGTGACCCCGGTGACCTAGCGCGGGGGCGGAACCGAAACGCCCGCGTCGGTCTGCACCACCGGCTTCATCAGCCCGTCCGCGTCGTACTCCAGATGCTCGACGGTGACCGCGCGCCGGCCGATCGAACCGTTCTGGTCGCCGACGGTGAGCGCGGCGTTGTGCAGGAACAGGTACCACTGGTCCCTGAACTGCGCGATGCCCGGATGGATGGTGAAGCTGTACTTGCCCGAGCCGGTCAGCTCGCCCCGGTACGTCCACGGGCCCTGGATCGAGGGCGCGGTGGCGTAGGACACTTTTTCGTCACGATGCTTCGAGCGGTCGAGCGAGGCGTAGGTCAGGTAGTAGATCCCGTCGCGCTTGTGCAGCCAGGGGCCTTCCTCGAAGTGCGGCGGCGTGATCTCGGTGATCTCGCCGTCGATCTCGATCATGTTGGGCTTGAGCCTGGCGATATAGGCCTGGCGGTTGCCCCACGCGATCCAGGTGCTGCCGTCGTCGTCGGTGAATACCGTCGGGTCGATGTCCTCCCAGCTGTGCGTGCCCTTGGGCGTCATCTGGTTGGTGACCAGCGCCGAGCCTTTCGCATCGACGAACGGGCCGGTGGGCGAGTCGGACACGGCCACGCCGATCGCCTTGCCCGGATGCGTGTCGTCGTGCTCCACCGCGGTGTAGAACCAGAACCTGCCGTCCTTCTCGGTCACCTGCGAAGCCCAGGCGTCGGCCTTGGCCCACTTGAAGTCGGTGGCTTTCATGATCGGACCGTGGTCGGTCCAGCGCTTCATGTCGGTGGTCGAATAGACCAGCCACTCGCGCATGTTGAACATCTCGTCGCGCTGGGCCTGGTCGTGGCCGACGTAGAGGTAGAGCGTGTCGCCGACCACCAGCGGGGCGGGGTCGGCGGTGAACTTGTCGCGGAACAGCGGGTTGGAGCCGGGTGCGCGATTGGCTGCCGGTTCCGCAGCCAGCGCCGGCACGGCGAGCAGCGGCAGCAATGCCGCGAGCAGCAGGGTCGCGGTGCGTGGCGTGCGCGCCGTTTTTACCGCGACCGGCGCGAAAAGCGCAGCGCTCACCGGCTGGTCCCCGCTGTGGTCTTCGCCGGCTCCAGCCAGCCGTGCATCTTCATCCAGGCGGTGAAGTTGTGGAACCACTCGGTGCTCGTGGTCGTCTTCGGATACATGCCGAAGCCGTGCCCGCCCTGTTCGTAGAAATGGAACTCGACCGGGCGTCCGGCAGCGCGCCAGCTTTCGATCAGGCCGAAGCCGCTGCCGGCGAACAGGCCGTCGTCGGCGGCCAGCGCGACGAACAGCGGCGGCGCGTCGGCCGGCACGTCCAGCGGCGCCAGCGGGCCGTAGATGTCGCCGATGAAGGCGGGCTTGGCGTCTTCACCGGCCAGGGTGGTGGCGATGGTGAGCATGGCGCCGGCGGAGAAGCCGACCATGCCGATGCGGTCCGGGTCGATGTTCCACTCGTCGGCGCGGCTGCGCACCAGGGCGAACGCGGCGCGGGCGTCGGCGATCTGCGGGCCGAGCGTGGCGATCGACGACATCGGGTCGATGCGGTGCTTCGGCACCGGGCCCGACAGCATTTCGCGGATCGACTTGCCGAAGCCGTCCAGGTCCGGCGGCGTCTGGTTGAGCCGGTACTTGAGCACGAACGCGGCCACGCCACGGTCAGCCAGCGCCTGCGCCACCTGCCAGCCCTCGTTCTCCATCGACAAAGAGCGGAAGCCGCCGCCGGGCGCGACGATCACCGCGGTACCGTTGGCCTTGGCCGGGTCCGGCAGGAAGGGCGTGAGCGTGGCGACGGTGACGTTGCGCGCGAACGTGCTGCCGTACTGGCGGTGCCAGGCTTCGGGATTCTTCGCGTCGGGCAGAGGCCCGGTTCCCAGCTCGATCGCGGCGGGCTGCGCGGGCACCGCGATGGGCGTCATCGCATCGTCCTGCGCGCGTGCCGGCGTAGCGACCATCCACAGCAACGCCGTGGCCAGCGCGACGCCGCTGAAGGCGGGAAGGAATCGGGACTTCAGGGGCATGGCGGACCTCCGGCGACTGGATGGACGGGAGCGCTTTCAAAGGCGCGACCGGGCCCGAGTGTAGGGGCCGTCCACCGTGTTTTTCGCACCGATCCGATATCCATTCGAAGCGATACCGGTTTGTGTATTGGCATGCGTGCCGGTATCCGCAACGGACGTGCTTCGGCTTTCATCGGAAGAGCTCCGCTGCCGGGGAAGGGGCCACCCACACAGCCCCGTGTCATTCGGCGGCATACGATCCGGCTTCCCTTCACCGACGGGCCAGGCCTGCGTGACCGAGCCGTTCCATACCCCCGACAGGCGCTACCTCGTCGTGCGCGGCCGCCTGTGGCGCGCATCGAATCCGGGCCTGGCGGACGACGTTCGCGACCGCCTGGTCCGGCAGCTGATGGATGCGCGGCGGGGCGTGCGCGATGCGTTGCGCGAAGGCGACGCGGCCCGGCTGCGCGCGGCGCGCGCAGCGGTGCAGGCCGCCAAGGTCGGGCTGGGCGAACGCGGCCCGGTGTGGTGGGCCGACGGCGCGAAGGACCACAACCGGCACCTCGCAAGGAACAGTCCCTACGCCGACTGGTACCTCGGCCTTGGGCTGGCGTAGGCGGCGACCGCACGCCTGCGCAAACGGGATCAGGTTGAGTTCTCGAATGAGGCAGGAAGTGAAGCTGCCGCCGTTCTCCCGCGAAAGCCGGGATGCGCACCGACGCATCGAAAGTCACTGTTCACCGCCGCGACGCGCGCCGGCATCGTCGGTGTCGGGTACGACCATCGGGATGGGGAGAGGTACCTGGCCACCGGTCATGGGCATGTCCCGGCCGACTGCAGCGGGATGCCGGTTGCCCCAGGGAGAAAACGCGGTCCCCTGTTTCCCGGTCAACGATCCCCGCGCTGCGTCTCGTTCTTCATCGCCCCGGAAACGATGGCGTCGTACAGCTGGACGATCTGCGAACCCAGGATGTGGAACTGCGGATTGCGGACGACGAACTTCTGTCCGTTCTGTGCGTCTTCGAGCGCCATCTTCAGGAAGTCGATGTCGGCGTCGGTCAGGCACTGGCCGGCGTCGACGCGTTTCTTCAGTTCGAGCGCGCGGGGCAGGCGGAACCGCAGCAGCCGGTCGAGCAGCGTTTGCAGGACTGCGTCGTCGTTTTCTTCGGACATGTGGACCATCCCATGGCGATCGCGCGATCGCCGGGAAAGGTTAGGTACCGGGATGGCGACGAGGAATTGGCCCTTGGCCCCACGTTGCGTCGCAAACAGGTTCGCAAACGGGGTCAGATCGAGTTCTCGAGTTGGCCCGGAGTGGGCCCGGCCCCTTGCCCAGCTCCGTTTCCAGCGCAGGTTGCGTGCCGCAGGCGTGACTGCGTTGCACCGGATCCGGCGAGCACGGCCTGGGCAGAAGTGCATGCTTGGCCTGGTAACGGGCCTGGACACGATCAGAATCGGAACGTCAGACCTATCACCGGCCCGGTCGTCCACACGTCGTAGGCGAACCGATCGGTGCCGCTGCCTTGCTCGTACGCCATGTAGAAGAACTGGTAGCCCGCATCCAGGGTCGCCGACCGTCCGATGCCGAAATGGAACATCGGCCGCACCTGGACCGCCAGGTCCGAAGCGATTCCGAAGCCCCCCGCATTGGCCAGCACATCGAACGAGTTGCCTCCGCCCAAAGGAAGCGTATAGCGCAGGCCCACGATGGGGTCGATCCAGTCTTCCTCGCGCTGGAGGCCGTCGGCGATCTGCAGGGTGCTGCGCAGGCCCAGGCGGATGCGGTTGTAACGGACGCCGCCCAGGACTTCGAGCGAGTCGTTGAGCCGGTAGAACACCATCGGCTGCACCGCCTTCTGGCTTACATCGGCCAGGATGCGCGGCCTGTCGGGTGCCGCATCCAGGTTCATGTAGTTGACGTCCAGGCCGAACGCCCATCGGGCGCGTGCCGCTTCAAAGTTGCTGACGCTGCTGGCCGACGAACCCGGCGGCTGGCAGGACGTCGCCGCGCTGGTGCTGCGCGGACAGCCTGCGCTTCGCGACCCTGGCCGTGGACCTGATGATCAAGGACTCCGAGCGGCGCGTCGCGGCGGTCCTGCTGGACCAGGCCGGCTGCCGCCACGCCGGCGGCGCGGTGACCATGCACCTGTCGCAGGCCGACCTGGGCGAGATGGTCAACCTGTCGCGGCATCCGGTCGGTGCGATCCTGGCCGATCTTGCCGATCGCGGCTGGGTTGCCTGCGGTTACCGGACCATCGGCATCCTCGATGGCGATGCGTTGCGCCGCCTGGCGAACGGGGGATAGCCGGGCGGGATCGCCGCGCCCCGGGCGCAGCGGCTAGTCGTGCGCCACGTCCGCATCGGCTTCCGGCTGCAGGCCAGTGTAGCTCGCCCGCGGCCGGATCAGCTGGCCCTGCGTCTGCTGTTCGAGCGCGTGCGCCAGCCAGCCGGCCAGTCGCCCCGCGGCGAACATCGACAGTGCTGGCGCCGCCGGCAGTCCATGCACCAGGCAGATCGCGGCGAGGGTGAAGTCGACGTTCGGGCGCCGGCCGCTGGCCGCTTCGGCGGCGGCGATCACCGCTTCGAGCGTGCGCATCGCATCGGCATCGACCACGTGGGCGCGCAGCATCGCCAGCAACGTGGCCGCGCGTGGATCGCCGTCGGGGTAGAGGGCGTGGCCGAAGCCGGGGAGGTCTTCGCCGCGCTGCCAGCGCTGGGCGATGAAGCGGTCGATGTCGGCCGATTCGCGCGCGCTTTCGACCAGGGCGTAGGCGCGGGCGGTGGCGCCGCCATGGCGCGGGCCCGACAGCGCGGCCAGGCCGGCGCAGACGGTGGCGTGCAGGTGCGCGCCGGTCGAGGCGACCACGCGCGCGGCGAAGGCGGATACGTTGAGTTCGTGGTCGGCGCACAGCACCAGCGCGGCGCGGACCAGCTCGGCGAAGTTCGCATCGCCGGGACGCCAGGCCTCGCCGAGCAGGCGGTGGACCGGACTGGCCGGATGCATGGCGACCAGCAGCGCGGCGTTCTGGCGCAGCAGGGTGGCGGCGACCGCGCGTCGGGTCGGCTGGTCGGCCTGGAAGGAATGCGGCACGTGCAGGGCCAGCAAAGGGATCGCGGCCATCGCCCGGCTCAGCGGCGGCAGTTCGGCGTCGGTGGCCAGCGGGGCCACGCGTGCCGGCCAGTCGCCGGGGACGGAGGCGAACGGGTCCTGGCTGCCGCAGTCCCAGAGCAGGCGGGCGATGTCTTCCAGGGTGGCGCCAGCCTGCGCGGCGGCCACCGCCGAGCGGCCGCGGTAGTAGGGGCCGTCAGGGCGGATCAGCGAGATCCGGGTTTCCAGTACCGGCAGGCCGCGGTCCAGGCTCTGCGCGGCGCCGCGGGCGGGGCCGCGCCCCAGGCGCTTGCGCTCGGCCAGCCGCTCCACGTCCTGGCGCCGGTAGACCCGGCTGCGGTGGTCCTGGCCCGGACGCGACTCGAGCAGGCCACGGCTGACATAGGCGTACAGGGTGGCGGCGCTGATCCCCAGCAGCCGGCAGGCTTCCGAGGCGGGAATCAGGTCGGCGTCCAGGGACATATTGATCGTCCGCATCAAGATTGATCAACCGGAGACAGGGTGCCACATTGCGCCTGCCGCGTGCATTTCCGCGCGCAACCGCCGGCCGATGGGCCGGGAGAGCAGAGGATCCCGCCATGACCACGTCCGTCGCCGCCCTGACCCCCGGAGCGAAATTCCGCGCCGCCCTGGCCGCCGAATCGCCGCTGCAGGTGATCGGCGCGATCAACGCCAACCACGCGTTGCTCGCCAAGCGCGCGGGCTATCGCGCGATCTACCTGTCCGGTGGTGGCGTGGCGGCCGGTTCGCTGGGCCTGCCGGACCTGGGCATCAACACGCTCGACGACGTGCTGGTCGATACCCGCCGCATCACCGACGTGTGCGACCTGCCGCTGATGGTCGACATCGACACCGGCTTCGGCCCGAGCGCGTTCAACATCGAGCGCACGATCAAGTCGCTGATCAAGGCCGGCGCGGCGGCGTGCCACATCGAGGACCAGGTCGGCGCCAAGCGTTGCGGCCACCGTCCGGGCAAGGAGATTGTTTCCGCCGGCGAGATGGCCGACCGGGTCAAGGCCGCGGCCGATGCGAAGACCGACGCGTCGTTCTTCCTGGTTGCGCGCACCGACGCGATCGCGGTGGACGGCGTGGACGCGGCGATCGAACGCGCGATCGCGTGCGTGGAAGCCGGTGCGGACGGCATCTTCGCCGAGGCCGCCTACGACCTGCCGACCTACCGGCGTTTCGTCGACGCGGTGAAGGTTCCGGTGCTGGCCAACATCACCGAGTTCGGCAAGACCCCGCTGTTCACCCGCGACGAGCTGGCCTCGGCCGGCGTGGCGATCCAGCTGTTCCCCCTGTCGGCGTTCCGCGCCGCCAACAAGGCAGCCGAGAACGTGTACCAGGCGATCCGCCGCGATGGCCACCAGCAGGCGGTGCTCGACACGATGCAGACCCGCGAAGAACTCTATGACCGCATCGGCTACCACGCCTTCGAGCAGAAGCTCGACGGCTTGTTCGCTGCGAAGAAATCCTGAGGAGTACCCAGATGAGCGAGACCACCGCCACCTTCAAGCCGAAGAAGTCCGTCGCCCTGAGCGGGACGCCGGCCGGCAACACCGCCCTGTGCACGGTCGGCCGCAGCGGCAACGACCTGCATTACCGCGGCTACGACATCCTCGACCTGGCCAGCACCAGCGAGTTCGAGGAGATCGCGCACCTGCTGGTCCACGGCAAGCTGCCCAATGCCGCCGAGCTGGCCGGCTACAAGGCCAAGCTGAAGTCGCTGCGCGGCATCCCGGCGGCGGTCAAGGCCGCGCTGGAGGAACTGCCGCCGTCGGCGCACCCGATGGACGTGATGCGCACCGGCGTGTCGGTGCTCGGTTGCGTGTCGCCGGAGAAGGACGACCACAACCATCCCGGCGCGCGCGACATCGCCGACAAGCTGATGGCGTGCCTGGGTTCGATGCTGCTGTACTGGTACCACTGGTCGCACAACGGCCGCGCCATCGACGTGGAGACCGACGACGACTCCATCGGCGGCCATTTCCTGCACCTGCTGCACGGCGTGCCGCCGCGCGAATCGTGGGTGCGGGCGATGCACACCTCGCTGGTGCTGTACGCCGAGCATGAGTTCAACGCATCGACCTTCACCGCGCGGGTGATCGCCGGCACCGGCAGCGACATGCACAGCTGCATCGGCGGGGCGATCGGCGCTTTGCGCGGGCCCAAGCACGGTGGCGCCAACGAGGTCGCCTTCGAGGTGCAGAAGCGCTACGACACCCCCGACGACGCCGAGGCCGACATCAAGGCCCGGGTCGAGCGCAAGGAAGTGGTCATCGGTTTTGGCCACCCGGTGTACACGGTCGGCGACCCGCGCAACGGCGTGATCAAGCAGGTGGCCCGGGACCTGTCGGCCGAGCAGTCCAGCATGAAGATGTACGACATCGCCGAGCGGCTGGCGACGGTGATGTGGGACATCAAGAAGATGTTCCCCAACCTGGACTGGTTCAGCGCGGTCAGCTACCACATGATGGGCGTGCCGACGGCCATGTTCACCCCGCTTTTCGTGATCGCCCGCACTTCCGGCTGGAGTGCGCACGTGATCGAACAGCGGATTGATGGCAAGATTATCCGGCCCAGCGCCAACTACACCGGTCCGGAGAACCTCGAGTTCGTCCCGATCGACCGCCGCGGGTAGGGGATTGAAAACATGAAGTCGCGGACGCTCGGGGGGAGCCATGCGCGAGGGGATCTACCGCAAGACCGATGCGGGACGCGACGAGATACGTGATCGCGGCCGGCGGCTGTCGCCGCCGCTGCGTACCGTGCTGCTGATGGTGGACGGCCAGCGCTCGCTGGCCCAGCTGCGCGAGGTGGCGGCCGGGATGAAGGCGCCCGACGACGCGCTGGCCGCATTGCTGGCCGACGGCCTGATCGAACTGGTGCCGAGCGGGTTCGACGCGGCCGGGCTGATGGGTGCGCTGGGGCCGCGGCCGGCCAGCCGGCCCCCGGACGTGCGCCTGGCAACTGCGGCCGAGGCAGCGGTCGCGCAGGCGAGTGCAGCGCCCGCGGACGCGCCGCCGGCGAAGGGCCAGGCGGACAAGCGCTCCGGGTCCTACCTGCATCTCTACGAACGCATGAGCGAAGCCGTGCGCGCCCACCTGGGCCTGCGCGGTTATTTCCTGCAGCTCAAGGTCGAGCGCTGCGGCGATGCCGACAGCCTGCAGGCCCTGCTGCCCGAGCTGCGCGCGGCCGTGGCCAAGGCCAAGGGCGAGAGCTTCGCCAGCGACTGGGAACGCACCCTGGAAGTGCCGGCCTGAGTCATGGGCGGCGGGCCTGTCGGCCGGTCGCCGTGACCCGGATTCCCGTACCTGCCGTCCGACGGCCGTTGCGGCGCGCCGGTCTACCGCGCCCGCCCGCCACCGGACCTATCGGCCGGCGGGCTCTGCCGGCGGCCGTTGGCAGGTCCGGGCGGCGCGGACCGGTCAGGCCAGGCCTTCGGCCTGGAGCGCGCGCTGCACGCCGGCGTCGGCGTCCATGCGTGCCTGGAAGGCGGCCAGTGCATCCAGGCCCGACAGGTCCACGCCCACCCGGCCGGCCCAGCGCACGGTCACGTACAGGTACGGGTCGGCGAAGCTGCGGAAGCCGGCCAGCCACTCGTGTCCCTGCAGCTGCCGGTCGGCCGTTTCGAACAGGGCGCGCACGCGCTTGCGCGCGGCGGCCTTCACCGCGTCGTGCTGGGCCGGGTCCTCGATGTAGTTGCCCGGCCCGAACAGCGGCTTGAAGGCCGGGTGCAGGTCCGAATTGACGAAGGACAGCCAGCGGGTCGCCTCGGCGCGCTGGCGGGCGCTGCCGTCGCCGGCCAGCCCCGCCTGCGGGAA
Organism: Pseudoxanthomonas daejeonensis; assembly: GCF_022637495.1. NCBI lineage: Bacteria > Pseudomonadati > Pseudomonadota > Gammaproteobacteria > Lysobacterales > Lysobacteraceae > Pseudoxanthomonas > Pseudoxanthomonas daejeonensis. Next base: position 510,014 of record NZ_CP093331.1, on the reverse strand, counting down.
GCGGTCGGCGATGTAGCCGACGATGGCCGCGTTCTGGGTCAGGACGAAGTCGCCATCGACCAGGACCGGCACCGAGCCGGCCGGGTTGAGCGCGCGGAAGGCGGGGGCTTTCATCGCCTCGGCACCCAGCACTTCCAGTTCGTAGGTCTCGCCGGTCCAAGCCAGGTCGATGTGGACGGCGGTGGAGCAGGCACCAGGCTTGGTATAGAGCTTCATGCGGGGATCCTCGGCACGGACGCGGAAAGAAGAAAGGCCCGCGATTATCGCGGGCCTTGCGTTCGTACTGCGTGCCGGTCGCGCAACGGACCGTCGTGACGGGCCGGCTTGCGGGACCCGGCGGTGGCAGGCCGCTCAGGTGCGCGGCTTGAGCTTCTGCACCCGATAGAAGGTGTGGTCGCCGATCGTGGCCACCTGGTAGGAGTTGCTCCAGCTCGGGCTGGCGATGGCGTGGGCGGCGAAGTGGCTGGCGCCGGGCACGATCTCGCGGCGCTGGCCGACCGGCAGGGCCCAGTTGCGCTCGGCGCGCAGGGCTACGTCGATCGAGCGATCCCAGGCCTTCATGTTGGCCAGCTGGGTGTTGGGCGAGACGATCGTCGGCGCGAACTGCTTGCGCGCGGTGACCACGTCGCACATCGAGTCGCCCCACAGGCCGCTGTCGCGGCGGCGAAGGGCCACCTCGGCAACCGCTTCCTGGCCGCGCACGCTCTGGTCGCGGGCTTCCAGGTACACCGTCGTGCTCAGGCAGAGCGAGTCGGCGGCCGGCTGCGGCATGAGCTGCGACAGCCAGAGGATCCATGCCAGCTTCATCAGTTTCTCCTTGCTCCGTCTACGCGGCGTTGGCGACGTCCTCACGGGGAGGGCGGCGCATAACGCTGCGGGCGTCATGGGGAGGCGGCCGTGTCTGCGGGCCGCCCCGGGTGCCGGCGAATCTGGTGGCCGGCTGACCCGCCTAAGGCGGCGGGCCGGGGAAGTGGCGGCACGATAGGGGCCGGTTTGCCAACCGAAACTGAACGGGGTTGCTTGACAGGGCGGGCTGAAGCGGGGTGTGAAAAAGTGACGGGTGCACGGTTTTCGGGCTGGTCCGGGCAGCGGGTGAGGGTCGGGAACCGGCTGCATGGGCCGGGAAGCGAGGGTGTCAGGGGGTGCCGGATGCGGGGTTTTCAGAAGAGGGCGTGGCTTCTCGTGGTTGCAAGCGGCGGCTCTGCAGTGGCCTTCAGGTGTCCAGACCCCAGGGTGGGTGCCTTGGGGCGGGTGAAGGTCCTGCAGGGTCGTCCTCGGTGTCGCGGTCGTGCCCGCTCCTACAGGGAGCGGCTGCAGCGGGGGTCTGGAGCCGGCGGCCACCGAGGTGATGTTTGTAGGAGCGGGGTTCAGCCCGCGACACCGACGCCGTGGCGGGGCGGCGTCCTCGAGAGTCCGGCATCCTCGGTGTCGCGGTCGTGCCCGCTCCTACAGGGAGCGGCTGCAGCGGGGGTCTGGAGCTGGGGGCCGCAGTGTGCTGCCAGCCTCAGAAGCCGGCGGCGAGCCGGCTGCCCTGGGCGATCGCGCGCTTGGCGTCCAGTTCGGCGGCCACGTCGGCGCCGCCGATCAGGTGCACCGGTGCAGTCGCGCCGGCGGCCTGCAGGGCGGCCTGCAGCTCGCGCTGCGGCTCCTGGCCGGCACACACCACCACGCTGCCGACCGGCAGCAGCTGTTCGGCGCCGTCGATGCGGATGCGCAGGCCATCGTCGTCCACCCCCAGGTATTCGACTCCGCCGAGCATCTTCACGCCCTTGGCCTTGAGCGTGGCGCGGTGGATCCAGCCGGTGGTCTTGCCCAGGCGGGCGCCGGGACGGCCCGGGCTGCGCTGCAGCAGCCAGACTTCGCGCGCGGCCGGTTCGGGTTGCGGCCGGGCCAGGCCGCCGCGGCCGTCGCCGTCCAGGTCCACGCCCCATTCGGCGCGCCAGCGGACCGGGTCGAGGCTGGGCGATTCGCCCTCCTGCACCAGGAACTCGCCGACGTCAAAACCAATCCCGCCGGCGCCGATGATCGCCACCCGCCCGGCGACGCTGGCGCGGCCGCTCAATACGTCCAGGTAGCTGACCACCATCGGATGGTCGGCGCCGGGGAAATCGACCCGGCGCGGCGCGATGCCGGTGGCCAGCACGATCTCGTCGAAGCCGGCCAGTTCGGCCGGGCCGACGCGCGTGCCGAGGCGGATCTCGACCCCGGTTTCCTCCAGCAGGTGGCCGTAGTAGCGCAGCGTCTCGTGGAATTCTTCCTTGCCCGGGATGCGCTTGGCCAGGTTGAACTGGCCGCCGATCTCGCCGGCGGCATCGAACAGGGTGACTGCATGGCCGCGCTGGGCGGCCACGGTCGAACAGGCCAGGCCGGCCGGGCCTGCGCCGACCACGGCGATGCGCTTCTTCACGGTGGCCGGCAGGTAGTTGAGCTCGGTCTCGGCGACCGCGCGCGGGTTGACCAGGCAGCTGGCGACCTTGTTCTCGAACACATGGTCCAGGCAGGCCTGGTTGCAGGCGATGCACGTGTTGATGGCGCGCGCGCGGCCGCCGCGGGCCTTGTTCACCCACTCCGGGTCGGCAAGCAGCGGACGGGCCAGCGAGATCATGTCGGCCTGGCCGGCGGCGAGGATGCCTTCGGCCACCTCGGGCATGTTGATCCGGTTCACCGCGACCAGCGGCACCGACACATGCGGCTTGAGCCGCGCGGTGATCCCGGCGAACGCGCCGCGCGGCACCGAGGTGGCGATGGTCGGCACGCGCGCTTCGTGCCAGCCGATGCCGGAATTGATGATGGTCGCGCCCGCGGCTTCGACCGCGCGCGCCTGGGCGACGATTTCGTCCCAGGCATTGCCGTCCTCGACCAGGTCCAGCAGTGACAGGCGATAGATGAGGATGAAGTCCGGGCCGCAGGCCTCGCGCACCCGGCGCACGATCTCCACCGCGAAGCGCATGCGCTTCTCCGCGCTGCCGCCCCAGGCGTCCTCGCGTTTGTTGGTCCGCGGGGCGGTGAACTGGTTGATCAGGTAGCCCTCCGAACCCATCACCTCCACGCCGTCGTAGCCGGCTTCGCGCGCACGCGCCGCAGCGCTGGCGAACGCGGATATCTGCCGCTCGACGCCGCGCGCGGACAGGGCGCGCGGGGTGAACGGGTTGATCGGCGCCTTGAGCCTGGACGGGGCCACCTGCAGCGGGTGGTAGCCGTAGCGGCCCGCGTGCAGCAGCTGCATGCAGATCCTGGCGCCATGCTCATGCACCGCGCGCGTCACCTGCCGGTGCGGCGCTACCTCCCACGGCCACGACAGCTTGCCGCCGAACGGGGTGAGCCAGCCGACCACGTTCGGGGCGAAGCCGCCGGTGACGATGAGTCCGGCACCGCCGGCGGCGCGCTCGGAGAAATAGGCCGCCAGCTTCGGGAAGTCGCGGGCACGATCTTCGAGGCCGGTGTGCATCGAGCCCATCAGCACCCGATTGCGCAGGGTGGCGAAACCCAGGTCCAGCGGGGCGAACAGGTGCGGGTAGGGCGTTTCGGAGGCGGCTGGCGTCATGTGCGGAGATACGCTGGCGTACGGATGGCGCATCCTCCCGCCAATCGCGGATATCGGCAAGTCCGCCAGTCCGCCCTGGGCGGGGGTGGTTATTCCCAGCCGGCGAGTGCGAGCTTGCCGATCGTGCCGCCCGATTCCATGCGCCGGTGCGCTTCGCGCAGATTGGCCGCATTGATCGGGCCGAGCACCCCGGTCAGCGTGCTGCGCAGTTCACCGGCCTCCACCAGGCTGCCGACCCGGCTGAGGATCTGGTGGTGGCGGATCATGTCCGCGGTGCGGAAACGCGGCCGCGCGAACATGAATTCCCAGTGGATGCCGATGCACTTGGACTTGTAGGGGTCGCCGATGCGCAACGCGCCGGCCGGCTCGACGATCAGGCCGACATGGCCTTGCGGCGCCAGCAGTTCACCCAGCGCATCCCAGTAGCGGTCGGTATCAGCCAGGTTGATCGCCGCATCGACCGTCTCCAGGCCCAAGGCCTGCAGCTGGGGCGCCAGCGGTTGGCGGTGGTCGATCACGTCGTGGGCGCCGAGCTGGCGGCACCAGTCGTCGGTCCCGGCGCGAGAGGCGGTGGCGATCACCCGGAAGCCGGCATGCCGGGCCAGCTGGATGGCGATCGAACCCACCCCGCCGCCGCCGCCGACAACCAGCAGGCTAAGGCCGTTGCCCTCGGCGTCGAACGCGAACGGCATGCGCTCGAACAGCAGTTCCCAGGCGGTGATCGTGGTCAGCGGCAGGGCCGCGGCCTCGGCGAAGTCCAGGGTGGTCGGCTTGGGCCCCACCAGGCGTTCGTCGACGAGCTGGTACTGCGCGTTGCACCCCGGACGGGTCACGTCGCCGGCGTAATAGACTTCGTCGCCGGGCTGGAACAGGGTCACTTCATCGCCGACCGCCTCGACCACGCCCGCCGCGTCGAAGCCCAGGACGCGCGGTTGCGCCTCGACCTGCGGCTTGGGCGCGCGCAGCTTGGCGTCGACCGGATTGACCGACACCGCCTCGACCCGGACCAGCAGGTCGCGGGGGGCGGGCAGGGGGCGCGGCAGGGTGACGTCCTGGAGCGAGTCGGGATCGTCGACGGCCAGGTAGCGGGTCAGGGCGACTGCTTTCATGCATTTCATCCTTGGATTCGCCGGGCCAGTATGCCGCGGGCCCGGGCACGAGGCCGGCCCGGCCGAGGGGGATGCCGGGGGCAAGCACAAAATCGCTTGCAGAGCATTAAGGAATGCGCAAAAGTGCAATCGGATCGACGGTTTTCACATGTTATGGTACTGTTAACACCGTCTTCACCTGTTCCCGCCTAGGCTTTTGCGGGACGACGTGCAGAACGGCCGTCAGGGATGTCCGCCGAAAGTTCCCTTGGTAGGGCATCTGCAGTGACCTGAGGCAACACGGTTTCTTCACCCCCGAATCAGCAAGGAGCTAGATGAGATGAATAAGAAACTTCTGACTGCAGCACTGCTTGGCGGCCTCGCCGTTGCGCAGGCTGCTTCCGCGCAGGAGTTTGATGACCGCTGGTACCTTACCGGTTCGGCGGGCTTCAACTTCCAGGACAGCGGTCGCGGCACCGAAGACGTCCCCTTCCTGGGCCTGGGTCTGGGCAAGTTCGTCAGCCCGAACTGGTCCATCGACGGCGAGCTGAACTACCAGAACCCCGGTCTGAACAGCAATCGTCACCTGAACTGGAGCCAGTACGGCGTTTCGTTGGACTTCCGTCGCTTCCTGATCCAGGAAGGCCGTGAGTACAACCCGTACTTCCTGTTCGGTGTTGGCTACCAGCGCGCCGAGGAAGAGTTCGACGCCTTCCCGAACCCGGATTCCCCGGGTCGTCGTGAAGACGGCAACCTTGCTGCCAAGGTCGGTGTCGGCCTGCAGACCACCTTCGACCAGCGCGTCGCCGTGCGTGCCGAAGTGGCGTACCGCGCCGACTTCGACGACCGCAGCGTCAATGCGCCGAGCGAAGACTGGTTCGGCGACATCCTCGCCTCGATCGGCCTGGTGATCCCGCTGGGTCCGCCGCCGGCTGCCCCGGTCGCTCCGCCGCCGGCCGCGCCGAGCTGCGCCGACCTGGACGACGACGGCGACGGCGTCAACAACTGCGACGACAAGTGCCCCGACACGCAGGCCGGTACGGTTGTGGGTCCGGACGGTTGCCCGGTGCCGGTGTCGATCGACCTGAAGGGCGTGAACTTCGACTTCGACAAGGCGACCCTGCGTCCCGACGCGCTGGCGACCCTGGGCGAAGCCACCGAGATCCTGCGCCGTTATCCGCAGCTGAAGGTTGAAGTCGCCGGCCACACCGACCTGTGCGGTGCCGAGGACTACAACCAGAAGCTGTCCGAGCGTCGCGCCAAGACGGTGTACGACTACCTGACCAGCAACGGCATCGATGCCGGTCGCCTGGCCGGTCCGGTGGGCTACGGCGAGAGCCGTCCGCTCGAGCCGACCCCGCAGACGCTGCCGGGTTGCAAGAACGAAACCAACCGTCGTACCGAGCTGAACGTCCAGAACTGATCGGACGCCAAGCGGCAAGACCACAAGGCCCGGCTTCTGCCGGGCCTTGTTTTTTTCATGCCCGGGAATGCCCACGCGCGGGATTTGCGTCGTGCGTCCTTGAATCACCCGATGCCGCTGCCTACACTCGGCTCGACCATCTCCAGGAACCATCCAGATGCGCGCCATCGTCGCTGCCGGCCTGTTTGGCCTCGCCTATATCCCGGTTGCCGCGATTGCTGCCGCCAACTGTTCCGGCCCGATGGTGCAGGCTCCGCTGCCGTTGCATGCCACGGTAGCCGCGCCGGTCGCACCGGAGCTGGGCTCGCGCACCTCGCAACTGGGAATGCCCAGTGGCGTGCTTGCCCCCGAGTCCGATGCCAGCCAGTCGCTGGACCGGGTATTGCTGCGCCTGCGGATCGAGGGCTGCCGCAACGTCGCCAAGGCCCTGCCCGCCTCGCCGGCCGCGGTCAGTTCCAACGATCCGGCGGCCTACAAGCCCAAGACCGAATTCGACAATACCCCCTGGCGTTTCAACATGACCCAGGATGGCAAGCGCATGACCGCCGACGAGTTCGACGCCTGGATGAAGGCGCGCGGCGCGCGCGTGGCCACCGGCAAGCCGGCTGCCGCTCAGCCTGCTGCTGCTCCCGCGGCGCCAGCCAAGCCTCCGGCCAAGGACTGACCCCGGTCACGGAGGGGATCCCTCCCGTCCGGCGGCATGTCGCGCTTCGATGGCAGGTCGCCATCCCGCAACACCGCGCCATGGGCTTGCACGAGTGCTGTCCAAGGCAGGCGTGTGCTCGCGCACCGAAGCGGCGAACTGGATACGCGATGGACGCGTGCGGGTCGACGGGCGCATCGTCCGCGATCCCGAATACCCGTTGCACGACGGCATGCGGCGCGTGCAGGTCGACGGCCTGGACGCCGCACCACCGCCGCGCCAGTACCTGATGCTCAACAAGCCGCGTGGCCTGGTGACCAGCACGCGCGACGAGCAGGGTCGCGACACGGTCTACCGCTGCCTGGAGGGTGCGCCGTTGCCCTGGCTGGCGCCGGTCGGGCGCCTGGACAAGGCCAGCGAGGGGTTGCTGCTTTTCAGCAACGACCCGCAATGGGCGTTCGCGATCCTCGACCCGGCCAGCGGACCCGACAAGACCTACCACGTGCAGGTCGATCGCCTGCCCGATGCCGCATGGCTGGCGCTGCTGGAGCAGGGCACGGACGTGGAAGGCGAACACCTGCGCGCGAAGTCGGTCTCGGTGCTGCGCTGCGGGGAGCGCAACGCCTGGCTGGAGATCGTGCTCGACGAAGGGCGCAACCGGCAGATCCGCCGCCTGCTGGCCGCATTCGACGTCGGCGTGTTGCGCCTGGTGCGCGTGGCGATCGGTGGCCTGGCGCTGGGTACGCTCGGCAAGGGCGAGTGGCGCCTGCTCCAGGACAGCGAGCGCGATGCGCTGGCACCGGCGACCGCGCCGGTGCCACGCTGATCGCGCTGCGGCAAACCGGCACTGCCGCACGGTTTGCACCGTTGCCCTGCGCCTACACTGCCGCGGTCGAACCATGCCGGGGAAATCCATGTCGCGGATGCGTCCGTTCCACATCCTGATGCTGCTGGCCGGTGTTGCCCTGCTGACCGCCTGCGCGGGGAAGAAGCCGCGCTCGGCGGCGAAGGCCGCGGCCAAGGAGGACGTTGTCGCCGTCCACGGCAAGGATCCGTACCCCTACCGGTTCGACATGACCCAGAAGGGCAAGCGGATGAGCGCCGACGACTTCGACGCCTGGATGAAGGCGCGTGGGTTGCGCGTCGCCAAGGGCGGATCCACCCCCAAGCCCGCCAAGGGCAAGGGCAAGGCGATCGCGGCGGCAAAGGCCAAGACCAAGCCCAAGAACGACTGACCTCCGGTCCAGACGGCGACGCGTCAGCCGCCGATCACCCCGAGCTCGCGGCCGATGCGGATGAAGGCATCGATCGCCCGGTCCAGTTGTTCCCGGGTGTGCGCCGCGCTCATCTGGGTGCGGATCCGCGCCTGGCCCTGTGGCACCACCGGGAAGAAGAAGCCGATCGCGTAGATGCCTTCCTCCAGCAGCCGCTGGGCGAACTTCTGCGCCAGCGGCGCGTCGTACAGCATCACCGGGCAGATCGGATGCACGCCCGGTTTGATGTCGAAGCCGGCGGCGGTCATGCGCTCGCGGAAGTGGGCGGTGTTTTCCTGCAGCCGGGTGCGCAGCTCGCCCGCCGACGCCAGCATGTCGAATGCCTTGATGCCCGCGGCGACCACGTGCGGCGGCAGCGAATTGGAGAACAGGTAGGGGCGCGAGCGCTGGCGCAGCAGTTCGATCACCTCCGCGCGCGCGGTGGTGAAGCCGCCCAGCGCGCCGCCCATCGCCTTGCCCAAGGTGCCGGTGAAGATGTCGATCTTCTCCATCACGCCCTTGACCTCGGCCGAGCCACGGCCGGTCGCGCCAAGGAAGCCGGTCGCATGGCATTCGTCGATGTGGACCAGCGCGTCGTACTTCTTCGCCAGCGCGGTGATCTGGTCCAGCGGGGCGATGAAGCCGTCCATCGAGAACACGCCGTCGGTGGTGACCATGATCGTGCGCGCGCCGTCGGCGCGGGCCTGCTGCAACTGCTTTTCCAGGTCGGCCATGTCGCAGTTGGCGTAGCGGTAGCGCCTGGCCTTGCACAGGCGCACGCCGTCGATGATCGAGGCGTGGTTGAGGGCATCGGAAATGATCGCGTCGTTCTCGTCCAGCAAAGGCTCGAACAGGCCGCCGTTGGCGTCGAAGCAGGCCGCGTAGAGGATCGTGTCCTGGGTGCCGAAGAAGTCGGCGATGGTCCGCTCCAGCTGCTTGTGCAGGTCCTGGGTGCCGCAGATGAAGCGCACCGACGCCATCCCGAACCCATGTGAATCCAGTGCGTCCTTGGCCGCCGCGATGATGTCCGGGTGATCGGCCAGTCCCAGGTAGTTGTTGGCGCAGAAGTTCAGCACACGGCGGCCATCGGCCAGCTGGATCTCGGCCGACTGCGGGCTGGTGATGATCCGTTCGGCCTTGAACAGGCCCTGCTCGCGCAGGCCCTCCAGCTGGCTGGCGTAGCGGGCGAGGGCGGCGTCGGACATGTCGCGGATCCTTGGAGGCGGGGTCGGGCGGTAAGCGAGGCATTTTACCCGGCGCATCCTGCGAGAGCGCCTAATGCCTTGCAGCTATAAGGTGCTCGTCCTTATTCATTTCCCGTCCCGAACCTGAATAGGGATTATCTCGTCACCGGCCATCAGGCCATGACGACGGGTATCCCCAGATGCAGCAGCGAGAGGCGGGCGAAAGGCGTGGTGCCGGCGGGAGGCCGGGAATCTGGCTGACCGGGGCGCTGGCCTGTTCGTTGGCCATGCCTGCCCTGGCCCAGCAGAAGCCCACGGTGGAGGAGCTGCAGCGTCGCCTGGAAGCCCTGGAGGCGCGCTATGGCGCCGCACCGGCGGCCGCCGATGGACAGGTGAGCGACGTGGCCACGCTGGACCAGCGCCTGCGCGTGCTGGAGCGCAACCTCGAATTGCAGGAAGAGGCGCGCGTGGCCAAGGAAAAGGAGGCCGTCGTGGTGGCGGTCAACGACAAGGGCGCATCCTTCAAGTCGGCCAATGGAGACTACGAACTCAAGATCCGCGGCCTGATCCAGGGCGACGGTCGCTTCTACAGCGCTGGCGAGCCGGCCGGCACCTATGACACGTTCCTGTTGCGCACTGCGCGGCCGACGATCGAGGGCACGCTCGGCAAGTGGATCGGTTACCGCTTCACGCCGGAGTTCGCCGGCGACAGCGCGAGCATCGTCGACGTCTATGCAGACCTGAAATTCTCGCCCGCGGCGACCGTGCGCGTCGGCAAGTTCACCTCGCCGGTCGGCCTGGAACGGCTGGAGTCGTCCTCGGCGTTGTCGGCGATCGAACGCGCGCTGCCCAGCGAACTGGCCCCCAACCGCGACATCGGCGTCCAGTTGCAGGGCGAGCTGGCCAAGGGCGTGGTGACCTACGCGGCGGGCGTGTTCAACGGCTCCGTGGATGGTCGCGATGCCGTGACCAGCAACCCGGACAACGATTTCGAATACGCGGGACGCCTGTTCTTCGAACCGTTCAAGAACGATGCGAACTTCTGGTCCGGCCTGGGCTTCGGCATCGGCGGCAGCTTCGGCGACACCCAGGGCACCGGCAACAATTTCCTGCCGCGTTACCGCACGCCCGGCCAGGTGCAGTTCTTCAACTACCGCGGCGCGGTGGTGGCCGATGGCAGCCGCACCCGCTGGTCTCCGCAGGGCTACTTCTATCGGAACAACTTCGGACTGCTGGCCGAGTACATCGAGTCCGCGCAGGAACTGCGCGTCGGTGCCACCGAGGCTGAACTCGAGAACACCGCCTGGCAGGCCACGGCCAGCTGGGTGCTCACCGGCGAGGACGCCAGCTATCGCGGCGTAGCCAAGCCCTCCAGCCCCTTCAGCCCGGGCAAGGGTGGCTGGGGTGCATGGGAGCTGGTCGGACGCTACGGCGAGCTGGACGTGGACGACGCAGCGTTCCCGCTGTTCGCCGATCCGGCAGTCGCGGCGCGCAGTGCGCAGGCGTGGACGGTGGGCGTCAACTGGTACCTCACCAGCAACCTGAAACTGGTCGCCAACTACCTGCAGACGAGCTTCGATGGAGGTGCCGCCGCCGGCGCCGACCGCGAGACGGAAAAGGCAGTGTTCACCCGGCTGCAGGTCGCGTTCTGATCTGCTTCCCACGACAAACCCGAGGAGCCATATCCATGAACACGCACAACACCCGCAGGTTCGCGTTGCGCCTCGCCGCGGCCGCCTTCGGCCTGGTGCTGGCGGGCGGGGCGGTCGCCAAGGACGCGCAGCTGCTCAACGTGTCCTACGACCCCACCCGCGAGCTCTACCGCGATTACAACGCCGCCTTCGCCAGGCACTGGCAGGAGACCAAGGGCCAGAAGGTGGCGATCGAGACCTCGCATGGCGGATCGGGCAAGCAGGCCCGCGCCGTGATCGACGGCCTCGAGGCCGACGTGGTGACCCTGGCGCTGGCGTACGACATCGATTCGATCTCCGAGCGGGCCAAGCTGTTCCCGGCCAACTGGCAGAAGCGCCTGCCGGAGAACAGCACGCCCTACACCTCGACGATCGTGTTCCTGGTGCGCAAGGGCAATCCGAAGGGCATCCGCGACTGGCCGGACCTGCTCAAGTCCGGCGTGTCGGTGATCACCCCCAATCCGAAGACCTCCGGTGGCGCGCGCTGGAATTACCTGGCGGCCTGGGCCTACGGTTTGAAGATCTTCCAGGGTGACGAGGCCAAGACCCGCAACTTCGTCGCCGCGCTGTTCCGCAACGTGCCGGTGCTCGATACCGGTGCACGTGGTTCGACCACCACGTTCGTCCAGCGCGGCATCGGCGACGTGCTGCTGGCCTGGGAGAACGAGGCGTTCCTGTCGATAGAGGAACTGGGCCCGGACAAGTTCGACATCGTCGTGCCCTCGCTGTCGATCCTGGCCGAGCCTCCGGTCGCCCTGGTCGACAGGAACGTGGACAAGCACGGCACGCGCGAGGTCGCGCAGGCCTACCTGCAGTACCTGTACTCGCCCGAGGGCCAGCGCATCGCGGCCAAGCATTACTATCGCCCGCGCCATCCGCAGCACGCCGACCCGGCCGACATCGCCCGCTTCCCCAAGGTGGAACTGGTGACGATCGATGGCGTGTTCGGTTCGTGGGCCGCGGCGCAGAAGAAACACTTCGCCGACGGCGGCGAGTTCGACCAGATCCAGGCCAAGAAGTGACCGGCGGCGTGACCGGGGGACTGCGCATGCACCACTACACGCCGGCCGGGCAGCAGGTCTTTGCGAAAAATTACCTGCGCCCCATGGATGATGCGGTGCTGCGGCGGCATGCGGCGAGTTTCCTGGAACTCGAAACCTTCCGCGTGGAATCGGCGTTCGGCAGTTGGCTGGAGGCGCAGAAGAAGCACTTCGCCGATGGCGGAGTATCCGACAGGACCTATTCGAAGCGATGACGACGGGCAGCACGACGATCGATGCGAACGGCACGCCGCCCCAGGGCGGCGTGGCCGTGTCCGGGCGCCGGCGCCGGGTGATTCCCGGGTTCGGGCTCAGCCTGGGCTACACGATGGCCTGGCTTGGCCTGATCGTGTTGCTCCCGCTGCTGGGCCTGTTCGTGCACTCCGCGCAGCTGGGCCTGGACGGACTGTGGCGGATCTGGACCGAGCCGCGCGTGCTGGCGGCGCTGAGGATCAGCTTCGGCACCGCGCTGGCCGCGGCCGCGTTCAATGCGGTGATGGGCACGCTGGTCGCCTGGGTGTTCGTGCGCTACCGCTTCCCGGGCCGGCGCCTGTTCGACGCGATGATCGACCTGCCGTTCGCCTTGCCCACCGCGGTGGCGGGCATCGCGCTGACCGCGCTGTACGGCCCCAATGGCTGGATGGGGCGCTGGCTGGAGTCGGTGGGGATAAAGGTCGCCTATACGCCGCTGGGAATCACGGTCGCACTGGTGTTCATCGGCTTGCCGTTCGTGGTGCGGGTCGTGCAGCCGGTGCTGGCCGAGGTCGAGCGCGAACTGGAGGAGGCCGCCGCCACGCTCGGCGCAAGCCGCTGGCAGACCGTGCGCCGGGTCGTCCTGCCGACGCTGTGGCCGGCGGTGCTGGCCGGCTTCGCCCTGGCGTTCGCACGCGGCGTGGGCGAGTACGGATCGGTGATCTTCATCGCCGGCAACATCCCGCAGGTCTCGGAGATCGCGCCGCTGCTGATCACGATCAAGCTCGAGGAGTTCGACTATGCAGGGGCGACCGCGATCGCGGCCGCGATGCTGCTGCTCTCGTTCGCCTTGCTGCTGCTGATCAACACGCTGCAATCGAGGATGGCGCGCGGCGAACGCAGGGGAGGCGGCTGAGATGGGTGATACATTGGGCGCCGTCCTTGCCGTCGATGCCGGGGAACGTGTGGTGCATAGCGCACGCGATCGCAGTCCGGCCCGGCCGGCATCGCCGACCACCGAGCCCCGCTGGGTGCAGGTGTCGCTGATCGTCCTCGCGCTGGCATTCCTGCTCTCGTTCCTGCTGCTGCCGTTGTTGCTGGTATTCACCGAAGCACTGCGCGGCGGTGTCGATGCGTTCGTCGTCGCCGTCACCGAGCCCGATGCGCTGGCCGCGATCCGCCTGACCTTGCTGGTGACCGCGATCGTGCTGCCGCTCAACCTCGTGTTCGGCGTGGCGGCGGCCTGGGCGGTGACCAAGCACGAGTTCTTTGGCAAGCGTTGGCTGGTCACCTTGATCGACCTTCCGTTCGCGGTGTCGCCGGTGGTGGCCGGCCTGGTCTTCGTGCTGATCTTCGGCGCGCAGGGCTGGGTGTACCCGCTGATCGACGAAGGGTGGCGCTTCACCCTGCCGCTGTGGGGCGAGATCCACCTGCAGTTGCCGAAGATCATCTTCGCGCTGCCGGGCATCGTGCTGGCCACGATCTTCGTCACCTTCCCGTTCATCGCCCGCGAACTGATGCCGCTGATGGAGCAGCAGGGCGTGGACGAGGAACTGGCGGCGATGAGCCTGGGCGCCAGCGGCTGGCAGACGTTCTGGCGGGTGACCCTGCCCAACATCCGCTGGGCGCTGCTCTACGGCGTGCTGCTGTGCGGCGCGCGGGCGATGGGCGAGTTCGGCGCCGTGTCGGTGGTGTCCGGCCACATCCGCGGCCGTACCAACACGCTGCCGTTGCACGTGGAGATCCTCTACAACGAATACGCCTACAGCGCCGCGTTCGCCGCGGCCTCGCTGCTGGCATTGAGCGCACTGGTCACGCTGGTGCTGAAGACCTGGCTGGAGTGGCGCCATGGCGAGTCGCTGGCCGCCAACCACCGCCACTGAACACGGAGTACGTATGGCGATCCGGATCGAACACCTGCACAAGCGCTTCGGCGCGTTCGCCGCGCTGGACGGCATCGACCTGGAAATCCACCAGGGCGAACTGCTGGCGCTGCTCGGGCCTTCGGGGTCGGGCAAGACCACGCTGCTGCGCGTGATCGCCGGGCTGGAACATCCGGACGACGGACGCGTGCTGTTCGGCAGCGAGGACGCGACCCGGTTGAGCGTGCAGGAGCGGCGCGTGGGATTCGTGTTCCAGCACTACGCCCTGTTCCGCCACCTGACCGTGGCCGACAACATCGCCTTCGGCCTGAACGTCCGGCGCGGCCGCGACCGCTGGCCTGCGGCGAAGATCAGCGGCCGGGTGGAGGAGCTGCTTTCGCTGGTGCAATTGCAGGGACTGGGCGGACGCTACCCGGCGCAGCTTTCCGGCGGCCAGCGTCAGCGTGTGGCACTCGCGCGCGCATTGGCGATCGAGCCGCGCGTGCTGCTGCTGGACGAGCCGTTCGGTGCGCTCGATGCGCAGGTCCGGCGCGACCTGCGCGGCTGGCTGCGGCAGCTGCATGAGCAGACCGGGTTGACCACGGTGTTCGTCACCCACGACCAGGAGGAGGCGCTGGAGCTGGCCGACCGGGTAGCGATCCTCAACAACGGGCGGATCGAGCAGCTGGCCACGCCGGCCGAAGCCTACGACCGTCCGGCGACGCCATTCGTGTATTCCTTCGTCGGCGCGGTCAATCGCCTGCGCGGGTTGCGCACTGGCGACCGCATCGAGGTTGCCGGGCTGGTCCTGCCAGCGGCGTCGGCTGCCGCTGCAATCCCTGGCGATGGCGAACTGGACCTGTACGTGCGCCCGGAAGACCTGCGCCTGGGCGAGGGGGGGTGGGAAGCGACCGTCCTGGGTAGCCAGCGCAGCGGGCCGCGCGTGCGCGTGCGTGCGCGGTTGCATGGCGATGGTGCAGGGCACGAGGAGGTTGAAGTCGAGTTGCCGGTGGGGGCCGAGAAGGCACATCCGCCGGGCAGTCGAGTGGGCCTGCTGCCGGTGAGGTTCGGCGCCTTTCCGGCGGCCTGACGGGCGCCAATCTTCCCCGTTACGTCTTCCAGGACCGGTCGCGCGCGCCGCGCGATCCGGCACTTGACGCGGGGGAATGTTGCACCGCAATATCGAGCGGGTTAATTATTTGTGAAGCCGTGAGCACGTTCGCGCTACCGCCCACGGTCCCGCTGCGCCAGCCCCCACCGACAGGAGATCCAGGATGAAGCCGTCCAAGCTCGCCGTATCGCTCGCCGCCGTAGTGCTGTCCGTCCTTCCGTTCGCCGTGTTCGCCCAGGAAGCCGAGGAAGAATCCTCGCCGTTGACCTGGTCGGTCGCCGCTGTTTCCGATTACGTGTGGCGTGGCGTTTCGCAGACCGATGAGGATCCGACCGCGCAGGCCGGGCTGACCTACTCGCATTCCTCGGGCTTCTATGTGGGCACCTGGGCATCCGGCGTGGATTTCGGCCCGGGCGACCCGAGCGTCGAGGTGGACGGCTTCATCGGCTACAGCATCGACCTGAGCCCCGACACCAACTTCGACGTGATGATCAACCGCTACATGTACCCGGACGCGGGCGGTCTGAACTTCAACGAGTTGATCGGCAAGTTCACCTTCTTCGATGCCTACAGCGTCACCATGGCGTTCAGCGACGACTTCGGCGGCTCGGACACCAATGCCTATTACGTGGCCGGTGCCGGCAGCTGGGGCCTGCCGGGCGATTTCAGCCTGAACGCAGGCGTGGGCTACAACTCGCTGGCCGATTCCTACGGCGAGGACTACGTCGACTACAACATCGGCGTCAGCCGCAGCTGGGGCCTGTTCACCGCCGCGCTGGGCTATTACGGCACCGACGGCAACGGCACCGACAACTTCGGCGACCTGGCCGACGACCGCGTGGTCCTGACCCTGTCCGTGGGCAACTGAGCCGCGTCCGTTCCGGCATTGCCCGGATGAAGAAAAAGGCGCCGGAGGGCGCCTTTTCTTTGCTGCATGCAGGCCGCGGCGTCAGGTCCAGCTGAGGACGACCTTGCCGGCCTTGCCCTGTTCCATCAGGTCGAAGCCCTGCTGGAACTCGTCGATCGGCAGCTGGTGGGTGAGTACCTTGCCCAGCGGGAAGCCGGACAGCACCAGCTGGGTCATCTTGTACCAGGTCTCGTACATCTTGCGGCCGTAGATGCCCTGCACGGTCAGGCCCTTGAAGATGATCTTGTCCCAGTCGCAGCCGGCGCCCCTGGGCATGATCCCGAGCATGGCGATCTTGCCGCCGTGGTACATGCAGTCGAGCATGTCGTTGAACGCGCGCGGGTTGCCGCTCATCTCCAGGCCCACGTCGAAGCCTTCCATGTGCAGGTCGTTCATCACGTCCTTGAGCGACTGGTTGGCGACGTTGACCACGCGGGTGGCGCCCATGTCGGCGGCCAGCTTCAGGCGGAAATCGTTGACGTCGGTGACCACGACATTGCGCGCGCCGATGTGCTTGCAGATGCCGGCGGCGATGATCCCGATCGGGCCGGCGCCGGTGATCAGCACGTCCTCGCCGACCACGTCGAATTCCAGCGCGCAGTGCGCGGCGTTGCCGTAGGGGTCGAAGAACGCGGCCAGCTCCGACGGGATCGGGTCGGGGATCGGCCACAGGTTCGAGGCCGGCATGACGATGTACTCGGCGAACGCGCCGTCGCGGTTGACGCCGATGCCAACCGTCTTCGGGCACAGGTGCGGGCGGCCGCCGCGGCAGTTGCGGCAATGGCCGCACACGATGTGGCCTTCGGCCGACACGCGCTGGCCGATCTTGTAGCCGGACACGCCCGGGCCGAGCTCGGCGACGCGGCCGACGAACTCGTGGCCGATCACCAGGCCCGGCTTGATCGTGCGCTGGCTCCACTCGTCCCACAGGTAGATGTGCAGGTCGGTGCCGCAGATGGCGGTCTTCTCGACCTTGACCAGGACCTCGTTCGGGCCGGGCGCCGGTACCGGCACTTCTTCCAGCCAGATGCCCTTGGTGGCTTCGCGCTTGACCAGCGCCTTCATGGTTCGGGACATCGTCGGGTGGCCTGCCGGGGAAGGTCGCCATTATAGGTTGCCCGGGAAACCATCGCGCATGTGAAGCGACCGGCCGGACGGCCCGACCCTGCCGAAGGTCATGGGGCGCCCGCGTGCGACCGGCCGCTAGAATCGGGAACCCTTTCAATTGGAACTGTCCTGATGCGACTTCGCCTGCTTACCGTCTCCGTCCTGGCCTCGCTGGCCACCCTTCCGGTTGCACAGGCAGGCGAGGGGATGTGGGTGCCGCAGCAGTTGCCGGAGATCGCAGGCCCGTTGAAGCAGGCCGGTCTGAAGCTGTCGCCACAGCAGCTGGCCGACCTCACCGGCGACCCCATGGGCGCGGTGGTGGCCTTGGGTGGCTGCACTGCAAGCTTTGTTTCGCCCGGCGGCCTGGTGGTGACCAACCACCACTGCGCCTATGGCGCGATCCAGCTCAACTCGACGCCCGAGAACAACCTGATCCGCAACGGCTTCAACGCGCCGACCACGGCCGACGAAGTCAGTGCCGGTCCGAACGCCCGCGTGTTCGTGCTCGACGAGATCACCGACGTAACCAAGGAGGCGCAGGCGGCGATCGCCGCGGCCGGTGCCGATGCACTGGCGCGCACCAAGGCGCTGGAAGCCTTCGAGAAGAAGCTCATCGCCGAATGTGAAGCCGATGCCGGCTTCCGCTGCCGCCTGTACAGCTTCTCCGGCGGCAACACCTACCGCCTGTTCAAGAACCTGGAAATCCGCGACGTGCGCCTGGCTTACGCGCCCCCGGGCAGCGTTGGCAAGTTCGGCGGCGACATCGACAACTGGATGTGGCCGCGCCACACCGGCGACTTCGCGTTCTACCGCGCCTATGTCGGCAAGGACGGCAAGCCGGCCGCGTATTCGACCGACAACGTACCGTTCAAGCCCAAGCGCTGGCTGAAGATCGCCGACAAGCCGCTGGGCGAGGGCGACTTCGTCATGGTCGCCGGCTATCCGGGCTCGACCAACCGCTACGCGCTGGCGGCCGAGTTCGACAACACCGCGCAATGGACGTATCCGACCATCGCCCGCCACTACAAGAACCAGATCGCGCTGGTCGAGGCAGCCGGCAAGAAGGACCCGGAGATCCAGGTCCGTTACGCAGCCACCATGGCCAGCTGGAACAACACCAGCAAGAACTACGAAGGCCAGCTGCTGGGCTTCGATCGCATCGATGCAGCCGGCCAGAAGCAGGCCGAGGAAGCGGCAGTGCTGGCCTGGTTGAAGGGGCAGGGCGCCAAGGGCACCGCAGCGCTCGATGCGCATGACCAGCTGATCGCGCTGCTCAAGCAGACCCAGGCCACGCGCGAGCGCGACCTGACCCTGGCGATGTTCAACAACACCGCCATGCTCGGCGCGGCGAGCCAGCTGTACCGCTTGTCGATCGAGCGCGAAAAGCCCAACGCCGAGCGCGAATCCGGTTACCAGGACCGCGACCTGACCGCGATCGAGGGCGGTCTGAAGCAGCTCGAGCGTCGCTACGTGCCCGCGATGGACCGCCAGCTGCAGGAATACTGGCTCAACGAGTACCTGAAGCTGCCCGCCGGCCAGCGCGTGGCGGCGGTGGACCTGTGGCTGGGCGGCAATGACGCCAAGGCGGTCAAGCGCGCGCTCGACCGGCTGGCGGCGACGAAGCTCGGCAGCACCGACGAGCGCCTGAAGTGGTTCGGCGCCGACCGCGCCGCGTTCGAGGCCAGCACCGATCCGGCGATCCAGTACGCGGTGGCGGTGATGCCGACCCTGCTCACCCTGGAACAGCAGCGCAAGACCCGCACCGGCGAGAACCTGGCCGCACGTCAGGTCTACCTGCAGGCGCTGGCGGATTACAAGAAGAGCCAGGGTGAGTTCGTGTATCCGGACGCCAACCTGTCGTTGCGCATCACCTTCGGCAACGTCACCGGCTACGTGCCGCGCGATGGCGTGAAGTACACGCCGTTCACCACGCTCGAAGGCGTGGCCGCCAAGGAAACCGGCGCCGCGCCGTTCGATTCGCCCAAGGCGCTGCTGGACGCGGTGGCGGCCAAGCGCCACGGCGGCCTGGCCGACGAGCGGCTGGGCTCGGTGCCGGTGAACTTCCTTTCCGACCTCGACATCACCGGCGGCAATTCCGGTTCGCCGGTACTCGACGCGCACGGCAAGCTGGTCGGCCTGGCGTTCGACGGCAACTGGGAGTCGGTCGCGTCCAACTGGGTGTTCGATCCGTCGATGACCCGGATGATCTCGGTCGACCAGCGCTACATGCGCTGGATCATGCAGGAGGTCTTCCCCGCACCGCAGCTGCTCAAGGAAATGGACGTCGCGCCGGCGCGCTGAGCACGGCCAGGTGTCTTGCGGAAGGGCGCTGGCCGTTGCCGGCGCCCTTTCCGTTTCAGCTGTTCCGGCTGCCGGGATGCGCCCGGCGGCGGGTTGGCCGGCCCGTCCACGGGTTATCATTCGCACCCCGCGCCAACCGGCGCGGGAGATCGCCACACTGGGGAATACATGCGCATCCTGCTTGCCCGTCACGGAGAAACGCCGTGGAATGCCGAAGGCCGTTACCAGGGCCAGATCGACATTCCGCTTTCGCCGGTGGGCGAGGCGCAGGCACGCGCGCTGGGCGAACGCCTGCGCGACGTGCAGATCAGCCGCGCTGTCGCCTCGCCGCTGTCGCGTGCACGCCGCACCGCCGAACTGGCGCTGGGTGAGGGCCGGGTCTCCATGCTGCAGCTCGAGCCGGAGATCCAGGAGATCGCCCATGGCGAATGGGAGGGCCTGCTCGCCAGCGAGATCGGCGAGAAGGATCCTGCGCGCCTGCGCGCATGGCGCGAAGAACCGGACACGGTGCTGATGCCCGGTGGCGAGTCGCTGCGCCAGGTGCTCGATCGCTCGTGGCGCGGCCTGGCCCGTGCCGCCGAAGGGCTGGGCGACGACGACACCCTGCTGGTGGTCGCGCATGACGCGGTCAACCGCGTCGTGCTGTGCAGGATCCTGGGCCTGCCGATCGGCAAGCTGTGGACCTTCCGCCAGGCCCCGACCACGCTCAACCTGCTCGAAGGCCCCGACATGGAGAGCCTGGAAGTGGTGCGCCTGAACGACTGCGCGCACCACACTCCGTTCTTCGGCGAGGCCAAGCACCGGGCGTTGTAAGCGCAGGCGCGGATCCTCGGTCATGTCTGACGTACCGACCAACGCGGTGGGCCTGGATGGATGGCTCGCCTACATGGAATCGCAGCATCCGCGTTCCATCGATCTGGGCCTGGATCGCGTGCGCGAAGTCGCCGCCCGCCTGGGCCTGGGGCGCCCGGCCGCGCAGGTGATCACCATCGCCGGCACCAACGGCAAGGGTTCGACCGTGGCCTTCGTCGAGTCGATCGCCCGTGCCGGTGGCTGGAAGGTCGGCGCGTACACCTCGCCCCACCTGCTGCGCTACAACGAGCGTGTGCGCATCGATGGCGAAGAGGCCTCCGACGAGGCGCTGGTCGCCGCTTTCCTCGCGGTGGAAGCAGCGCGCGGGGGCACGTCGCTGACCTACTTCGAGTACGGCACGCTGGCGGCGCTGTGGCTGTTCGAACGCGCGGCGCTGGACCTGGCGGTGCTGGAGATCGGCCTGGGCGGGCGCCTGGACGCGGTCAACATCGTCGACCCGGACGTGGCGGTGGTCACCACGGTCGACGTCGACCATGCCGACTGGCTGGGCAGCGACCGCGAAACGATCGGGCGCGAGAAGGCCGGGATCGCGCGGGCATGGAAGCCACTGGTGCTGGGCGAGGTCGATCCGCCGTCGAGCGTGTTGCGCCATGCGTACGCGATCGGTGCAAATGCGATCCGCCTGGGCAGCGATTTCTTCCACGAGCCGGCGGAAGACGGGCACTGGCGCTGGCGCGACGTCGGCGCCGAACTGCTCCTGCCGGCGCCCTTCCTGGCCGCGCCGTCGCAGCGCGCCAATGCCGCCACCGCGATCGCAGCACTGCGCGCGTTGCCGCGGAGTCCGGATGACGCTGCGTACGCGCAGGGTGTGGCTGCGGCGCGGTTGGCCGGGCGCCTGCAGCGGTTCGAGCGTGATGGCATCGAGGTCGTGGTCGATGTCGCGCACAACCCGCAGGCCGCGCGCGAACTGGCTGCCTGGCTGCGCGCGCAGCCGGCCGCGGGTGCGACCGCGGCGGTGTTCGCGGCGCTGGCGGACAAGGACGCGGCCGCGATGGTCGAGCCCCTGGCCGCGAGCGTGTCGCGCTGGCACCTCGCGGGTCTGGCGGAGAACCCGCGCGGGCTGGACGTCGACGCGTTCGCCGCACGGCTGGTCCATGCGGATGCCGTCGGGTCCGCGAGCCGCGATGTCGGCGTGGCCGAAGCGCTGGAGCGGGCGATTGCCGCCTCCTCTCCTGGCGACCGGGTCCTGGTGTTCGGTTCGTTCCATACCGCCGCCGCGGCCATGACCGCTTTGCATTCAGGGCGATGACGGCTCGGCCACGGCATCGCGGCCTATAATCCCCTCGGCGTTCCTGCCGCATCGCCGCGAGTCGAAGTGGATACCACCCTGAAACAACGCCTGATCGGCGGCGCCGTGCTGGTCGCACTGGCGGTCATCTTCCTGCCCATGCTGGTCCAGGGCCCGGCCCCGGACAGCGGCGTGGCCAACGTCTCCACGCGCGTGCCCGATGCGCCGGGCGGCGAATACGAGACTCGCGAACTGCCCTTGATCGGCCAGGATGCGGCGACCGCGTCCGGACAGCCCGTGCTGCCCGCACCCGCCGCCACGCCGGCAGCGGCGACCGAGCAGGGGCCAGCTCCCTCCGGCGCGACTGAAGCGGCAACGCCAGGTGCACGGCCCGATCCGGCGGTGGCCGCGGGCCAGTGGGCGGTCACGTTTGGTGCCTATGCCAGTGCCCGTGACGCCGAGGCCGTGCTCTCCCGGCTGCGCCAGGCCGGCCTGGCCGGCTTCAGCGAGCAGGCGACGGTCAACGGCCGCCAGGCCTGGCGCGTGCGGGTGGGCCCGTATGCCGACCGCGCGCTGGCCGAAGCCGGGCGCCTGCAGGCGGTGCGCATCCGCAGCGACGTCAACGCGCAGGTGATCGCCCTCGACGCCGGCGGCGACACCGCCAGCCCGGCGCCTGCGGTGGCCGCGGCAGCGCCCGCGACGCCGGGCCCGACCCCGCAGCCAGCAGGCAGCAGCCAGGCGAGTGCCGTCGCGCCGGCACCGGCCGTGCGAACCGAACCATTGCCGCCGGAACCTGCAGCAAGCCGGCCCGCCACGCCGCCGGTCACGCCCAAGCCCGCCGCAAGCGCGCAGGCACAGCCTGCGACGCCCAAGCCCGCAGCCACTGCACCCGCGCCCTCACCGGCTGCGCCGGCTGCCGCGGAGGTGGGTTTCGCGGTGCAGATGGGCGCCTTCGCCAATGCCGCCGATGCCAATGCATTGCGTGACCGCCTGCGGGCGGCCGGCTTCAGCGCCATCGTCCAGCCGGTGCGGACCGACAAGGGCACGCTCAGCCGCGTCCGGGTCGGCCCGGTGGCCAGCCGCGCCGAGGCCGACCAGCTGAAGGCACGCCTGGCCAGCGGCTTCGGTGCCGGCATGGTGGTTCCCCACCCGTGATGCAGGCCCATGGCGCACCGAAGCGGTGCGATGCATGGAAGTGATCGACCTGGTGCTGCTGGCGGTGGTCGCCGGCTCGGCCCTGCTTGGCGTCGTGCGCGGGTTCGTCGGTGCCGTGGCTTCGCTGGTGGCCTGGTTCGGCGCGGGCTGGTTCGCCTTCCACTACGGCGCCGAACTGGCGTTCTGGTTCAGCGACAACGGCCAGCCGGGCGCGACCGAACTGCTCGGTGCCTATGCGGTTTCGTTCATCGGCGTGCTGGTCCTGGTCAGCCTGGTCGGCTGGGGCATGCGCAAGATGATCCATTCGGTCGGGCTGTCGGGCGTCGATCGCGTGCTGGGCCTGCTCCTGGGCCTGCTGCGCGGCGTGCTGGTGGCCTGCATGCTGGTGCTCGTGATGGCGTTCAGCAGCCTGCCGCAGGACCCGGCGTGGACTCGCTCGCAGGCCCTGCCGGTGCTGATCCCCGGTGCGCAGTGGATGGCGCGCTGGCTGCCGGAATGGACCGTTCAGGAGCTGGATTTTGGCAATGGCCGGCCGAGCGGCGATAATGCGCTCCTCGATCGGGCTGGCGCCGTGGTCGAAACGATCACCGAGGCGCTGCCTGTTCCGGTGGACGAGAACGGATCCCCACCCGGCGCGGAGCCGCCACCACCCCCGTCCACCCCCGGTCACTGAGACCGCTGCGGAGACTTCCCGATCATGTGCGGCATCGTCGGAATCGTCGGCAACCAGAACGTTGCCGGTCAGCTCTATGACGGCTTGACCGTCCTCCAGCACCGCGGCCAGGACGCGGCCGGCATCGCCACCGCCGACGGCACGCGCCTGCGCGTGCACAAGGACAATGGCCTGGTCCGCGACGTGTTCAGCGCCAAGGCTATGAGCGTGCTGGAAGGGCGCGTGGGCATCGCCCATTGCCGCTATCCGACCGCCGGCTCCGAGGGCATGGACGAGGCGCAGCCGTTCTACGTGAATTCGCCCTACGGCATCGCGTTGGCGCACAACGGCAACCTGACCAACACCGAAGCGCTGCGCGAGCAGGTGTTCGCCCAGGACCGGCGCAACATCAACACCGGTTCGGACAGCGAAGTGCTGCTGAACGTGTTCGCGCACGAACTCGACACCCAGCGCACGCTGTCGCCCGAAGCGGCGATCCGCGCGGTGGCCGGCGTGCACCGGCGCGTGGAGGGCGGTTACGCGGTGGTGAGCGTGGTGCTGGGCCTGGGCCTGGTCGCGTTCCGCGATCCGCACGGCATCCGCCCGCTGGTGCTCGGCAAGCGCGAGCACAACGAAGGCACCGAGTACATCATCGCCTCGGAGTCGGCGGCACTGGACATCCTCGGCTTCCAGCGCGTGCGCGACGTGCAGCCCGGCGAGGCGCTGGTGATCACCCCGCGTGGCGAGCTGTTCTCGGAGATCTGCGCCGAGCCGGCGCAGCACGCGCCGTGCATCTTCGAGTACGTGTATTTCGCACGCCCGGACTCGATGATCGACGAGGTCTCGGTGCACAAGGCGCGCATGCGCATGGGCGTGAAGCTGGGCGAGAAGATCCTGCGCCTGCGCCCGGACCACGATATCGACACCATCATCCCGATCCCGGATACCTCGCGCGACGCCGCGCTGGAGATCTCCAACGTGCTGGGCGTGAAGTACCGCGAGGGCTTCATCAAGAACCGCTACGTCGGCCGCACCTTCATCATGCCGGGGCAGGGCGAGCGGGTGAAGTCGGTGCGCCGCAAGCTCAATCCGATCCACCTGGAATTCCGCAACCGGGTGGTGCTGCTGGTCGACGACTCCATCGTGCGCGGCACCACCAGCCAGCAGATCGTGCAGATGGCCCGCGATGCCGGCGCGCGCAAGGTCTACCTGGCCAGCGCCGCGCCGCCGGTGCGCCACCCGAACATCTACGGCATCGACATGCCGTCGGCGGACGAGCTGATCGCGCACGGCCGCAGCATCGAGGAGATCGAGAAGCAGCTGGGCTGCGACTGGCTGATCTACCAGGACCTTGAAGACCTCGAGGCAGCGGTGCGCGAGGGGAATCCGGACCTGAAGCGCTTCGATTCCTCGTGCTTCGACGGCGAGTACGTCACCGGCATCGAGCCGGGCTACTTCGAGCGCATCCAGCAGATGCGGTCGGACGAAGCCAAGCGCAAGCGCCGCGCGTCCTGATCCGGGGCCGCGCGCCGCAGCGGCGGCGCGCACAGAGCATGGACTCGCTGTTCGAAGCCGCTCGCCAGTGCCTGGATACCGCCGACCCGGCGGAGAAGGCCGCGCTGGCGCGGCAGCATGCGGCCGCCTTCCTGCGCGGCGAGCTGGGCATCCCCGAAGACGCCGCGCCGCCCGAACCGATCCGCATGCCCGGGCGGCCGCCCCGGCCGCAGCTGGTGCATCCGCGCGATCTTCCGCGTCGTGGCCTCGGCAGCGACGAAGGCCGCGCGGCCTTCCTCCACGCCATCGCCCACATCGAACTCAATGCCATCGACCTGGCCTGGGATGCGGTCTATCGCTTCCGAGGTTTGCCCGCGCAGTTCTACCGCGACTGGGTGCAGGTGGCCGACGACGAAGCGCGGCACTTCCTGATGCTGCGTGCGCGGCTGCAGGAGTTCGGTCGCGACTATGGCGATTTCGACGCGCACAACGGCCTGTGGGAGATGACCGAGAAGACCGCGCACGACGGCCTGGCGCGGATGGCGCTGGTGCCGCGGGTGCTGGAGGCGCGCGGCCTGGACGTGACCCCGGGCATAATCCAGCGGCTGAGTGCGCTGGGTGATCTGCGCACCGTCGAGATCCTCGAGACGATCCTGCGCGAGGAAGTGGCGCACGTGGCGGCCGGGTCGCGCTGGTACCGCTGGTACTGCGAACGCGACGGCATCGAGCCGCGCGCACGCTTCCGCGAGCTGCTGCAGGAGTATGCGGGTGGCTACCTGCATGGTCCGTTCAACATCCAGGCCCGGCTGCTGGCCGGATTCGACGAAGACGAACTGGCCTTGCTGGAACATGTCGAGGCCGCGCATTCGGACTCGCGGTCGCGGTAGAGCGGGGCTTGTCCCTTTGCGCGTCACCGGATGTCGGAGGCAGGCGGGGAGCCTCCCACTCTGCCGATGCGACGGTCAGAGCGCGCTCAGCGCGATCCCGTCCGCATCCACCCGCAGAACCGAACCCTGCTCGTACCAGTCACCCAGCACGATCCGTCGGCATTGGCGCCCGTCGGCCTGCAAAGGGTGGACCGCCGGACGGTGCGTATGCCCGTGGACCAGCGTGGCGACGCCGTAGCGGGCGAGCGTGGCCTCGACGGTCGCTGGAGTGACGTCGGTAACCGTCTCGAAGTTGGCCCGGTCGCCTTCGATCATCTGCTTTTGCCGGGCCATGCTCGCCTCGCGTGCCTGCGCCGCGAATGCCTGGCGCGCGGCCAGCGGCTGCGACAGGAACTGCGCACGCCAATGCGGATCGCGGGTCTGCGCACGGAAGGCCTGGTAGGCGACGTCGTCGCTGCACAACAGGTCGCCATGCATCAGCAGTACCGGTTCGCCGTACAGCGACACCACCGCCGGATCGGGCAGCAGGCGCATCCCGGCGCGGCGCGCGTAATCGCCCCCGACCAGGAAGTCGCGGTTGCCGTGGATGAAGTACACCGGGACGCCGGCCTCGGCCACCGCGCGCAACCCGGCGGCGACGGCATCGCCGGTTTCCGACGGATCGTCGTCGCCGATCCAGGCTTCGAACAGGTCGCCGAGCAGGTACAGCGCCTCGGCGCTCGTCGCTTCCTCGCGGAGGAAACGCAGGAACAGCGCGGTGACGTCCGGCCGGGCCGGGTCTAGGTGCAGGTCGGAGACGAACAGCGTGGTCATGCCCCGATTGTAGGCCGGCCAGCGGAAGCCGGGCCGTTGCCGGGGCCGGGCGGGGTAAAATCGGCGGATTCTCCCGAGCTGCGCCGCCCATGACCTGCCGCACCCGCTTCGCCCCCAGTCCCACCGGCTACCTGCATATCGGCGGCGCCCGGACCGCGCTGTACTGCTGGCTGGAGTCGCGCCACCGTGGCGGCGAGTTCATCCTGCGCATCGAGGACACCGACCGCGAGCGCAGCACCCAGGCGGCGATCGACGCGATCCTCGAAGCGATGGAGTGGCTGGGCCTGGACTACGACGAGGGCCCGATCTACCAGACCGATCGCGTTGCCCGCTACCGCGAGGTGGCCGAGCAACTGGTCGCGCAGGGCAAGGCCTATTACGCGTACGAGACCCGCGAGGAACTGGACGCGATGCGTGAGGCGGCCATGGCCAAGCAGGAGAAGCCACGCTACAACGGCGCCGCGCGCGAAGCCGGCCTGCCGCATCGCGACGATCCGAACCGGGTCATCCGCTTCAAGAACCCGCTCGAGGGCGTGGTCGCCTTCGACGACCTGATCAAGGGCCGCATCGAGATCGCCAACGGCGAGCTCGACGACATGGTCATCTTCCGCCCGGACGGTTATCCGACCTACAACTTCGCCGTCGTGGTCGACGACTGGGACATGGGTATCACCGAGGTGATCCGCGGCGACGACCACATCAACAACACGCCGCGCCAGATCAACATCTACGAGGCGCTGGGTGCACCGGTGCCGAAGTTCGCGCACATGCCGATGATCCTGGACGAGCAGGGCGCCAAGCTGTCCAAACGCACCGGCGCGGCCGACGTGATGCAGTACAAGGATGCCGGCTACCTGCCGCATGCGCTGGTCAACTACCTCGCACGCTTGGGCTGGTCGCACGGCGACCAGGAGCTGTTCTCGCGGGCGGAGCTGGTCGAACTGTTCGACGTGCGCAACGTCAACTCCAAGGCTGCGCGCCTGGACATGGCCAAGCTGGGCTGGGTCAACCAGCATTACCTCAAGTCCGACGATCCGGCGACGATCGCACCGCAGCTGGTGTACCAGCTGGAAAAACTCGGCCTTGACGTGGGCGCGGGGCCGGCACCGGTTGACGTGGTGATCGCTCTGCGCGAGCGCGTGCAGACGTTGAAGGAAATGGCCGAGAAGGCGGTGGTCTGGTACGTGCCGCTGGAGAATTACGATGAGGCAGCCGTCGCCAAGCACCTGAAGGCAGGCGCCGACGCGCCGCTGGCCAAGGCGCGCGAGCGGCTGGCGGCCTTGCCGGAATGGAATGTCGAAGGCGTCAGCCAGGCGTTGCATGAAGCCGCCGCCGCGCTGGAGCTGGGCATGGGCAAAGTCGCCCAGCCGCTACGCGTGGCGATCACCGGCACGCAGGTCAGCCCGGACATCTCCCACACGGTTTACCTGGCCGGGCGCGACGAGGCCTTGAAACGCATCGACGCGGCGCTTATCAAAGTGGCGACGGCCTGAGTCCACGGGGTACATGGAGCACGCGATGTCCGGCAAGCACGACTGCACCGATCCGCACCACCACGTCGACAGCGCCGATGCGTTCGTCCACGCGGTGGAGCGTGCGTGCAACGAGCGCGGGCTGCGCCTGACCCCGATCCGGGCCAACGTGCTGCGCCTGATCGCCGATGCCGGCAAGCCGGTCAAGGCGTACGAGCTGCTGGAGAAGGTGCGCGAGGGCAAGGGCGCCGGCGCCGACGCGCCGCCCACGGTCTATCGTGCGCTCGACTTCCTGATGGCGAATGGCTTCGTGCACAAGCTCGAGTCGGTCAATGCCTTCGTCGCCTGCCACCATCCCAACAGCGTCCAGCACTCGGTGCCGTTCCTGATCTGCGACCGTTGCCACAACGCAGTCGAGCTGGAAGACAGCGAGGTGGTGGCGCAGCTCGATGCACGCGCCAAGGCCCTGGGCTTCCAGCCGCAGGCGCAGACGCTCGAGGTGCACGGGCTCTGCGCGCGCTGCGCCGAGGCCTGATCGGGGCTCAGGACATGTCGCGCGACGCGGGCGGACCGTGACCGCGGCAACCCGGGGCCGCGGTCCGCTTCGGGCTCAGAACCAGGCGCGGATGCCGAATGCCAGCGACCGGCCCGGCAGCGGCGCGTAGTCGCGCAGCAGCGAGGTATGCGGACGGACCTCCTTGTTGCCGAGGTTGCTGCCGTCCAGGAACACCTCCCAGCTGTTGCCGGCGTCCCGCTCCCAGCGATAGGCCAGGTGCGCATCGACCAGGGTGTAGCCGGGGCTGGGTTCCTCGTTCCGGGCGACGTCGTCCTGGCGCTGGTAGCGCACCGCCCCGATCGAGGCGCGCCAGCCTTGCAACGCCCAGGAAAGATCGGCGCCGAAGCGGCCCGGGGCGATCCGCGGCAGGTAGCCGCCATTGGCCAGGTCGACGCTGTAGGGGTGCGCGTGGTCGCCATGTGGCACATCGAAGTCGGCCGTGCGGCTGCCTTGTCCATCCAGCTCGCCCCGCACCACGTCGCCGAACAGGCGCAGGTCCCATGCCCCGCTTCCGTTCTCGCTCAGGTGCACCACGGCTTCCGCTTCCGCTCCGGTGAAGGTCGCGTCGGACTGGGTCCACAGCCTTACCGGGGTGCCGTGCTCGGCGACGCCGGTATCGGCGAGGTAGATGAAGTCCTCGAAGCCGCTGCGATAGATCGCGACCTTGAAGTCGACGCGCTCGTTGTGCGCATGCAGGCCGATCTCCCCGCGAAGCGCACGTTCTGTCTCCAGCCCGTCGTCACCGATTTCGATCGATCCGGTGGCCACGTGAAGTCCGCCCGCGTACAGCTCTTCCTGCGTCGGTACGCGCTCGGAGCTGTCGATGCCCACGCGCACGTCGATTGCGTCACTGATGCGCCAGATCGCGGCAGCGGAGAGGTTGGTCGCATCGAACTGGCGCCGCGGATGTCCATCGGCCGGATCCAGCCGGACCCGGTCCTGGCGCCCGCCCAGTTCCAGCTTCACCGGACCGAAATTCTTTTCCTGGACCACGAACAGCCCGGCGTTGTCGGTGACGGTCGCCGGTACGAATGCTTCTTCGCCCACCGCACCGAAGTCCACGCGACCCAGTTGCAGCCCGAACGCGCCGCGCCAGCCGCGCGTTTCCTTCTGCACTGCCTGAAGCCGCGCATCGTAGCCTTCGCTGGTGAAGCGGGTGCCGATTTCCCGGCCTTCCAGTTCGACGTGTTCGTAATCGCTGTAGGCGCCATGCAGTTCCACGCTTTCCAGGAACGAAACCGGCTCGTAGACGCCAGCCTTCAGCTCGACGCGGTTCTGCACCAGGTCGATGCGCACGTCGCCGTGCTCGTCATGTGCCTCGTCGTCGTGGCCGTCGGCATCGTGATCGTGGTCGTGGTCATCGTCGGAATGGGCGTGCGCGCCGGTGGGGATGCCGTAGTTGCTGCGGTAGGTGCTGGCGGCCAGGCCGAAATAACCGGCTTCGCCGAGCCAGGTTGCGCCGACCGCGCCGGCACGGGTGCGGATCGAACTGTTGTCGAGGCGGCCCGGCATCTGTGCTTCTTCATCGTGGTCGTGATCGTCATGCACGACCTCGGCCACACCGGGGATGTCGTAGTCATCGGTGTTGCGGACCAGGCCATCCACATGCAGCACCCAGTTCCCGTTCACGCCATCCAGGCGGAACATGCCGCTGCGTTCGTCGTTGACCGTGTCGCCACGCACCTCGGCGCGACCGCTCAGCGGTTCGTCGGGGATATCGCGAGCGATGCGGCCGTCGGCGACATTGACCGCACCGCCGATCGCGCCGCTGCCGAACAGCAGGGTCGCCGGGCCTTTCAGCACCTCGATCTGGTCGGCCAGGAACGGCTCGACGCTGGTGGCATGGTCGGCACTGACGGTCGATGCGTCCATGGTGCCGATGCCGCCGGACAGTACCTGCACGCGTGGACCGTCGAGGCCACGCAGGATCGGACGCCCGACGCCGGGGCCGAAGTAGGTGGTCTGCACGCCCGGGAGCTTGGCGACGGTCTCGCCGAGGGTGCCCGCCTTGGCCCGGTCCAGCGCCTCGCCCTGGAGGACCTCGACCGGACGGGCCAGCGATTCCGCACTGCCGGCCAGGGGTGAAGCGGTCACCTCGACCGAGGGCAGGTCAGTCGGATCGTGCGCCGCGGCAGCAGAGGACAGGCCGGCGCAGGCCAGGGCGAGTGCCGCGGCAAGGCGATGGGGGGCTGAACCGGGGGACCGGGTACGGGAATCGGGCATCGGGGAACCGTCGTGGGGGGAAGGTGACAATCGCCTGATAATGTTATAATGTATCCAAACAATATGACACCCCCCAAGTCTTGGTTGAATGAACCGATGCGTCACACCCACCGCCCCCACCACCACCGGCACTGGTTCGACCGTTTCGGCGCCACCGGTTCGCTGCTGTGTGCGATCCATTGCGCGCTGACCCCCTTGCTGCTCGCGGCGTTGCCGGCGCTGGGGCTGACGGTGTGGTTCGACGGCAGCGTGGAATGGGCGCTGGTGCTGTTCGTGACCCTGCTGGGCATGCTCAGCCTGGGCTGGAGCTATCGCCGCCACCGCGCCATGCGTGCGTTGGGCCTGCTGGTTCCTGGCCTGGTTGCCTTGTGGGCCGGTCTGCTCTACGCGCCGTTGCACGAATCGGTCGTGCCGCATGCGGTGGTGATGACCTTCGGCGGCACGCTGGTGGGCCTGGCGCACCTGGTCAACCTGCGGCTCAACCACGGCCACATCCATGACGCCAGCTGCGCCCACTAGGCGCGCGTGCTAGGCTTGCCGGCCTGCCGCGCGACGCGCGCTAGCTGAATTCACGCAAATCAAGGAGTTGAAAGATGGGCAAGGGTGATCGCAAGACCGCCAAGGGCAAGCGCTACAACGCCAGCTATGGCAATGCGCGCCGCCATGTCGCCACCCGGACCGCCGTTGGCGCCGCCGCGCCGGCCGCGAAGAAGACCGTGGCCAAGCCGGTCGTGAAGAAGGCCGTGGCCAAGAAGGCCGTCGCCAAGGCCTGATCGGCCTCCTGGTGACTGGAAAGAACGCGGCGCCTTGCGCCGCGTTTTTTTTTTTGCGGTCAGTCCGGAAGGCGGCGGCCGCCGCTCCAGCTGCCGATGCGCAGTCCGCCACCAAGCCAATAAGCCAGTTCGGCGGGTTGGCCGATATCCCAGAGCACGAAATCCGCACGCAGCCCGGCCTGCAGGCGGCCGCGGTCAGGCAACCCCAGCGCGCGTGCGCCGTGGACGGTGGCGCCACGCAGCGCCTCCTCCGGGGTGAGCCGGAAATGGGTGCAGGCCAGCGACATCGCCAGCCGCAACGATTGCAACGGGGACGTGCCCGGATTGCAGTCGGTGGCCACGGCCATCGACACCCCGTGTTCGCGGAACGCGTCCAGTGGCGGCAACCGGGTCTCGCGCAGCACGTGGAATGCGCCCGGCAACAGCACCGCGACCGTGCCGGCGCGAGCCATCGCGCGCACGCCATCGATCGAGGTGTGCTCGACATGGTCGGCCGACAGGCCACCGAACTCGGCGACCAGCGCCGCGCCGTCCCCATCACTGAGCTGGTCGGCATGCAGCTTGACCGGCAGTCCGAGCGTGCGCGCGGCTTCGAACACCCGCCGGGTCTGCGCGGCATCGAAGCCGATCCTTTCGCAGAAGGCATCGACCGCATCGACCAGGCCTTCGCCATGCAGGCGTGGCAGCCATTCGCAGACCGCATCGATGTACGCATCGGCGCGGCCGGCGTACTCCGGCGGCAGCGCGTGCGCGCCGAGGAAGGTGGTGCGCACCTGGACGCCGAGTTCGCGCCCGATTCGCCGGGCCACGCGCAGCATGCGCCGCTCGCCATCCAGGTCCAGGCCGTAGCCGGACTTGATCTCCACCGTGGTCACGCCGTCGGCCATCAGGGCGCGTGCGCGCGGCAGGGACTGCGCGAACAGGGCGCCCTCGTCGGCCGCGCGGGTGGCGCGCACGGTGGAGACGATTCCGCCGCCGGCCCGCGCGATGTCCTCGTAGCTGGCGCCCTGCAGGCGCTGCTCGAACTCGCCGGCGCGGTCGCCGCCGAACACCAGGTGGGTGTGGCAGTCGACCAGGCCGGGGGTGATCCAGTGCCCCCCTGCATCGACGACCTCGCAGGCCAGCGCGTCCGGTGCCGCCGTCAATCCGGAAGCCGGGCCCGCGTAGGTGATCAGGCCATCCTGCCAGGCCAGGGCGCCATCTTCGATGGCCCCATATCCAGTGTCGTCCGCCAACGTGGCCAGGCGGGCGTTGACGACCAGTCCGTCCCAGCGGCGTGCATGCGTGGTGTCCATGGCGCGATTGTACGGGCGCGCGCGTCGGCGCTGCGCCCGGCCGGCGGCGTGTTCGCCAGCCGCGACGGTTCGCGCGAGAATGCGGGCATGGACGAGCTTCGAGACGCCTCGCTGCTGTGGACCCCCGCCGGGTGGCGGAGCGATGCAGGACTGGAAACCAGGCACGGGCGCATCGCGCGCGTGCTGCCCGCCGAGCCGAGCTGGGATGGCGGCTGGGTGCTGCCGGGTATCGCCAACCTCCATTCGCACGCGTTCCAGCGGGCGATGGCGGGGTTGGCCGAGCGCCAGACCCATGCGCAGGATTCGTTCTGGACCTGGCGCGAGACGATGTACCGCATTGCCGCGCGCTTCGACCCCGACAGCCTGCATGCAGTCGCCGCCCAGCTGTACGCGGAGATGCTCGAGGCCGGCTACACCAGCGTCTGCGAATTCCACTACCTGCACCACGCGCCCGACGGCAGGCCGTATGCGGACCCGGCGGCGATGTCCAAGGCGCTGGTCGCCGCCGCGCGGGAAACCGGCATCCGCCTGACCCTGTTGCCGGTGCTGTACATGACCGGCGGGTTCGACCGGCGTCCGCTTTCCGAACGCCAGCGCCGCTTCGGCCACGACCTCGACGGTTTCCTGCGCCTGTTCGAGTCTTTGCGCGAGATCGAAGACGACACGCTGCGCGTCGGCGTCGCCTTCCACAGCCTGCGCGCGGTGCCACCGGATGCGATGGATGCCGCGCTGGCGGCATTGCCGGCGGGGATTCCACTGCACATCCACATCGCTGAGCAGATCGGCGAGGTCCAGGACTGCCTGGCGGTGCGCAACGCGCGACCGGTGGAGTGGCTGCTGGACCATGCACCGGTTGGCCCGGACTGGACGCTGGTGCATGCCACCCACCTGACTCCCGCGGAAACCACGCGGATCGCCGCAAGCGGCGCGACCGTGGCGATCTGCCCGACCACCGAAGCCAACCTGGGCGATGGACTGTTCCCGTTGCGCGCGTACCTCGGCGCCGGTGGCGCCTGGGGCATCGGTTCGGATTCGCATGTTTCGGTGTCGCCGGTGGAGGAGCTGCGCTGGCTCGAGTACGGCCAGCGCCTGCATACCCGCCATCGCAACATCGCCGTGCGCGCGGACAGCACCAGCGTCGGCGAGACCCTGCTGCACGGGACGCTTGCCAGCGCCGCGCGCGCGACCGGACAGCCGGTAGGCGTGCTGGAGCCGGGCCAGGCCGCGGACTGGATCGCGCTGGATCCGAAGGCGCCGGCCTTCGCCGGTGCCCGGGCGCAGGACGTGGTCGATCGCTGGCTGTTCGCCGGCAATCGCAACCTCGTGCGCGAAGTGCAGGTGGCTGGGCAGGTCGTGGTCAGCGCCGGCCGCCACCGCCACCACGAGGCGATCGCGGACCGCTACCGGAAATCGATCACCGCGTTGCTGGCCGGTTGATCGGCCATCCGCGCCCGGGTGGCGTTCGTCGCCGGTCGCGGGGCGTTCGTCGCAATCGCCCTCCGCGGCGCGCGGGCACCGCATCATGCCCGCATCCCGACGAAAGGAGTGGTCGATGAATACCCCGCTTGCCTGCCTGGCCGCCGCCGTGGCCGCAACCTTCGCCGTGCTGCCCGGTGCAGCGCACGCCATGACCGATGCCCGGCTCGCCGAGGTGGTCCGCGAGCGCCTGCTGGGCGACCGCACCGGGGCCTGCATGGCCGTGGCGGTGGTCGAGAAGGATCGCGTCGCCCGCGTCTACGAGTGCGCCAATGCGCGCGATGCGGGCCGGATCGGCCCGGATGTCGCATTCGAGATCGGTTCGGTCAGCAAGACCATGACCGCCGCACTGCTGGCGCAACTGATCGAACAGGGCAAGGGGTCACTCGACGACACCCTGGCCGCGTGGTTGCCGGAAGGCACGAAGGTTCCCGACTACCAGGGCCAGCCGATCCTGCTGCGGCACGTGGTCACCCACACCTCGGGCCTGCCTGCGCTGCCGTCGCGGCTGGGCGCCAAGAGCATGGACAACCCCTATGCCAACCTGGACGAAGCCGCGCTGCTGGCTTCGCTCGGGGACGCGAAGCTGGTGGCCGCGCCGGGAGCGAAGTTCGAATACTCCAATTTCGCCTCGATGCTGCTCTCGTACGCGGTTGCGCGGCGCGCCGGCACCGATTTCGAGAGCCTGGCGCGACGCGAACTGTTCGTGCCGCTGGGCATGGACCATGCGTACATCAACCAGCGCCCGGCGGGCGTGCGGGCGGCGACCGGCCACACGCCCAATGCGCAGGCCACGTCGGCCTGGGACTTCACCACCAACCTCGCCGGCGTGGGCGGCGTGCGCGCCACGCTCGACGACATGGTCCGCTACGCGCAGGGTGGACTGGGCATGATTGACGTGCCGATTGCCGCTTCGCTGGAGGCCACGCATGCCGCGGTCTCCGGGCAGCCACCGATGGGCATGAACTGGATGCGGGTCCCGGTGAAGGACCGCACGGTGCTGATGCACGAAGGCGGCACCGGCGGATTCTCCGCGTTCGTCTCGCTCGATCCGCAGCGCCAGCGCGGCGTGGTGATCCTGTCCGACACCGCCTGGCATTCGATCGGCAGCCTGGGCAGCCTCGGCATGCACCTGGTCGACGATTCGCTGCCGCTGGGCAAGCCACGCCGGGCCGTCGCCGCCGATGCGGCGCTGCTGCAGGCGCTGGCCGGCGAGTACCAGCTGCAAGGCGCGATGAAGATGACGCTGCGCGAGCGCGACGGTCGCCTTTTCATCCAGGCCGAGGGCCAGGGCGAATACGAGATGGGGCATGACGATGCGGGCGATTTCTACCCCTTGGCGCTCGACGCCGTGCTTCGCCCGCAGCGCAAGTCCGACGGCAGCTACGCATTCACCTGGACGCAGATGGGCGCGGTGATCCCGGCGGTGCGCATCGATCGTGCCGCGGCACAGGCGCCGGTGCTGTCGCCGGCACAGCTGTCCGCGTATGCGGGCGACTATCCCCTGGCGCCTGGATTCTCGCTCGCGGTGCGCGAGCACGGCGGCGCGCTGCAGGCGCAGGCGACCGGGCAGGGGGCGTTCCCGCTGGCCGCGGCGTCGACTGATACCTTCGAGGCGCCAGCCTTCGGCATCGAGATCCGCTTCCACCGCGATGGCGCCGGCAAGGTGCAGTCGCTCGAGCTGCACCAGGGTGGCCAGGTGCTGCGGGGCACCCGCCAGTAGGGCGGGTAGTGGGCATTGAAGGAGCTGCGCATGGAAACGATCATGACCTTGCTGGCGCCGGTGGCGGCGTTGCTGGCACTGTTGCTGTCGACGGGCTCGCCGGGGCTGGGGACCAACGGGAGACAGGCAGGATGACGGGCCGTTCCGGTTATCCGTTGCGGCAAGTCCTGCCGGCCGAAGTGCTGGTCGGCGGCAACGCGGTGTGGAGCCGCTACCGCCAGTACCCGGTGTTCAGCGCGCGCTGGCTGGGCGGGCGCAGCCTGCTGTTCTGCAGCGTGATCGCGTTGGTGACGGTGTTCACCGGCGGTGGCGTCGGGCTTGCCGTGCAGGACGGAGTGGTGGCCCTGAAGGTCGGCCTGTCCCAGTTCGCCGCCTTCAGCCTGATGGCCATGCTGGGACCCGCGCTGGCCACGATAGTGCGCCACCGCCGCTGGACCGAATCGCGCGAACGCAAGGCGGTGGTGCTGGCGGTCCTGGTCGGCATTGTGCTGAGCTATGCCATCGACAAGATGGCTTCGGCCTACGTGATGTCGCTGGTGCAACCGCAACTGGAAATCCTGGGCATGGCGCCTTCGAAAGCGCCGGAAGTCGGCCCGGTGCTCAAGGCGATCGGCTTGGCGCTGAACATCGCGGCCTTGATTCTCATCTACGGCCTGTTCGGCGGCGGCCTGGCCCTGCGCGCCTACTTCAGCGAGCGCCGCCGCTGGGAGGCACATCGCCACGCGCTGGAGCTGGGCGAGATGAGCGGACGCGCCCACGAGGCCGACCTGCGCCTGGGCGTGCTGCAGGCGCAGGTGGAGCCGCACTTCCTGTTCAATACCCTGGCTTCGGTGCGTGCGCTCGTGCGGCAGGATCCGGCCCAGGCCGAAACCACGCTCGATGCGCTGGTCGCCTTCCTGCGCGCGACGATTCCCAAGCTGCGCGACGACCGCGGCCTGCATTCCACCCTGGGCCAGCAGCTGGACATCTGCGCCAGCTACCTGGCACTGATGCAGGTGCGCATGGGTGGCCGCCTGTCCTACGCGGTGACGGCGGACGAGGCGCAACGCGCGCTGTCATTCCCGCCATCGCTGCTGATAACGCTGGTCGAGAACGCGATCAAGCACGGCATCGAGCCGCGGCCCGGGCCGGGGCGCATCGAAGTGTCCGTGGTGCGCGAAGGCGAGCGCCTGCGCATCCGCGTGGTCGACGACGGCGCGGGGCTGCAGCCGGGCATCGGCGGCGGCATGGGCCTGGCCAACGTGCGCGAGCAACTGGTGCAGCGCTTCGGTGCGCAGGCCAGCTTCCGGCTGCACCCCGGCGAGACCGGGGGCGTCGTCGCCGAGATCGAAATTCCCTGCACGGTGGCGACGGAGCTCCAGGCATGAATCCCTTGGGTGCGCGCGTGACCGCGCTGATCGCCGAGGACGAGGCGCCGCAGCGTCGCGCACTGCATGAGCAGCTGCAGCAGGCATGGCCCGAACTGGAGGCCATCGCGCTCTGCGAGGATGGCGTGTCCGCGCTGGAATCCGTGCAGGCGCAACCTCCGATGGTGGCCTTCCTGGATATCCGCATGCCCGGCGTGAGTGGCCTGGATGTCGCACGCGCCGTGGCCGAGCAGGGCGGGCTGGTGGTATTCACCACCGCTTACGACGACTACGCGGTGCGTGCATTCGAGGCCGGCGCGGTCGACTACCTGCTCAAGCCGGTGCAGCCGGCGCGACTGGAGCAGGCGGTCGCGCGCCTGCGCGAGCGGCTGGAACAGCGCAGGTCGGGTGCCGGCGGCCCCGACCTGGAGGCGCTGATCGAAGGACTGGAGTCGCGCTTGCGCCCGCGTGGCGAGCGGCTCGTGCGCTGGATCACCGCAAGTGCCGGCGACAGCGTGCGCATGATCGGCATCGACGAGGTGCTGTTCTTCCAGGCGCAGGAAAAATACGTGCGCGTGGTGACCGCCGATGCCGAGGGCGTGATCCGCACGCCACTCAAGGAACTGCTGGCCGGCCTGGATCCGGACGCGTTCTGGCAGGTGCACCGCGGCACCGTGGTCCGTGTCCAGGCCATCGACCGGGTAACCCGGAACGAACTGGGCCGGCACACCCTGAGCCTGAAGAATCACGCCGAACACCTGCCGGTGAGCGGCGCATTCCTGCACCGTTTCCGCGGCATGTGAGCCGCGGCGGCCTTCCATGTCGATACCGAGGAGGAGAACCGGAATGAAGCACGTTCGAGCGCTTTACAACGTGCCGCCGTCGGTCCGGCTCCTGACCGCCGCAGCTGCGCTGGCGGTCGCCGCCAGCCTGCCATCGCTGGCCGCTGCGGCGGGTGTCGGCCTGCCATTCCTGTGCGTGGGAGCGGCAGGGTTGTTCAGTGCGTCGATCGCACTGTTCGGGTGGCGCCGCGACCCCGCGAGCTGACGGCCGCCGCGGGTCCACGCGCCGCGCCAGCAGTCAGAACAGCAACGACGCCATCTTGCGGCGGTACTGGCCGACCAGGTCTTCGTCCTCGACGATGCGGAAGGCGTCGATCAGCGCCTTCTTCGGCAGGCCGTCCTCGTAGGTGCGGTCGCGGCGCAGCATCTCGATCAGCTGTTCCAGCCCGGCTGCGGCGTCGCCGCCGACCAGGTGGTGCACGGCCAGCAGGTGCCTCGCCTTGAGGTCGGCCTCGTTGGCGGCGATCGCCTGTTCCAGCACGGCGGCGGGTGGCGCGTCCTTGAGCAGGGCGGCGAAGCCCAGGCGCGCGCGCGCGCGGACCGCGCGATCATCGGTGGCCAGGTTGGCCGGCAACGCATCGAGCAGCTGAGTGGCTTCCGCCGCCGCACCGGTCTTGAGCAGGGCCAGGGCCAGGTCCAGTTTCAGTTCGTCCTTCTCCGGCTCGGCGTCCGCCGCCTGGCGCAGGCGCACCACCTCGGCATGCGGATCCAGCGGCGCCAGTTCGACCGGTGCCTCGTCCTGCACAGCGGCCGGCTCGATGCCGTGCTGCTGCAGGAACTGGCGCAGCTGGCCTTCCGGCAGCGCGCCCTGGAAGGCATCGACCGGCTGCCCGCCGACCAGCAGGAACACGCTGGGCACCGAGCGGATCTGGAACGCGGCGGCGATCTGCTGTTCCTTGTCGACGTCGACCTTGGCCAGGACGAAGGCGCCGCCGTATTCGCCGGCGAGCTTCTCCAGGACCGGGGTCAGCGACTTGCACGGTCCGCACCAGGTCGCCCAGAAGTCGACCAGTACCGGCGTCTGCATCGACTTCTGCAGGACTTCGGTCTCGAAGGTGTCGGTGGTGATGTCGACGACATGGGGCAGGTCGGCCATGGGGGTTCCGGAAGGTGGGAGTGGCGCCGAGATGGTGCCGGGCCGGGGAGCTTACAAGCGGATGTAAGGTCCAGTTGACATCGGGCCTGCCAAATGTAAAGTTTGGTATACATTTTGTCCGGCAGGAGTTACGCCATGAAATCCGCCAAGGGGCTGTGGATCCTGCTCGTGCCGTTGGCCGGCTTCGGCCTGTGGTCGATGCTCGCCAGCCCGCGCGCGCTGCTCGGTATCGATCCCGGCCCGCTGGGCATGTTCGCCCTGGTCGCCAGCACCGTGGCCGCCTTGCTGCTGCTCTCGCGCACCCCGCGCGAAAACCTGGACCGCGCCTCGCCGGCCGAATGGAAAGCGTGGCTCGGCGTCGGCTTCATGCTGGCCGGCGTGCTGTATTTCCTTTCGCGCATCCCGCTTTTCGCGGCCGGCGACTGGCGCGATCCGCATGCAGGCGCGGTGGCGCGCAACCTGGTCCTGTTGCTGGTGGTGTGGACGGTACTGTCCTCGGTCCTGGCCGCGCGCTGGAAAGGCCGCGTGCAGGAAGACGAGCGCGATCGCGACATCGAGGCCAGCGCCGTCGGCTGGGGGCGTGGCGCCCTGGTGTCCTGCGTGGTCGGCATCGCGGTGCTGCTGGGCTTCTCGCCGCCCGCGCGGCTGCAATGGGCCAACCACTTCATGGTCGCCAACCTGCTCGTGTTCGCGCTGATGTGGGGCTGGCTGGTGGAGTACGCCGCGACCGCCCTGATGTACCTGCGCGACCGCCGGGGAGCTGGATCATGAAGGCCGTGGATGGGGATATGCCGGTCGCGTTCGGAGAGCGCTTCGCGCGCAACGCGGTGCTCGGCATGGCGGGGCTGGGTTTGTTCATCGCTGTTGCGGTCGTCGCACAAGGCAACGTCGTGGCTTTCATCGGCAGCGTCATCGTGCAGGCCCTGTCGCACTTCTTCCGCCGCCGGGCGCTGTACGACGCGCAGCGCGGCCGGCATGCGCTGGAGGACGAGCGCGACCGCACGCTGCTGGCGCGCGGCGACGGCATGTTCCGCCTGGTTGCCAGCACGTGGATGGTGGGACTGGCGATCGCCCTGGCCGTTCCGTCCCTGCGCGAAATGCTGCTGGCCCCGTCGTTGCGGGTATCCGGCATGCTGCTGCTCGGTGTTGTCGTTGCGAACATCGCCGGACATGGGGCGGTGTCGGTGCACTACCGGCGCAACCGCGCATGACCGGTACGCCGGTCGGCAACGAGATCCGCCGCTGGCGCTTCGAGCGCGGCGAGATGACCCAGGAGGCGCTGGCCGATGCCTGCGGCGTGACCCGCCAGACCATCATCGCGCTGGAGGCCGGGCGTTATGCTCCCTCGCTGGAACTGGCCTTCCGTATCGCCCGCGCGTTCGGCGTCGGCCTGGAGGAAGTCTTCCACTGGAGGGAGCAATGAACGGAGTCGAACGATGGCGCGTCCCCGCGGCACTGCTGGCCATCGCCAGCTGCGTGCTGGCGGCTGTGGTCGCCGGGCAGACGGTGGAGGGCTATTCGCACCTGCGCCATCCGCTGGCGCTGCTCGGCGCGCGGCAGCTGCAGGAGGGGGCGCCGCTGTTCGGCCTGTTCGCTTTCGTGTTGCCCGGATTGATCGGCGGCTGGATCGCCCTGGGCGTACGCGACCGCCTGCCCGCCGGGGCGGGATGGAGCGCGCGGATCGGCGCGCAGCTGCTGGTCCTGGCGGCCCTGGCGTTCGCCGCGCAGGGCGTGTTGCCGCTGGACCTGGACGACCTGGATGGCGGCAGCAGCCGTTACCACGCTGCCGCCTGGCTGTTGTGGGCGCTCGCATTCCCCGCTGGTGCGACGCTTCTGGTGATGGAGCTGTGGCGCACGCCGGGCTGGCGCCGCTTCGCCTGCATCACTGCAGTGGCCGCGCTGCTGGTGGTTGCCGGTGGTTTCCTGGGCAGCGACTGGGCGGGCTCGGCGATGAGCCAGCGCGTCGCCTTCGCTGTCTGGCTGGCCTGGGGCGTGTTCGCCGCCATGCCGACGCCGCAGGGCGGCGTCAGCCGTGGCGCAGCTTGAGACCCAGGATCAGCAGGGCCAGCAGCAGGGTGATGATGTTGGACACGATCATCGGCCAGGAATGGAGCACGATCCCGTAGGCCAGCCAGAAGCACAGGCCCACGGTGAACACCAGGTACATGCCCAGCGAAATGCCCTTCGTGTCGCGCGTGCGCAGGGTCTTCACCGCCTGCGGCACGAATGCGAGCGTCGTCAGCGTCGCTGCGACAAAACC
The DNA here is from genome assembly GCF_022637495.1 of Pseudoxanthomonas daejeonensis. NCBI lineage: Bacteria > Pseudomonadati > Pseudomonadota > Gammaproteobacteria > Lysobacterales > Lysobacteraceae > Pseudoxanthomonas > Pseudoxanthomonas daejeonensis. The sequence continues at coordinate 468,504 of NZ_CP093331.1, read as the reverse complement.
GACCCATTCGCCGCTCACGGCATGCCCGCGGCGGCGGCGGGGGCGTCGTCGGTCGGCTGGCGATAGACCGTGCCGTCCTTCATGACGAAGGCCACGTCCATCACCACGCCGATGTCGGCCAGCGGATCGCCCGGCACGGCGACGATGTCCGCACGCTTGCCTGCCTCGATCACGCCCTGGTCGTCCACGCCGAGCACTTCGGCGGCGCGGATGGTGGCGCTCTGCAGGGCGACGGCGGCCGGCATGCCGGCCTCGACCATGTAGATGAATTCGCGCGCGTTCTCGCCGTGCGGGCCCACGCCCATGTCGGTGCCGAAGCCGATCTTGATTCCCGCCTTGTACGCCTTGGCGAAGGTGTCCTGGATCTGCGCGCCGATCCGCGCCGCCTTCGGTCGCACGACCTCGGGGAAATACCCGTCGATCTTCGCCTTTTCGGCGACGAAACGCCCCGCGGAAATCGTCGGTACGTACCAGGTGCCGTGCTGCTTCATCAGCCGGACCACCTCGTCGTCCATGTAGGTACCGTGCTCGATGCTGGTCACCCCGGCCAGCACCGCGCGCTTCATGCCTTCGGTGCCATGCGCGTGCGCGGCGACGCGGTAACCGTAGTCGCGCGCGGTATCGACCACGGCCTTGACCTCGTCGACGGTGAACTGGGGCGCATCGCCGGAGCGGGCGTACGACAGCACGCCGCCGGTCGCGGTGATCTTGATGACGTCGCTGCCCTCCTTGTAGCGCTGGCGCACGGCCTGGCGCGCGTCGTCGATCGAGTTGATGACGCCCTCGGTCGGGCCGGGGGGGCCGAGCAGGTGCGAAAGCGTGGAATTGAAGCCGTTTGTCGGGTCGGCGTGGCCACCGGTGGTGGCGATCGAGCGACCGGCGGCGAAGATCCGCGGACCGCGCACCCGGCCCTGGTTGATCGCGTCGCGCAGGTGCGGGGCCACGTCGCCGCCGAGGTCACGCACGCTGGTGAAGCCGGCCAGCAGGGTCTTATCGGCATAGCCGACGCTGCGGAAGGCGTAGTCGACCGGATCCAGGCGGAACCCTTCCGAATAGCTCTGCGGACTGGACTGGTCTTCGAGGTGCACATGGAGGTCGGTCCAGCCAGGCATGCAGGTGTGGGCACGCAGATCCACGGCGCCGCCGGGCGAGGTGGCTGGAATGCCGGCGGAGACGGCCTGGATCCTGCCGTCGCCGACCCGGACCGTATGCGGGCCGAGCAGCTGGCCGCTGCGCGCGTCGAACAGACGGCCGCAATGCAGGTCCCGGGCGGTATCGACGACCGGTGCGGCGAGGGCGACGGACGGGCAGAGCAGGGCCAGCGTCAGCAGGGCGGGGCGCATGCGGGTTCCAGGCAGGTAGAGGTGAAGGCCGATGGTAGCCGCAGCGGGTCCCATCCATACGGGCGCCCGGATCGCAGCATGGGGCGGGGCGGGCAAGTGGAGACCCATGCTGCGCTGCGGTACCCTTGGCGACTTTGCCGAAGCCACCGCGACCCGCAATGTCCGCTGTCCCCGAAAACGCCTCCGCCTACGATCCCCATCCGGTCGAGGCCGCCGCCCAGCAGTTCTGGGACGCCACCCGCGCCTTCGAGGTCGACGAGGCTTCGGCCAAGCCCAAGTACTACTGCCTGTCGATGCTGCCGTATCCGTCCGGCGCGTTGCACATGGGCCACGTGCGCAACTACACCATCGGCGACGTGATCAGCCGCTACAAGCGGATGACCGGGCACAACGTGCTGCAGCCGATGGGCTGGGACGCGTTCGGCCTGCCGGCCGAGAACGCGGCGATCAAGAACAAGGTCCCGCCGGCGCAGTGGACCTACAAGAACATCGAGCACATGCGCACCCAGCTCAAGTCGCTGGGCTATGCGATCGACTGGTCGCGCGAGTTCGCCACCTGCACGCCGGACTACTACGTCCACGAGCAGCGCATGTTCACCCGGCTGATGCGCAAGGGCCTGGCCTACCGCAAGAACTCGGTGGTGAACTGGGACCCGGTCGACCAGACCGTGCTGGCCAACGAGCAGGTGATCGACGGCCGCGGCTGGCGCTCCGGCGCGCTGGTGGAGAAGCGCGAGATCCCGCAGTGGTTCCTGCGCATCACCGACTACGCCCAGGAGCTGCTGGACGGGCTGGACGACCTGCCGGGCTGGCCCGAATCGGTCAAGACTATGCAGCGCAACTGGATCGGCCGTTCCGAGGGCCTGGAGATCCAGTTCGACGTGGCCGATGCGGCCGGTGCCGCGCTGGAACCGATCCGCGTGTTCACCACGCGCCCGGACACGCTGATGGGCGTGACCTTCGTGTCGATCGCCGGCGAACATCCGCTGGCGCTCAAGGCCGCGGCGACCAATCCGGCGCTGGCGGCATTCCTGGAGGATCTCAAGCACGGCGGCGTCTCCGAAGCCGAGCTGGAAACGCAGGAGAAGCGCGGCATGGACACCGGCCTGACGGCCGTGCATCCGGTCACCGGCGAGAAAGTCGCGATCTGGGTGGCCAACTTCGTGCTGATGGGTTACGGCACCGGCGCGGTGATGGCCGTGCCCGGCCACGACCAGCGGGACTTCGAGTTCGCCAACAAGTACGCCCTGCCGATCGTGCAGGTGATCGCGCTCAAGGAACCGAAGAACGAGGACGAGAAGTCCTGGGATTCGACGACCTGGCGCGACTGGTACGGCGACAAGGGCCGCGCCGACCTGGAGCTGGTCAACTCCGGCGAATTCGACGGCCTCGATTACTGGGGCGCGTTCGAGGCCCTGGCGGAGCGTTTCGAGCGCCAGAGCCGTGGCCAGCGCCGCGTGAACTACCGCCTGCGTGACTGGGGCGTCAGCCGCCAGCGTTACTGGGGTTGTCCGATTCCGGTGATCTACTGCGATCGCTGCGGCGCGGTGCCGGTGCCCGAAGACCAGTTGCCGGTGGTGCTGCCCGAGAACGTGCAGTTCAGCGGGACGGGCTCCCCGATCAAGACCGATCCGGAATGGCGCAAGTGCAAGTGCCCGGATTGCGGTCGCGATGCCGAACGCGAGACCGACACCTTCGACACCTTCATGGAGTCGAGCTGGTACTACGCGCGCTACACCTCGCCCAAGGCCCGCGACATGGTCGACAAGCGCGGCAACTACTGGTTGCCGGTGGACCAGTACATCGGCGGCATCGAACACGCGATCCTGCACCTGATGTATTTCCGCTTCTACCACAAGCTCCTGCGCGACGCGCGCATGGTGGACAGCGACGAACCGGCGACCAACCTGCTCACCCAGGGCATGGTCATCGCCGATACCTACTATCGCCAGAACGCGGATGGATCCAAGGACTGGATCAATCCGGCCGACGTCGACATCAAGCGCGACGACAAGGCGCGCATCATCGGCGCGACGCTGCGCGCCGACGGCCAGCCGGTGCTGGTCGGCGGCACCGAGAAGATGTCCAAGTCCAAGAACAACGGCGTGGACCCGCAGGCGATGGTCGGCAAGTACGGCGCCGACACGGTGCGCCTGTTCTCGATGTTCGCCGCGCCCCCCGAGCAGTCGCTGGAATGGAACGAGGCCGGCGTGGACGGCATGGCCCGATTCCTGCGCCGGCTGTGGACGCAGGCGCAGAAGCACGCGGGCGAAGGCCCGGCGCCGGTGCTGGACGTTTCGGTGCTGGATGCCGCGCAGAAGGCGCTGCGCCGCAAGACCCACGAGACCATCGACAAGGTCGGACACGACTATGGTCGCCGGCACAGCTTCAACACCGCCATCGCCGCGGTGATGGAGCTGATGAACGCGGTGGCGAAATTCGACGACGCCAGCGATGCCGGCCGCGCGGTGCGCCAGGAAGCGCTGCAGGCGGCGGTGCTGCTGCTCAACCCGATCACCCCGCACTCCAGCCATGCGCTGTGGCAGCTGCTGGGCCATGCCGAGACGTTGCTGGAGGACGTGCCGTTCCCGCAGGCCGACCCGGCTGCGCTGGTCCGCGATGCGGTGACGCTGGCGGTGCAGGTCAACGGCAAGTTGCGCGGCACGATCGAGGTCGCCGCGGATGCCTCGCGCGAACAGGTCGAGTCCCTGGCCCGGGCCGAACCGAACACGGCCAAGTTCCTGGAAGGCCTGGTCGTGCGCAAGGTGATCGTGGTGCCGGGCAAGATCGTCAACATCGTCGCCGCGTAGCGGCGACGATGTTGACGCCTGGACGTTCCTGACGGAACGTCCAGGCTGTCTACTCCCCATCCCCCATCCGTGCTTCGCACGGATCGCCCCCGACCCGGGGGCTGACACGCTTCGTTCGAGGTTCGAGGGTCCAGACGCTGCCGCCAGCGGGGCAGCAGCGTTGGCAGGTGGCCGTGTTCTCAAGCCACGTTCACGCGGTGTCGGGCAGGCTGTGGCCTGTTGCCGCTCCGGGCCTGCTCGTCCAGACTCTCCGCCATGATCCGAAACGCGCTGCCCCTCCTTCTTGCACTGGCCCTGGCCGGCTGCGGCTTCCATCTGCGCGACAAGCTGGCGTTGCCCGAAGACACGCCGCCGGTACAGGTGGTCTCGACCGCGCCGTACAGCGAGCTGGTCACCGTGCTGGAGCGCAACCTGCGCAATGCGGGCGCGCGCGTCGCCCCGCGCGAACCGAAGTCGACAGGCACGGCCGCCGCCGTTGGCGCGCGGCCCGAGGCGCCCAAGGTGGCGCGGCTGGACATCCTGTCCGAGCGCTGGGGCGACCTGCCCATCGCCATCGACGAACAGGGCCGTGCACAGGAATTCAGCCTGCGCTACGCGACGATCTTCACCTTCCGCCTCGCCGATGGCCGCGAACTGGTGCCGCAGCAGGTGGTGGAACTGTCGCGCGATTACGTGTCGCCGCCTGAAGACGCCACCGGCACCAGTACCGAACGCGAGATCCTCGCCGACGAGCTGCGCCGCGAGATGGCGGCCTCGATCCTGCGCCGCATCGACAGCGTGGTGCGTGCCAACCTGGCGCGGGAGGCGGCCACTCCCGCATCCCCGGAGACCGGACCCGAGGCGGTGCCGGCCATCGACCCGCCGCCCGCCACTCCGACGCCGACGCCCTGATGGAGCTGCGGCCCGACCAGCTGGCCGCGCAGGCCGGCAACCAGCCGTTGCAGGCGGCCTATCTCGTCGCCGGTCCGGAAGTCCTGCACGTGCTGGAAGCCGCCGATGCGGTGCGCGCGCGGGCGCGGGTCGAAGGCGCCGAGCGCGAGGTGTTCGACGGCGACGGGCGCGATCCGGACTGGGACGGCCTTGCGGCCAGCTTCAACGCGCCCAGCCTGTTCAGCAGCCGGCGCCTGATCGAACTGCGCCTGCCCGGCGGAAAGCCGGGTAAGACCGGCGCCGAAGTGATCAGCGGGTTCTGCGAGAACCCGCCCGGCGATGTCACCCTGATGATCGTGGCCGGCGACTGGAGCAAGGCGCACCACGGCAAGTGGGTGGACGCGATTTCGCGTCGCGGCGTGGTCTCGATCGCCTGGGCGCTCAAGCCGCACGAACTGCCCGGATGGATCGATCGGCGCCTGCGCGAGCGCGGACTGCGCGCGGCGCCCGACGCGGTGCAGGGCCTGGCCGAGCGCGTGGAAGGCAACCTGCTGGCGGCAGCGCAGGAGATCGACAAGCTCGCCCTGCTGGCACCGGAAGGCACGCTGGACCTGGCGACGATGCAGTCGCTGGTCGCCGACGCCGCGCGTTACGACGTGTTCCGCCTGATCGAGGCGACCCTCTCGGGCCAGGCCGCGCACGTGCGGCGCATGCTGGCCGGCCTGCGCGCCGAGGGCGAGCAGGTCGCCGGGCTGATGCCGATGGTGATCCGCGAAGTGCTGCGCTCCGCCGCGCTGGCGCGCGCGCAGGCGCGCGGCGCCAACCTGGCCGCCGAGATGAAATCGCAGGGCCTGTGGGAAGCCCGGCAGGCGCCGTTCAAGCGCGCCCTGCAGCGCCACGCCACGCCACTGCGCTGGAACCGTTTCGCCGCCTATGCGTCGCGCGTGGACCGCGCGGCGAAAGGGCGCGGTCCGGGCGAACCCTGGCAGTTGCTGGAGCGGTTGCTGCTCGCCATCGCCGAGGCGCCGGCGACCGGCCTGCTGAAGGGCGCCGGCCCGCTCGCGGGCGCGAACCGCTGACCGTGCCCGGCGTGCTTGCGATCTGGTACGGCGGGACCTTCGATCCCGTGCACGACGGCCACCTCGCCATTGCCCGCGCCGCCGCCGACACCTTCACCGTCCCGGTCACCCTGGCGCCGGCCGCCGACCCGCCCCACCGCGCCGCACCCGGCGCCGACGCGCGCCAGCGCGCGCACATGCTCGACCTGGCCGTGGCCGGCGACCACCGGCTGCGCGTGGACCGGCGCGAACTGGCGCGTCCCGGGCCGTCCTGGACGGTCGACACCCTGCATGAACTGCGCTCGGAGCTGGGCGATTCCGCACCGCTGGCACTGCTGGTCGGTGCCGACAGCTTCCGTTCGCTGCCGACCTGGAAGCACTGGCGCGAACTGCCGCGGCTGGCCCACTTCATCGTGGCCGGTCGCAGCGGCGGCGGCGACCTGGCGCAGCTGCCCGACACGCTTGCCGCGGAGGCCTCGGGTCGCTGGACCACCGATCCGGCGGCGCTGGCCACGCGTCCGGCCGGGTGCCTGTATGCGCTGGACCAGCCCCTGCGCGCCGAGTCGGCCACCGCGGTCAGGGAGGGCATCGTCGCCGGCGATCCGGCGTGGCGCGCCCAGGTGCCGCCGGCGGTCGCCGCCTGGATCGATGCGCACGGCCTTTACCGGGTCCCGTGAACACGGGGCGGCCCGCGGCGCCGGTATAATCGGCGCGTATTCCGACCCCCGTTCACCAGAGTCCTCCTTGAGCAGCCAAGCCCACGTCATCAAGACCCGCCTCCCCGAACCGCCGCCGCCCGTGGAAGTCCTGCTGGCGAACGTCCGCGCCGCCGTGGAGGAGATCAAGGCCAAGGATGTCGTTGAAATCGACGTGCGCGGCAGGACCAGCGTGGCCGACCACCTGGTGATCGTCTCGGGTACGTCGACCCGGCATGTGAAGTCGATCGCCGACGAGGTGATCCGTTTCGCCAAGAAGCTCGGCGCGATGCCGCTGGGCGTGGAGGGCGAGCGCGAGGCCGAATGGGTCCTGGTCGACCTGGGCGACGTGATCGTCCACGTGATGCTGCCGCGTGTGCGCGAGTTCTACGCACTGGAGCGGTTGTGGACGGTCGGCGACCATCCGGAAGACCGCGACGCCTGAGCGTCGCCCGCCGATCGACCTCGGCGCCTGCATCCTCGCCTGGCCCGTCGCCCGCTCTGGCAGCGTGGCAGCTGGGGCGTGCTCGCTCCCATCCTCTGATCAGGGGCCGGCTGGCCCGTTGACGGGGCGGGGTGTCGCATCTGCCGTGGCTTTGTCGCCTCTACACCGGGAAGCGGTGCCTGCCGCCTGAGCGGCGCCGGCACGCGCCTACGGCGCCGCCCCCTGTCGTGCGGCGTACAGGCCGAACACTGCGCCGGTGAAACCGCCGGCGACGCTGGTGCTGAGCAGGGTGCCGTCCGCGTCGCGTGCCAGCGACTGCCATTGCTCTTCGACGGTGGCGTATTCGAAGTCGTACTCGGCCCCGCGCGCGCGGATGCGCAGGTACAACGGCTGGTCGACCGCGGCAACGGGCAGCGGCGCCGAGGCCAGGCGCGTGCCTGTCCTGGGTTGGTCTTTCCTGCGGCCGTCGCGACGGTCCAGCACCACCATCGGCATGCCGTTCTCGCGGGTCACCGCCAGCAGGTACCAGAAATCCTCGTTCTGGAACGCGGCCAGGCCGGCGGTGTCGCCGTCGCGCTGCGGGACGAAGCGGACCGCGGTCGAGGCGAGCGCCCCTTGGTGCTGCTGCCGGCGCGCCAGGAACGAAGGATTGTCGCGTTCGCCCAGGCCCACCGCGCGCGCTTGCAGGTGCAATGCGCCGCCATCGAGCCGGTACCACGACTCGCGCGGGTTGCGCACGGTGATCCAGTCCAGCGGCAGTTGCCGGCCTTCGAACCCGACACGGATGGCGAAGGCACCGCTGGTCGGTACCGGCGCCTGGCCTGCCGGCAGCGCCGGTGCGTCGAGTACCCAGGGAATCCGCTGCCCCGCTGCGGTGATGCGCGGCCATCCGTCCTCCCAGTGCACCGGCATCAGGAACGTCTCGCGGCCGGTGTTGACGTAGTGGCTGCCCGCGCTGCCCCTGCTGCCTGGGGGCGGATACGGGCGGTTGCCCAGGAACACCGCCCACCAGTCTCCGTCCTGGGTCTGCACGAAATCGGCGTGGCCGGCGGAGGTGATCGGCAACGGACGATCGCGCGGCAGGTCGCGCTGGGTCAGGACCGGATTCGCACGCCATGCCACGTACGGCCCGGTCACCTCGCGACTGCGCAGGACCACCTGCTGGTGCATCTCGCCGGTGCCGCCCTCGGCGGCGGTCAGGTAGTACCAGCCGTCGGCCTTGAAGAGGTGCGGGCCTTCGACGTACTCGGGCTTCTCCGCCGGCACCACGCCGCCGTCGAGCAGTACCCGGCGCGGGCCGAGGGTGCGCAGGGCCTTCGCGTCGAACTCCTGCAGCCAGATCGCGCGGTGGCCGGGATAGCGTTCCTTGCCGCCCTCGGGCAGGTCGTTGTTGACGATCCACGCGCGGCCATCGTCGTCGAAGAACAGCGACGGGTCGATGCCACCGGCCAGGTCCGGCAGCCACACCGGGTCCGACCATGGTCCCGCCGGGTCGCGGGCGGTGATCACGAAGTTGCCGCCGCAGGACGGGAAACAGGTGTTGGCGATGTAGAACAGGCCGTCGTGATGTTCGATCGCCGGTGCGAACACGCCGTTGACCAGGTCGTGCTTGCCGAAGTCGAGCTGGTCGACGCGGTCGATGGCGTTGCCGATCTGGGTCCAGTTCACCAGGTCGCGGCTGTGAAAGACGGGAATGCCGGGGAACCAGCCGAACGTGGAATTCACCATGTAGTAGTCCGCGCCGACGCGGACGACGCTCGGGTCCGGATAGAAGCCCTTGAGCACGGGGTTGCGGAACTGGCCCTGCCCGGGCGTGTACTTCGCATCCGCCAGGTCGCCGCCTTCGTATTCGAACCAGTCGAACGACGCCTCCAGCGGTGCGTCCTGCACGCCTGCAGCAGCGGCGGTCGGTGGCGAAGCGGGGCTCCAGGCGAGGGCGAGCAGCGTGGCAAGGCTGGCGAACCGGATGCGGCCCATGCTTTCCCCTCCCAGGGTGGCGGTGCGGCGACGAGGCCGGCCCGGACCGTAGCACGCGATTGCGTGGGCATATCAGCGCTTACCGGCGGTAATACCCCGGGCGCGGCCAAGCGAGGCGTCGGCACTTATCATGGTCGCCATGAAGGCACGACTGATCGCAACGGGCGAACGCGCCCCTTCCTGGGTGGCGGAGGGATTCGGCGAGTACCGCAAGCGGCTCTCGCACTGGCTGCCGCTGGAACTGGTCGAAGTGGAGCCGGGCCTGCGCGGCAAGGGTCGCGATCCGCAGCGCGCGATCGACGACGAAGGCAAGCGCGTGCTGGCGGCGTTGCCGAAGAACGCGCATGTCATCGCGCTGGACGTGCCGGGGCGCGCGTGGTCGTCGGAGCAGCTGGCCCAGCGCATGGAGCACTGGCGCCAGCAGGGGCGCGACCTGGCGTTCCTGGTCGGGGGGCCCGAAGGCCATGCGCCAGACGTCCTGGCCGCTGCGTCCGAATCGTGGTCGCTAGGTCCACTGACCCTGCCGCACATGCTCGTGCGGCTGCTGGTGGCCGAGCAGCTGTATCGCGCCGCGGCGCTGCTGGCCAACCATCCCTACCACCGCGCCTGAGCGGCGCGGTGCTCGTTGAACCCTTGGAGGGCGGCGACGGCGGATGCCGTCGCCGCCGATGGCCTCATTGCAGGCTGAAATCGATCGGGACCAGGCCCCAGGCCTGCACTGCGCGGCCTTCGCGCATCGCCGGCTCGAAGCGCCACCGCTGCTGCACCTGGCGCACCGCCTCGCGGTCGAGCGAGCGATGGCCACTGCTGCGATCCACGATCACCTCCAGCGGCTTGCCGTCGACATCGACCAGCACGCGCAACATCACGGTGCCCTGCGCATTGCTGCGGATCGCGTCGCGCGGATACGCCGGTGGCGGGGCGACCGCGTAGCGCAGTTGCGCGCCCTGCAGCGGCTGGCCGTCATAGGGCGGGTTGATGACGTCGGGAGGGCCAACGGTATCGCTCACCGGATCGGCCTGCAGCAGGCCCTGGTCGACGATCGCCGGCTGTTGCACCGGCAGCTGGCGCTGGAACACCGCCGGTGGCGTGCGCGGCGGAATGACCCGCGGTTGCTGCACCACCGGCTGCGGAGGCAGGGGGGTGACCGGTGTCGGCGGCTGCACCGTCCAGCGCGGCTCGGGCTCTTTGCGAAGTTCCGGCAGTGGCGCCTGGGTCAGCGGCAGCAACAGGACCAGCAGGGCCAGGGCGTGTACCGCCATGGCGAAGCTGATGGCGAGGATGCGCGAGGCATCCAGGCGCGGGGACACATCGGACGGCAGCGTGCGAACCATGATCCACCTCCATTGCAGGAATGACGGAAGGAACAACGCACGGACAGGGCGACCGGGGTTGGCCGCGATGGCCGGTTCCAGACTGCGCCGGTGCGATCGGGCTTTCAAGCGGCGTCGCGGGCATCCAGACCAAAGTCGCAGGACGGCCGATGGCCGGTGGCGCGGCGATCCCCGGGAAAACGAAAGCCCGGCACGAGGCCGGGCTTTCGGGTTCCGCATGCAGCGCGGGCGAGGTGTCGATCGCGCTCAGCGGCCCAGTTCGAACACCACGTCCAGCTGCACCGACACGCTGCTTTCGCCGGCGGCCACCGGGGTGCTGTCGAAGGCTTCGGCCTTCATCATCGCCATGCGCGGCATCGGCACCTGCATGCCGCCGCCCTCGCTGATGCTGACGATCCGGCGCACGCGCAGGCCCAGGGTCTTGGCGTAGGTCTCCGCGCGCCGCTGCGCACGTTCCAGCGCCTCGATGCGGGCCTGGTCGTACAGCGGTTCCGGATCGTCGATGCCGAAGCTGGGGCCGTTGATCTGGTTGGCGCCGCTGGCGACGAGCGCGTCGAGCACCTTGCCCATCTTGGCCACGTCGCGCAGCTTCAGGCTCACCGTGTTGCTGGCCTGGTAGCCGGTGATCCGCGGCGGCTGGTTGTCTTCGAAGTGGTACTGCGGATTGAGGTTGATGCCGCTGGTCTGCACGTCGCGCGCGGCGACGCCGGCGGCCTTCACCGCGGCCAGCACCTTGTTCATCTGCTCGGCGTTCTGGCGCATCGCGGTGTTGCTGTCGGCGGCCTGGGTGACCACGCCGGCCGAGACGGTGGCGATGTCCGGCGCACGCCGGGCCTCGGCCTGGGCCGACACCGACAGCAGGGTCGCATCGGCCGGCACGGCGGGCCCGACGGACTGGGCCTGGACGGCGGCGACGGGTACGGACAGCGCGAGGACGGCAAGCAGGGTGGCGAACGGGTGGCGCATGGATGGGGCTCCTTGGGTGTGACGGTGCGCAGGGTTGCGCGGCAGGGTCGGTTCGAACGGATGAACGCGCCGTGAGCCCGGTCGGGGTCGAGGCCGGTCCGGCGGCGCCGGCCACGGTTCAGCCAGCTGCCGCGGGTTATCCTGTGCCCATGCTGTATCTGGCCTCGAAATCCCCCCGCCGGGCCGAACTGCTTGAACGGCTCGGCCTGACCTACCGCCTGCTCGATGTCGACGTCCCGGAAGTCCGGGCGCCGGGCGAGGGCGCGGCCGCCTACGTGCGCCGCGTCGCCCGCGACAAGGCCCGCGCCGGCTGGTCCCAGGTCGCCACCGAGCCCGGTGCGCGCGTGCTGGGCGCCGACACCGAAGTGGTCCTGGACGAAGAGGTCTTCGGCAAGCCGGCCGATGCCGCCGATGCCGAGGCGATGCTGCGGCGCCTGTCCGGGCGCCAGCACAGCGTCCTGTCGGCGGTGACCGTGATCGACGGGGCCGGCGAACGCGATGCGCTGTCCACGACCCTGGTGCGCTTCGCCGCGCTGACCGGGGCGCAGATCTCCGCCTACGTCGCCACCGGCGAGCCGATGGGCAAGGCCGGCGCGTATGCGATCCAGGGGCGCGCGGAGGCCTTCGTCGAACACCTCGCCGGCAGCTATTCCGGCGTCATGGGCCTGCCGGTGCACGAGACCGCGCGACTGCTCGATCCCGGCGCCGATGCGCCGACCGAAGAAGCCGGCGCGCGCGCCGCCGTGGCCGGATGAGGGCGGGCATGTCCGAAGAGATCCTGGTCAACGTCACCCCGCGCGAAACCCGCGTCGCCGTGGTCGAGAACGGCATGCTGCAGGAGCTGCACATCGAGCGCGGCTGGCGGCGCGGCGTGGTCGGCAACATCTACAAGGGTCGCGTGCAGCGTGTAATGCCGGGCATGCAGGCCGCGTTCGTCGAACTCGGGCTGGAGCGCGCCGCGTTCCTGCACGCCAACGACGTGGTCCGGCCGGCGCCGGTGGACCCGGGTCCGGGCGACGACGCCGCCGCGCAGCCGGCCGGCTCGACGCCCTCGATCGTCGAACTGTTGCGCGACGGCCAGGAGATCGTGGTCCAGGTGGTCAAGGACCCGATCGGCACCAAGGGCGCGCGCCTGACCACGCAGATCAGCATTCCCTCGCGCTACCTGGTGCTGCTGCCGCAGTCGCGCACCGTCGGGGTCTCGGCGCGGATCGAGGACGAGGGCGAACGCCTGCGCCTGAAAACCCTGGTGTCGGAGCTGTCGGCCAGCCATGGCGGACACGGCTACATCATCCGCACCAATGCCGAGGGCCAGCCTGCCGAGGCGCTGGCCGAGGACATCGCCTACCTGGCGCGGGTCTGGAACGTGGTCGAGCGACGCGGCCGCGAGGCCGGCGCCGGCACGATCATCTACGAAGACCTGAGCCTGCCCTTGCGCGCGGTGCGCGACCTGATCCGCCGCGACGTGGAGAAGGTGCGGGTGGATTCGCGCGATACCTACGACCGGCTGCAGGCGTTCGTCGCCAAGTACATGCCGGTGCTGGCCGAGAAGATCGAACTGTATTCCGGCGACCGCCCGATCTTCGACCTGTACGGCGTCGAGGACGAGATCGCCCGCGCGCTGGACAAGCAGGTGCCGCTGAAGTCCGGTGGCTACCTGGTCATCGACCAGACCGAGGCGATGACCACCATCGACGTGAACACCGGCTCGTTCCTGGGCCAGCGCAACCTCGAGGAGACGGTGTACCGCACCAACCTCGAAGCGGCGCAGGCGGTGGCGCGGCAGCTGCGCCTGCGCAACCTGGGCGGGATCATCATCATCGACTTCATCGACATGAGCGATCCGGAGCACCGCCGCCAGGTGTTGCGCACGCTGGAGAAGTCGCTGGCGCGCGACCATGCCAAGACCACGGTGTACGACTTCTCGCCGCTGGGACTGGTCGAGATGACGCGCAAGCGCACGGTCGAAAGCCTCGAGCGGCAGCTGTCGGAAACCTGCCCGCAGTGCGCCGGCCGGGGTTCGGTGAAGACCGCCGAGACGGTGACCTACGAAGTCTTTCGCGAGATCACCCGCGCGGTGCGCCAGTTCGACGCCGCGCGCCTGCTGGTGATCGCCTCGCCCAAGGTGGTCGCGCGGATCACCGAGGAAGAGTCGACCGCGGTCGCCGAACTGGAAGAGTTCCTCGGCAAGAGCATCCGCTTCCAGGCGGACGAGCAGTACCTGCAGGAGCAGTTCGATGTGGTCCTGCTCTGACCGCAAGCTCCACGCGGTGCGCTGATGCCTACTCCCGTCCGCCGCCGCCTGCGCCTGGCCCGCCGCTGGGTCGTCTATCTGCTGGCGATCGTGCTGGTGCTGATGGCGCTGGTGCTGGGCGCGGCCAGCCAGCTGCTGCCGCTGGCCGAGCGCCATCCCGACCGGATCGCCGCGTGGCTGAGCGAGAAGGCCGGGCGGCCGGTCAGCTTCGAGCGGGTGCAGACGCGGTGGACGCGGCGCGGACCGTTGCTGCAGCTGGAGGGGCTGCATATCGGCGAGCCCGGCGGCGGCGTGGGCATCGGCCAGGCCGAAGTTTTGCTGTCGATGTACGCCGGACTGCTGCCCGGACGCTCGTTCACCGAACTGCGCCTGCGCGGACCCTCGCTCACGCTTGAACGCGCCGACGATGGCCGCTGGTCGGTGCTTGGCCTGCCGATGACCGGCACCGCCGATCCGCTGGACTACCTGGAAGGACTGGGCGAACTGCAGGTGATCGGCGGGCAGCTCGAGGTCCGCGCGCCGCAGCTGGGCCTGCGCACGCGGATCCCGAAGATCGACCTGCGCCTGCGCGTGGATGGCCGGCATGTCAGCGCCGGCGCGCTCGCCTGGATCCGGCCCGACGCGGCGCCGGCCGCGCTGGCGTTCGAGTTCGATCGCGACAACGGCAGTGGCCGCACCTACTTCGACCTGGATACCGAGGCGCTGGGTGCATGGGCGCCGCTGCTGCACCACGGCGGGATCGCCCCCGCCGACGGCCGCGGCCGCGTGGAAGCATGGGCCGAGATGCGCGGCCACCGCGTGGTCCTGGCGACCACCCGCTTCCAGCTACGCCATGTGCTGTTTTCCGGTGCGCCGCTGGCGGACGGACAACTGCCGCAGGTGCGCCTGGATGAAGTGCGCGGCCGCGCGCGCTGGCGTGTCACCGCCGATGGCTGGCGGCTGGATGCACCTTCGCTGCGCGTGGTCGACCACCGTGGCGCGCAGACGCTGGATGGCCTGGTCCTTGCTGGCGGCAAGCGCTTCGCGCTGCTGGCCGAGCAGGTCGATGCGACCCCGTTGCTGGCGATCGCGGCACTGGGCGACGGCCTGTCGCCTTCGCTACGCGCATGGCTCGTCCGGGCCGCGCCGCAGGCGCAACTGTCGGCGCTGCAAGTTGCGGGCGTGCGTGGCGGGCCGTTGCAGGCGCAGGGCCGGATCGAGCGGCTTGCGTTCGCCGCGGTCGGCGATTCGCCGGGCATCGATGGACTGGCCGGTCGCTTCGACGGCGACGGACAGGGCTGGGAGCTGGCGCTGGATCCGCGCAGTGCGCTGCGCTTCGACTGGCCCAGCGGTTTCGGCGTGGTCCACGAGCTGCAGTTGGACGGGCGGCTGCTGGCCTGGCGCGAAGGCGACGGCTGGGAAGTGGCCACGCCGGCGCTGCACCTGGACGGTGGTGACTACGGCGCGCAGGTGCGCGGCGGACTGTGGTTCCAGGGCGACGGCACGCGGCCCTGGATCGGTATCGCCGCGGAGATCGAGGACGCGCCGGTGTCGGTGGCGCGGAAGTTCTGGATACACCACAAGATGTCCAAGGCGGCGGTGGACTGGCTGGACATGGCGCTGCAGGACGGCACCGTCAGCGGCGGCCGCGGCCTGGTCGCCGGCGACCTGGACGACTGGCCCTTCGTGCGCGACAACGGCCGCTTCGAGGCCACCGCTACGATCGATGACGGTCGCATCCGTTTCCAGGAGCAATGGCCGGAACTGGATGCGATGCAGGCGGGCGTGGCCTTCGTCGGCAACGGCTTCAGCGTGCAGGGACAGGGCCGCATCAACGGCCTGGCGGTACAGCGCGTGCAGGCCGGCATCGCCGACTTCAGCCACGCGCCGCTGCAGGTGCGCGCCGAAGCGAAGGGCGATGCCGCGCAGCTGCTCGAGCTGCTGCGCCACAGCCCGCTGAAAAAGGACAATCGCGAAACCCTGGCCAACCTTGCGGCATCCGGCCCGGCGGCCACGACATTCGCCATGGACCTGCCGTTGGGCCGTGGACACGGCCCGGCGGTGATCGACGGCAAGGTCGTCCTGGACGGGGCGAAACTGGCTGAAAAACGCTGGAACCTGGCTTTCGAAGCGGTGCGCGGCGCGGCCCGCTACGACGCCAGCGGCTTCGAGGCGGCGGAACTGGCGGTGCGCCACCAGGGCGAGGAGGGCCTGCTGTCGCTGCGTTCCGGCCGCCACGTGCGCGACGCGGGCAACGTGTTCGAAGCCGGCCTGGCCGTGCCGATGGATGCCGACGACCTGTTCGCCCGCGCACCGGAGCTGGGCTGGCTCGCGCCGCACGTCCGCGGGCGCTCGCCCTGGAACCTGGCCGTGGCTCTGCCCAGGCAGGCCACCGGCGGCAGCGTCGGCAGCTTGCGCCTGGACTCCTCGCTGGTCGGCACGAAACTGGACCTGCCGGCGCCGCTGGCCAAGCCAGCCGACGAGGCGCTGCAGACGAAAGTGCAGCTCGGCCTGCCGCTGGGCAGCGGCCCGATCGACGTGGCCTTCGGCGAGCGCCTGGCCTTGCGCGCGCGGCAGCGTGATGGACAGACCGGCGTGCGGGTGAAACTCGGAAGCTCGACGGTCGACGGCGAACCGCCGGCTTCGGGCCTGGTGGTGGGCGGGCGTACTTCATCGCTGGATGCGCTGGAATGGATCGGGCTGGCGCGTGGCGACCGCGGTGGCGGCCCACCGCTGCGCGAGATCGACGTGCTCGCCGATGAACTGCGACTGCTGGGGGGCGTGTTCCCGTCGACGCGACTGAAGTTGCGACCGGGCGCGCAGGCGCTGGAAGTGGTCGTGGACGGACCGGCACTGGCCGGCACCGTGACCGTGCCCGATGCGGCCGGCGCCGCAGTCCAGGGCCACTTCGCGCGCCTGCACTGGCAACCGCCGGCGGCTGCGGCGTCCAGGGCCGTTGCCGCGGCCATCGCCAACGCGGGCGAAGTGGACGCCATTGCCGCGGTGGACGAAACCGGCAGCGCCGACGCTGCGGCCGCCAGGCCGGTGGCGACGGACGAGGGTTTCGATCCGGCTGCGATCCCGCCGCTGGCGCTGGACGTGGACGACCTGCGTTATCGCCAGGCCATCCTGGGCAAGGCTTCGCTGCGCACGCGTCCGGTCCCGGCCGGGCTGAGCGTGGAGCGGCTGCAGGTGCAGGCCGGAGAACAGAAGATCGAAGCCACCGGCGAATGGCTGGGCCGCGGCGATGCGGCCCGCACCCACCTGGCATTGCAGGTCGACAGTGGCGACATGGGCGCGCTGATGGACGGGCTGGGCTACCGCAACTGGCTGGCGCGCGGCGAAGGCCAGGTGCACTTCGATGCCAGCTGGCCGGGTACGCCGGCGGGGTTCAGCCTGGCCGGATTGCAGGGCAACCTGCGGATCGCCGCCAGGGATGGCCAGCTGCTGGAAGTGGAGCCGGGTGCAGGCCGCGTGCTCGGCCTTTTCAGCCTGGCCCAGCTGCCGCGGCGGATGATGCTCGACTTCCGCGATTTCTTTTCCAAGGGCTTCGCCTTCGACCGGCTGGAAGGCAGCGTCAGTTTCGCCGACGGTCAGGCCCATACCGAGGACATGCTGATCGACGGTCCTGCCGCCGATATCCGCATCCGCGGCGACACCGACCTGCGTGCGCAGCGTTTCGACCAGACCATCGACGTGCTGCCCAAGTCCGGCAACCTGCTCACCGTGGTCGGCGCGGTGGCCGGCGGACCGGTCGGCGCGGCAGTGGGCGCGGCGGCCAATGCGGTGCTGTCGCGGCCGCTGGGCGAACTGGGCGCCAAGACCTACCGCGTCAGCGGACCGTGGAAGGAACCCAAGGTCGAAGTCATCAGCCGCGAGCAGTCGCGCACCGAAGCCGCAAGCGCGGCTGGCCACGACGCCGGCATGCCCTGAGCGCGTGGGACGCGGAGAGCGGGCCCGTCCGTTGCCGTGACCTTCGCTGCGCAGTGAAGTGCCGATACAGGCCGGCAAGCCGTCTCAAGCCACTGCTTCCGTCGCGGCGCAGAGCAGGGCTGGCGCCGCCGTCTTCGCGATTCTTCGTGTCACCGTATCGGTAACGCAGCCGGCCAAGCCGGGCTCCACGGAGCGGAGTTCAGTCGCCGCTGCCGCGGACGAATTTCGGCAGGCGCAGTTTCACCCGGTGTTCCTTGGCGGGGCAGCCATGCGTGTCCACGCCGCGGAAATAGCCACGCTGCCACTGCTCGCGCGCCGCCGCCGAATCCGGGTCGGGAAGTTCCTGCAGGAAATGCCCGCGGCTGTGCGTCCAGCGGCGGTGTTGCGCCTCCAGGTCCGGGGTCTCCGACAAGGGTCTCCACTCGGCCTGCACGTTCTCCAGCAGGGGGCGGTGCAACGGCAGCAGGTGGCAGAACGGTTCGCCGGCCTCGAAGCGCACCCGGCCCGGGCGGGTGAACTTCCAGTTCATGGTGAACGTGTAGGGGCTCCAGTCGGTCTCGACCACGCCGCTGAGCGCGGCGATGCCATCCTTGGGCTGGTTCAGCGGCCCGGTCGCCAGCAGTTCCACGCCGGGGTCGGAACGGAACAGGCAGGGCACATGGAAGGTCAGCACGCCGTAGCCGAAGTGGCTCAGGGCCGGTGCCGCGGTGCCCGCGTCGGGCAATACGCGAACCTGCTCCAGCGCGTCGCCACCGCCCCATTCGGCGCTGAAGCCGGACTGGCACAGCAGTTCCCAGCCATGCGCGTTGGCCATGTCCAGGGGCAGGCAGCGGTAGGCGTAATGCTGGTCGGTGCGATTCATCCAGTCGCGCTCGCGTGGGGCCGGGCGGATGTCCAGGGTGTGGCCGTCGATCACGTGGGCGGTCAATTTCATCTGTTGGCCGGAGGCTGTGCAGTGAAGGCGCGGGGCGCGGGTGCTGTCATCATAGGCCGCTGCAGTGCCTGCGCTGCTTGCCTTTCCCGCATCCGGACCCCATTTCGTACCGATGACCGACTCCGCGCTGACCCTCGCCGAAACCCGCCTGCTGCTGCCCGGCGGCCTCGATCCGACCGGACTGGACCGCACCTTCGGCGCGTTGCTCGGGCCGGGCATCGATTTCGGCGACCTGTATTTCCAGCATTCGCGGCGCGAGAGCTGGACGGTGGAAGACAGCATCGTCAAGGACGGCGCGCATTCGATCGAGCAGGGCGTGGGCGTGCGCGCGATCTCCGGGGAGAAGACCGGTTTCGCCTATTCGGACGACATCAACGCCGATGCCCTTCACCTGGCCGCCGGTTCGGCGCGCGCCATCGCACGCGACGGCAGTGCGCACTCGCCGCGCCAGCTGGTGCGCAGCGGCGGTCACGCGCTTTATCCGGCGCTCGATCCGGTCGACGGCATGGGCAACGAGGACAAGGTCGAGCAGCTGCGGGTGCTCGACCGTCTGTTGCGCGCGGCCGATCCGCGCGTGGTGCAGGTCTCGGTAAGCCTGTCCGGCGGCGTGGACACGGTGCTGGTGGCGCGCAGCGACGGCGTGCTCGCCGCCGACGTGCGTCCGCTGGTCCGCCTCAACGTGCAGGTGATCGTCGAGCAGGCCGGGCGTCGCGAATCGGGATATTCCGGTGGCGGCGGTCGCTATTCGTACGCTGAGCTGTTTTCGGGCGGACGTCCGGAAAAGCTCGCGCGCGAAGCGTTGCGCCAGGCGCTGGTGAACCTGGACGCGATCGATGCGCCGGCCGGCACGATGTCGGTGGTGCTTGGCGCCGGCTGGCCGGGCGTACTGCTGCACGAGGCGGTCGGCCACGGCCTGGAAGGCGACTTCAATCGCAAGGGCACGTCGACCTACGCCGGGCGCATGGGCCAGCGCGTGGCGGCGCCGGGCGTGACCATCGTCGACGACGGCACCCTCGAGGGCCGCCGCGGTTCGCTCAACATCGACGACGAGGGCATGCCGACGCGCTGCACCACGCTGATCGAGGACGGCGTGCTGGTCGGCTACATGCAGGATTCGCTCAACGCGCGGCTGATGGGCATGGCGCCCACCGGCAACGGCCGGCGCGAGTCGTTCGCGCACCTGGTGATGCCGCGCATGACCAACACCTACATGCTGGCCGGCACGCACGATCCGCAGGAGATGATCCGCTCGGTGAAGAAGGGCCTGTACGCGGTCAACTTCGGCGGCGGCCAGGTCGACATCACCAGTGGCAAGTACGTGTTCTCCGCGACCGAGGCCTACCTGATCGAGGACGGCAAGGTCACCGCGCCGGTGAAGGGCGCGACCCTGATCGGCAACGGGCCGGAAACGATGCAGAAGGTGCGCATGGTCGGCCACGACCTCGCGCTGGACGAAGGCGTGGGCGTATGCGGCAAGGACGGGCAGAGCGTGCCGGTGGGCGTGGGCCAGCCGTCGTTGCTGATCGACGGGCTGACCGTGGGCGGTACGCGCGCGTGAAGCGCGCGCCCTCAGTCCTCGCGCGCGTCCGCGCCTTCGTCGAATCCGGCTTCGCCGTCTTCCGTGGCGGCCACGGCACTGCCGAGCAGCAGCGTGCGCAGTTCGCGGAACAGTTCGCGGAAGGCGCGCGGCGGCTTGTTGCGCAGCTTTTCCTCGTGCGCGTTGCGGACCAGCTGGCGCAGGTGCTGGCGATCGGCCGCGGGGTACTCCTCCAGCAGCTCGGCCAGCGCCGCGTCGCCGTCGGCGATCAGGCGTTCGCGCCACGCCTCGACCCGGTGCATCGCGGCGATCTCGCGGCGGGCGGCCACGCCGTCCTCGTCCAGCGCGTCGCGGATGGCCTCGAGCGTCTCGTCTTCCTCGCGCCGCATCTGCTTGGCCAGGAACGCGAGCTGGCGCTTGCGGGCGATGTGGGCGGTGATCTTCCGGGTCTGCTCCAGGTGTGGCAGCAGGTCGTCGGGGATCGGCAGCTTGGACAGCTGGGTCGGGGTCAGGCTGGCGAGCTTCTCGGCCAGCTCCAGCACGCCCAGCGCTTCGCGGCGCTGCTGGCTGCGGCTGGACGAAAGGAATTCGCCGGTGTCTTGGTCGCGTCCGCGCATGGGTCGGGGGCTCTGTCGGGTACCGCGGATTCTACCCGGGCCGGGCTGAATTCCGGACGGGCGCGGGATTTTCCAGAGGCAAGTGCGAGGCGCTGGCTCCGGCAGGGGACGCGCCAGGCCGGGGATGTCGCTTTCCCCTCGGATGGGCATCCTGCCCCTACTCGGGCGCAGGCCATCCATGGCCTGCTTGTCGCGACACCCGCGGCCTGGCGCGTCCTTAGCGATCTGCGCGGTCCTGGCGCCTTGCCGGACTGGAGCAATCGGCCGTCCTTCGAGGCGGGCGCTGTGTCCTCGCGAGGGAGCCGGCGGCGGCGCCGTCGAGTCCCCATGGACGCATCCATGGCGTGTTCCGGCGCCAGGGCACGACGTGCGCCGGCGACGCATCAGCCCGGCACGATGCCTCCCTTCACTGATCGAACAACCGAATTTCCGAGGTACACCGCTTGAACGACATCGTGCGCAATGACGACAGCCATGCGCGGCTGGACCAGCTGGCCGGGATCTCGCAGCGGCTGCTGGACCGCGCGCGCGCGCTGGGTGCCAGCCAGGCCGAGGTGAGCTGCAGCGAGGAGCACGGACTGAACGTGTCCGTGCGCATGGGCGAGGTGGAGACGGTCGAATCGACTCGCGACCGCGGCATCGCGGTGACGGTGTACTTCGGCCAGCGCAAGGGCAGCGCCAGCACCGCCGACCTGCACGAGGCCAGCCTGGAGGCGACGGTCGAGCAGGCCTGCGCCATTGCCCGGCATACCGAGGACGATCCGGTCGCTGGACTGGCCGACGCGGCGCTGATGGCGCGGCCGCTCGCCGACGGCACTTTCCCCGACCTGGATACGTGGCACCCGTGGCGCCTCGACGCGGACGAGGCGATCGACCTGGCGCTGGCCTGCGAAGCGGCCGGCCGCGAAGCCGATGCCCGGGTGAGCAATTCCGATGGCGCCTCGTTCGGCAGTGGCGAGAGCGTGTCGGTGTACGCCAACAGCCACGGATTCATCGGGCGCGAGCGCGAGACCCAGCATTCGCTCGGCGTGGCGCTGATCACCGGCCAGGGCGATGCGATGCAGCGCGACGCCTGGTACAGCATCGGCCTGGCCCGCGAGGACCTGGAGGCACCGGCGGCCATCGGCCGTCGCGCGGCCGAGCGCACCGTCGCGCGCCTGGACCCGCGCAGCGCACCGACCGGCGAGTACCCGGTGCTGTTCTCGACCGAGGTCGCGCGTTCGCTGGTGGGGCACCTGCTCAACGCGGTATCCGGCGGCGCGCTGTACCGTCGCGCGAGCTTCCTGCTCGACAGCGTCGGCACGCGCCTGTTCCCGGAATGGTTCGCCATCGGCGAACACCCTCTGCGGCGCCACGGCCTGCGCTCGACCGCGTTCGACGCCGAGGGCGTGGCTACCCGCGAGAATCCGCTGGTGGTCGACGGCGTGCTGCAGCGCTACGTGCTGGGCAGCTACTCGGCGCGCAAGCTCGGCCTGCAGACCACGGCCAATGCCGGCGGCGTGCACAACCTGGACGTGGCCGCCAACGCGGGCGGCCTGGACGAACTGGTCCGTGGCATGGGGCGTGGCCTGCTGGTGACCGAACTGATGGGGCAGGGCGTCAACGGGGTCACGGGCGACTACTCGCGCGGCGCTGCCGGGTTCTGGATCGAGGACGGTGCGATCGCCTATCCGGTCGACGAGCTCACCATCGCCGGCAACCTTCGCAGCATGTTCGCCGGGATCGAAGCGGTGGGCAGCGGCTTCGACCCGCGCTCGCACATCCGCATCGGGCCGGTCCTGGTGGGGCGCATGACCGTTGCAGGGGGCGGATGACGTATCCTCGGACGTGGGCGCCGCAGCGGGGAAGCGGCGCCGTATCCATCCAGAGACCAACTGCAAGGGGAATGCAATGAGCGAATTCGAGACCTACACCGCACCGCCGGCGGAGCCCAACGGCCCGGCGAGCAGCGAAGAGAAGCAGTGGGCGCTGTTCGGCCACCTGACCGCGCTGACCGGCCTGTTCACCGGTGGCATCGGCAATATCGTCGGCCCGCTGGTGATCTGGCTGGTCAAGAAGGACACCATGCCCTTCGCCAGCGACCAGGCCAAGGAAGCGCTGAACTTCAACATCACCCTGTTGATCATCGGCGTGATCCTGCTCCTGATCACGATGGTCACCTTCGGCATCGGCGCGATCCTGACCGTGCCGCTGGGCCTGCTGCTGGGCCTGGCGTGGCTGATCCTGACCATCGTCGCGGCGATCAAGGCCAACGACGGCGTCGCCTACCGCTATCCGTTCACGCTGCGACTGGTGAAGTAAGCCTCGCGCGGAAGCGAAAAGGGCCCGGCATGTCCGGGCCCTTTTTTTTGCGCATCCGTGCAGGTTCGCGGCCCGGCCTCGCGCTAGTGCGAGCGTTTCACCGCAAGTTCGCCCAGCGCGACCAGAGCGGCGCCGCGTTCGCCGAGTGGGGCCAGCACGTCACGCATCGCCGTCGCCAGTTCCTCGAGCTTGGCGCGCGCGCCCTCCATGCCCAACAGCGCCGGGTAGGTCGACTTGGCCTGGGCCACGTCCTTGCCGGCGGTCTTGCCCAGTTGCGCGGAGCTGGCCTCGATGTCGAGCAGGTCGTCGCGCACCTGGAAGGCCAGGCCCAGTGCGCTGGCGAAAACATCCAGCCGGGCGAGCGTGCCGGCGTCGGCACCACCGCCCAGGGCACCCATGCGCACCGCCGCGCGGATCAGCGCACCGGTCTTGAGCGCGTGCATGTGTTGCAACTGTTGCAGCTCTTGCGTCCGTCCGGTGGCATCGATGTCCAGCGCCTGGCCGCCGCACATGCCGGCGACGCCGGAGGCGCCGGCCAGCGTGCCGACCCAGTCGATGCGCAACTGCGCCGGCGCATCGGACGCAGCCAGCGCGGCGAAGGCCAGGGTCTGCAGCGCATCGCCGGCGAGGATCGCGGTGGCTTCGTCGAACGCGACGTGCACGGTCGGCTGGCCGCGGCGCAGGTCGTCGTCGTCCATCGCCGGCAGGTCGTCATGGACCAGCGAGTAGGCATGGACCAGTTCGACGGCCGCGGCGGGCGCGTCGAGCAGGCTTTCGTCGGTGCCCAGCGCGACGCCCGCAGCGTAGACCAGCAGCGGACGCATGCGCTTGCCGCCGCCGAGCGTTGCGTGGCGCATCGCCGCATGCAGGCGCGAAGGCTCGCTGCCGGGATCGGGCAGCAGGCGCTCCAGCGTGGCTTCGGTCCGCGCCGTCCAGCGCGCGAAGGCCTCACTCGCCATCGTGACTGGCGAAAGGCTGGGCCTGGTCGGGCTGATCGGGGTCGGTGAGCAGGCGCACGCGCAGCTCGGCCTGTTCAAGCGCGGTCTGGCAGCGGCGATAGAGGCCGACGCCGCGTTCGTACGCGGCCAGCGAATCCTCCAGGCTCATCTCGCCCTGTTCCATCTTTTCGACCAGCATTTCCAGCTCGTCCAGCGAATGCTCGAACTGGGCGACCGGCGAGGCGTCGGGGGTGGCTTTCTTGGGCATGCGGGAAGTGTGGCGGCGCACCGCGGAAGGGTCAACGCGCGGATGCGTCGCCGATCCCGGGGGGTTGCCAGGACAGGTGCCAGCCGCGGGCCTTCAGCCACAGGGCCAGGGCCTCCGACCAGGCGACGTCGGCGGCGGCCAACAGGTGGCCGTCCGCCCCCGAAAGCAGGGGCAGGTGCGCGCGCCGCCATGGCGGTACGCCGCGCTCCTGCAGCACCTGCTTGAGCGCGTGCGAGTGGTCGCGGCCGGGCAGGACGATGCGCTCGCCGCCCTGGCGCGCATGCACGCGCACGGGAGCGTCGAAGCCCGTCGCCGCCGGGTTGCCCTGGTCGTCGCGCAGCAGCAGGCGGCCTCCGTCGGGCAATGCCAGCGGCGTGCGGCCGTCCCATCGCACGTTCCAGTCCGGCGGCAGCGGCGCGCGCTGGCGGTCTGCATGCAGGAAGTCGCGCCAGCGCAGGACCCGGGCGCCGGCCCAGGCGAAGGTGGCTTCCGCGTCGGCGCGTGCTTCCAGCAGCCCGGTCTCGATCCGCTCCACGCCCTGGGCCGGCAGCGGCGGCAGTCCGAGGGTGCGGATCCAGTGGCGCAGCAGGCGCGCACGCCGCTCCGCGGGCAGCGCCGTCAGCGTTGCCACGCGCAGCGTGCGTGGATCGTCGCCTGCATGGGTGCGCAGCAGGGCGGCGTCTTCGGATGCGAGCAGCGCATCGGCCTGCGCGCAGAGCGCGGCACTGCGTGCCAGCGACGCGGCGGCGTGCGGCCAGCGTTGCCGCATCAGGGGCAGCAGCTGCAGGCGCAGGAAGTTGCGGTCCGGATCGGGCAACGCATTGCTCGGATCCTCGATCCAGACCAGGCCGTGCGCCTGCGCGTACGCGTGCAGGGCCTCGCGCGGCTGCGACAGCAGCGGACGCCATTGCCAGGCGTCGCCCAGCGCGCGCACCACGCGCATCGCGCCCAGTCCCTCCGGTCCGGAGGCCCGCAGGGCACGCAGCAGGAAAGTCTCCGCCTGGTCGTCGAGATGGTGCGCGGTCACCAGCAGGTCGCCGGGTGCCAGGGTGCCGGATAGCGCGGCGTAGCGGGCTTCACGGGCCGCCGCTTCCAGCCCGGTGCCGGTGTCGCGCGGCACCTCGATGCGCAGCACCTGCAACGGCACTTCCAGCGCCTGCGCCTGGCGCATGCAGTGCGCGGCCCAGTCGTCGGCGCTGGCCTGCAGGCCGTGATGCACGTGCACCGCGCGCAGGCCGCGCGCGCGGATCACCGGGTCGCTGGCCAGGCGGTGCAGCAGCACGCTCGAATCCAGGCCGCCGCTGCAGGCCACGACGATCGCGCCGCGCGCCGTGGCGGGCGGCTCGGGCAGGGGGAGCAACGGGGGAGCCGGTTCGCCGGGGGCCATGCCGCTATCGTAGCCGGGCACGATCGCCGCTCAGCGCACCTGGCGCAGGATCACCACGATGGCGAAGATCCAGCACACGGTCACGAACCAGGCGAGCACCCAGATCGAGGCGATGCCGCGGCGGTGTCCGTACAGGCGGTTGATGACCAGCGCCACCAGCAAAGGCACCACGAACAGCGCCAGCGGCGGCACCCAGCCGGGCACGTTCATGCGCGCGGTCCCGCGGCGGCCAAGGGTGGGAAGTGGCACGACGGGCGGCCGGCATCGCGCCGGCACGCCGGTGTCCGGCAATCCTTACGCGGCCTCGTAGGCACCATAGCCGTGCAGGCGCGCGTAACGCCGCTGGACCAGTTCCTCGACCGGGATCTGCTCCAGTGCGTCGAGTTCGTTGACCAGCACGGCCTTGAGCCGCTTGGCCATCTGCTTCGGGTTGCGGTGGGCGCCGCCGGTGGGCTCGCGCACGACCTTGTCGACCAGGCCCAGGCCATGCAGGCGGCGGGCGGTCAGGCCCAGCTGCTCGGCGGCGTCCTTGGCCTTGCCTGCGTCCTTCCACAGGATCGAGGCGCAGCCTTCGGGCGAAATCACCGAATAGGTGCTGTATTCCAGCATCACCGTGCAGTCGCCCACGCCAATGGCCAGCGCGCCGCCGGAGCCGCCTTCGCCGATCACCGTGCAGATGACCGGCACGGTCAGCTCGGCCATCTCCAGCAGGTTGCGCGCGATCGCCTCGGACTGGCCGCGCTCCTCGGCATCGATGCCCGGCCAGGCGCCAGGGGTGTCGATGAAGGTCAGGATCGGCAGGCCGAAGCGCTCGGCCATCTTCATCAGGCGCAGCGCCTTGCGGTAGCCCTCGGGCTTGGGCATGCCGAAGTTGCGGCGGATCTTTTCCTTGGTGTCGCGGCCCTTCTGGTGGCCGATGACCATGACCGGGCGGCCGTCGATGCGGGCCAGGCCGCCGACAATGGCCTTGTCGTCGGCGAAGGCGCGGTCGCCGGCCAGCTCCTGGAACTCGTCGCAGAACACGCGCACGTAATCCAGGGTGTAGGGACGGGCCGGATGGCGGGCCATCTGCGACACCTGCCAGGGGCTGAGGTCGCGGAAGATCTGGGCGGTGCGCTTGCGCAACTTGTCCTGCAGCGCGTGCACCTCGGCGTCGACGTTGACCGCCGGACCGGTGCTGGCGCTGCGCAGGTCCTGGATCTTGGCTTCCAGGTCGGCGATGGGCTGCTCGAAATCGAGGTAGTTCGGGTTCATCCGTTGGCCGGCGATGCCGGTAGGTGCATGAGACGGGCAGTGTAGCCGAAGGTCCGCGAAGTGACCGGACCATACGGTACGGAAGTCGGGAGGCGACGCGCCGGTAGCCATCCTGGTGTTGCGGCGGCCTTACGGAGGAACGGGCTCCAACCGGTGGAGCCGATGGCATCGGGTACGCGACGCCCATCGGTCTCCGACGCCCCCGGTGTCGCGGTCATGCCCGCTCCTACAAGGGCAGGGTCAGGCGCTGTTGTAGGAGCGGACTTCAGGCCGCGAAGCCGACGCGGTTGACGCGGGCGGCGCCCGCCGGTATCCGGCGTCCTCGGTGTCGCGGTCATGCCCGCTCCTACAAGGGCAGGGCCGGAGCGCTGTTGTAGGAGCGGACTTCAGGCCGCGAAGCCGACGCGGTCGATCCGGGCGGCGCTCGCCGGTATCCGGCGTCCACGGTGTCGCGGTCGTGCCCGCTCCTGCAAGGGCAGGGCGGGAGCGCTGTTGTAGGAGCGGACTTCAGGCCGCGAAGCCGATGCGGTTGACGCGGGCGGCGCCCGCCGGTATCCGGCGTCCCGATGTCGCGGTCATGCCCGCTCCTGCAAGGGCAGGGCGGGAGCGCTGTTGCAGGAGCGGACTTCAGGTCGCGAAGCCGATGCGGTTGGCCCGGGCGGCGCCGCCGGTATCCGGCGTCCACGGTGTCGCGGTCATGCCCGCTCCTACAAGGGCAGGGCGGGAGCGCTGTTGCAGGAGCGGACTTCAGGCCGCGAAGCCGATGCGGTTGACGCGGGCGGCGCCGCCGGTATCCGGCGCGCTCGGTGTCGCGGTCATGCCCGCTCCTACAAGGGCAGGGCCGGAGCGCTGTTGTAGGAGCGGACTTCAGGCCGCGAAGCCGACGCGGTCGATCCGGGCGGCGCTCGCCGGTATCCGGCGTCCACGGTGTCGCGGTCGTGCCCGCTCCTGCAAGGGCAGGGCGGGAGCGCTGTTGTAGGAGCGGACTTCAGGCCGCGAAGCCGATGCGGTTGACGCGGGCGGCGCCCGCCGGTATCCGGCGTCCCGATGTCGCGGTCATGCCCGCTCCTGCAAGGGCAGGGCGGGAGCGCTGTTGCAGGAGCGGACTTCAGGTCGCGAAGCCGATGCGGTTGGCCCGGGCGGCGCCGCCGGTATCCGGCGTCCACGGTGTCGCGGTCATGCCCGCTCCTACAAGGGCAGGGCGGGAGCGCTGTTGCAGGAGCGGACTTCAGGCCGCGAAGCCGATGCGGTTGACGCGGGCGGCGCCGCCGGTATCCGGCGCGCTCGGTGTCGCGGTCATGCCCGCTCCTACAAGGGCAGGGCGGGCGCGCTGTTGTAGGAGCGGACTTCAGGCCGCGAAGCCGATGCGGTTGACGCGGGCGGCGCCCGCCGGTATCCGGCGTCCACGGTGTCGCGGTCATGCCCGCTCCTGCAAGGGCAGGCCATGCGGCTCCTGCGGCGACAGGCAGGGTCTGCCTCAGTTGGCCCAGGGGCGGCCGATGGCAACCTTGACCGCGCGCACGCCGGGCTGGGCGCGCAGCGCGTCCAGCAGGGGCGGCGCGACGCGTACCGAGTTGGGGCCATTGAGGTCGAGCACGCCGGTCGCGCCCTGCTCGCCGCGGCCGACCTGCAGGTGCAGGCGCAGCGGCGTGGGGCCGGGGCGGTGGCGGGCCAGGACCGCGTCGATGCGCTGCCACAGCCCCGGATCGACCAGGTCCACGCGCAGCGACAGCCGCTGGGCATGCTGCGCGCACAGCTGCTCGTAATCCCAGGCAGCCTTCAGGCGCAGGCTGTAGCCGCCGCTGAACTCGTCCTCGCGCAACCCGCCCTGCACGACCAGCACGCGATCGCGCACCAGCAGGCTGGCGAATTCCTGCGCGCCCTCGGCGAACACACTGCATTCGAGACGGCCGCGACCGTCTTCCAGCTGGACGAAGATCTGGCTGTCGCCCTTGCGGCGGATGCCGGCGACCAGCCCGGCGACCACGACCTGGACTTCCGGTCGCCAGCCGCGCTTCTCGCCGCCGGATCCGGCGGCCCACAGCTTGTCCAGCTCGCCCAGGTCGCTGCCGACCAGTTGCCGCACTTCCTCGCGGTACGGATCGAACGGATGCCCGCTGAGGTAGTGGCCGAGCGTGTCGCGCTCGCCGTCGAGCAGTTGCCGCAGCGTCCATTCGTCCGCTTCGGGCAGGTCGAGCTTGAGCGAGGGGCCGGCGTCGTCCGAGGAAGCACCGAACAGGGACACCTGGCCGGCGGCGCGTTCCTTGGCGAGCTGGTCGGTGGCCTTGATCACCTCGGGAAGCTGCAGCATCAGCGTGGCGCGGTTGCGGCCCAGCGCATCCAGCGCGCCGGCGTTGATCATCGCCTCCAGCGCGCGACGGTTGAGCTTGGTCGAATCCACGCGCCGGCAGAAATCGAGCAGGTCGGCGTAGTCGCCGCCCTGGTGGCGCTCGGCCACGATCGCCTCGCACAGGCCGCGGCCCACGCCCTTGATCGCGCCCAGGCCGTAACGCACGGTGTCGGCGGCGACCGCTTCGAACATGAATTCCGAATCGTTGACCTGCGGCGGAAGCACCGTCAGGCCCAGGCCACGCGCTTCGTTGAGGAAGCCGACCACCTTGTCGGTGTTGTCCATGTCCGAGGACAGCGTCGCGGCCATGAACTCGGCCGGATAGTGTTTCTTCAGCCACGCGGTCTGGTAGGCGACCAGCGAGTAGGCGGCGGCGTGCGACTTGTTGAAGCCGTAGCCGGCGAACTTCTCCATCAGGTCGAAGATCTCGTCGGCCTTCTTCTCGCCGACGCCGTTCTTGGCCGCGCCCTCGCGGAAGATCTCGCGGTGCTTGGCCATTTCCGCCGGCACCTTCTTGCCCATCGCCCGGCGCAGCAGGTCGGCGCCGCCCAGCGAGTAGCCGCCGACGATCTGCGCCATCTGCATGACCTGCTCCTGGTAGACCATGATCCCGTAGGTCTCTTCCAGCATCGGCTGCGTGCGAGGGTCGGGATAAGCGAACTCCTCCAGCCCGTGCTTGCGCGCCACGAACGACGGGATCATCTCCATCGGGCCGGGGCGATAGAGCGCGTTCAGCGCGATCAGGTCCTCGAAGCGGTCGGGCTTGGCGTCCTTCAGCGCGCGGCGCATGCCCGAGGATTCGAACTGGAACACCGAGCCGGTGTTGCCGTTGGCGAAGACGTCGCGATAGACGCTGGCGTCGTCCAGCGGCAGGGTGGCGATGTCCAGCGGCGGGATCCCCGCGCGCTCATGGCGGACGTTGATCGCCTTCACCGCCCAGTCGATGATCGTCAGCGTGCGCAGGCCGAGGAAGTCGAACTTGACCAGGCCGATCGCCTCGACGTCGTCCTTGTCGAACTGGGTGACCGGGTTGCGGCCCAGGCCGTCCTGGTCGTGCTCGGCGAACAGCGGGCAGAAGGTGTGCAGTGGTTCCGGGGCGATCACCACGCCGCCGGCGTGCTTGCCGGCGTTGCGGGTCAGGTCCTCGAGCTGGCGGGCCAGGTCGATCAGGTCACGGACGTCGTCCTCGCTGCCGTAGCGCTGGATCAGCTCGGCCGAGTGCATCTCGCTGTCCTTGCCTTCGCCCATCGCATCCTTCAGCGAAATGCCGAGGATGTTGGGGATCAGCTTGGCCACGCTGTCGACGAAGCCGTACGGGAAGCCGAGCACGCGACCGGTGTCGCGCACCACCGCCTTGGCCGCCATGGTGCCGTAGGTGATGATCTGGCTGACCCGCTCGCGCCCGTACTTGCGGGCGACGTAGTCGATCACCTCGTCGCGCCGGTCCATGCAGAAGTCGATGTCGAAGTCGGGCATCGACACGCGTTCCGGGTTGAGGAAGCGCTCGAACAGCAGGTTGTACGGGATCGGGTCCAGGTCGGTGATCTGCAAAGCCCAGGCCACCAGCGAGCCGGCGCCCGAACCGCGGCCCGGGCCAATGGGGATGCCGTGGCTTTTGCCCCACTGGATGAAGTCGGCCACGATCAGGAAGTAGCCCGGGAAGCCCATCTTGATGATGGTGTCGAGCTCGAAGTCCAGGCGCTCGACGTAGTCCTGTCGGGTCTTGCCCTCGGCCAGCGGGTTCTTCGCCAGCCGCAGCTCCAGGCCGTCGTGCGACTGCTTGCGGATCCAGCTGTCCAGGGTCTCGTCCGACGGCACCGGATAGGCCGGCAGCGCGTACTTGCCCAGGGTCAGCTCGAGGTTGCAGCGCCGCGCCAGCTCGACCGTGTTGGCGATCGCGTCGGGCACGTCGGCGAATACCCGGGCCATTTCCTCCGGCGACTTGAGGTACTGCTCGGGGCTGTAGTCGCGCGGGCGCTTGGGGTCGTCGAGCACGCGGCCCGACGCAATGCACACCCGCGCCTCGTGCGCGTCGAAGCCGGCCTTGTCCAGGAAGCGCACATCGTTGGACGCCACCACCGGGATGCCGCGCGCCGCCGAAGCGTGCAGGGCGAACGCATTGAACGCCTCCTCGCCGTCGCGCCCGGTGCGGACCAGTTCCAGGCACAGGTTGCCGTCGAAGGCGCGCTGCCAGTCGGCCAGCTGCTGCTCGGCCAGGTCGTGGCGGTGCTCGGAGGCCAGGCGACCGGCCAGGCTCTCGCGCCCAGCCAGCAGGATCAGGCCCTCGCCGCAGTCCTTGATCCATTCCGGCGTCACCACCACGCCGCCCTCGGCGCGGTGGCCCTCCATCCAGGCACGGCTGAGCAGGCGCGAGAGATTGAGGTAGCCGCCGTGGTCGCGGCACAGCGCGGTCAGTCGCCAGGGCGCCTCGCCGGGGCCCGAAGCCACCGCCAGGTCGGCGCCGGCGATGGGCTTGATGCCCACGCCCTCGGCCGCCTTGTAGAACTTGATCAGGGCGAACAGGTTGTTGAGGTCGGTGACCGCCAGCGCCGGCAGGCCCAGTTCCACCGCGCGGCTGAGCAGGTTGGCCTGCTTGGCCTTGGCCGGATCGGCCTGCTCGGGTTTTTCGGGCACGCGGATGGTCGAGTCCGCAAGCGAAAACTCGGTATGGACGTGGAGGTGGACGAAGCCTGACATGCGGCGAGGAGGGTACCGGCGGGGGGGAGGGGGAACAAGGCTTGACGGCCGGCGCGGCAGCCCGGGAGCCAGGCGGGGCGGGGCGAATGCCATGGCAGCCGGATTTCGTCCATCATCGCCCGGTACCCATGGATCGGAGACTGCGGTGAACCCGGCGCAACTTGAACCTGTCGCACCCGGCGAACGCATCGCCACCCTCGATGTGCTGCGTGGCTTTGCGCTCGGCGGCATCCTGCTGATGAACATGGAGGCCTTCGTCGGCCCGGTGATGGGCTCCTATTCGGGGCTGGATCCGGCCCTGGCCGGTGTCGACCGGATCGCCGACGGGCTGGTGTATTTCTTCGTGCAGGGCAAGTTCTTCACCCTGTTCTCGCTGCTGTTCGGCATGGGCTTCGCGATGATGGCCCAGCGCGCCGATGCGAGCGGCCGGCCGTTCGTGGGCCTGTATTTCCGGCGCGGGCTGGCCCTGCTGGGCATTGGCCTCGTCCACGCGCTGCTGGTGTGGTCCGGCGACGTGCTGGTGACCTACGCACTGCTGTCGTTCCCGTTGCTGGCCTTCCATGCCACTCCGGCCCGGGTGCTGGCCTGGCTGGGTGCGGCCTGCTACTTGGCCGCGCCGGCTTTGCTGATGGGGCTGGGGTTCCTGTCGCTGTGGGTTCCCGGCTGGGACGAGTTCATGGCGGTGCAGGGCCAGCAGATGGAAGCGATGCTGGAAGCGCAGCGCCAGGCCTACGGTGCCGGCGGCTATGCCACCGCTGTGGCGCAGCGAATGGCCGATTTCGGGCTGATGCTGTCCAACCTGCTGGTGATGGGCGTGCTGGTGTTCGGCATGTTCCTGATCGGTGCGGCGTTCATGCGCAGCGGCGCGATCCAGCGGCCCGAGTTGCATCCGCGCCTGTACCGGATGCTGCGCGAGGGCGTGCTGCCGCTGGGCGTGCTGCTGATGCTGGCCTCGTTCGTGATCCAGCCGTCGGTCGCGTTGAACAGCTTCACCCTGCGCCAGGCCACCGCCCAGTCGCTGGGCCTGGTCGCCGGTGCGCTGATGTGCCTGGGTTACGTGGCCTGGGTGATGTGGCTGCTGGCGCGCCCCGTCGGCCAGCGCTGGCTGGGCTGGCTGGCCCCGGCCGGGCGCATGGCGCTGACCAACTACCTGGTCCAGTCGATCGTGTGCACGCTGGTGTTCTACGGTTACGGCCTGGGCTTCTTCGAACACCTGCCGCGCTTGTGGCAGATCCCGTTCGCGCTGGGCCTGTTCGCGGTGCAGGTGCTCTACAGCCAGTGGTGGCTCGAGCGCTTCCGCTTCGGGCCGGCCGAATGGCTGTGGCGTTCGCTGACCTACCTGAAACCGCAGCCGATGCGGCTGGCGGTGGCGCAGGCCGGGTCCTGAGCTGATCGCCGGCCGGAGGCCTGCCCGGGATTCGCCTGCGGGACCGCCAGTCGCGCGGCACTGCCACGCCTCCGCAGTGAGGCCACGGCGGGGGCCAAAGCATGGCGACCGTCCAGGTAGTTTTGCGGTGGCGGCCGCCAGCGGCTGGCGTTATGTTCGGCGCGGACGCCAACGAGCCAAGGGATGGTCATGGATATCCGCGCTGCGTCGTTCACGGTGCCGTCCATGATTCGGGCGGTTGCCGCCGGCCCGCGCCCGGCAGCCACCGGTCGAGGCCCACTCCCGTGGCTGCGGTCAGCCTGCGGGCTGTGCCTGCTGGGACTGGCCACGACTGCGTTGGCGGAGGACGCGGACGAACTCGCCAGGCAGCTGTCCAATCCGGTCTCCAGCCTCATCAGCGTGCCGCTGCAGTTCAACTACGACGACCTCGACAGCGGCGGCAGCCGCACCTGGCTCAACGTGCAGCCGGTGGTGCCGGTATCGATCGGCGAGAACTGGAACATGATCTCGCGCACGATCCTGCCGATCACCTACCAGGAAAACCTGTTCCCCGGTGCCGGCAGCCAGTTCGGCACCGGCGACATCACCCAGAGCCTGTTCTTCTCGCCCAAGCAGCCCACCGCCAATGGCTGGATCATCGGCGTGGGGCCGGCGCTGCTGCTGCCCACCGCCAGCGACGACCTGCTGGGGACCGGCAAGTGGGGCGCAGGACCGACCGCCGTGGTGCTCAAGCAGTCGCAGGCAGGCTGGACCTATGGCGCCCTCGCCAATCACCTGTGGTCGTTCGCCGGCGAAAGTGATCGCGGCGATGTCAGTTCGACTTTCCTGCAGCCCTTCCTCACCAAGGGGCTGGGGCAGGGACGCACGTTCTCGTTGAACATCGAGTCGTCCTACAACTGGGAGGCCGGGCAATGGACCGTGCCGCTCAACATCGGTTACAGCAAGGTGTCCAGGATCGGCTCGCAGATGGTCAGTTACCAGGGCGGCGTGCGTTATTACGCCGAGTCGCCCGATGGCGGTCCCGACTGGGGCCTGCGCTTCGCATTCACCCTGCTGTTCCCGGAGAAGTAGCGCGGCAGGCCACGCGGGATGGCGGAGAGGCCAGCGGGGCAGCTCAACATTCCAGCCCTGTCCTGCAACGAGCTACCCGCGTCGCTCCATCCCGCAACCTTGCAGAGACGCCGTATCGGCCACCCAGAAGGAGTCCAGCGATGAGCACCCCCGTACCTGCCGGACACCTGTTCGGCGATGCGTCCACGGAACTGTCTTCCCGCCGCACCGGCATGTCGTTCCAGCGCACGCGCCTGGCCGCCGACCGGACCCTGATGTCGGTGATCCGGACCTCGCTGTCGCTGATCAGCTTCGGCTTCACCATCCACCAGGTGTTCGAGCGGATGAAGGAGAGCGGAGTGATCGACCATGCGGGCTCGGGCCGAAACTTCGGTATCGCCCTGGTGCTGCTGGGTGTGGTGATGCTGGTGATCGGCATCGCCTACGAGGCCTGGTTCATGCACACGTTGCGCAAGCAGCGCACCGCCATGGCCAACGATCGCCTGGTCCACGCCGAGAGCCCATTTCCGCCATCGATGACCCTGATCACCGCGATCCTGCTGCTGGCGCTGGGCCTGGTGGCGATCACGAGCATGATCCTGCACATTGGCCCCTTCAAGTGACTGCATGACCGCGGATATGCCGGGGACGCGGCCAACACCTTCCGGCCTTCATGAAGAGGAGACGATGATGGACAGGATTCCCCGTATCCGGCGCGTGGTCGGCTGGCAGCTGCTGGCGATGTCGGTGCTGATGCTCGGCGTGGTCTTCGTGGCGCTGGCCAGCCCCTCGAACAAGTGGCGCCTGCAGTTCAGCGGCCACGCCAAGGTCGACGGCGAGATCGAGCTGTCGTTCACGCCCAAGGACGGCACCGCGACCAGCGTGGTCGTGGCCGTGCCCAAGGGCACCGGCGAAAACGCCGCGGCCCGCCTGGCGCGCGACACGATCAAGCAGGCGTTCGGCAAGGGCGTCTACAACGTGGAGACCGACGACGGCGAAGACGTGCTGGTGAAGAAGCGCGGCAGCACGCCGAGCTTCGAAGTCATCGTGGTGCGCAACACCGCCGACGGCCTGCGGCTCAGCCTCGACAAGGAATAGGCCATGCCCGCCTGGCCCGCCACGTGGCGGGCCAGCATCCGGCGCATGGCCCGACGGGTCGCGCAGTCGATGCAGATGCAACCGACTGCGTTCCACGGCCGGTCCCCGTCGCAAGCCTCCGGTGATGCCGGTCGCACGGGTAAACTCGCCGGGTGAATCCAACCAACGACGACGTCCTCATCCTCGGCGGCGGTGCCATCGGCCTGGCCACCGCAC
Source organism: Pseudoxanthomonas daejeonensis (assembly GCF_022637495.1). Taxonomy (NCBI): domain Bacteria; kingdom Pseudomonadati; phylum Pseudomonadota; class Gammaproteobacteria; order Lysobacterales; family Lysobacteraceae; genus Pseudoxanthomonas; species Pseudoxanthomonas daejeonensis. Next base: position 432,806 of record NZ_CP093331.1, on the reverse strand, counting down.
TGTCCCTGCTCGAAGCCGGTCGCGGCGTGCGCATCCTGGAGGCGGCCACCGCCGGTGGCGCCACCTCGCACGGCAACTGCGGCACGATCACGCCCAGCCACGCGCCGCCGCTGGCCGCGCCCGGCGTGCCTTTGCGCGCACTGCGCTGGATGTTCACCCCCGACGCCCCGCTGTACCTCAAGCCGCGGGTCGACCCGGCGCTGTGGTACTGGCTGGCGCGCTTCACCGCGCGCTGCAACGCCACGGCCTGGATGGCCAGCGCCAAGGCGCGCGCCGCATTGCTGGACGATTCGCGCGCCCGCCTGGTCGACTGGATCGGCCGCTACGGCCTGGACTGCGAGTTCGGCGAAACCGGGCTGGACTACGTGTTCCGCGACCCGCGCAACTTCGAGTGCTACATCGACGAATGCGCGCCGCTCAACGCAATGGGGATCGCGACCGAGACCATCGACGGCGCCGAGTACCTGCGCCAGGAGCCCTCGCTCAAGCCCGGCATCGTCGGCGCGATCCGCTTTCCCGACGATGCGCACCTGCGCCCGGACCGCTACGTGGCCGAGCTGGCGCGCGCGGTGCGCGAGCGCGGCGGCGTGATCGAGGAAGGCTGCCGGGTCGTGGCGCTGGAACCGGAGGCCGATGGCGTGCGCGTGCGGATCGCCGGGCAGGGCGGCGAGCGCGGCGAGCGCCGCGGCCGCGACGCCGTGGTGGCGATGGCCGCCTGGACCCCGGAACTGATCCGTCCGCTCGGCCTGCGCCTGCCGATCCAGCCGGGCAAGGGCTATTCGATCACCTACGCGCGCCCGTCGCTGGCGCCGCGCCGGCCGATCGTGCTCAAGGATCGCTCGGTTTGCGTCACCGCCTGGGGCAGCGGTTTCCGCCTGGGCAGCACCATGGAATTCTCCGGCCGCGACGAGAGCCTCAACGCGGTGCGCCTGGCCGCGCTGGAGCGCGCCGCACGCGAATACCTGCACGAACCGCCGGATGCGTCGATGCTGCAGGAGAAGTGGTACGGCTGGCGGCCGATGACCTGGGACGACCTGCCGGCGCTGGGCCGCTCGCCGAAGCATCGTCACGTCTGGTTGGCGGCCGGGCACGGCATGCTGGGCATCAGCATGAGCACCGCCAGCGGCCAGTTGCTGGCCGACCTGATGACCGGGCGCGACCCGGCCATCGACCCGGCCCCGTACCGCGTGGAGCGGTTCCAGTAGCCGGCGGTGCCCGACATGCGCCGACGGCCATGCCGCGGCCGGCGCGGCACAGCGAAAGGAGCAGTGGATGAAGCCCTCGAGTGATCCCGATCCGTCGCGGATGGACGTGGACCTGGTCGTGCTCGGCGGCGGTTCGGCCGGCCTGGCCGGCGCGTTCCGCGCGGCCGCGCACGGCGCGCGCGTCGTCCTGCTGGAGCCGGCCGAGTTCGGCGGCACCTGCGTCAACCACGGCTGCGTGCCGAAGAAGGCGATGTGGCTGGCCGCGGACCTGGCGGCGAAGATCAGCCTGGCCGCCGACCTGGGGTTCGCGGTCGCTGCACCGGCTGCGGACGGGAAGGGTCTGGACTGGAAGGAACTGGTCGCCCTGCGCCAGCGCTACATCGCCGGCATCCATGCGATCTACCAGCGCATGCTCGACGAGGCGGGCATCGTCTGGATGCCGTGCCGCGGTCGCCTGCACGACGCGCGCACGGTGGTGACCGAGCCCGGCGTGCACCTGCACGCCAGGCACGTGCTCGTCGCCACCGGCGGATCGCCGGTGCGCCCGGACATCCCCGGGGCCGAGCTGGCCGGCGTGTCCGACGATTTCTTCAAGCTCTGCGGCGCGCCGGCACGGGTGGGGATCATCGGCGGCGGCTACATCGCGGTGGAGCTGGCTGGCGTCCTGCAGGCGCTGGGCAGCCGCGTGGAGGTGTTCGTACGCGGCCCGCGCCTGCTGGCGAACATGGATGCAGAAGTGGCTACCCAGCTGCAGGAGGACATGACCCAGCACGGTGTGCGCCTGCACCTGGAAACGCCGTTGCAGGCGCTGGAGCGCGCGGAACCGCACGACGCCGCCGACGGCGAGCGCGTGCGCGTACTGCACAAGGGCCCGGCGCCGGAGACCGAGGCATTTGACTGCGTGATCCTCGCCACCGGGCGGCGTCCGAACAGCGACGGCATCGGCCTGGAGGCACTGGGCGTGCAGATCGACGAGCGCGGCGCGATCGTGGTCGACGCGTATGAGGACACCTCCGTACCCGGCATCCACGCGGTCGGCGATGTCACCGGCAAGCTGGAGCTGACCCCCGTCGCGATCGCCGCCGCGCGCCGGCTGATGGACCGGCTGTTCGGCGGTCGCGCCGGTGCCAAGCTCGACTACGAGAACGTGCCGACCGTGGTGTTCTCGCATCCGCCGCTGGGCACCGTGGGCCTGACCGAGGAGCAGGCGCGCGAGCGCCACGGAGATGCGGTCAAGGTCTACACCAGCCGCTTCCGGCCCATGCTCACCGCACTGGTCGACTCGCCGCAGCGCAGCCTGTTCAAGCTGGTGTGCGTGGGCAAGGAAGAACGGGTGGTCGGTATCCACCTGCTCGGCGAAGCCGCCGACGAGATCCTGCAGGGCTTCGCCGTCGCGCTGAAGCTGGGCGTGACCAAGCAGCAGCTCGACGACACCGTCGCCATCCACCCGACCTCGGCCGAGGAAGTGGTGTTGATGCGCTGAACCGCTTCGGCCGCACCCTCCGTGGCGACGGCAATGCCCTCGAACCGGGCCCACATGCGCGGCCCAGCCGGAATGCCGCGCTCCCTGTAGGAGCGGGCACGACCGCGACACCGACGCCCCCGCCACAGGCGACGCCCCCCGGAATTCCGACCCCCGTTCGCGGTCATGCCCGCTCCTACAAACGCCGAGTCGCAACAGGCTGCACTCCCTGCGGGATGCGGAGCGCCCCTGGCGCACCGACACCCGGCCCGAAACAAGCCACCGCCCTCTGTAGGAGCGGGCACGACCGCGACACCGACGCCCCCGGCACAGGCGACGTCCTTCGCACTCCGACCCCCGTTCGCGGTCATGCCCGCTCCTACAAACGCCGAGTCGCAACAGGCTGCACCCCCTGCGGGATGCGGAGCGCCATGGCGCACCGACACCCAGCCCGAAACAAGCCACCGCCCTCTGTAGGAGCGGGCACGACCGCGACACCGACGCCCCCGGCACAGGCGACGTCCTTCGCACTCCGAAACCCGTTCGCGGTCATGCCCGCTCCTACAAACGCCGAATCGCAACAGGCTGCACTCCCTGCGGGATGCGGAGCGCCCCTCGCGCACCGACACCCGGCCCGAAACAAGCCACCGCCCTCTGTAGGAGCGGGCACGACCGCGACACCGACGCCCCCGGCACAGGCGACGCCCCCGGAATTCCGACCCCCGTTCGCGGTCATGCCCGCTCCTACAAACGCCGAATCGCAACAGGCTGCACTCCCTGCGGGATGCGGAGCGCCCATGGCGCACCGACCCCAGCCCGAAACAAGCCACCGCCCTCTGTAGGAGCGGGCACGACCGCGACACCGGCGCCCCCGGCACAGGCGACGTCCTTCGCACTCCGACCCCCGTTCGCGGTCATGCCCGCTCCTACAAACGCCGAATCGCAACAGGCTGCACTCCCTGCGGGATGCGGAGCGCCCCTCGCGCACCGACACCCGGCCCGAAACAAGCCACCGCCCTCTGTAGGAGCGGGCACGACCGCGAAACCGACGCCCCCGGCACAGGCGACGTCCTTCGCACTCCGACCCCCGTTTGCGCTCATGCCCGCCCCTGCAAAAGCGCAGCAACCAACCCCTGCGCCGGGCACCGACCTCGCAAATCCGTCCAATCACGCGGCGTACAATCGCCACATGGACATCTACCACCTGCACCAGGGCACCGCGCCTTTGCTGGTCAGCCTGCCGCACGATGGCAGCGCGCTCCCTGACCCTATCGCCGCGCGCCTCACCGCCAGCGCGCGCCGCACGCCCGATACCGACTGGCACGTCAGCCGCCTCTACGACTTCGCCCGCGAGCTCGGTGCCTCGATCCTGGTGCCGCGCTACTCGCGTTATGTCGTCGACCTCAACCGGCCGCCAGACGACACTTCGCTGTATCCCGGTCAGAACACCACCGGCCTGTGCCCGGTGGTGCAATTCAGCGGCGAGCCGGTCTACCTCGAAGGCGCGCAGCCCGATCCGGCCGAGATCGCCGCGCGCGTGGACACGTACTGGCGCCCGTACCACGACACGCTCGACGCCGAGCTGCAGCGCATCCGCGGCGAGCATGGCCGCGCCGTGCTGTGGGAAGGCCATTCGATCCGCGGCACGCTGCCGTTCCTGTTCGACGGCGCGCTGCCCGAGCTCAACCTGGGCACCGCCGCCGGCGCCAGCTGCACGCCGGCGCTGCAGCAAAGGCTCGCCGACGTGCTCGCCGCGCAAAGCGAGCACACCCACGTGGTCAACGGCCGCTTCAAGGGCGGCTACATCACCCGCCACTACGGCGACCCGGAGATCGGCGTGGAGGCGGTGCAGCTGGAGATCGCCCAGCATGCCTACATGGACGAGGACAGCTTCGAATACTTGCCGGAGAAGGCCGCGAAACTGCAGCGGGTGATCCGCGCGCTGCTGGAAGCCGCGCTGGCGTGAGCGGCGGCAGGCCGGACGGCGAGGGCTCCCGCGGCGATGCGGCTACAGAGATGGCGGCAGCGGCGCTGGATCCGGAAGCCGTTGCCGGCGGCGAGGATGCCGGCGAGCGCATGGCGGGTGCCCGCGTCGGAGTACAGCGCCCGGCGACGGATGCGGACGCTTCCCTGACCCGAGCGCAGGCCGGGAGCGACGGGCACGTCCCCGCCACGCAGGACGTTGCAGCGTGCGCATCGTCCGGGAAGCCGGGAACTTGGGCCGCGCACGCCGCGATGGAGGGTTTCGACGCTGCCACTGCCGTGCGCACGCCCGCCCCGTCACGCACCGCCGCGTCGGTCGCAACACACCCATCGGCCGACGCCGCCGCACGCGAAGCCGCGCTCGCACGTCGCCGCCGCATCGCCGGCATCGCCTTCGCCGCCGCCGGCGCGATCCTGTTCTCGGGCAAGGCGATCATCGTCAAGCTCGGTTTCCGTTTCGGTGCCGACGCGATCACCCTGCTGGCGCTGCGCATGCTGGTCGCGTTTCCGCTGTTCCTGCTGATGGGCTGGTGGGCGGCGCGACGGGCGACGCGACCGCTGACCGCGGGCGAGCGCTGGCGCATCGTCGGCCTGGGATTCTTCGGCTACTACCTGGCCAGCTTCCTGGACTTCGCCGGGCTGGCCTACATCAGCGCCACGCTGGAACGGCTGATCCTCTACCTCACCCCGACCCTGGTGCTGCTGATCGGCTGGGCCGCATTCGGGCGCCGCCCGCGCCGCGCGCAGTGGATCGCGCTGCTGGTCAGTTACCTGGGCGTGGCGCTGGCGTTCGGCCACGACCTGCAGGGCGGCGACCGCGGCATCGCGCTCGGCGCCGCGCTGGTGTTCGGCAGCGCGATGGCCTACGCGCTGTACCTGGTCGGCAGCGGCGAGATGGTGGGCAAGGTCGGCGCGGTACGCCTGACCGCCTACGCCAGCAGCGTGGCCAGCGTGCTGTGCATCGGCCAGTTCCTGCTGCTGCGGCCTTTCTCGGCGCTGGTGTTGCCGCACGAGGTGTACTGGCTGTCGCTGGTCAACGGCACGCTGTGCACGGTGGCGCCGGTGCTGATGGTGATGCTGGGCATCGCCCGCATTGGTTCGGGCCTGGCCGCGCAGATCGGCATGCTGGGCCCGGTATCGACGATCGTGCTGAGCATGCTCGTGCTGGGCGAACCGATGGGCCCGTGGCAGGTGGCCGGTACCTTGCTGGTCCTCGGTGGCGTGCTGCTGGTAAGTCGGGCGCCCGCAACACGGCGTTGAGCCGCGTCCCAGCCTGCCATCGCCCGAGCGGGATCGTGATCCTGATTTTTGTAGGAGCGGGCACGACCGCGACACCGAGGCGGCCGGAATTTTCGAGGTCGCATGCCGTGCCGATGGTCGCCGGCGCATGGGCAGAGCGGGATGGTCGTGAACGGGTGCCGGAGTGCGAGAGGCCTCGCCGGTGCCGACGGCATCGGTGTCGCGGTCGTGCCCGCTCCTACAGAAAGCGCCGGCATGTTTCGGGTGACGCAGTCTGGAGAGGCAGCATGGCCCGAACGCAGACATCCACGGCGTAGTTCGGCCGGACAGTTGTAGGAGCGGGCATGACCGCGACACCGAGGCGGCCGGAATTTTCGAGGTCGCATCCCGTGCCGATGGTCGCCGGTCGCGCATGGGTAGGCGGACGACCGCGAACGGGTGCCGGAGTGCGGGAGGCCTCGCCGGTGCCGACGGCATCGGTGTCGCGGTCGTGCCCGCTCCTACAGAAAGCGCCGGCATGTTTCGGGTGACGCAGTCTGGAGAGGCAGCATGGCCCGAACGCAGACATCCACGGCGTAGTTCGGCCGGACAGTTGTAGGAGCGGGCACGACCGCGACACCGAGGCGGCCGGAGTTTTCGAGGTCGCATCCCGTGCCGATGGTCGCCGGCCGCGCATGGGCAGAGGGGAGGACCGCGAACGGGTGCCGGAGTGCGGGAGGTGTCGCCCGTGCCGACGGAGTCGGTGTCGCGGTCGTGCCCGCTCCTACGAAGAGCGGTGCGGCATGCAGGGCAGGGCGGTGCGGCTGCCCGGTGCCGCATCGCGGCGCCGGGTGGGACGCCCCTCAGTCTTCCTCGTGCCGCGGCTTGTACGCCTCCACCAGCTTCTGCTGCACCGGCGGTGGCACCGGTTCGTAGTGGCTGAAATCCAGCGCGTAGCGACCCTTGCCGGCGGTCAGCGACTTCAGTTCCGCGGCGAAGCCGTCGAGCTCCGACATCGGCACCTGCGCCTTGACCACGATCTCGCCGCGCGCCGAATCGGTGCCCGTGATCCGCGCCCGCCGCGACGCCAGGCTGCCGGTCACGTCGCCCAGCTGCGCCTCCGGTGCACCGACTTCCAGGTCGACGATCGGTTCGAGCACCTGCGGCCGCGCCTTGCCGATCGCATCGAGGAATGCCTTGCGCCCGGCGGTGACGAACGCGATCTCCTTGCTGTCCACCGCATGGTGCTTGCCGTCGTACACGATCACGCGCACATCCTGCAGTGGATGCCCGGAAACCGCGCCGCCCTGCAGCACCTGGCGTACGCCTTTCTCCACCGCCGGCAGGAACTGCCCGGGAATCGTCCCGCCCTTGACCTCGTCGACGAACTCGAAGCCGCTGCCGCGCGGCAGCGGCTCGATGCGCAGGCTCACCTCGCCGAACTGGCCGGCGCCGCCGGTCTGCTTCTTGTGCCGGTGGTGGCCTTCGGATTTCGCCGACACGGTTTCGCGGTAGGCGATCCGCGGTGGCCGCGTCGCCACGTCCACGCTGAAGCGGTCCTTCAGCCGGTCCAGCATCACCCGCAGGTGCAGGTCGGACAGGCCGCGGATCACCGTCTCGTTGAGCTCCACGTTGTGGTCGACCAGGAACGCCGGGTCCTCCTCGGTCAGCTTCTGCAGCGCCTGCGACAGCTTCTGCTCCTGCCCGCGGCTGGCCGCCTGCACGGCCAGGCCGAACATCGGCCGCGGGAACTGCGTGGGCAGCAGGCGCACGGCATCCTCGTCGTGGCTGTCGTGCAGCATCGCGTCGAAATGCAGGTCGTCGATCTTGGCCACTGCCGCGATATCGCCGGGGATGGCCTCGTCGATCTCCGCATGCTCCTTGCCGCGCAGCTTGAACAGGTGGCCGACCTTGAACGACTTGCGGCCGTCGTCGACGAACAGCTGCGTGTCGCGGCGCACCGTGCCCTGGTAGACGCGGAACACGCCGAGCTTGCCGACGAACGGGTCGTTGACGATCTTGAACACGTCGGCGATCACATGGCCCTGCGCGTCCGCCTGCCCGTTGTGCAACGGCAGGGGTTCGTCGCCGTGGCCGTTGCGCTTGAACAGCGGCGGCGGATTGCCCTCGGTCGGGTCGGGGAACAGGCGCTCGGCGATCTGCAGCAGTTCGGGCACGCCCACGCCACTGCGCGCGGACACGAAGCACACCGGCACCAGGTGGCCTTCGCGCAGCGCCTTCTCGAAGGTGTCGTGCAGTTCCTGCGGGGAAATCCCGGCTTCGCCGCCGTCGAGGAAGTGCTCCATCACGCCCTCGTCCACCTCCACCACCTGGTCGAGGATGCGCTGGTGCCATCCGGCGACCGGGCCCAGGTCCGAATCGCCTTCGGCGCTGCCGAAGCAGTCGACCACGCGGGTGCCACCGTCGGCGGGCAGGTTCAGCGGCAACGCCGCATTGCCGAAGGCTTCGTGCAGCTGTTCCATCACCCGCACGCAGTCGGCGTGCTCGTGGTCGATCTTGTTGACGATGATCGCGCGGCACAGGCCGCGTTCGCGTGCGCGTTCCATCAGCCGCAGCGTGCCGTGCTCCACGCCGGTGTCGGCGTCGACCACGATCGCGGCCGTTTCCACCGCCGCCAGCGCCGACAGCGCCGGCCCGCGGAATTCCGGATAGCCGGGCGTATCGATGAAGTTGAGGTGGTAGCTGCGGTCGCCGACGGGCGCGTGGTCGATGCTGGCGATGGCGATGTCCATCGAGTGGCCGCGTGCTTTTTCCATCGGGTCGAAATCGGACACCGTGGTGCCGCGTTCGACACTGCCTGCCGTGGTCAGGGCGCCGCCGGCATGCAGCAGGGCTTCGAACAGGGTTGTTTTGCCGGCGCCGGGGTGGCCCGCGAGGGCCACGTTGCGGATGTCATGGGTTGCGTAAGGCATGAGGCCGTTCCTCCCAGGGTTGGGGGTTGAAGGGCCGTCATGGCTGTCCGGGCCGGGAACGCATGCCTGGAGGTGCCGCATCGACAAGACAGGCCGGGGCGGAACCCGGCGGGCGGTCATGGCGGACAGGTACCTTAGCGCGTCCCCGGTTCGCGGGACGTTGCGGCGCACAACCGGCCGTGGAGGGGGCATGAGCGCGACACCGCAGCCGCCGGAGGAACCACGACGCCCGTGCCGACAGGCGTGGTCAGGGAGGGTGAAGGCGCCGGTCGGCGGAAGGTGTCGGTGTCGCGGTCGTGCCCGCTCCTACAACAGCCGCGAAACCCGCTTTTCTGCAGGAGCGGGCACGACCGCGACATCGTGGACACCGGATCCACGATGGTGCCGCCCGCGCCCGCCCATGCCGCGCCACCGTCATCCCGCCCGCGCTCCAACGGTCCGCTAACGCTTGCGCCGATAGGCTGGCGCTCCCTCCACCCACCAAGGAACGACCCATGGGCATCTCCCGTCACGCGACCGCGCATTGGGAAGGCGACCTGAAGACCGGCAAGGGCAAGCTCAGCACCCCGCAGAGCGGCCTGCTCGCCGACACCCGCTACGGCTTCAACAGCCGCTTCGGCGACGAGAAGGGCACCAATCCCGAGGAACTGATCGCCGCCGCGCATGCCGGCTGCTTCACCATGGCCTTCTCGGCCAAGCTGGGCGAGGCGGGCTTCACCCCGGCCTCGATCGACACCCGCGCGGAAGTGGACCTGTCGATGGAAGGCGGCCCGACCCTGTCGCAGATCCGGCTGAAGATGAAGGCTTCGATCCCCGGCATCGACGAAGCGAAGTTCCGCGCCATCGCCGACGACGCCAAGCAGAACTGCCCGGTATCCAAGGCCCTGTCGGCGGTGCCGATCACCCTGGAAGCCGAACTGGTCGGCTGAACCCGCCAGCTGGCCCGAATCCGCCAGCTCGCCTGCAACCCCGACGGCCGCGGCGATCCCGCGGCCGTCCTGCATCCCGCCCAGGCCCGCCACCCTGTTTTTTCGTAGGAGCGGGCATGACCGCGACACCGAGGGCATCGGAGTCGCGAAGGCGCCGCCCGCACCGGGGCCTCCGCATCCACGCCCCGTCGCACGAGCGCAGCCACGCCATGCCCATCGCCACCTGTCGTTGTAGGAGCGGGCATGACCGCGACACCGAGCGCGCTGGCGCCACGATGGCGTCGCCCGCACCGAGGAGGCCTCCGCATCCACGCCCCGTCGCACCTGCGCAGCCACGCGATGCCCGTCGCCACCTCCCGTCGTAGGAGCGGGCATGACCGCGACACCGAGCGCGCTGGAGCCACGATGGCGTCGCCCGCGCCGAGGAGGCCTCCGCATCCACGCCCCGTCGCACCTGCGCAGCCACGCGATGCCCATCACCACCTGTCGTTGTAGGAGCGGGCATGACCGCGACACCGAGGTAGTCGGCAGCCACGAAGGTGTCGCCCGCGCCGACATCCCACGCCTGGGAATCACGAGGCATCGACCCCGCCGACGCCCCGGTGTCGCGGTCATGCCCGCTCCTACGGGAGCAGCTGCGAGCGCCCGTGCCGCGGCGCAGCGTTGCCCCGATGGGGATCGACCGGCATGATCGGACCCCTTCCTTTCCGGAGAAACCGATGCGCCTGCGTGCGATCTCCCCGTTCGCGTTGATCCTGGCCGGCGCCTGCGCCGTGGCAACCGCGCAGGCCCAGAAGGCCGGCGATGCACCGGATTCCGCACCATCAACAGCGAATGCGGCTTCGGCCGCGCCCGCCGCCGCGCCCGCCGCCGCACCCGCACCCGCACCCGCACCCGCACCCGCACCCGCACCCGCACCCGCACCCGCACCCGCACCCGCACCCGCACCCGCACCCGCACCCGCACCCGCCGCCGACCAGGTCACCGTCCTCACCGCCGCGCGCATCCACACCGAGGACCGCGCGCAGCCGCAGGTCACCGCGATCGCCTGGGACGGGCAGGGCCGCATCATCGCCACCGGCACCGCGCAGGAGCTGCGCAAGCGCTACCCGAAGGCCAGGCGCATCGACGCCGGCAAGGCCACCGTCGTCCCCGGCCTGATCGATGCCCACGCCCACCTGATGGAGCTGGGCTACGCGCTGATGCGCGCCGACCTCAGCGGCGCGGCCAGCAAGGACGAAGTGATCGCCCGCCTCAAGGCGTTCGCCGCCACCGCGCCGGCCGACGCCTGGATCGGCGGCTGGGGCTGGGACCAGAACCGCTGGCCCGGCCAGCGGTTCCCGACCGCCGCCGACCTCGACGCCGCCTTCCCCGATCGCCCGGTCTGGCTGAGCCGCATCGACGGCCACGCCGGCTGGGGCAACAGCGCCGCAATGCGCGCCACCGAAGCGGTGCAGGGCGCGCGTGCGCTCGCCGGCGACTGGCAGCCCGACGGCGGCCGCATCGTCCGCGACGGCACCCAGGCCACCGGCGTGTTCGTCGACGGCGCCATGCGCCTGGTCGAGCGCGCGATCCCCGCACCGACCGCCGCCTACCGCGAAGAAGCCCTCAAGCGCGCACTCGACGCGGCCGTGCGCAACGGCCTCACCGGCGTGCACGACATGGGCGTCTCGCGCGATGACCTGGCGTTGATGCGCCGCTTCGCCGACCAGGGCCAGTTGCCCCTGCGCATCGACGCCTACGCCGACGGCAACCGCGACGCGCTCGCCGACCTGTGCGCGAACGGCCTGTACCGCCATCCCGGTGGCCGCCTGCAGATGGAAGGGGTGAAGCTGTTCATCGACGGCGCGCTCGGCAGCCGCGGCGCCGCCCTGCTGGCCGACTACAGCGACGAGCCCGGCAACCGCGGCCTGCTGGTCACCGACCCGGCCGCGTTCGCCATCGCCGTGGTCAAGGCGCGCGACTGCGGCGTGCAGGTGGCCAGCCATGCGATCGGCGACCGCGGCAACCGGCTGGTGCTGGACACCTACCAGCAGGCGCTGGCGGGCAGCGGCGTGCGCACCGATCCGCGCTGGCGGGTCGAGCACGCCCAGGTGGTCGCGCCGGAGGACATCCCGCGCTTCGCCCAGCTGCGCCTGGTCGCCTCGATGCAGCCCACCCACGCCACCTCGGACATGCCCTGGGCCGAAGACCGCCTCGGCCACGACCGGCTTGAAGGCGCGTACGCCTGGCGCCGGTTCCTGGACCTGGGCGTGCCGCTGGCGCTGGGCTCGGACTTCCCGGTCGAACAGGTCGACCCGCGCCTGGGCCTGTACGCGGCAGTCACCCGCCAGGACCGCGCCGGCCAGCCGCCCGGCGGCTGGCTGCCCGGCCAGCGCCTGACCGCGGCCGAAGCCCTGCGCGGTTTCACCGCCACCGCCGCCTGGGCCGGCCACGACGAAGCCGAAGTCGGCCGCCTGGCCCCGGGCCTGCGCGCGGATTTCGTCATCCTCGACCGCGACCCCCTGGCGATCCCCGCCGCCGACCTGGACGACCTGAAGATCAAGGCCACCTGGGTCGACGGCCAGCCGGTCTACACCGCCGAATAAGAACCCCCACGCTGCCGGCTCTTGTAGGAGCGGGCACGACCGCGACACCGACGCCTTCCGGGCCGCGACGCCGTCCCCCGCGCCGATCCTTTCCCCCCGGCCCGGGCGACGCACCTCCCATTCCCGCCGCCCCGGTGTCGCGGTCATGCCCGCTCCTACAACCGCCACGCCTCGCGGGATGTGTCGGCTCGTGTAGGAGCGGGCACGACCGCGACACCGACGCCTTCCGGGCCGCGACGCCGTCCCCCGCGCCGATCCTTTCCCCCCGGCGCGGGCGACGCACCTCCCATTCCCGCCGCCCCCGGTGTCGCGGTCATGCCCGCTCCTACAACCGCCAAGCCTCGCGGGATGCGTCGGCTCTTGTAGGAGCGGGCACGACCGCGACACCGACGCCTTCCGGGCCACGACGCCGTCCCCCGCGCCGATCCTTTCCCCCGGCCCGGGCGACGTACCTCCCATTCCCGCCGCCCCGGTGTCGCGGTCATGCCCGCTCCTACAACCGCCACGCCTCGCGGGATGTGTCGGCTCGTGTAGGAGCGGGCACGACCGCGACACCGACGCCTTCCGGGCCACGACGCCGTCCCCCGCGCCGATCCTTTCCCCCCGGCGCGGGCGACGCACCTCCCATTCCCGCCGCCCCCGGTGTCGCGGTCATGCCCGCTCCTACAACCGCCAAGCCTCGCGGGATGCGTCGGCTCTTGTAGGAGCGGGCACGACCGCGACACCGACGCCTTCCGGGCCACGACGCCGTCCCCCGCGCCGATCCTTTCCCTCGGCGCGGGCGACGTACCTCCCATTCCCGCCGCCCCCGGTGTCGCGGTCATGCCCGCTCCTACAACCGCCAAGCCTCGCGGGATGCGTCGGCTCTTGTAGGAGCGGGCACGACCGCGACACCGGCGCCTTCCGGGCCACGACGCCGTCCCCCCGCGCTGATCCTTTCCCCCCGGCCCGGGCGACGCCCCTGCGATCCTCGACGCCCTCGGTGTCGCGGTCATGCCCGCTCCTACAACCGCAACCGCCCAGCCCATAACGCCCGACGCCCCCGTCCAACCCAACGGCCCGCCACACCCCAACGCTTCCCCAACCACCCGCCACCCCCGGGTGGCCCCCGCCTTCCAAAACCCGGATAATCCGCAAAAGCCGGTCGGGGCCGCTTCCCAGGAAGCACACCCGCCCGGCTTTTTCCGTGTCTGGGTCACCGCACTGCCCGATCCGCCCCGATGGCGGCTCGCGTCCCCCGCCTAGCCGGGGATGGGCAGGGCAGGGCGCCGGCCACGGTCCATCCCGCGGCCCCGATGGCCGCCAGATAAAGGAGTCACGGCCATGGGCCAGTCAGTCGTCGTCATCGGTGCCCAGTGGGGCGATGAAGGCAAGGGCAAGATCGTCGACCTGCTCACCGAGGACATCGGCGCCGTCGTCCGCTTCCAGGGCGGCCACAACGCCGGCCACACCCTGGTCATCAACGGCAAGAAGACCGTCCTGCACCTGATCCCGTCCGGCATCCTGCGCGACGACGCGCTGTGCCTGATCGGCAATGGCGTGGTGATCTCGCCGGCCGCGCTGATCAAGGAGATCGGCGAGCTGGAATCGGCCGGCGTGGAAGTGCGCAGCCGCCTGAAGATCAGCCCGGCCGCCCCGCTGATCATGCCGTACCACATCGCCCTGGATCAGGCCCGCGAGAAGGCCGCCGGCGGCAAGGCCATCGGCACCACCGGCCGCGGCATCGGCCCGGCGTACGAGGACAAGGTCGCGCGCCGCGGCATCCGCATCGCCGACCTGCATTATCCGAAGCAGCTGGAAGAGCTGCTGCGTACCGCGCTGGACTACCACAACTTCGTCCTGACCAAGTACCTGGGCGTGGACGCGGTCGACTTCGAGCAGACCTACGACGAAGCCCTGGCCTTCGGCGAATACGTGCAGCCGATGAAATCCGACGTGGCCGGCATCCTCCACGACCTGCGCAAGCAGGGTAAGCGCGTGCTGTTCGAAGGCGCGCAGGGCGCCCTGCTGGACATCGACCACGGCACCTACCCGTACGTCACCAGCTCCAACACCACCGTCGGCGGCGCGCTGGCCGGTACGGGTGTCGGCGCCGATGCGATCGACTACGTGCTGGGCATCGCCAAGGCCTACGCCACCCGCGTCGGCGGCGGCCCGTTCCCGACCGAGCTGGACGACGAGATCGGCCAGGGCATCCGCGACCGCGGCGCCGAGTACGGCGCCTCCACCGGCCGCCCGCGCCGCTGCGGCTGGATGGACATCGTCGCGCTCAAGCGCGCCGTGGCCATCAACGGCATCTCCGGCCTGTGCATCACCAAGCTCGACGTGCTCGACGGCATGGAGAAGCTGAAGATGTGCATCGCCTACGAGTACCGCGGCAAGCGCACCGAGTACGCCCCGCTGGACGCCCAGGGCTGGGAAGAGATCACCCCCGTCTACCTGGAGTTCCCCGGCTGGACCGAGAACACCCACGGCGTGACCGAGTGGGACAAGCTGCCCCCGGCCGCGCGCGCGTACCTGCGTTCGCTGGAGGAGCTGGCGGGGTGCCCGATCAGCATTGTCAGCACCGGCCCGGACCGGGATCACACGATGGTGTTGCAGGATCCGTTTGCTTGAATGCGATCAACTTCACGCGGGAAGAAATCTGCTGATTGGAGGAAGCCCCGCGAAAGCGGGGCTTCTTTCTTCTAAAGGCAACATTGCTTGAACTTTGAACCCGAGCCACAAGGGCATGGAGAGTTGCGCTTAGTCCTATCCGAACGGGGTCTTCGCGGTTGATGGTCGGGTACTGCGAATGGTTTCAGCATATCGGTAAAGATCTCCATCTCCCTCTGCATCTGACGGATTTCCCGCTTCTCGTCCTTGGAAAGTTCAGGAATGTCTAGCGCCATGAAGTCTTCTGATCTTCCGTCACTCTGCTTCGGCTCCGTGGCAACGACACAGATGTGACGGAATTCTGGCGACATCAGCTTCAACGTGAGGGCGTATGCCAAGGCCGCTTCCTGCCTTTCCTCACGATAGTCGTGATGCTCCTGGCCATGATCTCGTGGAAAGAAGAGAAATATGAACGCCTTCTTTGGATCCGATGGTGACCTTACGACGCGCGCGCTTCTCCTGTCCGCTGGAACCTGTTGGTACTTCTCAAGAATTTGTTCGCTCAGCACCAAGCGACTTCTTCTGCACTCAGCCGCGAACAGGCGAATAACCTTCTCGTGGCTATCGACTTTGTGCGGTCCAATGGCGTCGCCAGCGAGAACGTGCCCACTTATCCTCTTGAGGAGGTCATCCCAGAGATAGCTGATCTTCAGGAGTTCTTTCTCCTGTTCGTAACTCTCGGAACTCGAATACTCGTCCCAAAGTCCTTCGATGAGCACTAGGGTTCTAGCGCCCTCTCTGATGGATGGCGGAACTAGATCTCTGCGTTCGCTGGCGCCGCGACGAGTTGCCAAGTAAAAGGCAAGAATTTCCTCTTCACCAGCTGCTGATCGCAGCATGCCGTTAGTGATCGCATCTTCCTTGGCGGCAAGGTAGTTGACGAAATCACTAGCTGTATCCAGATGTCCGAGCACCAAATCCAAACTGGTATCGTCTAGCACATGAATGTATGGGCCGCCTTCGAAGATCATGCCCACATGGAATGGATGCTTCGCATGTTCTTCGCCGCACAAGTCCGGCCTGATTACTAGCGAACCGCTGCTCCCTGCGCCAAAGTAACGCTCAGCGGATTCTTTTGAGTTCCGTGCTACTACTATGCGGTGGAAGCGTGCGCCGCTCCCCGATTCTATGGGAAGCGGGAATCGATTTTTGCAAAGCTTGTCCAGAAATACTCGATCCCCATGCTCCTTGATCCACTTCTCTGCGCCAAGAATCTGCTTTGCTGATGCATATATGGCGCGGCGATACCACCTTGGCCAAGAGATCCCTATTTCCTTCTCAGAAAAGGAAATTGATTTGTCGGAGAAGATCACAATGTCCCTGCCGAACACGCACAAGAGATCGCATAGCTCCTTCCCCTGTTTGGTTTTGCTTAATCCTTCATCTGTATAAAGGTTTGGATACGACCAAAGAGAAAGGAATGTTTCATCGCATAAGCGCGACAGGTGGCGCTCTGTTTCTGTTGTACCGGCCGATTTGATGGTGGGCGTTAGCGACATGTCGCGCTCTACTTTGCCCTCTTCAGGAGCAAGTCAACAAGGTTGGTGACCTGTGCAATGACGCTCGGCGCGTCTGTTGATCTGTCATCAATTTGCTGCGCCCCCTCTGTGAATATGCTTCTAGCTACATCAGACTTTATTTCTTCGGCCTTCTTGGGGTCCAGGAGAGCAAGATATGGACCTATCGTCGTAAGAATGTGCTCGCGCCGGCGATTTAGCACTTCGTTTGTTCTGTGGCGAGAAGATTCTTTTGCCAAGTACAAGGCGGGTGCGAACAGAATTATGGAAAACGGGAGCCGGTGCAGTGCGGCTCGCCAATCAACGGAGTACTCTGCTGCAGCTCTTGCTGCCTGGGCAAATTCGGGCAGAAATAGTACTAAAGCCGCTAGTATCATTAGCCCAATAGCTAGTTTCCTATAGAGATTCGCGCTGCGCTTTTCTTCGCTGGCGTAGGTCGCATAGGCACCCGCTTGCCCGGTGTCGACAACAGATCCAAGCACCCTTGCTGCTTTGTCCAAGTACTGATGCATCGCATCTTCACCGGTCGAGAATTTCTTCGCGGACTCGACGAATTGCTGATCCAACTTCTCTTGGTAGGCCACGGTCCAGTTCTCGAATCGCTCGGAGCGGGTTTTCTCACTGTTCTGAAAATCAGTGTTGTATCCAGATAGCTGTGTCGGAAGCTGGGCCTCCATGACGGAGATGCGGTTCTCCAGCTTTGTCAAACTGCCGTCCGCAACATTGAACCTGTCCTTGATTGTGGAATACTCATTCGTGAACTCGGCGGCCAATCGGATCATCGATTCCCTAAACTCAGTTGAGCTTTGGTGCATCGAGTCTGAGTAGGCAATTGCCGCCTTTGTGATTGACGCTTTTGCGCTTCCGTACACCATAAAAGGCGTGGAGGCAGCAAATGAAATGACGTTGTCGAACTCGCCGTTCGCGGCGTGCAGATGATTTAAGTTTCCACCTGAGCGAAAAGCAGCGATGTTATTAATGACGCCTTGTAGGTTGGCGTGCATGTTGTTCAGCGTGGATGGGCCAATTATCTCAGGATCCATTGCGTCCATTAGGTTTCCAATGAACGCATGAATTTTTCTCAGTCGTGCGAGATCTTCCGATTCAAGAGCGTCATCGGACACGGTGTCTCGCAGTGTTGTCCCGAGAACCTTAAAGTCCTCGTGTATAGGATGATTCTTGAATTGATCGGTCCATCGAGACATGGCGGTATCCGGGGTGGCTAGGGTCGGCGTGAGGTGTGCGGTGTTGTGAAATGCAGGTAGCAGCCCTTCATTCCTCGGCTCATGAGCGTCTTGTAGGTGTTACGTACGATCACCTCCAGCCGCTCGCGCGTGGCGTCCGGGTCTTCTTTCATGAGCGTCTTGTAACCCCGCACTGAACGGTCCATCCGCGATCGAGAATCGGGAAAGACCATCGGCTTGCCGTCGATCCAACGCAGGTCTGGGCCGATGATCACCCCGACGTAGTCCAGCTCCAGCCCCTGGCACGTGTGGATACAGCCAACCTGCTCGACCGAACCCGGCGCGACGATCCAGAGGCTGCCGTCCTTGTCCAGGTTCCACTGCGCCTTGTAGCCGTACTCGGGAATCTCGATGTCCCAGGCCTTCGGTTCCTTCTTGCTCTTCCAGTCCCAACAGTAGCCGGCGACGACGCGGGCCTTGTTGTTGAGTTTGTTCTTCTCGCGGATCAGGTCGTGCAGTTTGACCGGGGAGGCGACGATGCGGAAGTCGAAGCTGTCGCGATCGAAGTCGGTATTGGCGGACTCGCGGATGCCGAGGAAGTTGTCCAGCCAGGCGATGTAGCCGTCCGAGCCGGCGCAGCGGAACTGGGAGGCCAGCTCCAGGCGGGTCACCTCGGCACCGGCGGCGCGGGCCCAGCGTTCGAGTTCCTCGGTGCGGCCGATGTCGGACAGGGTCACGATCTGGTCGTCGTCGGCGAAGAAGACGGTGCAGCGGGCGCTGCGGATCAACTCCATGATCTGGTTCTGGCCGAGGTTGCCGTACAGGCCGCTTTTCTCGTTGAGGCGGTGGGCCTCGTCCACCACCAGCGTGTCGAACACGTTGGGCTCGGCCTCATGGAAGCCGCCCGAGCCGGCGAACAGGTTGCCGATCTCGACCTGGCGCAGGTGGCCGGCGAGCTTCTGCTTGTAGACCGCGCGTGGCGCCGCGTTCTTGGAGACGTATTTGGTCAGCTGGCCGCGTTTGGTCAGTTCGACCAGCAGATTCACCGCCACCACCGACTTGCCGGTGCCCGGGCCGCCCTTGACGATGATCACCTGCTTGCGCGCGTCGCTGGCCTGGGCGGCCCTGGCCAGGCAGGTCTCGTAGACGACCTTCTGGTCGTCCACCAGCACGAATTCCTCGTTGCCCTTGAGCATCTTGGCCAGGCTGTCGGCCAGCATCTTGGACGGGCGGATGCGGCCTTTCTCGATCTCGAAGAGCAGGGTGCCGTTGTCGCCCTGGCGCACGTGCTGGCGGATGAAGGCGCGCAGCTTGGCCAGCTCGTCGTTGCCGTCGAGGAACACCGGCGCCTTGTCCAGGTACGCGGCGTAGTGCGCGTTGCGGATGACGCCATCGTCCTTGTAGTTGTGCAGGTAGGCGCACGGACGCAGCTCGGTGCCCGATTCGTAGACCGCCTCGTTGAAGCCGTTGAGCAGGGCGGCGTAGGACCAGGCCTGGTAACTGGGGTGCGTGCCTTCGGTCTCGGCCCGGCCGCCCCGGTTGGCGATGAGGATCCCGTCCTTCTCGCTGATGCGGGAGGTCGACCACTGTTTGAGTTCGACGATGACGACGTGCGGCGTTCCGTCCTCGGCCTTGCCCGAGAGGATGAAGTCCACGCGCTTGGCGGTCTGCGGGATGCCGAACTCGATGCCCACGCCAACGTCGTCCGGAATGCCGCCGTCGCGCAGCACCCGCGCCATGGCGGTGAGGGAGTTGCGCCAGGCTTTGAACTCCGGTGTCGAGGCATATCGCCCGGTCTTCTGCACGTACGCAGCCGAAACCACGTCCTCGATCTGGTCGTGGTCGCAGTCGTGCAGGAACTTCGATTTCGTCGCGTGGTAGACGATCACGCCAGCCTTTCCCCTTTCGGCCCGCTGATTTCAGCGCTAGGTGTTCTTCCTGATCCCGCCCCGCTGCCTGTCCGCCGGGTAGTTGACCGCGTTGATCTCCATCTTCTGCCGGGCCGCTTCCAGCGGGTCGATGCCCAGCTTGTCGGACAGCTGCAGCAGGTAGAGCAGCACGTCGGCGATCTCGTGCCCGACCGCCTGCCGCTGCTCGTCGGTGAGCTGCCGGCTCTGCTCGTCGGTCAGCCACTGGAAGTGCTCCAGCAGTTCGGAGGCCTCCACGGACAGGGCGGCGGCCAGGTTCTTGGGCGTGTGGAACGGGCCCCAGCCGCGCTCCTGCGCGAACTGGCGCAGGGCGGCCTGAAGCTCCTCGATCTCGCGGCTCACGTTTCCCGTCTCCCCGGACTGTGACGCGCATCGAGTATAGGCGAGGGGCGCAGGCCGTCCCTCGGCTTGCCAGGCCCGCAGAAGGTTTCAGGGGCCGCAAGCCACGGAACTCCACTTCTGCTGCCCGGAGCCTCGCGCGCAAGGCTCCGGGCCTTGTCGATGCAAGGTTCCGGGCGTCGCGTGCGGCGTCCCAGCTGCGCGCTCGGGGCTTTCTGCCTTGCGTGCAAGGCTGCGGGCCTCGTGGGCAGGGCCTTCTGCCTCGCGGCCGCAAGGCTTTTCGCCTTGCGCGCAGCGCCTGGACCTTGCGCGCGAGGAAACGAGCCCGACGGGTGGCGTTATCGGCCTTGCGGGTGGCCCGGAAAGCCGCAGGCGGCGGGCCTGACGGCGGGAAAGCGGACCTCTGGGTGCCCGGCGTGCTGCCAGGGGCCGGACGCTCCGGGCCGGGCGGCCCGGATGCCGGGCGACACGCCCCACGCCCCGCACCGACAACCCCACGCGCCGGCTTCCGAGCCCGGACCGGGGTGTTTTCCGACCCGACGGCTAGGAGTTTTCCTACACGGTTTTCGGCCGCGGCCCGATGGCGGGGCCGGGGTATCGGCCGGAGCCTTTGCATGCCGGCCGTCCGGCCGGCATCACTGACAAGGAAGCCTGTCCATGACCCAGAACCTGATCACCCTGGAGCTGTCGGCCGAAGCCCTCGCCGCCATCGATGCCGCGCTGTCCACGCTGGAGACGCACCTGGTGCCGCTGCTTGGCCTGGACCCGGAGTCGCGCCGCGGCCTGACCAAGATGGGCGACAAGTCCGAAGCCTTCTGCCGCGAGGCGGTGGTGGCGTTCGCCCAGAACGCCGAAGTGCTGCCGCGCAATTTCGACGTCACCGCCTACGTGGACGACCTGGCTGCGCTGGATGCGTTGCGGCCGCGGCGCATCCGCCTCAGCCGCCTGCACGAACGCCTGCTCGATACCGAGATGGCGCTGGGCAGCGACCTGATGGCCAATTCGCTGGAGGGTTACGCGGTGCTCAAGGTCGCCGGCAAGGGCACCGGCCTGGACAGCCTGCGGCAGATGCTGTCGACCCGCTTCGCCCGCGGCCGCCGCGCCGCGACGGACGAGGCCGCCGAGTCGGCCTGACCAGGCACGCCAGTTCCACCATGAAGGCCGCCCCCGGGCGGCCTTCTCTTTGCGCGTTTCGTAAAGCCGCTTTTCACGCCGCCACGCGCGCGAGGTAACAGCCCGTCTGCGAGGGTGGCAGGGCGCGCGCATCGCCGCGCCCACCAGGAACCATCATGGCAATCGACAGCGGGACGGGCAGCGGGCAGAAGGACGGCGCAGGCGGAGAGCGCCGGAGCGAGCAGGAAGCACGGCAGGAAACGTCGGAGCAGCGCCAGGACGGCGCGCTGGAAGACCACCGCCGGCAGCCGTCGGCATCGGAAACGCAGGTGCGGCGCGAGCAGGGTGGCCATGACCGGCCGGTCGGCGGCGACCAGAAGCCGCATCCACGTCCGCAGGCCACGCCGCAGGACGGAAAGAAGCCTGACGCGCAGAGTCAATCCGACAACGCTGGCCGTCCCGATCCCAAGGCCGGCGTCGACAGCGAGGTTGGCGACCTGGACGATCCGGACGCGGAAAAGAAGGGCGCCTTGCCCGGCCGCGCCGGCGGCGGCCTGGCCGGCGGCTGAGACATCCCGCGCAACAGGCCATCCGTGATGCACCTCGTCCAGCTCTTCCTGCCGCTCTACGACAACGCCGGCAGCGCCTTCCCGAAGGCGCTCTACGACCGGGTCCGCACCGAACTTACCGAACGCTTCGGTGGCGTCACCGCGTTCCTGCGTTCGCCCGCGGCGGGAGCATGGGAGGACGACCGCGGCGCGGTGCAGCGCGACGAGGTCGTGCTGCTGGAGGTGATGGCCGAGCACGTCGACCACGGCTGGTGGGCGGCCTACCGCGAAGACCTGCAACGGCGCTTCCGCCAGGACACGGTGCTGATCCGCGCGAGCGCGGTGGAGCGGCTGTAGCGTGCGTTGCGACGATCGGCGCGTGTCGCGCGGCGCCCATGCCGCCTTCACGCCTGCCCGTTCATAGTCGTCAACGGGACGCCGACGTCGTACACGGGGCCCCCGTTATCCGGGTCATGCACCCGGGTCGCGCCGCAACGGTCGACCGGCGGTGGGGAGTCTCCCGCCTGGCACGCACCGGCATCGAGGGTCCAGCAGCGGACGCCGCTGCGGATCCGGGCAGGACAAAGGAGTCACCATGCAAAGCGGTTCCAGCGCCACGACTGACAACGTCTCGCGGATCTCCACGGGCAATGCGGGACTGGACGACATCCTCGGCGGGGGCGTCGACGCCAACCGCATGTACCTCTACGAGGGTCGGCCGGGCACCGGCAAGACCACCCTGGCGCTGGAGTTCCTGCTGGAAGGCGCGCGCAACGGCGAGCGGGTGCTCTACATCTCCCTGTCGGAGACCGAGAGCGAGCTCAACCTGGTCGCCAGCCGCCACGGCTGGGACCTGGCCGGCGTGGACATCTTCGAGCTGGTGCCGCCGGAGACCACGCTCGATCCGGGCCGCGAGATCACCGTGCTGCATCCGGCCGAGGTGGAGCTGGCCGAGACCACCAAGCTGATCCTGGACCGCATCGCCGACACCAGCCCGACCCGGGTGGTGATCGACAGCCTGTCCGAGCTGCGCCTGCTGGCGCAGAACTCGCTGCGCTACCGGCGCCAGGTGCTGGCGCTCAAGCACTTCTTCGCTCGCCGCCAGTGCACGGTGATCATGCTCGACGACATGAGCTCGCAGGAGAACGACCTGCAGCTGCATTCGATCTGCCACGGCGTGGTGCTGCTGGAGCAGCTGGCCATCGACTACGGCTCCGAGCGCCGCCGCCTGCGCGTGGTCAAGATGCGCGGCATCGGCTTCCGCGGCGGCTTCCACGACATGAAGATCGTGCAGGGCGGATTGCAGATCTATCCGCGCCTGGTCGCGGCTGAGCACCACGCGCAGTTCATCGGCGAGTTCACCCCCAGCGGCAATGCCGAGCTGGACCGGCTGCTGGGCGGCGGCCTGGAACGCGGCACCAACGCCCTGCTGATCGGCGCCGCCGGCGTGGGCAAGTCGTCGCTGGCGCTGACCTATGCCATCACCGCCGCGCAGCGCGGCGAGATGGCGGCGATCTTCGCCTTCGACGAGGGCCGCGGCACCATCGAGGCCCGCGCCAGGACCCTGGGGCTGCCGCTGCAGCCGGCCCTCGACAGCGGAAAGATCCTGTTCCAGCAGATCGACCCGGCGGAGATGTCGCCGGGCGAGTTCGCAGCGATCGTGCGCCAGCGCGTGGACCGCGACCACGCGCGCGTGGTGGTGATCGACAGCCTCAACGGCTACCTCAACGCGATGCCGGACGGGCGCTTCCTGATCCTGCAGATGCACGAGCTGCTCAGCTACCTGGCCCAGCAGGGCGTGCTGACCATCCTGGTGCTGGCCCAGCACGGGCTGGTCGGGCCGATCGAGACGCCGCTGGACATCAGTTACCTCAGCGACGCGGTGCTGATGCTGCGCTACTTCGAACATGGCGGCGTGGTGCGGCGGGCGCTGTCGGTGGTCAAGAAGCGCAGCGGCGACCACGAGCACACCATCCGCGAGTTCGGCCTGAGCCACCAGGGACTGTCGCTGGGCCCGCCGTTGCGCGAGTTCAGCGGAATCTTCTCCGGTACACCTTCCTACATCGGCAGCGCGGAGCCCCTGTTGCAAGGTGACTCCCGTGCAAGCGACTGAGGAGATCGGCCGGCGGGTACTGGTGCTGGCCCCGATCGGACGCGATGCGACCACGGTGGCCGACCTGCTCGCCCGCGCGGACATCGTCGCGTGTATCTGCGCGGACTACGACGCGCTGCTGGCCGGCCTGGGCGAAGGCGCCGGCGCGGCGTTCGTAGCCGAGGAAGGGCTGTTCGGCCACGACCTGGACCGGCTTGCCGGCTGGGTCGCTGCGCAGCCGCCGTGGTCGGACCTGCCGATCGCCATGCTCAGCAGCCGCCATCGCCATCCGCAGGTGACCGCGTGGCGACGCGACCAGGTCGCGCGGCTGGGCAACGTCTCGCTGATCGAGCGACCGGTGGAACCGATCACCCTGGTCAGCGTGATGCAGGCGGCGCTGCGCGCGCGCAAGCGCCAGCTGGAGATCCGCGATTTCATGCAGGCGCGCGCGGCCGCGGCCGCCAGCCTGGAGGCGCTGGTGGAACAGCGCACCGCGCAGCTGCAGGCGGTCAACCTGCAGCTGCGCGACGAGATGGCCGAGCGCGCCCGCGTGGAGGAATCCCTGCGCCACACGCAGAAGCTGGAATCGCTGGGCCAGCTGACCGGTGGCGTCGCCCACGATTTCAACAACATCCTGATGGTCATCTCCGCCGGCCTGGAAATGCTGGAGATGAGCGACCGCCCCGAGCGCCGCGAACGGATGCTGCGCGGCATGCGCCAGGCCACCCAGCGCGGTGCCGGGCTGACCCGGCAGCTGCTGGCGTTCTCGCGCAGCCGCGCGCTGCGGCCCGAGACCGTCCACCTGCCCAGGCTGGTCGGCGACATGGCCGAGCTGCTGCACGGCAGCCTGCGTGGCGACATCCGCCTGCAGCTGGAGCTGTCGCCGGACCTGTGGCCGGTGCTCGTCGACCCGGGCGAACTGGAACTGGCGATCCTCAACCTGGCGGTGAACGCGCGAGACGCGATGGCCGGCAGCGGAACCATCACCATCAGCGGCCGCAACGTCGTGGAGGACGCGATCAACGAGACCGGGGAGTTCGTGCACCTGGCGATCCGCGATACCGGCTCGGGCATGAGCGAGGAGGTGCAGGCGCGGGTGTTCGAACCGTTCTTCACCACCAAGGACGTGGGCAAGGGTTCGGGTCTGGGCCTGGCCCAGGTCTATGGGTTTGCGCGCCAGTCCGGCGGCTCGGTGGCGATCGATTCCGAGCCCGGCCAGGGGGCGACGATCACCCTGCGCCTGCCGCGCTCGCACCAGGCACCGACCGCCAGCGCCGGGCTCGAGTCGCACGTGGCCGAGGCAACCGGCAGCTCGACCGATTGCGTCCTGCTGGTGGAAGACGACGCCGAGGTGGCCGCGTTCGTCGAGGAGCTGCTGCACGGCATCGGCTACGAGGTGATCCACGCGGCGAGCGCGAAGGCCGCGCTGGGTGCGCTGGCCAACAACCGCCAGATGGCGTTCGTGTTCTCCGACATCATGATGCCCGGCGGCACCAGCGGCATCGACCTGGCCCGCGAGATCCGCCAGCGCCGGCCGGAACTGCCGGTGCTGCTCACCAGCGGGTTTGCCGGCGCCGGTGGCGACGAAGCCGCGAAACTTGGCATCGAGATCCTGCGCAAGCCGTACGGGCTGGATGACCTGCGCGCGGCCGTCGCGCGGGTGCGGGGTGCGGGGCCGGCGGCGGAGCACATTGCGTCGCCGTGAGTGAGGTGCGTGAGGGACGCGGGGCCGGCATCGATGCGAAGGTGGAAGGCCACGCCGGGGGCGCTGGCGGCACTCGGTACGAAGCTGATTCCCGTCGCGATCAGGCAGGCGCGCACGTCACGCGTGGTAACGACGCGCGATCACGTCGCCGAATATCCAACGCCCGCCGAAGCGTTGCAGGCCGCGGCCAGGAGAGCCAGGTCCATCGGCGTGCGTATCGCTTGCCCCAGCGCAAGCGTGCCCGCTGCATCCGCCTGCATGGGCAGCGAAGCGCAGCCGAAGGATGGCGGCTGCGCCCCGGTCCGTCGCTTACAGGTATTCCTCGCGCGCCTGCTCGGCGCGCGCCGCGCCGATCGCGGTCTCGACCTTCTTCTCTTCTTCCGGCGGCGGCAGCACCGCGGGCATGCCCAGGCTCTGGATCCACAGTTCCCGGCACCAGCCCATCGTGTGGTAGAGGTGGTGGTCCTCGTCCTGTTCGACCGCATCGTGCGCGGCCTTGAGCACCTTGGCGTGGGGGCCGCCCTGGTCGGCGACGCGGCCGATCAGTTCCCAGTTCTGGTGGTCCTTGGTTTCGGCCAGCACCACGCATTCGGCGGCGACCAGTTCGGCGGCCTCCGGGGTGGCCTTGGCGATCGCCATTTCGATCGCGGCCACCAGCGATTTGCCGTGATGGGCGACGATCTCCCGGCCCGGGCTGCTGGCTTCGGTATCCAGGCCCAGTTCGGTGAAGACCGTGGTCAGCACCTTCTCGTGGGTGCGGGTCTCGTCCAGGTACTCGCCCCATTCCTTCTTGAGGTCTTCGTTCTGCGCGGCCTTGATCGCGGCGGTGTAGATCTTGATGCCGCCGCGCTCGGTTTCCAGCGCCTGCAGCAGCAGTTCGGTGACTTGGGCGGAATCGACTTTCTTCGCCATGGGTGTGTCCTCCTCGGGGGGGCTTCTGTGTACTCCGCGCCTGCGGGAGACCGTGTGACGAATTGGCGCACATCGCGTCAATTCCGCGACGCCGCCGGCTTCGGGGGTTGCACGACCTGAACCTCCACGGCGCGTTCACGCGCGCGGGTACGCAGGCGGCCCGTCGGCTCGTCGGGGGACGCATGGAGTACGATGGGCGCGCAGGTCCCTTGGCCTGCCTCGCGCGCTCCGCACGGCCACGCCGCACTCGCCTGGCCCTCGCTTCGCTCCCTTTCATGCGTGTCCCATCCTGCTTTCGCGGGGTGGCGCCTGACGGGAGCCTCCATGCCCGGTTACACCACCCGCAATGAATCCCTCTCCATCGGCGGGCACGCCTGGCGGTTGCGCGTGCTCAGCGACAAGCAGCAGTTCTCCGATCCCGACGGGCATGCCGACCGCCTCGGCATCTCCTCGGCGCAATGGAGCCTGTTCGGCCAGCTGTGGCCGGCCGGGCGCCTGCTGGCGCAGGCGATGCAGCGCTTCGACATCGCCGGCAAGCGGGTGCTGGAACTGGGCTGCGGCATCGGCCTGGCCAGCCTGGTCCTGCAGCAGCGCGGCGCCGACGTCATCGCCTCGGACATGCATCCGCTGGCCGAACCGTTCCTGGCCTACAACGCCGCGCTCAACGCGCTGCCGGTGGTGCACTACCGCCAGTTGCGCTGGGACGCGCCGCTGCCGGCGCTGGGCCACTTCGACCTGATCATCGCCAGCGACGTGCTGTACGAGACCGACCAGGCCGCGCTGCTGGCCGGCGTGGTCGACCGCCATGCGTATCCGGCGGCGGAGGTGCTGGTGACCGATCCGGGCCGCGGCAACAGCGCGCGCTTCAGCCGCCTGCTGGAGGCGCGTGGATTCGGCATGGCCGAGGAGCGCTGCCCGATGGACGATCGCGACGAGGCGCCATACCGGGGCCGGCTGCTGCACTACACCCGCGACGGGGCCGGGGCGGGATGAACCGCCTGCCGCTGCCCACGCCCGGCACCCAGTGCGAGCGCTGTGTCGCGCTGTGCTGCCAGCTGACGGTGGTGCTGCAGCCCGGGGACGACATCCCCGAACACCTGGTCGCCCAGTTGCCGACCGGCGTGCGGGTCATGGCCCAGGGTGCGTCCGGCTGGTGCGCGGCGCTGGACCATGAACACATGAACTGTGGCATCTACGAACATCGCCCGGAGGCGTGCCGGCGCTTCGTCATGAACGGCCCGCACTGCCGGGCGCTGCGCATCGATTACAGCCGCGACCGCGCGCGGGGAATCCCGATGCAGCTGGAATGAACGGCGATGGCCGCGGCGACAGGCAAGAAAAAAGCCCGGCATGCGCCGGGCTTTTTCGTGCGGATGTCCGGCTTGCGCCGGACGGCCGCTTCCATCAGCCGGTGAAGGCTGCGGTCAGAGCGGCTGGACCTGGTCGGCCTGCATGCCCTTCTGGCCCTGCACGGCGACGAACTGCACGCGCTGGCCTTCCTGCAGGCTGCGGAAGCCCGAGGACTGGATGGAATTGTGGTGGACGAAAAGGTCCGGGCCGCTTTCCGGGGTGATGAAGCCGAAGCCCTTGGCGTCGTTGAACCACTTCACGGTGCCGGTCTGGGTCTGGGACATGGTGTATCTCCTTGGAGCATGGAAAAAAGCCGCTTATGCGGCAGGACGCTGGCTGCAAGGAGGGAATGGGTGCAACGGTGCAGTGGAGCGATGTCGACGGCATCGGGTCACGGATTCGAGTGACCCTTGTAACTCAGCATCGCCACGGTATGCCCATGCCGGCGCAATAGCAAACCGGAGCGGCGGTTCCGTTCATGTGCCACACGCCGCGCGACGCCGCTTTCACGCGACGGTTGCCACGGCGGTGCGAGGATGAAGCCCGAGGCATCACCTGCTTCTCCCACGGATGCTCCATGCCCCAATCGCGCCGAATGTTCGGTCGCTGGCTGCGCTTGCGCCGTCGTCTGCGGCGCCTTTGGCGCATCCGTCGCGCGGCCGCCGCCCCGGTGCCCATGGTCGAAGAGCCGCTGCGCTCGGCGTTGTTCAACGTCGAGCAGATGGAGCTGCACGGACGGGCGCTGGCACGGATGCATCACCTGCAGCCGCGGCCGGGGCCGGTAAGGCTGCTCGATCGGCTGCAGGAGAACGAACGCCTGCTCGACGACGCCAGCGACCTGCTCACGCGCATGGTCCAGGACGACATGCGGATCACGCCGGCGGGCGAGTGGCTGCTGGACAACTTCTACCTGATCCAGGAGCAGATCCACACCGCGCGCAGGCATCTGCCCAGGGCCTACAGCCAGCAGCTCCCGACGCTGGCGCAGGGGCCGTCGGCCGGGCTGCCGCGGGTCTACGACCTGTCCCTGCAGGCGATCGCGCACGGCGACGGACGGGTCGATGCGGAGGCCATCAGCCGCTTCGTTGCCGCCTACCAGGAGGTCACGCCGCTGCGGCTGGGTGAATTGTGGGCCGTGCCGATCATGCTCAGGCTGGCATTGATCGACAACCTGCGGCGCATGGCGGCCGGGGTGATGCGCGACGGCGCCGACCGGCAGCTGGCCAGCATGTGGGTGGAGGCGCTCAACAGCACCGCCGCGCGGAACCCGGTGGACGTGGTCCTGGTGGTCGCCGACATGGCGCGCTCGCGGCCGCCGTTGACCGGGGCGTTCGTCTCCGAGCTGACCCGGGCGCTGCAAGGGCAGGGCTCGGTGCTGGCGATGCCGCTGTCGTGGCTGGACCAGTGGGCCGCCGAGGGCGGCCATCGCATCGAGGAACTGGTCCACGGCGAGAGCCAGCAGCAGGCCGCCGACCAGGTCTCGATCAGCAACAGCATCGGCAGCCTGCGCTTCCTGGCCAACATGGACTGGCGCCAGTTCGTCGAAGAGATGAGCGTGGTCGAGCACGCGCTGGGCACCGATCCGGCCGGGACCTATGCGCTGATGGATTTCAGCACCCGCGACGCGTATCGGCACGTGGTGGAGAAGATCGCCCGCCGCAGCCGCGCGTCCGAGCCGGAAGTGGCCGCGGTGGCGCTGCGCCTGGCCCAGGCCGTCGCCGACACTGATCCACAGGACCGCCGTGCGCACGTGGGCTACTACCTGCTGGACGACGGCGTGGCGCAGACCCAGGCCGAGGTCGCCGCGGCCGCCCCGCGCTACCGGCCCGCGCGCCTGCCACCGCGCCGCGTGCGCCTGCCGGCCTACCTGCTGCCGATCGCGGTGGTCATCGCGATCAGCACCTGGGGCCTGCTGTCGGCCGGCACCGGGCCGATACCGGTATGGCTGGCCGCTGCATTGGCGGTGGTGGTGTTCAGCGAGCTGGGCATCGCCCTGGTCAACTGGACGGCCACCCTGCGAGTACCGCCACGCCCGTTGCCGCGGATGGATTTCTCGCGCGGCATCCCGGTCCAGTTCCGCACCCTGGTGGTGGTGCCGAGCATGCTGTCCAGCGCCGATTCGATCGATGCGCTGGTCGAAGGGCTGGAGGTGCGCTTCCTCGCCAACCGCGACACGCAGCTGCACTTCGCCCTGCTCACCGACTTCCTGGACGCCGACCAGGAAGCGATGCCCGGCGACGGGGAGATGCTGGGGCATGCGGCCCGGCAGATCGAGCGGCTCAACGACCGTTATGCGCCCGAGCAGGGCGACCGGTTCTTCCTGCTGCACCGGGCGCGCGAATGGAACCCGCGCGAGCGCCGCTGGATGGGTCACGAGCGCAAGCGCGGCAAGCTGGCCGCGCTCAACCGGCTGCTGCGCGGGGGCGATGAGGGCGCGTTCATGCGCGTGGTCGGCAAGATCGAGCCGCTGGCGCAGGTGCGCTACGTCATCACCCTGGATACCGATACGCGGCTGCCGCGCGATGCGGCGCGCGAGTTCGTCGCCACCCTGGCCCATCCGCTCAACCGGCCGCGCTTCGACGTGGCCCGGCGCCGGGTGGTGGAGGGCTACGGCATCCTCCAGCCCAGCGTCGGCACCAGCCTGGGCGGGCGGCGCAGTTCGCGCTATGCACGCCTGTTCGGCAGCGAGCCGGGTATCGATCCCTACACGCGCACCGTCTCGGACGTGTACCAGGACCTGTTCGGCGAGGGCTCGTTCGTCGGCAAGGGCATCTACGACGTGGATGCGTTCGAGTACGCGCTGGGCGACCGCTTCCCGGACAACGCTATCCTCAGCCACGACCTGCTCGAAGGCTGCTACGCGCGCGCCGGCCTGGTCAGCGACGTGCGCCTGTACGAGGAATATCCCGAGCGCTATGCCGCCGACATCAAGCGCCGGGCGCGCTGGATCCGCGGCGACTGGCAGCTGCTGCCATGGCTGCTGCCGTGGGTGCCGCGCCGTGGCGGCGGGTTCGAACGCAATCCGCTGAGCTGGCTCTCGCGCGGCAAGCTGCTGGACAACCTGCGCCGCAGCCTGGTCGCACCGGCGGCCGTCGCGTTGCTGCTGCTGGGCTGGGCGTGGTCGCCGCAGCCGCTGGCATGGACGACGGCGGTGCTGGGCTTGTGGCTGCTGCCGGTACTGCTGCAGGCGCTGCGCAACATGATTGCGCTGCCGCTGGACATGCCGTGGGAAACGCACCTGGCCCAGGTGGGCAAGGACAGCCTGCGCCAACTGCAGCGTGCGGTGGTGACGCTGGCCTGCCTGCCGTACGAAGCGTCGGTCAACCTGCTGGCGATCGCACGCACGCTCTGGCGGCTGCTGCTCAGCCGTCGCCACCTGCTGCAATGGAACCCGTCCAGTGAAGTGGAGCGCAGCCTGGGCAGCGACCGCAGCGCCGAGTGGCGCAGCATGGCGCTGGCGCCGCTCTTCGCGCTGGGCGTGGCCGCGGTGCTGGCATGGGTGCGCCCGGGCGTATTGCCGGTGGCCACGCCATTGCTGTTGCTGTGGCTGCTGTCGCCGGGACTGATGGCGTGGCTGGGCTGGCCGCCGCGGACGCAGGGCGCGGAACTGTCCGGCACGCAGCGGGCGTTCCTGGGCCGCCTGGCGCGGCGGACCTGGGCGTTCTTCGAAACGTGGGTGCGCGCCGAGGACCACTGGCTTCCGCCGGACAACATCCAGGAGCATCCGTCGCTGGTGGTGGCGCGGCGCACTTCGCCGACCAACATCGGCCTGTCGCTGCTGGCCAACCTGTCGGCGTACGACTTCGGTTATGCGCAGGTGGGCGCGGTGATGGAGCGCACGCAGCGGGTGTTCGGCACGCTGGAAGAATTGCCGCGGCATCGCGGCCATTTCTGCAACTGGTACGACACCCAGACCCTGCAGCCGCTGCCGCCGCGCTACATCTCCACCGTGGACAGCGGCAACCTGGCCGGGCACCTGTTGACCCTGCGCCAGGGTCTGCTCGCGCTGGCCGATGCGCCGGTGCTGGCGCCGCATACGTTCCGTGGCCTGGCCGACACGCTGGGCGTACTGGAGGACGAACTGGCCAGGCGTCCACTCGCCAGCGATCCGCAGGCCGATGCACTGACCGCCGCGCTGTCCGGATTCCGCGAGGTGCTTGCGCCTGCACTGGAGCAGCGCACGCATGCGGTCGGCCAGGCCGAGCGCCGGCTCGCCCAGTTGATGGCGCATGCCGAAGCGATCGTGGCTGCATGGCCCGCAGCACTGGCGCCGGTCGATGGCCAGCGCGACTGGCCGGTCGCGCTGCTGGAGGGCTGCCAGGCCGCGCATGCCGAGCTGCTGTTCTTCATGCCCGACCTGCTGGCCAGCGATGGCGCCGGCGCCGACGAATCCAGTGCGCCCATGCCCAGCCTGCGCGCGTTGCATGCGTACGCGCCGCAATCGACCGCAGGCATGCGCGCACGCGATCGCATCCACCAGCTGGAACGATTGGCGCATATGGCCGGCCAGTTCTCGCTGATGGAGTACGGGTTCCTGTACGACCGCGCCCGCCACCTGCTGGCCATCGGCTACAACCTCGACGAGCATCGCCTGGACGCCGGCTACTACGACCTGCTCGCCTCCGAGGCACGGCTGTGCACCTTCGTGGGCATCGCCCAGGGCCAGCTGCCGCAGGAGAGCTGGTTCGCGCTGGGCCGGCTGCTGACCGACGTCGATGGCTATGCGACGCTGCTGTCGTGGAGCGGCTCGATGTTCGAATACCTGATGCCGCAGCTGGTGATGCCCAGCTATCCGGACACGCTGCTCGACCAGACCGCGCGCCACGCGGTGGAAGCGCAGATCCTGCACGGCCGCAGCCTGGACGTGCCGTGGGGCATCTCCGAGTCCGGCTACAACGCGGTCGATGCGCGGATGAACTACCAGTACCGCGCTTTCGGCGTACCCGGGCTCGGCCTCAAGCGCGGCCTGGGCCAGGACCGGGTGATCGCGCCTTACGCCAGCATGATGGCGCTGATGGTCGCGCCCGAGGCGGCCTGCCAGAACCTGCAACGGATGGAAGCGCTGGGCTTCTCCGGCGCGTTCGGCATGTACGAGGCGGTCGACTACACCGCCGCGCGGGTGCCGCCCGGCCAGGACTACGTGCTGATCCGCTCGTTCATGGCCCACCACCAGGGCATGGGGTTCCTGGCGCTGGATTACCTGCTGCGTCGGCAGCCCATGCAGCAGCGTTTCCTGGCCGATGCCGAGTTCCAGGCCACGGTGCTGCTGTTGCAGGAGCGCATCCCGCAGACCGGGCTGTTCCATCCGCACGAGGCCGAGGTGCAGGGCGCGCGCGCGACCTCGGGCGAAACCGAGACCCAGCTGCGGATCCTGCGCAACCCGGGCAGTGCGCGACCGGAGGTGCAGCTGCTGTCCAACGGCCGCTACCACGGCATGCTCACCCACGCCGGCGGCGGCTACAGCCGGCATCGCGACATGGCCACCACGCGCTGGCGCGAGGACGGCACCCGCGACCACTGGGGCACGTTCTGCTACCTGCGCGATGTGGAGAGTGGCCAGTTCTGGTCGACCGCGCTGCAGCCCACGGCCGTGGCGATGGACCAGTACGAGGCGATCTTCTCCGATGCCAAGGTCGAGTTCCGTGGTACCAGGAACGGCTACGAAAGCCATCTGGAAGTGGCGATCTCGGCCGAGGACGACATCGAGCTGCGCCGCCTGCGCCTGAGCAACCGCAGCCGGCGCACGCGCACCATCGAGATCACCACCTATGCCGAGGTGGTGCTGGCGCCGGCGATCTCCGACGAGGTGCATCCGGCCTTCAGCAACCTGTTCGTGCAGACCGAAATCGTCCGGCCCAAGCAGGCGCTGCTGTGCACGCGCCGGCCGCGCGCGCACGATGAAGTGCCGCCGTGGATGTTCCACCTGATCGCGGTCCACGATGCCGACATCACCGAGATCTCATACGAGACCGACCGCGCGCGTTTCCTCGGCCGTGGCAACACCCCGCGCGCACCGGATGCGTTGACCGGCCAGGCGAAGTTGTCCGACACCGACGGCTCGGTGCTCGATCCGGTCGTGGCGATCCGTTGCCGGATCGAGCTGGCGCCCGGACAGACCGCCATGGTCGACATGGTCTACGGCGTGGGCGGCGACCGCGAGGCCTGCGCCGGCCTGGTCGACAAGTACCGCGACCGGCGCCTGGCCGACCGCGTGTTCGACCTGGCCTGGACCCACAGCCAGGTGGTGCGCCGGCAGATCAACGCCAGCCAGGCCGAGGCGCAGCTGTACGAGCGCCTGGCCGGCCTGGTGCTGTACGCCAGTCCGCTGCTGCGCGCGGACACGGAGGTGCTGCTGCAGAACCAGCGCGGCCAGTCCGGCCTGTGGGGGCATGCGATCTCCGGCGACCTGCCGATCGTGCTGCTGAAGATCACCGATGCGGAGAACATCGAGCTGGTCCGGCAGATGGTGCAGGCGCACGCGTACTGGCGGCTCAAGGGCCTGCGCGCGGACCTGGTGATCTGGAACGAGAGCAAGAGCGGGTACCGCCAGCAGCTGCAGGACCAGATCCTGGGCATGGTTTCGGCCGATCCGGACTCCAACGTGCTGGACCTGCCCGGCGGCATCTTCGTGCGCCCGGCGCAGTTGATGTCGCAGGAAGACCGGGTGCTGCTGCAGTCGGTGGCGCGGGTGATCGTCAGCGACGAGCTCGGCACGCTGGCCGCGCAGGTCGGTCGCCACGCATCGCCCGAGCGTGCGCTGCCGGCGAAGCTGCCGGAGAGCACCGCGGTACCCACGGTCGAACCACTGGCGTCGGCCGATGCGGGGTTGCCGGCGCCTGCGTGGGACGACGAGGACCAGCACGAAGGCGTGCACGATCCGTGGCCGTTCCTGCCGCTGGTCACCGGCACGCTGTTCGACAACGGCCTGGGCGCGTTCGCCGCCGATGGTCGCGAGTACGTGGTCATCTCGCGCGAAGGCGCGCCCACGCCGGCGCCGTGGTCCAACGTGATGGCCAATGCCCGGCTGGGCACGGTGGTCAGCGAGAGTTCGCCCGGCTACACCTGGTTCGAGAACGCGCACGAGTTCCGGCTCACGCCCTGGCACAACGATCCGGTGTCGGATACCGGCGGCGAGGCGTTCTACCTGCGCGACGAGGAGACCGGGCGGGTCTGGTCGCCGATGCCGCTGCCGTGCCGCGGCCGCGGCGCGTACCGCACCCGACACGGCTTCGGCTACACCGTCCACGAGCACGAAGAAGACGGCATCGCCAGCGAGCTGTGGATCTACGTGGCAGTCGAGGACGCGGTGAAGTTCTCGGTGCTGCGCCTGCGCAACGTGTCCGGGCGCACCCGGCGCCTGTCGGCTACCGGTTACGTGGAGT
Source organism: Pseudoxanthomonas daejeonensis (assembly GCF_022637495.1). Classification (NCBI taxonomy): domain Bacteria; kingdom Pseudomonadati; phylum Pseudomonadota; class Gammaproteobacteria; order Lysobacterales; family Lysobacteraceae; genus Pseudoxanthomonas; species Pseudoxanthomonas daejeonensis. Next base: position 397,763 of record NZ_CP093331.1, on the reverse strand, counting down.
GGGTGCTGGGCGACCTGCGCTCCAAGTCGCAGATGCACGTGGTGTGCGAGCGCGATGCAGCCAGCGGTGCGCTGTTCGCGCGCAATCCCTACAACACCGAGTTCGGCGGGCGGGTGGCGTTCTTCGATACCGATGCCGGCGACTGCAGCTGGACGGCCGACCGCAGCGAGTTCCTCGGCCGCAATGGCAGCCTGGCCGATCCAGCCGCATTGAAACGCGAGCGACTGTCGGGACGCCTGGGCGTGGGCCTGGATCCGTGCGCGGCGATCCAGGTGCCGATCGACCTGGCCGACGGGCAATCGCAGGAAACCGTGTTCCGCCTGGGCGCCGGCCGCGACTACGAGGAGGCGCAGGCGCTGGCGCAGCGGGTGGGCGGTGTCGGCCAGGCGTACGACGCGCTCGATGCGGTGCGCATCCACTGGCGCGTGCTGCTGACCACCGTGCAGGTGAGCACGCCCGATCCGTCGGTCGATGCGCTGGCCAACGGCTGGCTGCTGTACCAGACCCTGGGCTGCCGCTATGTCGCGCGCAGCGGCTATTACCAGTCCGGCGGCGCGTTCGGTTTCCGCGACCAGCTGCAGGACAGCATGGCGACCTTGCATGCGATCCCGGCATTGACCCGCGAGCACCTGCTGCTCAGTGCCGCGCACCAGTTCCCGCAGGGCGATGTGATGCACTGGTGGCATCCACCGCAAGGGCGCGGCGTGCGCACGCGCTGCTCGGACGACTACCTGTGGTTGCCGCTGGCCACGTGCCGTTACCTGGAGGTGACCGGCGACACCAGCGTGCTGGGAGAACTCGCCGGCTTCGTCGAGGGCCGTCCGGTCAATCCCGACGAAGAGGGCTACTACGACCTGCCGGTGTCCTCGCGCTTGCGGCAGTCGCTGTACCAGCATTGCGTGCTGGCGCTGCGGCGCGGCTGCAGCCTGGTCGGCGAGCGCGGCCTGCCGCTGATCGCCACCGGCGACTGGAACGACGGCATGAACCGCGTCGGCGAGGCCAACCGCGGCGAGAGCGTGTGGCTGGGCTTCTTCCTCCACGAAACCCTGCGACGCTTCGGCGAGGTGGCGACCCTGCGCGGCGATGCGGCGTTCGCCACCTGGTGTGCCGAGCAGGCCGCGCAGCTGCACGGCAACCTGGAGGAACACGCCTGGGACGGGGAGTGGTATCGGCGGGCCTGGTTCGACGATGGCACCCCGCTGGGCTCCACCCGGAGCGACGAATGCCGGATCGATTCGATTTCGCAGAGCTGGTCGGTGCTGTCGGGCGTGGCCAGCCCGGAGCGCGCGCAGCAGGCGCTGGATTCGCTCTATCGCCACCTCGTGCGCCCGGAGGCCGGCCTGATCCAGCTGCTGGACCCGCCGTTCGACAGGACGCCCAAGGATCCGGGCTACATCCGCGGCTATGTGCCGGGCGTGCGCGAGAACGGAGGCCAGTACACCCACGCAGCGGTGTGGGCGGCGATGGCGTTCGCCCACCAGGGCGATGCGTCGCGGGCCTGGGAACTGGCGCGGATGATCAACCCGGTCAACCACGCACTGGATGCATCGGCGGCGGCGATCTACAAGGTCGAACCCTACGTGCTGGCGGCCGATGTCTACGCCGTGGCGCCGCACGTGGGGCGTGGCGGCTGGACCTGGTACACCGGCTCGGCCGGATGGATGTACCGGCTGCTGCTGGAATCGCTGCTGGGCCTGCGCCGCATCGGCGAGCGCCTGGCGCTGAAGCCGTGCCTGCCGGTGGACTGGCCCGGCTATGGCATGCAGTACCGCTTCGGCGACAGCGTTTACCGGATCAAGGTGGAGCAGGTGGATGGCATGGCCGGTGGGCTCAGCGTCGATGGGCAGGCGCAAGCGGGCTTCGAGCTGGCGCTGGTGGACGATGGCGCCATCCATGAGGTGCATGTCAGCTGGCCGCGGAGCGCGTCGTGATCGCCGATCGCGCTTCGCTGGACCGGGAGCTGGATCGGCTGGCCGCGATGCTCACGCCGTGGCTGACGCAGCTTCGCCATCCGGCCCAGTTCTGGCCGCAGTTCGACGCGCTGGCGCACGAGATCCTGGGCCATGCGCAGGCCAAGGACCGGGTCCATGTGGAAGACCGGCTGCTGAAGATGCTGAACGAGCATCGCGAGCTTCTGCGCAGGTGCCGGGACGCGCGTCCGGGCGGGCAGCGTCCGCTGCATTGAACCGGATGGGCGAGGCGGGGCGGGTCCGGCGATGGCGCTCGAGCCCCGCTGCGCATTGGAAGGGCCAGGCAATGTCGGCAATGGGGCCGGCGCCGCTGCGGTTTAGCATGCGGCCATGCTGTCCCGTCCGCCCCGTCCGCGCCTGCCCTCCTGGTGGAAGCCCGCCGTGCTCTATGGCGCGTTGCTGGCCGCCGGTACCGGTCTGCTGGCCTGGCTGGATTACCAGCGCCTGGTCCGCAGCCATGTGGCGCAGGTCTATGACGTCCTGCTGGCCGCCGGCTTCCTGGCCCTGGGCCTGTGGCTGGGGGCGCGGTTGTGGGGTCGACGGCGCGGGCCGGCTGCGGCATTCGACGGCAATCCGCCGGCGCAGGCGGCGCTGGGCATCAGCCCGCGCGAGATGGCGGTGCTGGCGGAAATCGCGGCGGGCCATTCGAACAAGGAGATCGCCGCGCGCCTGCACGTGTCGCCCAACACGGTGAAGACCCACGTTGCCCGCCTGTTCGAGAAGTTGGGTGCGCGCCGCCGCACCGATGCGCTGCGGCGGGCACGGGAGCTGGGACTGGTGCCGTAGGAAGTGTGGCCGGCGATCCCGCAGGGCCGGGCTTGCCCGGCAGCGAGGGGTGAAGGGTGCAGCCGCGCGAGGGAACGACCGCCGGGCAAGCCCACGCCTCGGGACGAAAACGGGTGAGGGTGGCCGAATCACCCTTTCCTACGATTGCCCGGGCCGCGCCAACCGGGCTCAATCCGGACTTCTTCCAACGCATCGAGGACATCACCATGGGTCGCACTCTCCTGAAGTACGGCGTGATCGCCGGGCTTGTCGCCGGTGGCGCTTTGCTGGCCACGATGCTGGCCTTCCAGGGCCAGCCGCCGGCGGGTGGCTACGGCATGGCGCTGGGGTTCGCGAGCATGCTGGTCGCGCTGAGCGCGGTGTTCGTGGGCATCCGCCACCACCGCGACCAGGCCGGCGGCGGGGTGATCCGGTTCTGGCCGGCGTTCGGGCTGGGCCTGGGGATCAGCCTGGTGGCGGGGCTGTTCTACGTGGCGGCCTGGGAGCTGTGCCTGGTGCTGAGGGACCAGGACTTCGCCGCGTTCTTCGCCAGCTCGATGGTCGAAGGTGCGAAGGCCAGGGGCGTCGAAGGAGCCGACCTGGCCCGGGTGGTCGAGGAGGCGGCATCCTTCGAGGCGATGTACCGCAATCCGCTGGTGCGCATGCCGATGACCTTCGCCGAGATCTTCCCGGTTGGCGTGCTGGTCTCGCTGGTCTCGGCGCTGGTGCTGCGCAATCCGCGGGTGCTGCCGGCGCGGTAGGTCGTGGCGCGCGGCGAGGGGCGCCGGCGGCAGCCGGGCGAGCCCGGCTCCACGCGGCTGGCGTGGCGGTCGCCGCGCGTAGGCGGGTGCGGCTCCGGTGGAAAGGGTGGGGTCGGCGACGCGGTGCGCCTGCGCGTGCGCCTTTGGTCCGATGGGATGGCGGCGTGGCTTCAAGCAGGCTGGATCCTTGCGTACATCGGGGCGGCATCATCCGCATAATCCGGCGCACGCAGTATTGGAGCCCTCGAGGATCATGGAGCGCATCAGCATGGCGGAAGGCAGCGGGCGTCACCGGGGAATAGCGCGACTGGCAGGCACGCAGGCGGCGAGGGTATTGGCAGGCGTGTGCCTGCTGCTGGGCCTGGCGCCGGCGATGGCGGCGCAAACGCCACCCGATGCCGCTCCCGTGCCGCCGGCACCGGTGGTGGAACAGCAAACGGGCGCGCATCCGCCCGGCCAGTCCTGCCCGCAGCGCGACGGCGACACCTCGCGGCCGCGGATCGGCGTGGCCCTGGGCGGCGGCGGTGCGCGCGGCGTGGCCCACATCAGCGTGCTGCGCAAGCTGGAGGAGCTGAAGATCCCGGTCGACTGCATCGCCGGCACCAGCATGGGCTCGCTGGTCGGCGGCCTGTACGCGGCGGGCGTATCGATCGAGGACATGGAAGCGCTGGTCCTGGAAACGGACTGGAAGCGCCTGTTCGACGACACCATCCCGCGCGAGGAGCGTTCCTACCGGCGCAAGCAGGATGATCGCGACAGCGTCGCCACCCTGGGCGTGGGCCTGAACAAGGGCAAGCTCGAGGTTTCCCCGGGCATGCTGCAGGGCGAGCGGATCCTGTCGATGTTCGAACGCAGGACTTTGACGGTGAGCACGGTCAGCGACTTCGACAAGCTGCCGATCCCGTTCCGGGCCACCGGCACCGACCTCAACACCGGCCGGGTGGTGGAGATCGGCCACGGCAGCCTGGCCCAAGCGATGCGTGCGTCGATGTCGCTGCCAGGCATCTTCCAGCCGGTGGTCATCGACGGCCACGTCCTGATCGACGGGGGCATCGCCGAGCAGGTACCGGTCGATACCGTGCGGCGGATGGGCGCCGACATCGTCATCGCGGTGGACGTGGGCACGCCGCTGACCGTCCTGGATGAGGACGCCAGCCTCCTGCAGGTGATCTCGCAGCTGACCGGCATGTTGACCGTCGGCAACACCCGGACCTCGGTGGGCGCGTTGCGCGAGGCCGATGTGCTGATCGTGCCCGAGCTGGGATCGGTGGTGGCCACCGGTGATTTCGCCAAGGCCAAGGAGGCGCTGGCGATCGGCGACCAGGCCGCGGCGGCGGCCACGGGCAGGCTGGCCGCGCTGCCGCGCTACCGCGCCCAGCCGCCGGCCCCGTTCAAGGCGCCGCCGACGCCGGTGGTCGAATTCGTACGGCTGGACAACCACAGCCGTTACTCCGACGAGGTCCTCACCGCGATCATCGACGTGCCCGTCGGGCGTCCGGTGAATCCGGAGGAGCTGGAGGACGCGACCCTGCGCGCCTACAGCCAGGGCACCTTCGCCAGCGTCACCTACGAGGTGGTCGAGGAGGACGGCCGCACCGGCGTGGTGGTCACGGCGCGGGAGAAGCCGCAGGGCCCGAACTATGTCCAGGCCGGCTTCCTGCTGCAGACCGACTTCAGCGGCACCTATGAATCGAGCCTGCGCGTGGCGCTGCTGCGCTCGCCCGTCACCGAGTACGGCGCCGAAGCGAGGATCCTGGCGGCCCTGGGCAGCCAGGCAGGCCTGTGGGGCGAGTACTACCACCCGTTCGACCCGCAGGCGCGCTGGTACTTCTATGGGCGCGCGGGCCTGCAGAACCGGACCACGCCGCTGTTCAACGACGATGGCGACCGCATCGCCACCTACGACACCCTCGTCAGCGAGGCACGCCTCAGCCTGGGTCGTACGTTCGGCCTGTTCGGTGCGGCCGAGCTCGGCGTGCAGCGTTCGGAGTCGCGTTCGGACCTGGAGGTCGGCAACCCGGCGCTGCCGGACCTGGAGGTCGGCACCGGCGCCTGGTTCGGCTTCGTCTCGATCGACCGGCTCGACAGCCTGTACTTCCCGCGCAGCGGCTACTCGGCGCGACTGGATTACCGCACCACCGCCAGCTGGCTGGGCGGCGAAGCCGAGTTCGAGGAGGCCGGGCTGGACGTGCTCGGCGCGGTGCCGTTCGGACGCCACGCGGTCCAGTACGGGGCCAGTTACCAGACCACCCTGTCCGGCGTACTGCCGCTGTACGAGCGCTACAGCATGGGTGGGCGCGGGCGCCTGGTCGGCTTCCACTTCAACGAGCTGACCGGCCAGAACTATGCGGTGGTGACGCTGGGTTACAGCTACCAGCTGGCGTCGTTCTTCGGCCGCTCGGCGGTGGTCGGTTCCACCCTGGAATATGGCAACGCCTGGAACCTGCGCCGCGACATGGACTGGAGCGACGGCATCTTCAACGGCAGCGCCTACGTAGGCTTCGATTCGTGGATCGGGCCGATGCTGTTCGGCTACGGCATGCGCGAAGGCGGCGAGGGCGTGATGTTCCTGGAGATCGGCAAGCCGTTCTAGGCGGGCCCTGGCAGTGCGACCGGCGGACAGCGAGCACGGCGCGGACGTGGTCGGTTACCCTCGTGCGTTCACGACAACGAGGAGGGAGCCGTGAAGTCCATTCTGATGACAGCGCTCGTCATGCTGGCGCTGCCGGCGCATGCGGCCGAGACGAAGAAGGCGGGTGCAGGCGAAGTGGTCACCATCTACACCACGGCGCAGGGAGCGAAGCAGCAGATGGCCCGCAGCCGCACCGCGCCGCTGGCGCAGGGCCACGCGCTGACCGAGGGCGAGAATTCGATCTTCGTCGAGCCGCGAAGGCGCTTCCAGAATTTCCTGGGCATCGGCGGTGCGATCACCGACGCCACCGCCGAGACCTTCGCCAAGCTCGACGCCAAACGCCAGGCCGAGCTGCTGCGCGCCTACTACGACACCGAGAAGGGCATCGGCTACACGCTGGCGCGCACCACCATCCACAGTTCGGACTTCGCCAGCGGCAGCTATACCTACATCGAGGAAGGCGACAGGGAGCTCAAGAGCTTCTCGATCGGGCACGACCGCACGTACCGGATCCCGATGATCAAGCGCGCGATCGCCGCCGCCGGCGGCACGCTGCCGATGATGGCCAGTCCGTGGAGCGCGCCGGCCTTCATGAAGGACACCAACCACATGCTCCAGGGCGGCAAACTGCTGCCCGAATACGCCGCCGCCTGGGCGAACTACTACACGAAGTTCATCGACGCCTACACCGCCGAAGGCATCCCGATCTGGTCGATCAGCCTGCAGAACGAGCCGATGGCCAAGCAGACCTGGGAGTCGATGCTGTACACGGCCGAGGAGGAGCGCGACTTCCTCAAGAACCACCTTGGCCCGACCATCAAGGCCAGCGCGCATCCGGACACGAAGATCGTGGTGTGGGACCACAACCGCGACATGATGGTCCATCGTGCCAACGTGATCTTCGGCGATCCGGAAGCATCGAAGTACGCGTGGGGCATGGGCTTCCACTGGTACGAGACCTGGGCCGGCTTCGACCCGATGTTCGAGAACGTGCATCGCGTGCACGAGTCGTATCCGGACAAGGTGCTGCTGCTGACAGAAGCTACGGTCGAGAAGTTCGACTGGGCGCAGGTGCAGCGCTGGGCCAACGGCGAACGCTACGGCACCTCGATCATCAACGACCTCAACAACGGGGCGTCGGGCTGGATCGACTGGAACATGCTGCTGGACGAGAATGGTGGGCCGAACCACGTCGGCAACTACTGCTTCTCGCCGATCCATGCCGACACCCGCACCGGCGAGCTGGTCTACACGCCCAGCTACTGGTACATCGGCCACTTCAGCAAGTTCCTGCGCCCGGGCGCGCAGCGGATCAGCTCATCGAGCAGCCGCAGCAACCTGCTGTCGACCGCCTTCGTCAACGGCGACGGCACGCTGGCCACCGTGGTGATGAACCCGACCGACGTGGAGCTGACCTACAACTACTACGTCGGCACCGCCTCGACCCGGGTGACCATCCCCGCGCATGCGATCCAGACGCTGGTGCATTGAGCGCGGCGTGGCGTCGGGAATGGGGGCGCCAGTTTTCCAGTTGGCGTCGGTGTGGCGGTCGTGCCCGCTCCTACAAAAGGCCCGGCGTCGCGGGAGCCGGTGCATGTGGAGATTCGTCGCAGGCGCGCCGCGTTTGCAGGAGCGGGCACGACCGCGACACCGAGGGCATCACAGAGCCGAGAGTCCACCCCGCGTCGATAACCCCCCATCGCCCGCTCTTCAACAACGCCTGCACGATTACCGTCCTGCAACCCGGGAACGCCGCATGAACTGCCAGGTACCCGCACGGCCGAGTCGCTTCGCGCTGCAGGCGATCCTGCTCCTGGGCCTGCTGCTGCCCCTGTCCCTGCCACTGCGCGCGGCCGACCTCGATGCGTTCTGGCAGGCGCCGCGCGCCGGCGGCAACAGCTTCAACGCTACTCCCCCGGACGAGGCCTACTTCCGCGCGCTGGCCGACAGTGGCGCAACCTGGGTGCGGCTGGCTTTCAGCAAGTGGCCGACGGCCCGACGGGATTTCCTCATCGGTGATGCCGATGCCTACACCGGACTGGTGCCGGAAGACCTCGCCACGCTGCGTCGCACCCTGGACGCGGCGCACGCCGCCGGCCTGAGAGTGGTGATCGCGCCGCTGAGCCTGCCCGGCGCGCGCTGGTCGCAGCACAACGGCGGCAGGTTCGACGACCGCCTGTGGTCGCAGCCGGAGCATGCGCGGCAGTCGGCGCGCTTCTGGCACGACCTCGCCGCCGCACTCAAGGACCATCCGGCGATCGCCGCGTACAACCTGCTCAACGAACCGGCGCCGGAAAAAACCACTGGCCTGGCCGAGAACGGCGAACCTGCGGCGCTTGCTGCATGGCAGGCCACCCACGCCGGCACGCCGCGGGACCTGCCGGCGCTCTACGACACGATCATCGCCGCGATCCGCGAGGTCGATGCGCTGACGCCGGTGATGGTGGACGGCGGCTGGTACGCCAACCCGCGCTCGCTGGCATCGTGGCCGCGGCGGCTGGCCGACGACCGCGTGCTCTACGCCTTCCACATGTACGAGCCGTACGCGGCCACCAGCGCGCCGAACATGAAGCGCAAGGTGCCTTGGCGCTATCCCGGCGCGGTCACCGAAGTAGCCGGGCGCGAGCAGGCCTGGGACCGCGCCGCGGTGGCGGCGCATGTGGGTACCGCGTTCGACTGGGCCCAGGCACAGGGATTGCCGCCGACGCGGATCGTCGCGGGCGAGTTCGGCTGCATGCGGCTGTGGGCCGACTGCGCCGCCTATCTCACCGACGTGATCGACGCGGTGCAGGCGCGCGGCGGGCACTGGGCCTTCTACGCGTTCCGCGAAGACGTGTGGGACGGCATGGACTACGAACTGCCGGCCACGCTGGCGCCGGGCCGCTTCTACTGGCTCACCGAAGCCGGCCGCGCCGCCGAACTGCCCCGCGATGGCGCGCTGATGAAGCTGCTGCGCGAACGCATGCGCGAGTGAAACCAGGGCAGCCGGGCGAGTCCGGCTCTACGTGAACGGCCTGGATCTCGCGTGGCGAGACCGGAAGGTGTACAAATGTACACCATGAGCCCCGCCGACGTTCCGCCGACCCTTCCGCCCCAGCGCGCCGCCGTGCTGGCCTTCCTGCGCGCCGAACTGGCCGCCGGGCGCGCGCCCAGCCTGGCCGAGATCGCGCTGGCCTTCGGCTTCGCCTCGCGCAACGCCGCGCAGAAGCACGTGCAGGCCTTGCTGGCCGAGGGCCTGCTGGAGCAGGCGCCGGGGCAGAAGCGCGGCCTGCGCCTGCCCGGTGGTGGCGCCGACCTGCTGCCGCTGCCGGTGCTGGGCCGGGTCGCGGCCGGCACGCCCATCAGTGCCGAGGGCATGGCCCGGTCCGGGATGCTTGCGGGAGCGGGCTTCACCGATCCGGACAGCCAGCTGTGGCTGGACCGGCGCCTGTTCTCGCCGCGGCCCGATTACCTGCTGCGTGTGCAGGGCGATTCGATGATCGACGACGGCATCCTCGACGGCGACCTGGTCGGCGTGCACCGCACGCCGGAGGCGCGCGACGGCCAGACCGTGGTCGCCCGGATCGATGGCGAGCTGACCATCAAGCGGCTGCAGCGCATGCGGCGGACGATCCGCCTTTTGCCACGCAATCCGGTGCATGCGCCGATCGAGGTGGAGCCGGGCCAGGACTTCGCCATCGAGGGCGTGTACTGCGGCCTGGTGCGGAAGGGCTGAAATGGCCGCGTCCGTGGTTGCCATCGAATCCCTGCTGGCCGCGCGCACGCTGTGGCATGCCGGCCGCCGGGCCGCGATCCCGGCCGATGGCGAGCCGACCGGCCACGCCGCGCTGGACGCCTTGCTGCCGCAGGGCGGCTGGCCGCGCCGTGCGCTGACCGAGCTGCTGCTGCCGGCCGATGGCGTCGGCGAACTTTCGCTGCTGCTGCCGACGCTGGCGCGGATCACCCGCGACGGCGGCACCGTCGCCCTGGTCGCGCCGCCCTACATCCCGTATGCGCCGGCCTGGCAGGCTGCCGGCGTGGACCTGGCGGGGTTGCAGGTGGTCGAGGCCGGACCGCGCGATGCGTTGTGGGCATTCGAACAGTGCCTGCGCAGCGGCGCCTGCGCCGCGGTGCTGGGCTGGCCGCTGCAGGCCGATGCGGCGGCGCTGCGGCGCCTGCAGGTGGCGGCCGACAGCGGCGCCTGCCTGGGCTTCGCCCTGCGCGACCGCAAGCATGCGGTCAATGCTTCGCCGGCGGCGCTGCGCCTGGAATGCGTGCGCGACACAGCCGCGCAGCGGCCGGTGTGGCAGGTGCGCAAGTGCCGTGGTGGCCCGGCGCCGGCGCAGGCGTTCGCCCTGGGCGCGGCGTGAGGTGGCGCCATGCTCTGGGCCTGTGTACTGCTGCCGCAACTGGCGCTCGACGCCGTCCTCCGCCGCCGGCCTGATCCGCGGGCGCCGCTGGCCCTGGTCGACGGTCCGGCGCAGCTGCGCACCCTGCATGCGGTGAATGCCGCCGCTGCTGCGGCCGGCCTGGCGCCGGGCATGCGCCTGGTCGCCGCGCACGCGCTGCTGCGCGACTTCGCGATGGTCGAGTACGACGAAGCCTCGGTCGCGCGCGTGCACCGGTTCCTGGCGGCGTGGGCCTACCGGCACAGTTCGCTGGTCAGCATGCAGTGGCCGGGCTGCCTGCTGCTGGAAGTGCGCGGCAGCTTCAGCCTGCTCGGGCCGTGGCCACGGATCGAAGCGCGGCTGCGCGGGGAACTCGATGCGCTCGGTTTCCGCCACCGCATCGCGCTGGCGCCGACGCCGCGCGCGGCGCGGGTGCTGGCCGGGCTGCGCGACGGCCTGGCGATCCCGCATGCGGCGACCCTGGCCACGCAACTGGACCAGGTGCCGGTGCGCCGCGCCTGCCTGCCGGACGGGCTGGGCACGCGCCTGCAACGCATGGGGATTACCGACCTGCGCACGCTGCGCGCGCTGCCGCGCGATGCCCTGCGCCGCCGCTTCGGCCTGCCGTTGCTGGAGCACCTGGACCGGATGTACGGCCAGGCCGACGATCCGCTCGAGTACTACCAGCCACCGGACCACTTCGACGCGCGGGTCGAGCTGGGCTACGAGGTCGAAAGCCACACCGCGCTGCTGTTCCCGTTGCGTCGCCTGGTCGGCGACCTGTGCACCTTCCTGTCGATCCGCGACGGCGGCGTGCAGCGCTTCGTGTTGCGGCTTGAACACGAACGCATGCAGGGGCCAGGGCATGCGGGCATGGGCGCGGGCAGTGCGCACACCGATGTCGAGGTCGGCCTGCTCGCCGCCGAGCGCGAGCAGGCGATGCTGTTCGAACTGGCGCGCAGCCGGCTGGAACGGGTGCAGATTCCCGCGCCGGTGGTCGCCATGCGCCTGCTGGCGCGCCAGCTGCCGCCGTTCGTGCCGGCCAGCCGCGACCTGTTCGACACCCGCAACCAGCAGCAGTTGCCGTGGCCGCAGCTGCGCGAACGCCTGCGCGCGCGACTGGGCGACGAGGCGGTGTACCGGCTGGCGCCCGGCGGTGATCCGCGCCCGGAACGGGCCTGGCGACGCGTGCAGGGCGACGAGTCGAAGATCGCCACCGCACCGTCGCGTCCGCCGCGCCCGGGCTGGCTGTTGCCGCAGCCCGTCCCGCTGCGCGGCGCGACGCGGATCCTCTCCGGTCCGGAGCGGCTGGAAAGCGGCTGGTGGGACGATGCCGACGCGCGCCGCGACTACTACGTGCTGGAAACCGCGCAGGGGCAGCAGGCCTGGGCCTTCGCGCCGCCCGGTGAGCAGGGGAGCGGGCAGGGCGGCTGGATGCTGCACGGGTGGTTCGGATGAGCTGGGACGAAGCCGTGGACGGCGTGGACCGCGACACCCCCGGCGGGCGTCCGCCACGCGCCTGGGAAGTGGCGCAGCGGCTGGGCCTGCGCGCGGCCAACGACGACGTGGCCCACCCTGCGGGCGCCGACGACGGCCTGCCGGCGTATGCCGAGCTGCACTGCGTGTCGGATTTCTCGTTCCTGCGCGGCGCCAGCGATGCGGAGGCGTTGTTCGAGCGTGCGCAGCGTTGTGGTTACAGCGCGCTGGCGATCACCGACGAATGCTCGCTGGCCGGGATCGTGCGCGCGCTGGAAGCTTCCGAGGCTACCGGCGTGCCGCTGGTGGTCGGCAGCGAATTCGTGCTGGTCGATGGGCTGAAGTGCGTGCTGCTGGTGGAGAACCACGCTGGCTACACCCGGTTGTGCGAACTGATCACCGTCGCGCGGCGCAGCGTGGAGAAGAAGGGCTACCGGTTGGCCCGTGCGGACGTGGAGCGGGTGATCGCGGCAGGCGCGCAAGGTGACTGGGCAGGTGAAGCTGGCGTAGAGCCGGGCTTGCCCGGCTCGGCGCACTGCGGCCTGTTCGCGCTGTGGATCCCCGGCGCGGAACCTGATCCGGCCCAGGGGCGCTGGCTGCAGCAGGTGTTCGGCGACCGCGCCTTCCTCGGCGTGGAGCTGCATCGCGAGACCGACGACGCGGCCAGGCTGTCGCGCCTGCTGGCGTTGGCGGCGGAACTGCGATTGCCGGCGCTGGCCTGCGGCGACGTGCACATGGCGCAGCGGCGCGAGCGCGTGCTGCAGGACACGCTGACCGCGATCCGCCACACGACCACGCTGGCCGAAGCCGGCGCCTTGCTGTTCCGCAACGGCGAGCGCCACCTGCGCACGCGCCGCGCGCTGGGGAATATCCATCCCGCCCAGCTGCTCGAAGCGGCCGCGGCGCTGGCCGCGCGCTGCACCTTCAGCATGCGCGAGGTGAAGTACCGGTATCCGAAGGAACTGGTGCCCGAAGGCGAAACCCCGTCCAGCCACCTGCGCGCATTGACCGAGGCCGGCATGCGCGAGCGCTGGCCCGGAGGGGTGCCTGAAAAAGCGCGCGCGCAGATCGAGGAGGAGCTGGCCCTGATCGCCGAGCTGGAGTACGAGGCGTTCTTCCTGACCGTGCACGACATCGTGCGGTTCGCCCGGGAAAAACAGATCCTCTGCCAGGGCCGGGGTTCCTCGGCCAACTCGGCGGTGTGCTACGCGCTGGGCATCACTGCGGTGAACCCGGCCGAAACCCGGCTGCTCATCGCCCGCTTCCTGTCGCGCGCGCGGAAGGAACCCCCCGACATCGACGTCGACTTCGAACACGAGCGGCGCGAAGAGGTGATGCAGTACGTCTACGGGAAGTACGGACGCCAGCGCGCGGCGCTGGCCGCCACGGTGATCAGCTACCGCGGCAAGAGCGCGGTGCGCGACGTGGCCAAGGCCTTCGGACTGCCCCAGGACCAGATCGGTCTGCTCGCCGAATGCTTTGGCTGGGGCAATGGCGAAACGCCTATGGAGCAGCGCCTGCGCGAGGCCGGCTTCGATCCCGGCAATCCGATGGTCCGCAAGGTGCTGGCGCTGGCGGGGATGATCGAGGGCCGGCCGCGGCACCTGTCGCAGCACGTCGGTGGCTTCGTGATCTCCGACACCCCGCTGTCGGCGCTGGTGCCGGTGGAGAACGCGGCGATGGTCGACCGCACCATCATCCAGTGGGACAAGGACGATTTGGAGACCTTGAAGTTACTAAAGGTCGACTGCCTGGCGCTGGGCATGCTGACCTGCATCCGCAAGGCCTTCGACCTGGTCGAGCGGCATCGCGGGCTGGCGCTGGACATGGCCACCGTCCCGGGCGACGACGTGCCGACGTACGAAATGATGCAGGCCGCCGACACCGTCGGCGTGTTCCAGATCGAATCGCGCGCGCAGATGAGCATGCTGCCGCGGCTCAGGCCGGCGAAGTTCTACGACATCGTGGTGCAGGTGGCGATCGTGCGTCCCGGCCCGATCCAGGGCGGCATGGTCCACCCCTATTTGCGCCGGCGCATGGGCAAGGAGGACGTCACCTATCCGTCCGAAGGAGTGAAGGCGATCCTTGGCGACACCCTGGGCATCCCCCTGTTCCAGGAGCAGGTGATGGAGCTGGTGATGCATGCCGGCTACGACGCCGACCAGGCCGACGGCCTGCGCCGCTCGATGGCCGCCTGGAAGCGCGGCGGTGACATGGAGCCGCACCGCATCCGCATCCGCGAGTTGATGGAAGGCAAAGGCTATGCCTCCGACTTCATCGACCAGATCTTCGAGCAGATCAAGGGTTTCGGTTCCTACGGTTTCCCGCAGAGCCATGCCGCCTCGTTCGCCAAGCTGGTCTACATCAGCTGCTGGCTGAAGCGGCACGAGCCGGCGGCGTTCGCCTGCGCCCTGCTCAACGCGCAGCCGATGGGCTTCTACTCAGCCAGCCAGATCGTGCAGGACGCGCGGCGCGGGCGCGGCGACCGGCGCGGCATCGAGGTGCGGCCGGTGGACGTGGTCCACAGCGACTGGCACAACACGCTGGAAGGCGGACATGTGCGCGCCGGAGCCGACGATGGCGGGCAGCCCGCATTGCGCCTCGGCCTGCGCCAGGTGGCCGGGATGTCGGAGCGGGTAGCGGATGCGATCACGGCCGCGCGCGCGCAGCGGCCGTTCGCCGACATACGCGACCTGTGCCTGCGCGCGGGGCTGGATGCGAAAGCGCGCAACGCGCTGGCCGAAGCCGGTGCGCTGGACGCACTGGCCGGCCACCGCAACGCCGCGCGCTGGGCGGTGGCAGGCGTCGAGCAGCACCGGCCCTTGTTGCCCGGCAGTCCGGAAGAAGCGCGGATCGAACTGCCGGCGCCGCGGCTGGGCGAAGAACTGGCCGCCGACTACCGCAGCACCGGGCTGAGCCTGCGCACCCATCCGATGGCGCTGCTGCGCGCGCAGATGGTGCAGCGGCGCATCCTCGGCTCGCGCGAACTGCGCGGACGGCCCCACGGCAGCGGCGTGCATGTCGCCGGCCTGGTTACCCAGCGCCAGCGACCGGCCACGGCCAAGGGCACGATCTTCGTCACCCTCGAGGACGAGCACGGCATGGTCAACGTGATCGTGTGGCCGCACCTGGCCATCCGCCAGCGCAAGCCGCTGCTGCAGTCGCGACTGCTGGCCGTGCGCGGGCGCTGGGAACGCGTCGATGGCGTCGAACACCTTGTGGCCGGGCAGATGGAGGATCTCAGCGGCCTGCTCGGTGGCCTGCCGGTCGATTCGAGGGATTTCCATTGAGCATGGACCTGTTCGCCGCCACCCCGATCCAGCTCGTCGAAGATGCCGAGGGCGGCATCCGCTACTGGCCCGCGTTCGTCGATGAAGGCGAGGCCGAGGCATGGTTCCAGGCCCTGTGCGCCCATTGCGAATGGCAGCACCAGCGGCGGCCGATGTACGACCGCGTGGTCGACGTGCCGCGGCTGCAGGCCTGGTACCCGTTCGATCAGGACTCGCACGAGGGCCTCCCCGCCAGCCTGCCGCTGGCGAAGATGCTGGCGCGCGTGCAGGCCTCCGTGCCCGGCGGTTACAACTCGGTGGGGCTGAATCTCTATCGCGACGGCCACGACAGCGTCGCCATGCACAACGACAAGCTGCACATGCTGGTGCCGGGACAGCCGATCGCGCTGGTGTCCCTGGGCGCCCCGCGCCGGATGAACATACGCGCCAAGGCCGGCGGGCGTGCGCTCGGGATCGACCTGGAACCGGGCAGCCTGCTGGTGATGAGCCATGCCAGCCAGGTCACCCACGAACACGGCATCCCCAAGACGGCGAGGCCGGCGGCGCCACGGATGAGCGCGGTGTACCGGGCGCGTCCGGCGATGTCGCCGCACCTGCAGGCGCGTCCGGAAAACGGGGAGATGCGTCGCAGCTTCACCCCGGCGCAGGCGCTGCACCGCCAGCGGCCCGCATCGGCGGGGCAGGGGCGGCAGGAGGCCGATGCACAGAGGTTGGACGCAGGGACGCCCTCGGCCGCGCCGCCCTCCAGGGTCGGCGGGCAATGAGGACGGGGCGTTGCGCCGCTCTCGTCGATCCCGTGAGCGCGCGCGCAGCAGCGGGGGGCGACCGGGCCGGTGCCGTCCCGACCGACGGCCGCTGTTTCGCCTATGTGTTCCCCTGTCGCTGGGAAGACCACTGCAAGATCGGGTTCTCGAACGATCCGCTTGCGCGCATCAACGCGCTGCATCCGCGCTGGTTCGAGTTCTTCGACCTGGAGCGCGGAACGCTGGTCGAAGCCGAATCCACGCGCGATGCCCGCGACCTGGAGCTGGAACTGCGCGGCGGACTGGGCGAGCACAACGCGCCGGCGCCGCTGGCCATCGCCACCGGCGCCGGCGGCCATACCGAGTGGTTCCGCGGTGCGGAAGCCGTACTTGAGGCACGCGTCGCAGTGCTGCATGGGCGTGGCTACCGCGTGCATCCACTCGACGGCTGGCTGCATACCGCACTGCTCGATCGCGCCGACAGGCTCCACGAGTGGGCCGTGGCCCAGCTTTCGGTGGACGAGCTCGAGGGCCTCGTGGGGCAGACGCCGGCGCAACGGCGGGTACTCGCTGCGCTCGATGCCTGCTGCGCGCTGCACATACCGGTCGAGGCGCGGCTGCCACCGGTGGTGCTCGCCTGGTACCTGCGCGCCCGCGAACGGTGACCTGCCACGCGCGAAGTCCCTGCGGCTGTCGCTTCCTCGCCGGGGCCTCAGCGCGCAGTCTTTCGCGGGGTGGCCTTGCGCGTCGCCGAGCTCCGGCTCGAGATGTTCTTCGTGGCCTTGCGTGGTGCCTTGCCAGGTGCGGACTTCTTCGTGGTCTTCGTGGCCGCCTTGCGGGCAACCTTCTTCGTCGCTTTTTTCGCTGTCTTCTTCGTAGCCTAGCGGGTCGCCTTCTTCGCCGGTGAGGCGGTTGCCATCCTGGTCGTCCTGCTGGCCGCTTTCGTTGTCGACTTCCCTGCAGTCTTCCGTGTCGCCTTCTTCGCTACCTTCTTCGTGGCCTTCTTCGCCACCTTCCTGGCAGGATTCTTCGTTTCCGACTTCGTCGTCGCTTTCTTCGTCGCTCTTTTTGCAGTCTTCTTGACGGCCTTCTTCGTCGCGGTCTTGCGGCCACTGCCCGATTGCTTGCCGCCGCCATCCTGCTTGTTCACGGTTGCCCAGGCGATGCGTTCGGCGTCTTCCTGGCTGCGGCCCTTTTCCTTCTCGCTGTCTTCGATATGTTCGGCCTGACGTTGCTGCTTGCCGGTGTAGCTGGACTTGTCTCCACGGGGCATGGGGGGTCTCCGGGGTGCACCCATCGTGCAGGCCCAGCTAACGCAACGCGCGGTAAGGCGGTCGTGAAAAATCCGGGCAGGGTTGCCGAGGGGGCAGGCCAGGGGAGCGCCCGGGCTGGCCCGTCGCCGGGCTGCGGATCCGGGCGTCGTGCCTGTATCGTGTGCCGTCTTTCAGCGAGTAGCCGCGTGATGTCCGCCGACCGTTCCAGCACCTCCGACACCGGGCGCAACACGCACACGCTCAAGCCGCGCCAGCTGGTCATGATGGGCCTGGGCAGCGCGATCGGCGCCGGACTGTTCCTGGGGTCCGGGGTGGGCGTGCAGCTGGCCGGCCCGGCGGTGCTGTTGTCCTACGTGGTGGCCGGCGCACTGGTGATCATCGTGATGCACGCGCTGGGCGAGATGGCCGCCGCGCGCCCGAACCGCGGTGCGTTCTCGGTGTATGCCGCCGATGCGATGGGTGCCACCGCCGGCGCGACCGTCGGCTGGCTGTGGTGGGTGCAGCTGGTGATCGTGATCGCCGCCGAAGCGGTGGGCGCGGCGGGGTTGCTCGCCAGCCTGTGGCCCGGGTTGTCGGTGCCGGCGCTGGCGCTGCTGTTCATGGCGGCGTTCACCGTGATCAACCTGCTGGGCGTACGCAACTTCGGCGAGTTCGAATTCTGGTTCGCGATCATCAAGGTCGCGGCGATCATCGCCTTCATCCTGGTCGGCGTCGCGCTGCTGCTGGGCTGGCTTCCGGACGTGGCTTCCCCCGGCCTGTCCAACTTCACCGCGCATGGCGGCTTTGCTCCGGCCGGCCTGGCCGGGATCGGCGCGGCCCTGCTGGTGGTGGTGTTCGCGTTCGGCGGTACCGAGATCGTGGCCGTGGCCGCGGCCGAGACCGAGGATCCCGAGCGCAGCGTCGCCCGCGCGATCCGTACCGTGGCCTGGCGCATCGTGGTCTTCTACCTGGGTTCGCTGAGCGTGATCGTTGCGGTGGTGCCGTGGACCAGCCCTGCGCTGAAGTCGCCGTTCGCGGCCGTGCTGCAGATAGCGAACATCCCGGGTGCCGCCGCCGCGATCACGCTGGTGGCGGTGATCGCGCTGCTGTCGGCGCTCAACGCCAACCTCTACGGCGCGTCGCGCATGATCCAGTCGCTGGGCCAGCGCGGCGAGGCGCCTGCGCTGCTCGGACGTACCGACGCGCGCCTGGTGCCGGTGGCCGCGGTGCTGGCCAGCGTGCTGTTCGGCTTCGTCGCCGCCGGCCTGGAACTGATGTTTCCCGAACGGGTGCTGCCGACGCTGCTCAACATCGTCGGCTCGACCTGCCTGCTGGTCTGGACCATCGCATTGCTGTCGCAACTGATCCTGCGTCGTCGCGCCGACCGGGCCGGGATCCGGCTGCCGTTCCGCATGGCCGGCTTCCCCGTGCTGACGCTGATGGCGCTGGCGATCCTCGTCGTGATCTTCGTCCTGCTGCTGGCCGGTCCACAGACGCGAGCGCAGTTCCTGTCGATGGTGGCACTGACCGCGTTGATTGCCGCAGGCAGCGCCTTGGCCCGACGCGGGCGATAGCCGCCGCCACATCGCGTGGCGGCCGAACCTGCGTCGCCAGGCATGGACGGGTGCGGCAATCGCCGCACCCGTCCCCGATCACGCCAAGGTGCGCACCTTCGTCTCGCGCGCCCACTGGCGCGTCGCGGCGGCATCGACGAACGCCCGGGTATCGGTCGCTTCAAGCACGCCGCCATCCTTGCCGATGCCGCCGGCCTTGAGCACCGCCTGCGCACCGGCATCGGCGGCGATGGCCTTGAGGTGGCCGAACGCATCGCGAACGAAATCCACCGCTGCCGCCTCGCGCGACAGCTTCGCGCCGGCCTCCGCCGACAGCACCACGGCCACCGCGTCGAACAGCACCGAAGGCGTGCCTGCCAGCTGGCCGTCGGCGGCCTGGCGGCGTCCATCCGAAAGGACCGCGCCCCCGAGTCGCGGAGCGACCAGCTTCACCATCGCGCCGGCGCCCTCTGCCGCGCGCACGAGGGCACGCAGCACGGTCGCGTCCGATCCCTCGTCGAACAGGATGCCGACGCAGCGGCCTTCCAGGGTCTGCTTCATGCGGCCGATGATCCGCACCTCCGGCGCGGCGGGCATGCGCTGGGCCGGGACCGCGCACGGCGGCTGCGGCGGCAGTGCGTCCAGGCCCAGGCCATCGGCCACGCGCTGCGCCAGTCCGTCGTCGATGTTGCGCAGGTGCCCGACCATGCGTTCGCGCACCTTCGGCGTTTCCACCTTGGAAAGCTCGAAGACCAGCGCCGATGCCAGGTGCGCCTGCTCGGGCGCCTCCAGGCTGGTGAAGAACATCCGCGCCTGGCTGTAGTGGTCGGCGAAGCTTTCCGGGCGGATGCGGCCCTTGGCGCCGTCGTCGGGCTGCGTGGCGTGGCTCTGGAAACCCGCGCGCTGGTCGGCGCGCGGGCTGTCCGCCTGCAGCGAGCTGGGTTCGTAGTTGACCCGCCCCCGGTGCACCTGCATCTGCATGTGGCCGTCGCGCTGGTGGTTGGCGAACGGGCAACGGGGCTGGTTGACCGGGATCTGGTGGAAGTTGGGGCCGCCCAGGCGGATGAGCTGGGTGTCCAGGTAGGAGAACAGCCGGCCCTGAAGCAGCGGGTCGTTGGAGAAGTCGATGCCCGGCACCAGGTTGGCCGGGCAGAACGCGACCTGTTCGGTCTCGGCGAAGAAGTTGTCCGGCCAGCGGTCCAGCACCATGCGGCCGATCACCTGCAGCGGCACCAGCGACTCGGGCACCAGCTTGGTCGGATCGAGGTGGTCGAACGGGAAGGCCTCGGCGTCCTCTTCGGTGAACAGCTGCACCGCCAGGTCCCACTCCGGGTAGGCGCCTGCCTGGATCGACTCGAACAGGTCGCGCCGGTGGAAATCGTTGTCGGCCGCCTGCAGCTTCAACGCCTCGTCCCAGATCGTGGACTGGATGCCCAGCCGGGGTCGCCAGTGGAACTTGACGAAGGTGCTGCGCCCGGCCTTGTCGAGCAGCCGGAAGCTGTGCACGCCGAAGCCCTCGATCATGCGCAGCGAGCGGGGGATGGTGCGGTCGCTCATCGCCCACATGATCATGTGCATCGATTCGGGGGTCAGCGAGATGAAGTCCCAGAACGTGTCGTGCGCGCTGGCCGCCTGCGGGAAGGCGCGGTCAGGTTCCATCTTCACCGAGTGGACCACGTCCGGGAATTTCATCGCGTCCTGGATGAAGAACACCGGGATGTTGTTGCCGACCAGGTCGAAGTTGCCCTGGTCGGTATAGAACTTCACCGCGAACCCGCGCACGTCGCGCGGCGTGTCGACCGAACCGGCGCCGCCGGCCACGGTCGAGAAGCGGGTGAACACCGGCGTCCGCTTGCCCACCTCGGTGAACAGGCTGGCGGTGGTGTAGCGCTTCAGGGATTTCGTCAGCTCGAAATAGCCGTGCGCGGCCGAGCCACGCGCGTGCACGATGCGCTCGGGAATGCGTTCGTGGTCGAAATGGGTGATCTTCTCGCGGAGGATGAAATCCTCCAGCAGCGTTGGACCTTTCGGGGTCGCCTTGAGCGAGTTCTGGTTGTCGGCGACGACCACGCCCTGGTTGGTGGTCAGCGGCGGATGCGTTCCGCCGGCCTGCTGCTGCAGTTCGTCGCCATCGCCGCGCGGACCACCGGCATCCGGATCCGGGCCGGCCTTGCGGCCGGTGGTTCCCGCCGCCTTGGGCTTGGCCGGCGTGGGGCTGCGGTCGGGCTTGCGGCCCGGGGCCGTGGCGGTGGGAGTCTTGCGGCTGGCCATGGGATCACCTCTGCGACGCGGGGCCCCCATAGTCCCCAGTGCGGCGTCAAGGCGGTGTCTGGGTGGGCGTGCCGAAGCATGGCACACGCGCTTGTCGGTACGTCCTGCACGTGCCACGCAAGGGTGCCCCTGGTGGGCGTGATCGAATGCGGTGCAGCTCCCGGGCGCTCGCCGGCGCAGCGGCGGTCAACGCATGGCGGCCGGTCAGCGTGGCGCGGCATCCACGTGCAGGCGCAGCGCATGCAGGCGCTCGTAGTGGCCACGGCACTCTCCGGCGACCTGCGCGGCGACTCCGGCCAGTTCGTCGTCCCGTTCCAGTGGTGTCGCGAAACCGGTGGAGTCCCAGACCTGGGCGTACCAGTGCGGCGCCCAGATGCCGTCGCTGGCGCGAGGCCCCTTCGGCCAGGACAGCATGCGCGGAGTGAAGGCGATGCCCAGCCAGTCGCACAGGGCCCGAAGGTGCGCTTCGGGGGCGCGCAGGAAATCACCCGCATCGATCACCGGTGGCGCCGCGCCGCGCGCCGCCAGTTCGTCGTACAACGCGACCTGCTGCGGCAGGCCGATGTCCGCGGCGGTGACGGTGGCGCGCGACTTGACGTAGGAAGCGACCACCTGGCGCGGATCCCGGATCAGCAGCACGTTGCGCAAGCCGGCGATCCAGTCGTGGTCCATGTGCGGCAGCAGGTGGTGGGTCATGTGCTTCTGGTACCAGACCGCGGCACCGCCGGGCGCCGGGCCGAGCAGGGCATCGACCACGCGTCGCCAGTCGGTGTCGCCGTCGGCGATGACTTCATCGCGCGCCGGATGGTCCAGGCCGGTGTGATCCAGGTAGTGCGCGTACAGCGGTTCGTCGCTGACCGCGCAGTCTCCGCGGTTCTCCCAGGCGCGCATCATCGCCGTGGAAATGTTGCGCGGGCCCGACCACATCGCCACCCGTACCGGCGCCGCGCTCATGTGCGCGGTCCGCGCGCGGCGACTTCGCTGGCGACCAGCGCCTGGTACAGCGCCTGCAGCTTCTGCACCATCGGACCACGGGCATCCTCTCCTCGCGGCTCCCAGCCGATGTCGCGATGGTCGACCGTGCGCACCGGGACCACGCCGGCGAACGTGCCGGTGACGAAGGCCTCGTCGGCGCCGTACACGTCGGTGAGGCTGAAGGATTTCTCGAACACCGGGATGTCGTTGGCGCGGCACAGCGCGATCACGTTGGCGCGGGTGATGCCGCCCAGGCAGTACTGGCCGGTCGAGGTCCAGACCTCGCCCTTGCGCACGATGAAGAAGTGGGTCGAGTTGCAGGTGGCGACGAAGCCGTGCGGGTCGAGCATCAGTGCCTCGTCCGCGCCGGCGCCATGGGCCTGGATACAGGCGGTGATGCAGTTGAGCTTGCTGTGCGAGTTGAGCTTGGGATCCTGCACGTCGGGGAAGCCACGGCGCACGTGCACGGTGTACAGCGACAGTCCGCGGCGCGTGGAAGCGGCCGATGCGGTCTTGTACTCGGGGATGATCACCACCGTGGCCGGGCCGATGGTGACGCGCGGATCCTGGTAGGGCGTGCTCTTGACCCCGCGACTGACCATCAGCCGCACATGCACGCCATCGCCGTGCATGCCATTGGCGTCGAGCGTGTCGTAGATCGCGCGGGTCAGCCCGGCGCGGTCCAGGCCGATGTCGAGCATGATCGCCTTTGCGCCCTCGTACAGGCGGTCCAGGTGGGCATCGAGGAACGCCGGGTGCCCGCCCACGACGCGGAAGCCTTCCCATACGCCATCGCCGAGCACGAAGCCGCTGTCGAACACCGACACCATCGCCTCGCTGCGGTGCTTCAGCGCTCCGTTGACGTAGATGCGGACGTCGGCGTTTCGCGCGTCCTCGGCCGAATGCTGGGTGCCCTGTGTCATGCGTGCGCTCCTGTGGCGTGCCTTTGCGTCCGTTCGATGGTAGCCGCAGGCGCCAGCGGTTGTCGTACGGGTCCACGATCGGCAGCGGTCCGATGCAACGGCCAGCGCGCTCAGGCGCGGGCGCACGCCCTGCGGGAGCCTGCATTTCCTGGCCCTTCCGGAATGCCCGCGTGCGCCGGCGCTGGAGTAAGCTGGCTGCTTCCTGGGGCGGCGGCAACGACATGTCCAGCGGGGAGGGAATCGAGCAGGAGCGCGCGCGCCCGACCGTGTTCCTCAGCTATTCCCGTTCCGACCAGGCCCAGGCGCGCCACCTGGCGCAGGCGCTCGAACAGGCCGGCCTGGATGTGTGGTGGGACACCCTGATCGAGGGCGGTGCGGCTTTCGCCAAGTCGATCGAAGAAGCCCTGGCCGCCTGCGATGCGGTGATCGTGCTCTGGTCCCGCCATTCGATCCGGTCGGACTGGGTGCTGGACGAGGCCGCGCGCGGACGCGACCTGAAGAAGCTGGTGCCGCTGTCGATCGACGGGACCGAGCCGCCGCTGGGCTTCCGCCAGTACCAGTCGATCACCCTGGGCGGACCCGAGGGGGCCGCCATCAGCGAAGCGTCGCTGCATGCCGTCCTGCGCGCCGTGCTGCCGCTGGCCGGTCGCGAGGCCCTGCCGCGTCCATCGCTGGCCCCGGTGCCGGCGTCGAGGCCCGATGCCACGCGCCGAGGCCTGCTGGTCGGCGGCGGTGTCGCCGTGGCCGCGGCCGCCGTCGGGCTGCTGGGCTGGCGCCGTGGCTGGTTCGACACGGCGAAGGCGCTGGGCAGCAGCGTGGCGGTGCTGCCGTTCGAGAACCTCAGTGGGGATCCCGACCAGGCTTATTTCTCCGATGGCCTGTCCGAAGAAGTGCGCGCGACCCTGGCCCGCAACCAGGGGCTGAAAGTGATGGCGCAGACCTCGTCGGGGAAGTTCCGCGACAGCGACGAGGATGCGATCCGCATCGCCGAGCAACTGGGCGTGGCGTACCTGCTCGATGGCAGCGTGCGCTGGTCGGGCGAAGAGGTGCGCGTGGCGGCCGATCTCATCGATGGACGCACCGGTTTCAGTACGTGGACGCAGATCTTCGAGCGGCGCATCGACGATGTGTTCGCCGTGCAGAGCGAGATCGCCAACACGGTCGCCTCGGCGCTGGCCGTGCAGGTTGCCGCGCCGGGCACGCCCGAGGACGAGCGCGCGGCCTCCGGGGGCACTGCGCACCTGGCCGCATTCGATGCCTACCTGCGCGGCCGTTCGCTCTACGACCTGAGCGCGGACGAAGCTTCCGAACGGGCGGCGCTGGCCCAGTTCGACATGGCCATCGCGCTGGATCCGGGCTATGCGGCGGCCCATGCCGCACGCGCGCGTTCGCTGACCGCGATCGCCAACCAGTACGCCGCGGTCGAGGAGCATGCCGACCTCTACGCGCAGGCCGCGGCCGCCGCCGGAAGCGCGGTGGAACTGGCGCCGGCCTTCGCCGATGGCCATTCCACCCTGGGGTTCGTGCTGTTCCAGGGCCGCCTGGATGCGCGCGCGGCGCGGGCGCCGTTCGAAAAATCGGCCGTGCTCGGCGCCGGCGAGGCGACGGTGCAGGCGCGCTGGGCGCAGTACTGCGCGCGGACCGGTCGCGCCGCCGAAGCCGCCGAGGCGATCCAGCACGCGCTGGCGCGCGATCGCCTCAATCCGCTGATCCACCGTGCCGCCGGTTCCATCGAGTACGCCGCACGCCGCTTCGCCGAATCCATCGCGCCGCTGCGGCAGGCCCTGCAGATGAACTCGCACATGTCGCGCGCGCATGCGGCCATCGGCGATGCGCTGGTCAACCTGGGCGAGCTGGCGCAGGCCCGCGACGAATACGCCAGCGAGCCGGTCGGCGATTTCCAGCTGGCCGGGCTGGCGATCGTGGAACACCTCGACGGCAACAGGGGCGCGGCGCGCAAGGCGATGGACCGGCTGGTCACCGAGCTGGGCGACCGGGTGCTCTACCAGCAGGCGCAGGTGTTCGCGCAGTGGGGCGATGTCGAGGCCGCCATCGGGCGCCTGCTCAAGGCGCGGGAGCTGGGCGACTCCGGGCTGGTGTATGCGCGCAACGACCCGTTCCTTGATCCGCTGCGCGGCGATTCCCGGATGCGTGCGCTGCTGGACGGTATCGGTTTCGACGCCTGACTGGCCGCATTCGCGGCCTCCGCTGGCGCTATGGCAGCGGTGAATCCATTAGTGCAAGAATGCTAAGCGCGTCACGCTTTGCGTGGTGCCGCAAACGGGGCTGTACCGGTCTGGACTCTCGTCACCAAGGGGTACGTCATGAAGATCGTGGACTCGAAGTGGTCGCTGGTTCTGCTTGCTGTTGTGGCAGGCGGCGTATTGTCCGGCTGCAAACCGCCGGAGCCGGCCGCTCCTGCCGTGGAAACTGCGCCGGTGGTCGCCGAACCTGCCGTGGCCGAGCCGGCGCCGGCGACTGCGCCGGTGACCGATCCGGCCGCACCGGCCACCGCGCCGGCGGACGCAACCGCGGAAGAGGAAGATACGCCGCATTCGGGCGGCGACAAGGTCGCGCCGAACTGACATCCGGCATGGAGGTGGCGGGCCGGGAAGGTGCGCTCCGCACCGACCGGCCCGCGTTGAACCCGTCGGGGCACTAGCCCGCCGGTCCGTGGATCAGGGCAGGCTGTTGGTGCCCGGAGGCAGTTTCATCGCCTGGTCGATCCACTG
Source organism: Pseudoxanthomonas daejeonensis (assembly GCF_022637495.1). Taxonomy (NCBI): domain Bacteria; kingdom Pseudomonadati; phylum Pseudomonadota; class Gammaproteobacteria; order Lysobacterales; family Lysobacteraceae; genus Pseudoxanthomonas; species Pseudoxanthomonas daejeonensis. The sequence goes on along the minus strand of NZ_CP093331.1, from coordinate 372,052 downwards.
CGCGTAGCGGTCCACCCGTGTGTAGACACCGGGCCGGCCGTCGCCTGCGCACTTGCGCTTGCCCCAGCTGACCAGGCCGACCAGGGTCGGGCTGCCGTTGGTCAGCACCACCGGACCGCCACTGTCGCCGCGGCAGGTCGACTGCACCGGGTTGGCCGCGCAGAAGACCGCGTCCTGGATCTTCTGCGGACTGTAGCCGGGACGCTTCTGGCAGACCGCGTTGGGCATCGCCTGCAGGTCCACGCGCAGCATCACCGCGTTGATCGCATCGGCGCTGCCGTCGCCGGTCACGCCCCAGCCGGTCGCCGATACCGGTACGCCGCCCGCCAGCGGCTTGCGGTTGATCGGGATCTGGCGGATCCGCCTGGGATCGATGCGTGCGGCACCGGTCTCGGGCACGATCCTGACCAGGGCGATGTCGTTGGCGTACATGTTGGGCGGATGGTTCACGTCGTTGCTTTCGGCGTTGTACTGCGAATGGCGCACGATGCGGTCGATCCTGTAGGTGACGCCATCGCCCTTGGAGAGATCCTGCATGCCCAGTCGCACCTTGAAGCCCAGGTCGACCATCTGCTGGGTGATGCAGTGCGCGGCCGTCACCACCCAGTCCGGGGCGATCAGCGCGCCGCCGCAATAATGCTGGCGTTGCCATGCGGCGCGCGTGTCGCCGTGCTTCGCAGGCGCGGCGGGATAGAAGATCTGCGCCTGCCACGGCACCGACAGCGCGGCGACGGGAAGGCCACCGAACGAGTAGGGGACGTCGTCGTCACCCGGATCGCGTTGCGCGCGACGGGGCTTGCCCTTGCCGCGTGGCGCCTGCTTGCCCGAACGCACCGACAGCAGCGAACCGCTGCCGACGGAGTCCTCGTCGCCTCGGTCCGCGCTGTCGATCTCGACGACTTCCCAGATCGTGTCGCGGCCGTAGTGGCCGTGGCCCACCGGGATGGCGTCGTCGGCTTCGTTGCTCTCCACGGAAGCCCAGGTGGCCGCCCACGACGCGTCGTCCTCGTAGTCGTCACCCGGTGCCTCGTCGGCCTCGTAGGCCAGGGTTTCGTCGTCGACGTCGTCAGCTCCGTCTTCTCCAGCGACGGTATCGGTATCGGCGTCTTCCTCATCCGTGGCGGCGTTCGCGTCGTCTAGGGCGTCGTCTTCTTCGTCCACGAAGGGAGGCTCTTCCTGCGCCTCGTCTTCGGCGTCCGCGGCATCGTCTTCCTCCGCGACGGATTCTTCTTCCGCCTCTTCTTCGACGGCCTCCTCTTCCGCGTCTTCCTCGACCGGCTCTTCTTGCGCGTCTTCCTCGTCCTGGACCTCTTCCTCCTCTTCGATCCCTTCTTCGTCCTCGTCCTGGACGGAAGCGGAGAAATAAAGAGTCGACAGCGGCGACACCGCACTTGCGGGATACGGGACGCCGAGCAGCGCGGTCACCAGACCGGTGACCAGCAGTCGGCTGCCGGCATGCATGGGCCTGAGCATTGCGACATCCTCCCCGGGAGTGCGCCGATTGGGCGCCGCGGCCAAGGGGGAGTCAAGCCCATCCGGACGAAAAGCGATGGCTTCGGAGAGCGTGGCCGCCGCCCGTTGCAACATGCGTTCTTCTTACCCTGCCCGATGCGCGGGTGAGTGCCGGTGCCGGTGTGTGGAAAAACAAAGGCCCCGCATCGCGGGGCCCTTGATCGACGCATCGACGTCGCGTGCCGCGTCACCCGGCGTCGCTGGAAGCCTCGGCTTCGGCGAACTCGCTGACCGGGATGCAGGCGCAGAACACGTTCTTGTCGCCGTAGACGTTGTCCACGCGCGCGACCGGCGGCCAGTACTTCTGCAGCTTCAGCGACGGCAGCGGGAAGGCGGCCAGTTCGCGCGGGTAGGCATGGGTCCACTCGCTGCCCGACACCTGTACCGCGGTGTGCGGAGCATGCTTGAGCGGATTGTCCTCGCGGTCCAGGCGGCCGTCCTCGATCGCGCGGATCTCGTCGCGGATCTGGATCATCGCGTCGATGAAACGGTCGAGCTCGTGCAGCGACTCGCTCTCGGTCGGTTCGACCATCAGCGTGCCGGCGACCGGGAAGCTCAGGGTCGGGGCATGGAAGCCGAAGTCGATCAGGCGCTTGGCGATGTCCTCGGCGCCGATGCCGCTGGTCTTCTCCAGCGGCCGCACGTCGAGGATGCACTCGTGCGCGACAAGACCATTCCGCCCGGTGTACAGCGTCTTGAAGTGCGGGGCCAGGCGCCGGGCGATGTAATTGGCATTGAGCAGCGCGACCTGGGTCGCCTTGCGCAGGCCGCCCGCGCCCATCATGGTCACGTACATCCAGCTGATCGGCAGGATCGAGGCGCTGCCGAAGCTGGCCGCGCTGACCATGCCGACGTCGCCTTCGCCGCCGAGCGTGCGCGGCAGGAACGGGGCCAGGTGCGACTTCACCGCGCACGGACCCACGCCGGGGCCGCCGCCGCCGTGCGGGATGCAGAAGGTCTTGTGCAGGTTGAGGTGGGAGACGTCCGACCCCCACTTGCCCGGCTGGGCCACGCCGACCAGGGCATTCATGTTGGCGCCGTCGGTGTACACCTGGCCGCCGTGCTTGTGGATGATCTCGCAGATCTCGACCACTTCCTCCTCGAACACGCCATGCGTGGACGGGTAGGTCATCATGATCGCGGCCAGGCGGTCGCTGTACTTCTCGGCATTGACGCGGATGTCCTCGACGTCGACGTTACCGTTGCCGTCGGTCTTGGTGACCACGACCTTCATGCCGCACATCTGCGCCGAGGCCGGGTTGGTGCCGTGCGCCGAATCCGGGATCAGGCAGATGTCGCGATGGCCTTCGCCGCGCGAGCGGTGGTAGGCGCGGATTGCCAGCAGGCCGGCATACTCGCCCTGCGCGCCGGAATTGGGCTGCAGGCTTACCGCGTCGTAGCCGGTGCATTCGGCCAGCATCGCTTCCAGTTCGCCGATCAGCTGGCGGTAGCCGACGGTCTGCGCGGCGGGGGCCAGCGGATGGATCGCGCCGAACTCCGGCCAGGTCACCGGGATCATCTCGGCGGTGGCGTTGAGCTTCATCGTGCAGCTGCCCAGCGGGATCATGGTGCGATCCATCGCCAGGTCCTTGTCGGCGAGGGCGCGCATGTAGCGCAACAGCTCGTGCTCGCTGTGGTGGGTGTTGAACACCGGGTGCTGCAGGAACGCGCTGCTGCGCAGCAGCGCGAGCGGAAGCGCGTCGGCGGTGGCCGCATCCAGCGCGTCCACGTCGGCCGCGGCTCCGAACAGCGCGGCCAGCGCGACGACGTCGGCGCGGGTGGTGGTTTCGTCCAGGCTGATGCCGACGGCCTCGCTGTCGATCTCGCGCAGGTTGATGCCGGCCTGGCGTGCCTTGGCGTGGATCGCGGCGGCGTCGACGTCCTTGACGTGCAGGGTGTCGAAGAAGCGCTCGCCGACCTGCACGCCGGCCGCACGCAGAGCCGAGGCCAGGATCGCCGCGAGGCGATGGGTGCGCGTGGCGATGCGCTTGAGGCCGTCCGGGCCGTGGTACACGGCGTACATCGAAGCCATCACCGCCAGCAGAACCTGCGCGGTGCAGATGTTGGAGGTCGCCTTCTCGCGGCGGATGTGCTGCTCGCGGGTCTGCAGGGTCAGGCGATAGGCCGCGTTGCCGGCCGCGTCGACCGACACGCCGATCAGGCGACCCGGCATCGAGCGCTTGTAGGCGTCGCGGCAGGCCATGAACGCCGCATGCGGGCCACCGAAGCCGAACGGAACGCCGAAGCGCTGCGAGTTGCCGACCACGATGTCGGCGCCCCATTCGCCGGGCGCGGCGATCAGGGTCAGGGCGAGCAGGTCGGTGGCCACGGCGACCAGGCCGCCGCGCGCGTGCACGGCTTCGGCCAGCGCCTTGTGGTCGCCGATGTGCCCGAACGTATCCGGGTACTGCAGCAGCACGCCGAAGGATTCGGCCTCCAGCGCCTCCTGCGGCGTGCCCACGCGCAACACGATGCCCAGCGGCTCGGCGCGCGTGCGCAGCACTTCCAGGGTCTGCGGATGCACCGCGTCATGGACGAAGAAGGTGTCGGATTTCGACTTGGCCGAACGCTTGGCCAGGGTCATCGCTTCGGCGGCGGCGGTGGCTTCGTCCAGCAGGGAGGCGTTGGCGATCTCCATGCCGGTCAGGTCGGCGCACATCGTCTGGAAGTTGATCAGCGCTTCCATGCGGCCCTGCGAGATCTCCGCCTGGTACGGGGTGTAGGCGGTGTACCAGGCCGGGTTCTCGAGGATGTTGCGCAGGATGACCTTGGGCGTGTGCGTGCCGTGGTAACCCTGGCCGATGAAGTGGCGGAACACCTGGTTCTTCAGCGCGATGGCGCGGATCCGGGCCAGCGCTTCTTCCTCGGTGAGGCTGTCGGGCAGCGCCAGCGGCGCGGCGGACTTGATGCTGGAAGGAACGATCGCGTCGGTCAGCGCCTCGAGCGAGGCATGGCCGACGGATTCGAGCATCGTGGCGATCTCGGCGTCGTTGGGGCCGATATGACGGCCGACAAAGGCGTCGTGCTGCTCGAGTTCGCGCAGGGAGGAAGCGTTCTGGGACATGGAGGCGGTCCGGACAGGGGCAGGGATGCCGCGCGGTCGCGCGACAGGGTGCCCCTCTGTCCTTTTGCCTGAGAGTTTGGAAGCTGCGCGGACGAGGTCGCGGCTTCGTGCCCCTTCGGCGCCGGCGCGACCCTCGCGGGTGGCCGGTCTCTCCAGAGTGTGTGTTCGGTACGGTGGTATGGGAGCCTGAGCGATTACGGGCGTTTGCGCCTTCGGCAGCGGGTCGCCCCGCTTCTCCCACCGTATGCCGGAATTATACGCCCCACCGTCGCCCGCCGGCTCGGGACGATGGCTTACCATGGCGCCGTATTCAGCGCCGCCACCGGTCCGCCCGGGGGCCATCGCCGGCGCCGGCCCGCCCGGGTGGCGGGAATCTGCCGAGGGACCGCATGCAGGACTCCACCGTACCGACCCCGCAGGCACCGGCCGCATGGCCCGGGGCGGGTGTCGTCGTGCCTGCCCGCCGCGGGCGGGGGGCGGTGTGGCCATGATCGGGCGCCCCATGCCCTCCAACCGCCGCCTGGCCCTGTTGCTGGGCGGGCTGGCGATGTTCGGCCCGTTCTCGATCGACACGATCTTCCCGGCCTTCCCGCAGATGGCCGCGCAGTTCGGCGCCGACAAGCTGGCGATGCAGCAGACGATCAGCGTCTACCTGGCCGCCTACGCGCTGATGAGCATCGTCCACGGGCCGCTGTCCGATGCGATCGGCCGGCGCCGGGTGATCCTGGCGGGGCTGTCGGTGTTCATCGTCGCCTCGGTCGGCTGCGCGCTGTCGCGCGACCTGGCCACGCTGCTGGCATTCCGCGCGCTGCAGGGCCTGTCGGCGGGCGTGGGGCTGATCGTCGGCCGCGCGGTGATCCGCGACGTGCTCCATGGCAGCGACGCACAGCGGCTGATGAGCCATGTGTCGATGGTCTTCGGCATCGCCCCGGCGATCGCGCCGATCATCGGCGGCTGGATGCTGGGCGCCGGGCGCTGGCCGCTGATCTTCTGGTTCCTGGCCGCGTTCTCGGTACTGCTGCTGGCCAGCACCGCGCTGTGGCTGCCGGAAACCCATCCGCCGCAGTCGCGCATGCCGCTGCGTCCGGGCCGGCTGGCGCGCGACTACGTGGCCATCGCGATCAATCCACGCTTCCAGCGCCTGGCCGCCGCCGGTGCCTTCGGTTTCGCCGGGCTGTTCCTGTACATCGCCTCGGCGCCGGCGTTCGTGATGGACCTGCTGGGGCTGGGCGAGCAGCAGTTCGCCTGGCTGTTCATCCCGACCATCGGCGGCATGACCCTGGGCGCGTTCGTCTCCGGGCGCGTGGCCGGACGCTGGCAGCCGCAGTACCAGGTCGGCGTCGGTTATGCCTGCATGGGCGCGGCGGCACTGGGTAATGTCCTCTACACCGCCTTCGCCAGCGGACTGGCGCTGCCCTGGGCGGTGATGCCGATGAGCCTGGCCGCGTTCGGCGTGGCCCTGGTGTTCCCGGTGCTGACCCTGGCGATCCTGGACATGTATCCGCGCCAGCGCGGATCGGCGTCCTCGCTGCAGGCCTTCACCCAGTTGGCGCTCAACGCGGCCGTTGCAGGCGTGCTGTCCCCGCTGCTGAGCCACCATGGCCTTCACCTGGCGCTGGGCATGGCCGGATTCACCTTGCTGGGCTGGCTGTTCTGGCGCTGGGAGGCACGGGTCTCGGCGCGGTTCCCGCCGCCGCCATCCTCGCCTACGCTGGAACCGGGCGAACAGCTCTGACCTTCCCCCACGGAGTACCTCGATGTCGATCCAGTCCAAGGCCAAGCGCGATGCGCGCAAGCGCAAGGAACTGCGCGAGCGCAACCAGTCGCGCGGCGAAGCACAGCCGATCGAGCCGCATGCCGAACTGCGCGATCGCGATGGCAACCTTCTGGCCGGCGTCGTGCGCCAGTCCGGGGTGTGGGTGCTGGGCATGGACGGTCGCATCGTCGGCAGCAGCGACAGCGCGGCGCAGATGCTGATGCTGATCCGGCGCGCGCAACGCCTGCATGACGAGCAGGGCATGCCGGTGAAACTGGTCTACTCCGATGCGTTGCGCGACGACGCCGAACTCGAGGCCGCCACCCAGGGCAAGTCGTTGGCCGATTACGAGAAGCAGCTGGAAGATGAGATGGCCGCGGCGCAGCCGGTGACCGGAGACGACGCGCCGGCATCACCGGCGCACTGAAGGATCTTCTTTCGTACACGAGTGGGCGGGGCCTGCAATGGCAGGTCGCAGCATGGTTTCTGTGTAGGAGCGGGCATGACCGCGACACCGACGCCGTCTGCACGGGCGATGTCCCCGCGACTCCGGCCACCTCGGTGTCGCGGTCATGCCCGCTCCTACAGGAGCAGCCCGCCAGCCGCAAAAAACGAGGCCGGCAATGCCGGCCTCGTCGTTTCCACGGGTGACGCCCTGGCTCAGCCTTTCTTGGCCGGCGCTTCCGGCGCCGCCGGCGCCTGCGGAGCCGCGGGGATGGCCGCCGTCGCCTGCCAGCCGCACTGCTTGCCCTGGTTCTGCTGCTTGAGCCATTCCTGCAGCGGGGCGAAGTACTCCAGCACCGCGCCGCCGTCGATCTGCTCGCTGCCGGTCAGTTCCTTCAGCGTGGCCTGCCACGGCTGGCTGGAGCCATGGGCGAGCATGGCCTGGAACTTCCTGCCCGCTTCCGGGTTGCCGTAGAAGGTGCATTCGTACAGCGGGCCGGTCTGGCCGGCGGCTTCGCACAGCGACTTGTAGAACTGGAACTGCAGCACGTGCGAGAGGAAATAGCGCGTGTACGGGGTGTTGCCCGGCACGTGGTACTTGGCACCCGGATCGAAGAACTCCTCGCCGCGCGCGCCGGCCGGCGCAACGCCCTGGTACTTGGCCTTGAGGTCCCACCAGGCCTGGTTGTAGTGGTCCGGGGCGATCGAACCGTCGAATACGCCCCAACGCCAGCGGTCGATCATCAGGCCGAACGGCAGGAACGCGACCTTGGCCAGGGCCATGCGCATCTGCGCGTTGATCAGCGCCTCCTGGCTCTGCTGCTGCGCGCCGACCAGGCCGATCGACTCCAGATACTTCGGGGTCATCGCCAGCACGATGGTGTCGCCGATGGCCTCGTGGAAACCATCGTTGGCACCGCCCTGGAACAGCGGCGGCTGCGGGTTGTAGGCCAGGTCGTAATAGATGTGGCCCAGCTCGTGGTAGATGGTGGTGAAGTCTTCCTCGTTGGGCTTGATGCACATCTTGGTGCGCACGTCGCCGGCCATGTCCAGGTCCCAGGCGCTGGCGTGGCAGACCACGTCGCGGTCCAGCGGCTTGATGAACTGGGTCTTGGCCCAGTAGCTCTCAGGCAGCTTGGGCATGCCCAGCGACACGTAGAAATCCTGCGCCCGCTCGGTCATCTGCTTGGCGACCTGCAGCTGCGCTTCGCGCTCGGCCTCGAAGCGGGCCTTGGCATCGGCACCGGGGCCGCGCTTGTACAGCGCCGCGCCCAGGTCCTGCTGGTACTGCTTCTCCAGGGAGCTGGTGATGTCCAGGCTGCCGGCGCCCGGGTAGGGCTGCAGGATGTCCCACAGGTTGCCCCAGTCCTGCTGCCACATGTTGCCGGTCAGGTGCGCAGGCACCAGCCCGGCGCCGACCTGGCCCTTCTCCACGCCGTAGGTCTGCTGCAGGCGGTCACGCGCGAAGCAGTGCAACTGCTCGTACAGCGGTCGCACCTGGTCCCACAGTCGATCGGTTTCGGCGGCGAAGGCGTCGGGGGCCATGTCGTAGCCGCTGCGCCACATCGCGCCAGCGTCGGCGTAGCCCTGTTCCTTGGCGCCTTCATTGACCAGTTCGACGAAGCGCGCGTAGTCGTGTCGCATCGGCATGGCGGTGGAGTGCCAGCCCTGCCAGGCGTCGAGCTGGGCGTCGTAGTCGCGGCTGGAACGCAGCACGTCCTCGAGCTCGCCGAGCTGGCGGCACTTCTTCGCCTCGCCCTCGCCCGTGCAGTAGCTGCCGGCGCCGTACGCGCCCTCCATCTTGGCCGCGATGGTGGTCAGCTCGGCCAGCTTGGCCGGATCCTTGGGCGCGGGCATGGCGCTCATGAGCTTCAGCAGCTCCAGGGTGCGCTTGCTGTCCTCCGACATCGGCTGGCCTTCGAACTTCCTGGCTTCCTCGATCCACACGTTGAGCTGGGTCAGCGCGCGCTCGTTGGCCTTGGCCGCCACCCGCTGGCTGTCCTCGGTGATGTAGGTCTGCGACAGCCACTGCGCCGCGCTGATCTCCGGCAGGGCGGTCTTGTATTCGGCGTTGATCCGGGCGACGAACTCGTCGGCGGTCTCGCCGGAGCTGGCCGGGGTCGTGGCGGTCGGTGCGCCTTCGGGCGAGGCTTCCTTCTTGCAGGCGGACAGCGAAAGCACGCACGCGGCGATCGCGAGCGGGAGCAGCAGGTGGCGTTGTTTCACGAAGGTTCCCCGGAGGAATGCAGTGCCGGCAGGCTAGTGGCTGCCGGCGGTCGCCGCAAGCGCGAAAGGGGGGGCGTTGCCGGGTCAGCCCGCGGGCACGCAGCCGGCGAACAGGTCCCGGCTCCGGTCGTACAGCGCGGTATCCACCTGCATCAGGCCCAGCACCGAGGAGAACAGGTTGTCGTGGTCGGCGGCACGCTCCGCGCGCGCGCGCAGGCATGCCACGTCGAGCTTGCGGTTGGCGGCGAAGCCCGAGGAGAACCACATCGCCATCGGAACCCGGGTCTGCTCGTCCGGCGCGATCGCGTAGGGCACGCCGTGCAGGTAAAGCCCCTTCTCGCCCAGCGACTCGCCGTGGTCGGACAGGTAGATCATCGCCGTATCGTAGTCGTCCATCCGACCGAGCTGCTCGATGGAGCGGGCCAGCAGGTGGTCGGTGTAGAGCAGCGCGTTGTCGTAGCTGTTGACGATCTGCTCGCGGCTGCAGTCGCCCAGCTCGGGGGTGTCGCAGGTCGGCGTGTAGTGGCGGAACTGCCTGGGATAGCGCTCGAAGTAGCTGGGCCCGTGGTTGCCGAGCTGGTGCAGCACGATGACCCGGTCGCCCGGGCGCGCCCGCGCCTGGGCGGGCAGGTCGTCCAGCAGGATCCCATCCAGGCAGCGTCCGCCCGGGCACAGCGCCGGATCGTCGCCGGCATCCAGGCGCTGCACCGCCAGGCCCTCGCACACGCCCTTGCAGCCTGACTGGTTGTCGCGCCACAGGGTCGTGATGCCCGCCGTTTCCAGCACGTGCAGCAGCGACTGGTGGCCGCGGATCCTGTCCTCGTCGTAATCGTGCCGGCCCCAGGGCGAGAACATGCACGGCAGCGAGACTTCCGTCGCCGTGCCGCACGCATGCATGTCCGGGAAGTTGACCACGCCCATGCGGTCCAGTTCCGGCGTGGTCTGGCGCGCGTAGCCGTCCAGTCCCCAGTTGGCCGCACGCGCGGTTTCGCCGACGACGAGCACGAGCAGTCGCGGCTTTCCGCCCGCTTCGCGCGGCACGGCGTGGGCATCGGTTCCGATCGGCAGCTTCGGCGCGTGCCGGAGCGGACTGTCCCCCTGCAGCGCGCGCGGCAGCCCGACCAGGACGTTGGCCGGCGTGGCCAGGTAGCGTACTTCGCGCTGGTTGCGCAGCAGCGCCGACAGGTCCTGCTGCGCGAGCAGCGCGCTGCCGGCGGTGACCACGAGCGCCCCGAGGAGAAAGGCGGAGCGGCGCAGCACGGCACGTGCGAGCGGAGCGGGGCGCAGCCGGATGCGCCACAGCAGGGCGAGGGGGATCGTGGCCTGCAGCAGGGGCAGCAGCAGGGCAGGCGTAAGCAGTTCTCCCGATTCCCTGCGGTCGGTGGCCAGCACGTTGCGCAGCATGTCCACGTCCAGGTACAGGTGGTAGCGGCCCATGTAGTGCGCGGCCAGCAGGGACACGATCACCAGTGCGCCCAGGACGGGCTTGGCGTTCCAGCGCCACACCACCAGCCCCATCAGCAGGCAGTGCAAGCCGGTGAGGGTGCCGAACAGGGCGAGTGCAAGGCGCAGGTTGCCCGGATGGACGACCAGGGCACTGCGCCAGAACAACCCGTTGCAGGCCAGGCTGAAGAACAGCGCCGCGCCCAGGATCGCGTGCTCGGTCGACAGTTGCGGGCGCCAGTGCCGCAGGCCCGAAAGTGCCTGCCGTGCGGGCCGGCGCTGGATCCGGGTGCTCATGGCGTGGTTCCAGGGGGGCTGGCCGGCGACATCACCGGATGCGGCTGGTCTCGGACGAACACGCAGTACAGGGCCAGCGACATCGTCCAGCACACGACCAGGGTCCACAGGTCATGGGACAGGAAGTGCGCCCCGCGCAACTGCTGGCCCGCGCCGAACAGCAGGCCCGTGGCGACGCCGATCGCCAGGCCATGCCAGCGCCACCGTGGCCGCCACAGCAATGCGGCGAAATAGAGCGCCACCCATGCATAGCCCGCACTGGCGTGGCCGGCAGGGAAGCAGTGGCCCGCCGCACCTGCCGCCTCGCGCGTGGCGTACACGGGCGCCGCCGTCGCCTGCGGTCCTCCGTAACGCGCCAGGTCCCAGGGGCAGGCGACGTGCGTGAGCGATTTCAGCAGCGATACCGAGCCGGCACCGAGTGCAGTGGCCAGCGCCAGGTACAGCAACGGCTGCCGCAGGTGCCGCCAGTCGTGGCGGCGCGCCGCGAACGCGTATGCACCCAGGACCAGCAGGGCGCCCAGCGCGCTGGCCCACTTTCCACCTTGATGGATGACGCCGCTGGTGAACCAGTGTTCGCGCAGGATCCAGCGACCGCCTTCCAGGTCGAAGATCGCGTCGGCCAGCCAGAGATCGCCGCCTGCCTGCCTGAGTGCAGCGCTGCAGAGCAGGGCGAGGGCCAGCGGGACCAGCAGATGGCGGGAGAAGAAGCCGGGCGGGAAGGCGCTGGCATCGTCGCGGAAGCGCAGCACGGGCAACGAAGTACTCATGGGTACTGGTCTGGAAAGGTGCGGCCATGCTGTGGCTGCCGCTGTCGGACAGCAGTCGGAGCAGTGTTCCGTTCCGGTTAACGGCCAGGTGGCGGTTCAGCGAAGGCGCGAGGTCTCCTGTCGACCCCGGCATTCCGACCGGATTCCGACGGCTGCGGCGGTAAGATGGCCCTTCGCCACCCGGGAGCGTTCCGCACATGCGGCTGCTGGTCATCGAGGACAACCGACAGCTGGTCGCGAACCTGTTCGACTACTTCGAGGCGCGCGGTCATGTGCTCGACGTGGCTCCTGACGGCGTGACCGGCCTGCACCTGGCCGCCACGCAGCATTACGACGCGATGGTGGTGGACTGGATGCTGCCGCGCATGGAGGGGCCGGAGGTGCTCCGCCTGTTGCGCGAACAGCACCACTCCGAACTTCCGGCGGTCATGCTGACCGCGCGCGACGAACTGCCCGACAAGATCGCTGGTTTCCGGGCCGGCGCAGACGATTACCTGACCAAGCCGTTCGCGCTTCCGGAACTGGAAATCCGCCTGGAGGCATTGCTGACGCGCGCCCGGGGCCGGCAACAGAGGAAGGTGCTGGAAGTCGGTGGACTGGTGCTGGACCTTGCCACGCTCGAGGCGCGTCGCGACGGCCAGCTCCTGCACCTCTATCCCGCGTGCCGCAAGGTGCTGGAGGTGCTGATGCGCGCCAGTCCCGCCGCCGTTGCGCGCGGCGAGCTGGAGTTCGCGTTGTGGGGCGACGAGCCGCCGCAGGGCGACCTCCTGCGTTCGCACGTCTACGAGCTGCGCCGGGTGGTCGACGGACCGTTCGAGGCCAAGCTGATCCACACCCTGCCGCGCGTCGGGTATCGCCTGGCCATCGTCGACGCGGCATCCGATGGCGGAGCAGCGGATGCGTAGCCCGATGTCTTTGCGGCGGCGGATGGTGCTGTGGCTGCTGGTCTTCAGCAGCGTGGTCTCGCTGCTCGTGTTCGCGATCGGCACGAATGTGCACGAGCACGCCGAGCATGCGGCCTGGCGCTCGCTGCTGCGATCGGAGCTGGCCGCCATCGAGGATCACAGCGCGCGCGACCCCGACTATCGCTGGCAGGACTCGGACACGCTCAGGCTTTACCGGCTGGACGATGCCTCCGGGGTTCCGGCCAGTTTGCGCGGACTGCATGACGGACTGCACGACAACGTGGTGGTCGGGGACCGGTTGAGCGTAGTCATGGTGCGTCCATCCGAGAGGATGGGGCGGTTGGCGCTGGTGCTGGATATCGAGGATTTCCATGAGCTGGAATCCTTCGCCGAGCGCTCGGCGCTGCTGGGTAGCCTGGTCCTGATCGTGGTGACCGGGCTCGCCGCCTGGCTTGGCGTCGGACGCATCGTGCGGCCGCTGGCGGCGCTGGCCGCCGACATCGGCCAGTTGCGGCCCGGTGCGCCGAGGCAGCGGATCGAGGTCCCGCGCGGCGCCAGCTCGGAGCTGTACGTGATCGCCGGTGCGCTCAATGATTACCTGGAGCGCAATGCGCATTTCGTGGAACGCGAACGCGCGTTCATCACCTCGGCAAGCCATGAGCTGCGCACGCCGATGGCGGTGATCGCAGGCGCGACGGAGCTGGCGCTCGAACAGCCGGGCCTGTCGCCGCGGGCGGGACAGCAGATGCGGCGCGTGCTGCACACGCTCCAGGGCGTGGAGCAGCTGTTCCAGTTGCTGCTGGTGCTGGCGCGCGATCCGGCGCGCCTGGCCGCGATGTCGGAGAAGATCGAACTGGACAGCCTTCTGGCCGACATCGTGGACGACCATCGCCACCTGCTCGGCGACAAGCAACTGGCGATCGAGTACGGCCAGGTGAGTCCCTGCACGATCGTGGCGCCCCCCGGCGTGGTGGCGGCGGCGATCGGGAACCTGTTGCGCAACGCGATCGAGAACAGCGACAGCGGCGTGGTCACGGTGTCGCTGTCGCCGGCGGGGGTGGCGACCATCGAGGATCCGGGGCATGGCATGGGCCCGGAGGAAATCAGCGCCATCCACGCGCGCCTTGCGCGCCAGTCCCCTGGCGGGGCGGCCGATGGCATCGGCCTGGAACTCATTGCGCGGCTTTGCGAACACCTGGGCTGGAAGCTGCACATTTCCTCGCGCCAGCCGCAGGGAACGCGGGCGGTACTCGACCTGGGCGGGGCGCCGCCAGGCTAGGCCGGGTTGGCGGCGCGCGGGCGTGCGGCAGGTCCCGGCAGGCGGCTTTCGCCGGCTTCGCGAACCGCGCTGCTGCGGAACGCAGGCGCTGTCCAGGATTGGCGCGTCGCCACGCGCTGCGGAACGGCCGCCATGCGACGCTCAGGCCGGCGGTAGCCCGCGTTCGACCAGCCACCGCCGCGCGTCTTCGGCATCACCCTCGAACCACGCCCGCGTCGATCCCAAGCGGTACGTGTACCCCCATGCATCCATGTCGGCCATCAGCCGCGCGCTGCCCACGCCGGGCAACGTGTCGGCCAGGACGATCTGCAGGTAACAGGTGGCGTCTTCCTCGGCGACCGAATCGGTCGCGTCGGTGTGCACCGTGGCCCGGCGTTCGGGCGGCAGCACGATCAGGTGGCAGGCCTCGTGCAGCATCGAGTGCACCGGCGTGTCGCCGCGCACATGGACGGTGCTGCCGATGATCCCGGCTTCCGGTTCGCCCCAGTAGCTGCCCGGGATCGGCGCGCCGTCCTCCACCAGCACCAGGGTCAATCCGTGACCGTCGAGCAGCGCGGCGGCATCGGCCAGCGCGATGTCGCGCAGGCACAGGATGCCGGGCGGGGGCGCGGAGTCCATCGGGCGGAGCGGTCCGGCGGCGGGCAATGACTGGCGCGCACCGGAATGCGCGCCGTCGCGTCAGCCCTGGCCTTCGGGCAGCGCCACCGAAATGTCGAGCACGTCGTGGTCGCCGTCCTTGATCACGTCGACCTTGACCGCGTCCACGTCGACATTGACGTACTTCTTGATCACTTCCAGCAGCTCGCGCCGCAGCAGTGGCAGGTAATCCGGCGCGCCGCGGCTGCTGCGCTCCTGCGCGATGATGATCTGCAGCCGGTTCTTCGCCGTCGCCGCGGTGTCCTTCTTGGCCTTCAGGAAATCGAACAGTCCCATGCTCAACCTCCGAACAGCTTGCTGAAGAAACCCTTCTTCTCCAGCGTGATGAAGCGCATCGGCCGTTCTTCGCCGAGCAGGCGGGCGACCGCATCGTCATAGGCCTGGCCGGCCTCCGATTCGGACTCCAGGATCACCGGCTCGCCCTTGTTGGAGGCGTTGAGCACGTCCGAGGACTCGGGGATGACGCCGACGGCCTTCAGGCCCAGCACCTCCTCCACGTCGGTGATGCTGAGCATCTCGCCGGTGGCCACGCGCGCGGGGCTGTAGCGGGTCAGCAGCAGGTGCGAAGGGACCGTTCCGCCGTTCTCGGCGTGGCGGGTCTTGGAATCGAGCAGGCCGATGATCCGGTCGGAGTCGCGCACGGAGGACACTTCCGGATTGACCACCACGACCGCCTTGTCGGCGAAGTACATGGCCAGGAAAGCGCCCTTCTCGATGCCGGCCGGCGAGTCGCAGACGATGTAGTCGAAGCCGTCGGCGGCCAGGTCCTTGAGCACCTTCTCCACGCCTTCCTTGGTCAGTGCGTCCTTGTCGCGGGTCTGCGATGCGGCCAGCACGAACAGGTTGTCGAAACGCTTGTCCTTGATCAGGGCCTGCTTGAGCGTGGCCTCGCCGTGGACGACGTTGACGAAGTCGTACACCACGCGCCGCTCGCAACCCATGATCAGGTCGAGGTTGCGCAGGCCGACGTCGAAATCGATCACGGCCACCTTGTGGCCGCGCTTGGCCAGGCCCAGGGCGATGCTGGCGCTAGAGGTGGTCTTGCCCACGCCGCCCTTGCCGGATGTGACTACGATGATTTCAGCCAATGGATGTCTCCTGGATGCGGGGTGCGATGTTGCTGCATGCGGTGGGCGAGCGCGCCAGCCGGCGCGACAGGGTCATTCGAGTGCGGACAGCTTCAGCTGGCCGTTTTCCAGCCAGATCTGCACGGCCTTGCCGCGCAATTTTTCGGGGACATCGTCCAGTACCTTGTAGTTGCCGGCAATGGCCACCAGCTCGGCCTGGAAGTCGCGGCAGAAGATCCGTGCGTCGGTATTGCCCTGCGCGCCGGCCAGGGCCCGGCCGCGCAGGCTGCCGTAGATGTGGATGGAACCGTCGGAGATCACTTCCGCACCGGCGCCGACCGTGGACAGCACGGTCAGGTCGCAGCCTTCGGCATACAGCTGCTGGCCCGAGCGGACCGCGGTCTTCTGCATGCGGCCCGGCGCGCGCGGCTGCTCGGCCGGCACGGCCTTGGCGGTCGCGCGCGGTGCGGCGGCCGGCGCCGCTTCGCGCGGTGCAGGGGCTGGCGCGGGGGCAGGCGCCCCTTCGGCGCGCTCGTACTGTGCGCGGAATTTCGCCAGGACCGGCAAGCCGAGGGCCTCGGCGAGCGCGTCGTTGTCGCGGGTGCCGTAGGCCAGTGCCACCGGCAGCACGCCCGCGTCGCGCAGGCCATCGATCAGGGCGCGGGCAGTGGCTTGGTCCGGGGTCTGGGCCAGGCCGCCGAAATCGACGATCACCGCCGCGCGGCCGAACAGCTTGGGTGCGCGCTCGACGCGCTCGCGCATCTCGCGGACCAGTTGCTCGACGTCGAGGGTGCGGATGCGCAGGTTGGCGATGCCGACCTGGCCGATCTTCAGTTCGCCCGCCTGTTCGTAGTCGTTCGCCGCCAACCCCACGTCAGGTACCCGTCGCACGGCTGTCGCGCGGCTGCTGCCGGCGGGAGCGACCGACCCAGGGCAGGTCGGGCAGGTTGTCGCCGTAGGTCTCGTGGACCCACGGATAGCTGCACAGGGACTTGGTCATCATGCTGGCGCGCACATCCACGTCCGGCATCACGTTCTGGCCGGCCTCGTGGAAGCCGAAGCTGCCGTGGAACAGCAGGGCCGGGTCGGCGCCGTGGTCGAGGAACACCTCGCAGCACAGCTGCGGGTAGCGCAGTTCGGCGTAGCTCTGCACGTCGGCGTAGAACGCGCGGCCCACGCCGCCGCCACGGCGCCGGCTGGCCACCACGATCCGGTCGATATAGAAGAAGTGGGGGTAGCGCGCCTTGAACCAGGCAAAGTTGCTGCTGTCGTGTTCGGCATCGCTGCCGAAACCGACCAGGAACCCGGCCAGGTTGCCGTCGCGCTCGGCGACCCGGAAGTACTCGGCGCTGTCGAAGAAGCCGCGCAGCTTGGCGGCATCCAGGGGCAGGATCGCCGAGCCGGCGTTGTTGTTGAGCGCCAGGACCGAGTCCAGCTCGTGTTCGCGCACGTCGCGGATGACGATGGACATGGGGGTAAAGCCGACTCCGTGAGGGGCGTTGGTGCTGTAGCGGGGCCGGCGGTGCGACCAGCCGGGATTATCGCACGGGGGCCAAGCCCGGGCGAGGGCATGACTTCCGTCCGCGGCGGCGCGGCGAATGGCCCCGTAAGATGCGGTCATGTTCGGACGTCTCAGCCATACCCGCCTGTTGCGCTATGCCGGCCTGTTCACCTGGGCGATGGTCGGCGTGCCGCTGGTGTATTCGCAGTACGTGCCGGCCTATGGCAGCGAGAACCTCGCCGCAGACAGCGGCCGTACCGCCTGGCTGTTCGGCTGCTACCTCGGCTTCGGCGCCTGCTACTGGTGGCTGACCCGCGGGCTGGGCCATGCGGCGGCCAACTGGACGGACCGGGTGCTGCTGCTGGTATTGACCGTGCTTGCCCTGGGGGTGAGCTATTTCAACGAGTCCGGGCTGGGCAGCATCCTGCTGATGGTGGCGGCCGGGGTCATCCCGTGGCTGTTGCCGGCCACCGCGGGCGTCGTCCTGCTGCTGGCGAGCCAGCTGGCCGTGCTCCCGATCTATTACAACGTCTTCCGGATGCCCCTGTTCGAGGCGTTGATGCAGTCGCTGCTGTACGGCGGCTTCTCGATGTTCATTTACGTGACCAGCCTGGTCGCCAAGCAGCAGGCCCAGGCCCGCGACGACCAGCGCCGGCTGAACGCCGAACTACGCGCCACCCGCGCGCTACTGGCAGAGAGCGCCCGGGTCAACGAGCGCACCCGGATTTCGCGCGAGCTGCACGACCTGCTCGGCCATCACCTGACGGCGCTGAGCCTGAACCTCGAAGTAGCCAGCCACCTGACCGAGGGCCGGGCCCAGGAGCACGTGCGCCAGGCCAAGACCCTGGCGCGGCTGCTGCTGACCGACGTGCGCGAGGCGGTCAGCCAGCTGCGCGACGCCAGCGGGGGCATCGACCTGTCGGCGGCGCTGCGGCCGCTGGCCGACCACGTGCCCGCGCTGGACATCTCCCTGGACATCGAGTCGCCGCTGGCCATCGATGATCCCGAACGCGCCCACGTGATGTTGCGCTGCACCCAGGAAATCATCACCAATGCCGTGCGCCACGCCAGCGCCCGCCACCTGTCGATCCGGGTCTGGCGCGAGGCCGGGGCGATCCTGCTGGAGGCCGTCGACGATGGCCAGGGGGCGGATGGCCTGGTGCCCGGCAATGGCCTGCGCGGCATGCGCGAACGGCTCCAGCAGTGTGGCGGTACCCTCGAAATCCAGACCCGCAGGGGCGCCGGCTTCCGGCTGCGCCTGTCCATTCCCGTCTCCACCCCGGCCCACCCGGCCATCGAAGGAGCGCTTCCATGATCCGAGTCTGCCTGGTCGACGACCAGACCCTGGTCCGCCAGGGCATCCGTTCCCTGCTGGCGCTCGATGGCGGTATCGAAGTGATTGCAGAGGCCGGCGACGGCCGCCAGGCGGTCGAGCTGATCCCGCAGGTCAAGCCGGACGTGGTCCTGATGGACATGCGCATGCCGGCGATGTCCGGGCTGGAAGCCCTGCAGGTGCTTTCGCGCCTGGAGCAACTGCCGCCGACCATCATCCTGACCACCTTCGATGACGACCAGCTCGTGCTGGCCGGGCTCAAGGCCGGGGCCAAGGGCTACCTGCTCAAGGACGTCTCGCTGGAGCAGCTGGTCGGCGCGATCCGGACGGTGGCCGACGGCGGTTCGCTGGTGCAGCCGGCGGTCACCCAGCGCCTGCTCTCGGGCCTGGAGCACATGCGCAACGATTTCGTCAGCCTGGACCGGCCGGATCCGTTGACGGACCGCGAGACCGAGATCCTGCGGCTGATGGCGTCGGGCTTCTCCAACAAGGAGATCGCCAATTCGCTGGGCGTGGCCGAGGGCACGATCAAGAACCACGTGTCCAACATCCTGAGCAAGCTCGGTGTGCGCGACCGCACCCGCGCGGTCCTCAAGGCGTTCGAGCTGCAGCTGGTCTGAGGGTCAGGATGTCCGGCCCGCCGCAGCGCGGCGGGCGTTCGCAGGCGCGCGAGCCGGGGGCTCGCAAGCCGCGCCCGCTCACCCTGAGCAAGCTCGGCGTGCGCGACCGCACCCGCGCGGTCCTCAAGGCGTTCGAGCTCCAACGGGTCTGAGGGTCAGGATGTCCGGCCCGCCGCAGCGCGACGGGCCTCGGGGCCAGGGCGGCCGGGCAGCCTGCGATTGCGCGGACACAGGTCCGTTCAGCGGGCGTCCGGCCCGGGCAGGAACTTGGGCGCGCCCGCCCTGTCCATGGGGGACATCCGGCGAGCCGGGTGTAAGAATTCCGTTTATCGTGGCTCCGTCCTCGCTGCTGGCTGCGCGCGGACGGCGAAGCCTGCTACGATTCGCGGCTCGCATTGCCAACTTGCCGTGGATCGGCGCCGGAGACTGCTGAATGACCCGCATTATCGAGTTCCTGATCGCCTTGGGCATCGTTGCTGTTCTGGCCCTGGCGGTCGGTCTGGTTCTGCCTTCGCACCGGCACATTTCGGAGAGCGTCGAGACCAACCGCAAGATGACCATCGCCTATGACACGGTGAACAACCTTCGCCGCTTCAAGGACTGGAACCCGCTGGTCCTGCGCGATCCGAAGATGCAGCTGAACGTCACCGGTGCCGAGTCCGGCGTCGGCTCCCGCCTCGACTACGCTTCCACCGAAGCGCACGTCGGCCAGGGCAGCTGGGAGATCGTCGAAAGCGTTCCCAACGAGAAGGTCGTGATCAAGGTCGAGGACGAACGCCGCGGCAGCGACAAGACCGTGCAGTTCCTGCTCGAGCCGACCGGCAAGAACAACCGCAACGTCAAGATCACCCAGACCTACGACGTCAACTACGGCTGGAACCTGCTGGGCCGCTACGCGGGCCTGTACGTCAGCCGCCACGTCGGCGACGACGTCAAGCTGGGTCTGAGCCGCATGGCCAACATGCTGGCGACGGTGCCGAACTTCGACTATCGCGCCGAAGGCGTTCCGCTGACCGGCCTGAAGATCGTCGACGTGCCCGCGCTGGACCTGCTGGTGGTCAACGCCGGCAACATCGAGCGCAACAACGAGGCGATCAAGCAGTCCATCAAGAACAACCAGGAATGGATCAAGCGCACGCTTGAAGCCAACCCGGGTCTTGAAGCTGCGGGTCCGGTGCGCATCATCACCACCGATTTCGGCGCCGAGAAGTACGCGTTCGACGTGGCCGTGCCGGTCCGCCGCAAGGTCGCGCAGGCCGTGCAGGCCCCGCTGGCCGGCGAAACGCCGGAGCCGGAGACCGATACCGCGGCCGAAAATGTCGCCGAGCAGCTGGCCGCCGAAGGCGAGCCGCTGAAGGTGACGGTGCCGGCAGGCGCTCCGGTCGAGTACATCCGCACCGAGCCGCGCCGCGCCGCGTTCGCGTCCTACACCGGCTACATGGCCGAGCTGGATGCCGCCCGCAACGCGCTGCGTGCCTGGTCGCTGACCCACGGCTACGAAGTGACCGATCGTCCGTACGAGATATGGAAGGGTGGCATCGACAAGTCCTTCACCGCCGAAGGCACCTACGACATCTACTGGGCCATCAAGTAACCCGGGGCCGGCATCGCCGGCCGGGATACGGATCCACGAAAAGCGCCGCGCAAGCGGCGCTTTTTCGTTTAGGCTCGCGGCCAGCGCGATGACGACGGGGCAGGGTGATGCAGCGGAACGGACCGGCGGGAGCCTGGCTTGCGGCGAGCGGTGCGGTACTGGCCGCGCTGGCGATCGGAGCCTCGGCATACGCGGCCCATGGCATCGCCGCTGCGCACGCGCGCGGCAACCTGCAGACCGCGAGCCTTTACGCGTTCGCCCACGGCGCGATGCTGGCGGCCTTGGCCCAGGCGCCGGCGCGCCGGTTGCGCTGGCTGGCCCTGGCGGGCCTGTTGCTGGGCACGCTCCTGTTCGCCGGCAGCCTGGCCGGGGGCGCGCTGCTGGGCTGGCCCACGCGGCTGGCACCGCTCGGCGGCACGCTGCTGATGGCCAGCTGGATCCTGCTGGCCGTCGATTCGGTGAGGCGCTGACCATGCCCCGCCATGCGCGCGGGTTCGACGTGGACGCCGCCTACGAGCACCTGTCGCGGCGCGACCGCAAGCTCGGCGCGTGGATGAAGCGACTGGGGCCGCTGCCGGCCGAACCGCGCTGGCGCAAACCATTCGATCCGGTCGATGCGCTGGCTCGCGCGATCCTGTTCCAGCAGCTGTCGGGCAAGGCCGCTTCGACCATTGTCGGTCGCGTGGAAGCCGCGATCGGCAGTGCCCGCCTGCACCACGACACCCTGGGTCGGATCGACGACACCGCGTTGCGTGCCTGCGGCGTTTCCGGGAACAAGGCCCTTGCGCTGCGCGACCTCGCCGCGCGTGAGGCGCAGGGCGAGATCCCGGACCTGCGTCGCATGTCGACCATGCACCAGGACGAGATCGTCGCCGCGCTGGTGCCGGTACGCGGCATCGGCCGGTGGACGGTCGAGATGATGCTGATGTTCCGCCTCGGGCGGCCCGACGTCCTGCCCATCGACGACCTGGGCATCCGCAAGGGTGCGCAGAAGGTGGACAGGCAGGAAGCGATGCCGACGCCGAAGGAGCTGCTCGCGCGCGGCGAGAAGTGGGGGCCTTACCGCAGCTACGCCAGCTTGTACCTGTGGCGCATCGCCGACTTCACCGCCGAAGCGAAGAAGCCCGTCAACCGTTCCCAGGATTGACTGGAGCCCGGCGGCGCAGCGACATCCGCCACAGCGCATCGTCGCGGCGTACGTGGTGGTGGTAGATGGCCGCCAGCGCATGCAATCCGACCAGCCAGTAGCCCGCCACGGCGATGCGTTCGTGCCAGCCCTCAAGGCTTTCGGCCAGGCCCGGCTGCGCGGGAATCAGGAGCGGCAGCTGCATCCCGGCGATGGCCGGGGCGTGACCTTCGGCATTCAGCAGCAGGTAGCCGATGACGGGCATCGCCAGCAGCAGGCCATACAGCGCGAGTGCGACGAGCGCGGCCATCATCGACTGCCACTTCGGCGGCTGTGGCGTGATCGGCGGAATGCGGCCGGACAGGCGCAGGCCGAGGCGCAGCCAGGTCAGGGCAAAGACCGCAATGCCCAGGAAGTAGTGCGCCGTTTTCATCGCGTCGCGGGGTGCGCTGCCGCGCGGGAACACGCCGCGCAGTTCCATCGTCGCGTAGACCGCGATCAGCAGGAGCAGGGTGATCCAGTGCAGCGCGATGATTCCACGCGGGTAACGGGCAGGTGGCTGCTGGGGCACGGCGGCGGCATGGCGATGGGGATGGGCTGGAGTATCTGCCCATCCAGGCCCGGCCTCTTGATCCAGGTCAAGCCGACCAGCGCCGGCGCTGGTTCAACCGGCGAAACTCCAGTGCCACGGCTCGTAGACGATGCCGTGCGGGTTTGCGCGCGGGTAGCTCATCGTGAACCCGTGCGCGGCGGCATGGGTCGACAGCCAGGCGAACGCCGGCGTGGCCTCGAACGATTCCTCCGCCGCCGGCTCGCCCGGGGTGCCGATGTCCAGTGCGCGACCACCGTGGTGTTCGCTGTAGCCCGGAGCGGCATTCACCGCGAGGATCTGCGCGAGCGACTGGCCGCGTGCGAATTTCCGCTCGAAGATGCCCAGCTGGTAGTCGTGGCTGCGATAGCCGGAAATGGATTCGAGCACGATGCCGTCCGTCGCGGCGGCGCGACGCATCGCCTGCCAGGATCGCGCTGCGACCGGTTGCAGCCACAAGGGGCGGCGATAGCGATCGAAGTCGGCCAGCAGCAGCCACTCCGGCTCGGCGACCAGCGACAGTCCGGTGCGACGCGCATAACCGTCGTCGATACCCAGCGCCTCCAGCCGTTCCTGCAGGCGGTGCAGCGGCAGCGTCCGCGGCGCACGCGCCGGACCGCGCCTGCCATCGGCTTCAAGCAGGTCCAGCGCCTCGTCGATGCCGGCTTCGCTCGCCAGCCGCGGCACCAGCGGCAGCAGGCCTTCAGGCAGCGCCGCGGCCAGGTAGCGGCCATCGCGCTTGCGCCGCAGGACGGCATGGGCGCGCGACAGCGCGCGCGCGTCGGCATTGCCGCGGGCCCGGAGCAGCGCCGCCGGCCACAGTTCGATGTCGGCGGTGTTCAGCAGGCGGGCGTGGAGCGGGGCGGGGTACGTTCGCATCGACGCAGGTTAGCCACGCCCGCCCGACATCGCCAGCGCGCGCAGGCGCGCGAGCAGTGCGGCCGGATCGGTCGCTTCGAGGAGCAGGTCGTGCTTGCCGCTGCCGGGCAGCCACAGCTTGCGGCGGCCGTCGGCGATGGCGACGAAGCTGCGCCGCCGGTTGCGCAGCAGGAACCAGCCGCTGTGGAAGCCGGGCAGGCCGAAGCCGTTGGTCTTGAGCATCGTGCGCAGTTCGGTGTGCTCGTCCAGGTCGACGATGCGGGCCTGGTCCAGCTTCAGCTCGCGCAGCGGGATGCGGCAGCGGTAGAAGCTGGAGCGTACTTCCAGCAGCTCCGGCGACAGGACCAGGGCCTGCCGGCGCATGAGCCTCGCCAGTACCCACCAGAGGAGGCCGCATAGCAGGGCGATGCCGCCGAGGGTGGCAATCAGGGTCAGTGGCAGGCTGCCCGCGATCAGTTTCAGCGATCCACCGGCGAGCACCGGTACAGCCACTGCCAGGGTGGTGACCAGCACCGGCAGGACGAAGGTCAGCGCGAACAGCCAGAAGCCGGCGCGGCTGCCGGGCACGGCCAGGTTCAAGGATGCGTCGTCGCGGCGATAGGTCATGGCAGGGCTCCGGGCCAAAGCAGGGGAACGGCGACGTGCAACACGATGTCGGCGCTGAAGTGCGCGAGCATCGCCATCTCCAGGCCGCGCTTCCAGTACAGCCAGCCGAAGGCGAGCCCGGCGATGCCGTTGAGCAGCAGCGTGCGCAGCACCACCACCGGCTCCAGGCCCCAGATGTTCGCCGCTGCGGGCAGGTGTCCGGCGCCGAACAGCAACGCGGCGATCACGATGGCCAGCCAGTAGGCCCAATCCGGCAGCGCTGTCCGCCGCCGCCGCGCCACAATCCAGAGCAGCAGGGTCATCAGGAACAGCCGCAGCAGCAATTCCTCGACGATGCCGCCGTAGAAGGACGCAAGGAAGCCGTTGAACGCTGACAGGCCCGCGGTCGCCGACGCGGGCGGATGCAGCATCGGCGGCATCGCCCGGTTGAGCAGCGGTGCCACCGCCAGGATCGCCAGTGCGGCCGCGATGCCCAGGAGCACGGCGTGCAGCGGTTTCAGGCGCGCCCAGTCCGGGCGCCGCCGCGCCACCAGCCAGGCGTGCAGCACCGGGCTGCCCAGCCCCACGCGGTGGCCCATGCGCAGCCCGGCCCACGCCAGCAGGCCGACCAGTACCAGCGCCTGGGCGCCCTGCGCGGCGGCAATTACGCCGAGCGGCAAGCGGACCCGGGCGAAGGCGTCTGGCATGGTCTGGGCGAGGTAGGGCATCAGCGCGGCGGCAGACAGGCCGGCGAGCACGCCCCAGGCCGCGGCGATCTTCAGGTCATCGATCGCCGAGGCGGGAGCGATGGAGCTCGGGTGCGCGTGCGGCACGGGCGGCCTCGAATACTGCGCGGGTCAGCGCAGCGCCAGCGCCACGCCGGCAAGCAGCGCGCTGCCCGAAGCGACCACGAGCGCGATGATGAGCGGCCTCGCGCGGGACCCATGGCGGCGTTCGATCAGGTGGACGATATGCAGCATGGGCGTACTCCGTCAGGCTTCGCGTTTGAACACCGCCAGCAGCGCCATCATCGGGCCGGGCGATACGATCTGGACCAGCTCCCAGCCCAGCTGTCCCTGGCGCGCCAGGGCTTCCTGCAATGCGTCCTGCTTGAACGAACCCATCAGGCTCGGCTTGAATTCGACCACCTGGTACTGCCAGCGCGTGCTCATCCTTCGTCCTCCTGGTCATCGGCCGGCCTGGGCAGCCGGCCTGCCTTGCGCAGTGCGTCGCGCAACACGTACTCGATCTGTGCGTTGAGGCTGCGCAGCTCGTCGTCGGCCCACCGCTGCGCCGCCGCCAGCACGTCGGCGTTGACCCGCAGGGGATAGGCCTTCTTCTCCGCCATCGTCAGCGCTTCCCGCCGCTACGCCGCAGGTGCAGGACCACCGACACCAGAAGCGCGTTGACCGCCACCACCATCGCCACCACCACCGTGGTCACGGCGGTGGTGCTGCCGTCGGCGAAGTAGAGGCCGATCGCGCCGCCCAGCATCGCCAGGGCGACCAGGGCCCAGCGCAGCGCCGCGCCGCGGCTGTGCGCATCGTCGGCGCGCGCGTACCAGGCGGCGATACCCAGTGCGGGCATTCCGCTCATGGCGATGACCAGTGGCACGAGGGCTTCCACCGGCGGCGCCTCAGTACAACGAGCCGGCGTTGAGTACCGGCTGCATGCCGCGTTCGCCGCACAGCACGACGAGCAGGTTGCTGACCATCTGCGCCTTGCGCTCCTCGTCCAGCTGCACCACGCCGTTCTTCTGCAGCTCGGCCAGGGCCATCTCGACCATGCCCACCGCGCCGGCCACGATCCGCGTGCGTGCGGCGATCACCGCGTTGGCCTGCTGCCGCTGCAGCATCACCTGGGCGATTTCCGGCGCGTACGCCAGATGGCTGATCCGCGCTTCGATCACCTCGACGCCGGCGGTGCCCAGGCGTTCGGCGATCTGCGCCTGCAGGTGGTCGGAGATTTCCTGCGGATGGCTGCGCAGCGCGGTCTGGCCCTCGTCGTGCTGGTCGTAGGGATAGCTGGCCGCCATCGCCCGCAGCGCCGATTCGGACTGGATGTGGACGAAGTTTTCGTAGTCGTCGACGTTGAACACCGCCTCGGAGGCATCCACCACCTGCCACACGATCACCGCGGCGATCTCGATCGGGCTGCCGTCCAGGTCGTTGACCTTGAGCTTGCCGCTCTCGAAGTTGCGCACGCGCTGGCTGATCTTGCGCTTGGAGTAGAAGGGGTTGTTCCAGCGCAGGCCGGCTTCCTTGACCGTGCCCACGTACTTGCCGAACAGGCTCAGCACCGCGGCCTGGTTGGGCTGGATCGAGTACAGGCCGGTGATGGCCAGGATGATGGCCAGGGCCAGCACGGCCGAGGCGATGACGGACATGCCGCCGCCCTCCATGCCGGCCACGCCGACGCCACGGGCGAACAGCCAGGCCGCCGCCAGACTGGCGAGCAGGGCCACGATGAGGACGGGAATGCCGGGCAGGGAACGGATCGGAAGCTCTTTCATGGCGGATCTCCTGGGTCGCCGACAAAAGATATCATTGTGATATCAGTTGTCAACGGCCGCGGGTACAGGGCCTTGGAGCTGATCCGGGGCCTGCCAGCCCGCGGAGCGTGCCTGACCGGGCGCAGGGACTCCCCCGGCTAAACTGTCCGGCCCTCACTCCCGTCCTGCCGCCATGGTCCGCATCGGAACCCCGCTATCCCCCCACGCCACCCGTGTCCTGCTGCTGGGGTCGGGCGAACTGGGCAAGGAAGTCGCCCTCGAGCTGCAGCGGCTGGGCGCGGAAGTGATCGCCGCCGACCGCTATGCCGATGCGCCGGCGATGCAGGTCGCCCACCGCAGCCACGTGCTGGACATGCTCGACACCTTCGCCCTGCGCGAACTCATCGCACGGGAACAGCCGGACCTGATCGTCCCGGAGATCGAGGCGATCCATACCGAGACCCTGATCCAGCTGGAGAAGGAGCACGGGCAGAAGGTGATCCCGACCGCGCGCGCGGCGCGACTGACCATGGACCGCGAGGGCATCCGCCGGCTGGCCGCCGAAACCCTGGGCCTGCCGACCTCGCCCTACCGCTTCGTCGACACCCTAGACGAGTACCGTGCCGCGATCGCCCTGGTCGGCCTGCCGTGCGTGGTCAAGCCGGTCATGTCGTCCTCGGGCAAGGGCCAGAGCACGGTGCGCACCGAGCACGAGGTCGAGGCGGCCTGGGAGTACGCACAGACCGGCGGCCGCGCCGGCGCCGGGCGCTGCATCGTCGAGGGTTTCGTCGACTTCGACTACGAGATCACCCTGCTGACCGTGCGCCATGCCGGCGGCACCTCGTTCTGCGAGCCGGTCGGGCACCTGCAGCGTGACGGCGACTATCGCGAGAGCTGGCAGCCGCAGCCGATGTCGCCACTTGCGCTGGAACGCGCGCAGGCGATCTCCCGCGCGGTCACCGACGACCTGGGCGGCTGGGGCGTGTTCGGCGTGGAGCTGTTCGTGAAGGGCGACGAGGTGTGGTTCTCGGAGGTCTCGCCGCGACCCCACGACACCGGCCTGGTGACGCTGGTTTCGCAGGAGCTGAGCGAGTTCGCCCTGCATGCGCGCGCGATCCTGGGGCTCCCCATCCCGGTCATCCGACAGAACGGACCCTCGGCCTCGTGCGCGCTGCTGGCGCACGGCCACGGCGTACCGGTGTTCTCGAACGTGGACGCTACGCTGCAGGTTCCCGACACCGCATTGCGCCTGTTCGGCAAGCCGCGCGTGGAAGGCCATCGCCGCGTCGGCGTGACCCTGGCGCGCGCCGACGGCATCGATGCCGCGCGCGCCGTGGCCCGTGATGCGGCAGCCGCGATCGGAATCGAAGTCCTGCCGGAATAACCGGGGGCGCTCGCCGCGCCGCCGTGGCCCTCACAACGCCAGGTCGACCCACACCAGGTGGTGGTCGCTGCCGTCGGCGATGGCGGCGGCCGGGTCGGTCGACGCGGGCCAGAACACGCCGCTTCCGCGAAGTTCGAAGCCGGTCGACGGCAGCACGTAGTCCAGCCGCATCGCGCCGGCCTTCGGTCCGAAGTCGCCGGTCACGTGCTCGGGCGCGCCGCGCCGCTGCAGGCCCTTGGCCGCGTATGCGCGCGCGATTTCCGCACCGCCCTCCGAACGCGGCGTGGCCATGCGCAGCACGCGCGGATGCTCGAGCAGTTCCACGATCGCGTCGTGGTGGCCGTCGCCATCGGCCGGATCGTTGTTGAGGTCGCCGGCGATCACGAAGCGCGCATCGCCGGCCAGGCCGCCGCAGCGGCCCGCGTCGTCGCACAGCCAGGCCTGCGTCCCCGGCGAAAGGTACTCGCGCCACAGGCGGATCTCGTCGGCGTTGCGCAAGCCATTGCGGTCTTCCGGGCCATCGAAGACCGGCGGGGTCGGGTGCGAGACCAGGAAATGCACGGTGCCCGACGGCGTGCGCACCGGCACGTCCCAGTGCGACTTCGACGACAGGCGCAGTTGCTCCCAGACCGCATCGTCGTGCCAGTACTTGCCGGTCTTCGGATCGACCGGCCGCTGCGTGCCGGGCATCGTCGCCCAGCGCAGCAGGCGGAAACCGCGCGCCTGCGCAGCGTCGATCGGATGCTTGGACAGCACCAGCATCCCGTACTGCCCCGGGTGCAGGCCGTAGCCCCAGGCATCGTTGCCACGGTCGCGGCCTTCGCCTCCGATCGTGCCGTTGTGGTCCAGGTCCAGGCCGCTGGGCACGCCGGTGTTCACTTCGGCGAAATAGCGGTACGGGTAATGAAGCGGCTCGCCGCCGCCAGCCTGCGGGCGTTCCAGGTAGTCGCGTTGGAACAGGTCGGCGGCCATGCCGCCGGCGTCGTAATCGAACTCGTTGAGCAGGACCAGGTCCGGACGCACCTGTTGCAGCACCGCTGCGATCTTGCGGGCGCCGGCGTCGCCGGCCTGCAGGCGCCGCACCAGGCCGCCATCGGCGTCGTCGTACAACGACGTGTTGTAGGTGGCTACGCGCAGCGTCGCGGCGGCGGCGGGCGTTTCAGGGACGGTGCCGTTGCCGGCACAGGCGGACAGGATCAAGGCGAGGGCGGCAAGCAGGAGGTGGGCGGAGGTCGGCATGCGCGGATTCTGGCACGCCGGGGTGGCGCGGATGCGACAGGCAGTCGAGGTGTCTCCACGCGCCTCAGCCGGTGAACCGGCGCCAGCGCCGCCCGTCGAACGCCTCCAGCGGCTGGAAGCGTCGCTTGTAGTCCATCTTGGCGTGGTCCTGGATCCAGTAGCCCAGGTAGAGATGCTCCAGGCCCTCGCGTTGTGCCCATTGGATCTGGTGCAGGATCGCCAGCGTGCCGAGCCCGCGCTCCGGCAGGTCCGGATCGTAGAAGGTGTAGACCGCAGACAGGCCGCTGCCGACGCGATCGGTGACCGCCACCGCAAGCAGCCTGCCGGGGCCATCTTCGCCGGCCTCGCGCATTTCGATGAAGCGCGTGTCCGACCAGCTGCCGACCAGGAACTGGTCGAACTCGGCGGTGCCATGGCCGTCCATGCCACCGTCGCGGTGGCGTGCGCCCAGGTAGCGCTGGTACAGCGCGAAGTGTTCGCTCGTGCGCCGCGCAGTTGCGATCCGCGTCTGGACCGTGGCGTTGCGCGCCAGGCAGCGGCGCTGGCTGCGGTCGGGTTCGAACGCGGCTACGGGAATGCGCACGGCCACGCAGGCCCGGCAATGCGCGCAGTGCGGCCGGTAGACCAGGTCGCCGGAGCGGCGGAAACCCCAGTCCAGCGCCTGCGGATAGATGTCGGGCAGGCGCGGGTCGCGCGGATCGAGCACCAGGTCGCGCGCGCTGCGCTCGGGCCAGTAGCCGCAGGGATGGCCTCCGGTCTGGAACAGGCGCAGGTCGTCGGTCGGGGAGGAGTCGTTGCCCATGGCAGTGCGGTCGACGGATGGCCGCAGCATAGCGCCGTCGGCGAGGGTGGGTGCCGTGCGGATCTGGCCAGCTGCTGGCTGAACGGAACCGGCGGGCGGTCAACGGCGGGGACCCACCGACGTTTTCCCCGGTGTGGCCATCGAGTCCACGACTTCTGGAGAACCCCGTGAACAAGACCCCTTCCCTGATCGCCGTGGCGCTGCTGGCGATCACCGCCGGCGCTGCCCTGGCGCAAACCCAGCCTGCCGCTGCCGGCACGCCGCAACCGGTGAAGGCGCACAAGCCGCTGGATACCAACCAGGACGGCCTGGTCGATCGCGCCGAAGCCGCCGCGCATCCGCGCCTGGCCGCGCAGTTCGACACGCTCGACAAGAACAGGGACGGCAAGCTCGATCGTGGCGAGATGCCGCGCCGTTCGCACGACGGAAAGCGGCACGGACAGCCGTTCGCCGACCTGGACAAGGACAAGGACGGCCGCATCAGCAAGGCCGAAGCCGCGGCGGAACCGAAGTTCGCCGAACGCTTCGAGCGCATGGACGCCAACAAGGACGGTTTCGTCGACCGCGCCGATCGCGAGGTGGCGAGGAAGCAGCGCCGTGACGAATGGTTCGTTGCGGCCGACATCAACAAGGACGGCAGCCTCAGCCGCGCCGAGTACGACGCCGCGCATGCCAAGCGTGGCGGTGAGCGGGGCGGACGCGGTCACGGCGCCGGCGGCAGCCCGGCCAAGCAAGCCAGCGCGAAGTAAACGCGTCGAACGGTGGTCCGGGCCCGCGCAGGCGGGCCCGTCAGCCGGCGGGCGGCGGGGTGATGCGTACGCGCACTTCCTCGTCGTCGCCGGCTTCTTCCGTTCCCGGGGCCGGCTGCGCGGTGGACGCTTCCGGCGTGGCGGGCGCGACCGGCGGATGCGGCTTGCGCCCGATCCAGATGAACATCGCGACCGCTGCGATCCCCAGCAGCAGGCCGATGCGCACGCGCCAGGCCCAGCGCTTGTCGCCGCCTTCGGTGGCGTCGAAGCGCGAGGGCAGCGCTTCGGTCGCCGGCGTGGGCAGGCCCGAATACGACGTGCGCGTGGTCGCCAGCAGGCCGGCCTCGCGCAGCAGTTCGCGTGCGCGCGGCTGGTCTTCGGCCTTGCGCACCCACACCGCCGGCTGCTGGTTGGCGGGGACCGGTTCGGAGTAGCTGAACTGGCCGCGGCGCCGGCCGCGATAGGAGCGCGGCTGGCTGATGTAGATGTCGATGCCCGCGTCCTGCAGCAGGCGGGCGACGCCTTCCACGGTTTCCAGGCGCTGGCTGGTGAAGACCTGGCGCATCGTCAGTCCTTCGCCGGGACCAGGCGCGCGCTGTCCGGATCGGGCACCACGCGGATCAGGCCCTCCTGGGCGGTGCTGGCCACGAGGCGGCCCTGGCGATCGAACACCTGGCCGCGGGCGAGGCCGCGCGAGCCCTCGGTGCTCGGGCTGTCGAGCGAATACAGCAGCCACTCGTCGGCACGGAATGGACGGTGGAACCACAGCGCGTGGTCGAGCGAGGCCATCTGCACGTTGGGCGTGTAGTAGCTGATCCCGTGCGGGAAGGTCGCCGTGCCGAGCAGGTGGAAATCCGAGGCGTACGCCAGGAGGGCCTGGTGCAGCTGGACCGGGATCTCGCCGACGTTCTCGCGCAGGCGGAACCAGACCTGCTGGTAGGGCGGACGCTTGGGCGGATTGAGTTCGTCGCGCGGATAGACATGGCGGAACTCGAACGGACCGCCGCGCGACAGCCAGCGCTGGACCTTGGTCGGCAAAGTGGCCATCACCTCCGGCGGCACCGGCGGCGCGGGGATGATGTCCTCCGGCTGCGGAACCTCGGGCATCTTCAGCTGGTGCTCGGCGCCGGGCTCGTCGTCCTGGAACGAAGCGGCGCAGAAGAAGATCACCTTGCCGTGCTGGATCGCGGTGATCCGGCGCACCGAAAAACTTCCGCCATCGCGGGTGCGGTCCACGTCGTAGACGATGGGATGCTCGATGTCACCGGCGCGCAGGAAATAGGCATGCAGCGAATGCGCCCGGCGGCCGTTGTCGATGGTGGCCTGTGCGGCCGCCAGCGCCTGGCCCAGCACCTGCCCGCCGAACACGTACTTGGTGCCGATGTCGCGGCTCTGGCCACGGAACAGGTCGTCTTCGAGCCGTTCCAGGGCGAGCAGGTCGATCAGTTCGGAAACCACGGGGCCAAGGGCGGAAGACAAGGGCGGAGCCATGCACGGGAGTGAGGGGGCAATTATACCGGCGCGGTGACCGTGTCCCGGCGGGCGTAGACGCGGGCCCCAGGGCCATGATGGCCGGGCCCGTGCCGACCTCGCCGGACTCGAAACCGCCCTGCCGTCGCCGTGCGGGCAGCGTCGGTGTCGCGGGCTAAGCCCCGCTCCTACAAGGCTGCGTGGCTCCCGTAGGAGCGGGCATGACCGCGACACCGAGGGCCGCTGGGTCGCGAGGCCGCCACCCGAGTCATGGGAACGCGTGCCCCGGCCGGACTGAACGCTGCTCCTACAGGGGCAGGCGCGGCAGCGGCACCGCCGCCAGCACGCGATCCCACGGAAACTGCGGGCCCGGATCGAGCTTGCGCTGCACGAGCACGGCCGGATCGTCGCTGGCCGGCACCCGGTCGCGGTCCAGGTCCTCGTGGCCGGCGACGTGGCGCAGCCCGGGCAGGTCGCCGGCCAGACGGTTCAGCAGCGCGACCAAAGCGTCGACCTGGGCGTCCGGATAGGGTTCGGCCATCGCCTGGTGGCGCGAGTCCAGCCAATGCGGATAGCGCCCGGTGTTGACCAGCTCGATGCCGATCGCGCGCGGGTTCCAGCCCCGCACGTGGTGTGCGCTGCGGTCCTCGGGCACGTAGCGCAGCACCGTGCCGTCGCGGTCGATGTAGTAGTGGCCGCTGTTGCCGGTGCCGCTGTCGTAGAGCACGCGCTCGCCGTACTCGCGAGCGGTGGCCAGGTCGGGCAACTCCGTGCAGTGGATGACGACCAGGTCCACCTGCGCCAGCGGGCGCGTTTCCAGGCGTTCCACGTACGGCAGCGGGGCGTCGATGACAGTCAGTGCGTGCAGGGTCGACATGGGCCGGGATGCTAGCATTCACGCATGCCTGCACTCTCTTCGCGCCCCGATCCGGACAGCCCGCTCGGCAAACTGATGGCGACCCTGCCGCAAGGCGGTCGCGTGGAATGGATCGGCCTGCGGCCGGCCCGCGAAACCGCGATGATCGAGGTCGACGCGGTCGAGGCCACGGCTGGCGCCGGGTTGGCGGGCGACCGCTACAAGAGCGGCAGCGGCAAGCGCGGGATCACCCTGATCCAGGCCGAGCACCTGCCGGTGATCGCGGCCCTGTCCGGGCATGCGCAGGTCGCCCCGGCCACGCTGCGCCGCAACCTGGTCGTTTCCGGCATCCCGCTGGTAGCGCTGAAGGGGCGCCGCTTCCGCATCGGCGAGCTGGTGCTCGAGGGCACCGAATCCTGCGATCCGTGCTCGCGCATGGAAGAGGCGCTGGGCGCGGGCGGCTTCAACGCCATGCGCGGACACGGCGGCCTGTGCGCACGCATCGTCGAGGGCGGCACCCTGCGCCTGGGCGACACGGTGCAGGCGCTGTGAGTCGCGGCCACTGCATCCTGTCGCATGGCTTCGAAAGCGGCCCGGACGCGACCAAGGTGACCGCGCTGGCCGAAGCCGCCGAACAGTTGGGCTGGACCACCGAGCGCCCGGATTTCACCGACCTGGATGCGCGCCAGGACATCAGCCGCGTAGGCGACGTCCCGGCCCGACTGCAGCGCCTGCTCGACATCGCCGGCGCAGCCGTTGCGCGCGGAGGTCCGGTCGTCCTGGGCGGCTCCAGCCTGGGCGCCTATGTTTCGGCGATCGCTTCGTTGCAGGTGCCGACCCGCGCGCTGTTCCTGATGGTGCCGCCCTTGCGGATGGGCCCGATGCCGGCGCTCGATGCCGCGCCCGTGCCGACCTCGGTGGTGCATGCCTGGCACGACGAGCTGATCCCGGCGAACGAGGTGATCGACTGGGCGCGCGCGCGTTCGGCGCGTTTGCTGCTGCTCGACGACGGCCACCGCCTGGCCGGGCATGTCGACGCGACCGCACGCGCATTCGCCGAACTGCTGCGCGACCTGTAACCGCTGCGACATGGCGGCGGCCACTGCCGCCGCTTTCCCGCCGCCGGGCCCGGCCCGCGCGGCGTTCCCTGTTTTCATTCGAGGTCTGCCGTGAAGTTCTTCGTCTCCTGTGCCAAGGGCCTGGAATACCTGCTGGCCGACGAGCTGGTCGCGCTGGGTGCGGAAAAAGCCACCGCCACCATTGCCGGCGCCAACCCCGAGGGCACGCTGGCCGATGCGCAGCGCGCGGTGCTGTGGTCGCGACTGGCCAGCCGCGTGCTCTGGCCGCTGGCCGAGTTCGATTGCCCGGACGAGCAGGCGCTGTACGACGGCGCCTCCAGGCTGCCCTGGCACGAGCACCTGCGCGAGGGCGACACCCTCGCGGTCGATGCGCACGTGTCCGGCGAGGCGATCACCCATGCGCGCTTCGCCGCGCAGCGGGTCAAGGATGCGGTGGTCGACGTGTTCCGTGCGCAGGGCCTGGAGCGGCCGTCGGTGGACGTGGACGCCCCCGGGCTGCGCCTGAACCTGTCGCTGCGCAAGGGCCGGGCGACGCTGTCGGTGGACCTGGGCGGCGGTCCGCTGCATCGCCGCGGCTGGCGCGCGTCGCAGCACGAGGCGCCGTTGAAGGAGAACCTGGCCGCGGCCGTGCTGCTGCGTGGCGGCTGGCCGGCGATCTACGCCGAAGGCGGCGCTCTGCTGGATCCGATGTGCGGCAGCGGCACTTTGCTGATCGAAGGCGCGCTGATCGCTGCCGACATGGCGCCCGGCCTGGGGCGGATGTCGAAGGTGCAGGAAGCCGCGCCTGGTGCGGCGAGCGGCACCGCAGCCGGCCCGTGGCAGGCGGCGATGGAGCACGTGGCACCCTCCTCGGAGGCGCAGGTCCCGGACCCGGCGATAGATGCGCCCGTGCCCACGCGCTGGACCGGTTTCGACACCGTCACGTGGTCGGCCCTGGTGGCCGAGGCGCGCACGCGTGCGCAGGCCGGCCTGGCCGCATTGCGCCCGGCGTTCCATGGCAACGACATCGACGCCCAGGCCATCGCCGCGGCGCGTGCCAATGCACAGGCGGCGGGCGTGGCCGTGGCGATCGATTTCCAGGTGCGCGACATCGACGCGCTTCCTGTCCTGGAAACGGCGCGCGGCCTGGCCGTGTGCAATCCGCCCTACGACCGCCGCCTGGCGGCCGATGGCGCGCTGTACCGGCGCCTGGGCCAGGCCCTGCAGCGCGCAGTGCCTGACTGGCGCGCCAGCCTGCTCTGCGGCGACGCCGAACTTGCCCACGCCACGGGCCTGCGTGCGGCGAAGAAATACCAGCTGTTCAACGGTGCGCTGGAGTGCGCGCTGATCATCTGCGACCCGGTACGCCCGCCGCAGCGCGAGGTCGTGCCGCGCGAACTGTCAGAAGGCGCGCGCATGGTCGCCAACCGGCTGCAGCGCAACCTGCGCAAGCTGAAGAACTGGCGCAGCGGCGAGGGCGTGACCTGCTTCCGTGCCTACGACGCCGACATCCCCGAGTACGCGTCGGCGATCGACGTCTATGCCGAGGACGGGGGCGAGCAGCGCACGTTCCTGCACGTGCAGGAATACGCGCCGCCGGCCGAAATTCCCGAGGCCGACGTGCGCCGGCGCCGAGGCGAACTGGTCGCCGCCGCACGCGAGTTTTTCGCCGTACCCGCCGAGCGGGTCGCACTGAAGACGCGCGAGCGCGGCAAGGGTGGCTCCAAGTACGGGAAGTACCAGCAGCAGGGTGAGCGCATGGTCGTTCGCGAGAACGGCGCGCGCTTGTGGGTGAACCTGTTCGATTACCTGGACAGCGGCCTGTTCCTGGACCATCGCCCCTTGCGCCGGCGGATGGCCGTCGAGGCGCGCGGCAAGCGCTTCCTCAACCTGTTCTGCTACACCGGCGTGGCCAGCGTGCAGGCCGCGGTGGCCGGCGCCGCGTCGACCACCAGCGTCGACCTGTCGGCAACCTACCTGCAGTGGTGCGCCGACAACCTGGCGTTGAACGGGATCGGTGGCGAGAAGCACCGGCTGGTCCAGGCCGACGTGCTTGCCTGGCTGGACGCGGAGCGGCACCGCTACGACGTGATCTTCTGCGATCCGCCGACGTTCTCCAACTCCGCGCGCGCCGACGACTTCGACATCCAGCGCGAGCACGTGCGCCTGCTGCAGGCGGCGATGGCGCGGCTGGTTCCCGATGGCGTGCTGTATTTCTCCAACAACTTCCGCCGCTTCCGCCTGGACGAAGCGGCCGTGGCGCAGTTCGCGCAATGCGAGGAGATCAGCGCGCGGACCATTCCGCCGGACTTCGAGCGCAACGCGCGCATCCATCGTGCCTGGCGCCTGCAGCACCCGGCGACCTGATCGATCCACGGCGGCCCGGGGAAGGGTCGCGAAAGATCAGGGCCCGGTCGCGCGCTCCACGCCGTGGCCGCCGGGCTCGTGCCAGGCATGGAAGGCCTGCAGCGCGCGCGCGGCCAGCGGCTGCCCGTACAGGAATCCCTGCGCCATCGGGATGCCGGCGTCGCGCAGGACCTGGGCCTGCTCCGGCGTTTCAACGCCCTCGGCGATCACCTGCAGGTTGGTGGTCGCCAGCAGGGCGGCGAGGCCTTCGAGCCATTCCGGCCGAGGCTGCCCGGGCGCGATGCCGGCGACCCGCGTGCGATCGATCTTGATGATGTGGAACTTGCAGCGCGCCAGGATCGCCAGGTTGGCGCTGTCCAGCATCACGTCGTCCAGGGCGAAGCGCACGCCGCTGCGCGCGGCTTCCTCCATCTCGGCCATGCCCATGCCATCGGGAATGCCGCGCTCGGTGACTTCCAGTACCAGCTGCTCGCGCAGGGTCTGCTGGTAGCCGGTCTTCATCGCGGCGTACTCGATGCCGCCGCGGCCAAGCAGGGCCGGTGGCACGTTGATGCCGATGAACACGTGCGGGCGTTCCAGCAGCCAGGGGCCGAGTTCGCGCGCGGCGGTCTCGATCGCGTGGTAAGTCAGCAGGCCGCCCAGCGCGCTTTCCTCGGCCAGCGGAATGAAGTCGCGCGGGCCGACCATCCGACCCAGCCGCTTCCAGCGAAGCAGCGCTTCGCAGCCGACGCATCGTCCATCGACCAGCGAGACGATGGGCTGGTACTGGAGGAAGAACTCCCCGCGTTCCAGGCCTGCCTGGATGTCTTCCGGAGTGATCATGGCGCCTCCTGCTGCCGGACCCAGAATAGCAGGGGTCCGGCGGCGGCGCGGCGCCCCGTCCGGGGCTGCGGGCAGGGGCCCTCAGTCGCCGATCAGCAGCACGAACGGCCCGATCTGGGAGTTCATCTGCAGGGCCAGGCTGCGATCGCGGTCTGCGACGAGCTGCGCGGCCGGCGTGGCCAGGTCGGGCGGGAACGCGCGGTACTGCACATCGTCGGGCAGCACGTTGCGAACCACGTAGCCCATCAGCACGTTGACCACTTCGCCCAGCCCGTCCAGCGCGAGCGCGTCATCGCAACGCTCGGGTCCGATCTTCAGGAATGCGCAGACCATCGCGCGCATCGTGGACAGGTCGCAGGCCATGCCGATGAACAGCGGCTGCTCGCCATCGATGCGCACGTGCGCCACGTGCGGATAGGCAGCCAGCTGCCCGGGACCGAGCAGGCCGGCGGGCTGGCACTGGCTGTCGAGCATGCGCGGGAACAGGCGTCCGCACAGGGCGATGGCGCCGTTGGCGAAATCGGCCAGGGCGTGGTCGGCCACGCCCACGGCAAGGGCATGGTTCGCGGCGTCCTGGTCGGCGCGGTGCACCGCCAGTTCCGACTCGAGGGTTGCCGCATCGACGACGCCCTGTTCCACCAGCACCTGGCCGAACAGCTTGCGCCCGGCCTTCTGCGCGGCCAGCAGGACTTCGACCTGGGCCGGTTCCAGCAGCCCCAGCTCCAGGGCGATGTCGCCGAAGCGACGATCATCCGCGCGCTGGCGATCGTTGATGCGCCGTGCCTGTGCCTCGGTGAGCAGGCCCTGGCGCACGGCCAGTTCGCCCAGCAAAGGGTTGGAAGCGCGCTGCGCCTCGGTTGCCGCCAGCAGCTGCTGGGGCGTGATCACGCCACGCTCCATCAGGAACTGGCCCAGGAATTTGACAGCCATTCGATGCCCCTCTGCGATTGTCCGGATGATAGCCGCTGGTCAGGCGAGCGCGTCGCGAAGGACACGCTCCATCGCATCGGGGTCGATGGGCTTCTGCAGGTAGGAGCGTGCGCCCAGGCGCAGGCACTCCTCGATGTCGCTCTGCGCGCCCAGCGAGCTGAGGATCACCACCTTCGCCTGCGGATCCAGCTCGAGGATCTTCGCCAGCGCCTGGCGGCCGTCGCATTCGGGCATGACCAGGTCCAGCAACACCAGGTCCGGCTTCAGCGCCTGGTACTGGCTGACCGCATCGTGGCCGTTCCCGGCTTCGCCCGCCACCTGAAAACCCGCTTCTTCCAACTGGCCGGCCGCCAGCATGCGCAAGGCGCGCGAATCGTCGCAAAGCAGCACGGTCGGTCGTGCGGTCATGTCGTTTCCCCTGTTGGAAGGCGACCGCATGAGCGGCCCGTTGTGGGATAGCGGCCGGGGGGGTGAGGTTCTTTAGGGGGCGCAACCGTACGCGCCGCAGGACTTCGTAGGAGCGGGCATGACCGCGACACCGACGCCGGTGGAATCGCGAGAGCGTTGCCCGGGCCGGACGGGTTCTGGCCAGGCTCTTCGATCCGGGTGGTATCACCTTCCAGACTCGCGTCCTCGCAATCCCATCGACATCGGAATCGCGGCGCCTTCGGTGTCGCGGTCGTGCCCGCTCCTACAACAGGCACGCCCCGTGCCATCTGCGCCTAAAGTGGCGGGCTGCGATCCAGGAAGACGATCACCGCATGCAGCAGCAGCCCGATCAGGCCGCCGACCAGGGTGCCGTTGAAGCGGATGTACTGCAGGTCGCGACCCACGCTCAGTTCCAGCTGCTCGACCAGGTGGCGCTCGTCCCAGGCCTTGACCGTCTGGGCGATGTAGTCGGTGACGCCGCCGCGCAGGCGCAGCGCGAGTTTTTCCGCACCGCCCATCACGTGCTGGTTGATCGCCTCGCGCAATGCCGGCTCGCGTTCCAGCGCCTGGCCCAGTCCGCCCAGGGAATGCTGCAGGTGGCGCGCCAGGACGCCGTCCTCGCGTTCCAGGTCGGTGCGCAGACTGGCGTGGATCTGGTCCCAGAGGCCGCGCACGTAATCCTGCACGCTCTCGTGCTCGATCAGCTTCTGCTTGATCGCCTCGACCTTCTCCGCGAGGGCCGGATCGCGACGCAGCCTGCGCACGTAGCCCTGCAGCCAGCGCTCGTAGTCACGGCGCAGCGGGTGCTGCGGCTGCGACAGGATTTCGTTGAGCTCGTCGAGCAAGGCCCGGGCGATGCGGTCGGCGAGGTTGTCGGCGATGCCTTCCACCGGTTTGACGAAATCCACCGTGCCGACCAGTCGCGGCCATTCCTTGCGCGCATGCTTGACCAGCAGTTCGGAAGCGCGCTGCTTCACCGATTCGTCGTCGAGGTAGGTGCCAAGCCGGCGCAGCGCTTCGTCGAGCAGGACCTGGTGGCGGCCGTCGGCGGTCAGCAGGCCGAGCACGTCGCCGGCGCTGGCGGCCGCGTTCCAGTTGCGCAGGCGCGCGATAACGAAACCCTGGATCGCCTCGCGCACCGCGCGCTCGTCGAGCAGGTCCAGCGCCTGCAAAGCCCAGCCGCGGGCCAGCTGGGCCAGGCGTTGCGACTGCTCCGGGCGCCCCAGCCATTCGCCGAGTTTCGCCGCCGGATCGAACACTTCGAGCTTGGCCAGCAGCGTCTTCGGTTCGAGGAAGTGGTCGCGCACGAAGGCGGCCAGGCTGTCGGCGATGCGTGCCTTGCTGCGCGGGATGATCGCCGTGTGCGGGATCGGCAGGCCCAGCGGATGGCGGAACAGCGCCACCACCGCGAACCAGTCGGCCAGCGCGCCGACCGTGGCCGCTTCGCAGAACGCCGAGACCCATGCCCACACGCCCTGGTTGCCCATGACATGGCTCAGCACGAAGCCGGCCAGCATCGCCAGCAGCATCACCAGGGCGATGGCCTTCATGCGGCGCAACTGCGCGCGGCGTGGGTCGTCGATCATGCGTGCACGTCAGGGAGGGAGGCGCGATGCAGTGTAGCGGCCCGTGCGTGCACGCCCCATCGACGCGATTCCGACGGCCTCGGCGTCGCGGCCTGAAGTCCGCTCCTACACAGAAGCCGAACGTCGCTGCGGGTGCCAACCCGGAAGGGCAGCCTTTTCAGGAGCGTGCATGGCCGCGAAACCGAGGGCGTCGCGATTCCGAAGTCATCGCGATCCGGGGGGCGTCGGCTTCGCGGCCTGAAGTCCGCTCCTGCAGGAGGTCGACTGCCGCCCAAATACCTCAGCCCGTGGAAGGTTTCGCCCTTGTAGGAGCGGGCATGACCGCGACACCGACGACGCCGTAAACGCGACGGCGCCGGCTTCGCAGCCCGAAGCCCGCTCCTACAGCGACAGCGCCTCGGCGACCGGAGTGAAGGGCAGGTTGAGCGCATCGGCCACCGCGCGGTAGGTCAGCTTGCCCGCGTGCACGTTCAATCCGTTGCGCAGGTTCACGTCGTCCAGCAGGGCCTGCACCACGCCCTTGCCTGCCAGTGCCAGCGCATGCGGCAGGGTCGCGTTGGTCAGGGCGAAGGTGGACGTGCGGGCCACGCCGCCGGGCATGTTGGCCACGCAGTAGTGGATGATCCCGTCGATCTCGTAGGTCGGTTCCTGGTGGGTCGTCGCGCGGCTGGTCTCGAAGCAGCCGCCCTGGTCGATCGCCACGTCCACCAGCACCGACCCCGGCCGCATCAGCTTGAGATGGTTGCGAGAAAGCAGCTTGGGCGCGGCCGCGCCCGGGATCAGCACCGCGCCGATCACCAGGTCGGTGTAGGGCAGGCGGTCCTCGATCGCGTCGCGGGTCGAGTAGATCGTGGTCAGCCGGTCGCCATAGAGCTCGTCGATGTACTTCAACCGATCCAGCGAGCGGTCCAGGACGGTGACGTGCGCGCCCAGGCCCATCGCCATCCGTGCCGCGTTGATGCCGACCGTACCGGCGCCGATCACCAGCACTTCGGCGGGCTTCACCCCCGGCACGCCGCCGAGCAGGATGCCGGAGCCGCCCTGCGCTTTCTCCAGTGCGTGCGCGCCGGCCTGGATCGACATGCGCCCGGCGACCTCGCTCATCGGCGCCAGCAGGGGCAGGCCGCCGCGGTCGTCGGTGACGGTCTCGTAGGCGATGGCCGTGCAGCCGGAGGCGAGCAGCGCCGCGGTCTGCTCCGGGTCCGGGGCCAGGTGCAGGTAGGTGTAGAGCACCTGGCCCGGTCGCAGCATCGCGCACTCGGCCGGCTGCGGCTCCTTGACCTTGATGACCATCTCCGCGCGGCCATAGACCTCGGCAGCGCTGTCGACGATCTGCGCGCCCGCGGCCTCGTAGGCCTCGTTGGCCAGGCCGATGCCGGCGCCGGCATCGCGCTCGACCAGCACCTGGTGGCCGCGCGAGGAAAGTTCGCGTGCGCCACTGGGGGTAAGGCCGACGCGGTACTCGTGGTTCTTTATTTCCTTCGGGACGCCGATCAGCATGGTGGATCTCCGTGGATTGCGAGGCGCGGGGGCGTTGTCGTCTGTTGTTTGGTGTGCTGCTGGCTGTGCCGCGTTTTTTCTGTAGGAGCGGACTTCAGGCCGCGAAGCCGGGGACGTTGCAGTCGCGAAGGCGTCGCCTGGGCCGAGGACGCAGGCTTCGCGGCCTGAAGTCCGCTCCTACAAGAGGCTGTCCGCCAGAGCTCCCGGCCGCCACATCGGCTTAGACTCCCGCCAGCACCTCGCCGAGCATGGAGAACATGTCGTCGATGTGGCGTCGTTCCACGATCAACGGCGGCGACAGCGCGACCGTGTCGCCGGTCACGCGCACCAGCAGGCCCTTGCGGAAAGCGCGCTCCAACACCTGGTAGCCGCGCGTGCCCGGTGCGCCCTGCGGTGCCAGTTCGACCGCGCCGATCAGGCCGTAGTTGCGGATGTCGACCACGTTCGGGCCGCGCAAGGCATGCAGGCCGTCCTGCCAGTACTGCTCCAGCTCCACTGCACGCTGGAACAGGCCTTCCTCCTCGTAGGTGTCCAGCGTGGCCAGTGCCGCGGCGCAGGCCAGCGGATGGCCGGTGTAGGTGTAGCCGTGGAACAGGTCGATCGCGTTGTCCGGCCCCTGCATGAAGGCGTCGTGGATCCCGGTCGATGCGAACACCGCGCCCATCGGCACGCAGCCGGACGTCAGGCCCTTGGCGACGGTCATCATGTCGGGCGTCACGCCAAAGCGCTGCGCCGCGAAGGCCTCGCCGACGCGGCCGAAGCCGGTGATGACCTCGTCGAAGATCAGCAGGATGCCGTGCCTGGTGCAGATGTCGCGGATGCGCTGCAGGTAGCCCGGTGGCGGCAGGACCACGCCGGCCGATCCGGAGATCGGCTCGATGATCACCGCAGCAATGGTGCTGGCATCGTGCAGCTGCACCAGCCGCTCGAGGTCCTCGGCCAGTTCGATGCCGTGCTGTGGCAGGCCGCGCGAGAACGCGTTGCGCTCGATGTCCAGGGTGTGGCGCAGGTGGTCCACGCCGGGCAGGCCGGGGCCGAACCACTTGCGGTTGTTGGGCAGGCCGCCCACCGAAATACCACCGAAGCCGACCCCGTGGTAGGCCTTCTCGCGGCCGATCAGGCGGATGCGCTGGCCTTCGCCGCGGGCGCGGTGGTAGGCGATGGCGATCTTCAGCGCGGTGTCGACCGACTCCGATCCGGAGTTGGTATAGAACACATGGTCCAGCGGTCGCGGCGCGATCGCCCTCAGTCGCTCGGCGAGTACGAACG
Organism: Pseudoxanthomonas daejeonensis; assembly: GCF_022637495.1. NCBI lineage: Bacteria > Pseudomonadati > Pseudomonadota > Gammaproteobacteria > Lysobacterales > Lysobacteraceae > Pseudoxanthomonas > Pseudoxanthomonas daejeonensis. The sequence goes on along the minus strand of NZ_CP093331.1, from coordinate 329,456 downwards.
GCAAAGGCGAGCCCATCTGGAAGTTCGGCGCAAAGTCGAGCGTCGCGACCTGGCGGGCCACCGCTTCCACGATCCGCGGCCGGGCATGGCCGGCGTTGCAGCACCACAGGCCGGCGGTGCCGTCGAGGATCTGCCGGCCCTCCACGTCGCGGTAGTACATGCCTTCGGCGCTGGCCAGCAGGCGCGGGGTCTGGCGGAACTGGCGGTTGGCGGTGAACGGCATCCAGAACGCATCCATGGCCGCCGGCGTGGCCTGGTTCTGCGCGGCGTAGTGGTCGGCCAGGGCGGTGCGGATGGCGTCGTCGTCGCGACTCATGGGGCAGGCTCCATCGGGGGACGGGGCGCCGCGGGCGCCGTTCGATAAATTCAACGCTGCGGCCGAGTCTACGCCAAAAATTGACCTGCACGGGGCGGTATGTAAAGTATCCGCAACACGTCCGGCCAGTGGCCGGCGGGAGCGACAGACGCATGGACATCGGTGCACGCCTGCAGCGGGTACGCACGGCCCGCGGCCTGAGCCAGCGCGAGCTGGCCCGCCGGGTGGGCGTCACCAACAGCACCATTTCGCTGATCGAGCAGAACAAGGTCAGTCCGTCGGTCAGCTCGTTGAAGAAGGTGCTCGACGGGCTGCCGATCTCGCTGGCCGATTTCTTCACCCTGGACCTGGACCCGGGCCCGCCGGAGCAGCCGTTCTACGCCGCCGACGAGTTGCCGGACGTGGGCAACAACGACATCCACTATTACCTGGTCGGCCAGCACCGCCCGCAGCGGCAGATGTGCATCCTGCGCGAGGTGATGCCGCCGGGCACCGACACCGGCGAGTCGATGATCGAGCACGAAGGCGAGGAGGGTGGGGTAATCGTTTCCGGCCAGGTGGAGGTCACCGTTGGCGCGCAGGTGCGCGTGCTCGGGCCGGGCGAGGCGTACTACTTCGAGAGCAAGGTCCCGCACCGCTTCCGCAACGTGGGCGACACCGAGGCGGTGATCGTCAGCGCGAATACGCCGGCGACGTTCTGATGGACTGCAGTTCGTCCCTTTGTGGTCCTCGGGCGCTTCCAGCGCGGGGATGGGCGGCTGGCGGCGATCCGGCGCGAAGCCTGCCGACGTCCATGTCCCCCGGCTCCGGCCTGCGGCCGCAGCCTCCTCCTCTACTTGCCGTCGGCAGGCCTCGCACCGGATCGCTGGTGCGTGGCGAGGCCGCTGGATAACGCATACGGTTTCCGCTTGCGCGGACACGATCGCTGACGATCTGGAGATTCCAATGAGCAACCCCCGCACCCGCGCCGACTGGCAGGCCATGGCCGATGGCCTGGTCCTGCGCACGCAGGCTTTCATCGACGGCAGGTATGTCGATGCCGCCGACGGCAGGACGTTCGATTGCGTCAGCCCCATCGATGGCCGGGTGCTGGGCAAGGTCGCGTCGGGCAGTGAGGCCGACATCGACCGCGCGGTGCGCGCGGCGCGGCGCAGCTTCGAGGCCGGTGGCTGGTCGCAGGCCCGGCCGGTGAAGCGCAAGAAGACCCTGCAGGCACTCGTGGCGCTGATCGAGCGGCATGCCGACGAGCTGGCGCTGCTGGAATCGCTGGACATGGGCAAGCCCATCGACGATGCGCGCAACGTGGACATCGCCGCCACGATCCGCTGCTTCGGCTGGACCGCCGAGGCGCTGGACAAGGTGTATGGCGAAGTGGCGCCCACCGGCAACGACGAGCTGGGCCTCATCACCCGCGAGCCGTTGGGCGTGGTCGGGGCGATTGTTCCCTGGAATTTCCCGTTGCTGATGGCCGCGTGGAAGCTGGCGCCGGCGCTGGCCATGGGCAATTCGGTCGTGATCAAGCCTTCGGAGAAGTCGCCGCTGAGCGTGCTGCGCCTGGCCGAGCTGGTCGCAGAAGCCGGCATCCCCGATGGCGTGTTCAACGTGGTGCCCGGCTTCGGCAAGGAGGCCGGCGAACCGCTGGCCTCGCACATGGACGTGGACGGCCTGGTCTTCACCGGATCGACCGCGGTGGGCAAGCGCCTGCTGCAGTGCGCCGGCCTGTCCAACATGAAGCGCGCCTACATGGAATGCGGCGGCAAGAGCCCGAATGTCGTGTTCGCCGATGCGCCGGACCTGGACAAGGCGGCCGAGGCCGCGGCGTCGGGCATCTTCTACAACCAGGGCGAGGTCTGCACCGCCGCTTCGCGCCTGCTGGTGGAGCGCTGCATCCAGGAAGAGTTCGTCGCCCGCGTGGTCGAAGCGGGGCGGAAGATGCAGCCCCGCCATCCGCTCGAGCCCGGCGCGCCGATGGGTGCGATGGTCGACGAAGGGCAGACCCGGCGCGTGCTCGACTACATCGCCAAGGGCCAGGCCGAGGGTGCGCGCCTGGCGCTGGGCGGCAACCGCCTGCAGACCGTGGAAGGCGGCTGCTATGTCGAGCCGACCGTGTTCGACGACGTGCGCCCGGAGCATGCGATCTCCCGCGAGGAGATATTCGGGCCGGTGCTGGCGGTGATCCCGTTCGACGACGAAGCCCAGGCCCTGCGCATCGCCAACGACACCGAGTACGGCCTGGCCGCCGGCGTGTGGACGGCGAACCTGTCGCGCGCCCACCGCATGGCCCGCGGCTTGCGTGCCGGCAGCGTCTGGGTCAACTACTGGGACGGCGGCGACATGACCGCGCCCTTCGGCGGCTACAAGCAGTCAGGCAACGGCCGCGACAAGTCGCTGCACGCCTTCGACAAGTACACCGAGATGAAGGCGACCTGGATCAACCTCGGGGATTGAACCGGGCCGGCTCCCCGGTTCCGGGAGCTTCGGCCGGTACGGCCTGCGCCGCGTCGAAGGCGTCGCAAGGCCAATATCTCCAGCCGTCGGGCTTTTTGCCTTGCGCGCAAGGCCCGGAGCCTTGCGATCGCGACGTCTGGCAGCTTGCGAAGGGTCTTCCAGCGCCGATACCGGCCCGGTTTGCCCTGCGTGCAAGCCGATGAGCCTTGCGCGCGAGCCCGTTTGCCTGGGACTCGCAAACCGATTCGCCTTGCGCGCAGCGTCCGTGCCTTGCGCGCAAGGCAAAAAGCCCGACGGGTGGAGCTTTTTTCCTTGCGGATCGGGCAAAACGCTGCAGGCTTCGAACCCGGAGGCCCGGGCGGGCGGCTTGCTGGCCGGCGCGTGCCGTTCGCAGGCGCGGCATCCGGGCAGAAAGCCGCAGGCGTCGCACGGAATGCCCGGCGCGTCGCCCCTAGCGTCCCGGCGGTCGTGCCCGCCTGGCGGGCATCGGGGAAATTTCCCCGGCATCGGCGCGGAAACCGGGTGCCCGGTCAGGCGGAAGGAGCGCTCCACGCCGCCTCGGCCAGGACCTCGTCCTCGTACTCGGTGAACCGCTGCAGCGAGAACGAATCCAGGCGCAGCGACTGCGCCGCGGTGGAGAACGCCAGCGTGGCCAGCACGCGTTCGGGATGCCGCGCCCACGGCGGCACGTAGCGCGGCGCGGCGACGAGGCCGCTGTCGCGGAACGTGGCCAGGGTCACCAGGTCGCCCAGGGTGACGCGTCCGCAGAACAGAAGGCGCAGGGTGTCGCCGCGGTTCTCGTGCAGGGCGCGCTTGACGAAGGCGGTCACCAGCAGCAGGCCTTCCAGGTAGGCGCCATCCTTGGTGAAGCAGACGCGCCCGCGGACATCGCCACCGCGGAAGATGCGCGCAGCGCTGCGGTAGCTGTCCACCTCCGATTGCCCGGCGGCCAGGAACGCGCGGAAGACTTCGATGAAGTCGGCGCCGGCCAGCGCTTCCTGCAGGCGCAGGACGCGTAGCGCCAGGCGCCGCAGGCGGTTGATGTCCATGGCGCCGGTGATGATCTCGGAGAACGTGGCGAGGCCTTCCTGGGTGCGCGTGGTGCGCGGCGCGCCGGTGCCCAGGCAGCGCAGCCACGGCTGGTGCTTGCCGTTGAGCATCGTCGCCGAGTGGATGAACGCCTCGTGCTCGACCAGCTGGTCCAGGTCCAGGTCGGAGAACATCGCATCGGCGCGGATGCGGATGACCTTGCTGCCCGCCGCCGCCTTGGAAGCGAGCTCGGGGTCGAGCACGACCTGCACCGGATCGTCGGTGAAGAACGGATCGATCCGCTCGCGCAGGCGCGCGGCGAAGTCGGGTGCGGGGATGTCGTACGGCACGTCGGGAACGAAGCGCGAATCTATCAGCTGGTCGGTTATCTCCAGCATCTTCGCGGCGGACTGGGTGGTGGTGGCGTCCTGTGAACGGTAGTGCGTGGCCGGATGCCCGTAGAGCAGCGCCGAGCACTCCGTGAACCGGGGCGTGCCCACGCTGGAAAGCATGAGCGCGGCGACGCGGTAGCTCCACGCGGTCTTGTACAGCCAGTCGCCGATCGGATGGCCGCGGTCGAGCCGGGGCAGGATGCCATCGAGCGCCTCGATGGTCGCGGCATGGTCGACCGGCTGGGTGGGTGGCGCGGGCATTTCCGGGCTGCCGGCGCGCCAGCGTTCGAGGAAGCGCGCCTCCATCGCGACCGGCCACGCCAGCCCCGACAGCACGCGGACCTTGCTGCCGATCTTGGCGATCCGCGCGTCGAATTCCAACAGCGGCGAAAGGGCGGGGTCCGCACGGGCGGGATTCGCGGTGCCTGGATCGAGGGCGTGCATGAGGTTTCCATCCCGTAGGCGTCAAGAACGGATGCGACCGGCGCCGGAGCGCTGCAGAACGTGGAACCGGCACAGCGGGCCGCGGGCGTGCCACTTGCCACCTTAGCGTTGCGCGCCGGCCGGGGAGGTTCAATGGGGCCTTGGCCCAACGCCGGCGGGCGTGCGCATTTCCGCTTCAGGGAATCCCCATGCGGATGACCTGGCCGAAGCGGTCTGGCGTGCTGCACGCGATGTGTCCGCTGCGCTGCATTTCGCCGCAGGTGCGGATGCGGTCGCGCTGGCGCTGGCGGCGCGAGGCTGGGCACGCGCACGCGCTGCGGGCGCGCCCCGCGCAGGCAGCTTCACCGGACAGCGCAACCACTAGCTGCGCTCCAGCTGCTCCAGCAGGGCCCGCCGGTGCTCCAGCGTGCGCATCCGCCGCAACGTGGCCGCCAGCAGCGTCCGGTCCTGGCGTTCGCCCAAGGCATCGCTCAGCCGGTGCAGGCGCGTGGATGCGGTCGTGTCCTGGCCGATGATGTCGAGCCTGAGTCCGGCGAGGGCATCGATCTGCATGCGCAGGCGGCGCGTGCGGCGACGCCAGCGATGCAGGTCCTCCGGGGTGGCGGTGGCCTTTGCCCGGCGTGCCGCCTTTTCCACGCGCCGGGTCTGGCGCACCAGCCCGGCACGGATACCCGGCCTGGCCAGCGCGTCCCACGGCAACGCCTGCAGCAGGCGTGCCGCACGCGCGAGCGCGCGCCGCCGTTTCGCGAAGCCGGGATCGGCGGACTGCTCGCGTCGGGCCAGGCGGTCGGCACGCTGTTCCAGGGCGTCGCTGGCCTGTTTCCAGCGGTTGTCCCGGGATTTGCGGCCCTGCGTGCCCGCGGCAAGCGCGATCGCCCGCGCGTCGCGCAGCGACCCCAGGCTTTCGCACACGCGGCGCAGGGCCCGGTCGGCCGCCTCGACGTCGAGCTCCGCTTCGACCAGGGCGATCAGCGAGCGCGCGCGGCGGATCGCCTTGCGCGCCGCATGCACGCGTGCGTGCACGTCGCCGGTCTCCGCCAGTGTCTGGGCGGCCACCTCGCATTCGTGCTGCAGCAGTCGGCCCAGCCTGCTTCCATGGGAGGCGGAAGGCATACACGACCCGTGCGAACGGTCCGGCCGGCGATGCTACTCCCCCCGCCGCCGGCTGCAACCGGGCCGGGACTGACGCAGCCGGACGTCGCGCGCGGTTGGTTGCTGCGGCAACCGCTCCACGCCGCGCACGCGCCTGCGTTCCCGCTGCTTCCTCGATCGTCCGCCCGATTAGAATCGACGCTCCCACACGGCAGGCCCCTTTCCGCATGACCGCATCGTCCACGCCCCTGCGCGGCAGCATCGTCGCCCTCGTCACCCCCATGCTCGAGGACGGCAGCGTCGATTACGCCGCGCTGCGGAAACTGGTCGACTGGCACGTGGCCGAGGGCACCGATTGCATCGGTGTGGTCGGCACCACCGGTGAATCGCCGACGGTGGACGTGGCCGAGCACTGCGAGATCATCAAGGTCGCCGTCGAACAGGCGGCCGGGCGCGTGCCGGTGATGGCCGGCTGCGGCGGCAACTCCACCGCCGAAGCGATCGCGCTGGCGCGGTTCGCGCGCGAGGTCGGCGCCGACAGCCAGCTTCAGGTGGTGCCGTACTACAACAAGCCGGGGCAGGAAGGGCAGTACCGCCACTTCAAGGCGATTGCCGAAGCCACCGGCGACTTGCCGATCGTGCTCTACAACGTGCCCGGCCGCACCGTGGCCGACCTGCAGCACGACACGGTGCTGCGCCTGGCGCAGGTGCCGGGCATCGTCGGCATCAAGGAAGCCACCGGCAACCTGGAGCGCGCGCAGTGGCTGGTCCGCGAGGCACCGCAAGATTTCGCCATCTATTCCGGCGATGACGCCACCGCGGTGGCGCTGATGCTGTGCGGTGGCCATGGCAACGTCAGCGTCACCGCCAACGTGGCGCCGCGCCTGATGCGCGAGCTGTGCGCCGCTGCGTTGGCCGGCGACGTGGCGACCGCGATGTCGATCCAGCGGCGCCTGCTGCCGGTGCACCGGCAGCTGTTCGTCGAGGCCAATCCGATCCCGGTGAAGTGGGCGATGGCTCGCCTGGGGCGCTGCGGCGGCACGCTGCGGTTGCCGATGACCGAGCTGGAACCGCGCAACCAGGCGCCGGTCGAGGCAGCACTGCGCGAAGCGGGACTGCTGGACTCGTGAGCGGCCTTCGAAGGTGCGGCCCATGACGCGGCCGGCAGGCCTGCTCAACCTCGGGCCGATGGAACAGCTGCGCGCCGGGCGCCTGCCCGAGCGCGTGCTGCGCCTGCTGGCCGGCCTGTGGTGTTATGGCCTGGCCGCGGCGCTGATGATCGAGGGCGGGCTGGGGGCGGCGCCGTGGGACGTATTCCACCTGGGCGTGTCCGGACGGGTGCCGCTGTCGTTCGGCACGGTCATGGTGATCACCTCGGTGGTCGTGCTGCTGGCCTGGATCCCGTTACGGCAGATGCCCGGCCTGGGCACGGTGGCCAACTCGCTCCTGCTGGGACCGTTCGCCGACATCAACCTGCATCTGCTGCCGACGCCCGATGCGCTGTGGCTGCGCACGATGTTCATGCTCGCCGGCGTGGTCGCCTGCGCCTTCGCCACCGCCCTGTACATCGGCGCGCAGCTGGGGCCGGGACCACGCGATGGACTGATGACCGGGCTGACCCGCCGCAGCGGCTGGCCACTGCGGCGCGTGCGCACGCTGATCGAGCTTGTCGTGCTGGCGGTCGGCGTGCTGCTGGGCGGCACGGTGGGCGTGGGCACGGTGGTGTTCGCCTTCGGCGTCGGCCCGCTGACCCAGTGGTTCCTGCGCGGGCTGGTGGTGCGCCTGGAGCCGCCGGCCAACGGAGCGGCGGAGGGCGACGCCGGCTGACGTCGCGCTGGCGTAGCGGCGCATCGGCGCCCGGGTTCGCAGCTCCGCATCGCCGACGGCGGCGGGATAGACTCGGTGCCACGGGGGAGGGAGCGGGTGACCATGGATTCGCCACGGGTGGATATGCGGTTCCCGATCGCCTTGCGGTATCTCGCCGCACTGGCGTTCGCCCTGTTGCCCTGGCGTGCCGCCGCGCAGGAGATCGAGCCGCGCTCCTATTCCAACGTGCCGATCGGGGTGAATTTCCTGGTCGCCGGCGCGGTGCAGACGCGCGGCGGCCTGAGTTTCGATGCCTCCGTGCCGATCACGAACGAGGACCTGAAAACCACCAGCCTGGTGACGGGCTATGCGCGCGCGTTCGCGCTGTGGGGCCAGTCGGCCAAGTTCGATGTGGGCGTGCCGTACACGCGGCTGAGCGGCAGCGCCGACTATAGCGGCATGCCGATCGAGCGCAAGGTCAGCGGCTTCGGCCGGCCAGCGATGCGCCTGTCGGTGAATTTCCTCGGCGCGCCGGCGATGGACATGGCCGGGTTCAAGGACTGGAAGCAGGACCTGATCGTCGGTGCGAGCCTGCAGGTCGCGCCGCCGCTGGGCCAGTACGACCCCGACCGCATCGTCAACATCGCCAGCAACCGCTGGTCGTTCAAACCCGAGCTTGGCCTGTCCAAGGCATCCGGGCCGTGGATCACCGAACTGAAGCTGGCGGCGACCTTCTACACCGACAACGACGCGTTCTACGGCGGCACGACCCGCTCCCAGGATCCGCTGTACGCGCTGCAGGGCAACCTGATCCGCGGCCTGGCGTCGGGTGCGTGGTGGTCGCTGGATGCCACCTACTTCGCCGGCGGGCGCTCGCAGGTCGATGGCCTGCACAATCGGGACCTGCAGCAGAACTGGCGCGTCGGCGCCTCGCTGTCGCTGCCCGTGGATCGCAGGAATTCGGTGAAATTCGCGATCAGCAGTGGCGTGTACGCGCGCACCGGCAACGAGTTCGATGCCCTGGCGGTGACCTGGCAACATCGATGGGGTGGCGGGGTGTAGCGACCGTCGGCGTCCGCGCCGCGGAGCCGCCATCGCCGCAGGTGGTTAAACTGCGTGCCCCTGTCCGCGATGCCCGCCATGTCCGACCCGGTCCGCCTTGCCCATCGCGTCGCCGAGCTGCTCGGTTGCTCGCGCGCCGATGCCGAGCAGTACATCCGCAACGGCTGGGTGTCCGTGGATGGCCAGGTGGTGGAGGCGCCGCAGCACCGGGTGACGGACGAGCGCGTCGAGCTGGATCCGGACGCCACCCTGGAAGCGGTGGAGCCGGCCACGATCCTGCTGCACAAGCCTTCGGGCTGGAATGCGATCTCCGGGGCCAAGCCGGCCAGCGCGCTGGTGACGCCGGAGAACCGCTGGGCCGATGATCCGTCCGGCATCCGCCCCTTGCAGCGCCACTTCCACCGGCTGACGCCACTGGTGTCGATGGATGCCGAAGCCAGCGGACTGATGGTGCTGACCCAGGATGGACGGGTCTGGCGCCGGCTCACCGAGGACGGCGACGAGATCGAACACGAGTACATCGTCGAGGTCGATGGCGAGCTGGCCCCCTACGGCATGCACAAGCTCGGCCAGGGGCTGTCGTACAACGGCCGCGTGCTGCCGGCATGCAAGGTCAGCTGGCAGAACGAGACCCGGCTGCGGTTCGCGATCAAGGGCGTGCAGGGCGGGCAGCTGCGCGAGATGTGTCGCCAGGTCGGCCTGCGGGTGGTGTCGATCCGGCGCCTGCGGATCGGCAAGATCTCGCTGGGCAAGGGCCCGGACGGGGCGATGCCGCCCGGCGCCTGGCGCTACCTGCCCGCCGGCGAGCGATTTTGAGCGTAAGCGGCCGGGAGTCCGCTCCCACGAGGGGCCGGTCGCCTGTGTAGGAGCGGGCATGACCGCGACACCGGGGGCTACTGAATCACGATGGTGTCGAGCGTGCGGAGGCGGGGACGTCGGCAACTTTAGGGTGCTGCTCTGCCGAGGGCGTCGGCTTCGCGGCCTGAAGTCCGCTCCTGCAAGAGCGTCGGCTGTCCCCTTGCAGGAGCGGGCACGACCGCGACACCGGGGCCGTGGCCTACGCAGCGCCGTATTTCCGCCGTGCCGGACCACCCCAATGTCGCGTTCCGCGACCAGTCGCGCCTTGTGGCCACGCGTCGTCTTCCGCCGCCGATCACGCCCTTCTACGCGTCGTCTTCCGCCGCCGACCGTGCTTCCTTCTACGCGTCGTCTTCCGCCGCCGCTTCGCGCCCCTGTTGCCGGATCAGCGCTTCCTCGCGGGCGTCGTTGATCGCGTGGCGCACGCTGTCCAGGTCGATGCTGCTTTCGTCCGGGGTGAATTCGCCGGTCAGCACGGTATCCGGATGCAGCTCGCCGGCCTCGAACAGGGCCCACATCTCCTCGCCGAACCAGGTGTCCAGCAGCTCCGGCGCGAAACGGCCGAGGCTGGCGGTGAGGTTGTTGACGTCGCGCAGCAGCATCGTGCGGGCGGCGTTGTTGCCGCCGGCGCTGACCACCTGCGGGAAATCGATCACCACCGGGCCGTCGGGCCCGACCAGCACGTTGTAGGCGGACAGGTCGCCATGGATCAGGCCGCAGCACAGCATCAGCTGCACCTGCCGGACCAGCACCTTGTGGTACGCGCGGGCCTGGTCGGCCTCGAGTTCGACCTCGCCCAGGCGCGGCGCGCTGAAGCCCTGGTCATCGGTGACCAGTTCCATCACCAGCACGCCGTGGAAGTAGCCGAACGGTTCGGGAACGCGCACCCCGGCGGCGCGCAGCTGGTACAGCGCGTCGACCTCGGTGTTCTTCCAGGCCGTCTCCTGCTGCTTGCGCCCGTACTTGGTCGCCTTGCCGATCGCGCGCGTCTCGCGGCTGCCGCGGACCTTGCGGCCTTCCTGGTACTGCACGCGCTGCTGGAAGCTGCGTTGCGCCATGTCCTTGTAGACCTTGGCGCAGCGCACTTCGCCGCCGCTGCGGACGACGTAGACCGCCGCTTCCTTGCCGCTCTTGAGCGGTCGAAGCACCTCGTCGATGACGCCGTCGTCGATCAGCGCCTGCAGGCCTTGGGGTGTTCTCACTGGATTCCGGAAGGTGGGGGCCGTGGCGGGCACGGCCGTGGATGCGTGATTTTCGCATCTCCGGTCCGCCGCGGCCAATCGCAGTCCCGGCGCGGCCCCGCCGCGTGGCTGTCAGCGTGGGGCGGCGGCCCCACCGCGCACACGCCACGGTTCACCCGGACCCCGCACATAGGTGCGCCAGACATGGCTCCATGGCACCACCAGCGGCACCAGCACCACCCCCATCAGGCAGGCGAACAGGCTTTCGCTGCCGTAGGCATCCAAAGTGCCGGCGCGCCAGGCCGGCAGCGCGGAGGCGACCACCCAGATGACCTTCCAGGCCAGTTCGAACAGCAGCAGCGGCAGCATCTTCAGCGGATGGCGCAGGCCCAGCAGGCACATCAGCGAAAGCCCGCCGAGCAGGGCGCGGATCACCGAATGCGGATCGGCGGCCGGACTGGAGGGCGCGATGATCGAAGGCCAGATCGTCAGTCCGAGCCCGACGGCGATCAGCAGGTACATGCCGCGCAGCAGGCACAGGCGCAAGGTCGAAATCTGTGGCATCGAGGGATTCCCGGGTCCAGGCTGGATCGAAGATAGACCGCCGCCATCGCCGGGCCATGTGCCGGAGGTGGGGAGACCAGCGGCAGGGTAGGGCGGTGGCCGCCCGCACGTGTTCGCGGCGCGACACGAGCGGTCGGGCCGGCGGGCACGCGCCGGTTCGGGCGCCTGCGCGGAAACCCGGGACTGCGTCCCGCTAGTAGCCCAGCGGCAGCGTCGCCGCCATCGCCTGCAGGCGTGCACTCACGTAGGACGCGTGCTCGGGCCCGGCCACGCCGGCGATCGCCTCGGCCGCGTCGGCGAAGGCATCCATCAGTTCGTACGGCGGGGTGTCCATGATCAGCCGCGGCAGGCCTGCCTCCAGCGCATCGAGCATCGCGACCACTTCGGGATCGGCTTCGTCCATCTGGCGTGCCCATGTCCGGGGGAAGGCATCGCGGCCGAGGATAACGCAGGCCGGCGACTTCGCCCACGCTTCACCTTCGGACCGCGCCGGACTCGCCGCGATCGGCGAAGCTGCCGACCCGGACGGACCGAGGGCGCCATCGCCGCGGCCGGCCGATTGCGCACCGATACACGGGAGAGGCGACGATGGAAGGCAACAGCGAAATACCGGCTCGGTCCGGCCGCGGCTGGCGCCGGCTGATGTGGGGCGGGGCCGCGATCCTGCTTGCATTGCCCGCGCTGGCGATGCAGTTCACCCGCGAGGTCACCTGGGGTCCCGGGGACTTCCTGGTTTTCGGCGCGATGCTGCTGGCGGCGTGCAGCGCGTGCGAAGTGGCGGTGCGGCTGTTCAAGAACCGGCCAAGCCGGCTCCTTGCGATCGCGGCCGTGGGCCTGGCCTTCGCGCTGGTCTGGGCGGAGCTGGCGGTGGGGATCTTCGACTAGGCCGTCAGGTGGTCGTTCAAAGGGCGCCACGACGGACTCCCGGGGGAGCCGTCGTGGCGATGGACCTCAGTACACCTGCGGTTCCGGCGCCTCGCCGGGTTCGGCTTCGATGGCCGCACGGTCGTGGCTGTGGTCGCGGGCCAGGTACAGGTAGACCGCGGGCAGCACGAACAGGGTGAACGCGGTGCCGATCGTCATGCCGGCGGCGATCACCATGCCCATCGAGAAGCGCGCGGCGGCACCGGGGCCGTTGGCGATCAGCAGCGGGAACATGGCGAACACCAGCGCGGCGGTGGTCATCAGCACCGGGCGCAGGCGGATGCCGGTGGCCTGCTCGATCGCCTCGCGCTTGGACAGGCCCTGCTGCTGCAGCTTGTTGGCGAACTCCACGATCAGGATGCCGTGCTTGGCGATCACGCCGATCAGGGTGACCAGGCCGACCTGGGTGTAGATGTTGATGCTCATGCCCGGGAACGCCTCGATCCCGGAGAACTGCAGCACGCCGGCCAGCAAAGCCAGCGCGTTGAGCACCAGCAGCGCGCCGGAGATCGCCATCGGCACGGTGATCAGCATGATCAGCGCGTCGCGGAAACTCTCGAACTGCGCGGCCAGGACCAGGAAGATCGCGATCAGGGCGAATGCCAGGGTGACCAGCATCGCCGCGCCTTCCTGCTTGAACTGGCGCGACTCGCCGGCGTAGTCGACGCTGTAGCCCTGCGGCAGCACTTCGGCCGCGGCCTCTTCCAGCACGCGCAGCGCCTCGCCCTTGGACACGCCGGGACGCGGGGCGAAGGTGATGCCGACCGCGTTGAGCTGCTGGAAGCGCTTGAGCGTCTGCGGCTGCGCGGTTTCCTTCAGCGTTACCAGGGTCGACAGCGGTACCAGCTCGCCGTCGCGGGTGCGGGTGTAGTAGTTCTCCAGCTGCGCGGCATTGAGCCGGTCGCTGCGCTGCACCTGCGGGATGACCCGGTAGGAGCGGTTCTCCATCGCGAAGCGGTTGACGTAGCCGCCCGAGAGCATCGCGGCCATGTCCGCGGCCAGGGTGCGCATGTCGATGCCGAGCAGGGCCGCCTTCTCGCGGTCGATCTGCACCTCGATGCGCGGCTTGTCGATCTTCAGGTCCTTGTCCAGGAAAATGAAGCGGCGGCTCTCCATCGCCTTCTGCAGGATCGCGTCGGACAGCTCGCTGAGCTGCGCCAGGGAGCCGATACCCAGGACCAGGAACTCGCCGCCGCCACCGTCGCCGCCGGCGGTAGGCAGGGAGGGTGGCACCAGGGCGAAGGTGTTCAGGCCGGTGATCGAAGCCAGTTTGGGTTGCAGTTCCTGCTGCAGGATCTGGTTGGTCGAGCGGTCGCGCTGGCTCCAGGGCTTGAGCACGAAGCCGCCCATGGCACTGTTGCTGGCGCCGCCGCCGCCGCCGAAACCGCCGTTGAACAGGAAGAAGTCGTTGATCTCGGGGATGTCCTTGACCGCGGTTTCCAGTTCTTCGGTGTAGCGCTCCACGTAGTCCAGCGTGGTGTACGCGTCGGCGCTGCCGACCGCGAAGATGAAGCCTTCGTCCTCCAGCGGGGCCGGCTCCTTCGGCGCGGTCATGTACAGGAACACGCACGAGACCAGCACCAGTGCCCCGAAGACCGCGATCACGCCGCGGGTCTCCAGTGCGCTGTGCAGGCGCCGCTCGTAACCGGTGCGCAGCGATTCGAAGCGCGCATCCAGCCAGCTCTCGAGCCGGGTCTTGCCGTGCTCGCTGTGCGGCTTGAGCAGCTTGGCGCACATCATCGGCGACAGGGTCAGGGCGATGATGCCCGACAGCAGCACCGAGCCGGCCAGGGTGAAGGCGAACTCGGTGAACAGCACGCCGGTCAGGCCGCCCTGGAAGCCGATCGGCAGGTACACCGCGACCAGGGTCGTGGTCATCGCCACCACCGGCCAGGCCAGCTCGCGCGCGCCCTTGATCGAGGCGTCGTGCGGGCTCATGCCCTCCTCGATGTGGCGATGGATGTTCTCCAGCACGATGATCGCGTCGTCAACGACGATGCCGATCGCCAGCACCATCGCCAGCAGGGTCAGCAGGTTGATGGTGAAGCCCATCAGCAGCATCAGGAACAGCGCGCCCACCAGCGACAGCGGCACGGTGACCGCCGGGATGATCACGCTGCGCAGCGAGCCCAGGAACAGGAAGATCACCACGATCACGATGACCACCGCCTCGATGATCGTCTTGACCACCTCGTTGATCGCGTCCTGGATCGACTCGGTGCTGTCGTAGGGAATGCTGGCGACGATGCCTTCCGGCAACTGCGGCACGATCTCGCTGTCCCAGACCTTGCGGACCTCCTCGATCACTTCCAGCGAGTTGGCGTCGGGCGAGACGAAGATGCCCATGAAGGTGGCGGCATCGCCGTTGATTCGCACCGAGGTGCCGTAGTTCTCCGAGCCGAGTTCCACGTCGGCGATCTCGCCCAGGCGGACGATCGCGCCTTCCTGCTCGCGCACGATCAGCTGGCGGAATTCCTCCGCGCTGCGCAGGTCGGTGCGCGCGGTCAGGTCGACCGAGACCATCTGGCCCTTGGTCGAGCCCAGCGCCGAGAGCACGTTGTTGGCCTGCAGCGCGGCATGCACGTCGCTGGCGGTCACGCCCAGTGCGGCCATGCGGTCGGGCTTCATCCACACGCGCATGGCGAAGGTGCCGGCGCCCAGGATGTCGGCGCGCTGCACGCCCGGGATCGTGGCGATGCGTGGTTCGACCGCGCGCATCAGGTAGTCGGTGATCTGGTTGTTGTTGAGCTGGTCGCTGGCGAAGGACACGTACATCGCCGCGATCTGCTGGCCCTGCTGCAGGTCGATCACCGGGTCTTCGGATTCGGCCGGCAGCTGGCTGCGCAGCTTGTTGACCTTGGCCGCGATCTGGGTGAGTGCCTCGTTGGCGTCATGGTCCAGGCGGATGTAGGCCTGGATCGTGCTGATGCCCGCGGCGCTGGTCGAGGTCAGGTAGTCGATGCCCTCGGCGCTGGCCACTTCGCGCTCGAGCGGCGTGGTGACGAAGCCCTGCATCAGGTCCGCGTCGGCGCCGTAATAGGCGGTGTTGACCGTGACGACGGCGTTCTGCAGCTCGGGGTACTGGCGCACGTTCAGTTCGTTGAACGAGCGCAGCCCCAGCAGCAGGATGAACAGGCTGACGACCATCGCCAGCACCGGCTTGTTGATGAAGATATCGGTGAATTTCATCCGGGTCCTCCGCCGCTCCCGAGGGGAGTCGGCCGGAAAGAAGGTAAGGGCGGCGCGGCGCCAGGCGCGCGCGCCGTCGCGACGGTTCAGCGGTTCTCGGGCTCGGGCTTGTCCTGCGCCGCCGGCTGCACCTTGTTGTTGATGGTCACGCCCGCATCATTTCGCAGGCGCAGCAGGCCGCTGGTCACCACCACCTCGCCGGGCTTGAGCCCGTCGGTGATGCCGACCAGGTCGCCGCGCGACGGGCCGGTGGTGACGAAGCGCTGCTTGACCACGTGGGTCGGCTGCGGCATGCCCTCGGCGGGCTCCGCACCGGCGGCCGGCTTCGGTGCGTCGACGACCACATACACGGAGTTGCCGTACGGATTGAAGCTGACCGCGGTCTGCGGCACGACGACCACGTTGCTGGCCTGGCCCAGGTCGAAGCCGACCCGGCCGAAGGTGCCCGGACGCAGTTCGCCGTCCGGGTTGGCCAGGGACGCGCGCACCTTGAAGTTGCGGGTGCTGGCGTCCACCGAAGGCTCGATGGCGCTGACCTTGGCTTCGAACGGCTCGCCGGGCCGGGCATCGACGTCCAGCCGCACCGGGGTGCCGATCGCGACCTGGTTCATGCGCTGCTCGGGCAGGGTGAAGTCGACGTGGATCGGATCCAGGGCCTGCAGGCTGACGATCGGGTCGCCCGGATTGAGGTACTGGCCGAGGTTGACCTTGCGGATGCCCAGCACGCCGTCGAACGGGGCGCGGATGGTCTTCTGCGCGATCAGGGCGCGCTGCGCCTCGGCCTGCGCCTGGGTGGTGGCCGCATCGGCGATGCGCTCGTCCACTTCCGAACGCGAGACCAGCTTCTGCTCGCCCAGCTCGCGCCAGCGGTCGCGCTGGGTGATGGCCAGGCGGGCGGCCGTATCAAGTGCCTTGAGCTGGGCCTGTTCGTTGGCGGTGTTCAGCTGCAGGAGCAGGTCGCCCTTGCGCACGGCCTGCCCGGACTCGAAGGCGATGGACTGGACCACGCCGCCGGCCTCGGTGGTCACGTCGGTGCCGTTGTCGGCCACCAGCGTGCCGACCGCCTCGGCATTGCCGCTCCACTGCTCTTCGCGCGTGTCGAAGGTGCTGACCTCGACCGGCGGCTGCGGCATGTTGTCGAAGAAATCGTTGGTCGCCTTGCCCATGAACGCCTTGATTGCGAATACGCCACCGAAGATCACGGCGACGCCGATCAGCATCAGGGTCATGCGCTGCGCAAACGACGGCTTGCGAGCGGGTTGGATGGTCGGATTGCGTGAGGCCATGGCGATTCCATTCTGCGTTCAGGCGGGGGGCGGGGCGTTCGGACGCGCGCGGCGTCATCGGCCCGTGGAGGGCATTGCGTCAAGTGATTCTGCGTGCGGCGGGAGGCGGGCGGGACCGGCTGCGGCCGCGGTGCGACGTGGCGATGCGGATTCTGACGGGCCAGCGTCCGCCGGGCAACGCTTGCGCCACGGCCGATTCCGTGGGCAGCCGACGGTGGGTGACGGGTCGGTCGCACGGGGCCGCGCGAGCGGCTCTCCCGGGACCGGGTGGTCCGACCTTGCGGCCGCCGCATATCTGCCAGAATCGGTCCGACTTCACGCCGCCGCCGCCAGCCACCGATGAGTGCACCCGCTTCTCCACGCCGCGTCCTGTTCGCCAGCCTCATCGGTACGACGATCGAGTTCTTCGATTTCTACATCTACGCCACCGCGGCGGTGCTGGTGTTCCCGCACCTGTTCTTCCCGAGCGCCGAGCCGGCGGCGGCGACCCTGCAGTCGCTGGCCACGTTCGCCCTGGCCTTCTTCGCCCGGCCGCTGGGATCGGCGCTGTTCGGCCATTACGGCGACCGGATCGGGCGCAAGGCCACCCTGGTGGCGGCCCTGCTGACCATGGGCATCTCCACGGTCCTGATCGGCCTGCTGCCCACCTATGCGCAGATCGGCGTGGCCGCACCGGCGCTGCTGGCGTTGTGCCGGTTCGGCCAGGGCCTGGGCCTGGGTGGGGAGTGGGGCGGTGCGGTGCTGCTGGCGACCGAGAACGCGCCGCCGGGCAAGCGCGCCTGGTACGGCATGTTCCCGCAGCTGGGCGCGCCGCTGGGGTTCCTGTGTTCGACCGGCATGTTCCTGCTGCTGGCCGCGTTCCTGGATGAAGCGCAGTTCATGGCCTGGGGCTGGCGCATCCCGTTCATCGCCAGCGCCGCGCTGGTGCTGGTCGGGCTGTGGGTACGCCTGCGCATCACCGAGACCCCGGCGTTCCAGAAGACCGTGGACCGCGACGAGCGCGAGCGCCTGCCCATGGCCACCGTGCTGCGCCGGCATTCGCGCATGCTGCTGGTCGGCACGCTGTCGCTGATGGCGACCTTCGTCCTGTTCTACCTGATGACGGTGTTCGCGCTGAGCTGGGGCACCTCGCAGCTGGGCTACGGCCGCCAGGAGTTCCTGCTGCTGCAGATGGTGGGCGTGCTGTGCTTCGCCGCGACCATCCCGCTGTCGGCGGTGTATGCCGACCGCAGCGGCCGGCGCCGGGCGATGATCCTGGCCACGCTGGGAATCATCGCCTTCGGCCTGCTGTTCGAGCCGCTGTTCGCCGCCGGCCACCCGGTGCAGGTGCTGCTGTTCCTGTGCCTGGGGCTGGGGCTGATGGGGCTGACCTACGGGCCGTGCGGCACGATCCTGGCCGAGATGTTCCCCACGCCCGTGCGTTATACGGGCGCCTCGCTGGCGTTCAACCTCGCTGGCATCCTTGGCGCCTCGCCGGCGCCGTACATCGCCACGCGCCTGGCCGGCAGCCATGGCATTGCCGCGGTCGGCTGGTACCTGAGTGGAATGGCGGCGCTGACCTTGCTGGCGCTGTTCTGGGTGCCGAAGGAGCCGCTGGACTGATCGCGCGCTCCGGCGCGGTGCAACCGGGCAAGCCCGGCTCTACGAGAAGCCGTCCCGCGCCCTGGCTGTAGAGCCGGGCTGGCCCGGCTCCGTCCCTCCCGGTACTCAGTGGAACAGGCGCCTGACCGTGCGCGTCAGCCAGCCGCCCTGCTCGTGCTCGCGGGCGAAGCGGTCCAGGTGGCGGCGCACCTGTTCCGAGTACGCGCGGTCATCGTTGCGGATGTGGTTGAACAGCCAGCGCGAGAGCATGCTCTTCAATTCGTCGACCACGTCCTCGCCGGCCTGGAAGCGCATCCGGTACTCGGTGACCCGCTTGGTGAACACCTCGTGCACGCGCTTGTGCGCGGAGCAGAACGGGTAGCCGGCCTCCTCCATCAGCTCTTCCTCGAAGGCGAAGTGGGAGAGGGTGTAGTCGACCAGTTCGTCGATCACGTCGGCCACCACCAATGCCGAGGCGCCGATCTGCGCCTGGTGCAGCTGGTTGATCATCGAGACGATGCGACGGTGCTGGTCGTCGATCACCTCGATCCCGGTGTTGAGGTCGTCTTGCCAGAGCAGCAGGGCCATGCGCGTTCCGGAATGCGGGGGGTGCGCGCAGGCTAGGGGGCGGTGGCGCGTGTTGCCTTGATCGCGATCAATTGCCGGACGCACCGCTGGCAATCACCACAACACATCGCGCATCCGGTACCAGGCCATCGCCAGTACCAGCAGCGGCGTGCGCAGCGCGCGTCCGCCGGGGAACGGGTGGTGCGGGATCCTGGCGAACAGGTCCAGCCGCTGCGACTGCCCGCGGATCGCCTCGGCGATGAGCTTGCCGGCCAGGCCGGTGCTGGCCACGCCGTGCCCGGAGAATCCCTGCGCGAAGTACACGTTCGGCGCCAGCCGGCCCCAGTGCGGGGCGCGGTTGAGCGAGATGTCGACATAACCGCCCCACAGGTATTCGACCGGAACTTCGGCCAGCTGCGGGAATACGGCACGGATGCGCTTGCGCATCACGCCGCGCAGGTTCGGCGGCGGATAGCTGGAATAGCTGGCGCGGCCGCCGAACAGCAGGCGGTGGTCGCGGCTGAGGCGGAAATAGTCCAGCGCCCAGTTCACGTCGGCCACGGCCATGTCGTTGCGGATGAGCGCGTGTGCCGCCTCCGGCCCCAATGGCGCGGTGGCGGCGATGTACGTGCCCACCGGCATCACCCGCGACTCCAGTTCCGGCGCGACCCCGCGCAGCCAGGCGTTGCCTGCGATCACCGCGAAATCGGCCATGACTTCGCCGTGCGCGGTGCGCAACCGCGGTCGGGTCCCGCGCACCAGCTCGACCACCGGCGAGTGCTCGAAGATCCGCACCCCGGCCGCCAGCGCGGCGCGGGCCAGGCCGAAAGCGTATTCGAGCGGATGCAGGTGGCCGCTGGCCGCGTCGTAGACCGCACCGAGGTAGCGGTCGCTCTCGAGTTCGTCGCGCAGGCGTCGCCGGTCCCACCATTGCAGCGGGTAGTCGTACTTCTCGGCCATCTCGACGATGCCGGCGCGCAGCTCGCGTTCCTGTCGCGGCTTGATCGGCACGTGGGCGTGGCCTTCACGCCAGTCGCATTCGATGCCATGGCGGTCGATGCGCGCGCGCAGCAGGTCCATGCCTTCGCGCGAAAGATCGAACAGCACGCGCGCGGCGTCCTGGCCGAGCAGGCCCTCCAGCTTCGACTGCTCGCAGCCGTAGCCGACGATGGCCTGGCCGCCGTTGCGGCCCGAAGCGCCCCATCCGATCCTTTGCGCCTCCAGTACGACCACGCGGTACCCGGCTTCGGCAAGTTCCAGCGCAGCCGACAGGCCGGTGTAACCGGCGCCGAGGATGCACACGTCGACGTCGGTCAGTGCGCCCTGCAGCGCCGGCTGTTGCGGCAGCGGCCTGGCGCTGGCGGCGTACCAGCTGGATGGATAGGGACTGGTCACGGCATCACCCTCCCGCGGAAAAAGGACGTCCCAGGGAATTTCCAGGCCGAGCTACCGCATTTGATGGCATGGAGTCCTCGCAATTTCTGAAGCGGCTCCGCAACGAAGGGCGCCAAGCCACGTCCGGAAGGTCCGTTGCGATACCTCCCGATGGAAGTAAAGGAGGAGGCCGCGGCCATAGGTCGTGGCCGGGGGACATGGAATCGGGAGGTGTCGCAATGGACCTCTTCCGTCACCCCACCGCTCCTGCTTCGTGGCGCGCTACACCGTGCGCAGGTACCAGGCATAGTCCAGGTCCGGGACCAGGGCGTGGAAGTCGCGCATCTCCTTGAGCTTCTGCTGGCCGTAGATGTGGCGGAACTCCTCGCCGTACCACTCGGCGGCGAAACCGCTGTCGAGGAAGTCGCCGATCGCATCGCGCCAGTGCGGCGTGCGCACCTCGAACTGCTCGTAGGCATTGCCGATAACCGGCGGCCCCGGGTCCAGGCGCTGCCCGATGCCGTGCAGCATGCCGGCCAGCACCGCCGCGGCGACGAGGTAGGGATTGGCATCGGCGCCGGCGATGCGGTGCTCGATGCGGGTGTTGGCCGCATCGCTGTGCGGGATGCGCATGGCCACGGTGCGGTTGTTGAAGCCCCAGCTGTCGTTGAGCGGTACGAAGGCGTTGGTCACGAAGCGCCGGTAGCTGTTGGCGTGCGGCGCGAACAGCAACAGGTTGTCGCGCGCGCTGGCCTGCAGGCCGCCGACCGCATGGCGCAACGCATCGGCCGGTGCATCTGGGGTGCCAGCGAACAGGTTGCGACCGTCGGCGTCGAGCAGGCTGACGTGCAGGTGCAGGCCGCTGCCAGCCTGGCCATGCAGCGGCTTGGCCATGAAGCTGGCCATCGTGCCCTGCTGCAGGGCGATCGCCTTGATCGCGCGCTTGAGCAGCAGGGCGTCGTCGCAGGCGGCGAGCGCGTCGGCGCGGTGCTTGAGGTTGATCTCGAACTGGCCCGGCGCGTACTCGGCCACCGCGGTGTCGGCAGGGATGCGCTGCGCACGGCAGGCGCGGGCCACGGCATCGATGAAACCGGCGTTCTCGTCCAGGTCGTCGATCGAATAGACCTGGGTGCTGGCGTTGCGCGCGCCGTCGCTTGCGTTGAGGGTGGGCTGCGGGCGGCCGTCGGCGTCGGCCAGGCGGTCGAACAGGTAGAACTCCAGTTCCACCGCAACCACCGGGGTCAGGCCCAGGGCGTGGTAGCGGTCGAGCACCCGCTGCAGCACGCGGCGCGGGTGCGCCTGGAACCAGCCGCCGGCGCCGTCTTCCATCGCCAGCAGCAACTGCAACGCCGGCCGCGGCGACCACGGCACCGGCCGCAGGCTGCCCGGGATCGGCCGGCAGATCCGGTCCTCGTCGCCGATGTCGTAACCCAGCCCGGTTTCCTCGACGGTATTGCCGGTGATGTCGGCGGCGACCAGCGACATCGGCAGGCAGACGCCCCCGCCGTAGACCTTGTCCAGGGTGTCGGCGGTGACGCGCTTGCCGCGCAGCACGCCGTTGCAGTCGGGCAGCAGCAGGTCCACGTGCGCGTCCTCGTGGCCGGGCAGGGCACGCAGGGTGTCCAGGTCCTCGGGCGGCAGCGCGGACAGGGCGGATTCGCGGTTCATCGAAGACCTCGGCAGGTGCCGGACGAGAGTAACAGGAGGGTGCGTCGTCAAGAATACTCAACGGCCTGCCGGGCTGCAGGGGCGGATTTGTGCACCAAAGCAGGGCATGGGGCGGTTCGGGGGGTGTCGTGTTGTAAAAATAAAACGGCCGCGGTAAGTTGCCAGAACGCCACCGGAACCCTCCGCGCATGGCCCTGCCGCCCCTGGTTGGCCTGCCCACCGACCGCAAACAGATCGGCCTGCATCCGTTCCTCGCGGTTGGCGAGAAGTACGTGCGCGCGCTGGTAGACGGTGCCGGCGCGACCCCGGTCCTGCTGCCGGCCCTGCAGCCGCCGGTCGCCGCGGACGAATGGCTGTCGCGGCTGGATGGCCTGCTGCTGACCGGCGCGGTCAGCAACATCGAGCCGCACCATTACGGCAACGAACCCAGCTACGAAGGCAACCTGCACGACCCGGCCCGCGACGCGACCACGCTGGGGCTGATCCCGCGCGCGGTCGCGTTGGGATTGCCGGTGCTGGCGATCTGCCGAGGGTTCCAGGAGGTCAACGTCGCCTTCGGCGGCAGCCTGTTCCAGAAGCTGCACGAGGCCATCGGCTTCGACGACCACCGCGAGAACCCGGACGATCCGCTCGAGGTGCAGTACGCGCCCTCGCATGACATCCGCCTGGCCGAAGACGGCCTGCTGGCCGCGATCGCCGGCGGCACGCAGGCACGGGTCAATTCTCTGCACGGGCAAGGCGTGGCCCGGCTCGGCGACGGGCTGGTGGTGGAGGCGATCGCCCCGGACGGTGCGATCGAGGCCTTCCGCCGCGACGGGGGCGGCTTCCTGCTCGGGCTGCAGTGGCACCCGGAATGGCAGGTCACGCAGGACCCCTTCTACCTCGGCATCTTCCGCGCCTTCGGCGATGCCTGCCGCGCCTACGCCGCGCGGCGCGCATCCACCGCCCGCCTGCACCTCACGGAATCCGCATGAGCACCCGTCCCACCCGACGCAAACCCGCCAGCAGTGCACAGCAGGAAAGCTCGTTGCGGCGCTGGCTCAAGGAGCGGCACATCACCGAGGTCGAGTGCCTGGTGCCGGACATCACCGGCAATGCGCGCGGCAAGATCATCCCCGCCGCCAAGTTCAGCCACGACTACGGTACGCGCCTGCCCGAAGGCATCTTCGCGACCACCGTCACCGGCGACTACCCGGACGACTACTACGACCTGACCTCGCCGTCGGATTCGGACATGCTGCTGCGCCCCGATCCGGACACGGTGCGGATGGTGCCGTGGGCGACCGACCCGACCGCGCAGATCATCCACGACTGCCAGACCAAGGACGGGCAGCCGCACGAGCTGGCGCCACGCAACGTGCTGCGCCGGGTCCTGGCCGAGTACGAGGCGCTGGGGCTGCAGCCGGTGGTCGCGCCCGAACTGGAGTTCTTCCTGGTGCAGAAGAACACCGACCCGGACTTCCCCTTGCTGCCGCCGGCTGGCCGCAACGGCCGCCCGGAGACGGCGCGGCAGTCGTATTCGATCGACGCGGTCAACGAGTTCGATCCGATCCTGGACCTGATGTACGACTACTGCGAGGCGATGGAGCTGGACGTGGATACGCTGATCCACGAATCCGGTGCCGCCCAGCTCGAGGTCAACTTCACCCACGCCGACGCGCTCTCGCGCGCCGACCAGGTGTTCCTGTTCAAGCGCACGATGCGCGAGGCCGCGCTGCGCCACGGCGTGTACGCCACCTTCCTGGCCAAGCCCATGGAGAACGAGCCCGGCAGCGCCATGCACATCCACCAGAGCCTGGTGAACGTGAAGACCGGGGCGAACGTGTTTGCCGGCAAGAAGGCCGGCGAATTGAGCGCGACGTTCCTGCACTACCTGGGCGGCCTGCAGAAGTACGTGCCGATGGCGATGGCGTTCTTCGCGCCCAACGTCAACTCCTACCGGCGCCTGGCGCTGGGCCAGGTCGCACCGATCAACGTGCACTGGGGCTACGACAACCGCACCTGCGGCCTGCGCGTGCCGATGGACACGCCGGAGAACACCCGCGTGGAAAGCCGCTTCGCCGGCTCCGACGCCAATCCCTACCTGGCCATGGCCGGGACCCTGGCCTGCGGACTGCTGGGCATCCGCGAGAAATTGCAGCCCATGCCGCCGATGTCGCAGAGCGCACAGGACGCAGGCTTCGCCCTGCCGCGTTCGCTGGGCGAGGCGCTGGACGGGCTGGAAGGCTGTCCGACACTGCATGAGATGCTCGGGCCGCGCTTCGTCCGCGCCTACGTCTCGGTGAAGCGCAAGGAGTACGAGACCTTTTTCCGCGTGATCAGCTCATGGGAACGCGAGTTCCTGCTGCTGAACGTATGACGCCCCCCGACCACGGACCCCGCATGGACCCGCACCCCATCGAAGCTGCCGACCTGCGCGAACTGCAGCGCCTGGACGCCGCCCACCACCTGCACCCGTTCAACGACAACGCGGCGCTGGCCCAGCGCGGCACGCGCGTGCTCACCCGCGGCGAGGGCTGCTACGTGTGGGACGCCGACGGCAACAAGCTGCTCGATGCCTTCGCCGGACTGTGGTGCGTCAACATCGGTTACGGCCGCCCCGAACTGGGCGAGGCCGCGTCGAGACAGATGACGCAGCTGGCCTACTACAACAGCTTCTTCCAGTGCACGACCGAGCCGACGATCCGCCTGGCCGCCAAGCTCGCCGAGCTGGCGCCGGGCGACATCAACCACGCGTTCTTCATGAACTCCGGTTCGGAGGCCAACGACACGATCCTGCGCCTGGTCCGCCACTTCTGGGCGGTCCAGGACCAGCCGCGCAAGAACATTTTCATCGGCCGCCACAACGGCTACCACGGCACCACCATGGCCGGCGCCAGCCTGGGCGGCATGAAGGGCATGCACGGGCAGGGTGGCCTGCCGATCCCCGACATCCACCACATCGACCCGCCGTTCTGGTTCGCCGATGGCGGCGACCTGCCGGAGGACGAGTACGGCCTGGTCGCCGCGCGCCGGCTGGAAGAGAAGATCCTGGAGCTGGGCCCGGAGCGGGTCGCCGCGTTCATCGGCGAGCCGATCATGGGCGCGATCGGCGTCTACATCCCGCCGATGACGTACTGGCCGGAGATCGAGCGGATCTGCCGCAAGTACGACGTGCTGCTGGTCGCCGACGAGGTGATCTGCGGGTTCGGCCGCACCGGCGAGTGGTTCGGTTCGCAGTACTTCGGCTTCCAGCCGGACATCATGCCGGTGGCCAAGGGCATCACCTCGGGGTACATCCCGCTCGGTGCGGCGATGTTCAACGACCGGGTGGCCGGCGTGCTGAAGGACGCCGGTGGCGAGCTGGCGCACGGTGCCACCTATTCGGGGCACCCGGTGTGCGCGGCGGTGGCGCTGGAGAACCTGCGCATCCTGCAGGAGGAGCGGATCGTCGAGCACGTACGCGACGACGTCGCCCCGTACCTGGCCGGCCGCTGGGCCGAACTGGGCGAGCACCGCCTGGTCGGGCAGGCGCGCATCGCCGGGTTGATGGGGGCACTGGAGCTGGTGCCCGACAAGGGCCGGCGCGCTTTTTTCCAGGAGCGCGGCAAGGTGGGCGCGCTGTGCCGTGACATCGCGCTGCGCAACGGGCTGATCCTGCGCGCGACCTACGATTCGATGCTGCTGTCGCCGCCGCTGGTGATCAGCCGCGGGCAGGTGGACGAGCTTTTCGACAAGGCCTGGAAGGCGCTGGACGAGACCGCCCTCGAACTGGGCAAATGAACGGCACGGCGGTACGCTGATCCGATCCCACGACCACGACGTGACGAGGAATACCCCCATGAACCTGCGCCTGTCGGCCCCGCGCCTCCTCATTGCCGGCATCACTGCCGCCCTGCTGGCCGCTTGCGGCAACAAGGAGGGCGACGCGACCGGCGGCACGGCCGCCGCCGGCGAGGAGAAGGTGCTCAATGTCTACAACTACTCGGACTACATCGCCGAGGACACCATCCCCAATTACGAGAAGCAGTCCGGCGTCCGCGTCACCTACGACGTCTATGACAGCGACGAGGTGCTGGAGACCAAGCTGCTGGCCGGTTCCAGCGGCTACGACGTGGTGGTGCCGACGCTCAATTTCTTCGGCCGCCAGATCCAGGCTGGCGTGTTCAAGCCGCTGGACAAGTCCAGGATCCCGAACCTGGCCAACCTGGACCCGCGGGTGATGGAACTCATCGCCGCGCAGGACCCCGGCAACAAGTACGGCGTGCCGTACATGTCCGGCACCACCGGCATTGGCTTTAATGTCGACAAGGTGACCGCCGCCTTCGGCAGCACCGACGTGGCCAACAGCTGGAGCCTGGTGTTCGACCCGGCCAAGATCAGCAAGCTCAAGGATTGCGGCGTAACGCTGCTCGACACGCCTTCGGACATGATCCCGATCGCGCTGCACTACCTGGGCGAGGATCCGCACAGCGCCGACCCGGCGGTTATCCAGAAGGCGGCCGACCTGATCAAGGGCATCCGCCCGTACGTGCAGAACTTCCACTCCAGCCAGTACGTCAGCTCGCTGGCCAATGGCACCACCTGCCTGGTGGTGGGCTGGTCGGGCGACATCATCCAGGCGCGCGACCGCGCCGAAGAAGCGGGCAACGGCGTGAATGTCGGCTTCTCGATCCCGGTCGAAGGCGCGCCGCAGTGGTTCGACATGCTGGCTATCCCGGCCGACGCGAAGCATCCGGAGAATGCGTATGCATTCATCAATTACCTGCTCGAACCGCAGGTGGCCGCCAACAACACCAACTTCATCCAGTACGCCAACCCGGTGACCACGGCCACGCCGCTGGTCGACGAGCCGATCCGCACCGATCCCACGATCTACCCGCCGGACGAGGTCAAGGCCAAGCTATTCACCTACGCGATCAATTCGCCGGAGACCGACAAGCTGTACACGCGGCTGTGGACGGAGATCAAGACCGGCCGCTGAGCGCGGTCGAATGCGGGATGCCGGCCGTGGACGCGGCTGGCCACAGGCTGGACCCGCGGGAGCACGCTTCCGCGGACGGTAATAGTCGAGGCGGTAGAGGTGTGGGAGTCGAAGGGGAGGGGAACCCGGGGACGCCTGCCCGTCGGCGGCGTCGTGGACAACCTAACGGCCCTGCGGGGCAAGGGGAAGCGGCGATGAGCACGTGGACACCGAAGTTGCTGTGCGTTGCGCTGGTGGCGGTCGCGCTGGCCGGATGCGGCAGGAAGGAAGAGCCGGCGGCCACCGCCGACGGAGCGCCGGCCCCCGCCGACGCGGGCACGCTGAACGTCTACAACTGGTCGGACTACATCGCCGAGGACATCGTGCCGGCGTTCGAGCGCGAGCGCGGGACCAAGGTCAACTACGGCGTGTTCGACAGCAACGAGGTGCTGGAAGCCAAGCTGCTGGCGGGCGGTTCGGGCTTCGACGTGGTCGTGCCCGGGTTGCAGTTCCTCGGCCGGCAGGTCCAGGCCGGGGTGTTCCAGCCGCTGCAGAAGGAGCGGCTGAAGAACTACGGGGGCCTCGACCCCGAGTTGATGAAACGCATCGCCGTGCAGGATCCCGGCAACCAGTACGCGGTCCCGTACCTGTGGGGCACCACCGGTATCGGCTACAACGTCGACAAGCTCACCGAGGCCTTCGGCAGCACCGATATCGCCAACAGCTGGGACCTGGTGTTCAAGCCGGAGAACCTGGCCAAGATGAAGGACTGCGGCGTGATGTTCCTGGACGCGCCGTCCGAGGTGGTTCCGGTCGTGCTGAACTACCTGGGCGAAGACCCCAACAGCACCGATCCTGCGGTTATCGAGAAGGCCGCAGTGCTGCTGAAGACCCTGCGCCCTTACATCCAGACCTTCCACTCCTCGCAGTACATCGACGCGCTGGCCAACGGCAGCGCCTGCCTGGTGATCGGCTGGTCCGGCGACGTGCTGCAGGCGCGCGACCGCGCCAACGAGGCCGGCAATGGTGTAAAGGTCGCCTACTCGATCCCGAAGGAGGGCACGGCGCTGTTCTTCGACATGCTCGCCATCCCCAGCGACGCGAAGAACCTGGACAACGCCTACGCCTTCATCGACTACCTGCTGCGTCCGGAAGTCGCGGCGGCCAACAGCAACTACGTCAGCTACCCCAACCCGGTGCCGGCGTCGTTGCCGATGGTGGACGAGGCGATCCGCAACGATCCGACCATCTATCCGCCGCCGGAGACGGCCGCCAAGTTGTTCACCCTGGCGATCCTGCCGCCCGAGGTGGACCGCCAGTTCACCCGCTTGTGGACCGAACTGAAGACCGGCCGCTAGGCTGGAACGCGACACAGGTGCGGGTCGCCCCCGGGGCGGCCCGCCCACCCCCACCTGGAGCAGCCATGGCGAGCAACGAACGCACGAACGGATCCCCGCCTGATGCCGGCGCCGAGCGCTACCTGCGGATCGAAGGCGTGCGCAAGGAGTTCGACGGCTTCGTCGCCGTCGACGACGTCAGCCTGGACATCCGCAAGGGCGAGATCTTCGCCCTGCTGGGCGGCTCGGGCAGCGGCAAGTCGACGCTGCTGCGCTGCCTGGCCGGCTTCGAGCGGCCGACGAAGGGCAGGATCGTGCTCGACGGCGAGGTCATGAACGACCTGCCGCCGTACGAGCGGCCGATCAACATGATGTTCCAGTCCTACGCGCTGTTCCCGCACATGACCGTGGAGCAGAATATCGCCTTCGGGCTCAAGCAGGACGGGATGGCCAAGGACGCGATCAGGAAGCGCGTGGGCGAGATGCTGGAGATGGTCCAGCTCGGCAAGCTGGCCAAGCGCAAGCCGCACCAGCTCTCCGGCGGCCAGCAGCAGCGCGTGGCCCTGGCCCGCTCGCTGGCCAAGGGCCCGAAGATGCTGTTGCTGGACGAGCCGATGGGCGCGCTGGACAAGAAGCTGCGCTCGCGCATGCAGCTGGAGCTGGTCAACATCATCGAAACCTCCGGGGTGACCTGCGTGATGGTCACCCACGACCAGGAAGAGGCGATGACCATGGCCACGCGCATCGCGCTGATGGACCAGGGCTGGATCCAGCAGGTCGGCAAGCCCGACGAGATCTACGAGCAGCCGGCCAACCGCTTCGCCGCCGAGTTCATCGGTTCGGTCAACCTGCTGGACGCGGTGATCGACGAGGACGAGCCGGACTACGTGACCCTGAAGACGCCGGCGTTCGAAGCACCGATCCACATCGGCCACGGCATCACCGGCTTCGAAGGGCAGGCGGTGTCCTTCGCCGTGCGCCCGGAGAAGCTTGGCATCGGCAAGGAAGTGCCAGAGCAGCCGAACAACAAGGCGCGCGGGGTCATCGAGGACATCGCCTACTTCGGCAGCCATTCGGTCTACCACGTGCGCCTGCCCAGCGGCATCAAGCTGATGGCCAACTTCGCCAACGAACAGCGCTGGGCCAGCGAGGCCCTGACCTGGGGCGACGAGGTCTGGCTGTGGTGGGGCGACAACGACGGCGTGGTGCTGACCTCATGAACGTGCGCGCGCTCAAGCGCCTCGTGCCGGGCGGCCGCTGGGCCGTGATCGCGGTGCCGTTCCTGTGGCTGGTGGTCTTCTTCGCGATCCCGTTCCTGATCGTGCTGAAGATCTCGTTCTCGCGGCTGGCCATCGCCATGCCGCCGTACACGCCGATCATCGAGTACGTGGACAAGGCGCTGACCCTGCGCCTGAACCTGGGCAACTACGTGGCCCTGTTCACCGACTCGCAGTACGTGGTCGCGTACCTGAGCTCGATCAAGATCGCCGCGGTCTCGACCCTGTTCTGCCTGCTGATCGGCTATCCGATGGCGTACTTCATTGCGCGGATGAAGCCGTCGACGCGCAACATCGCGCTGATGGCGGTGGTGCTGCCGTCCTGGATCTCGTTCCTGCTGCGGGTCTACGCCTGGGTCGGGATCCTCGACGCCAACGGCCTGCTCAACCGCGCACTGCTGGGCCTGGGCGTGATCGACACGCCCCTGCGCATCCTCTATACGCCGCTGGCCGCCTACATCGGCATCGTCTACTGCTACCTGCCGTTCATGGTGCTGCCGCTGTACGCCAACCTGGTCAAGCTGGACACCCGCCTGCTGGAGGCGGCCTACGACCTGGGCGCGCGGCCATGGCAGGCGTTCCTGCGGATCACCGTGCCTTTGTCGCGCGCGGGCATCATCGCCGGCTGCATGCTGGTGATGATCCCGGCGGTCGGCGAATTCGTGATTCCGGAGATGCTGGGCGGGCCGGATACGCTGATGATCGGACGCGTGCTGTGGGGCGAGTTCTTCAACAACCGCGATTGGCCGGCGGCATCGGCAGTCGCCATCGTGATGCTGCTCCTGCTGCTGGTGCCGATCCTGGTGTTCAACCATTACCAGCAGAAAGACCTGGAGGGCCGGCTGACATGAACTCGACCCTGGGGCAGCGGATCCTGCGCTGGTCGGTCCTGGTACTGGGCTTCGCCTTCCTGTACCTGCCGATCCTGCTGCTGATCGTCTATTCGTTCAATTCCTCGCGACTGGCCACGGTCTGGGCCGGGTTCTCGGTGAAGTGGTACGGCGAGCTGCTGCGCGACCGGCAGATCCTCGATGCAGCCTGGGTCAGCCTGCGAATCGCGTTCTGGACCGCCAGCGCGGCCACGGTCATCGGCACGCTCGGCGCGATGGTGATGACCCGGTTCCGGCGCTTCCCCGGCAAGACCGTGTTCGGTGCGCTGATCACCGCGCCGCTGGTGATGCCCGAGGTCATCATCGGCCTGTCGATCCTGCTGATGCTGGTCTCGGTCGGCGCGGCGATGGGCATCCCGTCCAAGGGCATGGTCGCGATCTGGATCGCGCACGTGACCCTGACGGTGTCCTTCGTCACCGTGGTCGTGTCCTCGCGCTTGCAGGAACTGGACAAGTCGCTGGAAGAGGCGGCGATGGACCTGGGCGCCAACCGGCTCAAGGTGTTCTTCCTGATCACCCTGCCGATCATCGCGCCGGCGCTGGTCTCGGGCTGGCTGCTGGCCTTCACCCTGTCGCTGGACGACGTGGTCATCGCCAGCTTCGTCGCCGGGCCCGATTCGACCACGCTGCCGATCAAGGTGTTCTCCTCGGTGCGCCTGGGCGTGAGCCCGAAGATCAACGCGATCGCCACGCTGATGATCATGGCCGTGTCGATCGCCGCGGTCATCGGCTGGTGGCTGATGTTCCGCGAGGACCAGCGCCGCCAGCGCGACATGCAGATGGCGCTGCAGGACAACGGCTGAGTGCCGCGCGCAGGTCCACCGGAGCGCCTGTTGCCGGTGCGGTGGGCGCCGGACACGGCGCGCTAACCTGCCGCGGCCATACTGGACGCCCGGCGAAAGAGGCCATGCAACGATGACCGTCGAGACGATCAACCCCGCGACCGGCAAGGTCGAATACCGGCATGAACTGATGACCGCGGCCCAGGTCGATGCGGTGCTGGGGGCTGCGCAGGCGGCGTTTCCCGCCTGGTCGCAGCGCAGCCTGGCCGAGCGCGGTGGGATGCTGCGCGCGATCGGGGCCGAACTGCGCCGCCGCCGCGAGGACCTGCAACGGACCATGAGCGCCGAGATGGGCAAGCTGCGCAAGGAAGCGCTCGCCGAGATCGACAAGTGCGCCGATGCCTGCGACTACTACGCCGCCCATGCGGACGGCTACCTGGCCGACCAGGCGATCGCCACTGAAGCGCAGCGCAGCTACGTGCGCTACGAGCCGCTGGGCTGCGTGCTGGCGGTGATGCCGTGGAACTTCCCGTTCTGGCAGGTGTTCCGCTTCCTCGCCCCCGCCCTCATGGCTGGCAACGTGGCGGTGCTCAAGCACGCCAGCAACGTGCCGCGCTGCGCCGACCTGATCGGCCAGGTGCTGGATGCGGCCGGGTTGCCGGCGGGCGTGTTCGGCGTGCTGCACATCGACAACGAGCAGGCCGCCGGGGTCATCCGCGACGCGCGGGTGGTGGCGGTGACCCTGACCGGCAGCGAGCGCGCCGGCCGTTCCGTCGCCGGCAACGCGGGCCAGCAGCTGAAGAAGTGCGTGATGGAACTGGGCGGCAGCGACGCGTTCGTCGTGCTGGAGGACGCAGACCTGGACAAGACCGTCGCCGGCGCGGTGGCGTCGCGTTTCGGCAACGCGGGGCAGACCTGCATCGCGGCCAAGCGTTTCATCGTGGTTGAAGGCATTGCCGATGCATTCGTGCAGCGCTTCGTCCAGGCCGCTGCGAAACTGCGCCTGGGCGATCCGCAGGACGAGGGCACCACGCTGGCGCCAATGGCGCGCCAGGACCTGCGCGACGAACTGCACAAGCAGGTGCGCGACAGCATTTCCGCCGGCGCGACCGTGCTGTTGGGATGCACACCCGACGATTCGCACGCCGGATATCCGGCCTCGATCCTCGATGGCGTGCAGCCGGGCATGCCGGCCTACGACGAAGAGCTGTTCGGCCCGGTCGCCAGCATCCTGCGGGTAGCCGACGAGGCCGAGGCGGTCCGCGTCGCCAACGACACCACGTTCGGGCTAGGCGGCAGCGTATGGACCGGCGACGCCGCGCGCGGCGAGCGGGTGGCCCGCCAGTTGCAGGTGGGCGCGGCTTTCGTCAACACCATCGTCCGCAGCGACGTGCGCCTGCCGTTCGGCGGAACCAAGCGCTCGGGCTTCGGCCGGGAGCTCGCAGACCACGGCATCCACGAGTTCATGAACATCAAGTCCGTCTACGTGGCCTGAATCGGGGAGCGAGGCATGGCGACGCGCTGGAGAGGATTCGGCTGGTATGTGATGACAGTGCTGGCCCTGCTGGTGGCCGCCTACGCGTTCGCCATTTCCTTCATGCCTGACTGGCGGCCGCCGCTGGTGCGCGACCTGTTCGCACAGCGGCCATTGGCGGCATGGGGGCACTTCGTCGGCGGTGGGGTCGCACTGGCGACCGGTGCCTTCCAGCTCAACGGCGGCATGCGCAACCGTTGGCTGGGGCTGCACCGCGGGCTGGGTCGTACGTACGTCGTGGCGGTCGCTGTCGGCGGAATGGCTGCGTTGTCGCTTGCGCCGCATGCCATGACCGGCGCCGTGGCCGCCAGCGGCTTCGCATTGCTGGGACTGGCCTGGCTCGCAACAACCGCCCTGGCGGTCCGCGCGATCCGCCGGCGGCAACTGTCGTCGCATCGCGACTGGATGGTGTGCAGCTACGCGCTGACCCTGGCGGCGGTGACGCTGCGGATCTACCTGCCCGCCAGCCAGGTCGCCGGAATCTCCTTCACCGTCGCATACCCGGTGATCGCCTGGCTGTGCTGGGTGCCGAACCTGCTGCTGGCGATCCTGTTCCTGCGCTCGAGGCATGCGCGCGAGATGCTTGCAGCCAGCCGCCTCCCGCCCGACTGGCGGAGGATCGGGGAGCGCCTCCGGTCCTGATCCGGCCCCAGTCCAGCCTGCATCGCTGCCGGCGATGGAACAGTCGGTTGCCGCGCGTGCGGTTCCGTTGCCGCACCGCAGGCATCATGTTCCACGTACCTGGAACCGGAACAGACCCATGAGCATGACCATCGATACCACCCCCGCGCGCGTCGTCCGCAAGGTCCACGGTCGTGCCACGTCCGACGGCGCCGGGGTCAAGCTGACCCGGGTGATCGGTGGCCCCGACCTGCCCGAGCTCGATCCGTTCCTGCTGCTGGACGAGTTCGGCACCGACAAGGCCGAGGACTACATCGCCGGCTTTCCGAGCCACCCGCACCGTGGCTTCGAGACGGTGACCTACATGCTCGACGGGCGCATGCGCCACAAGGACAACCACGGCAACGAGGGCCTGCTCACCCCCGGCAGCGTGCAGTGGATGACCGCCGGGCGTGGCCTGGTGCATTCGGAGATGCCCGAGCAGGAGTCCGGCCGCATGCGCGGCTTCCAGCTGTGGGTGAACCTGCCGGCGCGCGAGAAGATGACCGACCCGCGCTACCAGGAGTTCGCGCCGGAGCGGATCCCGGTCGTGCAGCCGGACGTCGGCGTGACGGTGAAGGTGATTGCCGGCCGCGTCGGCGACGTCGCCGGCCCGATCACGCAGCCGGCGACCGACCCGCTCTATCTCGATATCGCGCTGGAAGCGGATACGGCATGGACGTACGCATTGCCCGAGGGGCACAACGCGTTCGCCTACGTATTCGAGGGCGCCGCCACGGTGGGCGAGGGCGACAGTGCACGCGCACTGGAAACCCACGAGATGGGCGTGATCGGCGGTGGCAGCGCGCTGGCCCTGCGCGCGGGCGCCAGCGGCGCGCGCCTGATCCTGGTCGCGGGCACGCCGTTGCGCGAGCCGGTGGCGCGGCACGGGCCGTTCGTGATGAACACCCGCCAGGAGCTCATGCAGGCCTTTGTCGATTTCCAGGAAGGCAAGTTCTGACGCCGCGGTGGACGGCGGGCCGGATTTCGCGCCCGCCGCATGCCTGCCGACGTTAGGGCAGGCTCCCTGGGACGCGGGAGAGTCGCGCGAGGCCGTCCCCGCGCCGGGGCGTCGGTTCAGTTCAGCGCGATGCCCTGCGCCAGCGACAGCAACTGCTGCAGTTCATAATCGTTGCTGGCGTCGACCCAGACCTGCGCGTATCGGTCGTCGCCCAGTTCGACGATCGTGATCCGCCGGCGTTCGGAACCCTGCACGGCGACCTCCGGCTGGTACCAGCGCACTTCGTGCGCACCGATCGTGCCTTGCTCTTCGCGATTGCGGCGCAGGAGGTTGACGGTCGGCTGACTCGTCAGCATCAGGCCCAGCACCTGGCGTTCGCCGTCCAGTGCCCGGCAGACGGTGAAGCCGTTGCCGGCCTTCGCTTCCCAGTGCAGGTTCGATCCTGCCGGCAGCGAAGGACACGCGGCGGCGTCCTGCGCGCGGGCATCGAAGGTCGGCGACGCTGCGAGCAGCAGTCCCAGGCAGTAGAACTTGTTCATCACGCATTCCCCTTGCCTGCGCGTCGCAGGCGTACTGACGGATCGCGTGCGGGCGGCATGGCCGCGTGGCGAGGGCGATGCATGCCGTCGCCGGCGCATTCGCAGCGCCCGCACGTTGCTTTCCCCCCTTCGCCGGTTCTCCCGCACCCCGGCCCCCGCACCGAACTTACCCAGCGTGGCGCGGTGATGCAAACATCCGGCTCAGAAACTGCGCTGGAAGTCGAATTCCTGACGGCGTCCATCGGCGACCACGGCGACCTCGACGCGCAAGGTTTCGTGTGGGCCGATCCGCACCGTGCCGACGTGGTCGACGTAGCTGCCGGTAGCGACCCTGCGCAGGGCCACGATCTGCCGGCGGCCGGCGAGGTCGACCACTTCGGCGGTCACCTCGCCTTCGGCCGCGGTTTCGTCGCCGTCGGCGGTCGGACGGCGCAGGGCCACGACCAGCAGGGCCGAACCGGCGTCGCGGGTTACCCGGTACTCGCGCGCGACCGCCTCGCCCAGGGCCAGGGTCGGCAGCAGGTTGTAGCGGGCGCGCAGCGGGCCTTCCAGGTCGGTGACGCTGGGCGGCGGCGGGACGAAGCGCGCCGGTTCCGGCGCCCGCCCGCCGCATGCGGACAGGCACAGCGCGAGGGCCAGCGCCGCCAGCGGGGCCATCCGTGGGCCGCTCATTGCGCACCCGCCGCGGCCAGCGCGGCGCTGCGCTCGCGCGCGGCGTGGACGGCACGGGTGACCAGGGCCTCGAAGCCGCCCGCCTGGAACGCCTCGATCGCGGCCTGGGTGGTGCCGCCGGGCGAGGTGACCCGCCGTCGCAGTTCGGCCGGTGCCTCGCCGGCTTCGTCGAGCATGCGCCCGGCGCCCAGCAGGGTCTGCACGACCAGGGTGCGTGCATCGGCGGCAGGCAGGCCTTCGGCCACCGCTGCCGTTTCCATGGCCTCGGCGAGCAGGAACACGTAGGCCGGGCCGCTGCCGGAGACGGCAGTGACCGCGTCGATCAGCGGCTCGGACTGGACCCAGACCGTTGCGCCGGCGCTGGACAGCAGGTCTTCGGCGCGCCGGCGTTGCCCGGGGTCCACGCCTTCATCGGCATAGAGTCCGGTCACGCCAGCGCCGAGCAGGGCGGGGGTGTTGGGCATGCAACGCACCACCGGCACGTCCCCTCCCAGCCACTGCCGCAACCGGGCGACCGGAATGCCCGCGGCGATCGATACCACCAGCGGCCGTTGCGTCCGCGCCGCGGAGGCCAGCGGTTCGCAGGCCGCACGCATCATCTGCGGCTTGACCGCCAGCAGCCACAAGTCGGCACCGGCAACGGCATCCTCGCCGCGTTCGAACACCTGTACGCCGAAGTCCGAGGCCAGCGCGTCGCGCAGTGCGGCGACCGGCTCGACGACGCGGATCCGGCGGGTGTCGGCGCCACGCCGGGCCAGGCCGCCGATCAGGCTGCGCGCCATGTTGCCGCCGCCGATGAAGGCCAGGCCGTCGTGCGCTGTCGTGGAGTCGGTCATCGGGGCAGGGTTCCGTCGGAAGGGGGCGGGGTCAGGCTGGCGCTCATCGTGTACGCGCACCGAACAGCGCGGTGCCGATCCGTACCAGGGTGGCGCCTTCGGCGATGGCGATGGGGAAGTCGTCGCTCATCCCCATGGACAGGGTATCGACATGCGCATGGTCTGCCGCCAGGGCCTCGAACAGCTGGCGCATGTGCTGGAAGGCCGGCCGGCGCTGCTCCGGGTCGGCGTGCGGCACCGGGATCGACATCAGGCCGCGCAGCAGCAGCCGCGGCTCGGCGGCGATGCGCCTGGCCAGGGCGGGAAGGTCTTCGGGGCGGCAGCCGGCCTTGCCGGTTTCGCCTTCGGCATTCACCTGGACCAGCACGTTCAGCGGTCCGCGCGTGGTCGGGCGATGGCGGGCGAGGGCATCGACCAGGCTGGGCCGGTCGATGCTCTGGACCCAGTCGAACACCTCGGCGGCCAGCGCCGCCTTGTTCGATTGCAGGTGGCCGATGAGGTGCCATTCCAGGCCCGGATGCGTGCCGGCCAGCGCTTCGCGCTTGGCCGCCGCTTCCTGCACGTAGTTCTCGCCGAACGCCCGTTGGCCAGCGGTGGCCAAGGCGGCCACCGCGTCGGCTGGCTGCGTCTTGGAGACCGCCAGCAGGCGCGGCGGTGGCCGGCCTGCCGCGTCCGCCGCGTTCAGGATGCGCTGCGTCACGTCGCGCAGGCGGTCGTTGGACATGGATGGACGGGCCATTGGCGCCAGCAGCGGGAGCGCTATACTGCCCCGCGGGGATGTATCGTTCCAGCCTGCGGGGATCGCGGGCTATCAGTGGATCACGGGGGATCACGCGCATGGATATCGCCGAACTGCTGGCCTTTTCGGTCAAGAACAAGGCTTCCGACCTGCATCTGTCGGCCGGCTTGCCGCCGATGATCCGCGTCGATGGCGACGTGCGCCGGATCAACATCCCGGCGCTGGACCACAAGCAGGTCCACGCGCTGGTCTACGACATCATGTCGGACAAGCAGCGCCGCGACTACGAGGAGTTCCTCGAGGTCGACTTCTCGTTCGAGATCCCGTCCCTGGCCCGCTTCCGCGTCAACGCGTTCAACCAGAACCGTGGCGCCGGCGCGGTGTTCCGCACCATTCCGTCGGACGTGCTGACCCTGGAAGACCTGGGCTGCCCGCCGATCTTCCGCGAGCTGATCGACCAGCCGCAGGGCCTGATCCTGGTCACCGGCCCGACCGGCTCGGGCAAGTCGACCACGCTGGCGGCGATGGTCGACCACATCAACAAGAACGAGTACGGGCACATCCTCACCGTCGAGGACCCGATCGAGTTCGTCCACACCTCGCAGAAGTGCCTGATCAACCAGCGCGAAGTGCACCGCGACACGCACGGCTTCAACGAGGCGCTGCGTTCGGCGCTGCGCGAGGACCCCGACTACATCCTGGTCGGCGAAATGCGCGACCTGGAAACCATCCGCCTGGCGCTGACCGCCGCCGAGACCGGCCACCTGGTGTTCGGCACGCTGCATACCTCCAGCGCGGCCAAGACCATCGACCGCATCATCGACGTGTTCCCGGCCGGCGAGAAGCCGATGGTCCGCTCGATGCTGTCCGAATCGCTGCGCGCGGTGATCTCGCAGGCCCTGCTGAAGAAGGTCGGCGGCGGGCGTACCGCGGCGTGGGAAATCATGGTCGGCACCCCGGCCATCCGCAACCTGATCCGCGAGGACAAGGTCGCGCAGATGTACTCGTCGATCCAGACCGGCCAGCAGTACGGCATGATGACCCTGGACCAGCACCTGCAGGACCTGGTCAAGCGTGGCCTGATCACGCGCCACCAGGCCAAGGAATACGCCAGGGACAAGCGCCTGTTCGAGTGACGGCAGCGGCATAGCCCGGCTCGACACCCACGCATTCCAGGAGCACCGCCATGAGCAGCATCGATTTCACCTCGTTCCTCAAGCTGATGGCGCACCAGAAGGCGTCGGACCTGTTCATCACCGCCGGCATGCCGCCGTCGATGAAGGTCCACGGCAAGATCAGCCCGATCACGCAGACGCCGCTCACCCCGCAGCAGAGCCGCGACCTGGTGCTGAACGTGATGACGCCGGCGCAGCGCGAGGAGTTCGAGAAGACCCACGAGTGCAACTTCGCGATCGGCGTGGCCGGCGTGGGCCGCTTCCGCGTGTCGTGCTTCTACCAGCGCAACCAGGTGGGCATGGTCCTGCGCCGGATCGAGACCAAGATCCCGACGGTCGAAGAACTGAACCTGCCGCCGATCATCAAGACGCTGGCGATGACCAAGCGCGGCATCATCCTGTTCGTGGGCGCCACCGGCACCGGCAAGTCGACCTCGCTGGCCTCGATGATCGGCTACCGCAACCAGAATTCGACCGGGCACATCATCACCATCGAGGACCCGATCGAATTCGTGCACAAGCACGAGGGCTGCATCATCACCCAGCGCGAAGTCGGCATCGACACCGACACCTGGGAGAACGCGCTCAAGAACACCCTGCGCCAGGCGCCGGACGTGATCATGATCGGCGAGGTGCGTACCCGCGAGGGCATGGACCACGCGATCTCCTTCGCCGAGACCGGCCACCTGGTGCTGTGCACCCTGCATGCGAACAACGCCAACCAGGCGATGGACCGCATCATCAACTTCTTCCCGGAAGACCGTCGCAGCCAGCTGCTGATGGACCTGTCGCTGAACCTCAAGGGCGTTGTAGCGCAGCAGTTGATCCCGACGCCGGACGGCAAGGGGCGCCGGGTGGCGATGGAGATCCTGCTTGGCACGCCGCTGGTGCAGGACTACATCCGCGACGGCGAGATCCACAAGATCAAGGAAGTGATGAAGGAGTCGACCAACCTCGGCATGAAGACCTTCGACCAGAGCCTGTTCGAGCTGTACCAGGCCGGCGAGATCTCCTACGAGGATGCGCTGCGCTACGCCGACTCGCAGAACGAGGTGCGCCTGCGCATCAAGCTCTCCCAGGGTGGCGATGCGCGGACCCTGGCGCAGGGGCTGGACGGCGTGGAGATCGCCGAGGTTCGCTGACCCGGGATCGGGTCCAGTGGATCGAAGGGCCGCCGCGAGGCGGCCCTTGCTTTTCCGGGCTCGGGAGCCCGCCTCCTTTTACCGCGCGAAGCGGCAGTTCGCCTGGCGAAACAGCTGCGTCTCGGGAAGCCGTGCCGGCGTTCCGGGGCGCTGGCGTCCGCCGGTGCGGCGGGGCGGCTCGGTTAGAATGCGCGCCCCCACTGCGTCGCCGACTCCCGTGAAAACCACCGATCCGGACCTCCGGCCCGGGCAGGAACCGCTGCCCGAAAACGGCGCCGTCGTCACCGCCGGCCCGCTGACCCCGCCTCCCGATTCGGCGGGCACTCCGGCCGACGGCCGTGCCTTCCACCATTCGGTGGCCGAGGACGTGCAGGGCATGGTCCTGGCCACGCTGGTCGCCTCGCTCGGGCTGACCGTGTTCGCCCAGGGCGGGATCATGATCGGCGGCATGGCCGGGGTGTCGTTCCTGCTGCACTACACCCTGGGTTGGAACTTCGGCCTGCTGTTCGTACTGGTGAACCTGCCGTTCTACTGGATCGCCGTGCGCCGGATGGGCTGGGAGTTCACCCTCAAGACTTTCCTGGCGGTGGGCGCCTGCGGCCTGCTCACCGGCCTGCTGCCGCGCTGGGCGGGCTGGTCGCACATGACCGGGCTGTATTCGGCGCTGGTCGGTGGCGCGCTGTGCGGACTGGGAGTCCTGTTCTTCATACGCCATCGCGCCAGCCTGGGCGGCATCGGCGTCCTCGCGGTGTACCTGCAGCGCGAACGCGGGATCAGCGCGGGCAAGGTGCAGCTGGCCTTCGACGCGCTGCTGATGTGCGCGGCGTTCTTCGTGCTGTCACCGTCCAAGGTGATGTACTCGGCGTTGGGCGCGGTGATGCTGAGCGTGGTGTTGATGTTCAACCACCGTCCGCACCGCTACATGGGCGTGTAGTCGCAGCGATGCCATGGAGCCGGCCGTGCCCGGTCGCCCATGCTGGCGCAGCGGCAGGGCCGGAAGCATCAGCGCACAGCGGGGTGGGCCCTGATCTGCGCGAGCCAGGGCGGTCCCAGCGTGGCGATGCGCGCATGCACCGGACAGGTTTCGCGGTGCGCGCCGGGCAGGTAGCCCAGGCTCATCAGGAATTCACCGGTGATCTCGCCCCCGGTGAAGCGGAAAGTCTTCCTGAACAGCTTGACCCAGCCGGCCTTGTCCAGCGGGTGATGGGCATCGAGCCAGGCGGCGAAACCACCATGGGAAACACGCAACGTGCCGATCACGCCGGCGTTGTGGATCGCGGCGTCGACCTTGAGCCGGTTGCGGATGATGCCCGGATCGGCGAGCAGGCGCGCACGGTCGGCCTGGCCATAGGCCGCGACCTTGTCGACGTCGAAGCCGTCATAGGCCTGTCGGAAGCCCTCGCGTTTCTTCAGCATCGTTTCCCAGCTCAATCCGGCCTGGTTGATCTCCAGCAGCAGGCGCTCGAACAGCACGGATTCCTCGCGTTGCGGGAAGCCGTACTCGTTGTCGTGGTAAGGGCCGTGCAGCGGATGGCCCGGAGCGGAGTCGCAGTAGCCGGACATGGCGGGTTCCCTGAAGGTCGCGTGTCGATTATCGCAAGCCGCGGGGCGCATCCGGCACGGCGGCGCTAGAATGCAGGCATGTCCGCACCGAACGACAACCTGGCCAACCAGTTGCTGATCGCACTGCCTGCATTGGCAGATCCCAACTTCTCCCGCGCCGTCGCCCTGATCTGCCAGCACGACGAGCAGGGCGCGATGGGCGTGGTGGTCAACCGCGCTTCCGAGTACACGCTGGGCCAGGTGCTGTCGCAGATGGGGATCGGCAGCGACGACGAGGCGCTGTGCGCGAGCACGGTCCTGCATGGCGGACCGGTGCACCAGGAGCGCGGCTTCGTCCTGCACGACGGCGGGCAGGAGTGGGAGTCGAGCCTGCAGGTGGCCGATGGCCTGTTCCTCACCACCTCGCGCGACATCCTCGAGGCGATGGCGGCGGGCGAGGGCCCGGCGCACGCGGTCGTCGCGCTGGGCTGCGCCGGCTGGGGCGCCGGGCAGCTGGAATACGAGCTGGGCGAAAACACCTGGCTGACCGCGCCGGTGGATGCGGAGCTGCTGTTCGAGCTCCCGCTGGAGCGGCGCTGGCAGACCGCCGCCGGCCGCATCGGGGTGGACGACCTGTTCCGGCTGGCCGACTACAGCGGGCATGCCTGAGCCGTCCGCGATCGCCACGATGCCCCCGGTCGACGCGATCGTGCTGGGTTTCGACGTCGGCTCGCGCCGGATCGGCGTGGCCGTCGGCAGCAGCCTGGGCGGTGCCCGCGCGGTAGCGGTGGTCGACGTGCGGGATGGCGCGCCGGACTGGAAGGCCTTGGACCGCCTGCACGGGGAATGGCGTCCGCGTGGACTGGTGGTCGGCGATCCGATGACCCTGGATGGCGGCGACCAGCCGATCCGCCGTCGCGCGCGCGCGTTCGCCGGAGAGCTCAAGGCGCGCTACCGCCTGCCGGTGGTGCTGGTCGACGAGCGCTCGAGTTCGGTCGAGGCGGCGCAGCGCTTCGCCAGCGACCGTGCCGCGGGCAATCGCCGCCGTCGCGATGCCGCCACCCTCGATGCCGCCGCGGCAGCGGTCATCATCGAGCGCTGGCAGGCCGCGCCCGGCGACGCAACACCGGTTTAGGGCGGCCCCGGATCCGTTCGATGCCTGCCAGGCCCTTGATCGCCGCTACATCCCGCAACTGGAACCGCACGTGTCGCCGGCCCCTGCCGGCTCCCACCAGAGAATCCGAACGACGCCATGACCCAACAACTCGATTCCGACGGTCGCCTTCGCCATCTGCTGACCCTTGAGGGGCTGCCGCGCAGCACCCTGGTGCAGCTGCTCGATCGCGCTGGCCAGATCCGCGACGCGGCGGTCGGGCGCGTCGGCAAGCGCACCGTGCTCGCGGGCAGCGCGGTGTGCACGCTGTTCTTCGAGCCG
Organism: Pseudoxanthomonas daejeonensis; assembly: GCF_022637495.1. Classification (NCBI taxonomy): domain Bacteria; kingdom Pseudomonadati; phylum Pseudomonadota; class Gammaproteobacteria; order Lysobacterales; family Lysobacteraceae; genus Pseudoxanthomonas; species Pseudoxanthomonas daejeonensis. Next base: position 287,212 of record NZ_CP093331.1, on the reverse strand, counting down.
TCCACCCGCACGCGCAGCTCGTTCCAGCTGGCAGCGCAGCGGCTGGGTGCCGACGTGCTCAACTTCGATGCGTCCACATCGTCGACGCGCAAGGGCGAGACCGCGCGCGACACGCTGAAGAACCTGGAGGCGATGGGCGTGCGCGGCTTCGTCGTCCGCCATCCCGACGACGGCGCGGTGCAGGCGCTGGCCAACGTGGCCGGCGAGGGCACCGCACTGGTCAACGCCGGCGACGGTCGCAGCGCGCATCCGACCCAAGGCCTGCTCGACATGCTCACCCTGCGCCAGGCCTGCGGCGGCGATTTCGCCCGGCTGAAGGTACTGATCGTGGGCGACGTGAAGCACTCGCGGGTGGCGCGCTCGGACCTGCATGCGCTGCGCACGCTGGGTGCCGGCGAAGTGCGGGTCTGCGGCCCGGCGTCGCTGCTGCCCGATGCCGATACGACGGCGGGCTGCCAGGTCGGCAGCGACCTCGATGCGATGCTCGAGGGCGTCGACGCGGTGATGATGCTGCGCCTGCAGCGCGAACGCATGGAGGAGGGCCTGGTGCCCTCGCTCGAGGATTACCACGCCCGTTACGGCCTGACCGCCGACCGGCTGAAGCGTGCCGCACCGGGCGCGGCGGTGCTGCACCCGGGACCGATCAACCGCGGCGTGGAGATCACCGACGAAGTGGTCGACGGGCCGCAGTCGTGGGTGCTGCGCCAGGTCGCCAATGGCGTGGCCGTACGCATGGCGGTGCTCGAACACCTGCTGGGTTGAGCGACGCGGCCGGTTCCCCGGCCGCGTCGCCTCGTCGTCACTCCACCGCGATTGCCTGCACCGGCGTGCCTGTCGCGGCGGTCACCCGGCGGGCCGATTCGACCAGTCCGCTGAACTCGCCACGCAGGCCCCAGCGATCATCGCCGCTCGCAGCGCGGGCCTGGGCGGCGACATCGTCCCAGTTCCAGTCGCCCACGTTGCCACCGCCACGCAGCAGGTCGGCATAGCCGGCGACGGCGCTGGCGAAACGCAGCGCCTCGCCCGGCTCGCGCCGCAGCGACGAACGCAGCACCGGTGTCTCGATCAGCTGGCTGTGCGCCTGTCCGGGCGTCTTGTAGCGCAGACGCAGGTGGGCGATCTCGCCACTGGATGCGCCGCCCGGCGTTGCGGTGCCGCCGTAGCGCAGCGGCGGCAGCCGTTCGCCACCGGAGCCGACCAGGGCGACCTCGTACAGCGCGGTGACCTCGTGCCCGGCGCCGATATCGCCGGCATCGACCTTGTCGTTGGCGAAATCCTCGCGGTCCAGCATCCGGTTCTCGTAGCCGACCAGCCGGTACTCGGCCACCAGCGCCGGATTGAACTCGATCTGGATCTTCACGTCGTTGGCGATGGTCAGCAGCGTCGACTGCATCTGCTCGACCAGCACCTTGCGCGCCTCTTCGGGTGTATCGATGTAGGCGTGGTTGCCGTCGCCGGCATCGGCCAGGCGTTCGGCCATCGCATCGTGGTAGTTGCCCTGGCCGAAGCCCAGCGTCGACAGCGCGATGCCCGACTTGCGCTGGTCGGCGACCCAGGTTTCCAGGGTGCCGCGATCGACGGTGCCGACGTTGAAATCGCCGTCGGTAGCCAGCAGGATCCGGTTGACGCCGCCCTCGACGAAGCCCTGCCGCGCCACCGCGTAAGCCAGGCGGATGCCATCGCCGCCGTTGGTGCTGCCGCCGGCCTCCAGTCGATCCAGCGCGTCGAGGATCTCGCCGCGACGGTCGCCCGCCGTGGGCGGCAGCACCAGCCCGGCCGAACCGGCATAGACCACGATCGAGACCCGGTCCTGCGCGCGCAGCTGCGATACCAGCTGGGCGAAGGCCTGCTTGAGCAGCGGCAGCTTGTCGGGCGACTGCATCGAGCCGGACGTGTCGACGAGGAACACCAGGTTCGCCGGCGGCAGGACGGCCTTGGGCACGTCGTAGCCCTTGATCCCGACCATCAGCAGCTGCCGCTTCGCGTTCCACGGCGACGGCGCCAGTTCGGTGGTCACCCGGAACGGCACGTCGCGGTTGAGTGGTGCCGGGTGGCCGTAGCTGAAGTAGTTGAGGAATTCCTCCACCCGGACCGCATCGGCGGGCGGACGCACGCCCTCGCGCAGCATGCGTCGCACGTTGGCGTAGCTGCCGGTGTCCACGTCGATCGAAAAAGTCGACAGCGGCTGTTCGCTGGCGCGTTGGACCGGATTGTCTTGGCGCGCCTCGTAGCGTTCGGTGTTGGCTGCCCCGACGATCCCGGCCACGGGCGTGGCCGGTGCGAATGCGATGGCGGGAGCGGCCTGCATCTGCTGGGCCATCGCCTGTCGCCGTTGCCGTTCGGACTCGGCCCGCGCCGCCTGCGCCATCGGTGGCGCGGGAGGTGCGGGCGCGTGGAAGACATCGGTGGGGCGGGGCTCGGCCACATCGGCCACCACCTTCGCGGGGGGCGGCGCGGCGGCATCGGCGCGCGAGGATGCCGGCCCCGTGCGGCAGCCAGACAGCGACAGGGCCAGCAGCAGGGTGCTGCCGGCGGCGAGGGCGAGCGTGGGAAACGTGGACAGCGGTGCGGTGCGCATATCGATACTCCCGGTTAGGACGGAAGATCGAACGCGCGGACGGTGGAGATGGGGTTTGGCCCGGCGCGGGCGGGACCACGCATCCGCGGCGAGCCGGGATCAAGGGCGACCTGGCCCAGGCCGCGGGAGGCGGTGCGACGGCAAGCCTGCCGCGCGTGCCGGACGCCCGTGCGGGTCAGGCCACCATCGGCTGGAAGTCGATGCCCAACCCGGGCATGCCTTCCTTTTCCATCAGCAGGTCGGCGCGCAGCAAGGGGCGCGTCCCGATCCAGTCGCGTTCCAGCACCAGTTGCAACCGGTCGCCGTCGGCAGCCAGTTCCAGACGGGGGATCTCGTCGCTGTCGTGGGCACGGTGCAGCAGCACCGCCAGGCGCAGCAGAGCCGCCTTGCGTTTGGCGGCAAGCAGGAGGCGGTCGGGCAGCGCGTCGAAGGCGCTCTTGGGCACGCCGCGGCGGTGCGTGCGGACCAGGGCGGCCAGCACCTGCTGTTCCTGGCGCGAGAAGCCTGCGATGTCGGAGTGCTCAAGTACGTACGCGCCATGTACGTGGTACTGGCTGTGGGCGATGGCCAGGCCCAGTTCGTGCACGCGTGCGGCCCAGCCGAGCATGCGCGCATCGTCGTCGTCCAGGCCCCAGGTCCCGGCGACCTGCTCGTACAGCCGCATCGCCGTGGCCTCGGCGCGGGCCGCCTGCGCTTCGTCTATCCCGTAGCGCTGGGTCAGCGCATCCACCGAGGCATCGCGCGGGTCGTCGACGCCGCCGCGGCCGAGCATGTCGTAGAGGATGCCCTCGCGCATGGCCGCCTTGCTGACCAGCAGCTTCTGCAGTCCAAGCGCCTGGAACGCGGCCTCAAGCACCAGGACGCCACCGGCGATGATCGGACGGCGGTCGCTGGACAGGCCGGGCAGGTCGATCTGGTCGATGCTCTCGGCCTGCAGCAGGCGCTCGCGCACCTGCGGCAGCGCTTCGGCGGTGATCGCGCCCTTGGTCAGCTTCATCGCCGCGCAGATCTCGCCGATCGACTTGTGCGTGCCGGACGAGCCCAGCGCTTCCTGCCAGCCCAGTGCGCGATACAGCCCGGCGAACCGCTGGAACTCCGTGCTGATCTCGGTCAGCGCATCCTTCCATTTCTTCTTCGACAGCCGGCCGTTGGGGAAGAAACGCCGGGTACTGGCAATGCAGCCTGCCTGCAGGCTCTCGCGTTCGACCGGTTCGAAGCCGCGGCCGATGATGAACTCGGTCGAGCCGCCACCGATGTCGATCACCAAGCGCAGTTGCCCGTCCTTGGGCGGCTGCGCATGGGCCACGCCCAGGTAGATCAGGCGCGCCTCCTCGCGGCCGGAGACCACTTCGATCGGATAGCCCAGCACCGCTTCGGCCGGCGCAAGGAAGGCCTGGGGATCACGCAGCTGGCGCACCGTATTGGTGGCCAGTGCGCGCACGTGCAGGCGCGGGACTCCCCGCAGGCGCTGGCCGAAGCGGGCCAGGCAATCCAGCGCGCGCTGGCGCGCCGGCTCGGACAGCCCGCCCTTGCCGTCCAGGCCGTCGGCCATGCGCACGGTTTCGCGCAGCCGGTCCACGACCCGCAGCTGGCCGAGCATGTGCTGGGCCAGGACCATGTGGAAGCTGTTGGAACCCAGGTCGATCGCGGCCAGCGCATCGCCGTCCTGGACCGGGGCAAGGGTGGCGGCGCGCGAGCTGGAGGTGCTGGGCATGGTGGGAATGGTAGCGGATGGCCGCCGCCATTCCTCCCCCCGCGCGGTCACGCTACAACGCGTCCAGCAGCGCCTGCTGCGCCGAATAGGGCGCTTCGCCCTCGGCCGGTACGCACTTGCGGTAGCGGCCGTCGGCACCGAGCTCCCACGCGTTGGTGTTGTCGGCCAGGTAGTTCTGCAACGCTTCGCGGCCGACGCGGTCCACCAGCGCCGGATCCAGGATCGGGAAGCAGGTCTCCACCCGCCGCAGCAGGTTGCGCTCCAGCCAGTCTGCGCTGGCGCCGTAGAGTTCGGGCTTGCCGTCGTTGCCGAACCAGTAGACCCGGCTGTGTTCGAGGAACCGGCCCACGATCGAACGCACCCGGATGTTGTCCGATACGCCCGGGATGCCCGGATGCAACGTGCAGGCGCCACGCACGATCAGGTCGATGGACACGCCGGCCTGCGAGGCGGCGTACAGCGCGCGCACCACCTGCGGCTCGTTGAGGGCGTTCATCTTGGCCACGATCCTTCCCGGCCGGCCGGAGGCCGCGAGCCGGGTCTCGCGCTCGATCCTTTGCAGGATCCCGCTGTGCAGGGTGAACGGCGATTGCAGCAGGCGCTTGAGCCGGTTCGAAGGCGCCAGGCCGGACAGTTGCTGGAACAGCAGGTGCACGTCGTTGCCGATGTCCACGTCGGCGGTCAGCAGGCTCAGGTCGGTGTAAGCCCGCGCGGTACCGCTGTGGTAGTTGCCGGTGCCCAGGTGCACGTAGCGGCGCAGGCGCCGGCCTTCGCGGCGCACGATCAGCAGCATCTTGGCGTGGGTCTTGAAGCCGACCACGCCATACACGACCTGCACGCCGGCTTCCTGCAGGCGATCGGCCACGCCCAGGTTGGCGTCCTCGTCGAAGCGTGCCCGCAGCTCGACCACCACGGTCACGTCCTTGCCGTTGCGCGCGGCCTGGACCAGCGCCTCGACGATCGCCGAATCCTTGCCGGTGCGATACAGGGTCTGCTTGATCGCCAGCACATCCGGATCGACCGATGCCTGCGCGAGCAGTTCCAGCACCCCGGAGAACGAGTCGAAAGGATGGTGCAGCAGCACGTCGCCACGGGCGACGGTCTTGAACACTTCCGCGCCTTCGAGGCGGTTGCGCGGGGTGAACGGCGGGTACTTCAGCTCCGGTCGCTGGACCAGGTCATGGACCTGGATCACCCGGTTGAGGTTGACCGGGCCGTCGATGTAGTACGCCGCGTTCTCGCCCAGCTCGAAGTTGAGCAGCAGCGTGCGCACGATCGCCTTGGGGCAGTCGTGGGCGATCTCCAGGCGCACTGCGGGCCGGTAGCCGCGGCCGACCAGTTCGGTGCGCAACGCCGAAGCCAGGTTCTCGACCTCGTCCTCGTCCACCACCAGTTCGGAGTTGCGCGTCACCCGGAACTGGTACGCACCGCGCACGGTCATGCCCGGGAACAGCTCGTCGACGAACGCCGCCAGCATCGAGGACAGCAGCACGAACGCCTGCTTGCCCTTGCCGGCCAGGCTCGGCGGCAGCTCGACGATGCGGCTGAGCGAACGCGGCGCGCGCACGATGGCCAGGTGCCCAGGCCGGCCGAACGCGTCCATGCCCTCCAGCACGACCACCACGTTGAGCGACTTGTTGAGGATGCGCGGGAACGGGTGCGATGGGTCCAGGCCCAGCGGTGACAGCACCGGCATGACTTTGTTGCGGAAGTAGGCGCGCAGCCAGCGGCGTTGGCGCGCGTTCCAGCTGTTGCGGCCGAGGACGCCGATGCCGGCGTCGGCCAGCGCCGGCCGGATGACTTCGTTCCAGCATCGGTATTGCGCGTCGACCAGCTCGGCTGCGCGGTCGTGGATCAGGTCCAGCAGCTGCGCCGGGGCGATGCCATCGGACTGCGCCGGCAGGCCCAGGTCCAGCGCATGGCGTACCGTGGCGGCGCGGATCTCGAAGAACTCGTCGAGGTTGGTGCAGGAAATGCACAGGAAGCGCAGCCGTTCGAGCAACGGCACCAGCGGATCCTGGGCCTGGGCCAGCACCCGGAAATTGAAATCCAGCTGCGACAGCTCGCGGTTGAGGTACAGCGCCGGGTCGCGCAGGGCATCCGCGCCGCCGTCGTGTTCGTGCGTGCCGTGGGATTCGTGCTGGCGGCTGTCGTTGTCCATGGGGCTCGGGCCGGGGAGGGGGTCAGCGGGCGACATGTTCGGTCGCCGGCAGGGCAAGGGGGTCTTCCTGGCGCGCCTGCACGCGCTCGGGACCGAAGTGGCAGGCGAACACGCTGCCCTGGCCGACCGTGCTCTCGATCGACAGGCGTGCCTGGTGCAGGCCGAGCACGTGCTTGACGATCGACAACCCCAGGCCGGTGCCGCCGCTCTCGCGCGTACGGCTGCTGGAAACCCGGTAGAAGCGCTCGGTCAGCCGCGGGATGTGCGCCTCGGGGATACCGTAACCGGAATCGCGCACCGACAGCACTGCACCACCATCGGGCGTGCGCGCGAAGTCCACCTCCACCCGGCCGTCGGCAGGCGTGTAGCGGACCGCGTTGGTCACCAGGTTGGAGAACGCGCTGTGCAGCTCCTGGGTGGAACCCAGCAGGTCGCAGCCGGCGTGGTCGTGCACTTCGATGGCGTGCCGGCCCTGGCTGTAGGCCTCCGCCTCGCGGCGCAGCGTGGCCAGCATCGGCGCCATCGCCACCGGTTCCTCCGGCAGGCTGTCGCGCGACTCCAGGCGCGAAAGGGCCAGCAGGTCCTCGACCAGCCGGGTCATCCGCTGCGACTGCTTCTGCATCTCGGCCAGCATCGGCTGCCAGGGCGGGAAGTCGGCCGGGTCGAGCATGTCGAGATAGCCATGGACCACGGTCAGCGGCGTGCGCAGTTCGTGGGAGACGTTGGCGACGAAATCGCGGCGCATCTGCTCCAGGCGCAGCAGCTTGCTGACGTCGCGCGCGACCAGCAGCCAGTAGTCCTCGGAATAGGGGATCAGGCGCAGGTTCAGGCGCATGCGCTCGTCCACCGGCGAGGGCGCGTCCAGCATCGGTTCGGCGTTGCGCCCGGCCACGAGCCAGCGCGCCAGGGGCAGCGGCTGCAGGCGCTCGACCACCGGTGCGCCGAGATCGTGCGGGTGGCGCAGCCCGAGCAGGTCGGTCGCCGCGCGATTGAACCAGATCGTGCGCTGGGTGTTGCGGTCGACCACTACCACCGCGTCGGGCAGCGCTGCGGCGGCGGCGCGGTAGGCGCGCAGCATGTCCAGCAGGCGCCGCTTGCGCGCGCGTATCTCGACCTGGTTGCGATGGAGCAGGTGGTCCAGTTCGTTCCAGGCCCCGCTGCCGCGTGCCGGTTCCCAGCGGCGGCGGGCGGTCAGGCCGAGCAGGACACGGCGCAGGCGCCAGTAGTGCCATGCCAGCACGCCCAGGGCGGTGATCGCGAGCACCCAGCCGACCTGGCCGATCGCCAGGCCCACGAGGACCGCCGCGCCGAGCAGCCCCGCCAGCACCGCCAGGGTGCGTCGCCATGCCGCGCGCAGGTGCGGCGGCATCCGCCCGTCAAGGCTGGCGTCGTTCCGGGTGCGCGCTGCAGGCGTGGCGTTGGGATCGTTCATCCGGTGCGGCGCGTCCGGGCACTCAGGTGGCGGTGGAGAAGCGGTAGCCGGCGCCGCGCACGGTCTGCACCATGTTCTCCACGCCGAACGGTTCCAGCGTCTTGCGCAGGCGGCGGATGTGCACGTCGATCGTACGTTCCTCCACGTATACGCTGCCGCCCCAGACGTGGTCCAGCAGCTGCGTGCGGCTGTAGACGCGCTCGGGATGGGTCATGAAGAAATGCAGCAGCCGGTATTCGGTGGGGCCGATCGGCACGGCCGCGTCGCCGGCGAACACGCGGTGCGCGGCACCGTCGATGCGCAGCAGGCCGACTGCGATGCTGCCGTCCTCGTCGTCCTCGCGTGCGCGCCGCATCACCGCGCGGATCCGGGCCAGCAGTTCGCGCGCCGAAAAGGGCTTGACCACGTAGTCGTCGACGCCCGCTTCCAGCCCGCCGACCCGGTCGTTCTCCTCGCCGCGGGCGGTGAGCATGATGATCGGGACCTCGCGGGTCAGGGCCTCGCGGCGCCAGCGCCGGGCCAGGTCCAGGCCGCTGGTGCCGGGCAGCATCCAGTCCAGCAGGATCAGGTCGGGGACGCGGTCGGCGATGGCGGCCTGCGCCTCGCGCGCGTCGCCGGCATGCACCGGCGCGTAGTCGCCCTTGCGCAGGGCGAAAGCGACCATGTCCCGGATCGCGGGCTCGTCATCGACGATCAGGATCTGCTTCTGCACGGCTTTCCCGGAGGTAGGGGCGACGGCGGAATTAGACTACCGTCCGATGACCGAATTGTGACAGCGCCTTCGAGGCGTGGGCGCCGTTTTTCAGCGGCGCTGCATGTCGGGGTCACGGATGCCCTGGCGGCGCAGTTCCAGCACGGTGGGCGTGATGGCGACGATGCGGGCGTCGACCCGGGCGCGGGTGACGTAATCCAGGTCGCCGCGCTTCTTCAGCGTTTCCAGCTGGATCAGGGCCTGCTCGGGGCGGCCATTGAGGTAGGCGGCCTCGGCGTAGGCCTCCGCGGCCCGGCTGGTGTCGCCGGCGAGTTCGCTGGCGCGGGCGAAGGTCTGCTGGAACACCGGATCGCTGCCTGAACGGGCGAGCTGCGGGCGCAGGATTTCCTGGGCCCGTCGTCCGGCCTCCTTGCCGCCCTGTTCGACCAGGACACGTGCGTAGGTCAGGGCGACCGGCCGGCTGCCCGGCATCTTCCGCAGCAGCTCGTCGTAGCGGCGATTGGCCTCGGCGGCATGGCCCGAGCGCGATTCGGCCTCGCCCAGGGCCAGTTCCAGCCACAGGTTGTCGGGATGGGCGTCGAGCAGGCGCGACAGTTCGACTGCCGCCGCGGCGGGCTGGCGGTTCAGCCGGGCCAGGGCCAGGCCGTACTGCTGCGCGTCCGACAGGCCCTTCGGACCGGACCGGCGCAGGGATTCGTACTCGCGGATCGCCTCGTCGGGGGTGTTGGCGGTCAACGCCCGCAGGCGTTCCTGGGCCCATCCGAACTGCGCGCCCACGGCCTCGGCGGTGGGGTCGAACGGGTCGATGCGGAATCCGGCCGGCAGCAGTGGATTGCTGCTGGAGGGAGGAGGGGCCTGGACCTTGAACGGATCCATGCGCTCGATCCGCTCGCCCCCCCCGGGGACCGAGGTGACCGCGGTGACCGAACCACGCTTGAGCTGTTCGGCGCGCTGCTTGGCCTCGCTGATACGGGTGGTATTGACCGGGTGGGTGCGCAGGTAGTCCGGCGCGCTGTACCCGCCTTCGTTGCCGCGCATGGCGAAGGACATGCGCTCGAAGAAGCCGGCCATCGCGTCGACGTCGTAGCCGCTGCGCGACAGGGTGCGGATGCCCAGCCGGTCGGCTTCCGATTCGTTGGAGCGGGTGTAGTCGATCTGGTTCTGCTGCATCAGCGCCATCGCACTGGCGACGGCTGCCTCCGAGGCTTCGCCGGCGGAACTGCCGCCGGCGGCCTGCGCGGCGACGATCGCGGCGAGCATGCCGAGCAGGATCGGGATCTGGTCGCGCTGCGCGCGTTCCACGCCGCGCAGCACGTGCTGCTGGGTGACATGGGCGACTTCGTGGGCCAGTACCGCCGCGACCTCGTCTTCGCGCTGCGCGGTGAGGACCAGCCCTGCGTTCATGCCGATGTAGCCGCCCAGGGTGGCGAAGGCATTGATCTGCCGGTCCTTGAGCATGAAGAACGTGTACGGCTGTTCGGGCCGGTCGCTGTTGGAGCCGAGCCGGTTGCCCATGGATTGCAGCCAGTCGTCCAGCAAGGGGTCTTCGAGCAGGTAGCCGTAATTGCGCAGTTCGCGCAGCATCATCCCGCCGTACTCGGCCTGCTTGGCCGGGTTCAGCAGTTCGCCCGCCGACGAGCCGATGTCCGGCAGGCGCGGTTCGTCCTGCGCCACCGTGCGCATCGGGGCCAAGGCCAAGGTAAGGGCGGCAGCCAGCAGCAGGTAGCGCAAACGGGTTCTCCGACGGTCGGCGTGAGCATGGCGGCGGCGCCTGGGGCGCGGGTGAATCGGCGGTTAACCCGCTGTGTTCCACCCGTGGAGGCTGCCTGCGGCGCCGCCGCTACCATATCGGTATTGACCCCAATCGTCCCGCGGAGTTTCCCGTGTCCCCGTCTGCCCCTCCGATCGTGATCTATTCCACCGCCATCTGCCCGTATTGCGTGGCCGCCAAGAATTTCCTGAAAAGCCAGGGGCGCGAGTGGACCGAGGTCCGCGTCGACCTCGACCTGGAAGAGCGCCGGAAGATGATCGACCTTGCGCGCCGCACCAGCGTGCCGCAGATCTTCGTCGGCGAGGTCCATGTCGGCGGCTACGACGACATGATGGCGCTGCATCGCAAGGGCGGCCTGCTGCCGCTTCTCGATGGGCACGGCCAGGCCCCGGAGGCTTCGGCGTGAGCGGGCAGGGGGAGGACGGCGCCGACCGCGTCCGCGAGTTCACCGAATTCCGCCAGCGCATGAACCAGCGGATCCTGGCCGAGCCCAACCAGGTGGTGAGGCGGTTCTTCGCCCTGGACACGCAGACCTACCAGGCCGGTGCGCTGGACCTGAAGACCAAGGAGCTGCTCGGCCTGGTGGCCTCGATGGTGCTTCGCTGCGACGACTGCATCAGCTACCACGTCGCCCAGTGCAAGGAAGCCGGGGTCTCGCGGGACGAGTTCTTCGAGACCTTCTCGGTCGGCCTGGTGGTGGGCGGCTCGATCGTGATCCCCCACCTGCGCCGGGCGGTGGACTTCCTGGACCAGCTGGAAGCAGGGGCGGCGGACCCCGCGGCACCTGCCCACGACCACGGTTGAGCCGGTCCGCGGGCCTTCCCGTCCGCGCACCCTCCCAAGGTCGATGTGGGGTGTTCACCGGGGATCGGGCATAATTTCACGACAAACTTTCCCTTCCCCACGTGCCGTGCCCGCTTCCAGGGCCGGCGCGCCTGTTCCGGAACACTACCCATGACCCAGAAGATCACGGTCATCCGCGGCGACGGCATCGGCCCGGAGATCATGGACGCGACCCTGTACGTGCTCGACCAGCTCGGCGCCGGCCTGGAGTACGAATTCGCCGAGGCCGGCGTGGCCGCGCTCGAGAAGCACGGCGACCTGATGCCCAAGGAGACCCTGGACTCGATCGCGCGCAACACCGTCGCGCTGAAGAGCCCGCTGTCGACCCCGATCGGTGGTGGCTTTACCTCGATCAACGTCAGCCTGCGCCGGCACTTCGACCTGTACGCGAACGTACGCCCGGCGATCTCGTTCCCGAACACGAAGTCCCGCTACGAGGACATCAACCTGATCACGGTGCGCGAGAACACCGAGGGTGCCTACCTGGCCGAGGGCCAGGAAGTGTCGGCCGACGGCGAGACCGCCATTTCCGGCACCCGCATCACCCGCAAGGGCTCCGAGCGGATCGTGCGCTACGCCTTCGAACTGGCCCGCAGCACCGGCCGCAAGAAGGTGACCGCGGTGCACAAGGCCAACATCATCAAGTCGACCTCGGGCCTGTTCCTGGCCGTGGCGCGTGAGGTCGCGGCGAAGTACCCGGACATCGAGTTCCAGGAAATGATCGTGGACAACGCCTGCATGCAGCTGGTGATGCGCCCCGAGCAGTTCGACATCCTGGTCACCACCAACCTGTTCGGCGACATCATTTCCGACCTGTGCGCCGGCCTGGTCGGCGGCCTGGGCCTGGCCCCGGGCGCCAACATCGGCGAGCACGCGGCCATCTTCGAGGCCGTGCACGGCACCGCGCCGGACATCGCCGGCAAGGGCATCGCCAACCCCTGCGCGCTGCTGCTGGCGGCCGCGCAGATGCTCGACCACATCGGCCAGCCGCAGAACGCCGAGCGCCTGCGCAAGGCGATCGTGGCCACACTGGAGGCCAAGGACTCGCTGACCGGCGACCTGGGCGGCAGCGGTACCACGATGGGCTTCGCCCAGGCGATCGCCACCCGCCTGTAATCCGGCGCCGGCGGCGATACGCAACGACGGGACGCACAGCGTCCCGTTTTTGTTGGAGGCTGTGCCATCCATGGCGTTGGCCGGCGCCGTGATGCGACGCACAATCCCCGGCCCGCATCCGAGGCCCGGCCATGTCCGTCCGCCCCAGCGCGCTGGCGCTGACCCCGCTTCTGCTGTTCCTGGCGCTGTTCTTCGGCGCCGGGCTGTACTACACCGCCCAGGGCGAGCCGATGGGCTTCTACCAGTTGCGCGCGCCGGTGGCGATCCTGCCGGCCCTTGCGCTGGGCCTGTGGCTGGCGCGCCGTCGCGGCGTCCCGGCCCAGCCGACCCTGCTGGCCGGCATGGGCGACAGCAACGTCATGCTGATGTGCCTGATCTTCCTGCTGGCGGGCGCTTTCGCCGTGGTGTCCAAGGCGATCGGCGCGGTCGACGCGGTGGTCGCGCTCGGGCTGGGTGCGCTGCCTGCCGCGCTGATCCTGCCAGGGCTGTTCCTGGTGGCGTCATTCGTTTCGTTGTCGATCGGCACTTCGATGGGCACGGTCGCGGCGGTGGTACCGATCGCACTGGGCGTGGCCGATGCCTCGGGACTGGACCGCGTGCTGGTGCTGGGTGCAGTATTGGGTGGTGCGATGTTCGGCGACAACCTGTCGATCATCTCCGACACCACCATCGCCGCCACCCGCAGCCAGGGCGCGGAAATGCGCGACAAGTTCCGCGAGAACTTCAAGATCGCCGCGCCGGCCGCGATCGCGACCGTGATCCTGCTGGCGACGCTGGGCGACAGCGTGCCCGTGCCTGAAGCGGCGGAGGCATCGCCCTGGCTGGTGCTGCCCTACGTGCTGGTGCTGGTCCTGGCGCTGACCGGGCTGGACGTCGTCCTGGTACTGGGGATCGGCCTGGTGGTGACCGGCGGCTTCGGCCTGGCGATGGCGCCCGGGTATGGAGCCGTCGATTTCGTCGGCGACATCTATGCCGGCTTCGAGAGCATGGTCGAGATCACCCTGCTGTCGATCCTGATCGGCGGCCTGGCGGCGCTGATCAAGGCGACCGGCGGCCTGGCCTGGCTGGCGCAGGCGATCGCCAGGTTCGCCCGCGGCCATACCGGCCGCCGCTCCGGCGAGTTCAGCATCGCCGCGCTTGCGGCCGGCACCGACGCGCTGACCGCCAACAACACCGTGGCGATCCTGGTCACCGGCAGCCTCGCCAGGGACATCGCCCAGCGCCACGGCATCAGCCCGCGCCGCGCCGCCAGCATCCTCGACATCTTCGCCTGCGTGGTCCAGGGCGTGCTGCCGTACGGTGCGCAGATCCTGTTGGCCGCATCGCTCGCCGCGGTCTCGCCGCTGGCCCTGGCAGGCAGCGTGCACTACTGCTGGCTGCTGGCCCTGTCGGCGATCGCGTTCATGCTCTGGCCCGCGCGGAAGGCGTCGACTCCGGCCTCGCCGGCCGATTGAGGGCGGTGGCCCGTGTTTGAAGTGCCGGAACGGAAACGGGGCGCCGAGGCGCCCCGTTCCATGTCCAGCGGTGCCGCCGGGGCTCAGCGCGACTGCAGCTTCGACAGCAGGCGCAGGAACTCCAGGTACAGCCACACCAGGGTGACCATCAGGCCGAACGCGCCGTACCACTCCATGTACTTGGGCGCGCCCTGGTCGACGCCGTTCTCGATGAAATCGAAGTCCAGCACCAGGTTCATCGCCGCGATCACCACCACGAACAGGCTGAAGCCGATGCCGATGATGCCCGACTCGTGGATCAGCGGGATCTGGATGTTGAAGAAGCCCAGGATGATCGTGGCCAGGTAGACCAGCGCGATGCCGCCGGTGGCGGCGACCACGCCCATCTTGAAGTTTTCGGTGGCCTTGATCAGTCCGCTGCGATAGGCGAAGAGCATCGCGAACAGGGTGCCCATCGTCAGCAGGACCGCCTGCATGACGATGCCGTTGAACCGGGCGTCGTACATGGCCGAGATCGCGCCAAGGAACACGCCCTGGGCCAGCGCATACAGCGGCGCGGTGACCGGTGCCCAGGTCTTCTTGAAGATGGTGGCCAGGGCCAGCGCGAAGCCGGTGAGCAGGCCGCCCCACAGATACAGGCCGATGTTCGGGTTGACCGTGCCGTCGGCGCCGAACGCCTGGCTCCACGACCAGCTGCCGGTAAGTACCGCCAGCAGCAGCAGCAGGCCGGTCTTGTTGCTGGTGCCGGCGAGCGTCATCGCACCGCCATCGCGCGAAACGACCGCGCCGCTGCCAAGGTCGAGGAAAGTGGATTCCTTGAAAGCCGGATTTCCGCTGCGCATCGTGGAGTCGCTCCGTCGGTATGGTAAGTCGATCGACCAAGGATACACGCAGCGGGGCGGTCGGTCGGATCGCCTGCAGGGCTACCTGTCCGCATCGCAGAGGGGGCGATGGCTCGCTGTGGCTCGCGCATGGTGTTTCGACTTGGAGGCGGCAAGTTGCCGACGACATGCGGGCGATGCGTAAACACGGGGTCGCTGGGCGGCGGGTGGCCGTCGTCGTCAGGCTGGTCGCCCGGCGGCAGCGGTAGGGAGCCTGTGCGCTTCCAAGGTGTCGTGGCCCGGGGTTAGATTCATTCCCGGGCTGGTGCGAAAGGCGGGACTCGAACCCGCACGGGGGTTACCCGCTGGAACCTAAATCCAGTGCGTCTACCAGTTCCGCCACTTTCGCAGTTCGCCCGCATTCTAACCGTGCCGCCGATCATCGCGCGGGGGTGAGGCGGACACAAAAACGCCCGGACAGGCCGGGCGCTTTCTTCGGGATGGTGGGCCGTGAAGGATTCGAACCTTCGACCTATTGATTAAGAGTCAACTGCTCTACCAACTGAGCTAACGGCCCGATGAACCCGTACAACCGAGCTGCACATTCTAGCGAATTACGCTTTCCTGGCAAGCTCCGCGGCATGCGCCGCGTCAGAACAAGTGGGGTGGCTGAGGGGATTCGAACCCCCGACCACTGGAATCACAATCCAGTACTCTAACCAACTGAGCTACAGCCACCACAAAAAAACCTGTATCCGCCGACGCCCTGTGATGGCGCGCCCGGCAGGACTCGAACCTGCAACCGCCGGCTTAGAAGGCCGGTGCTCTATCCGGTTGAGCTACGGGCGCACAACGCGGTCTCACATCACCCGCCCTGCGGCGGGATGGTCGGGGTAGAGGGATTCGAACCCCCGACATCCTGCTCCCAAAGCAGGCGCGCTACCAGACTGCGCTATACCCCGGTGTGCTGGGTCGGTCCGGCGTCAGTCCACTGAGTCCGGCCTGCCGGTCCCGGCTTCATGCTGCCCAGTGGGCCTCAGGAAGGCCGGCTATTGTTCGGGAAGCGCGCCGGGCCTGTCAATGCCGGGAACAGCTGCAGGCTGGCGCAGCCGCTGCCGATAGGCGAAACTAGCGCGTTCCGCGGGGCCGGCAGGAAAGCCGGTGCCTGACCCTCGAAAACCCGTTGATTTGCGCTGTGGGCAGGAGCCCCGGCGGCAGGAGCCAGACCACCATGCAAGTTTCCGTCGAATCCACCAGCAATCTCGAACGCCGCATGAACTTCAGCCTGCCGGCGGAGCAGCTGGAGTCCGGCGTCAGCGGGCGCCTGCGCGAGATCGCGCGCACCGCGAAAATGAAGGGCTTCCGCCCCGGCAAGGTGCCGGCCAAGGTGATCGAGCAGCGCTACGGCGAGCAGGTCAAGGCTGAAGTGCTGGGTGGCCTGGTCCGCCAGACCTTCGATTCGGCCGTGCGCGAGCACGACCTGCGCTTGGCCGGCAATCCGCGCATCGACCGGGCCAGCGAGGGCGACCTGGACTTTGTCGCCACCTTCGAGGTCGTGCCGGACTTCGGTGACGTCGACGTCGCCAAGCTCACCGTCGTGCGCAATACCGCCGAGGTGACCGACGCCGACATCGACCAGATGATCGAGAACCTTCGCCAGCAGCGCCGTACCTGGAACAAGGTCGAACGCGCCGCGAAGGAGGGCGACCTCGTCGCCGGCTCGTTGTGGACCCAGGTCGAGGATTTCCGCCAGCCGGCAGAGGGCGTGGAACAGTTCACCACCGCGATCGGTTCCGCCCAGTTGCTGCCCGCGCTGGAGAACGCGCTGGCCGGGCTGGAGATCGGCGTGGAAACGGTCATCGACGTCGCTTTCCCGGAGAGCTGGCGCCAGCCGCAGCTGGCCGGCAAGACCGCCAGCGTCCACGTGACCCTGGCCCAGGTGTCCGAGCCGGTGCTGCCGGACGTCGACGCGGCTTTCGTCAAGAGCTTCGGCGTGCGCAGTGGCGACAAGGACAAGTTCCGGGACGACATCCGCAGCAACCTCGAGCGCGAGCTCAAGGGCGCGCTGATGGGTCGCCTGCGTCGCGAGGTCGGTGAGCAGCTGACCTCCACCTACGCCCACGTCGAACTGCCGCCACGGCTGGTCGAGAACGAGGCGCGGGCCATGCTGGCCCAGCAGCTGGAGCAGATCCGCCGCGGCGGTCGCGACCCCGGCCAGCCCCCGGCCAACGCCCATGAAGCGTTCCTGGAACCGGCGCGCAAGCGCGTCCTGGCCGGCCTGCTGGTGGGCGAGGTCGCCCGCCGCCACGACCTGCGCCTGGACCCCAAGCGCGTGAACGAGACCTTGCGCCTGATCGCTTCGACCTACGAGCAGCCCGAGCAGGTCATTGAGATGTACCGCAACGACCCCCAGTTGATGCAGGGACTGCAGGGTCGTGTGATGGAAGAGCAGGTGATCGACTGGATCGCCGAGCGCGCCCAGCACACCGAAACGCCGCTGTCGTTCCAGGAAGCGATCCGGGGATGACGGCGACGACGGGTGTGGCATGACCGCCGCGCCCGTTACCCTGCCCAAGGGCGTCCGGAATCCCGGGCGCCACCCCCAAGACAGGCACGCCCAGGAGCGTACGCACCGATGAACATGATCCCGACCAAAGCCCTCAACCTGGTCCCGATGGTGGTCGAGCAGACCAGCCGTGGCGAGCGCGCGTACGACATCTATTCGCGGCTGTTGAAGGAGCGCGTGATTTTCCTGGTCGGCCCGGTCGAAGACCATGTCGCCAACGTGATCATCGCCCAGATGCTGTTCCTCGAGGCCGAGAACCCCGAGAAGGACATCAGTCTCTACATCAATTCGCCCGGTGGCCTGGTCACGGCCGGCATGGCGATCTACGACACCATGCAGTACATCAAGCCGGACGTGAGCACGATCTGCGTCGGCCAGGCGGCCAGCATGGGTGCCGTGCTGCTGGCGGCGGGCGCGAAGGGCAAGCGCTACGCGCTGCCCAATTCCAGGGTGATGATCCACCAGCCGCTGGGCGGTTTCCAGGGCCAGGCCACCGACATCGACATCCACGCCCGCGAGATCCTGAGCATGCGCGCGCGGCTGAACGAGATCCTGGCCCACCACACCGGGCAGTCGATCGAGACCATCGCCCGCGACACCGAGCGCGACAACTTCAAGAGCGCGGCCGATGCCAAGGCCTACGGGCTCGTGGACGAAGTCCTGGAGCGTCGTACGGACGAGTCGATCCAGGCCGGCTGAGCCAAGCGTCGGCCTTCCCGCGGAACCGCCGGCCCGGGGTTCCGCCACCGCATTCCGCAGGGTCCGGCGCGCCGCTGGCGCGGTTCCGACCCTGTGTTATTCTCGAACCGGAACCCGTCTCACACGGGTTGCGATACTGGACACACCAAGCATGAGCGAAGACCGCCAGGGCCGTTCCGGCGACAGCACCAAGATCCTCTACTGCTCTTTCTGCGGGAAGAGCCAGCATGAAGTGCGCAAGCTGATCGCCGGTCCAAGCGTGTTCATCTGCGATGAATGCGTGGAGCTCTGCAACGACATCATCCGCGAGGAACTCGAGGAGAAGGCGCAGTCGGCGCGCAGCTCGCTGCCCAAGCCGCGCGAGATCCTCGAGGTGCTGGACCAGTACGTGATCGGCCAGCAGCGGGCGAAGAAGACGCTCGCCGTGGCCGTGTACAACCACTACAAGCGGATCGAGAGCCGCCAGCGCAACGAGGACGTCGAGCTGGCCAAGTCCAACATCCTGCTGGTCGGCCCGACCGGCTCGGGCAAGACGCTGCTGGCCGAGACGCTGGCGCGCCTGCTCAACGTGCCGTTCACGATCGCCGACGCGACCACGCTGACCGAAGCCGGTTACGTGGGCGAGGACGTGGAAAACATCATCCAGAAGCTGCTGCAGAAGTGCGACTACGACGTCGACAAGGCGCAGCAGGGCATCGTGTACATCGACGAGATCGACAAGATCTCGCGCAAGAGCGAGAACCCGTCGATCACCCGCGACGTGTCCGGCGAAGGCGTGCAGCAGGCGTTGCTCAAGCTGATCGAAGGCACCGTGGCCAGCGTGCCGCCGCAGGGCGGGCGCAAGCATCCGCAGCAGGAATTCCTGCAGGTGGACACCAAGAACATCCTGTTCGTCGTCGGTGGCGCGTTCGCCGGGCTCGACAAGATCATCCAGCAGCGCAGCACCGAGGCCGGCGGCATCGGCTTTGGCGCCAAGGTGAAGAGCCAGGCGCGCAAGGCAGACACCGGCAAGTTACTGGCCGAGGTCGAGCCGGAGGACCTGATCAAGTTCGGCCTGATCCCCGAGTTCGTCGGCCGCCTGCCGGTGGTCGCCACGCTGGAGGAGCTGGACGAACCGGCCCTCGTCAAGATCCTGACCGAGCCGAAGAACGCCATCACCAAGCAGTTCCGCAAGCTGTTCGAGATGGAAGGCGTGGAACTGGAGTTCCGGCCCGACGCATTGGCGGCGATCGCCCGCAAGGCGCTCAAGCGCAAGACCGGTGCCCGCGGCCTGCGTACGATCGTGGAGTCGGTGTTGCTGGATACCATGTACGACCTGCCGTCGCAGGAGAACGTCAGCAAGGTCGTGGTCGACGAGTCGGTCATCGAACACAAGACCGAGCCGTACCTGATCTACCAGACGCCTGCGGCCCCCGCGCCGAAGGTCGCCTCCGCCGAGTAGCGCAGGCGGCGCCTGACGGGCGCGACGTTCAGGAAGTTGAAGAAGCCCCGGTCCTCCCGGGGCTTCTTGTATCTGCATGATCGGAAACGACATTGGAGTCCTTCTTGCATCCCTTGGGGCTTGCCCCCATAACGGGGGGCAGGATGGCAACAGCCGTCACCCCCACATCCCGGAGTCTTCATGTCCCGCAACAGATCCGACGCCCTGGAGCTGCCCGTCCTGCCTTTGCGGGATGTCGTCGTGTTCCCGCACATGGTCATCTCGCTGTTCGTCGGCCGCGACAAGTCCATGCGCGCCCTGGAACGGGCGATGGAATCCGACAAGCAGATCCTCCTGGTGGCCCAGAAGTCGGCCGAAACCGACGATCCGGATGCCGGTGACCTGTATGCGGTCGGTACCCTGGCCCAGGTGCTGCAGTTGCTGAAGCTGCCCGACGGCACGATCAAGGTGCTCGTGGAGGGTACGTCCCGGGTGCATGTGGATCAGATCGTCGAGCGTGACGGTGCCCTGCATGGCCGCGGTGAACTGATCGAAGCCGGCAGCGGTCGCAGCGAGCGCGAGGTCGAGGCGGTGGCGCGCACCCTGACCAGCCTGTTCGAGCAGTACGTCAAGACCAACCGCAAGCTGCCGCCGGAATTGATGCAGACCCTGTCGGGCATCGACGAGCCCGGGCGGTTGGCCGACACCATCTCCGCCCATATCGGCGTGCGCCTGGCCGACAAGCAGCGGCTGCTGGAAAGTGCCGACGTCGGCGAGCGGCTGGAGTTGCTGGTCGGCCTCGTCGAGGGCGAGATCGACGTGCAGCAGATGGAGAAGCGCATCCGCGGGCGGGTCAAGTCGCAGATGGAGCGCAGCCAGCGCGAGTACTACCTCAACGAACAGATGAAGGCGATCCAGAAGGAACTGGGCGACCTGGACGACTCCCCGGGCGAGATGGAGGAGCTGGTGCGCCGCATCGCCGAGGCCGGCATGCCGAAGGCTGTCGAAACGAAGGCACGAGCGGAGCTCAACAAGCTCAAGCAGATGTCGCCGATGTCCGCCGAAGCCGCGGTGGTGCGCAATTACCTGGACTGGTTGCTGGGCGTGCCGTGGAAGAAGCGCAGCAAGGTGCGCAAGGACCTCGCTGCCGCGCAGGACACGCTGGACGCGGACCACTACGGGCTGGAGAAGGTCAAGGACCGCATCCTCGAGTACCTGGCGGTGCAGACGCGGGTGAAGCAGATGAAGGGCCCGATCCTGTGCCTGGTGGGCCCGCCTGGCGTGGGCAAGACATCGCTGGGACAGTCGATCGCCAAGGCCACCAACCGCAAGTTCGTGCGCATGAGCCTGGGTGGCGTGCGCGACGAGGCCGAGATCCGCGGCCACCGTCGCACCTACGTCGGTTCGATGCCGGGCCGGATCGTGCAGAACCTCAACAAGGTCGGCACGAAGAACCCGCTGTTCGTGCTGGACGAGATCGACAAGATGTCGATGGACTTCCGCGGTGACCCCTCGTCGGCGCTGCTGGAGGTGCTCGATCCCGAGCAGAACCACTCGTTCAACGACCACTACCTGGAGGTCGACCTGGACCTCTCGGAAGTGATGTTCGTGGCGACGTCCAATTCGCTGAACATCCCGGGCCCGCTGCTGGACCGCATGGAAGTGATCCGCATCCCCGGCTATACCGAGGACGAGAAGCTCAGCATCGCCCTGCGCTACCTGGTGCCCAAGCAGCTCAAGGCGAACGGCCTGAAGCCCGAGGAGCTGTCGATCGCCGAGGATGCGGTGCGCGACATCGTGCGCTACTACACGCGCGAATCCGGCGTACGCAACCTGGAGCGCGAGATTTCCAAGATCTGCCGCAAGGTGGTCAAGGAGATCGCGCTCAAGGGTCCGCAGCCGGCGAAGAAGGCCGCGGGCAAAAAGACTCCGGCACGCAAGCCGAAGGCGCCGCTGGTGCAGGTGTCCTCGAAGAACCTGGACAGGTATCTGGGCGTGCGCCGCTTCGACTACGGTCGGGCCGAGGAGCAGAACGAAATCGGCCTGGTCACCGGGCTGGCATGGACCGAGGTGGGTGGCGACCTGCTGCAGATCGAAGCCACGCTGGTGCCGGGCAAGGGCCAGCTGATCCTGACCGGCCAATTGGGCGACGTGATGAAGGAGTCCGCTTCGGCGGCGCTGTCGGTGGTTCGTTCGCGTGCCGAACGGCTCGGGATCGAAGTCGACTTCCTGCAGAAGCAGGACGTGCACCTGCACGTGCCGGACGGGGCCACGCCCAAGGACGGTCCCAGCGCAGGCATCGCCATGGTCACCACGCTGGTCTCCACGCTGACCAAGGTTCCGGTGCGCGCGGACCTCGCCATGACCGGCGAGATCACCCTGCGCGGCAAGGTCACCGCGATCGGCGGGTTGAAGGAGAAGTTGCTCGCTGCGCTGCGCGGCGGCATCCGCACCGTGGTGATCCCGGAAGAGAATCGCAAGGACCTGGCCGACATCCCGGCCAACGTCACCGAGGGTCTGAAGATCGTACCCGTGCGCTGGATCGACGAGGTGCTCGACCTGGCCCTGGAGCGTCCGCTGCGACCCGAGGCCGGCAAGACCGGCGGTCGCAGTGGCAAATCCGGTGGACGCCGCCAGCGGGCCGCGGAGGACCGGACGGGCGTCAAGCACTGATCAACCGCGTGCTGGAATCGCGGCAGTGCGGAAGGCAAAAACCCGCGCCGTTGCTGCATTTCCGGCTTGCGGCAGGGGGGCGGCGCCCTGTATAACGGGCGCACCTGCCGACGGTCCAGACCGTGCGGTGGCACCGGACCTACGGGTTCGCCCTGCATGGCGCGGATCCGGTCACTCATCTCGCGGCAAGGCCGCACAGGGAGCAAAGAAGAATGAACAAAACCGATCTGGTCGACGCCGTCTCCAACGATGCCGAGCTCACCAAGGCGGAAGCCGCACGCGCGGTCGACGCGGTGATCAACAGCGTGACCAAGGCGCTGAAGAAGGGCGACGCGGTGACGCTGGTGGGCTTCGGTACGTTCCAGGTGCGCAAGCGCGCCGCCCGTACCGGTCGCAACCCGAAGACTGGCGAGACCATCAAGATCAAGGCGTCGAAGAATCCGGCGTTCAAGGCTGGCAAAGCCCTGAAGGATGCAGTAAACTGATCGTCTCGCTCGGGTGCTTAGCTCAGCGGTAGAGCGTCTCCTTTACACGGAGAGGGTCGGGGGTTCGAAACCCTCAGCACCCACCAAGTCACCCGACACCAGCATGTACTTCGGTGCTGGCGAGTTTCAAAAGCGGAGTGGTAGTTCAGTCGGTTAGAATGCTGGCCTGTCACGCCGGAGGTCGCGGGTTCGAGTCCCGTCCACTCCGCCACTATCCGAAAGGGCCCCTGGGAAACCAGGGGCCCTTTCTCTTTGTGCATCCGCTCCAGGGCCGACCAGGGCCGGGCCCATGCCCAGGCCGCCAGACTGGGTCCGTTCCACACGGCGCCAGGGCCGGTCCCGACGGGTTAAACTGCGCCGCTTACTTTTCCCGCTTAATCACCAGGCAGGCAACAATGCTGCAGAAGCTCCGCGACCGGACATCGGGCTGGGTCGCCACAATCATCATCGCGCTGCTGATGGTCCCGTTCCTGTTCGTCATCGACCAGCGCTACATGGGCGGCATGGGTGCCAACAACGTGGCCCAGGTCAAGGCGCCGCCGACGTGGTGGGAAGGCGCCCCGAAATGGTGGCCGGCGTCGACGCTGTGGGAGCACCGCGAAGTCGGCGTGGACGAATTCCGCCAGCGTTTCGAGCAGGAGCGCATGCGCGTCCGCCAGGAGCAGGGCGAGGCGTTCGACCCTCGCGCTTTCGAGACGGTGGAGAACAAGCGCAAGGTGCTGGACCAACTGGTCGACGAGAAGGCGCTGCAACTCGCCGCCGAGCGTGCCGGGGTCGTGGTCGGCGATGCCGCGGTCAGGGACTACATCGCATCGATCCCGGCTTTCCAGGTCGAAGGCAAGTTCGACGCGAACCGCTACCAGCTGGCGCTCGCATCGCAGGTGCCGGCGCAGACGCCGACGCAGTTCGAACTGCTCGTGCGCGATTCGCTGCAGCAGTCGTTGATCCCCGTGGGCCTGGGTACGTCGGCGTTCGTGACCGATGCCGAGTTCGACCGCATCCTGCGCCTGTCCGGCGAGAAGCGCGACGTCGAGCTCGCGTTGCTGCCGGAGGTGCCCGAAGACACCGCCGCGGTGGACGAAGCGCAAATCCAGGCGTGGTACGACGCGCACCCGGCTGATTTCGTCCGTCCCGAATCGGTGACGATCGAATACGTCGAGGTGGATGGAAACAGCTTGCCGCCGGCCGTTCCCGCCGACGAGGCGACGTTGCGCAAGCGCTACGAGGACGAGAAAGCGCGCTTCGTCGAGCCCGAGCAGCGCCTGGCATCGCACATCCTGATCCGGGTCGAACCGGATGCCGACGCGGCTGCACTGAAGGCGGCCGAAGAGAAGGCACAGCGCCTGACGGCCGAAGCCAAGGCGCCGGGCGCCGACTTCGCCGCGCTGGCCAAGGCCAGTTCGGAGGATCCGGGTTCGCGCGACAGTGGCGGCGACCTGGGCTGGGTCGAGCGCGGCGCGATGGTTGCGCCGTTCGAGGAGGCCCTGTTCTCGATGCAGTCCGGCGAAGTCCGCGGTCCGGTCAAGACCGACTTCGGCTTCCATGTGCTGCAGCTGCGCGAACTCAAGCAGGGTGCACAGGTGTCGTTCGAGGAGGCGCGCGAGGAACTGGCGCGCGAACAGGCACAGGTGGATCGCGAGCGGGCCTTCAGCGACTTGACCGGCCGGTTGACCGACCTGGTCTACCAGAACCCGTCATCGCTGGCTCCCGCGGCCGAGCAGGTGGGCCTGCAGGTGCAGAAGCTGGGTCCGTTCACCCGCGAGGACACGATCGGTATCGGCGCTTCGCCCGAGGTCAAGAAGGCGGCCTTCTCCGAAGCGTTGATCGAGGACGGCACGGCCAGCGATCCGATCCAGCTGGGCCCGGAGCACAGCGTCGTGATCCGCGTGATCGAGCACGCTCCCGAACAGCCGCGACCGCTGGCCGAGGTCAAGGACCAGGTAGTTGCGGCGATCCGCGTCGATCGACGGCAGGCTGCCGCCGGCGCCGCCGCCGATGCGCTGGCCAAGCGCGTGCAGGCAGGCGAGACCATGGCCGACGTGGCCGCCTCGGTGGGTGCGCAGGTGATGCCGCTGCCGGGCCTGCCGCGTGGCGTGCCGGCACCGTCGCCTGAGGCCAACCGCGAGATCTTCGCGGTCGCTCCGCCGGCCGAGGGCAAGGTCGCTGCGGGTCATTTCGAAATGCCCGATGGACGCTTAGCGCTGTTCGCAGTGACCGGCGTGCATCCGGGCGATGTGGCGGAACTGCAGCCCGAGCAGCGCGAGCAGCTGCGCAAGCAGTTCGCACAGATCGACGGTGCGGCGGCCGCGGAAGCCTACGTCCGCCAGATCCGCAAGAGCTTCGACATCGTGATCGAGGAAAGCCAGCTGTAAGCATCCACGCGATGCATCAGTCGCAGGCAAGGCGCGGAAGAGTTTTCTTCCGCGCCTTGCTCGCTTATGGGATGGGAGGGCCGATGCGACTGTCGCTGGTGCGGCCGCATGCAAGCGATCCCGGCGCCCTGCTCGCACGATCCTGGGGAGGGCGGATGAGCGCCCCAGCGATCACTGCAGGCGCAGCACCATGCCCGGGCGCAGCACGCTGTTGGCTTTCAAGTCGTTGAGTTCCAGCAGGCGGCGCGTGGTCACGCCGTAGTGCCTGGCGATGCTCCAGGCCGAATCGCCCTTGCGGACGGTGTGCGTGGCCGAGCCGGCAGTGGCATCCGCCTCGTCAGTGCCGCTGCGCGCAGACGTGGCTGCAGCCACCGGCATGTCGCCCTGGACGCCAGTAGGCACCAGGGCCAGTGGCACGCCGCGGCTGGGCCAGTGGCCGGCCAGTGCTGGATTGAACCGGCGCAGCACCTTCGCATCCTGGTCGTTCTTTGCCGCCCAGGCATCGAGCGACTTCGCGTTCTCCAAGGGCACGGCACGCAGGCGCGGGACCGGCTGGTCGAGCCCGGCGCGCCACTGCGTGCGCTCGCCCGATTCTTCGAGCAGGCAGGCCAGCGCATGCAGCTTCTCGACGTAGGCATACGTCACCGGTGACAGGCCCTTGATGCTTTCAGGCGTGGCGCTGGAGATGTTGGCGCCGCTGCGTCGCAGCGCCTGCAGTACGCGGTACTCGCCGGCGTTGTAGGCCATCGCGACAAGCCGCCAGTTGCCGTCGAAGGTATCGTCCAGCGATTTCAGGTAGCTGACTGCCGCGCGGGTCGACTCGGCCGGCGAAAGCCGTCCGTCGTAGCCGGGCTCGACCCGCAGGCCATGGCCACGTGCGGTCGCCGCGATGAACTGCCACAGGCCCGCGGGACCGGCCTTGCTGCGGGCGCCGGGGGCGTAACCGCTCTCCACGAACGGGATCAGGGCGAACTCGGTCGGCAGACCGGCTGCGCGCAGCGACTCGACCACATGGGCGAACAGCAGCAGCGTGTCGGTACCCGGATCGCCGAGGCGCTGGGGCGCATGGGCGAAATGCTTGCGCCAACGGGCCTGGGAATTGCCGCATTGCGGCTCGGCCAGTCCGGTACGGAAGTCTTCGTAGATGGCCAGCCCGTTGCCGGGGGATGGGCCTGCCGCTTCCGCCGCTTGTACCCCATGGGCTGGCGGTTCGGTGGAGACGGCTAATGGAGCAGGTGACGGGGTGGGCGAGACAGGTGACGGGGTGCCCGCATCCGGCGACCGGACAGCGGGCGTAGTGCACGCGGTCAGCATGAGCGCGGCGAGCAGGCACGGCACGTGGGCGCGACGGGGTAGGGTCATGCGCGGAATCCATCCTTCCAGCTGCGCAGCGCGGCAAAGGTTTCCACCGGGGTGGCGGGCGCATGGCCGAGCCGGCGCGCGACGGTTTCGCGTACCGCCGGCACGTCGCAACGCAGGAACGGGTTGCAGGCGCGCTCGCTCTCGAGAGTGGTGGGTAACGTGGCCAAACCCGCCGCGCGGCGGCGCAGCACCTGGGCGCGACGCGCGGCCAGGTCGGGATTGCCGGGTTCGACCTCGCACGCGAACGCCGCATTGGCCTGGGTGTATTCGTGCCCGCAGCACACCTGCAGGTCGCCGGGCAGGGACGCAAGCCGCCGCAGCGAATCGTGCATCTGCGTGGGCGTACCCTCGAACATGCGGCCGCAGCCGAGGCTGAACAGCGTATCGCCGCAGAACAGATGGCCATCGGTCACGTATGCGACATGGCTGCGCGTATGCCCCGGCACGGCCATCACCTGCACGTCGCTGTCGAGTATGCGCAAGCGGGAGCCCTCGCCGACACGTTCGCACTCCACGGCTATCCGCTCGTCGTCCGGCGCGAACACCTGCAGCCCGGGCCAGCGCTCCAGCAGCGCGGGCACGCCGCCGCAGTGGTCCGGGTGGTGGTGGGTCAGCAGGATCGCGGCCGGTTCCAGGCCCTCGCGCGCGGCGGCCAGCACCGGCGCCGCATCGCCCGGATCCACCAGCAACGCACGCCGTGAGTCCCGCAGGACCCAGATGTAGTTGTCCTCGAATGCGGGCAGCATGCTCAGTCGCATAGAATCCGACGATGCCCGTCGCCGCGCCTAGCCGTCAACCCGGCGCCTCGATCCGCTTCAGCGGGAAGGAGGCGCAATGGCTGCTCGCCGAAGAGCGGCGCTGGCTTGCGACCCAGCTGGCTGCGCGACCGGCCCGCCCCTGGCTGTGGCTGGTTCCGCCGTCGGAATCGGCGCCGGACTGGGTCACGCCGCCACCGCGTGGCCTGCTGCTCCGGCCGGAAGGCGGCGCCTATGCCGGTACGGTGCGCTGCGGGCTGCCCCTGCCATTGCCCAGCGAGTGCCTGGGCGACGTGGTGTTGCAGCATCCCGGCGCGTGCAATGCAGGGCCGCTGATCGAGGAGTGCGCGCGCGTGCTGGTCGATGGCGGCCGCCTGTGGCTGTTCCTGGCCAATCCGTGGAGTCCCTACCGCCTGCGTTGCTTGCGCGACCTTCCGGCTTCCGCGGCAGGTCCATGGCAGAAGCGGCTGCGCGACGAGGGCTTGCAGGTCGACATGACGCGCTTCATCGGGCCATGCTGGCGGATGCTGCAGGACGATGCCGGCGACGGACCCGGCAGCGGCGTGTCGCCATTGCGCGCCTGTCGCGTGATCGTGGCCGAGAAGCGTGGACTGGCGCCGGTGGCGCCTGCGCCCCGGGGCTGGCGCCACGGTGCCGCACCCGCGGCATGAAGTAGAACCACAGGAAAACAATGAAGAAGATCGAAATCCACACCGACGGTGCCTGCCTGGGCAACCCCGGTCCCGGCGGCTGGGCCGCACTGCTGCGCTACAACGCCCACGAACGCGAGCTGGCCGGCGGCGAACCCGATACCACCAACAACCGCATGGAGCTGATGGCGGCGATCCGCGGCCTCGAGGCGCTCAGCGAACCATGCGAAGTGATGCTGCAGACCGACTCGCAGTACGTACGCCAGGGCATCACCGAGTGGATGGCCGGCTGGGTGCGGCGCGGCTGGAAGACTGCCGGCGGCGACCCGGTCAAGAACCGGGACCTGTGGGAGCGCCTGAACGCTGCCGCCAGCCGCCACCGGATCGACTGGCGCTGGGTCAAGGGCCACAACGGCGATCCGGACAACGAGCGCGTTGACGTGCTCGCGCGTACCGCCGCCGAGCAGGTGCGCGACGCCGGCGCGGTACACTGATCGCGCATGCGACAGATCATCCTCGATACCGAAACCACCGGACTAGAGTGGAAGAAGGGCAACCGCGTGGTCGAGATCGGCTGCGTCGAGCTGCTGGAACGGCGCCCGAGCGGCCGCAACTTCCACCGCTACCTGAAGCCCGATTGCGACTTCGAACCCGGTGCGCAGGAAGTCACCGGCCTGACCCTGGAGTTCCTCGCCGACAAGCCGGTGTTCGAGGATGTCGTCGAAGAGTTCCTCGCCTACATCGATGGCGCCGAACTGATCATCCACAACGCGGCCTTCGACCTGGGCTTCCTCGACAACGAACTGTCGCGGGCGGGTAGCCAGTACGGGCGGATGGCCGATCGCACCACGGTGGTCGACACGCTGCTGCTGGCGCGCCAGCGGTATCCGGGCCAGCGCAATTCGCTGGACGCGCTGTGCAAGCGGCTGGGCGTGGACAACTCGCACCGGCAACTGCACGGCGCGCTGCTCGACGCCCAGATCCTCGCCGACGTCTACGTCGCCCTGACCTCGGGCCAGGAGGAGATCGGCTTCGGCGACGCGCAGGCGCACGACGCGCGGCCGGCCGCGGCGGCCAGTTTCATCCCCGCGACTGGCGAGCGTCCGCGCATCGGCCTGCTGCCGGGCGAACTGGAGGCGCACCTGCGCCGACTGGAGACCCTGCGCAAGAAGGCGGGGCGGGCAGTGTGGGATGCGGTCGTGGAATCGCCGGCCGTCACGGACGGCGTGCCGGCCTGAGCCGCCGCCGCGTGCCGGGCGCTACTGGCAGCGCACCAGCACCGCGGTGACGTTGTCCGACCCACCACCGTCCAGGGCGGCGGCGACCAGCGTGTCGACGCATTCCTGGGCGCTGCATTCCTGCTCGCCCAGGGTGGTAGCGATATGACGGTCGTCCACTTCCTCGGTCAGGCCATCGCTGCACAGCAGCAGCTGCATGCCCGGCCGCAGTTCGCCGGCCATGGTCGACACGTTCAGGTGGTTGGGGTCGGTCACGCCCAGCGCCTGGGTGACCACGTTGCGATGCGGATGGGAGCGGGCCTGCTCGGGCGTGAGCGTGCCCTGCGCGATCAGGTCCTGCACGTAGCTGTGGTCCTGGCTGAGCTGGGCCAGCTTGCCGTCGCGCCACAGGTAGGCGCGGCTGTCGCCGACCCAGGCCACCTCGAAGCGCTGGCCCTGGACCCGGGCGGCGACCACGGTCGTGCCCATAGGCAGGGCGTCGTTGCGCCGGCGCGAGACCCGGATGATCTCCTCGTCGGCGATGCGGATGGCCTGGGTCAGCGGGGTGCCGCTGCGGATCTCGCGGACGATGGTCTCGCGGGCCAGGGCGCTGGCGACTTCGCCGCAGGCGTGTCCGCCCATGCCATCGGCGACCAGCCACAGTCCCAGCTCGCTGTCGCCGTAATAGGTGTCTTCGTTGAGCTGGCGGCGCAGGCCGACGTGGGTCAGGTGTCCGAATTCGATCATGTCTGCCGGCGGGCCGGGGTGCTCAAGAAATGCATACGCAATGATCCGGACGGACAGGACAACGGGCAAGGCAGGTTACGCGATGGCGTGCCGGCACGTCATTCGGACGGTGTCGCGGGGGTAGGGCCAGCTTGTCCCGGGCAGGCCGTATCCGTATCATGCACGGCCCCGGTCATGCCGGGGACCGCGGAGAGGTGGCAGAGCGGTTGAATGTACCTGACTCGAAATCAGGCAGGCGTTTATAGCGCCTCGAGGGTTCGAATCCCTCCCTCTCCGCCAGATTATTCAAGGGGTTGCGCTTCCGGCGTGACCCCTTTTGTTTTGGGGCCGTTACGCGGACCCCACGGATGGGGGCGGTAGACTGGCGTCGATCCCATAGACGCATCGACCCATGTCCGAAATCATCGTGCCCGTCTCGTTCGGCGAACTGCTCGACAAGATCTCGATCCTGCAGATCAAGGCCGAGCGGATGACCGATCCGGCCAAGCTGGCCAATGTCCACAAGGAGCTGTCCGCGCTGGAGCGAACCTGGATGCAGCATCCGGCGGCCGGCGGCGACATCACCCTGTTGCGGGCGCAGCTCAAGGCGGTCAACGAGCGCCTGTGGGACATCGAGGACGAGGTCCGGATCAAGGAGAAGGCCCAGGCCTTCGACGACGAATTCGTGCGCCTGGCGCGCAGCGTCTACTTCGAGAACGACGAGCGCGCGCGGGTGAAGAAGGACATCAACCTGGCGCTGGGCTCGGCCTACGTCGAGGAGAAGTCGTACCAGGACTACCGGAGCGGCGTCGCGCCCTGAGCGGCCCTTGCGGGCCGCGACCCGCGCCGGCTCAGCCGTGGTCGGCCCGGTAGCGCTCGAACGCCCCCATCGCGTCATCCACGGTGACCAGGTCCATCACCCCGTCGTGCTCGATCTTGGTGCCCCACTTCAGCGCCGACGCAGGCTTGCCCAGGTATTTGCGCGCGGCGTCGTCGTAGCGGTCCACGCAGTAGCGGCGGTCGGAGTAGGGGCCGCTGCGGGCCGGGTTGCTGGCCGCATGCAGGCCCAGCACCTTGGTGCCCATCGCATTGGCGATGTGCATCGGTCCGGAATCGGGGGTGACCAGCAGGCGGGCGCGCTCGAGCAGGGCCGGCAGCTGCTTGAGCGTGTCCTTGCCGACCAGGTCCAGGGCCGGGCCGCGCATCGCCGCCAAAATCGCATCGGCCGTGCTGCGCTCGAGTTCGCTGCGTCCCCCGCACAGCACCACCCGCCAGCCGCGCGAGACGGCGTGGTCGGCCAGTGCGGCATGGCGCTCGGGATACCAGTTGCGGCGCGCGTGGCTGGAGCAGGGCGAGATCATCAGCACCGGCGTGCCGTCCTCGGGCCATTGCGCCCGGGCCCACTCGCGCGCCGCATCCGGCACCGGCAGGTCCCAGGTGACTTCCGTCTGCTTCAGGCCCAGGGGTTCGCAGAAGCTGCCGATCGCATCGAGCACGTGGATGCCCGGCCGGTCGGGGATGCGCTCGTTGATGAAAAGCCCGTGCAGGTCCTTGGAGCGCGAGCGGTCGTAGCCGATCCGCCGCTTCGCGCGGACATGCGCCGACAGCAGGTTGGCGCGGAACGCCACCTGCATCTGCAGCAGCACGTCGAAGCCTTCCGGCGGCAGCGCGGCGCGCAGGGCGCGCATGCCGGCCAGGCCGGTGCGCTTGTCATAGACATGGAAGACCACGCCCTCGAGCCCGTCGAGCAGGCGCTTGCCGGCAGGGTCGATGATCCAGTGCAGCGGCGGCGTCCTGTCCGGCGAGCCGGGCCAGGCGCGCTGGAGGGTGCGCACCAGCGGTACGACATGGGTCACGTCGCCGAGGGCGGACAGGCGCAGCAGGCAGAGTGATGGGCGCATTCGCTTGCAGTGTGTTGTTAGACTCGTGCGGATGGTCGCATTCGACGCCAGCGAAGCCTTGACGCCGTACCGTGCCGAGCGCGGATACGGGGCCATTCTCTTCGACCGTCATCGGCTGCGGCAAGCCGGCGCCGAGCTGTTCTCGCCGGCGGCCTGGGGCGAGCGAGCGCGGCCGGTGACCTCCGGTGGCCGCGGTGGCGCCTGGTTCGTCGATGCGCCGTTCGGCCCCAGCGTGCTGCGCCAGTACCTGCGCGGCGGGCTGGCCGCGCGCTTCAGCCGCGACGGCTACCTGTGGCGCGGCGCGGCGCACACGCGCAGCTTCGCCGAGTTCCGGCTGATGCGCGAACTGCTGATGCGCGGCCTGCCCGTGCCACGCCCGCTGGCGGCCAGCTACGTGCGCGACGGCGGCTTCCAGTACCGCGCCGCGATCCTGCTGGAACGGCTGATGGACGTGCGCTCGCTGGCCGACCGCGCGCTGGTCGCCGGCAACGGCGCGCCGTGGGAAGAAGCCGGCCGGCTGATCGCGCGCTTCCACCGCGAAGGCCTGGACCATGCCGACCTCAACGCCCACAACCTGCTGTTCGACGGCAACGGCCGCGGCTGGATGATCGATTTCGACCGCGGCCGCCTGCGCATCCCCGCCACCCACTGGCGCGAGGAGAACCTGCGGCGGCTGCTGCGTTCCCTGCTCAAGCTGCGCGGCGAGCGTGCCTCCGACGAGGTCGAGGCCGATTACGCCCGCCTGCGCCGCGCCTACGACCTGGCCTGGAAGCGGGGCTGCTGATGGCCGCCTGGGCGCTGCAGCTGCATGGGGTCGGCAACGCATCGGCGGTGGAGCTGGGTTCGGCGATGGCCAGCATCGAGCGCGACGGGCGGCCCTGGCTGACCATCGATTGCGGTGCCGAGGGCCTGACCGCGTTCGAGGCCCTGTACGGCCGCCCGCCCGACGCAGTGTTCATCACCCACGTGCACCTGGACCACGTCGCCGGTCTGGAACGGCTGTTCGTGTCCAGCTATTTCGATCCGCAGCGCCGTGGCCGCATCCGCCTGTACGTGCCCGCGCCGGTGGTGCCCTTGCTGCAGCGGCGCGTGGGCGACTACCCGAACGTGCTGGCCGAGGGCGGCGCCAATTTCTGGGACGCGTTCCAGCTGGTCCCGGTCAGCGATGCGTTCTGGCACGACGGCCTGCGCCTGGAAGTGTTCCCGGTCCGCCACCACTGGCCCGACACCGCGTTCGGCCTGCGCCTGCGCGGCAGCGTCGTGTGGAGTGGCGATACCCGGCCCATTCCCGAAATGCTGGCGCGCCACGCCGATGCCGGCGAGCTCATCGCCCACGACTGCGCGCTGCACGGCAATCCATCCCACACCGGGCTGGACGACCTGGAACGCGAGTATTCCGATGCGCTGCGCAAGCGCATGCTGCTCTACCACTACGCCGGGCACGCCGATGCGGCCACGATGGTCGCGCGCGGCTACCGCGTGGCGCGACCGGGCGAGTCGTGGCCGCTGGCCGAGCCCACCGCGATGCTGGCGCTGCCATGAACCTGGCCCGGCCGCTGCAGGCATTGCCGCACGACCAGCTCGGACGGCCGCTGCGCGACCTGCGCCTGTCGGTCATCGATGCCTGCAATTTCCGCTGCGGCTACTGCATGCCCGCCGACCGCATCCCGGACGACCACGGCCTGGATTCCGCCGGGCGCCTGTCGTTCGACCAGATCGAAGCGCTGGTACGGGGCTTTGCCGCGGTGGGCGTGCACAAACTGCGCCTGACCGGCGGCGAGCCTTTGCTGCGCAAGCGGCTGCCCGAGCTGGTCGCGCGGCTGGCGCGCATTCCCGGCATCGACGACCTGGCCTTGACCACGAATGGTTCGTTGCTGGCCGCGCAGGCACGCGCGCTGCGCGAGGCCGGGCTGCACCGGATCACCGTCAGCCTCGATGCGATCGACCCGGCGGTGTTCCGCGCCATGTCGGGCGGACGCGGCGAGATCGCCGCGGTGCTGGACGGCATCGCCGCCGCCGAGGCCGCCGGTTTCACCGCGTTGAAGATCAACTGCGTGGTCCAGCGTGGCGCCAACGAGGACCAGGTGCTGCCGCTGCTCGAACACTTCCGCGGCAGCGGGCACGTGGTCCGCTTCATCGAATACATGGACGTGGGCACCTGCAACGGCTGGAGCAGCGAAGAGGTGGTGTCCTCGGCGCAGCTGCGCGACCGCATCGCCGCGCGCTGGCCGCTGCGCGCGCTGCAATCGCGCTATCGCGGCGAAGTCGCCGAGCGGTATGCCTTCGAGGACGGCGCCGGCGAACTGGGCTTCGTCAGTTCGGTCAGCGCGCCGTTCTGCGGCGACTGCCATCGCGCCCGCGTTTCGGCCGACGGCCGCATCTACACCTGCCTGTTCGCCGGCGACGGGCATGATCTCAAGCCGGCGCTGGAGCAGGGCGAAGCGGCGCTTGCGGCGCACGTGGCCGCTTTGTGGAGCCGGCGCGAGGATCGCTACAGCGAGATCCGCGGCAATCCGCTTGCCCCGCGCAAGCACATCGAGATGTACCTGATCGGAGGTTGAGTGGCTACCCGCACGTCCCCCAAGCCGGCACCGCCGCACCTGACCCACCTGGATGCCCAAGGACGCCCGGCGATGGTCGATGTCTCGGCCAAGGCGGTCTCCGCGCGCAGTGCCATTGCCGAATGCCGCGTGCGCTTCCCGGCCGAAGTCGCCGCGCAGCTGCGAGCCAATGGCCTGCGCGGGTCCAAGGGCGGCATCGTCGAGACCGCGGTGATCGCCGGCACCCTGGCGGCCAAGCGCACCCATGAACTGATCCCGTTCTGCCATGCGCTGCCGCTGGAGGGCCTGCGTATTTCCATCGACTGGCACGGCGAGCGCGAGCTGCGGATCGAGTGCAGCGCACGCACCACTGCGCGCACCGGCGTGGAGATGGAAGCGCTGACCGGCGCGACCGTGGCGGCGCTGACCGTGTACGACATGAGCAAGGCGCTGTCGCACGCCATCGTGCTGGGTCCGGCGAAGCTGCTCGGCAAGCGCGGCGGCAAGCGCGATTTCGGGGCGCAGGCATGATGGCGAAGGTGCGACTGCTGTACTTCGCCAGCCTGCGCGAAGCGACGGGGCAGGACGTGGAAGTCGTGGACAGCGCCGCGCCCGACTTGGCCACGCTGTATGCGGAGGCCGCAGCCCGGCACGCACTGGCCTGGCCGCGCGAGCGCCTGCGCGTGGCGGTCGATGGCGCGTTCGCGCAGTGGGACGACGCGCTTCGCGATGGCAGCGAAGTCGCGTTCATCCCGCCGGTTTCGGGAGGCTGACATGACTGCTCACGCTGCTGGAACGATTGTCGCCCGCTTTGAACTGGCCGACGCACGTTTCGAAGTCGAGCCCTTGCGCGCGCAGCTGCTGCGCGACGCGGCCGGCGCCTATGCGAGTTTCGAAGGCTGGGTCCGCGACCATAACGATGGCCGCCCCGTGCTGGGCCTGCGCTACGAGGCCTATGCCGCGCTCGCCTCGGCCGAGGGGCGGCGCATCGTCGAGGAAGCCGTTGCGCGCTTCGCCATCACCGGCGTGCATTGCGTGCACCGCACCGGCGACCTGGCGATCGGCGACCTGGCGGTATGGGTAGGCGTGAGCGCCGCGCACCGTGGCGCGGCCTTCGACGCGTGCAGGTTCGTGATCGATGAAGTGAAATCGCGGGTCGCGATCTGGAAGCACGAACGCTACGCCGACGGCGACCTTCAGTGGCTGCATCCGGAGCCGGCTGCCGCGGGTAGCACTGACGAACCGCGTGGAGAAGGCGCGCGATGAATCGCATCTCAAGAAGCGGGTTGGCCGCAGGGCTGCT
The DNA here is from genome assembly GCF_022637495.1 of Pseudoxanthomonas daejeonensis. Classification (NCBI taxonomy): domain Bacteria; kingdom Pseudomonadati; phylum Pseudomonadota; class Gammaproteobacteria; order Lysobacterales; family Lysobacteraceae; genus Pseudoxanthomonas; species Pseudoxanthomonas daejeonensis. Next base: position 251,941 of record NZ_CP093331.1, on the reverse strand, counting down.
GGTTGTGCTGTTCGCGGCTCCCGCCGCAGGCGCGGCCGAACTGCTGGTCGGCAACAAGTCCGCCGATACGCTCTGGCGCCTGTCCCTGGAGGATGGACGCAAGCTCGGCGAATCGCCGACCGCACCCGGCCCGCACGAGATCGCAGTCAGTCCCGACGGCCGCCTGGCGGTGGTCAGCGAGTACGGCCGCCAGGCGTCCGGCAACACCCTGGGCGTGTACGACACCACCGACGGCCACCTGCTGCGGCGGATCGACCTGGGCACGCATTCGCGGCCGCACGGCATGCGCTTCGACGCCGATGGCCAGCACCTTCTGGTCACCACCGAAGGCAGCGACGCACTGGTCGTGGTCGACATCGCCGGCAAGGTCGATCGCGCGATCGACCTGGGGCCGGGCAAGGGCCACATGGTCGCGCTGTCGCGGGACGGCAAGGTCGCCTACGTCAGCAAGGTCGGCGCCGGCACCGTGGTGCGCGTGGACCTGGCCGATGGCGCCACGCTGGAGAAGCCCGCGGGTGCCGGTGCCGAAGGCATCGGCGTGGCGCCCGATGGCAGCGTCTGGGTCAGCAACCGCGAGGACGGCTCGGTGACCGTGCACGATCCGGCGACATTGGACGTCCACGATACGCTCGACAGCGACGGTTTCCCGATCCGGGTCGGCTTCACCCCCAGCGGCCGCCATGCGCTGGTGACCAACGCGCGTGCCGCGACGCTGGCGGTGTTCGATACCGTCTCGCGCAAGCCCGTCGCCGTGGTCGCTCTGGCCAAACCAGGCACCGAGTACCGCGAAACAATGCTCGGCCGCGCCGCGTTGCCGATCGGCGTGATCTCCGATCCCTCGGGCAAACGCGTCTACGTCGCGATCAGCGGCGGCAACGAGATCGCCGTGGTCGACACCGCAAGCTGGAGCGTGGTCGAACGCTGGCCGACCGGCGACGAGCCCGATGCGCTGGGGATCGTCACGGATCCGGCGGCACCGGCGCGCGGAAAGGCGAAGTAGGGCGCGCCTGCCTGCAAGCGGGCGAAGGCGTTCGCCGCGTGATCTGGCACGGGTCCGCCATCAGCGGCGATTTCACCCGCTCAATGCAGACGACTGACCCACGCTGATCGGCAGCATGAGCCACGCTCAAGGCTGGCTTGTGGAATCTCCGCTACGCACCGTGATCGCGGCCGGCTAAGGTCGCGGCGATCCCCAGGAGATCCTTCATGCCCGTGCGCCCGCTGTTGCCCGTGCTCTGCCTGTTGCCGGCCGTGGCTTGCGCCACGGGGCCATCGCAGGATCTCGATGTCCCGCCGCCCGCACGCTGGACGCCGCCGGCGCTGTCGACCGACCAGTACGAATCCTCGCCGGTGTTCTCGCCCGACGGCCGCGAGTTGTTCTTCTTCCGCGCCCCACCAGCCTTCGACCGTTACCGTCTCCTGCACTCGCGCTGCGAGGGGGCGCAATGGGGCGCGCCGCGCGCCCCGGCGTTCGCCGGTCCGGCACAAGCCCTGGAAACGGATCCGGCCTACAGCCCCGACGGCGCGTGGCTGTATTACGCCAGCGACCGCACCCACCCGGGCGACCTGGACATCTGGCGGGTGCCGCGCCTTGGCGACGGCAGCTGGGGCGAGCCGGAGCGGCTCCCGGCACCGGTGAACTCGGCGCAGGCCGAACTCCTGCCGCGGCCGCTGGCCGATGGGCGCGTGCTGCTCGGCTCCCATCGCGCGGGTGGCATGGGAGGGCGCGATGTCTACCTGGCCACGCCACGCGACGGCGGTGGTTGGGACGTCGCGACATTGCCTGCGCCGGTCAACACGCCGCAGGACGAGTACGAGGCCGACCTGTCCGCCGATGGCCGCGTGCTGGTCGTGGTCGCCAATCGCGGCACGCGTTCGCACCTGTACGTGTACGACCGCGAGGGCGAGGGTGAAGCCTGGCATGAGCGCGGCCGCGTGCCGGCCTACGCCGATGTGTTCCAGGTCGGACCGTTGCTGTCGCCGGACGGAAGGCGGCTGCTGTTCGCGCAGGCCGATGGCGCGGCGTCGGGCGAATTCTTCCTCGTGGACCTGGCGCCGGGTGCCGATCCGCGATGGCCGCCGGTCTGCGGCGAATAGCCTGGGAAGATGGCGCCTTCCGCTGATCTCCGCGCCCAGCGCGTGGTGCTACCCGTGCGAGATCGCTTGGGCCAGCGCCGCAGCCATGCGGCATCGGGAAACTGCCGCACTTTTCCGCGGCCCAAAAAGGTGGCGGCCCCGCCGGCTGACCTCGGCGCCCGCATCGACCGATACCGTTGCTGCCTTCCGGCCCTGGCGGGATTTTCGATCTAGCGTCGCGAGGGGCCGACGGGGCCACCATAGGACTGGAGCGCGCGGGGCGATCCATGGTTCCGGCGGGCGGGGCAGGCCACCTGGGGCGGCCGCCGCGCGAGCGGGGACGCGAATTCTAGCCGATCCCGGCGATGCGCCGCCATGCCGGCGGCCCGTGTGCGCGGTCCGGCCGTTCAGCGGCAAGGGGCGCGGCGGCGGATCCCGCCGCACGCCCCGCCGCATGCCTCCGCTGCCCGGCTCAGGCCGGCACGCGTTCCTTGCCCGGCGCGCCGTTGCCGCGCTTCACGAACGGCACGTCCACGGTCAGGTAGGTGCCAGCGCGCCACACCCATTCCAGCGGCCCGTAATAGAAGCGCCGGAACCACAGGTGCGCGAACAGCATCTGCACGGCGAACGCGGCCAGCCCCAGCAGCAAAGCCTGCACCTGGGTCATCGACGCATGCAGGCCCAGGCCGTAGCCGTAGAACACCGGCACGAACAGCAGCGACTGCGCGATGTACAGGGTCAGGGTCATCCGCCCGGCCGGGGCGAGCACGCCCAGCGCCCGGTGCGCGCCGCCGTAGTACAGCGCGACGAAGCCCAGCATCAGCACCGCCATCACCGCCAGGTCGAACAGGCTGCCCAGCAGCGCGCCGGTGAGCGCGCGCGGCATGGGCATCGCCTCGCTCGCTGGCACCCAAGCGGCGAGCGGCTCGCGCGCGAAGTACAGCGCCACCGCCACGCCCAGCGCGATCAGCAGGCCGATCACGCGTGCGCGGACGAACTCCTGCGGCCGGCTGAAGAAGCCGATCCGTCCCAGCAGCATGCCGACCAGCGACAGGCCCAGGATCTGGCTCAGGCGCCCGGATTCGTACATGAAGAGCCACTTGAACGCCCAGCCTTCGGCGACGTTCATGCGCAGCGTGTCGACGAAGCCGCCATCCAGGTAGACCTGCGGGATCGTCGCGCTCCAGAAGCGCAGCGGCTGGTTGGCCCAGTCGGCACCCGCGAGGCCGGCGACGATCCGCACCAGCATCAGCGGCTGCAGCAGGAACAGCACCGCCACCGCCAGCAGCACGCGGTTCGAGCGCACCCGGTAGAACGGCAGCAGGAACAGGCCCATCACCGCCAGCACTTCGAGCACGTCGCCGCGGTACCACAGCCCGTGCAGCAGGCCCATCGCCGCCAGCAGCACCAGCCGCCAGACGAAGCGCGCGGTGAAGTCCACGCCGCGCTTTGCGGCGCGGTCCATGATGATGAAGAAGCTCACCCCGAAGCACAGCGCCAGCAGGGCGAAGGCCTTGCCGGCGAACACCAGCCAGACCGCGTCGTGCACGGCCAGCTGGAAAGGATCGGTGGCTGGATGCGCCCAGTACAGTTCGAACAGCTCGGGCATGTGCACGATGAACAGCCCGAACAGGGCGAAGCCGCGCAGGGCGTCGAGCCCTTCCATGCGCGGGGTGTAGGTGGTGTCTTGCATGGGGTTCCCCGTCCAGGCGCGAACACGCCACCCGCCGCGCAGGCAGGCACGTCCACGGTGTTGCTCCCAGTGCGGCGAGCATAGCGGGGCGGGCGGCGGGCGGCGAGGGTGATCCGGTTACGCTTGAATCGATCCCGCCCGCCCGCGCAATGCGGCGTCGCCCCGTCGATCCTGGATGCCCCGTCTCGTCGTCCCTGCATCCCACTCCAACAAGGACATCCCAATGAAGTACCTCGGCCTGGCCTATTACACCCCCGAAGCCTTCGCGGCGATGACGCCGGAAGCGGTCGAGTCGCTGACCCGCCAGTGCCCCGCACTGGACGAGAAGATGCATGCGACCGGGAAGATGCGGGTGTCTGCTTCGCTGGGCGAACCGCACACCCGGCGCACGCTGCGCCCGCACGGCGGCAGGACGCAGGTCAGCGACGGGCCGTATACCGAAGCGAAGGAGGTCGTCGGCGGGCTGTTCGTCATCGAGGCGGAGAGCGAAGACGAGGCGCTGCGGATCGCGTCGATGCATCCAGCCGCGACGCTGGGCGAGGAATGCGGGTGGACGGTGGAGCTGGTGCCGCTGGAGTTCTATCGGGGGTGGTGAGGCGTTGGCGAAGTTGCACCTGGCCGGCGCATGGATGTGCACGCCGACACACTTCTGGCTCCGCCGCAGGCGGCCTGGCAGCACGGCGTGCGGGGCAAAAGTGAGGGCGGCGAGACCATGCCGACCGCCTGGACATTGGAAGACCGGTATGGCCTTCCTGGCTGATGATTGCGAGGAGTCGAAGAGGTCCCGGAACATCCGTCGCTGGAAGAATTGCTTGCCTATTAAGGTTTTCCGTTCACCGGGGCATTGCCGTGGCAGGGCCGTGACGGCCGATCGAATGCCCTGGGTTCGCGGCGACGGATGGTTCGAGCGGCCGGTCGCGAATCACCACCTCTTCACAGTCCATATACGTACTCCAACGTCAGATGAAGGCGAGTCATGGCTCCGGCTAAAAGGCCGCTATATTCCCGGGGTCCCACACGAAGGAGGATTGCAAATGTTCATGACCAAGCAACATCTCACAACGGCGCGTACGCTCGGCGTGGCACTCGTCGCCGCCCTGGGTCTCGCCAGCTGCGCCACCTATGACGACGAGTTCGCAACAATCAACTCGCGCCTCGATCAACTCGACACGAGGGTGCAGGGCGCGGCCCAGAGTGCCGAATCCGCCAACCAGTCCGCCCAGCAGGCCAACCAGCGGTTGAACCAGCTTGAAGGCCGCGTCCAGCAGCTCGAAAGCGCACCCAAGCGCGCGCCGCGCGGCTAGTCGCTCTTCCGCGATTTGTGACCAAGGTTTGAACCTGGGACCGGTTGCCGTTGCTGGCAACCGGTCTCCTTCCTTGCCCGATCCCGTTCATGAGGAATTGTCCCATCCGTACGTCCATACATCCTGCTATCCGGGGCGCTTGTGGTGCGCTGCTGTTGGCCTTGTCGTTCGCCAACGTCGGCGTGGCCGACGCCGCGCCTGCCCCCGCGCCCGCGCAAAGCGGGGCCGCCGTCGACCAGCTTCCTCCTGGCCAGGAAGTGTCCGACACGGTGATCGAACTGGCCGGCTGGGTCGTCGCAAGCGGCGACAGCCAAGGCTATCCATTCGCGGTCATGGACAAGGCCGCTGCACAGATCCTGGTGTTCGGCGGTGACGGCCGGCTTCGCGGCGCGGCGCCTGGGCTGTTCGGCTCGGCGACCGGCGACCATGCGGCGCCCGGCATCGCCGGCCTGGCGCTTCGCGAGATTCCCGGCCGGGATCGCACCACGCCTGCAGGTCGCTTCGTCGGCGGGTATGGCCCATCGACCGACGCCGGACGCGTCCTGTGGGTGGACTACGATTCCGCGGTTTCCATGCACCCCACGGCGACCGGCGTCCCGGCCGAGAGGCGCGCCGAACGCCTGGCATCGCCTTCGCCGGACGACAACCGCGTCACCCATGGCTGCATCAACGTCGCACCCGATTTCTACGAGCAGGTCATCCGTCCGACGTTCGAGCGGGGCGGGGTGTTTTACATCCTGCCGGACAAGGCGTCACTGGCCGAGACCTTCCCGGAATTCGTGCAAAGCAACGGGACTGCGCAACGCGACGATGGAAAGCGCGCACGGCCCGCCCGCCATTGACGGGCACGTTGGCGTATTGCCGGTGGCGTGCGAGGCAGCCGCGACTGACGCTGCTCGTGGCCCGGCCACTTCTGCGGCGCAATGCTGGGCCTTCCTTGCAGGGTCCGGCATCCGTGCTGACAGTGCAGCCAGCGTGAGACCGGTTGGGCGCCTCGACTGAACGAGGCGCCGCACCCGCCCGGCTCAGGGAGTACTGGAGGCCGCGTTGCCTCCGGCAGCCGGTGCCGCTGCCGGGGGTGCCAACAGGCCCAGTTGTTTCATCAGTCCAAGCGAGTCGGCGCAGGTCCATTCCTCGGCGATTCGTCCGTCCGCCATCCGGAACAGCGTCGTGCCCGTGATCTGCACTGCGCGACCGGTTGCCGGGATGCCGTTGCCGTCACCGGTGTTGGTTCCCCGTGCGCTCCAGCGCACGGCCACTAGATCGCGCTCGGCCACTTGTTTGTCAACCGTGATGTCCAGGTCCGGGAATGCTTCCCGCCATCCCTTGGCCTCGGCCATGCCGTCGGCATGCGTGAAGGTCTTGCGGCCGCCGTGCCCGACGAAGTCTTCGCTGTACGGCACGTCGAATCGCCCTTGATTGAGGCCTTCCTCGTACACCTTGCGGGTAATCGACTTGTGAAGCTCCAGGGACTCGGCGTGCACGCTGTCGGGGACAGCTGCATTGCATGGAACCAGCCCGGTGGCGGCGGCGAAGGCGGTCACTGCGGACATCAGGATGTTGCGGATTTTCATGGTCATCTCCTGGGCGCGGATTGCGTGTCGGGGATGATGGGCGCTCGAATCACCGCCGGCGCCCCGCTGGTGCCGGGTGGAGGCGGTGGTGGGATGGGTAGCGGCTGTGCGGTGACGGGGGCATGGCCCATCGCGGTTCCCGGATGCGGGATGAGCGTCGCCACGGGCTGATCGGTGGCGATTCCGATGCGCGATCAAGGCGCGCGCCCGTGCAGTCGTGGCCACCCGTCATGGCGGTGACGCCCTGCTGGATGGCGCTCTACCGGGTGGCTAGGCGTCGCAAGGGCCCTGGAAGGAAGGCAACGCTCAGCGAAGCAATCCTTCGATCGCCGCCCGATAACGGCGACTGCCGTTGACCTGAGCGCCGCCTTTCAGGAGGACGACAAAGTCGCCGTTGAAGAGCGGCTGGATTTCGCGAATCCGGGCGACGTTGACGATCGCCGCGCGGGATATCCGGATGAAGCGCCGCGGATCCAGGCGGGCCTCGAGATGGGTCATGGTCTCGCGTAGCAGGTGGCGTTTCGTGCCTGCGTGGATCTCGGCGTAATTTCCCGCGGCGACGATGTGTTCGACTTCCTCGACATCGAGCAGTCGAACCCGGCCCTCGGACCGGATGGCGAGCCGCGACGGGTAGCGTTCGAGCGCACCCCTGTCGATCGATTCCAGCGCCTCGGAAACGCGGCGCACGAAGTCGGCGTCGGGATGGGCGAGGTGGGAGCGGGCGCGCTGAAGTGCACGCCGAAAGCGCTCCGGATCGATCGGCTTGAGCACGTAGTCGATCGCCTGGGCATCGAATGCTCGTACGGCGTGTTGATCGAATGCGGTGACGAACACGATCGCCGGCATGCGGTCGTCGCCGATGGCTTCGATGACGGCGAAGCCATCGAGTTCGGGCATCTGCACATCGAGGAAGACGAGGTCGGGCGAGTGCGCGGTGATCGCCGAGATGGCCGCCGCGCCGTCACCGCACTCTCCGACGATCTCGATGTCAGGCTCCTGCCGCAGCAGTCGCGCTATTCCGCGACGGGCGACGGGTTCATCATCGACGATCAGTGCGCGGATGGTCATGCGACAGGATTCCAGGGGAGCTCGATCTGCGCGATGACGCCGCCGCCATCGAGATTCCTGACCTCGAAGCGTTGGCTGTCCCCGTAAAGCAGGCGCAGCCGCACCCGTGTGTTCGCCAGGCCGATGCGTTCGGCCGTCGCCGGTGGCAGCCCCTGTCCGTTGTCGGAAACGCTCAGCAGCAGGGTATCGTTCCTCCGGCTCGCCGCGATCTCGACGTGCCCCGGACCGGCACGCGTGGCCAGTCCATGGCGCAACGCGTTCTCGACCAGGGGCTGGAGGATCAGGTTGGGGACGCGGGCCCCAAGTACCTCGTCGGGGACTGAAAGCCGGTAACTGAGGCGCTCCCCGAAGCGGGCCTGCTCGATCCCGAGATAGCTTTCCAGGAAACGGATCTCATCGCCAAGCGCAACCTCATGCGCCTCGCTCCGGTCGAGCGAGCGGCGCAGCAGGGCGCTGAGCTGCAGGAGGATGCGATCTGCCGACTCCACGTTCTCGTGCATCAGGACGGAGATCGTGTTCAAGGCGTTGAAAAGGAAGTGCGGCTGCAGCTGGGTGCGCAATGTCTGCAGGTGTGCGTCCGCCAGTTGGGCTTCGAGGCGCAGCTGGCGGCGATCGTTCTCGGTGGCGGTCCGCACCAGGCGCTCCACGTGCGCCGCAGCGACGATGAGCCAGTACACCGGGAGGTTCAGCAGGAACGTCGTGCCGAGCAGTCGGCTGAGGGTGCCGAACCAGGTGGGCTCCACCTGGGTCGCACCGATCATCGGTGCCGCCAGCGCGAAGATCGCCAGGTTGATCACGGCGCAGACCGCCGAGGCCAGGCCGTGGACTGCGATCGCGCGGACGAGCCGGGGTCGCCGGAGCGGGAACCGAGCCGCAAGCCGAAGGGCGGCAGGCGTGAGGCTGGCCCAGACGGCGGCCCAGACAAGCCAGATGAGACTGGCGCGGGCCCAGGCCAGTGGTTCACCTCGCACCTGTGCGGCGAACCAGGCCTGCCCGGCGAACAGCATCGCGACCAGCGCCCATGCGCCGAGGATGGCCACGCCCCGGCGGCCGATTCCGGACCCGTTCTCCATCGCCGGTGTCGTCACTCCCGTTCTTCTCCAGTGAACTGCACCACAGGCCGGCGGCCCCCTTTGCATATCCCCTTCGCCGGCGTGGGGAGCATACCCATTCGCTTCGTCCGTCGGAGCGCGCCGCCATCCGTCAGTACCGGGCGGGGCCCCGGTGGCGGTCCTGCCTGGCATCGCGTGCACGGCCGCCGGTTCCTGCCGCGTGGGCGCCGACGATCACCGCCGAGCCCGCAAACGGCTCGCTTGGCAGCCGGGTATTGCGGGGCGTGACCGTCTCCCAGGCGCGATGCCTGGCGACATCGTCCCCGGTTGCCGGTGCCCCGGGTCCAGGGACTGTGATGACTGGGGGCCGCAGCGGGATGAGTGGAGGCTGCGGCGTGAGGAGGGCACGCTGCTGGAGAGTTGCGCCTTGGGGCCGGGTAATCGATTCCCCCGTCTCCGCCGCGATACAGATTGAAAGCCCGCTTTGGGCTCCATTAGAGTCCGAACGGGTCGGCCGGTGCTCCCGCGCACGGCCAACCACAATTTCCGACGCAACCATCGCCCGAGGAGAACGGATGAAGCACGCGACCCTGGTGGCCGCCGGCTTGCTGGTCATTGCCGGAAACGTGCAAGGGCAAGCCCAGCTCAAGCTCAACGAGCAGGGCTACTTCGAGGCGCCCGGATTGAACGTGACCGTCTTTGCCGACATCTATCCGGATGGGCACCAGACCGGCGTGACCGTCATCCAGCACGGCGAACGGGTCGCGGCCAATGGCGATCTGCGACTGGAGCCTTCGCCAGGGCAGTGGTCGCCGATGCCAGCCGGCGACGGCAAGCCGGTTGTCGACGTGGCCACCGGCACGGTGACCCAGGCCCTGCGGTATCCGGACGAGTCGAAGAATCGCAAGGGCTTCAACCCGATCGTTTATCCCGACCTGGCCTTCGGCTATCGGGTCAGCGTGACGCCGATGGAGGGCTACGCGTTCAAGGTGTCGGTCGACCTGGACAAGCCGTTGCCGGCCGACTGGGAGGGCAAGGTCGGTTTCAACTTCGAGCTGTTCCCGACCGATCTGTTCGGCAAGTCGTGGTTGCTTGACGATGCCTCGGGCATCTTCCCGCGGCAGGCCAATGGTCCTGTGCAGGATGTGCACGGGCAACTGATCGCCACGCCCATGGCGAGTGGCCGGACCCTGGTGGTGGCGCCGGAGAGCGACCTGCAGCGGCTGAAAATCCACAGCCGAACCGGCAGGCTCGAGCTGCTCGACGGTCGCGGCACCATGAACAATGGCTGGTACGTGGTGCGCGAGATCACCCGACCCGGTGCGACGAAGGAGGCGGTGTCCTGGATCGTCACCCCGCATGTCGATCCGGACTGGCGTTACGCGCCGGTGGTGCAGGTCTCGCAGGTCGGCTATCGCCCGGGCCAGGCCAAGACCGTGGTGATCGAGCAGGACAAGCGCGACGGACGCGCCGATCCGCTGACCCTGTACCGGATGACCGAAAGCGGGGCGCGCCAGGTGGCGCGCTACGAACCCAAGCCGTGGGGCCGGTTCCTGCGCTACCAGTACCTGACTGCCGACTTGGATGCGGTCACCGAGCCCGGCATGTACGAACTGGAGTATCGCGGCCGCCGCACGCATGCGTTCCGCATCGCCGACGACGTCTACGACCGCGGCGTGTGGCAGCCGACGCTGGAATATTTCCTGCCGGCGCAGATGTGCCACATGCGGGTGACCGAGAACTACCGCACCTGGCATGGCCTGGACCACCAGGACGATGCGCGCATGGCCCAGGTCGGCGTGCATTTCGACGGCTACGACCAGGGCCCGGACATGCTGAGCCGCTACAGGCCCGGCGATCGCGTGCCCGGTCTGACAAGCGGTGGCTGGCACGACGCCGGCGACTACGACCTGCGCGTGGAAAGCCAGATGGGCACGGTCTGGCTGCTGGCCAAGATGGTCGAGGAGTTCGGCCTGGACTACGACACGACCACCATCGACCAGGCCAGGAAGGAGGCCCGCCTGTTGCGGCCTGATGGCGTCAATGACGCACTCCAGCAGATCGAGCATGGCCTTCTCAGCGTACTGGGCGGCTACAGGGCGCTCGGACGCACCTATCGCGGCATCATCGAGCCGACCCTGGAGCAGTACGTGCTGCTGGGCGAGGTCGCCACCCAGACCGACAACCTCGACTACGACCCCGCGCTGGCGCCCGGTGCGCGCACCGCGACGTCCTCCTCGGTGCCCGACGACCGCTGGGTGTTCACCGAGGACAACCCCGACCGCGAACTGGCCACCGCTGCCGGACTGGCCACCGCCGCACGCGTGCTGCGCCAGCACAATCCACAGATGGCCGCCGAGGCGCTGGCCGCGGCGGTGGACCTGACCGCCCGCGCGATCGACCGGGGCACGAAGGTCGACGCCCAGGTGTTCGCGTTGTCGGAGCTGGCCCGCAGCACGGGCGATGCCGCCTACGTGGCGCGGCTGGTAGCGATGAAACCCCGGATCGTGGCGGCCATCGACAAGACCGGTCCGTTGCTGGCCGAAGCCCTGCCGCTGGTCAAGGACGCGGCTTTCCTGCGTGAAGTCGACGCGGCGGTGCAGGCGCATCAGGCAAAGCTGGCCGAAGCCGCCACGCACACCCCCTACGGCGTGCCGTACGTGCCGCACATCTGGGGCGCAGGCTGGGACATCCAGAAGTTCGGCGTGGACCAGTACTTCTTCCGCAAGGCCTGGCCGCAGCACACGCCGGACACCTTGCAGATGCAGGCGCTCAACTTCGTGCTGGGCGTGCATCCGGGCAACCGCACCGAATCGTTCGCCTCGGGCGTGGGCGCGAACTCGGCGGTCGTGGCCTACGGCACCAACCGCGGCGACTGGAGCTACATCCCCGGCGGCGTCATCTCCGGGACCGCGCTGATCCGCCCGGACCTGCCGGAACTGAAGGTGTGGCCGTATTTCTGGCAGCAGCGCGAGTACGTCATCGGCGGCGGCGCCGAGAATTTCATGTTCCTGGCGCTCGCAGCGGCGCAGCGTGGGAGCCTGCTCAAGCGGCCGACGTCCGCTCCTGGCCGATAGCGGACATCGGATCGAATGGGTGGCAGGGGGCGTTGCAAATACAAGCCAAATTGCGGTCACCACTATCAGTGACGACATGTGAGGCTGTGGGCGCCAGTCAGGTCAGGCGCTGCGCGTGGCCATAGCCGGCGGGATCGACGCGGCACGCCGTGCCGGCGCCCAGACCGCGAGTTGGCCAAGCAACAACAGGACTATCGCGCCCGCCGGCAGCCATGGCAGCGGCAGGCGCGGCAGTTCGTAGTGCTGCATTAGCCACTGGTTGGCCGCCAGCGCCAGCGGCACGCCGATGGCGGCGCCCAGGCCGACCAGCAGCAGGTTCTCGAGCTGGAAGTGGCGCAGGATCTGCTGGTGGGTCGCGCCGAGGGCGCGGCGGATGCCGATCTGACGGGTGCGCTGTTCCACCCAGTAGGCGGTGAGGCTGGCAAGGCCCAGGCCGGTCACTAGTGCCACCACAGCGCAGACCGTGCCGAGTAGCCACAGCGCTGCGCGACGTGGTTGGAATGCAAGCGCGCGCAGGCGTTCATAGCTGGCCACGGCCGGCGGGACGCCGGGCGCTATCGCTGCGCCGAATTCCTGGCGCAGCGCGTCGGGAATCGCTTCTTCCACCGCATCGAGCCTGTGCAATTCGGTGCGCACCACGTATGACAGGACCGGCGTTCCGGTAACACGGGCGGGCAGGAGCAGGGCGAATTCGGCGCGCCCATCGTCCAGTTCGCCGACTTGGTAGCGCAGCAGGTGGCGGACAACGCCGACCACGACCAGTTGGTGGTCACCATCGCCGAGTTGAGCGCCTAGCGCATCGCCCTCCGGAAAAAGGTGCTTGGCCAGCGCCCGGGTGAGGATCACCGGCGCCAGTGCGGGCCGATCGCCAGACAGGTCGAAATCGAAATGCTCGTCCGGCTTGAAGTCGCGGCCCTGGATCAATTCCAAGCCCAACGCATCGATCAGGCCCTCGCCGGCATAAGCGCTGGCGTTGGCCAGTGGACCGCCTTCTGCGCCCAGTTCCAATTCGAAGCTGATCGACTCCCGCATCGGCACGCCGATGCCCGGCGCGACGGCGCGCACGCCGGGTAACGCACGCAGGCGCTGAGCGCCGGCCTGGACTTGGGCGGCATTCCACCGGCCATCGCGGGCGACCAGCTGGTCGACCACCAGCACCTGCTTCGGCGCGATGCCGTCCGGCACCGCCATTGGTGCCAGCTGTTGCCAGAACAAGTACAGCGCGTTGACGAGGATCATACTGGCGAACACTACCTGCAGTGCGATTAGCGCCGGCATCAGACGCTGACGCCAGGCAGCCGAAACGATGTGGGCGAGGGCGGGCATTCGTCGGCTCCTAGAGGCTCTTGACCTGCAGCGCCGGTTCCAGTCGCGATGCACGCCAGGCCGGTATCGAACCCACCAGCAGCCCCACCAACAGCGACAGCCCCAGCAGTGCCAAGTACAGCGCAGGCTGCAACTGCGCCATGTCGGTGTAGCCGCGGTCCTGCATGCGCACCACCCAAAGGGCAAACCAGGTCAATGGCAGCGCCAGCAGGCCACCGAGCAGGCTGGCCGCGCCAGCTTCGACTAAGCACTGGACCACGACAGAGCGCCGTGACGCACCGAGCACACGCCGCACGCCCATTTCGCCGGTGCGGCGCAGGAGGCGCGCGGTTAACAAGCCGGCGACATTGAGTATGCACAAACCCAGCAATGCTAGTGCCATCCACAGGTTCAGCCGGACCGATGATGGCACCACACGGTTGATCTTTAGCCAATCAGCCATACCGTGTAGTTCGGCATGTGGTAGGCGCTCGAACGTGCCGGCGGCATGGCGATCGCGTGCATAGGCAAGCAGTGCTTGTTGGTAATCCTCCACAGATTCCGAGCTGTCCAGTTCAGCCCACAGCATCAACCAACGACAGGCATGCAAGTCCACCGCATCGAAGCGGAGGCCATCCGGGCGGGTGTCGTCGCACACTCGAGCCCCCATCGGCGCCAAACCGGCATCCAGTGCTGCCGCTGCGGGCAAGAAAGCTTCTTCGCCGCGGCCGTCACCCCACATTTGCGAGTTGTCGCCGGCCTGCAGGTAATGCGCGCGCGGCCGTGGTCCCCAGCTGTCGCTTATGCCGATCACCCGGAACGGCGTTTGGCCGATGAGGACGTCTTGCCCCACGCCGTCCTCGGTGCCGAGCAGCCGCAGGCTCGCCCTCCGACCGAGCACGATCACCGGCATCCGATCTTGTTCCTCCTGGACGGTCCAGCTCCGCCCCCGTAGAAGTGGAACACCGAACATCGACGTCATCGGACCCAAGGCCAGCACCGCGCTAAGTTGCTCATTGCGCTTGCCATCCATGGAGCCCATCGTCATTGGCGTGCTGACCAATGCAACCTGGCGTACCTGCGGACGCAGTCGCGCCATCGCCTGCACATCTGCAAGCTTCCACAACGCCGGCGGACGGGCGCCGCTGCCCTCGCGCACGCCACTCCGTTGTGCCTGCCGCGAATCAACCCAGGCCAAATGCAGGCGCTGACTGAGGCCGGGTAATGGGTCGGCCGAGAGCATCGCCAGCAGCGTGATCATTGTCATTGAGGAGGACAACCCCAGCGCCAGGGTCAGAACCGCCAAGACCATTGTCCGTGGATGGCGCTGCAATCCCTGCAAGCCCAGGCTGGCTGCGTAGGTCAACGACATACCGTGGCTCCAGCTACTCCCGCGAGAGCGGGCAGGCAATTGTGTCACTGTGTTTTTAAGCACGTCGAGAGACTAGAAGTAATCAGCTAATTTGTGACGCAGTTCCGTAGCGTATGGCGTGTCAGCCGCACCTCAGGGGACGGACCAGCCGAAAGATTCTGCCAACAGGATCAGGATGGTGCTAGGCAGGGAATGGTTCCCACCTTTCGCTTCCACTGACCGGTCGAGCAATTCTTCTGCAAGACTTGGCACCGTGAGGATATCGCGCCTCTGGAGTAATCCGGAGGCGCACGGAACGTCCTCCTCGGCGGAATCTGGCTGCCTGTGAATGACCGCTTCCGACCCAAAGCGGACATTATCAAGAGGCCGCGGCCCGCAGAAGCTGTATAACCGGACGCCAGGGCCCGTCCATCAGGCAGTTTGCCCCCTGCAGGAGTCTGGTTTTTGATCCAGTTTTCTCTGCTCGTACTTTTTCTCGCGCTGCCTTCCACTGCCGGTGCCATCGTCATTCGCCATGATGTTGATGACTCGGAATATCGTGTTCCGGCGTCCGAGTTCCCTGCGCTGGTTGACATGCCCAAGTCGGGGCATGGCGTGCTGATTGCCCGCAGTGGGTCATCACCGCAGCCCATACGATCCCGCTGCGCTCCAGGCTCAAGAAAGTAAGTATCAACGGGAAGTCCAGGCGCGTTGAGTGTGTCGTAATTCATGACGGGTACAAGAGGTTGCCACAGGAGCTGATCGACCAAGCGGTAGCCACTGGTGAAGCAACCTTGCTCGTGGAATTTGCTTCGTCGTCTGACGACATCGCGCTCGTCAAGCTGGCAAAACCGGTGACGGACGTCGCCCCGGCTGCACTCTACGAAGACAGCCCGCGGCCCGGCGAGATCGTCAAGATCATTGGGAAAGGAACGACTGGCAGCGGAGCTACCGGATACAGTCTCGGTGTGCCTAGCCGGACGGAGCTTCGTCGGGCCTACAACGAAATCAGCCGTGTTGACGATCGCTGGTTCTGCTATCGGTTCGACGAACCGTCATCGGCCTTGCCCCTCGAGGGCGCTCTTGGCAACGGGGATAGTGGTGGCCCCACGCTTACCCGGGTCGAAGATCAGTGGCTTTTGTCCGGGCTGGCCTCCTGGAAATCGATTGAAGGCCATGTACTGTCTGCCAAGTACGGTCGCTATGGCCAGGTGCCGTGCAATGTACGTTTGAGTCACTCCGTCGACTGGATTGGAAGCGTGACCTCCGAACAGCCTTAGGCGTGGGCTGATAATTCATTCACGCCGACACATCTTCGCGGCGCGGCTTAACTCAGGCGTTGGTTGATATCCGCTGTTGGCCCGAAGCGGACTTCAGTTCGACAAGGGATTCGGAAGATTTGCGGGGGTAGGGGGCTGTTCCGACCCAGGGCGGATCGGATGCGTGTGAGCGCCGGCGGTGCGACTGGCCTGGATCACTGCCTGGGGTTACGAAGAATTTACGGCCCGGCTGCAGGTTCCGATGGAGCCTTTACGGGGGCTGCTCCCAGACTTTCGTGACCGGCGTAATGGTTCCGCCCCGATCACGTCCATGGCCACCGACTTCTTCCTTCTGCTGCTGACACTGGCCGGTCTGTTCGCCGGCGTCGGCTTCCTGTTCCTCCTGCTGACCCGCCACGTGAACGCCCGCGCAGCGGGCAGGAAGCGGGGGGGTTCCCATGGCTGAGTTTCTCGTCGTCTTCGCTCTGGCGATCGCGCTCGGCTGGCCGTTGGGCCACTACCTGGCAGCGGTCATGCGCGGCGTGCCGACGCGTGGCGACCGCCTGTTCGGCTGGATCGAATGGCCGGTCTACCGCCTGCTCGGCACCGACCCTGCGCTCGGCATGGGCTGGAAGACCTACGCCGCGGCATTCCTGCTCAGCAACCTTGTGATCGGCATGATCGTGTGGGTCGTGCTGATGATCCAGGCCTGGCTGCCGCTCAATCCCAACCAGGCACCCAGCATGCGCTGGGACCTCGCCTTGCATACGATGGTCTCGTTCCTGACCAACACCAACCAGCAGCACTACTCCGGGCAGGCGCAGCTGTCGTTCCTGGCGCACATGACCGGGATCGTCGGCCTGCAGGTGATCACGCCGATGATGGGGCTGGCGCTGGTGGTGGCGACGCTGCGCGGCCTGTTCGGCGGCCGCGCGAACAGCCGCGGGCAGGTCGATGGTGGCGCCGACTCTGTCGACGTGGGCAACTACTGGGCGGACGTGCTGCGGCCGACGGTGCGCTTCCTGATGCCGCTGTGCCTGGTGTTCTCGCTGCTGCTGACCTGGCAGGGTGTGCCCGCAACCTTGCAAGGCGGGCCGGTGGCCACACCGCTGGATGCACAGGCCGAGATGAGGGCGCAGAAGATCCCGCTGGGGCCGGTCGCGCCGATGGTGGCGATCAAGCAGCTGGGCAGCAATGGTGGCGGCTGGTACGGGCCCAACAGCGCGGTGCCGCTGGAGAACCCCACGCCGCTGTCCAACGTGATCCAGATGCTGGCGATCGTCCTCATTCCGGTCGCTGTCGCCTTCATGGTCGGCCCGTTCACCGGGCGGCGGAAATTCAGCGCGCTGGTGGTGGGCACCATGCTGGCGATGTCGCTGGCGACCACGGCTGCGGCCCTGTGGTCCGAAGCGTGGTCTTCCACCGCGCACGACATCGCGCTGATGGAAGGCAAGGAGGTCCGCTTCGGCGTCGAGCCTTCCGCGCTGTGGGCGGCGCTGACGACCTCGGTCAACAACGGTTCGGTCAACATGATGCACGACTCCGCCGCTCCGCTGACCGGACTGGTGGCGATGGCCAACATGCTGGTCAACGCGATCTGGGGCGGCGTCGGCTGCGGCCTGCAGCAGTTCCTGGTGTACCTGCTGCTGGCGGTGTTCCTGGCCGGATTGATGACCGGACGCACACCCGAGTTGTTCGGCCGCAAGATCGAGGCCGGGGAAGTGAAACTGCTGGCCGTGCTGGTGCTGCTGCAGCCGCTGGTCCTGCTGGGCCTGACCGCCGCGACGCTGGCCCTGCCCTCGGTCACCGGCAACTCCAACCCGTCCTTCCACGGCATCAGCCAGGTCTTCTACGAGTACACCTCGGCCTTCGCCAACAACGGCTCCGGCTTCGAGGGCCTGGGTGACGCGACGGGGTGGTGGAACCTGACCTGTGCGCTGGTGCTCGCGCTGGGCCGTTATGCCGCACTGGTCCTGCCGCTGGTGATCGCCGCGCAACTGGGCGCCAAGCGTGCAGCGCCCGAGGGGCCGGGAACCTTGCAGGTGGAGACGCCCACTTTCGCCCTGACCCTGATCGCGATCGTCGTGGTCCTGACCCTGCTGCAGTTCATGCCGGTGCTGGTGCTCGGCCCGGTGGCCGACCACCTCGCGCTGATGGCTTCCTGAGGAAATCGAAATGATCCCCCCCCTTCCGAGAGACGCGGCATCCGTGGCACCGCGCTTGCCGCGGATCGCAGTGCTCGACGGTCCCGGCCTGCGCCAGGCGATCGTCGCCTCGTTCGCCAAGCTCGTCCCTGCCCATGCCTTCGGCAACCCGGTGATGGCCGTGGTCTGGCTGGGCACCGTGCTGACCGCCGCGATGACACTGGCCGGACAGGCCAGTTCGGCCGTGCTGGGCTGGGCGGTGACCGCCCTGTTGTTCCTGACCGTGCTGTTCGCCAACTTCGCCGAAGCGGTCGCCGAAGCGCGCGGGCGCGGCCAGGCGGCCTCGCTGCGACGCGCGCGCAAGGACCTGGTCGCGCGGCGTGTCCGCACCGCACTTGACGGCAGCGAGGAGCGGATCCCGGCCGCCGAACTGCGCCTGGGCGACCTTGTCGTCGTCTCGGCCGGCGAACAGGTTCCGGCCGATGGCGAGATCGTGCGCGGACTGGCGACGATCAACGAGTCGGCAGTGACCGGCGAGTCGGCACCGGTATTGAGGGAGGCCGGCACCGACCGCTCCGGCGTGATCGGTGGCACCCAGGTCCTTTCGGACGAGATCGTGGTCCGGGTGACCGCGCAGCCCGGCCACAGCTTCCTGGACCGGATGATCGCCCTGGTCGAAGGCGCCAATCGGCAGAAGACGCCGAACGAGGTCGCCCTCGGGCTGCTGCTGGTCACCATGACGGCGACCTTCCTGATCGTGGTGGTGAGCCTGCCGTTCATCGCCGGGTTCGTCGGCGCGCGGCTCGATCCGCTGCTGCTGGTCGCGCTGCTGGTCTGCCTGATCCCGACCACCATCAGCGGGCTGCTGCCGGCCATCGGCATCGCCGGCATGAACCGCGCCCTGGCAGCGAACGTGCTGGCCAAGTCGGGCAAGGCAGTGGAGGTCGCCGGCGACGTCGACGTGCTGCTGCTGGACAAGACCGGCACGATCACGCACGGCGACCGCCAGGCCACCGCGTTCCATCCACTGGCCGGGGTCGACCTGGACCAGCTGCAACAGGCCGCGCTTCTCGCATCGCTGGCCGACCCGACGCCGGAGGGCAAGTCGATCGTCCGCCTGGCACGATCGCCGGGCTCTACCCTCGAGGCCCCGGCCGGCGCCAGCTTCGTGGCCTTCACCGCGCAGACGCGGATGTCGGGCGTGGACCTGCCCGCGGAAGGCACCGGCATGCGGCACATCCGCAAGGGTGCGATGGACGCGATCGTCGAACACGTTCGCGGGCTCGGCGGCGAGGTGCCGGCCGAACTTGCCGGGCGCGTCGAACAGGTCGCGCGCGGTGGCGCCACGCCGCTGGTGGTGGCCGATGGCCGTTACCTGCTCGGCGTGATCGAGCTGTCGGACGTGGTCAAGCACGGGATCCGGGAAAAATTCGCGCAGATGCGGGCGATGGGCATCCGCACGGTGATGATCACCGGCGACAACCCGCTGACCGCCGCGGCGATCGCGGCCGAAGCCGGCGTGGACGACTACATCGCCCAGGCCCGCCCGGAGGACAAGCTGGCCCGCATCCGCCAGGAGCAGGCCGGCGGACGGCTGGTGGCGATGGTGGGCGACGGCACCAACGACGCCCCGGCCCTGGCCCAGGCCGACGTGGGCCTTGCGATGAACTCCGGCACGCAGGCGGCCAAGGAGGCCGGGAACATGGTCGACCTGGATTCGGACCCGGCCAAGCTGCTGGACGTGGTCCGCGTGGGCAAGCAGCAGCTGGTGACCCGCGGCGCACTGACCACGTTCTCGCTCGCCAACGACGTGTCCAAGTACTTCGCGATCCTGCCGGCGCTCTTCGCCGCGGCGATCCCCTCGCTGGCCGCGCTGGACGTGATGCGCCTGTCCAGCCCGACCAATGCGGTGCTCGCGGCGCTGGTGTTCAACGCGCTCATCATCCCGCTGCTGATCCCGCTGGCGTTGCGCGGCGTGCGTTTCCGTCCCGCCAGCGCCACGGTGCTGCTGCGCAGGAACATGCTGGTGTATGGCGTGGGCGGCGTACTGCTGCCGTTCGCTGCGATCAAGTTCATCGACATGGCGCTCGCCGCCACGTTCGGCGCCTGAGGAGGCCCCATGGTTGTCATCGATTCCACGTCCGTCCGCGTCCACCCCGGCATCGGCAGCGGACATCTCCTGCGCGGCGCGCTGGGCCTGTCGCTCGTCACCCTGCTGGGGTTCGGCCTGGCCTACTCGCTGGTCGGCGTCGGCCTGGGACGCCTGCTGTTCCCGCACACCGCATCGGGCAGCCTGGTCGAGCGGGACGGTCGGGTCGTGGGCTCGACCCTGGTCGCCCAGCCGTTCGTGGGCGAGGGGTATTTCCAGTCGCGGCCATCGGCCGCCGGCTACGACCTGATGGCCCTGGCCGGCAGCAACCAGGCCCGCACCAATCCGGAGCTGCGTGCGCGCATCGACGCCGCCCGGGAGGCCGTGGCTGCGCGCGAGGGCGTGCCGTCCGCTCGCGTGCCGGGCGACCTGGTGACCCAGTCCGGCGGTGCGATCGACCCGCACATCTCGCCGGAGGCCGCGCTCCTGCAGGTCACGCGCGTGGCGCGGGTGCGCGGGCTGGATCCCGGTGCCGTGGCGGCGCAGGTGCGCGCGCATGCCGAGGCCCCGCAGTGGGGACTGTTCGGCCAGGAGCGGGTCAACGTGCTTGAGCTCAACCTCGCCCTCGACGCCGCTCCCCCGGTCGTGCGATAGGCGGCCGCGACACCCGCCACTAGACTGCGCCCATGAAAGCACCCCGCGAAGCGGTGGCCGACGCGCTGGCCGGCGAACTGCGCCGGCAGGAGACCGGCCGGCTCACCGTGTTCCTGGGCGCCGCGCCCGGGGTCGGCAAGACGTTCGCGATGCTGGCGCGTGCGCGCGAGTTGCAGCGGCAGGGTGTCGCGGTGGCCGTCGGCATCGTCGAGACCCATGGACGCGAGGAGACCGCGGCGCTGCTCGAAGGGCTGGAGGTCCTGCCGCGCCGGCAGGTCGAGTACCAGGCGCGCCGGTTCGACGAGATGGACGTGGACGCGATCCTCGCCCGGCGGCCGCAGGTCGTGCTGGTGGACGAGCTGGCCCATCGCAACGTACCCGGCAGTCGCCACGAACGCCGCTGGCAGGATGTGGCCGAACTGCTCGATGCCGGGATCGACGTCTTCACCACGGTCAACATCCAGCACCTGGAAAGCCTCAACGACATCGTCCATCGCATCACCGGCGTGCGCGTATCGGAGACCGTGCCCGATGCGCTGTTCGACCGGATGCGGGACATCCGCCTGGTGGACCTGCCGCCGCGCGAACTGATCGAGCGGCTGCAGCAGGGCAAGGTCTACCTGCCCGGGATGGCCGAACAGGCGCTGCAGGCCTTCTTCTCGCCGGCCAACCTGTCCGCATTGCGCGAGCTGGCCATGCAGGCCGCCAGCGACCGGGTCGATGGCGATGCGCGCGAGGCGCAGGCCGCGCGCGGCCTGCCGGGCGTGCCGCTGCGCCGTCGCGTGCTGGTGGCCATCGACGGACTGGGAAGCTCCGAGTACCTGGTCAGGTCCGGCCGCAGGATTGCCGAGCGCCGCGATGCGCCGTGGAGCGTGGTGACGGTGCAGTCGGGTGCAGGCGTCGATGGATCCCGCCAGGCCGAACTTGACCGCGCATTCGCCCTGGCCCGCGGCCTGGGTGCCGATACGGCGGTGCTGCACGGTTCGAGTATCGCCGATGCTTTGCTGGACCATGGCGAGCGCGAGGGTGCATCGACCCTGGTGGTCGGGCGCACCCGCGAACGCCCGCTGGCGCGCATGTTCAACCGCACCCTGACCCAGCAGCTGCTGCGGCGCGGAGCGCACTACGAACTGGTGATCATCAGCTCGCCCGGCGCACGCGCCCGTGCCCGGCGCGGCTACGAACTGCAGGGCGCTCCGCTGGACCGTCACGAGGCCGGGCTGGTGCTGGCCGCCACCGGCGGCGCGGTGGCGCTGGCATGGGCCAGCGAGCGCTGGGTCGGGCTGGATGACTTGTCGATGATCTTCATCCTGGCCGTGGTGCTGGTCGCCTCGCGGACCCGCCTGGCCGCCGCCTCGCTGGCCGCCGCGCTGTGCTTCCTTGCCTACAACTTCTTCTTCCTCGCACCGCGCTTCACCTTCCTCATCAGTGCCCGCCAGGGCGTGATCACCGTGTTCCTGTTCCTGGCGGCCGCGCTGGTCGCCGGCCGCCTGGCCTCGAAGCTGCGCATGCAGGTGCTGGCCCTGCGCGCTGCCAATGCGCACGCCACGGTGCTGCAGGCACTCGGAAGGCGGCTCGGCGCGGCCGCGGACCTCGATCAGGTGCTGGACGCCGGCCGGCAGGCACTCGCCCGTCACCTCGATGCAGAGGCCTGGCTGCAGGCAGGTCCCGCAGGCGGGCCGGTCGATGCACCTGCGGGCATCGATCCGGGTGCGGTCGACTGGGTGCGCGCCCATGGACAAGCGGCGGGTCGCCATACCGACACCCTGTCAGGCTCGCCGTGGTGGTACCTGCCGATGCGCGAGAGCAGCGGCGTGATCGGCGTGGCCGCGTTGCGTTTCGATGCCGGGCGACGCAGCCTGACGCTGGAGCAGCGCCGACTGGCCGAGGCCATGGTCGAGGACATCGCCCAGGCGGTATCGCGGGTGCAGCTGGTGGCCGCCCTGGAAACCGCACGGGTCGGCAGCGAGACCGAGCGCCTGCGTTCGGCCCTGCTGTCCTCGGTGTCGCATGACCTGCGCTCGCCCCTGGCATCGATGATCGGCGCGGCGGGCAGCCTGGCCAACTACGGCGAAGCGATGGACGAGGACGACAGGCGAAGCCTGCTCGACACGATCCGGCTGGAAGGCGAGCGGCTGGACCGCTACATCCAGAACCTGCTCGACATGACCCGGCTCGGCCACAGCGGGTTGACCCTCAACCGCGACTGGATCGGCGTGGACGAGCTGATCGGCTCGGCGGTCGCGCGCCTGCAGCGCTACCAGCCGGAGGCGAGGGTGAGGACGGTCATCGCCCCCGGCCTGCCTCCCATCTGGGTGCACCCGGCATTGCTCGAACAGGCGGTCTTCAACGTGCTGGAGAACGCGGCGAGGTTCTCGCCGTCGGGCGAGGCGGTGGAGGTCGAGGCCCAGCTCGTCGACGGAGCGCTGCGCATCGACGTGCGCGATCGTGGGCCTGGCATTCCGGAGGAAGAGCGCAGCCGCATCTTCGACATGTTCTACAGCGTCGAGCGCGGCGACCGGGGTCGGCAGGGAACCGGCCTGGGCCTGACGATCTGCCAGGGCATGGTCGGTGCGCATGGCGGCGATGTGCAGGCGCTGCCAGGACGCGACGGACACGGCACGATGATCCGGATTACCCTGCCGCTTCTCGCGCCGACGACATGACCGCACGCCTGCCATGCCTCCAGTGAACCCCGCGAACCCGGGCGCCGTGCCGGCGACGCGCATCCTCGTGGTCGACGACGAGCCGCAGATCCGCCGCTTCCTGGACATCAGCCTGCGCAGCCAGGGCTACCAGGTCGTGCTGGCGGGCAACGGCCATGCCGGGCTGGCGGAACTGGCCGCGCATGGCGCGGACCTGGTGGTGCTGGACATCGGCCTGCCGGACATCGACGGCCACGAGGTACTGCGGGAGCTTCGGAAATGGTCGCAGGTGCCGGTGATCATGCTCACCGTGCGCAGCGGCGAGCAGGAGAAGGTGGCCGCGCTGGATGCCGGCGCCAACGACTACGTGACCAAGCCCTTCGGCATCGAGGAACTGATGGCGCGGATCCGCGGCCTGCTGCGCACGCATGCCGCACCGGCCGGTGCAGACACCCCGGTCTTCGATGACGGCTACCTGCACGTGGACCTGCTGCGCCGCGAAGTCCGCGTGGACGGTTCATCCGTCACGTTGGGTCGCAAGGAATTCGCGTTGCTGGCGGCGCTCATGCGCCATCCAGGACGCGTGGTCACCCAGCCGCAGTTGCTGCGCGAGGTATGGGGCCCGGACCATCAGGAAGACACGCACTACCTGCGCATCCTCGTTGGCAAGCTGAGGCAGAAGCTGGGCGATGACGCTACCGCGCCGCGCTACATCGCCACCGAGCCCGGGGTCGGTTTGCGCTTCGTGCCGTCCTAGCCGGATGTCCGCTCCTGGCAGGAAGCGGACATCGGCGGGGGAGGGTGTTGTGATGATTTATCGGGGGCAGGAGGGGCGCTTTCGGTAAAACAGGTCGTCGCCAGCAATCGAGTCGTAATCCCGAGGCTCATGAAAGAAACTGCGGCGCATCTCTGTACGTATCAGCCAATCGAGGTCCACAGTCTCGCCGGCCAAAGGATGGGGTCAACGGGGGGTCCTGATCTCTCTCTGAGCGACGTTGTTCCGTCACATGCGATGCGGTTGGCGTGCCGCGATCAATCGGGCAACGTGTTCTTGTAGATCACGCCATCCTTCATGATGACCTTGAAGCTCTGCTCTGGCCGGGTCACCAGAGAGATGTCGGCGACCGGATCGCCATCGACCAGCAGCAAGTCGGCTAGCGCCCCTTCGCGAACCACACCAATCTCCCCCGGGTACGGATTGCGCTTGCCAGTCAGCTGCAAGAGTTCGCCATTGGTTCCGGTAGCCATCACCAGCGTCTCGGCCGGCGTATACCAGCGGGTCAGGCTCGCCAACAGCTGGCCTTGCGCGCGCGCAAGTGTGCTGGAGAACAGGATATCGGTACCGAACGCGGTCTTGATCCGGTGGCGGCGCGCGAACTCGTAGGTGCTCCCGACGCCGGCCCGCACCGCCTGTGCCTGTGCGTGTTGCTCCGAGCCGGGTGGGAAGGCATCCGACACCTGGTCGGGGAACGGCTGCATGCTCAGCCAGATGCCCTCGCGCGCCAGCAGCCGGGCGGTCTGTTCGTCCATCAGGTGGCCATGCTCGATGACCTTCACGCCGGCGGCAACCGCCTGGCTGATGGCTTCGTGGGTGTAGGCATGGACGCCGACATAGGTGCCCCAGTTAGTGGCGGCCTGTACTGCGGCGCGCAGTTCCTCGGGGGTGAAGGTCACCGCGTCCAGGGGACTGTGAGGCGATGAAACCCCGCCGCCGGCCGTGAGTTTGATCTGGCTGGCGCCCTGCATCAGCTGCTCGCGTACCCGCATCCGTGTCTCGTCAGGGCTATCGGCGATCGCGCTGTGCCCCAGCAGGTCGAAGCGCGAGCCGGCCCCCCCCTGCATCCGCGGCAGGTCTGCGGCTTGGCGAAAGTCGCCATGACCGCTGGTGACACTGATCATCGCCCCTGACGGGTAAATGCGTGGACCCGGGATAGCACCCTCGTCGATCGCCCGCTTGAGGCCAAAGGACGATCCGCCCAAGTCGCGCACCGTGGTGAAGCCACGCATCAGGGTGCGCGTGGCCTCGACGCTGCTGGTGACTGCAAGGTGGTTGGGGTCGGCGGTCATCGCTACCTGTAGCGGCAGGCCGACCAGCATCGTGTGCCAGTGGGCATCGATCAGGCCGGGCATCAGCACGCGACCGTTGCCTTCAACTACCTGCTTGCCTGAAGCGTCGATCGGCTCGACCGAGATGGTCTCGATTCGGTTGCCGCGTACCAGTACGTGACTGGGCTGCGAGATCTCGCCGGAGCGTCCATCGAAGACCCGCACATTGCGGAAAAGCACCGCTTGGTGCGCGCTCGCCGCGACAGGATTTTCGGTGGAAAGATCCCGGGGCGCCTGGTGCGCAATTGCATTGACGGGAGCCAGAATCCCGATGGCGCAAACCAGCAAACCGACAAGCTTGCTACCTTGAGCGGAGTACGCAGGGTGCATGGTTCTTCCTTTTGGGCGGTCGGCCCGTTGGGCGGACACATTCAGTGGACCGGAGTGAGGCTGAGCCTAGCAACTTTGCGCTACTTGCCGGTCGCGTTCTACGCCAAAAGGGGCAAGTCGCATATCCATGGCACCCAGTTCATCGACAACGACGACGGGAGCATGTCTATGCAGGTACGAGACAGGAAACAGGTCATGCCTTCGCCAGCAATCGGTTTCAGGTGGCCCACTTCCCTGGACCAGGCGCACTTCCGGCGGGTACCGCCGTAATGGTGCCCGAGGCCGTGCACGCGAGACTTCGTGGCGCAGGTGCCTGACAATTCATTCAAGCCGAACCGGCTTCGCCGGTCGGCTTGACTCAGGCGTTCGACGTCCGCTTATGGCCGGAAGCGGACCTGGTCGATTGCAGCGACGCAACCTGCTTGCCCCCGGCGCGTGAGACCAATCTGACGGTGCGCGCATGGTGCACGTCCACGCGAGAATCCGGGCGAGCCCCCTGAGCGGGAGCCCGCCCATGACCGAACTTGATCAGGTCAGTTCGTAGCGCGCCTCGATTGCGGCGAACAACTGAGCAGCCTCTTCTTTGGCGCGCCTGTTCTCCTCGGCCGTGAGTGGCGCCAATTCGATTCCGTCGACGCCCCCGACATACACTGCCCCCCCAACATCGTCGTCATACGGAGTGCCGTCCTCGTTGATCGCTTCATGCCGGTCCTGGCTCAGGTCACGTCCGAGCATGCTCGACAGGTGCATCCAGACCCAAGCGCGGAACGGTGTCTCGCCCCGGTCTTCGATGAGCTCGCGCATGGCAGATACATCACCCTCGCGTGCGAGCACGCTCAGCCATTGGTAGGCCAGTTCGGGTCGACCGTGCGCATCGGCCAAGTCAGCCATGTCGTACGGATCCATTTCATCCGATGGCTCGAGCTCGAGCGCCCCAGGATCACCGTAGCGCTCCGCGGTGAGCAGCATTGCGCGCCTATCCCCGCCCCGTGCCGCCGCAAGGAGGTGGTACCGATGTTTGGCCACGACCCGAACGAACCCGTCTGCGCCCGCGGCAATCTCCGCGAAGCCCACTGGCTCGGCCGACCACTGACCACGCCGGCGCAGTTCGCGACCGAAACGGTGATCGTCCTCTTCTGGCAGGCCCCCATACGGCTCGAGCATATATGCCGTCGCCAAGTGCGCAGCGGCTATGTCGCGCGCCGCGGCCGCCTCCAACCCTTCGAGCAGCAATGGAAGCTCGCTCAGCAGCGCATCAAAGCCTTGCCGCATGCGGCTGATTAGGGCGATCGACAGCCAGTGGGAAGTGACAGGCGACTCCGCCTCGTCATCCTCCGCCCACTCGTCTTCATCGCTATCAAGCGCATCAATTAGCTCCTCAAAGCGCACCGGTGCGTAGCCGGATACGCCGAGGAAGCTGGCCAGGCCTTGGGCTACGCGTGCGGCCTCCTCGGGTGTCAGCCCAAAGTGCAGGCACCGCTGGATGACGCGGTCCTCATCCGGCGAGAGGCCGGTATCGCGCCAAGCCACGTCGCACCACGCGGCCTGGTGATGGAACGCGGCATGGGTAGCAAATCCGGCGGCGGCCGCCAGCAGCTCGTGGACCTGGCTGCGGGTAAGTGACGCAGAGCCCTGTGCCCGAAGGTGCCCATGGACACGAAACGCATACTGCTTGATGGTCATAACTCGTCCTCGACGGCCAAGCCGATCCGGGTCAGGCGCACACGTTTAAGTCCCCGGCAGCTGGCCAGAAGAAGAGTCGATCAGGGGTTACGGCCTGTTTTTGCTCGTGTGCAAGCAGGGCGGGCGCCGCGGCCAGTGTATGCCGTCTGCTGCCGGGATTCCAAGCGCGCGCTGAAGCTGCGTGCACTGGGGCCCTGCTTCACCGCTCCAGCGGTGGCTGACCGCCGGACGGGGCCGATCAGCGAGGCTCGATTCCGATCCAAATCGGGATCTACGGGAGCCGGTTATAGAGTTCAGCTGGAGCCGGCCGACCACCCTCCCAGCGCCGACCAGCCAGTGTCCGCTTCCGACTCGAAGCGGACATCCTTGCCCGGCAAAGGTGGCAAGCCTCGTCCACCTTGCCGTTTGCTTGTTGATCAGCAGTAGGCCACCTAAGATCAGGCTCAACCAAGGGTGCGGATCCCCGCGAGTTACCGCGGAGCCTGTCCAGTCAATGCCTTGGGACGGTTCGCCCATCAGCTGCGTAATCTTTCGGTGAAGCCGGACTGGACGCCGCGCGGGACTTCAGCGGTTGTCGTATTGGCGATCAAGGGGAATCCATGCGCCGCGAGGAAAAACTGAAGAGCTACCTGGCCCAGGCCGAAGCTTTGGGGATCAATCGGTGGCAAGCAGCCCCTCCGCTTCACAGGTTGGCGTGGCGCCTGGGCATTCCGCTAGCCCCACCCCTGTGTATGAGCTTTGCTGGACTCACCCTGCTGTTCGGCGGCATGTTCGGGCTGGCGATGTATTTTGTCCTCAACGCGCCGTACTGGTCACCGATCGAATCGCCTATGGCCACGGTTGTGGGGGCTATTGTCGGAGGAGTTCTCTACGGGCTGGCCATGGCCGCAGTTTTCAAGAGTCAGCAACGAAACAGCCGCTTCCCTCTTTGGCGAGACTTCCAGTAGGGTCTTGGTTCTGGGCATTACCGGGCTGGTCGCCATGATCCGTTACTGGTTCTCGTCGGCCAGTTCCATGTTTGCCCTATAAGGTAGTTGGCCTGCTGACATGATCATCCGCAACTTCATGCCAGGCGAAGAAGAGGCTTTGCGGGGTGTCTTTGTGTCGTCGGTGCACGATCTGGCCGCAAAGTTCTACACGCCAGAACAGATCAACGCATGGGCGCCCATCGCTTATGACAGGCAGGAGTGGGCCAGCAAGCTTGCTCGACTGCGGCCATTCGTCGCAGTGTCGGAGGGTCAGGTAGTCGGCTACGCAGACCTCCAGGGGCCTGGCTACATCGATCACTTCTTTGTATCGGGTAGATTCGCCGGCCGTGGCGTTGGCAACGCTCTCATGGGTCACATCTGTGGCGTTGCCGCCAGGCGCGGCATTTCCGAGCTGTCTGCCGACGTAAGTCTTTCTGCGGAGCCGTTCTTCTCCAAGCATGGTTTTGTTGTGGTTGAGCGTCAGACGGTGGCCGTCGCAGGTGTCGAACTGGCAAATGCGCGCATGTGCAAGGCACTGCGCCATCAGATGAGGTGATGCGACATGACGCACGGGGCGACCCAAAGCATCGGGTGACCTCGCCGGTGCGCCGGGTTAAAATTCCTTTGTCGAAAGAACCGTCATGGCCGGGCCATGAAGGGCTTTCATTCTTGCTGCTCCCATTGGGTGAAGATGAACAGGCCTTTCATTTCGCTGTGTCCGGAAATCACCCGGACTGACGCGCTTACGCTGATGGACTGGCTGGAGGACGAATGCGTCACCCGCTACCTGAGCGATTCGCGCCATGTCTCGCGGTTCATCGCGCAGGTCATCGGCCGGGTCCAGTCGCCGATCCTGACCCCGCTTTTCAACCAGGGCGGCCGGTTCTTCATCGCCTACGACCGGCATGACGCGCGGGTGGGTTTCGTCCGCCTGGTCAAGACCGGGCCGGATTGCGAGATGGTCCTGGTCATCGGCAACCGCAACGACTGGGGACGCCAGCTCGGCGCCGCCGCGATCCGCGAAAGCATGAAGCTCGCCTTCCTGGAGATGCGCGCCGAGAGGCTCATCGCCAGGATCCACCCGGACAACGCGCGTTCGCTGAGAGCCTTCGAGCGCTGCGGGTTCGTGGCTGAAAGCCAGGCACCTGCCCTGAAGTCCTTCGCCATGACCGCGATGCGCTATCGCCAATTCCTGCGCGAAACCCCTGCCGGGCATGCCGCCAACATCCACATCACGGAGATCGACAAGGATCGGCTCAGCAGCCTGCTCGCATTCGTGCGGGACCCGGCTGTTTTCGAACTGGAGCATGAGATCGAGCGCGCCACCGTGGTCGATCCCGGGCAGGTGCCGGGTGATGTGGTCACGATGAACTCCAGGGCCTTGCTCCAGCTCGATGACGAAGCCGTGGAGGTGACCCTGGTCTACCCGGAGGACGCTGACTGCAGCGCCGGGAAACTGTCGGTCTGCTCGGGCATCGGCACCGCGATCCTGGGCTACCGGGAGGGAGACGCCCTCGACTGGCGGATGCCGGACCGGACCCGCCGTATCCGGATCGAGAAAGTGCTCTACCAGCCCGAAGCCACGGGCAATTTCCACCTTTAGCCTGCGCGCTGCGGACCTGGGAGGAGATGGCCTGGAGACGATGGCCATTCGACAGTCCGCTCCTGGCCGAAGGCTGCCACCTTCCCGTCGTCGAGGGGGACAGACGCGCTAACGTTGGATGTGGCGCGGACGCAGGACGCTCGCAACCAGCCCCAACGGACGGCAAACCCAAGCACGATCAGCACGGGGGCCATCTTCGCGTCCTTGAGAGCCAAGCCTGACGGTAATGGCCTGGGCGGAGACGCATCCGCAGAATTCGGCGATGGGCGCGATGAAGAGCGCTGCAACCGGCCGCGCGCGGGGTGCGTGCGATCGGGATTTTCCCTACGTGATGTCAGGCATTCCCCGATAGGCGGCGAGCCTTCACAAGCGGATAGTGCGCGCACCAGCACCGCGTGTCGCCGTGAACTGTCCGGATGAGCCTGCGCGCGGGCCCTGCCTACTTTCCCCGGTAGGCAGGGCCGCTGGTTACTCCGAGTGGCGCGGCGCTCGCCCGCAACCCGGTGCGGCATTACCGGGACCAGGGTCGCGACGTTGCCGAGCCACGCCAGTCCGGGCAGCGTGGCCGCGCACGGCAGCGAGGCCGCGAGGGTTCCGGCCAACCGGATCCAACCCTCCCACCGAGCGTCCGCTTCCGACCCCTTGCGACATCGCCCTCCGATGGGCGGGCTGTCGAACCCGTGCGGGCCCCGTCCGGGATTCCCGCGCAGCCGCAGGCGCCCGCGTGCGCCACCGCCGACCGCCTGTAGGAAAACTCCGAATCCCGCCGGGCATTTCTCCTACGTGCGGGGACCGCTTTCCCTGATATCGAACTTCCGCAGCGTCGGCATCCTTGTGCCGCCACCCGCGGTGGGGACTGGAATCCCCCCATCGACCTGGCACCGGCGGGCGAGCGGCGGCGCCGGTGGCCAGGAGCGGGGGCATCCCTTCCCGATGCAAAGGAACCTGCACATGAAGAACCTCGTATCGCTGTCGTTTTCGGCCGAAGACCTGGCCGCGCTGGATGCCGCCTTGCTCGTGATCGAGCAGAAGCTGGGCGGCCTGGTCTCGCTCACCACCGCGGAGGTGCGTGGCCTGGCCAAGATGGGTAAGAAGTCCGAAGTGTTCTGCCGCAGCGTGCTGCAGGTGCTGCAGCAGAACCCGCAGGTGGTCACCCCGGCCCTGGGCCTGCCCGAGGCCAACGACGACCTGGCCGCGCTGGACGCGCTGCGCCCGCGGTTGCGCCGGCTCAAGCTGCTCACCACCCGCGGCGAGGACACCCTGCTGGCCCTGGGCGCGGACGTGATGTCGGCGGCGCTGGAGGGCTATGCGCTGCTGAAGGTCAGCGGGCGGGCGAGTGGGCTGGAGGACCAGCGGCGCGAGCTGGGCAGCCGGTTCGCGCGCGCCGGGCGCAAGGAGGACGAGGACGAGGAGGCGGTCGAGCCGGTGTGATCGCTGCCCGGTGCGGCCGGGCAGCTGGTTGACCGAAGCCGGGCGGAGGCGACTCCGCCCGGCTTTTTCGTGCCCGGATGGCGGGGAACGCAGGCGGGGCGGGGGGTTCGAGTTCCCGGCACTGGCGCGCGAGTGTCGGGAACCGGGGCGCGAGTGTCTGGAACTGGCGCGCGGGTTCCGGGAACTGGTGTGCCAGTGTTTTCCATACGCGAATGCATGGAAAACACTCATGCGCGAGTGTTGGGAACTGGCGTGTCAGTATTTTCCATACGTGCGCGCATGGAAAATACTCATGCGTGAGTGCCTGGAACGGGTGCGCGAGTGTTTTCCATGCATGGGCGTATGGAAAATGGTGGTGCGTGAGTGTTGAGGACTGGCGCGTGGGTTCGGGCGATGCGCGGGGGGCACCGAGCGCCGGGGGTTCGGTGATTGGAACGGGCGGGCCAGTGACCGGAGCTACGAAGCTGCTGGCTGGGGAAAGTGCACCCTGACCCCCTGTTTCACTTCACTTCACTTCACTTCACTTCACTTCACTTCACTTCACGGGGGCGTGGAGCCGTTCAGATCGTCTGGCGACTTGTCGACCCGGAAGAATCCGCGGGCGTCGGCCAACGACATCAGGACGCTGTAGGTCTCCACCTCCTTGGGGGTGAGTTCGTCCCGGTCGACGCGTCCTTCCAGCTTGGCGTTCGCGGCTCTCAGTTCGTTGTCGAACTCAGCGGAGGTCTTTCCCGTCGGATCCCACGCGACGATCCAGTCGTGGAGCTTGTCAAGCAGGGCGGGCGTATTGCTCATGCAGCCTTCCGGTGTTCGCAGTAGGGGGGCGCTTGCTATCGAGAACGGGACGGAACGCGGCCAGGGTGGCACCGGGTGGCTCGCTTCGCGTGTCTCGCTCCCGCTTTATCTCACGGATGCACCAGCTCCGGCCGCCAGTGGGGTCATTCGTGGTCTTGTCCTGGAATCAGCCCCATTCGCTGCAACTCGTGCTCAATCCAGGCTGCATCCTGTTCGGATAGCCAGAGCGCGGCGAAATGGAGCCTGCCTTTGCCGATGCGATCTCCGAGCATGGTCGGCTGCGCTCCCGGGTTCCCGAACTCGATGTCAGCCAGCATGCGCAGGATGTCCGGTCGCGGCGGGGATCGGTGCCGGTTAACTGGCATGCCGCCCGGAATCTGGTGGTTGCGAATCAGCTCTTCGTCCGGGGGTTCGCCGCTCTGCGCGAAGCGACTGAGGCCGAGACTGGCGATAGTGTCGTATAGCTCATGGCGGCAGGTCCGCAGGTCCTCCGGAAGATCCCTGAGCTTGAACAAGGTCTCAAGGGTCTTGGCCGCCTTCTGATACTCGTCCTCGAACTGCCGGTAAGTTTTGTCGTTGCCGTTGTAGGAACGCAGCCACTCCATCACCGCGTGGAATTCGTGTTCGAATTTTTCACGCGTCCTGTAGGGTCGGATCGACATTCCGGTGGTCATGCTGCGAGCCTGTGGCGGGGAAGAAGCGAGGGCAAGGCCCGGTGCCGACCTTTGCGGTTGTCGACTTCGGCTGACAAAAAAGCCGCGCAGTGCGCGGCCTTCCATATAACATGCGACGGCACATCTAGACCTTTTGCTTTCCGCCTTCGTCCGACGCCTGGCCCTGAGCCTTCCGCTCGCATCCACAGTGGACCTGGCGCGGTTACGTCACTGTGAGGCACCCCAAAACTTGATGGCCGCGCTCGCGGCGGCATCATTTGAAGTGGGGAGAGGGTCGGCTCACGGTGCAGCTGGAACACGCCTCAAGCGCAAGCGCCCTGCCAGAAACGCGGGTCAGGGTGCACTTTCCGGAGTCGGCCCAGGCCGGGTATGTCGTCGCGGACAAGCAACCGGGGAAAGCACACTCTGACCCCTGTTCAGTTCTTGTCCCAGATGGGGGCGGACTGGAGTCAAAGTGAACCTGACCCCATTCTTCGCCGGATGATTCGCAGATGGCGCACAATGCGGCGCCGATCATCATCCGGACGCTCCATGGACGCTGAAGCACTGATCCACACCGCTCTCCGCGAAGCCGGTTACGGCCAGGACGCCATCGGCTCGGCGCTCCCCAGGATCATGCGCATCCTGCAGGCGGAGGACATCCGCCTGGAGGTCGGCCGCCCGCTGTCGCGCAAGGAGCGTGATTACGTACGCGTGCAGCTCGAGATCGGGCTCAGCGTTCCGGAAATCGTAGCGGGCCTGAAGCGCTGAATCCGTTGCGACGGACACCCGGGCCCAATTCAGGCACTGGAAGCGGGATCTGGAAGCGGGGGTCGGAGTGCACTTTCCGGAGTTGACCCAGGCTGGGTATGTCGTCGTCGCGGATCAGCATCCAGGGAAAGTGCACTCTGACCCCTGTTTTCAAACCTGACCTCGTTCTTCCCAAGGTTCGACTCTGTTTCCGCTTCTAAGACCCAAGCTCGGCGCTTGCACCTTGTGATTGTTCCGGCTTATTCGACGTTAGGATCTCTGCCATTTCACTCATTAGTGCGCGCACAGCAACGCAATCAAGATTGGGTCAGGTTCACGTCAGGTCGGGTTGTTTGTCAGATGCACGCCGGTGCCCTGATTGCAGCATGCAGTTGGAGAGTTCAGCGGTGGTCCGCGACTGCATCATGGAAGTCCAATTCGTGGACGATGACCACGCGTACTCCTGCCTTCCTGAGCTTGACGGCCTTTTCTACCTTCCGCCCATAGCACGAGAAAGCCCAGCAAGGGTTTCCCTCGGCGCCAATGATTAGGTAGTGGACCTTCTTGGATGGAGTGGCGTGAGCTGTCCCACCTAGCTCCTGGACGAGTTCCTCAATCTGCGGCCGCGTAAATCGCGGCGAAGAGCCGGTAAAGCAGAAGCCGCGTTCGAGGAAGGTAATTTCTGGATCGACAGCGCATAGGCCGCGGATCGGCCCCGATTCGGCAATGGGAGCCTTGGTTATGGTTCTGGAGTCCAGGAGCGCGGTGAATTCCGAGAAGAACGCATGCAGCATCTCGTGCTCCTTCTCATCGATCTTCTTGTCCGCAAGCACAGCGGTTATGAGGCTGCCGATCTCGTCGAACGGCCAGCAACTTTTCAGGTGGGGATGCTCTTCCATCCAGTCCGAAAGTCCGCGCAGCTCCTCTTCTGATATTCGGGTGTCAGCAACGATGCCGCCGAGAATGGCATGGAGGCGCTGCAGGTCAGTAGTGGTTTGGTCGTAGAACTCCCGTGATCGAAGCCGCTTGCACAACCAAAGGATGTCTTCTCGTTCTTCCTGGTCGAGTACGCCGTCCGCCATGGCCGCTGCGACGCGCGGTACCAGTTCATTGAACGGGTGAAGGTTCTCTATCTCTCGATGCTCTGAGAGCCATAACGCCAGGTAGCTGATTTCCAACTCGTTGATACGGCCATCGATTGCAATTCCCTCGATGATGCCTAAGAGGGAATTGATCGACTTGTCCAAGCGAGCTTTGCCAGTGAACTTCGCGAATCTCTTCTGATCCGGATGCATGATCACCCTCCCGAGTACCACGAAAGCCAGTAGCGACTCCCCAGTCGCCTTGACGGTACGGACTCTGCTGCAATCCCGACGCAGCTGCAATCGCTTTACCAGACGGCAGGAAAGCAGGTGCAGTGGCCAAGGTGGAGAGAGGGGGATGCACTGCGGCGCTTTGCGCCTTGCCCCTTCGGGGCGACGGCTTCGCCGTCGTGTCCACCCGCTGCGCGGATGGTCGAACCGGGGAGTTCGAATCAAGCTCCCCTCTCTCCGCCAGTTGCGCAAAAGAAAAGGGCCCCGTGAGGGGCCCTTTTGCGCAACTGGCGGAGAGAGGGGGATTCGAACCCCCGAAGCGCGGTTTAGACGCTTACACACTTTCCAGGCGTGCTCCTTCAACCGCTCGGACACCTCTCCGGATCCTGTCTGGAGCCCCGCAGGGCCCGGTCAGGGCCGCGAATTCTAGCGCCCGCGGGCACTTGCCACAAGCGCGGTCGGGGTCCGGGACCGGCCCGGGGGCGGGCGTGGCACAATGCCGTTTCCGGTCGAAACGGTGTCCGATGTCCTATCTCGTCCTCGCCCGAAAGTGGCGCCCGAAGCGGTTTTCCGAGCTGGTCGGGCAGGAACATGTCGTGCGCGCGCTGGGTAACGCCCTGGATACCGGGCGGGTCCATCACGCCTTCCTGTTCACCGGCACCCGCGGGGTGGGCAAGACCACCATCGCCCGGATCTTCGCCAAGTCGCTGAACTGCGAGAAGGGCACCAGCGCCGAGCCGTGCGGGGTCTGCGCGGCCTGCACCGACATCGATTCGGGGCGCTACATCGACCTGCTGGAGATCGACGCGGCCTCCAATACCGGCGTGGACGACGTCCGCGAGGTGATCGAGAACGCGCAGTACATGCCCTCGCGCGGGCAGTACAAGGTCTACCTGATCGACGAAGTGCACATGCTGTCCAAGGCGGCGTTCAACGCGCTGCTGAAAACGCTAGAAGAGCCGCCGGGGCACGTGAAGTTCCTGCTCGCCACCACCGACCCGCAGAAGCTGCCGGTGACGGTGCTGTCGCGCTGCCTGCAGTTCAACCTCAAGCGGCTGGACGAGGACCAGATCCAGGGCCAGATCACCAAGATCCTGGCCGCCGAGGAGATCGGCGCCGATGCCGGGGCGGTGCGCCTGCTGGCGCGCGCGGCCGATGGCAGCCTGCGCGACGGCCTGTCTTTGCTGGACCAGGCGATCGCCTATGCCGGCGGCGCGCTGGACGAGGCTGCGGTGCGGACCATGCTCGGCAGCGTCGACCGGACCCAGGTCGCGGCGTTGCTGGATGCGCTGGCCGATGCCGACGGTCAGCGGCTGCTGGCCACGATCGAGGCCGTGGCCGGGTTCGCGCCGGACTGGGGCAACGTGCTGGAGGCGCTGGCCGAGGCCCTGCACCGGATCCAGGTGCGCCAGCTGGTGCCGGGCGCGTCGCGCGACGACGAGGGCCTGGACGTCTCGGGATATGCCGCGCGCCTGCGCCCGGAAGTGGTCCAGCTCTGGTACCAGATGGCGGTCAACGGGCGTCGCGACCTGGAACTGGCGCCGGCGCCGCGCATTGGCTTTGAAATGAGCGTGCTGCGCATGCTGGCGTTCCGCCCGGAGGCCGATGCCGGGCCGATGGCGGGCGGGCAGGGTGCGGGCACGGGGGCGGATGCGGGTGGGGCGGTGCGTGGGGCGGCGGGTGCGAGGGCGTCTTCGGGGGCCTCCACTGCGGGTGCTGCTGCGGGGCCGTCTTCAGTTGCGCCTGATGAGGTGGCTGGCGCCAGGCCGTCTTCGAATGCGACGCCAGCGGCTGCTGCCCGTGCGCCATCGAATGAGGGCGTGGCAGCGGGCACTTCCGCGGAGCCGCCAGCGCGTGCGCCGGCCGTTGTCGCCGCTGCGCCGGCGCTGGATCCGCCGCCGTGGGACGTGCCGGAGCCGTCGGCTGCGGTCCGTTCCGGATCACCGGTCGTGGAGGCGCCTGCGCCTGCCGTCGATCCGGCGCCGTCGGCCCGCGCGGGCGCGGCTGCGTCGCCGTCGCGTCAGCCGACCGGCAGTGCGATGCCCGCTGCGGCGGCCGCGCTGGATCCGGGCATCGTGATCCCGGCGGCGCCGGCCGTATCGCCGGCCGCTTCGGCGTCACCCGCCGCGGCTGCGCCGTCGCCGGCGCCGGCACGCAACGCTGGCGTGGACAGCGGCAACCGCGTGCTCGATGCCGAGGACTGGCTGCGGCGCGTGGGCATGTGCGACCTGAAGGGTCCTGCGCGCGAACTGGCGGCGCATACCGCCTTCGTCGGCCATGCCGAGGGCGTGCTGACCCTGGCGCTGGACCCGGGCTTCGAATACCTGCGCACCGAGCGCTCCACGGGCGCGCTGGCCGAGGCGCTGTCCGCTTCGCTGGGCGCGTCGCCGCAGATCGTGATCCAGACCGGCCAGGCGCAGGCGGAAACGCTCAACCAGCGCCGCGACCGCGAGCGCGATTCACGCCAGAGCGCGGCCGAGGATGCTTTCCTCAACGATCCGGGCGTCAAGCGCCTGATCGAACAGCACGGCGCCCGCGTCGTGCCTGATTCCATCCGACCTATCGACGAGAACTGAACCATGCGCGGCAATATCGCCCAACTGATGCAACAGGCGCAGAAGATGCAGGAAAACCTGCAGCGCGCCCAGGAAGAACTGGCCCAGATCGAGGTCACCGGCAGCGCCGGCGGCGGCATGGTCAGCGTGACCCTCACCGGCACCAAGGAGTGCCGCAAGGTGCGGATCGACCCGAGCATCCTCGCCGACCAGGAAATGGCCGAGGACCTGATCGCCGCGGCGTTCAACGACGCGTCCAACAAGGTCGACGCCGAGTCCAAGGCGAAGATGGGCGCCGCCTCGGCGGGCATGCAGCTGCCGCCGGGCATGAAGCTGCCGTTCTGATGCGCAGGTGGCGGCGTGCGGGGCGGGGATCCTGCTTGATCCCTGCCATGCGAGCCGCTCGCCCGTGACTTCGCACCGACAACGACCCCGCCGATGTCCGTCCTGCTCGAACAGCTGATCGAAGCGTTCCGCGTCCTGCCGGGCGTCGGCCGCAAGACCGCGCAGCGCATGGCCTACCACGTGCTCGAACGCGGCCGCGACGGCGGCCGCCGGCTGGCCGAAGTGCTGGCCGAATCGGTCGAGCGCATCGGCCACTGCAGCCAGTGCCGCGATTTCAGCGAAAGCGAAGTGTGCGCGGTGTGCGCCAGCAGCGGGCGCGATCGCCAGCAGCTGTGCGTGGTCGAATCGCCCGCCGACCGGCTGGCGATCGATACCGCCACCGGCTACCGCGGCCTGTACTACGTGCTGCAGGGACGGCTGTCGCCGCTCGATGGCGTGGGCCCGCGCGAACTGGGCCTGGATGCGTTGGTGGAACGTTTGGGCGGCGGTGAAGTGGTCGAGCTGATCGTGGCTACGAGTGCCACCGTAGAAGGCGAGGCCACCGCGCATTACCTGGCGCAACTGGCGCGCCGCCATGGCGTGCGCCCGAGCCGGCTCGCGCAGGGGCTGCCGCTGGGGGGCGAGCTGGAATACGTGGATCGCGGCACGCTGTCGCACGCGTTTGGTTCGCGTGGGGAAATGCCGCTGTAGGGCGGCGGCCCGGGAGATGTGCGACGGCCTCGGTATCGCGGTCGTGCCCGCTCCTACAAAGGCCGTAAGTCGCGCGCGTCGAACCGCGATGTGCGGGGTACGGGCCGAAGACGTTTGACCGCCTCGGTGTCGCGGTCGTGCCCGCTCCTGCAAGGGCAGTGCGTCGTGCGACGAACGGCGATGCGCCGTGGGGGCGAACGGGGGTGTTGCGGTGTGGGCGGGGGTGTCTGGCCGCCTCGGTGTCGCGGTCATGCCCGCTCCTACAACGACCGTGCGCGATGCATTGCCACGTAGACCCCATGTGCTTCACCCCCGACATCCCGCCTTGTAGGAGCGGGCACGACCGCGACACCGAGGTGGTCGGGCGCACCGGCATTCAACGCGACCTGCCCGGAGGATGCGCATTCGAACCTGCCGATCGATTCGCCGCGCTGGATTCCTCCACCACCGGCGATCCTCGCCGCCCATCGACACCTGCATCGCCGGCAATCCGGACTATCCTTCCCGTTCCGCTTCAGCCACCGGACGCCCCCCATGAGCGACACCCTGTTCGGCAGGATCATCCGCCGCGAAATCCCCGCCACGATCGTCTACGAGGACGAGGACATCCTCGCGTTCAAGGACATCGCCCCGCAGGCGCCGGTGCACGTGCTGTTCATTCCCAAGCACGAGGCGATCCCGACCCTGGACGACGCCACGCCGGCGCAGGCCGGACTGCTCGGCCGGCTGATGCTCGCCGCGGCGGCGTACGCGCGCAGCGAGGGCTTCGCCGAGGATGGCTATCGCGTGGTGATGAACTGCCGCGAACACGCCGGCCAGACCGTATTCCACGTGCACCTGCACCTGCTGGCCGGCGCGCCGCTGGGCCATTTCGGCACGCCGTGAGCGCGCCTGCCGCGCGTTGACGCGCCGATCCCCGCACCCGGATCCCGAAGCGACGCCCCAAAACACCGACGCCGAGGGCGTCCTGACGCCGAGAGCGCTCCGACGCAAAATGCGCCCGCCGCCAGGGTGCTTAGACGTCAAGTCCCGACGCCAACTGCTCCCGACGCCA
Organism: Pseudoxanthomonas daejeonensis; assembly: GCF_022637495.1. Lineage (NCBI taxonomy): Bacteria > Pseudomonadati > Pseudomonadota > Gammaproteobacteria > Lysobacterales > Lysobacteraceae > Pseudoxanthomonas > Pseudoxanthomonas daejeonensis. The sequence goes on along the minus strand of NZ_CP093331.1, from coordinate 212,374 downwards.
GGTGCACCCCGACGCCAAGTGCCCCCGACGCCAAGTGCTCCCGACGCCAGGTGCTCCCGACGCCAAGTGCCCCCGACGCCAGGTGCTCCCGACGCCAGGTGCTCCCGACGCCAAGTGCTCCCGACGCCAGGTGCTCCCAACGCCAGGTGCTCCCGACGCCAGGTGCTCCCGACGCCAGGTGCTCCCGACGCCAAGTGCGCCCGACGCCAGGTGATCCCGACGCCAAGTGCGCCCCGACCCCAAGGCGTTCCGGAACCAGCAGCGCCCCGACCCCATGGCACCTGCGCCCCGATCGATAGCGTCCTGACCCCAAAAGCAGAACGCCGCCCTGTAGGCGGCGTTCTGCATTGCGATCGCGCGGCTGGGCTTACCAGCCCCAGTAGCCCCAGCGTCCCCACGGGCCGCCCCACGGACCCCACGGGCCCCAAGGCCCCCACGGATCGGAGACGACGCGGATCTCGTTGATCACCGGCCACAGGTAGACCACGTCGGCGGCGATCCGCGGCAGGCGGTAGTCGTATTCGCCGATGCGCACCGAGTCGGTGTCCTGCACGCGGCCGACGAAGGTGACTTCGCGACCGGGCGCGAACACTTCCGGATCGTAGAAGCCGGCGCGGCAGGCGACGAAGCGGCCCTGCGCCGAGTCGGCCAGGTTGCTGTCGGGACGACCGGTGGCGTTGAGCGGCGTGGCCACGACCTGGAAGCAGGTGCTGTCCGGACCGGGCAGGGTCTGCACGATGCGGCCACCCCAGCGCACGCTCGCGCCGATCTGCTGTCCGACGACGGCCTGCTCGGGCGTCACCCCGAGGAAAGTGCCCTGCAGCGGTTGGGGCGCGCTCGCGCAGGCACTGAGCAGTGCGAGCGTGGCGGCGGCGAGGGCAATCCGGAATGAAGGGATGCGGGCGGACATGGTGGCCTCCTGATGATCAGGGGCGATGCCGCTGCAGGTCGTCCAGCAGCTTGCGCATCCCCCCTTGGACTGGAGCGTAGCGCGTTGCAGCGAAACGGTGGCTGAGCGCGAGCAGGGCTTGCCCGCTGCGGGGGTGGGCGGCAGCGACCCGGGTGGCCCAGGTCAGCGCCGGTTCGTGCGCCGGGCGGCCCAGCCCGATCCGGGCGTAGCGACGGCCGAGCCGGTGCCAGGCGCGCAGCAGCGGGTCGCGCTCGCGCTCGCCGCGGGCCAGCAGCCAGACCATGCCCGCCAGGGCGAAGGCGGCGAATGCGATGAACAGTGCCAGCAGCTGCGAAGGCTGCAGCTTGCCCAGGCCCAGCGGGCTCAGCAACGCCTGCTGACGGGTCGCGTCGAAGCCCAGTACCAGGTCGTTCCAGCCGCGTCGCATCCAGTCGGCCAGGTCGCCAAAACTGCTTATTCCAAGCATTTCCATGCCGCCGCCGGCGTTGGCGGCGCGTTGCTCGAGGGTGTCGTAGATGCGCTCGGGCGCGACCGCGGCGGTGGGATCCACGCGCACCCAGCCGCGACCGTCCAGCCACACCTCGACCCAGGCATGCGCGTCCATGCGCCGCACGATCCAGTAGTCGCCGAACGGATTGCGGTAGCCGCCGGTGTAGCCGGTGACCACGCGCGCGGGGATGCCCGCCGAGCGCATGAGCACGGTGAACGCCGAGCTGAAGTGTTCACAGAAGCCCTGCTGCGTGTCGAACAGGAATTCGTCGACGGCGTGGCGGCCCGGCAGGCCGGTGTCGAGCGTGTAGGCGAAGTCGGCGCGGATCCAAGCCAGGGCGCGGTCGACGATCGCCTGGTCGTTGTCGCCGGCTTCCTGTCGCCACTGCCGGCCCAGCGCACGGGTGCGTGGATCGTGGTCGGGCGGCAGCGCCAGCGCGTGCTGGCGCATGATCGGACGCAGCTTCGGATCGAACGTGGCGGGCGGTGCCGACTGCAGTTGCCAGCGTGCGGCCACCGACAGCGGACGCGCGGTGACCAGGCTGAAGCCGTGGCTGAGCTGCACGTCCTGCGGCGGGGCAGTCACCAGGTCCAGCGCCGGCAGGTCGCGCCGATCGGTGGCTTCCACTTCCAGCTCGTAGGACCAGCGCGCCGGACCGGATTGGACCGGCGGGGGCGGCAGCCCCTCCAGCCAGCGCGAACGGGTCCAGGTGCGGCCGTCGTAATCGAGCAGCACCGGTCCGCGCCAGTACATCTGGTCGGTGCGCGGTGTCGCCCCATGGAACTGCGCGCGCATCGCCGGCGTGTCGTCGGCCAGCAGGTCGAGCCAGCCGCCCGGGCTCATGCTGTCGGACAGGCCCGGGCGCGCGAGCGCGCGTTCGGGCACGCCCCACAGCGGCGTGCCCAGGCGCGGGAACAGCCAGAAGGCGACCAGCGCCAGCGGCAGCCCGATCGCGACCAGACGTCCGGTCGTGGTCAGGCGCTGCTTCAGCGTCGGCGGCGCGATGCCCGCCTCGAGGTCGGCCAGTCGCTGCAGGGTCAGCAGCCCGGCCAGGAACGCGGCCACTGCGAGCAGCATCACCAGCGGGCCCTGGTCGAGCAGGAACGCGGCGAACGGCGCGAACAGCGCGAATCCGACCAGGCTGCGCGCGTCGCGCAGGGTGCGCAGTTCACTGGGCTTGATCGCCAGCATCGCCGCCAGCAGCGCGCAGCCGGTGTCACGGCCCGGACGCGTGCCCAGTACCGCCAGGACCGCCAGGATCATGGCCAGCGCCAGCACCGCGCGCAGCCAGGCCGGCAGCGGCTTGCGCCAGGCCAGCAGCGCCATCACCGGTGCGGTGAGGCCGAAGCCCAGGCCGAGGCTGGAAGGCAGGTTCAGCAGCAGCGGCAGCAGGGCGAACGCGGCCGCGGCCAGCGCCCAGCCGCGACTGCCGCGGTCCAGCAATACGTGCGCCTGCGCGTCGGCGGTGGCGGTCAGGGCGCTCATGCGTCGGGCAGCAGGGCCAGGGCGCGCAGGCAGGCGTGGTGGTGCTCGGGGCCGCGGCCGGGGCCCAGGTGCGGCTGGCCTGGCAGGCGCAGGCGATAGCGGCGTCCGTCGCGTTCGGCGAGGTCGACCCATCCGGCCAGGCGCGAGATCCGCGCTTCGTATCCCAGCGTGCGCAGCGTGTTCCAGTCGAGCAGGACGTCCTGCTGCTGCGCGCGTTCGTATTCGCGCACCACCAGGGTGTCGCGGCGCGCGCTGTGCTTCCAGGCGATCGAGCGCGGCGCGTCGCCGCTGCGGTAGGCGCGCAGCTGGTGCGGCTCTTCGCCCTGCGGATGCACGCGGCTGCGCTGCGCGTCGATGCCGGTATCGGGCAGCGGCGGCGGATGGGCTTCGGCGCGCGGATAGACCAGCAGGGGCTGCCGCGGCCACACCCGCGACCAGGCGCGGGCCAGGCCCAGCGGCTGGGTCGTGGACAGGCGGATGCGTCCGGGATCGAGCCAGCCGCGTCGGTGCGTGGGCACGGGCAGGGCGAGCTCGGCATTGCCGTCCTCGCCGGTGCCGGCCCAGCCCACGGCTCCGTCGAGGTCGCCGCGCAGGCCGCGCCGGCGCCGGCCATCGCGCGTGGACAGCGCCAGGCGCAACCACGACGTTTCGCCGGCCGCCACCGGTTCGGCGGACATCGCATCGATCTGCAGGCCCGACAGCTGCAGGTGGCTGGCGATCAGGCTGGCCAGGCCGGACGCGCCCAGCAACAGGGCCAGCATGAGCGCCGGGTTGTTGTTGTAGTTCAGCGCGCCCAGGCCCATGGCCAGCACCAGCAGCGCATAGAACAGGCCGAAGCGGGTCGGCAGCACGTAGATGCGGCGGCGCCCGATCCGCACCGGTAATGGCTCCGGCGCGCGTGGCCGCTCGAACGATTCAAGCCAGGTGCGCAGCTCGCGCCATGCCGCCCGCATCAATCCACCGGAACGGCGTGCAGGACCGCCTTGGCCAGGCTGGTGCCGCTTCCGGCCTCGGCTTCGCCGACCAGGCGATGTCCGGCCACGGCGATGAAGAGGGCCTGCACGTCCTCGGGCAGCACGTGGCCACGGCCCAGCAGCAGGGCGTAGGCGCGCGAGGCGCGCAGCAGGGCCAGGCCGGCGCGCGGCGACAGGCCCACGCGCACGCCCGGATGCTGGCGGCTGCGCGCGAGCAGGGCCTGCACGTAACCGACCAGCGCCTCGCTGGCATGGACCTGTTCGGCGGCCCGACGCAACGCCTGCACGTCGCCATCGGCCAGCACCGGCATGGCCTGTGCGATCAGCTCGCGACGGTCGGCACCGGTCAGCAGCGCGCGCTCGGATTCCGCATTCGGATAGCCCAGCGAGAAGCGCAGCAGGAAGCGGTCCAGCTGCGAATCGGGCAACGGGAAGGTGCCCGACAGGTCGACCGGATTCTGCGTGGCGATGACGAAGAACGGATCGGGCAGGGCGTGGGTGACGCCGTCGATGGTGACCTGCTGTTCGGCCATCGCCTCCAGCAAGGCGCTCTGCGTGCGCGGCGGCGCGCGGTTGATCTCGTCGGCCAGCAGCACCTGGGTGAACACCGGCCCGGGATGGAACTGGAACTGGCGCGAGCCGGCCTCGTAGACCGAGACGCCGAGCACGTCGGCCGGCAGCAGGTCCGAGGTGAACTGGATGCGCTGGAACGCCAGTCCGACGGTCGCTGCCAGCGCGTGGGCCAGGGTGGTCTTGCCCAGCCCGGGCAGGTCCTCGATCAGCACGTGGCCGCCGGCCAGCAGGGCGACGAACGCAAGCCGGACCTCCTGCGGCTTGCCCAGCACCAGGCTGTTGACCTGGCGCTGCGCCTGCATGAGCGACTCGCGCAAGGCGTCAGGTAGGATGGTGGTCGAGGGTTCCGCGGACTGCGTCATCGTCTTCCTGCAGTGTGTTTTCGATAGGGAGTGTAGCGGCACAGATGGAGGCTGAGCATCGCGCGCGGCGTGCGTTCATTGCATGGTGGACGCTGGCCTGCGTGCTCAAACTGGTCGTGGCGGTGCGCTTGCCGTTGTTCGTCGACGAGGCCTTCTACTGGCAGGAAGGGCGGCACCTGGCGTCCGCGTATTCGGACCTGCCGGGCATGACCGCGTGGCTGGTGCGCCTGGGCGAGGTGCTGGGCGGCGAGCATCCGCTGGCCCTGCGCATGCCGTTCCTGGTCATGGGCGCATTGCTGCCGTGGTGGGTCGCGCGGATCGGCCGGCGCTGGTTCGGCGCGATCCCGGGCTGGAGGGCCGGCACGTTGGCCGTGCTGCTGCCTTTGCTGGGCATGCTCGGCGTGCTCGCCCTGCCCGACGTGCCGCTCGCCTTCGCGACGGTGCTGTGCCTGCATGCGGGCGCGCGCCTGCTGCACCAGGTCACTCCGTTCGCCGCGCTGGAGCTGGCCCTGGGCCTGGCGCTGGGTGCGCTGAGCCATTACCGGTTCGCAGGCGTGGTCGTGGTCGGGGCCGCGGTCATCCTGTGGCTGCCGCAGGGACGGCGCCTGCTGCGCGATCCGCGGGTGCTGCTGGCGCTGGTGGTGGGGCTGCTGGCGTGGCTGCCGCTGCTGCTGTGGAACCTCGAGAACGGCGAGGCCGGCTTGCGCTTCCAGCTGCTGGACCGGCATCCGTGGACGTTGCATGCAGGCGGCCTGGCCTTCCTGGCGCTGCAGGCCCTGGTGGTCACCCCGTTGCTGGCGTGGGCGATGCTGCAGGCGGCGTTCCTGACCGGATGGAAGCGGCGGCCGGCGCGACCGCAATGGCGTTTCCTGGCCCTGTTCGGGTCGATCGTGCTGGCCGGCCTGTTCGTGCTGGGGTTCTTCGCCGACAGCGAGCGGGTGAGCTTCCACTGGCCGGTGCCGGCCTACCTGGCCCTGCTGCCTGCCGCCGCGATGATGCTGGAAGGCTGGCCGGTGGGCTGGCGCAGGCTGGCGTGGGCGACGGCTGCCGTCGGCCTGCTGGCCGCGCTGGCCTGGTGCCTTGCGGTGGCATCGCCCGCGCTGCGCCAGGAGGCCGCGGGTTCCAAGCACTACCCGCGCAATTTCGCAGGCTGGGAACCGCTGGCCACGGCCGTGCGCGAAGAGCTGGCGGCGATGCCGCCGGACACGCGCCTGCTGGTGGACGATTTCAAGATCGGCGCCGAACTCGGATTCGCATTGGGCGATCCGCATATCGCGGTGCTCGATCATCCCCTCAACCATGCGCATGGCCGCGCCCCGCAGCTGCGCCTGTGGGACCTGCACGTCGGCGACCCGCCGGCAACGCCGGCCCTGCTGGTGCTGGCACCCGGCGACCTGCCTTTCCGGCAGTGGCTGCAGCACTACCACCGGTTGTGCGAGACACTGGGCCCGCTGCCACTGGTGCGCAGCGTGCTGGTTGACCATGGCGCGCAGCGCTTCCTGCTGGTGCGACTGCCACCGGCATCGCAGGCACCGCCTTACCCGGGCGCGTGCATCGCGCCGGCGATGGCCTGGATCGACGCACCCGTGCCCGGGCAGGCGCTGCCGCCGCGGTTCGAAGTGAAGGGCTGGGCATTCAAGGAGGGCGTCGGGCTCTCAAGCGTGGAGATCGTGCTGGACGATGCCGTTGTCGCGCAGGCGCAGTACGGTTCCCTGGCCGACGTCAGCAGCTATTTCCCCGAAGCCACCGACCCGCACCTGCCCCACATCGGCTTCCGCGCGCAGGTCGACCTGCCCGAGAGCCAGGCGGGCCGCCGCTGGCTCGGTCTGCGACTGCACGGTACCGACGGCAGTGTCGAGGAATGGCCCCGGCAGCCGGTGGAGATCGTCCCCGCCGCGGCTGGCAGGTAACATGCGCGCCCAATAGAAGCAGGAGCAGGGCGCGATGCGCAGCGCGGATATCGATTCGCCGGGACAAGGCAGGGCATCGCCCTTGCGGATCGCGTTGCTGGTGCCGTGCCGCAACGAGGCGGCGACCGTCGCCGCAGTCGTCGCCGCGTTCCGCGAAAGCCTGCCCGCCGCCCATTGCCACGTGTTCGACAACCGTTCCGACGACGCGACCGCGGTGCTGGCGCGCGAAGCCGGTGCCACCGTGCACCCGGTGGGCCTGCGCGGGAAGGGCAATGTCGTGCGCCGCGCGTTCGCCGACATCGAGGCCGACGTCTACGTGATGGTCGATGGCGATGCGACCTACGACGCAGCCGCCGCGCCCGTGCTGGTGGAGCGGCTGCTGGCGGACGGGCTGGACATGGTGGTCGGCGCGCGGGTCGACCAGGATCCCGCGGCGTACCGTGCCGGCCACCGTTTCGGCAACCGCCTGCTGACCGGCTGCGTGGCGCGCCTGTTCGGCGACAGCTTCGACGACATGCTCTCCGGCTACCGGGTGTTCTCGCGGCGCTACGTGAAGTCGTTCCCGGCGCACGCTGCCGGTTTCGAGATCGAAACCGAGCTTGCCGTGCACGCGCTGCAGCTGCGCATGCCGGTCGCCGAATTGCCGACCGCCTACGGGGCGCGTCCGGAAGGTTCGGCGAGCAAGCTCAACACCTATCGCGACGGCGTGCGGATCCTCGCCACCATCGCGCGCCTGTTCAAGGCCGAGCGGCCGTTGCTGTTCTTCTCGATCGGCGCCGGCGCCAGCCTGCTGCTGTCGGTGCTGCTGGCGGTGCCGCTGCTGCTGACCTACCTGGAGACGGGACTGGTGCCGCGCTTCCCCACGGCGATCCTGTGCTCGGCGCTGGCGCTGCTGTCGGCATTGCTGCTGGCCTGCGGCCTGATCCTGGACACGGTGACGCGCGGGCGCATCGAGGCCAAGCGCCTGGCCTACCTGGCGATCCCGGCCACGCGCGGCGCGTTGCCGCAGGCGTCCACGACGCCCGCAGGGCTTCCTGTCGCCGGCACGGTGGCGCCCGATGGGCGGGGTTGAGGTGGGAGGTGCGGTCCGCGGCGGCGTGCGCCGACGCTTCGCAGGAGTGTTCGCCGCGCTCGGACGCACGTTCGGTTTCACCACGCGACGGGGCGTGATCAACGCGACGGTCGTCGTGGCCCTGGTGTGCGGCCTGGTTTCGCTGCTGCGCGGTCAGGATGCGAACTGGGACCTGCGCAACTACCACGTGTACAACGGCTGGGCACTGCTGGAAGGGCGCCTGGGCCTGGACCTCGCGCCGGCACAGATGCAGAGCTATTTCGTGCCGCTGCTGGACGTGCCGTATTTCCTCCTGGTCCAGCATGCGCCGGCCCCCCTGGCCGGCTTCCTGCTCGGCCTGCTGCACGGGCTGGTGTTCCTGCCGGTGGCCTGGATCGCGTGGCGCGCACTCGCCGGCGATCCCCGCCGCGACTGGCTGGCGCCAGTGCTGGGCCTGGCCGGACTGGCCAGCGCCGCATTCCTGTCCGAGCTGGGCAACACCATGGGCGACAACAGCACGGCGCCGCTGGTGCTCGGTGCGCTGGCGCTGACCATGCCGGACGAGGACGGACGTTGGCGCACGCGCGCCGTGGTCGCAGCGGGCGTGCTGCTCGGCATGGCGGTGGCGTCCAAGCTGACCAACGCGATCTACGCCTTCGCGCTGGGTCTGTCGGTGCTGGCCGCGCGCGCGCACTGGCGCGCACGGATCGGTGCCGGCGCAGGCCTGGCCCTGGTCGCGCTGCTGGTGTTCGCGCTGATGGCGGGGCCATGGCTGTATCGCCTGTGGGAGACTTTCGGCAATCCCCTGTTCCCGCAGTTCAACGCTTCGTTCCAGGCGCCGTTGGCCCAGCCGGTGGCGGTGGCCGACACGCGCTGGTTGCCGCAAGGCTGGGTCGAAGCGCTGCTGCGCCCGCTGCTGTTCACCGCCAATCCATACCTGGTCAGCGAGATCGCGCTGCTGCAGGTGATGTGGGCCCTGTTGTACGTGGTCGCGATCACCGCGGCGGTGGTCTGGCTGGCGCGCAGGCGTCGCGCATCGGACGCCGCGGCTTCCGTACCGGCGGGCGCGGGCGTGCGGCGCATGCTCGGGGTGTTCTTCCTGGTCGCTTTCGTGGCCTGGCTGTCGATGTTCAGCATCCACCGCTACCTGGTGGTGCTGGAACTGCTCGCGCCGCTGGTCCTGTGGCTGCTGCTGCATGCCGTTTTCCCGCCGCGCCGGGCGGGACGGATCGCCGCGATCGCGATCGCGGCCGCATCGGCCGTCGCGCTCGCCGGCTGGAACGACTGGGGCCACGCGGGCTGGTCGCGCACCGCATTCCGCGTCGAGGCGCCTACGGCGGCGATGCCGGGAACCGTGTTGCTGGTCGGGGGCGAACCCCAGGCCTGGCGGGTGCCGTTCCTGCCGCCGGGACCGGCCTACGCGTCGCTGGGTTCCAATTTCCCCGAGTCACCCGCGTATGCGGACCGGGTGACCGGAATGATCCAGGCGCGCGGGGGAGAGGTGGGCGTGATCCTGCCGGTGGCGATGGACCGGCGCGCCGAGAGCCTTGGCAGGCGCAACCGCTGGGCCGGCACGCTGGGCCTGGATACGGGCGATTGCAGGGTGATGCGCTGGCTGGTCGGCCGCAGCCGCAGCCTGGTGCTGGTGGAGCCGGCGCAGTCGCCGGGCGGGCGTTGCGAGCTCGCCCAGGCCGCCGGCCGCCGCGTCGATACGGCCAATGCCAACCAGGCGATCCTCGACGAGGCCACGACGGTACTGGCGCGCTACGGGCTGCAGCTGGACGGGGCCGGATGCAAGGTCGTGGACAGCCGGATCGGCGCGCAGTCCCATCCATACCACTGGTGTCGTGCGGTGCCGCTCCCGGGGTGACCCGCGCCGTCGGGATCAGGGCACGGCGTAGCCGGCTTCGCGCAGCAGGCCGGCCAGCGCGATCAGGGGCAGGCCGACCAGCGCGGTGGGGTCGTGCGATTCGATGGCATCGAACAGGCTGATGCCCAGGCCCTCGCACTTGAAGCTGCCGGCGCAGTCGAACGGCTGTTCGGCATCGACGTAGCGCTCGATCTCCGCTGCGGCCAGGGCGCGGAACCGGACCTGGGTCAGGTCCACGGCGACCAGTGCATGGGCACCGCGGCGCAGGCAGACGGCGGTATGGAAGCGCACCGAACGCCCGCCCATCTCCGTCAGCTGGGCGACGGCGGCGTCCCGGCCCCCGGGCTTGCCCAGGATCCGGCCATCCAGGTCGGCGACCTGGTCGGACCCGATCACCCAGGCTTCCGGGTGCCGGCCGGCGACCGCATCGGCCTTGGCCAGGGACAGGCGGCGGACCAGCTGGGCCGGGCTTTCCGCCCGCAGGGGCGCCTCGTCCACGTCCGGCCGGGCGCATTCGAACGGCAGCCGCAGGCGCTGCAGCAGCTCGCGGCGGTAGGGGGACGTCGAGGCGAGGATCAGCATGGCCGGTCGCGGGGGAGGGGGGCCTAGTGTCGATCGCGGCGGGGTCGTGGGCAAATGCGTTGCGTCACGGGTTTTGTCGGTTTGACAGGGGGCGGTCCGATCCTTAACATTCAGCGGCTTATGTCCGCGGGTGCGTCTGCCGTGCAGGTTCCTGAAACGCTGGATGCCTGGCGGATGGTCGCCGCGAGGCGGCTGTTCGAGGGTCGCATGCCGTTGTCGGCGATGTCCCGGCTGGCCGGAAGCCTTGCCGACACCGCGGGCGAATGCAGCTTCACGCTGGAATTCGGCCAGGACGTGCTGCAGGTACCCTTCGTCGAACTGTCGATCGAAGCGGGACTGCCGCTGCTGTGCCAGCGCAGCCTGGAGCGGTTCGTTTTTCCGGTGAGGACCGTGCAGAGGCTCGGCCTGATCCGCGACGAATCGGAAGAGGCCGCGTTGCCGCCGGGATACGAGCCGCTGCTGGTGCCCGAGGATGGGCAGCTGCGGCCGGCGGAGCTGGTCGAGGACGAGCTCGTGCTTGCCCTGCCGGTGGTTCCGCTGGCGCCGGGCAGCGAGCCGGTCGAGCAGACCTGGTCTGCCGGTGAAGAGGAATTGCAGGCGGCCAGCCCGTTCGCGGCGCTGGTTTCGCTGAAGAAGAAGTAGACGGCCGCGCCGCCGCCGAAGGCGCCCTGGAACGACACCGGCGGGTGGCTTCAAGGTCCCACACACATACGCAATCAAACGAGTTTGGAGCAATCCCATGGCTGTGCAGAAATCCCGTGTCACCCCGTCCCGCCGCGGCCAGCGCCGTTCCCACGATGCGCTGACGGCCAAGCAGCTGGCGACCGACCCGACCACGGGCGAGATCCACCTGCGCCACCACGTCACCGCCGACGGCTACTACCGCGGCAAGAAGGTCATCGCGACCAAGACCTCGGCGGTCGAGGAAGACTGAGCCTGACCCGTCGGGCGCGTGCTGCACGCGCCCGGCCTGCGGTGCATGGAAAAATCCCGGCTCCCGCGTGGAGCCTCAAGCGGGAATGCGCATGAGCGAGCGGATCTATTCGCGCATCGCCGGAACCGGCAGCTACCTGCCGGAGAAGGTGGTGACCAACGCCGACCTGGCCAAGCTCGTCGACACCAGCGATGAATGGATCCACTCCCGCACCGGCATCCGCGAGCGCCGGGTCGTGGCCGAGGGCCAGACTTCCAGCGACCTGGGCTACCAGGCTGCGCTGAAGGCGATCGAAGCGGCCGGCGTATCGGTCGAGGACATCGACCTGATCGTGGTCGGCACGACCACGCCCGACTACGTGTTTCCGTCCACCGCCTGCCTCATCCAGCAGAAGCTGGGCGTGGCCGGCTGCGCGGCGTTCGACGTCAATGCGGCCTGCTCGGGTTTCGTGTTCGCGCTCAGCGTGGCCGACAAGTTCGTGCGCACCGGCACCTCGAAGACCGTGCTGGTGATCGGGGTCGAAACCCTGACTCGGATGGTGGACTGGACCGACCGCACCACCTGCGTGCTGTTCGGCGATGGCGCCGGTGCGGTCGTGCTCAAGGCCGACGCCGAGACCGGCATCCTGTCCACGCACCTGCACGCCGATGGCAGCAAGAAGGACCTGCTGCGCTGCCCGGTGGGCGTGTCCGCCGGATTCAGCGAAAACGAGCCCAATGCCGGCGTGCGCATCCAGATGGCCGGCAACGATGTGTTCAAGCACGCGGTCAAGGCGCTGGATTCGGTGGTCGACGAGACCCTCGAGGCCAACGGCCTGGACAAGCACGACCTGGACTGGCTGATCCCGCACCAGGCCAACCTGCGCATCATCGAGGCCACCGCCAAGCGGCTGGACATGCCGATGGATCGCGTCATCGTCACCGTCGATCGCCATGGCAACACGTCGGCCGGTTCGGTGCCGCTCGCGCTGGACGAAGCGGTCCGGTCCGGTCGCGTGCAGCGCGGCCAGCTGCTGCTGCTCGAAGCGTTCGGCGGCGGTTTCACCTGGGGTTCGGCGCTGCTGCGCTACTGACCGGCGGGCTGACTGCCGCGCTCCGATGGAGCTGCGAACCTGTTTGACGAAGGCCGCGCATTGCGCGGCCTTCCGCTTTTTTGGGCCCGCATGCGGGCATTCGCGTGGTTCGCGCACATACGGCGCGGTACAGACAAACGCGCGGGATCGCCCGTATCATCGCCGCTCTTTCTCGATCTGCGGCTGCGCGTGACCGATCCGACGCTCGCTTTTGTATTTCCCGGACAGGGTTCCCAGTCCGTCGGCATGCTCGCCGAACTGGCCGAGCTGCACCCGCAGGTCCGCGAAGTCTTCGCCGAAGCTTCCGATGGCGCCGGCGTGGACCTCTGGGCGCTGTCGCAGGGCGGCCCGGAAGAGATGCTCAACCGCACCGAATACACCCAGCCGGCACTGCTGGCCGCGGGCATCGCGGTGTGGCGTGCCTGGCAGGCGCAGGGGGGGGCGCAGCCTGCGCTGCTCGCCGGCCACAGCCTGGGCGAGTACACCGCGCTGGTGGCCGCTGGCGCACTGTCGCTGCGGGACGGCGCGCACCTGGTGCGCCTGCGCGGGCAGCTGATGCAGGACGCCGCACCCGCCGGCACCGGCGCCATGGCGGCCGTGCTTGGCGCCGAAGACGCGGTGGTGCTGGAAGTCTGCGAACAGGCGTCCGGCAGCCAGGTCGTCGTCCCGGCCAACTACAACTCGCCGGGACAGATCGTGATCGGCGGCGATGCTGCGGCGGTGGACCGCGCGCTGGCGCTGCTGGCCGAACGCGGCGTGCGCAAGACGGTGAAGCTGGCGGTGAGCGTGCCCTCGCATACGCCGTTGATGCGCGAAGCCGCCAACCGCCTGGCCGAAGCGATGGCAGGCATGGCCTGGCACGCGCCGGCATTGCCGGTGGTGCAGAACGTCGACGCGCAATCGCATGCCGGACTGGACCCGATCCGCGATGCACTCGTGCGCCAGCTGTACCTGCCGGTGCGCTGGACCGATTGCGTGCAGGCGCTGGGCGCACGCGGTGCCACCCGGGTGGCCGAGTGCGGTCCGGGCAAGGTGCTGGCCGGCCTGGCCAAGCGCATCGACAAGTCGCTCGACGCCCGCGCGATCGGCGCGGTCGGCGACTTCGAATCGGCACTGGCCGACTGGCGCTGATACGTTACGCGGCGCCGCGGATCACGCCGCACCGCCACTCCTGGACATACGAGGCCCATCATGAGTTCCATGCCTGTTGACAGCCGGCCCCTCGCCGGCGAGATCGCGCTGGTCACCGGCGCCAGCCGTGGCATCGGCGCGGCCATTGCCGACGAACTGGCCGCGCGCGGCGCGACCGTGATCGGCACGGCGACCAGCGACGGTGGTGCCGAGGCCATCGGCGGTCGCCTGGCCGCCCATGGCGGCCATGGCCGCAAGCTCGACGTCACCGACGCCGGTGCGGTCGAAGCCCTGATCGACGCGATCGGCAAGGAATTCGGCGCGGTCTCGATCCTGGTCAACAACGCCGGCATCACCCGCGACAACCTGCTGATGCGGATGAAGGAAGAAGACTGGCAGGCGATCCTGGACACCAACCTCACCAGCGTCTATCGCACCTCCAAGGCGGTGATGCGCGGGATGATGAAGGCGCGCAAGGGCCGCATCGTCAACATCGCCTCGGTGATCGGCGCGACCGGCAACGCCGGCCAGGCCAACTACGCCGCGGCCAAGGCCGGGATCATCGCGTTCTCCAAGTCGCTGGCCAAGGAGATCGGCAGCCGCAACGTCACCGTGAATGTCGTGGCGCCGGGCTTCATCGACACCGACATGACCCGCGACCTGCCCGAGGACGCCAAGAACGCCATGCTCGGCCAGATCGCGCTCGGCCGCCTCGGCGAGCCGGCCGACATCGCCCGTGCGGTCGCCTACCTGGCCGGCCCGGATGCCGGGTACATCACCGGCGAAACCCTGCACGTGAACGGCGGCATGTACATGGCCTGACGGCCGGTCGCCAGAACAAGGATTTCAAAAGCCGCGTAAGCTTTTGATCCGGTTGCGGTTGCAGGGCAGTGCCCGCCGCCGCGGCTTTTGACTACACTATCCGCCCTGTGGACAGTGAACCCCGCGTCGACGCATGTCGGCGCATCGTATCGACAACAACTCCGCCTGGAGCAGCAAACCCATGAGCACCATCGAAGAGCGCGTCAAGAAAATCGTCGTCGAACAGCTCGGCGTCAAGGAAGATGAAGTGACCAACAGCGCATCGTTCGTCGACGACCTGGGCGCCGACTCGCTCGACACCGTCGAGCTGGTGATGGCGCTGGAAGAAGAGTTCGAGTGCGAGATCCCGGACGAAGAGGCCGAGAAGATCACCTCCGTCCAGCAGGCGATCGACTACATCAAGGCGCACGTCAAGAGCTGACGCGCGCCGCGCCGCGGACCGTCCAGTGCGGTCCGCGGAGCCGCAGCAAAACCGGGGCCGCTGCGTGCGGCCCCGGGCGCGTCTGGCTCCCTGCCAGCGCGCCGGACGCAACACCGATCCAGAGAATCCGATCCGGAACAGCAGGAGCCCCCTATGAGCCACCGTCGCGTCGTCATCACCGGCATGGGTGCGGTCACGCCCCTGGGCAACGACCTGGCCAGCAGCTGGGATGGCATCGTCAACGGCCGGTCCGGCATCGGTCCGATCACGCATTTCGATTCGACCGGCTTCACCACCAAGATCGCCGGCGAGATCCGCAACTTCGATCCGACCGCTTTCGTGTCGCCCAAGGACGCGAAGAAGATGGAGCCGTTCATCCACTACGGCCTGGCGGCTTCTTTCATGGCCCTGGACGACTCGGGGCTGGTGATCGACGAAGCCAACGCCGAGCGCGTGGGCGCGATCATCGGCTCGGGCATCGGCGGCATCCTCGGCATCGAGGAGCAGACCGCCAAGTATCTGGACGGTGGCCCGCGCAAGATCTCCCCGTTCTACGTGCCCAGCACCATCATCAACATGCTGCCGGGCCAGCTGAGCATCATCCGTGGCCTGAAGGGCCCCAATTTCTCGGCGGTGTCGGCCTGCGCCACCTCCAACCATTCGATCGGCACGGCGATGCGCATGATCCAGCACGGCGACGCCGACGTGATGGTCGCCGGCGGTGCCGAGCGCGGTTCCTCGCCGACCTCGATGGGCGGATTCTGCTCGATGAAGGCCATGTCCACCCGCAACGACGAGCCCGAGCGCGCCTCGCGCCCGTGGGACGCCGAGCGCGACGGCTTCGTCCTGGGCGACGGCGCCGGCATCCTGGTGCTGGAGGAGTACGAGCACGCCAAGGCCCGCGGCGCGCGCATCTATGCCGAGCTGGTCGGCTTCGGTGCCAGCGCCGATGCCAGCCACATGACCGCCCCGAGCGAAGACGGCGACGGCGCCGCGCGCTGCATGCGCGCCGCGATGCGCGACGCGAAGGTCGATCCGTCCGAAGTCGGTTACCTCAATGCGCACGGCACCTCCACGCCGCTGGGCGACCTGGCCGAGACCCTGGCCATGAAGCGCGCGTTCGGCGACCACGCCTACAAGATGATGGTCAGCTCGACCAAGTCGATGACCGGCCACCTGCTCGGCGCGGCCGGCGGCATCGAAGCGATCTTCTCGGTGCTGGCGATCCACGACGGCATCGTCCCGCCGACCATCAACCTGGAGAACCCGGGCGAGGGTTGCGACCTGGACTACGTGCCCAACGTCGCGCGCCAGGCGAAGGTGGATGTTGCGGTCTCCAACGGCTTCGGCTTCGGCGGCACCAACGGCACGCTGGTGTTCAAGCGGATCTGATTGCCCGGGACGCGCAGGCGCGTCCATCACCACCGGGGCTGGCGCCGCCCCGCACGACGGCCACGGTCTTCGCGCGGAACACGGCACCGGCCCCGCGTCTTTTCCGCACCGCACGTCGTACAGGGACACGATGCTCCGCTTCCAACCGCTTCCCGCCGACACCGACCTGCTGGCGCTGCACCGGCAGGCGCCAGCGCGCTATCCGCTGCTGATGGAATCGGTGGCGTCGGGCACCGTGCAGGGGCGCTGGGACCTGCTGCTGGTCGCCGACGGGAGCGGACTGCGCCTCGATGCCGATGGTGTTACCCGCGACCTGGCGGGCGTCGCCCAGGCCGGGACGTTCCTGGAAGCACTCGACGCGCACTGGCAGCAGGCGCGGACGCCGGCCGAAGAGCCACGCTGGCCGTTCCACGGTGGCTGGGCCCTGCTGCTGGACTACGAGCTGGCCGCGCAGGTCGAACCGGTGCTCGCGCTGCCGGCGCGCGCCGCGGGCGGACGTCCTCCGGCGCTGGCGCTGCGCTGCCCGGCGGCCGTGCTGCGCGACCGAGCCAGTGGCGAATGCGTCGCGCTGGCCGAGGAACCGCATGCCGCACTGCTCGATGCCATCGCGTCGGACCTGCGGGCCGCAGGCGACCTGCCGGCGTTGCCGTGCTGGCAACCTCCGATCGAGCTCTCGGAGGACGACCCGCAGCGTTTCCTCGATGGCGTCGAGCGCATCCTCGAGTACCTCCGCGCCGGCGACGTGTTCCAGGTGAATCTCTCGCGCAGCTGGCGCGCGCGTTTCGACGCGCCACTGGATCCTGCTGCGCTGTACGCGCGACTGCGCCAGGCCAATCCGGCGCCCTTCGCAGGCCTGTTCGCCGGAGATGGCTGGGCGGTGGCCAGTTCCTCGCCCGAACGCCTGGTGTCGGTGCGCGGCCGCGTGGCCGAGACCCGGCCGATCGCCGGTACCCGCCCGCGGTTCGAGGGCGATGACGATGCCGCGCGGATACGCGAGCTGGTCGGGCACCCCAAGGAGCGCGCCGAGCACGTGATGCTGATCGACCTGGAACGCAACGACCTGGGCCGCGTCTGCGAGCCGGGCAGCGTGCAGGTGGACGAGCTGATGACGGTGGAAAGCTACGCGCACGTGCACCACATCGTCAGCAACGTGCGCGGCATCCTGCGCGAGGACGCCACCCCGGGGCAGGTGATCGCGGCGGTGTATCCGGGCGGCACGATCACCGGCTGCCCGAAGGTGCGCTGCATGCAGATCATCGCCGAGCTGGAAGCCACCCCGCGCGGTGCGTACACCGGCGCGATCGGCTGGCTGGGTCGCGATGGCGACCTGGACCTGAACATCCTGATCCGCAGCGCCGAGGTCCAGGGGTGCGAGGCGGTATTCCGCACCGGCGCCGGGATCGTCGCCGACTCGGTGCCCGGGCGCGAACTGGACGAGACGCGGGCCAAGGCGCGCGGCCTGCTGCGTGCGCTGGAGCCTTGGGCATGAGCAGTGTCGCCACCAGGGTCGGCATGTCGGCGCGGTATGCTGGCCGCCATCGGAATCGAAGAGGTGATCGTGGCTGACGGACGTCGAAGCGCATTGCGCTGGGGGCTGGGGGTGTTGTGCCTGCTGCTGCTCGCCATGGCCGCGGTGGCGGCCTGGGGCTGGGTGCATTACCAGCGCTTCGCCGATGCGCCGGCCGCCAGCGGCGAGACCGCGGCGAGCTTGCGGATCGAGCGCGGCGACGGCTTCGCCACCGTGCTTGGGCGTCTGCGCGAGGCCGGCATCGATGCCGGGCACGACATCGAGTGGCGCCTGCTGGCGCGGCACATGGATGCCGCCGGCCGCTTGAAGGTGGGCGAGTACGCGCTCGATCCGGGCCTGACCCCGCGCGAACTGCTGCAGCGCATGCGCGACGGGCGCGTGGTCCAGTACCGCGTCACCCTGGTGGAGGGCTGGAACTTCCGCCAGGTGCGCGCCGCACTGGCCGCCGCCGATCCGCTGGAACACGAGACCACCGGCATGGACGACGCGGCGCTGATGGCCGCGCTCGACCAGCCGGGCCAGCACCCCGAAGGCCGCTTCCTCCCCGAGACCTACCTGTACCAGCGCGGCGACAGCGACCTGGACGTGTTGCGGCGTGCGCACGCGGCGATGGTGCAGGCGCTGGCGCAGGCATGGGAATCGCGCGCGGCGGATGTTCCGCTGAAGACGGCCGATGACGCGCTGGTCCTGGCGTCGATCGTGGAGAAGGAAACCGGGCAGGCGCACGAGCGCCCGCAGATCGCCGGCGTGTTCGCCCGGCGGCTGCGGCAGGGCATGCTCCTGCAGACCGATCCGACCGTGATCTACGGGATGGGCAGCAGCTATGACGGCAACATCCGCAGGCGCCACCTGACCACCGACACGCCCTACAACACCTACACCCGCGCCGGCCTGCCGCCCACGCCCATCGCCATGCCCGGCCGCGCCGCACTGCAGGCGGCGGTTAACCCGGCGCCCGGCGACGCTCTGTACTTCGTCTCGCGCAACGACGGCAGCCACATCTTCTCGGCGACCTATGCCGAACACCGCGCCGCGGTGGACTGCTACCAGCGCAAGCGTTGCCCGGCCACGCCCGCCGCGACGCCGGCACAGGCACCCGAGGGAGCGCTGCGGCGATGAGCGAGGCGATCCTGGCGCATCCGCGCTTCATCAGCCTGGAAGGCGGCGAGGGCGCGGGCAAGAGCACCGCGATCGCCTCGTTGCGCGACGTGCTGCAAAAGCGTGGGCATGAAGTACTGCTGACGCGCGAACCCGGCGGCACCCCGCTGGCCGAACGCATCCGCGCATTGATGCTCGACAATCGCCAGGCCCTGCGTGGCGATGGCGACGAGGACGAGCCGTTGTCGGCCGAAGCCGAACTGCTGCTGGTGTTCGCCGCGCGTGCCCAGCACGTGCGCCAGGTGATCCGGCCGGCGCTGCAACGCGGCGTGTTCGTGGTCAGCGATCGCTTCACCGATTCCAGTTACGCCTACCAGGGCGACGGCCGTGGCCTGGACATGGGCTGGATCGCGGAACTGGAGCGGCGTGCGGTCGGCCTGCGGCCCGCGCTGACCCTGCTGCTCGACCTGGATGTGCGCGAGGGCCGTGCCCGTATCGCCGGCCGCGACCTGTGGCCGGACCGGATCGAGAGCGAGCAGGACGATTTCTTCGAGCGCGTCCGCGCCGGCTTCCGCCGCCGCGCGGCCGCCGAGCCGGAACGCTTCCGCGTGGTCGATGCCGCGCGCACGCCCGGCGAAGTGGGCGAGGCGGTGGCCGCCGCGCTCACCGATTGGCTGGAGCGAGCGTCGTGAGTGAAGCACTGGCACCGTGGCAGCAACGCGTCCACGACCAGGCACTGGCAACGCTGGCCGCCGGGCGCCTGGGCCACGCGCTGCTGCTGTGCGGCCCGTCCGGGCTCGGCAAGCGGGCAGTCGCCGACCGCATGGCCGCCTACGTGCTGTCCGCAGGCGATCCGGTCGCCGAAGCGCGCAACCGGCCGTTGATCGCCGCGGGCACGCATCCGGACCTGCACGTGGTCTCGTTCATGCCCAACCGCGAAGGCACGCGCCTGCGCACCGAGATCGTGATCGAGCAGATCCGCGAGCTTGGCCGGCAGTTGTCGCTGACTCCGCAATACGGCCGGGCCCAGGTCGCGATCATCGATCCGGCCGACGCGCTCAACGGTTCGGCCGGCAACGCGTTGCTCAAGACCCTGGAAGAGCCCGTCCCCGGACGTTACCTGTGGCTGGTGAGTGCGCGGCCGGGACGGCTGCCGGCGACCATCCGCAGCCGTTGCCAGCGCCTGGAGTTCCGCCTGCCGCCACGCGAGGAGGGCCTGGCCTGGCTGCAGGGGCGCGGCCATGCCGCGGCGGCGGCCAGCGACGCGCTGCAGGCCGCGCAGGACCATCCGGGCCTGGCCGACGTGTGGCTGCGCGGCGATGGGCTGGCCTTGCGGCGCGAGGTCGCCGCCGACCTGGGGGCCCTGGAAACCGGCCGGGCCGATCCGCTGGAGGCCGCGTTGCGCTGGAGCGCGGACGAGCGTGCGGTCGAGCGGCTGGCGCATGCCGCCGAACACGTCCGCGACCAGGCCGGCCGTGCCGGCTTGACCGATCCGGACCGATTGCACAAGCTGGCGGCCTGGTTCGACGCCGCCAACCGTGCACGTGAACTGCTGCGCAGCACGGTGCGCGCCGACCTCGTGATGACAGATCTGCTGCTGGCCTGGCGCGACGCATCGCGCCAGCAGGCGGGCAAAGGGGACAACCGATGAGTGCTGCAAGCGGTCGCCAGGGCATCCTGTCGCTGGCGGTGAAAGACAAGGCCGCGCTGTACAACGCGTACATGCCCTACATCCGGCATGGCGGCATCTTCGTGCCCACGCCCAAGCGGTATTTCCTGGGCGACGAGGTGTTCCTGCTGCTGACCCTGCCCGATTCCAGCGATCGCCTGCCGATCGCCGGCAAGGTGGTCTGGGTGACCCCGGCCGGCGCGCAGGGCAACCGCACCGCCGGCATCGGCGTGCAGTTCCCCGAAGGCGCGGAGGGCGAGGCGGTGAAGAACCGGGTCGAGACCCTGCTGGCCGGAACGCTCAACGCGGACAAGCCGACCCAGACGATGTGACCGCCCCTTGAAGGCGATAGCCCGGGAGTAAGCGTCGATGCGTGGATTGATCGCTGTTTTCCTCTCGCTGCTGTCGACGGGCGCCATCGCCGGGCCAGGATTGCAGGTGGCCCTTGCGCCTGATGCCGGATCGCAGACGTGGTGGATGCACACCACGCTGGTGCCCGGCGGCGATGCAGTCCGTGGCATTCCCCTTCGCGAATTCGATGCCGGCTGGTGCGCCGCCGACGAAATCACGCTCGATGCCTTCCTCGCGGCGATCCGCACCGATGGCTCGTGGCCGCTGGACCGACTGGACCCGGTGGCGGGGTCCCCGTTCGCGCTGGGCGGCGATTTCGGTGCCGGCGAGCCGCTGGAAGTGATCCTGGGCGCCTACCGGACCTGCTCCGGCGAGACCCGGAACTTCCTCGCGGTGATCGCGCCGGAGCGCAGCGATGCGCGCGTCGTCCAAGTGGAAAGCATCAGTGCCGACAGGGCCGTGTTCCAGTACCTGCGGGCCGATCCGAGTGCCGGTTTCCGCATCTTTTCATGCATGGCCTGCGACGACATGGGCCGGCTTTATCTGTGGAACGCCGCTTCCGGCAAGTTCGAAAAGCAGCCCTACGTCGATGGGACCGGCTGATACGGCCAGCGTGACGGGGCGTGCGCATGCCGCCGCCCTGCATCTGCTGCGGCATGTCGCCGTCGTGGCCGCGTGCGTGGCCGGCACCTTCCATCCGGGGTTCGCCATCGCCGCCGATCCCGCACCGTCGCGCCTGCGCCTCGAGAGCGCGCAGCTTCGGATGGAGGTTTCGCCGAGACTCGGCGGGCGCGTGTTGCATTTCTCCATTCCCGGGGCGCCGAACCTGTTGAAGGTGGGCGAGGCGACGGTGTCGCAACCGGAGCCGCGCGTGGAGGCTGGCGGCGAGAACATCGCCTATCTCGGCCACGAAATATGGGTTGGCCCGCAGGCCGACTGGTGGCGCGACCAGACCGTCAATCCGGCGCGGCGCAAGGCGGCGGCGCAATGGCCACCGGATCCGTGGTTGGCGCATGCGCCTGCGAAGGTGATCGTGCACGACGGTGACCGCCTGGTGCTGGAGGGCGCGGCCAGTCCGGTCAGTGGCGTTCAACTGGTGCAGACGTTCTCGATCGCGGCCGATCGACCCGGTACCGCCGAACTGGCGGTGGAGATGCGCAACATCCGCAAGGTGCCGATATCGCGCGATATCTGGTTCAACACGCGGGTACATCCGGAAACACGCGTATTCGTGCCGGTGGCGCGCGATGGCAGCGGAGTGCGCGTGCGTTCCGATGCCAGCGACGGTTTCGACGGGCTGGTCAGCAGCAGCGCCGATGGCCTGTTCTCGCTGGAGCTGCTGCCGCCGTCCGAGGGCCTGCATGGCCGCCGCGGCAAGGTGTTCATCCAGCCGCGCGCCGGCTGGATCGCCGGCTTCGCGGCCGGGCAGGCCTTCCTGATCCATTTCGAGCTCGAGCCCCTCGAACGCATCCATCCGGACCAGGGCCAGGTCGAGCTGTACCTGGACTGGCGACCCGGACAGGCCGACACCGGCCTGATGGAGCTGGAGGTGCATGCGCCGTACGCGACGCTGGCAGCCGGGACGTCCACCACCGCGCACGAATGGTGGGTGGTGCGCCGCTACGACGGTCCGGACAGGCGTGATGCGCAGGTCGCCTTCCTGCAGCGGATGCTGGCGGACGCGGACATCGAATAGAGCGGGGCTGGCCCCTCAGCAACCCACACCCGCTGGAGGCGAGCAGCGGCGCAAAGCGCCGCTCCACGCCGCCGCAACGGTTACTCCGGCGCCTGCCGCAGCAGCGGGTTGTCCCAGCCCGGGCGCGGCGCGAAGCGATCACCGTGGCGGGCCTGCAGTGCCTTGAGCCGCTCGAACAGCGCGTCGGCGCCGGTGGCGCGGATATGCTGGATCGGACCCCCGCGGAACGGGGCGAAACCGGTGCCGAAGATCACGCCCGCGTCGAGCAGGTCGGCATCGGCGACCACGCCGTCGTGCAGGCAGGCCACCGCTTCGTTGAGCAGCGGCAGGACCAGGCGGTCCTCCAGGTCCGACGGGGCCTGGTAGCCCGCAGGCGCTTCGGGTTTGACCGCCTTGCCGTTGTCCCACTTGTAGAGGCCCTGGCCGTCCTTCTTGCCGCGCTTGCCCGGTTCGACCGAGGCCAGCGTCGCCGGCACCTGCAGTCCGAGGAAGGGCGACAGTTCCGCGCCCACGCCCTGCGCCACGTCCAGGCCGACCGTGTCGATCAGCTCGATCGGGCCCATCGGCATGCCGAACTTCACCGCGGCCTTGTCGATCACCACGCCCGGAATGCCTTCGGCGTAGGCGGTGGCCGCCTCGAGCATGTACGGGAACAGCACGCGGTTGACCAGGAAGCCCGGGGTGCCGGCGACCGGCACCGGGAACTTGTCCAGCGCCTTGCAGAAGGCCGCCAGCCGCTTGACTACCGCCGGATCGAGGCGGTCGTGCTGGACGATCTCCACCAGCGGCATCATCGACACCGGGTTGAAGTAGTGCAGGCCGGCGAAGCGGTCCGGGCGGGCGATGTGTTCGCGCAGTTCGTCCAGCGGGATCGAGGAGGTGTTGCTGGTCAGCAGCGCGTCGTCCTTCATCCGCGGCTCGAGCAGGTGGTACAGGTCGCGCTTGGCTTCGGGGTTCTCGATGATCGCTTCGATCACCAGGTCGGCCTCGGCCACGCCGGCGCCGGCGAGGTCGCCCTTAAGGCGCGCCGCCACGGCAGGCCGTTTGCTCTCGTCCTTGACCCGCTTGCCGAACAGTTCCTGCGCACGGCCCAGCGCGCCGTCGATGAAGCGCTGCTCGCGGTCCTGCAGGGTCACCTCGAATCCCTTGTAGGCCGACCAGGCGGCGATGTCCCCGCCCATCACGCCTGCACCGACCACGTGCACGTGGCGGATGCCCGGCGACGGCATGCCGCCGCCATCCTTGCCGCCGAGTCCCTTGAGCCGCTCGGTCAGGAAGAAGATGCGGATCAGGTTGCGCGCGGTCGGACTGCCCGCAAGCTTGACCACCGCCTTGCGCTCGGCGTCCAGGCGCGCCTGGATGCCGCTGCCGCCGGCGCGCTGCCAGACCCCGATCAGCGCATACGGCGCCGGGTACTGGTCCTTCTTCGCCTTGCGCGCGACCTGCTTGGTCATCTGCGGGGCGAGGATCTTCCGCGCCAGCCACGAGTTGGTCGCCCAGCCGGCGAAGCGCTGCTTGAACGGACGCTGCGTGCCTTTCAGCGCCAGCGCCGCAGCGGCGTCCTCGAGCAGGGCCGGCTCGACCACCTTGTCGACCAGCCCCATGCCGCGCGCGGACGCGGCCGACAGCGTGCGCCCGGTGAGCATCAGGTCCATCGCCGCCGGCGCGCCGACCAGGCGGGGCAGGCGTGCGCTGCCACCCCAGCCGGGGAAGATGCCGAGCTTGACCTCGGGCAGGCCGATCCGCGTGGACGGGTCGCTGCTGGCCACGCGATAGTCGCAGGCCAGCGACAGCTCGGTGCCGCCGCCCATGCAGAAGCCGTGAATCGCCGCCACCGTCGGGCAGGGCAGTTCAGCCACCTTCTGGAACACGGCCTGGCCGCGGCGGATGGCGTCGTTGACCGTACCCTTGCGATCGAAGTCCTGGAATTCCTTCAGGTCGGCGCCGGCGATAAAGCCGGAGGCCTTGGCCGAACGGAACAGCACGCCCTTGGGCGGATCGATGGCCAGGCGTTCGACGATGTCGCCCAGTTCGATCAGCACGTCCTGCGAGAGTGCGTTGACCGGGGCGCCCTGGCGGTCCAGCGACAGCACCACGATCCCGTCGTCGCGCTGGGCGGCTTGCCAGTGGCTGAATCGCAGTCCATCGAAGCCTGGGAGCATGGCCTGACCATCCGGTTGTGTATGGAAGAGACCGCTATCATCCCGAGGTTGTTTCCGCTGCGTCAAATCCCATGAAGGAATGCAGGCCGTCGCGGACAGCGGCGTGCCCGACCATACTTGCCCTGCGGTTAAGGTCCTGCATGTCGCCCCGGCCGCGGGTCGGGCGCGGGACAACGGCCCCAGCTGCATGATGTGGCCCATACGGACAGCGGCTTCCGCCAGTCGCTGAACTTTTTCCGGCAACGGCGGTCACAGGGTCCGGAACGTCGGGCCGACAGGAGTGTGGCCCGGCATGGCCGAAGGAACGCCAAAGGATCCGACCCAGGAGCTGGACCTCGAGTTGGTCCGCCGCGTGCAGCGTGGCGACAGCGCGGCATTCGACCTGCTGGTGCGCAAGTACCAGCATCGGATCACCGGGCTGATCGGACGCTACATCTCGGACTGGAGCGAATGCCAGGACGTGGCCCAGGACACCTTCATGCGCGCCTACCGCGCGCTGGGGAATTTCCGCGGCGACGCCCAGTTCTATACATGGTTGCACCGGATAGCCGTGAATACCGCCAAGAACCACCTGGTCGCCCACAACCGCCGTCCACCCACGGACGACATCGACGCCAGCGACGCCGAGCAGTACGACGCCGGTGCGCGCCTGCGCGACACCGATACGCCCGAGCGCGAAGCGATGCGCGAGGAGCTGGAACGGACGGTGATGAAGGCGGTGGATGCGTTGCCGGAGGAACTGAGGGCCGCCATCACCCTGCGCGAGGTGGAGGGCCTGAGCTATGACGAGATCGCGCAGAAGATGGATTGCCCGATCGGAACGGTGCGCTCGCGCATCTTCCGGGCGCGCGAAGCCATCGACGCCGAATTGAGGCCCCTGCTCGACATCCAGAGCGCCACTCGCGAACGAAACCGTCCATGAGCCAAGAACCCAGCATCCCCACCGACGCCAACGTCGACAAACTCGAACTCCACACCCGGCACCAGCTGTCGGCGCTGGTGGACGGCGAGCTGTCACCGGACGAAGCGCGCTTCCTGCTGCGCCGGCTGCAGCACGACACCGAACTGTCCGGCCGCTTCGAGCGCTGGCAGCTGGGTGGCGACGTGCTGCGTGGCCAGGTCAAGCGCGTCGCCGCGGCGGATCTGAGCGAACGCATTGCGGCTGCCATCGCCGGCGACACTGCAGCCGGGCACGGCGTGCAGCCGGCGGCCGCTGCCGGTGGACGTGCCCCGGTGTGGACGCGCTGGGGCGGGGGTGGTGCGGCACTGGCCGCTTCCGTCGCCGTCGTGGCCATGCTGGTCGGTCGCCCGGCCGCACCGGACCAGGCGGCTGCTCCCATTCCCGCGCTTGCAATGCAGACCCTGCCGTCCACCGAGGCCCGCCTGCCGGCTGCCCCGGTCGCGCCGGCCCTGCCGCAGCGTGAAGTCGCCGCCGTTGCGCCGCCGGCCCGGCAGCAGCCGCGGCCCGTGAATCGCGTGCGGCCATCGCCGGCCATCGCCACGGAACCCACGACCGCAGTGGCCGATGCGGGCGGCGCGAGTGCGCTGCCGGCCGATCCCTTCGCCTCGGCGGCGCCGTTGCAGGCGCGCCCGTGGCCGCGTGCCGACCTGGCGCAGCCGTCATCGGGTCGATTCACCGCAAGCCTCGGCGAGTCGCCCGTCGCACGCCCCTTCTATCCGTTCGAGCCGAGCCCGCCGGTCGAAGCCGCCGCGCCGGTGCCAGCGGACGACCAGGAGCTGCCGGCGCCCCCGGAAGACGACGGGCGCTGATCTGCCCGCGCGTTCCCGCACTCCGTTCCGCTCGCTCCCCGTTTCCCGATCAACCCCTGATCCGTCCCGTGTTCCACGGCCCGGTCGACCGCGGCCGCTCCTCCCCCTGAAGGCATACCCGATGAATTCCCGTGTCCGTCCCAGTCTCCTCGCCGCCCTGGTCCTGACCGCGCCGCTCATGGCGTGCGCCCGTGCGCCGGAAGCCAGCAGTTCGCCCTCCGCGCAGACCGCGCCTGCTGCCGCCCCGGCGGTTGCCGCCGCGCCCCTGGTCACCGGCCTGCCCGATTTCACCCGCCTGGTCGAACAGGTCGGCCCCGGCGTGGTCAACATCGAGGCGCGGATCAGCCGGCGTCCGTCCGCGCGCAACCGCGGCGGCATGCCCAGCGACGAGCAGATGCCGGAAATCTTCCGCCGCTTCTTCGGTCCGGGTTTCCCGGGCCAGCCGGGCGAGCCTGGTGATCCGGGCCAGGACGCGCCTTCGGGCCGTTCGGTGGGCTCGGGCTTCATCATCTCCAACGATGGCTACATCCTCACCAACCACCATGTGGTCGACGGGGCCGACAGCATCACCGTGCGCCTGTCCGACCGCCGCGAGTTCACCGCCAAGCTGATCGGCAGCGACGAGACCTACGACGTGGCCCTGCTCAAGGTCGACGGCAAGGGCCTGCCTACGCTGCGCCAGGGCCAGTCCTCGGCGATCAAGCCGGGCCAGTGGGTGGTCGCGATCGGTTCGCCGCTGGGCCTGGACCAGTCGGTGACCGCCGGCATCGTCAGCGCGGTCGGCCGCACCGGCGGCCCGGGCCAGCAGTACGTGCCCTTCATCCAGACCGACGTGGCGATCAACCGGGGCAATTCCGGCGGCCCGCTGCTCAACACCTCCGGCGAGGTGGTCGGCATCAATTCGCAGATCCTGAGCAATTCCGGCGGCTACATGGGGGTGAGCTTCGCCATCCCGATGGACCTGGCGATGGGCGCGGTCGAGCAGATCAAGAAGGGCGGCAAGGTGAGCCGCGGCATGCTCGGCGTGCAGATCCAGGGGATCGACGCGGCCCGCGCCAAGGGCCTGGGCCTGGCCGACAGCAATGGCGCGCTGGTCAACAACGTCGAGCCGGGCAGCGCGGCCGAGAAGGGCGGCATCGAGGTCGGCGACGTGATCGTCTCGGTCAACGGGCGCCCCGTAAGCACCAGCGCCGACCTGCCGCCGATGGTGGGCATGCTGCCGCCGGGTACCAAGGCGAAGATCGGCGTGATCCGCGACGGCAAGCCGCGCGAGCTGACCGTGACCCTGGGCGAACTGGCCAGCGACGCGCAGCGTGCCGCTGCCGCGCCGGATGACGCCGACGCCGGTCCGGCCCAGGCTTCGGCCCTGGCAGGCCTGGGCCTGCGGGTGGCCGAACTGGATGCGCGGTCGCGCAGCCAGCTGGGCCTGGAGGCCGGCAAGGGCGTAGGCATCACCGGTGTGACCGGCGCGGAGGCGCGCGAGGCCGGGCTGCTGCCGGGCATGGCGATCGTGCAGGTCGGCCGCACGCCGGTCGGCAGCGTCGCCGAGCTGGAGCGCCAGCTGCGCGGCACCCGTCCCGGCGACGTGGTGATGCTGCTGGTGCGCACTCCCGCCGGCCAGACCAGTTTCATCGCCCTGGCCGTGGGTGACGGCGAGTAAAACGATGCCCACGCCGGCCATGCCCCGACGGGCATGGCTGGCGCGAGGCGGCCCCGCGTGAGGGGTCCGGGTCCGGAGGCGGCCCGGCGTGCGATAATCCGACGTTGTCCGACGACGGCGCAGACCGCCGCCCCCACATGTCTTCCGATTCCATGCGGTTCATCCGCAACTTCTCCATCATCGCCCACGTCGACCACGGCAAGTCGACGCTCGCCGACCGCATCATCCAATTGTGCGGCGGGCTGGAAGCGCGCGAGATGGAAGCGCAGGTGCTCGACTCCAACCCGATCGAGCGCGAACGCGGCATCACCATCAAGGCCCAGTCCGTGTCGCTGCCGTACAAGGCGAAGGACGGCAATACCTATTTCCTGAACTTCATCGACACCCCCGGCCACGTCGACTTCTCCTACGAAGTCAGCCGTTCGCTGGCGGCCTGCGAAGGCGCCTTGCTGGTGGTCGACGCGGCCCAGGGCGTGGAGGCGCAGTCGGTGGCCAACTGCTACACCGCGGTGGAGCAGGGCCTGGAAGTGGTGCCGGTGCTCAACAAGATCGACCTGCCGACCGCCGACATCGACCGGGCCAAGGCCGAGATCGAGGCGGTGATCGGCATCGACGCCGGCGACGCGGTCGCGGTCAGCGCCAAGACCGGCCTGAACGTGGGCGACGTGCTGGAGGCGATCGTGCATCGCATCCCGCCGCCGGTGCCGCGCGACACCGACAAGCTGCAGGCGCTGATCATCGATTCCTGGTTCGACAACTACCTGGGCGTGGTCTCGCTGGTCCGCGTGATGCAGGGCGAGATCAAGCCGGGCAGCAAGATCCTGGTGATGTCCACCGGCCGCACCCACCTGGTCGACAAGGTCGGCGTGTTCACCCCCAAGCGCAAGGAGACCGCCAAGCTGGGCGCGGGCGAAGTGGGCTGGATCAACGCCTCGATCAAGGACGTGCACGGCGCGCCGGTCGGCGACACCCTGACCCTGGCCGGCGATCCGGCGCTCAAGCCATTGCCCGGTTTCCAGGAAATGCAGCCGCGCGTGTTCGCCGGCCTGTTCCCGGTCAATGCCGAGGACTACCCGGCGCTGCGCGAGGCGCTGGAGAAGCTGCGCCTCAACGACGCCGCACTGCGCTTCGAGCCGGAAAGCTCGGAGGCGATGGGCTTCGGTTTCCGCTGCGGCTTCCTGGGCATGCTGCACATGGAAATCGTGCAGGAGCGCCTGGAGCGCGAATACGACCTGGACCTGATCTCCACCGCGCCGACGGTGGTGTACGAAGTGCTGCGCACCGATGGCACGGTCATGTCACTGGACAACCCGGCCAAGCTGCCGCAGGCCAACCTGATCGAGGAAGTGCGCGAGCCCATCATTCGCGCCAACATCCTCACGCCCGAGGCCTACATCGGCAACATCATCAAGCTGTGCGAGGAAAAGCGCGGCATGCAGATCAGCATCACCTACATGGCCAGCCAGGTGCAGATCAGCTACGAGCTGCCGATGGCCGAGGTGGTGCTGGACTTCTTCGACAAGCTCAAGTCGGTCAGCCGCGGCTACGCCTCGCTGGACTACCACTTCCTGCGCTTCCAGGAAGGCCCGTTCGTGCGCCTGGACACGCTGATCAACGGCGACCGCGTCGATGCGCTGTCGCTGATCGTGCACCGCAGCCACGCCGACCGGCGCGGCCGCGAGCTGACCGAGAAGATGCGCGAACTGATTCCGAGGCAGATGTTCGACGTGGCGATCCAGGCCGCGGTCGGCTCGCAGATCATCGCCCGGTCCACGGTCAAGGCGATGCGCAAGAACGTGCTGGCCAAGTGCTATGGCGGCGACATCAGCCGCAAGAAGAAGCTCCTGGAGAAGCAGAAGGAGGGCAAGAAGCGGATGAAGCAGGTCGGCCGCGTCGAGATCCCGCAGGAGGCGTTCCTCGCCGTGCTGCAGGTGGACAGCAAGTAATCCGGGCGCGGCCATGTGGCCGGTACCGGCCCGCGTTCGCGCTCCCACTCCCGTTCAGGTTTTGCGTTCCATCGCCAAGGACTACGAATGAAATGGTTTGAGCTCGGACTGGTCGTGTTGACCTTCGCCACCGGCCTGATCTGGCTGGTCGACCGGCTGTTCTTCGCCAAGCGCCGTGCCGCCGCCGGCGGACTGCTGGACGAGGAGCCGGTGATCGTCGACTACTCGCGCGCGTTCTTCCCGGTGCTGGCGCTGGTGCTGGTGCTGCGCAGCTTCGTCGCCGAGCCTTACAAGATCCCGTCCAGCTCGATGATGCCCAACCTGCTGATCGGCGACTTCATCCTGGTCAACAAGTTCACCTATGGCCTGCGCCTGCCGGTGAACAACCACAAGTTTCTGGCCCTGGGCGAGCCGGCACGCGGCGACGTGGTGGTGTTCAAGCCGCCGCACGCGCCCGACCAGAACTGGATCAAGCGCGTGATCGGGCTGCCCGGGGACCGCATCGGCTTCCACGGCGACACCCTGTACATCAACGGCGAGGCGGTGCAGTACGAGAACCTGGGCGAGTTCATCGGCCAGGGCCGCGGCGCGGAGATGACCGGCGCCAGCCTGCTGCTGGAGAAGCTGCCCGGGCGCGAGCATCAGGTGCTGGAATGGCTGGACCGCGCCAACCCGGCCGGGCAGGGCGAGTGGACGGTGCCGGCGGGCCAGTATTTCGTAATGGGCGACAATCGTGATAATAGCGAGGACAGCCGGTTCTGGACCCAGACCCATTTCCTGCCCGAGGAGAACCTGCGGGGCAGGGCGTTCCTGATCTGGCTGAATTGCGAGGGGTGGTTCTGCAAGGGGAGTTTCGATCCTTCGCGGATCGGGACGGCGATCAAGTAACGCGGCGCCGGATCCAGATACAACGGCATGTTCGTCCGGCGTGCGTGCACGCATCCAAGCTCAAGGGGAATGGCAATGAAGCGCAAGCAAAGCGGGCTCAGCCTGTTGGGGTTCCTGGTGGTGCTGGCCGTGGTCGGTTTCGCCGCCTACATCGGCATGAAGCTGTTCCCGATGTACCAGGAGTACTACTCGGTGCAGTCGGCGATGAAGGGCCTGGCCAACGAGCCGGGCGTGGCGGACATGGATCCGCACAAGGTCCAGGACCTGTTCTTCCGCCGCCTGTACATCAACTACTCCGAGAACGTGAAGCCGCAGAACGTGAAGTTCGAGCGCACCGAGGGCGGCTGGCGGATGCGGGTGAACTACGAGGTGCGTCGTCCGCTGGTCGGCAACCTCGACGTGGTCGGCCGCTTCGACAGGACCCAGGACCTGACCCGGCATGGTGGTGGGGACTGATCGCACCGTTATCCGCGACCGGATCGGCCACGTTTTCGCCGATCCGTCGCTGCTGGAGCAGGCGCTGACCCACCGCAGCGCCGGCACCCCGCATAACGAGCGCCTGGAATTCCTCGGCGACGGGGTGGTCAACCTGTTCGCGGCCGAGGCGCTGTACCTGCGCTGGCCGACCGCCGACGAGGGCGTGCTGACCCGGGCGCGGGCCGAACTGGTCCGCGAGGCCTCGCTGGCCACCATCGCCCGGCAACTGGAGCTGGGCGAACGCCTGACCCTGGGGCCGGGTGAACTGAAGTCCGGCGGCTTCCGCCGCGATTCGATCCTGGCCGACGCGCTCGAAGCGGTCGTCGCGGCGATCTACCTGGATGCCGGGTACGAGGCCTGCCGGCGCGTGGTGCTTCCCTGGTTCGAGCAGTCGCTGGCCGCCTTGCCGGTCGGAAGGCCGGAAAAGGACGCCAAGACCCGCCTGCAGGAATGGCTGCAGGCCCGGCAGCGTCCATTGCCGGCATATGAACTGGTTTCCGAGAGCGGCGAGGAGCACGCCAAGGTCTTCCTCTGCAGGTGTAACCTGAGCGAACCCCCGGTGAGTGCCGAGGGAGAGGGCACCTCGCGCCGGCTGGCCGAACAGGCGGCGGCGGCGGCGGTGCTGGAACGGCTGGAGCCCTCGCTCCGGCATCCATGAGCGGTTCTCTCCAGCCTAAGTTCAAAGTGAATTCCGAACACACCCAAGACACCCACCACTGCGGCAGCGTCGCGGTGATCGGCCGGCCCAACGTCGGCAAGTCCACCCTGGTCAACGCGCTGGTCGGCGCCAAGGTCAGCATCGTTTCCAATCGCCCGCAGACCACCCGGCACCGGTTGCTGGGCATCGCCACGGTCGAGGGCGGCCAGCTGCTGCTGGTCGACACGCCCGGGCTGCATCGCGGCGAAGGCCGGTTCAAGGCCTCGGCGATGAGCCGGGTGATGAACCGCACCGCCCGTGGCGCGGTCGAGGACGTCGATGCCGCGCTGATGGTGGTCGAGGCCGGTCGCTGGGACGACGAGGACACCCTCGTGTTCAACGTGCTGCGCCAGGGCGGCATCCCGGTGGTGCTGGCGGTGAACAAGGTCGACCGGATGAAGGACAAGAGCGCGTTGCTGCCGTTCCTGGCCAAGGTCAGCGAAGGCCGCGACTTCGCCGCGATCCATCCGGTGTCGGCGCTCAAGCGCAAGGGCCTGGAGCAGTTGCTGGCCGACCTGCTGAAGCTGGTTCCCGAGGCGCCGCCGGCGTACGAGGAAGACGAGATCACCGACCGCAGCCAGCGTTTCCTGGCCGGCGAGCTGGTCCGCGAGCAGCTGATGCGCCAGCTCGGCGACGAGCTTCCGTACGCGACCACGGTGGAGATCGAGCGCTTCGCCGAGGATGGCGAACTGCTGCGCATCGGTGCGGTGGTCTGGGTCGAGCGCGAAGGCCAGAAGCCGATCGTGATCGGCAAGGGCGGCACGCGCCTGCGCGACATCGGCAGCAAGGCGCGGCAGCAGATGGAACGCCTGTTCGGCCGCAAGGTGTTCCTGGAAACCTGGGTGCGCGTACGCGAAGGCTGGTCCGACGACGAGGCGGCGCTGAAAGCCTTCGGCTACGGCGACAACTGACGCGGCGGTGGCGGCGCGGTTGCAGCCATGAGGATCGAGGGCGAGACCGGCTTCGTCCTGCATTCGCGGCCATGGCGCGAAACCAGCCTTCTGGTGGAAGTTCTCAGCGCCGGCCACGGCCGGCTGGGGCTGGTGGCCCGCGGCGTGGCTTCGCCCAAGCGGCACGTGTTGCGTGCCGCGCTGCAGCCCCTGCAGCACATCCGTTTCGATGCGGTGCTGGTGGGTGAGCTCGCCCAGTTGCGCGCCGCCGAAGCCCTGGACGCCGCACCACAGCTGGGTGGAGACGCGCTGCTGGCGGCGTTCTACCTCAACGAACTGGTGCTGCGCCTGGCGCCACGCCAGGACCCGTTGCCCGAGCTGGATATCGCCTATGCCGTGACGCGCGAGCGCCTGCGCGCCGGCGAGCCACTGGCCTGGACCCTGCGTCGGTTCGAACGCGACCTGCTCGGTGCGCTGGGCGTGGGCTTCGAGCTGCATTGCGATGGGGATGGCGAGGCGGTGGACCCGGCCGCGCGCTACCGGCTCGATCCCGAGCACGGCCCGCGACGGCTGCTCAGTGATCGGGGCCAGGCCGAGCGCAATGCCGCCGCCACCGGTCGCGCCCTGCTGGCCCTGGCCGCCGACGCTCGACCGGAGGCGGCCGATCTTTCCAGCCTGCGCCTGCCGCTGCGCGCGGTGCTCGCGCACCACCTGGGGGCGCGTGGATTGAAGTCGTGGGAGATGGCGGCCTCGCTAGGCAGGCTGGTGGTATCGCGCTGATCGCGGTTACGGCGCCGCGTGCCGGCTAGAATCCGGGCATGCCGACCCAGCCTGAAATCCGCCGTTTCCGCGGCGCGGAAATAGCCCCCTGGCTCGACCACGTCGCGCGCCTGCGCATCGCCGTGTTCCGCGACTGGCCCTATCTCTACGACGGCGACCGCGACGATCCCTACGAACGCGAATACCTCGCCGCCTACGTCGCTTCGCCCGACAGCGTGCTGGTGCTGGCCCTGGATGGCGGGCGCGTGGTCGGCGCGGCCACCGGCCTGCCGCTGGCGCACGATCCCGATGCGTTCTCCGCGCCGCTGCGCAAGGCCGGCCTGCCGGTGCCGCAGGTGTTCTATTTCGGCGAGTCGGTGCTGCTGCCGGGCTACCGCGGACTGGGCGTGGGCCACACGTTCTTCGACGAACGCGAAGCGCACGTCCGCGAGCTGGATCGCTTCCGCTGGACCGCGTTCTGCTCGGTGGATCGCGATCCGGGAGATCCACGCCGGCCGCCGGACTACCGCTCCAACGATTCGTTCTGGCACCGGCGCGGCTACACGCGACTGCCCGGGATGACCGCACACTTGCCCTGGAACGAGATCGGCAAGGGCGAGGTGCAGCATCCCCTGACGTTCTGGCTGCACGACTGGAGAGCAGGGCGATGAGGGTGGCCGCCTGCAAGTACCGGGTCGGCCAGCCCGGCGATTTCGACGCTTTCGCGCGCACGCAACGCGACCTGCTGCGCGCGGCCGCATCGCGGGGCGCGCG
Organism: Pseudoxanthomonas daejeonensis; assembly: GCF_022637495.1. Classification (NCBI taxonomy): domain Bacteria; kingdom Pseudomonadati; phylum Pseudomonadota; class Gammaproteobacteria; order Lysobacterales; family Lysobacteraceae; genus Pseudoxanthomonas; species Pseudoxanthomonas daejeonensis. Next base: position 178,030 of record NZ_CP093331.1, on the reverse strand, counting down.
GATCGCCGTGCTGCCGGAATACCTTTCGCTGGAGCTGGCCGCGAACTTCCCGGCCGACGTGCACGGCGACCTGGTGGCCTCCCTGGCGGCGATCCAGGCCCTGCGCGCGCCGTGGCTGGCGCTCTTTTCGGCCCTCGCACGCGAGACAGGCATGCACGTGGTCGCCGGCACGTTCCTGCTGGCGCAAGGCAACGGCCGTTGCCGCAATCGATGCGACGTGTTCGCGCCGGACGGCACCCACCTGTGGCAGGACAAGCTGCAACTCACGGGTTTCGAGAAGGCCACCGGCGTGATCGAGGGCGGCGATGCGCTCAAGGTGACGGAGATCGAGGGCATCCGTGCCGGCGCAGCCATCTGCTACGACAGCGAATTCCCCTTGCCCGTGCGCGCCCAGTACGAGGCCGGCGCGCGGCTGCTGCTCGTACCCAGTTGCACCGACACCGACGCCGGCGCCACGCGGGTGCAGGTCGGCTGCCTTGCGCGGGCGCTGGAGAACAGGATGTTCGTGGCCCGGGCGGTCACCGCGGGGCAGGCGCCGTGGAGCCCGGCGCTGGACGACAATACCGGCGAAGCCACGTTGTACGCGCCGATGGACGCGGGCTTCCCGGCCGATGGCATCCTGGCCCGCACGCGCGACGACGACGTGTGGGCCATCGCGGACCTGGATTTCGGATTGCTCGAAGGCACGCGCGGTCGCGCGCAGGTGGCCAACGACCGCGATTGGTCGGGGCAGAACATGCCGGCACTGGCCCGGGCGCGTGTCGAAGGATTCAAGTCGTACTAGGTGCGGCCTTATAGCGCTCGCGCGGCGAACGTCGGCCGGATCCGTGGATGCGATCCAGCAGCCAGGCCTACAGCAGCGAACCCAGCCACAGCGACGCACCGGCCAGCAGCGATCCGATCGCGGTCGCCGCCAGCACGTCGCTCGGATAGTGCAGGCCCAGCACCACCCGCGATACCGCCACCGAGGCGGTGAACGGAACCAGCACCGTCGCCAGCCAAGGGTAATAAGCCAGCGCGACCCCGCTGAATGTCACCGCGTGCAAGGTGTGCCCGGACGGGAAGCTGAACTCGTCCAGCGGCGCGACCCAGGCCTGGATGCGGCCATCCGCGGCGAACGGCCGCGGTCGCCGCGTCCAGCGTTTGAGCCGCCGGTACAGGGTGAGCGCGACCACGCCGGTAAGGGCCAGGTGCAGCGAGGCGGCCAGCCCGGCCAGTCCGTCCGCGACCACGAGCACGGCCATCAGCGTGTACCAGAACACGCCGTCGCCCAGCCGGCTGATCGTGGCGAAGTAACGACGCACCACGCCGCGCGCGCCCCAGCGGTTGGCGCGCACGCACCAGCCGCGATCACGGGCGCGCAGGAGCGCGGTGGGCCGGCGGCGGGGGGCTGGAAATGGCGCGTGGGTACGCTCAGGCGGCGACAGCGGCATGGTTTTCTCCACGGCGGGCCAGCCCCGCCAGCAGCGCATCGAAATCCGCGGCGACCTGCTCCGGCCTCAGGCGCAGCATCGCCGCGCGCGCGGCCTGGCCCATCGCGCGCAGGGCGGCATCGTCATCGGCCAGGCGCACGGCGCCGGCAATGAAGTCCTCATCGCGCGCCACCACGGCGCCATGCACGCCATCGCACAGGTGCTCGCGCGCGGCGCCGCTGTCGAACGCGACGGTCGGCACGCCACTGGCCATCGCTTCCAGGGTCACGTTGCCGAAGGTCTCGCTGCGGCTGGGAAACAGGAACAGGTCACCGCTGGCGAAGTGGCGGGCCAGGTCGGTCCCGCGTTGCACGCCGCAGAAGACGAAGTCGGGGTTGGCCCGGGCCAGCGCCTCGCGCGCCGGTCCGTCGCCGACCCAGACCATGCGCGCCTGCGGCCGTTGCTGCTGGATTGCCCGGAAAGCGCGCACGGCCAGGTCCAGGTTCTTCTCCGGGGCGATCCGGCCGACATGGATCACCACCAGCGTATCCGCGCCGGCGCCCCACGAGGCGCGCAGCATGTCGCTCCGCCGTGCGGGCGACAGCAGCGAGGCATCGACCGCGCGTGCCAGCCGCACGACGCGCTCGAATCCACTCGCACGCAGGAAATCCTGCAGTTCGGTGGTCGGGACCAGGGTCGCGTCGGCGCGGTTGTGGAAGCGCCGCATCCACGCCAGCGCCATGCCCTCCAGCCAGGGCATGCCGTAGTCGCGCATGTAATGGTCGAAGCGGGTGTGGAACCCCGAAGCGACCGGCATGCCCAGTCGCGCGGCCGCGCGCAACGCCGACCATCCGAGGGGACCCTCGGTGGCGACGTAGATCGCGTCGGGCGGCGAATGCTTCCAGTGGCGCACCAGGGTGCGCGTCGCTGGCAGGCCGAAACGCAGGCCGGGATAACCCGGCAGCGCGGCGCCGCGCAGCAGCAGGGTCGCGATCGTGCCATCGCGCTCCGCATCGTCGAGCGGATCGGCGGGCTGGCGCGGCCGCACCACCTCGACCGCGTGGCCGCGCGCGCGCAGGCCATGGGCCAGGCCCTGCACGGTCAGGGCGACGCCGTTGACCTCCGGCGGCCATGTCTCGGTGACGAGGGCGTAGCGCATGCGTGGCGGCTCCCGGTTTTCGGCAGCGTGCGCCGCATCCGTGCACCGGCGGTTACCGGAAGGTGACCGCGCCATGACCGTGGGGTCGGCGCGACGGATTGCAGGAGTTGCGTTGCGTCAGCGCTCGGGATCGGCTGCTGTCACGCCCGTCACCGAAAGCGCGATCACGCCGTCGCGGACGCGCGCCTGCAGGCGGTCACCGGGCGCAGCCTGCGCCGCCGACTGGACCAGGCGCCCGTCGTCGGCGCGGGTGAGGATCGAATAGCCTCGCGCCACCGTCGCCAGCGGACTGCAGGCCTCCAGCGAGCGGGCAAGTGCGCGCAGCTGCAGCGCATCGCGTTGCAGGACGCGGGCCACGGCTGCCTGCGGGCGCGCCTGCAGGCGCTGCAGGCGTGCCTGCAGCTGGGCCAGGCGGCGCGAGGGATGGTGCGCGCGCAGGACCGCATCGGCGTGCCGCAACCGGGCCTGCCGCTGCTGAAGCTGCTCGCGCCACAAGGCCTGCAGCCGGCGCAGCGACTCGGCATGGCGCTGCCGCAGCAGGCGCAGCCGGGCCTGCGGGGATTGCGCCTGCAGGCGCAGGACGGCGCGATCGGCGCGCTGCATCGCCTGGCGCAGGCGTTGCCGCTGCACGCCCAGCAGCCGCGCGTGCAGCGCACGCAACCGTCCCTGCAGGTCGCGCTGGTCTGGAACCAGCAGCTCGGCGGCGACCGAAGGCGTCGGTGCGCGCACGTCCGCGGCGAAATCGGCCAGGGTGAAGTCGGTCTCGTGGCCGACCGCCGACACCACCGGCACCGGCGAGGCCGCGATCGCGCGGACCAGGCGTTCGTCGTTGAACGCCCACAGGTCTTCCAGCGATCCGCCGCCGCGCGCCAGCAGCACCGCGTCGTACCGGCCACTGGCGCCGGCGCGGCGCAACAGGTCGGTGATCTGCGCTGCGGCGCTCTCGCCCTGGACCAGGCTGGGCAGGATCTCCACGTCCAGCAGCGGCATGCGCCGCGCCAGCACGCTGAGCACGTCGCGCACGGCCGCACCGGTGGGCGAGGTGATCACCGCCAGCCGGCGCACGTAGGCGGGTAGCGCACGCTTGCGCGCGGCATCGAACAGCCCTTCCGCTTCAAGCCGGGACTTCAGCTCGTCGAAGGCACGGCGCAGCGCGCCTTCGCCGGCTTCCTCCATGTGGTCGAGCACGAGCTGGTAATCGCCGCGCGCCTCGTAGAGGGTGAGCCGGCCGCGGCCAAGCACCTTCAGGCCTTCGCGCGGTACGAACTTCAGCCACTGGCTCTTGGGCTTGAACATCGCGCAGCGCACCTGCGCGCGCGCGTCCTTCAGGGTGAAGTACAGGTGCCCTGAACCGGGGCGGGTGATGTTGCCCAGCTCTCCTTCGACCCAGACCAGCGGAAATGCGCTTTCCAGCAGGTCGCGCGCCAGCGTGTTGAGCTGGCTCGGGGTCAGGACGGGATTCTGCTGGGACATCGGGCTCGCGTGGCGCGGCGGGACAGGATAGCGCGGAGGAGCAGGTCGCGCCGGAGCCGTGCTGGCACCGGGCGAAGTTCGTCCCGCGGTAGTCGATCCGGTTATCCCGTGAAGAGCAGGCGCCCGCTACGACGCGTCGTGCCGCGCCAGCGCCCACTGCACGTGTTCGCGGACCAGTGCCGACGCGTGCTCGCGTCGCGACTCGAGCGCCGCCAGGGTTGCGGGCGTCGTCGGTGCATTGCCCAGCGCCACGGCGATATTGCGCAGCCAGCGCTCATGGCCGCTGCGACGGATCGGACTGCCCTCGGTGCGCTGCAGGAACTCCGGTTCGTCCCAAGCGAACAGCTGCGGCAGGGTCGCCGTGTCCAGGTCGTTGCGCGCGCGGAAGTCGGGTTCGTCGCTGCGCCTGGCGAACTTGTTCCAGGGGCAGACCAGCTGGCAATCGTCGCAACCGAAGATCCGGTTGCCGATCGCCGGGCGCAGGTCCTCGGGGATGGCGCCTTCGTGCTCGATGGTCAGGTAGGAGATGCAACGCCGTGCGTCCAGCCGGTACGGGGCGACGATGGCCTGGGTCGGGCAGATGTCGATGCAACGGGTGCAGGTACCGCAGTGCGCGCTCGCCGGTGCGTCCACCGGCAACGGCAGGTCTACGTAGATTTCGCCGAGGAAGAACCACGAGCCGCCGTCGCGGTCGATCAGGCAGGTGTGCTTGCCGATCCAGCCCAGCCCGGCATTGCGTGCCAGCGCGCGTTCCAGCACGGGTGCGGAATCGACAAAGACGCGGTGGCCGAACGGGCCGATCTCCTGCTGGATGCGCTCGGCCAGCTTCTGCAGGCGGTTGCGCATCAGCTTGTGGTAGTCGCGGCCCAGCGCGTAGCGGGCCACGTAGGCGCGCCCGCTGTCGGCGAGCGTATCCCACGCCTCCTCGCCGTCGTTGCGGCCGTAATCCAGGCCGACCGAAATCACCCGCAACGTGCCCGGAATCAATTCGCCCGGCCGCGAGCGCTTGTCGCCATGCGCGGCCATCCAGTCCATGGTTCCGTACAGGCCATGGGCGAGCCAGTCGCGCAGGTGCGCTTCGTCCTCGCCCAGTTCGATGCCGGCGATGCCGCAACGCTGGAAGCCGAACTCGCCAGCCAGTTCGCGCACGCGCCGTGCCGCCGCGAACGGATCGGCGGGGGAGGCGGGCGCGGCGTCGGATGGTGCCAGGGGCATGGCCGAATTATAGGGATTGGCTCCGCCAGGCATGGGCGATCCGCCGTCGCCGTGACGACGGTGCCGCCGGCCGGGACGCAGGCGAGCGGCTAGAATCGCCCGATGCCCGCCATGCCCGTCCTCCACGATTCGACTGCCGCCCGCAAGATCGATCGCCAGGCGACCCTGGCGCTGGGGGGCGATGGCTACGTGCTGATGCAGCGCGCCGGCATGGCCGCCTGGCGCGTCCTGCTGCAGCGCTGGCCGCAGGCTCAGCGCGTGCTGGTGGCTTGTGGCAGCGGCAACAACGGGGGCGACGGTTACGTGCTGGCGCGGCTCGCATTGCAGTCGGGTCGCAGGGTGCGCGTGGTCCATCCGGCCGACGGCGGTCCGCGCACGCCGCTGGCCCAGCGCGCCTGCACCGAGTACGTGGCGATTGGTGGCCACGTCGATGTGTTCCCGGCAGGGCTGGACGACGCCGACGTGATCGTCGATGCGCTGTTCGGCATCGGCCTGGCGCAGGCACCCCGCGACGGCACGGCGGCGCTGATCCAGGCGCTCAACGACACGGGAGCGCCGGTCTTCTCGCTCGACGTGCCCAGCGGCATCGACGCCGACCGTGGCAGTGCGCCCGGCGCGGCGATCCACGCGCAGTGCACGCTGCAGTTCATCGTCGCCCATGCCGGTCTGCATACCGGTGCGGCGCTGGACCACGCCGGCGAACTGCTGCTCGATCCGCTCGAGGTCGATGCGACGCGGTACGAAGGCTCGGCGCCCGCTGCCGCTGCGTTGCTGGCCGCGCCAGCCTTGCGCGCATGGCTGCCTCGGCGTCGTCGCGATACCCACAAGGGCCAGTCCGGCCGCGTGCTGTGCGTCGGTGGCGATCATGGCGGCGGCGGTGCGATCGTGCTCTGCGCCGAGGCTTCATTGCGGGGTGGTGCCGGCCTGGCCAGCGTCGCCACCCGTGCCGGGCACGTGCCGGCGATCGTGGCGCGATGCCCGGAGGTGATGGCGCGTGCCGTCGAAGGCACCGGCGAATTCGCACCCATGCTCGAAGCGGCCGGCGTGGTCGCCTGCGGTCCCGGGCTTGGCCAGGATGAGTGGGGCGGCGCGCTGTTCCGGCGCGTGCTCGCAAGTGGACGTCCACTGGTGCTCGACGCCGATGCGCTCAACCTGCTCGCGACCGCGTCGCGCGCGTTGCCGGTGCCGGCCGATGCCATCCTCACCCCGCACCCGGGCGAAGCGGCGCGCCTGCTCGGCACCGATACCTCCACTGTCCAGCGGGATCGTTTCGCCGCACTCGCGCGCCTTGTCGAGCGCTACGCCTGCACCGTGGTGCTGAAAGGCGCAGGCACGCTGGTCGGTGCGCCCGGCCAGGTTCCCTGCGTGCTGGCTGCGGGCAATCCCGGCATGGCCACCGGCGGCATGGGCGACCTGCTGACCGGGACGATCGCGGCGATGCGCGCGCAGGGCCTGCCCGCTTTCGAGGCGGCCTGTGCGGGTGCGTTGCTGCACGGCCTCGCGGGCGATGCCGCGGCCGCGCACGGCGGGCAACGCGGGCTGATGCCATCGGACCTGCTGCCATGGCTGCGGCATTTCGCAAATCCGGGGGACGAATGATGCGATTCGGACTGGTCGACGCCGATGCCACGGCGGTGCTCGGGCGAGCACTCGCCAGCACGCGCCCGCCCGTTGCGGTGGTGCACCTGCATGGCGACCTGGGCGCCGGCAAGTCCACGCTGGCGCGCGCGCTGCTTCGCGAACTCGGGGTGCACGGACCGATCCGCAGCCCGACCTATACGCTGGTCGAGCGTTATCCGGTCCCGGGCGGGGAGGCGTGGCATCTGGACCTGTACCGGATCGGTGACGCGGGCGAGCTCGATTTCCTCGGCCTGGACGGGGACGAAGCCACCCTGTGGCTGGTCGAATGGCCCGAGCGGGGCGCGGCGGCGCTGCCGCTGGCCGACCTCCACGTGCATCTGGCGATGGACGGGGCCGGGCGGAGTGCAAGGCTGGAGGCCGGGACCCTCGCGGGCGGTGGTTGGCTGGCCTCCGTCGCCGAAACCGGTCGGTTGCAGGGCCTTTCTGTCGAGTGACCCTAGGAAGGTAGTCCAGGTCCCGGATTATTAAGGGAAAAGGGCTTGCAATCCTTGGAGCATGGTGCTTGAATCCCGGCCATGCGCCAAGGGATAGACCGGTTCGGACGGTGGACGGTGGGCTTCGTGCTCGCCGCGCTGTCGTTTGCCGGCACCGTCCAGGCTGGCCAGGTCAGTGCGGTGGCGCTGGAGCAGGGCGCCACCGGCACCCGCGCCGAGGTCCAGCTGCAGGGCGCCGGCCAGTACAAGACCCTCTCGCTCGCCGGACCGCACCGGCTCGTGCTTGACCTTCCCGATTCCCAGGCCGCGCGCGGGCTGAAGCTGCCGGCGCCGGCCGGCGTGGTCACGTCCGTGCGTACCGGCCAGCCCGTGCCGGGCACGCTGCGCATCGTGTTCGAACTCGCCGCGCCAGTGGCTGCCCTGCCGCTGCGCATGGAGCCCTCCAGCGGCGGTGCGCGCCTGTTGATCGAGTGGCCCGGCGATAGTCCGGTGGTTGCCGCGACCCCCGCGCCGGTCCCGGTCACTCCGGTCCCGACGCCGACGTCCGTGCCGGCGACTGGCGCCCCCGCGGTCGCCACGGCTCCGGCCCAGGATCCGCGCGAGGAAGCCGCCCGTGCCACGGCGCTGCTGACGGCACAGGTCGCCCAGGCCCTCAACCGCCCGGCAGACACTTCCCCCGCTCCGACGCCGGCAACGGTTCCGGCCGCATCGCCGCAGGCGATCCTCGAGGGGCGCGCAACAACCGCTGCCCCCGGGATGAGCACGCCGGCCGTGGCCAGCATGAGCACGGTGACCGTGCCCGCTCCGGTGGTGGCCACGCCCGCGCCGGTGACGTCCGGCCCCGTCGCCCCGCTGCCGCGTCCGTCGATTTCCGCCGCCGGCATGCGCACGCTGGTGGTGGCCATCGACGCTGGCCACGGTGGCCAGGATCCAGGCGCGATCGGACCCACCGGGAAGCGCGAGAAGGACGTCACCCTGGCGATGGCCCGCGAACTGGCGCGCCAGGTCAATGCGATCCCGGGCCTGAAGGCATTCCTGGTGCGCGAATCGGATGTGTTCATCCCACTGCCGATGCGCGCCCAGCGCGCGCGCGCGGCGAAGGCCGACATCTTCGTTTCCCTGCACGCCGATGCCGCGGAGAACCGCAGTGCGCGCGGCTCGTCGGTCTACGTGCTGTCGACCAAGGGTGCATCCTCGCAACGTGCGCGCTGGCTGGCCGACAAGGAGAACGCGGCCGACCTGGTCGGCGGCGTGCGCCTGCAGCAGACCGAAAACGTGCTGGCCAGCGTGCTGCTGGACCTGGCCCAGAGCGGCCACATGCGCGCTTCCGAGGACGCGGCCAACCACGTGCTGGGCGGACTCAAGCGGGTCGGCAACAACCACAAGCCCAACATCGAGCGCGCCAACTTCGCCGTGCTGCGCACCTCGGACATGCCGGCGATGCTGGTGGAGACGGCCTTCATCTCCAACGCCGAGGAAGAGAAGCGCCTGATCGACCCCGCCTACCAGCGCAAGGTCGCCAGCGCCGTGGTCGACGGAATCAATACCTACTTCACCCGCCAGCCACCGCCGGGCACGTTGTTCGCCGCGCGTGCCGAGGCCGAGAGCCTGGCGATGGCCGGTGCGGGCGGCACGCCCTGACATTTCCGCCGCCGCCGGGCGCGAGCGGCGCCGCCAGCGGCTATCATCGACACCTGTCTTCCGAACCGGCGCACGACGCCGCGACGCCGTGCCGATCCGACCGCTTCCGGACACCCTGATCAACCAGATCGCCGCAGGCGAAGTCGTCGAGCGGCCCGCTTCGGTGGTCAAGGAGCTGGTCGAGAACGCGCTCGATGCCGGCGCACGCCGGGTCGACATCGACCTGGAGGAGGGCGGCATCCGCCTGATCCGGATCCGCGACGACGGCGGCGGCATCGCGCCGGAGGAACTGCCGCTGGCGGTGTCGCGCCACGCGACCAGCAAGATCGCCTCGCTCGACGACCTGGAAGCGGTGGCCACGCTGGGCTTCCGCGGTGAGGCGCTGCCGTCGATCGCTTCGGTGAGCCGCTTCCTGCTGGCTTCACGCCGTCCGGACGACGAGCACGGGGCAAGCTTGCAGGTCGATGGCGGACGCGTCGGCGAGATCACGCCCAGGGCGCATGCCCAAGGCACCACGGTGGAAGTGCGCGACCTGTTCTTCAACGTGCCCGCGCGCCGCAAGTTCCTGCGCGCCGAGCGCACCGAACTGGGCCACATCGAGGAATGGCTGCGCTCGCTGGCACTCGCGCGGCCGGACGTGGAACTGCGGGTGAGCCACAACGGCAAGCCGTCGCGGCGCTACCGGGCCGGCGACATCGAAGCGGCCGCGCGCCTGGGCGAGACCCTGGGCGAGGACTTCGCGCGCAGTGCGTTGCGCATCGACCACAGCGGCGCCGGTTTGCGCCTGCACGGCTGGATCGCGCAGCCGCACTATTCGCGCGCCAGCGCCGACCAGCAGTACCTCTACGTCAATGGCCGCTCCGTGCGTGACCGCAGCGTCGCCCATGCGGTGAAGATGGCCTACCAGGACGTCCTGTTCCATGGCCGCCAGCCGGCGTACGTGCTGTTCCTCGAACTCGATCCGGTGCGGGTGGACGTCAACGTGCATCCGGCCAAGCACGAGGTCCGTTTCCGCGACGCGCGGCTGATCCACGATTTCGTCTATCGCACATTGCAGGAGGCGCTGTCGCATACGCGCGCCGGCATGGATGCGGCCGTGGTGGCCGCACCCGCGGCGGGCACGGCATCCTTCGCCGGCAATGCCGCCACGACATCGTCCTGGACGCCGGTTGCGCAGCCGCTGGGCCTGCGCGTGGACGAAGCCGTCGGCGCCTATGCGTCGCTCTATGCACAGCCGGCCACGACGCTTGCCGATGCGATGCAAGCCGGCACTGTGCAGCCGATGCCGCAGCACGGCACCGCGTTGCCCGAGGGCAACGGCCAGGTGCCACCCCTCGGGTATGCGATTGCGCAGCTGCACGGCATCTACATCCTGGCCGAGAACGCCGACGGCCTGGTGGTGGTCGACATGCATGCCGCACACGAACGCATCGGCTACGAGCGGCTTAAGAACGCGCACGATGGCATCGGCCTGCGCGCGCAGCCGCTGCTGGTGCCTTTGATGCTGGCCGTCGGCGAACGCGAGGCCGACGTGGCCGAGCGCGAGGCGCAGACCCTGGCCGACCTGGGCTTCGACGTCACCCGCAGCGGGCCGCAGGCGCTGAGCGTGCGCAGCGTGCCTGCATTGCTCGGGCATGCCGAACCTGAGGCGCTGCTGCGCGACGTGCTTGCCGACCTGCGCGAACACGGTGCCAGCCGTCGCGTCGCCGCGGCGCGCGACGAACTGCTGTCGACGATGGCCTGCCATGGTGCGGTCCGTGCGAACCGGCGCTTGACCCTGCCGGAAATGAACGGCCTGCTGCGCGACATGGAAGCCACCGAACGTTCGGGGCAATGCAACCACGGCCGCCCGACCTGGGCGCGCTTCAGTCTGGGGGAGATCGATCGATGGTTCCTGAGGGGAAGATGAGGATTGCACGTGTCGCCGGCATCGCCATGGGGATGGCTTCGCTGGCGGGAATGCTGGTCGCATGCGGCGGGCTGGGCGGGGGCGGCGAAGAAAAGAAGGCTTCCGCCCCCAAGGTCGACCAGGCGTTCATGGCCGAGCAGCAGGCCTGGCGCAACCAGCGCCTGGAAGACCTGTTGCGGCCCGACGGCTGGACCAGCCTGGTCGGGCTGCACTGGCTGGAACTGAAGGCCCACTACGTCGGCAGCGGCGCGCGCATCGGCAACGGCGTGCGCTTCGCTTTCGGCCCCGAGAAGATGGGCATGATTTCGCGCGATGGCGCGGGCGGCTGGTCGTTCACGCCGGAAAGCGGCGTCGCGCTCACGCTCAACGGCGAACCGCTCAAGGGGCGCGTGGCGCTGCACAGCGACCAGGATCCCGAGCCGGCCGTAATCGGATTCGACGAGGGCAAGGGGCAGCTGACCCTGCTCCGGCGAGGCGACCGCGACGCGTTGCGGGTCAAGTACGCCGACGCACCCACGCGCCTGCAGTTTGCCGGCCTGAAGTACTGGGCGCCCGATCCCTCATGGCGTATCGAGGGCCGCTTCATCCCGCACACGCCCGGCAAGACCTTGCCGATCGGCGACATCGTCGGCACGCAGAGCGATTCGCCCAATCCGGGCCTGGTCGAGTTCGAGCGCGATGGCGTCACCTATCGCCTGGAGGCGCTGGGCGAGGCGGGGCGCGAGCTGTTCTTCGTGCTCGCCGACCGCACCAGCGGGCATGGCAGCTACCCGGCCGGTCGTTTCCTCGAAGCCGCATGGCCCGGCGAGGGCGGCAAGGTGGTGCTGGATTTCAACCGCGCCTACAACCCGCCGTGTGCGTTCACCCTGTTCGCCACCTGTCCCTTGCCGCCGCCTGAAAATCGCCTGGACGTGGCGATCGACGCGGGCGAGAAGACCTATGTGTCGCCGGTGCACTGAGCTGCCGGCGTCCGGCGCACTCTCAAGGAAGACATGATGATCCGTGCTCTGCGCCACCTTGCCACCGCTTTGGTTGTCCTTGCCGCGGCCACCTTGCCGGCGCAGGCGGAGCCGCCGGTACCGCTGTTGTGGAAGGTGTCCGATGCCGACAACGCGATCTACCTGCTCGGTTCGTTCCACCTGCTGACCCCGGCCGACTATCCCCTGGCCGCGGACGTGGACGCGGCGTACGCGGACGCCGAGGCGCTGGTGTTCGAACTGTCGCCTGAAGAGGTCGCATCGCCGGCATTGCCGGCGCAGATGGCGCGGGCGGCGATGCGTACCCGGCCCGGCACCCTGCAGGACGACCTGGGGCCCGGGCAGTGGGCGCGGCTGGAGGCCTACGCGAAAGCCAACAACCTGCCGCTGCAGCAGCTGGCGGCGTTCGAGCCCTGGTTCATCGGGCTGACGGTGAGCCTGATGGAAATGGGCAAGATGGGGCTGGATCCTGCACTGGGGCTGGACCGGCACTTCATGGACGCCGCCGCCAGCGCGCGCAAGCCGACCGCTGGACTGGAGCGCGCTGACGAGCAGATCGCGGTGCTGGCCGGAATGAGCCTACCCGAGCAGAAGCAGATGCTGGCCGAAGCGCTGCAGCAGGCTGAGGAAGGTCCGGAAAAATACCGCGACCTGCACCAGGCCTGGCGCGCAGGCGATGCGGAGCGGATGTGGAAGGAAATGGCCGCCGAGATGAAGCGCGACTATCCCGCGCTGTACCGGCGGATCAATGTCGAGCGCAACGACGCGTGGCTGCCCAGGCTGGAACAGCGCCTGGCACAGAAGGACGATGACACCTTGGTCGTGGTCGGCGCGCTGCACCTGCTCGGCGAGGACGGTGTGGTCGAGAAGCTGCGTGCCAAGGGCTACAAGGTCGAGCGGATCTGCTCGGCCTGCACGCGCTGATCGGCGTCGCCCGCCGGCCCATGCCTTCGCATGAGCGGGCATGCCTGTGAGACCGACGACGCCTCTCTTGTAGGAGCGGGCACGACCGCGACACCGACGCCCCGGATATCGACATCGCCATCGTGATCGCAACACGCGCCCACGAACCGAAATCCACATCTAGGCGTGCGCTACAGGCTCCATCACGATGCAATCGACCGGGCACGCCGGCACGCACAGCTCGCAACCCGTGCACAGCGGATCGATCACCACGTGCATGAGCTTGGAGGCGCCGATGATCGCATCGACCGGACAGGCCTGGATGCACTTGGTGCAGCCGATGCAGTCGGCCTCCACCACGACCGCCACCTGCGCCGGCTTGTGCGTGCCACGGCCGCGGTCGTACGGCACGGGCGTTACGTCGAGCAGCAGGGCAAGTGCGCGTGCGCCCGCGTCGCCCCCGGGCGGGCAATGGTCCGGACCCGCCTCGCCACGCGCCATCGCCTCGGCATACGGCCGGCACCCCGGATAGCCGCACTGGCCGCATTGGGTCTGCGGCAGCAGGCGGTCGAGGTGTTCGCTGAGGTCGGGGGCGTGGTCGGGCATCGGTTCGTTGCGGTTTGGCCAGCCGTGTCAGGCGACGCGGCGGCCGCGGTACCAGCGCTCGTGCGCGAGGGCCAGCATCGGCTGGTCCTCGCGGCTGTCGCCGTAGGCGTGGATGCGCGCGTAGGCGTGCACATCGTAGCGCGCGCGGATGTCGGCGGCCTTGTGCCCGCCACGGTCGCCGCCGAGGTAGCGGCCCGTGAGGCGTCCGTCGATTGCCTCCAGTCGATTGCAGACCAGTTCCAGGCCGTGGCGATCGCACCAGGGTTGCAGGTACGCATCCAGCGAGCCTGAGACCAGCACCACGGTATCGCCGCGATCGCGGTGCCAGTCCAGGCGCTGCATCATTTCCGGCCGCAACAGGGCGGGTAGCTGTTCGGCGGCGTAGCGGGCGCCTGCTTCGGCCACTTGCTGCGGATCGCGCCCGCTGAACACGACGCGGGTCACCCGCGTGCGCAGCGCCGCGGCTGATACCACGCCCAGCCGGTAGCCGGCCAGCCACGGACCGATGCTCCACTTCGACGCAGTGAGCTGCTGCGGCGTTGCCAGGCTGCGAAGGAAGCGCGCATAGGTGTCGCAGGTGGTGACGGTGTGGTCGAAGTCGACGAGCGCGAGATCCATCGGGTCACTGTGGCGACGGCGGTGGCGGAAGATTGGCAAAACAGCACGTTGACGGGGACTGTGTGCGTCGTCGCGGCAGCGTTGCCGCTCCCGCTGTCGTCCATGTCTCCTGATGCCGGCCTGCGGCCGGCATCTCCTCCTTTACTTCCCGTCAGCGGGAGCAGCAACGCTGCTTCAGGCGGAGTCGGCCGGAAGCGGCATTCTCCCGAAGCGGGTCAGCGTACCGGCATGCCGGGCTGCGCACCGGTGTCGGCGTCCAGCAGCGCGAGCGCGCCGCCGTCGAAACCGGCGGACAGGATCATGCCTTCGCTGATCCCGAAACGCATCTTGCGCGGCGCGAGGTTGGCGATGAACACCACGCTGCGGCCGACGAGCTTCTCCGGCTCACCATAGCTGGCGCGGATGCCGGAGAAGATCTGGCGCTTGCCCAGGTCACCGGCGTCGAGCAGGAAGCGCAGCAGCTTGTCGGAGCCCTCGACGAAGCCGCATTCGAGCACCGTGCCGATGCGCAGGTCGAGCTTGGCGAAATCCTCGATGCCGATGTTCGGCGCAGCAGCGTTGTCGGCCACCGGTGCGGCGGGCTTCGATTCCACCTTCTTCTCGATCGTCGGTGCGACGGGGGCGGCAGCGGCGAGGGTGTCCCTGGAGGCTTCGGTCATGGCGGCGATGAGTTTGGTGTCGATACGGGTGAACAGGGGCTGGTACGCGGCGAGGGTGCGGTCTTCGAGTTCGACGCGCTGCCCCAGTGCGAGCGTCACGCCGAGATACTGCTCGGCCTTGGTGGCGGTGGCCGGCAGGATCGGCTTGAGCAAGCCGGCGATGTCGGCGAATGCCTGCAGCGCGGTGGTGAGCACCAGGTGCAGGTCATTGCGGCGGGCCGGATCCTTGGCCAGCGCCCATGGTGCGGTCCTGGCGATGTATTCGTTGGCCACGTCGGCTGCGGCCATGGCGTGGCGCGCGACGGCCGCGAAGTTGTTCTTCTCGTACTGGTCCGCGCCGAGCTGCAGGCCGGCCAGGATGTTCGCCAGCAAGTCACGTGATTCCTGCAGCCAGCCCTCCGTGAACGCGTCGGCTTCGCCCGCCTGACCGGAGAAACGGTACAGCGTGTTGCCGAAGTGGGTCTCCAGTAGCTTCGCGCAGCGGCTTGCCAGGTTCACGAACTTCCCGACCAGGTCGCTGTTCACGCGCGCCACGAAGTCGCCCAGGTTCAGGTCCAGGTCGTCGACGCCGCCCGAGGACTTGCAGGCGTAGTAGTAACGCAACGCCTCCGGTTCCAGGCCCGCGTCCAGGTAGGTGCGGGCCATGATGAAGGTACCGCGCGACTTGGACATCTTGGCGCCGTCCACGGTCAGGTAGCCGTTGACGTGCAGCCGGGTGGGTGCGCGGAACCCGACGCCTTCCAGGACGGCCGGCCAGAACAGGCCGTGGAAATTGACGATGTCCTTGCCGATGAAATGGTGCAGTTCGGTGGGGTTGGGCGCGGCGTCGGTGCCCTTGCGCAGGAATGCTTCGAAGTCGTGGCCCTTCTCCGCGCACAGGTTGCGGAAACTGGACAGGTAGCCGATCGGCGCATCCAGCCAGACATAGAAGTACTTGCCCGGCTGGCCGGGGATCTGGAAACCGAAGTAGGGTGCGTCGCGGGAGATGTCCCAGGCGCGCAAGCCACCCTCGGCGTCCAGCCACTCCATCAGCTTGGCCTTCACTCCCGGCAGGGCCACGTCGCCGGCCAGCCACTGCCGCAGGAAGCCCTCGAACCGGCCGACCTCGAAGAAGAAATGCTCGGAGTCGCGCATTTCCGGCGTGGCGCCGGACAGCACCGACTTCGGGTCCTTCAGGTCGGTCGGCGCGTAGGTCGCGCCGCAGACTTCGCAGTTGTCGCCGTACTGGTCGGCCGTGCCGCAGTTGGGGCAGGTGCCCTTGATGTAGCGGTCAGGCAGGAACATGCCCTTGGCCGGATCGTAGAACTGCGCGATCGAGCGCCGGCCGATGTGGCCGCCGGCTTCAAGGCGCGAGTAGAGCAGTTCGGTCAGCTCGCGGTTGGCCGTCGAGTTGGTCGAGTCGTAGTGGTCGAATGCGACCCCGAAACCAAGGAAGTCACGCTCATGGCTGGCCTGCATGCCGGCGATGAAGGCCTCGGGGGTGACCCCGGCCTTTTCCGCGGCGAGCATGATCGGCGTGCCATGGGTGTCGTCGGCGCAGACGTAATGCACCGTATCGCCGCGCATGCGTCGCGCCCGGACCCAGATGTCGGCCTGGATGTAGCCGACCAGGTGGCCCAGGTGCAGCGGGCCGTTGGCGTAGGGCAGGGCGTTGGTGACGAGCGCGGAGCGGGTCATGGTCGGCTTGGATCCAGGGGCCGGCGATTATCGCACGCTGCCGGAGCGGGCCCGCTCCGGCACGCGATTCCTGATGGGCGCCTGCGTGGCCGGGAAGGCTGCAGCGAGGCCCTGCCCACCCCTCGGGTGCGAATACCGCCCGGCATCGGCCGGTGGCCGCTGCCTCCTTGTTGATTTCGCGTCCAAAGGGTGCGGCGCCGGGGTGGCTCCCCGCGTGGCTTACCAGCCGTAACGCAGGCCCGAAATGCAGCGACCCGGCCGGGGCCGGGTCGCGCGCGTGCCGCGTGTCGCGTGGAATTACTGGCGGATCCAGGTCTGCGACTTGCAGATGAAGGCGATGCAGCCGGACACCTCCAGCTTCTTGCCGCCCTCGACCAGCTCCATCTTCGACTTGTAGACCTTGCCTTCGTCGGGCTTGAGGATGGTGCCGCCGGCGTAGGCGCCGCCGCCTTCGGCCTTCATCCCGCGGATGATCTCCATCCCGGTGATCGGCTTGTTCTTGCGGTCGTCCTTGCACTTGTCGCAGACCGGGTTGGGCTTGCTCGGGTTGAGCAGCTCGACGATGTGGCCGCTGATGACGCCGTTCGGCGCCTGGGTGATCTCGACGATCGACTTGGGCTTGCCGGTCTCGCTGTCGACGGTCTTCCAGCGGCCAACGACCGAGTCGGCGGCGATGGCGGAAACGGGGGAGGCCAGGACGGCGGCCGAAAGCAGGGCGAGCAGGGTGATGCGCATGTTCCCCTCCCAAGGGGCGTCAGTTGATCGGTATCTCGATGCCTGGAAAGGCAGGATGGTTATACCGCATTCGCCTGCGTATGGAGAGGTGGCCGGGCGAAAAAAGGGGGCCCGGCTTGCGCCGGGCCCCCGTCAGCAGATCCTGATGGACTTCGATCAGAACCGGTAGGTTGCGCCCATGTACATGTAGCGGCCCACGTTGTCGTACATCGCGCTTCCGATGTCGGCGCCGAAGTAGTTCAGCGGCGGATCCTTGTCGAATGCGTTGTCGATGCCCAGGTAGACGTCAAGCTTGTTCTCGCCCGGGAAGGTATAGCCGAACTGGAAGTTGTGGTACGTGTACGAGCCGTTGGCGATCGGCGCGGCCGAACCCGGGTTGCTGGCGTAGCTGGCCGGGGTGACGCGCAGGTTGCCGTCCACGTACTGCATGTTCCAGGTGGCACGCCAGTCGTTCCAGGTGTAGCCGGTTTCCAGGTTGGCGCGCCAACGCGGATCGGTCACGTAGGTGACGTACTCGTTGAACTCGCCCGGGAACGCCTGGAACGGCCACTCGCGCGACTGGATCATGCGGGTGCCGACGAAGCGCAGCGCGGTGTTGCCACCGAGCAGGTCGAAGTTGTAGTCGACCTCCAGGTCGACGCCGACGCGGCGGGACTTGGCCAGGTTTTCGTTCAGCGCGATCCAGTTGGTGATGCTGTAGGCCGGGAAGATACGACCCTGCGAGTCGGTGTAGCCACCGGACCCAGCGCGTTCGATCATGCGGCAGAACTCGTTGTCGATGCCGCCGGGCGAGTCCACGCAGCGGCTCGCATTGGTCTGCGCGGTGACGGCGCCGATCGCGTCTTCCAGGCGGATGTTCCAGTAGTCGACGGCGATGCCGAGGTTCTCGATGAAGCCGGGCTGCCAGACCAGGCCGAGGGTCCAGCTGTCGGCCTGCTCCTCGGACAGGGCCGGGTTGCCGCCGCTGACGCCGGGGCGATTGGCGCTGTACGTGTCAACCCAACCCACCGGAACGCCCAGTGCCGAGCAGTTGGCCTGGCGGAGGGCCGGGTCCTTCGCGGTCGACGGACGGTTGGTGTTGGTGTTCTGGTAGTTACACGGGTCGGCGATGGTGGCAAAGTTCTGCGACTGCGGGTTGTACAGCTCGCCGATGCTCGGCGCGCGAACCGCGTGAGCCAGAGTGCCGCGGAAGCGCAGCGAGTCGATGATCTGCCAGTTCAGACCGGCGTTCCAGGTGAAGGTGTTGCCGATGGTGCTGTAGTCCGACAGACGGCCGGCCAGGTCCACCGACAGCATTTCGATGCCCGGGATGTCGGCGAGCAGCGGAACGGTGGTTTCCGCGTAGAACTCGCTGACGTCGTACTTGCCGCCGCGGCTGGGGATCGCGTTGAGGAAGGTCAGGCCGAGCGCTGCGAGCGGATCGGTGTTCTCCTGGCTCTTCTCCTCGCGGTACTCGAGGCCCGCGGCGAAGCCCACGTCGCCGGCCGGCAGCGAGAACAGCGAGCTGTTGGCGATGGACGCTTCGAGCACGGTCTGCTGCAGCTTGGAGGTGTTCAACGAATTGGTGTTGAACCAAGCGGCCGCCTCGGGGTTGATCGCGCCGTTGCCGAAGGTGCTGAACGGCACGCAGCCGGTGCGCGCGAACGACGAATAGATCGCGTTCGTGTGCGGGTTGATCGCGCCGGCGTTCAGCGTGGTGCGGCACACGATGTTGCCGGTGGCCGGGTCGCGCACGGCATCCATACCGGCCTGCCAGCGTTCGTTGATGCGGTTGTTGAGGTTCAGGCGGTCGATCGTGGTCTGGCCGTAGTTGGCCGAGGCCTCGTAGTTCCAGTCGCCCAGGTAGCCCTCGAAGCCGAACACGGCGCGCGCGGTCTGGCGCTCCACGTTCTCGCCGCGACGGCCGGCGTCGACGTTGAAGCGCGACACCTGCAGGATCTTCTGGCCGTCCTGCACGGTCAGGGCGGAGGCATCCATCAGCGCGCCCAGCTGCGGCGAGACGTAAGCGTTGTCGCGGCGAATGCGGATCGGCTGGTCGAAGGACGGCTGGCCGTAGAACTGCGACTCGGTCTTGCTGTACTTGCCTTCGAAGAACATCCGGTGGTTGTCGTTCAGATCGAAGTTGAACATCATGTTCGTGCTGAAACGATCGAACGCCGGCTGCAGGTCGGCCACCGCGTTCAGGTCGGCGAAGTCGCAATCCACGCAGGACGTGGCGCTGACCACCGTGCCGTCATAGCGGTTCTTGCGGAAGGTGCCGTCCGGGTTGAACAGGTAGCGGTTACCCCAGGTCGCCGGGTTGGTCGGGCTGAAGGTACCGATGGTGAAGGTGCCGCCGTACGAGATCGAGTGGTTGCCGCCCGGGCCGCTGACCACGGTCTGCGGGTTGCTCTGGCTCGGCGGCTGGCTCGGGTCGTAGCTCGGGTTCGGGACCGACACCAGGTACTGGGTGCCGATGTCGCGGTTGCCGCGGCCGAAGCGGTCCTGCTTGCTGTATTCCATCGAGAACGCGGCGTTGCCGCGGCCGTCGGCAAAGCTGTCGCCCGCCGAGAAGCTGGCGAAGGAGCGATTGAAACTGCCTTCGCTGGCCATGCCGCCCTGGCCGCGCAGGTCGAAGCCCTCGAACGACTTCTTCATGATGAAGTTGACCACGCCGGCGACGGCGTCGGCGCCGTACACGGCCGACACGCCGCCGGTCATGACCTCGACGCGCTCGATCCACTCGACCGGGATGGTGTTGACGTCGACCGCGGTCGAGCCGGGGCTGGAGCCGACATGGCGACGGCCGTTCACCAGCACCAGGGTGCGGGCGGTGCCCATGCCGCGCAGGTCGAGCATGCCAAGGCCGGCGGTGCCGATGAAGCGGGTCGAGTTGCCCAGCGTATAGTTCGGCGACAGCTGCGGCAGCTTGGTCATCAGGTCGCCGATGTTGACGGCGCCGGTGGTGCGGATTTCCTCGGCGGTGATCGAGGTAACAGGTGCAGGCGTAACGAATCCGACGCGAGCGATGCGCGAACCGGTCACGGTGACGCGATCAAGGTCCGCAGTCTTGGTTTCCTGTGCTTCCTGGGCCTCTTCCTGGGCCAGGGCGTTACCGGCGGCAGGAAGGATCAACGCAGCGAAAAGCGCAGCAGTCAGACGGTTGCGCTTGGGCGCGCAATGGCGTGAATTCATAATGTCATTCCCCGAAAAATTGAAGACTTCTGGTCATCGGCCCATCCCCGGGCCGGAGCTGAATACGACCGGGGTTTAGCCGGCGTGGCCGGAACTTAACACGGTTTTAATTTCAGATGCATCATTTGTCACAATGACGACCTACCTATCTGACAGCGCGGCGGAATGAACACTCTCGACCTCTTATCCAAGACCCTGCAGGACCTGAAGGACCCCGTCTCCGGCCTCGTTCTGGCGGATTCACGCGCGCGCTGGGAGGTGCATGCGGAGGGGGAGGGGTGCCGGGTCGTGCTGCAATCCGGATATCCGCTCGCGCCTGAGGTCGTCGTAGCGTTGCGTCCGCAGATCGAGGCGGCCGCCGCGGCGCACGGGGTGGGGCCGGTCCGGGTCGAGGTCCGTCATCGCATCGCCGCACATGCCGTTCAGGCGGGCTTGGCGCCCGCCACTCGCGTGCGCAACGTCATCGCTGTCGGTTCGGGCAAGGGCGGCGTCGGCAAGTCGACCACCGCGGTGAACCTGGCCCTGGCCCTGCAGCGGCTGGGGGCGAGGGTGGGCGTGCTCGACGCCGACGTCTACGGGCCGAGCGTGCCCGCCATGCTCGGCCTGTCCGGCCGGCCCGAGAGCCCCGACGACAAGTCGATCGAGCCGATGCGCGCGTTCGGCGTCGAGGCCATGTCGATCGGCCTGCTGGTGGATGCCGACACGCCGATGATCTGGCGCGGGCCGATGGCCACCTCGGCGCTGACCCAGCTGTTCGCCGACACCCGCTGGGGCGACCTCGATTACCTGCTGATCGACCTGCCGCCGGGCACCGGCGACATCCAGTTGACCCTGGCGCAGAAGATCCCGGTGGCCGGCGCGGTGATCGTGACCACGCCGCAGGAGATCGCCACCCTCGACGCGCGCAAGGCGCTGAAGATGTTCGAGAAGGTGCACGTGCCGGTATTGGGCATTGTCGAGAACATGGCCGTGCACGTGTGTTCGAACTGCGGGCATGCCGAGCACCTGTTCGGCCAGGGCGGCGGCCAGGCGATGGCCGCCCAGTACGGGGTGCCGCTGCTCGGGTCGCTGCCGCTGGACCTGCGCATCCGCGAACAGGGCGATGCCGGTACGCCGGTGGTTGCGGCCGCGCCGGATTCGGCGCCGGCGCGGGCCTATCTCGCCGCTGCGCAGTCGCTGGCCGCGCACCTGGCCGGAAGGCCGCGAGCGTCGATTCCGATCAGCGCAACGCTGGCGTAGGCCGCCGTTCCGGAGAGCCGGGCCTGCCCGGCTGGCCGGGCAGCGGTGGCGGCCATCACGAAGGGCAACCGGGCCGGCGCGGCATGCAGGCCGGCCGGGCCCGCTCTACAATTCGACGGTCACGGGCCGGGGCGCCCCAGGGAACACCGCATGAGCATCAAGAGCGACCGCTGGATCCGCCGCATGGCCGAGCAGCACGGAATGATCGAGCCGTTCGAGCCGGGCCAGGTCAAGCACGCGAACGGCGAACGCATCGTCAGCTACGGCACCTCCAGCTACGGCTACGACGTGCGTTGCTCGCGCGAGTTCAAGGTGTTCACCAACATCAACTCCACGATCGTCGACCCCAAGCACTTCGACCCGAAGAGCTTCGTCGACATCGAGGCCGACGAGTGCATCATCCCGCCGAACTCCTTTGCCCTGGCGCGTACCGTCGAGTTCTTCCGGATCCCGCGCGACACGCTGGTGGTGTGCCTGGGCAAGAGCACCTATGCGCGTTGCGGGATCATCGTCAACGTGACCCCGCTGGAACCGGAGTGGGAAGGGCACGTGACCCTGGAATTCAGCAACACCACGCCGCTGCCGGCGCGGATCTATGCCAATGAGGGCGTGGCGCAGATGCTGTTCTTCCAGTCCGATGCCGATGACGTCTGCGAGACCTCGTACAAGGACCGCGGCGGCAAGTACCAGGGCCAGACCGGGGTCACCCTGCCGCGGACCTGAGCTTCACAGGCACGCGGATGCACGAAGGGCGCGGATTCCGCGCCCTTCTGCTTGCGGGCGGGGGGGCTACTTGCGCTTGAACAGCAGGCCGACCCCGACCGCCACCAGGATCGCCGGCCACCAGGTAGCCAGCAGGCTGCCCAGCCCGCTGTCGATCCATCCCAGGTTGCGGGCCAGGAAGAACAGGCCCAGGACGATCAGGACGAGTGCGGCGAACAGGTTGGAGCCCATGGTGGTCAGGTCGGCAGTGGGAACGGGCGCCTATGCTAGCCGTTGCCGCCAGCGCGCCGTAAGCATTTGCAGCGCTTCGGGTGCGTGGCGCTGCATCGGGCCACTGCCCCAGACCGGGCCTGGCCAGGCCGGATCGCCGGCATGGCGGCCGACCACGTGCACGTGCAGCTGGCGGACGATGTTGCCGAGCGCGCCGATGTTGAGTTTCTCCACCCCCGGCTCGCCGCGCAGCAGCTGCGAGACCTGGTTGAGTTCGGCCAGCAGCAGGCGTTGCTGGCTGCCGTCCAGGTCGATCCACTCGGTCGCGCCGGCCACGCGTGGCACCAGCACCAGCCACGGGAAACGGGTGTCGTCGATCAGTCGCACCTGCGACAGCGGACCGTCGGCGACGAACACGCTGTCGGCGGCCAGGCGCGGATCCAGTTCGAATCCGCCGCTCATCGCAGGTGCTCGCCGAAGAACGCCAGGCTGCGCGCCCGCGCCAGGGTGGCGCTGCCCTTGTCGTAGGCCTTTGGATCGACGTCCCGGTTGAACGCGTGGCCGGCCGGATAGGCATGCACGGACATCGAGGGCAGGGCGCGCCGGTGCGCCTCGACCGCTTCGGGCTTGATCGACGGGTCGTGCTCGCCGAAGTGGAACATCACCGATGCACGCGGCGCCGCGACCAGGGCCGGGTCCTCGAGGAACGGCAGGTCGCGCGCGCCGTAGTAGCTGACCGAGGGCAGCCCCAGCTTCAGCGCCGACAGCATCGCCACGGTGCCGCCCCAGCAGTAGCCGACCGTGCCGATCACCTGCCGGGCCTGGGAGGCGGCCAGGTGGGCGCGCAGGTGCGCGGCGGCGCTGGCGACGATGTCGAGGGCCGGGTCCTGGCCGAGCTGGCCGACCAGCTCGCGGCCGCGGGCGAAGCCGGCCTCGTCGTAGCCCAGCTCGACGCCGCGCTCGACCGGGTCGAACAGGGCCGGGGCCAGGACCGCATAGCCGTCGGCGGCGTAACCGTCGGCGACGTCGCGGATGTGCGCGTTGACCCCGAAGATCTCCTGGATCACGACCAGGCCGGCCTTCGGCGCCGGTCCCGGGTCGGCCTGCCATGCGGCCACCGCGCCGTGCGGGGTGTCGAGCTGGATCCAATGGCCCATGGGTGGCTGCCTCGTCCGGTCGGGCGCCCATTATGGGCGCCACCGCCGCACAGGGCTGTCCGGTGGAGCTGGGCTTGCGCGGCTGCGCTCCGGCTGCCGGCGCAGCGGGGCAAGCCCCGCTCTACGGCGCGGCGCGCGGCGTCCAGGGCGGTACAGCTGCGGCAGGTATAATTCCGCGCCCCGGCCACGCCGGGACCGCCACCGTTCCGGCAGCCCGCTCCCCAAGTCCCCGCCCATGTCCCTGCAGAACCCCAAAGTCGGCTTCGTCAGCCTCGGCTGCCCGAAAGCGCTGGTCGATTCCGAGCGCATCCTCACCCAGCTCCGGGTCGAGGGTTATGACATCGTCCCCACGTACGACGCCGCCGACGTGGTGGTGGTCAACACCTGCGGCTTCATCGAGTCGGCGGTAGCTGAATCGCTGGACGCCATCGGCGAGGCGATGAACCAGAATGGCAAGGTCATCGTCACCGGCTGCCTGGGCAAGCGCTCGGAGCTGATCCGTGAGCAGTATCCGGACGTGCTGGCGGTCTCCGGTCCGCAGGACTACGGCAGCGTGATGGAAGCGGTGCACGCGGCATTGCCGCCCAAGCACGACCCGTTCCTGGATCTGGTCCCGGACTACGGACTCAAGCTGACGCCGCACCACTACGCGTACCTGAAGATTTCCGAGGGCTGCAACCATCGCTGCAGCTTCTGCATCATCCCGTCGATGCGTGGCGACCTGGTGTCGCGCCCGGTCGACGAGGTGCTGCGCGAGGCCGAGCGCCTGGTCAAGGGCGGCGTGCGCGAACTGCTGGTCGTCTCGCAGGACACCTCTGCCTACGGCGTCGACCTGAAATACGCGTCGCGTAGCTGGCGTGGCCGCGAATACCAGACCCGGATGAAGGCGCTGTGCGAAGGCCTGTCCGAGCTGGACGCGTGGACGCGCCTGCACTACGTCTACCCGTATCCGCACGTGGACGACGTGATCCCGCTGATGGCCGAGGGCAAGGTGCTGCCGTACCTGGACATTCCGTTCCAGCACGCCAGCCCGCGCGTGCTCAAGCTGATGAAGCGCCCGGGCGCGGTCGACAAGACCCTGGAGCGCGTGCAGCGCTGGCGCGCGATATGTCCGGAGCTGACCCTGCGCTCGACCTTCATCGTCGGCTTCCCCGGCGAGACCGAGGCCGAGTTCGAGGAACTGCTCGACTTCCTCGACGAAGCGCAGCTGGATCGCGTCGGCGCGTTCGCCTATTCGCCGGTGGACGGCGCGGCTGCCAACGCGCTGCCCGATCCGGTGCCCGAAGAGGTCAAGCAGGAGCGCCTGGCCCGCTTCATGGAACGGCAGGGCGAAATTTCCGCCGCACGCCTGGAAGCGAAGGTCGGCACCGTGCAGCGCTGCCTGGTCGACCTGGTCGACGGTGAACTGGCGATCGCCCGTTCGATGGCCGATGCGCCGGAGATCGATGGTGTCGTGCAGATCCAGGATGGCCGCGATGCCGGCCTGCAACCGGGCGAATTCGTCGACGTGCGGATCATGGGCAGCGACGAGCACGACCTGTACGGCGAGGTCGAATACGCCGAAACCGGCGACAGCGCGCCGCTGGGTTTGCGCCTGGTCTGAGCGACGCGGCATGCAGCGGGGACGGTGCGACGGTCGCTCCGGGCGATCGGACTGCGCGCAGGGAACCGGTCTGCCTGGGCGGAACCGGTGCCGCATCTGTAGGAGCAGGCATGACCGCGACACCGATGTCGCCGGCACAGGCGACGATATCGTTGTCCCGACGCCCGGTCGCGGTCATGCCCGCGCCTACGGCAGGGGCGCTGCGCCGTACTTCACCGAGATGATCGCGAAGCGTGCCGGTCCGCCCGGCAGCTGTGCTTCGACTTCGTCGTCGACGCGCTTCTTCAGCAGCGCACGCGCCATCGGCGAATCGATGCTGATCCAGCCGGTCGCCGCATCGGTTTCGTCCGGTCCGACGATGCGATAACGGCTCAGGTCGCCGTTGTCGATGCGCTCCAGCTCGATCCACGCGCCGAAGAACACCGCTTCCGGATCGGCCGGGACTTCGTCGATCACGCGCAGGGCGGGCAGGCGTTTGCTCAGGTAGCGTACGCGCCGGTCGATCTCGCCGAGTTGCTTCTTGCGGTAGGTGTATTCGGCGTTCTCCGAGCGGTCGCCCTCGGCTGCCGCTGCCGCCAGCGCCTTCACCACTTCCGGTCGTTTCACGCGCCAAAGCTCGTCCAGCTCTGCCTTGAGCCGGTCATGGCCGGCGCGCGTGATCAGCGCGGTGCTTTTCTCCGGTGGTGGCCGCCAGCGCGACATGTCAGCGTCCCCACGGGGTGGGTTGCGCGCGGTGCAGGCTGCGGCCGCGGGGATCCTCGACCGGTTCGATGCAGCTGCCTTCGGCGAGCACCAGCAGGTCGTCCAGTGCGACAGCGAACTCGCGCGCTCCTGCCAGGCCGTCGGGCACCAGCCGCACACAGGTGCCGTTCCACTCCACCGACCAGTCGCCCTGTTCGAGTGGCAGGTCCTCGAGGGTAGTGCGGCAATGCGCCTGCATCGCATAGCGCCGGTCGGGGCCGAGCCGGAGCAGGGCGTCGGCGTGGGCGCAGCCTGCGAGCGGGACGCTTCCGAAGAACGTGCCGGACATCGCCGGAAGCTCACGGTCGGCCGCATCCGATGCGAGCGCGCCTGCTGGAACGACGATCGCCAGCAGCGCCAGCAGGTTGCGAGGGAGAAACATCATGGAAATGTTGCTGCGCACATGTTTCAGCGCTTCTTGCCGCCGAACAGGCCACCCAGGATCCCACGCACGATCTGGTTGGTGATGGTGCGCGCGGCCTGCTTGCTCGACGCTTCGATAACGCCCTGGCGACGGCCGTTGCCGAACAGCACGTCGCTGACGGTCTTGCCGATGCCGCCTTCTTCCTGCGGCTGGGCGCGTCCGCCGCGCGTGCCGGTGCCACGTGCCGGCGGCGCTTCGGCGGCATCGGCCGCGGCCTGCGCGCGCCCGGCCAGTTTTTCCGCGGCCGATTCGCGATCGACTGCCTGGTCGTAGCGGGTGCCGACCGGGCTGCCGGCGCGGACCTGGCTGCGTTCGGTTTCGCTGATCGCACCCATCCGGCAGCGCGGCGGCGCGACTTTGGTCTGCTGCACGGGCGAGGGCACGCCCTTGTCCTGCAGGGTCGAGACCAGCGCTTCGCCGGTGCCGAGTTTTGAAAGCGTCGCGGCGACATCCAGCTTGGGATTCGGCACGAAGGTCTCGGCGGCGGTCCTGACCGCCTTCTGGTCGCGCGGGGTATAGGCGCGCAGCGCATGCTGCACGCGGTTGCCGAGCTGGCCGAGGATGTTGTCCGGCACGTCGTCGGGGAACTGCGAGCAGAAATACACGCCCACGCCCTTGGAGCGGATCAGGCGCACCACCTGTTCGATGCGCTGCTGCAGCGCGGCCGGCGCGTCGTCGAACAGCAGGTGGGCCTCGTCGAAGATGAAGGCCAGTTTCGGCTTGTCCAGGTCGCCCACCTCGGGCAGGTTCTCGAACAGCTCCGACAGCAGCCACAGCAGGAAGGTCGCGTACAGGCGCGGCTTGAGCACCAGCTGGTCGGCGGCAAGGATGCCGATCACGCCACGACCGTCGTGGTTGACGCGCATGAGGTCGGCCAGTTCCAGGGCCGGCTCGCCGAAGAAACCTTCGCCACCGTTCTGCGACAGGCGCAGCAGCGCGCGCTGGATCGCCGCGACCGACTGCGCGCTGACCAGGCCGTATTCGGTCGACACCGACTTGCGCTCCTCCACGACAAGGGCGAGCAATGCGCGCAGGTCGTCCAGGTCCAGCAGCAGCAGGCCGCGGTCGTCGGCCAGCTTGAACACGATGTCGAGCACCCCGGACTGGGTGTCGTTGAGTTCGAGGATCCGCCCAAGCAGGGTCGGCCCCATTTCGCTGACCGTGGTGCGTACCGGATGTCCGAGCTTGCCGTACAGGTCCCAGAACACCACCGGGCTGGCCTCCGGCGCGTAGCCGGCCACGCCGATTTCCGCGGCGCGCTGCGCCAGCGCATCGCCGCCCTGGCCGGCCACGGCCAGTCCGGCCACGTCGCCCTTCACGTCGGCCATGAACACCGGCACGCCGATCCGCGAGAAGCCTTCGGCCAGGGTCATCAGGGTCACGGTCTTGCCGGTGCCGGTGGCGCCGGCGACCAGCCCGTGGCGGTTGCCGTACTTCGGCAGCAGGGTGACCGGGATGTCGTCGGTGATGCCCTTGCCCAGCAGGATCGGGTCCATTCATGGCCTCTTGGCGGTATTGCGGATCGCGGAGTGGGTTGCCCCGGCGATTCTAGCCGGTGTGCCGCGGCTTGCCGCCCGGCGCTTCCCACGGCTAACCTGCCGGTCGCTTTCGTCGTACGAAGTCGCTGATGTTCCCCCGCTTTCCGAAATACTGGCCGCTGGCGGCCCTCCTGCTGGTCTGCGCCAGTCCATCCGCCCTTGCGCAGCGCGTCTCCGCCAAGGACAAGGTCGCGGCCGACGTGCTGGTCCAGCGCATGGCCACCGCCGAGCAGCGCTACAACAACGCGTTGGTCCTGGCCGCCAATGGCGACGCCAAGGGCGTGACCGAAAGCAATGCCGCGCTCGAGGACATGGAAGACGTGGTCGACGCCTGCGTAAAGCAGCGCGGCTGCCCGATGTCGGACCTGCTGGCGACCTGGAAGCGGCTGCTCAAGGCCGAGATCGATACAGCCGGCGAGGAGCTGGACGAGGACCCGGGCGAAGAGGCCCTGCTGGAAGCCGATACCGCGCTGGCGGCCGACATCCCGGAGGCGGCCCGCGCCGCGCGCCTGCTCGGCGATGACGATCGCCATGCGTTCGACCGGATGGTGAAGTTCAACCCGGCGATCCAGGCCGGCATCCGCCGCTGGCTGACCGACATGCGCCCGCAGCTGATGGACAGCTACGAGAACTACCAGGTCATGCGCCACCTGATGTGGCCGGAGTTCGAGCGACGCGGGCTGCCGGAGGCGCTGCTGTTCGGGATCATGGCCAAGGAATCCAACGGCCGCGTGCATGCGGTTTCGCGCGCAGGCGCGGCCGGGCCGATGCAGTTCATGCCCGCCACTGGTCGCCGCTTCGGCCTCGGTCCCGACGACAGCGGCTTCGACAGCCGCTATGACCCGCGCAGCGCGGCCATGGCCAGCGCCGCCTACCTGAACGAGCGGCTGCGCCAGCTCAACAACGACATGGAGCTCTCGCTGGCCGGCTACAACGGCGGCGAAGGCCGCGCCTTGCGCGTGCACCGCCAAAGCGGCGGCACCGGTTTCTGGGACGCGTCGGTCTACGGCCAGTTCCCGGCCGAGACCCGCGACTACGTGCCAATGGTCATCGCCGCGGCCTGGATCTACCTGCACCCGCGCCAGTACGGGGTCAGCTTCCCCAAGGTCGACGCGCATCCGGCAACGTTCAAGCTGGCGCGGCCGGCGAGCATCTACGAGCTGACCATCTGCCTGGGCAACCACGGCAACCGCGACGGCTACATGCGCACCTTGCGCAACCTCAATCCGCGCTACGAGGCCGAGAGCTGGATCCCGGCCGGCACCACGCTCAACGCCACCACCCGCGTCGCTGGCCTGTACGCACGCCATTGCAGCGGCGGTGCCCGCACGGATCTGGCGCGTGCGCTGGTCACCGCCGACGTCAATGCCGCGATCGTCAGCGATACGCGATCGGGCAATGTCGCCGTAGGCGAAGTGGTGCCGTTGCCGGGCGATGCCGCGTTTGTGCCGGCGCCGGTTCCGGCGGCGAAGCCGAAAGCGCGCACCCATCGCGTCGCCAAGGGCGACACCCTGGGCCGCATCGCCCAGCGTTACGGCTGCGAAGTGAAAACCCTGGCGCGCGCCAACGGGCTCAAGGCGCCGGGCTACAGCGTCCGCCAGGGCCAGCAGATCCGGCTCGACGGTTGCAGCCGGTAAGCGGACGTCGCTGGCCAGCCTTTCGCGCCGGGCTCTGCCTGTGTTCTGTAGGAGCGGGCATGACCGCGACACCGACGACGTCGGCGTGTGCGACGCTCCGGCATTCAGAGGATGTCGGTGTCGCGGTCATGCCGCTCCTACAAGGATCAAGAGCGTGCAGGACGCCAGCGCAGCGGCTGCGTGCGAGGCCTGACGCGCCGCGGACGGGTGCAGGACGTATGCGGTTGGAAAGCCTGCGGAACACGGTCCACGGAGGCGGCGCGCAGTACGCGGCGCTGGGGCGCGCCTCGCTGACGCGCGATATCGCACAGGCGGGTAGGGTCGTGTAGCGCCCGCAGGCGCCGCCAGTAGCCGTTGCTCAGCTTCGACGGTGCGCCAGCGCCTGGCCCAGGCGCACCGGTGATTCGGCGGCAAGCCCCGGCGCCAGCGTCGCTGCACCCGGCGGCAGCAGCACGATGACCGTCGAGCCGTAGTTGAAGCGCGCCATCTCGGCGAAACGCTCCAGCACGATGCCCTTGCCACGCCAGTCCTTGCGCGTGATGTCGTCGCCGTAGGCCGGGATCTCCTCACCGCTCCACACCGTTTCCACGCCCGATACCAGCAGCGCACCGACCATCACCGAGGCCATCGGCCCGAAGTCGGTGTCGAAGTGGCAGACCAGCCGCTCGTTGCGCGCGAACAGTCGTGGCACCTTGCGGACCGCGGCCGGGCCGACGCTGAACAGCCGGCCGGGCACGTGCACGGTCTCGCGCAGGGTGCCTGTCCAGGGCATGTGCACGCGGTGGTAGTCGCGCGGCGACAGGTAGACGGTTGCGAAGCTGCCGCCGGCGAATACCCGCGCCGCTTCGCTGTCGCCGAGCAGTTCGGCCGCCGTGAACGACTGACCCTTGGCCTGGAAGATGCGGCCGTCGGCCTCGATCGCGCCGAGCTGGCTGATCCGCCCGTCGGCGGGCATCAGCAGCGCACGCGGATCCGGGTCGGGCGTGCGCGCGCCGGGCTTCAGCGCACGGGTGAAGAAAGCATTGAAGCTGGCGTACGACGCTGGATCCGGGTTGGCGGCCTCGGCCAGGTCGACATCGAAATTGCGCAGCACCGTGTCGATGAAGCGCTGCTTGAGCCAGGGGTTTTCCGAGTAGGCGGCGCTGCGCGCGATCGAGGACAGCAGCCGGTGCGGCAGCACCCAGCTCAGCGTGGTGGCCAGGCTCACGGCGCGCGGTCCGCGGCAGTCAGCAGGGCCAGGTCGCTGGCGATGGCCTGCGGCTGGAACGGCGGGCGGATCAGCCCGGCCAGGCGGCCCTGCGGATCGAGCACCGCGATGTTCGCCGAGTGGTCCACGCTGTAGTCCTGCGGGTTCTGTTCGAAGTTCTTGCCCGGCACCTTCATGAAGACGAAGCCGACGGAGGTGGCGAACTTCTCCAGCGCGGGCACGTCGGCGGTGGCGGCCAGCGTGTCCGGGTGGAAGGCGTGGGCGTACTCGCCGGTCTTGCCGGGCGTGTCGCGATCGGGGTCCACCGACACGAACAGCACGCGCGGGCGGGTGGATTCGGGCAACGCTTGCCACTGCTTCTGCGCCTGGGCCAGCTCCGCCAGGGTCGTGGGGCACACGTCCGGGCAGAACGTGAAACCCAGGAACACCAGGGTCCAGTGCCCGGCCAGTTCGCCGGCGACCAGCGGGGTGCCATCGGACTGGCGCAGGTTGAAGGCCGGCAGCTCGCGCGGCTGCGGCAGCAGGGTCACGGTCTGCAGCGCCGGCGCGGCGGGCGCGCGCTCGCCGCCGAGGAAGTGGCGTGCGGCCAACAGGCCTAGGCCGGCGGCCAGCGCGGCGACCAGGATGTAGCCGAAGGTGCGGTTGAACATGCGGAAGGCGTCCGGAAGCGGCTTTCGGGCCAGCCATGATACGTGCGGCAGCGGCGGGCAGGGCCGTCGCCGCCGGCCAATGGCCTATAATCGCCGGCCTTTCCCGATGATGCGCCCGCGTGGCGCCGCGCCATG
The DNA here is from genome assembly GCF_022637495.1 of Pseudoxanthomonas daejeonensis. Classification (NCBI taxonomy): domain Bacteria; kingdom Pseudomonadati; phylum Pseudomonadota; class Gammaproteobacteria; order Lysobacterales; family Lysobacteraceae; genus Pseudoxanthomonas; species Pseudoxanthomonas daejeonensis. Next base: position 146,533 of record NZ_CP093331.1, on the reverse strand, counting down.
ACCGCAGATCCGGCTGCCGAGCTGCACACCATCATCGACCTGATCCGCTATGGCGGCAGCCGCTTCAACGAAGCCGGGCTGACCTTCGGCCACAGCTACGACAACGCGATGGACGAGGCGACCCAGCTGGTCCTGCACGCGCTGCACCTGCCGCACGACCTGAGCCCGGTCTACGGCCAGTCGCGGCTGACCACCCGGGAAAAGCACAAGATCCTGGCCCTGTTCCAGCGCCGCATCGACGAGCGCGTGCCGGCCGCCTACCTGGCCGGCGAGGCGTGGTTCGCCGGCCTCAACTTCAAGAGCGACGCGCGCGCACTGGTGCCGCGCTCGCCGATCGCCGAGCTGATCGAAGGCGGCTTCGAGCCCTGGCTGGGCGGTCGCGAGGTGCGCCGTGCGCTGGACCTGTGCACCGGTTCGGGCTGTATCGCCATCGCCATGGGCCACTACAACCCGGACTGGCAGGTCGACGGCGTGGACATCAGCGACGACGCGCTGGCCCTGGCCGGCGAGAACAAGGCGCGCCTGCACGCCGGCAACGTCACCCTGCTCAAGTCCGACCTGTTCGCCGGCCTGACCGGGCGCCACTACGAGCTGATCGTCACCAATCCGCCCTACGTCACCGACGACGAGACCGACGCGCTGCCGAAGGAATACTCCTACGAGCCCGAGCTGGGCCTGCGCGCCGGCCCGGACGGCCTGGACCTGGTGCTGAAGATCCTGCGCGATGCGCCGCTGCACCTGTCGCAGGACGGCCTGCTGATCTGCGAAGTCGGCGAGTCCGAACAGCACCTGGTGAAGCTGCTGCCCGAACTCGACCTGGCCTGGATCGAGTTCAAGGTCGGGCAGATGGGCATCTTCGCGGTCGAGTGCCGCGAACTGATCACGCACAACGCGCGCATCGCCGAGCTGGCCGCGCAGCGTAAATGACGGCGCATTCGCGCGTGCGCTGAGCGCGTGCGACCGTTACCGCGGCAACGTTTCCGGCGTCGCTGCCGCACTGCAGCAGGCGGCGCCGAATATGCGATCCTTGCCCGTCTCCCCACCGGTTCCCCGCGGAGCGGCGCCTTGAGCAGCAACACCTTCGGCAGACTGTTGTCGGTCACCACCTTCGGCGAATCGCATGGGCCGGCCATCGGCTGCGTCGTCGACGGCTGCCCGCCGGGCCTGGAGCTCGCAGCGGAGGAGTTCGCGCACGACCTGCAACGGCGCGCCACCGGCAAGTCGCGGCACACCTCTGCGCGGCGCGAAGCCGACGAGGTCGAGATCCTTTCCGGCGTGTACGAGGGCCGTACCACCGGCACGCCGATCGCGCTGCTGGTCCGCAACACGGATGCGCGCAGCAAGGACTACGCCGACATCGCCGCGCAGTTCCGCCCGGGCCACGCCGACTACAGCTATTGGCAGAAGTACGGCATCCGCGACCCGCGCGGCGGTGGCCGCAGCTCGGCGCGCGAGACCACCATGCGCGTGGCCGCCGCGGTGATCGCCAAGAAGTGGCTGCAGCAGCGCCATGGCGTCAGCGTGCGTGGATTCCTCGCCCAGATCGGTGACGTGAAGCCAGGTGGCTTCGACTGGAGCGCGGTGGAGGACAACCCGTTCTTCTGGCCGCATGCACCGCAGGTGCCGGAGCTCGAAAGCTACATGGACGCGCTGCGCAAGTCCGGCGATTCGGTCGGCGCGCGCGTGACCGTGGTCGCCGACGGCGTGCCGCCGGGCTGGGGCGAGCCGATCTACGGCAAGCTCGACGGCGAACTCGCATCGGCGCTGATGAGCATCAACGCGGTCAAGGGCGTGGAGATCGGCGACGGCTTCGACGTGATCGCGCAGAAGGGAACCCATCATCGCGACCTGATCGCGCGGGAAGGATTCGCCAGCAACCACGCCGGCGGCATCCTCGGCGGCATCTCCACCGGCCAGCAGGTGGTCGCTTCGATCGCGCTCAAGCCGACCTCCAGCCTGCGCCTGCCCGGGCCGACGGTCGATGTGAACGGCAATCCGGTCGAGGTGGTCACCACCGGCCGCCACGATCCCTGCGTCGGCATCCGCGCCACGCCCATCGCCGAGGCGATGGTCGCGCTGGTGCTGATGGACCAGGCGCTGCGCCATCGTGCCCAGTGCGGCGATGTCGGCACGATCACGCCGCGCATCCCGGGCGGCCCTGGCCTGGGCGACGCGGGATAGACCGATGCCCGGCGACCGTCCACGCGTGTGGGTTTCGCAGCCGCTGTTCGACGATATCGTCGGCCAGCTGGCGGCGCATTGCGACGTGGATGCCGCGACCGAAGTGAGCCAGTACGCCCCGGCCGCGATCGCCGCTGCGCTGCGCGGCGTCGACGGCGCACTGGTCACGCTCAACGAACGCATCGGCGCGGATGAACTTGCCGGCGCCCCCCGGCTGCGCGCGGTCGCCAACGTCGGCGTCGGCTACAACAACCTCGATATCGCCGCGCTGGACGCGCGCGGGGTGATCGCCACCAACACGCCGGATGTCCTCACCGAAACCACCGCCGACCTGGGCTTCGCCCTGCTGATGGCGGCTGCCCGCCGGATCACCGAATCGGAGCGCTGGCTGCGCGAGGGCCGCTGGGACCAGTGGTCGTTCTCGACCATGCTGGGCGCCGACATCCATGGCAGCACGCTGGGCATCCTCGGCATGGGCCGGATCGGGCAGGGCATCGCCCGCCGCGGGCACCACGGCTTCGGGATGGACGTGCTGTACCACAACCGCTCGCGCCTGCCGGGCGACGTCGAACGCGAAACGGGTGCGCGCTACGTCGATTTCGACGCGCTGGTCGCCCGGGCCGATCATCTCGTGCTGGTGCTGCCGTACTCGCAGGCGTCGCACCACGTCATCGATGCGGCGGCGCTGGCGAAGATGAAGCCCACCGCCACGCTGGTGAACATCGCCCGTGGCGGACTTGTCGACGAACTGGCCCTGGCAGACGCGCTGGCGAACGGCCGCCTCGCCGCGGCCGGGCTGGACGTCTACGAAGGCGAGCCGGACGTACGCCCTGAGCTGCTGGCTTTGCGCAACGTGGTCCTCACCCCGCACATCGGCAGCGCCTCCCTGGCCACGCGCCGGGCGATGGTGCAGCTGGCCGTGGACAACCTGCTGGCCGCGCTGGGCTTCGGCCCGCAGGCCGGTCATCCGCCGACTCCGGTCACCGCGACGATTACCGCGAAGGCCGTCGCCACGAAAGCCGCCACTACCGGGATTGCCGGCGCGGTCAAAACCGCGAACGGCAAACGGTAGGGAACCACCCAGGCGCTCGACGCGATCGGGCAGCACCCGGGACGAGGTTCCCCGAATACGGCACGCACGCGCATCGCGCGACATCGCATCCATTCAAACCCAGACAGAACACAAACGAGAACATCCATGAGCACTGCAGAACGTCGTTTCACCGTCGCCGTCGTCGGCGCCACCGGCGCGGTCGGCGAGACCATGCTGGCCATCCTGGCCGAGCGCCAGTTCCCGGTGGGCAAGCTCATCGCCCTGGCGTCCGAGCGCTCCGCCGGCGGTGATGTCCTGTTCGCCGGCCGCAAGGTCGACGTCCATGACCTGGCCAAGTTCGATCCCACCGGCGTGGACATCGCGCTGTTCTCGGCCGGCGGCTCGGTGTCGAAGGAATACGGCCCGAAGTTCGCCGCCGCCGGCGCGGTGGTGATCGACAACTCTTCCGCCTTCCGCTACGACGACGACGTGCCGCTGGTGGTCTCGGAGGTCAATCCGGAAGCGGTGAAGAACCGTCCGCGCGGGATCATCGCCAACCCGAACTGCTCGACCATGCAGATGCTGGTCGCGCTGGCGCCGATCCACCGCGAGTACGGCATCGAGCGGATCAACGTGGCCACCTACCAGTCGGTGTCCGGCGCCGGTCGCTCGGCGCTGGAGGAGCTGGGCCGCCAGACCGGCGCACTGCTCAATTTCCAGGACGCCGATCCGCAGCGCTTCCCGGTGCAGATCGCCTTCAACCTGATCCCGCAGATCGACGATTTCATGGACAACGGCTACACCAAGGAAGAGATGAAGCTGGTCTGGGAGACGCGCAAGATCCTCGGCGACGACAACATCCAGGTGAATCCGACCGCGGTGCGCGTGCCGGTGTTCTACGGCCATTCCGAGGCGGTGTCGATCGAGACCACGCGCAAGGTCACCCCGGAAGCGGCGCGTGCGCTGCTGGAGAACGCGCCGGGCGTGGAAGTGGTCGACGAGCGCAAGCCGGGTGGTTATCCGACGCCGGTGACCCATGCCTCGGGCAACGACGCGGTGTACGTCGGCCGCATCCGCGAGGACCTGTCGCATCCGCGCGGCCTGAACCTGTGGATCGTCTCGGACAACATCCGCAAGGGTGCCGCCCTCAACGCGGTGCAGCTGGCCGAGCTGGTCGCGAAGGAAGGCTGAGCCGGCCGCGGCGCGGACGGGGTCCGCGCCGCGGTGTCGATGGTCCGAGCCGGGGAACGGGCCGTATCCCGGCTCCTACAACGGCGGGGCCTCGGCTATAGTGCGCCGCATGAGCACAAGGGGACGGGGCGCGACGCGCCCATGGCATTGGCTGTTGGGAATCGGCCTGGCGCTGCTCAGCAGCGGGGCGATGGCGCTTGGCCTGGGGCAGATCCGGGTCCTGTCATCGCCGGGGCAGCCTCTGCTGGCCGAGATCCCGATCATCTCCAACGAGCCCGGCGAGCTGGAGAACGCGCGCGCGCGGCTGGCCTCGCCGGAGACCTTCGCCCGCGTCGGCCTGCAGCCGCCGTCGGGCCTGGTCAACGACCTGCAGTTCGAGATCACCAGCGACGCCCAGGGCCGCGCGGTCGTGCGCGTGACCAGCTCCGCGCCGGTGGACGTGCCGGCACTGGGTTTCCTGGTCGAGGTCGACTGGGGACAGGGACGGTTGGTGCGCGAGTATTCGGCCCTGGTCAACGCGCCGCAGACCGCGGTGGCGATCGAGGCGCCGGCCATCCAGGCGCCGCAGGCGATGCCGTCCGATGCGATCGTCCGCGAAGCGCAGCCCGCCCCGACCGCGCCAGCGTCGATCCAGGAATCCGAGCCCGCACCCGTGGCGCCCGCCCCGGTTCCCCGAACCGCCAGCGTCGACAGCGGTGCCAGGCTCGCGGCCGGCGACGTGCTGGCCCGGATCGAGCGCGGCCAGACCCTTTCCCAGGTCGCCGCGGGCATGGATCGCGGCGGGCACACGCTCGACGAAGCGATGGTCGCGCTCCTGCGGGCCAATCCGGAAGCCTTCATCGGCGGCAATATCCATCGCGTGCGCAGCGGTGCGGTACTGCGCATGCCCGGCGCGGCCGACTTCGGCCAGGCCGATGCGGCAGCCGCGGCGGCACTCGTGCGCGAACAGACCGCACAGTGGCGGCAGGCGACGCGGCCGGTCCAGCAACCGGCCGATGCAGGCACGACGCCGATCGCGGCCAGTGCCGCGGCTGCGCCGGCACCGCCTCCGGCGCCAGCGGCAGGCGCATCGGGCGCCCGGCTGGAAATCGCACCGGCGGTCGCGGCGGCCGGTTCACAGGCGACAGAATCCGGACTCGGCGCCGGCGGCGAGGGCGACATGCTGGCAAACGAACAACTGCGTCAGGCCCAGGAAGACCTGGCTACGCGCGACTCGGAGCTGCAGGAACTGCGTACCCGGGTCGAAGACCTGGAGAAGATGCAGCAGGCGCAGCTCAAGCTGATCGAACTCAAGGACAGCGAACTGGCGGCCGCGCAGCAGACGCTGGCGCAGACCAATGCCGCGTCGGCGACCCCGGGGGCTTCGGCGCCGGTGTGGCTGTGGGGCGGGCTGGGCCTGCTGGTGACGGCCGCCCTGGTGTGGTGGCTGGCGCGTCGACCCAAGCCGATGTCGATCCCGGCCAGCCGCCGCAGCGGATTCGATGCGGCCGCGCTGGCTGCGGCGCTGCCGCAAGCCTCGCCGGAGTCGGCGCATGCCGATGATGGCGTCGATGAGGTGGAGCACGTGCGCGAAGAGGCACCGTCCTACCCGGCGCCGACCCATCCGGACGATGGCGCGGTCCCGGCCTGGCACACCGGTGCCTCCGGCGCGGCGATCGGCCTGGCTTCGCTGAATCCGGCACCGGCCGGTCGCGAACGGCTGGAGCTCGCCATCGCCTACCTCGACCTGGGCGACGTGGAGACCGCACGCAGCCTGCTGCACGAGGTCGCCATCGGCCAGGATCCGTCCGCGCGCGACGAAGCGGCACAGCTGCTGCGCGAGATCGGTTGAGCCGGGGCGAGCGGCCGACATGCGTTACGCGTTGGGCGTGGAGTACGACGGCGGTGGATTCCAGGGCTGGCAGGGACTCGGGCCGTCCGGCCCGCCAACCGTGCAGGCCGCGCTCGAACGGGCGCTGAGCTCGGTCGCCGACCAGGCCATCACCGTGAGCTGCGCCGGGCGCACCGACGCCGGCGTCCATGCCGAATGCCAGGTGGTGCATTTCGACAGCAGCGCCGCGCGCGATCCGCGTGCCTGGACGCTGGGTGTCAGCGGCCGGCTGCCGCCAGCGGTATGCGTACGCTGGTGCGTGCCGGTGGCGGACGACTTCCATGCCCGTTTTTCCGCGCGCGCGCGCCGCTACCGCTACCGGCTGGTCAACCGGCAGGTGCGCCCGGCGCTGTATCGCCAGCTGATGGCGTGGGAGCGGCGCGAGCTGGACGCCGGTGCGATGCACCGCGCGGCCCAGTCACTGCTTGGCGAGAACGACTTCAGCGCCTTCCGCACGGTCCATTGCCAGGCGCCGCACGCGCGCCGCGACCTGCAGGAGATCATCGTCCGCCGGATCGGCGAGACGGTCGAGATCGAGGTCCAGGCGAACGCATTCCTCCATCACATGGTTCGCAATATCGTGGGCTCGTTGCTCGAAGTGGGCGCGGGTACGCAACCGGAAAGCTGGATCGCGCAGCTGCTGGCCGGGCGCGACCGCACCCTGGCCGGGCCGACCGCGCCGCCGCAGGGACTGGTGTTCCTGCGTCCGCTGTATCCTCCCCAATGGGCCCTTCCCGCGGAAGTGACGCTGTGAACCGCACCCTCTATCGCACCCGGATCAAGTTCTGCGGCATGACCCGTCCGGGCGACGTGCGGCTGGCGGGCGAACTGGGCGTGGATGCGGTGGGTTTCGTCTTCGCCCATGCCAGTCCGCGCCGGCTGACCGCGGCCGAAGCGCGCCAGTTGCGGCTCGCGCTGGCGCCGATGGTCAGTGCGGTCGCGCTGTTCCGCGACAACACCGCCGCCGAGGTGCGCGAAGTCGTGCGCCAGGTGCGTCCGGCCCTGCTGCAGTTCCATGGCGACGAGGACGATGCGTTCTGCCGCGCGTTCCGCGTGCCATGGATGAAGGCGGTGCCGATGGCGTCCGGCGAAGCCTGGGACGCCCATGTCCTGCAGCAGCGCTGGCCCAACGCCGACGGCTTCCTGTTCGACAGCCACCGTCGCGGCGGTGCCGGCGGCACCGGCGAAGCGTTCGACTGGAGCCGCATTCCGACCGGGCTGCATCGTCCGTTCGTACTGGCGGGCGGGATCACGCCGGACAACGCGTTCGACGCGATCCAGGCCACGCTGCCGTGGGCAGTGGACGTGGCCAGTGGCATCGAGGTGTCGCCCGGCATCAAGGACGGCGAGAAGATGCGCCGCTTCGTAGCCGAGGTGCGACGGGCGGACTGCCACAGCGACTAGCGAGGCCGGTGTTCCGCGTCCCCGCGGCTTCCTGGGCCGCTTCAGTCGCCGCTGCCGCCGAGTTCGTGCCGCAGCCAGCCTGCGAGCGCGCGGATCCGCGGGTCATCATTGCCGCGCAGCGTGCACAGCGCCCATTCGCCTCCGGTGGCCGCGAAGCCCCACGGTGCGATCAGGCGGCCGCTGTCCAGGTCGGCCTGGACCAGTTCCTGCGGCGCTATCGCCACGCCCAGGCCGGCGGCGGCGGCCTCCAGGAGGTAGGTGAGGTGGTCGAAGCCAGTGCCGGGCCGCCACGCATCGGGCGCCAGCGAATGCGCGGCGAACCAGCGTGGCCAGGCCTGCGGGCGCGAAGCGGTGTGCAGCAGCGGCTGCTCCAGCAGTGCCGCCGGTGGGGCTTCGCGCAAGGCCGCGTAGCGTGGATGCCGCGGACTCAGCACCGGGCCGATGCGTTCGGGGCCCAGGACATGGATCTGCCACTCGGATGGCAAGGGTGATTCGCCCAGCAGTAGCGCCGCATCCAGTCCCGGCAAGGCCGCATCGAAACCGCTCTCCTGCGCCGACAGGTGCAGCTTCAGCTCGGGCAGCGCCACGGCCAGGCGCTCGAGCCGCGGAATCACCCAGCGGGCCAGCAGGCTGCCCGGGCAGCCCAGGACCAGTGCCGCCGGGCGGCCGTCGCGGCGCAGGCCGGCCCAGGCCGTCTGCAGGGTGGTGAACGCATCGCCCGCTGCTCCGCGCAGGCGCAGGCCGGCCGCGGTCGGTGCGATGCCACGTCCCTCGCGCTCGAACAGCGGCGCCCCCAGCGCCTCCTCCAGGGTCCGGATATGGCGGCTGACCGCGCCATGGGTGACATGCAATTCGTCCGCGGCGCGGCTGATGCTGCCCAGCCGGGCTGCGGCCTCGAAGGCGCGCAGGGCGTTCAGTGGTGGCAGGGGGCGCGACATACATGTGAGTTTATCTCACATGATTGGCCGAAATTGTCGATTAACACGCATGGATGTGTGCGTTAGCCTGAGGCATCTCCGATCGCGACCCCGTCCATGTCCGCCCCTGTCGACTTCCACGCCTTTCCGGATGCTGCTGGCCATTTCGGCCCGCACGGCGGCCGTTTCGTCGCCGAGACCCTGGTCGGCCCGCTGCAGGAACTGGCGGCCGCGTACGACGCCGCACGCGTCGATCCGGCTTTCATCGCCGAGTTCGAGAAGGACCTGAAGCACTACGTCGGCCGCCCCAGCCCGATCTACCACGCGCAGCGGCTGAGCCGCGAAACGGGCGGTGCGCAGATCCTGCTCAAGCGCGAGGACCTGAACCACACCGGCGCGCACAAGATCAACAACACCATCGGCCAGGCGCTGCTCGCCAGCCGCATGGGCAAGAAGCGGATCATCGCCGAGACCGGCGCCGGCCAGCACGGCGTCGCCAGCGCCACCGTGGCCACGCGACTGGGCCTGGAGTGCGTGGTCTACATGGGCGCCACCGACATCGAGCGGCAGAAGATAAATGTCTATCGGATGAAGCTGCTCGGCGCCACGGTGATGCCGGTGACCAGCGGTTCGGCCACGCTCAAGGATGCGCTCAACGAGGCCATGCGCGACTGGGTGACCAACGTGGAGGACACGTTCTACATCATCGGCACGGTGGCCGGTCCCGATCCGTATCCGCGCATGGTCCGCGATTTCAACGCGGTGGTCGGGCGCGAGGCGCGTGCGCAGATGCTGGCCGACTACGGCCGCCTGCCGGACGCGATCACCGCCTGCGTCGGCGGCGGCAGCAATGCCATCGGCCTGTTCCATGCGTTCCTCAACGACGCCTCGGTGCGGATGGTCGGCGCCGAGGCGGCCGGCGACGGCATCGAAACCGGCCGCCATGCCTCCTCGCTGGCCGCCGGCCGCATCGGCGTCCTGCACGGCAACCGCACCTACGTGATCTGCGACGACGACGGGCAGATCATCGAGACGCACTCGATCTCCGCAGGTCTCGACTACCCGGGCGTGGGCCCGGAACACGCGTTCCTGAAGGACAGCGGCCGCGCCGAGTACGTCGGCGTGACCGACGAGGAGGCACTGGCCGCGTTCCACAAGCTCACCCGCACCGAAGGCATCCTGCCGGCGCTGGAATCCAGCCACGCCGTCGCCCAGGCGATCAAGCTGGCGCGCGAACTGCCAAAGGACGCGCTGGTGCTGTGCAACCTGTCCGGGCGCGGCGACAAGGACGTGCACACGATCGCCGCGCGCGAAGGCATCACCCTGTAGGCGCGTACCGACGGCGACCCGATGCGGTATCCATCCCCATGTTGAATGCGATGCCTGGCGAACCGCTCCACGAAGTTCGCAGGCGCGCCCCCAGACCCGACAGGCCACCCATGAGCCGCTTAGACAACAGGTTCGCGCACCTCCGCAGCGCCGGTCGCAAGGCCCTGATCCCCTTTGTCACCGCCGGCGATCCATCGCTGGAGGCGACCGTTCCGGTCATGCACGCGCTGGTCGAGGCCGGCGCGGACGTGATCGAACTGGGTGTGCCGTTTTCCGATCCGATGGCGGACGGGCCGGTGATCCAGCGCAGCTCCGAGCGCGCGCTGGCGCGCGGCGCGGGCACCGGCTACGTCTTCGAGTGCGTGCGCAGTTTCCGCGAACGCGACGCGCAGACACCCGTGGTGCTGATGGGCTACCTCAACCCGGTCGAGATCCGCGGCGCAGCGCGCTTTGCCGCCGGCGCGGTCGCGGCCGGTGTCGATGGCGTACTCCTGGTCGACCTGCCTCCGGAGGAGGCGGCCGGATTCCAGCAGGCGTTCGACGAGGCCGGGCTGGCGCTGGTGATGCTGGCTTCGCCGACCACCTCGCCGGAGCGTGCAGCGATGCTGAGCGCCAACGCCCGGGGTTACCTGTACTACGTCAGCTATGCCGGCGTGACCGGTGCCGACCGGCTCGATACCGGGGCGGCGGGCAAGCGCCTGCATGCGCTGCGTGCCGCTTCGGGGGTGCCGGTCGTGGCCGGCTTCGGCATCAAGGACGCGGCCAGCGCCGCCGCAATGGCCGTCGACGCCGATGGCGTGGTGGTCGGCAGCGCGCTGGTGTCGACGCTGGCCGATGCGCGCGATGCCGACGAGGCGGCGGCACGCGCGAAGGCATTCCTGGCTCCGTTGCGACAGGCGATAGACGCCGCCTGACGCGGGGATTGCCCCGCTTTTCCGGTAGTCGAACGCGACGCGGGTGGGCGGCTCTACGCGAACAGATCCGGCGCAGGTGCGGTCCGCGGAAGTGCCCCTTCCAGTTCCAGCAGGAAGCGCTTGGTCGGCAGGCCGCCGCCGAAACCGGTGAGCGAACCGTCGGCGCCGATCACGCGATGGCAGGGCAGCACGATCGGCAGTGGGTTGCGCCCGTTCGCCGCGCCGACCGCGCGTGTCGCCGATGGCCGGTCCACGCGTGCCGCGAGTTGCGCGTAGCTGGCGGTCTGTCCGTAGGGAATCGCGGCCAGCGCGAACCACACCTCGCGCTGGAAATGCGTGCCTTGCGGCGCCAGCGGCAATTCGAAGCTCTGGCGCCGGCCAGCGAAGTAATCCGCCAGTTGCGCTTCGGCCTCCTGCAGCAGCGGGTGGTCGCCCTCCCGCCAGTCCTGGTCGCGGCGCACCGGATGCCGGTTGCTGGGGAATTCGATCGCGTGCAGGCCGGCGTCGGACGCGGCCACGGTCAGCGGACCGACCGGGCTGGCGATGCGGCGGTAACGGATGGTGCTCATCGTTTCTTCTCCACGGGGGCGGGCGCTGCTGCCATCGCATCGCGCCAGAGATGGATCACGGCGTAGCCGCGCCAGGGCCGCCAGGCCTCGGCGTGCTGGCGCAGCTGTCGTGCGCTGAGACGGCTGCCATCGCCGGTCAATGCCCTTTGCAGGACCAGGTCCTCGGCGGGGAACGCGTCGGGATGGCCGAGCGCGCGCAGCGCCAGGTAATGTGCGGTCCACGGTCCGATGCCGGGCAGCGCGCTCCAGGAGTCGGTGAATTCTTCAAGGGTCTGCTCGGCGCGGAAATCGACGCGTCCTTCGAGCAGGGCGACGGCGACTGCGCGCACCGTGGCTGCACGCGCGCCGGTCAGGCCCAGGCCTTCGAGGTTACCCGTCGCCAGCGCGACCGGTTCCGGGAACAGCCGGTCGAGCCCGTCCGGTCCGGCGATGGCGACCGGCCGGCCATGGCGCTGGGCCACCCGCGTGGTCAGCGTGCGCGCGGCGGCGACGCTGACCTGCTGGCCGATGATGGCGCGCACCGCGATCTCGAAGCCGTCCCACCCGCTGGGCAGGCGCAGGCCGGGATGCTTCTTCAACAGCGGGCGCAGGTGCGGATCGGCCGACAGTGCGGCCGCGATCGCCTGCGGATCGGCATCGAGGTCGAACATGCGTCGAACCCGGGCGACGATGCCGGCCAGTTGCGTGGGCGCGGCACCGTGCAGTTCCAGCTTCAGAGCATGGATGCGACCACCGCGGCTGCCCGGCCAGGCGCTGACCCGCAGCCAGCCCGGCGACTGCTCCGTGCCGACCACCCGCGCATAGCTGCGCGTATCGACCGTTTCCACGCCGGGCAGTGCGCGGCCGCGCAGGAAGTCGAGCATCGCGCCGAACTCGTAGGGCGGGCGATAGCCGAGCTTCAACACCAGCGGCTGCGACGCATCGCGCACGGCCGGTTCGGCGGGGGTGCGCCGGCGCAGTTCCCGCGGTGCCATGCGATAGGCCTCGAGGAACGTCGCATTGAAACGGCGCAGGCTGGAGAAGCCCGCGGCCAGCGCCACCTCGGTGACCGGCAGCGTGGTTTCGGTGAGCAGTTGCTTGGCGAACAGCAGGCGCCGGGTTCCGTGCACCCCGATCGGCGCCGCGCCGAGGCGCTCGACGAACAGGCGGCGCAACTGGCGCTCGCCAAGGTGTACCCGGGCGGCCAGGTCGGCCAGCGTGGATTCGGCCAGGAATCCCTGGTCGATCAGTTTGAGTGCGCGAGCCACCGTCTCGTCGCCACGGCGCCAGGCGCCGTCCCCCGGCGCCAGCTCGGGGCGGCAGCGCAGGCAGGGCCGGAAGCCCGCCGATTCGGCCGCCGCGGCGCTGCGGTAGTAATCGACATTCTCGGGCCTGGGCGCCGGGGCGGGACATACCGGGCGGCAGTAGATCCCGGTGCTGCGCACGGCGGTGAAGAACAGTCCGTCGAAGCGTGCGTCGCGGCTAAGCCGGGCGCGTTCGCACACGCGCGGATCGGGCAGGGCGGCGGGGGAGGGCGCGGACGACATGCAAGCAGGCTAGCACCTGCCGGCAGCCCGGACTCGCCGTTTTCGGACATGGATGCCGGACGCGGGCGGAGCGTGCCGTCGCCGCGTCGCGGGCATCGCGGCAACGCCGCTGGCGGCCTTGCCTCAGGGTTCGCGCAGCGCCGGCGCGAGCGTGGCCGGATCGCCGTCGTTCGGCTGCGCCGTGATCCCCAGCAGCCGCGCCAGCAGCGGATACACATCGACGTTGTCGAACGGCGCCAGCACCGCGCCTTCGCGGAATGCCGGGCCGCGCGCGATGAACACCGCGCGCATCGCCAGCAGGTCCGGATCGTAGCCATGGGCGCCGCGGTCGTGGCTGCCGTTGGCATCGCGACGGTCGAGGATCGTGCGGGGCAGCGCGTTCCAGCCCTCGTCCATCTGGCACACGATCGGCGGGATGCGCGGGTGGCTGCCGTACTGCAGGCGCTTGGGGATGCCGGCACGGTCCCAGCACTGGTAATGCGGATGACGGCCCACGAGGCGGCTCTCCACCGCCGCTTCGTGGCCGGTGCGCGGGATCAGTCCGATCACCTGGCCGATGCTCACCACCTCGGCTTCCTCCATCGACGCCATGTCCTCCACGGCGATGTAATGGCCATCGGGCACCTCGGCCATGCCGTGGTCGGAGACCACCACCACGTTGGTCCGATCGGAAAGGCCGGCGGCGTCCAGTCGGGCGAGCAATGCGCCCAGTGCCGCATCGACGGCACGGATCGCGGCGTGGGTTTCCGGTGCCGCCGGGCCATGGTCGTGCCCGGCGCCGTCGACGTTCTCCAGGTACACGGCGACCAGGCCCGGGCGTGGGCCGTCCGCTGCCTGCAGCCATCCGGCGATCTCGTCGACCCGCGTGTCCAGCGGCACGGCTGCATCGAAGGCGTGCCAGTAACGCGGCAGCAATCCATCGCGCGGCGCCGATGCGCCCGGCCAGGCCCATACCCCGGTCGCGATGCCGGCCTGCTCGGCGCTGGTCCACAACGGCACGCCCTGCCACCAGCCCGGGACGCGGCCCGCATCCTGGTCGGCGACGATGAAGCGTCCCAGCTGGGCATCCTTCATCGAGTTGTGGACGATGCCGTGGTGGTCCGGGCGCAGGCCCGTCACCAGCGTGTAGTGGTTCGGGAACGTGAGCACCGGGTAGGACGGCCGCATCCATTGCGCGCGGACCCCGCCGGCGGCGAGGCGGTCGAGGTGCGGCGTGTCGCCGCGTCCCAGCGCGTCCGCGCGCAGGCCGTCGATCGACACCAGCAGCAGCAAGGCCGGTTCGCTGGCGGCGACGGGGACCGGGGATCGAGGGCGGTGGGGCGAGGCCGCGCAGGCGGACAGGGATAGCAGCAGGACGAGGCTGGCGAGACGGATCAGGCGACCGGACATTGCGCAACGCGGCTGGAACGACCGTCACAGCTTGGCAGACTCCCGCGCAATGCGCATGGCATCGCGCCGCCGGACGGCTTGACGCGGTGACTGGGCACGCCGATGCTCGCGACGTCACTCCCTGGAGTTGCCGCCTTGAAACCCATGCTCGCGCTGGTTGCCGGTCTCGCCCTTGCCCCGTTGTCCGATGCGCATGCTTCGCTGGGCAATCCCGTGCGGCAGGATGCTTCCCCCTTGCGGGTGGAGGCGCCGGTTGCACCGGAAAGCCGTGACGCCGCGGACCCGTCGGTCCAGCCCGCCCCGCGGCGCAGCCGGATGGCCGATGTGGCGCCGGAAGATCGCCTGGTGATGCGTTTTTCGGCCATGTACCAGGAGATCCAGGCCGGGGACAAGCCGCCGCCGGACCATTGCCTGCAGGGCACGGGCAGTCGCCTGAAACGGGAAGGCGGTGGATCGACTGGCTGCAGCGGCTATGGCCGGGCCTACTTTCCCGAACGCTGAGGCGCCTGCATGCGCGCAGGTCCAAGCGTCGTGTTCGCCGTGCTGGCGTCGCTGCTGGCGTCACCGGCATCGCATGCCTTCGCGCCATCGGCGGCCGCCGACGCGGCCCGGTGTGAAGTCTGGAATCGCGAACTGTCCTTCGCGCAATCGGTGGCCGACCATGACACCGAGGCTTTCGCTTCCCACCTGCATCCGTTCGCGGTGTTCGGGGTAAGTCGGCCCAACCCGCAGCGCGGCCAAGGCGAGATCCTCGAAGCCTGGGCGGGACTGATCGCAGGCCGCCAGACGCGCCTGTGGTGGTATCCGGAACATGTCCATGCCGGCGGCGATGCCGGCATCGTTTCGTCCAGCGGTCCGGCGCTTTACCAGGACGTCGCCAGCGGGCAATCCCGGCTGGGCCGTTTCAGCTCCGTGTGGCAGCGCGGTGCCGATGGCGTGTGGCGCGTCGTGTTCGACGACGGCCTGGCGCCGCAGCCGGCCGATCCGGCGAAGGTCGAGGCGTTCCATCGCGGCCGCGTCGGGGCTTGCCCCCCGGCGTGAGCGCGGGCTGAAGTCGCGCCGATGGTTCACCTCGGCGTCGAATCCTGCGGGGTATAAGCGAGGGATGGACGCCCGCAGTATTTCCCCGCATGCAGTCGTATCCGGTGCCCTGGCTCGGCTGCCCGGTGCTTGTGTGATCTCGCTGCTGTTCGCCTTGGCGGGGCTGGCCGCCCCCGCGCAGGCCCAGTCGGTCGCACCCAACCGCTACGGCACGCCGGCGATCCCGCCGCCGAGCAGTACCTACGAGCGCCAGCGGCAGGTGACCGAAGACACGCAGCGTCGCCAGGATGATGCGTCGCGCCAGGCCGAGCAGGATCGCATCGGGCTCGCCATCGACGCCAACCGGCGCAAGGTCGAGGTGGATCGCGCACGCACCGATCGCCGGCGCGCCGCGGCACAGAACCCTGTCGAATCCGAG
This sequence comes from Pseudoxanthomonas daejeonensis, assembly GCF_022637495.1. NCBI lineage: Bacteria > Pseudomonadati > Pseudomonadota > Gammaproteobacteria > Lysobacterales > Lysobacteraceae > Pseudoxanthomonas > Pseudoxanthomonas daejeonensis. The sequence continues at coordinate 130,751 of NZ_CP093331.1, read as the reverse complement.
CGGATGCGCCTGGACTACGAACAGCGCCGGCAGGCCTACGAGCGTGAGCGCGAGGAACTGGAGCGGCAACGTGCCGCTTCCGAGGCGCGTCCCGCGCCGCCGCAGCCCTGATCCACCCGCACGCTGCAGCGCCGCGGGATGGCGGGGCGGTCACCCTGCGATAATGCCGGCCTGTCCTTCGAGATCCCCCGGCATGTCCGACCCGCGCCACGATCCCTCCCGCGTCGTCCGCGCCCCGCGCGGCGCCCAGCTGAACTGCCGCAGCTGGCTCACCGAAGCGCCGTTCCGCATGCTCCAGAACAACCTCGACCCCGACGTGGCCGAGCGTCCGGAAGACCTGGTGGTCTATGGCGGCATCGGCCGCGCCGCGCGCGACTGGGCCAGCTACGACGCGATCCTGGCCACCCTGAAAACGCTCGGCGACGACGAGACCCTGCTGGTCCAGTCCGGCAAGCCGGTGGGCGTATTCCCCAGCCATGCCGACGCGCCGCGGGTGCTGATCGCCAACTCCAACCTGGTCCCGCACTGGGCGACCTGGGAGCACTTCAACGAGCTCGATCGCAAGGGCCTGATGATGTACGGCCAGATGACCGCCGGCTCGTGGATCTACATCGGCTCGCAGGGCATCGTGCAGGGCACCTACGAGACCTTCGTGGAAATGGGGCGCCAGCACTACGGCGGCAGCCTTGCCGGCAAATGGATCCTCACCGCCGGCCTGGGCGGGATGGGCGGCGCGCAGCCGCTGGCAGCGTCGTTGGCCGGCGCCAGTTCGCTGACCATCGAATGCCAGCAGAAGTGCATCGATTTCCGGCTGCGCACGCGTTACGTCGACGAACAGGCGAGCGACCTGGACGACGCGCTGGCGCGGATCGCGCGGTACACCGCGGCCGGCGAGGCGAAATCGATCGCGCTGCTCGGCAACGCAGCGGAGCTACTGCCGGAGCTGGTCCGCCGTGGCGTGCGTCCGGATTGCGTCACCGACCAGACCTCCGCGCACGACCCGGTGCATGGCTACCTGCCGATCGGCTGGAGCGTGGACCAGTGGCTGGCCGAGCAGAAGGCGAATCCGGAAAAGGTGCGCGACGCGGCCAAGGCGTCGATGCGCACGCATGTCGAAGCGATGCTCGCCTTCCACGCGCAGGGCATCCCCACCGTGGACTACGGCAACAATATCCGGCAGATGGCGCTCGACGAGGGCCTGGAGAATGCGTTCGATTTCCCCGGTTTCGTGCCGGCCTACGTGCGGCCGCTGTTCTGCCGCGGCATCGGCCCGTTCCGCTGGGTCGCGCTGAGCGGCGACCCGGAGGACATCTACAGGACCGACGCCAAGGTCAAGGAACTGATTCCGGACGATCCGCACCTGCACCGCTGGCTGGACATGGCGCGCGAGCGGATCAGCTTCCAGGGGCTGCCGGCGCGAATCTGCTGGGTCGGCCTGGGCGTGCGCCACAAGCTGGGCCTGGCGTTCAACGAGATGGTCCGCAATGGCGAGCTGAAGGCGCCGGTGGTGATCGGCCGCGACCATCTCGATTCCGGCAGCGTGGCCTCGCCCAACCGCGAGACCGAGGCGATGAAGGACGGCAGCGACGCGGTCTCGGACTGGCCCTTGCTCAACGCGATGCTCAACGTCGCCGGCGGCGCGACCTGGGTGTCCTTGCACCACGGCGGCGGCGTGGGCATGGGCTACAGCCAGCACAGCGGCGTGGTCATCGTCTGCGATGGCAGCGAGGCCGCCGATCGTCGCCTGGCGCGGGTGCTGTGGAACGACCCCGGTACCGGGGTGATGCGCCACGCCGATGCCGGTTACGAGATCGCGCGCCAGTGCGCCCAGGAGCTGGGACTGAAGCTGCCGATGGCCTGATCGGGCATCATGTCGGGGCCAGCAGGGGGCTGGTACGGCAGGGGGCGTGAATGGCGGTTCGAGCGGTTGGCGGGTGGCGGTGGGCAATGCTGCTGGCGCTTGCCAGTGGGGCTGCCCCGGCGGAAGACATGGCCGCGGCCACGGCCGGGGCGTGTCCGTTCCCCGCCTACGTGGAGCCTGTATATCCAGAAAGCATGCGCCAGCAGGAGCTGGGTGGGGAGGTGCTGCTGGACCTCTCCGTCGATACCTGCGGACGGGTCACCCAGGCCCGGGTCAAGCGCGGCAGCGGCCATCCATCACTGGACGAGGCAGCGCTGGTCGCGGCCCGGCGATGGGTCCTCAATCCCGCCGACCGCGCGCGCGCGGCGGGTGGCCGCATCGAGGTTCCGCTCGCCTTCGGCATGGAGCGACCCAAGATCTATGCGTACGGCCCGCACGGGTGGCCGAAGAGCCACAAGCGCGTGCGCTACGTGCAGGACGTCCTGCCCGGTTACGAGTCGCCGCAGCAGGTGCTCGACCGGTATCCGCTGGATCCGGCAAGCATGATCACGCCGCCGTACCCGAGCCTGCGCAGCATGTTCTTCCGCCAGCGCAGCGATCCGGACGAGTACTGGCTGTTCGTGTACCTGCAGGGCGAGCCACGCATGGCGACCCGTTACCGCCTCGGATCGGTGGGGGACGAGCCGGTGGTGCGCGTGGCGTATCTCTGCGACGCCACTCCGGCGACCTGCGAACAGGACCGGAAGATGATCATGCGCGGGCTGCCGTTCGCACGCGCGCGCTGAGCGTGGGCGCGCCCTGGGGCGGATGAACCGGCCGCCGCGCCGGGTGGGCGGCCCGATGGGCGCCGGGTCGCCAGCCGCAGCATCCGCGTAGGTACAAGGTCCCCTTCGTCGCGCGAGGAACGGCTGCCTATGCTGCGGGCCAACCGTTCCGGAGCGCCTCGCCATGTCCATCGTCCGCGGCACCATCCTCCTCTTGGCCCTCGGATTTGCCGCGCCCCTGGCAGCGCAGGAGGCATCGCCTTCGCCCGTGAGCTCGACGGTCGGGTTCAAGGCGCTGGATGCGAACGGCGACGGCGTCGTCAGCCGGTACGAATACGACGGCGACATCTTCTCCACGCTGGATGCCGACCACGACAAGCGCCTTTCCGCCGCCGAGCTCGACGCCGTGCTGGGCCGCCTCGCCAACGACGGCCCCTCGGCGTCCGAGCGCATCGTGGTCGCCGACCTTGATCGCGACGGCCAACTGGACGAGAACGAGCTGCGTCATGCAGCGGAGATGCGCTTTACCTCGATGGATCGCGACAGCGACGGCAATCTCGACGAGGCCGAGTTCGCAGCCGGTTTCGGCGTGCGCGTCCGCTGAGCCGAAACGCTGTTCCCACGGCTGGCGCCGCCCGCGCGAGCGTCAGCCCGGTTGCGCCGGGAACGCCTGCAGTGCCGGATCGATGTGCGCCCAGGCCGGGGCCGACGCCGTCCAGATCACCACGGTCGGCGTGATCCCCGACGCGTCGTCCAGCGTGCCGACGCGGATCACCATGTTGGCCAGGTTGCCGCTCGATTCGCTGAACAGCTGGGTCCCGCAGTCGGCGCAGAACGAGCGGCGCATGCGGTTGCCGCTGTCGGCCTGGCTGTCGAAGTGGCGCGGCGTGCCGGCGACGGTGACCGCGGCACGCGGCACCATGATGTTCACTGCGGCGTTGCCGAGCGCCCAGTACTGGCAGTCCCGGCACCAGCACAGGCGCGTGGCCAGCGGTTCGGCCGCCAGCGTGTAGCGGATCGATCCGCAGCGGCATCCTCCGGTCCGGGTCATGGGCTGTCCTTCGTTGGATAGGCGGATTCCAGTGCGCTGCGCGCGCCCGCATCCGGCCGGCCGGACCCGACGCGCGGCGCAGCGGGCGAGGGCGAACACGTCGGTTCCTCGCCAGCCGCCTGCCGCGCGTCCGGCGATCAGCGCGTCAGTTCGAACGCCGCGGTGAAGCCGCCGAAGATCATGCGCTTGCCGTCGAACGGCATCGGGCTTGCGGACGGATCCATGCGCGGGTCCTCCATCATCTTCTTGACGCCCGCGTCGCGGGTGGCCTTGTCCGGCCATTCGACCCACGAGAACACCACGGTCTCGTCGTCCTTGGCCTGCACGGCGCGGAAGAAGTCGGTGACCTGTCCGCGTGGTACGTCGTCGCCCCAGGCTTCGATCACGCGGGTCGCGCCGAATTCCAGGAACATCGGGTCGAACTCGCGGGCATGGGCGAGGAACTTTTCCTTGTTGGCGGTGGGAACGGCAATCACGAAACCATCGACGTAGGACATGGTTGGGTCTCCTCCAAGGCGGACCGGCATTGGTCCTTTGCGATGCGACGGCCAGGACCGGCCGGGATCGACATCTGCAACCAGCGTGCCCCCGACCTTGTTCATGGCATGGCAAGGCGGCGGGCCGGAATCCCGCAGCGGCTCCCCTGGAACCCTTGCCCGCCGCCGTCCGTCCCGCATCAGGCGCCCGCTGCCCCGCTGCCTGCTACGCTGCGGCCGCATCCAAGGGAAGGAGAGCGGCATGGCGATCGAACTGCAGTTCCTGGCCTGGGCGCTCGTGCTCGGGTTCGTCCAGCTGCTGCTGGCCGACATGCTGGTGACCCGCCAGCGTGGGCTGGCCTGGAATACCGGGCCACGCGACACCTCGCCACCCCTGGCAGGCGTGGCCGGGCGCAGCGACCGGGCGTTCCGCAACTTCCTCGAGACCTTCCCCTTCTTCGCCGCCGCGGTGCTGGCTGTCACCATGGCCGGCCGAACCTCTGAGCACACCGCGCTGGGCGTGCAGCTGTACGTCTGGGCGCGGGTGGTTTATGTGCCGCTGTACCTGGGCGGCGTGCGCTACGTCCGTTCGCTGGCGTGGGTGGTGGCGATGGCCGGGCTGGTGCTGGTACTGCTGCCCCTGCTGCGCTGAGTGGCCGACACGTTCATCGCAGGTTGGCTGCGCGGGCTTCGCTGCGCCTAGACTGGTCGCGTCCCCCGCATGTCGTGATGTCGCCGTAATGCCGATCCTGCGCGTCTGCCTGTTCCTCGCCTGCGCCAGCCTGCTTGCCGGCTGCAGCCGCGAACCGGCGTCGGCGCCCGCCGACGATGTGCAGACGCAGACGGTCGCTTCGCCGGAAGAGGGGGGCGCGGTCAGCCGCGCGCCGATGGCCACGCCCGCCCAGCCCACGCCGGTGGCAGCGCCCGTGCCGTCGCCTCCCGTGGCGAAGGTGCCGGACTGGTCGCCGCTGGAGCTGGCCTCCGGCCAGGCCTGGATCGACTGTCGCCTGGACTACCGGGAAGGCGACGGCGAACCGTTCTCGACGCCGACCCGGGACAACCTGCGCCACCTGCTGGAACCGTGCCGCGATGGCGACGTGTTGCGCCTGCGCTACCGCGGCAAGATCGCCAGCGATTTCACCGCGCTGGTCGAACGCGTCACCCGGGTGGCCGACAGCCTGGGCATCGAGAGCCGCGTGCTGGACCTGGACTCCACCGGTGGCCAGGTCGAGGACGCGATCCGCGCCGGCGACTGGATCGGCGGCAACCGCTGGACGATCTGGGTGCGAGAGGATTCGGTCTGCCACAGCGCCTGCGTGTTCGTGCTGGCCGGCGGCGACAGCCGTCGGCTTGCGGGTCGAGTCGGCATCCACCGCATCATCCGGCTCAGTTCCACCGCCACCAGCCGCACCGAACTGAACACCGAGCTGCAGGCCGTGTATGCCACGGTGCGCGGCTACCTGGAACGCAATGGTGCTTCGCCATTGCTGGCCGACGTGATGAAGACCGTGCCCAACCGCAGCCTGCGCCTGCTCACCGGCGACGAGCTGCGGATGTACGGGCTGGACGGCAACAATGCCGCGCAGGACGACCTGGACCGGGTCCGGCTGCTGGACAAGTGTGGCGACGATTTCATGCGCCGGCGCGATGCCTGGGTGCGCGCGTTCGACGGACGCTGCCGCGAACAGCCGGAGGTCTACGCGCTCAATGCCTGCGGCCTGCAACTGCGGCGCGATTTCGGCTTCCCCGACGACGACTGCCCCGCCGAGAGCCCGCTGGCGGAGTTCAACGAGTTGCCGGAGGCGTTGCCGGCCGAGATGGAGCCGCCGGCGACGACCACGATCGGGGAGCCGGCGACGGCAATCGATGCGCAGGCCACGGCCGGCGAGCCGCCGGCAGGGGAAGGCCAAGGCGGCGATACCGCTGCGCCCGCCGGCTGAACGGGCGCAAGGCCCCTATTCAGGCCCAACGCGACAAGGCCCGGCCCATGGGCGCACAATAGCGGGCCTTTCCAGCACGTTCGCCGCGCCTTCGCGCGTGCCGCCGGAGCTCCGATGTCAACCCCCGATCAAGAAAACCCTGCCGCCCTGCGCTTCGGCGACCTCGGCCTGCCCGAACCGTTGATGGCCGCGCTGGCCTCCGTCGGTTACGAATCGCCGTCGCCGATCCAGGCCGCCACGATTCCCGCCCTGCTGGCGGGTCGCGACGTGCTGGGCACCGCCCAGACCGGCACCGGCAAGACCGCCGCGTTCGCGCTGCCGGTACTTGCGGGGCTGGACCTGTCCAAGACCAAGCCGCAGGCCCTGGTGCTGGCACCCACGCGCGAACTGGCCATCCAGGTCGCCGAGGCGTTCCAGCGCTACGCCACCAGGATGCCCGGCTTCAATGTCCTGCCGATCTACGGCGGCCAGGGCTACGGCCCGCAGCTGGCGGCGCTGCGCCGCGGCGTTCATGTGGTGGTGGGCACCCCGGGACGGGTGATCGACCACCTCAACCGTGGCACGCTGGACCTGTCCGAGCTGAAGTGCCTGGTCCTGGACGAAGCCGACGAGATGCTGCGCATGGGTTTCATCGACGATGTCGAGGCCGTGCTGCTGAAGACCCCGCCGACGCGCCAGGTGGCGCTGTTCTCGGCAACGATGCCGCCGCCGATCCGGCGCATCGCCCAGACCTACCTCAAGGATCCGACCGAAGTCACGATCGAGGCCAAGACCACGACCGCGGCCAATATCCGGCAGCGCTACTGGTTCGTCAGCGGCATGCACAAGCTCGACGCGCTGACCCGGATCATCGAAGCCGAGCCGTTCGACGCGATGATCGTGTTCGCCCGGACCAAGGCCGGCACCGAGGAGCTGGCGCAGAAGCTGCAGGCGCGCGGCCAGGCCGCCGCGGCGATCAACGGCGACATCCAGCAGCAGCAGCGCGAGCGCACCATCCAGCAGCTCAAGGACGGCAAGCTCGACGTGCTGGTCGCCACCGACGTGGCCGCGCGCGGCCTGGACGTGGAGCGCATCAGCCATGTGCTGAACTACGACATCCCGTACGACACCGAAAGTTACGTGCACCGGATCGGCCGCACCGGCCGCGCCGGCCGCACGGGCGACGCGATCCTGTTCGTCACCCCGCGCGAGAAGGGCATGCTGCGCGCGATCGAGCGCGCCACCCGCCAGCCGATCGAAGAGATGCGCCTGCCGACGGTGGAAGCGGTCAACGACCGCCGCGTGGCGCGTTTCTTCGAGAAGATTTCCGGCGCGCTGGAAGCCGGCGGCCTGGAGCCGTACCGTGAGCTGATGGACCGCTACGCCGGCGAGCACGACGTGGGTTCCAACGAGATCGCCGCCGCGCTCGCGAAGTTGCTGCAAGGCGAGACGCCGCTGTTCCTCGAGGCGAGGGAGCCGGCGCCGGCTCCGCGTTTCGAGCGTCCGTCGCGCGACTCGGGCAATGACGAGCGCCGCGGCCCGCGTCCGCCGCGGTCGAACGATGAAGGCTTCACGCCGCGCCCGCCACGCCCGCACGGATCCGATGCCACCTCGCGTCCGCAGCGCACGCACGATTCCGACTTCGCCGCGCGCCCGGCTCGCGCGCCCGATTCCGAATTCGGCGCGCGCCCGCCGCGCGCGGCCAAGCCGCCGCGTTCGGCGCCCGATACCGGCATGGAAACCTACCGGGTCGAGGTCGGCCACGCGCACGGGGTCAAGCCGGGGAACATCGTGGGCGCGATCGCCAACGAGGCCGGGCTGGAGAGCCGCTTCATCGGCCGCATCGACATCCACGACGACCATTCGATCCTGGACCTGCCCGAGGGCATGCCGCCGGAAATCATGTCGCACCTGCAGAAGGCCTGGGTGGTCGGCCAGCAGCTGCGGATCACCCGCTGGGACGGCAGCCACGCTCCCGCAGCGCAGGCGCCGAAGAGCTTCCGGCCGCAGGGCGCCCGTCCGGGCAAGCCCGGCAATGGGCCGCCGCGTCCGCACCGCAAGGGTCCGCCCAAGCCGCACGGCGGCTGATCGACCGTCGGCGCCCGCTGCGTCGCATCCTCTGCAAGGCCGCCCCCCAAAGGGTCGGCCTTTTTCTTTGGGCGTCACAGGCGTCGCGAGCCGATAAACGGCACTTGACTTGCTTTTTTAAGCAATTAGCATATTAGTTAAATAAGTAATTCATTACCGATCAACCGACCGCAGAAGGAGCTACCGCCATGACACTCGAACTGGGATACCTGCTGTACCTGGGCGTTTCCATCGCCATGACCATCTGGGTGGCGCGTACGCTGTCTAAGAATGGCGAGGTGTTCCTGGTCAAGTGCTTCGGCCAGGACGAACAGCTCGCGAAGTCGACCAACCACCTGTTGGTGGTGGGGTTCTACCTGGTCAACATCGGCTTCATCGCCCTGCGCATGGATGGCTGGAACGAGGGCAGGGCGGTCGCCTCCATGATTCCCTACGTGGCGGCCAAGATCGGCCTGTCGGTACTGGTCCTGGGCGCGATGCACTTCTTCAACATGGCGATGATCGCCCGCTATGGACGCACGGTCGCCAACTGGGCGCACGGCCAGGAAGCGATGCGCGCGCCGCTGCCGGCGCACCTGCCGCCGCTGCCGCCGCAGCAGCGCTGAGGCGCGCGCCCGCGCACGGATTGCGCTGGCGTTCCGACAGGACCCGGGATACTTTCGGCAGGGACGGCATCGCGATCGCGGTGCCGTCCCGCGATCACTACCGCGACCGCAGCGCAGACGTACCGGACCATGAGCACCGACAAGATTTTCGAAGCCCTCGCCTCCAGCCCGCGCCGGCAGATCCTGGCCTACCTGTCGGAACAGGAGTTGCCGGCCGGCGACATCGCCGCGCGCTTCGAGATGAGTGCGCCGGCGGTATCACGGCACCTGGCGGTGCTTGAGAACGCCGGCCTGATCGCCGGCGAGCGTCGCGGCCAGTACGTGGTCTACCGGCTGGTGCCCGACAGCCTGGTCAACACCCTGACCCAGTTCGCCTTCGAGATCTGCCCGGTCGGCGCGCCGCTCAAGCGCGAGTCGCGACGGGCGAAGAAGTCCGCCGGCGCGGCCTGATCGCGCCGCAGCGGGGACGCGGCGGGGTCCGCTCGTCGATAATGGACCCATGACCGTCCGCCTCAACAAGCACATCGCCGAAACCGGCTTCTGTTCGCGCCGCGAGGCCGATCGCCTGATCGCCGCGCGCCGCGTCACCGTGAACGGCCAGCCGGCCGGGATGGGCGCGGTGGTCGGGGAGGGCGACACGGTGCTGGTCGACGGCCAGCCGCTGAAGGTGCGCACGGCCAAGGCCGGCAAGCGTCGGCACGTCTACATCGCGCTGAACAAGCCGGTCGGGGTGACCTGCACGACCGAGAGCTCGGTCGACGGAAACATCGTGGACTTCATCGGCCACGAGCAAAGGATCTTCCCGATCGGTCGCCTGGACAAGGATTCCGAGGGCCTGATCCTGCTGACCAGCAACGGCGACATCGTCAACCAGATCCTGCGTGCGGAGAACCGCCACCAGAAGGAGTACCTGGTGGCGGTCAACAAGCCGGTGACCGACGAGTTCCTGCGCGGCATGTCGCGCGGGGTGCGGATCCACGGCGAGACGACCCTGCCATGCCGCACCGCGCGGATCGCGAAGTTCGGTTTCCGCATCGTGCTCGAGCAGGGCCTCAACCGCCAGATCCGGCTGATGGCCGCCGCCTTCGATTACCGGGTGACCCAGTTGCGCCGGGTGCGGATCGACAACATCAAGCTGGGCGCGCTCAAGCCCGGCCAGTGGCGCAACCTCAGCGAGGCCGAACTGCAGGGCCTGCTGCCCGGGCACCCGGACTGGTGACGCGGGGCCGGGCGGCCTTGATCCGGATCATTCCCGGACGCCGTCGCCGGGAATACGATCGATCCATACCCTGACGCGGCAATCGGAGCGAAGCCATGAAAATCCTGCTGGCAGTGGATGGCAGTGCGGTCGGCGCTGCGGCGGTACGCCGCGTGGCGAAACTGGCGAAGGCGCTGAAGGCGCCGCCCGAGCTGCACGTGCTGCAGGTGGTGCCGCGGCTGTCCAAGGCCGCCGAGAAGGAATTCGGCAAGGCCGGCCCGGGCCGCTACTACGAGGCGCAGTACGAGGCGACGATGGCGGTGGTGCGCCCGCACCTCAAGCGCGCGCGGCTGGCGTTCCAGGAGCGCAAGGCGATCGGCGACGTGGTGCCGACCCTGCTCGACGAGGCCAAGGCGGTGAAGGCGGAGATGATCGTGATCGGCAGCCACGGCAAGGGCGCGCTGAAGAGCCTGCTGCTGGGCTCGGTGACGCAGAAGGTGGTCGCGTTGAGTCCGGTGCCGGTGCTGGTCGTGCACTGAGGCTCCACCGGGCAAGGCTGCGCCAGGTCAGTCGACCAGTTGCTTGGCCTCGGATGTGCCGAGCATTTCCGGATGCTGCACCTCGGCGTCCGGGGCTGCACCGGAGCGTCGTCGCGCCAGCAGCGGATCCAGGAACACCGCGCCCAGGATCACCGCCACGCCCAGGTAGAACAGCGGCGTGAGTTCGTGCTGCTCGCCCAGCAGCAGCGCGGCCAGGATGATCGCGTAGACCGGCTCCAGGTTGGTCGCCAGCTGCACGGTGTACGCGCTCAGGTGGCGCAGCGCGACCAGTGACAGCGCGAATGGCAGCAGGGTGCAGCCCAGTGCCAGCACCAGCAGCAGTGCGCCGTCGTGCAGGCCGGGAACCACCAGCAGGTCGCCGGCGAAGGCGGGCAGCAGCAGCGGCATCAATGGAGCCAGCGCGGTCAGGGCCAGGGTACCGGCGCCCAGCTCGATCGCGGTGACGGTCAGCGGATCGGCGTGTTCGACCAGGCGCTTGTTGTACGAGCCGAAGATCGCCACCAGCAGCGCCGACAGCGCGCCGACCGCCACGCCCAGGCGCATGCCATCCGGTACCCCGCCGACGACCAGCGCCACGCCGGGCAGGACCGCCACGCCCAGCGCCAGTTCGCGCGGGCGGAACGGACGCTTGGCCACCCACGGTTCGATCACCGCGGTGAACACCGGCGCCAGGGCAATACAGGTCGCGGCCACCGAGGCATTGGCCAGCTTGATCGCGCCATAGAAGGTCAGCCAGTGCAGTGCGACCACCACGCCGATGCCGGCATAGGCCAGCACCAGCCGCGGCGGCAGCGCGCGCAGTCCGCGCCAGACCCGCGGTACCAGCGCCAGTGCGGCGACCACCAGCAGCATCCGCCACCACACCAGCGGCAGCGCGGGCAGGCTGATCAGCTTGCCGAGGATCGCGGTGAACCCCCACAGCAGGACGCAGAAATGGATTTGCAGTTGCGCGCGGGTGCGATCGGTCATCGGCATCGGCGCATTATCGCCCGGCGCCGGGCGTGCGTCCCGGCGCGAACGTCACCCGGGCGAGGCGACCTTCCTCGGGCAGGGCGCCAGCCAGCCACGCAGGCCGAGCACCGACACCGCCAGCACCGAGCCCAGGGTGGCCAGCAGCATGTCCTTCTGCGCATCCCACTCGTCGCCCTGGGTGCCCAGGTAGGCCTGGCCCAGGTCGCCACCGAAGAGGCTGGCGGCCAGCCATTCGAACATCTCGAACAGCAGCGAGTGCGACATGATGAAGCTCACTGGCAGCACGAAGCGCCAGGCCCCGCGCGGCGGCGCCACCCGGTCGAGCAGTTCGATGCAGGCCGGCGTCACCAGCACGCCATAGAGCAGGTGCACCAGCCGGTCGAAGGAGTTGCGCTGCAGGCCGAGCAGGGCGTCGATCGAGAATCCTGCGACACGCTGGATGGAGGCGTCATAAGGCACTTCCGCATACGTGTAGTGCGCGCCGATCTCGTGCAGCACGCCGAACACGAACAGGCAGGTGTAGCTGAGCCTTGTCAGCGGCATGCGTCGCCAGCCCCAGGCCAGCACCGGCACGGCGACCAGGACCAGCACGTTTTCCAGGGCCCAGTCCTCGCGGTACCAGGGCGAGATGGCCAGCGCGATCCATACCGCAACGAACAGGCAGAGCAGGGCCAGCGCGTAGCCGGAGGTGGCAGGCGTCCGCTGGAAACCGGTGTTCACGGGCGCCTCCTTTCACGCAAGCCGGTGCGGGCATCAAGCATGGGCATGGCCATCCGCGGTGCGGGTCACGAGAGCCGAGCGATCAGTGCGCGGGCAGCGGCCGGGTTGCGTTCCTTGGCGCTGGCGATGAAGAACACGAACGCCTCCCTCGGCGCGGTGCCGGGCCGGGGCGGGCCCACGTGCGGCAGTTCGGCGGGATCGCCGCCCGCCGCCCAGGCGCGCGCCCGCGCCGCCCAGGCGTCCAGCTCCGCTTCGGGATATCCGTGCTCGAGGTCGGCGCGGGACTGCATGACGCGCGCGTAGGTGAAGTCGGCGGTGACATCGGCGAAGGCCGGATGCTCGTCGGAGCCGGCGAACACCAGCGCGACGTTGCGCTGGCGCAGCAGGGCCAGCAGGTCCGGCGTGAACAGCGCGGGCTCGCGAAGTTCCAGCGCATGCCGCAGGCGCCGTCCGTCCACCTGCGCCGGCAGCAGCATCAGGAAGGCCGCCAGCTCATCGGGCGTCGGCGCCTGGCCGCGCTCGAACTGCCATGACAGCGCGCCGAGCCGGTCGCCCAGTTCGCCGATGCCGCCGACGAAATCCTCGATCTGCGCCCCGGTGCCGGCCAGGCGCCGGCTGGCCATGATCCGCTTCGGCGCCTTGGCGGTGAACAGGAAGCCGGGCGGCGTCTCGTCGCGCCACTTCGCGTACGTGGCGGGCTTCTGCGCGCCGTAGTAGGTGCCGTTGATCTCGATCGCGGTCAGTTCGCGGCTGGCGTATTCGAGCTCGCGCCGTTGTACCAGTCCGGCCGGATAGAACATCCCGCCGCGCCATGGCGCATAGGTCCAGCCGCCGATGCCGACATGGATGCGCCTGGCCGGGCCGGAAGCGGGTGCGGCGAACAGGTCCTGCATCGGTCGGCCTCCGGGTTGCGTGGGGCGATGATAGTCGCCGCACGCGTGAGGGCGTCGGCATCGTGCACGTCCGCCGTGGGGCCGGGCGCGGACTTCTGTCACTGGCCATCCGGGTATGGCCAGCGCCTAGAATCGAGGCCCGGTACCCGGAGCCTCCTGCATGCGCCTGTTTTCTTCGCCACGTCCCGTCCGTTGTCTCCTGTGGTTGTGCCTGGTTGCGTTTGCGCCATTGACCGCACTGGCGGCCGAGGCGTCGGCCCGGACGGCGGATGCAATACCCGCAAGCGCGACACAGGTGGGTCCTTTGGATCCCGCCCAGCTCGATGCCTGGGTCGAGCAGGTCCGCGAACGCTTCGAGGTTCCGGGGGTGGCCGTGGCCGTGGTCAAGGACGGCCAGGTCGTGCTGGAGCGCGGCTGGGGCGTGCGCGAACTCGGCAAGCCGGAAGCGGTCGACGCGCACACCCTGTTCGCGATCGCCTCCAACACCAAGGCCTTCACCGCCGCCTCTTTGTCGATGCTGGCCGACGAAGGCAGGCTGTCCCTGGACGACAAGGTGGTCGAACACCTGCCGGACTTCCGCATGTCCGATCCCTACGTCACCGGCGAAATGCGCGTTCGCGACCTGCTGACCCACCGCAGCGGCCTGGGACTGGGCGCCGGCGACCTGCTGTTCTGGCCCGGCAGCAGCTACAGCAACGAAGAAGTCGTGCGCCGGCTGAAGGATGTGCCGCTGAAGACCGGGTTCCGCGAGCGTTACGCCTACGACAACATCCTGTACGCGACGGCGACACGGCTGGTCGAAAAGGTTTCCGGCCAGTCCTATGCGTCCTTCCTGCAGCAGCGCTTCTTCGATCCCCTGGGCATGGATGGCACGCGCTTCAACGCCGACGCGCTGCGGCCTGGCGACAACGCCGCCACCGGGCACGCGAAGGCCGACTTCACCACCTTGCGCCCGACGTTTCCGCTGACCTGGCACAACGCCGCGGGCGCAGGCGGCGTGTACTCCAGCGTGCACGACATGACCCGCTGGATGCGGGCGCAACTGGCCGGTGGCAGCTTCGCCGACGCGCAGGGCCGCTCGCAAAGACTGTTCTCGGAAAAGCGGCAAAAGGAAATGTGGTCGCTGATCTCGCCCATGCCCATCCCCGATCCGGCGGTGCCGGCGCTGGCCCCATCGCGGCCGGATTTCCTCGGCTACGGCGAAGGCTGGATCACCTCGTCCTACCGTGGCGAGAAGCTGGTCTGGCACACCGGCGGCTGGCCGGGCATGGTCTCGCGGGTGACGCTGGTGCCCGGCCGCGACCTGGGCATCGTGGTGCTGACCAACCAGGAGGCGGGGGGGGCGTTCAATGCGCTGACGATGCAGATCCTCGATGCCTTCCTGCAGCCGGCAGAGCGTACCGACTGGATCGCCGCCTACGCGGACGCCGCCGGCAACGCGCGGGCGAAGGCCGATGACGCGTGGCGCAAGCGGGTAGCTGCGCGCGATGCGCGCTCCAAGCCATCGCTGCCGCTGGCGGGCTATGCGGGCCTGTATCGCGATGCCTGGTACGGCGACGTGGAAGTCGTGCAGGAGGGCGGGCGGCTGCGGATGCGCTTCAAGCCCAGCCCGCTGTTGAGCGGCACCCTGCAGCACTGGCAGCACGACACCTTCCTGGTGAAGTGGGACGACCGCACACTCAACGGCGACGCCTTCGTGACCTTCGCGCTCGACACCGACGGCAAGGTGCGCGAGGCGCGGATGGAGGCGGCCTCGACCCTGACGGATTTCAGCTTCGACTTCCAGGACTTGCGCCTGCAGCCGGTACGCTGATCCACAGGAGCACAACGGCCCGCCCGGTTGCCCGGGCGGGCCGTTGTGAACCCGCGGCTTGGCCGTACGTCTTACTCGATAGGCTGGTCCAGCATCAGCTCGCGCACGAAGCGCACCGGCGGCGCGCCGTAGGACAGCACCTGGTCGTGATAGGCCTTCAGGTTGAAGTCCGCACCCAGTTTCTGCTCCACGGCCTTGCGCGTGTCGAAGTGCTCCTGCACGCCGACGAAGTAGGTCGGCAGCTGCGCGGACGTCAGCTGCGCGCGCGTCCACTTGCCGGCCGCCTCGCGCTCCTGCTGGAAGGTCTGGTTGACCATCAGGTCCATGGCCTGTTCGCGGCTCCAGCCGTCCACATGCACGCCCTGGTCGAGGATCGCGTTGGCAATGGTGCGCAGGTAGAACTTGAGCTGGACCAGGCGGAACAGCGGGTCGTTGTCGAGGTAGCCGGCATCGGCCATCATTTTCTCGGTGTAGACCGCCCAGCCCTCGGCGAACATGCCCGAACGCAGCACCGCGCGCAGGGTCGAGGGGAACTTGGCCGAATGCCAGCCTTCCAGGTAGTGGCCGGGCGTGCCTTCATGGATGCTCAGCAGCTCGATCATTCGCGAGTTGTATTCGCGCAGGAACGAGTCGACCTGGGCCTGGGTCCAGTCTTCCGGGATCGGCGAGACCGCGTAGAAGGTCTTCAGGTTCTTGTCGAGCGGGCCCGGCGAATCGGCGTAGGCCACCGCGACGCCGCGCTGGAACTCCGGCATCTCGATGATCTCCACCGGTGCGTCGGGCAGGGTCACCAGGTCCTTGGCGCGGACGAACTCGGTGGCCCTGGCCAATGCGGCCTCCGCGTCGGCGACCACCTTGTCGCGTTCCGGACGCTCGGCATACGCCAGCTCCAGCGCCGCCTCGATCGCCTTCTGCTGCTGCGCGGGCGTGGGGTTGTCGGGCAGCTCGGGCGCGCCGGGCTTGTCCTTGAGCACCTGCTGCGCGATGCCGTACATCTCGCCGCGCACGCGCACCAGCTCGGCTTCGGCGCGCTGCTTGATGTCGGCGCGCGACAGCGAGGAGAGCAGCGCGAACTGCAGCTTCTGGTCGTACAGGTCCGCGCCGATGCGGAATTCGCCCTTGGCGTTCGGCACGAGGGTCTTGTCCAGCCATTCCTGGTGCTCGGCTACCGCTTTCTTCAACCCCTCGATCGCCGCGTCGGCGCGCTGGCGATCGGCGTCGCCCAGCTGGCCCAGGTTCGGGCTGATGAAGGTATCGACAATGCTCAGGATGCCGGCGTTCTGCCGGGCCACGGTTTCCGCATGGACCTTGGGCACGCGCGCGGGATCGAGGTTGGCACGGGCCTGGGCCAGCAGCGCCGGGATCTTCTCCATCCGCGAAGTGGCCGAATTCAGGCGCTGGGGCAGCGGCGCGAACTCGCGCGCCATCAGCCCGTAGATCGCGCTGCCGGCCAGCCCGCTGTAGGACTGCGGATCCCAGGCCCAGCCCTGCAGGGTTTCGGCATTCCAGATGTCGTACCCGAGCTGGTTGCGCAGGATCGCCGCGTCGACCTGGTTTTCGCGCGACAGCTTGCCTGCGTCCATCGCATCGAGCTCGGCGAGGATCTTCTTGCTGAAGTCCAGCGACTTCTGCCGGCCTTCGGCGCTGAGGTCGTCGAGTTCGCCGTCGTAGCGGTGCTCGCCGGTCTGGGTGGCGCCCACCGGGGAAAGCTGGAACCAGCCGTCGAGGGCGCGCGTGGACAGGTCGGCGAACGCGGCATCGGCCTGCGTGGTGTCTGTGGCGGCGGCCGTCTCGCCAGCGGCCGGCGCGGCTGGCGTTTCGGCCTTCTGGCAGGCGGCCAGGCTGGCGAGGAGGGCAAGGGCGAGCAGGGAATGGCGCATCGGGATTCCAGCGTGACGTGAAGCGCCAAGCATAGGCCCCGTTGCCCGGGCTGCGCACGTGCCGGAGTGGCGTGCGTGCGTTCACGGGGCCGGCTAACCTGTGCTTCCTGCTACCCGCACGCCACGGAGCACGCACATGAAACAGGCTGGAGGCTGCCATTGCGGCCGCATCGCGTTCGAGGTCGACACCGGCGAGGGCATCACCGAGGTCTACGACTGCAACTGCTCGATGTGCCGGCGCCGCGGCGGCCTGCTCTGGTTCGCGCCGCGCACGGCGCTTGACCTCAAGACGCCGGCATTGGACCTGGCCACCTACCGGTTCAACAAGGAACATCTCGCCCACCACCATTGTCCGGTGTGCGGCATCGCACCCTTCAGCGAGGGCAGCAACCCGAAGACCGGCGAAGCGACGGTGGCAGTCAACGTCCGCTGCCTGCCCGAGGTGGACCTGGCGGCATTGAAGATTGTGACTGTCGACGGCGCCAGTTTCTGAGCGGATAACGAACGCGGTTATTGTTCGTCCGTCTCGAATTCGACCACCAGCCCGAGCCGGATCGCGAGTTCTTCCACCGCCTCGCGCACGCGTCCGGCGGTGTAGTCGTTGGGCGCGTCGACTTCCAGCTCGTGCGTGCCCGGGCCGATGTCGTCGGACAGGCCGGCCGAGCTGGAGTCCTCGTCGTCCATGCGAGGCATCAGGTCGGCCACTTCCTCGACGTGCTCGATGCCTTCCACGCTCTGCAGCAGGTCGGACACGGCGCGCAGGTCGTCGTCGCTGCCGGTGATGCGGATGCGGAGTTGGGGCATGGCGTGGGTTCCTTGTGGGACGCAGCCAGCGTGCATTCCGTGCGATCAAGGCACGGTGAGGAAGTTCCTTCCTGGGCTCATGTGCGCGCCGGTTCGCGTCGCGGCGGCGGGCGTCGCTTTGCGCGCGCCACCGGCTCCGGACGTGGCGCCCGTTCGGCCAGGGCCTGGCGCTTGAGCCAGTCCAGGAACAGGGTCGCGGCGGGCCCGGGAATCCGTTGCGCCGGGTACACGGCGTAATAGGCGAACCGCGCCTTCAGCACGGGCCCGGGGAGGCGCACGAGTTCATAGCGTTGCAGGTAGGGCTGGGCGAGGTGGGTACGCGCCAGCGCCGCGCCGATGCCGAAAACCGCGGCGCGCATCGAGGCGGTGCTGTCGACGAAGGTGTGCATCGGCGGCAGGGTGAGTCCGTGCACGCCCGCAGCCCGGAACCAGTCGCGCCAACCCTGCAGGCCCATGTCCGAGACCAGTGGCAGTGCGGCGATGTCGCGCGGGGTCTTCGCGCCGGCCAGCCCGGGCAGGGTGGGTGACGCGACCGGGAACAGTTCGTCGTCCATCAGGTGGTGCGCGGCCAGTCCGCTCCAGTGGCCGGGACCATAGCGGATGGCCAGGTCGTGGCCGCCCTCCTCGAAACGGGCCAGCGCGGAGCTGGTATCCACTTCCAGGCGGATGTGCGGATGGGTCGCGCAGAACGAGGACAGCCGCGGAAGCAACCAGCAGTAGGCAAGAGAGTGCAGCGTGCTGATCCGCAGTACCGAAACTCCCGCCGCGGGCTGCAGGTTGCCGGCTACCGCGGCCACGTCGGCGAGCGCGGCCGACGCGGCATCGGCGAGCTGGCGGCCCTCGGGCGTGAGTGAAACGCCGCGGGCATGGCGCAGGAACAGGCGGGTATCGAGCAGCGACTCGAGCTTGCGCACGTGGTGGCTGACCGCACTGGCGGTCAGGTGCAGCTCCTCGGCGGCATGGGCGAAGTTCTGGTGCCGCGCGGCGGCGGCGAACACGCCCAGCGCGGGTAGCAGGGTGGGGCGCAGGTTCATGGTCGAGGCATGAGTCAGATTTGTGGCTTGGGCTGATACTACGCGCTTGTCCGCCCCTGCTGGCCGGCGGATGCTGGCGGTCCGCAGGGATGGCTGGCCGTTCAAGGAGTGCTGACGTGCAACACCGGGTGCTGTTCGATTTCGAGATCGCATTTTCCAATGGCGGCGACCTGCGTGGTCGGGGTTTTCGCCTGGACATTCCGGGCGCGTCCATCGACGAGTCCGCGCTTGCGCGACAGCTCGTCCAGGACATGCGCCTGCTGGTGGTGAGCACGGTGCGCATCGCCAACGCACGGGTCATCGAGGAAACGCACAAGCGCGACGTGGCCGCGGCCGGGGCGGCGCCGTGAGCGGCGGGCCGGCGGCGCCGCTCGATGCCGCAGCGGGCGCGGGCACGCGCGACTGGCGGACTCCGCTGGAAATCCTCGTGCTCGGTGCGATCTGGGGCGGCTCGTTCCTGTTCATGCGCGTGGCCGCGCCTGCGTTCGGCCCTTATGCGCTGGTCGAGCTGCGCCTGGCCCTCGGCGCGCTGGTGCTGCTGCCCTTCCTTTGGCTTGCGCGCACCCAGTTTCCGTTGCGACTGTGGCCGCGGCTGGCGGTGATCGGGATCATCAATTCGGCCCTGCCGTTCCTGCTGTTCGCCTGGGCCGCGCAGCGCGCGCCGGCGGCGATCGGTGCGATCTGCAATGCGATGACCGTGCTGTTCGCCGCACTGGTCGCGTTCCTCGCCTTCGGCGAAAAGATCGGCGTGCGCCGCGCGTTGGCGCTGCTCACCGGTTTCGCCGGCGTGGTGGTATTGGCCACGGCCAAGGTCTCCGGCCTGACCCTCGGCCCGGCGGTGCTCGCCGGTGCGAGTGCTTCGCTGCTTTACGGCATCGGCCTGAACCTGGTGAAGCGCTACATGGTCGGCCTGCCGCCGGCCGCGTCGGCAGCGGTGACCCTGGGCTGCTCGGCGTTGCTGTTGCTGCCCCTGGCGATCACCCACTGGCCGGCCGGGCCGGTGCCGGCACTGGCATGGGCCGCGGCAGTGGGCCTGGGGGTGCTCTGCACCGGGCTGGCCTTCATCTACTTCTACGGGTTGATCCATCGCATCGGCGCGGCGCGCACGTCGACGGTGACCTACCTGGTCCCGCTGTTCGGCGCGCTGTTCGCCTGGCTGCTGCTGGGCGAAGCGGTGACCGGGAAGATGCTGCTGGCCGGCGTGCTGATCCTGGGCAGCGTGGCGATCAGCCAGCGCGCGCGCTGAGCCGGTTCAGTCCTTCGCCACGCGCACCGGCAGCGGCACGTTGCACAGGTCGATGTGGCCGGCCGGGCGCTTGTAGAAATCGTCGCGACGGTTGCGGCGGGCCTCGACCACGTCGTTGAAGGTCTGGGTGCCGGTGCGCAACAGTTGCAGGCGGGTGCGTTCGCCTTCGGGGATTTCGCTGGCCAAGTGCACTGCGCGGATCGGCGTGCGCTGCGCGGCTTCGGCGTAGAAGCCCATCGGTTCGGGTCCGCGCGGCAGCGCGCTCAGCAGTTCGATGCCCTGGATGACGCGACCGACCTGGGTGATGTTGCGGTCCAGCTGGCGCGGCGACTGGCCGATCACCACGTAGAGTTCGGCGCCGATGCTGCTGTCGGCGTCCAGGTTGCGGCCGGCGCCAACCACGCCGTAGCAGTGAGCCAGCCAGGCTTTGTCCGTGGCCGGATCGCGTCCGGCGGCGAAGCCGTCCACGAAGCCGACCTGCGGCGACCAGCCGTCACTGTCCGGCAGCCGGTCGAAGGCCAGGCCGGTGGCGTCGCGTTCGAACTCGGCCGGCAGCTTCCGCTTCGCGCTGCCCAGGCTCCTGGCCTTGGCCGCATCGTCGGCGTCGGCATCGCCGAACTGGGCGACGAAGTTGTCCTGCACGCGATAGATGCTGGTCCCGTCCCAGAAACCTTCGCGGGCGAGCGTGCGGATGTTGGCCACGTGTTGCGGGGCGAAACCCGGCGCCAGTTCGATCACCACCCGGCCGGCATCCAGCTCCATGTAGAGCGTGTTGGCCGGGTCGGGCGTGCGCCAGTCGCCGGCGGGGGAGGCGTCCAGGATCTGCTGCATGCTCCGGTAGGGGGCAGCGGCGGTCGCGGCCAGCGCGGTTGCCGAAAGGGCGCAGGCGAGCAGGAGGGGGCGCAGGGTCATCGGATGGCCGGCAGAGGCGGAAGGTGGACCGATTCTCGCCGCGGTGCCCGTTGCCCGCCAAGGCCGCCTTCACGGGGTAAAGCCGAAACCCGTCGGGGGCGGTGTCCACGGTCGGAATGACTAACGGCACATCCGCTATACCGAACTTGAGAATAGATTGGCCTCCAGACTAGCGAACCCAACGCTAGTGGAGCGGCCGACATGGGCGACAACGAAGCGCAGCTGAAGAAATTCCAGAAGGAACTCAGCGCCGGCACGGTCTCGCTGGCGCTGCTGGCCGTCCTGGCCCAGGCCGCCGAGCCGCTCTACGGCTACCTGATCGCCAAGCGCCTGGAGCAGGTCGGGGAGGGCGTGCTCGCCGGGAAGCAGAGCGCGCTGTATCCGGTGCTGCGCAACCTGGAAGGGGCCGGCCTGCTGGAAAGCCACGTCGAGCCGTCCGTGGCCGGTCCACCGCGCCGTTACTACCGCATCACCGGCGAGGGCCGCGAGGTCCTCCACCAATGGTCCGCCGCCTGGCGGGCCACCCGCGATTCCGTCGATTCCGTGCTGGAGGGAGTATCCGCATGAACAGCAACGCATACGCGCCGTCGGTTACGCGCCCGATGCCGACCACCATTCCCGAATACCTGGAGCAGTTGCGCGAAGCGCTCAGGGGTGCCGATCCGGCAATGGTCCAGGACGCCCTGTACGACGCCGAGGAATACCTGCGTTCAGAGCTGGCCGCCAACTCGACGGGGCGTTCGGGCCGCAGCGAGGCCGAAGTGATCGCCGCGGTCGCCGGCAGCTACGGCGCACCCGGGGAGGTCGCCGAGATCTATCGCGAAACCGAAGTGACGGTGAATCGCGCGCTGCGCCCGCCGCGTCCGCCCAAGCGCCGTTCACTGGCCGGCCGGTTCTTCGGTGTAGTCGCCGATCCGTACACCTACGGCTCGCTGTTCTACATGCTGCTGGCGATGGCGACGGGCACGTTCTACTTCAGCTGGGTGGTCACCGGCGCCAGCCTGTCGGCCGGATTGCTGATCCTGATCGTGGGCATCCCGCTGCTGCTGCTGTTCCTGATGTCGGTGCGCCTGCTGTCGCTGGTGGAAGGACGCATCGTCGAGGTGCTGCTGGGCGTGCGCATGCCGCGCAGGCCGCTGTACACGCAGCGCGACAAGCCGTGGCCGACCCGCCTGAAGGAACTGTTCACCGACTGGCGCACCTGGACGGCGATGGGCTACCTGCTGCTGATGCTGCCCCTGGGCACGGCGTACTTCAGCATCGCCGTTACCCTGCTGGCGCTGTCGGCCGGCCTGATCGTCGCGCCAGTCGCCCTGCTGCTGGGCCATGCAGGCATGTTCTCGCTGGATGGCGTCAACATCACGCCGGACTCGCCCTGGCTGTGGCCGGTGTGCCTGGTGGTCGGCGTGCTGCTGCTGTTCGCGACCCTGCACCTGGCGCGGATCGTCGGCCGATTCCACGGCTGGCTGGCCAAGCAGCTGCTGGTGCGTGACCCGGTGGTCTGACCGCAGGCGACATGCGGCAGAAAGCGAAAGCCCCGCGGAAGCGGGGCTTTCGTCGTTACTGGCGTGGCTTCAGCCCGCGTACCTGGCGATGAAGTCGCGTACTTGCGGGTAGACCGTCTCCCGCCAGCGGCGACCGCTGAAGATGCCGTAATGGCCGGCCCCCTCCACGGTCAGGTGCTCCTGCCTGGTCTTCGGGATGCCGGTGCACAGGTCGTGCGCGGCCTGGGTCTGGCCGAGGCCGGAGATGTCGTCCAGCTCGCCTTCGATGGTCATCAGCGCGGTGCCCTTGATCGCCGACGGTTTCACCGGCTCGCCGTTGACCTTCCACTTGCCGCGCGGCAGCAGGAATTCCTGGAACACGGTCTTGATGGTGTCCAGGTAGTACTCGGCCGGCATGTCCAGCACCGCGTTGTATTCGTCGTAGAACTTGCGATGGCCGTCGGCGTCCTGCAGGTCGCCCTTGATCAGGTCCGAATAGAAATCCCAGTGCGACATGAAGTGGCGGCTGGGATTCATCGCCAGGAAGCCGGCGTGCTGCAGGAAGCCCGGATACACCTCGCGGCCTTCGCCCGGATAAGGCTGCGGCACGCTGTGGATCACGTTGTTCTCGAACCACGAAAGCGGATTGCGCGTGGCCAGGCTGTTGACCGCGGTCGGGCTGCGCTGCGCGTCGATCGGGCCGCCCATCATCACCAGCGAACGCGGCACCGGCTCGCCGCGCGCGGCCATCAGCGAGACCGCGGCCAGCACGGGCACGGTCGGCTGGCAGACGCTGATCACGTGGAGGTCGGTGGCGCCGATGTGGCGGATGAAATCCTCGACGTAGGCGACATAGTCGTCCAGGCCGAAGGCGCCGTCCTCGACCGGGACCATGCGTGCGTCGATCCAGTCGGTCACGTAGACCTTGTGGTCGCGCAGCAGGGTGCGCACCGTGTCGCGCAGCAGGGTGGCGTGATGGCCGGACAACGGCGCAACCACCAGCACGACCGGGTCGTCCTTCAGCGCGGCGATGGTCGGGGCGTCGTCGCTGTAGCGCTTGAAGCGCACCAGCCGGCAGAACGGCTTGCGCACCACTTCCTGTTCCAGCACCGGGACCTTGTGGCCCTCGACTTCGACCTCGTGGATGTTCCACGGAGGCTTCTCGTAATCCTTGCCGAGGCGATGCACCAGCTCGTTGCCGGCGGCGATGCGCTCGGCCCCGGGCAGGCCCGACGCCCAGCTGGAAGGGTTGGAGAAGATCCGCGAATTGGCTTCGGCCAGATGGACCCAGGGGGCCATCATTGCGCGGTTGAGTTCGTGTAGTTGATAGAGCATGGAATGGCCACGCTTCCGGCTGGGGTGCTGCATCGCACAATGCTAACCGGATTCGTGCGTTTGCGGCAGCCGCGCCGCCTGCCCGGCGTGGCGGGCCTTCATGAACATGATCCGGGCCACCATGCGGCAGCCCGGCCATGCCAATCAATGACTTGCGTTACTCGTTATTCGGGCGCAGCCAAGCGTAGATGATCCCGCCCAGGGCGCCGCCGATCAGCGGTGCCAGCCAGAACAGCCACAGCTGGCCCATCGCCCCGGAACCGGCGAACACCGCAACGCCGGTGGAACGGGCCGGATTCACCGAGGTGTTGGTGACCGGGATGCTGATCAGGTGGATCAGGGTCAGGGCCAGGCCGATGGCGATGGGGGCGAAGCCAGCGGCAGCCTTGTTGTGGGTGGCGCCCATGATCACCACCAGGAAGAACGCGGTCAGGACCACCTCGCACAGGAACGCCGCACCGAGCGTGTAGCCGCCTGGCGAGAGGACGCCATAGCCGTTGCTGGCGAAGGTGCCGGCCGCGCTGGGGTCGATGGTGAAGCCGCCGCCCCCCTTTGCGATCTGCAGCAGGATGAAGCCGGCCATGATGGCACCCGCCACCTGGGCCAGGATGTAGGGCAGCAGGTCCTTGGCGCCGAAGCGGCCACCGGCCCACAGCCCCAGGCTTACCGCCGGATTGAAGTGCCCGCCCGAGATGTGCCCGAACGCGAAGGCGCCGGTCAGCACGGTCAAGCCGAACGCCAGCGCCACGCCCAGGAAGCCGATTCCCAGTGGATTGCCGTCGCCGCCGAAATTGGCCGCCAGCACCGCACTGCCGCAACCGCCCAGCACCAGCCACAGCGTGCCGAGGAATTCGGCCGCCAAGCGTTTCGTGAGAGTCATCGTCGTCCCCAGTCGGATGTGCCCGGAGCGGGCAGGCCGAGCCTACGCCTCTCAGGCGGGCGCGGCGTTGGAATCCGGTTAAATCATCGTGGCCATGCGGCAGGAGGCGACGACCGGCGATGCGCCGGGCGGGACCGCACGGAGCCGCCGCCTCAGCGCTGTGGCAGCGGGATGAATTCGTCGTCGCCCTCGATCCGGCCGAAGCGGCCTTCCAGCCAGTCCAGCTTGGCCTGTTCGATCCTGTCCTTGGAGCTGGAGACGAAGTTCCACCAGAGGTGGCGGTGGCCGTCGAGCGGCTCGCCGCCGAGCAGCATCGCCTTGAGCGGGGTCTTGGCGCGCAGCTTGGGCCGCGTGCCGCGGTCGGGGATGACCAGGTGTCGGGCGGGGATATCCACCCCGTCCAGCTGGGCTTCGCCTTCGAGGATGTAGAGCGCGCGTTCGACATGCGCGTCGTCCAACACGAGTTCGGCATCCGCGGCCAGGTCCAGGGCCACGTTGAGCGTGTCGGCGAAGACCTTCACCGGTGATTCCTCGCCGTAACTGCGCCCGGCGATCACCCGCAGCCAGACGCCATCGCGGTGCTGCTGCGGCAGGGTTGCGGCGGGGTGGTGGTAGAACGCCGGGTCGGTCTCCTCGTGTGCCTTCGGCAGTGCGACCCAGGTCTGCATCCCGTGCGCCTGGCTGCCGGTCGCGCGCTCGGGGCCGGGCGTGCGTTCGGAGTGGGCGATGCCGCGGCCGGCGGTCATCCAGTTCACGTCACCCGGGCGGATCACCTGTTCGGAGCCGAGCGTGTCGCGGTGGTTGATCGCGCCGGACCAGAGGAAGGTCACCGTGGCCAGGCCGATGTGCGGATGCGGGCGCACGTCGAGCCCGCGCCCACCTTCGAACACCACCGGCCCCATGTGGTCGACGAACACGAAGGGCCCGACGCTGCGCGCCTGGATCGAGGGCACCGCACGACGGACGATGAAGCCGTCGCCCAGGTCGTGCACGCGCGGTTCGATGATCGTGGTCATGGCGGACTCCGTCGGGGACGACGCGAGGATGGCACAGGCCCGCCACCATGGCATCGCATGGCAGTGCGACGGAGTGTTGCGGCCCGGGCTGCGTTATCGCGGGAGTGTCGATGAGCGACCGGCTTCGCGTCGCGAGGCGAGCCGGTCGGCCAGTCGCGTCGGTTCCGGCAGGCGGTAGCCGGCGAGGAAGCGCACCACCAGCTCGGCCGCCGTCGTCAGGGAAACGCGATGGCCGGGCGAGACGATCAGCGGGTTGCAGCGCAGCTTGCTGCGCAGCGCGAAGCCGACCAGCTCACCCCGATGCGTGATCGGGCTGCGATCGCCGCGCGCCGGGCCGGGCGCGTCGAAATCGCCCACCAGCACACTCTTGGCCACCCCCAGGCTTGGCAGTCCGGTGGCCACGCCGAAATGGGCCGCGATGCCGAGGCGACGCGGATGTGCGATCCCCTGTCCATCGACCATGGCCAGGTCCGGCGGTTGCGACAGCATCTCCAGCGCCAGCAGCAGCGCCGGCAGCTCCCGGAAGCTGAGCAGTCCTGGCACGTAGGGCATCGCGGTCGGCAGCCGCGCCACATGCGATTCCAGCGTCTGCAGGCTCTCCGCATCCAGCAGCACGACGGCAGCGCGGGTGATGTCGCCCTGGTCTTCGAATCCGACGTCGAAACCGGCCACGGTGCGCAAAGGCCGCGGGAAGACATCCTCCAGCACCACTTGCGCGGCCAGCTGCGCCTGCAGCGTGCGTGCACCGGCGACGCTGCCGTCCCAACCGGGAAAGGCTTCGAAACCATGCGTCGAGGAAGGGGCCACCATGGATCGAGTATGCAGGGGCGACCCGTGAAGCCGTGGCGAGGTTCCGCGCCGAGCTGGTTGCGACCACAACCATCCGCCGCCGCGACGGAGCCTGCCGCTACAATCGGAGTTCCCAACCCGCGCACGTACCGGAGATTCCCCCAGTGACCCGCAAGCTCGTCCTGCTGCGCCACGGCCAGAGCCAGTGGAACCTCGAGAACCGCTTCACCGGCTGGGTCGACGTCGACCTGACCGAGCAGGGCCGCGCCGAAGCCGCCGCCGGAGGCAAGGTGATGCGCGAGGAAGGCCTGCGTTTCGACGTGGCCTACACCTCCACGCTCAAGCGCGCGATCCGCACGCTCAACCTGGCGCTGGGCGAGCTGGACCAGGACTGGCTTCCGGTGCACAAGAGCTGGCGCCTCAACGAGCGCCACTATGGCGCGCTGCAAGGCCTGGACAAGGCGGAGACCGCGGCCAAGCACGGCGAAGAACAGGTCAAGATCTGGCGTCGTTCCTACGACATCCCGCCGCCGCCGATGTCGCTGGAGGATCCGGGCCATCCGGCCAACGATACGCGCTACGCCGGGCTGGACCGCAATGCACTGCCGGCGACCGAATCGCTGGCCACGACCCTGGACCGCGTGCTGCCGTACTGGCATGACGCGATCGCGCCGTCGCTCAAGGCCGGCAAGACCGTGCTGGTGGCCGCGCACGGCAACTCGTTGCGCGCCCTGTACAAGTACCTCAACGATGTTTCGAAGGAAGAAATCCTCGAGCTGAACATCCCCACCGGCATCCCGCTGCTGTTCGAGCTGGACGACGAGTTGCGCGTGCAGTCGTACCGCTACCTGGGGGATCCGGAAGCGGCCCGGCGCGCCGCCGAGGCGGTGGCCAACCAGGGCAAGGCGAAGTAGGGGACTGTTCCCGCCCGCCGACCCGCAGCAGACACCCGGCCCAGGCCGGGTGTCTGCGTTTGGGGGCACCAAACAGTGCATCCCGCCTTGTAAAATGAGATTGATTCGCATTTAATGTGCCGGAACTTCCGTCCGGCCTGCCTTTGCTGGGTCGCCAGGCGAAGACTCAGCGGTGGTGGCCCTTATGGCAGGGCGCCGCCGCGCGCGAGGTGGGCGAAGCGGTTCACCTCGATTCGTTTGCCCACTCTCTTCTAACGACAAGGCAGTTTCCCCCGATGCGTCCGATCCGTTCCTCCCGCCAGGCCAGCCCCCGTCGTCCCGCGTTCCGCTCCCCGGCCAGCAGCAGCCTGCCGCTGGCGATCGCGATTGCCCTGGCCTGCATGTCCGGAACGGCCGTGGCGGCTGCGCAGGAATCTGCGGCGGGCGGCACGTCCGGGAGCGACACCTCCACCACCGAGCTGGACGCGATCCTGGTCGTCGGTCAGCGCGCCAGCCGCGTCAGCAATGGCGCGACCAACCTGGACCTGGACATCAAGGAAACCCCGCAGTCGATCAGCGTGGTGACCAGTGAACAGATGAGCCTGTTCGGCGCGAACAGCGTCAACGATGCGCTGCGCCTGGCGACCGGCGTGCGCGTGGACGAGTGGGAGACCAACCGCACCAGCTACAGTGCTCGCGGCTTCGACATCCTCAACACCCAGATCGACGGCGTCGGCCTGCCCAACAGCTGGGGCATCGCCACCGGCGCGCAGGACACGTTCGGCTACGAGAAGGTGGAAGTGATCCGTGGCGCCAACGGCCTGCTGACCGGCGTGGGCAATGCTTCGGGCACGATCAACTATGTACGCAAGCGCCCGACCAACGAGGCGCAGGGAATGGTGGGCCTGAGCTACGGCTCGTGGGACACCGTGCGTGCCGAAGCCGACTATTCCACTCCGTTCACCGACGACGGCCGCTGGGCCGGGCGTATCGTGGCGGCGTACGAGGACGGAGATTCGTGGCTGCAGGCCAACCAGAACGACCGCACCTTCCTCTACGGCGTGGTCGACGGCCAGATCGGCGACAACGGCACCTTGACCGTCGGCTATTCGCACCAGCAGGCCAACTCGGTCGGCATCATGTGGGGCGCGCTGCTGTTCATGAACAGCGATGGCACCCAGAACGAATGGCCGCGCAATGCCACCACCACCCAGGATTGGACCTACTGGGATACGACCAACGAAACCGCCTTCGCTGAGTACGTCCACCAGCTGGGCGCGGACTGGCGGTTGAACGTGTCATACAACTACCGCCGTGCAAGCGGCGACGAGGACATGTTCTACGCCTACCTGGCGGATGCGGATTTCGACGGCACCCCCGAAGGCCTGGATCCGGCCACCGGCCTGGGCCTGGTCGGCTATCCGTGGAGCGGCAAGGATGAGGTGACCAGCCACCTGGGCACGATCAGCCTCAATGGCGTCTACACCATGTTCGGTCGCCAGCATGAGGCGGTGGTCGGTGTCAGCACCTCGCGCAGCACCACCGACAACTGGGAACGCAGCGCGGAATTCCCGCACCCGGCCTGGGGCCTGCTGCCACCGTTCCCGTACCCGACCGATGCCATTCCCGAGCCCGCCTGGAGCGAATTCTCGCAATCGGCGGAACTGGACCAGAGCCTCAAGCGCGTGTTCGGCGCCACCCGGATCGCCGTGACCGACCGCTTCAAGGCGATCATCGGCGCCAACTACGCCGAATACCGCCGCGAGGGTGTTTCCTATGGCGTGGATTTCGATGACACCACCAGCCATACCAGCCCCTACGCCGGCCTGACTTTCGACTTCACCGACCGCGTGCTCGGCTACGTCAGCTATTCGGATATCTACCAACCGCAGGACCAGGCCGATGCCAACGACCGCCTGCTGGGCCCCAGCAAGGGCGTGAACTACGAGGCTGGCGTCAAGGCCGAGTGGCTGGACGGGCGCCTGCTGACCACCGTGGCGGTGTTCAAGGCCGACCAGCAGGGCCTGGCCACGCCTACGGGTGAATACAACGAGTTTGGCCAGACCATCTACGCGCCGGTCGACGTGAAGTCCAAGGGCGTGGAGCTCGAGGCCACCGGCCAGCTGAGCGACAATGTCGACCTGGTAGTGGGATACACCGCGCTGGAGATGGATGGCCTCAATGGCGATGACACCTATCCGTGGGTGCCGCGCCGCAGCGCCAACCTGATCCTGAGCGCGCGCGCGCCCGGCTATGCGGCGCTGTCATACGGCCTCGGCGGGCGCTGGCAGAGCGGGATTTCCAACACCGAGAGCAGTGGCTTCACCGTGCGCCAGGGTAGCTACGCAGTGCTCAACGCTTTCATGGGCTGGGACTTCGTCGAGAACGCGACCGTGCGCTTGAACGTCAACAACGTGTTCAACGAGAAGTACATCAACACCCTGCGCTACAGCGGCTATTACGGCGCGCCGAGCAACTACACCCTGACCGTCAACTGGCGGTTCTGAACGATCGCATCCGCCACGAAGAGACAGTAGCCTGACGCCATGTCCACGCCATCCTCCCTGATCGATTCCGGACCGGCCACGGTCCGCGCCCCGCGGTTGCGCATCGCCGCACGCGTGGGCGCGGCGGTGCTCGGCGGGTACGCTTTCACCTGGGGGCTGGTCGCCTTGGCCACCGCGCTGCTGTTCAAGGCCGGCATGGGCTTCCACGATGCCGAGTTCCTGGCCAGCGCGGTCGGGCTGCTCGTGTTCCTGGTCGCATTGCTGTGGACGATCGCCTGCCGCCGGGTCGCGCTGGCGTGGCTGGTGCTGGCCGGCGGCGGGGCGGCGATGGCCGCGCTGGCGTCGCTCGTGCAGAAGAGCATCGTCTGACGCCATGGCCGCTACGCAGGAATCCGTGATGACCCAGAGCTTCCGCCAGGCGATGGCCTGGCTGCATACCTGGTTCGGCCTGGTCCTGGGCTTCGTGCTCATGGCCGCGTTCTTCTTCGGCGCGCTGTCGGTGTTCGACCGGGAGATCGACCGCTGGTCGATCCCGTCCACGCGCTTCGAACCACAGCCGATGCCCTCGTACGAGGCAATCCTGCGGCCCGCGTTCGAGCGCATGCAGCCGTTGCCGGCAGCGGTGGCGGCGATGGCCCCGCGGGTCGAAGGACCGATGCCGCAGCGCTTCGACATGGTCGGCAGCTGGAGCGCCTACACCACCCACCGCGACCCGGTGCTGGAGTTGTTCGCCGGCTACATCGTGCCCAATGCGAAAGACCCGGACGAGCAGATCTGGGCCTATGCCACCATCGATCCGCGCGACGGCACGCCGCTGCCCGACGACCGGCTCAAGGTCGGCAGCGGGTTCTTCTATCCGATGCACTACAGCCTGACCCTGGACTGGAAGAACCTCGGCTTCTGGATCGTCGGCCTGTCGGCACTGGTGATGCTGGCCGCGCTGGTCAGCGGCGTGGTCATGCACCGCAAGCTCTTCCGCGAGCTGTTCACCTTCCGCCCGGGCAAGGCGCGGTTGCGCAGCGTGCTCGACCTGCACAACCTGACCGGCGTGGTCGCGCTGCCGTTCCATTTCTTCTTCGCCTTCACCGGCCTGCTGATCTTCGCCGCGACCTACTACTTCCCGGTCGGCCACACCCAGCTGCACGACCTTCACGACCGGTATGCGCAGATCGAGGCAAGCCAGACCGGCCTGCCGCACGAGCGCGCCGGCGTGGCGGCCGGACTGGCCAACGTCGATGCGATGGTGGCCCAGGCCCAGCGACGCTGGGAGGCCAGCGGCAAGGCCGGCGACGTCGGTTTCCTGGTGCTGCAGCACGTGGGCGATGCCAACGGCTACGTCAGCGTCTATCGCGCGGGTACCGACCGCATCGCCCTGGTGGGCGACGGCATCCACTTCAAGGCCAGCACCGGCGAACTGATCCGCCAGGACCCGGCGGCCACCCCGGTCGAGAAGGTCAGCGAGTTCCTCACCGGCCTGCACCTGCAGCATTTCCGCCACTGGCTGCTTCGCTGGTTGTACGTGCTGGGTGGATTGCTGGGCGCGGTCTGCATCGCCACGGGTTTCATCTTCTTCGTGGAAAAGCGCAAGCGCCAGCACGCGCGGCAAGGCAGCCAGGGCGCGCGCATCGTCGACGCGCTGGCGGTCACCACCGTCACCGGCATGGTGCTGGCCGCACTGGCTCTCCTGGTCGCCAACCGCCTGCTTCCCGAAGACCTGCCGGCGCGTGGCGACTGGGAGCGTTACGCCTTCTGGGGCAGCTGGCTGCTGGCAATGGTCCACGCATCGGTGCGCAGTGCGCCGGTCGCACGCGGCCTGGCCAATCCGGCGTGGCGCGAACAATGCTGGGCGATCGCCGTGCTGGCGGTGGCTGCAGTGCTGCTGAACTGGATCACCACCGGTGACCACCTGCTGCGCACGCTGGCGGCCGGTTACTGGCCGGTGGCCGGTGTCGACCTGGCACTGCTCACCACCGGCGCCATCGCCGCGCTGGCGGCGCACGCCCTCGGTCGTCGGGCCCGTGCCAGCGCACCGGCGCACATGCCGGTCGCGGAGGATGCGGCACGTGCCTGAATCCGGACAATCGGCCTTGCTGCTGGCTGCTGCGCTGGCGGCGTGTGTGGCCGGCATGGGCTGGCTGGCCCTGGCCATGCCGGCGCATGCACGGCAGGTCTGGGGCAGGGCGTTGACGCCCGCCACGGTCCTGGCCTTGCGGGTACTCGGTGCGCTGGGGCTGCTGGCCGCGCTGATGCTGTGCCTGGCGGTGGACCATGCATCGATGGCGTCGCTGGTATGGGTGATGGCGATTGCTGGCGCAGCGCTGCTGGTCGCGTTCCTCCTGGCCTGGCGCGCGCACTGGCTTGGCGTGCTCGCGCCGTGGGTACGGAAGTACTAGAACGGCCCCATTGCGCCGGCGATGCCGTCGCCCGCATCCCGTAGATGCGACCCAACGAAAACACCCGGCCGAAGCCGGGTATTTCCAGTTTGCGCTGCGCGGGGTTTCAGCCCGGCATCGAGCCGCGCGTGCCCTTCTTCTCGCTCTTGTCCGCCCGCTTTTCCTTCAACGTCTTGGCAGGCTTCTTCTTCTGCTCTTTCTTCTTGTCCAGGCCCTTGGCCATTGCCGCGTCCCTCGTGGTGGTGGTGACCGGCAAAGCATGGCATGACCGGAGCGGCGAGGTGCAACCGGGCCGCCGGCCACCCGACCCGTGACTTCTGGCCTATCTCCGCCGCGCGCGCTGCACAGGGAAAAGCCCGGCCGACGCCGGGCCTTTCCGTTCAAGGGGCCTTGGGGCCCGATGTCATGCAGGCGGGTCCGATGATCGAAGCAGCCCGCCCTTGAGCGGCGGGAACGGGGGAGTCCCCACATCGCCATCGCGCCGGGCGCCTACAATCAGCGGGCCCGGCTTTCACCGGCGCGCACGGGATCGCAATGAAGAGGAAGACGTTCATGTGGATCGGCATCGTCCTGGCTGCATTCGTGGTCGCTTCGCTGCTGTCCCTGTACGCCTATGGCCGCTTCGCCGAGAGCGCGCGCGGACCGCAGGGCCATGCGCTGCCCATCGCCGGCGAGCCGACCCCGGTCGACCAGGTCGTCGCGCCGATGACTTCGGCCCACCCGGGCGAGGCAGGCCTGGTGATCCTGGCCGACAACCTGGATGCCTTCGCCATCCGCGCCGCGACCGCCCGCTCCGCCGGCCGCAGCCTGGACCTGCAGTACTACATCTGGCATCCGGACTTCACCGGCAACCTGCTCTACAGCGAGCTGCTGCGCGCGGCCGACCGGGGCGTGCGCGTGCGCCTGCTGCTGGACGACATGAACGTGCACGGCAGCCACACCGTGCTGGCGGCGCTGGACAGCCATCCTTCGATCGAGGTGCGACTGTTCAATCCCACCCGGGCGCGCGAGGGGACCGTGGCCCGTGGCATCGAGCTGCTGCTGCGCTTCTTCAGCGTCAACCGGCGCATGCACAACAAGGCCTGGATCGCCGACGGGCAGGTGGCGGTCGTGGGCGGGCGCAACGTCGGCGACGAATACTTCGATGCGGCCGCCGACGTCAATTTCATGGATACCGACGTGGCCGTGATCGGGCCGCCGGTGCGCCAGGCCGAGCAGATCTTCGATGCCTACTGGAACAGCCCGACGGCCATCCCGCTGGAAGCGCTGGCCCACGCCGAGCCGGACGCGCTGCCGCGCCTGCGCGCGAGCATCGATGCCGGGCTGGAATCGGATCGCGCAGGTCCGTACGCCGAGCGCCTGGAGCGGGCCCAGGGCGTGCGCGACCTGATCGAGGGCCGGCGCAAGCTGCACTGGACCGCCGACGCGGTGGTCGTCTCCGATCCGCCGGAGAAGGCGCAGGGTGCATCGCCGGGACCGGACTGGATGACCCCCGTGCTGCTGGAACGGGCCTCGCGCGCGCAGCACGAACTGAAGGTGATCTCGCCGTACTTCGTGCCCGGGAGCGACGGGGTGCGCTGGATCGAAGGCCTGCGCCAGCGCGGGGTGGATGTGAGCATCCTGACCAACTCGCTGGTCGCCACCGACGTGCTGGCGGTGCATGGCGGCTACGCGGGCTATCGCGCGCCCCTGCTGCGCGCCGGGGTGGAGTTGTTCGAGCTCAAGCCGCACGGCCCGCAGGGTGGCCGCAGCCTGTTCGGTTCGAGCGGCGCGAGCCTGCACACCAAGGCCTTCGTCGTCGACCACGCGCACGGGTTCATCGGTTCGTTCAACCTCGATCCGCGCTCGATGAACCTCAACACCGAGATGGGGCTGCTGTTCGACTGCCCGGACGCGGCCGCCGAACTTGAAGCGCTCTACCGGACCAAGACCTCCGCCCAGACCAGCTACCGGCTGGAGCTGGCCGACGGCGCGCTGCGCTGGCATGACGACGCGGCCAAGCCGCCGCATACCTGGGACCATGAGCCTGAATCCAGCGTGTGGAGCCGCGGCGCGGCGCGGGTCATCGGCTGGTTGCCGCTTGAGTCGCAGCTGTAGGGTCGCCCGGGTACGCCCGGCCGCGCTTGCAACTTCGCCGCAGCGCGTACAACGATAGCCGGGGCAGGCGAGGTGTCGCCGCACCGGCGCCCCCGGGCCGAAATCGCAAGCGAAACCGGCTGCCGCCCAGCGGCTGCGGACCACCGGAGGAAAGGGATGGCGAAGGCTTCCGCAGGCACGACCGGGCCATTGCCATGGCTGCATGCGCCGCGCCCGCTGCGCTGGCTGCTTGGCCTGCTGCTGACCTTGCCGCTGCTGTGGGCGGCGCTGGCGATCGGCTACGCGCCGGTGCCGGTGCCGGGTCGCTGGCTGCTCGCCGGCTTGTTCGCCGTCTTTTCGTTATGGGCCCTCTGGCGTGCGTCGCGGCGCTGGCCGGTCGTCGTCGCGGCCCTGCTGTTCGCGGCGCTGATGGTCGGCTGGAGTTTCGTGCGGCCCTCGCACGACCGGCCCTGGCGGCCGGAAATCGCGGTCATGCCGCGCATCGACGTCGATGGCGACCAGATCCGGATCAGCGGCTACCGCCACTTCGAGTACCGCACCCGCGACGAGTTCACCGGGCGCTGGGAGGAGCGGCAGCTGCGCCTGTCGGACCTGCAGGGCCTGGATTTCTTCGTCTCCTACTGGAATCCGGACGGTGCGATCGCGCACACCTTCGTCAGTTTCGATTTCGCCGGGGTGGACCCGGTCGCCATCTCCATCGAGATACGGCCGGAGGTGGGCGAGAGCTTCCACCCGGTGCAGGGGCTGTTCCGGCATTTCGAACTGGTCTACGTGGTCGGCGACGAGCGTGACATCGTCGCGGTGCGCAGCAACCACCGCGACGAGGAGGTATTCCTGTATCGCACCCGGGTTTCGGCCGAGTCGGCGCGGCGGCTGTTCCTGGTCTACGCCGAGCGGATCAACGCGCTGGCCGACGCGCCGGAGTTCTACAACGTCGTCAGCAACAACTGCACGGTCAACATCGTGCGCTACGCCAATCGCATCGGCCGCACCGGCGGCTGGGACATCCGCCACCTGCTCAATGGCTGGAGCGACCGCTACCTGTACGACGCCGGGCTGATCGACACCTCGATGCCCTTCGCCGAGCTGCGCGGACGCTCGCGGATAAACGAAATTGCCCACGGCGCCGAACGCGATCCGGCGTTCTCCCGGCGCATCCGCGAAGGCCGGCCCGTGCCGCCGGCGCTGCCGTCGCTACCCCGCTGATGTCCCCAGGCAGGCAGCGTCCGTGAATCTCGAACTGGTCCTCGTCCTCGGCCTGCTGGTGCTGGCCATCGTCCTGTTCTCGATCGGACGCCCGCGGACCGACGTGGTCGCGCTGCTGATGGTGGCGACACTGCCGTTCACCGGCGTGATCGACATCGGCGAGGCGATCGCCGGCTTCTCGGACCCGAGCATCGTCCTGATCGCTTTGCTGTTCGTGATCGGCGAAGGCCTGGTCCGCACCGGCGTGGCCCAGCGCCTGAGCGAACTGATCATCCGCGTTGCGGGCGGCAACGAAACCGTGCTTCTGGTCGCGCTGATGCTGGCGGTGGGCGCGATCGGTTCGGTGATGAGTTCCACCGGCGTGGTCGCGATCTTCATCCCGATCGTGCTGCGGATCGCGCGCAGCAGCCGGATCGCGCCGGGCCGGCTGATGATGCCGCTGAGCGTGGCCGCGCTGTGCAGCGGCATGATGACCCTGGTGGCGACCGCGCCCAACCTGGTCGTGCATGGCGAACTGTTGCGCGAAGGCTACGGCGGATTCGCCTTCCTGGATTTCCTGCCGTTCGGCGTGCCGGTGCTGGCGCTGTCGGTGCTGTACATGCTGTTTGCGCGGCGCTGGCTGCCTGGCGCCGCATCGGCCATGGTCTCGGGTGCGCCGCGGCTGGAGGACTGGATCACGGAGTACCGGCTCGATGGCCGGGCGTTCCGCGTGCGCATCGCGGCGGATTCGCCGCTGGCCGGGCAGGTGGCCTCGACCCTGGAAGGCGGCGCGCTGGCGGGCATGAACGTGCTGGCGGTCGAGCAGAGCGGCCGCTTCGGCATGCGCATGCTGGCCTCGCCGCTGGGCATGCGCATGGATCCGGGCGACGCGCTGCTGCTTGACGTGCACGATGCGGGCGTGGACGCGCAGGCCCGCTTCAGCGAACTGCGCCTGGAGCCGCTGCCGCTGGAGGGCGCGTACTTTTCCGGCTATGCCAACGACATCGGCATGGCCGAGATGATGGTCGCGGCGAACTCGCCACTGGCCGGCAACAGTGCCAGCCGTGCGCGCCTGCACGAGCGCCACGATCTCGCCCTGATCGGGCTCAAGCACGGACGTACCGCCGAGGTGCTGGGCCTGGCCGAGGAAAAGCTCGAAGTGGGCGACACCTTGCTGGTCGCTGGACCGTGGCCCGCGATCCGTGCGCTGGGTTCGGGTCCCGATGGCCTGATCCTGCTGAACCTGCCGCTGGAGGCGGAGGAAGTCGCACCGAGCGCGGCCCGCGCGCCGTTCGCGCTGGCCTGCCTGCTGTTGACCGTGGGGCTGATGGTCAGCGGGATCGTGCCGAACGTGCACGCGGCACTGATCGGCTGCCTGCTGATGGGCCTGACCGGCTGCGTGGACCTGCGCAGCGCGTACCGCTCGATCCACTGGCCGAGCCTGGTGCTGATCGTTGGCATGCTGCCGTTCTCGCTGGCATTGCAGCGCACCGGCGGCGTGGACCTGGCCGCGGACCTGCTGCTGGATTCGGTCGGCGAGGCCGGGCCGCGCGTGGTCCTGGCGGCGATCTTCGTGGTCACCGCGGTGTTCGGCATGTTCATCTCCAACACCGCCATCGCCGTGCTGATGGCGCCGGTGGCGCTGGCGGTGGCCCAGCACCTGGGCCTGTCGCCGTATCCGTTCGCGATGACGGTGGCCCTGGCCGCCTCGACCGCGTTCATGACCCCGGTGTCCTCGCCGGTGAACGCGCTGGTGGTGGGGCCGGGCGGCTACCGCTTCGTTGATTTCGTCAAGGTCGGCACGCCGCTGGCGGTACTGACCCTGCTGCTGGTCGTGCTGCTGGTGCCGTGGGTGTTCGGGATGTAGTCGGTTGCGTCTTCCGCAGGAGCGGGCATGCCGGCGTCGCTGGAATCGCGAGACCGCTGCCCGTGGCGAGGCGTCGGTGTCGCGGTCATGCCCGCTCCTACAGCACGCCGCAGTCCGACGCGGGTGGCTCAGCCCGGCGCCAGCGTGGTCAGCAGTGCGCGTGCGGCGTTGAAGCGGTCGGCGGCTTCCGGCAGCGGCACGCGGATGCGCAGCTTGTCCGGGCCTTCCATCGCGTAGAGCTTGGGCTGCTGCTGGATCATCCGGATCACCGACATCGGATCCACGTTGGGCTTGGCCTCGAACACGATGCGGCCGCCGGCTTCGCCCAGGTCCAGCTTGCGGATGCCCAGCACGTTGGCCTGCAGCTTGAGCTCGGCGATGGCGAACATGTGCTTGACCGGGTCCGGCAGCAGGCCGAAGCGGTCGATCATCTCCACCTGCAGCTCGCGCAAAGCGTCCACGTCGCGGGCGCTGGAGATGCGCTTGTACAGGGTCAGGCGGGTGTGCACGTCGGGCAGGTAGTCCTCGGGAATGAGGGATGCCACGTGCAGTTCGACTTCGGCGCCGCGCACTTCCTGGCCGGCGTCCAGGTCCGGCAGCTTGCCCTGGCGGATGCTGCGCACCGCGCGTTCGAGCAGCTCGGTGTACAGGCTGAAGCCGACCTCGGCCATCTGCCCGCTCTGGTCCTCGCCCAGCAGCTCGCCGGCGCCGCGGATCTCCAGGTCGTGGGTGGCCAGGGTGAAGCCGGCGCCCAGTTCGTCCATCGAGGCGATCGCCTCCAGCCGCTTCTCCGCGTCAGGGGTCATCGCGCGCCGGTCCGGTGGCACCAGCAGGTAGGCGTAGGCGCGGTGGTGCGAGCGGCCGACGCGGCCGCGCAGCTGGTGCAGCTGGGCCAGGCCGAAGCGGTCGGCGCGGTTGATGATGATCGTGTTGGCGTTCGGGATGTCGATGCCCGATTCGATGATCGTGGTCGACAGCAGCACGTTGAAGCGCTGCTTCTGGAAATCGACCATCACCCGTTCCAGCTCGCGCTCGGGCATCTGCCCATGCGCGATGCCGATGCGCGCTTCCGGGACCAGCTCGGCCAGCTGCTTATGCATGCGGCCGATGCTCTCCACGTCGTTGTGCAGGAAGTACAGCTGGCCGCCGCGGGCCAGCTCGCGCTGGAAGGCTTCGCGCAGCTGCGCATCGTCCCAGGGCACGACGAAGGTCTGCACCGCCAGCCGGTTCGGCGGCGGGGTGGCGATGATCGCCAGGTCGCGCAGCCCGGCCATGGCCATGTTCAGCGTGCGCGGGATCGGGGTCGCGGTCAGGGTCAGCAGGTGCACGTTGGCGCGCAGCGCCTTGAGCGCCTCCTTCTGGCGCACGCCGAAGCGCTGTTCCTCGTCGACGATGACCAGGCCCAGGTCCTTGAACTTCACGTCGGCCTGCAGCAGCCGGTGGGTGCCGACGATCACGTCGATTTCGCCGCGGGCGACCTTTTCCAGTTCGGCCTCGATTTCGTTCTTGGTCTTGAAGCGCGACAGCACCTCGACCTTGAGCGGCCAGTCGGCGAAGCGGTCGCGGAAATTGCGGAAGTGCTGCTCGGCCAGCAGCGTGGTCGGCACCAGCACCGCGACCTGGCGGCCGGCGCTGGCCGCGGCGAACGCGGCGCGCACGGCGACCTCGGTCTTGCCGAAGCCCACGTCGCCGCAGACCACCCGGTCCATCGGCTGGCTGGACTGCAGGTCGCGCAGCACCGCCTCGATCGCGGCGTGCTGGTCGGGCGTCTCCTCGAACGGGAAGCCGGCGGCGAAGCTCTCGTACATCGGCCGGTCCACGTCCAGGGCCAGGCCGGCGCGGGCCTGGCGGCGGGCCTGGATCTCCAGCAGCTCGGCGGCCACGTCGCGGACCTTTTCCTGCGCCTTGCGCTTGGCCTTGGTCCACTGCTCGCCGCCGAGCGAATGCAACGGCGCGGTCTCCGGCGAGGCGCCGGAGTAGCGACTGACCAGGTGCAGCTGCGCGACCGGCACGTACAGGCGGTCGCCCTTGGCGTACTCGATGTCGAGGAATTCGCCGGGCATGCCGCCGATGTCCATCGCCACCAGGCCGCGGTAACGGCCCACGCCGTGGTCCTCGTGGACGATCGGCGCGCCCTCGGTCAGTTCGCCCAGGTCGCGGATGATCGCTTCGGGCTCGCGTCCGGCGCGGCGCGCACGGCGCGGCTGGGTCGCACGCTCGGGGAACAGCTGGCGTTCGGTAAGCACCGCGAACGCGGGCGCATCGATGGCGAAGCCGTCTTCCAGCGGCGCGACCGCCAGCGCGAACGGCTCGCGCCCGGCCAGGAAAGCGGGAAGGCCCGCGACCACGGCCGGTTGCAGCCCGGCGGCCTGCAGCACTTCCAGCAGTGCTTCGCGCCGGCCCGGTGAATCGGCCGCGACCAGCACCCGGCCCGGATAGCTGCCCAGGAACGAGCGCAGCGCCTCGCCGGCGACGTGGTGGTCGCGCCCGGCCACCGGCAGTGCCGGTGCGGGCTGGTCGCCCAGCGGCGCGGCCTCGTCGCGACGGGCATGCCCTGGGCCGCAGACTTCGACCCGGATGGTCTGGTTCAGCCGCTCGCGCAGGGCGTCCGGCGGCAGGTACAGCGCCTCGGGTGCGAGCACCGGATGTTCGACGTCATGCCGGCGCTGCTCGTAGCGGTTGCGGGTCTGTTGCCAGAACGCATCGGCAGCATCGCTGGCGCCGTCGGCCAGCACCGGCAGCACCGACATCGGCAGGTAGTCGAACAGGGTCGCGGTGGAGTCCTGGTTCTGGTGCTGATCCTTCGCAACCGCCCGCCCATCCCTGTGCGGGGTGTCGAAGAACAGCGGCAGGTAGTACTCGATGCCGGCCGGCGCCAGCCCGGCCTTGAGGTCCTGGTACAGCGCGCTGCGCCGGGTATCGACGTCGAAGCGTTCGCGCAGCGCGTCGAGCACGCGCGCGATGCTGGCCTCGTCCATCGGCAGCTCGCGGCCGGGGAGCATGTGCACCGAATCGATGCGGTCCAGCGAGCGCTGGCTTTCCGGATCGAAGCGGCGGATCGAATCGATCTCGTCGTCCAGCAGCTCGATCCGCAGCGGTGCCTCGGCGCCCATCGGATAGACGTCGAGCAGGCCGCCGCGCACGGCGAAGTCGCCCGGGTCCAGCACCTGCGGCACGTTGCGGTAACCGGCGCTTTCCAGCCGGCGCTTCTCCGCGTCCAGGTCCAGGCGCTGGCCGGTGGCCAGGTCGAAACTGCCGCCGGCGATGTAGCGCAGCGGGGGCAGGCGCTGCAGCAGGGTCTGCACCGGCACGATGACGATGCCGCGTTCCAGCTGCGGGATCGCCTGCAACGCGGCCAGGCGCTGGCTGACGATGTCCGGGTGCGGACTGAAGCGGTCGTAGGGCAGGGTCTCCCAGTCCGGGAACGGCACCACCGGCAGCGACGCGTCGGCGCCCAGCAGGGTATGCAGGTCCGACTCGACCTGGTGCGCGGACTGGTTGTCGCGGGCCACGAACAGCAAGGGGCCGGTATGGGTGCGGGCAGCCTGGACCAGGTGCCAGGCCAGGGCCGAGGGCGAAGCCGGCGCCTGCCACCAGGCGCGGGTGTGGCCGCGGCGGGGCAGCGGTGGAGTCGTGGGCACGGGGGAGGACGCAGACGGCATGGACCGCGCATTGTAGCCGCGCGACGTGGCGACCCCGGTCACGGGCGACCCCCAGCCCGTAGGAGCGGACTTCAGTCCGCGAAGCCGACGTCACCCACACAGGTGACGCCTTCGTGATTCCGACGGCCTCGGTGTCGCGGTCATGCCCGCTCCTACGGACGGCGCGCAGGCCTGTCGGGCTCTCTGTAGGAGCGGACTTCAGTCCGCGAAGCCGACGTCACCCACACAGGTGACGCCGTCGTGCTTCCGACGGCCTCGGTGTCGCGGTCACGTCTGCTCCTGCGGACGGCACGGAGGCCTGTCGGGCTCTTCTGTAGGAGCGGACTTCAGTCCGCGAAGCCGACGCCACCCGCACAGGTGACGCCGTCGTGATTCCGACGGTTTAGGTGTCGCGACCATGCCCGCTCCCACGGACGGCGCGGAGGCCTGTCGGGCTCTTCTGTAGGAGCGGACTTCAGTCCGCGAAGCCGACATCACCCGCACAGGTGACGCCTTCGTGATTCCGACAGCCTCGGTGTCGCGGTCATGCGCTCCTGCGCAGGCCGATACCGGTCAGGAGCCGTCGAGGTCCAGGACCAGGCGGGTCAGGCCGGGCGGTACGCCCGCTTCGAGGCTGGGGCGGAAACCCATCGAGGCGGCCAGGTCGAGCATCGGCCCGTTGCTGTCGGGGGTGTCGCCGTACAGGCGGTCCAGGTAACGGCCGCGCGACCATTTCACCAGCTTCTGCATCAGGTGCCGGCCAAGGCCCAGGCCGGCGACGTAGTTACCGAGCAGGATCGCGTATTCGGCCTGGCGGGTGCCGGGCACGATCCGCGCGCGGGCCAGCCCGGCGATCATCGCCTCGCCCGGGGGCAGCGGTTCGGCGCCGACCAGGACCAGCTCGACCTTGGGATCGGGCCGGGCCAGCTGGGTGGCGGTGGCATCGTCCAGGGCCTCCTGGCCGTCGCTGAAAAGCCCGCGCAGCTCGGCCGGACCAAGCATGCCGAACATGCCTTGCAGGGGCGCGGCGTCCTCGGGGCGGATCGGACGGATGAGGATCGCCCGCCGGTTGGGCAGGACGAATTCTTCGTGCCAGGGGGGGAGCCGGTTTCGGGGCATGGGTAGATAGTCCCACATTCGCGCGCGGCTGGTACGCGGGCATGACCGGACGGGGGGTGGGGGCTTGGTAGACTCGCCGCGTCCGACGCTGGAGAGCGAGCCATGGCAGGCAGTGGCAATTCCGTCCGTGCGATCTTTTTCGCGCTGGGGGCCAACTTCGCGATCGCGGTGGCCAAGGGCATGGCCGCCTATGTGACCGGTTCGGGCGCGATGCTGGCCGAGACGGTGCATTCGCTGGCCGACTGCGGCAACCAGCTGCTGTTGCTGCTGGGCCTGCGCCAGGCCGCGCGGCCGGAGACGACCGAACATCCGCTGGGCTACGGGCGGGCGATCTACTTCTGGTCGTTCCTGGTGGCGGTGATGCTGTTCAGCGTCGGCGGCATGTTCTCGGTCTACGAGGGCGTGCACAAGTTCATGCATCCCGAACCGCTGCAGCAGTGGTGGTGGGCGGTAGGCGTGCTGGTCTTCGCCATCGTCGCCGAAAGCGTGTCCATGCGCGCCTGCCTGCAGGAAGTGGACAAGGCCCGCGGCTCGCGCAACCTGTGGCAGTGGTTCCGCGAGAGCCGCCAGGCCGAACTGGTCGTGATCTTCGGCGAGGACCTGGCCGCCTTGCTCGGCCTGGTGTTCGCGCTGGCGGCGGTGCTGCTGACGGTGGTCACCGGCAACCCATTGTTCGATGCGATCGGCACGATCGCCATCGGCGTGCTGCTGATCGTGATCGCGGTGCTGGTGGCGATCGAGGTCAAGGCGATGCTGATCGGGCAATCGGTGGATCCGCTGCTGCAGGCCGAGATCAGGGGCTTCCTCGGCGGCCGCCCGGAGATCGCCGAACTGCTGCGCCTGATCACCCTGCAGCAGGGCGAGGAGGTGCTGGTGTCGGTGCATGCGCGCATGCGCCAGGACGAGGACGGGCGCCAGATGCTGCGCGAGATCGACCAGGTCGAGCGCGCGCTGAAGGCACAGTTCCCGATGGTGCGCTGGAGTTTCTTCGAGCCGGAAGGTGCGGAGCCCGATCAGGCCTGACGTGCCAGGCGTTGTTCCCCGGCCGGAGTCGGCGTAACGGACTCCCAGGGCCTGCCCACGCAAGGGTTCATCCGGAGGACTTATGGGAAAGCCACGCATCTTCCTGGGATCGTCGGGGGCGCAGGCGAAACTGCTGCAGGCGCTGACGCGCGGGCTGGAGGACGTCGCGCACGTCGAGCCGTGGACGACGGTGTTCAATCCCGGCACGACCACGCTCGGAAGACTCCTCGAACTGACCCGCCAGGTCGATTTCGCCGCCTTCATATTCGCCCAGGATGACTGGACCAGCAGCGCGCAGGGGCACGCGGCCGGATCGCCGGGGCAGGCCTCGCCGCGCGACAACGTCGTTTTCGAGGCCGGCCTGTTCGGCGGCGTGCTGGGGATGCGCAGGACCTTCATCCTGCATGCCAGCGGCGCGAAGCTGCCGAGCGACCTCCTCGGCCTGACCTGCGTCCGCTATGACGGATCGACCACGGCGGCCGAGGTGAAGGCCATCTGCCAGAAGCTCCGCAACGCGATCCAGGGCGAGGGCAGCGCCGCCCGCATCGAAGGCATGTGGTGGCAGTTCTCGCTGACCCAGCGCACCGAGAAGGAGCCCACGGCCCTGGGCCTGCTGAAGATCTCGCGCAACCGCCAGGGGGTGCTGGAGATGAGCGGGCGGGGATGGCAGGAGGACGGCACGCTGTCGTCCCGCTACTGGAGCGAGGCGACCCGGGAGATGGAGGAAGCGGCGGGCATCTTCTATTACTGGAAGGGCGAGCGGCCCCGGCATCCGGATGCACCCCAGCTGGAAGGTACCGGCGAGGTCCGCCTGGAATCTGCCGGCCGCGCATCGGGTTACTTCACCACACGCGGGGCCGAGGTGAACGCACGCACCTCGGGCGTCTACCTGCGTGCCGACCCCGGCGATGCGGAAATCCTCGACGGGCGCGACGACCGCAGGCGGGTCGAGCTCATCGCCGAGCGGCTTGCGCACTGGAAGTCCGTCGGCAGTGCGTAGGTCGTCCGTCACCGGCGACGGAATGGCCCGGCGTTACATGAGGCGGTGCTTCACTACGGAGGAAGGCGATGAAAGCGCGGATGGA
The DNA here is from genome assembly GCF_022637495.1 of Pseudoxanthomonas daejeonensis. NCBI lineage: Bacteria > Pseudomonadati > Pseudomonadota > Gammaproteobacteria > Lysobacterales > Lysobacteraceae > Pseudoxanthomonas > Pseudoxanthomonas daejeonensis. The sequence continues at coordinate 86,641 of NZ_CP093331.1, read as the reverse complement.
ATACTGGAAGGCCGCACCTGCGCCCTACAAGGCGATGATGGCCCTGGAGGCCTATCTCCACGAATCGGGCCTGGGCGCACCCCTGCTGCACATGGTCAAGCTGCGTGCATCGCAGATCAACGGCTGCGCCTACTGCATCGACATGCACTGGAAGGATGCGCGTGCTGCCGGCGAGAGCGAGCAGCGCCTGTACGGGCTCGATGCCTGGCGCGAGGCCGGCTACTACACCGACCGCGAGCGTGCCGCGCTGGCGTGGACCGAAGCGATGACCAAGGTGACCGAGGGGCATGTTCCCGATGAGGTCTTCGAGGCCACCCGCGGCCATTTCACGGACAAGGAACTGGCCGACCTGGCATGGGCGGTGGCCGCGATCAACGCATGGAACCGCGTGGCCATCGCGTTCCGTTCCGAAGCGGGCTCCTACCGCCCCGCGAGGAGTTGAAGCGGACGGGCAGGACGGCCTGGCCTGGCCATCGGCCTAGGCCTCCCGCTTCAGCCATTCCAGGCGGGTGGAAGCGCCGGTTTCGCCGAGCTTCTGCTGCAGGAAGGGCAATGCCGGGGCGATCGCCTCGTCCAGTTTCCAGGGCGGGTTGAGGATCGCCATGCCGCTGCCGTTGAGGCGCAACGGCGAATCGTCGGGGCGGACCAGCAGTTCGGCCAGCAGCAGCGAGCGCGCGGGAATGGCTTCGAGCTTGCGGAAGAACGGCTGCAGGCTGCGACGCTGCTTGATCGGGTACCAGATGGCGCAGGTTGCCTGCGGCCAGCGCTCCAGCGCCTCGCGCACGGCCTTGGCCACGCGCGGATATTCCTCGTCCTGGGCCTCGTACGGCGGATCGACCAGGACCAGGCCGCGCGCGTAGCGCACGCCGTCGACGCGTGGCGGCAGCAGGGCGCGGATGGCGTCGTAGCCATCGCGGGCGTGGGCGGCCACGCGCGGATCGTGCGCGAACAGTTCCTTGAGCGCGGCGGCTTCGTCGGGCTGCAGTTCGCAGGCGGCGAGGCGGTCCTGCGGGCGCATCGCCTGCGCCACCAGCAGCGGCGAGCCGGGATAGGCGATCAGGGCATCGACCGGATTGTCGGCGGCCACCGCGCGCAGGTAACGGGCGATCGCTGCGGGCGGCTTCTTCGCCCCGGCCAGCTGCAGGATGCCCGTGGCGGCTTCGGCCGTGCGCGTGGCCTGGCCGCCGCGCAGCAGGTAGCGCCCGCGCCCGGCATGGGTGTCGAGGACGAAGAACGGGGCGTCCTTGCGCATCAGCGCATCGAGCATGGCCAGCAGGACGATGTGCTTGAGCACGTCGGCATGGTTGCCGGCGTGGAAGGCGTGTCGGTAGTTCATGCGCCCAGCATAGCCGCGGTGCCGGGTGCGGACTATGCTTGCGCCATGCCGCCCGCACCCCTGGTCCTGATCGCCGAAGACGAGTCCGCCATCGCCGACGCGCTGCTGTACGCGTTGCGCAGCGAGGGGTTGCAGGCCGAACACTGCCTGCTGGGCCTGCAGGCGCTGGAGCGGGTGCGCAGCGGCGGCATCGATGTGCTGGTGCTGGACGTCGGCCTGCCCGACATCAGCGGCTTCGACGTGTGCCGGCGGCTGCGCGGCTTCAGCGACATACCGGTGATCTTCCTGACCGCGCGCAACGACGAGATCGACCGGGTGCTGGGCCTGGAGCTGGGCGCGGACGACTACATGGCCAAGCCGTTCTCGCCGCGCGAACTCGTCGCGCGGGTACGGGCGCGGCTGCGCCGCCACGCTGCAACCGGCGTCTCCGGCGACGCTCCGGTGGACGGAGATGGCTGGACCGGGCGCGGCGACTTCGCCGTGGACCGCAGCGGCCACCGCATCCGCTACCGCGACCAGGCACTGGACCTGACCCGCTACGAATACGTCCTGCTGGAAGCGCTCTTGCAGCGGCCCGGTGCGATCCTCAGCCGCGCCCAGCTGATGGACCGCGGCTGGGACAGCGACGCCGACAGCAGCGACCGCACCGTGGACACCCATGTGAAAACACTGCGGGCCAAGCTGCGCGCGGCCGGCGCCGAGCCCGACCCGATCCGCACCCACCGCGGCGTCGGCTACGCGATCGAGGCCTGAGTGCGTCTGGGGCTGCGCCTGGTCCTGGGCTTCTTCCTGATCGTCGGCCTGGCCGCGTTCTTCGTGATGCGCGTGTTCGTCGACGAGGTCAAGCCGGGCGTGCGCCAGGCGATGGAATCCACCCTGGTCGACACCGCCAACGTGATGGCGGCGATGGCCGCCGACGACCTCAAGGCGGGAGAGATCACCGGGGGGCATTTCGCCCGCGACCTGGCCCGGGTCAGGGGACGCGATCCGGACGCGATGATCTGGAGCTTCCCCAAGGAACGGATCGATTACCGGGTCACGGTGACGGATGCACGCGGCATCGTCGTGTTCGACTCGGAAGGGCGCGACCTGGGCCGCGACAACTCGCGCTGGAATGACGTGTACCGCACCCTGCGCGGCGAGTACGGCGCCCGCTCCAGCCCCGAAGCGCCCGGCAGCGAGCGCACGGTGATGCACGTGGCTGCGCCGGTGTTCGATCCGGACGCACCAGGCACGCTCATCGGCGTGCTGACGGTGGCCAAGCCCAACCGCAGCATCGAGCCGTTCATCGAGGCCAGCCAGCGCAGCATCATGCGCCAGGGCGCGTGGCTGATCGGGCTCTCGGCGCTGGTCGGCGTGCTGATGACCTGGTGGCTGATGCGCGGCATCGGGCGCTTGAACCGCTATGCGCAGGGGGTCGCGGCGGGCGAGCCGGTACCGCCGCCGCCGCCGCGCCGCGACGAGATCGGCGACCTGGGCCGGGCGCTGGAACAGATGCGCCGCAAGCTCGAAGGCAAGGCCTATGTCGAGCAGTACGTGCAGTCGCTGACCCACGAGATGAAGAGCCCGCTGGCGGCGATCCGCGGCGCGGCCGAGCTGCTGCAGGAGCCGCTGCCCGATGCCGAGCGCGAACGCTTCGCGCGCAACATCCTGCAACAGCAGCTGCGCCTGACCGAGACCATCGACAAGCTGCTGGCGCTGGCCGAGGTGGAACAACACGGATGGCTGCAGCGCCGCGAGCCGGTGGACCTGGCCGCGCTGCTCCGGCAGGCGGCCGAGGCGGTCGAACCGCGGCTGGCGGCCATGCAATTGCAACTGCGCATCGAGGATGCCACGACGCCGGTCGAAGTCAGCGGCGATGCCTTCCTGCTGCGGCAGGCGCTGGCGAACCTGCTCGACAATGCGATCGGATTTTCGCCGCATGGCGGCACGTTGACGCTGTCGCTGCAGGTCGAGGCGGGACAGGCGCGGGTGCGGGTCCGCGACGAGGGGCCGGGCGTGCCGGACTATGCGGCCGCGCGGGTGTTCGAGCGCTTCTATTCGCTGGCCCGTCCTGGCAATGGCCAGCGCAGCTCCGGGCTCGGGCTGCCGTTCGTGCGCGAGGTGGCGCGCCTGCACGGCGGCGAAGCCTGGCTGTCCAACCGCGAAGGCGGCGGCGCCGAAGCCGGACTCGCGCTGCCGCTGTTGTAGGAGCGGACTGCGGGCCGCGAAGTCGACCCCATCGACACAGGCGATGGCGTCGTGACTCCGATGGACTCGGTGTCGCGGTCATGCCCGCTCCTACAGGCAGGCGGCGGATGCCGGTCTGGCTTCTTTTGTAGGAGCGGACTTCAGTCCGCGAAGCCGACGCCCTCGATGCAGGCGATGCCTTCGTGGTTCCGACCGCCTCGGTGTCGCGGTCGTGCCCGCTCCTACAGGCAGGCGACGGAGGCCGGTCTGGCTTCTTTTGTAGGAGCGGACTTCAGTCCGCGAAGCCGACGCCCCGGGCAGGGCAAGCCTGTCCGCCATCCGACGTCGGTCTACGCGCACTTCACTCCCACTTCAAATATGACCCATGCCCGCTGCACCGGCCCGGCCCACGATTCGCCCCGAATCCACCCGGGGCGAATCCATGAAATCGTTGAAGTTGCTGTTGCGTTTCCTCACCGTCGGCGGCCTGGTGCTGTTGCTGCTGATCCCGCTCACGATGATCCGCGGACTGATCCAGGACCGCGAGCGCTACCGCGGCCAGGCCGTCGAACGCGTGTCGCAGAGCATGGCCGGGCCGCAGCAGCTGGTCGGGCCGATGCGCGTGCTGCCGTGGAAGGAGACGCGCCGGGTCAACGCCACCGGCAGCGACGGCCGCCTCGAGCTGCGCGAGGAAACGGTCGAAGGCTACCTCTTGCAGACCCCCGCCACGCTGGCCGCCGGCGGCGTCATCGAACCTGACGTGCGCCGCATCGGCCTGTACGACGTGCGCGTGTTCCAGTGGAAAGCCGACGTGCAGGCCGCGTTCGCGCCGATGCCGGTGCCGGCCGTGAACGGGCGCGAGTATGGCGAGCCCTACCTGGTGCTGGGCCTGGCCGATGTGCGGGGGCTGGTCGGAACGCCTTCGCTGAAAGCCGACGGCCGGGCGCTGGAACTGCAGCCCGGCACTGGTGTGCTGGCTGCGCGCATGGACGGCGTGCATGCCGCGTTGCCGGCGCCGCGCACCGGCCAGGTCGTGGTCGAAGGCCTGCCGATCCCGCCGCGCTCGTTGCCGGCCAGCACGGTCGATCTGGCGATGACGGTCGCAGGCACGCAGTCGCTGGGCATCGTGCCGGTCGCCGACAGCAACCGGATCGAACTGCAGTCGGCATGGCCGCATCCTTTGTTCAGTGGTCGTTTCCTGCCCAACCAGCGCAGCATCGATACCAGCGGTTTCGAGGCCTCCTGGAACATCTCGTCGCTGGCCAGCGCGGCGCAGTCGCAGGTCCACGACGCGGACACCGCACGGCTGACGATGCGCCCGGGCAGTGCAGGCGCCTACACGCTGCCGGGCGAGGCCGACCAGGGCGTGGACAGCGTCGTGCTGAGCCTGGTCGATCCGGTCGACGTCTATACCCAGGCCGATCGGGCCAGCAAGTACGGGATCCTGTTCGTGGTGCTGACCTTCGTCGGCTTCGCCCTGTTCGAGCTGGTCAAGCAGTTGCGCATCCATCCCTTGCAGTACCTGCTGGTCGGGCTGGCCCTGGCGATCTTCTTCCTGCTGCTGCTGGGCCTGTCCGAGCACATGGCGTTCTGGAAGGCCTATCTCGTCGCCGCCGTGGCCTGCATCGGACTGCAGTTCGTGTACCTGTCGGGCGTGCTGAAAAGCTGGTGGCACGCGGGGCTGTTCGCCACGATGCTGACCGCGCTCTACGGCGCGCTCTACAGCCTGCTGGTGTCGGAAGACAACGCGTTGCTGATGGGCTCGCTGCTGCTGTTCGGCATCCTTGCCGCGATCATGTGGATCACGCGCAAGGTCGACTGGTACGAGCGTGCCGCGACGCTGGGTTGATTCGCCACGCGGGAAGCGAAGGGCTGGGCGGTGCCGGGTTCCGGCGCCGCCCTCGCGCCGTCAGGAGAGCAGGTCGCGTGCGGCGTGGTCGAAGCGTTCCAGCGCGGTGCGCGACTCCGGGGTGCGCCGCAGCAGTTCCGCCGCCGCGCCCAGCCGCTTGGCACCCACGAGGCCGCACCCGGCCTGCAGCCGATGCAGGCGTGCGCGCAGGGTGCCGGCATCGCCGCGTTGCGCGCTGTTGAGGACCTCGTCGCGCGCGCCCGGCAGCTCCTCCAGGAACAGGCGGCGCAACGCCTGCACGTTGGTCGGGTCGTAGTTGAGCGCGGCGGCCGCGGCGGCATGGTCCCAGTCCGGCAGGCCACCGGCTTCGGCCAGCGCCTGGCGCACCGCGCCCGACAGCTCGGCGGTCGCCAGCGGCTTGACCAGCACGTCGCGGAATCCGGCTTGCAGGGCCGGCAGGCGCACGTCGGGATCCGCGTCGGCGGTATGGGCCAGGGCCGGTGGCGACTGCGGCCAGCGCGCCTGCAGCTTGAGCAGCAGGTCGATGCCCGAGCCGTCCGGCAGGGTCAGGTCGATCAGCCACAGGTCGTGGCGGGTGGTATCGGCGCGGGCCATGGCACAGGCCTGGCTGGCGACCGCGTCGACCGTGGTCGGCAGTCCCTCGAGGACGGCGCGGAAGTAGGCTTGGCTGATCGTGTCGTCCTCGACCAGCAGGACGCGGGGAAGCGGGGCGGGATCTCGCGTTTCCATGCGGCTGACTCCTTGTCGGCTGGGTCCATATTAGCGCTCACATTCGGCGGGGCAATCGGCGGATAGTCATGGTGCGCCGGCGGTATCCCAGGCTGTTTCGTGGCCGGACGGTACGGCGGACGGCGCCGATCTGGGACAATGGCCGGCCCTGACCGCCCCCGCAGCCTTCGCCACGTGGCCCGATTCGACCGTACCCCGTTCCAGATCCAGATCCTCGACCTCAGCCACGATGGACGCGGTGTCGCACGCCGCGACGACGGCAAAGCCGTATTCATCTCGGGGGCGCTGCCCGGCGAGACCGTCCTGGCCGAGCCCACCGCACGCAGCAAGCGCTTCGACGAGGCCCGCACGCTGGAGGTGCTTGAGGCGTCGCCCGAGCGCGTCCAGCCGCGCTGCCCGCACTTCGGCACCTGCAGCGGCTGCGTGCTGCAGCACCTGGCCGAGGACCGGCAGATCATCGCCAAGCAGCGCGTGCTGCTGGAGAACCTGGAGCGGATCGGCAAGGTCAGCCCCGGCGCGGTGCTGCCGCCGCTGACCGGCGACAGCTGGGGCTACCGGCGCAAGGGCCGGTTCTCGGTGCGCCGGGTCAACAAGAAGGACAAGACCCTGGTCGGCTTCCGCGAGCTGGATCCGCGCTTCGTCGCCGACCTGCGCGAATGCCACACGGTGGTCCCCGAGATCGGGATGAAGGTGCAGGCCCTGGCCACGCTGGTCGACGGGCTGGAGGCGCGCGAGCACATCCCGCAGATCGAGTTCATCGCCGGCGACGAGGCCATCGTGCTGACCCTGCGCCACCTGCAGCCGCTGTCCGAAGCCGATCGCGCGGCGCTGGCCGCGTTCGGGCGCGAGCAGGGATTCACCATCTTCCTGCAGCCCAAGGGCATCGACACGGTGCATCCGCTGGAAGGCGAGGCGCCCAAGCTGTCGTTCCGGCTGCCGCAGTGGGACGTGGAACTCGCCTTCGAGCCGCTGGATTTCATCCAGGTCAATGCGCGGCTCAACCAGTCGATGATCGCGCGGGCGCTGGAGATGCTCGACCTGCAGCCCGGGCACCGGGTCCTGGACCTGTTCTGCGGCCTGGGCAACTTCACCCTGCCGATCGCACGCCAGGTGCGCGAGGTGGTGGGCGTGGAGGGCGATGCCGGGCTGGTCGCGCGTGCGCGCGCCAACGCCCAGCGCAACGGGCTGGCCAACGCGCAGTTCTTCGCCGCTGACCTGGCCCAGGACCAGCGCGGCACGCCGTGGATGCGGCAGGGCTTCGACCGGCTGCTGCTGGACCCGCCGCGCTCGGGCGCCGACGAGGTGCTCAAGCAGCTGCCGCTCAAGGACATCGAGCGGATCGTCTATGTCAGCTGCCATCCCGGCTCGCTGGCGCGCGACGCCGGGTTCCTGGTCCACGAGCGCGGCTACCGACTGGTGTCGGCCGGCGTGATGGACATGTTCCCGCATACCGCGCACGTGGAGAGCATCGCGCTGTTCGAGCGCTGATCACCCGTGCGCAAGGGGCCGCCCGTTGAAGGACGGCCCCGGTTCGCTCAGCTCGCCTGGGCGAAGTACGGATCGTGCGCGTCGCCGGCCGAGCCGGGCTGCACGCGGAACCGCCCCATCGCCGCGCGCAGCGCCTGGGCGCGCTCGCGCAGCGAGGCGCTGGCCGCGGCCACTTCCTCCACTAGTGCGCTGTTCTGCTGGTTCACCGACTCCAGGTCGCCGACCGAGCGGCTCAGCTGCTGCAGGCCCTGTGACTGCTCCTGCGCCGAATCGGCGGCCTGTTGCGCCAGCCCGGCGATGGTTTCGTTGGACTCGGCGATCGCTTGCAGCTGCCGGCGCGACTCGTCGACCAGGCCGCTGCCTTCGCCGACCCGGCTGATGGCGTCGGCGATCAGGTCGCGGATCTCCTTGGCCGAGGTGCCGGTGCGGTGGGCTAGGCTGCGCACTTCGGTGGCGACCACGGCGAAGCCGCGGCCATGCTCGCCGGCGCGCGCGGCTTCGACCGCGGCGTTGAGCGCCAGGATGTTGGTCTGGAAGGCCACCGAATCGATCAGCGAGATGATCTCGCCGATGCGGCGGCTGGCCTCGGTGATCGACACCATCGAGCTGCTGGCCTGCGCGGCCACGTCCACGCCCTGGCGCGAGTTGTCCAATGCGCCGTGGGTCAGGCCGCTGGTCTGGCGGCTGTTGTCCGCGGCATTCCGCGCCGCCACGAGCAGCTGCTCGATGCTGGCCGCGCTGTCCTGCAAGGCATTGGCCTGGCGTTCGGTGCGACCGGACAGGTCGGCGTTGCCCCGGGCGATCTCCTCCACGCCCACGCCCACTTCCTCGGCGTTGTACATGCCTTCGAGGATGACCTGCGACACGCTGTCCAGCGCGCTGTTGAGCGAGTCGGTCAGGGTCTTCAGGGTGCCGGCGTAGTCGCTGCGGATGCGCCGGGTGAGGTCGCCCTCGGCCAGTGCCTGGGTGGTGGCGCCGATCTCGTCGAACGCCGCTTCCAGCGCGGACAGCGAGCGGTTCACCGCGCGCTTGAGCTGGTCCAGTTCGCCGGGGAGTTCGGTATCGATGCGGCGCGAGAAGTCGCCTTCGGCCGCGCCGCTGAGGCTGTGCTCCAGCGCCGCCAGCGACTGCTGCAGCAGGCCCATCGCACGGTCCACCTTGCCGCGCGACTCGCCCTGCACCTCGTTGCTCATGCGCGCGGAGAAGTCGCCGCGGGCCATCGCGTCCATCACCGCATCCAGCGCGTCCATGGTCTTCTGCACGCTGTCGGCGCTGGCGTTGACGCCGCTCTTGAGCCGGGCCAGGTCGCCGGGCAGGTCCGCGTCCACGCGGCGGCCGAACTCGCCGCGGCCGACCGCGGCGAGCACATCGTTGGATTCGGCGATGGCGGCGTTCAACGCCACCAGCAGCGCGTTGAAGGAATGGCACATCGCGCTGATCGCGTCGCGGCCTTCGGCTTCCACCCGCACGCTGAAGTTGCCGCGCGCCACCTCGGCGATCGCCTGGTCCAGGCGTTCGATCGGATGGCGGATGGCGGCGTCGACCAGCAGCACGGTGACCAGCGCCAGCAGCGACAGGACGACGACGATACCCAGGCCGACCTTGAGCGCGCTGCGCGAACGCGCGGTGGCGCCGGCAATCGCGGCCTGCGAGGACGCCTCGCTGTCCTTGGCCAGCCGTGCCAGTTCGTTGCGCACTTGCTCGAACGCGGCCTGCTTTTCCGCGGCCAGGGCCTGGAAGGCTTCCATGTCGCCGTTGCCGGCGATCATGCCGGTCACGGCCGTTCCGCTGCGCTCGACGTAGCGGTCCCACAGCGCGGCGAGCGCGTCGACGCGCTTGGCATAGGCCGCATCGGTGGCCTTGATCTCGAGCAGCCGCTCGCGGGTGATCGAGGCCTGCTTGTTGGCGTCCTCGATCAGGAATTCGTCGCGGTCGCCCAGGGCCTGGGTGAACAGCCCCTGGGTCTCGATCAGGCCCTGGTTGGCCTGGGCGGAGAGGGTCATTACCGGCAGGGTGCGCTCGGCGAAGCCTTCGAGGGTGCCGGTGTTCGCACGCAGCACCGCGGCGGAATAGACGAAGTAGCCGAGCAGGCCGGCCAGCGCGATCGCCGGCAACAGCAGGATCTTGCTGCGGATCGACAGGTAGCGCAGGCGCCGCGAGGCCGAGGCCACCAGCGGGGCGATGCGAAGGTTCGGGAGCGGAAGCTTCTTCTTGCTTCCATGCGTGGAGGACATGGGTAACTCCGGATAGGACGAACGGCCGGGGCAGGGGCGATCCGGCATCCAGCTATCGGCGAGGGAAGGCCGGGTCTTGAGGGTGCGGTTCATGAACGCGTTAGGAAGCCGTTAAAGCCGCGAGGGGAGGCGCCGATACCGGGGACGCCCCGCCGGGGCCTCTCCCTCAAGTCAGGAAGCACGAAGTGAAGACCAAGCATTTCCCCGCGGTGGCGCTGCTCGCGCTGGCCGTGGCTCCCGCCGCCTACGCCGAAGTCACCTTCAACGGGTTCGGCCAGGTGGTCGGCGGCGCCACGTTCGACGACGGCAGCACCGTCTCCGGCCTGTCGTACGACGACAGCATCAGCTTCGATCCCGAATCCCTGTTCGCCCTGCAGGCCACGGCCACCCTGGGTGACCGCGCCGACGCGGTGGCGCAGGTCGTCGCCCGCGGCGACGAAGGCTGGGAGCCGGAGTTCGCCTGGGCCTACGTGCGCTACCAGTTCAGCCCGTCGTGGTCGGTCAAGGCCGGTCGCCAGCGCACGCCGTATTTCCACTATTCGGACTACCTGGAAGTCGGTGCGGCCTATCCGTTCATGCGCGTGCCGCTGGGCGTCTACAACCTGCCGTACAGCAACTACAACGGCGTCAACGTGATCGGCAGCCGCAACTTCGACAAGTGGAGCCTGCGCACCCAGCTGATCTACGGCACCGTCGACGAGGAACAGGACACCCTGCACGTGGAAGTCCGCGACCAGGGTGGCGTCACCTTCGAAGCGCAGTACGACGAGTGGCTGTCGCTGCGCGGCAGCTACGTGGTCGGCGAGGCTTCGGTGCAGGTCAACGCGGCCGAGCCGCTGGTCGCGGCGGTCATGGCGGTCAACCCGCAGGCCGGCGCGGCGCTGGCGTTCGACCGCGATGACGCGTCGTTCCTGGGCCTGAGCGCGGAAATCAACCGCGGCGGCGCCACCGTCGGCGTCGAGTTCACCGACATCGACTACGGCGACAACTACATCGGCGGGCAGAAGGCCGTGGCGGTCAACGCCGCGTACCGTGCCGGCGCCTGGACCCCGAACGCCAGCTGGTCGCGCAGCCGCAGCGAATCGGACAAGACCGTGCTGGGCCTGCTGCCGGTGCCGCCGGCGCATCCGCTGTACCAGACCGTCGCAGGCCTGCTGGCCGGACAGGACGGCGACAAGGAGTACACCAGCGTCGGCGTGCGTTATGACGTCAACGCCAACATCGCGGTGAAGGTGGACTACACCCACTTCAAGAGCACCGTCGCTGCCGGTTCCGATGCGGACCTGGTCGCGGCCGGCGTGGTCTTCACCTACTGAGCCGGGAGCAGATCATGAATCGCAAGTTCTTCGTGGGCGTGGCGCTGTGCGCGCTGAGCTTCCCCTGCCTGGCCGGTTCGGTCGTGGTCGGTGCCGATTCACCGGCCGGCGCGCTGGATGCCGAGGCAGTCAAGCGCGTGTTCCTCGGTCGTGAAGCCACCGTCGGCGGCAAGCCGGCCGTGGTGGTCTACCAGAAGGCCGGCGCGACCAAGCAGGCGTTCGAGGGCAAGGTGCTGGGCCGTTCCGGCGCCGACCTCTCTGGCTACTGGTCCAAGCTGATCTTCACCGGCAAGGCCAAGGCGCCGGAAGAGCTGGCCAGCGATGCGGCGGTCAAGGCGAAGGTCGCCTCGACCCCGGGCGCGGTCGGCTACATCGACGACGCCGCGGTGGATGGCACGGTCAAGGTGCTGTTCAAGTTCTGAGCCGGCACGGGCGCGAAGCCTGTCACTCTCAACACGAAAACGCCACGGCCTGGGCCGTGGCGTTTTCGTTTGCTCTCCTGCGATACCTGCTGGTGCTTCGGGCGATCACGACGGCGCGCGTGGGACGCGGGTTGCCGCGTTCCGGTCGCGCGGCGGTCCCGTGCTACAGCGGACGCTTGCCGGTATCGCCCTGGACCTCACGGACCAGTTTCGGCACCAGGTAGCCGGACAGGCGTGCCACGAGGGCGGCATGCAGGCTGAGCGCCTCGTCGTCGGGCACTTCGAAATGGGCCACGCCTTCGACCCGGTCCAGCTGGTGCAGGTAGTAGGGCAGCACGCCGGCGGCGAAGCTGCGCTCGGACAGGCCGGCGAGGGCCTCGACGCTGTCATTGACGCCGCGCAGCAGCACGGCCTGGTTGAGCAGTTGCACGCCGGCGCCGCGCAGGCGTGCCATCGCGGCATCGACCTGGGCATCGAACTCGTTGGCGTGGTTGGCGTGGATCACGAACGCCACCGGCCAGGGCAGGGCGGACAGCCACTGCAGCAGTTCGCCGTCCACCCGTTCGGGCAGCACCACCGGCAGGCGGCTGTGGATGCGCAGGCGCTTCAGGTGCGCGATGCCGGCCAGCCGCGCGGTCAGTTCGGCCAGCTTGGGCGTGGCCAGCGACAGCGGATCGCCACCGGACAGGATCACTTCGTCGATCGTCGGATCGGCGGCGATCGCCTCCACTGCGGCAGACCAGGTGTCGCGCGCGGCGGTCTCCTCGGCGTAGGGGAAATGGCGGCGGAAGCAGTAGCGGCAGTGCACGGCACAGCTGCCGGTGGCCACCAGCAAGGCCCGGCCGCGGTATTTCTGGATCACGCCCTCGGCCTTCTTCGCCGCGCCGTCGCCGACCGCGTCCAGGCCGAAGCCGGGGACGACCCGCTCCTCCAGGCCGACCGGCAGCACCTGGCGCAGCAACGGATCGTTCAGGTCGCCGGGCCGCATCCGCTTGATGAAACCGCGTGGCACTCGCAGGGGGAAGCTGGCAGCGGCCGCGTCGGAAATTCCGGCTGCGGCGGCGTCCAGGCCCAGCCCGGCCAGCAGCTCGCGCGGGTCGCGCACGGCCTCGCGCCACAGCCGCTGCCAGTGCGGAGCAGGGGGCAGCGTGGCGGGTGTGGGGGCCAGAGCGGTTTCCGGCTGCAGGGGCAGGGGGGCTGCAGGTATCATGTGGGGCCTGAGAAGACACACCCGCCGGGCTCCGGCGGGCTCCCCACATTCTAACTGCCAGGCCGCGGTGTCCTGCGGCGGCCCTGCCATACCCCAAGGAGTTCCCATGGCCTCTTACGGCATGAACGACGTCAAGAACGGGATGAAGATCCTGATCAACAACGAGCCGGCGATCATCAGCGACACCGAGTACGTCAAGCCGGGCAAGGGCCAGGCCTTCACCCGCGTGAAGTACCGCCTGATCAAGAGCGGCCGCGTGCAGGAAGTGACGATGAAGTCGACCGACTCGGTCGAGGCCGCCGACGTGGTCGATACCGACATGCAGTACCTGTATTCGGATGGCGAGTACTGGCACTTCATGCAGCAGGACACCTTCGAGCAGGTGCAGGCCGACAAGGCCGGCATGGCCGGCGCCGAGAAGTGGCTGAAGGGCGAGGAGCCCTGCGTGGTGACCCTGTGGAACGGATCGCCGATCGCGGTGCAGCCGCCGAATTTCGTCGAACTGAAGATCACCGAGACCGATCCGGGCGTCCGCGGCGACACTTCCGGTGGCGGCGGCAAGCCGGCCACCCTGGAGACCGGCGCGGTGGTCCGCGTGCCGCTGTTCGTGGGCCAGGAAGAGGTCATCAAGGTCGACACCCGTTCGGGCGAGTACGTCTCGCGCGTGAAGTAAGCCGATGAGCGAAGCCGGCCTGCGCCAGACGGGTGATCTGCAAGCGCGTGACCTGCAGGCCTGCGACCTGCTCATCGAAGCCGGCTGGGTGGTCCCGGTCGAACCGCACGGCGTGGTCCTGGAGGATCACGCCGTTGCCGTTTCCGGCGGGCGCATCGTCGCCGTGCTGCCGACCGCGCAGGCGCGGATGCTGTTCGCCGCGGCCGAAGTGGTGCAGCGTCCGGATGCGGTGCTGATCCCGGGCCTGGTCAACGCCCACACCCACAATCCGATGACCCTGCTGCGCGGCATCGCCGACGACCTGCCGCTGATGACCTGGCTGCAGCAGCACATCTGGCCGGTCGAGGCGGCGGTGATCGGGCCGGATTTCGTGGCCGACGGCATGGCCCTGGCGATCGCCGAGATGCTGCGCGGTGGCACCACCTGCGCCAACGAGAACTACTTCTTCCCCGACGTGCAGGCCGCGGTCTACAAGCGCCACGGTTTCCGCGCGCTGGTCGGCCTGCCGGTGATCAATTTCCCGACGGCGTGGGCGCGCAGCGACGACGAGTACTTCGACAAGGCCGGCGAGGTCCACGACGCCTGGCGCGACGACCCGCTGGTGGCCACCGCGTTCGCGCCGCACGCGCCGTACACGGTCAGCGACGCCAACTTCGAGCGCGTGCGCATGCTGTCCGACCAGCTGGACATGCAGGTCCACCTGCATACGCACGAGACCGCGCAGGAAATCAGCGACTCGCTGAAGGAATACGGCCAGCGCCCGCTGGCGCGCCTGGACCGGCTCGGCCTGGTCAGCGAGCGCCTGATCGCGGTGCACATGACCCAGCTGACCGACGCGGAAATCCACCTGTGCGCCGAACGTGGCGTGCACGTGGCTCATTGCGCCGAGTCCAACCTCAAGCTGGCTTCGGGCTTCTGCCCGGCCTGCGCGCTGCAGCGGGCGGGCGTGAACCTGGCCATCGGCACCGACGGCTGCGCCAGCAACAACGACCTGGACATGTTCGGCGAGATGCGCACCGCGGCAATGCTGGCCAAGGCCGTGGCCAACGACGCCACCGCGCTGGATGCGGCCACCGCGCTGCGCGCGGCCACCCTGGGCGGCGCGCGTGCGCTGGGCTTCGGCGAGCGCACCGGTTCGATCGAGCCGGGCAAGGAAGCCGACCTGGTCTGCGTGGACCTGTCCGTGCTGGAAACCCAGCCGCTGCACCACGTGCTGTCGCAACTGGTCTACGCCACCGGCCGCCAGCAGGTGACCGACGTGTGGATCGCCGGGCGCCGCAAGCTGGACCAGCGCGAGCTGGTCGACATCGACACCGCCGCCCTGATCGCCAACGCGCGCCAGTGGCGCGCACGCATCGCCGCGCTGGGCCGCTGACCCGGCGCGCGCAGGAGGAACCCGTGAGCGAAACCCCATCGGTCGCCGACGAGGCGCCGCACAACTACCACCAGGCCGAGCTGGACAAGTTCGCCGCGCTGGCCAACCGCTGGTGGGACCCGGACGGTCCGCAGCGCGCGCTGCACGTGCTCAATCCGGTGCGACTGGATTACGTGAAGCAGCGCCTCGCGCCGGCCGCGCTGGCGGGCCAGCGCGTGCTCGACGTCGGTTGCGGTGGCGGCCTGCTCAGCGAGGCGCTGGCGCGTGCCGGCGCCCAGGTCACCGCGCTCGACCTGGCGCCGGAGCTGGTCAAGGTCGCGCGCCTGCACACGCTGGAGTCCGGCGTGCAGGTCGACTACCAGGTCAAGGCGGTCGAAGTGCTTGCCGCCGAGCGTCCCGGCAGTTTCGACGCGATCACCTGCATGGAGATGCTCGAGCACGTGCCGGATCCGGCTTCGATCATCGCCGCCTGCGCGACGCTGCTGCGTCCGGGTGGGCGCCTGTTCCTGTCAACGCTCAACCGCACGCCAGCCGCGTTCGCGCTGGCGATCGTGGGCGCCGAGTACGTGGCGCGACTGCTGCCCAAGGGCACGCACCGCTACGCCGAGTTCATCAAGCCGTCCGAGCTGGCGGCCTGGCTGCGCGATGCCGGCCTGCAGGTCGAGGACGTGAGCGGCCTGTTCTACGATCCGCTGCGCCAGCGGGCGAGCCTGTCGAAGCGGACCGAGGTCAATTACCTGGCCTGTGCAGTCAAGGCGGAGGCCTGAGGTGGCCGATGCCGCGATGACGCCGCGGTTTCCGCGCGTGGCGCTGTTCGACCTCGACGGCACGCTGCTGGACAGCGCGCCGGACATGCTCGCCACCGCCAACCGCATGCTCGCCGCGCGCGACCGCGCGCCGACGACGCTGGCCGTGCTGCGCCAGCACGTGTCCAAGGGTGCACGGGCGATGGTGGCCGCGACCTTCCCCGAACTGGACGAGGCCGGGCGTGATGCGCTGGTGCCCGAATTCCTGAAGGTGTACCGCGAGGAGCTCGGTCGCCACAGCGTGCTGTTCGACGGCATCGCCGCGATGCTGCAGGCGCTGGAAGGCGACGGCGTGCGCTGGGGCATCATCACCAACAAGGCCGAATACCTGGCCCGCGACGTGGTCGCCGGGCTGGAATGGCAGTCGCGCTGCGCGGTACTGGTCGGCGGCGACACCTTCGCGGAGAAGAAGCCGCATCCACTGCCGCTGCTGGAAGCGGCGCGGCAGCTGGGCGTGGATCCGCGCGACTGCGTCTACGTGGGCGATGACGAGCGCGACGTGGTCGCCGCGCGCGCCGCCGGCATGCCGTCGATCGCGGTGACCTGGGGCTATCGCCTGGATGGCGAGGATCCGGAAACCTGGCAGGCCGATGCGATGGCCCACCAGCCGCAGGAGCTGCTCGCACCGGCGGCCTGGCCGGGTCCCGGCCGCGGCTGAGGCGATCCCCGGACGGGCTCCGGGGCGATGGCGTCATCGTGGCGTCGGGAGTGGCAGTTGCGGGCCGGTCCTTGCGTACGTGCGGGTGGGCGGCACGCTGCCGCCGGCCTTCGAGGGGCTCCCATGCACGTACGCCTGCCGTTCGCCTGTTGCCTGGCCGTTTGCCTGGCCCTTTCCAGCGTGCCCGCCGTGCAGGCGGCCGACCCGCCGGCCACGGCCTACCGCCTTGAGCCGAAGAAGGTGCCCGACCTGGCCGACGGCCGGGCCGCGCTGGTGCGCGGCAAGACCGCTGCCGGGCCGCACCGCTTCTACCTCGAGCACATGCACATGATGGTGCCGGTGGTGGTCACCCTGCGGCCGCTGCAGCCCGATGCGCGGCTGGACCTGGCGGTCGGCAAGTACCCGTGGGAGCCGCCGGTGCGACAGGGGCGGGCGGAGAAGGGCGAGCAGGTGAGCTTCCGTTTCCGCACCCAGGGCGAGTTCCAGGTCGCGGTGAGCAGCCCGGACCCGGGCACCGCCTACAAGCTGATGGTCTGGGTCGGGGACGAGATCAAGCCGGTGCTCAAGCCGGTGGTGGTGCCGCAGTCGCAGTACCAGGGGCCGGCCGGTCCCGGGCGCGGCGTGTGGCTGGCGGTCGTCGCCGGCGTGGTGCTGGTGCTGCTGGCGCTGGCGTACCTGGCCTGGAGGAGGAAGCGCGCATGAACGCACACACGGGAATCAGGCGGGCGGGTTGGCGCGTGCTGGTGCTGGCTGCCTGCGCGGTGCACGGGAGTGTGATGGCCCAGAGCCAGTTCATCGGCAACCTGGAGGACTTCACCGGCATCGACGTGCAGGGCGTGACGGACATCGTCGCCGGCGAGACGGGCGAGGTCGGCAAGACCGCGGGCTGGGGGATCAGGGCGCTGCGCTCCGCGGATGACCTGGCCGAGCTTTACGAGGGACTGGACGCCAACGACGGCCAGTACGATCCGCTGGGCCTGGACGACGGATTCCAGGCGCCCTCGGCCTGCGGCGACGACGAGGACTGCCAGCAGTGCTACCAGCAGGCGATGGAGAAGCTGGACTTCAACCGCTACTACCTGCATCGGGCCTGGTCGATCACCAGCCAGTACAGCAAGTTCGCCGAGGGGGCGATGGCCTTCGGCGACTCGGCGTCGGGCGTCCATGGCGTGGCCGGGCTCAGCTGGCAGTTGCAGGGCCGGCCACCGATCACCCAGTCGCTCAAGGGCCTGCGCAATACCTATCGCGGCAAGTACGACGCGTACATCGAAGGACTGGAGGCTTCGATGCAGAAGCTGGGCCAGTGCGAGGCCGAACATGCCGGCGACGACCGCTGGTTCGGCCGCTACGCCGCGATCTACCTGAGCCTGGTCAAGACCAAGTACAGGATCGAGGACTGACCTTCTGCGGGGCGCATCTACAATGGGCGCATGAGCGGATCCGATGCATTGGGTGGTTTCCTGGAGAAGTGGCGCGCACGCTGGCCCGAGTGGCGCCTGGCCGAGGTGTTCGTGCCGCCGGAGCAGCGTGAGCGGGTCGTGGCGTGGTTCGCGCTGCTGCAGGAGTTCGACGACATCCTCAACATCGCTGGCGACCCGCTGCCGGCGGACGCCAAGCTGGGCTGGTGGGGCACCGAGCTGCGCGACTGGGCCGGGCACCGCTCGCGCCATCCGCTCGGGCGCCTGCTCGAGCCGGTGGAGGCGCCCTGGTCGGCGCTCGCCGATGCGCTGCCGGCGCTGGTCGCGGCGCGCGCGCGCGCGGCCGACGGCGGCGCGGCATTGGCGGCCCTGGCCGGCTATGCACAGGCCGTGGTGGCGGTCGAGGCCGCGGTGCTGGGCGGTCCCCGCGCCGAACCGCGCGCGCTGGCCGCACAGGTCCTGGCCGCGCGGCTGGCCGAGGCGGGCCTGCAGGCCGTGCCGCAGGCCCGCCAGCCGGTCGATACGGAAGCCGCGGCGGGGCGTGAAAGCGCCCAGCGCGACTGGGCGGGCGAGCTGCTTGCCGTGTGGCCGGCACGGGTGGAGGGGGCGCCGGCGCGCCGCATGTGGGCGGCGTTCGCGCGCCACCGCCTGGCCCGCTTCGCGGACGGCCAGCAGCTGCCACGACCGGCTTCCCGCTGGCCGCTACGCACGCTCTGGCAGGCCTGGCGCGCGGCGCAGGGCTGAGGGCAGGGGGTGCCCGGAATTCTCCCCGGCGGGCGCTTTACCCCTGCGTGCGACAGTCCGTTGCACGCCGTCGAGGCGGCCATCAGCACCGCAGCGGCTACAATTGCCGCCTGAATCCGTCCCGGTCGGGTCCCGGTTCCCGGGACGATTCCGCCGCCGATGCGCCCGCCGCCGTGCGGTGCTGGCATTGCAGCCTCCCCCGACTTCGCAAGCGAAAACCCATGTCCGTTCCCGTTCCCGGTTCCCACGCCGCCTCGTTGCCTGACGTCGCCCACCAGCCCGCCATCCTGGCGCGGCCGCTGGACTGGGTCGGCATGGAAGGCATCGCCATTCCCGTGCGCGTCTCCGACGGCGCCGGCGGGCACGTGCAGGTCGCCGCCCAGGTCGACCTGTCGGTCGACCTGAAGCAGGCCGGCGAGCGCGGCATCCACATGTCGCGCCTGTACATGCGGCTGCAGGAGGAACTCGCCCGGCACGAAGTCACCCCCGCCGGGCTGCGCCACATCCTGCAGGCCAGCGTCGATTCGCAGGCTGGCCTGTCCGGCAGCGCGCGCCTGCGCCTGCGCTACGAGGCGCTGCTGCTGCGCCGTGCGTTGCGCAGCGACAACGCGGGCTGGAAGCGCTATCCGGTCGAGATCGAGGCGCTGCTCGAGAACGGCCACCTGAAGCTGGTGCTCGGTTTCGGGGTCGAATACTCCAGCACCTGCCCGTGCTCGGCGGCGCTGTCGCGCCAGGCCAATGCCGAACGTTTCGCCGGGGATTTCGCCGGCACCCATCCCATCTCCACCGGCGTGGTCAGGGACTGGCTGGCTTCGGAGCGCGGCATGGCCGCGACCCCGCATGCGCAGCGCAGCGAAGCCAAGGTGAAGGTGGAACTTCGTCCGCAGTTCGACGAGCTGCCGCTGGTGGCGCTGGTCGACGCGCTGGAGGCCGCGCTCGGCACGCCTGTGCAGACCGCGGTCAAGCGCGAGGACGAGCAGGCCTTTGCCATGCTCAACGCGGACAACCTGATGTTCTGCGAGGACGCCGCGCGACGCGTGGCCTCGGTGCTGTCGGCCGACCCGCGGATCGAGCGTTACCAGGCCACCGTCTCGCACTTCGAGAGCCTGCATCCGCACGACGCGGTCGCCACGGTCAGCGGCAGCGGTCCGGCCGCCTGAGCGTGGCTGTGCCCTTGTAGGAGCGGGCATGGCCGCGACACCGAGGCCGCCGGAACCTCCGGACGTCGTCCATGCCGATGACGTCGGTGTCGCGGCCATGCCCGCTCCTACAAGGAGCCCGATGTACGCCAGCGATCCGATAGCCCCGTAGTGGACCGCAGGTCGCGGCGAGGCCAAGATCCCGGCCTCACCGAAACGGAACAGGACCCCAAGAGGTTCTACTCCCCAGTGAAGGACAGGCATACGGCCGACCCGCTCCACCGGTCGTGGCCACTCCAGATCCGGGCGACCCTCCACGGAGTCGGGGGAAGAACCTCAAAATAGCCGCCGCGCACCGCTACTGCGTCCGCCCGAGCACCAGAGCGCATCGATGCGCACGTCGAGCCGCGCCATGATGCGTTGGTGGTTGCGGGGCGTAAGACGCGCCGCCGCGCGCTGCGGCGGTAAAACGACGACGCTACTGCGTTCGCTCGAGCACCAGTAGCGGGTCGATGCGCACGTCGAACCGCGCCATGATGCGTTGGTGGTTGCAAGGGCGTAAGACGCGCCGCCGCGCGCTGCGGCGGTAAAGCGACGACGCTACTTCGGGCGCTCGAGCACCAGTAGCGGGTCGATGCGCACGTCGAACCAGTTCATCCCCCAATGCAGGTGCGGCCCGGTCGCACGCCCGGTCGCGCCCACGGCGCCTATCACCTGGCCCTGCTCGACACGGTCGCCTACCTTCACGTCGATCCGCGAAAGGTGCAGGAAGTTGGAGCTGATCCCGAAGCCATGGTCCAGCAGCACGGTGCCGCCGGTCAGGTACAGGTCCGGCGCGGCGAAGGTGACCACGCCGGCCGCTGGCGCCAGGACCGGCGTGCCGGTGGGCGCGGCGATGTCCATGCCCGAGTGGGGCGATCCCGGCTTGCCGTTGTAGACGCGCTGGTTGCCGAAGCGACCGCTGATCCGGCCCTGCACCGGCCAGGTGAAAGGTCTGGCGAAGTCGGCGCGATCGTCGTCGCGCGCGCGCGCGGCGGTGACTTGTGCCTGTTCGCGCCGGATCCGCTCGGCGATCACCGGCGGCGGATCCACCGTCTTCGGCGGGACGCCGTCCACCCGCTGCACCGGCCAGTCGCGCGCAGTGACGGCGATGCTCGCGTCGCGACGGCTCCCGTCCGGTCGGATGACCGTGACCTGCACCGGTCCACTCTCGTCGCGGCCGATGCCAAACACCACGCTGCCGTAGCCGGTGGTTCGCAACGAGCGGCCTGCGTACTCCACGCGGCTGCCCGGCGGCACTTTGCCCAGGACCATGGCGCCCTGCGGCACGCTGGCGGGAAACACGACGCGGTCGTCGGACTGGGCCGTGACGGCGGCCGGAACCAGCGCCGCGGCCAGCGTGGACGCTCCTGCCAGGGCACGCAACCGGCGCAGGCCGGCAACGATCCGCAATGGCATCAGCGGTCGAATTCCAGTCGATGCCCGGCCGGGGTGCCGATCAGTTCGCGGCCATTCCAGACCAGGCGCCCGTTGACCCAGGTCGCGCCGATCCGCGAGCGGAAGGTGGTGCCCTCGAACGGCGACCAGCCGCACTTGGACAGCACGTCTTCGCGACGCACCGTCAGCGCTTCGTCGTCGACCAGGACCAGGTCGGCCCAGTAACCCTCGCGCAGATAGCCGCGCTCCTTGACGTCGAACAGTTGCGCCGGCGCATGCGAGACCTTCTGCACCACGCGGGTGATGTCCATGCGCTTCTCGTGGACCAGTTCGATCGCCGCGAGCAGCGCGTACTGCACCAGCGGCAGGCCCGAAGGCGCCTGCAGGAAGGGCTTCTGCTTCTCTTCCAGGGTGTGCGGCGCGTGGTCGGTCGCCAGCACGTCGACCACGTCCTCGACCAGGGCCTGGATCAGGGCTTCGCGGTCGGAAGCGTCCTTGATCGCCGGGTTGCACTTGATGAGGTTGCCCAGTCGCGCGTAGTCGGCGCGGTCGAAGCGCAGGAAATGGATGCAGGTCTCGGCAGTGATCTTCTTGCGCACCTTGCCGGCCGCGTCCACCAGCGGCCCGCGCTCGAACAGCGCCAGCTCGTCGGCGGTGGAGATGTGCAGGACATGCAGGCGGGTGCCGTGCCGGCGCGCCAGCGACAGAGCCAGCTCGGTGGACTTGATGCAGGCCTCGCGCGAGCGGATGTCCGGATGCATCTCCGGCGTCAGGCCTTCCTCGCCGTACTTCGCCTTGAACTCGGCGAGGGTGCGGTCGATGGTCGGCGTGTCCTCGCAGTGGGTGATGATCGGCGTCGGCGCCTCGCGGAAGATGCCGTCCAGCGTTTCCGGGTTGTCGACCAGCATGTTGCCGGTGGAGGCGCCCATGAACACCTTGATGCCCGGTGCCGTCTTCGGGTCCAGCGTGCGCACCGCCTGGAGGTTGTCGTTGCTGGCACCCAGGTAGAAGCCGTGGTTGCCCCAGGCGCGGCCCCGGGCCAGCGCGTACTTGGCTTCCAGCGCCGCCGCATCGAGCGTGGGCGGGTTGGTGTTGGGCATGTCCATGAAGCTGGTCAGCCCGCCGGCCACCGCCGCGGCCGATTCGCTGGCGATGTCGCCCTTGTGGGTCAGCCCCGGTTCGCGGAAGTGGACCTGGTCGTCGATCATGCCCGGCAGCAGCCAGCGGCCGGCGGCATCGACCACCTTCTCGCCGCCGCGCGCCTGCAGGCCCTGGCCGATCTGCGCGATGCGGCCGTTGTCTATGCGCAGGTCGCCATCGAATTCACGGCCTTCGTTGACCAGGCGGGCGTTGACGATCAGCGTGCTCATCGATGGTGTCCTGGGCAGGAGCAGGAGGGGGGATGGCCTTGGCGCTCGGGAACCGGATCCAAGCCTCCCGGATGCAACGGATGGCAGCGCGCCAGCCGGCGCATGGCCAGCCAGGAGCCACGCGGGGCGCCGTGGAGGGCGATGGCCTGCATCGCGTATTCCGAACAGCTGGGCACGAAACGGCAGCGTGGGCCGAGCAGGGGGCTGATGAAGCGCTTGTAGCCGCGCAACATCGCGATGAGCAGGCGTTCGATCACCGGGACATGATACCCGGCGGCGTTCAAGGTTGCCGCGTAGGGTGGGGTGAGCTATAAAGGCGCGCTTTCCCGGTAACGGGGAAATCCAGAGAGGAACCTTCGTACGTGGCTGCCAAGAAACCCGTGAAGAAGGCCGCGAAGCCGGCCAAGAAGCCCGCTGCTCCTGCCAAGAAGGCCGTCGCCAAGAAGCCGGCGGCCAAGACCCCGCAAAAGGGGGCCAAGGCTGCTCCGGCCAAGCCAGCCGCGAAGGCGGCCAAGCCGGCTGCCAAGAAGGTGGTGAAGGCGCCGGTCAAGGCCAAGCCCGTTGCCAAGCCTGCGGCGAAGAAGGTTGCCAAGGCCCCGCAGAAGGGCGCCAAGCCAGCCCCGGCGAGCAAGCCGGCGGCGAAGAAGGCTCCCGCGAAACCCGTCACCAAGCCGGCCGCAAAGCCGGTGTCCAAGCCGGTTCCGGCGAAGTCCGCCGTGGCCAAGGCCGCGCCGGTCAAGTCCGCTCCCGCCAAACCGGTCCCCTCCAAGTCGGTCCCCGCAAAACCAGCACCTGCAAAGTCAGCTTCCGTGAAGCCTGCTCCTGCAAAGCCGGCGCAGGCGGCCGCTCCAGCCACATCGAAGCCCGTGTCCGCAAAGAAATCCCCCGCCAAGAATCCCATCAAGCCCTCCACCCTGGTCGTCTCGCCCTCGCAGACGGCCCCGAGGCCGAAGGGCAAGGTCGCCGTGGCCATCGTGTCCAAGAAGTCCGAAGCACCGTCCCTGCGCAATACCGCCCGTGTCATCGACTACAAGGTGGATGAAACCACCGGTCGCCCGCAGCTGCCCAAGGGCTACAAGCCCAAGGCGGACGAGGAGTACATGAGCCCGCTGCAGCAGGAATACTTCCGCCAGCGCCTGCTGCAATGGCGGGCGGACCTGGTCGAGGAATCCAAGCAGACCATCGAGAACCTCAAGGACGAAGTGCGCGACATCGGCGACGAGGCCGAGCGCGCCACCCGCGAGACCGAGAACTCGCTCGAACTGCGCACCCGCGACCGCTACCGCAAGCTGATCGGCAAGATCGACAGCACGCTCAAGCGGCTGGAAGCTGGCGATTACGGCTTCTGCGTGGATACCGGCGAGGAGATCGGCCTGGAGCGCCTGGAGGCGCGCCTGACCGCCGAGCGCACCATCGACGCGCAGGAACGCTGGGAGCACATGCAGAAGCAGCAGGGCGAATAAGCCCCGCCGCGATGCGATCCACGAAGCCCGCCCTCCGGCGGGCTTCGTCATTTCCGGCCTGCGTCTTTCGGCATCGCGCGCAAGCCGCTCCCACGCATGGTCCCGTTGGTGACCGTCCGGGGCGCCGGTAAGGTCAGGTCCTGGTGCGCACGTGCCTGGTCGTGGTCCTCATTGCAGGTCCTTCAGGTCCAGCCGCCGCAGGTTCGGCGCCTTGACCGCGGTGGTGGCGACCACGCCCAGCGTGACGAAGCCGCCCAGCACCACCGCCGGGACCAGGCCCAGCAAGCGGGCCATCGAGCCAGCGTAGAACGCGCCCAGCTCGTTGGACGAGCCGATGAAGATGCCGTTGATCGAGGCGACCCGGCCGCGCATGCCATCCGGGGTGACCAGCTGCATGATCGTCGTGCGCATCACCACCGAGACGCCATCGCAGATGCCCGATAGCAGCAGGAACAGGGCCGACAGCCAGAAGTGCCGCGACAGGCCGAAACCGATGATGCACACGCCGAACCCGGCCACGGCCCACAGCAACAGGCGCCCGGCGTGGCGTCCCGGCGGCCTGCGGGCGAGCACGATGCCGACCGCGACCGCGCCCAGCGCCGGTGCGCCGCGCAGGATGCCCAGTCCTTCCGGTCCGTAGTGCAGGATCTCGGCGATGAACGCCGGCGCCAGCGAGATTGCACCGCCGAACAGGACTGCGAACAGGTCCAGCGCCTGCGCGGCGAGCATGATCTGGTTGTTGAACACGAAACGCAGGCCATCCCCAATGCTGGTGAACACCGGCGCGCGCGGTCCTTCCGCGCGCGGCTCGGCCACCCGCAACGACAGCAGCACGGCGCCGGCGACCAGGGCCAGTACCGCGGCCAGCGCGTAGGCCGCGGTTTTCCCGGCCCAGCCGACCATCACTCCGCCCAGTGCCGGTCCGCAGACCAGCGCGGTCTGGAAGGCGATGCTGCCGATGCTGGCCCCGCGCGCGAACTGCTCGCGACGCAGTACCTGGGCGAACAGGGCGGTATAGACAGGGGTGAGGAACGAACGCACCAGGCCGGTGAGCACGATCGCCGCGTAGATCGGCCAGGTCTGGCCCGGGGCCAGGTGGCCGGTGGAAATCAGGGTCAGCAGCAACGCGGTGGTGGCCAGCCCGGCGCAGGCGGTCGCACCCAGGCGCCGCTTGGGCAGGTGGTCGACCAGGTAGCCGGCGAACAGGGCCATGCCGATGAACGGCAGCACTTCGGCCAGGCCGACCAGGGCCAGCGCGAATGTATTGCGGGTCAGTTCGTAGACATGCCAGCCGACGGTGACCGCGACGATCTGGTAGGAGAGGATCGCGCACAGCCGGTAGCCAAGCAGGACCCGGTAGCCGGGCTCGCGCAGGGGCGAGGGCACCGCCAGGCCCGGCGCGCCCGCCACTTCAGGCCTGCTGGCGCGCGGTGTCGCGGATGAAGGCCAGCAGCGAGGCCAGGCCGTTGCTGCGGGTTGGCGAGAGGTGCCTGGCCAGGCCGATGTCGGCGATGTAGTCCGGTTCGGTGGCCAGGATCTCGGCGGCGGACCGGCCCGAATACACCCGCAGCGCCAGGAAGATCAGGCCCGAGACGATGGCCGAGTCGCTGATGGCATGGAAGTCCAGGCGCTCGCGGTTGCCCTGCGGCACGATCCAGACCAGCGACTGGCAGCCCAGCAGGCGGTGCTCCTCGGCTTTCCACGCATCGGGAAAAGGCGGCAGCTTGCGGCCCAGGTCGATCAGGTACTGGTAGCGCTCGGACCAGTCGCCGAAGAAGGCGAACTCTTCCTTGATCGCGGCTTGTGCGGCCACAGCGGTGGGTTCGAGGGGGAAAGTGGTTTCGCTCACGTTGTCGATTCTTGCCTTGCTGCTTTCATGGGAGGATCCGGCCGGCCATACGCCGACGGTGGATCCTTTGCGTTGTCCTGGCTGCCGCGGCGCTTCCCGCGCGGGATGCCTGGGGCGTGCCGGCTCAGCCCCGCTTCCATCTCACGCCCTGGGGCGTGTCCTCCAGCAGGATGCCCTCGCCGGCAAGCTGGTCGCGGATGGCATCGGCACGGGCGAAATCGCGGCCTTGCTTCGCGGCCGCGCGTTCCTCGACCAGGGCCTGGATGCGCGCATCGTCGTCGCCGGAGGCGCCACGGTTGAACCACTCCGCCGCGGGCTGCTGCAGCACGCCCAGGGCCAGCCCGGCACCGAGCAGCTCGCCCTTCAGGCGTGCCCGCTCGGCCGCATCGGTGGCCCTGCGCGCCTCGCTGGCGATGCGCGCCACTTCGGCCAACGCCAGCGGGGTGTTGAGGTCGTCCTCGAGGGCGTCCTCGACCGCGCGCGGGATCACCGGCGTGGCGGCGACATCGCCCAGGTCGCGCAACGTCCCGTACAGCCGGTCCAGTGTGCGCAGCGACTGTTCGATCAGCGCATCGGACCAGTCCAGCGGCTGCCGGTAGTGCGCGCTGAGCAGGGCGTAGCGCAGTGCTTCGGGCGGATGCGCGCGGACCAGGTCATGGACCTTTTCCACGTTGCCCAGCGACTTGCTCATCTTGGCGCCGCCGAAGTTGAGCATGCCGTTGTGCAGCCAGAAGCGGGCGAAGGTCGCGCCGCCGTGCGCGCACTGGCTCTGCGCGACTTCGTTCTCGTGGTGCGGGAACTGCAGGTCGATGCCGCCGGCATGGATGTCGATGGTCGGCCCGAGGTGGGCCTCGGCCATGGCTGAGCATTCGATGTGCCAACCGGGTCGGCCGCGACCCCACGGCGAATCCCAGCCGGGCAGGTCGGGGGTGGAGGGCTTCCACAGCACGAAGTCGCCGGGGTCGCGCTTGTACGGGGCCACTTCGACGCGCGCGCCGGCGAGCATTTCCTCCGGATCGCGGCGCGAGAGCTGGCCGTACTGGGCGAAGCTGCCGACCGAGAACAGAGCGTGGCCTTCGGCCGCGTAGGCATGGCCGCTTTCGATCAGGCGCTGGATCATCGCGATGATCGTGCCGATGTGGGCTGTTGCTTCCGGTTCGATGTCCGGGGCGAAGGTCCCGGTCACCCCCAGGGCGGCCATGTCTTCGCGGTACGCGGCCGCGAAGCGATCGGTGATCGCAGTGATCGGCACGCCCTGCGCGGCGGCCGCGGCGTTGATCTTGTCGTCCACGTCGGTGATGTTGCGCGCGTAGCGCAGGCCGCCGTGCCGCCGCCGCAGCAAAGCGGCCAGTACGCCGAACACCACCGGGCCGCGCGCGTTGCCGATGTGCACGTAGTTGTAGACCGTCGGTCCGCACACGTACATCGTCGGGGAAGCGGGGTCGAGCGGGTCGAACGGCTCGACCCGGCGCGTCAGGCTGTTGTACAGGCGCAGGGGCATCGGCACGGTGGGGTGGTGACGGAGACGGGGGATTCTAGCTCGACGTGCCCCGGAGTCGGCCGGGCGACCCCTCCGCGAGGCTTTCCGGGCGTGTCGATCGAGTGCCCGTGTGGTGCGGTTCAGCGGGCTGCAAGGCGCGCCGCCTAAACTGTGAGCCTGTTCCTGTCACCTCCGGTCCCGATGCGCCGCTTGCTCGAAGCCACACTGCTGGGCATGGCCTGCTGCGCGCTGCAGCCTGCGGCCGCCCAGGAGGCGGGCCAGGCCGATGGCCGGATCCGGGTAGTACCGGCGGAGAACGTCAAGATCGACTATGCCCAGGTCCTGCGCGTGGAGCCGGTCTACCAGACCCTGCGAGCCTCCCGCACCGAGGAACACTGCGAGCCATCGCCAGCGCCGCAGGACAAGCCCGCTGCCAAGCCGCACGAGCCCGGCGTGTTCACCCGCATGTTCGATTCGGTCAAGGGCGTGTTCTCCAGTGACGAGGCCGCCACCACGCCGGTGCCGGCCGCACCGGCTGCACCGGCCAAGCGCGAGAACTGTCGCCTGGTCCAGGTGGACCGGCAGTTCCAGCGTCCGATCGCCTACGACGTGGACTATGTCTACAAGGGCACCAAGTACCGGTCGCGCCTGGCCGAGGATCCGGGCAACCGCCTGCGCGTCCGGGTCGCAGTCACGCCCTGGGAAGCCGAAGCGCCGCCCCTGCCGCCGCCCTGACCCCGCGCGCTTGCGCCTGCCCGCGCCTGCGTGCGAACATGCGTGACCAATGAACACCGACCTTCAGCCGCACGCCGCAAGCGCCGCCCGGATGGCCTCCGGGATGACGTCGCGTGCGCGCCGACCGGAACCCCACCTTTCAGCTGGGTGACCGGAGCGTCGTGCTGTCCGTTCGGAAAACCCAGCTCTGAGGCTGGGTTTTTTCATTTCCGGCCTGGCAAAAGTTTCACCCGCAAGAGAACACCGCTCCAAGCCCGGCCTGTCCGGTAGAACCCGTCCACGCGCGACCACGGTCGCGGCCGCCACCACTGCAAGGGAACGATCGATGTCGCTCAAGCACTTCCTCAACACCCAGGACTGGAGCCGTCCCGAACTGGATGCCTTGCTGACCCAGGCTGCGCTGTTCAAGCGCAACAAGCTGGGCGGCGAGCTCAAGGGCAAGTCGATCGCACTGGTGTTCTTCAACCCGTCCATGCGCACGCGCACCAGTTTCGAGCTGGGCGCGTTCCAGCTCGGTGGCCACGCGATCGTGCTGCAGCCGGGCAAGGACGCGTGGCCGATCGAGTTCGAGCTGGGCACGGTGATGGATGGCGATACCGAGGAACACATCGCCGAAGTGGCGCGGGTGCTGGCCCGCTACGTCGACCTGATCGGCGTGCGCGCATTCCCGAAGTTCAAGGACTGGAGCTACGACCGCGAGGACCACGTGCTCAAGGCCTTCGCGAAGTACTCGACCGTGCCTGTGATCAACATGGAGACGATCACCCATCCCTGCCAGGAGCTTGCGCATGCGCTGGCGCTGCAGGAGCACTTCGGCACCCCGGACCTGCGCGGCAGGAAGTACGTGCTGACCTGGACCTACCACCCCAAGCCGTTGAACACCGCGGTGGCCAACTCGGCGCTGACCATCGCCACGCGCATGGGCATGGACGTGACCCTGCTGTGCCCGACACCGGAATACATCCTCGACGAGCGCTACATGGGCTGGGCCGAGCGCAACGTGGCCGAGAACGGCGGCTCGTTCCAGGTCAGCCACGACATCGACAGCGCCTATGCCGGCGCAGACGTGGTCTATGCCAAGAGCTGGGGTGCGCTGCCGTATTTCGGCAACTGGGAACCTGAAAAGCCGATCCGCGACCGGTTCAAGGATTTCATCGTCGACGAGCGCAAGATGGCGCTGACCAACAACGGCGTGTTCTCCCATTGCCTGCCGCTGCGCCGCAACGTCAAGGCCACCGACGCGGTGATGGATTCCGCGAACTGCATTGCCATCGACGAAGCCGAGAACCGCCTGCACGTGCAGAAGGCGGTGATGTCCGCCCTGGTGCGCTGAAGCACCCGAAGCAAACGAACTCCCACGCATTCCCCACGGAAACACCGACATGAGCACCAGCCCCAATACTTCCCGCGACATCGTCCTGGCCTTTTCCGGCGGCCTGGATACCAGCTTCTGCGTGCCCTACCTCAAGGAGCAGGGCTGGAGCGTGCACACGGTGTTCGCCGACACCGGCGGCGTCGACGCCGAGGAGCGCGCCTTCATCGAAGCGCGCGCGGCCGAGCTGGGCGTGGCCAGCCACGTCACCGTCGACGGCGGCGACGCGATCTGGAACGGCTTCGTCAAGCCGTTCGTTCGCGCGGGCGAGGGTTACCAGGGGCAGTATCCGCTGCTGGTTTCCGACCGCTACCTGATCGTGGACGCGGCGCTGTCGCGCGCGGCCGAGCTGGGCACCAATGCGATCGCGCACGGCTGCACCGGCATGGGCAACGACCAGGTGCGCTTCGACCTGGCGGTCAAGGCGCAGGGCGACTACCGCATCGTGGCGCCGATCCGCGAGATCCAGAAGCAGCACACCCAGACCCGCGCCTACGAGCAGAAGTACCTGGAGGAGCGCGGCTTCGAGGTGCGCGCCAAGCAGAAGCACTACACGATCAACGAGAACCTGCTGGGCGTGACCATGTCCGGTGGCGAGATCGACAGGTGGGAGGCCCCGGGCGAGGGTGCGCGTGGCTGGTGCGTGCCGCGTGCGTCGTGGCCGGCCGAGCCGCTCACGGTGACCCTGAAGTTCGTCGCCGGCGAAGCGGTCGAGCTGGACGGCAAGCCGATGGAGGGCGCGAAGATCCTGGCCAGGCTCAACACCATGTTCGCCCAGTACGGTGTCGGCCGCGGCATGTACACCGGCGACACCGTGATCGGGCTGAAAGGCCGGATCGTGTACGAAGCCCCGGGCCTGACCGCACTGCTGGCCGCGCACCGCGCGCTGGAGGAAGCGGTGCTGAGCAAGCAGCAGAACCGCTTCAAGCCGGACGTGGCACGCAAGTGGGTGGAACTGGTCTACGAAGGCTTCTACCACGACCCGCTCAAGGCCGACCTGGAAGCGTTCCTGGAGTCCTCGCAGTCGCAGGTCAACGGCGAGGTCGTGCTGGAGACCCGTGGCGGTCGCGTCGATGCGGTCGCGATCCGCTCGCCGCACATCCTCAACGCCAAGGGTGCCACCTACGCGCAGTCGGCCGACTGGGGCGTGGAGGAAGCCGAGGGCTTCATCAAGCTGTTCGGCATGAGCAGCACCCTGTGGGCCGAGGTCAACCGCTGAGGCGATGACGCGATGAGCGAGGCGACCGCCAGCTTCGAGGTGCGCAGCGCCGGCCAGGACGACCTGCCGGCGCTGGCCGCGCTGTTCGACGGCTACCGGGTGTTCTACGGGCAGCCGTCCGACCCGTTGCGCGCCGGCGCGTTCCTGCGCGAGCGGCTGGAGCGGGGCGACTCGCACCTGCTGCTGGCGGTGGATGCGCAGGGCGCGGCGCTCGGCTTCGTCCAGCTGTATCCCTCGTTCACCTCGGTGGGTACCGCACCGATCGAGATCCTCAACGACCTGTTCGTCGCCCCGGATGGTCGCGGACGCGGGGTGGCCCGCGCTTTGCTGCGCCGCGCCGGCGACGACGCGCGTTCGCGCGGTGCGGTGAAGCTGGTGCTTTCGACGGCGGTGGACAACGGTCCGGCGCAGTCGCTCTACGCAGCCGAAGGCTGGGTCCGCGACGCCGGTTTCGTCGAATTCGCCCGGAACCTCTGACATGGCAACGCTGCGCATCAGCACCGATCGCGACGAACTGGACGTGGACCTGATCCACGGCTTCCTGTCGCAGGAGGCGTACTGGAGCCGTGGCATCCCGCGCACGACCCTGGAGCGGGCGATCGCCGGTTCGCTGTGCTTCGGTGGATACCTCGAAGGCGCGGGGCAGGTGGCCTTCGCCCGGGTGACCACCGACGGTGCGACGTTCGCTTACCTGGCCGACGTGTTCGTGCTGCCGTCGCAGCGCGGGCGTGGCTTCGGCAAGCGGTTGATGGATGCGGTCATGGTCCATCCCCAGTTGCAGGGACTGCGGCGGTTCATGCTCGCCACGGGCGATGCCCATGGCCTGTACGCGCACTACGGTTTCACCGCGCCATCGCGGCCGCAGACGCTGATGGAAATCCTGCGTCCCGACATCTACCCGTCCGCCATGGCGGCCTCCTGAACCCGATCCGATGACCGACCTGCTCGCGTCCACGTTGTCCCACCTTGGAAAGCTGGTGTCGTTCGACACCCGCAACCCGCCGCGCGCCATCGCCGCCGAGGGCGGCATCTTCGATTACCTGCGCGCGCAGCTGCCGGGTTTCCAGGTCGAGGTGGTCGACCATGGCGAGGGCGCGGTCAGCCTGTACGCGGTGCGTGGCACGCCGAAATACCTGTTCAACGTGCACCTGGATACGGTGCCCGACTCGCCGCACTGGAGCGCTGATCCACACCTGATGCGCCGGCTCGACGATCGCGTGGTCGGCCTGGGCGTGTGCGACATCAAGGGCGCGGCCGCCGCACTGCTGGCCGCGGCCAATGCCGGCGAGGGCGATGCCGCGTTCCTGTTCTCCTCCGACGAGGAGGCCAACGACCCGCGATGCATCGCCGCGTTCCTGGCGCGCGGCATTCCTTACGAGGCGGTGCTGGTCGCCGAGCCGACGATGGGCGAGGCGGTGCTGGCCCACCGCGGCATCTCCTCGGTACTGATGCGGTTCAAGGGTCGCGCCGGCCATGCATCCGGCCAGCAGGATGCGGCCGCCAGCGCGCTGCACCAGGCGGTGCGCTGGGGCGATCGTGCGCTCGACCACGTGCAGTCGCTGGCGCATGCGCGCTTCGGCGGGCTGACCGGCCTGCGCTTCAACATCGGCCGTATCGAAGGCGGGATCAAGGCCAACATGATCGCGCCGGAGGCCGAGCTGCGTTTCGGCTTCCGTCCGTTGCCGTCGATGGACATCGATGCGCTGCTGGAAACGTTCGCGGGCTTTGCCGAGCCGGCGGCTGCGCACTTCGAAGAGACGTTCCGCGGACCGAGCCTGCCTTCCGGCGACGTAGCGCGCGCCGAGGAACGGCGCCTGGCCGCGCGCGACGTGGCCGACGCACTGGACCTGCCGATCGGCAACGCGGTCGACTTCTGGACCGAGGCCTCGCTGTTCTCCGCGGGCGGCTACACCGCGATGGTCTACGGCCCGGGCGACATCGCCCAGGCGCATACCGCCGACGAATTCGTGACGCTGGAGCAGCTGCAGCGTTATGCCGGCTCGGTCCATCGGATCATCAACGGCACGACGTAATCCGCGTCTTTCCTCCCGCCTTTCCTACGACTTACCGGAAGACCCGACCTACGTGAACGTTCCCGCGAACCAGACCCAGACCCGCCAGACCATCGTGCGCCTGCTTTCGAGCATGGCCAGCGCGAAAGAGATCAGCCAGTACCTCAAGCGCTTCTCGCAGCTGGACGCCAAGCGCTTCGCCGTGGTCAAGGTCGGCGGCGCGGTGCTGCGCGACGACCTGGAGTCGCTGACGTCCTCGCTGACCTTCCTGCAGGAAGTCGGGCTGACTCCGATCGTCGTGCACGGCGCCGGTCCGCAGCTGGACCAGGAACTGTCGGCGGCCGGCATCGAGAAGAAGACCGTCGACGGCCTGCGGGTGACCACGCCCGAGGCGCTGGCGATCGTGCGCCGGGTGTTCCAGGCTTCGAACCTGCAGCTGGTCGAAGCACTGCAACAGGCCGGTGCGCGCGCTACTTCGATCACCGGTGGCGTGTTCGAGGCCGACTACAAGGACCGCGACACCTACGGCCTGGTGGGCGAGGTGCAGGCGGTGAACCTGGCGCCGATCGAGGCCAGCCTTCAGGCCGGGTCGATCCCGGTGATCGCCAGCCTCGGTGAAACCGCTGGCGGGCAGATCCTCAACGTCAACGCCGATTTCTCGGCCAACGAACTGGTCCAGGTGCTGCAGCCGTACAAGATCATCTTCCTGACCGGCACGGGCGGCCTGCTGGACGAGGAGGGCAAGGTGATCGATTCGATCAACCTGTCCACCGAGTACGAACACCTGATGGCGCAGCCGTGGCTGCACGGTGGCATGAAGGTCAAGATCGAGCAGATCAAGGCGTTGCTGGACACGCTGCCGCTGACCTCGTCGGTCTCGATCACCCGGCCGGCCGACCTGGCCAAGGAACTGTTCACCCACAAGGGTTCGGGGACGCTGGTCCGCCGTGGCGAGAAGGTGCTGCGCGCGACCTCGTGGGCCGAGCTGGACCTGGAGCGGATGAAGTCGCTGATCGAATCGAGCTTCGGCCGCGAGCTGCTGCCGGACTACTTCGAGCGCACCCCGCTGCTGCGTGCCTACGTCAGCGAGAACTACCGGGCGGCGGTGGTCCTGGTCGACACCGCCGAAGGGGTGTACCTGGACAAGTTCGCCGTGCTCGACGACGCGCAGGGCGAAGGCCTGGGCCGGGCGGTGTGGAACGTGATGCGCGAGGAGACGCCAAGCCTGTTCTGGCGCTCGCGGCACAACAACCAGGTCAACATCTTCTACTACGCCGAATCCGACGGCTGCATCAAGCAGGAGAAGTGGAAGGTGTTCTGGTACGGGCTCGAAGGCGACGACGGCTTCGACCGGATTGCGCGCTGCGTGGCCCATTGCGCCACCCGCCAGCCGACGCTGCGGGGCTGAGGAACGGACATGACGACCAAGAAATCCATCGGCATCGTCGGCGCGCGCGGCCACACCGGCGCCGAGCTGATCCGCCTGGTCACCGCGCATCCGCAGCTGGAACTGGCGTTCGTGTCCTCGCGCGAGCTTGCCGGCCAGCGCGTGGCCGACCACAACGACGCCTACCGCGGCGAGCTGCGCTACGAGAACATCGGCCACGATGAAGTCGCCGCCAAGGGCGCCGACGTGGTCGTGCTGGCGCTGCCCAACGGCAAGTCGGCGGAGATCGTCGCCGGCATCGACGCGGCCGCGCCGCAGACGCTGGTGGTGGACCTGTCGGCCGACCACCGCTTCGATCCGGCCTGGTACTACGGCCTGCCCGAGATCACCCGCGACCGCTATGCAGGGCAGAAGCGGATCAGCAATCCCGGCTGCTACGCCACCGCGATGCAACTGGCGATCTGGCCGATGCTCGAATACCTGGCCGGCCCGCCGCAGTGTTTCGGTGTCTCCGGCTACTCCGGTGCGGGTACCACGCCGTCGGACAAGAACAACGTCGAGCTGCTGCGCGACAACCTGATGCCGTATGCGCTGGCCGACCACATTCACGAGCGCGAGGTCTCCACGCAGCTGCGCGTGCCGGTGGAGTTCATGCCGCACGTGGCCCCGCACTTCCGCGGCATCACCCTGACCGCCAACCTGTGGCTGACCGAGCCGGTGAAGGCCGACTGGGTGCGCGCGCGCTACGAGCAGCGCTACGCCGGCGAGCCGCTGGTGGAGGTGGTCGAACAGGCGCCGTGGGTCAGCCGGATCGCCGGCCGGCACGGCGTGCAGATCGGCGGATTCACCGTGGCCCCGGGCGGCAAGCGCCTGGTGGTGGTGGCGACCCTGGACAACCTGCTCAAGGGCGCGGCCACCCAGGCCATGCAGAACATCAACATCGCGCTGGGCTTCGACGAGCTGGCTTCGATCCCGGTGAAGGAGTAACCCCGTGGCAGACCTGTTGTGGCAGAAGCCCGGCGTGGCGGTGGATGCGCAGATCCAGCGCTTCCTCGCCGGCGACGACGTGATCCTGGACCGCGAGTTCTTCCTGCATGACATCGCCGCCAGCCGCGCGCACGCCGAAGGCCTGCAGCGCATCGGCATCCTCTCGCAGGGCGAACTGGACGGCCTGGTCCGCGAGCTGGCGATCCTGGCCGACGACTTCCGTTCCGGCGCCTTCGTCCTGGACGAATCCTACGAAGACGGGCATTCGGCGATCGAGGCGCGCCTGACGCAGCGCCTCGGGGACGCCGGGCGCAAGATCCACACCGGCCGCAGCCGCAATGACCAGGTCCTGGTCGCCACGCGCCTGTGGCTGAAGGAAAAGCTGGCGCGGGTCGCGCAGCTGTCGCGCGAGATCGCCGGGGTCGCGCTGGACCGCGCGCAGGCGGAGGCATCGCTGCCGGTACCCGGCTACACCCACATCCAGCGCGCCGTGGTGTCCTCGGCCGGAATGTGGTGGGCCGGCTGGGCCGAGGCCTTCATCGACGACGCGGTGCGCGCGGCCGACACGCTGAAGCTGGTCGACGCCAATCCGCTGGGCACCGCCGCGGGCTATGGCGTCAACCTCAAGCTGGACCGGGAACACACCACCAGCGCGCTCGACTTCGCCCGCATGCAGGTCAGCCCGATCTACGCGCAGCTGTCGCGCGGCAAGTTCGAGATGGCTGCGCTGGAAGCACTCGGCAGCGCCACGCTGGACCTGCGCCGCATCGCCTGGGACCTGTCGCTGTTCACCAGCGCCGAGTTCGGCTTCGTCGCGCTGCCGGCGCAGTACACCACCGGCAGTTCGATCATGCCCAACAAGCGCAACCCGGACGTGATCGAACTGATGCGTGCCACCCACGCCAGCGTGGCCGCCGCGCGCACCGAGATCGAGCAGCTGCTGTCGCTGCCATCGGGCTACCACCGCGACCTGCAGGCATCCAAGGGTGCGATCTTCCACGGCTTCGGCCGCGGCCTGGCCGCGCTGGAGCTGCTGCCGGCCTTGCTGGCCAATCTGGAATGGCGCGAAGACAGGCTGCGCGCCGCGATCGACTCGGGCATGTACGCCACCGACGTGGCGGTGGAGGCGGCGGTGGCTGGTGTTCCATTCCGCGAGGCCTACAAGGCCGCCGCCGCATCGGCCGATTCGGCCGGGCAGGGACGCACGCCCGAAGGCAGCCTCGCGGCGCGCGTATCGCCAGGGTCGGGCGCTGACCTGCGCCTGGACGTGCTGCGCGCGCGCTGGGAGGCATTGTGAGCATCACCATCCGCTACCTCGTGGTGGCCATGCGCCGCCCGGATTTCGACGAGGCGGTCGTCGCGCCGCACCTGGCCTTCCTCGACGACCTGCGCGCGCGTGGGCAGCTGGCGATGACCGGCGGCTTCGCCGACCGCAGCGGCGGCGCCTACGTGCTTGAGAACGTCGCCGACCTCGCGCACGCACAGGCGATCGTCGCCGCCGATCCGCTGGTCACCAGTGGCAGTTCCGACATCACCGTCCACGAATGGAACACGCGCCAAGGGAGCGCAGGCTGAGCCCATGAGCGCCGATCCCGCCGTCACACAAATCGTGCAGTCGCTGCCGGCGTGGCGGCGGGCGGTACTGAAAGTGGGCAGCAGCCTGCTCGCCGCCGACGGCGGCGGACTGTCGCCACGCTTCGCGCTGGGGCTGGCCCAGTTCGTTTCGGCCAGCCAGGCGGCCGGGCGCGAGGTGGTGATCGTGTCCTCAGGCGCGGTCGCCGCCGGCCGGGCGATCCTGCCGAAGGTCGACGAGGCCGGCGCGGCGATCGCCGCGCGGCAGGCACTGGCCGCGCTCGGCCAGGCGCAGATGATCGGCCTGTGGCAGCGCTTCTTCGAGCGGCCGGTGGCGCAGGTACTGCTGACCCATGACGACCTGCGCAACCGTCGGCGCTACCTCAACGCGCGCGCCACGCTCAACGAGCTGCTGGCGCTGGGCGCGTTGCCGGTGGTCAACGAGAACGACACCGTTTCGGTGGACGAGCTCAAGCTCGGCGACAACGACAACCTGGCGGCGATCGTCGCCGCGCTGATCGACGCCGAGGTGCTGTTCATCGCCACCGATATCGACGGCCTGTACGACGCCAACCCGCGCACGAACCCGCTGGCCCGCCTGGTGCCTGAAGTGGTCGAACTGACCCCCGAAGTGTTCGCCATGGCCGGCGGCAGCGGCAGCGCGGTGGGAACCGGCGGCATGCGCACGAAGCTCGAAGCCGCGTCCAAGGCTGGCGCGGCCGGAATCGACACGGTGCTGTTCAACGGCCGCCGCTCCGACGTGTTGCGCGGACTGGCGCACGACCGGCT
Source organism: Pseudoxanthomonas daejeonensis (assembly GCF_022637495.1). Classification (NCBI taxonomy): domain Bacteria; kingdom Pseudomonadati; phylum Pseudomonadota; class Gammaproteobacteria; order Lysobacterales; family Lysobacteraceae; genus Pseudoxanthomonas; species Pseudoxanthomonas daejeonensis. The sequence continues at coordinate 49,382 of NZ_CP093331.1, read as the reverse complement.
TGAAGGCACCCGCATCCGCGCGGCGCGCAGCCGGATCGCGGCGCGCAAGTACTGGCTGCGGCATGCGCCGCTGGAACCTGGTGCGATCCTGGTCGACGCAGGCGCGGCGGCGGCGATCGCACAGAAGGGCGCCTCTTTGCTGCCGGGCGGGATCGCCGGAGCGGAGGGCGATTTCCGCCGCGGCGACATGGTCGAGGTGCTGTTGCGCGACGAAGGCGGCGAACAGCGCGTCGCCCGTGGCATCAGCCAGTACTCGGCGGTGGACGTGCGCCGCATCGCGCGCCGCCATTCGCGCGAGATCGAGGCGATCCTGGGCTACAACTACGGCGGCAACGTGATCCATCGCGACGACCTGGTGCTGATGTAGCAGGCGATGCGTTCGACACCCGGCAATTCGGCACCCCACACCGGAGGCGAGATGAGCGGCACGGATGGAACGGCAAGCATCAGGGAACAGGCACTGCGATGCCGCGAGGCCGCGCAGCAGCTCGCCCAACTGGATACTGCCGCCAAGGACGCACTCCTGCGGTCCATGGCCCGGGCGCTCGATGACGACGCCGATGCCATCCTGGCCGCGAACGCGCGCGACCTCGACGCGGCGCGCGCCAAGGGCATCGCCGGCGCGATGCTCGACCGCCTGGCGCTCGACGGCAAGCGGCTGTCCGGGATTGCCGGCGCCTTGCGCGAAGTCGCCGCGTTGCCCGATCCGGTCGGCCAGGTGACCCGCCGCGAGACCCGCCCGAACGGCATCCAGGTCGAGCGCGTGCGCGTGCCGCTGGGCGTCATCGCGATGATCTACGAAGCGCGCCCCAACGTGACCGCCGATGCCGCGGCGCTGTGCATCAAGGCCGGCAACGGCGTGATCCTGCGCGGCGGCTCCGAAGCGATCCACTCCAACACCGCGATCGCCTCCGCCCTGCAGCGTGCCATCGGCGAAGCGGGGCTGGACCCTGCCGTGCTGACCCTGGTCACCGACCTGCGCCGCGAAACCATGCTCGAACTGCTGCAGCTGACCGACATCGTCGACCTGGCCATCCCGCGCGGCGGCGAAGGCCTGATCCGTTTCGTCGCCGAGCACGCACGCGTGCCGGTGATCAAGCACTACAAGGGCGTGTGCCACCTGTACGTGGACCGCGATGCCGACCTCGGCCTGGCCATGCGCCTGCTGCTCGATGGCAAGGCTTCGCGGCCGGGCGTGTGCAACGCGCTGGAGACCGTGCTGGTGCACGCCGACGTGGCCGACGAGTTCCTGCCACGGGCCGCCGCGGCACTGCGCGCGCGCCAGGTCGAACTGCGGGGCGACGAGGCGACCCGCGCCCTCGTGCCCGATGCGGTGCCCGCCACGACGGACGACTATGCCGCCGAGTTCCTCGACCTGATCATCGCCGCGCGCGTGGTTGCCGACCTGGACGCGGCGATCGGCCATATCCGCCAGTACACCTCCGACCACACCGAAGTGATCGCCACGCGCGACGAGGCCGTCGCGCGCAGGTTCGTCGAGTCGCTACGCTCGGCGGTGGTGATGGTCAACGCGTCGTCGCGTTTTTCCGATGGCGGCGAGCTGGGCCTGGGGGCCGAAATCGGCATTTCGACCACGCGCCTGCATTCCTATGGCCCGATGGGGCTGGAGGCGTTGACGGTGGAGCGGTTCGTGGTGCGCGGCGAGGGCCAGGTCAGGCATCCGGACCTGCTCTGACGATGCCACGCGCGGATAGCGCGGCGCCGCACGACACACCGTAAAGCGCGGCTTGCTGCATTGTTCCGCGAACAGCCGCAGGTGGCCGTGAAAGCGGGGCAGGCCGCGCTGCGGACGCGGACTTACCAGCGATCCTCGAGGTATCCGGGCCTGCAGGCCAGCCACGCGCCGGCCAGCATCACGCCCACGCACGCCACCAGGAACGCGAACGGCAGCGCCCAGCCATGGCTGAGTTCATGCAGCCAGCCGAACAGCAGCGGGCCCAGGCAGCTGAGCGTGTAACCGAGTCCTTGCGAGAACCCGGACAGCGCCGAGGACGCGGCCGGCGTGCGCGTGCGCAGGTTGATCAGGGTCAGCGCCAGCGGGAACGTGCTGGGCCCCAGGCCCAGCAGGGCCACCCACAGCAGCGGCGCGGACATGGGCGCCCACAGCAGGCCGGCGAATGCGGTCAGGTGGCAGATCGCGCAGAACACGGCGATGGGCAGCGGGTTGCGCATCCGCGCCGCGAGCGAGGGCATCAGCAGCGCGCCGACCAGGCCCAGCGCGGAGAACAGGGCCAGCATCGTCCCGCCGAAAACAGGACTGGCGCCCGCTTCGACCAGGAGCTTTGGCAGCCAGGTGAACATGGCGTAGGTGATCAGCGAGGTCATGCCGAACATCAGCGCCAGGCCCCAGCCCAGGCCCGTGCGCGAAACCCGGCCGCGTGCGGGCGGTGCCGCCAGTTCCGGGGCTTCGTCACCGGGGACGACGGCCCGGTCGTGGAGCCGGGCCAGTTCGCTGTCGGTCCGGCGTTCGATCCGCAGCACGCCCAGCCACGGCAGGATCGCGGCGGCGGCCAGCAGCGTCCACACGCCCATCGAGATGCGCCAGCCGGCCGCATCGGCCAGCGGCACGGCCAGCAATGCGGGCAGCATCGTGCCGAGCTGCAGCACGGTGATGTACAGGCTGCTGACCGGGCCGACCCGGTCCGGGAAGTAGCGCTTGACCAGCGGCGGCAGGATCACGTTGCCGATGCCCATGCCCAGCAACGCCACCGTGGAGGCGGCCAGCAGGCCGCCGGTGCCTCCGGTCAGCGAGCGCCAGAGCAGGCCGGCCGTGGCCAGGAGCATCGACAGGACGGCCGTGCGTTCCAGGCCCAGCCGGTGCGCCAGCCGGGGCGTGCCCACCCCGGCCACCGCGAACGCCGCGGTGGGGACCATGCCGAGCAGGCCGGCGAAGGTCGGCCCGAAGCCGAAGTCTTCGCCGAGCACGTCCAGCAGTGGCGTCAGCGAAGTGACCGCGGTGCGCAGGTTGAACGCCGACAGCAGGATGCCGGCGAGCACCAGCGCACGGCCCGCGAGGCGGGCTTGGGTGTCGTGCGAGGGCGTGTGGGAAGTCATCGGCTGCCGGGTTGCGGGCGGCGGTCCTGGCGGCTGCCGGGGCTTGCGCAGCAGGCCCTGAAAAGCAAAAACCGGCGCTGGGCCGGTCTATGCGATGCCGCTGGATCGACATTGGATCAATGGTCGGGGAGACAGGATTCGAACCTGCGACCTCTACGTCCCGAACGTAGCGCTCTACCAGACTGAGCTACACCCCGACAAGGCGGCGAATGATACTGGATCGGAGGCGCGGAGGGCAAGGATCCGGGCGCTTTTTTTCGTGCCGGGCGGTCGCGGCGGCGCGATCGCACGGGCCGCGCCGTTCGCGCCTATTCGCCAGGCTTGGCCGCGGCGCTGGCGCCCTCGGAGGATGCGCGGCGGGCGAGGGTGGCTTCGCGGTGGGCGATGTACGCATTCGCGCCGAGGATCACCAGCGCGCCCATCAGGGTCCAGCGGTCCAGCGTCTCATCGAACAGCAGCCAGGCGAACAGGACCACGATCGGCAACTGCATGAAGCTGATCGGCGTCAGCGCCGAGACTTCGCCCAGCTTCAGCGCACGCGTCCACAGCATGTGCCCGCCGGTGCCGAACAGGCCGGCAGCGACGACCCATACCCAGACGATGCCTTGCGGCCATTGCCACACGCTCAGCGCCGGCAGCAGCGACATCGGCACCCACAGCAGGGTGGTGTAGATGACGATCCGGTCGGCCGGCTCGGTGGCCGACAGCTGCTTGATCTGGATGGCGACAATGCTCGACAGCAACGCGGCCAGCACCGCGACCATCGTGCCCGCGGTGAACTCCGCGCTGCCCGGCCGCACGATCAGCAGCACGCCGATGAAACCCAGCGCCACCGCGATCCAGCGTCGCGCGCGGACCTGTTCGCCGAGCAGCGCGGCGGCGGCGATGGTGACGAACAGCGGCGTGGAATAGGACAGCGACACCGCCTGCGCCAGCGGCAGGTGGCCGATCGCCCAGAACCCGGCGAGCATCGAGCAGATCCCGACCAGGCAGCGGAACAGGTAGCGCGGGAACTGGGTGGTGCGCAGGAAGCCCGGGCCGTGGCGCAGCAGCAGCGGAAGCGCCGCGAGCAGGCCGAAGAAGTTGCGGAAGAAGGCGATCTCGAACGTGTGCAGGTGGGCCGAGGCCAGGCGGATCACCACCGCCATCAACCCGAACAGCACCGTGCTGCCGAGCATCAGCAGGGCCGCGTGCAGGTGCGGCGACCGCGGGGTGGCGTCGGCTCCGTTCACCCCGACTCCCGCGCGCGCCGCTTCATGCTCACCAGTGTGCGCCGATGATGCGCGGTTCCGGTTCCAGCGCCACGCCGAAGCGCTCGTCCACCGAGCCGGCGATGCGCCGGGCCAGTTCGAGCAGCTGCACACCGGTCGCGTTGCCGTGGTTGACCAGCACCAGTGCGTGCGCGGCGGAAACGCCGGCATCGCCTTCGCGCGCGCCCTTCCAGCCGCAGGCATCGATCAGCCATGCGGCCGACAGCTTGCGGGTGGCGTCGCCGTCGCCGGGGAAGGCCGGCAGGCGCGGATGGGCGTCCAGCAGGGACTGCGCCTGCGCGGCCGGCACGATCGGGTTCTTGAAGAAGCTGCCGGCATTGCCGACCACGGCCGGGTCCGGAAGCTTGCGCCGGCGGATCCGGATCACCGCCTCGGCCACGTCGCGTGCGCTCGGCCGGACCACGCCCATCGCCGCCAGTTCCTCGCCGATCCCGGCATAACCCAGGCGCGGCGCGGCGTCGGTGGTGGCATCGGCGCGCGCCAGCTCCAGTTCGACCGCGGTGACGATCCAGCGATCGGGCTGGCGCTTGAACGCGCTGTCGCGGTAGCCGAAGGCGCAGGCCGCCCGATCCAGCCTCACCATGCGCTGCGCCTGGCGGTCCCATGCCTCCACGGCCACGATGTGCTCGCCGACCTCCACCCCATAGGCGCCGATGTTCTGGATCGGTGCGGCGCCGGTGCTGCCCGGGATCAGGGCCAGGTTTTCCAGTCCGCACAGTCCCTGGTCCAGGCTCCACATCACCAGCGCATGCCAGTCGGCGCCGGCGTCGGCGCGGACCACGACCCGCTCGCCATGGTCGGCGACGATGGCCATGCCGGCAGCCCGCAAGGCCACGGCCACGCCGGTCGCGTCGCCGGCGAACAGCAGGTTGCTGCCGCCGCCGAGCATCAGCAAAGGCAGGTCGCGGATCTGGGCCAGGTCCAGCGCCTCCGGCAGCGCGTCGGTGTCGTTGACTTCCAATAGCCACGGCGCGCGCGCCGCGACCTGGAACGTGTTGCGCGCGGACAGGTCCGCGTCGTGGAGCAACCGGAACAATGCGGTCATGGCGACGCGACCGGCGCCGGCGTGGCGGGGTCCAGCGTGGTCGATGCAGGCATGTTCATGCAGGCCAGGTCGTGGTCGGCGCCGTCAGGTCGCACTGGCGGTACCGCGGCTGGGCGATTCCTTGCGCCGGCGCATCGCGTCGATGCATTCGCCGATGAGCTCGGGCCCGCGGTAGACCAGGCCGGTATAGCACTGCACCAGGCTGGCACCGGCGGCCATTTTCGCCACGGCATCGGCGCCGGACAGGATTCCGCCGACGCCGACCAGCGGGACCGATTCGGGCAGGCGCGTGCGCAGCCGGCGCAGCACCAGGGTCGACTGGCCCATCAGCGGTGCGCCGGAGAGGCCGCCGGTCTCGCGCGCATGCGCATGGCCCTGCACGGCGGTGCGGGCGATGGTGGTGTTGGTCGCGACCACGCCATCCACTTCCAGGTCCGAGAGCACGCGCGCGGCAGCGTCGATATCGGCATCGCTCAGGTCGGGCGCGACCTTGACCAGCACCGGGACCCGCCGGCGGTGGCGTGCGGCCAGGCGTTCCTGCTCTTCGCGGATCGTGCCGACCAGGCGCCGCAGCGCCTGTTCTTCCTGCAGTTCGCGCAGGCCGGCGGTATTGGGCGAGGAGATGTTGACCGTGACGTAGTCGGCCAGCGGATACACGCGCTCCAGGCAGTAGAGATAGTCGCTGGCGGCGTCCTCGTTGGGCGTGTCCTTGTTCTTGCCCACGTTGATGCCGAGCAGTCCGCCCTTGCGCTGTGCGCGCTCGACATTGCGCACCAGCGCATCCACGCCGGCATTGTTGAAGCCGAGCCGGTTGATCAGCGCCTCGTCGCGCACCAGCCGGTACATGCGCGGCTTCGGGTTGCCGGCCTGCGCGCGCGGGGTGACCGTGCCGACTTCGACGAAGCCGAACCCCAGCGCCAGCAGGGCATCGATGTGGGTGCCGTTCTTGTCCAGCCCGGCGGCCAGCCCGACCGGATTGGGGAAGGTCAGCCCGAGCAGCTTGGTCGGCAGTGGTTGGCGCGGGCTCGCGAGCAGGCCGATGGTACCGCTGCGGTATGCCAGGTCCAGCGATTTGAGCCCCAGTCCGTGGGCGCGTTCGGCATCCAGGCCGAACAGGAAGGGGCGGGCGAAGGAGTACATCGGTGCGCCGTTCCTCAGGAGTTGAGCGTCGCCAGCCAGGCGACCCCACCCAGGAACGCGAACAGGATGAACAGGCCGACCAGCAGCAGGATCACCGAGACCCAGCCCAGCACCAGTCCAGCGAGCGCCAGTCCGTCCCCGTCCAGTTGCCCCTGGCTGGCACGGATCTCACTGCGCGCCATGTGTCCGGTGATGATCGCCACGACCGTGCCGATGAACGGCAGCAGGGTCCAGCCGAGGATGCCTGACACCAGGCTGGCGATGGCGAGGGAACTGGTCTTGCGGATCTGGTTCATGGCAATCCTGTCGGGGGGCAGGCGGAGGCCGCGTGGCGCGCGAGGCCCCGTGCGGGGGAACGGGGGCCTTGGCGGCCGATTATCCCAGAACCCGGCGTACGCCGTGTGCCACGCGGGTCACGGCATGCGCCCATGGCGCAGCGCGTGGACCCAGTCCGGACGACCCAGGCGCCCCGCCTGCATGGCGGCGGCCTCGTACCGGTACGGGACCGAGAGCAGCTGCGCCCGCCACTGCCCGTCGCGCCGTTCCAGCAGCGCGTAGCGGGCCTCGGGTGACCCGGCCTGCGCCCGGTGCGGCACCGGCCGCGAGGTGGCGAACGCGGGCAGCCCGACGCTGCCGGGATTGCAGGCCAGGCGTCCGTCGGCGAGGCGTGTCGCGCGCGGGGTGTGCGAGTGGCCGCACAGCACCAGGGAAGCATCGGCTGCGAGCGGATGGGCCAGGCGCGCGGCGACCGTCGCCGCCTCGGCGGCGCGCAGTTCCGCGCCGGCGATGTCGTCGAGCAGGTAGTCGACATCGCTGCCGGGCGTGCCGTGGCACAGCAGCACGTCGTCCAGCCGCAACAGCGCGGGCAGGGCGCGGAGCCAGTCCAGCTGGGCCGGGCGCAGGGCCTGGCGCGCATGAGCGTCGGACGGCGCCAGCGCGGCCGGTTCGCCGAGCAGCTGGCGCTCGTGGTTGCCGGCGATGGTCGGCAGTTCGAGCGGAAGCAGCCGGTCGAGCGTTTCGCGCGGCCACAGCGGGCCGGACACGATGTCGCCGAGATTGACGATGCAGTCGGCGCCGCGCCGCGCGATATCGGCCAGCACCGCGTCCAGGGCGGGCAGGTTGCCGTGGATGTCCGAAAGCGCGGCGATGCGCATGGCGCGTGCCGCCGCTCAGTCCGGCACGCCGGCGAAGATCCGGGTGTCGTAGTCGAAGTCGACATGGCCATCGACGGCGGTGGCGTCGAACAGCCGCGCCAGCGCGTCGAGCATCGGTGCGTGCCGCGGATGGCCGGCGCGCGGCGCGTACGAGGACGACAGCAGGCGTCCACGCAACGCATCGAAGTCCAGCCGCTGCGAATGCGGGAAGCGGGCCATGCCGCGCAGCCCGGCGCCGAACCAGCGGCGCATGTGTTCGTCGTCGCCGTAGCGTTCGGACACGCTGCTGTAGTCCAGCCCGTGTTCGAGCAATAGCCGTTCGTAGCCTTCGAGGAATGGCGTGCCGGTGAGCCGGCGCGAGTTCCAGTACACCGCCACCAGGCCCGGCCTGCCGTCGGCCTGCCGACGCAGGATCCGCCGCCATTCCGGCTTGACCGCCTGCTGGTCGAACCAGTGGAAGGCCTGCGCCGCCGAAACCAGGTTGATGCTGGCATCGTCCAGGTTCGTGGCTTCGGCCTGGCCGTCGACGGCGCTGAAGCGCGGATTGCCCGCCAGCCAGGCGACGGCGGCCTCGCGCATCGCCGCATTCGGCTCGACCGCGACCACCGGGTGCCCGGCGTCGAGGAACAGTTTCGAGGAGATGCCGGTGCCGGCGCCGATGTCGGCGACCCGCCACGAGGCGTCCACGCCGCATTCGGCGTGCAGCCAGTCCAGCAGGGCCCGTGGATAGTCGGGCCGGTAGCGCACGTAGTCGGCGACGCGGTCGGTGAAGCGGGTGGTCGATGCGAGCTCGTCGGTCATGTCGCCTCTTTCCCCGCGTGGGCGGGGTGGCCCGCTGCCGTAGGTCGGCCTCTGGCCCCGTAGAGCGGGGCTCGCCCCACTACCGTTGCATCGGCTGGTGTGGGTCACGCAAAGAGCAGCGGGGCAAGCCCCGCTCTACGATCCACCGGGCGGGCAAGCCCCGCCCGGTGGACCGGTCTTACAGGTCGAACTTGATGCCCTGCGCCAGCGGCAGCGAATCGGAGTAGTTGATCGTGTTGGTCTGCCGGCGCATGTAGACCTTCCATGCGTCCGAGCCCGACTCGCGACCACCGCCGGTGTCCTTCTCGCCACCGAACGCGCCGCCGATCTCCGCACCGGACGTGCCGATGTTGACGTTGGCGATGCCGCAATCGCTGCCGGCCGCCGACAGGAACTTCTCGGCCGACTTCAGGTTGGTGGTGAAGATCGACGACGACAGGCCCTGCGGCACGCCGTTCTGCATGTCGATGGCCTCGTCCAGGGTCGAGTACTTCATCACGTAGAGGATCGGCGCGAAGGTCTCGTGCTGCACGACCTCGTCGCTGTTCTTCAGCCCGGTGATGATGGTCGGCAGGACGAAGTGGCCAGCGCGGTCCAGCACGGTGCCACCGGTCTCGACCTTGCCGCCGGCGGCCTTGGCCTTCTCGACCGCGGCCAGGAACTGCTGCACCGCGCCGGCGCTGTTGAGCGGGCCCATCAGGTTGGCGGTGTCGAGCGGATCGCCGATCTTGCCTTCGACCTGCTTGTACGCCTTGACCAGCGTTTCCAGCACGGTGTCGTAGATCGATTCGTGCACGATCAGGCGGCGGGTGGTGGTGCAGCGCTGGCCGGCGGTGCCGACCGCGCCAAAGACAATACCCGGCACGGCCAGCTTCTGGTCGGCGGTCTCGTCCAGGATGATCGCGTTGTTGCCGCCCAGCTCGAGCAGGCAGCGGCCCATGCGCCGGGCGACCTTCACCGCGACCTCGCGGCCGACCTGGGTCGAGCCGGTGAAGCTGATCAGCGGGATGCGCTTGTCTTCGACGAACTTCTCGGCCAGCGCGGTGCCGGCGTCGTTGACCAGGAAGAAGATGTCCGGGAAGCCGCCTTCGCGCAGCGCTTCGTTGCAGATCTTCAGCGAGGCGATCGCGGTCAGCGGGGTCTTGTTGGACGGCTTCCAGAGGCAGATGTCGCCGCAGATCGCGGCCAGGAACGAGTTCCACGCCCACACCGCGACCGGGAAGTTGAACGCGCTGATGATGCCGACCAGGCCCAGCGGCTGGTACTGCTCGTACATCCGGTGGCCCGGGCGCTCGGAATGCATGGTGTAGCCGTAGAGCATGCGGCTCTGGCCCACGGCGAAGTCGGCGATGTCGATCATCTCCTGCACTTCGCCGTCGCCTTCGGCCTTGCTCTTGCCCATCTCCAGCGCGACCAGCGAGCCGAGCGCGTCCTTGTTCCGGCGCAGCGCATCGCCGCACAGGCGGATCGCCTCGCCGCGGCGCGGGGCCGGGACGGTGCGCCAGGCCTTGAACGCGGCCTGGGCGTTGGCGACCACGGTCTCGTAGTCGGCGTCGGTGGTGGCCTGGACCTGCGCGATCACCTCGCCGGTGGTCGGGTTGGCCGGGTGCAGGATGCCGGCGCCGGTGGCGTCGGACCAGGTGCCATTGCCGAGGTAGGTGCCGGAATTGGTGTCGCCAAGGCCCAGGGCCTTGAGCAGGGAAGCAGACATGGAATCTCCTGGAAGGGTGCGGGCCGTGGGCCCGGAGTCGCGCCGCGGATGGGTCGGCGGCGTCTCGTTGCGTGCGGCGATTCTAGCAAACGGGCCCGGCCGGCCCGACGGCAGGGCGCCGGCTTGGGCCGCGCCAAGCTCGCGTGCGACAATCCGCCGCCTTGGCCCCGTAGCTCAGCTGGATAGAGCGGTCCCCTCCTAAGGGACAGGTCGTGCGTTCGAATCGCGCCGGGGTCACCATCCAGCACCACAGCCACCACACCGCGCCGCGGGCCGGCAGGCAGGGGAAGTCCTTCCTCGCCGGAACCCCGGCATTCGACGCCGATGCCCGCCGATCGCCGTCTTGGCGAGCACCCCGGCGCGCCGGTTTGACCGCCAGACCCGGCCGTACGGCTGCATGTGCGACCTTCCGGGCCCTGCGCGCGACCTTCTGAGCCTTGCGCGCAAGCCCGATTGCCTTGCGCGCAACCCGTCGAGCCTTGCGCGCAAGGTAAAAAGCCTTGCGATCGGAGCTGCCCAGCCTTGCGCGCAAGGCAAAAAGCCCCGACGCCGGAGCTCCAAGCCTTGCGCGCAACGCCGGGAGCCTTGCGCGCAGGCCTACGCGCCCGCCGCCCGGGCCGGAACGGCCCGAGGTCCGGCCAGGCAACCCCAAGTCCGGAGCGCGGCCGCTGGCGACCCGCGGCGTGCCGGGTGACGCCCGGTGTGGCCACGCACGGGCGTCACCGCGGTCGGCTGATATCGGGGTCCGGCCATCCTCATAAGAGATATCGGGGCGCCCACACCCCTCTGTGTCGGGACGCACCCTCCGGGCGGACGCCGCCGCCAGCGGTCAAGCCCGTGATCGGCCTATGGTTTCCGGATTGACGCCCGTTCAGGGCAGCACACACACTCGGCGCTACACCCCCGCTGGGGGTCTACTGGTAGTTAGAGCTCAAAAGATATGTTTTCGCTCGCCGCAATAACGTTCGGCTTGGCCATGGCCGTGATTCTGGTCTTCTGGCTACTGTTCTTCTTTGTCGTGCAGGTTCGTATTGCTGATATGAAACTCAGCGTACAGGAGACTTCACGCTTCGGATTTCTTGTTACGCGGTGGCCCCATGAGGAGATGCGAGCCTACTTGGCGAGTCTTGAGCCAGACGAGAGTGGGCGCCCTATAAATAGATTTCTGAGACATGCAAATCTTCTTGTCCGGACACTTATGAGTGTCTACCTCTTCCTTCTGATAGCTCTCATGGTCACGGGTCGTGATCTCTAACTATTCATTCAAGCCGAACCCGCTTCGCGGGTCGGCTTAACTCAGGTGTTAGGGCTCACATCATGAATCCCGTATGGATACAGTTCCCACAGATCCCGTGGGGCAGCATCGGATGGAGAATGGGCTTTGGCGAGGTTTACTGGTACGACTGGCATGACTGGTTCAAGACACTGAGCGCTTCCGACCTGCAGTCATACAAAGCTCAATGGCCCGAGCCTGAGGCTTGGACTGGCTTCTACGTCTGGACTGAGCATGGGGTAACGCCTCCTCACATACTGGAGCAACGCGAGAAAACCAAGGCTGCCGCTAAGGTTCCGAGTCCGGACGAGTCAAGAATCACTGACGTGTATCGGTGTCGCTGGCTGGTACAGAGCTACTTGAAATTCTCTGGTCGCTACGATGATTCCGACAATCTCTTGTTCGTCGCCCCAAACGGCGATGGATGGCTTTTGGTAGTTCCGACTGGCCCAGAACCAAGTAACGCGGCTTCGTACCTTCAGCGCTTGGCTCCCGCCAGTGAGCCCTAACAATTCATTCAAGCCGAACCCGCTTCGCGGGTCGGCTTAATTCAGGCGTTAGGTGCATATGACACAACTCAGCATGCAAGCCAATGAACAACATCTTGCTGCCATCGCATTGGTCACTTTCTGTGACTTGCACGGTGTCAATGAGCCGGGCATTGGACAAGTCCGCCTATGTCATAGCGCACTTGAATCTGGTGATAAATCGGCAGCTGTGAAAGCTTTCAAGCAAGTTCCTTTGGGCGGCAACGGCTGCTTTAATGATTGGCAGCCCACTGAGGCAGCACACTTCGACTACTTGCTCGGAACCTTTCGTGCGTTGGTAGAGCGCTGGGCTCGCCTCATGTGCCTCCTAGATGATGCGCCTAACAATTCATTCAAGCCGAAGCCGCTTCGCGGCTCGGCTTAATTCAGGCGTTAGACCGCATGCCAAGCCCCATCGTTACCCAAGCTTGCTCCGGCTGTGGCGAACTCAAGCCTCTGAGCCGTGACTATTTTGGAAGCACCAGAACTGGACGGTTCCAGCGTCGCTGTAGAACCTGTGTAGCTGCACAAACAAGAGCGTATGACCTTGCAAATCCTGAGAAGGCTGCACAGCGCTCTCAAAAACGACAAAAACGCCTAGCCGCCGCTGGTCCAGGACCCTCGGAGCTGGAGCTTGCATGGCTTCGCGTATGTCAAAAGGACCGGTGTGGCTACTGCGATCAGCCCCTAAATGGATCAGGTCATTTGGATCACATCACGCCTTTAGCCAAGGGCGGAAGAAACGCAATTGAGAACCTAGCGTTTGCCTGTTTCCAATGCAACGCTGAAAAGCACGCTAAAACAGCAGCCGAGTATCTCGTCTGGCGAATAAAAGTTGACAAGCCACTTTGTGGGTGGGTATTTCAGGGTCGGCCGTCCGGACTAGCGGTCTAACAATTCGTTCAAGCCGAGCCCGCTTCGCGGCCTCGTGCAAGTACCATTGATTTTCACTTGCCCAAGGCCGCAAAGCGGGCCGGCTTAACTCAGGCGTCAGGTGCCCATGGAATCCATGCGCGAACTTGAAGAGGTGCTACGCAGGCTCGTCACGCTACTCAGCGACCCGGAAGCCAAGCAATGGCGCAAGCGGGTCGAGAAGTACGTCGGCCAGATAGCGTCTGGGAATGTGTCAGGCACTTCTGACTTTCTGGCAATGTACCAAGGCGGCATGGGCTCATTTCTCGATCTGCAAGGATCTAGCGTGGACTCGCACCAAGAGCTAAGTAGTCTGCGGGACCGCGCATACAATCTGGCCCGCGAGGTTGTGAAGTGAGTCTCCTGGGCTGGGCACCTAACAATTCATTCAAGCCGAACCCGCTTCGCGGGTCGGCTTAACTCAGGCGTTAGGCGCCAGCATGGGTGAGATGAGCTCTGAACTAACGCGGCTCTTAAGCACGGCCGAGAAGAGCCTTGCTGAACATTTGTCCTTGAAACCAGATAGTCCGAACAAACAGCTGTTGGAGCTTTATGCGCACGTTAAATCTAGGACAATACCTCTCCTTGGTTTTCCTGACGCCCGGCTTTTGTTTTGGGATAGTCCCGAAGATGAAGTTGAAGAGCGGTGTTTGCGTGATGCACTCTCAGTCTTCCGCTTTGTTCAGGGGCGATAACTTAAGTGTTTCGCCTAACATCTCGGTCAAGCGGGGCCGTCTTCCGGCGTGCCGCCTCCAGACGGCCCCCTACCCCCAACGTTGGGCGCTCTGGACACGGTGATGCAGGTGCCGCAATATTTTGCCGAGCGCATTGCGCTTGGAACTTTTCCGCGAGCATGTCAACTTCAAACAGGGGAAATTTGTGGGTTTCTTTTCCGGCATCAAAGATAACTTTAGAAAAAGTGAGGCTGCGGTCGTCGTCCAGACGCTTTTTGAGAAACATCAGCAGAACTTTGGCTTAAATGCTCCCCCCGCGGCGTTAGCCAATAAATTGATCGAATCAACGTGGAATTCTGCCCCAGAGCTGTTCAACGGACGCAAGTCGGGGGCGCGGCCGCACAAGGCGTCGATTGCTGCCTACTCGTTAGCGTGCGCAGCCCGTGGAGCCAACATAAAAGGCACCAACGAGGAGATGGAGATGGCTTTTTCTATGTGCTTAGGCCGAATTCTGAGCGCGATAGAGCGAACTCCGGAATCTTTCCGCTTTACTGACATTGACCTTCGTCTATTGGAACAAGCCCAAAAGACGTTCGTCGACCTCGCTAGTGACTCAAAGTACGACCTTGGGGTCGACCTGCCGCTGAACGCCTAACTTCCGGGAGGGGCGCCTAACAATTCATTCAAGCCGAACCCGCTTCGCGGGTCGGCTTAACTCAGGCGTTAGGCCTCTTCTATGCACTTTTCGCGCTTGCTCCTTCTCTTACCGGTGCTGGCCGCATGCTCAGCCAATGACCATGCGATCGAACAATCCTGTAAGGCCGAGTACTTGTACAACAACGCTGGTCCAGATCAAGCGATTGCGGCAATTCGTGACGCTGGAAGCGAACGTAATTACATTGTGGGCAACAACCTTGCGATGTACCTGATCTTGCGCGGATCTCGTAACAACGATGTCGATGACTTTGATGCAGCCAGAGCGGTATTGGATGCTATGGAGACTCCTAGCAACGCACACCCGCTAGTTCAGCGATACATCAGCACGCTCCGGTTCCTAGCCATTGCAAACGGTAGCGCTCGGGACGGCGCTAGGCGCGAGTTGGCGCAGCACTGCCCTTCTGACACACCTCAGGAGCGGGCATGCTTAGATGGTGTCGTGTTAGACGTGCTAGACCAGATGTCCTTGATCAACGGAGCAGACAGCAAGTCGTTCCAAGACTTTCTAAGCATTTTCAGGCGAACCTACTATTCAACGTTCGGCTGGGAGTTCAATCCGGAACACCTTGCGGGTTCCCCCTGGTCAGTGTCAGATTGCGGGATGACCGGAAAGGAAAGGCCAGGAACTGTGCACACTCCCGTGCCAGAGGCCTAACAATTCATTCAAGCCGAACCGGTAGTTCCTTCGGTTCAGTGGACACCCTGACCTAACCCTCAGGAGTGTCCCAATGCCAAAGCCTGGCCCCAGAACCATCTCTCGCTACAGCGATGAGTTCAAAGCCGCTGCCGTCCGCCTAAGCCAGCAACCTGGCGTCCTGGTCAGCGACGTCGCCCAGTCGCTTTACATCCATCCCTACATGCTGTCTCGTTGGCGCAGACTCGCCCGGGAGGGAATCATCGTGACCAAGGGTGTGCAGGTTGATCCGGAAGTTGCCACGGAGCTGAAGGCGCTTCGCCAGATCAAGCGGCAGTACGAGCAGCTCAAGGTCGAGCATGACCTTTTAAAAAAAGCGATCGCGTTCACTTCCGGTCGAAAGGCGAAATCTTCGCCTTCATCGAACATCACAAAGAAGCCTGTCCGGTGAGGGTCATGTGCCGCCTTTACGGCGTCAGCGCCGCCGGTTACTACGCCTGGGTTCGTCGGCCGGCCAGCGCCCGGGCGATGGAGGATGCAGTGCTGGTCGAGAAGATCCGGCAGGTGCATGGCGCCAGCCGCGAAACCTATGGCAGCCCGCGGGTGCATGCCGCGCTGCGGCGCCAAGGTGAGCAGGTGGGTCGCCGCCGCGTGGAACGCCTGATGCGCGAGGAAGGCGTGCGCGCCTGTTCGGCCGGGCTCTATCGGCGACGGCCCGGACTGGCGCGGTTCCTGGAAAGCGTCCCCAGCCGTGCCCATGAGGCTCCCTGTAGCGGGCCGGACCAGGTCTGGGTCGGTGATGTGACCTACCTCAAGGTCGAAGGCCAATGGCGCTACCTGGCCACGGTCATGGACCGGTACTCGCGGCGGCTGCTGGGCTGGTCGCTGGGGGTGGAGCGCACGGCGGCGCTGACCGGCCGCGCCCTGGCCGCGGCCCTGCGTACGCGCTCGCCGGCATGCGATACGCTGTTCCACAGTGATCGGGGGATCGAGTTCATGGCGGGGGATTTCCGGCGCCGGCTGGGACGCGCCGGGTTGGTGCAGTCGGTCAACAGGCCCAGGCGGATGAACGACAACGCGCACATGGAGTCATGGAACAGGTCGATGAAGTCGGACATGTACCACCGTGGCACATTCGACAGCGACCGGTCGCTGCGCATGGCCATCGACGACTACGTCAGGTTCTACAACCACCAGCGGCTGCATTCGGCGCTGGGGTACCGCTCACCGGTGGAGTTCGAGCAGTGCTGCTAGAGAGCCGGTGTCCACTTTTTCGTAGGAACTGCCACCCGCTTCGCGGGTCGGCTTAATTCAGCAACTGTCTTGAAGCGCTCTGCTCAAGCCGTCACCAGGCCCTCGGATCGCAGTTCATCACGTCGTCTGGCATTGACGATTCCCAGCAGCTTGCGCATGCACGCGACCAACGCCACCTTGCCCAGCTTTCCGCGTGCCCGCAGCTGCTGGTAATGCGCCTTCATCAACGGGTCCCAGCGCACCGCCGACAGCGTGGCCATGTAGAGCGCCACGCGGACCGGCGCGCGGCCGCCGCGGATGCGTCGCTTGCCGTGTCCCTGTCCGCTGTCGCGGTTCATGGGCGCCACGCCCGTGAGCTTGGCGATCTGCCGCCGGTCGAGATGGCCGAGCTCGGGCAGCAGCGCCAGCACGGTGGCCTGAAACACCGGACCCAAGCCCTTGCTCGATCGCAGCGCGGGGAATGCATGTTCCTGGAGCAGTGCCTTCATCGTCCGCTCGATCGCAGCCAGCTCGCGACCGAGTGCGGCAACGGTGCGCGCGGCCAGCGTGCGCACCGCCGGTGGGGCCATGGCCGCCTGTTGTTTCTGTGCCTGGAGCAGCACGACCACTTGGCCGCGACGGCGTAGCCAGTCCCGCAGCTCGCGCTGCCACAGCGGCGGTGCGACATGGCGCCGCAGGCGCTCGCCGAACATCCGGGCCATGAGCGCGAGCAGTCGGGCATCGATGGCATCGGTCTTGGCCAGCTCGCCGGTGGCCCGGGCGAAGTCGCGGGCCTGACGCGGATTGACCCGGGCAATCCACAGCCCGGCATCGCAGCAGGCCTCGAGCAGCGGCTCTTCATAGCCACCGGTGGCCTCGACCACGATCCGGTCCACGCCCACGCCTTCCAGCCGCTTGAGCAGCTTGTTGATGCCCGCCCGGTTGTTGGTAAAACGGGTTACGCCCGGCTGCCCCTCCACGGCCAGATCCAGGTTGGTTTTGCCCACATCAATTCCCGCTGCCCGCATGTCCATTCTCCGTTACAGTTGGCCGGTCGAGAGCATCGCGTCCAAGGCCCACGCTTATCGGTTCGAGGGCAACCTCGAGCAACTGTTCGGGCGCAGGGCGCGAGGTCCGGCGTGCGGCCCCTGCTAAATTACGGTGGTGCTGACACCGAGGCGTTATCGGGCGCGCACGCCGGGCTCTCGGCACCTACGGTAGGGGAAACTCAAGACATAAGGCGTTAGGCATCATGATCACCACTCGCCGCGAGATTGTTGATTACTGGTCCAAGCACCAGGATGAATGCAGTCTCTCGGTCGACTGGTCTGAAGCAGAGAGCCTGTGCTGGCGCTGCGCTCACAAACGACTACTTCAACGGTGTCACATCGTTCCGCGTGCTTTGGGCGGCTCCGAGGCGCCGGACAACCTAGTTTTGCTATGTGCTCAATGCCATGCGGAGGCTCCAAACGTTGCTGACCAAAATTTCATGTGGGTGTGGCTTCGAGCTCATTCAGTTCCGTTCTACGGGACCTACTGGCAAGAGCGGGGCTTCCGCGAGTACGAGTTGATCTTCGGAGAAAAGCCGTTTGTAGGGCTAGAGCCAAGCGACGATCTTCTTCAACGAGCAAGATTGATTCTTAAAGATCTATTTCCGCGAACCAGCACTCACTGGGGACAGGGAAAGATCAATCCAGCAACAGTGGCATGGGTGCTTCGCCAAGTTGACCAATCGGCGCGGCATGATGCCTAGCAAGTCATTCAGGCCGAAGCCGCGTCGCGGGTCGACTCAGGCGTTGGAGTCCAAAGGAGAGTTTGCAGGTGCTCAAGGAAGTTGGCGGCGTTCCCATCCAGTCCAGGCACCGGGCCTCATGCCACTGTGGTTCCGTCGAGCTGGAGCTCGATCTGCCCAACGGCATCGAGAATCCACGCCGATGCGACTGCTCGATCTGCCGTCGCAAGGGTGCCATCGTGGCCTCCGTTGCCTTGTCCGGCATCCGCATTGTCAAAGGCGCCGAGCACCTCAGGCTCTACGAGTTCAATACGCGCACGGCCAAGCACTACTTCTGCGGAAACTGCGGCATCTACACGCACCATCAGCGCCGCTCCAATCCCGAGCAGTACGGCTTCAATGTCGGCTGCCTGGAGGGCGTCAATCCATTCGCCCTCCCGGACGTGCCCGTCAACGACGGGGTCAACCACCCGGCGGATCGGCCTGAGGCCTGACAACGCATTCAAGCCGAACCGCTTGCGGCTCGATTCCACCATGGATGTCAGGTCGCTTCCGAATCCGCTCGAGGTATCGCAATGGAACCTGCTCGCGTGCTGTTCATCCAGGGCGGTGGCGAAGGGGCGCACCGGGAAGACGCGCTGCTCGCCAGTTCGTTGGGAAACGAGCTTGGTCCGGGCTACGAAGTGCATTTCCCTCGGATGCCCACCGAGTCCGATCCGGACGTCGACGCATGGAAGAAGAAGATTTCCTCCGAACTCTCTGCGCGCCTGGGGCCGACGATCCTGGTCGCCCACTCGGTGGGGGGCGCGATCCTCCTGCGGTACCTGTCCGAGGAGGTGGTCCAGGGGGCGATCGCGGGGGTCTTCCTCCTGGCCGTTCCGTCGTGGGACGAGGACCGCTGGAACTTCGAGGACCTGAAGCTGCGTTCCGATGCCGCTGAAAGAATCGCGCCTGTCGAGCCGGTCTTCTTCTACCACTGCCGCGACGATGACGTCGTACCCTTCGGGCACCTGGCGCTCCACGGCCAGCGATTCCCCCGGGCGAGCATCAATGCCCTCGATCAAGGGGGCCACCAGTTCGACAACGACCTGGGGCGCGTGGCGACGGACATCCGCCGCAGCATTGCCGCCTGACCTCGCAGAACGGTGCGAAGCGACAGGGGCTCCACTCGTCCTTCGCTAACTGTTTCTTTCGCAACGTAAAAAAGCCGCGTATGTGGCGCTGCAACACTTGACAGCCCCCCGTGCGGTCGTGTCTCTTGGGGCCATGTCGAAGATGAATGCCAGCGCCCGCCGCCTTCTGCCCACCGGGCGGACGCAGGCTTGCGCGGCCTCCCTCGGCATTACCACCATTACCGCCACCGGCATTACCCGCCCGGTGCGGTCCGTCGTCTTCGTGTAACCCGCGAAACCACGGCCCCGCACCTGGATCAGGTAGCGGGGCGACCCGCTACCGGATGCGCGCGGGGCCTCCCATTCCAGAGGTCCTTCATGTCGTCGCACGCCGCAGAAGCACACGTCCTTCCCAACGCCGCCGCATCGGCGCGTACCGTCGTGCACAAGTTCGGCGGCACGTCCGTCGCCGACGCCGACCGCTACCGCCATGTCGCCAGGTTGCTGCTGGCCCGCGACGAGGACGTGCAGGTCACCGTCGTCTCGGCGATGAAGGGCGTGACCGACGCGCTGATCGACCTGGCCCGGCAGGCCGCGGCCTCGCCGGTGGGCCAGGCCACGCCCGAGTGGCGCGAGCGCTGGCACGAGCTGCGTGCGCGCCATCGCGGCGCGGCCGTGGCGCTGCTGGGCGAACATGCCGGCACCGCGGTCGAGTGGCTGGACCAGCGTTTCGACGAACTGGCGCAGATACTCGAGGCGCTGAGCGTGATCGGCGGCCTGCCCGACGAGGTGCTGCAAAGGGTGCAGGGGCAGGGCGAGGTGTACTCGGCCAAGCTGCTCGGCGAGCACATGCGCGCGCTGGGCGAGGACTGCGCGGTGCTGGATGCCCGCGACGTGCTGGTGGTCAGCCACGGCGAACTGGGCGTGGACGTGGACTGGGACCTCAGCGCGCAGCGGCTGGCGCGCTGGCGCCAGCTCAATCCGCAGGCGCGGGTGGTGGTGACCGGCTTCGTCGCCCGCGACGCGCAGGACCGGATCACCACGCTTGGCCGCAACGGCAGCGACTATTCCGGGGCGATCTTCGCCGCGCTGTTCGATGCCCACGAACTGCACATCTGGACCGACGTGGACGGCGTGCTGTCGGCCGATCCGCGGGTGGTGCCCGAAGCCGTGCAACTGGAGTCGCTCAGTTACGACGAGGCCTGCGAGCTCGCCTATTTCGGTGCCAAGGTCGTGCATCCGCAGACCATGTCGCCGGCGATCGAGCGCGGCCTGCCGATCATCATCCGCAACACCTTCCAGCCCGACCACCCGGGTACCCGGATCACCGCCGAGCGCGATTTCAGCGGCCCGGTGAAAGGCCTTACCTTGAGTCCGAACCTGGCGCTGGTGAACCTGGAGGGCACGGGGCTGATCGGCGTCCCGGGCACCGCCGAGCGCGTGTTCGCTTCACTGCGCAATGCGAAGGTCTCGGTGGTGATGATCTCGCAGGGATCCTCCGAGCACTCGATCTGCTGCGTGGTCAAGCAGGAGGATGCCGACCGCGCGCAGGCCTCGCTGGTGAATGCGTTCGCCCACGAGCTGACCGTCGGCCAGGTGCAGCGCGTGCAGCAGGTCCCGGGCATCAGCGTGCTGGCCGCGGTCGGCGACGGCATGGCCGGGCAGCCGGGCGTGGCGGCGCGGCTGTTCGAATCGCTGGGCCGCGCGCAGGTGAACATCCGCGCCATCGCCCAGGGTTCCTCGGAGCGCAACATTTCCGTGGCGATCGATACCGACCACGCCACCCGTGCGCTGCGCGCCGCGCACGCCGGCTTCTACCTGTCGCCGCAGACCTTCGCCGTAGGCGTGATCGGTCCTGGCAACGTGGGCGCGACCCTGCTCGACCAGCTGCTGGCCGCGCGTGGCGGCCTGCTGGAAAGGACCCACCTGGACCTGCGCCTGCGCGCGATCGCCTCGCGCGGGCGCCAGCTGCTCGACCCGCGCGGGATCGAGGGCGACTGGCGCAGCCGCTTCAAGGCCGCCGCGGAACCGGCCGACCTGGACCGTTTCACGGCCCACCTGCTCGATTCGCACCTGCCGCACGTGGTGATCGTCGACTGCAGCGCCAGCCCCGAGGTCGCCGACCGCTATCCGCAATGGCTCGCGGCCGGCATCCACGTGGTCACGCCGAACAAGCAGGCCGGCGCGGGCCCGTTGCAGCGCTACGCCGCGATCCGCGAAGCCAGTGCCGCCAGCGGCGCGCGCTTCCGCTACGAGGCCACGGTCGGCGCCGGCCTGCCGGTGATCTCCACCCTGCGCGACCTGCTCGACACCGGTGACGCGGTGACTTCGATCGAAGGCATCTTCTCCGGCACGCTGGCCTGGCTGTTCAACAAGTACGACGGCAGCGTCCCGTTCTCGGAGCTGGTCGCGCAGGCGCGCGCGCTGGGCTACACCGAGCCCGACCCGCGCGACGACCTGTCCGGTACCGACGTGGCGCGAAAGCTGGTGATCCTGGCACGCGAGGCCGGGCGTGGCCTGAGCCTGGAAGACGTACAGGTCGAGAGCCTGGTGCCCGAGTCACTGCGCCAGGCCAGCGTGGAGGATTTCATGGTGCGGCTGCCGGAGGTGGACGCGGCGTTCGCAGCGCGGCTGGCGGCGGCGCAGGCGGGCGGCAAGGTACTGCGCTATGTGGCCAGGCTGGACGCGGAGGGTCGCGCGAGCGTCGGCCTGGTCGAACTTCCGCGCACCCATGCCTTCGCCAACCTGCGCCTGACCGACAACATCGTCCAGTTCACCACGCGTCGTTACTGCGAGAACCCGTTGATCGTGCAGGGCCCGGGCGCAGGTCCTGAAGTCACCGCGGCCGGCGTGTTCGCCGACCTGCTGCGGGTGGCGGCCGGTCGTGGGGCGCGCCTGTGAGCCACGGCGCGCCACAGCGACAGGCGACCGCGTTCTCGCCGGCGTCGGTCGGCAATGTCGCGGTCGGTTTCGACATCCTCGGCCATCCGCTCGCCGGTGTGGGCGACACGGTCACCGCGCGTCGCATCGATGGCGGGGAGATCCGCATCGCCGCGATCCGCGGCGCACCATTCCCGCTGCCGCTGGAAGCCGCGCGCAATACCGCCGGCGCGGCGCTGCTGGCGATGCGCGAAGCGCTGGCGTTGCCGTTCGGCTTCGAGATCGAGATCGACAAGGGCATCGCGTTGGGCTCGGGCATGGGCGGCTCGGCTGCGTCCTGCGTCGCCGCGCTGGTGGCGGCCAATGCGCTGCTCGACACGCCCTTGCCGCGGCAGGCGCTGTATCCGTTCGCGCTGGCCGGCGAGGCGGTGGCCAGCGGCGGCCGCCATGGCGACAACCTGGGGCCGATGCTGCTGGGCGGACTGGTACTGGCCACGGCCGACCGGCTGGTGCGGATCCCGGTACCGGAGCACTGGCACAGCCTGCTGGTGCACCCGGAGGCGGTACTGGAAACGCGCCGCGCGCGCGAGGCCCTGGCGGGCAGCTACGAACTGAAGGACTTCGTCGAGCAGAGTGCGAACCTGGCGCTGGTCCTGGCGGGGTGCCATGCCGGCGATGCCACGCTGGTGCGCGCCGGCCTGCGCGATGTACTGGTCGAACCGCGGCGCGCGCCATTGATCGCCGGATTCGATGCGGCCAAGGCGGCAGCGCTTGATGCCGGGGCGATGGGCGCGAGCATTTCCGGCGCGGGGCCGAGCGTGTTCGCATGGTTCGAGTCGCGCGAGCGTGCCGAGGCCGCCGCGCCGGCGGTGCAGGCAGCGTTCGCCGCGGCGGGACTGGAGAGCCAGTCCTGGGTGTCGGCGATCGACAGTCCGGGCGCAGTGTTGCGGTAAGAGACCTGATCAGAACCGGAATCCCATGAACTTCATCTCCACCCGCAACACCGCCCCCGCCAGCAACCTCAGCGATGCCATCGCTGCCGGGCTTGCGCCCGACGGCGGGCTTTACGTGCCCGAGAAGCTGCCGGTCGGACGCAACCTCGAAGCCGGCGAAGACCTGGCCGCGACGACGACCGCGCTGCTGGCGCCGTTCTTCGAAAGCGATGCGCTGGCGCCGGACCTGGCCGCGATCTGTCGCGAGGCGTTCGATTTCCCGGTACCACTCAAGCCGCTGGCCACGCCGGGCGACCACGTGCTCGAGCTGTTCCATGGGCCGACCGCGGCGTTCAAGGACATCGGCGCGCGCTTCCTCGCTGCCTGCCTGGCACGCATCCGCCGCGGTGCCGCGCAGCCGCTGACCATCCTGGTGGCGACCTCGGGCGACACCGGTGCCGCAGTGGCCGCGGCCTTCCACGGACAGCCCGGCCTGCGCGTGGTGGTGCTGTACCCGGACGGGCGCGTGTCGCCGCGGCAGGCGCACCAGCTGGGCTGCTTCGGCGGCAATGTCATCGCATTGCGGGTGGCCGGCTCGTTCGACGACTGCCAGGCGCTGGTCAAGCGTGCGCTCAACGACGCGCAGTTGCAGGCGCAGGTGCCGCTCAGCTCGGCCAACAGCATCAGCCTGGGCCGGCTGCTGCCGCAGATGAGTTATTACGCGCACGCCGCATTGGCCCATCGTGGGGCGACGGGGCGCGAGCTGAACTTCGTGATTCCGACCGGAAACCTCGGCAATGCGATGGCCGCGATCCTGGCCCGCGCGCAGGGCGTGCCGGTCGGCCGGATCGTACTGGCGACCAATGCCAATGCGGTCCTGCCGGAGTACTTCGCCGGCGCCGACTATGCGCCGCGCGCCAGCGTGGCCACGCTGGCCAACGCGATGGACGTGGGCGCGCCGAGCAATTTCGAGCGCCTGCGCTGGCTCTATGCCGGCGACGATGCCGCGTTGCGTGCGGCGTTCACCGCCATTGCGGTCGACGACGACACCATCCGCGCCACGATCAGGGCGCGCTGGGAGCGGCATGGCGAGGTGTTCTGCCCGCATACCGCCACCGCGGTGTACGTGCTGGAAGCCTTGCGCGCCGACGGGGTCGATGGCGACTGGGCGGTGGCGGCGACCGCGCATCCGGCCAAGTTCGAGTCGGTGGTCGAGCCGCTGGTCGGCCATGCGGTCGCGGTACCTCCGGCGCTGGCCGACCTGCTGGCCCGGCCCGCCCACGCCGAACCGGTGCCCCCGGACTACGCCGCGTTGCAGGCTCGGCTGCTGGCTTGAGCCGCCGAGGCCGGGCTGGAAGGTGGGTCCGGCCCTTCAAGTGCGCGTCCCGCCAGAAAACCGGCGACAGTCCATGGTCCCATGGCCGCCGCGCAGTCGCCTGCACTAGGATCGCCCCAGCGACGCCGCCCGCGCACAAGCATCGTGCCGTTCGCGGGGCGGCCAGTACCGGGAGCGTGCGCATGGCGGCAGGCAGGTTCGAATCGTTCCGCACGGGTGGTCCGCTACGTGTGCTCGCACTGCTGATGATGCTCGCCGCGGCCGGCGCCCTCGCCCAGGACACGCCGCGCGGGCCGCTCGAGCTCAAGCCCGGCGAATTCCTCTGGCATCCGGAGATTGCGCCCTCCGGTCCGGTGGTGCTGGTGGTCAGCCTCGACGAGCAGCGCGCCTACGTCTACCGCAACGGCATTGCCATCGGCGTGTCCACGATCAGTTCGGGCAAGCCCGGCAAGGACACGCCGACCGGCGTGTTCACGATCCTGCAGAAAAACAAGGACCACAAGTCCAACCTCTACAACAACGCGCCGATGCCCTACATGCAGCGGCTGACCTGGGACGGGATCGCGTTGCACGGCGGCGCTTTGCCGGGCTATCCGGCCTCGCACGGGTGCGTGCGCCTGCCGCATCCGTTCGCGCAGAAGCTGTTCGGCATCACCCGCAACGGCGACACCGTGGTGGTGTCCGACGCGCGCGCCGCGCCGACCACGCTGGTCTATCCGGCGGTGCTGGCGCCGGTATCGGCCACGGGACTGCCGCTGTCGGCGCCGGAGGCCGGGGGCGAGGGCTACCGCTGGGACGACGCGGTGGCCCCGGCCGGGCAGGTGGGCATCGTGGTCAGCCTGGCCGACAAGCGGATCTACGTGCTGCGCAGTGGCGTGCCGATCGGCGAGGCGCCGCTGGAACTGCTCTCGCCGGAGCTGGCCTTCCACGGCACGACGCTGTTCGTGATGGGCGAGGGGGCCGGCGCCGATGCCAGCGTGCTCGACCCGAGCCGGCCCGGTCATCGCTGGACGGCCTATCCGATCCTGCAGGACACACGCCCGGGCGCCCCCGGGGCAGACGTCCCGGCGGGCGCGCTGCCCCTGGACCTGCTTGCGCGCCCGAGCCTGCCGGTCCGCCTGCCGCCGGATTTCGGCCGCCGCCTGTACGATGTGCTGGTCCCGGGCACGACCTTGCTGATCACCGACCTGCCGGCGATGCGCCCGCTGGATGCTGAACAGCAATCCCAGCCGGTCTTGGAATCGGACGCCGAGGGCCCAGACTCCTGAGTATGGTCGGGCAGATGCCGGACCGCTGCCTGCCCCTTTCGAAGTGCGTCGAATGAAGCCTTCCATGTTCTCCGCCGCCCGCTGGCTGGCCTTGGCGCCGCTGCTGGTGCCCATCGCCGGCAATCCCTCGAGCAACCGCTCGCTGTTGCCGCCGCCGGCCATGCCGGTGGCGGTGCCGTCGATCGACGCGCTGCCCGGTGGCGAGCTTGCCGTGCAACTGGCCCACGCCGCGCCGGCGGCGAGCCGCGAGGTCCTGCAGCTGGCGGCACGCGCGATGTCCTGCGCGCTGCGCCATCCCGAATTCGGCATCGATCCGCTGAGGCTGGGGGTGATCGACTATTCGCGCCCGTCCACCGAACCGCGGCTCTGGGTATTCGACCTGGCACGGCAGAAGCTGCTGTTCGAGGAGTGGGTCGCGCACGGCCGCAACAGCGGCGAGAACCTGACCGCTCGCTTCTCCAACCGGGACGGCAGCTTCATGACCAGCCTGGGCGGGTTCACCGCCCAGGAAACCTACGTGGGCGGCAACGGCTACTCGCTGCGGCTGCGCGGCCTGGAGCCGGGCTTCAACGACCGCGCGCGCGACCGCGCCATCGTCATCCACGGGGCGCCCTACGTGAATCCGGCCGCGGCCAGGTTGCAGGGCCGCCTCGGCCGCAGCCTGGGTTGCCCGGCGGTGCGTCCGGCGGTGGCGCGACAGCTGATCGACTCGATCCGCGATGGCACCTTCGTCTTCGCCTACTACCCCGACCAGGACTGGCTGCAGCGTTCGCGGCTGCTCAGCGGCGATTGCGGCAGCACGACCTCACCGGCGCTGGCCAAGGCCCCGATGCCGGCTGCGATATCGGCGCGCGGCGCGCATTGAGCGCGGCTTCCGCGATCACTTCGCCATCAGATGCTTCGCTACCGCTTCGAATGCCGGCAGGGTGGTCGGATCGATCAACGGATTCTGCGGTTTCGGGAACGAGGCGAAGCGCACGATGACCATGCGTGCGGCCGGATCGACGTAGATGGTCTGGCCATGCACGCCGCGGGCGGCGAACACTCCGTGGTCACCCGGGTACACCCACCACATGCTGGTGTAGCTGCCGCCGCGTAGCGCAGGGTAGGCATCGCCGAACTTGGCCGGGTCGCCGCCGCGACGGATGCTGCGCGTGACCTCGGCCGGGAACAGCCGCCGGCCATCGATGACGCCTTCGTCGAGCAGCAGTTGCCCCAGCCTTCCCAGGTCGCGCAAGCCAGCGCTGAGGCCGCCGCCGGCAAACGGCACGCCCTTGCCGTCGACCTGGATGTATGCGTCCTGCTCGGCACCCATCGGCCGCCACAGGCGCTCGGACGCCAGCTCGGTGACCGCCTTGCCGGTTACGCGCGAGACGATCCAGCCGAGCATGTCGGCGTTGACCGTCTTGTAATGGAATGCCTCGCCATGGCGGCCCTCCGGCCTCACCTGCTGCAGGTATTCGAAGTAGCCGACCGGCCCGGTGTAGCTTTCCGGCTTGGGCAGCGGGCTGGCGGCGGCCGAATAGACCCAGATGTCGGCGTTCGGGTCGGCATAGTCCTCCGAGTAGTGGAGGCCGGTGGTCATGTCCATGACCTGGCGGACGGTGGCGTCGGCGAAGGCGCTGCCCCGGATCTCGGGAACGATGCTGGAGACCAGCGCGGTGTCGTCGAGGCTGCCTTCCGCGACGAGGATCTCCGCCAGCAGCCCGGTGAGGGACTTGGTCATCGACATCGCGGCGTGTTTCCCGTCCTCGGCCAGGCAACCGAAGTAGCGTTCGTAGACGACCTGGCCGTCGTGCAGGATCAAGATGCCGTCGGTGTAGTTGGCCTCGAGCGATTCGGCCCAGGTCATGGGTGCGCCGCCACCGAGCGGGGTGAAATGCAGGGCGTCGATGCTGGCGCGCTCGCGTTCGGGATCAGGCAGGTAGCGCAGGGGGGCCGGCGCGCCAAGGCCGCGGCTGATCTCTTCGGTGGGCAGCAGTTCGCGCATGTGGCAGACCGACCAGCGCAGCTTGGGGAAACTGAAATAGTTCGAATCGGGCTGGGTGATGATCCGGTCGGCAGGTGGCGGAAAGCCCTCCATCCAGCCCATCACCCTGGGATCGGACTCGCGCGCGGAAAGCGTGGCGTGGTCGGCCGGGGACGCAGGAACGGCAATGGCCATGCCGGCGGCAAGGCCGGCCAGTTGGAGTGTGAAGGTCCGCATCGGTGAGTCCTCGCGTCGCCGGGGACGACTGCCTGGACGATGCCGCACAGGCATGGATTGCGATGGTGCCCTGTCGTCGGTGCGCAGACCGTACACCCGCCGGTGGCGGGTGCCGTGAAGGCGTCGACGGTGCGCTTGCGCTTACACCCAGCCGGTCGCGTAGAACACCGCGATGATGAAGAACACCGCCAGCGTCTTGATGATGGTGATGGCGAAGATGTCCTTGTAGGACTGGCGGTGGGTCAGGCCGGTCACCGCGAGCAGGGTGATCACCGCGCCGTTGTGCGGCAGGGTGTCCATGCCGCCGGAAGCCATCGACGCCACGCGGTGCAGCACGTCCATCGGGATGCCGTAGGCCTGCGCGTTGGCGATGAAAGTGTCGCCCATCGCCGCCAGCGCGATGCTCAGGCCGCCCGAGGCCGAACCGGTGATGCCGGCCAGCACGGTGATCGACACGGCCTGGTTGACCAGCGGGTTGGGGATCGCGCCGAGCGCGTCGGCCACCACCAGGAAACCGGGCAGGGCGGCGATGACCGCGCCAAAACCATATTCGGAGGCGGTGTTCATCGAAGCCAGCATCGCGCCGTTCACCGCTGTCTTGGTGCCCTCGGCGAAGCTGGCCGCGATCGGCTTCCAGGCAAAGGCCAGCACCGTGAGGATGCCGACCAGCAGCGCGCCCTGGACCGCCCAGATCGCCGCGATCTTGGCTACTTCCTGCACGACCGGCGCCGGGGTGCCGATTACCGAGGGCACGAATTCGTGCGAAGTGCCGTACCACTGCGGAATCCAGCGGGTGAGCAGGAAATTGGCCACGCCGACCAGCAGCAGCGGCAGCACGGCGATGAAGGGATGGGCGAGGCGGTCGCCGCGGAACGGCTCCGGTTCGTTGCGCAGCTCCACGCCGCTGGCATAGCCATCGCCGTTGCGCACGGCCACGCGCCGGCGCCATTCCAGGTAGACCATGCCCAGGACCAGGATGAACACGCCGCCGAGCGTGCCCAGCACCGGCGCCGCCCAGGCGGTGGTGCCGAAGAACGCGGTCGGGATGATGTTCTGGATCTGCGGCGTTCCCGGCAGCGCGTCCATGGTGAAGGTGAACGCACCCAGCGCGATCGTGCCCGGGATGAGGCGCTTGGGGATGTCGTTCTGGCGGAACAGTTCGGCCGCGAACGGGTACACCGCGAACACCACCACGAACAGCGACACGCCGCCGTAGGTGAGCAGCGCACAGACCAGGACGATCGACAGCATCGCCCGCTGCGCGCCGACCAGCTTGATCGTCGCGGCCACGATCGACTTGGAGAAGCCCGACATCTCGATCAGCTTGCCGAACACCGCGCCCAGCAGGAACACGGGGAAGTACAGCTTCAGGAAGCCGACCATCTTCTCCATGAACAGGCCGGTGAACATCGGCGCGACCAGCGACGGATCGGTGAGCAGCACCGCGCCCATCGCCGCGATGGGGGCGAACAGGATCACGCTGTAGCCGCGGTAGGCGACCACCATCAGGAACGCCAGCGCCGCCAGCACGATCAACAACGACATCGCCCACCCCGCCCGCCTCCCATGGCGGATGCGGGGCAGTATCCGCAGCGGCCCGGGTGCGGCCCACTGTACCAACGGACGATGCCGCTCCCGCGCAGCTTCCCGCAGGATGCGCAGCATCGGCGGCATGTGCCTGCCGGAACATCGTGTACCTGGGAGGAGGGGACTGATGAAGCGCAAATATCTGAGCCTGGCGATCGGTTGCGTGCTGGTGTCGCCGGCACTGCCGGCGTTGTCGCAGGAAACCGCGGAAGCCGTGCAGCCACAGACCCGGGCGGTGCAGCTCGACACCGTGATTGTGACCGCGCGCAAGCGCGAGGAAACCCTGCAGGACGTGCCGGTGGCGGTGACCGCGTTCACCCCCGAGACGCTCGACACGCTCAACATCAAGGACCTCGGCGACCTGGACGCGCAGGTGCCGAACCTGACCATCTACGCTGCACGCGGCTCGACCAGCACGGTCACCGCCTACATCCGCGGCATCGGCCAGGCCGACCCGCTGTGGGGCGTCGACCCCGGCGTGGGCATCTACCTGGACGACGTCTATATCGCCCGTCCGCAGGGCGCCCTGCTGGACGTGTTCGACGTCGAGCGGATCGAAGTGCTGCGCGGGCCGCAGGGCACGCTGTACGGCAAGAACACCATTGGCGGTGCGATCAAGTACGTCTCGCGCGGTCTGCGCGAGGAGACCTCGGGCTTCGCCTCGGTCACCGTGGGCAATTACAGCCAGCTCGACACCAAGGCCGGCATCGGCGGTTCGATCGGCGACGGCGTGCTGCGCGGCCGCATCGCCATGGCCAGCATGAACCGCGACGGCTTCGGCGAGAACCTGAGCAACGGCCAGCCGGTCAGCGACAAGGAGATCAACGCGGTGCGCGCCCAGTTCGGCGCATTCGCCAGCGAAGACTTCGACGTGCAGTTCTCGCTGGACTGGATGGACGACCAGTCCGGCGTGCGTGGCGCCAAGATGCTGGCGGCCAATCCGCTGGCGCCGGCCTACCCGCCGCTGGACGACCGTTACGACATCCGCAGCGGCATGGGCAACGTCAACGACACCACGATGAAGGGTGCCTCGATGGCGGTGAACTGGCGCCTGACCCCGGACTGGGCGCTCAAGTACGTCACCGCGCTGCGCGAGTCCGATACCCACACCATGATCGACTTCGACACCACCCCGCTGAAGCTGGTGGACGTCGAGGCGTACTACAACGACCGCCAGGTCAGCAACGAGCTGCAGGCCAACTTCGATGCCGGCGGCCGCGCCCGCGGCGTGATGGGCCTGTACCACTTCAACGGCGATGCCGGTGGCCAGGTGCTGAACTACTTCTGGAACCCGGCGCTGGCGACCTCGCTGACCAACCCGCTGTTCGGCGACACCCAGGGCTACGTCAACACCAGCAGTATTGCGGTGTATGCCGACTGGACCTTCGACCTGACCGAGCAGCTGAAGCTCGACGTCGGTGCGCGCTACACCGACGAAGACAAGCACGCGGTCGCGTTGAACCGGTTCTACACCACGCCGCAGTACACGACCTCGTGGGGTACGGCCGCCAACTTCGACAAGACGGTCAACTTCCAGAACTTCTCGCCCAAGGCCTCGCTGGACTACCAGTTCACGCCGGAGATCATGGGCTACCTGTCCTTCAGCCGTGGCTTCAAGTCCGGCGGCTACAACATCCGCGCCAACACCACCGCGGTGCCGCGTTCGGGCGAGCCGTTCCAGGACGAGCAGGTCGACAGCTACGAGATCGGCAGCAAGATGTCGTTCCTGGACCAGCGGATGTTCCTGAACCTGGCCTACTTCCACAACACGTACGAGGACATCCAGCTGTCGGTGTTCACCTCGTACACCCTGCCCAACGGCAGCCAGAGCTTCTTCGGCGACTTCACCAACGCCGGCAAGGGCACCGTGCAGGGCGTGGAAGTGGAGTACCAGTTCCTGCCGACCGAGCACTGGCTGATCAGCGGCAACCTGGCCTGGCTGGATGCCGAGTACGACGAGTTCATGAGCGGCGGGGTCAACATCGCCGACACCCAGCACTTCACCAACGCCCCGGAGTTTTCCGGTGCGCTGAACGCCGAGTGGCGCACCGCGCTGGACAATGGCGGCAACCTGTCGGCGCGCCTGACCTACGCCTACCAGAGCGAAGTGTGGCCGACCACCGACCTGAGCCCGGCGATCAAGCAGGACGGCTATGGCCTGGTCAACGCGGGCGTGATCTGGAACGTCAACGACGCCTGGACGCTGTCGCTGCAGGGCACCAACCTGGCCGACGAGGAGTACCGGACCACCGGCTACAACATCGCCGCCTACGGCGTGCTGACCGGCTTCTACGGTCCGCCGCGCCAGTACAGCCTGATGGCGCGTTACGACTTCTGACCGCGGCGTCCCCTCTCCGCGGGAGGGCACGGCGGCGGGCTTCGGCCCGCCGCCGTCGCGTTATGCTTGGGCAGGAGTTTTTTTGACGGGGAAACCGGTGCATTCGGAAGCTGAGGCGCGATGCTGAGCCTGGGGCTGGTGGCCGTGGCCGGACTGGCCTGGCTGGCGCTCATGTTCGGCACCGCCTTGTACGGCGAGCGGCATCCGACCCTGTTCGCGAGGCGCTGGCACCACGTGTACGCGCTGTCGCTGGCCGTGCACTGCACCAGCTGGACGTTCTACGGTACCGTCACCCAGGCCGCGCGATACGGCTGGCCGCTGCCGCCGACCTTCGTCGGCGCGATCCTGTTCTACGCGCTGGCGATGTCCTTCATGATGCGGCTGGTGCGGCTGGCGCGCGAGACCAATGCCACCTCGCTGGCCGACCTGATCGCGACGCGGCTGGGCAAGGACGCGTGGCTTGCCGCCACCGTCACCGCGGTCGCCGCGCTGGGCCTGATCCCGTACATCGCCTTGCAGCTGAAGGCGGTGACGATGAGCTTCGCCACGCTGACCCGCAGCGCGGCCGAAGGCGGCCCTTTCTGGCGCGATGGCGCGCTCTACGTGGCATTGGCCATGGCCCTGTTCGCGATGCTGTTCGGCACGCGCCGGGCCAGCGCGGCCGAACACAACCGCGGCCTGGTGCTGGCGATGGCGTTCGAGTCGCTGTTCAAGCTCGCCGCGATGCTCGCGCTGGGCGCGTTCGTCTGGTTCGGACTGGATCCCCTGCCGGTGACGGAGGTGCCGCCGCCGCCAGTGGCGTCGCCTGCCGGCGGCTTCCTGCCACTGGTCCTGCTCGGCGCGCTGGCGATGTTCATCCTGCCGCACCAGTTCCACGTCGGCGTGGTCGAGTGCCGCGACGAACGCGACGTGCGCACCGCGCGCTGGCTGTTCCCGCTGTACCTGCTGCTGATCGCGTTGCCGACCCTGCCGCTGGCCCACGCCGGTCGCGCCTGGCTGGGCGACGACGTGCCCTCGGACATGTACGCGCTGGCCCTGCCGTTCTCGCAGGGGCACGAGGGCGTGGCGCTGTTTGCTTTCCTCGGTGGACTCAGCGCGGCCACCGGCATGGTCGTGGTCAGCACGCTGACCCTGAGTCTGATGATCGGCAACCACTGGTTCGCGCCGGGCCTGCTGCGCGGCGCATGGGCACGCGGCGACGGTGGCGACCGCCGCGGCGACCTGCTGCGCCTGCGCCGCGCCGGCATCGCCGCGATCATGCTGCTGGCGTGGGCGTACAGCCGCCTGGTTGCGGGCAGCGAGGCGCTGGCCGACGTTGGCGCGCTTTCGTTCTCGGCATTGGCCACGCTGGCGCCGGTGCTGGCCTTCGCGGTGTTCCGGCCACAGACACCGCCGCGCGCGGCGATTCTGGGGGTCATCGCCGCGTTCGCCACCTGGGCGTGGGTGCTGCTCGCGCCGACCCTGGCGGCGGCCGGCGGCCTCGACGCGCAATGGCTCGAACACGGGCCGGCCGGACAGCGCTGGCTCGCGCCGAACGGCCTGTTCGGACTGACCGGCTGGAGTCCGTTGGGTCGCGCGGTGGGCGCCAGTCTGTTCATGGGCACCGCGGTGACCCTGCTGGCGATGGCCTGGCGGCGCGACGCGCCCCGGCGCGCCAGCCGCAACCTGGGCGCCGATGCATTGCGCGATGCCGGCCGCCGCTTCCTGCCCGGCGAAAAGGTAGTGGAGCTGCTGGCGCAGGCGCCGCGCACTGGCCCGGTGCCGGCGGTGATCGAGGCCCAAGTCGAGCGCGAACTGTCGGCGGTGCTGGGTGCCGCCTCCGCGCGCCTGCTGCTGGATGCGGCGCGGCGCGAGAGCGCCGACCTGGAGACGGTGGCGGCGATCGTGGGCGAGGCCTCGCAGGACCTGCGCTTCAACCAGCAGGTGCTGCAGGCGGCTTTGCAGAACATGAGCCAGGGCATCAGCGTGATCGACCGCGAACAGCGGCTGGTCGCCTGGAACCGCCGCTATGCCGAACTGTTCGGCTTCCCGGAGGAACTGCTGCAGGTGGGCCGGCCGATCGCCGACCTGACCCGCTGGTCGCTGCAGCGCATGGACTCCGGGCAGGACGACGAGCGATTCCTGGCGAGGGCGATCGATCGACGCCTGGCCTTCATGCGCAGCGGCAATCCGCACCTGACCGAGCGCGTGTTTCCCGATGGCGGCATCGTCGAGATCCGCGGCAACCCGATGCCCGGTGGCGGCTTCGTGGCCACGTTCACCGATGTCACTGCGTTCCGCGACGCCGAGCAGGGACTGATCCGTGCCAACGAGACGCTCGAACAGCGCGTGGTCGAGCGCACCGCCTTGCTCGAGACCGCCAAGCAGGAAGCCGAGCACGCCAACGACGCCAAGAGCCGCTTCCTGGCCGCCATCGGCCACGACCTCTTGCAGCCGCTGCATGCGGCGCAGCTGTTCGTCGATTCGCTTTCGCAGCAGCTGGCCACGGCGCCGGCGGGTGCGGGCGTACCGCCGCCACGCGAAACCCTGCGCCAGCTCGGCGGCGCGCTGGATTCCACCACCGACCTGCTGACCGGATTGCTCGACATGTCGCGGCTGGAAGCCGGTGGCCTGGTTCCGGCGCCGCGCGCCTTTCCGCTGGACGAGGTGCTGGCGCCGCTGGCCGAACAGTTCCGCGCGCTGGCCGGGGAGCGCGGCCTGCGCTTCCGCTACCGTCCCACCGCGGTCTGGATCCACAGCGATCCGCAGCTGTTGCGGCGGGTGCTGCAGAACTTCCTCGCCAACGCGGTGCGCTACACCGCGAGCGGCCGGATCGTCATCGGCGTGCGGCGGCGGGGCGGGCGCGTTTGCGTCGAAGTGCACGACACCGGCCCCGGCATTCCGGAGGCGGCACGCGAGGCGATCTTCGAGGAGTTCCGTCGTGGCGAGGATGCACCGGGGCAAGGCCTGGGCCTGGGTCTTTCGATCGCCGACCGCATCGCACGCCTGCTGCAGGCGCCCCTGACGCTGCGCAGCCGCGAGGGGCACGGCGCGGTGTTCGCAGTCGCGCTGGAGCGGGTGCTACCGTCCCAGGCGGTGGCCGGGCGTGCGGCTCCGGGTGGCCCGTCGCGTGGATTGGCCGGTCGCAGGATCCTGCTGGTGGACAACGATGCCGATGCGCTCGCAGCGCTCGCGCAGTTGCTGGCGGGGTGGGGATGCGAGGTGGCGACCGCGGCCGACGGCGATGCGGCCGCCATGGCGCTGGCTGCGCGACCGGCCGACCTGTGGCTGTTCGACTACCACCTCGACCATGGCGATACCGGCGTGATGCTGGCCGCGCGCTTGCGCGCCGGCGGCGACGCCACGCCGTGCCTGATCCTCTCGGCCGATGCCAGCGAGGCCACGCGCACGGCGGTGCAGGACGCCGAACTGACCCTGCTGGCCAAGCCGGTCCGGCCGCTGGCGTTGAAGTCGGTGCTCGACCGCATGCTGGCGGCCACGCGCCTGTAGGCGCGGGCATGCCCGCGACACCGGCGCCGCTGGACTGGCGGCGGCGTCCTGATTCCGATGTCCTGGCCGTCAGCACGGGCGAGGCCCTCATGGTTGCGATGTGCACGGTGTCGCGGTCATGCCCGCTCCTACGACAGGCATGGGTCACATGTCGACTGTTGCAGGAGCGGGGTACAGCCCGCGACACCGACGCCGCCGGCACGGGCGACATCATCGTGATTCGGGCGTCCACGGTGTGGCGGTCATGCCCGCTCCTACGACAGGCATGGGTCACATGTCGACTGTTGCAGGAGCGGGGTACAGCCCGCGACATCGACGCCGCCGGCACGGGCGACATCATCGTGATTCGGGCGTCCACGGTGTCGCGGTCATGCGCGCTGCACGACAGGCATGGGTCACATGTCGACTGTTGCAGGAGCGGGGTACAGCCCGCGACACCGACGCCGCCGGCACGGGCGACAGCATCGTGATTCGGGCGTCCACGGTGTCGCGGTCATGCGCGCTCCTACGACAGGTATGGGTCACATGTCGACTGTTGCAGGAGCGGGGTACAGCCCGCGACACCGACACCGACGCCGCCGGCACGGGCGACAGCATCGTGATTCGGGCGTCCACGGTGTCGCGGTCATGCCCGCTCCTACAATGGGCCATCCTGTCGGCTCGTGGAAACGTCCATGCCTTACACCCCCATCGTCGCCACCCTTGGCTACGTGCTGTCGCCCGATCGCAAGCGGGTGCTGATGATCCATCGCAACGCGCGGCCGGGCGACCTGCACCTGGGCAAGTACAACGGCCTGGGCGGCAAGATCGAACGCGACGAGGACGTGGTCGCCTGCATGCGCCGCGAGATCCGCGAGGAAGCCGGGATCGAGTGCGAATCGATGCAGCTGCGCGGCACGATCAGCTGGCCGGGCTTCGGCAAGAACGGCGAGGACTGGCTCGGCTTCATCTTCGTCATCGACGCCTTCAGCGGCACGCCGCTGGAGCGCAACCCGGAGGGCACGCTGGAATGGGTCGAGGCCGACCGGATCCTCGAGCTGCCGCTGTGGGATGGCGACCGGCAGTTTTTGCCGCTGGTCTTCGACGCCGACCCGCGCGCCTTCCACGGGGTGATGCCTTACCGGGATGGCCGGATGCAGTCCTGGAACTGGTCGCGGATCTGACGCCGCCGCGGCGCCGGCGCACGCGTTCGCGGAATGTTCCACGACCCGGGCGCTTGTCCACACCGGGTGTGGACAGTTCGTGGAAAGGGATGTGGATAACCACGGCGCCGGCTTGCGCGGCAACGCTGTCAAGATGTGTGGCGAATTTTTGACCAGCCGGTGTCGGACCGGTGTCCGTGTTCTCCACACCTGTTGTGGATGGTTCGCCGGCAACCATGTGGATAACCGTCAGCGCGCCTTGCGTGGCGGGCGGGTCAAGAGGGGTGGCGAGGAAATGACCAGCGTCTCGACCCGCAGCGAATGGCGTCGGCGCCGCGTCGTCGAGGTTCCACGGGCGACTCAGTTCGCGAGCACGCGGCTCGGGTCGCTCAGTTCCAGCTCGCGCAGGACCACGCCGGCCTGGGTGCGGTTGCGCACGCCCAGCCGCTCGAAGATCGCCGACAGGTGCGCCTTGACCGTGCGTTCCTGCACGTCCAGGCGGTCGGCGATCTGCTTGTTGAGCAGTCCCTGCGCGACCAGGCTGAGCACGCGGAACTGTTGCGGCGACAGGCTGGCCAGGCGCGCGGCCAGCTCGGTGTCCTGGTGCGAGGACTGGGCGCGCGATACCGACGCGCGCAGCGAGGCTGGCAGCCACTGTTCGCAGGCCAGCACTTGGCGGATCGCTTCGCGCAGTTCGTCCAGGCCCGAACTCTTGGGCAGGTAGCCGGCGGCGCCATGGTCGAGCGCGCGGCGGACCACGCGCGGATCGTCGTTGGCCGAGACCACCACCACCGCTACCGCGGGGAACTGCGCGCGGATCGCGGCCAGTCCGGCCAGGCCGTGGTTGCCCGGCATGTGCAGGTCGAGCAGGACCAGGTCGACGTCCGCGCATGCCTCCAGGGCCGCGAGCACGCCGTCCAGCGATTCGGCCTCGAGCACGTCGAGCTGGGCCACGGCATCGGCGGCCGCACCGCGCAGGGCGGCGCGGAACAGCGGATGGTCGTCGGCGATCAGCAGGGTCGGCATGGAGGCGGCGGCGACGGGTTACTGCACGGTCCAGCCGCCATCCAGGACCAGGGTCTGCCCGGTCATGTTGCGCGCTGCGGAGGAGGCCAGGAAGGCGGTGGTGCCGGCGAGTTCGTCCATTTCGATGAACACGCCCTTGGGCATCGGCTTGAGCATGACCTGGCTG
Source organism: Pseudoxanthomonas daejeonensis (assembly GCF_022637495.1). Taxonomy (NCBI): domain Bacteria; kingdom Pseudomonadati; phylum Pseudomonadota; class Gammaproteobacteria; order Lysobacterales; family Lysobacteraceae; genus Pseudoxanthomonas; species Pseudoxanthomonas daejeonensis. Next base: position 12,001 of record NZ_CP093331.1, on the reverse strand, counting down.
ACCACGTCGGCCTCGGAGATGCCGCGGGTGCGCGCCTGGTCGGCGATCTGCCTGTCGACCAGCGGGGTTTTCACGTAGCTCGGGCAGATCGTGTTGATGGTGATGTCGGTGTCGGCGGTCTCCAGCGCGACCACCTTGGAGAATCCGACCAGGCCATGCTTGGCGGCCACGTAGGCGCTCTTGTACGGACTGGCGACCAGCGCGTGGATGCTGCCGATGTTGATGATCCGACCGAAGCCGCGCTCGCGCATGCCCGGCAGCACCGCGCGGGTCAGTCGCGCCACGCCGACCAGCATCACCTGGACCAGGAAGTCCCACTTGGCCAGCGGGAAGTCTTCCAGCGGCGAGACGTGCTGCAGGCCTGCGTTGTTGACCAGCACGTCGACCGGGCGCGAGATCGCGGCCAGCGCGGCGGCGACGCTGTCGTCGGAAGTCACGTCCAGCGCGACCGCTTCGGCCGAACCGCCCTGGCCGCGGATGTCGGTGGCGACCGCTTCGGCGCCCTCCAGCGACAGGTCGCTGACGATGACGTGGTCGCCGGCCTTGGCCAGTGCATGGGCGATGCCGGCACCGATGCCGCTGGCCGCGCCGGTGATGAGGATGCTGCGCATGGGGGTCCGGGTCTCTGCAAGTCGCCTTCGGCCAGCTTATCAAGCCATGCCGGCACGGGCGTGGTACCAAAGTACGATGACGCTTCGCGGCCGGCGCCGGTAGCGTGCGAGCATCCCTCATGCCGGCCCAGGCCATGCCCCGTCCTGACATGCACCGACTGAAGTTCCCGTTGCTCCTGCCCGCTGTTTGCCTGTTGGGAGCCGGCTTGCTCGGCGCCTGCGCGGGTACCCCGAATCGCGAACGCACCGGAGACGAGCCGGCCGCCATGATCCAACCGCAGCGCGTCACCGAGCACCGCGGCAGCGACGACCTGCTGACCGCCGGCCTGGGCCTGGACGGCCTTCGCGCGATGGCACCCCCGGCCTTCGCCGACGCCGCCAACCCGGATGCGGCGGAGCTGCGCCGGCGTGCGATCTGGAGCAACTGGCGGGGCATCGCCGACCTGTCGCCCACCGGCGGCTACGGCACGGTGTACGGCAGCGTCGTCGCGGTTCCGGGGCGCGAGTACTCGGCGCTGGCCACGGTGCCCGGTGCGAAGCAGCCGCACCGCGTGCTGGTGCAGGTGCCGGACGGCTTCGACCAGAAGCGACGCTGCGTGGTGGTCGCGCCGGCCTCGGGCTCGCGCGGCGTCTACGGCGCGATCGCCGTGGCCGGCCCGTGGGCTTTGCCGAAGGGCTGCGCGGTGGCCTACACCGACAAGGGTGCTGGCAGCGACTACGTCGACCTGGACGCCGGCATCGGCGTGCGCCTGGATGGCACGCCCGGGCGGATCGGCGAAGCCACCGACCTGGCGTTCGTACCGGAGATTCCGGCCGGCGCAACCGGCGTGGCGTTCAAGCACGCCCATTCGCAGGACAACCCGGAGGCCGACTGGGGCCGGCACGTGAAGCAGGCGGCGGAATTCGCGCTGTCGGCGCTCGGCCAGGCGTTCCCGCAGTCGGCACCGTTCACCTTCGACAACACCCGCGTCATCGCGGTCGGCATTTCCAACGGCGGCGGCGCGGTGTTGCGCGCGGCCGAACTGGAGGGCGACTGGCTGGACGCGGTCGTGGCCGGCGAACCGAACGTGTTCGTGGAAGGCCACGGCGGCCGGCCGCTGTACGACTTCGGCACCGAAGCGGCGCTGCTGATGCCCTGCGCGCTGCTGCACCTGCAGGCCGATTCGTTGCCGCAGCCGCCGCTGCGTGCCCAGGTCGAACCGCTGTGGAAGCTGCGGTGCGCCACGCTGCAGGCCGGTGGCCTCATCGAAGGTGCCGACAGCATCGCGCAGGCGCGCTCGGCCTACGAACGCATGCGTGCGACGGGCTGGACCGACGAGGCCTTGCAGGCGGGCGCGCTCAGCGTGGGTTTCGACCTGTGGCGCTCGGTCGCCGTCACCTACGCCTCGGCGTACGGCCGCCACGGCATCGGCGCGCATCCGTGCGGTTTCGCCTTCGCGGCGCAGAACCCGGACTTCAGTCCACGCGCGGCGACCGCGGCCGAACGTGGCACGTGGTGGTCCGATGCGGCCGGCATCCCGCCGGGCAACGGCGTCGGCATCCTCGACACGAAACTGGCACCGCCGGACTTCACCTTGGCTGGCATGCAGTGCCTGCGCGACCTCTACGCCGGGAAGGGCGAGCCCGCCAACGGCGTGCGCGCGGGCATCGCCGCCACGCGTGCGTCGATGCCGCGCGCCGGCCTGCCGGTGCTGGTCGTGCACGGCACCGACGACGGACTGGTGCCGCCGGTGTTCACCAGCGCGCCTTACGTGGCCGCCGCGCGCGAGGCCGGTCGCACGCAGGTGGGCTACTGGCAGGTGCGCAACGGCGAGCACTTCGACGCCTTCCTTGCGCTGCCGGCCTACGGCGCGCGCTACGCGCCGATGCTGCCCTACATGTACGCCGCGCTGGACCGGGTGAGCGCGCACCTGGACGGGCAGGGCGCGTTGCCGGCGGATGCGGTGATCCAGGCCCGTGGCCGTGGCGCGGGCGCGGTGGACGCGGCGCAGCTGCCGATGCCGTAAGCCGCTGCCGGCGGGCTCCCCCTGTAGGAGCGGGCATGACCGCGACACCGACGCCGGTGGTTCAGGCGACGCCTCCGTGGCTCCGACGCCCCCGGTGTCGCGGTCATGCCCGCTCCTACAAAATGCGCCCCGCCAGGCTCGCCACGCGGCCCATACGCCGGTCGCGGTTATGCTGGCCGCATCCCTGACTGCGACCTTACGCATGGCCCGCCACTTCTCGATGCTGCGCGACTTCCATCTGGCCGACTGGTTCACCCTGGCCAATGCGTTCTGCGGCACCGGCGCGATCTTCGCCGCGATGCGCTTCCTGCAGGAGGGCCGGGTCGGCGACCTGCTGCTGGGCATGGCGCTGATCCCGCTGGCTTTCATCTTCGACGCACTGGACGGCCGCATCGCGCGCTGGCGCAAGTCCTCCTCGACCCTGGGCCGTGAGCTGGACTCGCTGGCCGACGTGATCTCCTTCGGCGTCGCCCCGGCGGCACTGGCCTACGCGTGCGGCATGCAGGGCGGCTGGGACTGGCTGGTGCTGTCGTGGTTCGTGTGCTGCGGCGTCAGCCGCCTGGCCCGCTACAACGTCACCGCCGAACAGCTCTCCGAAGGCGAGGACAAGGTGAAGTATTTCGAGGGCACGCCGATCCCGACCAGCCTGGTCCTGGTCGTGCTGATGGCCATCGCCGCCGCGCTGGGCCGGATCGGCGAGGACCTGTGGTGGGGCTACTGGCAGCTGGGTCCGTGGCGCCTGCATCCGCTGGTGCTGCTGTTCGCGGTGTCCGGCTCGATGATGATCAGCAAGACCCTGCGCATCCCCAAGCCCTGAACGGCAGGCGCGCCGCTGTCACCGGACGGCGCTAGAATCCTTCACGTACGGGAGGATTCATGGCCAACGCACCCTTCGCGCAGTTTCCGGGCGACTTCGAATCGCTGGCGCGGCAGTACTGGAATACCTGGAACGAGCTGCTCGGTCGCGGCGGGATGACCGACGGTTTTGGTCTGGGCGGTGGCCTCGGTGGCCTCGGTGGCCTGGGCGGGCTCGGCGGCCTGGGTGGCCTGCCACCGGGCCTGGGCGGCATGGGCATGGGGACCGGCACCTACGACTGGTACCAGCGCATGCAGCGCCTGGCTGCCGACTTCAGTGGCGGCGGCAATGCGTCCGATGTCGCCCGCGCCTGGCGCGAGATGCTGGGCGGGCAGGGGGGAGATCCCTTCGCCGGCCTGCTGCGTTCGATGCACGGCAACCTCTCCGGCGGTGAATGGCTGGAGCAGATGCGCCCGATGCTGGACATGCTGTTGCGGCCGCTGCGCCAGCAGGGTGCCGAGTGGCTGCAACGTCCGGCCTTTGGTCCGGCCCGCGAACACCAGGAACGGCTGCAGGCCCTGGCGCTGGCCTGGCAGGAATGGGAGCAGCGCAACGAGGCCTTCAATGCCGTGCTCGCGCAGGCGACGCAAGGCGCCTACGAGCGCTTCGAACGGATGCTCTGCGAGCGCGATGCACCGGGCAAGCGCCTGGAATCGGCGCGCGCGTTGTTCGACCTGTGGATCGACGCGGCCGAGGAGGCCTGGGCCGAGATCGCGCTGTCGGACGAGTATCGCCACGCCTACGCCGGGATGACCAACGCGCTGATGCGGCTGCGGCTGGGCCTGCAGCGCGAGGTCGAACAGTTCGGTTCGATGCTGGGCATGCCGGGACGCGGCGAAGTGGATGCGCTGCACCGCAAGGTCGCCGACCTGGAGCGCGCACTGCACGCGGCGCGGCGCGGCGCAGCGGCACAGCGCCAGGCGCCGGCTGCGCCAAGGGCTCGCCCTGCGGCGGTGGCACCGGCGCCCTCGCCGGAAGTCGCGGAGGCGGCGGTGGCGCCGGCAGTGCCGAAGAAGACGAAGGCGGTGTCGCGCAAGCGCGCCAGCAAGAAGACGCCCGGCAAGCCGAAGACCCAGACGGTGCGCGCGGCGAAGCGGACCGCGGCGGCCCGGCCTGCCGTAGCGGTGCGCAAGAAGGCACCGCGTCGCGCCACCCGTGCCACGGCCGCGACTGCGACGGTGAAGGCGGCAGTGACGAAGCCTGCTGCGGCGAAGACCGCAGGCAAGGCCGCGATCGGGAAATCGAAATCCATGGCATCAGGCCCTGCGACGAAGGTCGTGCCGCCTCCCGCGCGCGATACAGTGGTGAAGCCGAAAGCCGTCACGCGCACGCCGGCGGCCGCCGCGCCGGTGTCGGCTTCCAGCCGCAAGGCCGTGGTCGCGCCCAGGGCAGGGCTGGCCACCGCGACCACGAAACAGGTCGCGAGCAAGCCAGCGCGTACCCCCCAGGCTTCAGCGGCCAGCGGCCGCAAGGCAAAGACGGTCCCCGCCAGCGGGACGCGCTCGCCGGCCAGGTCCGTCGACCTCGCGCCGGCCACGGCCAAGGTCGTGTCGATGAAGGACTGGGTCAGCCGCAACATGGCCGCGGCGGCGCCTGATGCCACCATCGACGCCACCGGGCGCAAGCCGGGCCGCAAGCCGGGCGGCAAGCGGGGAGGACGCGGTCGATGAAAGCCGGATCGATGGGCCCGCTGCAGTTCAACCCGCTGGACCTGGCGCAGGAAGCCTGGGAGTTCCAGAAGCACCTGGCCGATGGCGCGCGCGTGCTCGGCCAGGTCGAGGATGTCGAGTACGGGGCCACCGCGCGCGAGGAAGTGTGGCGCGACGGCAAGACCGTGCTGTACCGCTTCGTGGGCGAGACGCCCGCGAAAGGGCCCCCGCTGCTGATCGTCTATGCGCTGGTCAACCGCCCATACATGGTCGACCTGCAGCACGACCGCTCGCTGGTGAAGGGGCTGCTCGCGCTGGGCCTGGACGTGTACGTGATCGACTGGGGCTACCCGGACCGGTCCGACCGCTACCTGACCCTGGACGACTACATCAACCGCTACATCGACGGCGCCATCGACCACCTTGTCGAGTCCCGCGGCGGGCCGGTGAACCTGCTCGGCGTGTGCCAGGGCGGGTCGTTCTCGCTGTGCTACGCGTCGCTGCATCCGGAGAAGGTGCGCAACCTGGTCACGATGGTGACCCCGGTCGACTTCCAGACCCCGGACAACATGCTCTCCAGCTGGGTGCGCGAACTGGACGTGGACCTGTTCGTCGATGCGATGGGGAATGTCCCTGCCGACCTGATGAATGCCAGCTACCTGATGCTCAAGCCGTTCCGGCTGAACCTGCAGAAGTACGTGGGCCTGGTCGACATCCTCGACAACCCGAAGGCGGTCGAGGACTTCCTGCGCATGGAGAAATGGATCTTCGACTCGCCCGACCAGGCCGGCGAAGCGTTCCGCGACTTCATCAAGCAGTTCTACCAGGGCAACGCCTTCGTCCAGGGCACCGCGAACATCGGCGGGAACAAGGTGGACCTGGGTTTCGTCGACATGCCGGTGCTCAACATCTATGCCGAGCAGGACCACCTGGTGCCGCCGGACGCCTCGCGCGCGCTGGCCGGGCTGGTCGGTACCGCCGACTACACCGAGCTGGGCTTCAAGGGCGGGCACATCGGCATCTACGTCTCCAGCCGGGCACAGCGCGAAGTACCGGCGGCGATCCATCGCTGGCTGGCGGCGAGGCAGGGTGCCTGAGCGTGGCGGCGCGGCGTGCACGCGCCAGGCCGGAAGCGGGGGCAGCGCGGCAAGCTCCGCCCTGCCGGAATATCCCCGACATGCCTTCGCAACATGTCGTGCGTAGAGCGCGGCTCGCCCCGCTGCTGGCCTGCCTCGCGGCCCTGGCGTCGTCACCGGCGCCGTCCATGGCGCAGGAATCCGCCTCCGACGCCGAAATCCGGGCGCTGATCGCCCGCCTGGGCGACTCGGATTGCCGCTTCCAGCGCAACGGCCGCTGGTACGACGCGGCCGCCGCGCAGGCGCACCTGCAGCGCAAGTACGACTGGGCGCGCAAGCGCGGCATGTCGGGCGACGCGGAGAGCTTCATCGCACAGGCGGCGACCCGCAGCAGCTTCAGCGGACGTGCCTACCGGGTCGACTGTCCCGGGCAGGCGCAGGCCGAGGCGGCGCCGTGGTTCACGGCGCGCCTGGCCGAACTGCGCACGTCCGCGCCACCGCGCTAGACTGTTCGTGCCCGCCCGACGGAGCCAGCGCATGAACGCCAGCAACGCCAGTCACGGCCTGTCCCGTTCCCTGAACGACCGGATGATCGCCGGGGTGATCGGCGGCATCGCGCATCGCTACGGGTGGAACTCCACCTGGTTGCGCATCCTCTACGTGGTCGCTTCGCTGCTGTCGGCGGCGTTCCCCGGCATGCTCGTCTACCTGATCCTGTGGCTGCTGATCCCGAACGAGGCGGACTGAACGCCGCTCCGCCCGAGCACGCTGCGTGGCCGGCCTGGCTGCGCGGGCTCGCGCTGGCCCTGGGTACGATCTGGGCGTCGCCCTGGACGCTGGTCGGGCTGCTGGCCGGCATCGCCGGCCTGCCGGTCGGAGCCTCGCTCCGCTTCAGCCGCCGCGATCGCGCGCTGGTGTTCCTGCGCTGGCCGTGGGGCCCGGGCGGCGCGATGACCCTGGGCAACGTGATCCTCGCCACCGGCAAGGACCTGGACGTCACGTGCGTCACCTACGAACACCGTGCCGGCCGCTGTTCGCATCCGTCGGTGCGCCTGGGCGACCATGAGCGCGCGCACGTGTACCAGTACATGCTGCTCGGGCCGTTGTTCGTTCCGGTGTACTTCCTCTGCGGCGGAATCTCGGTGCGCAATCCGTTCGAGCGCGCGGCCGACCATTACGCGATGCATGGCCATGGCTGGTGGCCGGCAACGAAACCCCGGCGGTGATTGCATCACCTGATCTGCGCATGAACCGAAATGCGCGCGTCAGCGCGCGGAAACATGCGTCCTCTAACTTCGGTTGCACGCGATCCTAACGGCGTGTCGCGCACACTTCTCGGCATCGACCGAAAGGCAACACAGAAGAAGAGGAACGGCCGAATGAGCATTGTCCTTTACGTGGGTGGCAGCAAGGACGGCACCCGCGGATTCATCCCCCACGGCTTCACCAAGACGATGCGCGAAACCGTCGAGTACGGACGCGAGATCTATGTCGAGCACATGGTCCGCCTGGCCCGCTATGGCACGGTCCGGATCATGGCGCTGGAAACCCTGTGCGAGGAACTGATCGCCAGCCTGGTGTCGCGCCATTACGAGGCAGCGACCGCTTGAATGCACGGCCGCGATGCGGCCGTCACCGCTGCGCCAACCTGATCGCACGCGATGCGCGGGTATCGATCCCGAACGCATCGCGCATCACCGCCAGTGCGCGATCTCGACGCGGAATGCTCTGCGCCGCCACACAGTCGCGCGGGACCTGGACCTCGAAGCCGCGCATGTGCGCGTCATGGGCGGTGACCAGGATGCAGGCATCGGCGGCGATCCCGCACACCGCGACCCGGCGCACGTGCAGCTGGTGCAGCAGCAGTTGCAGCGGCGAATCCAGGAAGCCGGAATGCCGCGGCTTGAGCATGAAGCGGTCGTCAGGCCCCGGTGCCAGCAGTGCGACGATCGTGGCACCCGGCATGCCGTCGCGACCGCAGCAGGCGACCAGGTCGGCGAAGCCGCCCTTCCAGTCCAGGAAATTGTCGTTGACGTAGTCCACCGCGTGACCGGCTTCGGCAAAGCGCCGACGCAGTGCCGCGATGCGTTTCGCCGCCGGCAACGCGGCACGCAGCAGCGCCGCGCCACCCGGGAAGTCGAAGTGGTTGATCATGTCGACGATCAGCAGGGCCTGACGCATGCCGAGTACCGCGTGCAGCCCGGCTCAGGAACTGCCGAGCCGGGTTACTTCGACGATGCGGTCCAGCCACAGGTAATGGGGGCGGGTATCGCCGGCCAAGGGTTCCAGCCGCAGCAGCGCGTTGGAGCCTTCGCGGCCATCCACCTCGCGGAAGAACTGCATGCTTGGACGCGCGGCCACCACGCCTTCCACGCGGCTGCCGTCGTCCAGTACCAGCCGTACCTGTTCCTCGTCGTCCAGCGCCTTGACCAGCCCCACCAGCCGCTCGATGTCGGCGGACGTGGCAAGCAGTCGTTCGGGTCTCTCGTTCATCTCCGGACTCCGCGTAAGGGCGGAAGCGAGGATGCATTCGCCGGCGCGACCACGACGTGACGGCAGAAAAGAAAAGGCCCGCACGCTGGCGGGCCTTTGTCTTATGGTGCCGAAGGTGGGACTCGAACCCACACGGTTTTAAGGCCGGCGGATTTTGAGTCCGCTGCGTCTACCATTCCGCCACTTCGGCAAGGCGCGCAGTATAGCGGCCGCGCCGGAAGGCGGCTATCCGGCCGCGTCGGTGGCGAGCAGGCGTTCCTCGCGGCGCAGCCAGCCGTCGGTGCCTGGATCGTCCTCGGCGTCGGGCACGAACACGTGGCAGCGCATCAGCGGGCGCTGGTAGACGTGGAGCGAGACAGCGATGTCGTCCGGGCTCGGATTGCGGATGGCATGGTATTCGTGCGGCGGGATCAGGCTGCCGGCGGTACCGGGGCCGGCCTCGATATCGCCCATGCGGGTGAAGCGCCAGCGCCCGCCTTCCTCGTCGCGCGCGTGCGGCTCGTACTGGGTGATCGCCAGCCGGCCGTGCCAGACGCCTTCCACGCACCACGCGCCATCGTGGTCGTGGATGCGCGTGCCCTGGCCGGGACCCCAGGTCATGGCGATCACGCTGTAGCCCAGTTCGGGGCTGACATGCAGTTCGCGCCGGGCGTAGTGGTCGACGATGGGCTGCAGCACGCTGCGCGGCAGGCCGACCTCGCGGTCGGCGAACAGCGCCACCAGCGCCGCGCGCAGCGCCTCGGTGATGGCGGTTTCGTCTTCGAGCCGGACCGCCGCGTCGAGTGCGGCGATCAGCTTGTCCTTGCCTGCGAAGTGCACGGGAGGGATCCGGTGGGTCTGGCCGGCAGGTTAACGCCCGGCCCGTTAGCAGAATGTTTCCCGTGCAACCGTATCAGAGGTGGTCGAGGAATCCGCGCACCGCGGGGCCGAAGCGGTCGAAATCGACCAGGAACGCATCGTGTCCCTGCGGCGAGTCCATGCCGATGAACTCCGCCTGCGCGCCACCGCGGGCCAGGCCCTCGGCCACTTCTTCCTGCTGCTGGACCGGGAACAGGATGTCGGTGCTGGCCCCGATGGCGACGGCGCGTTCGACCCTGATCTTCGCCAGTCCGGCCAGCACATCGCCACCGGCGTGCTCGGCCAGGTCGAACCAGTCCATCGAGCGGCTCAGGTACAGGTAGCAGTTGGGATCGAAGCGACGCACGAAGCGCCGCGCATGGCCTTCCAGGTAGCTCTCCACCTGGAACTCCAGGCCGAACGGGTCCTCGCCAACCCCATCGCCGAGCACATGCGACTCGTCCAGGCGCACGCGGCCGAAGCGGCCATCCCACTCCAGCGCCGAACGGTAGGTGATCACGCCCAGCTTGCGCGCGATGCGCATGCCCGATTCGGGGTACGTGGCGTCGTCGTAGTCGCCGTGGTTCCAGTTCGGGTCCAGCCGGATCGCCTCGCGCTGCAGCGAGCGCACGGCGATCGAGAACGGCAGCGCGCGGGCGCTGCCGGAAATATTGATGTGCGAACGGGCGATGCCCGGATGGCGCGACAGCAGGGCCAGCGCGGTCATCCCGCCCATCGAGTTGCCGATCACGCACGCCAGACGCTCGATGCCCAGCCCGCGCACCACTTCGGCCGCCGCATCGGCGATGTCCTCGATCGAGACCTCGGGGAAGGACAGGCGGTACGGCGCGCCGGTAGCAGGATCGACCGAGGCCGGGCCGGTGGAACCCTTGCAGCTGCCCAGCGAATTGACGCAGATGACGAACCAGCGGTCGCTGTCGATCGGCTTGCCGGGGCCGAGCATGGCCTCCCACCAGCCCGGCTGCGGATCGGCGGCGCTGGCGGCGGCATGCGCATCGGGCGACAGCCCGGTGACGATCAGGACCGCGTTGCCGCGTTGCGCGTCCAGCGCGCCCCAGGTCTCGTAGGCGACGCGGGCGCCGTGCAGCGCGCCGCCTCGCTTCATCGGGAACGGCGAAGGCAGCGCGTGGAAGCGGCTGCCGGGCGGAATGAATTCGTGGGTCTGGTCGGAAGCCATAGGGGCCGGAGTTTACCGGCATCGACCGGCGGTGTTGTCGAACGCCCGGCGAAAGCTGCGTTTCAGCCGCGGGTGCAACACCGGCTTTGAGCGGGCCTGCCTTGCGTACCTTCTCCGAAGCAGGCAATCGAGCAAGGGCAGCAGGCGAGCGTCACTCCCCGTGCAGGTGCTGGCGGCCTGCGACGTCGGGTCATGGCAGAGGACGCAGTGGAGGCGGCTGAGCGAGCCTCCACGAAAGGCGTCGGACGGCTCAGGGTGCCGGAGCGCCGATCACCAGCTCCACCGGCGCCGTCGACGGCAGCGTCACCCGCACCGGCACCGATTCCAGGTCGCCCTCGCCGCGGTCAGCGCTGCCGCTGGCCGACAGCCGTGCGAACACCTCGACCTCCTGCAACGTGGAGAGGGTCTGGGTCGGCATCGGGCTGTCGCCGTCGTCGAGCACCACTTCCAGGGGCAGGTCCTGCAGCGCGTGGCGTTCCACCGCCACCGGCATCGGCGGGCCGCCCGGCACGCGTGCGATGACGAACACGCTGGCATCGCCGCGCAGGCGCACGCGCGCGGCGAAATCCGGATCCAGCGCGACCCTCACCGTCAGCGCATTGGCCGTGGCCGGCGCAACGGTTGCGGCGGGCGCGGCAGGCAGCGGTGCCAGGCCGGCTTCGGCACGGGCCTCGTCGATCTGCACGCGCAGGCTGCGCGCGGTGGCCGCGTCAACGGAGCCGAGCAGCGACTCCCAGCTCTTCGCCGCTTCGGCGGGCTGCTTCGACTGGCGCTGGGAGACGCCCAGGAACCAGGTCGCACGCGGATGCCCGGGATGCAGGGCGATGGCCTTCTGCAGCCACTCCACCGCCTGTTCGTCGAAGCGGCGCTGGGGATCGGCCAAGGCACGCGATTCGGCCGCGTCGATCAGCAGCGCCGGTTCGTCCGGCGCCAGCTCCACGGCACGGGCATAGGACTGGCGCGCGCCGGCCGCATCGCCGAGCGCGGCCTGCGAGCGGGCGAGCAGGGCCCAGCCTTCCGGTTGCGCCGGATTGCGTTCCAGTTCGGCCTGCAGCTGGGCGATCGCCTGTTCCAGGCTTTCCGGTGCCGCGCGCGCGGTTTCCTGCAGCGCGGCCGGCGTGCCGGTCAGCCGGTACAGCGCCAGCACGCCCACGCCCAGTACGAGCACCACGGCCACCCACGGCCCGATGCGCTGGCGGCGCAGCGGCCACAGCACCCAGATCAGCACGGCGAGCGTGATCGCGGTGGCGAACGCGGCGAACACCGCGGTGGTCG